>NZ_CP060203.1:0-313700 GCF_014623485.1 Chryseobacterium manosquense
TTTTAAAACCAGAATCTTAAGTAAAATTACGGCTCTAACTTTTATTCAATTTGTAAATGTTTTTGTTTTTAATAGAAAAATGAACAAAATTAAAGTATCTTTAATTTAATAATGCACTACGAGTTATGAAACTTTTATTACTCACCGTTTCGCTTTCGATCTTGTTTTCCGCCGCTTCCTGTAAAGAGAAAACTGCTTCTGAAAAAGAAAATACAACAACCGCAGAAAATGTAAGCGGTAATATTAAAACTGAAGAACTGAAAACCGAGATCAACGGTGTTACTCACCGCTCTTTTGCAGCTTACAATCCTGATATTGAAGGAAAATTGCCTGTAGTTTTCGTACTGCCGGAATGGTGGGGACTAAATGATTATGTAAAAAGCCGTGTGAAACAGCTTGCTGGATTGGGTTATTACGCAGTGGGTGTCGATTATTATGGTGACCAGAAAGTGGTTGAAACTCCTGAAGAAGCACAAAAGCTTGCCTCGCATTTCTATAATATTCCGGTTGATGCCCGTAGAATGTTCGATGCGGCAAAGCATCAGGTAATCCTCGCGGAGAAATCTGATTACAGTAAAATGGCCATCGTCGGTTATTGTTTCGGTGGAGCTCAGGCATTGAATATGGGCCGGCTTTCAAGCGATTTCAAAGGTGTGGTAAGCTTCCACGGAAATCTGAAAACAGGCATCCGCGCTAAAAATAATAAAGTAAAGTATCTCGTCCTGAACGGTGCTGCGGATAACTTTGTTCCGAAAGAAGAAATCGCAGCCTTCAAGAAAGAAATGGACAGTGCAAAAATCGATTATAAATTCGTAAATTATCCGAATGCGCTGCATGCCTTTACCAATCCGGATGCAACTGCAATAGGAAAGAAATTTAATCTTCCGATTGCCTACAATAAAGAAGCGGATGAGAAATCATGGCAGGAAATGAAAACTTTTCTAGCGGGAATTTTGAAGTAAATTTTTCATTAGGAAAATCTCCGGCGCAACGAAGTTGCGCCGGAGATTTTATTTAAATATCAAAAACTTTCTACGATCCTTTGAAATATTTTCTCAGTTTCCAAGCCATTTTTTCGTGTTGTTGCATAAGGCCGGTCAAGAAATCGGAAGTACCTTTATCTTTATATTTTGCCTCCGTATCGTCAACATGTTTACGCAAAGCTTTTACAATAGTTTCGTGATCAGCTACCAATTCCTTAATCATTTCCTGGTTGGTTGGGATTTTTCCTGGATTTTCAATCAATAGTGATAATTCTGCAAACTCAGAAGTTGTTCCTACTGCAACTCCGCCCAAAGTGCTGATTCTTTCCGCAACTTCGTCAATCGCTTCCGCAACAGCATCGTACTGTTCTTCGAATAATTTGTGCAGTTCCATGAAATTATCTCCTGAAAGATTCCAATGGAATTTTCTCAACTTGATGTAAAGTACGTTTCCATCAGCCAATACATGGTTTAGAAGGTCATTTACTGAAGTCAAATTTTTGTCTGTAATTCCTAAGTCTGGTTTCATAATAATATTTTTTTTAATGTTATTGAATGATATTTAAAATGAAATGCATCGAGCAAGGGAATGGTCGATGCGGTGTTCTTTACATAACAAATTTTAAACCAATGAAGCAGTAGAAAGCCTGTTTCAGTGTTAATTTTTTCTTAAATCTATAATAAAAGGAAAATTCATTTTTTTTAATTAATATTTAAAAAATTAAGGCTCAGATTTTGATAGGTCTGACAAAAATTAAATCTATGGATCTGAAATCGAATGAACCTTTTTGGTTGGTGAAAAACGGAATTTTAAATTCTTTTCCTTCTTTGAAGTCTGACGAAAATTGTGATGTGTTAATCGTCGGAGGCGGAATTACCGGAAGTTTGATGGCGCACCAAATGATTGCAGACGGTTACAAAACAATCCTCATCGATAAACGTGAAATTGCAAACGGAAGCACTTCTGCAACCACTTCGATGTTGCAATATGAAATCGATATTCCGCTTTACGAATTATCGGAAATGATTGGAAAAGATGGCGCTGTGAAAAGTTATCGAGCTTGTTCGGAATCGATTGATATTTTAGAAAAACTTTCGAAAAAAATAAAATCTAAAGCGGGTTTTCAAAGAAAAAAATCGCTGTATTTCGCTTCTAAAAAGAAAGATATTTCATGGTTGAAAAAGGAATTCGACGCGAGAAATTCTGCCGGTTTTAATGTAAAATGGATTGATTCTGATGAAATCCAAAAAAAATATGGACTGAAGAATACTTTTGGCGGCATTTTATCAGTTAAAGGTGCGAGTATCGATGCATTCATTTTAGCGCACGAACTTTTGGCTTTTAACCTTAAAAAAGGACTCAAAATTTACGATAGAACCGAATTGAAATCCGTGAAATATCATGAGGGATTTAATGAAGTGATGACCAGTAATGAAGTGAAAATTAAAACTAAAAAGATTGTTTATTGCAACGGTTATGAAAGTAAAAATTTAATAAAAGAAAATTTTGTCCAATTGAAAAGCACTTTCGCAGCAGTTTCGGAAATTGATAAGGAAAACATCAAAAATTTAAACAAAACACTCTTCTGGAATACCGATGAGCCCTATCTTTATATGAGAACAACCGACGATGGGAGATTACTGATCGGTGGAGGAGATGAAGATTTTCAGGATCCCGAAAAACGCGATAGAATGATTGTAAAAAAAGAAAAAGAAATTCTGAAAACCTTGAAAAAATTACTTCCGGAACATCAATTTTACACCGATTTTACTTGGGCAGGAACTTTCGGTGAAACCAAAGACGGACTTCCTTATATCGGGGAACACCGGAAATTCAAGAATTCCTATTTTGTACTAGGTTTTGGGGGCAACGGAATCACTTTTTCGGTAACGGGAATGGCGATGGTGTCTGCATTTATGAAAAATAAAAAACATCCGCTCACCGAGTTTTTTAAATTTGGAAGATAAAATACAAAAGAGAAATTAAATATTGGTTGACGAGGTAGTGTTCCTTTCAATTTTAGTAAATTTACATCTCAAACCTTTATATGAAAGCAGTTCTAATCACCATTGGCGACGAAATTTTGTCCGGAAATACCGTAGATACAAACTCCAATTATATCGCAGCTCAACTTAAAAATATTGGAATTGCAGTTCAACAGATTTTCACGATTTCAGATGATGTTGAAACCATTAAAACAGCTTTGAAATCAGCTTTTGAAATTGGGACTCTCGTGATAACAACCGGTGGTTTGGGTCCGACCAAAGATGATAAAACGAAAATTGCTTTTGCGGAATTTTTTGAAGATGAATTGAAGCTGGATGAAGAAACTTTCGAGCATCTTCGAAAATTAATGATTAAAAGAAAACGCGAACATTTGTTGGAAATTAATCAAAATCAAGCAGTAGTACTTTCGAAAGCACAGATTTTTCAAAACGAAAATGGAACCGCACCTTGCCAAATGATATGCAAAGATGGTAAAATTGCAATTTGCCTTCCCGGAGTTCCTTATGAAGTGAAACCGCTGATTCAGAACAAAATTATTCCTTATTTAAAAGAGCATTTTGCGTTGCAATACATCGTTTCACGCATTATTTCGGTGGTTGATTTTCCGGAGAGTTTGCTTTCGATGAGAATTGAAAATTGGGAATTGGCGCTTCCGGAAAATATTTCTTTGTCCTATTTGCCCATCGGAAATCGGGTGAAATTGAGATTAACAGGTGTTGGAGATGATTTTCAAATTATTGAAAATCAATTAGATAAAGAGGTTGAAAAACTTCGACCATTCATTGAAGAAAAAGTAATTTCATGGAACGGAAATGAAATTCAGGAAATTTTAAAAGAAATATTAACGAAAAAAAATCTCACCATATCTACTGCCGAAAGCTGTACGGGAGGCGAAATCGCGCGATTGATTACTTCGGTTTCAGGAAGTTCGAAGTATTTTCAGGGAGGAATTGTGCCTTACAATTATCATCAAAAAATAAAAATTCTAGGTGTTTCTGCGGAAACGATTTCGGAAAAAACGGTGGTTTCCCAAGAAGTCGCTCAGGAAATGACTTTGGGTTGCCAAAAATTGTTCGGAACCGATATTTCGGTTTCTACGACAGGGGTTTCAGGACCAAACTCTGATGAATTTAATAATGAAATTGGGGTTGTTTTCTATTCTATTCGAGTGAGGGATTTTGAGAAAACCAATCGGCTTTTTCTTCCTCATTTAGAGCGAAATGATTTTGCAAATTTTGTTTCTCAACGAGTTTTGCAGGATTTAGTGGAGATTTTGGTGAAAGAAATTAGGTGATTATTATAAAGATTGAAAAGAAATAAAATAATAGAGAAAACGTTTACATAAAAGAAAAAATCAATATCATTATGAAGAAAGTATTAGGAAGTTTTTTGATTCTGGCATTTCAGTTATCATTTGCACAATCCGTTAGAAATGTAGGTTCATTCAATTCGCTGAAGGTTTACAATAAGCTTAACATCACGCTTATTCCATCCAACGAAAACAAAGTGGAAACCGAAACAGAAGATGCGGAGGTAGAAACCATTAACAAAAATGGTGAACTAAAAATAAAATTATCGCCAGCAAAAATCCTTCAAGGCGGAACAATTTCAGTTAAAGTATATTACCAAAAAATCAATGATATCCAGGCAAGCCAAGGTTCATCGATTACTTCAACAGATGAAATGGAAACCAGCATGCTTTCGCTAACCTCAAATGAAGGTTCGAAAATCGATATGAATGTAGATGCAGAAAAATTGAATGTGAAAACAAACTCTGGCGGTGAGGTGAAAATTTCTGGAAAAGCCGATAATCAGGATATTGTAGTGAATTCTGGAGGGAAATATTACGGAAAAAATGCAGTTTCGAAAAACACCAGTGTTACTGCGAATGCAGGTGGCTTTGCTGAAGTATATGTTAAAGATTCCGTAAAAGCAACCACTCGCGCTGGTGGAATTATTGATATTTACGGAGATCCCGACGATCGAAAAGTAAAGAACGTGATTGGCGGAAAAATAAATTTCAAATAAAACCAGAAACCATTCTTTTTCAAGGATGGTTTTTTTATTAAGAAAATGTAACATTTAAAATTTCTTTCAGACTAAACGATAAATCATATTTCATCAATGAAAAAAATCAACATAACCGTGCTTGCTTTTGCAGGAATCATTGCATTAAATTCATGCACCGCAAAAAATGGAGCAGCTACAAATTCCGCTACACCAATTCCACCAACAGAAACGGCGAACGAAAATCCTGAAAAAGGTTTGGATCTCAGCACAATGGACAAATCGGTTCGTCCGCAAGATGATTTCTACAATTTCGTGAACGGAACTTGGATGAAAACAGCTGTAATTCCTTCGGATAAATCCACTTGGGGAAGCTTCAACAAGCTGGCTGAAGATACCGACAATAATTCCATGACGATCCTCAATTCACTTCTTAGCGAGAAATTTGCAGAAGGAAGCGAAGGCAAAAAAATCCAGGATTTATATGGAACTTATATGAATATGGATAAGCGAAATGCAGACGGAATTAATCCGATTAAAGGAGATTTGGCGAAAATTGATGGAATAAAATCGGTTTCGGATCTTCAGAATTATCTGATTGAAGCGACTAAAAATGGAGAAAATCCGTTCTACGGTTGGGAAATCGATGCAGATTTGAAAGATTCTAAAATGAACGCGGTTTATCTAGGAAACGCCAGCTTGGGGATGGGGCGCGATTATTACCAAAAAGACAATCCTAAAAACGCTGAGGCAATGGCAGAATACACCAAATATGTCGCTTCAATGTTGGATGTTTTAGGATACAAAAATTCAGCAGCAACTGCACAGAATATCGTGAAGTTCGAGAAAAGTATTGCAAAAACTTACCTAACCAATGAGCAAATTCGTGACGCTACTTTGCAATACAATCCGAAAACAATGACCGAACTTTCAGCTTTGGTGAAGAATGTAAATCTTCCGAAATATCTTGCAGCAGTTGGCGTTAAAACGGATAAAGTAATTGTTGGCGAATTAAATTATTACAAAAATTTAGATCAGTTCATTAACCAAAAAAATCTTCCTTTAATTAAAGATTATATGAAATTTCACTTGCTTTCCGGCAGTGCATCTTATCTATCTAAAAATTTAGATGAGCAAAAATTCAATTTTTACGGAAAATATTTGAGAGGTCAGCAAGAGCAAAGAGCTCAAAACAAAAGAGGTTTCGAGTTGATCAACGGAGTTTTGGGTGAAGCTTTCGGAAAATTATATGTTGAGAAATATTTCCCGGCTGAAGCGAAATCTCAAATGGTGGAACTGATTGGTTATCTTAAGAAAAGTTTCGCGACACACATCAACAATTTATCATGGATGTCGCCGGTAACCAAAGAAAAAGCGATGAAAAAGCTCAATACTTTCACCGTGAAAGTGGCTTATCCGGACAAGTGGAAAGACTATTCTAAACTTCAGTTTGAATCTGCTGAAACCGGCGGAACTCTGTATAAAAATCTTCAGAATTATACCGCTTGGCAATATCAAAAAGATTTGGATAAAATCGGAAAACAGGTTGATAGAACAGAATGGGGAATGTCACCACAAACCGTAAACGCGTACTATAACCCTCTAAACAACGAAATCGTTTTCCCGGCGGCTATTTTGCAACCTCCGTTCTTTAATCCAGAAGCTGATGCAGCGATTAATTTTGGTGGAATTGGTGCCGTAATTGGCCACGAAATGACTCACGGTTTTGATGATTCCGGAGCCCAATTCGATGCAGAAGGAAATCTTGTTGATTGGTGGACTGCAGAAGATAAAGCCAACTTCGAGAAAGCGACAAAATCCCTCGCAGCACAATACGACAGCTATGAACCAGTGAAGGGAACGCATGTGAATGGAACCTTCACCAATGGTGAAAATATCGCAGATTTGGGAGGAGTAAATATTTCGTACGATGCATTGCAAATGTACCTCAAAGACCACGGAAATCCTGGTTTAATCAGCGGCTACACGCAAGATCAGCGTTTCTTTATGAGTTGGGCAACCGTGTGGAGAACTTTACAAAAAGAAGCGGCATTAATCAACCAAATTAAAACCAACGAGCATGCACCGGGACTTTACCGCGCATTTGGACCTTTGGTGAATACCGACGCATTCTACAAAGCATTTGAGGTGAAAGAAGGCGACAAACATTACAAAAAACCGGAAGAAAGAATTAAAATCTGGTAAAGAAAGATTCGAAAATATTGTATACAAATCACCTTGTGAAATTCTCAGGGTGATTTTTTATTTGCAGGGTTTAAAATATATTTTTATTTTTAGACAAAGAGGTAACAAATCGCTTTGCGAAGCGACTATTTAAGGATCAATTCTAAATTTTATCTAATGAAAAAAATTTCAATAAGTATTCTTGCATTTTCAGGAATCGTATTTCTCAGTTCATGTTCGAGTAAGAATACAGCACAATCTACAACTGCTCCTGAAACGCAAACCACACCGGCAACTGCAAAAGAAGAAGGTCTTAATCTTTCTTATATGGACACTTCGGTGCGTCCACAGGACGATTTCTTTAATTATGTGAACGGCAATTGGATCAAAACTGCAGAAATTCCGTCAGACAAATCGAGTTGGGGAAGTTTTAATGCACTTCGTGAAGATGTGGATGTTGCTTCTTTGGAAATTTTAAATAAAATTTTATCCGATAATTTTGCTCAAGGTTCTGAAGGTCAGAAAATCCAAGCACTTTACGGAACTTTCATGGATTGGGACAAAAGAAATGCCGATGGAATTAATCCTATCAAAGCAGATTTGGCTAAAATTGATCAAATCAAAACGATTGCAGAATTGCAGAAATATTTAATTGATGCCACCAAAACGGGAGATAACCCTTTTTATGCTTGGCGCGTAGGTTCTGATATGAAAAACTCTAAGATGAATGCGGTTTATTTTGGAGGACCTAGTTTGGGATTAGGAAGAGATTATTATCAAAAAGAAAATGAAGCCAACACGAAAACTTTAAATGAATATAAAAATTATGTGGCTCAACTGTTCACTGTTTTAGGCGACACAAAAGCTGATCAAACCGCTCAACGAGTAGTTGCTTTCGAAAAACGTCTTGCGAATGATCTTTTAACAAACGAGCAAAACCGGGATGCAAATTTGCGCTATAACCCGAAAACAGTAGCAGAACTTCCTGGACTGGTGAAGAATATCGATCTGAAAGGATATCTTTCTGCAGCAGGAGTGAAGACCGATAAAGTGATTGTAAGTGAATTGAAATATTATCAAAACATGGATTCTTGGATGAATGCGCGCACGCTGCCTTTAATTAAAGAATACATGAAAGCTAGAATGATTGCCGGAAACGCAACCAATCTTGATAAAAAGTTGGATGATATCAATTTCAATTTCTACTCCAAATATCTTCAAGGACAAAAAGAACAACGCTCTATGGATAAAAGAGCTTTAAGTGTAATAAACGGCACTTTGGGCGAAGCTTTTGGTAAACTTTACGTAGAAAAATATTTCCCAGCTGGTGCAAAGGAGCAGATGGAAACTTATATCGATTACCTGAAAAAAGCTTTCAAACAGCATATTGATAACCTCGATTGGATGTCGGATGTTACAAAAACAAAAGCGCAGGAAAAACTCGCGAAGTTCAGTGTGAAAATTGCTTATCCTGATCAGTGGAAAGATTATTCTAAACTTCAGCTCACCGCTCCAAAAGATGGCGGAACATACTACGGGAACCTGATGAAAGTAAGCGAATGGCAATATGCAAAAAACTTGGACAAGGTAGGAAAACCTGTTGATAAAACGGAATGGGGAATGTCGCCTCAAACAGTAAACGCCTATTACAGCGGTTCCAACAACGAAATCGTTTTCCCTGCAGCTATTTTGCAACCGCCATTTTTCAACTTCAAAGCTGATCCAGCGGTAAATTTCGGTGGAATTGGCGCAGTAATCGGGCACGAAATTTCACATGGTTTCGATGATTCTGGTTCGCGATTTGACGGTGATGGAAATCTCAACAATTGGTGGACGGAAGCTGACAGAAAAAATTTCGATGCGAAAGTGGGAGCTTTGGCAGCTCAATATGATCAATATGAGCCAGTAAAAGGCAGTTTCGTGAACGGAAAATTCACCAGCGGTGAAAATATCGGTGATTTAGGTGGAGTAGCAGTGGCTTACACTGCATTGCAAATGTATTTGAAAGATCATGGAAATCCTGGTTTGATTAGTGGTTTCAATCAAGATCAGAGATTTTTTATGAGTTGGGCCACCGTTTGGCGTACTAAATCTACCGATCAATACATGACTAACCAAGTGAAAACCGATCCGCATTCGCCGGGATATTTCAGAAGTTTCGGGCCGCTTGTCAACCAAGATGCTTTCTACAAAGCATTTGACGTAAAACCAGGCGATAAACTCTATAAAGCTCCAGAAGAAAGAATTAAAATCTGGTAATCACAAAAATCACTCAATTTTTTGGGTGATTTTTTTTTATTAAAACTCGTAAAAATTAACATTCAATATATTATTTAATTGCTATTTTTGTTGAAATTTATATAATCAATGGAATTCCTTTCAGTAATAGATTTACCCAATTTTGCAGATCCTCAAATCTGGATCAGTTTGCTTACACTTACCTTCCTCGAAATTGTTTTAGGAGTAGACAATATTATTTTTATTTCAATCATTTCCGACAAATTACCCAAAGAAAAACAGAGATTTGCCAGAAATCTCGGTTTGGCATTTGCGATGATTTTCCGAATCGGACTTTTGTTGATGATCAATTGGATTATCGGTTTGAAAGAAGCTGTTATCACATTACCTTGGTTCAATGAACCCGGATCGGAATTGCCACTTTCTCTAAGTTGGAAAGATATCATTCTTCTTGCCGGAGGTATTTTCCTTATCGGAAAAAGTACTTTCGAAATTCACGGAAAAATGCAGGGGCATGATGATGCTCCAAAACCAAAATCCAGCGCTTCTACGCTGATGACGATGGTGGTTTTGCAGATTATCCTGATCGATATGGTGTTCTCACTGGATTCTATTCTTACTGCTATTGGATTGGTTGACAGTGTTTTACTGATGATTATTGCGGTAGTTGTTTCCATCGGAATTATGATGGCTTTTGCAGGACCAATTTCTGCAATTATCAATAAATATCCGAGTTTACAGATGTTGGCGCTTTCTTTCTTGGTCGTAATCGGTGTGATGTTGGTTGCGGAAGGAATTCACCAACATGTGAGCAAAAACATCATTTATTCTTGTCTTGCGTTTAGTTTGGTGGTAGAAATGCTCAACATCAAATTTCGAAACAATCAGAAGAAGAAATATCTGAAACTGAATCCGGATTTGAACAAAGATTTAAGCATAAAAGAAGAAAACGAGTAATAAAAAAAGAGTGAATTTTTTCACTCTTTTTTTGTTTAAAATATCAAGGTTTCCCAAGCTTTTTCTATTTCGTTTTCCCTAAGTAATTTTTGGGCTTCTTGGTGTAAATTTTCATCATCGGTAAAATTTCCTTCTGGCAATTTTTCAATGTTGGCAAGCATTCCCAAATCGTTTCCCGTGAAAATTTTGCTGTATTTGATTTCGTTCGGCAACAAATCAAAACCAATTCCTTTGGTTACCAACGGTTTCGGAACTTCAAATAAATTGCTTTCATTGTTTCTGGCGTACCAATTTCCACCTAATCTAGCCACCAAATCGAGTTTCATTTGGTCTAAACTCCCTTCATCATTCAAGTATTTTTCGTGAAGATGAATTTTAATGATTTCACAAATTACCAAATTTCCGGCTCCTCCTTCTGTTCCTAAATGTTTTATTTCTAATACTTTACATTCGAAATTTACAGGGCATTCTTCAATTAGTTTCGGTCGAATTAATTCTGCATCTTTCATCGTAAGACCGGATTTTACAAACTCATTTACGCCTTTTTCGTATTCGGTAGAAGCAAGCGAAATTTGCTGTACAATTGGATGATTCACAATCCCAATCGCCACTTCCGGAACTTCCAAAACGTTTTCCAAAGTATGTTTGGTCGTATTGTCCCGAACTCTTCGCGCCGGAGAAAAAATCACCACCGGTGGATTTGAACTGAATAGATTAAAAAAACTGAATGGGCTTAAATTCACATTTCCTTCCGCGTCAATAGTAGATGCAAGTGCGATCGGTCGTGGTGCAATTGCCGTCTGCAAAAGGGTTTGCAATTGAAGATTGTTTAAATCTTTTGGTGAAATAGTTTTCATGATGAATTTTAATTGAAAGAATTATTTCGCAGGCAATATTTTACCTGAAACTTCGCCAAAACCTACACGAATTCCGTCTTTTTCAGCAAAACCACGCATGATGATCGTATCGTTATCTTCAATAAATTTTCTTTCTTGTCCATTATTTAATTGGATTGGATTTTGGCCTCTCCATGTTAATTCAAGCATGGAACCGAAGGAATTTGGATGCTCTCCCGAAATCGTTCCGGATGCATATAGATCTCCCACTTCCACATTGCAACCATTTACCGTATGATGGGCCAATTGCTGCACCATATTCCAATACATGAATTTGTAATTGCTTTGCGAGATGAGGTTTTCCGAACCATTTTCAGGTTGCAAATAAACCTCAAGATTGATGTCGTAATTCTGTTCTCCTGTAAATTTTAAATAATCCAAAACTTCAGGTTCTTGTTTTGGAGATGAAGTTCTGAATGGGTTTAAAGCTTCCATTGTCACTAACCAAGGCGAAATAGAACTTCCGAAATTTTTCCCTAAAAATGGTCCAAGCGGAACATATTCCCAACTTTGAATATCTCGCGCCGACCAATCGTTGAAAAGCACCATTCCGAAAATAGCATTTTCAGCTTCCGAAGTGGAAATACTTTCGCCCATTTCGGTATGTTTATTCACCACAAAAGCCATTTCCAGCTCGAAATCGAGTTGTTTTGATGGCCCGAAAATAGGTTTTTCGGAATCCGCAGGTTTTGTTTGACCTTTCGGACGAATAATTTCGGTTCCGGAAACCACGATAGATGAAGCGCGACCGTGATATCCTACCGGAAGATGTTTCCAGTTCGGAAGGAGCGCATTTGCTGGATCGCGGAACATTTTTCCTACATTGGTTGCATGTTCGATGCTGCTGTAGAAATCGGTATAATTCGGAATATGCAGTGGCATCATCATTTTCACTTGATCTAAACTGAAAAAACATTCTTCTAAAGTTCTTTCATCATTGGCCATTTGAGAATTTTCTGAGAGAAGTTCTTGGATTTTAAGTCTTACAGCATTGGTAACCGGTTTGCCAAGCTCGATGAATTCATTTAATGTATAAGCCTCAAAAACATTTTCATTAAGACCTTCGATTTCATCAAAAAAACCGTAGTCGTAAAGCGTTGCCAAATCAATCACGATATCGCCAATTCGCGTACAACAAGCTATATATTCTTTATTGAAAGCCGCAACTCCGAACGGTATATTATGGATTGAAAAATCTGAGTTTTGTTCGTAATTTACAAAAGACTTCATTTTGTTTGGTATTTTTAAAAAGAAGGTTCAAGGGTAAAAATTTGCTTTTATCTTGAACCTTTTTTATGTTTAAATTTATTTTTGATTGATGGCAGATTCCTCTATCCATCGTTCTTTGGTATTAATGTCGATCAAGTAAAGGATTTTCTTTTGTTTCGTCATGAGTAAAGTTTTCGTCACTGGCAATGGAATTTTGATGCCTTCGAGTTTGTCGGCCCGCATCGAAATCAAATTGGATTTTGGACGAACGATATCGCCGGAAAAAACATTGGAAGACGATTCTCCGGTTTTTTTGTCATCAAACATCTCTACATAAGTCACCAAATTTCCTTTAATGATGATGAAACTTCGTTCGGTGTGATCCTCAAAATCCTTTATCAGAACAAATTTTCTGTTATCGATGTTTACGTCGGAAAGGTTCTGGTTGATTCCGCGTTTTTCTTCCAATCTTTGGATAATCGCATTGATCGTGCCATACTGAGCATTCAACCCAAGTGTGGAAAAACAAAAGACGATGCTGAAAATTAATTTTTTCATGGATGATTTTAAATGATTTTAAAGGGAACTAAACGATGTTGATTACAGTTTTATAAATTTCCGCGACGTTCTTGTTCTTTTTCTAAAGCTTCAAATAACGCTTTGAAATTTCCTGCACCAAAACTTTGTGCGCCGTGTCTTTCGATAATCTCGTAGAAAAGAGTAGGGCGATCTTCTACTGGTTTGGTGAAGATTTGTAGCAGATAACCTTCTTCATCACAGTCGATCAAAATTCCCAAATCTTCCAATTTTTTCAGGTCTTCGTCGATTTGTCCGACTCTTTGGGGAACCATTTCATAGTAAGCGTTTGGCGGTGCCGGAAGAAATTCTATTCCTCGTGCTTTCAATTCGGTTACGGTTTTGATGATGTCTTTGGTGGCAACCGCAATATGTTGTACGCCTTCACCTTCGTAGAAATCGAGGTATTCTTCAACTTGAGATTTCTTTTTACCTTCCGCAGGTTCATTGATCGGGAATTTCGCGTAACCATTTCCATTACTCATCACTTTCGACATTAGCGCAGAATATTCTGTATTGATTTGTTTGTCATCAAAACTTAAGATATTCACAAATCCCATTACTTTTTCGTACCATTCAACTGTAGGAATCATTCGATCCCATCCTACATTTCCTACGCAATGGTCCACATACAGTAACCCAACTTCCGATGGATTATAATCGCTTTCCCATTTTTGATAACCCGGCATAAAATCTCCGGAATAATTTTTTCTTTCTACAAACATATGAACGGTTTCGCCGTAGGTGTAAATTCCAGACATTCGTACTTCACCGTGTTCATCGGTAATTGTAGTTGGTTCCATATAAGGTTTCCCGCCACGTTTGGTGGTTTCTTCGAAAGCGGCGTAAGCGTCATCAACCCAAAGTGCCAAAATTTTCACTCCATCGCCATGTTTTTTTTGATGCTCACAAATCGGGGAATCAGAGTTTAAACCAGAAGTTAAAACCAAACGAATTTTTCCCTGTTGAACAACGTAAGAAGCGCGATCTCGAACGCCCGTTTCCGGTCCTGCGTAAGCTACTGATTGAAATCCGAAAGCTGTTTTGTAGAAATGGGCTGCTTGTTTTGCATTTCCAACATAAAACTCGATATAATCAGTACCATTAATTGGTAAAAAATTTTCTGCCTGTGCTATTTTTTCGGCGAAAGTAAGTGTTGACATTTTATTCTTTTTTTAGATATGCCAATTTACAAAATTTTTAGGATAGCCGAAATTCCATTTTCTATGGATGTCTTTTAATTAAAATTAATTGATAAAAAAATACCGTAAAAATAAAATGCCCCAAAAAGTTAGAAACTCTTCTGGGGCATTTTTTATTTTTGATAAAATCTTTCAAAGGCTGCTTTTTCGAGCATTTCCCGATCATCAGGATGAGAAATTTCGATAAGGGCTTTTGCTCTCTGTTTTAAATTTTTTCCGTAGAGATAGGCTGTCCCGAATTCAGTTACCACATAGTGAATATGGCCTCTTGTGGTTACCACGCCAGCTCCTGGTTTTAGGAACGGTACAATTCGCGGAACTCCTTTTTTCGTTCTTGATGAAATTGCGATAATAGGTTTTCCTCCTTCGGAAAGCGCTGCGCCACGCATGAAATCCATCTGGCCACCAATTCCGCTGAACTGAAAGGTCCCGATAGAATCTGCGCAAACTTGTCCTGTAAGATCGATCTCAATTGCCGAATTGATAGCCACCATTTTTTTGTTTTTCATGATATTGATCGGGTAATTCACATGTTCCACATCCATGAAAGCAAATGAAGGATTATCATCAATGTAATCATACAATTTCTTGGTTCCGAAGGCAAAACTGGTAATGGTTCTGTTCAGGTGCGTTCCTTTATATTTGTTATTTACGATGTCTTTTGCCACCAAATCTACAATACCATCGCTGATCATTTCGGTATGAATTCCTAAATCTTTATGGTTATTTAAACATTTCAAAACGGCATCAGGGATGGTTCCAATTCCCATTTGCAGGGTGGACCGATCGTCAATCAATTCCGCGACATTTTTGCCGATCAGTAGTTCTTGTTCGCCCACTTTTGCGCCATAATCTACGGTTAAAAGTTCCTCTTCATGCCAAACCATTTTATGTATTTTAGAAACATGAATCAACCCATCACCATGAGTTCTCGGCATTTTTGGATTTACCTGAGCAATAATTGTTTTCGCAGTATCTACAGCACTTCTAGCGACATCTACTGAGGTTCCCAAGGTGCAATATCCGTGTTGATCGGGTGGTGAAACGGTTATCATCGCAACATCAATTGGTAAATGTCCGTTTTTGAAAAGCAATGGAATTTCACTTAAAAAAACAGGAACGAAATCTCCATGATCGGAATTTACGGCATCGCGAACCGGTGAGGAAACAAATAGGGAATTAACAAAAAAATGATCGCCGTATTGAGGTTTTGCAATTTCTACATTTCCTTGTTGGGTAATAGAAACAAATTCTACATTGGTGAGGCGTGAGGATTGCTTTGCAAGCTCATTAATCAAAAAGTTTGGGGTACATGCGCTGCCATGCGAAAAAATTCTATCTCCGCTTTTTATGAGAGATACCGCTTCTTCTGCGCTTACATATTGAATCATATTTTCAGTTGTTTGATTTCTCAAATTTACTAAATTCTGCTAAGAGCCGAAATGAGGAATCTCAGCTTTTGAAGAAATTATCGCTAATTTCTGTCATGTTTTAGGAAAAAAAATAATGATTATTCTTGGGAACGATCCCCTAAATAATTATCTGAATTTTCGAGCCACGAAGTCGCATACGAAGGATCTTCGACTTTCATTGCTTCTTCGGTAAGCTTCAAAGGGCGGAAAGGATCAACCATTACGGCGTACTCTTCGGTAAATTTTTTGCCAATGCTGCGTTCCATCGCTCCAGGATGCGGGCCATGTACAATTCCTCCCGGATGTAGGGTAAAATCCATCAAATCGATATGATTTCTGCTCATGAAATCGCCTTCAGTATAGAAAAGAACTTCGTCCGAATCAATATTCGAGTGGTTGTAAGGAGCCGGAATCGCAAGCGGATGATAATCGTACATTCTTGCCACAAACGAACAAACTACGAAGTTGTGCGCCTCAAATGTTTGATGAATAGGCGGTGGTAAATGAACTCGACCGGTAATAGGTTCGAAATTTTTGATATTAAATTTAAAAGGATAAAAATATCCGTCCCAACCAACCACATCGAAAGGGTGGCTTGCATATACGAAATCCCAAATTTGATTTTCCTTTTTTATTTTAATCGTGAATTCACCTTTTTCATCTTTGGGATCTACAAAGGTTGGCGCAATGATATCCCTTTCGCAAAACGGAGAATGTTCCAGAAGTTGCCCAAATTCGTTTCGATAGCGCTTTGGGGTGTAAATAGGCGAGTGTGCTTCAATAAAGAAAATTACATTATTCTCAGTTTCAAATTCGATTTGATAAATGGTACCCCGAGGAATAATAAGGTAATCGCCCACGGAAAATTCCAGATTTCCAAGAAAAGTTTTCAACGTTCCTTTACCTTCGTGAATAAAGAGTAACTCGTCGCATTCCGCATTTTTGTAGAAATATTCGGTGGATTTTTTCGGTTTTGCCAATCCCATTTTCAGATCATTGTTCAGCAAAAGTGCTTTTCGGCTGTCGATAAAGTCGTTTTCTGCAGTGATATTCATTCCTTTAAGCATTCTGGGAGTCACATTTTTTTCAACTGCAATTTTCGGCGTCACATCTTTAGGTTCGCTGATCGATTTGATTTGCGTTGGACGATGGATATGATAGAGTAGGGATGAAATTCCGTGAAAACCTTCGGTACCAAACAATTGTTCGTAATAAAATTGGTCGTTTTCAGACTTGAAAATCGTATGTCTTTTCTGAGGTATTTTTCCGGAATGGTGGTATCTCATTTTTATTTACTTTTTAATTATCGTAAATTTAATGAAATTTTCCTGATCTTGAGGGAATGAATATATCTGGTTTAATTTCAGATATTTAATGGTTGAAAATCAAACGAAAAAGGATTTGGATATTTATTCAAAAGTCATCATCGGCTCATAAAAATCTTCCTCCATCAGGCCGAATTGCTGACAAAGAAGCTGAATTCCATTGATATTTTTTAGGAGATCTTCCTCTTTTGAAATTAAAGGGATATTTCCCATATCCGTATGCAGGATAAAATTATCGTCGGATTTACTGATTTCGGTAGGTGAAAAAGGAAGTTTACGGAAATAATTTTCTGCCTTTTCTATAAGCACTTCTTTGTTTTCAGGATAAATCAAAACTCCGCCGGGAGTAATTTTTTCTAATACTGAAACTAAATCATCTGAGTTGATTTCTTCGGATATTAAAATGATATTTGGTTCAAAATCTTTCGCTTTTTCGGCATCATCCGTTTCTAAAATCACAAAATCATGATTTGAAAATCGATTTTCGCCATTCATTAGAAAAAAATCATATTCTTTTCCTGAAAAATCAAGTACGTGAAAAACCATTTTGGCAATAGAAAACTGAGAAGTATAAAGTAATACACGAGTTTTGCTTGTAGAATATTGCAAGATTTCTGAAAAGGTCATGGTCTTTGATCGAAAAGTTATGAAGTAGCGTTAATTTTATTTTTGATGATTTCCTGAAAAACCGAAGTTATATTGTTCCAACGGTTTTTATCGCCTTCCATAATCATCGATGCATCGGATTTGCTTCCCGATTGCTTCCCGATTTTTACATTAATGCTTGTCGAAATATTGTCGTAAACTTTTTGATAATCTTCGCGAATCATGCGGAAATTATTTTGCGAAAGTGCATTTTCAATTTTTTTGCGCTCCTCGGATGTAATTTTGAAATCTTTTTTGAATTTCTTGCCCTGTGCTTCCAAAGAATAATGTGCATTATTCCCTTTGATTAAAAGGTTTTCGTAGATCGGAGCATAACCGCCGCTTCGGGAATAGCTGTAATCGAAATCAGAATATTTCTTCTGCGTATTACAGGCAGCTAATATTACAAATATGAATAATGCAATAATTTTTTTCATTAAGAAAATTTTTAAGATTTTACAGTAGCTTTTTGAGCTTTCAAGGTTTCATCATATTCATGTAGAACGTTGAAATCTTCGGTCTGTTCGATGGCGACCATTATTTTATTCAGAATGGTTTGTGCATCATCATTATCATAATCAATATCTAAAGGCTTCTTAAATTCCATCGTAGGTTTAACGCCGGTTACTTTAACTCGCAAACCTTTTTTATCGAAAGCTCTTCTAAAACCATTAATTTTAATAGGAATCACGATCGGTCTTTGGTTTTTTACCAGCTTAGCGGTTCCTTTTCTTCCCTGCGCGAAAGCCGAGGTTGTTCCTTGTGGGAAAGTGATTACCCATCCGTTATCCAGTGCTTTCATGATATTTTCAACCTCGGTTAAATCTACCATTCTATTCACATTTTGCCCTTCTGCGCGCCAAGTTCTTTTTACGGTAACAGCACCTGCAAGTTTGAAGATCTTGGTCATCAACCCTTTATTCATCGTTTCTTCGGCAGCTACGTAATAAAAATCTACTTTCGGATTCAACAGGTAAATCGGATTTTTAATGGAATTAAGGTAACCATTGTTCACTGCGCAAAAAGCGTGATACATCGCCGCTACATCGGCAAAATACGTTTGGTGATTTGAGACGAAAAGAACATTGGAATCCGGAAGATTTACCAGATTTTCGGTTCCAGAAATTTTAAGTTTATTAAAACCATTAAATCTTCTGTAAGACACGATCCCCAGAATGAAAATGATGAGTCTTTTTAGGAAATACAGATTGCCAAATGCATCCGTGAAAATATTTTTCTTCGCCATTATCAGTTTATCATAATCTGCGAATTTACAAATTTTTCATTAATGTACTGAATTCGCTTAAAATCATTGAAGTTGCTCCCCAAATTATGTATCCATTGAAGTTAATTACCGGAACTTCAATCCCTCTGGAACTTGGCAAAACCATCATTTCCGGACGATCCGAAAGCGAGAGGATTGAGGAAACCGGAAACTCAATTAATTCGACAGCTTCGCTCTCTTGTAAAATAAATTCCGGATTTTTTTTGGTGTAGGAAATAAATGGTCTTACATAAAAATTGCTTGGCGGAATATAAATAGGCGACATTTCCCGAATAATCCGGATGTAATGTTCTGGAATTCCCATTTCTTCAGAAGTTTCGCGTTTTGCGGTTGCTTCAAAATTACGATCGTTTTCTTCTTTTTTTCCACCCGGAAGTGAAATCTGGCCACTGTGACGGTCGCGTTGGTTCGTACTTCTCACCATCAATGGGAAATGCCATTCATTGTTTTTCAGGTAAAGAACAATATTTACCGCCGCAAATTTTGGGTTTTTGGTAAGAATTTCGTCATAAGAAAATACGGGGCGATATGGTGGCGAATAAATGGCGTGGGCATTTTCGCCTGAAAGTTCGGCGGTTTGTATTTTTTTTACTAAATCTCGTCCATATAATTCCATATCCCAAATATATGAAATTGAGGATGGAATTTGTTTTAAATAGATGTTAAAATTGAAATGTTTTCAAAGGATTTTTTATCAAAAAATCAAAAAAAAACTCCCGAAAATTTACGAGAGTTCTGAATTTTTATAAAAAAATGGGACTTTCTGAGTTTCAAATTTTTAATTCGAATAACTCATTAATTCTTCTTTTTTCGAGTTGATAATCTTGTATTCCAGGTATTTGAAGGAATCTCTTGGGATGATGGTGACCCACTTTTTGTACCTTAAAAACCATTTCATTTGGGTGCTTATTAAACCTTTCGTAAGATAAGCTTCCACAAATGGGTGAACATGTAAGAAGATTTTGCCTTTTTCCTTTTGGATGATGTTTCGAATGACTTCTTCCATACGTTCTACCACAACAATTGGGGCCAAGATTTCGCCATCAATATTTGGGTTCTCTTCTTTGGTTTCTATTTGTTTTTCGGGACGCGTTCTTTGTCGCGTGATTTGGATGAGTCCGAATTTGCTAGGTGGTAAAATTTTGTGGCGCGCTTTGTCGCGGCTCATTTCTGATTTCAGGTGTTCGTATAAATCTTTTCGGTGGTCAGCGTTGATCATGTCGATAAAATCTACCACGATAATTCCGCCCATATCGCGAAGTCTGAGTTGGCGAGCAATCTCTGTAGCAGCCATTTTGTTCACAGTCAATGCGTGTTCTTTGCTTGCTGAATTTCCAGATGAAATGTTGTTTCCGGAGTTTACATCGATCACATGTAGTGCTTCGGTGTGTTCGATGACCAAATAGGCGCCTTTAGAACTTGGAATATTTACGTGCTTGCCGAAACTTTGTTTCAGTTGTTTTTCTACGTTGTAATATTCCAACAATGGAATTGGTTTGTCGTAGAACTGCACGATATTTTTCCGTTCCGGAGCGATAACTTCGATATAAGCTTCCATATCGTTCACCATTTGCTCGTCGTCACAAATAATAGAAACGAAATCTGCATTGAAATTGTCGCGAAGAATCGCAGAAGCTTTATCTTCTTCACTTAAAATCTTGCTTGGAACTTTGTTTTTTTGAAGATTTTTGAAGGTTGTTTCCCATTTCTGCACCAATTGATTCATGTCATTGTGCAGTTCGGCCACTTTTTTACCTTCGGCTACGGTTCTTATGATAACTCCGAATCCTTCTGGTTTAATGCTTTCAATTAAAGTTCGCAAACGTTCCCTTTCTTCGGCATTGCTTATTTTTTTGGAAATTGAAACGCTTTTGTCGAAAGGAATCAGTACGAGAAATCTTCCGGTTAAAGAAATTTGGGTAGAAATTCTAGGGCCTTTTGTGGAAATCGGTTCTTTAGTGATTTGCAAAATTACGCTATCGTCTTTTGCGAGAACTTTGTCTATCGCTCCATTTTTGTTGATTTCCGGCTGAATTTCGAAGTTTTTCAGTGAAGAATTCTGCTGTTTTTTAGCGAGAGTATCTTTTAGAAATTTTTTATACGTGAGAAATTGCGGTCCCAAATCCTGATAGTGCAAGAAAGCATCTTTTTCGTAACCGATGTTTACAAAAGCTGCGTTGAGGTTGGGAGCCAGTTTTTTTACCTTACCAATAAATAAATCCCCAACTACGAAGTCGCTTTTGTCTTCCTGCTCGTGTAATTCGAACAGCCGACCGTCTTCGAGTAGGGCGATTTTGGAGTTCTCATCTTCATGTGAAATAATCAGTTCTTTCTTCATTGTTGAGTTAAGGAATTAAAAAATTTAGAGGGATAGTCAATAAAGATTTCTGGATTTTATGGCTATTGTTTAAAATTATTTAATTGTTTTTTATTGCTTAATGATGTTTTATCTGTTTAAAGGATATTTGAAAAAGATTGATTAATGGGAGATTTTCGTGAGAAAAATCTGCAATGATTTGAGAGTTTTCAAATTTTAGATAAAACAAAATATAGTTGGTGAGGTTTTATGAATATAAAAACACCAACTATATTGTTATATTGTAAATCGCGAAGAGATTATTTTTTCTTGTGTCTGTTCGCTCTTCTTCTTTTCTTTCTTTTGTGAGTTGCAACCTTGTGTCTCTTTCTTTTCTTTCCGCTTGGCATAATTTATAAATTTTTAATTTGTAACTTATCGTTTTATTCAGTTTACTATTTAATTGCTACTTTGGTTTTCACCTTCTCAACGAATGTTTTTGATGGTTTGAAAGCCGGGATATTGTGAGCTGGGATTTCAATTGCTGTATTTTTAGAAATGTTTCTTCCCGTTTTTGCTGCTCTGGTTTTAATTACAAATGATCCGAATCCTCTTAAATAAACATTGTCGCCATTATACATTGAAGTTCTGATTTCCTGCATGAATGCTTCTACAACTTTCTGAGTCTCATTCTTTTCAGTTCCCAATTTATTTGAGATGGTGTTCACCAATTCTGCCTTTGTCATTTCCTTTATTTATTTATATTTTTGGTGTGCAAATATAAGAACATTTTTTGAAAACTAAAAAACAAAATGCTGATTTTCTTCACGTTGGTGAAAAACTATTGGCTTGGTACAGAACGCACGGAAGAGACTTGCCTTTTCGATCTACAAATGATCCCTACAAAATTTGGATCTGCGAAATTATTTTTCAGCAAACCAGAATCGAACAAGGTCTTAATCATTATCATAATTTCATTAACAGATTTCCAGATGTAGAAACCTTAGCAAATGCGGATACAGAGGAGGTTCTCCTCTACTGGAAAGGGCTTGGTTACTATTCTCGCGCATTGAATCTTCATAAAGCAGCACAACAAATTATGGAGGATTATCAAGGGATATTTCCTGAAAAGTATGAAGATATTTTGCAATTAAAAGGGGTCGGAAAATATACTGCGGCAGCGATTTCCAGTATTTGTTTCGGGGCAAAGATTCCGGCGGTTGATGGTAATTTTTATCGGGTATTGTCGCGGGTTTTTGCGGATGATTTTGATGTGTCGAATTCCAGCGCATTTAAATATTTCTCTGAATTGACTTTGCGAATGATGCCTGAGAAACATGCTGGCCATTTCAACGAAGCGATGATGGATTTGGGTTCAGAAATTTGCAAACCTCGAAATCCGAAATGTGAAATTTGCCCTTTAAATAAAGACTGTTTGGCATTTAATTTAGGAAAAATTCAGGACTTTCCGGTGAAATCGAAGAAGGTGAAACCACAGGATTTGGAACTTACTTATTATTTTGTTCAGTTCGGCCATTCGTTTTTAATTAAACAAAGAAAAGAAGATTTTATATGGAAAAAATTGTATGAATTTCCGGTTGAAATTCCCGAGTCTTTTTCAAGATATTTGGTATCAATGAAGACGGTTTTGCACAAACTCACTCATAAAAATTTAACCATATATATATATAAGGTCAACTTACCGACGAAAAAATTATTGAATGATTTTGCTAAAGAATACGATTTTACCATTGAAAATCTAGAAGGTTCTTCCAAGAAATCTTTCCCAAAACCACTGGAAAATTATTTAAAAATCATTGAATAACAGAAGTTTAACTTTTATAATTAAATGAAATCTAAAAACAAAAGTTGTACGAAAAAATAACTTTTGATCTGACTTAGGAATCTCATAGAATTGAATGATTGATAACACAAAACCGGGATTCCTAAGTCTTTTTTTGTTTAAAATAACAATGAAAATTAACAAGAAATCACTCTTGGGAAATCTGCTTCACCATCTCAAATCTAATTTGTACTTTTGCGCAATGTTTAAAAAACTCATTTTCACTTTTTTAGGATTTGTTTTGGTTTCCTGTAGTCCAGAAACGCAGCCGAAACCTTCCGGTGAACTACGTTTGGAATATCCGCAACCCAATTATCAGGCGTTTTCTTCGCCATGTAATTTTACTTTCGAATATTCGGATTTTGCCAAAATTGAAAATGCCAAAAATGCTTGTTGGTATTACATTTATTACCCAAAAATGAAAGCCAAAGTTTTCATCACTTATTTTCCGATAAAGAACGATTTTGCTCTTCATGTTAAAGAATCCGAGAAAATGGTGTACGAACATACGATCAAAGCCAGCTCGATTGATACCAAATCTTTCAGTTATCCGGAACGCAAAGTTTTCGGGAATTTCTATGAGCTGAAAGGTCCAACAGCATCGAATCTCCAGTTTTTTGTCACCGATTCCACAAGGCATTACGTGACCGCAAATTTATATTTTAACTCTCGTCCAAAACCAGATTCTTTGGCACCTGCGATAGAATATATCAAAAAAGATATGCTGCATTTAATCGATACTTTTCAGTGGAAATAAGCAGTAGAAAGAATAACAAACCCATAATTTTTAATTAAAATAAAACTTTATAAATGAAACTTTTAGTCGTAGGATCAGTCGCTTTTGATGCCATTGAAACGCCATTCGGAAAAACAGATAAAATTTTAGGTGGAGCCGCAACTTACATTGGTATTGCAGCTTCAATTTTGAATGTGAAATCAGGAATTGTATCGGTTGTAGGAGGCGATTTTCATCAATCCGATTTAGATATGTTGAGCGGAAGAGGCGTAAATATCGAAGGTATTGAAGTCGTAAAAGACGGAAAAACTTTCTTCTGGAGCGGAAAATACCACAATGATCTGAATTCTAGAGATACTTTGGCCACTGAAGTGAATGTTTTAGAAAACTTTGATCCGAAAATTCCAGAATCTATGCAGGATTCCGAGATCTTACTTTTAGGAAACCTTCATCCTGGAGTACAGCTTTCTGTGCTGGAAAAAATGAACACACGTCCAAAATTAGTGATTCTCGACACCATGAATTTCTGGATGGATTCCGCTTGGGATGTTTTGATGGAAATGATTGCAAAGACCGATGTTATTACTATTAATGATGAAGAAGCGCGCCAACTTTCCGGAGAATATTCTTTGGTAAAAGCCGCGAAAAAAATCCATACCATGGGGCCGAAATTTGTCATCATTAAAAAAGGTGAGCACGGTGCATTGCTCTTCCACGACGGTAAGATCTTCGCCATTCCGGCGCTTCCTTTGGAAGAAGTTTTCGATCCAACCGGAGCCGGAGATACGTTTGCTGGTGGTTTTGCTTCTTATCTTGCCAAAAAAGAAGATTTCAGTTTCGAAACCATGAAATCTGCTATAATGGTAGGTTCGGCAATGGCATCTTTCACTGTTGAAAAATTCGGAACCGAAAAATTACAGGAAGTTACAGAAGTTGAGATGATGAACAGAATTCAGGAGTTCAAGGAATTAACGACTTTTGAAGTAGAGGTATAAATTATTTCGGACAACACACGAACTTTTAATTAAAATAAAATCTTCACCACAAGAAGACCGTAGTATGAAAAAAATAGTTGCTTTCATGATGTTGGCAGGTTTGGGAAACACCCTTTCTGCGCAGTATATGATTATCGGAAAAGATAGCATTTCGCTAACCGATTTCAAAAAGGAGTACCAATATGGTTTGCAAAATGCAGGCATCACCAAAACCATTAAAGCAACAGAAGATTTTATTCTTCTGCAACAGTTTGCTGCCCAAAAAATGGTGGATACAACAGCATCTTTCCGCGAAAAAATGATGGATAAAGAAGGTGAACTGCGATCGAAATTTTTCTATCCTAAAAATGTGGTAGATCCGGTTTTGAACCAATATTTGAAAGACAGCCAGACCGAGAAATTGGTGCAAATTTTCATGGTGCAAAAAGCGGAAGGCGATAAAAATAATTATCAACAGATTTACGATGACGTGAAATCCGGGAAAATGACGATGGAAGATGCGATTTCCAAGTACACGAAAAACGGGCCGAAGGGGATTTACATTAAGCCGGGAAGCGTTGATAACGGTTTGTATTCTGAAATAAAGGTTTTGCCAAATAATTCACTTACCAAATTGCAAAATACTCCAAATTATGTAGCTTTTGCTAAAGTCCAAAACTCAAGACCAAGTTTGGGATATATGATTTTCGGAACTATTTCTTATCCGAAAAATGCCGAGTCCGAAGCGATGAAAACCAAAATTTACACCGATTTGAAATCGGGAAAAAGCTTTCAAGAAGTTGCTAAATTGTACGGAGCCAACGAGCATGAAAAAGAAAACGGTGGAGTAGTCATGGGTTCACCAACGCTTCCAGATGATGTGTATGAAGCTTTCAAAGGAAAAAAATCCGGGTATTATTTGCCGGAACCAATTCTTTTCGGGGAAAATTATTTTGTTTTTAATCTTTATAATGTTGAACCTTATATTTTGACGGATAAAAACAGAGAATTTTTCTTAAAAGACATGAACAGCGCATTGTATGGCGAAAATCTTCAGGAAAAAATGCTTGCTTTCGTGAAATCCGATCCATCCTACAAGGAATTTCCGGAATTTCAGAACGTGAAGAAATCTTACCAAGCGTTCAACGCGGCGAAAGATAATACGGTTCTTTATCAGTACAAAAAGTATAAAACCACCATAGGTGATCTTAAAAAATTAATTGCTGATAAAAAAAGTGAAGCAGAAAAATTAACTCCGGAATTGTGGGCAGAAGCTTTGAAAGGTGTTAATGATCAAGATGTGATGAGGTTTTACAGCGAAGATTTCACCAATCAAAAAGAGATTAAAAAAGAACTTACCGATTTCAGAAAAGGTTTGTTTTCAGATTATATTTTTTCGAAATACATTAACGAAGAAATTACAAAACATCCGGAGTGGTTGACCGAATATTACAATAAAAACAAAGCAAAATACTTTTGGGGTAACAGAGCAGAAGGTAGAGTGGCCATCATTGCTGATGAAAAACTCAATAGCGAAATTCAAAAGGAAATCAAGAATCCTAAAAACTGGGAAAACTTGAAAGCTAAATATTATGGTAAACTCAACGATAAAAAGCAAATCCTCGTACATTTTGAAAAAGGGGAAATGTCGGAAGATGCAGATGTTTTTACCAAATACAAAGTTCCTTTCAAAACCGGTGTTCATCAAACTAAAATGGAGGAAAGATCTCTGGTTATCGCAATCGACCAAATTCTTCCCCCTACCCAAATGACGCAGGAAGAAGCTAAAGAATTGCTAAAAGATGCAGTAACTGAAGCGAAGCTTTCCGAGATTATCGCTCAGCAAAAAGCCAACACCAATATTGTGATTCAGCCCGAGTTTATGAAAGATTTGGAAAAGAATTTTAAGAAATAATTATAATAAAAAATGCAGTTTATCTCGTTTAGAATGATAATTTTGCAAATCGTTAAAAAATGAATATGAACAAGAAAATAAAATTTGCGCTTCTTTTTACCATGATTTTTGCCTTTTTTGGGGTGAAATTAAATGCACAATTACAATCCGGAGCTTTGGTGGATGGAATTGCGGTGGTAGTAGGAAACGAAATTATTTTGGAATCGGATATCGAGGATCAAGCCAATTATGCTAAGCAACAAGGGGCGCAAGTTTCCGATCGTTGCGAATTTGTAGAAAGCATCATCAGCAACAAATTGATGATTTATGAAGCCAAAAGAGATACTTTGATCGAAAACAGATCCGAAGCCATCAAAGAAGCTGCTAACCAAAAATACGAGCAGATCCTAGGTCAGTTTCCGGATGAAAAAACCATGTTGGCAACTTATAAATTCCGTACAGGCTATGAGATGAAAAACGCCATCGAAAAAATTGATACCGACAACTATTACGGACAAATGAAATATGGTAGAATTACCGAAAAAGCCGACGTAACTCCGAACGAAGTAACTGATTTTTTCAATACGTACAAATTTCAGCTGCCCGAAGTGAAAGACGAGGTGAGTTTGTCACAAATTACGATGTATCCGAAGCTTACAGATGCTCATAAAGACGAAATCATCGCTAAACTCAACAAAATAAAACAAGACATTCAAGCCGGCGAATCTTTCGAAAATCTGGCGAGAATTTACTCCGAAGATCCGGGTTCCGCAGCGAACGGTGGTCTGTACAAGAATATTTCTAAAGGAAAAATGGTGAAACCTTTCGAAGCTGCGGCGCTTAATCTTCAGGAAGGTGAAATTTCTGATCCAGTAGAATCTGAATTCGGTTATCACTTAATTCAATTAGTGAAAAAAAGCGGTAAGAACTACGATGCAAGACACATTTTATTGAAAGCTGAACCTAATGATGCAGAAATTGAAGCGGCAAAAAAAGAACTCGATAGTATAAGAACTTTAATTTTAAATGGCAGACTTACCTTTAAGGAAGCAGCTTATCGATTTTCTGATGACAAGAAAACGAAGTTCAATGCTGGTATTATAACTGCAGAAGATGGATCCGACAGAATTGAAAAACTGAATCTCCCTCCATCCATCTCTTATCAGATTGCTGGTTTAAATAAAGGGGATATTACTGATGTTTTCCAAGATACTTTGCAACAAGATAAAAAAGTAGTAAGTATCGTGAAAGTTGACGATATCATCGCAGCTCACCAACTGGACCTTGTGACCGATTACGACAGAATTAAGCAAATGGCGCTTAATAAAAAGAAAAACGAAATGGTTGAAAAATGGGTGAAAGAGAAATTACCAGATGTATTTATCTCCATCAACGATCGATATAAAGATTGTACTTTCAAAACCGATTGGCGCAAAGCTGAAGCCAAATAAATTTATAATCTCTGCAATTGCGGAGATTTTTTTTTGAAATATAAAGGTTCCAAGCTTCTCAGATTTTTTTTAAATTTACATCATGAGCAATTTTATCCATTTCGGAATCGCCGAGAAAATCTACAAGGAAAACCAAAACAAAATCACAGAATTATTTCAAATTAAATATCCCATTATCCAAGGTGGAATGATATGGCATTCCGGTTGGCGTTTGGCATCTGCGGTTTCCAATAACGGCGGTTTGGGACTCATTGGTTCCGCAAGTATGTATCCCGATATTTTACGCGAAAACATCAGGAAATGCAAAGCTGCAACCGACAAACCTTTTGGGGTAAATGTGGCATTGCTCTATCCAAATTTAGAAGAAATCATCAATATTATCTTGGAAGAAGACGTGAAAATCGTGTTCACTTCTGCCGGAAATCCTAAAGTTTATACAGAAACTTTACAAAAAGAAGGCATAAAAGTGGCGCACGTGGTTTCGTCAACAAAATTTGCAATGAAATGTGAAGAAGCTGGTGTTGATGCAATTGTAGCCGAAGGTTTCGAAGCCGGAGGTCACAACGGAAGAGATGAAACAACTACTTTCTGCCTCATCCCGAATGTGAGAAAACACATCACAAAACCGCTGATTGCCGCCGGCGGAATTGCTTTGGGTTCTCAGATGAAAGCTGCGATGATTCTCGGTGCAGATGGCGTACAGATCGGTTCTCGCTTTGCAGCGACTGAAGAAGCGAGCTCTCATGCTGATTTTAAAAATAAAATTATTTCTTTAGGGGAAGGAGATACACAACTTACCTTGAAAGAATTAGCACCCGTTCGATTGATTAAAAATAAATTTTTCTACGAATTAGAAGAACTTTATGAGAAAGGAAGAGATGCAGAAGCTTTAAAGAAAATGCTCGGCAGAGCGCGCGCAAAACGCGGCATGTTCGAAGGTGATTTAGAAGATGGTGAACTGGAAATCGGCCAGGTTTCCGCATTAATTGATGAGATATTGCCGGTAGAAAAGGTATTTGAAAATCTATTGAAAGAATATAGAGAAGCAAAAGCCTTTGAACTTTAAAAATAAAAAATACCGCGTCGTAAATGGAGGCCACTGAAAAAGTCTTCTGGGCAATCAGAAAAAAGGAGTTAAAACAGTAATGTTTTCGCTCCTTTTTTTGTATATTTAATTTGTAAACCAGTCATTTATAGATGTTAGTACAACAGCAAAGAGTTCAGTTTAGTGCCTATTCTGATTTATATAACCTGATCATTCCAAAGGAGAATATTCTTCGTAAAATTAACGAGGTGATTGACTTCTCCTTCATTTATGATGAACTTTTGAACAAATATTGTTTAAATAATGGTCGTAATGCCGAAAGTCCAATCCGCATGTTTAAATATCTTTTGCTTAAAAGTATTTATACCCTTTCTGATGTGGACGTTGTGGAGCGTTCGCGGTTCGATATGTCGTTCAAATATTTTTTGGAAATGGCTCCGGAAGAGGACGTGATCAATCCCAGTTCCCTCACTAAATTTAGAAAACTGCGTTTGAAGGACACCGATTTATTGAATTTGCTGATAGGAAAAACCGTCGCAATAGCTATTGACAAAGGCATCATAAAAAGCAAATCCATCATTGTGGATGCCACGCATACCTTGTCCCGATCAAACCCTTTTTCGGCGCTGGAAGTGCTTAGGGAACGTTCCAAGTTACTTCGCAAAACAGTTTATCAGTTTGACGAAGAGTTCAAGTCTAAAATGCCATCCAAGAATGTTGAAAATGATTTGAACAAAGAATTAGCCTACTGCAAAGAGCTTGAAAAATCTATTGAAAACGAGCCCTCCCTAAGTTCGATTCCGGCAGTAAAGGAGAAACTGAACCTGTTAAAGGAAACAGCCAATGACACTGGCGAACAGTTGGTTTTTTCAAAAGATACGGATGCCAAAACAGGACACAAGTCGGCTGACAGTCCATTTTTTGGTTACAAGACACACCTGGCAATGAGTGAGGAACGCATTATTACGGCGGCGGTGGTTACTTCGGGCGAAAAAGGAGACGGCCCAGAACTGCCCAAACTCTTAAAAATCAGCCAGGAAAACGGAATGGACGTGGAGGCGATCATTGGTGATGCCGCTTATTCCGGGAAAGAAAATCTGAAAATTGCCCGTGATCAGAGCATTAAAATCGTAGCAAAACTGAATCCTTCTATTACACAGAGATTTAGAAAAGATCAAGACCGGTTTGACTATAACAAAGATGCTGACAGATTTGTTTGTCCCGCAGGACATCTGGCGACAAGAAAAGCCCGCCAAAACAAAAAGAATGTTGGCAAAAACCAAGTGGATGTATATTATTTTGATATAGAAAAATGCAGATTATGCCCCATGAGAGAAGGCTGTTACAAAGATGGAGCAAAATCTAAGACCTATTCTGTCTCCATAAAATCAGAACTGCATCAGGATCAAATGGATTTTCAGGAAAGCGATTATTACAGGGAGAAATCGAAGCAACGGTATAAGATTGAGGCGAAAAACAGCGAACTTAAAAACGCCCACGGATACGGCAAAGCAACATCCTATGGCCTAGAAAATATGCAGATGCAGGGAGCGATGGCTATTTTCGCAGTCAATTTGAAGAGAATTCTGAAATTAATCTGAAAGGGAAGGGCAAAAAACCAATACATCTAAAAACGGGCAATGCTTAAGCCAAAAGCAGCCTCATACCCCCGATAAAATCAAAACTTCAAAAAAAGGAAAAGAGCTCATTACAGAATTTAAACTCCTGTAATAAGCTCTTAGTTAATGACCGAAAACCATAAATCCTAAAATTGATACGGTTTTTCAGTGGCCTCCGTAAATGATGCGGTATTTTTATTTACTTGGCGTTTGCCATTGTTTTTTCCTGTTGTTTTTTGGCTTGACGTTCTTCGTATTTTTTCATAAAATAACCGATTGCAATTGGCGCAACCCACATCAGGATTTTTCTTAAAAGTGCTGGATTCATAATAATATTTTTTTATGACTTAGCACTTTCAAGAATTACGCCAAACATTTTGCAGGTTAGTCCTTTTCAGCCAGTGCCTCTCCCTCGAAAGCAATTCCGTCCCATCCATATTGCATAAAGTTGCGGATGTTTTGGTGGTCGCTGCCTTCAGGATTTTCCAGCACATCAGTTCTGTAGAAATCCCCGAACAGCGCCAGCGTTTCCTCTTCGTTAAGCCCCTTCAGCTTTGCAAAACTGAAAACCTTACACGAGCCGTTATTTTCCCCCGCTTCATTCACCGCAGTTCCGTTCCTGAATTTCGTCGGCACGAAATCATAATGTTCATCAATATAGGCAATCACTTCTTTAAAGTTGATGGTGGTAGGGGAGGTTTTGAGTTGGTTTAGTAGCATTTTTAAATTTTTTTTCAAAAATAAAGTTTATTTGAGAAAATAGCTTTGTTTCTAATGAAATTTTGCTCTGTGATTTGACTGCTAACGAATTGTAGTAAAGTTGGAATGTTTTAGATTGATTTTGCAGGTAATTTAAATACATACTTTCTTAATAATCTTAAATACATTAAGTTTGCATAATATAATTTTCAAAATGGAAACAATAAAATTTATTGACTTGTTTTGTGGGATTGGCGGTTTCAGAGTTGCAATGGATGAGGCTTGTACTGAAAACAACATTGTTCCCAAGTGTGTCTTCTCTTCTGACATAGATAAATATTGCCAAGATAGTTACGAAAATAATTTTGGACATAGGCCTGCAGGGGATATTACACAAGTTGACGTAAAATCAATTCCTGATCATGATATCCTATTTGCGGGTTTTCCTTGCCAACCTTTTAGTATCATCGGACAGATGAAAGGTTTTGATGATACTCGAGGAACATTGTTTTTTCATATTGCTAACATTTTGAAAGAAAAAATGCCCAAGGCATTTATTCTTGAAAATGTGAAACAATTGGTAGGACATAATGGAGGCCAAACGTTAAAGGTTATCCTTAAAACCTTAAGTGATCTTGGTTATCACGTTCAATATGCAGTATTAAATGCCCTTGATTACGGTCTCCCACAAAAAAGAGAAAGAGTTTTAATAGTAGGACATAGGGAACCAATTCTGTTTTCTTTTCCTTCACCTGTGCGTCCATTTAGACCTCTATCTGAAATATTAGAGAAAAAGGTTGACCAAAAGTATCATGCTTCTGAATATATAAGAGAAAAAAGAAAGAACAGCCATAAATCCGCATATAAACTATCCATTTGGCACGAAAACAAATCTGGAAATATTTGCAGCTATCCATATTCTTGTGCATTACGAGCGGGAGCTTCCTATAATTATTTACTTGTAAATGGCGAAAGAAGGTTAACTCCAAGAGAGATGTTTAGATTACAAGGTTTTCCGGACACATACCATATTATTAATAACGATACTCAGGCGAGAAAACAAGCAGGAAACGCAGTTCCTGTAAACCTGGTAAAAGCCACGATTTTAAAGTTATTGCCTTATGTAGCAACAACTTTGGATATGACGACCGTTTTGAGAGAATATCAAGTAGAATATGGCAAAAAATAAACCCAAGCTAAGAACGGTAGAGAAATCGTTACCACCATTTCCTTTAAATGAGTTTCCAAAGAACTTTCCATTTATCCTTGGTAAAGAGCTAGTTTATCTACTAGCATCCAAAGGTAAAGCGATACTCGAAGGCTCCGAGTTCGAAGCAATTTTTGCAACTTGTATCGGTGCTGAATGGAAACCCTCAAATGTTGGCCTTGATGATATTATTCTAGGTAATACTGCTTGGGGAGCAAAAACTGTTAAAGCAACTAAACCTGCAACGCAGAAAAAGGTAAGATTAATTTCAGGCCGAAACTCCCCAGTGTATTCTTTCGGTGAAACGATTGATACACAGCATGATCCAAATGTAGTTGGACAATCCGTTTTAGAAATATGGAATGAAAGAGTTTCTGCTGTTAGAGAAAAATTTCAAAACTTACGAACAGTAGTTTTAGTAAAATCTAACGACCTGACTGAAGTTGTGGTATTTGAATTTGACACTATTCGATATGATCCGGAGCTTTTTGCTTGGGAATGGAACAAAAATGATAATCTTGTTGGGATTGAGAAATCTACAACAGAACACCGGTTTACATGGCAACCTCATGGATCCCAGTTTACCATAATTGAGGAAATTCCAGAAGATAGTTTACTAGTAAAAATTAAAGAGCCTGAAACGCTAAATAAAGAAGATGTCTTAACGGCATTAGGTTTTGATAAATCTTGGATTAGTGTAACCAAACGTAATGGCTGAGATTTATAGAATCCCCCGCTCCCGCGCGATTCCATAGCGTAGCCCCCACTAAACCCAACCTCCGAAGTCCACCACTTCGGAAGTTTCTTTTTGCGCCGCTAAATCCTTCCACAACCCCTCAGAAATCCTTCCGCAACCCCCAGAAATCCCTCCGCAACTGCAGGAAATCATTCCGCAACTCCAGGAAATGGTTCCGCAACTGCAGGAAATGGTTCCGCAACTGTTAGAAATGGTTCCGCAAGTGCAGGAAATGGTAAAACAACATTGCGGAATGATTTCTGTAATTGATAATTTGTTTATTTTACCATTTATTTGTTATATTTACAATTAAATACATAAAATAATGGAAAATCCTGAAAACACAAATCCGCAAAGCGGTAATTCTCCCAGAAACCAATATGTTTCCGCAGAACAGTTGATTGCGAAAATGAAAGATTGACGATTACATGAGCAGCCACCGGTTCCAAACCAACATCACGGAACTCAAAAATTATTTTACGAGTGTGATCGATTGGGTTTCCACCGTATTTGATGACGTAGAAACAGAAATGCGCGGACTAGAGTGGGGCAGATTATACGAAACTTACCGCAAAAAACCATATGACCCGAAAGCAATATCAGCGCAAGTTCGCGAACTCTACGCAGACCCTTACATCAAAACTCGAAAAGGAATCTTTGAATATATTTTGGGCGGTTGTGTAGACACAAAATTATTAGAAGTCCGCGTTTTCGATGAAGCCACGAAGAAATCGGTGTACGCCCTGCAAACCAAAAAGGCAATTGATAACAAAATTTCCAACTGTCCTTTATGCACTCTTGGTCACGATTCCAACAAAACCCGAATTTACAAATTCACTGAAATGGATGCAGACCATGTTTCAGCATGGAGCAAAGGGGGTGCAACTGATTCAAAAAACTGCGAGATGTTGTGCAAAACGCACAATAGGGCGAAAGGGAATAAGTAAAGTTTGATTATATCGGAAAAACTTTTAACCTAAACATATTAAACAAACACATTCAGGAAATATGGGAAATGTTGCGACTACTGTTCAAGCCCAACTAAAATTGTTAAAAGATAGGGGCCTGGAAATACGAAATGACGAAAAAGCAATGGAAATCTTGCTGGATGTTGGTTATTACAGGTTGGGGTTTTACTTTTATTACTTTCAGGATCCACTAACGCACAATTTTGAAGAAGGAATATGTTTGGATGACATTATAGATCTCTATTATTTTGATTTCGATATAAAAATGCTCTTGCTCCGGTATATATACAGGTTAGAAGTTCATTTTCGTACACAATTGGTCTATTACGCTTCCAATCTTTACAGTTCCAATAATATATGGTATGCAGATCCAAAGATCGTGAACAATGAAATTCTTAAGGAGTTTAATAATATTTATTACATACTTAAAACAAATAACAACATTTTAGCAAAGCACCACATAAAATATCCCCATGATGCATTTGCGCCCGCATGGAAAGTATTTGAATTTTTTACTTTTGGGCAGACGTTCAAGTTTTATTCTAACCTGAAAAATGAAGAACTAAAAAAGAAAATAGCAGGTGTGTATGGATTTCGCGACGTATCTCTTCTAAACAACTATTTGCTATCTATAATTAATATCCGGAATATTTGCTCACATAATGCGGTACTATATGATTTTAATCAACCCATCGGAATCAGAAGAATCCCTAATTTAAAATATAGATTCAAGACCAGCAATACTACAAATCTGAATGCTTCTATTAGGTTATTGCTTTATTTGTTAAGTAAAGTTTCCCAAAATAGAGCGGAAGATTTGGAGCGCGATTTGCGAGCAGAATTTGAAAAAGGAAAATCTAAAGTTTTAGTAAACAGAATAATAAATAATAAGATAAAGTTTGATTTATAGCATCTAATGTTATATATTTGCAGAACAAAAGTGCCCTATTATACAATCTGCTATAACTGAGCACTATAAAATAAGAATATTTTAACCCGAACATTGCAAAATGCTTCGGGTTTTTTTATCGAGTTGAAAACAAAGATTCATAAGTTATCCCCAAACGCTCCCGCGCGATTCGATCGCGTAGCATCTAAAACCCCAACCTCCGAAGTTCCCACTTCGGAGATTTCTTTTTGCTCTGCCAAATCCTTCCACACGCTTCAGAAATCCTTCCGCAAGCGCAGGAAATAGTTCCGCAACTGCATGAAATCATTCCGCAACTGCAGGAAATGGTTCCGCAACTGCTAGAAATGGTTCCGCAACTGTTAGAAAGGGTTCCGCAACTGTTAGAAATCATTCCGCAAGCGTTAGAAATGGTTCCGCAAGTGCAGGAAATGGTAAAACAACATTGCGGAATGATTTCTGTAATTGATAATTTGTTTATTTCACTATTTATTTGTTATATTTACAATTAAATACATAAAATAATGGAAAATCCTGAAAACACAAATCCGCAAAGCGGTAACAAATCGTCGAGAAACCAATATGTTTCCGCAGAACAGTTGATTGCGAAAATGAAAGTCGCTTTCACCAATGCCAAACAGCCCGAAATCTTGGCCGAGCTGGGTACTGTAGGCATTACGGAAACTCAACTGGATGATTATCTTACAGAAATTAGCAATCTGGAACAGCTTAGCCAGCAACAGATTCGGGAGTATGGCGAGCAGTATGCTGCGACTGATCTATTTAATAAAAAGAGAGAGGAAATTGACGGTACCTTTGCCCGCCACCGTAATCTGGCGAAAATTATTTTCAAAGGCGACCGCCAGGCCAATACAACGCTGGGCATCGATGATGGTCGCAAACAGGCGTATGCGGCGTGGTATCAGCAGGTCAATAATTTCTATTCTCAGATTTTAGCGAATCCGGAATTCAAAACCAAAGCCGCCACAGTGAATATCGACGATGCCGCAATTGCTGCGCAACAAGCCGCGTTGCAGGAAGTGTCGGCATTGAAAGAATCTCAGAAAAAAGAACTCGGCGAGGCGCAGAGAGCAACCGATACGCGGGATGCCGCTTTGGATCTGCTTTATCCAAAATATACGCAGCTCGTGGCTTTTGCCAAGGTGCTTTTCCCCAATGATCAAACGCTGGAAAAACTCGGCATTATCGTAAAAAGGGAAAGCAGTTTCTAATCATACATTATATCGATATTATAAAAAAAACCACCGAATCATCGGTGGTTTCATTATTATAAATCTGGAAGATTAGAATCCTTCCGGCTTCTGATCTTCAGTGTTTTCACTTTCATTCAATGGCTTGAAGGTGTCTTCACCGGCAGGTCTTTCGTTTTGTCGACCACTGTGTTGTGGTCTGTCGTTGCCTGGTCTGTGGTTTCCTCCCTCTCTTCTGTCGCCACCGTCTCTGCGGTCATCTCTTCTGTCGTTTCTTGGGCCACGGTTGTCGCGGTTGTCACCTTCACCTTCTTTACGTTCCGTTCTTGGAGGTCTTTGCAACAATACTTTTCTGGAAAGTTTCATCTTCTTACGGTCGTCGTAACCCATGAATTTTACTTCCACCATGTCGCCTTCGTTATAAGGAACCTTGTCAAGTCTTGCCCATTCGATTTCTGAGATGTGAAGAAGACCTTCAGTACCTTTAGCAATCGCTACAAACGCACCGAAATCCATTACTTTCACCACTTTACCGTTGTAAACTTCGCCTACTACAGGAACGAAAGTGATTTCGTTGATCGCAGCGATGGTCGCATTGATATTCTCTCTGCTTACGCCGGAGATTTCAATTCTTCCGATTTCACCGATTTCTTCAATCGCGATTACGGTATCGAAATCTTTCTGCATCTGTTGAATGATTTTTCCACCAGGCCCGATTACAGCACCGATAAATTCTTTCGGAATTTCCAATACTTCCATTTTCGGAGCGTGTGGTTTCACATCAACTCTTGGTTTATCAATAGTTTTTAGGATTTCTCCTAAAATATGAAGTCTTCCTTCTCTTGCTTGGTTTAGCGCGGTTTCCATGATGTCCATTGTTAAACCTTGGATTTTGATATCCATTTGGCAAGCGGTGATTCCGTCGGCAGTTCCGGTTACTTTGAAATCCATGTCACCCAAGTGATCTTCATCTCCTAAGATATCAGAAAGTACCGTGAATTTGCCTGATTTAGGATCGGTAATTAATCCCATTGCAATTCCGGAAACTGGTTTTGAAATTTGTACACCGGCATCCATTAAAGCTAATGTTCCGGCACAAACTGTTGCCATGGAAGAAGAACCGTTGGATTCCAAAATATCGGAAACAATACGGATGGTATATGGATTTTCTTTAGGAATCACATTTGCCAAGGCTCTTTGAGCAAGATTTCCGTGTCCAACCTCTCTTCTTGAAGTTCCTCTTAAAGGTCTTGCTTCACCAGTTGAAAATGGTGGGAAATTATAGTGTAAGAAGAATTTTTCATCATAATTAATCGCAACAGAATCTACCATATTTGCATCTTTTACAGAACCTAAAGTTACCGCTGTTAAAGATTGAGTTTCCCCTCTGGTAAAGATTGCAGAACCGTGTGCTCCTGGTAAATAATCGATTTCAGACCAAATTGGGCGAATCGTTTTTGGATCTCTACCATCTAATCTGATTCCTTCGTTAAGGATCATTTGGCGCATTGCCTCTTTTTCAACATCGTGGAAGTAAACTTTCGCGAAAGGTTTTACGGTTTCTAGTTCTTCTTCAGAGTATTGTGCTAAAAATTCATTTAAAACCGCTTTGAAGTTTTCACCTCTTTCTTCTTTAGTAGAAGGTGTTTTAGCTACAGCATATACTTTGTCGTAAGTTTCTTTCCAAACTTTTTCGCGAATTTCTTCGTCGTGAGTTTCGTGGGAATATTCTCTTTTGGTAAGAGAAGACGCTACTTTTGCAGCAAATCTTTCTTGAGCTTCTACTTGAATTTTAATTTCTTCGTGAGCGTACTGGATCGCTTCGATCATTTCCGCTTCGGTGATTTCTTTCATTTCACCTTCCACCATTACGATAGAGTCTTTTGTAGCTCCTACCATAATGTCTAAATCTGCGTTCGCTAAATTTTCAAGACTTGGGTTGATGGAAAATGTACCATCGATTCTTACAACTCTTACTTCAGACATTGGTCCGTTGAAAGGAATATCTGTAATAGCAATGGCTGCAGAAGCTGCAAGACCTGCTAAAGTTTCCGGCATCACTTCCTTGTCATAAGAAATCAAGGAAATCATCACCTGAACTTCCGCGTGGAAATCTTCAGGGAAAAGTGGACGTAGAACTCGGTCTACCAATCTCATGGTTAAAATTTCTTCGTCGGAAGGTCTTGCTTCTCTTCTAAAGAAATTTCCCGGAATTTTACCGCCGGCGTAGAATTTTTCGCGGTAATCTACTGTTAATGGAAGGAAATCTACACCAGGATTGGCTTCTTTGTTGGCTACTACAGTTGCGAGCAACATCGTTCCGCCACATTTCACTACTACCGAACCATCGGCTTGTTTTGCCAGTTTACCTGTTTCTAAGGTAATTTCCCGGCCGTCTTTTAATTGAAATTTTTCAATAATTGCTTGTGGAGCATTCATAAATTGGTTTCGTCTTTGGCACTCCGTATTGAGTGCGGTTAAATATTTAATCGTTTTAAATTTTCGTGAGCAAATATACGGTTTTTCTGCGAATTTATTTTTTCAAATATCGGTTGATGGCGATTTTTGATCTTGTTTAATAGTGATTTATGGTGGTTTTTAACCTCTTTGTAATGCCGGAAATTTTTATTTGAATTTTAAAATGGCATATTTAATGTATTAAAACGAGCAAGCATTAAAAATATAGAATTATGGAAATTTTATGGACACTCATTATTGGCGCAGTCGCAGGATGGCTTGGTGCGCAGATTTTTAAAGGCGGAAGTCTTGGGTTAATCGGGAATATTATCGTCGGAATTATCGGTGGTGTAATTGGATATTACCTTTTAGGGACCACTTTTGGTACAGCGGTAATCGGTCAGATTTTAACCGGAGCTGTTGGTTCTATTATTTTATTGGCTGTGATTAATCTTTTAACCGGAAGGAGGGTTTAATTTTATTAAATTAAATCTCATAAAAAAAGCAACCCATTTCTGAGTTGCTTTTTTTAATTGTAATCGAAGATTATTTTCTGATTCCTAATTCAGCGATAATTGCTCTGTAACGTGCAATTTCTTTTTTCTTAAGATAATCTAATAAACTTTTTCTTTTCCCTACTAATTTTACCAAAGATCTTTCGGTATTGTAATCGTGACGATTAGCTTTTAAGTGTTGAGATAAGTGATTGATTCTGTAGGTAAATAGTGCAATTTGCCCTTCAGCGCTTCCTGTGTCTGAGTCAGACTTTCCGTGTTTTGCGAAGATTTCTTTCTTCTTGTCAGTTGTTAAGTACATTCCAATATTATTTTAATGATTATTATGTAACGGGTGCAAAAGTACAACATTATTTTCTTTCCTGAAAAACATTATTAATCTAATGAATTAAATTATTCAAAATAAATGTTAAAAAAACCTTAAAATTTTCATTGTCAATTCATTCAATGGCAGTATTTTTGCTGAGACAAATACCAATGAAAAAAATCTATCAACTTCTTTTCTCGCTCCTTTTTATACTATCTGGTTTTCAAATGGTTTCGGCTCAATTTGGCGTATCGCAAAAAGAAGACAAGAAGCAGAATATCATTTATTTCAATCCAGAAATTTTCCCCGAAATTGAGGAAATCAAAGAGCCAACTTACATGGCATTTTATGCCGCGACTTCAGAAAAAAGCAGTCCGTTTCGCAGCTACAAATCTTTAAGAGTTGATGCCAATATTCCTTATGATTCCGTAGATATTGATGCGATTAAAGAATATTGTAAAAACAACAATGCACAACTTGCTGTCGTTCCGAAGGTTAAATATTTCAAAGTAGGTTTTGGTAAATATGTTTTTTCCAATCAGGTGATTATCAGTATGAAATTGTATGATTCTATGGGAAATTTCCTAACGGAAACCAATTACGATACCTACAAGAAGAATGCGAGAATTCTTGGCTCAGCTGAAAATTCTATTAAGATCGGTACTTCCGGCGCGGTAAGTAAAATGGGTAAAAACCTTCGCAAGTCCAAAAGTTTTTTTCTTGGTAGTACCGAAGATTAAGCTTTTTTCGCCTTTATAAACATCATTTAATTCGGTTTTTGTAAGTTTTTGATTTATTTTTGCAATTCTAGAAAAAAGAATTTTGAATACACAGGAACTTATTTTTAACCCGGCAGATATTGCAGAAACGCTTAGCGAACTTCCTGTTAAAGAGCGTGTCCTGGCATTTCTGAAAGTTCCGAAACAATACAAAGCCGAAGTTTTTTCGCATCTGGATCCAGATTTTCAAGAAGAAACAATCCGCAGCATCGGCAGTGAAGAGGTTTCTGAAATCCTCAATGCGATGACTCCAGATGACAGAACTGCTTTGTTCGAAGATTTTCCGGATGAACTCATTAAGTATTCCATCAACCACCTTAATCCTCAGGAAAGAAGAATTGCCCTGAAACTTTTGGGTTATAATGCAGATTCTATCGCACGTTTGATGACGCCTTATTACATTCAAATTCGCAAAGAATGGACGGTGAAAAGATGTTTCCAACAAATTAAAAAAGTTGGTAAAAAGATGGAAACCATGAATCATCTTTATGTGGTAGATGAAAGAAATAAGTTAATTGATGATATCGCCATTGGATCCTTGCTTTTGGCAGAAGAAGATACCCTGATTTCAGAAATTACCGATAATCATTTTGTGGCGATTACCACGACCACTTCCAAGGAAGATGCGGTGCAATATTTTGAAAAATATGATAGAACCGCGCTTCCGATTGTTACCGAAGCCGGAGTTTTGGTCGGCATTGTAACGATTGATGATATTTTGGATCAAATCGAGCAACAAAATACCGAAGATATCCAAAAATTCGGAGGGATGGAAGCGCTGGATGAACCATACCGACAAACTCATTGGTTTGAAATGATCAAAAAGCGGGGTTTTTGGTTGATTTTATTATTTTTATTTCAAATGTTAACAGCTTCCGCGATGGGATTTTTCGAAGATGAAATTCAGAAAGCGGTGGTGCTCACTTTATTTGTTCCACTCATTATTTCAAGTGGCGGAAACACTGGTTCGCAAGCGGCTACATTGATTATTCGTGCGATGGCACTTCAGGAAATTACCGTGAAAGATTGGTGGTTGGTTATCAAAAAAGAAATCGTTACCGGAATGGTTCTCGGCGGACTTTTGGGAGTATTCGGATTCTTCAGAATTATGCTTTGGCAAAATGCTGGTTGGTTCGATTATGGCCAATATTGGGAATTTATCGGAGTCAGTGTCGGGATTTCTTTGATGATGATTGTAATGTGGGGAACACTTTCCGGGTCGATGGTTCCTTTCGTTTTGAAGCGTTTTAAGCTTGATCCTGCAACTTCTTCGGCTCCATTTGTGGCAACTTTGGTCGATGTTACCGGATTGGTTATCTATTTTTCCGTTGCAGGTTTCCTTTTGAGTGGGAAACTTCTTTAAAAAAACTTGCTATGAAAATCATTTCTCTGGTTCCTAGTATTACCGAAGCGCTTTTTGATTTTGGATTGAGTGAGAAAGAAGTTATTGGCCGAACGAAATTTTGTATTCAACCTAAAAATACCGTCCAAAAAGTTGAAATCATCGGTGGAACAAAAAATCTGAATATTGCCAAAATTAAAAGTCTAAATCCCGATTTAATCATTGCCAATAAAGAAGAAAACGTAAAAGAGCAGATCGAAGAATTGCAGAAAGATTTCAAAGTTTTGGTGACCAATATTTCCAATTTGGAAGATAATTATTACCTTCTAAAAACGTTGGGAAATTTACTTGAAAAACAAGAAATCGCGCAGAAATTTAATTTGAAAATCTATGAAATTTTAGCTAAATTTTCTGATTTAGAAAAGAAAAAATGCGCTTATTTGATTTGGAAAAATCCTTATATGACGGTAGGTTTTGATACTTTTATTCATGATATTTTGGATAAAATAGGTTTTCAAAATATTTTTAAAAATCAAAAAAGATATCCGGAAGTTTCAGTGGTAGATTTGAAAGCTGCGGATTATATTTTTCTTTCTTCGGAACCGTTTCCGTTTCAGCAAAAACATATCGATGAACTTCAGAAAGAACTTCCTGCTGCGAAAATATTTTTAGTAGATGGTGAAGCTTTTTCGTGGTACGGCACCCGACTTGCGAAGTGTGAAAGTTATTTTCAAAATTTGGTTGAAAATTGCAGATAAAAAAAAGGACTTTTCGAAAGAAGAGTCCTTTTAAATTTGATTTAAATTGAATTAAATTTTAGCCATTTCAGCTTTTATTTTTTCCTGCAAACCATTGCTTGCAGCAACTAACGGAAGTCTTAAATAATTTTTGATGATTCCTAATTCAGCTAAAACGGTTTTAATTCCGGCCGGATTTCCTTCCGCGAAGATCAATCTTGTGATTTCAACCAATTTATTGTGGATTTCGTACGCTTCGTTCACTTTTCCGTCAAAAGCTAGCTGAACCATCGTAGAAAATTCTTTGGGATAACCTTGTCCGATCACCGAAATAACGCCGTTTCCGCCTGCTAAAGTTACGGGAAGCGTATATTCATCATCACCGGAAACCAAATTGAAATTCGCAGGTTTTAATCTTAAAATATCAAAATACTGCAAGATATTTGGCGCGGCCTCTTTGATCATGATTAAATTCGGAAATTCCTCTGCTAATCTCAAAGTTGTGGATGCTTCAACATTTTGTCCGGTTCGGGAAGGAACGTTGTAAATAATGATGTTTTTTCCTGTTGAAGCCAATGCTTTATAATGTTGGTAAAGCCCTTCCTGATTAGGTTTGTTGTAATATGGCGAAACAGAAAGCACCGCATCGAAATCTGATAAATCGGTTTCTTCGATTTGTTTTTTTACTTCCATCGTATCGTTTCCGCCGATGCCTAAAACCAAAGGAACGCGTTTGTTGTTGGCCTTTATGATATGATCGATTACCTGTTTTTTTTCTTCTGAAGAAAGCGTCGCAGCTTCTGCAGTAGTTCCCAAAATCACCAAATAATCGGTTCCGTTTTCGATATTGAAGTTGACCAATTTAGTAAGTGAATCAAAATCAACCGATAAATCTTCATTAAAAGGTGTAACCAAAGCAACACCAACTCCTTTAAAATTACTCATTTTTATAAAATTAATATTTTCAAAATTACAAAATTAAATGGAAGAATTTTCAAAAAAAATCATTAGTTAATATTCATATCTTTATATTTGCAATACAAGATTTTATCTCAATGAATACCAAATTTTTAGTTCTTGGTTTAGCAATTTTGTCGCTTTCTTCATGTAGAACGCCGCTGAATGTTGCTCAAATAAAACCAGAAAAAAACATTTCCATCTCCAAGGATTTACAGGAAGACCAAAATTTCAAAAATTTTATAGAACCTTATAAAAAGGAGGTTGAAGGGAAGATGAATACTAAAATTTCCCATACTTCGGTTGAGCTCAATAAAAAAGGGGACAATAGCAATTTGGGCAATTTGTTGGCAGATTTCACTTTCGAAGGAGCCGATGATTGGGCGAGAAAAAATGGAATTACAACTGGTGTAGATGCTGCAGTAATCAATATCGGAGGAATTCGTACAACGATTGGTGCGGGAGATATTCTCACCAAACATATTTATGAAGTTATGCCCTTTGAAAACGAGGTAATGATCGTGAAAATGAAAGGTTCGGACCTGAAAGGACTTTTCGAATATTATCTGAAAACCCAGAAAAATAATCCGGTTTCGCATTTGGTGATCGAAACGGATAATGGACTGATTGTTAATGAATTAATTAATGGTCAAAAAGTAGATGCCAACAAAGATTATTATATTGCAACCTCCGATTATTTAGCTTTGGGTGGCGATAATATGGCGTTTTTCGGAAAAGGAGAAATTATTTCAACCGGAATTAAGTTGAGAGATTTGTTTCTTGAAAAATTTAAGGCAAATCCGGAAATTGTAGCTCCGAAAGATGTACGATTGAATTTTAAAAATAAAAAAGTTAAAACTGATGAATAGAAAGCAGTTTTTGAAAACAATAGGCGTCGGAACTTTATCAATGACTTTGGCTCCGAATCTTTTGCTCGCTGAAAATCTGAAATTTTTAGAAGTAAATTCTGAACATAAACTCACAATTCTTCACACCAACGATCAACACAGCCGAATTGAACCTTTCGATGCAAGTTATACGAGAAATCCCAATCAAGGCGGTTTTGCTAGAAGAGCTGCTTTGATTCAAAAAATAAGATCAGAGGAGAAAAATCTTCTTTTGCTGGATTCCGGCGATATTTTTCAAGGAACTCCGTATTTCAATTTCTTTGGTGGTGAACTGGAATTTAAGCTAATGTCGATGATGGGTTATGATGCATCCACAATGGGAAATCATGATTTTGATAACGGTTTGGAAGGTTTCAAAAAAGTGTTGCCGAATGCGAAATTCCCTTTCATTTGTTCGAATTATGATTTCAAAAATACCATTCTCGATGGACAGACGATTCCATATAAAATTTTCAATAAAAATGGAATCAAAGTGGGTATTTTCGGTGTTGGAATAGAACTCGCAGGTTTGGTAGGAAAGAAAAGTTACGGCGAAACGGTATGGCAAAATCCCATAGAAATTGCGCAACACTATTCCGAATTTTTGAGAAATGATAAAAAATGCGATTTGGTGATCTGTCTTTCGCACATCGGCTACGATTACAAAGATGATCCAAAGAAAATTTCAGATAAAAATCTCGCTGCTCAAACCGATGGAATCGACCTTATTTTGGGTGGTCATACGCATACTTTCTTGCCGGAACCACAATCTTTTACCAATAGAAAAGGCAAAAATGTTTTGGTAAACCAAGTGGGTTGGGCAGGTTTGCTTTTAGGAAAAATCGATTTTTATTTTGATAAAAACAAAAAGGTGCAAAATATTTCATGGAATAACCAAGTTATAGATGATAGAATTTTAGTTTAATTAAACAAAAAAAGCTGGTTGCTCCTGATTATACCAAATACACATGAAAAAAATATTACCGTTTTTACTCTTTTTATTCGCTCTGAGCTTCAATGCGCAGGTTATTTCGTCTAGCAAATGGAGCGATTTGTTTTCTTATAATAATGTTTTGGCGATTCGAGAAGATAATGGGAAACTCATCGCTGCTACCGAAAACGGGATTTTTTATTACACACCGGCGACGGGCGAACTCAGTAAACTTTCCAAAGCAAACGGCTTGCACGAGGTGAAAATTTCGGCATTCGATTATAATCCGGAAACTAAAATCGGTTTGGTAGGTTATGCAAATGGCTCTATGGACGTGATTACCCCGGAAGGAATTACTTATGTAGTAGATATTCCAATTGCTTCGGGCTATACTGGAAACAAGAAAATCAATCATATTTCTATTTCAGGAAATCTTGCGGTAATTTCGGTAGATTACGGAGTTTCTATTTTTAAATTGGATAAGAAGGAATTTGCAGAGTCTTCTTTTTTTATGGTAAATGGCGTTTACGAAGCTGCAAAAGAAGCGGTAATAAAGGATAATTTCGTTTATGTTGTTACCGCTGCAGGATTGAAATCTCACGAAATGAATGTTACTTTTCCTATTTTTTCTACTTGGAATCCTCCTGTAGCAACGGGCAATTTTACTCAAATTTCTGGCAATTCAGTTATTGCTTATGCGAATACGAACACTGTGAAATTTGGCGATGGAAGCTCTTTTGTAGATTTACCAAAAAGTTTTACCGACATTCGAGATGTGGTAGTTACGGCGCAAAATATCATTGTTGCAGATGCCAATGTGGTTTCCGTGTTTAATCTATCAGGAGCTTTTGTGAAATCTTACGATGCAGGCGAATATTTGAATACTGCGTTTTATTCCGATTCGAAAATTTATGCAGCCACCAAGCTTTCCGGGATGAAAAACGAATCCGGCGATTCGCTAAAACCCGATGGACCGTATAATAATACTTCTTACAAAATTGATATCAAAGGAAGTCAGATTGTGATAGCATCAGGTAGTAAAAACGAGAATTTAGACCCAATTACTAATAGGCATTTAGGTTATTATCATTTTGATGGTGCGAAATGGAATTACCCACAATTGTTTATTAATTTTCCTGGAAATTTAAATGTTTTAGATGCTGTAATTAATCCTTCTATGCCCAATGAAGTCTTTTTTTATAACTATGCATTTGATGTAGCAGTTAAAGGCATTTATAAAATGGATGGCAATCAATTCGTGAAAAAATATGTGACAGGTAATCAGTTTTTAAATCGTGTGGGAGGATTAGCGTTTGATGAAAATAATCAACTTTTTGCTTCTGTTGCTTATAATCCTGGTCAGAAACTGGGATTTTATTACTACAATCGTTCGGGAGATAATTTCCAGTTGGTGAGTGTTTTAGACGCAAAGGATGCACAAAAACCTAATGTAAAATCTGGTATACTTTACATACCTTCAAATAGAACAGGAGGAGGTTTACTTGTTTATGATTACAAAAATACACCTTCCTCTACCGGTGATGATCGTTTTATTATTCTTCGTAAAAACAACAATCTTCCTACCGAAGTAGTGGTTTCGTCTAATTTAGATAAAAATGATGACTTGTGGATCGGTACTGCAAATGGTTTACGAGTAATCAGCAATCCTTCATCAATTATTTCGGAAGATAACCCACAAACAAATCCGATTATTATTGAAGAAAACGGACTTGGTGAAGAGCTTTTCCGAGATAGTAGTGTTCTTCAAATTGAAGTGGATGCTGGAAACCAAAAATGGATATCAATTGATGGTGGCGGAGTTTTTTATTTGAACTCTACTGGTGAACAAACCTTGAAACATTTCACCAAAGAAAATTCTCCACTTCCGAGTAATAGCGTAACCGACATCAAGGTGGATAATACTTCCGGGAAGGTGTATTTTGTAACAGTAGACGGGGTGATGGTTTATCAAGGCGATGTACTCGATGTTTCCGAAAATTTTGGAGATGTACTGGTATATCCAAATCCGGTGGTTTACTCGAAATATAAAGGGAATGTTAACATTCGTGGCTTAGCCGAGAAAACCAATATTAGAATTACCGATGCAGCCGGAAATTTGGTTCATCAAGCTGTTTCTAGAGGTGGATATTATGAATGGAATCTCAATAACCAGCGCGGCGTTCGTGTGGCGTCCGGAATTTATTTTGTATTGATGACAAATTCTGATGGAACCGATACCGCTACAGCCAAAATTGCCGTGGTGAATTGATGATAACCATAAATTGTTTTATTCTTTCCTATGTAAAATATGGTGATCATGATGCTGTTCTTCATTGTTTTTGTGAAGAGTGTGGCTTCCAAAGTTTTTTTGCAAAAGGGATTTATTCTTCTAAAAACAAGAAGAAACCTTATCTTTTTCCATTGAATTTACTCAATATTACGCTTTCAAAAACTAGCAATCATCAATCGATTTCCAATGTTTCCAAAATCGAACTTGCTCCCGGATTTTATGATTTTAATGAGGTTAAAATAAACTCTATTCTCTTTTTCGCAGCAGATTTTTTACATCAAATTCTAAGAAATGAAGCCCAAAATCAAGTGGCATTTGATGAAATTAAAACCTTCAGAGATGAGTTGTCCGTAAACAATCCCGATTCTTCGATTTCGTTGATTTTTAATTTTCTTAAAATTATAGGAATAGCACCTCTTTTGAGTGAAGAAAATTTTCTAAATCCAGAATCCGGAACATTTAATATGGAAATTTCGCATCCTATTTTCAGTGAAGAAATTTCGCAACTTTGGAAAAGATTTTTAAGCGCCGAAAAATCCTATGAAATCCGCTTAAAAAGAGGCGAAAGAACTAGATTTCTCGATTCGTTGATGGTCTATTATCATCTTCATTTTACGGGATTTTATGTTCCGGCTTCCCTGGCGATATTGAGACAGATTTATGAATAAAAATGTCTTTAAAAAAAGCAAAAAAAGTTCCTCGAAAAAGGAACTTTTTTATTTTTATTAAACGAAAATATTATCTTTCCGCGTCGAAATGCGTAGTTTTATAAATCTGAAAGTTGAATATAAAACTTCTGTCTTTAAAGGATATTCCTGAATAGTTGAAATGCGAGTCTCTTGCAAAAGCAGCACGAGAAGGAACGATAATTACTCCTTGAAGGTTATAATTACTCTCATCAGGAATGTTATAAGCTTTAAACTTTTTCAAAGCTTCCTGAAATCCTTCGATTTCATAGTAACTTCTTTGTTTTGCTGCATCGGTGGTCGCATTATCCAAAACAGATTTTTTTACATAGAAATAAGCTGGATCGACTTCTGGTACGCCCGCTCCAGAGATTGTATTTCTGAAAGTTTGCCCTGAAGCAAAAGAAACAACACCGTCGGTTTTTGTAGCAACGTAAGTTGTAGCTCTTCCCATAAAACGGATAAGATCGTAAGTTCCAATAGCATCTCCGGGCTCTGGTTGTGCGCCTTCTCGCATAATGTAAATAACACCTGAAGGCAATGTTACTGGAGCAAGATCAGCTAATTTCACATTGGTAGTATCGGTGTCGCTTAATTGCTTGATGTTTCCTTTTACGTCCAAATAGTGGGTTTCCAAAAATTTCTGTGCAGCTTGGTCATCATAGCTATTTTGGGTCTCAATGCTTACTTCTTCCACAGTATCCTCGTTATCATCCTTTCTACAAGAAACAAGGGCAATAGAAGCTAAAGCCAGAAATAAGATGGTTTTTTTCATTTTCAATATTATCATTAAATTGCTAAAATTTTTAATCCAGCAAAAGTATAAATAAAATATGAGAATTGATAAATTTTTATGGTGCGTTCGCTTTTATAAAACCAGAAGCATCGCAGCTGAAGAAATAAAAAAGAATAGAGTAGCAATTGGCGGGCAAATCGTGAAATCATCAAAAGAGGTGAAACCCGGCGACATCATTAAAATAAGAAAAAATCAAATTGATTATCAGATAAAGGTGGTGCAAATCCCCAAAAGTAGGTTAGGAGCGAAGCTGGTTCCTTTACACATCGAAGATAAAACCGATAAACAGCAGTACGAAATCCTAAAACTACGCAAATCCGAGCAAGATTACTACAGAATTAAAGGCGAGGGTAGACCCACCAAAAAAGACCGAAGGGAAATTGATGAATACGTTTCCGGTGATGGTGATGCTTCCTTTGAGGAAGGTGATTGGGATTTATTTTTCAGTGAATTAGAAGATACCGAAGACTAGAGAAGAGCAGCAATTTCCGTTACAATTTCTTCCGGCGATTTTCCGTCGGTGATCACCTTGTGTTTGGATTGGGAGTAAAAGACATTTCTTTCAAACAGATGTTTCGCAATAAATTCGGGTAGATCTTCATCAGCAATCTTAGCTACTAAAGGTCTTTTCTCTTTTTGTTTAAGAATTCTTTCAGAAAGGGTTTTCACCGAAGTTTGCAGAAAAACACTCTCGGAATATCGGTTGATGATTTCCATGTTGTTGAAGTAAGCCGGAGTTCCACCTCCCACACTTAAAATAAAGTCGTCAGTGGAGTCTAAAATTTCATTTAAAATGTGATTTTCTTGTTTTCGAAAGTAAATTTCACCCTTCTTTTCGAAAATTTCGGGAATTGTCATTTTATTTTTCAAAGAAATTTGCCGATCGAGGTCAAATAATTTTAAATTAAGTTTTTTGCTCAAAACTTTGGAAATGTGGGATTTACCGCTGCCCATGTATCCTATCAGGGAAATAATCATGTTTTAATTTTGTACAAATTACCAAAAAAATTTTGAGATTTTAAAAAAAGGCCTATCTTTGCACCACTCAAAAACGGAAAATAATTATTAAATCTTGTTTTTTAATTATTGGTTTTAAAAGAGTGGCCGACTCGGTAGCTCAGCTGGTAGAGCAATACACTTTTAATGTATGGGTCCTGGGTTCGAATCCCAGCCGGGTCACTAGTGAAAAATTCCGTAACCATACGGATTTTTTTTGCCTGCGTGGTGAAATTGGTAGACACGCCATCTTGAGGGGGTGGTTTCCTAAGGATGTGCTGGTTCGAGTCCAGTCGCAGGCACCATCAGAAAATAAAAAAAATAGTAGATTATTTTTCTTATTAAAAAAAATATTTTAATTATTAATCTTAGGTATTATTAATTAAAAGACTCGGTAGCTCAGCTGGTAGAGCAATACACTTTTAATGTATGGGTCCTGGGTTCGAATCCCAGCCGGGTCACAAATTTACCTTCCGGGGTAATTTTTTTTCATATTAATATTTTGTGATTTGGTGCTCAAAAGTCTTCTTAATTAGGAAGACTTTTGACGTTTTTAGGAAGTGCTCCTAATCCAAATGCATATTGTCGATAAGGCGGACATCTCCCACATGCACTACAATAAATGCACGGTAGCTTCTGTCTTTATAGAAGAAGTCGGTCTGTTTCAATGTAGTTTCGTCGGCAATTTCGAAATATTCGAGTTTCATCCCGGGTTGATCATCAAAAATATCGTGCACGCGGCGATTAATTTCCGGAATTGTGATGACGCGGAACCAATCATTTACTTTAACCAAAGTTTCGTAAATAATTTTGGCGGATTCTTTTTCTTTTGCGCTTAGTCGCTGGTTTCGGGAGCTCATTGCGAGTCCATTTTTTTCGCGGAAAATAGGAACTCCGTGTATTTTGATTGGGAGTTTTAGTTTGTCTGTAAGTTTTTTGATGATGGCTAATTGCTGATAATCTTTGTCGCCAAAGTACGCATTGTCGGGTTTTACTTGCAGAAATAGCTCTTCTACCACAGTTCCAACGCCATTGAAATGTCCAGGACGTGATTTCCCCTCCATTTCGTTTTCCAATCCATCGAAATCGTATTCTTTACTTTCCAAAACATCAGGATAGATATCAGAAATTTCCGGAATATAAACAGCATCTACATTTCCTGATTCTTCAAGGATTTTGATGTCTTTTTTGATATTTCGAGGGTATTTTTCTAAATCTTGAGGATTGTTAAATTGGGTTGGATTTACGAAAATTGAAGAAATTACGAGGTCGTTTTCTTCTCTGGCATGTGCATAAAGTGAGAGGTGACCTTCGTGTAGCGCGCCCATAGTGGGAGCGAACCCGATTTTTTTTCCCATTTCTTTTTGTCTTTCCACAAAATCGAGGAGCGGTTTCTTAGTTTTAAAAATTTCCATAGTTTGGTATTAACTGTGTAAAAATAAAAAAATCCGATAAAAAAGATCGTTTGGAATCTATTTATTTTATGGAATAATGGAATGATTTGAAATATAATTATTAAAATTTGTTAATTAAAAAATATTCACTCAAAATTTTGTAATTTTGCACAACAGAAAAAAATCTGTTTTATTAATAAGAAGAACGAAGAATTTATGCCGAACCAAAAGATTTTATATGTCACCACAGAAATGTTCCCTTATCAGGAAGACAGCAATATGGCGACAATGGTGAGCAAAATGGCTCTAAAAATGCACCAGGACGGAAATGATGTTAGAGTTTTTATGCCACGCTTTGGACAAATCAGCGAGCGCAAGTTCCAGCTTCATGAAGTTATTCGACTTTCAGGAATGAATATCATCATCAATGACCTCGATCAGCCGTTAATCATTAAAGTAGCGTCTCTTCCGGGCGAAAGACTTCAAGTTTATTTTATTGATAACGAAGAGTATTTCAAAAGAAAACAGTTGTATGCTGACGACGACGGAAATGCTTTTGATGATAATGATGAGCGCGCGATTTTCTTTGCACGCGGTGTTATCGAAACCATCAAGAAACTCAATTGGGTTCCTGATGTGATTCATTTGAATGGTTGGATGGCTTCTTTCATTCCTATTTATCTAAAAACTTTCTACAAAACCGATTCTTATTTCAAAGATTCTAAAATTGTATTGTCGGTTTATAATGAAGAGGATACCCCGCTTTCCGCTTCGATAGAAGAAAAAATGAATTTTGACAATATTACCTCACTTAAAGCGTTTAAGAAACCGAGCATTCAGCAATTCGTAATTGAAAGCATGGATTTGGTAGATGTTATAGTAAAAGGTGACGAGTTTTTACAAGATGAACTCGATGAAGCTTTTAACAAAACCAAAACCCAAAAATCGGAGTATTTGGATGCGCAATCAATCGAAACTTTATACTAAATCAATTTAAATTTTAATGATAAAAAATATTAAAAAATTACTCAATATTACCGCATCTTTGGTAATGGGAAGTTTAATTTTATGGAGCTGTGAGTCTGATGCAGATCAATTGGGATCTCAATTTTTTCAGGATGGTGCACAAGGTAATCAGACTCCGTACGATGTGATTGCTTACAATGTAAATAATGGAGATTCGATAAGAGTCGATAACTCTAGACTGCAAACCGCTACTTTGGGAGCTTTCAGCGAATCTCAATTCGGAATGCAAAAATCAGCTTATGTTTCTCAGGTAAGAATGTCGTCTTATGAACCTGATTTCGGGACTAATGCAGTTTTGGATTCAGCGGTTATGGTTATAAAACCTACATATCCTACAGATTCTGTTACCACGACTACGACTGAGGATTATATTTATGCTGACGGTAATGTAGCAGCAAAAAAAGTTGTAACGACCTACCCAATCTCCAAATATGGTAAAACTAAACTGAATGGAGGGAAAACAGTTTTCAATATTAAAGTTCATGAAGTAACCGAATTTCTTGGCTCGAATGTAGATCAGGTTCGTTCTAACCGTTCCGTTGCTACTGGAGCGCTTATCGGAAGCAAAGTTTTCAATGGTGACATCAGCGGAATTAAAATTACAAAAGATAGTGATAACAGCGAACTTTATATAAGAGAGGCAAACCTTCGAATTCCAATGGATTCTACTTTCTTCCAGAATAAAATTGTTTCAAAAGGTTCTTCAGCGGAATTGGCAGATGTAGCTTCATTTATCCGTTATTTTAAAGGGTTGAAAGTTTCTGTTGATGAAAACGACGGCTATATCTTTAGTTTCGATCCAACTTCAATTGTTGTCAATCTGTATTATAAGAATGATGTTGTCGAAAATGGAACTACAACCCGCCCTCAATCTGTATTTTCACTTGATTTAGGTCCTTCAAATGCTTATTTTAATGAAATAAAATACAACAGAGCAGGAACAGCATCTGAAACCGCTTTGGCTACAATTGACCAAGTGAATGGTGATCAGAAATTATTTGCACAAGGAATGGGAGGGCCAGGAATTGGAGTAAGAATCCCTGCAGCAACCGTAGCAGCGATCAAACAACTTTATAACGAAGACAAAATCGGGATTATCTCAGCGAAAATTAGACTTTATACTGATGTTCAAAGCTGGAATAATAATTACGCTAAACCTAATTATTTTGTAGTTCGACAAAGAGATTTAACTCCAGCAGCGGGCGAACCGGAATATCTTGACGATTTCTTGGAAGACATGAGCGCGATGGCTTACAACTCGGTGTATAGTTTAGTGAAACCATATGATTTAGATAAAAATCCGGCTTATTATGATATTGCAATTACCCAAACTTTTAAAAATATCATTGAAAAAGAAGCCGAAAATCACGATTTGATTCTCAATGTAGGAAGTTATACGACAGATTTTACAACCGGAAGTCTTATGGGAACAATTTATTCGAGTTTAGGAGCTCAAAATTTCACCACAAGAGCTTATACACCTAATAGAGCAGTGTTTGTAGGTAGCGACCCGGCGAATGATAAAAGAGCGCAGCTTCTTTTAACTTATGGAAAAAAATAATAATTAAGAACGAATAAAATAAATAAAATATGTGTGGAATCGTTGGATACACAGGTTTTCAAGATGCTTACGAAGTAGTAATCAACGGTCTTCGTAGATTAGAATACCGAGGTTATGATAGTGCAGGAATTGTTTTAAATCGAGAAAATTCCAGTTTCGAGGTTGCGAAAACAAAAGGAAAAGTAGATGATTTGGTGGCTATTTCTGAAAATCTAGCAGGAAAATCACACGTCGGAATGGGACATACCAGATGGGCAACCCATGGCGTACCAAGTGATCGAAATTCGCATCCGCACCTTTCTAATAATGGAAAAATTGCCTTAGTGCATAATGGAATTATTGAAAATTATGATACCATTAAAATTATGCTTACCGAAAAAGGCTTCACCTTTAAATCTGAAACAGATACCGAAGTTTTAGTCAATTTGGTTCAATATTTTATGGATGTGGATGCCTCTCTCGATTTTCCAACTGCGGTGAGATATGCATTAAATGAAGTATATGGAGCATATGCAATTACTGTAATGCATGATGATTACCCAGGAATATTGGTGGTTGCGAGATTAGGTTCTCCGTTAGCAATCGGTTTGGGAACTAATGAATATTTTATTGCTTCCGATGCTTCTCCATTTGTGGAGTTTACCAAAGAAGCAGTTTATCTTGAAGAAGGTCATATGGCAACTATCTCTCTTGAAAAAGGAGTGGATATAAGAACCATAAAAGATAACGAAAAAATTGTTCCACAAGTTCAAGAATTAAAGTTGAGTTTGGAACAAATTGAAAAAGGTGGATATGAACATTTTATGTTGAAAGAAATTTTCGAACAACCTAAATCAATCCACGATACATTAAGAGGAAGATTGCTTGTTGAAGAGGGAATCATTAAAATGGCGGGAATTTGGGATCATTTGGATAGAATCAATAATGCTCAAAAAATTACCATCATTGCTTGTGGAACTTCTTGGCATGCAGGATTAATTGGAGAATATCTAATTGAAGAATTCGCGAGAATTCCAGTTGAGGTTGAATATGCTTCAGAATTTAGATACAGAAATCCAATTATTACGGAAAACGATGTAGTAATTGCAATTTCCCAATCAGGTGAAACTGCAGATACAATGGCGGCTTTAAAAATGGCCAAAGAAAAAGGAGCGTTTATCTACGGAATTTGTAATGTGGTAGATTCTTCAATTGCAAGAATTACGGATGCAGGTTCTTATACCCACGCTGGTCCTGAAATCGGAGTGGCTTCTACAAAAGCATTTACTGCACAACTTACGGTTCTTTCTTTAATTGCATTGAAGCTAGGTAAACACAAAGGAAACCTTAGCAATCAGGAATTCATGAGATTGATTACAGAGCTTGAAGCGATTCCGAAAAAAGTGGAAGAAGTATTGGAAAAGACTCATGAGATCACCAAAGAAATAGCGAAGGACTTTGTGAATGCTCAAAACTTCCTTTATTTAGGAAGAGGATATAATTTCCCGGCAGCATTAGAAGGAGCCTTAAAGCTTAAAGAAATTTCTTATATCCACGCGGAAGGCTATCCAGCAGCGGAAATGAAACACGGTCCAATTGCATTAATCGACGAGAATATGCCAATAGTGATCATCGCGCCAAAACAGGGGCATTATGACAAAATTGTGAGCAATGTTCAGGAAATTAAAGCAAGAAAAGGAAAAATAATCGCATTGGTAAATAAAGGAGACACTCAGGTTGCGGCAATGGCAGATTACGTGATAGAATTTCCGGAGACATCCGAATGCTTTTCTCCAATAGTGGCTTCAGTTCCTTTGCAATTATTGTCTTATTATATTGCCGTTTACAGAGGAGCAAATGTGGATCAGCCTAGAAATTTGGCAAAATCCGTTACTGTGGAGTAAAATAAATGTTAAATCTTACGAAATAATCCAAACAATTTTTCGTTTTCCAAAAAAAACAATAATTGTTTTTCCAAAAAATTATATAATTACCGCTTAATTTTTAAAAATAGCATGAAAAGAATATTTCTTTTATTATTATCGGCATCTGCTGTAATCTCTTGTTCGAAAGGAGGCACAACTGCAGGAAGACCTGGATCTAAAACCAAAGGTGAACTAGTTTCTGCAAGCAAAGGAAAATCTTTCGTTGCAGAGAGACCTTACGGGATGGTTGCAATACCTGCTGGTTCCTATGTAATGGGTTTAGCTGATCAGGATTTTACCAATACTCCGGAAAAAGCAAATCTGAAAACGGTTACTGTTTCTTCATTTTTTATGGATGAAACCGAGATTACCAATGCAGAATACAGACTTTTCGTTAATTATGTAAAAGATTCTATTGCACGTACATTGTTGGCTGAAGCAGCTGGTGATGGCGGTTCTACAGGCGACGGAAAATCAATCGGTGACTTTGCTTATGCTTCAAAAAAAGCTGGTGGCGAGAAAACAGCTTATCAAGAATTTATGGAATCCCAAGGCGGAAGACAAGGATATGATGAGTCTAAAAAATTAGACTGGTCGGTTCCTTTGACTTGGAAAACTTCAGAATATCCTGATGCGCAATATGCAGAAGTTTTAGAATCAATGTATTTGCCTCCAGCAGAAAGAATTAATAATGAAAGAATTCTTGATACTAGAAAATTACAATATGCTTATAGCTGGGAAGATGTGGAATCTGCTGTAAAAGATAAATCAAGAGGTGCAAATTATTTAAAGAAAGAAAGTATCGCAGTGTATCCGGATACTACTGTTTGGATCAAGGATTTCAATTATGCTTATAATGAACCTTTATACGACGGATATTTTTGGCACAGTGCTTATAAAAATTATCCGGTAGTAGGAGTTACTTGGGATCAGGCAAGAGCTTTTTGTAACTATAGATCAAAAAGAAAATCTGATTATAACGAATCTTTGAAAAAGAAAAAACAAAAACCAATGTCTTTCCGTCTTCCAACGGAAGCTGAATGGGAATATGCAGCTAGAGGAGGACTTTCTAACGCAACTTATCCATGGGGTCTACCTTATTTGCTAGACGACAGAGGATGTTACTTAGCGAACTTCAAACCAAAACGTGGTAATTATATCGAAGATGAGAAGAAAGGAACCTATACTTACACGGCTCCAGTAAAACAATTTAAAAAAAATGGTTACGGGTTATACGATATGGCAGGTAACGTAGCAGAGTGGACAGAATCTCCGTACAATAACTCTACGTATGAGTTTGCATCTACCTTAAATCCTTATCTATCAAACCAAGCTTACAGAGAACCAAGAAAAACTGTAAGAGGAGGTTCATGGAAAGATATCGGATACTTATTAATGACTGGTGCTAGAGATTATGAAAGAAAAGATTCAGCAAGAAGCTACATCGGATTCCGAACTGTACAGGATATTCCTGAAGGTTCAGCTAAATACAAAAAGAGAACAAACTAAAAAGCAAATAATTGATTTTAACAAAAAAATATTCACATAACATGTTTAAAACGAAAGAAGGAATTTATAATTTCATTTATTCTATTGGTGCAGCAATCGTAATTTTAGGTGCGCTTTTTAAAATGACTCACTGGAGTTTGGGACCACTTTCTGGTAACGTAATGTTGGCTGTAGGTCTTATCACCGAAGCTATAATTTTTGTTATTTTCGCATTCGATCCTCCTAAATCTGAAGAATCTTATGCATGGGAAAATGTTTATCCTGAATTGCTAGATTCACACGCAACTCCAAATCCAAGACATTCAACATTGGGAGTTCAATCTGCAGAAGTAAAAGAATTGCAGGTTTCATTGTCTGATAAATTAGATCAAATGCTTGCTGATGCTAAATTAGACGCTGGTTTATTCGAAAGATTAAGAGCTGGTATTGATAATTTTTCAAATTCTGTTGATCAAATCAATAAAACGGTTGATGTTACAGGTGCTACTCAAAAATATAATGACCAATTGACTTTAGCGTCAAGCCACTTGGAAAGCTTGAACGCACTTTATGCACTACAATTAGAACACGGAAAAATGCAATCTGAATATAGCAAAAAATATGTTGAGAATATGCAGAAATCTGCTGCTCATTCAGAAAAATTCAACGAAGAATTATCAGGATTAACTTCTAACCTCAATAATCTTAATAGAGTATACGGCGGAATGCTTAGCGCGATGAAATCATAGTTTTCTAACCATTATTTATTTAAAATTTAAAATTATTATCAAAATTTACTAAAAATGGCACAGGGAAAACAGACACCTCGTCAGAAGATGATCAACTTGATGTATCTTGTTTTCATTGCAATGCTCGCAATGCAAATCGACCAGGAAATCATCCGCTCATATAAAGATACTACCGGATCTCTGGAAGAAACCAGAGTTCTTACTGAAAACAACAATTCAATCTTTAAAAGGACTTTAGAAGCAAAAGCAAAAAATTCTCCTGAAACTTTTCAGGCGCCTTTAGATAGCTACAAAGGTTTAGAAGCAAAAGCTGATGACTTAGTTTCAACTATTGAAGGAATGAAAACTTCATTAAGCAAAGAAGCTGAGTATAACAAAAGTGCAGAAATTCAAGAAAGTTTTGCAGCTCTTAACAATACTGAACCGTCTACCCGTATGTTTTTTGTTGGTGGTGATGAAACTAAACCATCAAAAGCCGCTCAAGAATTAAAAACAAAAATAGAAGCTTTCAAAGCTTATATCACCCAAACCTATGGATCTAATCCATTGATGAAAGAAGTGGTAGCAAGAACGAATAAGCAAATGATCTCTGAGTTCGCAAAACCACAGAATGGTAAAAACTGGTTGCAGTACAAGTTTTACAATCAGCCACTTATTGCGGCATTGTCTAACCTTGAAGTCATTCAGTCTTCAGCTAGAGGAATCCAAGGGGATGCATTATCAGTAATGCTTCAGGAAAAAGTAGATGCAGATATCAAGTTTGATGCTTATCAAGCTATAGTTTCTGCTCCTGCTATTGTAATTCAAGGTGAAGCTGCTCCGGCTTCTGTTGCTATTGGAAATTATTCTAGCAATGTTCCCGGATTATCTATGCCTGGATTGTCAGTACAAAACGGACAAGGAACTACTACACTTAATACAAGCGCCTTGGGTGAGCATAAATTCGCTGGTACCATTTCATTCACCGATGTGAATGGTAAAGTGATTTCATTACCTTATGATCATACTTATAAAGTAATCGCAGGTGCTCAAGAGTTGAAAGCTCAAAAAGGTGCAATCGTAACTGCTGATAAAATGAATGTATTGTACCGAGGATTAGCCAACCCAGTTTCAGGATCAATCTTAGGAGCTGATATGTCGGGCATTTCTCTTTCTGCTGCTGGCGCATCTGTAAGTGGAAGCGGTGGTAAATGGACTGTAACACCTGGTGCGGGAAGCACGGTAACATTAACGATTTCTGGTAGAGATCCTAAAGGAGGTACAATCTCTCAGGCATTCCCTTTCAGAATTAAAAATGTTCCGCCGCCAATCGGTCAGGTACAAGGCAAAAACATCGTTTCGATGCCTGCAAGTTCTATTCCTAACCAAAGAGTAACTGCTGACATGCCAGATTTCGATTTCCCTGTAAGTTTCACTGTAAACAGTTTCATGTTTAAAGTTCCTGGTAAAGCAGCGATGCTTGTAAACGGAAACTCCATGAGCTCTGTAGCTAATCTTACTAAAGGACTTAGAAATGGCGATATTGCTTATGTATTTAACATCAAAGCGACTGCAACAGGACTTGGAAACCAACAATTGCAGAATATCGGAAACGTCATAATAAACGTACAATAATTACGTTGTAAAATCATATATAATAATTTTCCAGAAAGATGAGAAAGATACTATTTCTATTTTTAGCTTTAAGTTTTCTAGGGTTAAATGCTCAAAAAAAGAAAAAAACTGTTAGAAAGAAAAAAGCTAAAACAACCAAAGTCGCTAAAGCTGATGCTGGCGCAAACATGGGAAATGTTGATTCATTGGTCAATGCGTATGCCGCACCAGCTGTTCAAGAAGTGCCTGATGAGCCAATTACTTCAATGTCTATTCTGAATGCAAAATCTCCGGAATCTTTCAGAAAATACCGCGATCTTGGTCTTGTAAAAAAAGGAGACTCTTTAGTTTCCAATAAAGTTACACCACTGAGTTACGGTTATATCGAAGATAAAGATATCTTGAAGAGTATGGTAGTTTGGGAAATTATTGATATGAATGATAAATTGAACCAACCTTTTTACCACAATGAAGATGGTTTGGTTTCTAAAAATAAATCTTTATACCAAGTGCTTTTTGATGCCATAAACGATGGTAAAATCAAAGAAGTGTATGACGATGAAATGTTTATGACCAGATTAAGCCCAGATGCAATTCAAGCCAGAATTAAAAATGCGGTTTTGAGTGACGCTGGTATCAACAAAATGAACGAAAATGGTGGTAAACTTACCGAAGAGGAGCAAAAAGAATTTACCAACGTTTACGAAACCAAAACTGAAAATGTAAAAGTTCTGAAAATTAAAGGGATGTGGTATATCGACAGAAGAGATAGCCAAATGAAGTATAGACTTTTGGGTATCGCTGCAATGGGACAAGATCCTGCGACTATGGGACAGTACGGACCAGATGGGCAACCTTTGGCTTCTAAAGACGAACTGATTGACTTGTTCTGGGTATATTACCCTGATGCAAGAGAAGTTTTAGCAAATACCATTGTTTTCAATAGTAAAAACTTGGCTTCTGACATTAGTTTTGACGATATCCTTAATGCAAGAAGATTTTCTACCGTGATTTACAAATCAAATAACGGTTTAGGAAATGGGGTGATCAAAGATTACATTCCACGTGATGCAGATGCTCAATTGGAAGAAAGCGAAAGAATCAAAGCCCAAATCCTTCAAATGGAAAATGATATGTGGAATTACTAAAATTCCATTGTAATACAACAAAAACCTGAGTATCTTTACTCAGGTTTTTTTTTAACCAAAATGTAAGTTTGTTTTAAAATGAAAAATATAGATTATATCATCGTTGGAAGTGGCTATGCAGGACTTTTTTTTGCCCATCAATTGATAAAAAATAAAAAGAGTTTTGTTCTTTTTTCTGATGAAAATAAAGGCGCATCGCAGGTGTCTGCAGGCATTGTAAATCCTGTGGTGCTCAAAAGATTTACAACCTTCTGGATGGCAAATGAACAAATAAATTTCTTAGAGCAAATCTTAGATGAAATTCAAGTTTATACCGGTAGAAACTATGGCATTAAGCAGCCTGTTCAACGTATTTTTCATGATGAAGGTGAACAGAAATTATGGCGCAAAAAAGCAGAAAATGAAACGCTACAACCTTTTCTGAATACCCATTTTGATTATGCCGAAGGTGTAAATAATCCTTTTAAAACCGGGATTGTAAACCATTCTCTAAGGTTAGCAGTAAGTGATTTTTTTGAAGATTTTTTTGGCTACCTTTCCAAAGAAAACATCCTTATCTCTGAGCGGTTTGAATATGATTCGCTCAACAAAAACACCTATAAAGATTTTAGATTTAAGCACATTGTTTTCTGTGAAGGAATGGAGGTGAAGCGTAATCCTTTTTTTAATTTTATCCCTGTAGAACCAAATAAAGGACATCATTTATTGGTGAAATTGGCTCAACCGTTACCGTCGAAGTTTACCATTAAAAAGAAACATTTCCTGTTTCCACTAAAAGATGGACTTTATTATTATGGCGGCACCTATGATAGAGATGGACAAGGAGAGGTCGTAGATCCGGTAGCGGTTCGACAACTGAAAGAAGGATTGCAGGAAATTTATCAGCATCATTTCGATATAGTAGAGGTAAAAGTAGGTTTCAGACCGACAGTGAAAGACAGAAGACCTATTTTAGGAAGACATGCCACGGAAGAAAACTATTATATTTTCAACGGTCTCGGTGCAAGAGGTATTCTGAACGGAAGTTATTTTTCAGCTCAATTGTATAATTTTATAGAAAACGGAACAGCCCTAAACGACGAGGTTTCCTTAGAACGTTTTTCATAATTAATATTTTGTTGCCATAGACGCCGTGCATTAAATACACAAAATCCTCATTAACGATAATGTGTACTGAGGATTTCTGCAAAATACTCATCAAAATTGATGGCGCTGAGACGATTAGGTTCGGATGCTGAATTTATAATCGGTTAGAAACTATTTTTTCTTAAAAACAAAGCTCTACCATATTCAAAATTCATTCTTGCAATATTTAAAACAGAAATTCCTTGTGGACATTCTATTTCGCACGCTTCAGTGTTGGAACAGTGACCAAAATGCTCAGCATCCATTTGTTTTACCATATTAATCACTCTTTCACTCCGTTCTTCTTTTCCTTGTGGAAGCAAAACCATGTGACTAATCTTTGCGGAGGTAAATAAGGCTGCGCTTGCATTCTTACAGGTTGCAACGCAGGCTCCGCAACCAATACAAGCTGCGGAATCAAAGGCTTCTTCAGCAGTTTGATGGGTAATGGCAATAGCTGTTGCATCCGGTGCTTGACCAGTATTCACAGAGACAAAACCACCGGAAGAAATAATTCTATCAAATGCCGAACGGTCAATTTTCAAATCTTTTTTAACAGGGAAGGCTAATGCACGGAAAGGCTCAATAACAATGGTATCTCCATCTTTGAAAGACCTTAAGTGAAGCTGACAGGTGGTAGTATGTTCTAATGGTCCATGAGCCAAACCATTAATCATTACCCCACATTGGCCGCAAATGCCTTCCCGGCAATCATGATCAAACTCAACAGGTTCGTCACCTTGCAGGATTAATTTTTCGTTCAAAGTATCCAGCATTTCTAAAAAAGACATATGAGGATTTAAGTCTTTTAAATCATAATTCACCAGTTTCCCTTCACTCTGATAATCTTTCTGTCTCCATATTTTAAGATGTAAATCCATAGGTTTTTGTGTTTTATTTGTAACTTCTTACAGTTGGCTGTATTTCTTCAAAAATCAAGGGCTCTTTAATGAGCTCAGGTTCATTATTTTCCCCCTTCCACGCCCAAGCTGAAATAAATTGAAATTCATCATCATTCCTCAAAGCTTCTCCATCCGCGGTTTGAAATTCTTCACGAAAATGTGCGCCGCAAGATTCATTTCGGGTTAGAGCATCATAGCACATTAATTCACCTATTTCAAAATAATCAGCAACGCGACCAGCTTTTTCAAGTTCAGCGTTCATTGCTTCGGCTTTTCCTGATACTTTTACATCCCTATAAAATTCCTGTTTTAGCTTTTTTATCTCTTTGATGGCGAATTGTAAACCTTCTTCATTCCGGGCTAAACCACAATAATCATAAAGTAATTTGCCCAAAGTTTTGTGGAAATGGTCAACAGTTTTTGTTCCATTAATGTTGATGAAACGATCAATTTGCTGCTTAATTTGATTTTCAGCTTTCTCAAATTCTACACCATCGGTTGAGATTTTTCCGGTATGGATTTCCTGAGACAAGTAATTCGCAATGGTATATGGCGCAATAAAATATCCGTCAACAGATGCCTGAAGCAGGGAATTTGCACCCAATCGATTCGCGCCGTGATCGGCAAAATTAGCTTCTCCTAAAGCAAACAATCCTGGAATGGTGGTCATTAATTCATAATCAACCCAAAGTCCACCCATAGAAAAATGTGCAGATGGCGAAATCATCATTGGCTCCTGATAGGCGTTATATCCTGTGATTTTCAGATACATATCGAATAAATTCCCATATTTCTCCGCAATTTTTTCTTTACCTTGTTCTTTAATTGCTTTAGAAAAATCAAGATATACTGCATTTTTCAACGGTCCGATTCCGAAACCTGCATCTATTCTTTCTTTTGCAGCTCGCGAGGAAATATCTCGTGGTGCGAGATTTCCGAAAGCAGGATATCGTCTTTCCAGATAATAATCTCTTTCATTTTCAGGGATTTCATTAGGAGGCCTTGTTTCATGTTCTTTTAAAGGAACCCAGATTCTACCGTCATTTCTCAAAGACTCAGACATCAAAGTTAATTTTGATTGATAGTCTCCTGACTGTGGTAATGAAGTAGGATGCACTTGAATCCAGCTGGGTGAAGCCATCAAGGCCCCCTTTTTATGCGCTCTCCAAATGGCAGAAGCATTACAACCCATCGCTAAAGTCGATAAATAATAGATTTTTCCATAACCTCCTGTAGCCAAAACAACGGCGTGGGCGGCGTGTCTTTCGATTTCTCCAGTATCTAAATTTCTTACGATAATACCTCTCGCTTTTCCTTCGATGACCACCAAATCCAGCATTTCGTGTCTGGTAAATAACTGAACGCTTTTTTTTCCGACCTGACGCATTAAAGCCTGATAAGCGCCCAGAAGCAATTGCTGTCCTGTTTGTCCTCTCGCATAAAAAGTTCGGCTAACCTGAACGCCACCAAATGAACGGTTATTCAAATATCCTCCATATTCTCTTCCAAAAGGAACACCTTGTGCAACAGCTTGGTCGATAAGGTTTAAAGAACATTCTGCCATTCGGTAAACATTGGCTTCACGGGCTCTGAAATCTCCACCTTTTAAAGTATCAACAAACATTCGGTACACACTGTCACCATCATTTTTGTAATTTTTAGCGGCATTCACTCCTCCTTGAGCCGCTACAGAATGTGCCCTTCTCGCACTGTCCTGAAAACAGAATGATTTTACATTATAGCCCATCTCACCTAATGAAGCTGCAACCGAGCTTCCTGCCAATCCTGTACCGACAACAATAATATCCAATTTTTTTCTGTTGGCGGGATTGACAAGCTTCGCTGTTTTCTTATAGTTTTCCCATTTCTGTTCTAATGGTCCTTCCGGTATTTTTGAATTTAAGATCATACTGTCAAAATTTAGCGGTTAGTGAAGAATATATAAATAGGCATTAATGCAAAGCCACAACATATGATTAGTGAATACGCGATTCCAGCATTTTTAAACCATCTTACAAATTTCGGATGAAATACACCTAAAGTTCTAACTGCACTTTGAATTCCGTGAATCAAGTGATAGCACAATGCAATCATTGATGCCACATAAATGAGCACGTACCACCATTCTTTAAAAACAGTTATGACTAAAATGTACAAATCTTTATTTCCGTTATCATCCAAAGGAAGATTACCAAATTTATAGACGTACCAAAAATTCTGAAAATGAATTACAAGGAAGATTAAAATCAATGTTCCCAAAATTCCCATATTTCTGGAAGCCCATGTACTGGCTCTTTTTCTGTTGTCGGTTCTGTAATTTCCTCCTGATTTTCGATTTCTTAAAGTAATAATTAATCCATCCACGGCATGCACGATGATGCTCGTATATAAAACATACGAAACGATTTTAATAATTATATTTCCTGACAAAAAATGCGAATAGGCATTGAATTGAAGATGAGCCTGCTCCTGTGGTAAAAAGAGCTGAAGATTTCCAAGGAAATGAATCAACAGAAAGAAACTAAGGAACAACCCGGTAGCGCACATCAGTATTTTTCGTGATAACGTAGACAGCATATTGTATGTTTTATGATTAATAATACCCTAGAATCTTCATCCACAGACCACCAACGCCCATATAAATGATTAGTAAAACAATTCCTATTTCCAACCCTCTAAGCCACCATTCTTTTAAATCAACATATCCGCTTCCAAAAAATACCGGAGCGGGACCATGACCATAATGGGTTAGAACTCCATAAATTGAACCCATAAACCCTAGCATCATTGCTAAAAGCATCGGAGGAATTCCTACGGCAACTCCAACGCTCAATAAGGCCGCGTACATTGCTGCTACGTGCGCGGTAGCACTTGCGAAAATATAATGGCTAAAGAAGTAAACGAGAATAATAACTGGAAATGCAATGGTCCAGGTCATTCCACCTACTTCCATTTTAATCAGATTGCTAAACCATCCAATAAATCCTAGCTCATTAAGAGAACTGGCCATCATAACAAGCACAGCAAACCATACTATGGTATCCCAAGCTCCTTTCTCTCCTTTGACGTCTTCCCACGTTAAGACTGATGTGAGCAGTAATAGCGTTAAACCGATAAAAGCTGTAGTAGTGGCATCAATTGACAATGCACCACCAAAAATCCAAAGTCCCAGCAAAATAAAAAATGCCAAAAGCATGAGCCATTCATTTTTAGAAATAGGTCCCATTTCTTTTAATTTCTCTGCAGCCATTTTAGGAGCATCGGCGGTTTTCTTTAATTCAGGTGGATATAATTTATACAAGACCAGCGGCACTACAAAGAACGCTACCAATCCCGGTACAAATCCAGCAGCAGCCCAAGACATCCAAGTGATGTTGATTCCCAAGTTGGCAGCGAATTTCTGACACATAGGGTTACTTGCGGTTCCGGTCAAAAACATGGAAGATGCAATAAGATTCATGTAATAACTGTTCAACGTCAAATAAGAACCCAATTTCCTGTGTGTTTCCGGCTTATCGGGAACAGAGTCAAAGCTGATCGCCATCGATTTCATAATAGGATAGATAATTCCGCCACCTCTTGCGGTATTACTCGGAATTGCAGGAGCTAAGCATAAATCCGCTAATCCTAAACCATAGGCCAAGCCCAATGAACTTTTACCAAAAACTTTGATGAACAGGAAAGCAATTCTGTTTCCCAGTCCTGTTTTGATAAATCCTCTTGCAATAAAGAATGAAATTCCTATCAGCCAAATTACTTTATCTCCAAAACCACTTAATGCCTTGGTAATTGATTTTCCTGCATCTCCCGGAGCAACAACTTGCGTAAGTGCAGTAAAACCTATTGCCATCATGCACATCGTCCCCATTGGAGCAGCCTTTAAGATGATTCCAAGAATTGTGGCTGCAAAAATTGCAAACAGATGCCATGCATTTTCCGCTACTCCTTGCGGTGCGGGTATAAACCATATTACAAGTGCAACTGCAAAAGTAATTGCAACAGCTTTAATGTTAATTTCTTTCATAATGATTGGTTTTATTAAAATCTACTTTGAACCTGAACAACGAAAAGATTGTTGTTGTATTGACTGGTGTTTTCAATGGAATGTTTATAACGGTCGAACTGCATACCGAGTTGAATTCTTGCACCATAGTCTTTTAAAAATTCCAATCCAAACATAGGGGTGATGGTCTGTTTGGGATTTGAATTAAGCCTAAAATTGGTATCCAAATATTCATAACGGCACGATAATTCTAGTGCGCTGAGATTCTTATGATTGATTTCGTACCGAACATGAGGCAAAAAATAAGCACCCCGAATTTGATATTCATCTGGATTTACTGGCCGTAATTCAGGTGCTACAGCAAAATAAAGAGGATGATTTGTTCCCTGTTTTGCTTCAAGCTGCATATCCAAACTCCACTTTGGATTAAGATGAATAAATGAACTTACGTCTAGTCCAACGGCATATACCTTTTTGCTCATTACTTCCCCCACACCGCCATTGAGGCCAATATTTAAACCGTTTTTTTTCAAAAGTCCAAAAACCAACCTTGTAGAATAGTGTTTTCCATTGTCATTGTCATTAATCTGATTTTTACCATTTCCATTAACTACGGAGACTGCATATTGAAAGGGAATATCTCCAAGCTGCAGTTGCCCGGTTGCAGATATACCAATCTGAAAGCTAGTCCAACCTAGTTTCCCAAATTCTGTGTACTGGTTTGACCAATCAAGAGACTTATGAATATCGATAGGGTAGGTTTCTTCAAGACCAAACAATGGCCTGAATTGTCCAAACGTCAAAGCCAATTTTGGATTGAGCGTATATTTTAAATAGGCATTTTCAAGAACTCGCGTTTTAGGATCATTCTTAAAATCTGCGAGATTGGCAAGGACTGCAACTTCTGTTCGCTCACTGATTTTAGCACGTACTTGAACCCTCATGTATTTGATCATGAAATTATTGTCAGTTCCGCTATTATCTAAGTGATGAAGTCCATTAACATCTACATTATCCTTCATGCTTACAAGATACCTTGCCTGAAATAATCCCTTGATTTGAAGTTTCGGATATACTACAGACTCCGCAGGCTTATGGACGGTTTGTGTAGAATCCGGAATCTGAGCTTTAGTAACGGAAAAGAACAATAAAAAATAGATTGGAAGAAACTTTCTTATTGATGAATAAGTTTTCATATTCCTATTGTATTTCTTGGTTTTTAAATGTAACCTGCAGATAACTTTCAGTCGTTAAGATATATCAAAGGTAGTGAATTGCTCTACAAATTTTACAGGAATTGGAATAAATTTTTAAGAAAACTTACAAAAATCATAAAAATGAATGGGGAGTTTTTTATGGTATTAATTTGTCCACTATTAGTACTATTTTATCCTTAGTATTATGAATTGTTTTTTCTATGCGATATTAATTCTTCAATATTAAAAATATGTTAATCAATGAAATAACCTAAAGGTATCTATAAGTCTTAAAAACGAAAATATTGTTTGATTAGAAAATGTTGTGGCTGATGCGATGATTTAGAAGACATCATTTGTAGCTTCTGAAATAAAAATATCTTTAGATGGAAATGAGAAGAAATATTAGCGCCTATTTTAGAAACTAAAAATTAAAAACCCCTGTAAAAAATCATTTACAGGGGTTTTAGCAGAGAGGAAGGGATTCGAACCCTCGATACAGTTACCCGTATACTAGCTTTCCAGGCTAGCTCCTTCAACCACTCGGACACCTCTCTAATTGAAGACTGCAAAAATAGGATATTTTGGCGAGATTAAAAAATTCAATCGAAAAAAATATAAACTTTAGCTTTCTGTGACTTCGCCGCAAAGGTTTTTAGCAAAATTTTCTGCAAAATTCCCTTTGTAATTAGGGTTTTCCAGAAGATGCATCGCTTTGGTAATTGCACTTTCTGCAGTCATATCGTTTCCGCTAATGGCTCCAATTTTGGTAAAAATATTCGAATTGGAATATTTCCCGAAAGAAATTCCACCCGAAACGCATTGCGAAACGACCACTATTTCCGTTCCGCGATCGCGCAAAAGTTGTAAAATATCCAGCGTTTTTTTGGTGTTAAAAATAGTTCCGGAACCGAAAACCTGCAAAATCAAAACCTTCATTTGTGGAATTTCGGAAAAATGTTCAAGATGCATTCCCGGAAAAATTCGCCAAAAAAGAACATCCTGTGACAAGTGCAAATCTACAGTAAAAGGAGCATCAGATTTTGCACGCCACAAAAAATCTTTTTCAATATTCAAATGAACTCCGGATTGACCCAACGCAGGATAGTTCGGACTCTGGTACGCATCGAAATATTCTGCGGAATATTTTAAAGTTCGGTTTCCGCGGAGTAATTTATATTCAAAATATATGGTAACTTCCTGAATTAAAGCTTTATCGTTTTCGTATAAACTTGCGTAATACAAAGCTGTCAGTAGATTTTCCTTCGCATCGGTACGTAAATCTCCAATTGGCAATTGCGAACCGGTCAAAATCACAGGTTTGCTTAAATTCTTTAGCATGAAACTCAATGCTGAAGCCGTGTAAGACATCGTGTCGGTGCCGTGTAAAATCACAAAACCATCATAGAGATCGTAATTTTTTCCGATTAATTTGGCGATAATTTTCCATTCTTTCGGTCCCATATCGGAAGAATCAAGGGGTTTTTTGAAAGGATGAACATCAACTTCGCACTCGATCAATTTCATTTCCGGCAACTTTTGGAAAATACTTCCAAAATCGAAAGCCCGCAAACTCCCGGTTTCGTAATCTTTTTCCATGCCGATCGTGCCGCCGGTGTAAATGAGGAGTACTTTTCTTTTCATAGATTCAAAAATACATTTTTTCCACAGAATTTCACTTATTTAGTCGCTTATTTGACTTTGTCGAATGGCGAGATTTAATTTTTTATGGCGCCTATTTCCGTCTTCCACTCCCGCTTTTTTGTTCCGCTTCGCTACACAAAAAGAGCTCCGTTCAAGCCGGGGCGCGGTACCATTTTCCAAATCAAAAGAAAGTTATAATTAACTATTTTCGATAAAGAACAAAACCTTTCAAAACTTTTTGGCGCTCGCTTCGCTCGCGCCAACCACAAAAAATTCTTATTTTTGAAAAATGAATTCACAAAAAACTTTTGAGTATCTAAAGCAATTTCTTACAGACGAACGCCTTAGCAAAATAGAATTTTACGCCCAAGAAAGTTCAGATTTTGTATTGCCGGTGATGGAAGATATTTTTCAGTTCCGGAATGCCGCGGCGATTGTGAGGTCAGTTGAGGCGTGTGGATTTCATAAAATTGTGGCGATGGAAAGCGAGAACGAATTCAATCCGAACCTTCGCGTGACCAAAGGTGCAGAAACGTGGGTGGAAGTTGAAAAAATGCCTCACCAATTAGAATCGTTAAAGAAAATTAAAGAAAGAGGGTACAAAATTCTGGCTGTTTCGCCCGAAAAAAATGCTACAATGCTTCCGGATTACGATTTGAAAGAACCCGTTGCGTTGGTTTTCGGGACCGAAAAAGAAGGCGTTACAGAAGAAATTCTGGATTTTGCCGATGAAACCTTGGCGATTCCGATGTATGGTTTTACCAAAAGTTTTAATGTTTCTGTAGCTGCTGCGATTTGTTTCTATGATTTAAAGCAAAAACTCGTGAAGTCCGATTTCGATTACAAATTGGCCAATGAGAAACTCTGGGATCTTAAAGTTCGATGGGCGAAAAATTCAATTAAAAGTGGCGAAGAAATTCTCCAGAAATTTCTGAAAGAGCAAGCTACATCATCTTAAAATAATTCCAAGCAGAAACGAAAACGCCCGCTGTTTCCGTTCTCAATCGTTGATTTCCGAGGGAAATGGCCTTAATGCCTTTTTCTGCTAAAGTCTGAATTTCTTTTTCCGAAAAGTCGCCTTCGGGACCGATCAGGAAAGTAATTTTTTCTTTTAAATTGATGTCTTTCAAATTAATTCTTTCCAGATTTTCGTTGCAATGGGCAACAAATGTGGTTTCAGGATCTAAATTTTTTATAAAATCTGGAAATTTCATTAAATCATTAATCACTGGAAAATGAAACCGCAAACTTTGTTTGGATGCGGCAATGCTTTGTTTTCTTAGCTTTTCGATGTTCAGAATTTTTCGTTCCGTTTTTTCGGTTTGAATTAAAGTAACCTCGGAAATTCCCATTTCTGTTGCTTTTTCAATAAAAAATTCAATTCTGTCGATGTTTTTGGTTGGAGCAATCGCAATCTGCAGTTTCGGAGAAAATTCCGGAAGATTTTTTTGGATTTCTTTGATGTCTAAAGAAACTTTTTTGCCTTCAAAAACCAGTTTTCCGTTGGCGAGATTTCCTTTTCCGTCGGTTACGGAAATTTCTTCGCCATCGCGCATTCTTAGAACTTTTATAATATGTTGCTGTTCTTCATCATTAATATGAACCGCAGGGAAAATTTCACCAAAAAATAACTTCATTTTACTCGGGTTTTTGCTTAAAACTTTCTTCAATATCATACCGTGCCGTCGCGGAAACGGAAAGGTCGGTAAATTCGCCTCGGTCGTATTTCAGTTTTGCAACCATCGCGATCATCGCTGCATTATCGGTGGTGTATTCGAATTTTGGGATGTATATATTCCAGCCAAGTTTTTCTTCATTTTTCTTCATCGCTTCTCGAAGTCCGGAATTTGCGGAAACTCCACCAGCGATGGCAATATGATGAATGTTGTAATCTTTTGCGGCTTTTTCCAGTTTGTTCATCAAGGTTTCTACGATGGTTTTTTGAACGGAAGCTGCTAAGTTTTCAATGTTTTCTTTAACGAAATCCGGATTTTTTTTGATTTCTTTTTGAATGAAATATAAAACCGAAGTTTTCACTCCGCTGAAGGAATAATCGTATTTTTCTAAACGTGGTTTACTGAAAGTAAATGCGTTTGGATCTCCGTTTTTTGCCAGTTTATCGATAATGGGACCTGCAGGATAATCGAGATCGAAAATTTTTCCGATTTTATCGAAAGCTTCTCCGGCAGCATCATCAATGGTTTTTCCGATGATTTCCATATCGAAATAATCTTTCACCAAAACAATCATCGTGTGACCGCCAGAAACTGTTAAACATAGAAAAGGAAACGGTGGAGGTGCAATATTTGCATCGTCGATAAAGTGTGCTAAAATGTGTGCCTGAAGGTGATTAACCTCAATTAAAGGAACATTTAAACTCATCGCTAAAGATTTGGCAAATGAAGTTCCTACAAGCAAGGAACCCAAAAGTCCCGGTCCGCGTGTAAATCCCACGGCAGAAATATCTTTTTGTTGTATATTTGCTTTGCTGACGGATTTTTCAACCACAGGAATGATATTTTGCTGATGTGCACGGGAAGCCAGCTCGGGAACCACACCACCATATTCGTTGTGGATCGCCTGATTGGCCGCAATGTTTGAAAGAATTTTATTCCCTCTGATGATCGCAGCAGAAGTATCGTCGCAGGATGATTCTATCCCTAAAATTATTGAGTCGCTCATAACAATGGCAAATTTAGAGAATAATAACGATAACGAAAATAAAAAATCGCTCACTGAAAATATTGGAGATTCTGTGCAGAAGGGAGTAGAAAACGTGCAGGATACGGTGAAAGAAACAGTAAAAGGAGCTAAGGATTTGGCTTCGGATGCCATCAATCATCCTGTTGAGACTGCGGGCGAATTTGTGCAACAAGCGGCAAAAGACGTCACCAACTACAAATGGTGGGCAAAATTGTTGCTCGTTTTGTTTTGGGTTTCATTGTTTTTGGTAATTTCTTTTTTTGTAATTGTAAGTTTACCGGCAACCAAAAACTGGGCAGCTCAGAAAGTGATTGAAAAACTCAATACCGATATGAAGGCGCAAATGTCTTTCAAAAGTGTTGATATTAATTATTTTGGCGACATTCATATTCACGAAGTTGCGATTAAGGATTACAAAAATTTCCCATTTCTGAAAGCAAAAGAACTTTATGCAGATTCCAATTGGTTTTCCATCATCAGCAATTCCCGAAATTTGCAGTTTCAATCTTTGTCTTTGCAAGAATTGGATTTAAAAGTAATTACTTACAAAGGCGACAGTATTTCGAATTTTATCCGATTTGTTGATCTTTTTAATACGCCTTCTCCAACAGTGAAAAAAGAACCGTTTCAATTGAAATCGCGTATTTTTATTACAAATTCCAAAGTTTCTATTGTTAACCAAAATAGCGAAGGAGAACAAGGAAAATGGCTCACCGCCGAGAATTTGAATCTTGTAGTCCCTGAGCTGAAAGTGGAAGGTTCGGATATTTTTGCTCAAATAAATAACATGCGATTTACCACGGAAAGATGGGGTAAAAAGCATTATGTAGATACATTTTCCACCGAATTGGCGCTTACTAAAGAGTTTTTGGTTTTAAATGATTTAACTATCAATACCAATCATTCTTTATTGCAAGGTGATATGAAATTCCATTTGAATAATGGCTCTTGGGCAGATTTTGCGGATAAAGTGAAATGGGAAATGAAAATGCAGCAAGGAAGCCAAATTAGTGGTTACGACATCAGTTATTTTGTTACGAATTGGGATAATTACATACCGATCAACATTTCTGGAGATATGACCGGACCGCTGAACAATTTTTATTTGGATAATTTCCTAGTTAGAAATCCACAGGTGAATATTCGAACCCAAAAAATGAAAGTAAGCAATCTGCTTAAAGGTAATTTTCAAATTGAAACCAATAGTCTTTCCACCGATTTTACTTATAAAGAGCTGAAAAACATGATGCCGACTTTCATTTCATCAAAAATGAAAAATTTCGCAGATGATTTCGGAAGGTTAAAATACAACGGAGCGGTTCGGGTGAATCCGAAAGAAGTTTTTGTTTCCAATGCAAACCTTGTCACTGGAATCGGGCAAGCAAAAATCAGTAATTTTTATTTAAATGATTACAGCTCGAATTTGCCTAAATACCGTGGTTATGCTGAAATTAACGATCTGAATACCTCGGTCATTACCAAAAATAAACAAGTAGGATTGATTTCCGGTAAATTTAATCTTCAGGGTCAAAGTTTCGATGTGAATACGATGCGATTGAAAACCCGTTCCCAGATTTCAAAAATCGAGATTATGGACAAGGAAATCAATAATATTTTTCTTGATGGCTTGCTCGATCACAAAACCTATCGCGGTATTGTAAATGTAAATGATGAGCAGGCAAAAGCCGATGTTAACGGATTTATCGATTTCCGAACAAGCAGATTATTGGCAGATATTAATGCTGATATTAAACATTTAAACATCAATTATTTCACCGGAGCAAAGGGCAATCAAATCGTTACTGGTTTGGTAGATGGGAAAATTTCGATGACGAATATTAATGATTTAAACCTCGATGCGGATCTTCAACGCGTCACTTTTGCAAATGCCTCTCAAAAATTCCTAATTCCGAATGCAAAAGTAAAAGCATTCTTCGAAAACGGGAACAGAATCGTTTCAGTTGATGCTCCAGGAGCCGTAACTGGACAGATTTCGGGAAGATATAATCTTGGCGATTTGATGGGAATGGTGCAAAACGGAATCGGGAAAATTCTTGTGGGTCCTCCGCCAAGAAAATTATATCGTGGACAAAATTTCTCCATGAATTTTGATGTAAAACAAGGTTTGGTAAGCTATTTTCAACCTAATTTGCAAATTCCAAAAGGCGCATCTTTAAATGGTTCTTATGATGGGAATTCGAATAATTTGATTTTGAATGTCGATGCGGAAACTTTAAAATATATCATGACCAAAAAGCAGGAAATCACTGATGCTGACAAAGCTTTAGCAGCTGCAAATCCTGCATATAAAATCTCCGAACGTGACAAAATTACCCGAGACAGTGCGATGGTAGACAGCCTGATGGTGAGAATTAATACTGCAAACCTAGATGAACAGATTTACGCGAAAATTAATCGGGTAGAATACAATAAAAATATCTTAAAAGATATTACTTTAAGTGGAAGAAACGAAAATAATCAACTTCTTCACATCGTGGCGAATTTTAAACACGGAACTCCGGAAGATGAAGTGAAACAAAATTTGAAAGAATATGCCATAAATCTTAATCAAACTACCAATTCTGCTGGCGATTATGTAGTAAGATTCGAGCCTACAACGGTGAAATTTAATGATGTAGCGTGGAGCGTCGATACTTCAGCCGAGTTGAATCATTCGATTACATACAGGAAGAAAACTTCAGATTTTCTGATACAGAATTTACGGCTTTACTCGGACGCCAGTGAATTATTTTTGAGAGATGCCATTTTCAAATCAGCTAAGGATTTTTCTGCCGATGGCGAAGTGAAAAACCTCGATATTTCGAAAATTTTTGCTTTGACAAAGAGTGAAAATAGCATGGATATTCAGGGAATTGCGAATGGAACTTTCGACATTAAAATGAATAAAAATAATCTGGAACCGCTCATCGATTTCAATATTAATGATATTTTGATGAACGGAAAAGATATGGGAAATGTAATGATTTCTGCCAAAAAAAGTGATACACCCAACGTTTTTGATATCGATGCAAAAATAGTTTCTGCAGGAATTATTGGGGATAATAATCTGCATCTTACCGGAACAATTAATAACAATACATCTTCACCAAACCTCGATTTGGTCGCAGATATGAAGGAATTTGATATCGGTTTTGCTCAAGAATTTGTAAAAGGAGTTTTCGGAAATCTTCGCGGAAAAGCTTCCGGCAAACTGAAGATTTCCGGAAAATTGAGTGATATCGATTACAGTGGCGATATAGCAATGAAAGATTTGGGATTGAAACTTAATTTTACGGGTGTTGATTATGCTTTTGATGACACTGTGATTTCGCTTTCCAGAGGTTTGGCGATACTGAATGACATCGGTGTTCGGGACGGAAGAACCAATTCTCGAGGCTCAATTTCTGGTGCGATCCAGTTTGAAACTTTAGCTTCAATGGGTGTCAACTTGGTGATGAGAGCAGATAATTTAATGCTTCTCAATACAACGCAGAAAGACTTTGATCTGTTTTGGGGCAGAGTATATGGCACAGGAACGATCTATGTGGACGGACCAGTTTCCGCATTGAATATTTCGACTCCGGAAATGAAAGTGCTCAACAACAGTGTATTTACTTTTAACTCGAATTCTACTTCCAATATTGAGGAATTTAAAATGCTTCGATTCTTGAAAAGAGACGAAACCGGTGTAGTTTCTGTAGAAGAAAGGAAAAGATCCAGCGCGAATATTAATATCGATTTTACACTTTCTTTAGATCGCGGAACTACGGTAAACGTTTTGGTAGGAGATGATATCGGTGATATTACGGTTCGTGGAAGTTCTGAAAGTTTGCGTTTTGTGATGAACCGTACCGGAGCGATTACGATGAACGGAAATTATTTTGTGGACAATGGAACTTTCGTTTCTAAAGCGATTCTGAATAGAACTTTTCACATCACCAAAGGAAGCAGCATCCGTTGGGATGGAGATGCGATGTCGCCGGAACTCGATATTGACGCGACTTATTTAAGAACGGTAACTAATGCCGGATCTTATCTGGGAATGTCGAATTTGCAACCTATTAACGTTTTGCTTTCTACTAAAATTACCCAAACACTAAACAATCCGAACGTGCAGTTAGGGGTTTCTGCTTTGGATGTTTCCAGTAATTTGAAAGAAACGCTTGCTCAGAAAATGAGTAATGAGGACGAAAAAATCATTCAATTCGGGTCTATTTTGGTGTTGAGCAGTTTCAATGAAGCAAATGCAGGTTTCGGAAATCTTAATCTCGGAAATACTTTGGAAACCTCGGGTTACAACATGCTTTTCAAACAACTGGGTTCGGTTTTAAATACCATTAGCAACGAGTTTCAGGTGGACTTGAATTATTTGCAAGGCGACAACAATTCCAACAGTGGCGATCGTGCGAACGCAAGTTTAAGTTTCGCCCTTTCGCCTAGAGTAAAAGTGAAGACGGGACTGGGGATTCCTATTTCTAAAACACAAAATACCAACGCCCAATATCTTTCAGGTGAGGGAATTATTGAATATGACTGGTCTAAGAAAAACGACGGAACACGACTTCTTCGAGCTTATTCAAAACCAAGTAACATCGGATTGAACGGTGCTGTCGCCGGAAATGCCAATGCGAACCAAAGCTATGGAGTAGGGGTAGTTTATAGTAAAAGCTTTAATACAATATTTAAAAGGAAGAAAAAAGATAAAAAAAATAAAAGTTCAACCGGTGATATCATAAAAGATTCTATTAAAAAAGATACAATAAGATAGGAATAATAATATGAAAATCATCATTTACGTTAAAAGTTGTTAATATATCATTATATTTTTTCATTTTAATATTTTTTCATAAATTTGCAAAAATATTCACGGAGTATTATTAAATGCATAAAATTCAAAAATGAACTATCAACTTGACGAAATAGATAAAAAAATCCTTGATTTTTTAGTAGAAAACACAAGAATGCCTTTTACAGAAATTGCTAAACAAATGGACGTTTCTGCAGGAACCATTCACGTAAGAGTAAAAAAGATGGAAGATGCGGGGATTATCCTGGGATCTTCTTTAAGCATCGATTATGGTAAATTAGATTATCATTTTACCGCTTTCATCGGAATTCTTCTTACCAAATCAAACAGAACTCAAGAAGTTTTGAAGGAATTAACGACCATTCCAAACGTAATCGAAGCGAGTGTAATTTCAGGTAAATACAACATTTTCTGTAAAGTGAGAGCTAAAAATACCGAAGATGCAAAAAGAATTATTTACCAAATCGACGATATCCAGGATGTGATGAGAACTGAAAGTATGATTTCGATGGAAGAATACATTTCGGATAAAAACAGATTGATCGATGCAGTAACCATCTAATTAGAAAACACTTTAACATATATTAAAAAACTTTTGAATCTATTCAAAAGTTTTTTTACTTTTACCCTTATGAATAACGAATTTGCCAACGAAAATCCAAAAAAAGATTTAGGTTTTATCCTTTCACTTGCCGCGCTGCTTTTGTTCACATTGATGGGCGTAGGAATCGATTACGACGAGTTTTTGCAAAAAGATGAAATCAATATTCCAGATTTTTATTTCCTACTCATTTTTTTTGTAGATTTTCTAATGATCGTAGGATTGGTGCTCATTTATTTCTACCGAAAAATTGGGATTTATCTTTTTCCAATTGCTGTAGTTTTACATTTCATGATGCACAATTATTATCTTTCCACTTTCCTCTACACCGATGTTACCAATCTTTTCCTTTATATCTCGGTAGGATTACTTGCTATAATTCCAAAGTGGCAATTTTTTAAGTGAATGAAGAATTATTTTTGCAGTGTTAAGATTATTATTTGAAAATAAAAAACCCGTTTAGCAGTTCTAAACGGGTTTACTTTTTCGATTGAATTTCCTGAATTATTTTTCTAAAATTCTTTTCACAGCTTCTTTTACTGCAGTGGAGTCGATTTTGTATTTTTTCATCAATTCGGCAGGCGTTGCAGATTCCCCGAAAGTATCATTTACAGCTACAAATTCTTGTTTTGTCGGTCTTTTTCTAGCCAGCATTCCAGCAACGGATTCGCCTAAACCTCCTAAATAATTGTGTTCTTCAGCAGTTACAATTTTTCCTGTTTTCTCCACAGATTTCAGGATAATTTCTTCGTCTAAAGGTTTAATGGTGTGAATGTTAATAACTTCACAAGAAATGCCTTCTTTCTCCAGTTCTTCTGCAGCAACCAAAGATTCCCAAACCAAATGTCCGGTTGCCACGATGGTTACGTCCGTTCCTTCTTGTAAAAGAATTCCTTTTCCGATTTCAAACGGCATATCCTCTGGAATGAAAACTGGAACTACAGGTCGTCCGAATCGTAAATATACTGGACCTTCAAAATCGGCAATTGCTAAAGTTGCGGCTTTCGTTTGGTTGTAATCGCAAGTGTTGATCACTGTCATTCCCGGAAGCATTTTCATCATTCCGATGTCTTCCAAAACTTGGTGTGTAGCGCCATCTTCTCCTAGGGTTAATCCAGCATGAGAAGCACAAATTTTTACATTTTTATTGGAATAAGCGATTGATTGACGAATTTGGTCATAAACTCTTGAGGTAGAAAAGTTTGCAAAAGTTCCGGTAAAAGGGATTTTCCCATTGATGGTTAATCCGGCTGCTATTCCCATCATATTGGCTTCTGCAATTCCGACTTGGAAGAATCTTTCCGGGGCTTTTTCAATAAATTTTTCCATTTTTAGCGATCCGATAAGATCTGCGCAAAGTGCAACTACATTTGGATTTTTATCTGCCAATTCAGCCAATCCGGCTCCGAAACCGCTTCTCGTATCTTTTTTTTCTGTATAGGTGTATTTCATTTCTTTCTTTTTTGTTTTAGGAATTACTTCAAATATTAAAAATTTAGTAATCCGCCGGCGCTTCTAAATACAATTGTTTGAAGGCAGTGATTAATTGCTCATCATTAGGTGCTTTTCCGTGCCATGCGTGGGTTCCCATCATATAATCTACGCCAAATCCCATTTCTGTATGAAGGATAATCGCGATTGGTTTCCCGTTTCCGGTTTTGGCTTTGGCGTGTTCCAGAACTGCAATAACGGCTTCCAAATCGTTTCCGTTTTTCTCTTCCAAAACGTCCCAACCAAAAGCACGAAGTTTTGCATTTAAATCTCCTAAACTCAAGACATCATCAACGTCACCGTCAATTTGTCGGTTATTGTAGTCGATGGTTGCGATGAGGTTATCTACTTTGTTGTGAGCGGCATACATCAATGCTTCCCAAATTTGCCCTTCCTGAAGTTCTCCGTCACCATGTAGGGTATACACTAAGCTTTGGTCTCCGTCCAATTTTTTTCCTAATGCTGCACCAATTGCGACTGAAAGTCCTTGTCCTAAAGAACCTGAAGCAACACGAACTCCCGGTAAACCTTCGTGCGTCGTTGGGTGACCTTGTAATCTGGAATTTAACTTTCTGAAAGTCGCCAATTCTGCAACCGGAAAGAAATCAAATCTTGCCAGAGTGGAGTAGAATACAGGCGAAATATGCCCATTGGAAAGGAAGAAAAGATCCTCATTTTTGCCTTCCATGGTGAATGGCAATTTGTAATTCATCACTTTACCATAAAGTGCGGTGAAAAACTCGGTACAGCCCAAACTTCCTCCTGGATGGCCCGAATTTACAGCGTGAACCATTCTTAGAATGTCTCTTCTGATCTGTGTTGTAAGAGATTTCAGCTCTTCAATACTTTTACTCATTTTTTTGATTTATTTGCAAGCGAATTTACGAATTTTTGATGGGTTAAGAAAATGGAAAACCATTGATTTTATATCGACGAAAATTATTTTTTTCTAATCAACCATAAACCAATAAAGGTGAGTAATCCATTGATAATCAATAATTCTAATCCAATTTTAAAATCTCCGAAAATATTTTCCTGGAATTTATCGATAAAGTAAGAAATTACCGGAGCAGCAACGCAAACGTAAGGTACCAAATGATCTTTTACTTTGAATTTGGTGAAAATTCCGAATGCGAAAAGTCCCAAAAGTGGTCCGTAAGTGAAGCCGGCAAGTTTAAGAATCAAACCAATCATCGAATTGTCATTAATGATTTTAAAAATCACCACCATTATCAAAAATGCAAAAGCAACAATTAAGTGAACTTTTTTTCTGAATTTTTCTTTTTCTTTCTCTGAAATATTTTTTTCCTTTAAGCCAAAAATATCAATGCAAAGTGAGGAAGTAAGCGCCGTCATCGCTCCATCAGCACTCGGAAAAAGCGCGGAAATTAATGCAATGATGAAGATGATTGAAATAAATGGAGGCATGTGATTCAGCGCGATATCGGGGAATAACTGATCACCTGAACTCGCTACATGTTCTGTGGTTCCATAAAGGTGCAGCAAACCGCCCATGAAGAGGAATAAGGAAATTACGCCTACCAAAATAATTCCAAGAACAACCATGTTTTTTTGCGAATCTTTTAATTTAGTTACGGAAAGCGATTTCTGCATCATTTCCTGGTCGATTCCCGTCATTGTAATCGTGATAAATGCTCCTGCTAAAATCTGTTTAAAGAAAAATGCTTTTGAATTGATATCAGTATTGAAAACTTCGGTGTATCCGAGTTTATTCATCTCTTTTAAACTTTCAAAAAAGCCCAAATTCAAATGGTTCAGCATATATGCGGAGCAAATGATGAGCCCCAAAAGCATACAGGTTGTTTGTAAAGTATCCGTCCAAACAATGGTTTTTACCCCTCCTTCGTAAGTATAAAGAATAATCATCCCCAAAATCACCAAAGTAGTAACGATAAAAGGAACTCCCAAACTATCGAGAATGGTAAATTGAAGAATATTTACTACTAAATAAAGTCGCGCTGTAGCACCAACTAATCGGGAAACAATGAAAATCCAAGCTCCGGATTTGTAGGAAATCTGGCCCATTCTTTCTTGAAGATACCCATAAATTGAGGTGAGTTTCAACCGATAATACAATGGCAGAAGCACATAAGCGATAATTACATAACCAATAAGATATCCAATGGTGATTTGTAAATAATGAAATTTATCCGCACCCACTGCACCCGGAACCGAAACAAAAGTGACGCCGGAAAGGGACGTTCCAATCATCCCGAAAGCAACGAGCATCCAATTCGATTTTCTGTTTCCGATGAAGAAACTGTCGTTGTTACTGCCTTTTCCGGTTCGGTAAGCTACCCAAAGTAAAAGCGCGAAATAGGCGATAATAATACACAACAGCAAAATCGGATTCATAGAATTTTGTTTTTGAAAATTTCACAAATATAGTTTTTTTGGGCAAATGAAAAAACGCACCGGTTTGGTGAGTTTTATTTTAGAAAAATTAAGAAATTTCACGAAAGTACATCCTGAAATTGCAGAGTCTTTTCAATGGTTTTTTTGGCAAACGAACATAACGGTATAATCTTTATTCCTTTTTCTCGGGCATATTCCACGCCGGCGTAAATCAGTTGTTTAGCATATCCTTTTCCGTTAAAAGCTTCATCAACACCGGTGTGATCGATGATAAATTTATCGGTTCCTGCCCAAGTATATGTCATTTCTCCGGCTTTTACGCCATCTTCATAAATTTCGAAAACGCCGTTTTTCTCGTTGTTTTGGTGTTTTATTTCTGTCATAATATTGTTTATTTTTTGTTTAATTAAAATGGTTTTTCCTGAAAATTTTATTCAATGAAACTAGTGTTAACCTCCATACTTCCGTGAAGAATTTTGTGTACAGGGCAAGCCTCGGCAACAGAAAGTAGGTGCTTAAGCTGATCTTCATCTAAATTTGCACCTTCATAACTGATTTTTCTGATGAAAATTACATTTTTGGTTAGCGGATAATTTTCCAGTTCTACTTCCACATTAATTTTCGGAATTTCCCAACCTTTTCGGTCAATATACATTCTTAAAGTCGCCGCAGTACAACTCGCCAAAGAAGTTGCCAAAATTTCAAGTGGATTGAATCCTTTGTTTTGGCCACCTTTTTCCAACGGTTCATCGGTGATGATTTTGTTTTCGCCTGCAGTAAATTCTGTATAATACTTTTCGTTTCCTAATATTGCTTTTACCGTAACACTCATATTTATTTTTTTTTAATTAAAAATTTTCCGTTAGTGCAACGAATTTAATTCCAATACCTTATACAGTGACATTTTTTTTTAAAGATTTCGACATTCTGTTATTTCGAAAGTTTTCCGTTCAAAATCGCTTTTGGAAGTGGCACATATTCTTCTTCATCACCCGGAACGAGTGGAAAAGCTTCGTGGTTTTGCTCATGCCAGTTGATTTTAGCCTTCTCGATGATTTCTTTATCAAAAAAGTTTCCTATGTCCGCAGCTTTTTCTTCAATGATGAGTCCGATGTTTGACATGATTAAATTGGGTTTTTAATGATATAAAAAAGGTCATAGAATAAGCAATATCTGCAATATTTTAGTTGAGTCCTAATTTTCTTTTGACCGCAGGAATGACCTGTGTTGCAAATAACTCGATGGATTTCATCGTCATTTCATGTGGAACAAATCCCATGCTCGCCTGCGCAAAAAATCGGGTAAAGCCGAAAAGTTCGTATTCATAAATAATTTTTTCAACTACTTGTTCTACACTTCCTACCATCAGTGATCCTTCCGGACTTCTCATGAACTCAAATTGTTCGCGGGACATCGGTTGCCAACCGCGGCTTTTTCCTACACGATCCATCATTTGGGCGTAATAAGGAAAAAATTCGTCAGCAGTTTTTTCCCCATCTTCTCCTACAAACATATGGTTATTGATTCCCACTTGAAGATCTTCCGGTTTTACTCCATTTTCTAAGGCAGATTTTTTATAAAGATTAATAAATGGCACAAACTGACTTGGCATTCCACCGATAATTGCAAGCATTAATGGAAGCTTAAGTTTTGCAGCTCTCACCGCCGAAGCGGGAGTTCCGCCCACAGCAAGCCAAATTGGAAGTTCTCCGTTTAATGCTCTTGGATAAACGCCTAAATCATGAATTGGTGCACGAAGTGTTCCTCGCCACGAAACTTTTTCTTCTTTATTAATTTTAAGCAAAAGATCGAGTTTCTCATCAAAAAGCTCGTTGTAATCATTCAAATCAAACCCAAACAAAGGGAAAGATTCTATGAAAGAACCCCGTCCGGCCATGATTTCTGCTCTCCCTCCGGAAATTGCATCCACCGTAGCAAATTGCTGATAAACGCGAACCGGATCTTCAGAACTTAAAACTGTTACCGCACTCGATAATTTAATGTTTTTGGTGATTGCAGCAGCAGCCGCCAAAACGGTGGTTGGTGACGATACTGCGTAATCCGGCCGGTGATGTTCGCCAATTCCGAAAACATCAACGCCCAATTCATCGGCTAGTTTTATTTCTTCTAAAAGATTTTGTATTCTTTGGTGTGCATTAAATCCTTTACCGGAAACAGGTTCCGGAGCCATATCGGCAAAGGTCATCAAGCCAAATTCGATGTTTTTCATATGTTCCGTTAAAATTAATAAGCTGCTGTGAAAATCTGATGTTTGAATTTTTTGTTTTTAAGTTCATCAACAACCGCTACTGCCAAATCCTGAACAGAATGTCTGGAATGTCCTTCCTCATCAAAAACCGGTGAATCGGTTGCCAATCGGTATTTTCCGGTTTTGGTTTTGTCTTCGCTGAACATGCTCATTTCCAGAGCAGGGCTGAAGAATTCCCAATCGAGGTTTTCGTTTTTAGAAAGATTTTCAACAAAATATTTCTTCACTGCACTTGCAGCGGGATAGATTTCTTTCGGGAAATCAGGTCCGTCAACGATGTGATTTCCATCTATTTTTAAAGTTCCTGCACCTCCGATAACGATCAATTTCTTCACGCCTGAATTTTCAACTGCATTTTGAATAGAAGTTGCTCCTTTCAAATATTCTTCGTGAATATTTGGATTGGTCCAACCTGGGTTAAAGGCGCTTACCACGGCGTCACTGTCTTTTACAGCTTCTGCCAAATCGGTTTCATTAAAAACATCAACGTTTTTTTTCTTTAGATTTTCGTTTTCAATGGTTAATTTATCTGCGTTTCTGGAAATTGCATTTACTTGATAATTTCTTTCTAAAAGTTCGTTAAGAATGGCATTTCCTACATAACCTGTAGCGCCGATCAGTGATATTTTCATTTTTTTATAATTTAAAATATAAAGTTTTTTTTTATTAATTAAAGGTAGAGGAAAAATAACAACTCAAATAGTTTGTAGTTATTTTTAACAAAATTTTAATCTTCCAGATAGCCAAACTTGCCTGTATTGAAATCATCAAAAGCTTGAATGATTTCTTCGCGGGAATTCATCACGAAAGGACCGTGAGGAAAAATTGGTTCGTTCAACGGTTCACCGCTAATGATTAAAACGATAGCGTTTTCCGATGCCTCGATGGTGAAATCTTCGCCTTCATTTTCGAACAAAACGAAATGATCTGTAGTAACTTTTTCTTGACCATTAACCAAAATATTTCCTTCAATCACCAAAGCTGCGGTATTGAAATTTGCCGGGAAACTGAAATCTGTTTTTCCTCCTTTTTTCAGTTTCGCATTCATCAGATGAACCGGACTGAAAGTAGTTGCGGGACCTTTTTCACCTTGGTATTCGCCTGCAATCAGTTCGATGAATCCGTTTTCGTCAAGATCTACTTTTTTCATTTCTGAATTTTGGATGGCTTGATATTTCGGCGGACTCATTTTGTCTTTTGCCGGAAGATTCACCCAAAGTTGCACCATCTGGAAAATTCCGCCTTCTTTTGCTCATTCTGTTTCGTGAAATTCTTTATGAAGAACTCCGGAAGCAGCGGTCATCCATTGTACATCGCCTTCACCGATAATTCCGCCACCACCTGCGCTATCGCCGTGTTCTACACGACCTTTGTAAGCGATGGTTACGGTTTCGAAACCTCTGTGAGGATGTACGCCAACTCCGCGAGGAGTTTCTGTTCCTGAAAAATGAAATTTCGAGTTATAATCGAGTAATATGAATGGATCCATTCTTTTCATATCCAAACGAAAACCGCTTGGAATAAAGTTGTGTACCCGAAAACCATCGCCCACGAAATGGGGAGGTCGGGGAGCTGCTACTATTTCTACTTTTTTTGTTGACATTGTGTTCTTTATTTTGTCTTACAAAAGTACTTCAAGCGAAACACAAAAACATTGATCTAGGATAAGAACTAATCTTGCTGTAAATCAGTTGTTTTATTAATGAAATGGCTTTTGCCTATTCCGATTTCATGTTTTCGCCATCTTTTACATGAAGGCGTCGGAAAACAAAACCTGAGAGAATGGTGAGAATTCCTACTACAAAAAAGGTGTAGCGAAAGGCAAGGTGTGGATTTTCAAACTTTGCTTCAAATGATTTTAAAATAATCAGTCCAAAAGCGATTCCGAAACCAATGGCCAATTGTTGATTTACGGCGAGCAAAGAGTTTCCGCTGCTCGTATGATCATTTCGCAAATCGGCGATAGAAATCGTATTCATCGAAGTGAACTGAATGGAATTGAAAAACCCAAGTACTGCAATAATCGGAATAAACCAGAAAATGGAAGTATGAATTCCCGGAATTCCGAGGCAACAAATGAGTGCACCAATGATGAAAGTATTGGTCATCAACGTTTTTCGGTAACCGAATTTATTTAAAATATGAATCACGGAAGATTTTCCGAACATCGCTGTTATCGCCATCGGAGCTACGATCCATCCGGAAATTACCGCACTTTCCTTATAAGCAATTTGTATTAATAAAGGTAAAAGCAAAGGAATGGAACTGATTCCTAATCGTGTAGCGAGATTTCCTAGAATTCCTACTCGAAAGGTTCTAACCTGAAAAAGGTTTAAAGGAAAAATCGGATTTTTGGTTTTAGTTGCGTGTTTGTAATAGTAATAAATCATTAAAAATCCCAAAATGAAAATCAGCAAAACGGGAGTGGTGTGCGTCGTATTTCCAAATAATTCCAAGGAAACCGAGAGCAGCAAAGACGCTGAGGCGAAGATGATAAACCCTTTCAAATCAAATTCCGAAGACGCAGACTGATAATTTGGCATGTACCTGAGTCCTAAAATTATTCCCAGCAAACCAATAGGAATATTGATGAGAAAAATCCAGTGCCAAGAAAGATAATCCACCATGTATCCGCCAACCAGTGGCCCTAAAACCGGACCGATTAATGCAGGAATAATTGCGAAATTCATCGCTTTTAGCAATTCGTTTTTCGGAAAAGTTTTGATCAGTGCCAATTTGCCCACTGGTGTCATTAAGCTTCCGCCAATGCCTTGTATCACTCTGGAAATCACCAAATGCATCAGGTTTTGAGATAATGCACAAAACAAAGATCCTATACTGAAAATAATTAAAGCGAAAATGAAAATCTTCTTGGTTCCGAATTTATCCGCCAAAAAACCGCTTACCGGCATGAATAAAGCCAAAGTCAACACATAACTAATGATTGCATTTTGCATATTCATTGGCGATTCGTTTAAATCTTTTGCGATTGATGGCAACGATGTGTTCAGAATAGTAGAATCCAGCATTTGCATGAAAATTGCCGTTGCAAGAATTATCGGGAGAAATTTTTTAACAGATGGGTTTGGTGTATTAATGGATTCAGACATTAAACAAAAATAAAAAAATCCTATGATTTTTCACAGGATTTAGAGTTTTAAGCAACGTTTTCTTTCTCTTTTCGGATTCGTTTAATTCTTGTCACTTCGCTAGATTTCTCTTTTAATTCATTTTCAATATCGTAATCATCTTGAAGTCCGAGCCAAAATTTCGGAGAATTTCCAAAATATGCGCTTAATCTCACTGCGGTATCGGCAGAAATTCTTCTATTTCCTTTAATGATTTCCGAAATTCTGGTTTGTGGAATTTCCAAATCTTTCGAAAGTCTGTATTGTGAAATTTCGAGTGGAACCAAAAATTCCTCTAATAATATTTCTCCTGGTGATATATTTCTCAACTTTTCCATGTTTTTTCAATTTAATGATAATCTATAATTTCAACTTCAAACGCATTACGATTTTCCCATTTGAAAGTAATTCTCCACTGATTATTAATTCGAATGCTATAAAATTCTGATAAATCACCTTTTAGTTTCTCAAGCCGATTTGCGGGTGGAACTCTAAGGTCAGCAATATCAACGGAGTTATTAATCATCCTCAGTTTTCTTCTGGCAACCTCCTGAATTTCTCTTGGAAGTTTTTTAGAAACAACTCCATTCCAGATTTTTTCTGTTTCTTTATTTCCAAAATTGATAATCATCCTCTTTTGCGTTACTAACGTCAAAGGTAAGTAAAAATTTTTGAACATGAAGAATGTTTATCTTGAATAATCTTCACTCCAAAAAAACACCCCTAAAAAGCTTAAACTTCTTAAGGGTATTTCAAATTTTTTAAATGTAAATATCGATTAATAACTGTCTTCATGAACTGTTTTCACGGCTCTACCACTTGGATCGTTGGCGTTTTTGAAAGCTTCATCCCATTCTAAAGCGATAGGAGTGGAGCATGCAACCGACGGAACCGATGGAACTGTAGCGGCGGCGGTTTCACTTGGGAAATGCTCTTCGAAAATGGTTCTGTAGCGGTATTCTTCTTTGTTTTGTGGCGTGTTCAGCGGGAATCGGAATTTTGCATTCACCATCATCTCATCTGTCACTTCTTTTTCGGCAACTTCTTTTAAGGAATCAATCCATGAATAGCCAACTCCGTCGGAAAATTGCTCTTTTTGTCTCCACGCGATAGATTTCGGCAACAAATCTTCAAAAGCTTTTCTTAGCATCCATTTTTCGATTTTTGGTTCGTGAGCGGTCACCATTTTATCTTTTGGATTTTGGCGCATCGCAACATCCATAAATTCTTTATCCAAGAAAGGAACGCGACCTTCGATTCCCCAACTCATCAATGCTTTATTGGCGCGCAAACAATCGTATAAGTGAAGTTTTCCTAATTTTCTAACGTTTTCTTCATGAAATTCTTTTGCGTTCGGCGCTTTGTGGAAATACAGATATCCTCCAAATAATTCATCACTTCCTTCGCCGGAAAGTACCATTTTAATTCCCATTGATTTGATGACTCTTGCCAATAAATACATCGGTGTAGAAGCTCTAACTGTGGTTACATCATAAGTTTCCAGATGATAGATAACATCGCGAACCGCATCCAAACCTTCCTGAACGGTAAAATGAACTTCGTGGTGAATAGAACCGATATGATCCGCAGCTTTCTGGGCAGCTACCAAATCCGGGCTTCCTTCCAAACCTACCGCAAAACTGTGCAAACGTGGATACCAAGCTTCCTGAGTGTCGCCACTTTCGATGCGGTTTCGGGAATATTTTGCAGTTACTGCAGAAATAATCGAAGAATCCAATCCACCGGAAAGCAAAACGCCATAAGGAACGTCACTCATCAATTGTCTGTGAACGGCTTCTTCCAAAGCTTTTCTCAGTTCCGCCAAATCGGTGGTGTTGTCTTTTACGTTTTCAAAATCTTCCCAATCTCTTTTGTACCATTGCTGCAATTCGTAACCTTCGGGGCTGTAAAGAAAATGTCCCGGTAAAAATGTTTCAATGGTTTTGCAAACGCCTTCCAAAGCTTTAAGTTCAGAAGCTACATAATAATTTCCGTGTTGATCCCAACCTTGGTAAAGTGGGCAGATTCCCATGTGATCACGGGCAACAAAATAGACATTGTTTTCGATATCATATAAGGAGAAAGCAAAAATTCCATTCAGTTTATCCACGAAATTTTTTCCGTATTTTTTGAATAAAGGAATGATTACTTCGCAGTCGGATTCGGTTTGGAAATCGTAGTCCGGAAATTCTTTTCTAAGTTCGCGGTGGTTGTAAATTTCACCATTTACGGCGAGAACGATTTTTTTATCATTAGAAAATAAAGGCTGTTTCCCAGAAGTTGGGTCAACAATCGCCAATCTTTCGTGGGAGAAAATTACTTTTTCGTCCTGAAAAATTCCGCTCCAATCTGGTCCGCGGTGACGAATTTTTTTAGACATTTCTAAAACCTGAGGTCTTAGTGTTTCGGTTTTTTGTTTGGCATCAAACAAGCATACAATTCCGCACATAATTCAAATATTTTTAGTTTGGTAACTTTTAATTAAAATTCTACTGCAAACATATTGCAAATGATTAAAAATAGAAACAAAAATTAATAAAATATGAAAATTTTACTAAAATTAATTTTTAGAAAGGAAAAATTTAAGTTCAATCGCTGATTCTGTACTTTTCAGCGGAAAAAATTCCAAAAAAAATAGCAGATTTTTGTCTGCTACTATCTTTAATTAGTTTTTCAATTACGCTTTTCTTTCGATTAACGCCATGTAGAAACCATCGAAACCATCGCTCGGCATTATTTTTTCTTCTTTTATTAAAGAAAATCCGTCGTTGTTTTTCAGGAAAGTTTCCACCTGTTCGTTATTTTCACTTGGCAAAATAGAACAAGTTGCGTAAATCATTTTTCCGCCTTTTTTCAAAATTTTAGAATAATCTTGAAGAATTTGCTGTTGTTCTTTTTTAATTCTGTCGATGAAATCTTGGTCGATTTTCCATTTAGAATCGGGGTTTCTTTTCAAAACTCCCAAACCTGAACATGGTGCATCGATTAACAGTCTGTCGGCTTTTTCATGAAGTCTTTTGATGACTTTATTGTCGTCGATGTATCTTGTTTCGATGTTGTGAGCCCCGGCTCTTTTAGCGCGGCGTTTCAGTTCTGCGAGTTTCCATTCGTAGATATCTAAAGCGATAATCTGACCTTTATTTTTCATCAAAGCCGCTAAGTGAAGAGTTTTTCCACCGGCTCCGGCGCAAGCATCTACAACGCGCATTCCTTCGTGAACGTCCAAAAGTTCACCAATTTTCTGCGAAGAAGCATCTTGAACTTCGAACAAGCCATCTTTAAAAGCCGAAGTAAGGAAAACGTTTTTCTTTTCCGCAAGCTGAACTGCATCAGGATAATTTCTAATCTGGAAACTTTCTACATTTTCGTCATTCAAATCGGAAATCAATTCTTTTGCCGTGGTTTTTAGGGTGTTGGCTCTAAGAATCGTGGGAGCTTGCTCGTTCAGTGCTTCCATTTCGCGTTCCCATTTGTTGCCCAATTCTTTTTCTAAAGTTTCGGCGAGCCATTCAGGAATTGAATATTCCACCGCTTTCGTAGGAACCGTATTTTTCTTGAGTTTGTTGAGGATGTCGGCATTTTTAATTCCGTCAAACTCTTCAAATTTTTTGTAATGTGTTTTGGTCCAAAGGCAATATGCGAGAATCATTTTATAGATGTTGCCTGGTTTTGCGCCTTCGCCCATGTAATATTCGAGGCGTTTTTTCCAACGGATGATATCGTAGAAAATCTGTGAAACTACTTTTCGGTCTTCGCTGCCCCATTTTCTGTTGGCTTTCAAAAGGCGTTCTATGACCTTGTCCGCGTATTTTTTATCTTCAAAAAAAGTTTCTTGCAAAGCATCGTGAATTCCGATGAGGAGGTTTCTGTGTATAAGTTCCATTGGGAGATTTTAATAGTTGAATTTTAGTTTTTTAACCTAAAATTTTTTGCAAAAATACAGAATTTAAAACAGAAAGTGGGAACCGTTTTTTTGTAGTTAAAATTTTAGTGATCGTGCTATATTGACAAGCATCATTAAATATCGTATTTTTGGATGATAAAAAATTGAAGAAATGAGCGACGCTATTATATGCCCGAAATGCCAATCCGAATTTACCTATGAACAGGATAACTTGATGGTTTGTTCCCAGTGTTTTCACGAGTGGGATCCGAAAGAAACATCAAATGATGATAAAATTTTAGATATCAACGGAAATGAGCTGCAGAATGGCGATTCGGTGATCGTGATGAAAGATTTGCCGGTGAAAGGTGCGCCAAAACCAGTAAAAGCCGGAACGAAAGTGAAAAATATCCGTTTGAGACCAGATTCCGATCATAATATCGATTGTAAAATTGATGGTTTCGGAGCAATGGCTTTGAAATCTGAATTTGTAAAGAAAGCGTAAATAATTTTCAAATAACAATATAAAAAACACGTTTCGGCGTGTTTTTTACTTTTTGGGCATAAAAAAAGGAAAGATTTGGACAGGGTTCTTTTCCGGACTTGGTTGTTCGAGAACCGAACTAATTTCGTCTTAAAGGTAGAAAGAGAATTAACCAAAAATTTCCTTATTCGGGAAGTGTAAAGTTAGGTTTTTACTTTGATAAGTGCAAAAAATTCCCCTGATATTTTTTCATGAAAATGAAAATTCTAAATGAATTCGATGTTTACATCGCCTACTAATTCATGGTTGGTATAAACAACCAATTTTTTGTCGTTCCAGGAAATTTTGTTCCAGAAATGGTTTCCTGCGAAGCGGCTTTCCAAAACTTTTGCATTTAATTGTTGCTGATTTTCGCTAACTGAAATTTTTATTTCGTGTGGAAACCAGAAGGTTTTTGCAAGATTCCAAAGTTTTTTTTCTTCATCGGAAAATACATTCACTTCACCAAAAAGTTTTGCAACATATTCATTGTAAGGGTTTTTGTAAGTTTCTATGGGCGAATCGTTTTGGATCAATCTTCCTTCCTGCAGTACAATTATCTGGTCTAGCCACGGCATCACTTCCTGTATTTCGTGCGTAGAAATCAGCATCGAAATATTTTTTTCTTTCGCATAATTGAATAATTTTTCTCTGAGTTCAATTTTGCGCGAAAAATCGAGATTGCTGAAGGGTTCATCCAACAAAAGCAGTTTCGGCATTACTGAAAGCGCGCGTGCAATCGCAACCCTTTGCTGTTGGCCTCCACTTAGATATTTAGGCAAAATCAATGCGTATTCTTCCAGCCCAACGACCTTGAGCAATTCCATTACTTTCGCTTTTTTCTCAGTCAAATTAATGTTTGAGATAAATTTCCCAACGTTGTCTGCTACGGTCGCATATGGCATTAAATCGTAATTTTGTGCAACCAATTTCATTTCTGGTTCTCCCGGAACAAGGTTTTTCTTCGGCCCAAAAATCGGTTTTCCAGAGAAAATAATTTCTCCTTTTTCCCAATCGAGCAAGCCATAAATTAAGCTCAGCAAAGTGGATTTCCCACAACCGCTCTCGCCGGCAAGAGCAATAATTTTGCCTTCGCTAATTCGCAGATTGAGGTTTTGAAAAAGTTTTTTTTCGGGCGTGTATGAAAAAAATAATTGATTGATTTCTAAAAGCATACTGCGAAAATAAGATTTTTATAAATAATCTGAATTTTTTTATTATTTTAGCGGAAACAATTAAAAATTCAATTTTCTAAATGAAAACGGTATTCAAAACTACAATTTTTTCAGCATTTATTGCGGGAATTTTACTGGTTTCTTGCGGGAAAGATAAACCGTTAACCAGCGAAAGCAATACTGTTTCTACCACAAAAGAAGGAGATGTTTTCGTGTTGGATACGCTCAATAGCCGTATAGAATGGAAAGGTTTTAAAGTGGTGAAAACCGACAATACCAGTCATTTCGGAACTATAAAGTTTGAAAGTGGGGAAGTAACTGCAAATAAAGGAAAACTGGAAAGTGGGAAATTTGTAGCAGATATGAATTCGCTGACTTCCGTTGATTTAAAAGATGATCCCGAGCAATTGAATAAATTGAACGGTCACTTAAAAAGTGCCGATTTCTTCGATGTAGAAAAATTCCCTACAGCTTCTTACGAAATTACAAAGGTTTCTGAAAATACTTCCGGAGGCGATTACAACACTGTTTTAGAAGGAAATCTTACCATTAAAGGAATTACAAAACCGGTACAGTTTAATGCCAATGTCTCGGTTAAAGACGGCATTGTAAGCATTGCCACTGAACCTAAAGATATCAATAGAGAAGATTTTGGAGTAAAATTCCAAATGCCAATTGAAAATGGTTTAATTAAAAATGAAATTAATATTCAGATTTTAGTTAAAGCCATGGAAATGAAATAAGAATAATTTTTTTTTATTAAGTGTAATAAGTGATGTTGATTCGTCTCGTTTTTTAGCGAGACGAATTTTTTTTAATTACTTCTCCCTCATCACTTCAGATAATTTTTCCGGTAGCGAATTTGCGTTCAATTTTCTCCCAAAATTTCCTAAATTTGCATGCTTACCAAAAAGCCAAAAGCAACCGCTAACAGCAAAACTCAACTATGACTTCACAACAAATACGAAAACAGTTTTTAGATTATTTTAAAGAAAAAGGACATCTTATCGTTCCTTCAGCGCCTATTGTATTGAAAGATGATCCTACATTGATGTTCTCCAACTCCGGAATGACGCAGTTTAAGGACTATTTTCTTGGTTACAAACAACCGAAAGCACCTCGAATTGCCGATACCCAAAAATGTTTAAGAGTTTCAGGGAAACACAACGATTTGGATGATGTAGGTCGCGATACTTACCATCACACGATGTTCGAAATGCTCGGAAACTGGTCTTTTGGCGATTATTTCAAGAAAGAAGCGATTGCTTTTGCATGGGAACTGTTGACGGAAGTTTATAAAATTCCAAAAGAAAATCTTTACGTAACTATTTTTGAAGGGGATGCGTCTGAAAACTTAGAACGCGATCAGGATGCCTACGACTACTGGAAAACCCACATTGACGAAAGCAGAATTATCAACGGAAACAAGAAAGATAATTTCTGGGAAATGGGCGAGAGCGGACCGTGCGGACCTTGCTCGGAAATTCACGTTGATTTGCGTTCTGAAGAGGAAAAAGCGTTAGTTCCGGGAATCGATCTGATTAATAATGATCATCCGCAAGTGGTGGAAATCTGGAATAATGTATTCATGGAATTCAACCGAAAAGCTGATGGTTCTTTAGAGAAATTACCTTCGCAGCATGTGGATACAGGAATGGGTTTTGAGCGTTTGTGTATGGCTTTGCAAGGAAAAAAATCTAATTATGATACCGATGTTTTCACGCCTTTAATAGCTAAAGTTGAAGAACTTTCAGGGAAGAAATATGCCGGAATTTTGGAAGACGAAAAAGATATTGCAATTCGTGTTGTAGTCGATCATATTCGTGCGGTAGCATTTGCAATTGCCGATGGACAACTTCCTTCAAACGGCGGAGCGGGTTATGTAATCCGAAGAATTTTAAGAAGAGCAATTTCGTATTCTTACCGTTTTTTAGGGATGAAAGAGCCTTTCCTTTTCGAATTGGTAGCAGTTTTGAAAAAAGAAATGGGCGAATTTTTCCCAGAATTGGTGAAACAGGAAAAATTGGTAACTGAAGTTATAAAAGAAGAAGAAACTTCTTTCCTGAAAACCATCGAGCACGGTTTGAAAAGAATCGATTTAATTATCAATGAAACGCTATCCAGAAACGAAAAAACACTTCCTGGAGCTGAGGTTTTTGAATTGTATGACACTTATGGTTTTCCGGCGGATTTGTCGAGAATTATTGCTGAAGAAAAGAATTTAACCGTTGATGAAAAAGGTTTTGATGAGGAAATGGAAAAGCAAAAACAGCGTTCCAAGAAATCATCGGCTCAAAAAGTTCACGATTGGGTTATTTTAGAAGAAAAACAAGAAGTTTTCGTTGGTTACGACCAAACAGAAGCTGAAACATATATCACTCGCTACCGAAAAATTGAAAATAAAGACGGTGAATTTTACCAAATAGTACTTTCGAAATCACCTTTTTATCCTGAAGGTGGTGGACAAATCGGTGACAAAGGACTTTTGATTCCAAGTTATACCGAAGGTTTCGATATTGCAAACCCTGATGTTTTTGATATCACGAATTGCAGCGACGTTGTTGAGGTTTTGGAAACTCGCAAAGAAAATAATTTGATTGTTTCTTTAATTAAAGATTTGCCGAAAGATGCGGGTGCAGTTTTTTATGCAAAAGTGAATACCGCGGACAGAAAAAACACTCAGGCGAACCACTCGGTAACGCACCTGTTGCACGAAGCTTTGCGCGAAGTTTTGGGCACTCACGTTGAGCAGAAAGGATCTTTTGTTGGTCCCGATTATCTCCGTTTCGATTTTTCACATTTCTCAAAAATGAGCGAGGAAGAATTGAAATTGGTTGAAGATAAAGTGAACGCAAAAATTAAAGAAAATATTGCGTTACAAGAATTTAGAAATATCCCAATTGCAGAGGCTTTAGAGAAAGGAGCAATGGCTCTTTTCGGTGAAAAATACGGCGACACCGTTCGAATGATTCAGTTCGGGACTTCACGGGAACTTTGCGGAGGAACACACGTGAAAAATACCGGTGAAATCGGCTATTTTAAAATTCAGAATGAAAGTTCTACCGCTGCAGGAATCCGTAGAATTGAAGCGATTTCCGGAGATAAATCTGCGGAATATTTCCAGAATTTGGAACTTCAGATCAAAGAAATTTCTGCTTTGCTGAAATCCAAAGATTTAGCAAAATCTGTAGAAAAATTAATCGAAGAAAACGCCACTTTGAAATCTGAGGTTGAAGCTTTGAAAAAAGAGAAAGCCAAAGGTGAAACTGCCAACTGGAAAAATGATTTTGTAGAAAATGGTGGCAAAAAATTATTGGTGAAAAAAGTTTCAATGGATGCTGGTAGCGTGAAAGATATCGTTTTTCAGTTGAAAAAAGAAGTTGAAAACGCTGTGATCATCATTATTTCCGATGCGGATGGAAAACCGATGATTACGGTAGGTGTTTCGCAGGATTTGGAAGCTCAATACCACGCCGGAAATATCGTGAAAGATTTGGCGAAAGAAATCCAAGGTGGAGGTGGTGGAAATCCAGGATTTGCTACTGCAGGCGGAAAAAACTTGGATGGAATTGAAAACGCTTACCAAAAAGCGTTAGCATTATAAAAATCAAATTTTTTGATAATAAAAAAATCCCGAAAATTCATTCGGGATTTTTTATTATGTATAGTTTGTTATTTGCTTCCGCCGCCTCTGGTGATCAATGCGATGATGATGATTAGAACTACTGCTCCAATTACCCAAACGATCGGGTTGCTCATCCATTCTGCGCCCATTGCGTCGCTTCCTTTATTGACATCAACATCAACTTTTAAGTCCGCAGCTTTGTCTTGTGCTTTTACGATAATTGCAGCGAAGTTTGCGAATAATGCTAATGCTAGCATCTGAATCTTGGTGAATAAATTTGCTCGTGTCATAGGTTTATTTTTTAATGTTATGATTTTAGACATTCTAAAATTGTACCAAAAAATTTTTAATGAGCAATTTAATAATGATTAAAGGAAAAATTCCATCAAAAAATCATCCATTACATATCCATTTCCAATATCGAAAACGTCTTCTTTGTAAGTTGTAAATCCTTGTGATTCATATACTTGCTTTGCGTTATTGTTTTTATTTACATTCAGAATGATTCTTTTGTCGGAAGTTTCGGAAGTTTTTTCTTTTAAGAAATTTATTGCGGCTTTTCCGAGACCTTGACCTTTGAAATCCTCCAAAAGATAAATTCGATGAAGTTTCGTAGTAGCATTTTCATAGTGAAATTCAAAACCCATGAATCCAGCCGCTGTTTCAGCTTTTAAAATTAAATAATATTGATAATTCGGATTTTCCAAATGATTGGAAATTTCTTCTTCCGAATACATTTGTTGTAACATATAATCAATTTGATCTTGCGAAATAATGTTTTGATAAGCTGAATTCCACGACTTTTTTGCCAATTCCTGAATTAGTGGAATATCAACTTTTGTGGCTTTTTTAAATGAAATCATTAGACTAAAAAAAATTAATTAAACAAGTTCTATCAAAGTGATTTCCGGCTCAATACCAACTCTTCCTGGGAAGGCAATTACGCCGAAACCTCGGTTTACATAGAGATATTTACCCGAACTTTCATATAAATCCGCCCATTTTTTATATCGATACTGCACAGGAGACCAACGAACATTTTTCAAATCGAGGCCAAATTGCATTCCGTGGGTATGTCCGGAAAGTGTGAGTTGTACATTGGCAGGGTGGTTTTTCACCACCGCATCGAAATGGGTAGGATCGTGGCTCATCAATATTTTCGCTGCCTCAGCGGGGATTCCGGCGGAAGCCTTATTTAAATCACCGTATTGTGGAAAAGGTTTTTCGCCCCAGTTTTCAACCCCGAGAATATAGAGCTTTTCACCATTTTTCTGGATAACTCGGTGTTCATTTCTCAGCATTTCGAAGCCGGCTTGCTTTTGTAACTGAATTAAATTGGGAATATTTTGGGCTTTTTCTTCAGCGGAATTCCATTCGGCATAATCTCCGTAATCGTGATTTCCTAAAACTGAAAATTTCCCGTCTTTCGCTTGAATGCTAGAAAATAATGGTACAAATGGCGCAAATTCGCTGGCAAAATTATTCACCATATCACCAGTGAATAGCACTAAATCTGCTTTTTGTTCATTGATTAAATCCACTGCTTTCTGCAATTTTTCGGGATGAAAAAAACTTCCCGAATGGACATCAGAAATCTGAACGATTTTGTAACCTTTGAAAATTTCGGGCAAACCAGCGATGTTTAATTTCACTTTTCTTACGCGGTGGCGGTATTTCCCGAAGATAATTCCATCGATTACCAAAGCAGAAAAAATTCCGGCAATTCCTAATCCGATGAGACTGATGAATTGTCTTCGCTCGGGAAAATAACTTTCCGGTCTTGCGAAAAAAGTAAATAAGTACTTAAAAAACCTCCCGATATCTTCAATTAACAGGAAAAAAACGATGAAAAGTTTAGGAATTAGAAAAATTAAAAAAATAGAAGACACTATTTGTATGCGATGATGATCTCGGTCGCTTCGCCTGAAATTGAGTAATTCATAAAGTAAGAAGCCGTACACCAACAGTGTTACGGCCCAATATCCGATACGCAACCAATTGTTGGAAGCGATGGTTTTGAACGCTTGATAAACGTAAAATTCCAGAATAAAAATGATTCCGGTGATGATTAAAAAATTTTTCTGCATAGGAGAATTTCAATAAAAAAGCACAAAAAAAATTTTGCGCTTTTAATTTTTAACTATATTATTTCAAAAAACATGATTAAGGAAATCTGTAAACAATCGCGTTAATGTTCATTCCTGCACCAACGGAAGCGAATACGATATTTCCTTTGTCTTTGAATTGATGACCTTTCATATTTCCTTTTCTGATTAAATCAAACATCGTAGGAATTGTAGCAACCGACGAATTTCCGAATTCCTGAATCGTCATTGGCGCAATATCGTGGCTGTAATCAGTTTTTCCATAGAGCTTGTGCAATCTCGAAATCATTGCATAATCCATTTTAGCATTGGCTTGGTGGATCAATATTTTATCGATATCATCAATAGTTAAATTTGCTTTATCGATGGTTTCTTTGATCGCATCCGGAACGTATTTCAACGCGTATTCATAGATTTTTCTGCCGTGCATTCTGATGTAAAGAGGTCTTCTGTCTTCATCTTTTTTCAATGAAGGTGCATTTTCCAGGTAATTTAATTCTAAATTATTATCACAAATAGTAGCATCAGCGATAATTCCTACATTTTCTTCATCAGTAGCTTTTACTACGACAGCGCCGGCTCCGTCCGCAAAAATCATTTTGTTTCTATCGAAAGGATCAGTTACGCGGCTCAAGGTTTCGGTACCTACCACCAAAATCAGTTTTGCTCTTTTTGCTTTAATTAAAGTATCAGCCAAAATCATTGCTTCTATCCAACCTGGGCAACCGAAAATCATGTCGTAATTGATGCATTTCCTGTTGAGGATTCCCAATTTGTTTTTGATGCGTGCAGACATAGAAGGCATGAAATTAGTCATTCCGTTTTTATCCACCTCGCCAAAATTGCTGGCACAAATGATATAATCAAGTTCTTCTTGATCAATTTTGGCATCAGCAATAGCTTCCATTGCAGCTCTATGTCCAAGATCCGAATTGAATTCATCATCTTCCAGATATCTTCGATTTTCTATTTCTGTGATGTCCACAAATTTTTGGATGATTTCCGGATTGGGTTTATCGATTTTTTCACCTTCGTCAGTGTAGAAAACTGAATCCATAAAGTGTTCCCGGCCGATAACTTTTTTAGGAATATAACTTCCTGAACCTATAATGATTGTATTGGGCATATTTTTTTTGAAAATTTCCGACAAAGTTAAGAATTATATTGTATCGGCTTAAATGAAAATTATTATTAAATTTGCAAAAGTTTTTTCAAGAATAAATTATGAAAATGAGTGCGTCCACGAAAGGTTTGATTATATCGGTGATTGCGGTGCTCTTTGCGTTTGGAATTTATTTTTTGTTTTTAGCTAAAAGAAATTATTTTCTGGTCGATAATCCTACCAACGATACATTTTATTTCAAAATCAACAATGAAGCTGAAAATATTATCGCTCCCGGACAGAAACTTCAGGTAGATTTATCGAAAGGGAAAAACCAAATTAAGGTTTTCGATGGACAGAAGAAAATGCTCTACGATTCTGGTTTTGTAGTAAATAAAGATCGGGGTTTGCTGAATATTGCGCATCAAGATTACTATATCAATGAGCAATTTTACGGTTATGGACTCAACAAAGATTCACTGATCGCCGCTCGTGGTGCTACTATCATTGATGGGAAAAACTATCTTAACGAGCCCAAACTCTTCAATAAATTATATACTGACGATTTCTACTTCAATATTGACGAAGATTACGATAAAGTGGTAAAAAACGTCCAGAAAATAGAATCCCGAACAAAGATTTTCAGAAAACAGGATTTTCTCAATTATTATAAAGAATACTATCAATTTTAAATAAAGCATTTTGAGCCAAGTAAAACCATACAACACAAAAGCAGGGAAAAAGAGCGAAGTTGAAGACATGTTCGACAATATCGCTCCCAAATATGACTTACTGAACCACGTGCTTTCTATGAAAATAGATGTGCTCTGGAGAAATACTTTGGTAAAATGGATGCAGAAAGACCAACCGAAAGAAGTTCTAGATGTAGCGACAGGAACCGGAGATTTGGCCATTGCCGTACAAAAAGGAACTTCGGCGAAAGTAGTAGGTTTGGATCTTTCCCAGCAAATGCTGAACGTGGGAATCGAGAAAATCAAGAAACTCAACTTGGATCAGCAAATTTCCATGCAGAAAGGTGATGCGGAAAACCTTCCGTTCGAAAGCAATAAATTCGATGCTGTTTCCGTTGCATTTGGAGTAAGAAATTTCGAGAATTTAGAAAAAGGATTAGCAGAACTCAGAAGAGTAGTGAAGGAGGAAAAAAGCGTATATATTTTAGAATTTTCTAAAGTGGAAGGCTTTTTAGGACCTTTTTATATGTTTTATTTTAAAAATATTTTGCCACAAATCGGGAAACTGGTTTCCAAAGACAACAGAGCTTACACCTACCTTCCGGATTCGGTAAACGCTTTTCCTTATGGTGAAAAAATGAAAAACATTCTTCTAAATACCGGTTTCAAGAAAGTGGAATATAAAAAACTAAGTTTAGGAATCGCAACGATTTATAAGGCAACCAAGTAAAATATGGGTAAAATAGGGTTAAAAATTAATCTGTTTACGGCGATTTTTGCTGCATCTCTTTTCAGTGCGCAACTTTTCCGTACCAAAGACAGAATGGACAATCTGGAAGGTTTTGATGACCAAAAGCTCAGCTACGGTTTCTATCTTGCTGCGAATAATTTCGATTATAAATTGGTTTTGGACCCGAAATTTGGGATGAATAAGGGCAAAAATCTCGTTCGAACCAAATCTTCCTATAGTTTTGGTGCAGGATTGATTGGGAAATTCAGATTGAATGAAAATTTTGATTTAAGATTTGAACCTGGTTTACATTTCGTGGAAAGAGAAGTGTATTTCGATACCCAATCGTATGACCAATATTCCACTGGAACCACTGCATATCCACCACTCACCGATGCGCATAAATTAAGAACCGTAAAATCGACTTATGTCGATTTGCCGTTGCTCATCGAAGTTCATGGCGACAGATGGTACAATTCTCGTCCTTATGCGGCAGCCGGAGTGAATTGGATGATGAATTTACAATCGAATAACAATGCTACAGGCGATAACCAGCAAGGACTTTTCCGAACTACTGCGAGTAATTTTGCGTGGTCAGCAGAAATCGGTATTCAGTTCTATTTCAGCAGATTTAAGTTGACACCAGGTTTCCGTGGAACATTTATGATTAATGATGAAATGGTAGCGGACAATCCAGAAACGCCACCATATTGGAACGCCGCCATCGCCAGTGGAAAAACCCGCGCATTAATGTTTGTTTTGAAATTTGAGTAAAGAAACCTTCGTGATAAAAATAATAGAGAAAGTAAATCATTGCTTTCTCTTTTTTATTTCAATAAATTGTTGAAATAATTCATCAATTCAAATTAAAATTTTATATTTTTGCTAAATAGTTAGAATTAATTAAGCCTGAAAATGCTCAAAGATTTAGAAAACAACTTTTCGGTTTTAGAAAAAAAAATTCTTAGTGTAACGAAGAATTACCGGGATTTGGACGAAAAGTATGCGGAATTATCGAAAGAGCACGACGAACTGAAGAAGAAATACGAAGAGGAAAAAAGAAAAAGCCAGGTTTTAGCAGAAGAACAAAAAAATATAAAGTTGTACTCAGCAATATCCGGAAATCCTGATCATAACCGATTGATGAAAAATCATATCAACCGATTGATCAAAGAAGTGGAAAACTGCATTGCTGAACTTCAAAACAGCGGGTTGTAATGGAAGTAAGAAGAATTACCATCAACATTGCCGGAAGAAATTATCCGCTGAATGTACCTGCCACCGAAGAAGAAACACTTCGGAAAGTAGGTAAACAGATTGAAGCAATGATTAAAGATTTTGAACAAAATTTTGACGTGAGAGATAAACAAGATGCTTTGGCAATGTGTGCTTTAAAACTAGGCACGAATGCAGAAGTTTCGGCAATATCCAACGAAAAAAATATAGAAGCTTCCAACGAAAGATTAATGCAAATTAACCGCTTGCTGGAAGAATTGGAAAAGTAGATTTTTCTTTTCCAAAATACGACTGCCTACAATAGTTCTAACACATTAAGGTAAACTCAACGCTAAACAATTACCGGACGAAAGTTCGCTTGAAGGCGCGCCGACTTGCTCGGATTACAGAAAGCGAAAATCAGTTCAAATCGTGTTGATTAGGAGTTTACTCTAAATCACTGAATTATTGTGGGCTTTTTTTATTTAAAAATGAATAGAAAATAATTAAGAAAATCAACAATTTCGAAAATAGACTAGCAACTTCGAGATTGTTTAAACATAGGAATATTTAAACTAAACATATATGACAACAACCGCAATTATTATCGGTATTGTTTGCGTTATTTTAGGAGCCATTATAGGAATGCTATTTTCTAAAAGCTCACTCAACGCAAAAGCAAAATTCATCATTCAGGATGCAAAGAAAAACGCCGAAAACCTTATAGAAAAAGCCAACGTACAGGCCGAATCCATTAGAAAAGAAAAACAACTCCAGGCCAAAGAAAAGTTTCTTGAATTGAAATCTCAGCATGACGCCGATATTCAGGCGAGAGAAAAAAAGATGCAAGATGCCGAAAAAAGAATTAAAGAAAAAGAAAATAAGCTTAATGATGAATTGAGCAAAACCGGGAAACTGGAAAAAGATTTGGTCCGACAAATTGCCGATTACAGCAAAAAGCACGAAATCCTCGAAAGAAAACAGCAAGAATTAGATATTGCTACTTCCCAAAAAGTAGAAATGTTAGAAAAAATAGCAAATTATTCTGCCGAAGAAGCAAGAAATGAATTGATAGAATCCCTGAAAGCAGAAGCGAAGACAAGAGCTCAGGCTCATGTTCAATCCATTATGGAAGAAGCTAATCTTAACGCAAAACAAGAAGCTAAAAAGATTGTTATTCAAACCATTCAGCGAATCGGAACCGAACAGGCAATTGAAAATTCAGTGTCAGTTTTCAACATCGAATCAGATGAGGTTAAAGGTAGAATTATCGGTAGAGAAGGTAGAAATATCCGTGCTTTGGAAGCTGCTACAGGTGTAGAAATTATCGTTGATGATACTCCGGAAGCGATTTTGCTTTCATGTTTTGATCCTGTAAGAAGAGAAATCGCAAGACTTTCGCTTCACCGTTTGGTAACCGACGGAAGAATTCACCCTGCGAGAATAGAAGAAGTGGTAGAGAAAACCAAAAAACATATAGAAGAAGAAATCATCGAAGTGGGTAAAAGAACCGTTATAGATTTAGGCATACACGGACTTCACCCGGAATTGGTGAAAATCGTAGGACGAATGAAATTCAGATCTTCTTATGGCCAAAACCTTTTGCAACACTCCAGAGAAGTAGCGAATATCGCTGCAACGATGGCTGCAGAACTGGGTTTAAACGTAAAAATGGCGAAAAGAGCAGGTTTGCTTCACGATATCGGGAAAGTTCCGGAACAAGAGTCCGAACTTCCACATGCGCTTTTGGGGATGCAATGGGCCGAAAAGTATGGTGAAAATCCTGAAGTAGTCAATGCAATTGGAGCGCACCACGATGAAGTTGAAATGACTTCGTTGTTGTCGCCGATTATTCAGGTTGCCGATGCAATTTCGGGAGCGAGACCTGGAGCAAGACGCCAAGTTTTGGAATCCTATATCCAAAGGTTAAAAGATTTGGAAGCAGCAGCATTAAGTTTTGATGGTGTTTCCAGCGCTTATGCGATTCAGGCGGGACGAGAGCTTCGTGTGATGGTTGAAAGTGGGAAAGTAAATGATGACCAATCATCTCAACTTTCTTATGATATTTCAGAAAAAATTCAGAATGAATTGACTTATCCCGGACAAGTTCGAGTAACGGTAATCCGCGAAACCAGATCAGTAAATATTGCAAGATAATTTCTTGTTATTGATAAAAAAAAACCTTCCGGCAAATCGGAAGGTTTTTTTATGAAATGAATTTTTATAAGAATGGTTTCATCTCGTCCTCGATATTTTTTCGCAGATCCATGAGTTTTATGGCGTATTGTTCCATTTGTTTTTCGGCTTCGGTTTCGGGTTCGAATTTTGGGACTTGTACCGAATTTCCTTCGTCGTCTACCGCCACAAAAACAATGATGCAGTGTGTTTTCTTTTCAAAATCTTTTCGCTTGATATTTCTCGAAAATACATTGATGGCAATGTGCATACTTGTACTTCCGGTGTAAATTACTTCGGCTTCCACTTTTACGATATGCCCGATTTTTATGGGAGAATAGAACCGGATTCCGCCCACATAAACGGTTACACAATAGCTGGAACTCCACGAACTTGCACAAGCGTAACCCGCCTGATCGATCCATTTCATTACGCTTCCACCGTGCACATTTCCACCATAATTCACATCACTTGGCTCCGAAATAAACTGAAAAACCGTTTTTGTCTGCATTTTTTACTTAAATTTTTAATAAAGATATTGATAAAATTTTTAAATTCCTTTTATTAAGACTATTTTTGGAAAATGAAAAAAGTATTTTATTTAAAAACCTGCGATACCTGTCTGAAAATTCTTAAGAAATATAGTCTTAAAGATTGGGAATTGCGCGAAATAAAAATAAACCCGATTTCTACCGAAGAACTGGAACAGATGTATCAGTTAGCAGGCTCTTATGAAGCTCTTTTTAGCAAGAAATCGAATCAAATCAAGTTGAGAGAACTCAATTTAAAAACAATGACCGAAGACGATTTCAAGGAACTGATTTTGGATCATTACACCTTTTTGAAAAGGCCAGTTTTTATGACTGACAAAGAAATATTCATCGGTAATGAAAAGGCAAATCTGGAAGCGCTCCGAAGCTTCTTCGCCGAGTAGAAAAAACCGCCTGAAAATTTTCCAGGCGGTTTTAATTTTATATAAAAAAAAGTTTCGGTTTTATACAAAAGGTAGTTTCACAACTTTCGCAGGAACATTTTTATTTCTAATCTGGATGAAAATTTCCGAACCTACTTTAAAGTGTGGTTTTGCCACGTAAGCAAGACCGATCCCGATATTTTTCATCGGGCTCATGGTTCCTGATGTTACTTTTCCTATTTCGTGTCCATCAGCGTCTACGACCAAGTAATCGTGTCTTGGGATGGCTCTTTCCTGCATTTCGAAACCAACTAATTTTCTGGTAACGCCTTCCTCTTTTTGTTTTTCAAGGAATTCTTTGTCTACAAAATCTTTGTCGAACTTGGTGATCCAGCCCAAACCTGCTTCCAACGGTGACGTAGTATCGTCGATATCGTTTCCGTAAAGGCAGAATCCTTTTTCCAATCTCAAAGTATCTCGGGAAGCGAGGCCGCAAGGAATCAAGCCGAATTCTTGGCCAGCTTCGGTCAGCGAATCCCAAATTTTTTCAGCACTTTCATTTTTAAAATAGACTTCGAAACCACCGCTTCCGGTATAACCTGTGTTGGAAATAATCACATCCGAAACTCCCGCAACAGTTCCCACTTTGAAGTGATAGTAAGGAATATCGGAAAGTTGCGTGTCGGTTAATTTTTGAAGGGTTTCGGTAGCTTTTGGACCTTGGATGGCGATCAAGGACATTTCGTCTGAAGCATTAGTAAGTTTCGCGCCGAATTTTTCGTTGTATTTGGAGATGTGATTCCAGTCTTTCTCGATGTTAGAAGCATTGACCACCACGAAATATTTTTCGTCTTCCATTTTGTAAATAATCAAATCATCTACTATTCCGCCGTTTCCGTTGGGCAAGCAAGAATAATGAGCTTTTCCATCTTCCAGAGCATCCACATTATTGGTGGTAACATATTGCAATAAATCTTTTGCAGAAGGTCCTTCCACAAAAAACTGCCCCATGTGGGAAACATCAAAAATTCCTACTTTTTCGCGCACAGCAAAGTGTTCTTCGGTAACGCCGGAATATTGTACAGGCATTTCGAAACCTGCAAAAGGTACTATTTTTGCGCCCAAAGAAACATGTTTGTCAAACAGCGCAGTTTTTTTCTCCATTCTTCAAATTTATTAATTAGATTATATTTCGATTATTTTAAAGATGATCTTTGTATTCCTTTAAAATGATTTTAAACCATTCTGTGAATTTTTCAGGATTTGCATTCATTTCCTCATCAAGTTGTTGCATGGAAATATATCTTATTTCCGAAACTTCTTCTTCATTCAGCGCGAAATTTCCTTCGTAATTTCCTGTAAAAACGTGGTCTAGCTCATGTTCCCAAAGATTTTGGCCTACATCGGCTTTGTAGATAAAGCTAAATTTTTCGGTAAGATTGGCAGTGATTCCCAATTCTTCATTCAATCGGCGTTGTGCACCTTCGAGATAAGTTTCATCGATTTTTGGATGTGAACAAACGGCGTTGGTCCACTGATTTGGGGAATGATATTTTCCGGAAGCGCGCTTCTGAAGTAGCATTTCGCCTTTATCATTAAACAAAAAAACAGAAAATGCACGATGAAGAATTCCATTTTCATGGGCATTCATTTTTTCCATCAGTCCTAAAATTTCATCATTTTCAGAAACTACAACTACTTGTTCTTCCATATCTCACAAATTTAAGTTTTAAAACTTAGTTGGTAAAATTTTTAATAAAAATTTATGCTTTCTGTTTTTTTATTTAAAAACTCAAAAAATTAAACCGCTGTAAACCAATCAAAATTTGTAATTTTGCCTCTTAAAATTTTTGTGATATGGAACTGGATTATAAAGATCATTTGAGCCCAATACTGAAAGGTGGTGTAAAGAATTACCTCATTGATATCGATGGAACGATTACCGACGATGTGCCCAATGAAGAGCCCGAAAGAATGATCGATTGCGAGCCGTACCCCGATGCGCTGGAAACCATCAACAGATGGTATGATCAGGGACATATCATTTGTTTTTTCACTTCGCGCACCGAGAATTTAAAGCAAATTACCATCGACTGGCTCGATAAACACGGGTTTAAATATCACAGCGTTTTGTGCGGAAAACCGAGAGGTGGGAACTATCATTGGATTGATAACCACCTCGTGAAAGCGACCAGATACAAAGGAAAATTTACCGATATGGTGGAGAGACAAGTAACAATTGAAGTATTTAAAGATTAATAAATGAAGATATTAGCTAATGATGGTTTAGACCAATCTGGGATTGATGCACTTACTGAAAAAGGTTTCGAGGTAATTACCAATAAAGTTCCTCAGGAATTTTTGATAGATTATATTAATGAAAACCAAATCCGCACGATCCTTGTAAGAAGTGCAACACAAGTAAGAAAAGAACTCATCGACGCTTGTCCAAGCATCGAAATCATCGGAAGAGGTGGAGTAGGAATGGATAATATCGATGTCGATTATGCGCGTTCGAAAAACATTCACGTAATTAATACACCGTCAGCTTCTTCGGAATCGGTGGCGGAACTCGTTTTCGCGCATTTGTTTTCAGGAGCTCGTTTTTTGCACGATTCCAATAGAAAAATGCCGGCTTTAGGAGATTCTGAATTTGCTAAACTGAAAAAATCTTACGAAAAAGGAATCGAACTTCGAGGGAAAACCATCGGAATTGTAGGGATGGGAAGGATAGGGCAAGAAGTTGCCAGGATCGCATTGGGATTAGGAATGCGGGTAATTGCAGCCGACAGCAATGTAGGTCGCGCAAGCATTAAAGTGAAATTTTACAATAACCAATTTATCAACGTAGATATCGAAACTGAACCGATCGAAGGTGTTTTGAAACATGCTGATTTCATCACTTTGCACGTTCCAGCACAGAAAAACGGTTATATGATCGGTAAAAAAGAATTTGATTTGATGAAAAACGGCGTAGCAATCGTAAACTGTTCCCGTGGCGGCGTAATCGATGAAGAAGCGCTGATTGCCGCATTGAATTCCGGAAAAGTGGCCTTCGCAGGATTAGATGTTTTCATCAACGAGCCAACTCCTTCAAAAAATATTTTGAACCATCCAAAAATCTCTCTTACTCCGCATACCGGAGCTTCAACTTTGGAAGCGCAAGACCGAATCGGACTTTCTTTGGCTCATCAAATTTGCAGCATTTTGCAAATTCAATAATTTTTGAAAGAACATATCTGAACAAAAAAATCCCGGAATTTCCGGGATTTTTTATTATTGTGGAATAATTTATTTATTCTTCAGTAAATCTCTAATTTCTGCCAAAAGAACCTCTTCGTTTGAAGGTCCTGCAGGTGCAACTTCAGCCGGCTTAGAGATTTTATTAGCCGCCTTTATCAACCAAAATAGTACCATCGCAATACATAGGAAACTAATCACCGCGGACAGGAAATTTCCGTATTTCACGCCGTTCCAGCTCAGTTGTGCGATGTTTTCTGCGCCTACTGCTTTCAGCGTAGGATTTAGGAGTAATGGTGTAATTACATCTTCAACCAAAGAGGAAACAATTTTACCAAATGCAGCTCCAATGATCACACCGACTGCCAAATCTACCACATTTCCTTTGAAAGCAAATGCTTTAAATTCTTGTACAAATCCCATAGTTTTATATTTTAATATTTTTAAGTTCAGCTAAATTAATAAATAATTTTAAAATTTGTTGATAAATCTTATCATTTATTGATTTTAAAGGTAGAAATAATGCTGAGTTCTCAATTTTCATTAAATTTATTTACTATTTAAGTTCTTTAAAAATAAAAATATTTTCGGCTCAGGAAACCTCATTTTTGGCGCAGCAATATTCTTCGGAAGAATCAGCTGTTTTCGGGGTTTGGCTTCATGGAAAAGCCGGAGATTTTACAGCCGAAAAACATTCAAAAGAATCAATGTTGCCTTCAGATTTGATTGATGAATTGGGAAATGTTTTTAAAATTTTATCATAAAAAAACCTTTCAAAAAATTTGAAAGGCTTTGCTAGTTTTATTTAGAAATTATTCCGGTTGACCGTTTTCTTCTTCGGTAATTTTGTTGTTTTTAGAATACCACATGCTTACAAAACCTGCAATCATAAAAGGGATTGAAAGAACTTGGCCGGTATTTAAACCTGCAAATTGAATAAATTCGTCGCCTTGTGGTTCTTTTAAAAATTCTACAAAAAATCTTATTGCCCAAAGAATGATGAAAAACACTCCAAATAACCAACCTTGTTGATATTTTTTGTTGGTGTAGCGGTATAGAATCCACAATAAGATAAAGAGTAGGAAGTAACCTATTGCTTCGAAAAGCTGGGTAGGATAGCGCGGAACGATGGCGCCGTACTCGGAACTTTGCTGAGGGAAAAGTATAGCGAATGCAGATCCTTCGGGAGCGGGTTTTCCTATGATTTCTGAATTGAAAAAATTTCCGATTCTTACAAAGGCACCTCCTAAAGCAACTACAATTCCGATTCGGTCATATACCCAAAAAGGATTTTTCTTAATGATTTTAAAGGAATAATAAAGCGTTGTGAAAATCAAAGCAATAGTAGCACCGTGACTTGCCAAACCAGAAAAACCGGTGAATTTGAACTCAGGTTTCGTTTGGATCGGAAGAAAAACCGACCAAAAATCCTGTTTAAAAAGTTCGGGTTGGTAAAAAATAACATGTCCCAATCTTGCACCCAAAATTGTTCCCACCAAAGTCCAGGTGAAAAGCGGTTCTAGATATTTTTGGTTGACATTGTCGATTTTGAAGATTTTCGCCATAATCGCATAGCCAAGTCCGAATGCTAGAACAAACATTAAACTGTAATAGTGCAGCGTTATTGGACCTAAATTGATACCGGTTGACGGATCCCAAGTGGTATATAAGAATGAAACCATATTTTTTATTTAATTTTTTTAATGTTGATGTTCGCATTTCGGCGGAACCGGATCGTAACCTTCACCTCCCCAGGGATGGCAGCGTGCAATTCTTTTGGCTCCCAGCCAAAAACCTTTAATGGGGCCGTGAACTTGAAGTGCTTCAACCATATAATGAGAACAAGTCGGTTCGTAACGGCAATTTTTCGGGAGTAAAGGCGAAATAAACCATTGGTAAAATTTAATGAAAATTACCAAAGGAAACGTGATGATTTTGTTGAATGTGCTTTTCAAAACAGTGCAAAAATAAACTAAAATTTTTTTACATTAAAACTTGCCTGTATGAAGATGTTTGGTACATTTGTTTATTAAAAATTTGATAAAAAAGGATTCAAATAGATAGATTATAGATAAAAATTGTTCATTCTGAACATCAAATTTTCAAAATTTTATTAAAACACAAAAATTACAATTATATATGGCAAGAGCAATTATTAAAGGAACCGGATCTTACACGCCACCAAAAGTTTTAAAAAATGATTTTTTTGAAGCCGTAGGTTCTAACGACGAATGGATTTATTCCCACTTAGGAATTAAAGAAAGAAGAATTGTAGATGGAGAAGTGACGAGCGATTTAGCTTCCAAAGCAGGTTTAAAAGCCTTGGAAAACGCCGGAATCACTTCGAAAGAGGTGGATTTAATTATAGTTGCCACTTCCACTCCCGACAGACAGGCACCTTCTACTGCGTGTTTTGTTCAGGAAAAAATTGATGCAAATCACGCTGTTGCTTTTGATATTTCCGCAGTTTGTTCCGGTGGAATTTATGGTTTAGCCATTGGTTCTCAGTTCATTCAAACGGGGATGTACAAAAATGTTTTAGTAATTGGAGCAGATACTTTTTCGAGCATTACGGATTGGTCTCGCAAAGATTCTGTGTTTTTCGGAGATGGAGCCGGTGCAATTTTATTGTCTGCAACAGAAGAAGATAAAGGATTTATCGATTTCAAGCTTCATGCAGACGGAACCGGGAAAATGCATTTCAATATTCCTGCAGGTGGCTGCGAAATTCCTGCCTCAGAAGAAACCATCAAAAACGGACTCCATTATTTTCAGATGAACGGAAAGGAGGTTTACAGCACTGCCACCAAAGTTTTGCCTGAATGCATCAACGAAATTCTCGAAGCCAACCAAATGAAATCCGATGACATCGATTGGGTAATTCCACACCAGCCCAGCATCAGAATTTTAAAGGAAGTCGCCGAAAAAGTGAATATCCCGTTTGAAAAGGTGATGACGAATATGGACAAATACGCCAATACTTCCGGCGGAACCATCCCAATTGTGCTTGATGAAACCTACCGAAGCGGAAAAATTAAAGAAGGCGACACATTACTATTCGCCGCTGTGGGTTCCGGTTGGACTTGGGGAACTGCGATTTATAAAGTTTAGGTTTTAGGATTTATGTATTAGTTAATAAACATTCAACATTATTTCATAATTCATCATTTATAATTCATAATTAAACAAAATATGTTCACCAATAAAACCTTTTTAATCACCGGAATTGCAGATGAAAATTCATTAGCGATGAAAGTGGCCGAAAAAATTATTCAAAACAACGGAAAAGTAGTTTGCACCGGACTTGGCGTAACGCCTTTCCACAAAAACCTGTCTGAAAAAGCTACCGGTTTCTTAAATAAATCATACAGCGACTTCGAAGCGGCCTGCAAGAATAGACTTGGCGCTGAAACTTTAACATTTCCACTCGACGTAACACTTCCCGAAAGTTTGGATTCTTTGGTGGAGTTTTTAAATCAAAACGGCGTAAAACTCGATGGTTTTCTACACGCAATAGCAATGGACAAAACCATTCGTAACAAATCTGTAAAACCAATGTTGGAAGTTACGGCAGAAGAATTTAATGATACGATGACGGTTTCAGCGTTTTCACTGATTTCACTTTCGCACGTTCTTTTGATGAGCCATATTTTACAAAAAGGCGCTTCCATAGTTTCTTTAAGCTATATTGCCGCGGAAAAAGTTTCGTTTTTCCCATACATTAACATGAGTATTGCCAAAGCTGCACTTGAAAGATTAACCATTGAAATGGCTTATGAATTGGGCAGAGATTACGGAATTCGTGCTAATTGTGTGCGTTTTTCACCTTACATGGGAAGTAAAGCCGGAAACGCCACGTTGAAAACCGAAGATGTCGACAGAGCCGACCGTTTGAGTCCGCTCGGAAATGCCACTCCGGAAGATTTGGCACACGAAGTCGTTCATCTTTTCCGTCCGGAAACCCGAATTACCGGCGAAATTCGTCATGTAGACGGTGGCTTTCATATTATGGGATAACACCATTTCGAGGTTAAAGTTCAGGGTTAAAGTTTATAAAATTGTTTTTTAATTGTAATTTTGTTTAATCTAAAACTTTGAACCCGAAACCTTGAGCTCCAATACACCTTTAGCCGAAATTTTAAGACCGAAAACGCTAGACGAAGTTCTCGGGCAGGAACATTTAACAGGAAAAAACGGCACCATCCGAAAAATGCTGGAGAATGACACGCTGAATTCTCTGATTTTTTGGGGACCACCCGGAACCGGGAAAACAACTTTAGCGGAAATTATTTCAGAGAAATCCGGAAGAAAATTTTTTAAGCTTTCTGCGGTTTCCAGTGGTGTGAAAGACGTTCGCGAGGTAATAGAAGATGCCAAAAAGCAAAATCTTTTTTCAGGAAAATCACCTATTTTGTTTATAGATGAAATTCACCGGTTCAATAAATCTCAACAAGATTCGTTGCTTCACGCCGTCGAGAAAGGTTGGATCGTTCTCATCGGAGCTACGACTGAAAACCCAAGTTTTGAGGTGGTTTCAGCATTGCTTTCGCGTTCGCAAGTTTATGTTCTGAAATCTTTAAGTTATGAAAAGCTCGAAGAACTGGCAGAAATTGCTTTCAAAAAATACAACGAAAAAGAGGACACCGATTTTAAGCTTAAAGATAAAGAAGCATTCATTCAATATTCCGGCGGAGATGCCAGAAAGCTCATCAATTCTGTAGAAAATGTTTTGAATAATTTTAAAAATTCAAAAAAACAAGAAATATCCAACGAAGATGTTTTGGAGGTTTTGCAGGAAACCATGGCGCTTTACGATAAAAATGGAGAGCAACATTACGACATCATTTCTGCGTTTATAAAATCCATGCGCGGCTCGGATCCCAATGGTGCCGTCTATTGGCTCGCAAGAATGCTGGTAGGTGGCGAAGATATTAAATTTATTGCACGAAGAATGCTTATTTTGGCCTCCGAAGATATTGGTTTGGCAAATCCAAATGCATTGGTGATTGCCAATAATTGTTTTCAGGCGGTAAATGTCATCGGAAATCCCGAGGCGCGGATCATTCTTAGCGAAACTGCAGTTTATTTAGCGGTTTCGCCCAAAAGTAACTCGACCTATTTAGCGATAAATGAAGCGATGGCGTTGGTGAAAAAGACGGGAAATTTGCCGGTTCCGCTTCATTTAAGAAATGCTCCAACCAAATTGATGAAAGATTTGAATTACGGAAAAGATTATCAGTATGCCCATTCTCACGAAGGCAACTTTGTTGATTTAGAGTTTTTGCCGGAAGAAATTTCAGGAACGCAATTCTATGAACCGGGCAATAATTCTACCGAAAATAAAATCGCGGAACAGCTTCGCAAGAAGTGGAAAGGTAAATATTGAAAATTTTAGGTCTACAAAAAATATTATCCTTCCAGCTCGTATTCGCTATAGTGACCCGCAAATCTCACCTCGGCGCCGATAGATTTTAGTTCTTCCAAGGAATTCTTATAAAGGATGTTTTCCCAATTTCCTTCGACATTGATGTAGAAAAAATAATTTCCAAGTCCGGTTTTTAGGGTTCGGCTTTCAATTTTCGAAAGGTTCATTTTGCGCCAAGCAAAAACCGATAAGACTTGATGCAAACCACCGGCGTGATCTTCGGGAAGTGTTATTAGTAAAGAAGTTTTCTCAGAAGTTTTCTTGAAGTTGAGTTGTAATGCTTCGTTTTCTCTGGAAATTACAATAAATCGGGTATGGTTTTGCTCAAAATCCTGGATGTTTTCATCGATGATTTTTAAACCATATAATTTTGCTGCGTAATGATTGGCAATCGCCGCGATTTTTTCCTCTGGATTTTCCGCAACCAATTTGGCAGAAGCAGAAGTGGAAGAAAAATCTTGAGTAGGAATATTGCCGTATTTATTGACTCTGAAATGAAAAGTTTGTGCTAAAGCTTGCGGATGTGAAATGATTTTCTCGAAATTTTCGTTTTCAGGATGGATCATTAAATGATGTGAAATCGGCATGATGACTTCGCTTTGAATGGAAATTTCATCAAATTGATAAAGATAATCGAGCGTCATCGATACGGTTCCTTCAATGGAATTTTCCAATGGTACAACGGCTTTTTCGGCGTCGCCATTTTTCACTGCATTGAAACAATCTAAAATACTCGATTGTGGAACGAGTTCTTCTGACGGGAAAATTTGCGAACAGGCAAGTTGTGTAAAGCTGGCTTGCGGACCGAGAAATGCTATTTTCATGCAACAAAAATAGAAAAAAGATGGCTTCTTGAATTTTAATGAAGATAAAAACTTGCGTTTTGAAATAAAAATAAGGTTTTGAACAAAATTCCAAATGAAAAATCTGCTTTTTTTGTGATGAAATTTCCAAGTATCTTTGTGTTTTAATTATCGCAGTTATGAATATCGTTCTTGCTTCTACTTCCACGCTTTTTGGTGGAAATTATTTGGAATATCTCACGGAGGAAATCAAAATTCTTTATAATGGAATTGATGAAATTGTTTTTATTCCTTTTGCAAGACCGGGCGGGATATCTCATGAAGAATATACTGAAAAAGTCCATGCGTTTTTTGCTCCGCTTGGAATTCGAGTAAAAGGATTGCATGAATTTGATGATAAGAAAGCAGCGATTGAATCTGCCCAAGGATTTTTCACTGGTGGCGGAAATACTTTTCTTTTGGTAAAAACTTTACATAATGAAAATTTGATGCAGTTGCTGAAAGAAAATATTGAGAGAGGTAAACCTTATCTCGGTTGCAGTGCCGGTTCCAATATAGCTGGAGTGAATATGAAAACAACCAACGATATGCCCATTGTTTATCCGTCGAGTTTTGATTGTATGGGATTGGTTCCTTTCAATATCAATGCACATTATCTTGATCCTAACCCGGATTTAAAACATAACGGAGAAACCCGCGAGACGCGTATTAAGGAGTTTTTAACCCAAAATGATGTTAAGGTCATTGGTTTGCGGGAGGGAAACTGGATCCGAAATAAAGACGGAAAAATCAGTGTAGAAGGAAGTGAAATGACCAGGGTTTTCGAAAAAAACAAAGCTCCTTACGAAGTAGAACCAGGAACATTCCTTTAATTATTCTTGCCATTTTTTTTCGATGAGGTCCATCAGGAAAACAGGACATTTTATAATGTTATTGGTTTTGGAATCCAGAAAAAAGAGGGTAGTTTTTGCCTCCGTAATTTTTTGTTGAGAATTGTTAAAGATTTCATATTCAAACTCAATTCTTACACCAGGCTTTTTTTTGATGTAGGTGTGGATTTCCAAAATTTCATCATATAAAGCCGGCTTCAAATACTTAATGGAGAACTCCGAAACAGGTAACCATATCCCCTGATTTTCAATCTCATCATACGACATTCCGAGCTCGCGAAAAAGTTCCACTCTGGCTACTTCGAAGTATTCAGCATAATTGCCGTAATAGACGTATTTCATCGGGTCTGTTTCTCCGTAACGTACTCTTAATGAATGTGTTGTGTGTATCATAATGATTGGTAAATCTTTCATACAAATATATTTTTTAATAACCAATAGCACAAAAATTTTTTTATCAAATTTAAAAATTAGATATTTGTCTTCCTGTCCTAAAAACGAAATTTGCCGGAAAAAGCTGAAAGAAAATGAATGAAAATTTAACTATTATCTGGGAGAAATGTCTACAGTTCATGAGGGATAACCTTAATGCGGCAGAAGACAATACTGACCTGAAAAAACTCGAAAACTCTTTTGATTTACTCTTTGATAATGTGCGACCAGTTTCATTGGTAAGCAATAATCTTACGCTTTTGGTACCGAGCGATTTTTATAAAGAATATATTGAAGATAATTATTTGTCTTTATTATCAGCTGCACTGAAAAAGAATTTAGGAAAAGGAGTGAAGCTCTGGTATTCCGTAATGGAAAACAAACCGGCCGGTCAGGAACAGCCCATTACGATGAATGTTAAGGGCAAAAGCATACCTACTCCCAAATTACAGGAAACTCTGCCACCTTCTTTTTCAGCAAACTTGATCAACCCGTTCGTGGTTCCGGGAATGAAAAAAGTGAATATCGATTCTAATTTGAAAGCCGATTTCTCTTTTGATAATTATGTGGAAGGAGAAAGCAATAAGTTTGCAGCAACCGTTGCAAGATCGATCGCAAAAAGACCAGGCGCAACGGCGTTCAACCCCTTGTTTTTATACGGAGGTTACGGAGTAGGGAAAACGCATTTGGGACACGCAGTTGGATTGGAAGTAAAAAATGCCTTTCCGGATAAAGTGGTTCTATATTTATCTTCAGAAAAATTTATTCAGCAATTTGTTACGGCAGCAAAAGCTCATAAACAAACCGAATTTGCGAATTTCTACCAAATGGTAGATGTCTTGATTATTGATGATATCCAGTTTCTTTCCGGAAAAAAATCAACTCAGGATAGTTTTTTCCATATTTTCGATTATTTGCACCAAAACGGAAAGCAAATTATCCTAACTTCCGATAAAGCGCCTGTTGATATTTTAGATATTCAGGATCGTATTGTTTCCCGTTTCAAATGGGGACTTTCCGCAGAAATTAAATCTCCAGATTTCGATACCCGAAGAAAAATTATTGTAGATAAACTGAGCCGCGACGGAATTGTTTTGACCGAAGATATGCTCGATTTCCTTGCATCTGAAGTGAAAACGAATGTTCGTGAATTGATCGGTGTGATCAACTCGGTAATCGCTTATTCTACGATTTATAAATCAGATTTGAGCCTTGAACTTCTCAAGGAAACGATTAATAAAATTGCTGCCAACCAGAAAAAGGTTATCAATATTCCTTATATTCAAGAGGTGGTTTGCGAATATTTTGGTATTCAGCGAGAGCAACTTTTATCGAAAACCAGAAAAAGAGAGATTGCCTTGCCAAGACAACTTGCGATGTATTTTGCAAAAGAATTTACCAATGCCACTTTCACTAAAATAGGCGAGGAAATGGGCGGAAAAGATCACTCTACTGTTATGTACGCTTGCGATACGATCAAAGATGTTTCCAAGATAGATAAGGAGCTAAAAAAATACGTAAAAGAACTTACCGAACGCATTAAGCAATAATTTTGCAGCGTTGGAATAGAAATTAATAGGATGAAGAATAGCAATATTCTTCATTTTTTGTAATATTGTTTATCACCGAAATCGTTTATTCATTATGAAAATATTAGCCGTTTGTCTCGGAAATATCTGCAGAAGTCCACTTGCGGAAGGAATTCTGAAATCTAAACTTCCGGAAAGCTTCATCATTGATTCTGCCGGAACAATTGCTCTGCACGAAGGTGAACATCCGGACAAACGCGCCATTTCCACTGCCGCAAAATATGGACTTGATATTTCAAAGCAACGTTCAAGACCGATTTTGCCGAAGGATTTTGTGGAATTTGATGTGATTTATTGCATGGATCTTAGTGTTTTTGAAACCGTGATTTCTATGGCGAAAAATGAAGACCAGCGTCGGAAAATAGTTCTTTATTTAGAAGAAGCTGGTTTCACAGGTGATCAAGCTGATGTTCCGGATCCTTATTGGGGCAATCTTTCTGATTTTGAAAACGTTTACCAGTTGCTCGATGAAGCGGCTGATTCTATTGTGGCTAAACTGGTTTCTTAAGAGGGAATTATCTTTTTTATCTTTTAACTATTTTCTAAATATCATCAACTTTGAATTTAAAATAATGTGCGGATAAAGGAAAGTATCAACAGTCTTTCGGTATTGTTGGAAGAAGGGTCTAGCTCTCTTTGCTTTAATATAGCTTATCCTTGAACTAGACATGAAGTATACTACAAGTATATACGGCTTTGGTACGACTCAACTACGGCAGAAGTACGGCTCAACCTTTGGGATTGGCTTTCTGTAAGTGGTTTCGAGAGAATTAATAGGTGGAAAAAAGTGTTTTTTCGGGAGGGAGTGTGTTGTTATCACAATGTAAAGTAAAAATACGAAAATAAGGTGGAAGGTGTGTTTTTTCAGTTTAAATTTATGTATAGTGATCTTTGAATAGAGAAAATTGCTATTGTGAGATTTATATTTTTGATGTAGCTATGTATTTTGAGTTAGGTACAAACCAAAGAGTAAAAATTTGTTAATTTATTTATTGATAAAGAAATGAGTTCTTGATAGTAATCAAGATTTTTATATTTCTAATTATTTGGTTTCAAGTGTTTTAAATAGGGTTTCACTTTTTCAATTTGGTTAAGATAACTACGCTGGGCGAGGAAACAGTAGGCGTTCATCAAAACTAAAAATATTAGTAGTGAATTTCCTGCATAATAAAGGGGATTTTGCGCAGTAAGGTGAAAAGTTTGATAAAGCATTGACGAAAACATTTTTAAATTAATTAAAAACTGTGCAAAACTGCCCAAAAAAACTAATGACAAAACTGCGGCGTCTTGATGAACGGTTAGTTTGTAATTATCATACCGTTTAACCAAGCGAAAAACCTTAAAATACCGGATATATTGTGCAATTGGAACCAGCATTACAACCGCCACAAAGGAAGAAAAAGCATAGAAAAATAAATTTTCCGGCAATAAATACGCAATGATAAAGAGCGTGCTAAAAGCTACCAAAGTAATCTTTACACTCTGTATTCCTATTGATTTTGATTCCGCCATTTGAATTTTCTTCAAAAAATAGGTGGTATCGTTCAGGTCGAACTGAATGCGGTATTTTGGAAAGTTGAGTTCTGGTTTCCATGCGTTTTTTACTTTTTCGAAAGCAGTTTCAAAATCTTTGGTCTCCACTCTCTGCAAATCATTAATCTGAGAAACGAAATGATCCTCCACTTCCATTAAAACATCTATCGGAAGTTTTTTGGACAAAAGATAATCGCGGATTTCGGAGTGTTGGGATGGAGTCATAATCTAAACTAGATAACTGTTATGATTTTATTTTTAAAACCTTCTAATTTCACCAGATAATAAATACTAAAGAATATAACCCAAATATTGAAAACATATTTTTGCAAAAATAATTTTAGGTTTTCTTTTTCCATTCTGGTAGTTTTTAAAAGCTGATTTGAGGCAATTTGAAAATAGCACACCGAATAATTAAAGGTCAATATGCAATCTCTTCTGCAAATTTCTTACACTTTTCCGGTATTCAAGAAAAAATAATAAGCCATAAATAATTCCCCAATCGAAGATGAAAAAAATAAATATTTTTAAAAAACCACTAAATGTAATTTCCAAATTTTGGAATTCTTGCAATGCCTGAATTGCTTTTGAAAATTTCATATCATAACTCATTAACACAAAAAGTATAATATACAATGTAGAAATCGTTAGCGAATAGCTATTGGCTTCTGCATAGCTAAGCTTTTTGCGTTTCTTAGGCTGCGTATTTTTCATCAGTTTATATTCAAAAATGTTGAAATATAAGCCGATTACCAAAAGAACAATATGCATTACCAAACAGAAATAATAAGCATAAGGAGCATTAAACAACATAAGAAAAATAGAAATCGAAAAAGGGATAGCGAAGAAGAGCAACGATTTCAAAATAAACTTCTTTTCAGTTTCTGCTATAGTTTTAAATTCTAAAACGGTTTTAGGCTTCCACCAATATTTGAGGCTTTTCTTTATTGCTAAATCTTTACTCCAAAGTTGCTGCACTTCCGTGAAAGCTTCTTCAAAATTTTTATTTTCAAAATCTATTTTAGCTTGAATTTGTTCCGTAAAATGATCAGAAACTTCCAAGTATAAATCCAGCGGAAGTTTTTTGGATAACAAATACTCTTTTATATCGGCAGATTGCAGTTCGGTTATCATATCGCAAAAATATTTTGTAGGTTAAACAAATAACTCTTCATTTTCTCCTCCTGCATTTTTTGTTGGCGTTTTCCCTTTTCGGTGAGCAGGTAATATTTTCGGTCGCGGCCGTTCACGGTTTGGATTTCCGAGAAGATGATTCCCTCGGCTTCCAGTTTGTGCAGAAGCGGATAGAGGGCGCCTTCCGTCATCTCCAGTTCGCCTTTCGTGAGTTCTTTTGCCCGCTGCGTCAGTTGGTAGCCATACATTTTTACTTCCGAAGCTAAGAGTTTCAGGATAATGTTTTGGAGTGTGCCTTTGTAAAGCGCATTGTTTTTCATGCCTAGTTAAATTATGTATTACAAATCTATATATAATTTTCTTAGGTATCAAAATTTTTTTATCATTTTTTATAACATTATTCTCAATAGGAAGAATTTTCTTTTTAAATATTTCCTGCTGGATCCAATTTTTCAATAAATAAAACCCGCAACACGAAAGGGAATTCAAAACAAATCAATATATTTGAAGCGGCTGGTGGAAATTCTGTTGTTGAGTTTCTGGTTTTGAATCAGTCGGAAAATGGATTCACCAAACTTTAGTTTTATGTTATTTTTAATTCCTGCTTACCTTTCTGAAAATTCCCCAATTGAGTATTTTGCCCCTTCGATTAAGGAATATATTCTGAAAACCGATTATTTTTTTGTAGAGAACCAAAAAACCGCCAGAAAGGTTATTAAATTTTTCGCACCCGAAAAGAAACAGGCCGATCTTAAGCTTTTTCTTTTAGATAAATATTCGGAAACGGCAGATTTAAAAGAAGCACAAAAGCTGATGAAAAGCGGGCAGGACTTTGGTTTGCTTTCCGAAGCCGGGCTTCCGTGTATCGCCGATCCGGGAAATTTAATGGTGAAATGGTGTCACGAAAATAACATCAAAGTTGTTCCAATCAACGGACCTTCATCGATTATCCTGGCTTTGATTTCGAGTGGTTTTAATGGTCAGGAATTCACTTTTCATGGGTATTTGCCGATCGATAAAACCGAAAAGAAAACGAAGATTCATTTTTTGGAAAATCAGGTTCAGAAAACCGGTTATTCGCAGATTTTCATGGAAACTCCGTACCGCAACAATCCGCTTTTTGAAGATTTGTGCAGGTTTCTTTCTCCCAATATGAAACTTTGTATTGCAGCTAATATTAATGATCCGAAAGAGGAATTTATTAAGACTTTAACCATTAAAGAATGGCAGAAAAACAAGCCAGAACTTCATAAGATTCCGGCGGTTTTTGTGATAGGGAAATAAAGTTTAACTTCCTTTAACAGCACTTTTGCACTATTGTTGCGATAGTCATGATAAATAAATTATTATGACAGAAAAAAAATTATCCGGGCTATGGCTCGATCAGCACAAAGCAATAGTAGTAAAAAATCATGATGCGCAGAACGCTTTCAAATTCTTTCTTTGTTCGCCGGTAAAAGCGGAGGTTCAACACGGAAATTCCAACGAAAATGCTGCGAATAATGCAGAACAAACCAATAAGGCAAAGTATTTTAAAGAAATTGCCCATCTTTTGACTAATTCTGAGGAGGTTTTCATCACTGGTCCTGGAACCATACAAGAAGAACTGAAAAACTTTTTACATGATACGGCTCAGTTTAAAAATTTGAAAATTACTTTAGGTACTGCTCAAAAGATGAGTGATGAAGAGGTTTTAAATGCTGTGAAAGGTCATTTCGGAGCTTAAAAACAAAAAATAGGGTTGATTTTTTCAACTCTATTTTTTTTAATATTTAATGCCAATTTTCTTTAAAATAAAATGCAAAAGCCAAATTGGACCTACCAAAAGAAATTGTAAATCTTTGAGGAAGCTAGGTTTTTTGCCTTCTATTTTGTGCCCATAAAACTGACCAATCCAAGAGATTACAAAAACAGCAAGATAAACCATCCACGATCGATGCTCAAATTGAATATTGATGAAATAGACGAAATGTTCCATTAATAGCATGATGATAATCATCATTAAAGCAATTTGCCACGATAATCTGAAGTAAAAAACCGTCACCAAAAGCAGTGCTCCCAAGGACACCAAACTGATCGCTCCAAAATACCTCATGAAGAAATGAGGCGCGGGAATCAGCGAAACGAAACCTAGAATGGAAAAAAAAATCAATGGTACACAAATCCAGTGAATGGCTTAGTTGGTGTGGTTTTGATGGCTTTCGGCATATTAGGCGAAAAGCTGATCAATTTTTCTCATGGAAATTCATTTAATGATTATAAATAAAAAAAGATTTTGAATATACTCAAAATCTTTTTTTACGATTCTTAGAAAGCTACGCTTAGCCAATTTCTACGCCGTTTTCTACCGGAACATCAGGCGTTACAAACGCTAATTTTCCATCGGGTTTTGTGGTTAAAAGCAACATTCCCTGAGATTCGATACCGCGGATTTTTCTCGGTGCAAGATTTAATAAAATCATTACTTGTTTACCTACACATTCTTCAGGTGTGAAACTTTCAGCAACTCCAGAAACTACGGTTCTTACGTCAACGCCCGTGTCAACAGAGAATTTCAGCAGTTTGTCTGCTTTTTCTACTTTCTCTGCGGTAAGGATGGTTGCGGTTCTTAAATCGATTTTGGTGAAGTCGTCGAACTGTATTTCGTCTTTCATGGGGTTTGCTTTAGGATTAGTTTTTTTATTGGATTCTTTGGTGTTCTCCAGTTTCTGAATCTGGAATTCGATGGTTTCGTCTTCGATTTTTGAAAATAATAATTCGGCTGGATTAATCTGATGGCCAGTTTTTATGAGTACTTTTTCATCTTGAATTTCTTTCCAGCTAAGTTGAGGAACGTTGAACATTTTCTGTAGTTTTTCAGCGCTGAACGGCATGAACGGTTCGCAAACCTGAGCCAATCCAACGGCGATTTGTGCCGCTACAAACAGTGAACTTGCTGCTTTTTCCGGGTTGTCTTTGATGGTTTTCCAAGGTTCTTCGGTTTGCAAATATTGGTTTCCGAATCTCGCTAAATTCATCATTGCAGATAATGCATTTCTGAATTCGAAATTTTCGAGGAAGTTTTCGATTTCAGAAGCTGCCTTTGCCATTTCATTAAGTTCTAAAGCGTTTTCATCACCTGCAGGAACTATACCGTCGTAATATTTATGAATTAAAACAGCTACTCTGTTGATAAAATTTCCGAAAATCCCAACCAACTCAGAATTATTTTTAGTCTGGAAATCTTTCCATGTGAAGTTGTTGTCTTTGGTTTCCGGAGCTGAGGATAGTAATGCATAACGCAAAACATCTTGCTGACCAGGAAATTCTTCCACATACTCATGAGCCCAAACAGCCCAGTTTCTTGAAGTTGAAATTTTATCGTTTTCAAGATTAAGGAATTCAAAAGCTGGAACATTTTTCGGCATGATGTAATCTCCGTGAGCTTTCATCATTGCAGGGAAAATAATACAATGGAAAACAATATTGTCTTTCCCGATGAAGTGAATCAATTCCGAGTTTTCACTTTGCCAGTAATCTTTCCAGTTTTTACCATTTTTTTCGGCCCATTCTTGGGTGAATGAGATGTATCCGATGGGCGCATCAAACCAAACATACAGCACCTTTCCATCCGCATCAGGAAGTGGCACGGGAACGCCCCAATTGAGGTCTCTAGTCATTGCACGAGGTTTCAGTCCATCGTTTAACCAAGATTTAACCTGTCCGTAAACATTGGGTTTCCAATCTTCCTTATGTCCCTCGATGATCCATTCATTTAAGAAATTTTCATAATCGTTTAAGGGAAGATACCAGTTTTTGGTTTCCTTTAAGATTGGGATATTTCCGCTTAACATCGATTTTGGATTGATCAATTCGGAAGGGGAAAGGGTAGAGCCACATTTTTCGCATTGGTCACCATAAGCATTATCGTTGCCGCAATTTGGGCAGGTTCCTACGATATATCGGTCTGCAAGAAATTCGTTGGCTTGTTCGTCGAAATATTGTTCAGAAACTTCTTCGGTGAATTTTTCTTTATTATAAAGTGTAGTAAAAAAATCCTGACTTACTTCGTAGTGTTTTTTAGAAGTTGTGCGGGAATATTCGTCGAAAGAAATGCCCAGATCTGCGAAAGATTTTTTGATGATTCCGTGGTATTTGTCCACAATATCCTGCGGTGTCACGCCCTCTTTTTTTGCTCGAATAGTAATTGGAATCCCGTGTTCATCGGAGCCACAGATAAATGCCACGTCATTACCTAGTCTTCTTTGAAATCTTGCGTAAACATCTGCGGGAATATACACCCCTGCTAAATGGCCAATATGAACGGGCCCGTTAGCATAGGGCAAAGCCGCAGTAATCATCTTTCTTGCTGACATAAATTGATCTCTTTTATTTTATGCAAAGATAAGGGTTAGGAGGCTTACTATAAAATTATTGAATCGATAAAAATTTCGAGTTGAGTTGCGAAATTGGGGATTTGTATATTAAAAAATGATAAACAAATGTTTAACTTTTTGTTAATATCTATATTCTCATTGATGAGACAATATAAAGGTTAAATATCTGATAATTAAAAAATTAGCTTTTATGTTCACAATCAAGATATGATTTTTCTCACATAAAATTAACGATTTTAATAAAATTTTAGGAATAATTGAATATTTGTTTAAATTGCAAGACTTCACCATGTGGAGTATTAAGTAAAGAATATTAATCCTTAAATTTTATTTTTGTGAGAAACTATACTACAGTTTTGAAAATTGCACCGGCCTTTTTGTTATTGGCGGGTACAATGTTACACGCACAAACAGCGGATTCGGTTAAAACTGCCGATATTGAGCAGGTTGTATTAATTGGATATGGAAAGCAAAAGAAGGCTGACCTTACCGGATCTATTGCTTCTATTTCGTCCAAAGACTTTAATGGAGGAGCGACCTCTGCAGACCAGTTAATACAAGGGAAAGCACCGGGTGTTACCATCACAGGAAACGGAGGAAATCCGGGTGCAGGTTCTACGATTAGAATCAGGGGAGGAGCTTCGCTTACGGCGAGCAACGATCCTTTAATCGTTATAGATGGTATACCGATGGATATGACAAAGAATCTTGATGGTAAGTCCCTTATGGGAGCATCTGATGCTTTAGCATTGATTAACCCGAACGATATTGAGTCATTCACTGTTTTGAAGGATGCTTCTGCAGCAGCAATTTACGGAAACAGAGCTTCGAATGGGGTTATTTTGATCACTACAAAAAAAGGTTCTGCAGGAAGACTGAAAGTTAATTTCTCTACATCAGCATCGGTTTCTACTAAAATGGGAAATCAAGACGTCTTGACCGCTGATGAATTCAGAAAATATGTAATTGAAAATGCTACCCAGCAAAAGTACATCGATATGCTAGGTACGTCCAACACTAATTGGCAAGATGAAATTTACCAGACTGCTTGGGGAACCGATAATAACGTTTCCTTATCAGGTGGTATTAAAAAATTGCCTTATCGCCTATCATTAGGATATACAGAGCAAAATGGTTTGGTGAAAACCAACGAATTTAGAAGAACTTCAGTAGGATTAAATTTGACTCCGAAATTCTTTGATAATCATTTATCAGTTACAGCATCCTTCAAAGGATCAATGACAGAAAACCGATTCAATGCGGGAGTTATTGGAGCTGCACAACTAATGGATCCAACCCAATCTGTTCGTGATTATTCAGCGCAAGGAGATCAGGTAGGAAACTATTGGGAATGGTTCTTGCCAAACGGAGCTCTTAACGTAAACGCTACAAGTAACCCAGTTGCTTCATTGGAAGCTAGAAGAGATGTTTCAACTGTATTCAGAGGGATTGCTGGTTTGCAATTGGATTATAAATTCCACTTTTTACCAGATTTACACTGGAATATCAACTTGGGATATGATCATCAAAAAGGTACAGGTGCAGTAACTGAATATGCAGGATACAGAAGCACTTTCTTTAACCTTGGAACACGCAGAGATTATACTCAGGAAAAAACCAATAAATTATTAGAAACGTACTTGAATTATGTGAAAGAAATTTCTGCGATCAATACCAAACTGGACTTGATGGCGGGTTATTCTTATCAGAAATTCAATGATAAAGTGCCGGGAGCTTTCACTTACAACGGTGATCCATCGTATGATGCACCTGCACCTTCGAGAGATTATGAGGGAAATTTGGTATTGTTAGGTTTCTATGGTAGAGGTATTTTCACTATTGCAGACAAATATATCTTAACAGGCTCTGTGAGAAGAGATGCGTCATCAAGATTCTACAACGGTACTGATTTAAAAAATAACTGGGGAACCTTTATGTCTTTTTCCGGAGCATGGAAAATTAAGAGCGAAAACTTCCTAAAAGACGTGAATGCAGTTTCCGATTTGAAACTAAGAGGAGGTTGGGGAGAAACTGGACAACAGGAAGTTGGAAGTTATTATAACTCCTTTGCATCTTATAATATATCTGAGGCAACTGCGCAATACGGTTTCGGTGATCAGTTCTATTTAATGTATCGTCCGACGCAGTATAACCCAAATTTGACATGGGAAACTACAGCAACCATCAATGCAGGATTGGATTACGGATTCTGGAATAACAGAATTACCGGTTCTATCGATTGGTTTAAAAAGAAAACTTCTGATCTGCAAGCAAGAGTACAAGTGCCTGCCGGAGAATTCAGTAATACCAACATTAAAAATATCGGGAAAATGGAAACGGATGGTATTGAATTCCTTATCAATGTAATTCCTGTGAAAAAAGAAAACTTCACATGGGAATTTAGCTTTAATGCATCTCATTACAAACCAACTATTACCCATTTTGATGATGTAGCACCAAATTATGTCATCCAGCAAGGTGGTATTTCAGGAGGTACTGGAAATACAGTACAAGCCCATGTGGTAGGAAATACGCCATTCAGTTTCTGGTTGTACCAACAAGTTTATGACAATAGTGGGAAACCATTGGATGGGGTTTATGTTGACAGAAACGGAGATGGAAAGATTGATACTAACGATAAATATCTGTATAAATCAACAACTCCAGATGCAACTTTAGGATTCTCTACCAAAATCAATTACAAAAACTGGGATCTTTCTACCTCTTTGAGAGCGGTTTTAGGAAACTATGTTTATAACAACTTCGCATCACAATCGAATGTACTAAGTATTGCTAACAACGATTTTTTAATGAACTTGTCATCTGTTACTGCTCAGTATGGATTCAAAACTCCACAATATTGGAGCGATATCTTTGTAGAAGATGCTTCTTTCCTAAGAATGGACAACCTTACTTTGGGATATAATTTTGGTGATATTTTCAATAAAGGAAGCAACCTTCGAGTATATGGTATGGCTCAGAATGTTTTCGTAATCACTGATTATTCAGGTGTAGATCCTGAAATTGTCGGAAATATCGATAACGGATTCTATCAAAGACCTAAAGTATATTCATTAGGATTAAACTTTCAATTTTAATAATTTAAGAAAATGAAAAATTTTAAAATAACAAAAAATACGATAGCTGCAGCACTTTTAGGACTTACCCTTACCGCAACTTCATGTGTAAATGATTTAAGACAAGAGCCAATTACAGAAGTTACCGCAGCGAGTTTGTATAAAGATTTCGGAAATTATAAGAATCTTTTGGCAAAATTATACGGAGGTTTGGCTGTTGGAGGTCAATCCGGAGGTGATGGTAATGGAGATATTGCAGATATCGATGGTGGATTTTCCAATTATATGCGTTTGCTGTATACTCTTCAGGTTATCACAACTGATGAAGCGGTAATCGGTTGGAATGATGGTTCTTTGCACGAATTCCACAAAATGATCTGGACTCCGTCAAACGAATTCAGCAATGCAATGTATTATCGTTTATATACCGAAATCGCTTTCTGTAATGAGTTTATTAAAAATACAACCGACGAGAAATTAAACCAAAACGGCATTTCAGGAGCAAACCTTGATGAAGCGAAAGCGATGAGAGCTGAAGCCCAATTCCTTAGGGCACAAGCTTATTATCACTTGTTGGATCTTTATGGAAACGTACCTTTCGTAGATGAAACTACTTTTGGTAGCGTGCCGCAACAAATGAAAAGGGCTGAACTTTTTACGTATGTTGAAAATCAGTTGAAAGATGCGGAGGCGGGATTGAAAGATCCAAAAACCAACGAATACGGAAGAGCAGATAAAGCTGCTGCATGGTCTTTGTTGGCAAGATTATATCTAAACGCAAAAGTGTACAGCGGAACAGAAAGATATGCTGATGTAATCACTTATACGGAGAAAGTAATTTCTGCAGGATATAGCTTGAAGCAAACTGTCGTTCAAGTTCCAAATGAATCTACGCCAGATCCGAATGATACAATGCCGAAGAACATAAGCTACGAAAGCTTATTCCTGGCGGATAACCACGTGAACAACCCAGAGAATATTTTCTCTATTGTTTATGATGGCGCTAAAACCCAAACCAATGGTGGAACCACTTTCCTTGTGCATGCGGCAATCGGAGGGGATATGGTAGCCGCAGATTTCGGCGTGAATGGTGGATGGGGAGGTTTAAGAACCACCAAAGCATTCGTTCAGAAATTTGAAAGTAGTGATAAAAGAGGTCGTTTCTATACTGATGGACAGACTTTAGAAATCAATGATTTAGGAAACTTTAATGACGGTTATGCTTTCATTAAATATAAAAACCTTAAGAGCGATGGTACACCAGGAATTCACGATAACTGGGTTGAAACAGATTTGCCAGTTTACCGTTTAGCAGATGTGTATTTGATGTATGCTGAAGCAGTTCTAAGAGGCGGTGGCGGAAATATGGCTACAGCACTTGGATATGTAAATGCCTTGCGAACCCGAGCAAGTGCTTCTGCGGTTTCTGTTCTTAATTTAGATTTTATTCTTGATGAGCGTTCCAGAGAATTGTCTTGGGAAATGACCAGAAGAACCGACCTTATTCGATTTGGTAAATTTACTTCATCTGCTTATTTATGGCCTTGGAAAGGAAATGTAAAAGATGGAATCGCTGTAGGAGAATACAGAAACATATTCCCAATTCCAACGAACGATTTGGTAGTAAACCCGAATCTTGTACAAAATCCTGGCTACTAATTATTTAATTTACAAGAAATGAAAAATAATATCTTTAAAAATTTTATACTTGCGGCAACCGTAATTCTTGGGCTTAGTTCTTGCGAAGACAGAGAATTGATTACCATAGAGCCAGAATCTGCCCCAATTCTAATGGATCTTTCAACGCAAAACTTGGTTTTGGATCCTAATTTCCCATCTAATCCGGCGATCACCGTAAGCTGGGATCCAGCTAAATTCAACGTGCCTGTAGAAACCAAATACAGTGTAGAAATTAGTGCAACGGAAGGTTTTGAAACCAAAGAAGTCGTAGGTTCTACCACTCAATCCGTTACTCATCTTTCTTTTTCAAACGTACAGATGAATAATGCTGCAAAGAAAATCGGTTTCGTACCGGGCGTTGCACAGAAAATGTACATCAGGGTTGTCTCTTTTATTGGTGTTAATGATTATGAGCAAGTTTCTAATGTTACCAGTTTGATGATTACTCCGTATTTAGCAGCACCAATTTACAATTTTGTAGATCTCTATCTGGTGGGTGATGCTACAGCAGCAGCTTGGGATAACAATGCGGATAACAAAAATCTATTACCTCTACTGAAAACTGCTGAGGATAATCAATATACTTTCACTGGATTTTTCAAACAGGGAGAATTCAAAATGATTAAAGTTAAAGGATCTTGGGATGCACAATTCGGTTTAGGTGCAGCATCAGGAATGTTGAGTACTGACGGCGGTTCCGGAAATATCCCGGTTGCTGCTGATGGCTACTACAAACTTACGGTGAATACTGCAGATCTTACGTACACATTTGAGCCAGCTACTGTTTCTACTACCACTTACGCTAATGTTTCGATTATCGGAAATGTAAATGGAAATTGGGATACCGATACCCAATTAACACAGTCAACTTTCGATCCACATGTTTGGTCTATACACTCGGTATCTCTTAAAGAAGGTGAATTTAAGTTCAGAGCTAATAATGCGTGGGATGTAAGTTGGGGAAGTAACGCTGCATTCTTCGGAACTGCAGTACAGGGAGGAGATAATATTCCTTTAGGAGCTGAGTGGACTTATGATGTGTATTTCAATGATGCAACAGGAGCGTACACCATTATTCCGGTGGAGTAATGTTGATTCCTATAATTTTTAATAAAAATTTTATGAAAAATATATTTAAATATTTATTAGTAGCATTGGTGTCAGCTTTTGTTTTCACCGCCTGCGACCGAAGTGCAGATAGAGACTGGACAACTCCGGAACCGTCATTTACCTTGTATAATACCACTTTGGGAGCTGCAGTTTTGTATCCTACAATGGAAAATAACCCTTTCATATTAAGATGGGACAACTCTAAAACTACTGGAGGAACTTATTCTGTTGTTGTTTCAAAGACAGAAGATTTCGCTACGAAAGTAGAGTTGGGTACTTCCAATTCCAATACCTTCACTACTACAATTGGCGCACTGAATACTGCAATGTTGCAAGCTGGTCTTTCTCCTTATTCTTCGCAAAATGCTTATATTAGAATAGAGATTGGTGCTGAAGTGTCGAATGCGATTAATTTTGTGGTAACTCCTTATCCTTCTGAAGTTCCGGTGATCAAAAATCCTAGTGCAGGTCAATTGATTACTTTGAATGCTGAAGCTCCATTAGAAACTGCTACCACTATTCTTTGGGATGATTATTCTTACAGTGTGGCTGTTGAATATAAAGTAGAACTTGCTGCGTCAGGATCATCAAACTTCCAATTATTAGGAAGCACTACCGATGAAACTCAGTTGGCGGTTTCTAATTATACTTTGAATGATATCGCTATCAAAGCAGGACTTCCTGTGAATGTAGCATCTTCTGTTGATATCCGCGTTACTGCAACTACCACATCAACTGGTGGTACCATAACTAAAACTTCAGATATTGTTACCTTTAAAGTTGCACCTTATCAACCTGCGTTTGTAGATTTCTATCTTGTAGGTGGTGGTACAGCGGTGGGCTGGAATGCTACTTCTGCTCAATTGTTGAAACAAACCAATGAAATTTCTGAAATTTATACTTATTTGGAAAATAATGGTGAATTCAGATTTTTAGGTCAACAAGATTGGAACCCTATTAATTACAGTCTAAACGCTGATGGTATCAATGATTCTTTCAAGTATTTCAACACTTGGTCTAACAATTTGGTACCATCAGGATCCGAAAACATGAAATTCACAGGAAATTCTGGAATGTACAAAATCACTATTAACCAAAACTCAAGAAACATCACGGTAACTCCTTCTTCTGTTCCTACTTTGCCAACAAATGTTTATTTGGTAGGATCTATCCAAGGTTGGAACGCTGGATCAGCATTAGAAATGACTCAAGTTGGTGATGGAGTTTACGAATATGTAATTGAAGTTCCGGATGGAGCAGAATTCAAATTCCTAGGTCAGCAAGATTGGTCTGGTACGGAATGGGGTAACATCCATGGTGCTGGAAACTCCGGTTTCTTAGGACCAAATGGTGATAACAATAATATTCAATACAACGGTGGCGGCACTACTTATAAAATTACTGCCAACATCAAATTGGGAACTTATAAACTGACTCCTCAGTAAGTTTTATTTTCCTTGAAATTTATAAGAAACTGTTGCTTTTTAGCAGCAGTTTTTTTGTGTTTTTGAGGATAAATATTGCTCAAAAACTTGGTCATTACTAGCATTTTATCTAAATTTATTGATTCGAAATAATCATTATGAAAAATATAAAAATATCTGCGCTTTTCCTGCTGATGGGAAGTTTCGCACTTAACGCACAGTCTTTAAAATCTCCCGACGGAAAATTTGAAATGAACTTTCAACTCAAAAATGGAGTTCCTTTTTATAACCTAAAATACCAAGGAAAAACCGTTGTTGAAGACTCCAAATTAGGATTAAGACTTTTAAGAGATGGCGATATTAAGTTTGCTTCCGAGATAGAAAGTAAAGACCAAAAAGGCAAAGATTTATCAGAAGGATTTACCAAAACAGCTGAAAAATTCGACTCCAAAAACGAAAGTTGGAATCCGATTATGGGCGAAAAAAAATCGTATGTAAATCACTTCAACGAACTTGCCGTAACGCTTAATCAGGAAGCGAATGATCGTTATATTATACTGAAATTCAGGTTGTTTAATGATGGACTTGGATTCAGATATGAATTTCCGCAACAGAAAAATCTGAACTATTTCATCATCAGGGAAGAAGACTCCGAAATCGATCTGCCAACCGATATGAAAGCGTGGTGGCTAGCGGGCGATTACGATTCTCAGGAATACCAAACGCAGACCACAAACCTTTCTGAGATTCCTGCAAAATGGCCAACTTCGTATGATGGAAATGCTTCGCAATCTTTAATTAAAAATGCAGTTCAGACGCCTTTAATGCTGAAAAAAGAAGGAAAAGATCAATTGTACGTAAACATTGCAGAAGCTGCAGTTATCAATTATCCGGCTTCCAACTTGGAATTGGATGCGACTGAATTTAAGTTTAAAACCCACTTAACTCCTGATGCTCAAGGTGCAAAAGGTTATATGCAAACCCCGGCGGTTTCTCCGTGGAGAACGATCATTGCTTCCCCTAAAGCAGAAGAAGTTTTGGCTTCAAAAATGATTTTCAACCTCAATGATCCTACAGAATATAAAGATACTTCCTACATCAAACCTACAAAATACATGGGTGTTTGGTGGGAAATGATCATCGGGAAATCTCAGTGGGCTTATTCCACAGCCAACAACGTACATATCGGGAAAACTGATTTTTCTAAACTCACCCCGAACGGAAAACACGCGGCAAATAACACCAATGTCAAAGAGTACATCGATTTCGCTTCAGCACACGGCTTCGACGCATTACTTATCGAAGGCTGGAACATAGGCTGGGAAGACTGGTTCGGTCACAGCAAAGAATTTGTTTTCGACTTCATCACGCCTTATCCTGATTTCGACATTAAAATGCTGAATGACTACGCTCATTCAAAAGGAATGAAACTGATGATGCACCACGAAACTTCCGGCTCGGCCACCAACTACGAAAGATGGGCCGACAAAGCTTTCCAGCTGATGAACAAATACGATTATCCGTCTGTGAAAACCGGTTATGTTGGGAATATTATTCCGCGTGGCGAACATCATTACTCACAGTGGACGATTAACCATTATTTAAGAATCGCAGAGAAGGCCAACGAGTATAAAATCATGGTCAACTCTCACGAATCTGTTCGTCCTACAGGTTTAAGCAGAACCTATCCGAACTGGATCGCCGCTGAAGCCGCACGTGGAACAGAATACGAAGCATTTGGCGGAAATAATCCGGATCATCAGACCATTCTTCCGTTCACCAGATTTATGGGTGGCCCAATGGATTACACACCGGGAATTTTCCAAACCAAACTAGATTATTATTTTCCCGGCGATACAAGATTTGTGAAAACAACTTTGGTGAAGCAGCTGGCACTGTACGTGGTAATGTATTCTCCGCTACAGATGGCGGCTGACTTACCGGAAAACTACGCACGGCATTTAGATGCGTTCCAGTTCATCAAGGATGTTGCGGTAGATTGGGATGATACCAAAATTCTTTCGGCAGAACCTGGCGATTATATCCACACGGCCAGAAAAGCAAAAGGCAAAGATGAGTGGTATGTAGGCGGAATTACCGATGAAAACACAAGAAATTACACCGTAGATTTCTCCTTCCTTCCGAAAGGGAAAAAGTACGAAGCCACTGTATATGCCGATGGCGACGATGCAGATTATATCAACAATCCTCAATCCTATAAGATTTACAAAAAGACGGTTACCAGCAAATCGAAATTGCCGATGAAACTCGCTAGAAGCGGTGGTTATGCGATTTCAGTGAAGCCTGTAAAGTAGGTGATGTGAACAGGTACCAATTAAACCTTAGAGGTTTTCAAAACCTATAAGGTTTCTAAGGTTTCTAGTTTTCGCCACTCCAAATAAACAGTACCATGATAGAGAGCAGATATCGCGAAAGTTTCGACTTCAACGGAATTTTTCATGTGTACACGCACGTGAACGGAAACGAATTGGTTTTTCGTGAAGACAAAAACTATATTTTTTTCCTTGAAAAACTCAAGCATTATCTGTTACCGGTTTTAGATATTTACGCTTATTGTTTAATGCAGAATCACATTCACCTGTTGGTAGCATTTAAAACGGGTGATGAGGTTGGTAAGAATTTGACTATTGAAACTGCAGAGGTGTATGGTGAAAAATCGCATCGGCTTCTGATGAAGCCGTTCAGTAATTTACTTAATTCGTATGCGAAGGCTTATAATAAAATGTACGGCCGGCGAGGGGCATTATTTTTAGATTATTTAAAGAGAATCAGAATAGATGACGAAAAATATTTATTAAATACCTTCAAATATATTCACAGGAATCCTATAAATCACGGTTTCGTTCGTGATGTGAGTGAATGGAAATTTTCATCCTATCGAAGTTATCTCCATCCGGAAACCGCATCGGCAGTAACACGCGATTATATGCTGAAATATTTTCGCTCGATGGATGAATTTATCGAATTTCACAGTTATCCTGAAATGAATCCTCAAACCTCATAGGTTTCTGAAACCTATGAGGTTTAACTACAGCTAGACAGCTAACTAACCAACAACCAACCATGAAAAAACTACTCTTATTATTGTCGCTATACATCAGCACGACGTTGATTGCCCAAATCCAGAAAGTAGAACCCGCCTTCTGGTGGAAGGGAATGAAAAATCCTGAACTCCAGATTATGGTTTATGGAAAGGATATTTCCAAATATGCGGTAGAACTTTCCGATCAAATCCCGGTTAAAGATCTTACCAAAACTGAAAACCCAAATTACGTATTCATCACCGTGAATACCAATGAAATCAACAATTCTCTTTTTAAAATTAATTTTAAAGAAAATAATAAAACCGTTTATTCCTACAAATACGAACTCAAAAGTAGAAAACCCAATTCTGCTAACAGATCTTCATATTCTTCGAAAGATGTGATGTATCTTATTATGCCCGATCGGTTTGCAAACGGAAATCCTTCAAATGATTCCCAAAAAAATCTTACCGATAAAGCGAATAGAAACGAACCGACTGGAAGACACGGGGGCGATTTACGCGGTATTATCAATAATCTTGATTATCTTCAAAATTTGGGTGCAACTGCGCTTTGGCTGACTCCGGTGAACGAAGACAACGAAAAAAGAACTTCCTACCACGGCTATGCACAAACTGATCTTTACCAAATCGATGGTAGATACGGAACCAACGAAGAATATCTGGAACTTTCCCGAGCACTGCAAAAACGCGGGATGATGCTTATTCAGGATTATGTGACTAATCATTGGGGAATTTCGCACTGGCTTATTCAGGATTTACCGACCAAAGATTGGATTCACCAATTTCCGGATGGCGAAGGGAAGTATGGTTTCAAAAGATCCAATTACAGGATCACTTCGCAGTTTGATACGAATGTCGCTGATATCGACAAAAAAGAAGCATTAAACGGTTGGTTCGATACCACAATGCCAGATTTGAATCAAAGTAATCCATTGGTTTTGAAATATTTAACCCAAAACGCAATTTGGTGGATTGAATATGCGGAACTCGGCGGTTTACGCGTTGACACATATCCGTACAACGACAAAGTAGCGATGGCAAAATGGGCAAAAGCCATCACAGACGAATATCCAAATTTCAATATCGTGGGCGAAGCTTGGATGTACAATCCGGCACATATTTCTTATTGGCAAAAAAATTCAAAGATTGCGGAAATTGATGGCTATAATTCCAATTTACCGGCAGTGATGGATTTTACTTTGTACACCGATTTACCTTCTGCATTGAAAGAAGAAGACGGCTGGGACAAAGGAATGATTAAGATTTACAACTCCTTCGGAAACGATTTTCTTTATCCCGACATCAATAACATTTTGGTCTTTTTTGAAAACCATGATACCGAAAGATTCAATGAAATTTTCAATGGAGATTCCAGGTATTACAAAATGGCATTGACCTTAATTTCCACCGTTCGGGGGATTCCGCAGATTTATTATGGTTCCGAAATTGGGATGCGTGGCGACAAAAATAAAGGCGGTGATGCCGATATCCGGAGAGATTTTCCTGGTGGCTGGAAAGGGGATTCGCAGAATGCATTCAACCCGAAAACCCAAACTCCGGAGCAACAGGATTTCTACAATTTCACTCTAAAAATATTGAATTGGAGAAAAGGAAAAGAGGTAATCCATAGTGGAAAAACCAAACATTATATGCCGAAAGAAAAGGTATATGTCTATTTCCGATACAATGAAAAAGAAAAAGTTATGGTGGTGATTAATAATAACGAAAAAGATCAAACTCTCGATTTAAGCCGTTTCGCGGAATCGTTATCAGGCGTTTCTGCGGGAAAAGATGTAATTTCCGGAAAGGATTTTTCGGTAAATGCACAAAATAAACTCACCGTTTCGGGGAAATCTTCTTTGATTTTAGAGTTGAATTAAAAATGGTAGCAGCGTTCTTTTTGTAATAAAATTACAGTGCTTTCTCTTTAATATAGATAGAAATCAACGTAAAAAAATTATCGTGTCATTGTCTTTGTTTAATAAAATAGTTAAAACCGTTACTATGAAAAAAATAACTTTTATTGGAATATTATTATTGATTTTCAATTTTTCCGCAACAGTTTCCGCACAAAATAAAGGTTTTTACGAAAACGTCCAGAAGAAAAATGTCGCTAAAGTTCTCGACGATTTGAATGCTTTTGCGGCAGCAGCAGATTACAAAAATTATTTCGATCTTTATGCCGAAGAATCTACTTTCATTGGTACCGACGCTACGGAAGTATGGAATAAAAAAGAATTCATGGTTTGGGCAAAGCCATTTTTCGATAGCGGCAAGGCATGGAATTTCACTTCGCTGAAAAGAAATATCACCTTTAGCAAAGATGGTACCTACGCTTGGTTTGATGAACTTTTAGATACCCAGATGAAAATTTGCCGCGGCTCCGGAGTTCTAGAAAAAATTGGTGGCAAATGGAAAATCCGACAATATGTCCTTTCTATGACGATTCCAAACGACAACGTCGACGAAGTTACCAAAATTAAAACCTCTGTGGAAGATGCCTATATTATCCAACTCAAAACTCAAAAATAATCTCAAAACCAATCATCCTTAATACTTCATAAATTATACTTCATACTTCATACTTCAAAAATCATCCTTCATATTTAATCCTCATAACAAATTATGGCAAAAAAAATAAAACCAAACCTCAGTATCGCTCAAATTATCAATATGAGTATGGGGTTTCTCGGAATCCAAATGGCATTTGGTCTGCAGAACGGAAATGCTAGTAGAATCTTAGCCAACCTCGGCGCCGATGTTCACGAGCTTTCCTGGTTCTGGTTGGTAGCACCTATTACGGGCTTAATTGTACAGCCTATTATCGGTCACATGGGTGATAATACCTGGAGTCCGCTCGGCAGAAGAAAACCGTATTTCCTCATTGGCGCAGTGCTTTGCGCAATCGGTTTGGTACTTCTTCCGAATGCAGCTTCAGTAACCCAATTAATTGCAGCCAATGTTTTATTGTTGGCGGTTATTTTTCTTGCGATGATGGATTTTTCTGTGAATATTGCGATGGAACCTTTCCGTGCGCTGGTCGGGGATATGCTGCCGAAACATCAGGGAACGCTTGGTTTTTCTATCCAGACTATCTTAATTGGAGTTGGAGCCGTTATCGGTTCAGAAATGCCGAACTGGCTCACCAAAATGGGCGTATCTAATGTCGCACCCGAAGGCTATGTGGCGGATAATGTGATTTACGCATTTTATATCGGTGCAGCAGTACTTATTTTGTCCATTTTATACACTATTTTCACTACCCGAGAATACTCACCTCAGGAATTTGCTGACTTTTCCGATGATAATAAAGAGCCGGAACACTCCAAATTCATGGATATTTTCAAAGATTTTGCCACCATTCCTCCTTTGATGAAAAAGTTAGGAGTCGTGCAATTCTTCTCTTGGTTTGCTTTGTTTACGATGTGGGTTTTTACAACAAGTGCTTTAGCGACTCACCATTTCGGACTTGCGCCGGATGATACTACCTCTGCAGAATTTAATAAAGCCGGTGATTTAACCGGACATTTATTTGGTCTCTATAATTTATTTGCGATTCCGTTTGCGTTTCTTTTAACTCCAATTGCTAAAGCGATTGGTAAAAAACAAACGCACGCTTTGGCTTTATTTGCCGGTGGATTAGGTTTAATTTCTATGTTTTTCATTAAAGATACCGGAATGTTGTGGATTTCCATGGTTGGTTTAGGTTTCGCTTGGGCAAGTATTCTTGCAATGCCTTATGCAATGTTGATCGATGCTATTCCTCAAAGGAAAATGGGTGTTTACATGGGAATCTTCAATTTCTTCATCGTGATTCCACAAATTATCAATGGTATTTTCGGAGGCCCAATTGTGAAAAATCTCTTCGGCAATATGGCCATTGATTATGTCGTAGTAGGAGGGGTTTGCATGATTGTAGCGGCTGCTGTAACAATGTTTTTAATTAAAGATGAAACCCCCGACTCTCCGAAAGAAATTGAGGAAGAAATTCAGCAGGTGCATTTTTAGGAAATCTGCCGCATCTTATCATCATAGCTAGTCAAAATTCCGATTAAAAAGGAAAAAGTATATTCAAAAAACATGAGTAATGAATGGGAAAATAAAATTGAAATTAAATCAAAAATATTCGTTTTTCAATAATCGTTACGAAGTATTTGTGGATGATGATTATATTGGACATGTTGATTACAAAAATCCAAAAATTGATTTCGTTACAAATTTTGGTAATCATAAAATTCTTGTCAAAGCGAAAGATTTTGAAAAAGAACATCATTTTGTTTTAGATTCAAAAAAAATAGTTTTGCCAATTGAAATTAATGAAAACATTTTTTGGTCTAAATCAAATGAAAACCTTCCGAAAGTCTTACAAGGTGTATTATTAGGCTTTTTAATCGTTTACGTTTTAGTTATCACTTTCCTTATGACTTCAGAGCGAATAGAATTTAATTATGCATTATTAATTCCCTTTTTTATTTTGCTTTTTCTAAAATCGTTTGGTGAAAAAAATGAAAAATTTGAACTTAATTTTAAATAGTATGAAAATTACAAAAAGAGACCTTTTATTTTTTATTATCGGACTTGTTACAATGTTTATTGTTGAAAGTATCTTTGATTGGAAAGGAACAAAGGATGCATATATGAAAGGTTATGACGAAGGGAGTCAAATACTGAAAAGATAAAAAAGTAATACAATAACTCGTAGTGCATTATTAAATTAAAGATACTTTAATTTTGTTCATTTTTCTATTAAAAACAAAAACATTTACAAATTGAATAAAAGTTAGAGCCGTAATTTTACTTAAGATTCTGGTTTTAAAACCATTAAATGATTTCGCATAATTATTTCTGATTTTAAATTGGTCACAAAGTTGAGAAAATAGCGTTTCGATTCTCTTTCTTGATTTTCTAAAAATGTATTTCTGCTTGTGATAATTTTTTTGGTTGCTTCTCATAGGTGTATCTAATTTTATATTTGCATAATTGAACAAATCTGTTTGTACTTGAGTTGATAAATAACCTCTATCTCCGATTAATGTGCAATTGTTTATTTGATGCTTTATGTCTTGCAAAAAATGGATATCATGAATGCTTGCAGTAGAAATATCAAAACTTTGAAATATTCCTGAAACAGAACATATAGCGTGTAATTTGTAGCCATAATAATAACTCGATTGAGAAGCGCAATATCCTTTGCTTGGAAATGAAAATTCATCTTCTTTACAGATTTTAGAGCGGTTTGCTCTTGCGTTTTTGCAAATTTCTAAAGGCATTGAGTCTACAATAAAAATCCTTTCAAGATCATGAAATCTATCAACCATAATCTTTCTGATATTTTCCATATGCAAGAAGAGTTTTCTTTTCCTGCGATTATAAACACTTCTTTCTATCATTCCATTTAGTTTTGAATTTGAAAGATATCTAAATAACTGATATTCTGAGTCTATTGATAAATATTCTGCAGAAATATTTATGGCAATAAGTTCTAAATCACTCAATTTTGGTTTAATAGGTTTAAAATAAAAATTTTCATTTAAGGTTAATTTTCTTAATTCATTTAAAATAAAATCGTAAATTGCATCTAGGTTATTCATAGTGTATTAGATTGGTATTCAATACAATATACGATTTTTTTTCGTATTATGAATAACCTTTTTATAATGCACTACGAGTTACAATAATTAATAAGTTTCAGCTTTATTCAGATCGTTTTGCACAACAAACAACGAGCTAGAAATGAAATTCCGTTGAAACGGAGACCATGTACAGAAAATTTTTTTTTTGTGGCAATTGATTCTCTTTAGAAGAAGTTTTATCATTTTAAAATGAAGCAGAAGAATGTTAACAGGTGCGTTTATAAAACGACATTTAATCAACCAATTCAATCGATCCCAAAAAAAGATCATACATTTATAGTCCTTAAAGCCTCAGAAACTTTAAGGATTTTTATTTTTTAATATTTTTCAAAAAAAGCAAATGTTTAAGATTTTCAACAAACAAAATACATTTCTTCTCTTTTTGGTAGCGATGGTTTTGCTCGCCAAAATTGTTCCGTTCCGGCCGGCGTACAACCAATGGTTCCCGCTATCTGATTTTATCGAGTGGGGAATTGCAGGGATATTTCTGTTATATGGGCTCAAGCTGAATCTTAAAGAAGTTGTGAAAGACGTCTCCAACTGGAAACTCCACCTTTTAATTCAGTCCGCAACTTTTCTCCTCTTTCCTTTCTTGGTGCTTATTTTTTATCCCGCCTTTCGAGAAACTGCTTATTACGGCATTTGGTTATCAGTTTTTTTTCTGGCAAGTCTTCCATCCACCGTTTCCTCATCCGTGGTAATGGTTTCTATCGCTAAAGGAAATGTTATGTCTGCCATTTTCAATGCGTCGATTTCCGGCCTTATCGGAATTGTGATGACCCCACTTTTGATGAGTTTTTTCTTAAATGCAAACACTGCAAACGCGGACAAAACCGAAATCGTTGAGCAGTTGCTCCTCAAAGTTCTGCTCCCGATTATTATTGGTATTGCATTGAACCCTTTTTTCAAAAAATGGATTACCAGATATTCCAGTGTCATTTCAGAATTCGATCGGCTCATCATTCTGTTGATTGTTTACGAGAGTTTCTCGACCGCATTTATCGAAAAAATCTTCGCTACGGTTCCCGGTTTTGTGTTTTTGATATTGACGATCAGTGTCGTTTCTTTATTTTTTATTGTCTATAATATCATTAAATTCATTGCCAAGAAGATGGGATTTCAACTCAAAGAAATCATCACTGCAACCTTTTGTGGTTCCAAAAAATCATTGGTTCATGGCAGTTTGTTTCTTTTGGTCTTAGGAATTCCGGATGATCAGAAAGTACTTTTCCTCTTGCCGGTGATGATGTACCACAGTTTTCAATTGTTTTATGTAAGTTGGCTTGCCAATAAAATCGCACAAAGAAATCCGCAATAATTGTAGATATTAATAAGGATCATAATTATCCTAGATCAATCATTCTCAAACTTATAAATGCTAGTTTTGTAACATTATAAATCATTAAAATAAATCGTTATGAAGACAATATATCACCCGGCAGATTCAAGAGGTTTTGCCGATCACGGTTGGTTGAAATCCCATCACACCTTCAGTTTTGCCAATTATTACAACCCTGAAAGAATGAATTTCGGTGCGCTTCGCGTACTCAACGATGATCAGGTTGCTTCCGGAATGGGATTTGGAACCCATCCACACCGCGATATGGAAATTATTTCTATTCCGTTAGAAGGCGATTTGGAGCATAAAGATTCCATGGGAACCACCGCTGTTATCAGAAAAGGTGAAATCCAGGTGATGAGTGCCGGAACCGGTGTAATGCACAGTGAATACAATAAAAACAAAGATGAATTGGTGAAATTCCTTCAGATTTGGGTGATTCCAAATAAGATGAATGTTACCCCGCGTTATGACCAAATCAGCATTAAAGAAAACGAAAAGATCAACGATTTCCAGCAAATTCTATCGCCAAATACTGAAGATGAAGGCGTTTGGATTCATCAAAATGCATGGTTTAATATTGCAAATTTCGAAGCAGGAAATGCCAAAGAATACAAAGTGCACCAGCCCGGAAATGGGGTGTATATTTTCGTGTTAAAAGGTTCAGCTAAAATTGGAGATCAGGTTTTAGGAACCCGCGATGGCTTCGGTATTTGGGAGACCGAAAGTTTTATTTTAGAAGCATTGGAAAATTCTGAGATTTTATTGATGGAAGTTCCAATGAATATTTAAAATTGTTATCTTTAAAAAAAAATTAAAAAAATGAAAATACTCGCTTTTGCAGGAAGCAATTCTACCGTTTCAATCAACAAGAAACTCGTAACCTTTGCTTCTACATTTTTCTCTGAAAACGAGGTGGAAATTTTAGATTTAAATGATTATGAAATGCCCATTTACAAAAGAGAAATCGAACTAGAAGCCGGCATTCCACAATCCGCAAAAGATTTCGCTGCGAAGATTGACGCTTCTGATTTGATTTTGCTTTCCACTCCGGAAAATAACGGAAACTTTCCGGCTGTTTTCAAAAACCTGATGGATTGGATGTCGCGAATTAAAGGCAGAAAGATTTTTGGTGAAAAAAATATGTTCCTCATGGCAACTTCCGACGGAGCAAGAGGCGGAGCCAGCGTTTTAGAAATTGCGCAGAAAAGATTCCCTTTCGATGGAGCCCAAGTTGTAGAAGTTTTCTCGCTGCCAAAATACAGTGAAAATTTTGATCCTGAAAAAGGAATTACCGACGAAGAAAAACTCGCGGAATTGAAAGATAAAGCCGAAAGCGTAAAACAAAAAATGAATCAATAAGTTTAAATTAGAAAGCTGCTTCACCATCGAAGCAGCTTTTTTTTGAACAGTTTTTCAAGTTTGTGTTTTGTTATTTTTTATTCATATTGGCAAATTTGAAAGTTGGTTGACAAATTCTGTCAAACTTCTTTTTTATCTTTGACTAAATTTAAAATTAAAAATGAAATGCATCAACTCAAAGACCTTATGAAAGTGCTCCGCGAATATCTTGCAGCACAAATTTTCATTGATAAAAGTATTCGTTAAACCTATTATTAAAAACTTGATGAAGTAATTTTCTTTTTTTTCAGATCCAACAGAAAACTGGTTTTTCTTGTTTGAAATCATTAACCAAATCCAATATCAAATTTAGATTACACAAGAAGAGCGCTCCAAGGAACGCTCTTTTTATTATTGCTGTACTGCTTTTTTCTTTTTCACAAATCGGAACGCCCGTTTAAACAACATAAACACCGGAACCATGATTAAACCTGCGATAATTCCAAGTAATGCTTCTCTCACAATTGCCGGTAAATTTGGTAAAAAATGATGGTGAAGCCAATCGATATTGTGGGCGAAAATTCCACCAGCAACAAGGATTAATGCAACCGTTCCGATGATACCTAATAATTTAATTACCCACGGAAGCGCTTTAATCAATAATTCACCTAAAGTATTGATGAATCCTTTTCCACCTGATTTTTTGATGAGTTTGAATCCTGCATCATCCATTCTTACAATCAATGCGACAATTCCATAAACGCCAACTGTAGCAATAATCGCCACGATAGAAACGGTAATGATTTCTACTAAAAATGGGTTGAACTGAGATTTTAGGGATTCAAAACCATCTTTTGCTGAAGCCAAAGCAATAATGACAATTTCCAGGGAAAGAATAAAATCTGTTTGAATGGCAGAATTTACTTTTGCCGCTTCCTCCGCTTCACCGCCATTATTTGGATCTTCGATTTCCTGAACCACCTCGTGACCTTTTTTTCTGCTATGAATGAGAAATTCAATAATTTTTTCTACACCTTCGTATGCGAGATACAAACCGCCAAGAATCAAAATAACCGTGATCGCAGGTGGATAAATCCATTGCAGCAAAAAAACTACCGGAACGATGATGAGTTTATTTATAAACGAACCTTTCATGATTTTTAGCAAAACCGGAACTTCACGCGAAGACAGAAAACCGGTCGCCTTCTCAGCGTTTACGGCAAGATCATCTCCTAAAATTCCTGCCGTTTGTTTGGTTGCTAATTTGGATGTTACTGCGATGTCGTCCATCAGTGCAGCAATATCATCTAAGATCGCAAAAAAGCCTGAAGCCATATTGTATTTTTAGTATCGAACAAAAATAGGAATTTCAATGAGAAATCAATGCTTTGTGTTTTTGAAAAACAACCTTTTTTTTAAATCATTTTTTAATTTCGTTTAAAAATCTTATTTTCGCAGAACAAAATTTGTATCCTTGAAACCGAAAAAAATACATTCCCAGAAAGAGAATTTCCAAAATATTGGATGTGTGATTTTCGCAAGTAAATACTAATGAGCCGACGTCTGAATGATTGCCGGCTTTTTTGTTCTTTATTTTCAATATTTTTCAAGTTTTTGTGAAGTAAAATTTAATAAAAAGTAAAAATGAGCAATACATACAAATCCGCAGGAGTTGACAAGGAAGAAGGTTACAAAACCGTCGACAAAATAAAATCGGCAGTTGCCGAAACCCACAATGAAAATGTACTGAACAGTTTAGGAAGTTTCGGTGCTTTTTATCAGATTGGTGGTTACCAAAATCCTGTTTTGGTGAGCGGAACCGATGGAGTAGGAACCAAATTGAAAGTCGCCCTGGATTCCAAAAAATATGATTCCATTGGAGTTGATTGTTTTGCGATGTGTGCGAACGATATTTTGTGCCACGGCGCGAAACCTCTGTTTTTTCTCGATTATTTAGCTTGTGGAAAACTCGATTCCGATATTGCAGCCGAAATTGTGATGGGAATGGTGAAAGCTTGCAAAGACAATAATTGCGCTCTCATCGGTGGCGAAACTGCCGAAATGCCCGGAATGTACCAACCCGGAGATTACGATGTAGCCGGTTTTTGTGTAGGAATTGTAGAAAAAGACCAAATTATCGATGGTTCCAAAATAAAACGAGGAGATCAAATTATCGCTTTACCAAGTTCCGGTTTCCACAGCAACGGATTTTCTTTGGTAAGAAAAATCTTCCCTGATTTCAACGAAGAATTTGAAGGAAAACCTCTTTATGAAACGCTTCTAGTTCCTACAAGACTTTATTATCAGCCGATTCATCGTGTTTTAGAAGAAGTGAAAGTGTCAGGAATTGCGCACATTACCGGTGGCGGATTAATTGAAAATGTACCGAGAATTATTCCGGAAAACCTTTGTGCGAAAATTGAAGCTTCTGCTATTAAAATTCCGAGCATCATGCTAGAACTTGAAAAGAGAGGAAACATCGCGAGATCAGAAATGTACGGAACTTTCAATATGGGTATTGGAATGGTGATCGTGGTTGATGAAAATCACGCAACAAAAGTTTTGGATTTGCTTGAAGATGCTTATATCGTCGGAGAAATTACGGAAGGAGAAGAGAAAATAGTTTTAAATTAATTGCTTTAGGCTGTTAGTTTTTTGTCCCGTATCTGCCTAAAATGTAAAGCGTTTTATGAAAAATCTAGTAGTCCTCGTTTCCGGTTCCGGCTCCAATCTTCAGCGGATCATCGATGCGATTGAACAGGGAGAAATTCCCAACGCTACCATAAATTTGGTAGTTGCTGATCGCGAATGTTTTGGTTTGCAAAGAGCCAAAAATCACGGAATCAAAAATATTTTAATCAAAAGAGGAAGAACTTTCTGCGAGAATTTAGCGAAAGAAATTCCCGGAAATACCGATTTAATCATTCTTGCAGGATTTTTATCGATCATCAGTAAAGAATTTTGTGAAAATTTCCCCGGAAAAATTATCAATATTCATCCAGCACTTTTGCCTAAATTCGGAGGAAAAGGAATGTGGGGAAACCACGTTCACAAAGCGGTTTTGGAAGCGAAAGAAAAAGAAAGCGGTGCTACCGTACATTTCGTAACTCCAGGGATTGATGAAGGTGAAATTATCCTTCAAAAATCATTTCCGATTTCAGAATCAGAAACTGTGGAATCCTTAGCAAAGAATATTCATGAAGTGGAATACGAAATTTTCCCGAAAGCTATCAATAAGGTTTTGGAAGATTGATTCATTGGAAATTTTTCGAAGATTAACTTTAAAAATGAATAAAAAAGAATAATGGAAGTCAAAATGAAAATTGATGACCAGAGATTTAATAAAAAGTAAAAAAGAAAGAAAATGTCAAAAAAGAGAGCACTGATTTCTGTTTCCGATAAATCCGGACTTATAGAATTTGCAAGATTTTTAGAAGAAAATAACTACGAATTGGTTTCCACTGGCGGAACTTTCAAGCATTTGAAAGATGCTGGTTTGTCTCCGATACAGATTGATGAAGTGACCGATTTCCCTGAAATGTTGGACGGAAGAGTGAAAACTTTGCACCCTAAAGTTCACGGCGGATTACTCGCAGTTCGTGATAATGAGGAACACATGAGCACCGTTCAGCAACATGAAATCGGGTTGATCGATATGGTGATCGTCAATTTGTATCCGTTTTTCGAAAATGCAAATTCCGATATTTCTTTAGATGAAAAAGTAGAATTTATCGATATCGGCGGACCTTCCATGTTGAGATCAGGAGCAAAAAATTTCAATTCTGTTACCGTAATTACCGATGTGGAAGATTATGCAAAAATTCAGCTGGAAATTGCAGAAACCGGAAGTACAACTTTGGAAACTCGAAAAAAACTCGCCGGAAAAGTCTTTAATTTGACTTCAGCTTACGATGCAGCGATTTCCAGAATGTTGCTCGATGAACCATATCCAACTTATTTGAGTGCTTCTTACAAGAAATTTTCAGACCTGCGATATGGTGAAAATCCTCATCAAACTGCTGCGTATTATGTTTCCACTACCGAAAACGGAGCGATGAAAGATTTTGAAATTTTGGGTGGAAAAGAATTGTCATTCAATAACTTACGCGATATGGATTTGTGTTGGAAGGTAGTCAACGAATTCAAAAACGAAATGGCTTGTTGCGCGGTAAAACATTCCACACCTTGCGGTGTTGCGGTAGGGAATTCGGCTTTAGAAACCTACAAAAAAACCTTCGAATGTGATCCAGTTTCTATTTTTGGCGGGATTATTGGAATGAATTTTAATGTAGATGCAGCCACTGCAGAGGAGCTCAACAAAACTTTCTTGGAAATCGTCATGGCGCCATCTTTTGATGAAGATGCGATTGAAATTTTAAGAAAGAAGAAAAATTTAAGAATTATCAAGATTAAAAATTCAGTTTCCGATGCTCAAACTTGGGTAAAAGTGGATGGAGGAATTTTGGTGCAGGATAATGATACCCAATTTTCAGAAAAAATTGAAACCGTTACGATTTTTAAACCTACTGAAGAACAACAAAAAGCACTTTTGTTTGCGCAACGCGTTGTAAAATATGTAAAATCCAATGCGATTGTGGTTTCCAACGGTGTTCAGGCTTTAGGAATTGGTGGCGGCCAAGTGAATAGAATTTGGGCAACGCAGCACGCTATCGAAAGAGCAAAAGAAAAGTTCCAAGGAGATTTGGTACTCGCTTCCGATGCCTTTTTCCCTTTCCGAGATGTGGTTGATTTCTGTGCAAAAGAAGGAATTAAAGCCATCATCCAACCTGGTGGAAGTATGCGCGACGAGGAAAGTATCGAAGCTGCTAACGAACACGGAATTCCTATGATGTTCACCGGAATGCGTCACTTTTTACATTGATCATTTTTAAAATAACAGCTGTCTGAATCGCTGTGTTTTTTAAGAAATGAATAAACTTTTTCTCCGAACAACATTTGAGATTCACTTTCAAATTAGTAATTTTGGAGAATTCAAATAATAAGATAATGAAAATATTAATCATAGGAAATGGAGCCAGAGAATCTGCAATTGCGGTAAAACTGAAAGGCGACAACAGAATTACGAAAATGTATTTTGCACAGGGTAATGCAACGACCGATCAACTTGGGCAAAATGTGTACGAAGAAAGTGTGGAAGGGTTGAGAGATTTCGCCATCAAAGAAAGAATTGATCTTACGATTGTAGGCCCTGAAGCGCCTTTGGTTGAAGGGATTGTAGACGAATTTAAGAAACACGGCCTCAAAATTTTCGGACCAAGAAAAAGAACAGCAGAATTGGAAGGAAGCAAGGCTTTTTCTAAAAAATTCATGCAAACCAATAACATCAAAACCGCAAAAGCAGTCGTTTTTGATGCCTATCAAGATGCGATTGATTATGTGAGAGAACAGCAATTCCCAATCGTGATCAAAGCGAGTGGTTTAGCCGGCGGAAAAGGTGTAGTTATCGCTGAAAATCTGATGGAAGCTGAATCCACGATTCATCAATTTATGATCGAAAGAATTTATGGTGATGCCGGAATTCAATTGGTGATTGAGGAATATCTGAAAGGTTTTGAAGCATCAATTATCGCTTTTTCCAACGGAAAGAAATTGTTCCCTTGCATTCCTGTGAAAGATTATAAAAAAGTTGGAAACGGAGATACCGGTCCAAACACTGGTGGAATGGGAAGTGTGGCTCCAAGCCCTGAATTTACAGCAGAACATTTCCAAGATTTTGAAGAAAATATCATGAAACCAACGCTTGCAGGTTTGGAAGCAGCGAATATTCAATTTAAAGGTTTTATCTTTTTTGGTTTAATGGTGACCAACAACGGAACTTTCCTTTTGGAATATAATATGAGAATGGGAGATCCGGAAACTCAAGTGATTTTGGCTTTGATGGAAAACGAATTGTTCGACGTGATTACCGATTGCTTGGAAGGAAGAGACATCAACTTGAAATTTAAAGATGAAAAAGCAGTTTGCCTCGTGATGTGTTCCGGCGGTTATCCACGAAAAATAGAAACTGGTTTCGAAATTAGAAATATTGAAAAAGTAAAGGAAAGCCAAGTCCTTTTCGCAGGTGCAAAAACTTCCGGAACCCGCATTGTGACTTCCGGAGGTAGAGTCTTAAGTTTAGTTGCTACAGGAGCGACCTATGAAGAAGCCCGCAAAAAAGTTTACGATGATGCTAAAATCATCAGCTTCGATTACGAGATTTATAGAGAAGATATCGGGAAATTTTAGTAGCGAAAGGCGTGAGAAATCACGCCTTTTTTTTTATAATAAATTCTATCCTAATCTTTTGAAAAACAAGCAGTAAGAAATTAGAAATAATAAAAAGTAAATATTTAATGAATAACGGTATTATCATCCTTGATTTTGGATCTCAATATAACCAGTTGATTGCCAGAAGAATCCGAGAACTCGGTGTTTATTCGGAAGTCCTTCCTTTCAATACAAGTATAGAAGATATTTTAGCGAGAAATCCTTCCGGAATTATTCTTTCCGGCGGACCAAGTTCGGTGAATGCAGAAAATGCTCATTTGGTTGATCGAGCACTTTTCGAAAAAGGAATTCCGGTTTTGGGAATTTGCTACGGAATGCAACTCACCACCCATCTTTTGGGCGGAACAGTGAAAAAAGGTGAAAAAGGCGAATACGGAAAAGCAAAATTTGAAATCCTAAAATCCAATCCATTACTCTCTGGAGTGAGCCGATTTTCAACCGTGTGGATGAGCCATTTTGATGAGGTAGAAAATGTTCCGGAAGGTTTTGTAAGCAACGGAACAACGGATGTTATTTCAGCCATTTCTGATGAAAGCAAGAAAATATATTGTGTGCAGTTTCACCCGGAAGTTTCTCATACCGAAGAAGGTGCTCGAATGATTGAAAATTTTGTTTTTAATATTTGTAAAGCTCCAAAAGATTGGAAACTTACCAATTATATCGATAAAACTGTAGCCGAAATCAAAGAAAAAGTGGGAGATCAAAAGGTGATTCTTGGTCTTTCCGGTGGTGTAGATTCTTCCGTGGCGGCGGTTTTAATTCATAAGGCCATCGGCGATCAGTTGCAATGTATCTTTGTAGATACCGGACTTTTAAGAAAAGATGAAGCTGAAAAAGTGATGAAAAATTATGGTGAACATTTTCACTTAAACATCAAATTGATCGATGCGAAAGATCGATTCATGACAAAATTGAAAGGCGTTTCGGATCCGGAAGCAAAGCGAAAAATCATCGGGAATGAATTCGTTGTTGTTTTTGATGAAGAATCTCACAAAATAGAAGGTGCAAAATTCCTCGCTCAAGGAACCATCTATCCGGATGTTATCGAAAGCCAGTCGGTGAAAGGTCCATCAGCAGTGATCAAATCGCATCACAATGTGGGCGGACTTCCCGAAGAAATGGATTTTGAATTGCTGGAACCTTTGAGAGAATTATTTAAAGATGAGGTAAGAAAAGTAGGCGAGGAGCTTGGTATTCCGCATCACTTGGTTCATCGTCATCCGTTCCCTGGACCTGGTTTGGGAATTCGAATTTTAGGCGAAGTAGATGAAGAAAAAGTGAAAATCTTACAGGAAGCTGATGATATTTTCATCGAAGAATTGTATAAAAATAACTTGTACGAAACTGTTTCTCAGGCATTTGTAGTTTTGCTTCCGGTAAAATCTGTTGGCGTAATGGGAGATGAGAGAACTTATGAATACACTGCGGTCGTTCGATCAGCTAATACCACGGATTTCATGACAGCAACGTTCAGTAAATTCCCGTGGGAATTCTTGGAAAATGTGTCGAACAGAATCATCAACGAAGTGAAAGGTATCAACAGAATTGCCTATGATATTTCTAGCAAACCACCTGCAACTATTGAATGGGAATAGGCTTTAAGAAAAAAATCCTTCTGAATTTTCAGAAGGATTTTATTTTATTCTTTGCTTCCGCCGCTGTCTTTTTCAACATTGGTTTTCATGTTTTCTTTTACCTTTTGATTTCCGAATCTTTTAATGAAAGTTAAAGAAAATCCGTACCAGTCGTCTTTAGTGGAGTTTCTAAAAGTTCCGAGCTGCGTATAGGTCGTTATATCAAACACTGGTCTTTGGAAAATATTGTACATCTGCAGACTCGCTTCCATCTGCGTTTTTGGGAAAATTTTAGTCACCGAAATATTGTGGAAGAAATTCATTTGATTGCCATACGAATTTCCAAAATTCTGACTGAACAATCCGAACCATCCATTGATGTTGATATTTTTATTGAAGAGATTGTTATAAGATATATTGGACGAACCTCCAAAATTGGTGAAATAATCTTTAGCATCCTTCAGATTATTTTGAGCATTAAAATCACTATTATCGGTGTAATTTAAGTTCAGACTTAGATTTACATTCAGTTTATTTTTTAAAAAAGCCTGATTGGTATTAAAGTTTATGCCATATTTTGCTACTTTTCCCGGGAAGTTTTCTTCCATTTGGATGGTTTTATCGCCGTCTTTGAAATAGGTAGTCCAGTAATCCTGGTTGCTATACCAATAGCTTGCTGTAAGAAAATATTTCTTGTAAAGTCCGATTTTCAGACTGAATCTGTCGTTCGGATTGGGGTCCAGATTCATATTTCCGCGCATGTAGGTCCCGTTATCCATCGGCAATTCGAAAGGATTCATTTCATTGTACCAAGGCCGCCAAATATTGTGCTTGTACGTTGCGGTAAGATCCGTGTTTTCCGAAATTGGATATTTTACTAAAAAATCTGGAAGGAAGGTTCCGTAAGAATCTGTTTTTTCAATATTTCCTATATCCTGCCGTACTTTAAACCAAATATATTCGTAGCGCAAACCGATTCTGGTTTCTAATTTCTTGAAAAATGTTTTGCTGAAATTGGCATACAGCGAGTTCAAATTTTCTAAATATTGAAAATCATTGCTTCGGGAAAGATCTTCCACCCAATTGTTACCAGATAATCCGTAATAGTCATAAGGAATTACATAGTTTTTATAGCTGCTTTTTCCGCCGAATTCAAGCGTACTTCCCGTTTTTCCCAGAGGTTGCGAATAATCTGCCTTGAAATAATAATCGCGGTTTTGGTTATCTGCCAAAATACGAATTCCCGTAGGAATGTTGTTTGCGCTAAAATTGATCAAGTGGTCGTTCGTATCCGTCACAGAACTGTAATTGATTCCGGCATTTAGATCCAGTATTTTGTTTTTTTCTTTATCGTAATATTTGTAATAGAGATTAGAGCCCAAATTTTTGTTTAAACCAGTTAGACTTTGGGTTTTTGCATAAAAATTTTGCAAATTGTTTCCGATAAAATTTTCCCCATAAGCATCCGAAAAACTACTTCTTTTGGTTTGGGAATATTCGAAAATAAAACCAATATTATTTTTGTCATTCAGCTCCAGCTCCGAAGAACTTGATAAGGAAGGAGATTTACCGGTTTCCGTACTTTCAGTGACGATCTTGGTTAGTTCGTTGTTTTCATAAATAAAATTTTCATTGTAGTTTTTCATGACTTGGGTATTGTCACTATAACCGCCGGTTAAGGTTTCGGTGAAATTCTTTTTATGATAATTAAAATTGAAATTAGCGTACTGCGAATTTTTGGTATTTTGAGTATTGGTAAGGGAAACACTGCCTTTTGTACCTTCGTTTTCCAGTTTTTTCAGCACGATATTGATCACCGGTCCGGCTGCTTCATATCTTGCGGATGGCGTGGTGATCACTTCAATTTTCATCAGATTATCTGCAGCGATGGTTTTCAGGTAATCTTTCAGCTCTTTGCCAGTGAAAACAGTTTTTCGATCGTTGATGTAAACGCTCACCGATTCACCTTCGGCAAGCAGGTTATCATTACTGTCCATGCTCACCAGCGGTGTCATTCTCAGGACATCCCAAGTGGTGTTTCCCGCAAGTATGGAGCTGTTGGCTACATTAAAGACCGTTCTGTCCGTCTTGTTTTCGATGGTTGGTTTTCTGGCAATTACTGTTACTTCGGCAATATCTTTTGTTTTGGTAGAGTCTGTTTTTATCTGCCCAGAAATTATGGTTACAGAGAAAAATGCAAAAAAGTTCAGCGTTTTTGTCATATGGTTATTAATTTTTTCAATAAGACAATCATTTGTGCTTCTTTGTTACATTATAGTTTTATTAATAGAGAAAATATTAGGTTTATTTACTTAAAAAGTGCGGCAATTTTCTCTGTTAATGAAAGATTTACAACTTTGAATTTCCTTTTTCTGAAATAAACTATCTTTGCAAAATGGAAAAAATCACTTTTGCCGATTTTGAATTACCCGAAAAGATTCTTGACGTATTGGCTGATCAAAATTTATTTGAACCTACGCCAATTCAAGAAAAATCCCTTAAACCAATCCTTTCTGGCCGTGATGTAATGGGAATTGCCCAAACAGGAACCGGAAAAACCTTAGCGTATCTTTTGCCAGTTCTCAAAACTTGGAAGTACAACAAAACAGGAAATCCAACCGTAGTAATCCTTGTTCCCACACGGGAATTGGTGGTTCAGGTAACGGATATTGTGAAAAATCTTACCCAGAATATTACTGCGAGAGTAGTAGGAATTTACGGTGGTGTGAATATCAAAACTCAGAAATTGCTTTTCAATGACGGATGCGATATTTTGGTAGGAACTCCCGGAAGAATCATGGATTTGGCGATTGATAATGCGATTTCTCTTAAAGAAGTTCAGAAATTGGTAGTCGATGAGTTTGATGAAATGCTGAATTTGGGTTTCAAATCGCAATTATCGAATATTTTCACCATGTTAAGAGAAAAAAGACAGAATATTCTTTTTTCGGCAACCATGACCGAAGCGGTTGACGCAGTTTTAGAGGAATATTTTGCAAATCCGATAGAGATTTCCTTGGCAAAATCGGGAACTCCGCTGGAAAAAATTGAACAGATTGCCTTTAAAGTGGAGAATTTCAACACCAAGATTAATCTTCTCGAACATTTGCTGAAAACCGATACCGATTTTTCTAAAGTATTGATTTTCTGTAATAATAAAAAGAACGCCGATTATCTTTATACAAAAATCGATGAGTTGTTTCCCGATGAATTCGATGTAATTCACTCCAACAAATCCCAGAATTACCGCCTGAATGCGATGAGAAACTTTGAAGCCCAAAAAGTGCGAGGTTTGATTACTACCGACATTATGGCGAGAGGTTTGGATATTTCGGATATTACCCACGTCATCAACTTTGAAATTCCTGAAGTTCCGGAACAGTACATCCATCGAATTGGACGAACAGGAAGAGCTGATAAAAACGGGATCTCCATTTCTTTTGTTACTAAAAAAGAAGAAACTTTGCTTTTGGATATTGAATTGTTAATGGACAAAGCGTTGATAATGAAAGATTTCCCATCAGAAGTAAAGGTTAACCCTGTGAAAATCGCTTCAGAAAAAGAAACCGTAGTGATGAAAAATGCACACACCGTGAAATTGGAAGAAGGTGGTGGCGCTTTCCATGATAAAAAAGATAAGAATAAAAAGATCAATCTCGGAGGACCTACCAAAAGGAATCCCCCGAAGACCAAACCCACTAACCGCGCGCAGGCAAAAGCCAAATCTAAAGCGAAGCGAAAAAAATAATCCCGAATTTCCGGGATTATTTTATTTTCTATTAATAATGCAGAAATAAAAGTAATAGAAATCTTTAGTCAAAAAAATGCTTTCCGTATTATTTATTGAGTTACTTGAGCGGTCACAAATATTCTAGCCATATCATTATTGATATTCGTGCAATTTGAAGTGTTACCACCATACGTAACAGAACTGTATCCCGTTGTTATTTTTGGCAGATTTCTACCATAAACAGATACGGTATGGGTACCAATAGGTAAATCGCTAATGATTCCTGCTAAATTAAATTTTCGCCAGTTACAAGTAAAATTCTTGCCAGCGTTCGTGTATTTACTCGCCAATTTTAATTGATTATTTACAAAAACTCCAATAGCAAATTGAAACTCTTGTTGGGTATTATTTGCATTATTAATTTGAGACATACCTTCTATATTAATATAAGTGGTATTGGAAGTATTAGTAATCACAACCGTTGCAGTTGCGCCTAAATTGGTCCAATTTGCGGTAGAACTATTAGCAGTAAATAGTGGCATGCTGCTAGGAAATGTAGAAATTGTAGTGCTTGCTCCGGAGTTTCCAGAAAAGTTTTCAGTTTGTTGTATAATAGCTAAGCCATCTGCAACCTGAAAATTTCTATTCCATTGGCCATTAGCCCAGAAATTAACCTTTTGGGTGTTGGTATTTTGCACAAGCAATCCTTGTACAGGAGTAGGAACCGACGTATTGTCGTTTGAAGCGGTTAGAGGTACTTGAGGTAGCAATATTCCTCGCTTAGTATCGGAAATTTCTAGTACTGCACTTGGATGCGGCGTATTATTGGTGATATTTCCGGCAATCAATACTTGGGCTGTTGATAAATTACTTAAAGTAATAATCAAAAGGGTTAATATAGTTGATATTGTTTTCATCGTTAAAAAACATAAGGTTGGTTAATAGAAATTGTGCTACTGATAGCTGCTTCGAAATTCGTAAGCGTATTGCACGAACTACTGGTATTTGGACCTCCATAGGTCACTGTGAGCCCATTGATTGTAGGAGCAGAAATATTTCGGATTGCAAATTTTACAGTATGATTACCGACGGATAGATTTTTTGCTAGACCATAGATCATGAATTGTCGGTAAGAACAAGAAGGTTGAATATCGAGAAACATTGGTTTTACATCAATCAGCTTATCATCCACAAAAAAGCCAATACTTGAACTAATACCACCTGTAGAGTTCGATGCTCCATTATTCACTTGAAACATACCGTTGATATTCATCAATGTTTCATTTTGAGGTCTATCGATGGAGATTGTTTTTGTAAGGTCAGAAATTACCGTCCATTGGGAAGTATTTAATATTTCACCGGCAGCATGTGCGCTGTATCCATAGAATTGATTTGGAGAATTTTGCGTGAAAGTATAGGCGGTGCTGGAGGTAGAGGTGTAGTATTTCACTTGATTCATCAGATTTCCTTGGTTAAGATCAGTGAAGAAATAGTCCCATTTCGCACCGTCCCAGAAGTAGTAACCTTCTTTTCCATTAAGGGAATTATTCGTGTTGTAAATAATTAATGATTCTTTAGGATTTGGAACAGCGGTAATATCTGTCCTGCTATGAAGCGATATTTTCGGTAGACTGACCCCTTTATCAGTAGCTCTAATATCCAAAATCGCAGAAGGATGTGGAGTGGTTGTATTTATACCAACCTGTCCGAAAGCAACACTACTGGAAAATATCAAGGTTAAAAATATTTTTTTCATGGTGATAATTTTAAGGTTTTTCAGAGATTTTAATATTCATAACGGATTTGTCCATCAGAGGGCTCAGATTGCTGCATGCTGAATGTTTCCCTCCAAATGTGATGCTTTGCGAACTTACTTCCTTCACTCTTAATGTTTCCCGTAATTCTATATTATGGTTTCCGATACCTAAGTTATTCACATTGAAATACACATTGAAGTCGTTATATATACAAGCGCTATTTCCAACAATTTGGAAATTTCGAACTCCGGCGAGTTTTGAGTCGACAAATAGTGCAATAGAGTAGGTCATATACGTATTATCGTTCGCTGCAGAATTAACCTGAACGATGCCACTTCCGGAAACCGACACCGTGTTTTGAGGAGAATATAGTTCAATGGTCTTTGAAAGTCCAGGAATTAATTGCCAATCGTGCGCGGAAGGAGCTTCTCCCATGGTATAGCTAATACCAGTAATAGGACTACTGTCATTAACTCCAGATGTAGAGATGCTACTTTCAGACCGTACAATTCCCAAATATTTATAAATATTGGTGGTGTTGAGGAAAGGGTTCCATTTGTTATTGGACCAATAATAAAAACCTTTTCCGGTGTTTGTATTGGTGTTATAAACAATCAATGAATTGGCCGGATTAGTAACCGGAGCAGCGTTCGAAAGGTTAGGAATCGATACATTGGGTAATAAGACCCCTTTGTTCGAAGAAACTATTTTAAGGGCTTCAGAATCATCGAAAGTAGTAACATTTTCGCCAATACCGATTTGGGCATGGGATAACGCAAATACTACCAGGAAGCCAGGTAATAATTTTATTTTCATCATTTGTGGTTTAGTGTACCACAAATTTAATTTCCTTTATTCAATTTATTATGGGTCAAAACACCCTAAATTTTTAGTGTATTTTTTGAGTGATTTTAACTAGATAAATTTTATGAATCATTGCAGTATTTATTAGTTAAAAAAAATTAGACTTTATAAATAGGTTAAAAAAAACGCTCTGGAATAACTCCAAAGCGTTCTTTTTATGGTTGAGATTAAATCTCCGGTTAATATCTGTAATATTCCGGTTTGAAAGGTCCTTCGACTTCTACACCGATATATTTAGCTTGTTCAGGTGAAAGGGTTTCCAATTCTACCCCGATTTTTTTCAGGTGAAGAGCGGCAACTTTTTCATCTAATTTCTTAGGAAGCGTATACACTTCGTTTTTGTAGGCTTCTGAATTGGTCCACAATTCGATTTGCGCTAAAGTTTGGTTACTGAATGAGTTACTCATCACAAATGATGGGTGACCGGTTGCGCAACCCAAGTTTACCAATCTTCCTTCAGCAAGAATGATGATTTCTTTGCCGTCAATGTTGTAAATATCCACCTGTGGTTTTACTTCGTATTTGGTATCACTGTAGTTTTTATTTAACCATACCATGTCGATTTCATTGTCGAAGTGACCGATGTTACAAACGATGGTTTTATCTTTCATCTTTTTGAAATGCTCAGCTCTTACGATGTTGAAGTTTCCGGTAGTGGTGATAATGATGTCGGCATTTTCTACTACAGTATCTAGTTTTTTAACTTCGTAGCCTTCCATAGCAGCTTGTAGCGCACAGATTGGATCTACTTCGGTAACGGTTACGATAGACCCCGCACCTCTGAAAGAAGCCGCAGTACCTTTCCCCACATCACCATAGCCGCAAACTACCACTCTTTTGCCCGCCAACATTACATCAGTTGCTCTTCTTACAGCATCCACTGCAGATTCTCTACATCCGTATTTGTTGTCGAATTTGGATTTGGTTACTGAATCATTCACGTTGATCGCCGGCATTACCAAAGTTCCGTTCGCCATTCTTTCATACAAACGGTGAACTCCGGTTGTAGTTTCTTCAGAAAGACCTTTAATTCCTGCAGTTAATTCAGGATATTTATCGAAAACCAAGTTGGTTAAATCTCCACCATCATCCAAGATTAAGTTCAATGGTTTTCTATCTTCCCCGAAAAATACGGTTTGTTCGATGCACCATTCGAATTCTTCCTCGTTCATTCCTTTCCAAGCATAAACAGGGATTCCTGCAGCAGCAATTGCCGCAGCAGCGTGATCCTGGGTAGAGAAGATGTTACAAGAAGACCAAGTAACTTCCGCACCCAATGCTACTAAAGTTTCAATCAAAACTGCAGTTTGGATGGTCATGTGAAGACATCCAGCAATTCTGGCTCCTTTCAAAGGTTGGGAAGGACCGTATTCTTCGCGGATTGCCATCAAGCCAGGCATTTCTGCTTCAGCGAGCATGATTTCTTTTCGGCCCCATTCAGCTAGGGAAATGTCCTTTACTTTAAAAGGAACGTATTGTGTTGTTGTGTTCATTGAATTGAAAAAATTTTTACAAAATTAAGCAATTTTATTCTGACTTTCAAAACCGTTTGTTTGATGTGTTTATTAGGCTTCTTTGTGTAGAATGTTGTTATTTTTTTAATGATTTAGCGATTAATGAATCGTGGTTATCAACAAATTAATAGCAACCGGTATTCTCCATTTTTTTCTTGCGGAGCTCGATGAATACAGGCCAAAACTTCCTGAAAAGGATGATCTACCGCCAATCTCCAAAGATTTCCGTTGCCAAGGTTAATAGGCGTTGCTCCGGGTTTTGCATCATAATGGAGGTCGAAAAAGTTTTCTTCAACGAATGTTTCAAAAGGTTCAGTATGACCATCATGCATTGCTTTTAGTTCTTCTAAAATTTCGGGGATTTTGATTTTTTGTATCGCCTGATTATTGGGCAAAATATCACTTGAAGCTCCAAAATACGTGCATAAAAAAGTATCCGCCGCAATTGGCGATCGGTCTACATGAAAGGAATAAACGTCTCTTGCGATAAAATTGAATTCATCATCCCGTTCATAAGATTTTAAAAGGTTGAGTGATGGAGCAGCTCCGAAGTTTTCGAGTAATTGTATATCATTTAAAATGATTTCCCTTGCGCGATTTCCCGATTCTGTGAGTTGAAGTTCGAGAAGATTATCGGCAGAAATCTCCGTAATATCATCTTCTAAAGAAAGTTGGTTTACGATTTCACAGAAGTCGCCGTCTAGGTTTCTTTGCCAGCAAAACGCATTGGTATTTCCCTGAAAACGGTTGTTCACCAGTTCATCAAAAGTGGAAAACGTTTTTATCAGGCTTTGCTCGGTTTGCGAATTCATTGCAGTGCGATTGTGGTTTACAAAAGTAGCATAATTCATCTTTTTGGAGTCGTTTTTTACATCGAACTTATATCCAATTTATTTCCCAATTTTTACCTCAAAAAAAAATAAGTATTTTTGCGAAGGATCAGTTTTAATTTGTTTTGTTGAATTATGCCTTTATACAGAGATTTTTCCGATGATCAAGCTACCATACTTCTTTGGAAATATGATGAAAATGAAATGCTAGATCCACAAGAATTGCTGGAAAAAGAAAATGATGATCGGATTAAAGATTACCATCCGACGAAACTAAAAGAGCATCTTTTGGTGAGGAAAATCCTGAAATCGGTTTTGCCTGGCTATAAAATTCTGTACAACGGGCGCGAACCTTATCTGTATCCGAAGGATTTCGAGATTTCAATTACCCATTCGTTTCCATTCGCGGCATTGGCTATTTCTAAAAATAAAGTCGGAATTGATATAGAACCATTTAACCCCAAAATTGTTAGAATTAAGCATAAATTTTTGAAAGAAGAGGAATCCGACTTTATTGAAAAAGATAAAGAAGTGGCGTATCTCACAGTGATTTGGTCGCTGAAAGAGAGCATGTACAAAGTTCACCATTCGAATTATTGGTCCTTGAAAAAGCACTATGAAGTGAAGCCTTTCAGTTTAGATTTCCCCTTCAATATTATGTGTAGAGTTCACGATGATCTGGTTTCAGATCTGTACAAAGCTCGGGTTGAGTTTTTCGACCATTATTGCTTCACGATTGTGGATTGAATTTCAGGTTCTAGCTTTTCAGCACATTTCCGTTGTTCTTTTGCGACATCGTAGATCAGTTCTAGGATTTCTCTCAGGTTTTTTAACTCGGTTAGTCTGGTGATTCTGTTCGGATCCCGCCGGTTTGAAATTTCGTTTTCCAAAATTTCTTTTTTCCTTTTTTCGAGGAGTTTTTCTACAGAATCTTCAGGTTTTAGCTGACTGTCTTCCACGATATCGCGGTGATATTTTTTCTGATTCAGGATAAGTGCGGTACGCAATAATTCTGCAGAAATTTTACGGTTCCAACTCGCAAAATCTATTTCGGGGTAATCTTTTGCTTTTTTGGAATACTGTGAAAATGAAGCAATGTACGCAGTAATCAAATGTGCGGTATTCACAAACTGATGCACCAGTTCCATCTTTTTCTGCTGGTTTTTAGGATCAGAAATCATCCTTTGGAAATTATCCGAAAGGTTTCCAAGGTCGATAATTGCGTCTTTTCTTTTAAGTTTAAAATCCTGAATATTTGCATTTTCATTTTGAAAGATATCCATCGCTGCCTGAAAATAATTCAGATTACTTTTGGCCGTTTTCTGCATTAGTTCCAGATTCTGGGTATGTTCCCAAACCGGCAGAACAAAATAGGAAACAGCGAAGGCAACGAGTCCAGCGATAGCGGTATCCAGGATTCGATCTTTGAAAATAAGGTTGACATTTCCGGGGTTCAAGAAATTAAATGTCAGGAAAATATAAATCGTCATGAACAGAACTGCCCAAAAATATCTTACTTTAAGAAAGGTGAAACAAAGAATCATCGAAAAGAGTAAAATGGCGAGAAGTACCGTACTGCTGTCGATGAAATATAAAATAAGATATGCAACTACAGCACCCACAACTGTTCCGTACAATCGCAACAGGTTGCGATGTTTGGTGGTAGAATAGGCGGGTTTCATGATCGCAATAAGGGTAATAAGAATCCAGTACGAGTGCCCAATTCCCAAGAAACTCAGCTTTGAAATGGCGTAACCAACCAACAAAGCAACGGTAATGCGCACCGAATGGCGAAAATGCGAGGATTTTAGCGAAAGATTATTGCGCAACACCTTGAAGTTGATTTTCTCTTCCGCAGTTACAAATTTTCGGTAATCCAAACCTGTAGAAAGACTTTTTGCTAGTTTTTTGTCTTGGGTAAAAACTTTGTAAATGGTTTTAATCTCATCGGTAATATCGGTAATCCGCACCAAAATCAGGCGCAGAATCATGAAATCTTCTAAGTTTTCCGCATTCAGTCGCTGGCTTCGCAGGTCGAAATATTGCTCAAAAATTTCGCTTAATTCTTGGTCAATTTTATAAATAGGTTTTGCTTTGGTGCCGCCTTGCAAAGCAATTCCGATATTGCTGAGTTCCTCTGAAATTTTCGAAAGGTAAATGCTAATTGAAGTTAAAAATCCTGAATCTCCGAAGCTTTCCTGAATTTTGCGATAGTCGCTCTCTGAGGTCATCAGTTTTTCGTGTAGGTCAATGGAATTAAGGAACATCAACATTAACAGTCGGCTTGTGGTAGTCGATTCGTTGACGATCTTTCTTGTTTTGAAAACAGTTTCCCTTGTTTCTTCCTGCAGGTTCTTAATTTTAATCTGTTGGGATATCACCTGCGAATGAAGCAATTCGAAATCGGCATTTGGCTGGTAAAATTTAGATTTTATGGTTAGATAATCGGCAAGTTCGAGGTAGTTTTCGCCAATCATTTGTCCCGCTAATTTATACGGTTGGATTTTAGAAACGATTAAAAAAATCAGCAGATATAAAACTGATCCTGCAAAAAAAATAAGTAAACTGTGCACTAAATTTTCTCCGCTAAGATGCCCGTCGATGAAAATCCCTAAAACAACCAAAGAAAGCGAACCCACCGCCGCGAGTCTTTGGCCGTAAATCCCTATCATCGAGAAAAACATTCCGAAGAAAATTATTTCTAAATAAATCAGAACCGGATAATTCTTAAGAAAACTCGCAACTAAAGCCACGAAAAAGAAAGAAATCACGGCGAGAATCAGCGCGTTTCGTCGGCGGATAAAAGGCCCAGGTTGGTCGGTAAGTCCCACAAAACTGGTTGCTAAAGGAAAAAGGAAATATTCCTTCAATAAACCAAAATAGGCCAGAATAATGCTGGGAACCACAATCGCCAGTGAAATACGAATCGCCGAATAAATATATTGGCTGGTTGTAAATTTCCGGAGTTGTGTAGCATAGTTCATGGTGCAAATTTAAGGGTTATTCTAAAAAGAAAGCCTCAATTTCTTGAGGCTTTCTGTATTTTTTTATTAAATAAAATTAATAATCGGCGTTCGAGGAATCTTCGCCAATGTTCCAGGTAAGCCCGAATCTTAAAGTATTGTCTAAGGCTGAATTTACTTTGGAAGTATTGATGAGGTAAGACATATCTAATCCGAAAGATTGGTATTTCAAGCCAACCCCTACGGTAGCGTACTGTCTTGCACCTTGCTGCTCACTTTCGTGGAAATAACCTCCTCTTAAAGCAAAAGCATTATCGTATTCATATTCTACCGCTCCACTGAACATGATACTTTGCGGGTTGTTGAATGATTTTCCGATTCCTTCGATTACACCTACATTCGGAATATTTCCGGTTTCATCTGGACCTGCAACCAATAATTTGGAAGCTTCGAAGTTTAAACCTACACGATTAAGATCATCGATAAATAAATCGTAACCTGCACCTAATCTTGCGGTGGTAGGAAGATAAGATCTAGATTCTTCGTCGCCCGTATAATCCAGTCTTGGACCTAAATTTTGGATTGCAAAACCAGCTCTTGCACGACCTTCGAAATCGTTGATGCTCGTGTGTCTTTCGGATTGAAAATATCCTGAAACATCTACTGCGAAAGAGTTTGCAGGTTTTAAAGTGTTATCAGAGTTGAAACCTCCGGACAAATCTGAACGGATGAATCGACCGGTAACCGCCATGGAATACGTATCAGTAAGTTTCAAGCCGTACGCAACATCGATGGAAAATTCGTTAGGTTTTGCAGTACCTTCTTGTACCACTTCAGTTCCAACCAATTTAGTAAGATCTACCGCTCCCATGTTGAAATAATAAATACTTGCAGAAATGGTCGCTCTTTCTTCATCTCCCAAAAATTGATGATAAGCTCCGTAAAGCAAGAAAACATCATTGGTCAGTTTACTCATATAAGGAGTATAGTTAACCCCAATCGCAGAAGTGGTTTTGCTGAAAGGATATTTCGCTGCGTTCCAAAACTGAGAGAAAGCGTCCGTGGTTGTCGCAACCCCTTGATCACCCATTCCTCCGGCTCTTGCATCCGGGGAAATCCTCAGAAACGGAGCACCGGTAAGAACCGGCTGTATTTGCGAGTAAGCAGCTACACTTACTCCTAAACTTAGTCCTAAAAATAATTTTTTAGTCAATTTCATAAAGTAGTTTTTTATCGTTTATATTTTTTTTATTTTAAAATGACCATTTTTTCCACTGCTGTAGCGCTGCCTTTGCATTTGTCCTGGTTTTGGCTTTTTGCAAAGATTTTAAAAATATAAGTTCCTTTTCCTACTGCGTCTCCGAAATCATCTTTGCCGTCCCACTCGATCGCGGTTCTTGGGGTTCGGAAACCTTGATAGAACGGCTCTGCAGTAACAGAATTGCTGATTGTTTTTACCAATTTTCCGGTGATGGTATAAATCTGCACATTCACATCTAAAATATCATCGCAATTATGTTCGAACTGCACGTAGGTTTTGTTGGTAAAAGGATTTGGCCAATTTAAGAGTTTATTAACAATTAAATTTTGGTTGGTTTCGTCCTTAACTATAAAGTTTAACGTTTGAGTAGTGGAATTATTGTTGATGTCCCAAACTTTAAAGGTAAGTTGGTGCGCTCCTGGCGATAGATTTCGGAATGGGTAGCTTACATTTCCTTTCTGATAATCGGATAAAGAAGGGTTGGTACATCCGTTTCCGTCGCCTGAAAAATAGAAATCGTTCAGCGCTACGGTGTTGATGATTTGTCCGTCGAGAACCACGGTGATGTCGTGTCCAATTCCTGAACCTGTAGAGTTTATTCCTTTGTCATCGGTTACACAAGCCAAAAGCATTGGGTTTTGATCGGTAATTCCACCGTCGGCAAAATTGGTATTGTTCATATAAAGCTGAACTTTCGGCGCTTCGGTATCATTGATTCCATCCGGATTGATTCCGCCAACTTTTTGAACCTGATTATTAAATACATCAAAAACTTTATTATCTGCGTAGGCTAAAATTCTACCGTCACCAATTTCATAATTAATGTCTTTCGGAACATAAAATTCTACAGTGAAGATACCGTTAACCGCCTGACCGGAAGATTTTACGATAGGTCCATTTTCTTCGGTATAGGAAAGAACAGGATTCATTTTTGGTACTCCATCATTATTGAGTGTTTTTTTGTTAAGTCTTTTATCAAAAATATTAATCGCCACTCTTCCGTTGAAGGTATTATCAACCGTTCCGTCGGCTTTGGTAATGTGGCCTTTCACTTTCACAAAATCCAATGCACGCAACTGTCCTGGAACCGGAGATTCAATTTCGTCGATGGTTAATAATCTTTTCGGGCGGCTCATTTTGGTCGCCGGATCGCCCAATAAATTTACTTTTAGGTGGTCGGAATGGGTTCTTTTTTCAATTTTAGCTTTTAAGAAGGCATCACCCAAACTGCTGAAATCGTCATTTACCAAATTAAAAAGATGTCGGGTGAAAATTGTGGTAAATTCTTCACCATATCCAACTCCGATCGCTCGGCTGGAAGTAAGCATCATAGAAGCACCCCCTTGTTTCGATTTCATCACCTGTTCTCCCGCGGAAGAAGTAGCAGGATCGTCCCAAAGTGTAAATTCGCAGGTGATGGTAGAAACCAGTGGGAACCTTGCGTAAACATTATTGTAATTATTGAAATTCTGAATTTCATCTATAGTTAAAACTCTTTCCTGAGCCCATCCATTGATTCCTCCATGCCCGAAATAGAACAAATAGAGGCTGTTTCCAACATCATTTGCAATGGCTTGGTTTACCTGAGGATATCTTTGTCCACCGGCAGAAGTTTGCGCAGTGAAGGCATCTAAGTACAGTTTTCTGACATTATATTCTTTTCTTACATTCCCCGTTTCGAAAACATTTACCAAGGAAGCATTCATGGTATTGTGGAAAGGAAATTGGTTATCCGCATCATCATCCACCACGAAAGCGAGTTTCATTCTCCACTCGCCAAATGGAGTAGGCTGGCCACGAAGTGCGTTGTTGTATGCTAAAGCTTTGTCGATCAGTAATTTTGCTTCTGCAAGATTTGCAGCGGGTAATCTACCAACCGGAAAATCGGGTAGTCGAGAAGATAAAAGTGTAGATGTAACTGGTCGGGGCGAGGTCATAGTAAAATAATCGTCGGTAACGAAGGAGTTCGAATAGTCCCCACTTTCTTCACTTTGGTACGATGGAACAATATCGGATCCGGGGTGGTTTCTTCCGCGGAAATCATAGGAACTATCGCCTAAAATGAAAAGATATTTCAGTTTTCCTGTTGGTGTATTGAGTTTGGTGGCGAAATCTCTGATGGCGGTAATATCTTTGCTGCCACTGCTGAATTCGTTATAAATTTTATTTACATCTACTACTGCAACCTTATATTTGTCTTGGTAATAGTTGGCTAATCTTTGCACCTGTCCCATCATTTCGGTGGAAGTAATCATCAAATATTCTATATTTTGCAAACCAGATAAATCTTGATTTTCAATTCTTCCGACAAACGAAGGCGTATAAGCATCGCTGTTTTTAAAAGCGACAAATTCGTTTATAAACTGGTTATTGGGAACGTAACCAAAACTGAAAGTACTATTACTGCCTGATTTGTTTACTTTTTTGGTGGCCGTAGTAATGTCTGAAACCTCCCAAACTTGTTCGACCGCTGATGCATCGGAAATGTTGAAAGTGTACAAATCTGAACTTCCCTCCTTGATGTCGTAGCTGCGGAAATTCATTTGGGAATTGTTGAATTTTAAATCTTCTTTATATTGAACTTCGGCATAATCGAAATAAAATCGGCCATTAGGATTGGCAGCGATATTCGGGGCGAAGTTGAAAGTAAGCTGATTGCCTTGTAAATTGGTGATGATTCCGCTATAAGTCAACGGAATTGCTTCTTTTTTCTCGGTTGCTAAAATCGAAGAAGTGCCCGGATTTTGGTTATTGATTGTTGTTGTAATTTTATTTCCCGCAGATTGGTAAGCGACTACTCTTGAGCGGTATCGAATCACGTCCGAGCTTTGCATCGGAGATTTTGTAGTGAAAGTGAGTGTCTTACTATCGATAATTGCATCGCCTGTCCAAATTCTTCCGATTTTCATTAAATTGAATTTTTCTTCATTAATGAATTGATAATCGTCATAGCGAGAAATCACATTAGAATTCACTGCTTGATCAACTTCCAGAACTCTCTTTCCGGGGCCTAGATCGAAATTGATAAAGTAATAGGAGTAATCCTCATAAAGATTCACATAATTAAGAGGCCTGTCTGTACGGGTTTCAATTCTTCGGTTTCCGTTACCATTGGGCAAATCGGAAACTTTAAATAAATTATAACCGTGAGGACCTTGAGCATAAAAAAGCGCATAATCTCCATCATTCCAAGTGCCATCTTCTTCACCAACCACCTGAATTGCATTCTCTTGCAAAGCGGAATATCGGGAATCCTGGTTGTGTTCCGGTAACATCACTCCGCCATTTCCGTAAATTCTGAAATTTTTTGGATTAATGCTGGAAGGGTTGATGCCATTATCTCGCAGAAACTGAGCTGTGATTTTGAAAATCCCCGATTTATCTACTTTTATTTTATAGAAATTACCGGATTTCAGTGGGTTTTCGGTAGTGCCAATTTTTCCGGATAATATTGGACTGGCTTGAGCAGTTTCAGTACTGTTTGTAATAGCAAAAGAAGTTAATCGGTAAATATTTCCTTTTTCAGATTTAAAAGCAGCAACTTTTATATCCGAAGTAATTTCTTGGGTGTAAGGATTGGTGTAATTGCTGATTTCGGCTCTTTCATTAGAAGGAATGTTGTATAAACTCAGTTCAAAAAGATCTTTTTGCAAAACTTTTTCCCAAACCATATTGGTCACCGTTTGAATTTTCCCGGAATATTTCCCGGAGGTGTGATAATAAACGGTACCGTCTTCATAAGAAAACCCTTCGCTTTCGAAGTAGGGAATGGTCAATTGATAGCTTCCGTAATCGATGGTTTTGGAGCCTTTCCACTGAATATTTACGGATTGAGCCGTTGTTAGCGAAATAAATAAGCTAATAAAAAAAAGAGTTAAAATGCGTTTCATCTGAGTGTAAAATTTCACAATTACAAATTAAACGAAAAATAATAGATTTAGTATAAACAATAAAATTAAAATGTTAACGTTTTCCAAAAAAAACTAATTTTTAATTTGATTTATTAAAGTTTTTCTTTTTTCTTTGTATCCTGAAAATATCTATATACCAACTATGAATAAACTTAAGTTGTTTACATTACTAGCGTTCAGTTCTACACTCATTCTTACGAGTTGTGGCGGAGGTGGTAATAGCAAGAAAGGTGGCGGAACCAAGCGTTTTACCAGTAAAACCGGATGGAAACCCAATGACCAAAAAGGCTGGTTCTTCACCGGAAAACAACAAAAACAAAAAGGATGGCCAGGAATGGTTTACGTGGAAGGCGGTACTTTTACTATGGGATTAGTGAAAGACGACGTAATGCACGATTGGAATAACACCCCAACAAGAATGCAGGTAAGCTCATTTTTCATCGGAGAAACCGAAATTACCAACTACGAATACCGCGAGTATGTAACTTGGTTGAAATTCGTATTCCCTCCATCTGATCCAAGTTTCAAAGAAATTTATAAAGGTGCTCTTCCTGATACCACCGTTTGGAATAACGAACTTTCTAGAAACGACTTTGCTGAAACTTATTTCCGCAGACCGGAATTCGATTATTATCCAGTGGTAGGGGTTTCTTGGTTACAAGCTTCTAGATATTGCGACTGGTTATCCGATAGAGCGAATGAAAAAGCTTTAATGGAGCAAGGTGTAATTGCTAAAGATTTTTATGCTAATGATGCTAATAACCAAGGTGCAGGAGCTTTCAGTTTAGATAAATTTAAAGCGAATGATCCGGAAATAGAAGCGTATATCAATAAACAAAGACTTCAGCAGAAATCTGGTATTAAAACCAGTAACCAAAGAATTCTTGCCGCTAACAGAAATGCTACAGCAGGTGTAGTTGAAAAATTCCGTCTCCCGACAGAAGTTGAATGGGAATTTGCTGCACTTGGTTTACAAAAAGATAGAGAATACAATTTGTATCTCAACAAAAAACCAGTTATTGAAGAGCTGAAAGGCAAAAAAGGTAGAAATCGTGGGATGTATCTTGAAAACTTCAAACAAGGTAGAGGAGATTACTCCGGTGTTGCAGGATGGAAAAATGATGGTTCACCAACTACTTCAGACGTGAAACAATATCCTTCCAATAACTTAGGAATCTACGGAATGTTCGGTAACGTTGCTGAATGGACTGCAGATGTCTATCGTCCAATTATCGATCAAGAAGCTAGCGATTTCAATTATTACAGAGGAAATGTTGCTCAAGAAGTTGTGAGAAATGCTGATGGAACTTATAAGAAAATTGAAGCTCCTGCATTTGATACTTTAGCGGACGGAAGATTAGTTTACAAAGGATTACCTGGACAATATGAAAGAGAAGTTGTTGCTGACAACAGAAATTTTAGAGATGGTGATTTCCAGTCTTCATTAGATGCAGGTTACGGAAGAGGAGAAGATAGTACTACTGCTGGATACAATATGTACAACTCCAAACAGAAAAGATTTATTGTTGATGAGCGTGGTAGAGTAGTATTACAAAAAGACCCAGTATCGAGAACAACTAGAGTTACCAATGAAGTAAGAGTTATTAAAGGTGGTTCTTGGTTAGACGGAGCCTACTGGTTAGATCCAGGACAAAGAAGATTCCGTGATGAGGCTAAAGCTTTTGGATGGGTTGGTTTCCGTGTAGCACAAGATGCTAAATCTTCCGGTAAAGGTAGAACCAAAAGATAATTAGTATAAAATATTTTCTAAATCCTTCTGTTTTTGCAGAAGGATTTTTTATTTTTGAATAATGAATGCAGCCTCTTTTTATCCGCTTTTTTTGCAAGCAGGAAAAGTAACCATCGATAGTAGAAAAATAGAATCCAATGATATTTTCTTTGCCTTTTCCGGCGAAAATTTCAACGCAGCTACTTTAGCTGAAACATCCGCTGATCAAGGTGCTTTAGCAGTAATTGTAGAAGATCAAGCTTTTGAAAATACAGCAAGAAATATCTTTTTTGTTCCTTCTACTTTGGAGTTTTTACAAGAATTGGCGATTCATCACCGGAACCAATTAAAAATCCCAATCATCGCATTGACGGGAAGTAACGGGAAAACAACAACCAAAGAAATCATTCATGCAGTTTTGTCTCAGAAATTCAATGTACAATACACCTTTGGGAACCTTAACAATCATATCGGAGTTCCGCTAACTTTACTTTCCATTAAGCTCGAACATGAAATGGCTGTGGTGGAAATGGGAGCCAATCATCAAAAAGAAATTGAACTGCTTTGCCAAATTGCCCAACCCAATTTTGGGTACATTACCAATTTCGGAAAAGCACATCTCGAAGGGTTTGGCGGTTTTGAAGGCGTTATCAAAGGAAAATCTGAATTGTATGATTATCTTAAAAATCATTCTCAAACTATTTTGGTGAATGAAAATGATCCGATTCAAGTTGAAAAAACCGAAAATTATTCCCCAAAAATTACTTTCGGAAAAGCCAATTCCGATTATCAGTTCGAAGAATTTTCTAACCAAAATTTTGTAGGTTTAAGTTTTAAAAATCAAAAAGCACAATCGAAACTTACCGGAAATTATAATTTCACCAACTTGTGTGCTGCAGCGAGTTTAGGTTTCTATTTCGGATTAAATTTTGAACAGATAAAAACCGCTATTGAAAATTATACGCCAACCAATATGCGTTCGCAAGTTTTGGAGAAAAACGGAAAAACTTTTGTGTTGGATACTTACAATGCCAATCCGAGTTCGATGGTGGAATCACTGAAAAACTTCAGTACTTTCAATGGAAGTAAAACCATTATCATCGGCGATATGCTGGAATTGGGCGAAGAATCGGATAAGGAACATCAGTCGATTTTGGAGTTTGCGGAATCTTTTAATTTCGATGAAATTATCACGGTTGGGAAACACTTCAAAAAAGCCAATTCGATTTCCCAATCTTTTAACGATACTCAGGAATTATCAAAATATCTGGAATCGAATGATATTCAATCCAAAAATGTTCTACTAAAGGCATCGCGAGGAATTGCTTTGGAAAAAATTCTGGAATTTATTCATTAATGAAGATTCCAGTAATCGTTCAAAATTAATTTGATGTTTTGGAACGTCATCGGGAAAACTTGCTGTACAATCTCATCTTTGCTTTTCCAGGAAACTTCGGAAATTCCCTCCTCAATTTGTGGTTTCGGCGTTTCGTTTCCTACGTACTGCATTCTGAACCAATAAGTGGTCTTCAGAATTTTTGTGCCATTTCTTTCGGTGTAAATGTGAAAAGTATTGTTCAGGAATTCCTCCAAAATAAGTTCCGATAATCCTGTTTCTTCCTCTACTTCACGAAGAGCGGCTTGTTCCAAAGATTCGCCTTTTTCAATTTTTCCCTTTGGTAAATCCCATTTTCCGATGCGGTGAATGAAGAGAATTTCGCCGTTTTTATTGCTTACTACACCTCCTGCAGCTTCTACTACTTTGAACATATGGGTAAAATCTTCCCAGATTTCTTCGATGTTTTCGCCATATACGTTCAGTTCCGGGCAAGAAGTATTTTCCAAAAGATCAATTGCAATTTCTAAGGTCGCAAAACCTTCAAAACGCAATTTCTTTTCTATATCTTCAGGATATTTACTTAGCATTAATTTTTTTTCATTCACAAAAACTTTATACATTTGCATCCATTTAATCTCGCAAAAATATAAAAATGAATTTAGAAGGACGCAAAATTATTGTAAATAAATCCGTGAACGATTTGGTAGGGATGCTTAAAAATCCTGAAGATTATAAAAATCTGATGCCGGAATCGCTTCAAAATTTCGAAGTTAGAGACAACGGGTTCAAATTCGGCTTGAAAGGAATGCCGGAAATTGCTCTTAAAATCGACGAAGTTACCGAAAACCAAGTGTTGCTTTCTTCCGCAAGCTCTAGTTTAGATTTCTTGTTGAAAGGCACGATGAACGCCGTAAACGAGAACCAAACCGAAGTTCAGTTATTATTCGAAGGTAAATTCAATCCGTTTATTAAAATGATGGTAGAAAAACCACTTCAGAATTTCATCAACACGCTTACCGATAACATCGAAAAGTTGTAAAAGAATATTTTAATAATAAAAAAAGCCCTGAAAGTAGTATTTTCAGGGCTTTTTTTATGAATGGGTGTAATTCGCAAAAGCTTCTTCTAAACTTCCATATTTTCCTTTAAATTCTTCAATCTGAGAATCTTGAATAATATTTCCTTGATGAATGAGAATCACTCGCGAGCAAAGCGCTTCTACTTCCTGCATGATGTGCGTCGAAAGAATGACGGTTTTTTGCCGTCCGATTTCCTTTATCACATTGCGGATTTCAATAATTTGGTTGGGATCCAAACCATTGGTTGGTTCATCGAGAATAAGCAAATCCGGTGAGTGCAAAATTGCCTGCGCAAGGCCAACCCTTTGTTTGTACCCTTTGGAAAGTTGCGATATTTTCTTCGATTTTTCGGGAGTAATTCCTACCAATTCGATAACTTCATCAACTCTTTCTTTAGCAATTTGATGGATGTCTGCCACGAAATTCAAGTACTCTTTTACATACATTTCCGGATAAAGCGGATTGTTTTCCGGCAGGAAACCCATGTTTTTCTTCGTTGTGATTTCGTTTTCGGTTACGTCGTTGCCGTTGAACAAAATCTGTCCTTCATCAATTTTTAGAACACCAACAATTGATTTCATCAACGTTGATTTTCCTGCGCCATTAGGTCCCAATAGCCCAATGATTTCGCTGTTTCCGATCTCGAGATTGATCTTGTTTAAAGCAACTTGTTCCCCGAATTTTTTATTTAAATGAATGATTTGAAGTGACATGAATTGTATTTCTGTTTGATGCAAATTTAAGCAATGATGAGCAATTGTGGAATTTTATTGAGCAGCAAATTCTAAAACTCTTGTTTTTGATTAAAGTTAAATTTTGATGCATTTATTTTAAAGCAATCCATTGAAATAACATTTTATTTTTTATATGAAACTCAAAATCTTTTGTAATTTTGCCGTATGGAATTAAGTATAGGAGAAATGCTGATGATCGCTTTGGCGATTGTAGTTTTGTTCGGTCCCGATAAATTACCACAAATAGCTCGCGATTTAGGTCAAGGAGTACGCAAAATGCGTGGTGCAATGGAGGATGTGAAGACCGAGATTTTGAAGGAAACTGATAATCCTGTATCTGAAATTAAAAGAGAAATCGACAAAGTAAAGCAGGCTGCGAAGGATTACAATCCACTTGCTGAACTGGAATCCAAAGAAGCTCTAGCACAAAGAGATATTCCCAAAGTAAATCTTGCGGAAAACGATGATCACCAAGGACCGGTAAGCCGATAAAATGCAAGAAATTATTCAGGAAGATAAGGAACTTTTTTTGTACCTCAATAATTTGGGGAATCAGTCATTCGATCAGTTCTGGATTATGGTTTCGGCGACTTGGATTTGGGTCCCGCTTTATGTTATTTTTCTTTATTTGCTTTACAAAAAATTCGGAACTAGAAATTTGGTTTTCATTCTCATATTTATAGCTTTAGGAGTCACGGTTTCCGACCAACTTGCCGGAATTTTCAAAACCGGAATTTCAAGACTTAGACCTTGCCATGATCCATCATTAGACGGTTTGCTTCCAGAAGTAAAATGTGGCGGACAATTTGGATTTTATTCCAGCCACGCTTCAAATACATTCTTCATTGCAACATTAATGAGCATTTTGCTGAAAAAAACACATCGATATTTGCCATATTTCCTGTTTTTCTGGGCGGCTTTAGTATCGTACAGCCGAATTTATTTAGGTGTACATTTCCCGATGGATATTTTCATGGGCGCTTTGATGGGATTTTTCCTGGGCGGTTTCTTTGCAACACTTTCTTTGAAGGTGATTTACAAAAGACAAAAAGCGAATTCTTAATTTTTTTTACTTAAAATTTAATTTTAAATATTATTCCGTCGCATTATTAAATCGTGTGCTGAATCTTACTTTATTCCTTTTCTGCAAAGCCGTAAAAATATTATCTTTGCTACTATGTCACACAACAACGATAAAAGACTTTTCCTCATCGACGCCTATGCGATGATTTTTCGTGGGTATTATGCCTTAATCCGTAGTCCGCGAATTACCAGCGATGGGAAAGATACTTCAGCTATTTTTGGATTCACCAACTCATTGATTGAGTTAATCCGTCGTGAAAAGCCGACCCATTTGGCGGTCGTTTTTGATGTAGGTCAGGCGAGTGTGAGAACCTCCGATTTTGCCGATTATAAAGCCAACCGAAGCGAAACTCCGGAGGCGATAAAGATTGCCATTCCGTATATCCATCGGATTTTGGAGGCGATGCATGTTCCAATTTTAGGAGTTGAAGGTTACGAAGCTGATGACGTGATCGGAACCATTGCCTGCAAAGCAGAAAAACAAGGTTATACCACTTTTATGGTGACTCCCGATAAAGATTTTGCTCAGCTGGTGACCGATAAAATTAAAATTTATAAACCAGGTTTAAAAGGCGCAGAGTTCGAAATTTTGGGTGTTGAAGAGGTAAAAACAAAGTATGAAATAGAAGATCCAAAACAGGTCATCGATTATCTGGCGATGATGGGCGATGCCGTGGATAATATTCCGGGATTGGAGGGCGTTGGAGAGAAAACGGCCAAAAAATTCCTTAAAGAATACGGAAGCATTGAAAATTTGCTTTCAAATACCCATGAAATCAAAGGGAAATTACGAGAAAAAGTAGAAGCCAGCGCAGAACGCGGAATTTTATCCAAAAAACTAGCAACCATTATTTGTGACGCTCCGGTGGAATTTGAAGAGGAAAAATATGATCTTGAAATACCGGATTTCGAAAAAGTGAAAGAAGTTTTTGATGAAATAGAATTCAGAAGATTGTATGAAAATCTTTACCGTGCATTCGCTCCTGCAAAAGATGCTGAAAAAGAATTTGATCCTAATAAAATAAGCCGTTTCGACAAGGTACAAGATCCAAATAAACCAGTTCAGCTCGATCTTTTTGCTACTTATGAACAGTTGGATCAGGCCACCAAAACCCAATCCAATATCGCGGAGAGCGATCATTTGTATCAATATATCGACGCTCCGAAAGCACAGAAAATTTTAGTTCAAAATTTGCTTGCCCAAAAAGCAGTTTCTTTTGATACCGAAACCACTTCTTTGAATGAAATGGAAGCTGAACTGATCGGAATGAGTTTCTCTTACAAAAAAGGCCTTGCTTACTACATTCCGCTCTCTGAAAATCGCGAAGAAGCACTCGAAACATTGGAAATTTTCCGACCATTTTTCGAGAAACAAGATATTGTGAAAATAGCGCACAATTTAAAATTCGATTACAAAATCCTGAAGCAATACGGAATTGAAGTTGAAGGTGCAATTTTCGATACCATGATCGCTCATTATCTGCTCAATCCTGATGGCAGACACGGAATGGATTATCTCTCCGAAATTTATCTTCATTATCAACCAATTTCCATTGAAACCCTTATTGGTAAGGGAAAAAAACAAGGAACTTTGCGTTCGGTTTCCATTGAAGAGCAAACCAATTATGCTGCTGAAGATGCTGATGTAACTTGGCAATTGTACGAACTTTTTGCGCCTCAACTAAAAAAAGAAAATCTTGAAGATCTTTTTTTCAAAGTAGAAATGCCTTTGATGAAAGTGCTTGCCAAAATGGAATTGGAAGGCGTTTCTTTGGATAAAAAATGGCTTGAGCAAGAAAGTAAAGATCTGGAAGATGATCTTCGTAAGCTTGAATTAAAAATTTTTGAACTCTCTGGTGAAGAATTTAACATCAATTCACCAAAGCAAATGGGTGAAATTTTGTTCGAAAAGATGCAGCTCGACCCGAAAGCGAAAAAGACGAAAACCGGACAGTACGCGACTTCAGAAGATGTTTTGCAGAAACTTTCAAGTAAGCATGAGATTATTAAATATATCCTCGAATACCGAACCTATCAGAAACTGAAATCAACTTATGTGGATGCTTTGCCTTTGCAAATCGATAAAGATGATCATCGCGTGCATACCAATTTTTCGCAAACTACCGCTGCGACCGGACGTTTAGCTTCTGTAAATCCTAATCTTCAAAATATTCCGATTCGTACCTTACGCGGTCAGCAGATTCGCGGGGCTTTTGTTGCAGGTGAAGGGAAAAAAATTATTTCTGCCGATTATTCTCAAATCGAATTGCGTCTGATTGCAGAAATTTCCAATGAGGAGAATATGATTTTGGCCTTCCAAAATGGTGAAGATATTCATGCTTCTACAGCTTCCAAATTATTTAATATTCCGCTGGAAGAAGTTACGAAAACTCAGCGCTCTCAGGCGAAAACGGTAAATTTTGGAATTCTTTATGGGCAGGGAGCATTTGCTTTGGCAGAACAGACCGGACTTTCCAGAACTGAGGCCAAACAGATGATTGAAGCATATTACGAAACCTATCCTCAGCTAAAGAAATTCATGGCAGACCAGGTTAAGAAGGCGCAGGAATTAGGATATGTGGAGACAATTCTTCACCGTAAACGTCATTTAAAAGATATTAATTCTGCCAATTTTGTGGTGAGAGCTCATGCAGAAAGAAATGCGGTGAATGCCCCAATCCAAGGGAGCGCAGCTGATGTGATTAAATTGGCAATGATTAAAATTGATGAAAAACTAGAAGAACAAAATTTAAAAACCAAAATGTTGCTACAGGTTCACGATGAACTTTTATTTGAAGCACCAGTTGAGGAAGTAGAAATCGCCAAAACTTTAATTAAAACCGAAATGGAATCCGCGTTTGAAACCAAAGTTCCGTTGCTGGTAGAAGTTGGTGTAGGAAATAACTGGCTGGAAGCGCATTAAGTCACAGTTTAAGTCATCAAAAAACCTTCAATTATGAAAACCTTCATTTTCTACGAGAACAATCCTGAGGCAACCATGGAGCAGTTTATGGAAGTTTATCCTAGACATCAGGAGAATGAAGAAAAATTTATAAAAGCCGGAATATTTGCGATGAAAGAATTGCAAGACGAGCTCCTTTAGAATGAAATTCCTGATCATCATCCCCACTCACAACGAGGAAAAGAATATTCTTTTCTGTCTCGAGTCTCTGAAAAATCAGACTTTCAGGGATTATAAAATAGTGGTGGTAAATGATGGCTCGACGGACCAAACTCAAGCTATTGTGAATGAATTCGCAGCAGCTCATCCAGATTTTGAAATAAAAAATTTAGAGAAATCGGAACATCAACCCGGCGCAAAAGTCGTACGCACTTTTAACAAAGGCCTGGAAATGGTTGATCTTAAAGATTTTGATATCATCTGTAAATTCGATGCCGATATTATTTTTCCTGTAAATTATCTGAAAAAAATTCACGACGTTTACGAAAAGAACCCAAAAGCCGGCATGGTTTCGGGAATTGTTAAAATCAAAAAAAATGTTTTTGAGAAAAATTTTGCTTTTAATTTTTCTGATGAAAAAGGACAATGGACTTTTGAAAATATTGCTTCTAAAAACCACGTTCGCGGACCGATAAAATCTTACCGGAAAGAATGTTTTCTGGAAATGAATGGTTTGCGACCAGTTTTGGGTTGGGACAATATCGATGTGATGTTGGCTAAAAAACACGGTTGGGAAGTGATCACCATCAAAGATTTATGGGTGAAACATCTTCGTCCGACTGCTTATAAATACAAAAATCAAAAAGCCGAAAAATTAGGCGAATATTTTTATAATATCGGTTTAAGTTTTCCTTTAGCTGTAATTTCCTCAGTGAAATCCTCATTAAAGAACAGATCAATCGCTGAATTTCTTCTCACGATGAAATCATTTTTAATACAAAAAGGGGAAAGAAATTTATCGAAGGAAGAAATCAAATATATCCGGAATTTACGGTGGAGTCAGATATTTAAAAAAAAATTTTAACCACATAGTTTCATTATGGTCACGAAAAAATATTTGGATAATTTGACATACGAGATCATTGGAAGTGCTATTGAGGTCCATAAAACGATGGGCAGAGGTCTCTTAGAAAGCGTATATCACGAGTGTTTAAAAGAAGAGTTAAGACATAGGAAAATAAATTTTCTAGCAGAGCTAAAACTCCCGGTGATCTATAAGAAGAAATTACTTAATGTTGATTTTCGTTGCGATTTATTCGTCGAAAATAGTATTGTAGCAGAGCTAAAAAGTGTGCACGAATTAATTCCGATCCACGAAGCACAACTTTTGACCTATATGAAACTATTAAAATGTCCGAAGGGCATTCTAATTAATTTTAATTCTTCTAATATTTTTAGAGAAGGTCAAAAGACCTTTGTTAACGAATATTTCAGTGGTTTACAAAACGAATAAACCTATAAATCTATGTGGTTAATTACCAAGTAATAACAGTCGAATCATGAAAAGTATAATTGCAATTCTTTTATTTTTTTACGGGATGTTATCCGCGCAAAAAAACGCCGATCTTATCATTACGAACGCGAAAATTTATACAGTGAACCAGAATTTCGATGTAGTGGAATCGATGGCGGTTTCCAATGGAAAAATTCTTGCAGTAGGAAAAAGCAAAGATATTCTGAAGAAGTATAAATCTGAAAATATTCAGAATCTTGACGGAAAATCAGTTTTTCCTGGATTTATCGATGCGCACTGCCATTTCACTGGTTATGCGAGTGATCAATGGAAATGCGAATTGTGGGGAACAAAATCTTGGGACGAGATCATTCAAAAATTGAGCGATTATTCCAAAAATGCGCCTATGGAATGGCTTTACGGAAGAAGTTGGGACCAAAATGATTGGCTGGTAAAAGAGTTTCCGAACAAAGCAAAACTCGATGAATTGTTCCCGAATCGTCCGGTTTATCTGAAGCGAGTGGATGGTCATGCAGCGATTGCCAACCAAAAAGCGCTTGATATTGCCGGAATTACAACAAATACCAAAATTAATGGTGGCGAAATAGAAGTGAAAAACGGCAAACTTACCGGGATTCTGGTCGATAATGCGATGCTTTTGGTGGAAAAATATATTCCTGAAATCAGTGATGAAATGGCGATTCAGTATTTTGAAGATTTGCAGAAAACTTGTTTTTCTTATGGACTTACATCGCTTCACGATTGCGGAATTTCAACGCATACATTCTCGCTTCTGGAAGAAATGCAGAGGCAGGACAAACTTCAGATGAAAATTTTTGCTTTGCTTTCAGATGAACCCACCACCTACAACGAATGGATTAAAAAAGGAAGATTCACCAAAGGAAATATTACTTTTGGCGGATATAAAGTTTATTCGGACGGAGCTTTGGGAAGCCGGGGCGCGTGTCTGCTCCACGATTATTCTGATAAAAAAGATTGGAAAGGTTTTTTGTTGAGCGATCAAAAACATTTTGAAAATTTAGCTAAAAAGCTAAAAAGCAGTGATTTGCAAATGTGTACCCACGCGATTGGAGACTCTGCAAACCGCACGATTTTAAATATTTATGGTGATGTTTTAGGCATTAAAAATGATAGAAGATGGCGAATCGAACATGCCCAAATTGTCGATAAAAATGACTTCGATTTGTTCGGTAAATATTCCATAATTCCTTCAGTTCAGCCTACTCATGCGACTTCGGACATGTATTGGGCGGAAGAAAGATTGGGAAAAGATCGTTTGAAATATGCTTATGCGTACGAAGATTTGCTGAAACAAAATGGCTGGCTTCCTCTGGGAACCGATTTTCCGGTGGAAGAAATCAATCCGATAAAAACATTTTTTGCAGCAGTTGCCAGAAAAGATGCTAAAAATTTTCCGGCGAATGGTTTTCAGAAAGAAAATGCATTAACCAGAGAACAAGCGTTGCGCGGAATGACGATTTGGGCGGCGAAAGCGGCTTTTCAAGAAAAAGAATTGGGGAGTTTGGAAGAGGGAAAATCTGCGGATTTTGTGGTTTTAAATCAGGATTTAATGAAAGTTGATGAAAATAAAATCTTAGAAACGAAAGTTTTGGAGACTTATAGTTCAGGAAAAAAAGTGCATTAATTTTGAAGAAAATCGCCTATATCGAACTCGACACGCATGCGGAAATAGCTGCGAATTTTATGGGATTAATGAATGATTCCCGCGAGTTTTCTGTGGATTATTATTTCAGTGAAAAAATCCTCAAAACTTTAGGTTTAAATGAAACTGAAAATATAAAAAAAACAAGTCCAGAAGCGCTTTTTTGTCAATTGTCAACCAACGATTATCAACTTATTATCATCGGAACTGTTCACCGATATTTTAATTTATTCAATGAAATTTCCCGAAAATTCAATACTTCTGTAATTGTTCATAATCTGAATTTTACAAGCATTTCAAGGTTTCAACTTTTTAAGAATGTTTTTAAAAACGATACAAAATACCGTTTGAAACTGTTAATGAAAGAAGGTTTGCTTTCAGCGACTGAAGTTTATAAAAACGCGAAAAATCTTTTGGTTTTGGATGAAAGTTTAGTTCAGAAAAATTCGGATTTTACTTTGAAATTTCTTCCTGTTTTCTTTAAAAACGAATATTCCCCAAACAGAAAATCAATCGTCACCATTGTAATTCCGGGAACGGTTTCTCAATCGCGGCGTGACTATCTTCATCTTTTAGAAAGCATTAAATCTTTTAAAAGGAAAATTCATTTTCGGTTCGTTTTTTTAGGAAAAGCTGATGGAAAGGAACTTTCCTGGCTTAAGGAATTTGAGAGAAATAAACCAGAAAATATTTCTATTCACTATTTCACGGAGAAAGTTCCTCAACAAATTTTCGATGAATGGATGCAGAAAGCCGATATTTTATGGTGTCCGATTCAGAGGGAAACTGAATTTTTCAGCCAGACAGAATTTTACGGAGTCACTAAAATGAGCGGTAATGTAGGCGATGCCATTAAATACGGAAAGTCTGCGATTTTTCCGGAGAATTTTCCTAATTCGCATCCGTTCATCATTCGAGAAACTGCAACTATTGAAGAACAGATTTTAGTTTTGCAACAAGGTAAAATTTATGATTTCGAAAATCATTTCGCTAAGGAAAAAGTTCTGAAATCTTTAGAAAAAACGCTCGTAGAACTTCTTTAAAATTTAAAGAGACTTTTCAGGAAATTACGGTTGATGTATTCCTCAAGTGGGAAAATTTTCAGGAAATAATTCCCTACAAAAAACATCAGAAGAACGACTCCGGGTTTATAGAATAAATTTAAGAAACTGCTTTTGAATTCCGGCATAATTACCGCTACAGTAATTCCCAAAGTACCTATTATCAAGGCATACATCATTTCGATCGTCAATGGGAAAACTCCAAATTTAATGTAATTGAAGACGATTTTTGCGATGTTGAAAAGCGTAAGGGAAATTGCCGTCGCAATCGCTATACCGAAAAGTTCAAGATTGGTGTTTTTAAGAAAATAAATATTCAGCAAAACCGTGGTCACCGCCAAAAAAAGCATCACTACGATATTAAAACGGTAATATTTCGAAAGCGAAATAATATGTCCGTTAAATCCGGTCGCCAAATCGAAAAGCATTGCAAAACCGAGTACCCAAATTACAGGTTCCGATTGTCTCAAAAGCTCACCGTTCTTGATGAAATGCGTCAAATACGGAAAACCGACCAACACGCACGAAAGCAAAACCAAACCGAGGAAAAATAAAATGAGCGATGATTTTTTGTGCAAACGATCGAGTTCTTCGTAATCATTTTCAGCGAGGTGTTTATTGATAATCGGCGCGGAAATGCTGTACAATCCCATTGCTGGAACCGTGATTAGCGAAATGATGGAGTAGAGCGTGTTGTACACTCCGTTTGGCTCGAAACCTAGGAATTCACCGATCATCACACTGTCGATTCTCACCGCGATAAAATTCCCGATATTTCCCAAAAATCCGTAGAAACTATAGTTCAGCACTTCTTTCCAAAGGTTGTCTTTTTTAATATACTCGGTGGAAAAATCAGGTTTCAGCTTTTCGAGTCGATTGGTGTAATAAATATAACCGAAAAGCCCTAAAATAAACATTCCGATAAAGAAAAGATATGCTGCTTTTTCAGGAAAACCAATAAAAAAGAAAAGGCAAAATGCACCTAAATTGGCAATTTTCGGTATTAAATTTTCAAAAATATTTGGAACGACGATTCGCTTGAAATTTGAAAGATATTTGTTGAAAACCGCACTGAAAGCAAGTACGAGAATCAGCGGTAAAATCAGGCGTTTCATTTGCCACATCTCCGTTTCTTGAAGTTTTGGGAACAGCAGATTCACGGCGAAATATCCGATGAGAAAAATGATGAAATTCAGCAAAATTCCCAATAAAGAAAGCGAAAGAAAATTTTGATGTTTTCCGTCTTGATGCGTTTGGTTGAAAAATTTAACATTTGAAAAAGATAATCCGAAAACCACTACCGGAAGCAGCATTTCGGCTGTAGGAAGTACATAGCGGAGCTTTCCGTAAAACTCCATGTCGTGCGGAAACACGAAAATTGCCGAAAATGTTCCGAGCAAAAATCCGAGATATCCAACAACGGAATATTTAAAACTCTGTCGCGCAACTACACTCATATTTTTTCGGTTTTATGGGATTTAGGAATGAAAATCATGTTGTTGATATACGCTTGTTTCGTCCCAACTTTGCCGTCAGTATTTTCGGAAATCATTTTTTCATCGAGTTTTTCTAAATCAAATGTTTTTCGATTTAAGAAGAAAGTTTGGTATCCCCAATTTTCAATTTCGGAAATCAGTTGATGAAGCGGTTCGGAGTGGTGTCTTTGTTCCATTTCCACCATCATTGTTGGATGAAATTTTTTGATTACGGCTTTTGCACCGTGCAAAGTTTGCATTTCGTTCCCTTCAACATCAATTTTAATGAAATCAATTTTTTTTAATTTTTCCTGCTCAGCCCAATCGTCCAGTTTCATTACTTTCACTTGTTGCAAGACATATTTGGTTTCATCGATTTCTCGGTAATCCAATTGTAAAGTTCCGCGGGTATTATATTTTTTTCCTTTAATAATGGGGACTTTAAATGTTGCGATTTCATTTTTATCGGAAAGAGCTAAAGGAAAAATATTGGTCTTTGGGAAAATCCGCTTTAACCGGGAAAATAGATTTTTGTTGGGTTCAAATGCGTAAATGTTTTTAGGCGCCAATTTATTTTCAAGTTGAAAAACAAAACTTCCGGAATTGGCTCCGATGTCCAAAAAAACAGCATCAGACTTTAAATATTCCTTTATCCATAGTAATTCCGGTTCGATATTTCTCTCCGAAAAATTTTCCCGGGTGATATTTTTTAAATTTTTAAAATATCTTTTCTTGTAAAATTGGGGAGCAACAAATTGTAAATTTTCGGCAATTCTTTGGTATAAAGACATACTTTTTTCCTTTGAGGGAAACAAAGATAGAAAAATATGTTAAATAAATGTTAAAACCTTAACGTAAGATGAAATAGGTTTTCATAAAGCGTAGTAATCCTTATCTTTAACAATCAAAAAATTTTTATGAAAAAATTCTTTATCCTCGCAGGTTTTTCGGCGCTTATTTCTTGCGGTTCTGTTAATCATTCTCCAAAACAAAATTTTACTTGGGAAGGTGCGAATATGTATTTTTTGTTGACTGATCGTTTCAAAAATGGTGATGCTTCAAATGATGTAAATTTTGAACGAAAAGAAAAAGCTGCAGTTTTACGAGGCTTTGAAGGCGGAGATTTAAGAGGGATTATTCAGAAAATTGATGATAATTATTTCACCGATTTGGGAATGAATGCGATTTGGATGACTCCGCTTGTGGAGCAAATCCACGGTGCAACCGACGAAGGTACCGGCAAAACTTATGCTTTTCACGGTTATTGGGCGAAAGATTGGACCAATCTTGATCCGAATTTCGGAACAAAAGAAGAACTGAAGGAATTGGTTGAAAAAGCTCATGCAAAAGGAATTCGGGTAGTTTTGGATGCGGTGGTGAATCATACCGGACCGGTTACGGCTATTGATCCTGTTTATCCCAATTCATGGGTTCGTACTTCGCCGCAGTGCCAATATAACAATTATCAAAACACTACTGCATGTACGTTGGTTGCTAATCTTCCGGATGTTTTAACGGAATCCAATCTTCCCGTTGAACTTCCTCAAATGTTGATTGAAAAATGGAAAAAAGAAGGGAAATATGAAGCGGAAATGAAATCTTTGAATGATTTTTTCGCAAGAACCGGTTATCCGAAAGCGCCAAAATATTATATTATGAAATGGCTTGCTGATTATGTTGAAGAATTTGGAATTGATGGTTATCGTGTGGATACAGTGAAACATACGAATGAAGATGTGTGGAAAGATTTCCAGAAAATTTGTCAGGAAGCTTTCGATATCTACAAAAGAAAAAATCCATCGAAGGTACTGGATGATAACCTGTTTTTCACCGTCGGCGAGATTTACGGTTATGGGATTTCCCAGAAACAGCTTTACGATTTTGGTGATAAAAAAGTAAACTATTACCAAAACGGTTTCAAATCTTTAATTAATTTTGATTTTAAAGGTGACGCGAATAAATCTTATGAAGAACTGTTTTCAAATTATTCAAAACTTCTGCACGGCGATCTGAACGGAAAAACCGTAATGAATTATCTGACTTCTCATGACGACGGTTCTCCTTTTGATAAAGAAAGAAAGAGAACTTTTGAGGCTGGAACCAAACTTTTGCTCGCGCCAGGAATTTCACAAGTTTATTACGGCGACGAATCTGCGCGCGATTTAACGATTGAAGGCGCAACAGGCGATGCAACGCTTCGCAGCAATATGAATTGGACTGATCTTCAAAATAATACTGAAAGTCAAAAATTATTGCAACATTACCAAAAATTAGGAAAATTTCGAGCAAATCATCCTGCGGTTGGAGCGGGCGTTCATCAAATGATTTCAGCAAGTCCGTATTGGTTTACAAGGGTTTATAATGATGATAAAGTTTTGATTGGTTTAAATTTAAATTCCGGAACCCAAGAAATTTCGGTTGAAGGCATTTTTGAAAATGGAACAAAATTACGAGACGCTTATTCCGGGCAAATGACGAAAGTTGAAAATGGAAAAGCAACGATTAATACTGAGTTTTCAGTAGTTTTGTTTGAAAAAAATTAATATGAAAAAGTTACTATTTTTAGGTTTAATATTATTCGGGTTCAATGCATTTTCGCAAAAAGTTCCGGATGTTTTAAAAACCGAGTTTTCGAAAGAAGCACTGGCTCAGAAAATCGTCACCGCTTCCGGGAAGAAAGTGAGCATTAATGATGTTTTGGAACAACATAAAGGCAAAATTTTAATCATTGATTTCTGGGCAAGCTGGTGTCGTGATTGTATTCTTGCGTTGCCTTCTACAAAGGAGTTGAAAGAAAATAATCCTGAAATAGAATTTGTGTATTTCTCGCTCGACAGATCCCATGAACAATGGAAAAAAGGACTAGAAAAGTATAATATTGTCGATCAGGAAAATTACTGGTTTGATGAAGGTTGGAAAAATAATTTCAACAATTATATCGACCTGAATTGGGTTCCGAGATTTATGGTAATCGATCAAAAAGGGACGATTGCTAATTACTATTCCATCAATCCAAAAGATCCGGAACTTCAGAAAATATTAAATTCTTTAAAAAATTAAAGGATTTTTACGTTAAATATTACAAAAACGGCGCACTCAGAAAATCATTGAGTGGTTTCATTGATTGGAAAATCTTGGTCATGTTTTTCGTGGCATTTTCGCCCATCAAAGCGTCATCAGAAATCGGATGAACGACAATTAAGTTTTTTAATTTTAAGAATTCTGCCATAGGATCGTCTTTGTCGAAACCATTGGGAACTCTTTGCAACTTGGCTTCCACGCTCAATCCGCGGAAATTATTACGGAAATCGTCTTGTTGTAGAATTTCTTGAAATTCTTTGGCATTCATCGAAATTTCTTTGCGGATTTCTTTTAAAACAGAAGGTTCCGGCTGGTAAACTCCTCCGGCGAGAAAAGATTTTCCGGGTTCGATATGCAAGTAATATCCGGAAATTTTATTGCCTTTTCCCATTCCCAGACCTGCACCGAAGTTGGTTTTATAGGGCGATTTATCTTTAGAAAAACGCACATCACGATAAATGCGATAGAGCGATTTCTTGGCATCAATTTTCATGATTTCTTCATCAAAAGCTCCAATTTTTTCAATTAAATTTTCTACCATATTCAAGACATTTTGTTGAGCTGCGATATATTGGTCTTTATTTTCTGTAAACCATTCGCGATTATTGTTTTTTGAAAGATTTTTAAGAAAATGGAGTGTTGAAGCTTCTATTTTAGAGGACATATTGCTTAGATTTAAGTCCAAATTTACTGAAAAATTGGAGTTGTACGGTAATTATTGTATTCTTTAAGATAAATTTAATAAAACAATGTAATTTTTATCAATTCAAAAAAACGTATATTTGCAAAATATTTAATATACTTAATGAATTTATTTACAGAAACCAGCCTAAGTCCAGAAATTCTAAAGGCAGTTGGTGAATTAGGGTTTACAAGCCCAACAGAAATCCAAAAACAGACCATTCCTTTTATCTCTACAGATATACGCGACATGATCGCACTAGCGCAGACAGGGACGGGCAAAACAGCAGCATTTTCGCTTCCGATTTTGGATATGATTGACGAGGGTAGTCGCAAAATCCAATTTTTGGTGCTTTGTCCGACAAGAGAGCTGTGTCTTCAGATTACGAAAGACATTAAAAATTATTCCAAATATTTGCCAAACATCAAAACTACAGCGGTTTATGGTGGTAGCAGTATTATGGATCAAATCCGATCGCTTCGTGATAAACCACAAATTATTGTGGGAACTCCGGGTCGTGTGATCGATTTAATTAACAGAAAAGCATTGGATTTCTCGGAAATTCAGTGGCTGGTTTTAGATGAAGCTGATGAAATGCTTTCAATGGGTTTCAAAGATGATTTGGAAACTATTTTGAAAGAAACTCCGGAAACGAAACAAACTTATTTATTCTCAGCAACGATGAATAAAGAGGTGGAAAGAATTTCCAAGAATTATTTAACTTCTCCTCACCGTATTTCCGTAGGATCGATCAATGAGGTGAAGAAAAACATCAAGCATGAATTTTATGTGGTAGGTTACCGTCATAAAAAAGAAGCTTTGAAAAGATTGATTGACGCTAATCCGAATCAATATTCGATTATTTTCTGCCGTACCCGTATGGAGACCCAGGAAGTAGCAGACTTTTTAATGCAAAACGGTTATGCTGCAGATGCACTTCACGGCGATTTATCGCAAGCACAGCGAGACACCGTAATGAAAAAATTCCGACTCAAAAATATTGATATCTTGGTGGCGACAGATGTGGCTGCACGTGGGTTGGATGTAAATTCATTGACGCATGTTATTCATTATTCCTTGCCGGATGATCCGGAAGTTTTCGTTCACAGAAGTGGTAGAACGGGTAGAGCAGGGAAGGACGGAATATCAATGGCTTTGATTAAACCTGAAGAATCCAGAAAATTAAAGCAGATAAAATCTTCTACAAAAATTGATATCGTTGAGAAAAAAATTCCAACCGGAGAAGCGATTATCAAAGCTCAGGTAGGTGGTGTTTTCGAGAAATTATTCACGGAACATGAGGAGTTTTTTACTTTTGATGATGCTTTAATCCCAGATTTATCGGAATTTTCTAAAGAAGAATTGGTTCACAAATTATTGCAATTGCAATTGAGAGACTTAGCCATGTTCTACAAAGACAAGAACGATTTGGCAGATCAAAAATTCAATAGTGACGACCGCGGCGAAAGAGGTGGAAGAGATCGTGACAGAGGAAGAGACAGAGATCGTGGAAGAGACAGAGGCGATCGAAGAGATAACTACCGAGATGGTGGAAGAGACCGCGACAGAAAGCCAAGAAAAAACAATGGCGATATGGTGAGATTTTTCTTTAATCTTGGTAAAAAAGACCAATTGAAAAAGATGGATATGTTGGAAATTATCAACAAATCCACCGCGAAATCTAAGAAAAGACCAGATATCGGAGACATCGAAATTCTTGAAAAATTCTCATTTTTTGAAGTAGAAAAATCTTTTAAGGATGAAGTTTTGAAAGGTTTGCAAACCCAGAAATTCAAAGGGAAAGAAATGAGAGCCGAAGTGGCGAACTAATTTCCGCTGAAATTGATAAACTAAGCAGTTCTGTACGAAAACAGAGCTGCTTTTTTTGTAATTTGTGGAAAGAAAATCATTAATGTTAATAAAACTTAATATTAAAATCGTGCAGTTAAAACGCTTTTTCGGAAATTTGCACCACTAATTTTAAATGATAAACAATGGGAATCGGAAATATCTTTAAAGCATTCCAACCAAAAGACAAAGTGTTTTTTGTACTCTTCGAAAAAGTAGCTGCAACGCTTACCCAAATGTCCAAAGAGTTTCATGAAGGATTGATGGATTTTGACATCAATGATGATACGATGCTAAAAAATATGAGCGATTACGAGCATAAATTGGACGATCTCACTCATGAGATTTTTGTGCAATTAGGAGAAAATTTTATCACTCCTTTTGATAGGGAAGATATCAGCCATTTAGCAAGCGGGTTGGACGATATTGCGGATTATATGTATGCTTCTGCAAAATATATTTATTTATATAAAACTCCTCTAGATCCTGCATACACAGAGTTTTCATTGTTGATTTATAAGTCTTGCGTGGAAATTCAAACAGCGATGAATAACCTTAAAGATTTTAAGAATCCGAAAGGTGTTAAAGAATCTTGTATCAAAATCAATTCTTACGAAAATATTGCTGATGATGTTTTAAGCCAGGCAATCGTAAAGCTTTTTGAAACGAACGATGCGATTAACGTGATCAAAATAAAATCCGTTCTGGAATATCTTGAAATCGTAACCGATAAGGCTGAAGATGTAGCAAACACCATGGACAGTATCGTGATTAAATATGCGTAACCAGATCCTTTAACATTAAAAATAAAGAATGGATTTACCAATATTATTAATTGTAATCATCGTTTTAGCATTAATTTTTGATTATATCAACGGATTTCATGATGCAGCCAATTCCATTGCGACCATTGTTTCCACCAAAGTTTTAACGCCTTTTCAAGCAGTATTATGGGCAGCAGTGTGGAATTTTGCGGCTTTCTTTGTGGCGATGTACATCATCGGCGAATTTAAGATCGGAAACACAATTGCCAAATCAGTCAACGAAGATTACATCAATCTTGAAGTTATTTTTGCTGGGTTAATCGCCGCAATCGCCTGGAATTTACTCACTTGGTGGTTCGGAATTCCATCATCATCTTCACACACATTAATCGGTGGATTTTTGGGTGCAGCATTGATGTATGCTTTAGTTTCAGATTATAATGCAGTAGCTTTGGCTCAGCCGGATCTTTCTTTTTTTGATACCGCATCGCTTGCCTTTAAGCAGTTATTTAGCCAAAATGTGGTGAAATATGATAAAGTTATTCCAATTATCCTTTTCATCTTCCTCGCTCCAATTATTGGATCTATTATTTCTATTATCATCACTTTGATTATTGTAAATATTGCCAAAAAAACAAATCCCCGAAAAGCGGATAATATTTTCAAAAAATTGCAGTTGGTTTCCTCCGCATTGTTCAGTTTGGGACATGGAACCAATGATGCGCAAAAAGTAATGGGAATTATCGGTGCAGCCGTGATTTATTATCATGTTCAAATGCTGCAGGATCCTGTTTACCTAGCCATGGATGGATCGCATCAGTTTACTTATTTCGTAGAGCATTACTATTGGGTGCCCATCACCTCGTTCCTTATGATTGCCCTCGGAACCATGAGTGGCGGCTGGAAAATTGTGAAAACAATGGGAACTAGAATCACCAAAGTTACTCCACTTGAAGGTGTTGCAGCTGAAACAGCAGGTGCTGTCACTCTTTTCTTAACCGAACATTTCGGGATTCCGGTTTCTACCACACATACCATCACCGGTGCGATTATCGGGGTAGGATTAACGAAACGGATCTCAGCAGTGCGTTGGGGAATAACGGTAAGTTTGCTATGGGCATGGGTTTTAACCATTCCAATCTCCGCGATTGTTGCGGGTATTACTTACTTACTCATTGTTGCTGTCCGATAAAGTTTTTTAAACCTTAAAATATTTAAAGCCACTTTTTTTAAGAAGTGGTTTTTTTTTATCAACTATTTAGAAACAAAAAGTTTTTAAAATTGTAAATTTGTAAAAACATCATTTTTATGCAATTTTTAGATAAATATCAGGAAATCGTAGCCAAGGCTGTGGAAAAATATGTCTTTAAAGACAAACCTACAGAACTCTATGAACCTATGAATTATATAATTTCGCATGGTGGTAAAAGACTTCGCCCGATTATGGTTCTTATGGCCAATGATCTGTTTGGTGGAGATCTTCAAAAAGCTATAAAACCGGCTTTAGCGATTGAGTTTTTCCACAACTTCACACTGATTCATGATGATATTATGGATGAGGCGCCACTTCGAAGAAACCAACCAACCATTCATACCTTGCACGGTATTAATACAGGAATCCTTTCCGGTGATGCGCTTTTATTAAAAGCTTATAAGTTTTTTGAAGATCTGGAACCGGAACTGTTCAAAGCTTGTATCCGTGTTTTTACTCATACCGGACTATTGCTGTGCGAAGGACAACAATATGATATTAATTTTGAGACTTTACCAAACGTAACTTTCAACGATTATATCCGAATGATTACCTATAAAACAGGAGTTTTAAGTGCATCTTCTTTTGAAATTGGAGCGTTAATTGCCGGCGCAGATTTCAAAGATGCAAAAGCGATTTTTAATTTTGGTAAAAACGTAGGAATTGCTTTTCAAATTATGGATGATTATTTAGATGTATTCGGAAATCAGGAGCAATTTGGTAAAAAACATGCAGGCGATATTTATGAAAACAAAAAAACCGTTCTTTATCTTCTCGCAAAAGAAAATGCAACCGAGGAAGAACGAAAAGAATTGGAATATTGGTACTCCAAAAAAACCGATAATGTAGATAAAATCTACAGCGTAGAAAAGATTTTCCGCCGTACCAAAGTTGATGAAAAAACACTGCTTCTCATCCAAAAATACAACGAAATTGCTCAGGATTATTTGAATAAAATTGACGTTCCGGATGAGAAAAAGAAGCCGTTTGTCGAGTTGGCCAATTATCTTTTAAGAAGAGAATCGTAAATTCTCAAACTTTCAAATTGAAAAAATGAAATTCCGCACCGAAGTAGAAATTCCTGCTTTCCCCAAAAAAATAGAAACCCAAGACCGAATTTTTTCCATAGGATCTTGTTTCGCAACCGAAATGTCCGATCTGCTGGAAACTGCTCAAATGCAAGTTCTCAACAATCCTTTTGGAACCGTTTTTAATCCGTTTTCCATTAATCAAGCATTGAAAAAACTTCACGATGCTGAATTTTATACCGAAGAGGATTTGATCAAATACAATGATGAACTGATTTCTCTGGATCATCACAGCAGCTTCAATTCCAGGTTTGTGCATCAGATTTTAGAGAAAATCAATCACCAAATAGAACTTGGAAACCGTTTTCTTCAGACCACCAATTGGGTGATAATTACCTATGGAACTTCTTTTATTTATGAATTTTTGCCAAAGAAAAAATTGGTTGCAAATTGCCATAAAATCCCCGGAAAATTCTTTCAAAAAAGAATGTTAACCCATCTGGAAATCACCGATTCTATTTATGAAACTGTGACTACTTTGAAGGATATTTGCAAAGACGATGTACAGATTTTATTCACCGTTTCACCGGTTCGTCATACCAAAGACGGAATGGTGGAAAACAATTGGAGCAAATCCAAACTCATCACCGCCATTCACGAGATTTTGCCACAGTTTGAAAATTGCCATTATCTGCCGATTTATGAAATTTTAATGGACGATTTGCGCGATTACCGATTCTATAAAGAGGATTTGATTCATCCTAACAAACAAGCGGTGCAATACATTTGGGAGAAATTCGGTAACGCCTATTTTTCCGAAACAACAAAAGAATTTGTAGAAGAAAATTTCAAAATTGCGAAAGCATTAGCGCACAAAACTTCCGATGAAAAAAGCCCGAAACATCAGGAGTTTTTAGAAAATATTAAGGAAAAAATCGCCATTCAACAAGCTAAAGTAAAACATAAAATATTTTAAATTATTTGGGCAGCTTTTTCCGCCTTCCACTCCCGCTTTTTTGTTCCGCTTCGCTGCACAAAAAGAGCTCCGTTCAAGTCGGGCTGCGAATATGAAATATAAACAAAATGATCGATACCCATACCCATTTATACTCCGAAGAATTTGATCAAGACCGAAAAGAAACCATCGGAAGAGCTTTGAATAAAGGAGTTTCTAAGTTTTTTCTTCCGGCAATCGATTCTGAAACTCATGAAAAAATGCTGGCTTTGGAAAGCGAATTCCCTAACCAAATCTATTCCATGATGGGACTTCATCCCTGTTATGTAAAACCTGAAACTTGGGAAAACGAATTGAAACTTGTTCAAAATTACCTCAATCAAAGGTATTTTCCAGCAATTGGAGAAATTGGAATCGATTTATATTGGGACAAAACTACTTTAGATATCCAAATTAAGGCTTTCGAGCAGCAAATTGATTGGGCAATCGAAAGAGATTTACCAATTGTGATTCACACAAGAGAAAGTTTCGACGAGACTTTTGAAGTTTTAGAAAGAAAAAAACATCCGAAATTACGAGGGATTTTCCACTGTTTCTCGGGAAATCTGGAGCAAGCGAAACACGCCATCGATTTGAATTTTATTCTAGGAATTGGTGGAGTAGTCACCTTCAAAAACGGGAAAATTGATCAGTTTTTAAATGAAATTCCTTTAGAAAAAATCGTTTTAGAAACCGATTCGCCTTATCTTGCGCCAGTTCCACATCGAGGAAAAAGAAACGAAAGTGCGTATCTCGATTTGGTTGCAGGAAAATTGGTCGATATTTACGGAAAAGACTTCTCTGAAATCGACAGAATTACCACAGAAAATGCACTGCAACTTTTTAAAATTTAAACATAAAAATGCCGCGAATTAAAGAAGGTTTTTTCCTTTAATTCGCAGCTTATTTTAGTTTTTCACTTTATTTATTTCGCGAAAAATTACTTTTGTTTTTCGGTTTTTTGAAGCCGATATTTTCTTTGCTTTGTGGCTTTGGTCTTGGGGTGAATGGTTTGTTGTTCGAATCTCTTTTCTGCGGAACCAGATTGTCGGTATGAAACGGATGATCGGTTTCTACAGGGATTTTCTTGCCAATAAGTTTCTCTGTATTTTTTAAATTGACCAAATCCAATCCGTCCACAAATGATATCGATTTCCCTTCAACACCGGCTCTTCCAGTTCTTCCGATTCGGTGAACATAAGTTTCGGAGACATCAGAAAGCTCGAAATTTACGACATATTTCAGTTCATCAATATCAATTCCTCTTGCTGCGATATCGGTAGCAACCAAAATTCTGGTTTTTCCGGATTTGAAATTGGTGAGTGCGTTTTGTCTTTGGTTTTGCGATTTATTTCCGTGGATGGCTTCGGCAGAAATCTTTTGAGACTGCAATTTTCTGGCGATTTTATCAGCGCCGTGTTTGGTTCTGGAAAATACCAAAACCGAATCGGAAATATCTTGCTTAAGAATGTGGGTAAGCAAATCCAGTTTGTTGTCTTTTTCAACAAAATAAACTTTCTGCTGAATAGTATCTGCAGTTGCGGAAACCGGTGCTACTGATACTTTCACAGGATTACTAAGCATGGAATTTGCCAATGTTTTAATCTCATCCGGGAAAGTTGCCGAAAAAAACAAAGTCTGTCTTTTTTGGGGTAAAAGTTTCACAATTCTTTTTACATCGTGTACAAAACCCATGTCGAGCATTCGGTCGGCTTCGTCTAATACGAAGATTTCAAGATTTTTCAAAGAGATGATTCCTTGAGCAATAAAATCTAAAAGTCTTCCCGGTGTTGCTACCAAAATATCCACTCCTTTTTTAAGAGCGGCTTCCTGTGCGCCTTGTTTTACGCCACCGAAAACGACAAGATTTCTCATCTTCAAATGTCTTCCGTAAGCGTTGAAACTTTCTTCGATTTGAATGGCCAACTCTCTGGTTGGAGTCAGAATCAAAGCTTTGATTTGGTTATTTCGAATGTTTTTCTGAGTTAAATTTTGCAGAATTGGAATAGCAAAAGCTGCTGTTTTTCCGGTTCCTGTTTGTGCGGTTCCGAGGAGGTCTTTGCCTTCTAGAATACTTGGAATGGCTTGTTCCTGAATTGGGGTTGGTTTGGTGTAACCTTCTTCCTGTAACGCTTTAGCGATAGGATCGATGAGTTTTAAGTCGGTAAATTTCAAATGAAAAATTTTTAATTATAATAAAATGAACTGCGTCATTCTTTAAGTAATGTAACGAAGAAATGAAGTTGAAAATTTCGAAAAATTTCGGATTTCGCAGGTGGCGAATTTCATTAAGAATGACATCGTTCATAAAAAATCCTTCCGCGAAGAAGGAATTTTGTGTTGCAAATATAGTGTAAATTAATTTAGCACTAGCTTACTGTTTTTTTGTGACGATTAATTCACTTTAGTCCAATCCTGTGATTTTCTTAAATCTTCAATGAGTTGATATACTTCATCTAGTTTTTCGGTTCCGCCTTTTCCATAATCTTCTATGTGTTTTTGTGTTCCATCAGCGAAGGTGATTTTCAAATGAGAAGTTGGTAAATCGGTAACGTTTTTGTTTCCGTAATAATCCTTTAAATTTTTTAAATCCAAAGAATCTAATTTTGACAAAAGTAATTGGTAATCAGCTTCTTTAATGGTTGTTTTGAAAGTTCCTTCTTTTTCCCCAGACATATCATCTTTGGTTCTGCCTTCGGTAAAGGTAAATCGCTCTGCTTCTATCACCGCAGTTCTGTCGGGATTGATGGTAATTTTAAAAATCGGGCAAAAACCAAAACAAGCTCCTGCTTCGTATTCGATTTTGGAATATTTAGATTTGGTGGTAGTTGCACAAGATATCAGCAATGTAATTGACAATAAGATGAGTAAATATTTCATAAATTTGCTTTGTTACGTAAAAGTCAATTTTTATACCAAAAAAAAATAGACTTGAAATCTTTCAAATCTATTTTTATCTTTTAATATAACTAACCATGAAGCTTTTTCCAGATTTCATCTTTCAGTTCCATCAATCCTTCCTGTGTAACCGCAGAGAAGAAAATTGGCTGCTTATTTTCTGGGAATTTCTTGGAGATTTCAGCTTTCAGTTCTTCATCCAACATATCAGCTTTTGAAATGGAAATGATGAAATCTTTATCTAAAAGTTCAGGATTAAATTCTTTTAATTCGTTTTCCAAAATTTTAAATTCTTGGAAATAATCTTCCGCATCAGCTGGAATTAGGAACAAAAGAATTGAGTTTCTTTCAATATGTCTTAAAAATCGGTGTCCCAAACCTTTTCCTTCCGCAGCGCCTTCGATAATCCCGGGAATATCCGCCATTACGAAAGATTTGTAGTTTCGGTAATCTACAATTCCTAAATTGGGAGTAAGCGTCGTAAATGCGTAATCAGCAATTTTCGGTTTAGCTGCGGAAACTGCCGCCAAAAGCGTAGATTTTCCTGCATTCGGGAAGCCAACAAGTCCTACATCCGCCAGAAGTTTCAATTCGAAAGTAACATAACCTTCCTCTCCAGGCATTCCAGGTTGCGCGTACCGTGGAGTTTGGTTGGTAGAAGATTTGAAATGTTCGTTACCTAAACCGCCCATTCCACCTTTCATGATGATGATTTCCTGGCCGTCTTCTAAGATTTCGCCTAAGATTTCACCTTCCTCATTTCTAGCAATAGTGCCCATAGGAACTTCTATGTAAACATCTTGCCCATAAGCGCCGGTAAGCTGGTTTTTCCCTCCGTTGTGTCCTCGTTCTGCTTTGATGTGGCGGGTAAAACGAAGAGGAAGAAGCGTCCATTCATGAGCGTTTCCTTTCATAATTACGTGACCGCCGCGTCCACCGTCGCCACCGTCGGGACCGCCTTTCGGAATATATTTTTCACGGCGAAGATGCGCTGATCCGGCACCGCCATGACCACTTTTACAGTGGATTTTTACGTAATCTACGAAATTTGACATTTTTAATTCTTATATGTTCTGAAAGATGATTGAGTAAAGATTTTTCTTAAAAAAACCTTTCACTGCTTTCATCTATTTTATTTTTTCTACCTCCGCGAAGAGTTTTTCGGAAATTTCATCGACGGCTCCGACTCCATTTACTTCCACATATTTGCCTTGTTTTTTGTATAATTCGGCAACTTCTGCGGTTTTCGCGTAATATTCTTTAATTCTTGCTCGGATGATATCTTCGTTGGAATCATCGGTCCTTCCGCTGGTTTCGCCTCTTTTCAGTAATCGTTCTACCAAAATTTCATCATCTACAACTAGGGAAAGGCAGATCGAAATATCATCATTCAAAATTTCTTTTACGATAGTTTCTAAAGCTTCGGCTTGGTTGGCTGTTCTTGGATATCCGTCGAAAATAAATCCGTTGGTTTCGGTTGGTTTTTTCACTTCATCTTTCAGCATTTCTGTGGTTACCTGATCGGGAACGAGTTCGCCTTTGTCGATGTATGATTTTGCCAATTGGCCAAGTTCAGTACCGTTTTTAATGTTGTAACGGAACAAATCGCCGGTAGAAATTTGCTTAAGGTTGAATTTTTTAATCAGGTTTTGCGCCTGTGTACCTTTTCCGCTTCCTGGAGGACCGAAGAGAACGATGTTTATCATTTTATTAGATTTGTATTTGAAGATTTAGATTTATTTTCTCGTCTATTTTTAAGAAAGTTATTCATTGATTCGGCCTTCTTCAAGCTGGTATAAATCTTTCAAGTTTCTGCCAAGTTCGTCGTAATCCAATCCGTAGCCTAAAACAAATTTATTCGGAATTTCTTTTCCGATATAATCCAATTTGAATTCTTTCTTGTAAACATCCGGTTTCAATAGGAATGAAGCTAATTTTACAGATTTTGGTCGCTGTGTTTCGGTGAAATATTGAAAAAGACTTTCTACAGTGTTTCCGGTATCCACGATATCTTCAACCAAAATAATGTGTCGGTCTTTGATATCTTTCGTTAATTCCATTTTTTGGTAAACAATCCCTGTCGATTTGGTTCCCGCGTAGGAACTCATTTGGATAAAAGCGATTTCGCATTTCCCTGGATAATGTTTCAGTAAATCGGAAAAAAACATGATAACTCCATTCAAAACGCCCACAAATACTGGGGTTTCGTCTTTGTAGTCTTCATAGATTTTTAGCGCGGTAGCTTTTACGATTTCTTGGATTTCTGCATCCTTTAAATAAGGAACAAAGGTTTTGTCGTGAATTTGTATAGATTCCATAGATTATTTACAATATGCAAATTTAAGGTTTTTTTAAATAATTTTTTTAAATTAAAATATTTAAACATTTTTATAAATCAAAAATGCGATTTCTTTCCTAAACCTTTGCGCAAATCTTTTATTAAATCTATTTTTGTGGAAATCTAAAAATAAAGTAAATATGTCAACTTATGTAGTGGTTGGTCTTCAGTACGGAGATGAAGGCAAAGGGAAAATCACAGATGTTTTATCGGCCAAATCGGACTATGTGGTACGCTTTCAAGGCGGCGATAATGCTGGACACACCGTGTATGTTGGTGATGAGAAATTTGTTTTGCATTTGCTTCCATCTGGTGTTTTGCAATGCAAAGGAAAATGTATTATTGCAAACGGAGTAGTGGTGAATCCAAAAGCTTTCTTGAAAGAAATCGGGCAAATTGAAGAAAAAGGCATGAAAACAGATCACGTTTTTATCAGCCGAAGAGCTCATGTGATTATGCCTTATCATATTCTCCTCGATACCTATCGCGAAGAAGAAGCGGGCGGAACCCATATTGGAACTACAAAAAAAGGAATCGGACCTTGCTACGAAGACAAAATTGCCAGAGTCGGAATCCGCATGGTGGATCTTTTGAATCCTGAGGTTTTAGCTGAAAAAATTAAGAAAAATCTTAAAATAAAAAATTCACTTTTTGAAAAATATTTTGATAAACCAACTTTGGAATTTGATGACATTTACAATGAATTCCTTGAATTAGGTCAAAAATTAAAAGACAGAATCGTCGATACAGAGGTGGAGCTAAACCAAGCGATCCGCGACGGAAAAAATATCCTTTTCGAAGGTGCACAAGCTGCAATGTTAGATATCGATTTCGGAACTTATCCTTATGTAACTTCGTCTTCGCCTACTACAGGAGGAGTTTGTTCGGGAGCTGGAGTGCCGCCAACAAGTCTTCAAAATCTTATCGGTGTAGCAAAAGCTTACACAACAAGAGTCGGCGAAGGACCTTTCCCAACGGAACTTGATAATGAATTGGGCGAAAAAATAAGACAAACGGGATTCGAATTTGGTGCGACAACCGGAAGACCAAGAAGGACCGGATGGCTCGATTTGGTTTCGCTGAAGCATGCTACGATGATCAATGGAATTAATAATCTTGTGATCACCAAACTCGACGTGCTTTCCGGAATTCCTACTTTGAAAATCGCAACACAATATAAAACCGAAGATGGGAAAATCATCGATTATTTCACTTCATCAACCACTAAACTTTATAACTACGAACCAATTTATGAAGAACTAGAAGGTTGGACAGAAGATATTACCAAAGTAAGAAGCTACGATGAATTGCCTGCAAATGCGAAAAAATACATCGAGTTTATCGAAAATTATTTAGGAATTAATGTGTATTTGGTTTCCGTAGGCCCGGAAAGAAGCCAAAATATCATTCGAAAAGAATTGTTCTAAAGTTCTTTAAACAATTATACAAAAGTTGTCGGTAATTTCCGACAGCTTTTTTTTATTTCTACTTTAAATTTTCATATTGCTATGATTTGAATAATATCAATCTAAATTAATTAAGTAATTGGCTTATAATTTGATGAATTTTTACCAGTTATCATTTATTGATATGAACTTGTAAATTGGTGTTTAATTTTAAAACTTTTTAGGTGATGAAAAATCTATTCAAATCTGATCAGAATAATCGTTTTAATGAAATATTATTCGAAAATCGTAACAAAAATTATGGTGCTTATGTGTTGAGAAATCAAGAAGGTGAGATTTTGCAAAAGTCTTTGCTGATTGGTGTTGCTTTATTTGCAGCGACGGCTTTAACGCCTTTGTTGATTAATTCGTTTTCGACAAAAACAGTGGTTACAGCTCCGATTCCATCTTCACATACTTTGAAACCTGTTGATCAAACTCCGGAAAAAACTCCCGACATTGTAAAACCAATTGTTCCGCCAAAAGTGAATACCTATGATTCCCAAATAGCGACTCCTACTAAAAATGCAAATGAACCTAAACCTTTAACCAAGCAAGAGATTGAAGATGCCGTTCCTGGAATTACTACAAGTTTGGATAATCCGCCCGTTTCGGTAGTTAGTCCGCCACAAATTGAAATTCCGATGGTGACCACTCCGGCGGTTGTTCCGCCGAAAACAGTAGACAATAATCCGGTGACAACGGTTGATGTAGAAGCAAAATTTAATGGAGGAATTGACGCTTTCAGAAATAAAGTCGTTGGGAATTTCGATACCGGGAATTTTGAAGGAAGCGGAGATTTGATGAGAACTGTTGTAACTTTTATCGTAGAAAAAGACGGAACAATATCAAACATAAAAGCTAATGGCGACAATCCTCAATTCAATAAAGATGCAGAGAAAACCATTCGAAGCATCAAAGGAAAATGGACTCCAGCAAAATTGAATGGCGAAAATGTAAGAAGTTATTTCAAATTCCCGATTTCCATGCAATTTGAGTAAAATATCCGGTAAATAAATATTCCACTCATTTATCCACAAAAACTATGCTTTTGTGGATAATTTTTTTTATCCATAAACGGCTAATTAACAATATTTTAACTTAAACAGAGTTATTAACAATCATCTAAAAATCAGAAAAAAGTGTATTTTTGAAGATTAAAATTTAAATAATGGCTAAAGTTATAGGTGTTGCAAATCAGAAAGGTGGAGTAGGAAAAACTACGACCGCAGTAAATTTAGCGGCAGCATTGGGAGTATTAGAAAAGAAAATTTTATTGATTGATGCTGATCCACAAGCGAATGCAACTTCCGGTTTGGGGATTGATGAAGCGAACTTTTCGACATACAACCTCCTGGAACACAGCGCGGATGCCGAAAAATGTATCCAAAAAACGGCTTCGCCCAATTTAGATATCATCCCTTCTCATATTGATTTGGTAGCTGCTGAAATAGAATTGGTAGATCGCGAAAACCGCGAATATATGTTGAAGGAAGCGCTAAAATCCATCAGAGATGATTACGACTATATCATCATCGATTGTGCACCAAGTTTGGGATTGATTACCATTAATGCCTTAACCGCAGCGGATTCGGTGATTATTCCCATCCAGTGCGAATATTTCGCTTTGGAAGGTTTGGGCAAACTGCTCAACACCATTAAAAATGTTCAGAAAATTCACAATAAAGAACTTGATATCGAAGGATTGCTTTTAACAATGTATGATTCCAGATTAAGACTTTCCAATCAAGTAGTGGAAGAGGTTAATTCACATTTTCCGGAAATGGTTTTCGAAACCATTATCAGCAGAAACGTGCGTTTGAGTGAAGCGCCAAGTTTTGGTGAAAGTATTTTGAATTACGATGCAGAAAGCAAAGGAGCGATTCAGTACCTTCAATTGGCCGAAGAAGTACTATTGAAAAACGATAGTTTAGTAAAGAACTAAGCCAATTTTAAGTTAAACATCAATCATCATTTATACCGAATGAAAGACAAGAAAAGAGCAATGGGACGTGGTTTGGGAGCTATTTTAAGTGCCGAATCCAAAGCTACCGTAAACTCCGCAACCGACGAAGGTGCAGATAAATTTGTAGGAAATATTGTAGAAGTGTCACTGGAGGATATTTATCCCAATGCTTCACAGCCACGGACATATTTTGATGAAAAAGCCCTGAACGATCTCGCGCAGTCCATTAAAAATTTAGGAGTAATTCAGCCGATTACGCTTCGAAAAGATGGCGATAAATTTGAAATTATTTCCGGTGAACGACGTTTTCGTGCAAGTAAAATCGCAGGTTTAGATACTATTCCAGCTTATATTCGATTGGTTAATGATCAGGAGTTGCTCGAAATGGCTTTGGTAGAAAATATTCAGCGTGAAGATCTGGATGCCATTGAGATCGCCCTTACTTATCAGCGTTTACTGGAAGAAATCGGGATGACGCAGGAAAATCTGAGCCAACGAGTAGGAAAGGAAAGAAGTACCATTACCAACTCGATTCGTTTGTTGAGATTGGATCCGGATGTTCAGAATTCTATTCGAAGTGGGGAAATTTCTGCAGGTCATGGTAGAGCGATTATCAGTTTGGATGATCCACAGAAACAGCAGGAGCTTTTCAATAGAATCATTAAAAATAATTTAAGTGTAAGACAAGCTGAGCAGGAATCTAATTTGTTGAAAAATCCTGTTACCGCGGAGAAAAAACCAAAAGCTCCGGTTACGAATCAGTTTAAGAAAGCAGAGAAAAATCTCGCTGATATCTTAGATGTAAAAGTTGAAATAAAAACTTCCGCCAACGGAAAAAAAGGAAAAATTGTTCTCGATTTCAAAAACGAAGAAGAGCTCGAAAATATCCTTTCACACTTTAATAAATGAAAAAAATTACCCTAATTTTCATGCTGTTGTTTTCCCTGAAAGTTTTCGCACAAGTCAGTCCGAAAGATACGATTCGTGTTGAAAATTATCCTACGGATTCCATTTCTACCAAAACTTCAAAATCAGATGTTCAGGTGTTCGCCGATATTCAGGAAGCCAATGCAGTAACCCAAACGATGAAATATAATCCTACAAAAGCCGGGCTTTACTCTGCGGTTTTGCCTGGTTTAGGACAGTATTACAACAAAAAATACTGGAAAATCCCAATCGTTTGGGGCGGAATCGGAACCGGTGTCGGAATTGTTCTTTGGAACCAAAAACAATATACCAGATATCGCGATGCTTTTATCGCTCAGCTAAACGGACAAACTCATGAATTTTCGGATATTCCGGGAATTACGGCGGATGCTTTGGGAAGAGTTCAGGATCGTGCAAAGCGACAACGGGATTATGCAATCGCGGTGACTGGCTTGGTGTATGTTCTGAATATTGTCGATGCAGTAGTTGATGCGCACTTGTATGAAGGCCGAAAAGATCCGGATTTGGCTTTGAAACCCACCGTGATTTATGATGAATTTGGTCAGCAAAATTCTAAAGCGGGATTAAGTTTAAGTTATAATTTTTAAAGAAAAGAAGCGCTTTGACGCAAAATATATTATGAAAATAGCGATTGTTGGATACGGAAAAATGGGCAAAATCATTGCCGATATTGCCGAAAAAAGAGGTCATGAAATTGTGGCAAGATTAACAGAAACTCCCACAAAGGAAAATCTGAATAATCCGGATGTTGCGATAGAATTTACCAATCCTGAAGTGGCTTTCAATAATATTAAAAGTTGCCTTGAAAACAAAGTTCCTGTGATTTGCGGAACTACCGGTTGGCTCGATCAGAAACCTGAAATTGAGAAAATTGCTTCCGAAAATAATACGGCTTTCTTATATGGTTCCAATTTCAGTTTGGGTGTGAACTTGTTCTTTGCTTTAAATGAAAAGCTTTCAGATTTAATGAAAAACTTCAAGGAATACCATGTTCAGCTGGAAGAAATTCATCACACTCATAAAAAAGATGCACCGAGTGGAACCGCAATTTCTTTGGCAGAAGGAATTATTAAAAATGATCAAAGATTTGATGCTTGGAAACTCGATGAAACCAAAGAAAACCAACTGGGAATTGTTGCGATACGAGAAGATGAGGTTCCGGGAACTCACAGCGTTTTCTATAGAAGCGAAGTAGACGAAATTGAAATTAAACATACCGCTTTCAGCCGAGACGGATTTGCGTTGGGAGCCGTAATTGCTGCGGAATGGATTCAAGGAAAAACCGGAAACTTCTCTATGAAAGATGTTCTGGGATTGTAACAAATTCTGCTATTAATAAACTAATGAAAAACTGCTCTAGAAAACAATCCTAAAGCAAAAAGCCAAAAAATTATGAATTATTTTCTTACTTATACTGTCTATGTTCTCATTCTTTCCGTATTGATGGGGATTTCTACATGGAAGCTTTTCAAAAAAATGGGCTACAATCCGCTTTTGGCTTTTGTCCCTTTTTATAATTATTTTATCATTCAGAAAGAAACCAAGCACCCTAAATGGTGGGTTGCGATGGCCTATCTTCCAATTGTAGGACCGATTATGATGACGGTTTTTCATTTATTTTTAATGAAACATTTCGGGAAAAGTTCTTTCACCCAGAAATTGCTTACTGTAGTTCTTCCTTTTATTTATATGGCTTTTGTGAATTATTCGAAAGATGCAGAAGTTGAAGCAAAGGACGAACTTTATTTAACCGAAGAAGAAAAAAATGAGAAAAAGAAAGAATCTTTCGTGGGTTCTGTTACTTTCGCAGTAGTTTTCGCAACCATTGTTCATGTTTTTATTACGCAACCTTTTGGAATTCCTACGGGATCTATGGAAAGAACATTGCTTGTCGGAGATTTCTTGTTTGTTAATAAATGGAGTTACGGTTACCGAATGCCGATGCGTCCATTAGCAATTCCGTTTTTGCAGGGAACTATCATGGATACTGGTGAAAAAGGAAACCCGAAAGACGATCCGAAATCCTATGTTGACGCAGTAAAATTACCTTATTCCAGAATTTTCCAGTTCAGCAAACCTAAAAAAAACGATATCGTAGTATTCAATTATCCTCGAGATTCTGTTCATACAGCGATTGATAGAAAAGATTCCTATGTAAAACGTTGCGTTGCTGTTGCGGGAGATGTTATCGAAATGAAAGCGGGAAGACTTTTCGTGAACGGAAAACCCGAAACAATTTTAGGCGACCAACAAATACAGCATAAATTCATCGCGACTACAGGAAGCCAACTCGATATTCCTGCATTATACAGACAATATGGTTTTCTTCCAGTGCAGGAAATTCAAACCGAAACCGGCTACCTTTATGATTTTCAGGGATTAACGGATCAAACCGCCAAAGAAATTAAGCAGCTGCCACAAATTATCGAATTGAAAGAACATATTTGGCCAAAAGATTCCGCAGCGGTTTCCTATAAAGTGAATGCTGCAAGAGATGCTTATACCAAGAATATCGACACCACACAATCAATTTTCCCGATCAACAAAAAATGGAACCAGGATTGGTATGGCCCTTTGAAAATTCCTAAAAAAGGCGATGTCGTAACTTTAAATCAAGAAACTTTACCGGAATATCAGTGGATAATCTCCGAGTATGAGCATAACAAACTAGAAAATAAAAACGGAAAAATCTTTGTGAACGGTAAAGAAACATCGCAATACACGATTCAGCAAGATTATTATATGATGATTGGTGACAACCGCGATGCGTCCTTGGATGCGCGATTTTTCGGTTTCGTTCCCGAAGAAAATATCGTTGGAAGCCCGATGTTTACGTGGATGAGTGTGGAAGGATTGTTTGCAGATAAAAGTTCATCCTATCAACCAGAAGGTAAAAAAATCCGCTGGGACAGAATGTTCAAAGCGACCAACACCGGTGAAGCCAACAAAACTTCCTATTGGTGGGTTGCCGTGATTATTCTTGCGCTGTTTTTCGGTTGGGATTATTTCGCGAAACTCTTTAAGAAAAAAGAAAAGGTGGATTAATTTTCCTCTTTTTTTTGGGAGCTGATTCCCGCTTTCCGCTGTATCTTTTTCTTTTTTCTAAGAAAAAAAGAAAAAGGATGCCGCTGCAATCGGGGCTATTGGTTTTGTTAACCTATTTTATGTACGATCCAGAATGAAAGTTTTATTGCCCTTATTTTACTTACCTCCCATTTCTTGGTTTTCTGTCTTTTTGCAGCACGACGCCGAAGTTACGCTCGAGCAATTCGAAAATTTTCCGAAACAAACCTACCGAAACAGAACCGTAATTTACGGGGCAAACGGAAAATTGGCTTTGATTATTCCGGTTTTGCATAACGGAAAAAAAACAATCAATGAAATTGAAGTTTCGCAAAGGGAAAATTGGCAAAAACTCCACTGGAAATCAATTAAGAACGCTTACCAAAGTTCACCTTATTTTGAGTTTTATGAAGATCAATTAGCGCAGATTTTCACTTTCGAAACGCAATCTTTATTTCAATTTAATTTGAATGCGCTACAAATTATCCAAAAAATTCTTAAAACAGAAAAGGCATATTCTTTGAATGAAGAGTTCACGAAAACTCCGGCTGAGGTGGATTTTAGAAATAAGTTTTCTGCCAAAAAAGAATCGGAATTTGAAATGGAAGAATATTATCAAACCTTTTCCGACAAGCTTGGCTTCGAAAAAGATATCTCCATTTTGGATTTGATCTGTAACAAAGGACCGGAAAGTTTGACCTATTTAAGAAATGTTCAGTCAAAATAATATTTAATTATGAAAAGAATTATTATTGCAGCCTGCTTTTTGACAGGTTTTGCATCTTTTGCTCAGAATACTGCTACTTTGGATCCGATGCAGGATAAAGATTTAATGACTTGGTATCACAAAGATTTTTCTTCATCCAATGTATACGGTGTTAATACCGAAAATGCTTATAAATATTTGGAATCAAAAGGCTTGAAACCAAAAACTGTGGTTGTAGGCGTTTTAGATAGCGGTGTAGAAGTGGATCATCCGGGATTGGTAAAAAACATGTGGAAAAACCCAAATGAAGTTCCAAATAACGGTAAAGATGATGATAATAACGGTTATATCGATGATATCTATGGTTGGAACTTTATCGGTGGTAAAAATGGTGATATCGACATAGATAATATGGAAGTAACCCGCGTGGTGAAAAAATATCAACCAGTATTTGAAGGTGAAAATTCGTCGACCAATAAAGCAAATCAAGCGAAAATGCCGGAAGAATTTGCAATGTACATGAAAGCCAAAGAAATTTTTACCAAAAAAAGCGTTGAAGCAAAACAAGGTTATGAAACTTACTCCAGAATTCAGAAAATGATTCCGAGTATGGTTGCTTTACTTAATGGTAAAAACTTAACTCCAGAAGCTGTTTCCGCGATAAAACCTTCTACTCAGGAACAAGCGATGGCGGTTTCTGTTTTGGGACAAATTGCTCAAGATCCTGCTGTTAAAGGAAAAAGTCCTGCGGAAGTTCAGAAATATTTGGATGCTCAAATGAAAGAAGCTTTGGATTATTATGGTCCACAAGCGACTAAACAATATAATTTGGATTTCGATCCAAGAGCGGAAATCGTTGGTGATAACTACGACGATTATTCGGAAAGAAAATACGGAAATAACCACTACGAAGGTCCCGATGCAAAACACGGAACCCACGTTGCCGGAATTATTGCCGGACTTCCGCAAGGCAAAGAGATTCAGCACGGTGTAGGTTATAAAGTTGCAAAAATAATGACCGTAAGAGCCGTTCCGAATGGTGATGAGCGTGATAAAGATGTTGCCAACGCTATAAGATACGCAGTAGACAACGGAGCGAAAATCCTGAATATGAGTTTCGGTAAACCTGTTTCTCCAGGTAAAGCTGCGGTTTGGGATGCCTTCAAATATGCACAAGATAAAGGTGTTTTATTAGTAAAAGCTGCCGGAAACGAGAATGAAAACATTGCGGAAAACGTTTATTATCCTACCAATTTTAAAGATGTAAACGATGCAAAACCATTCATCAACAACATGATTGTTGTAGGTGCATCAACGAACGATAATGAGTTTTTGAGAGCAGATTTCTCCAATTACAACCAAAAAATGGTGAATGTTTTCGCGCCAGGCGAGAAAATTTATTCTACCGTACCAGATGGTAAATACGAATATCTGCAAGGAACTTCAATGGCTTCGCCGGTGGTAGCAGGTGCTGCATCTGTTTTGTTGGCGTACATGCCGAATTTGAAACCGGAACAAATCATCGAATCTTTGGTGAAAACATCTAACAAATCTTCGGTCAACGCAATGATTAATTCGAATACGAACAATAGATTTGATTTAATTTCTGAAGCGGGTGGCGTAATCGATGTGCGTAAAGCTGCCGAATATGCCTATACCAACTTCTACAAAGCAACGCCAACAAAATCAACAGTTGCGAAAAAGCCTATTAAAAAACGTGTGAAAAGTAAATAAATTTTCAGCACAATATCAAAAAGCCCGATGTTTTTCGGGCTTTTTTTATTTAAATTTTTGAACTTGGCACGGTTTTTAGTTATTTGATTTTAAATAATTTTATTACTATGAAAAATTTACTATTGGTCGGAATCATTGGAGCTGCATTCACAGTTTCTTGTTCCACCGCAAAAACAGCTCAATCAAATAAAAGCGAATTCCTAAAATTGAAAGGCGACTGGGAAATTACCAGCGTTGATTACAACAAGGATTTCAAAGTAAGACCTTTCGACGAAGGTGCTGATGCGCAATGTTTCGTTGGAAGTCACTGGAGACTCATCCCGAATAACTATAGCGGTTCTTATACTTTGAACGGTGGTGGTGCTTGTCCAAGTGTTATTCAGCCAATTAAATTTGAAGTAGTGAACGGAAACGAATTCAAGTTCAAAAAATTATTAGAAGGATCAAAAGCGAAAGCCGTAACCCAAGGTTACTCTTTAAATTTGATTAGCCAAACTACTGATGGTTTTAGCTTAGAGCAAAACATTCCTTCCAATGGTGAAAATGTAAGAATCGTATATAACTTTGCCAGAACAGGCATGAAATAACCTTATAAATTTTTAATTATGAATATTTTTAATAAAACCAATATTGCAGCTTTATTCATTTCATCCTCATTGGTGTTAACGAGTTGTGAATCAGTTCAAAACGCAAATAACCAACAAAAAGGAACCGTAATTGGTACCGCTGCTGGTGCAGTAATTGGAGGTGTTTTAGGAAACAACATCGGTAAAGGTAAAAATGCTCCTGCTGGTGCAGTTCTTGGTGGAATCGTTGGTGGTGTTGCCGGTAACGTTATCGGTAGAAACATGGATAAACAAGCGAAAGAAATCAAGGAAACTTTACCAGGTGCTGAAGTAGAAAGAGTGGGTGAAGGAATTAAAGTTACCATGAAAGAAAATATGGTTAACTTCGGATTCGATTCTTCTAATTTGACTTCCGCGGCGATGGCAAACCTTGATAAATTGGCTGAAGTGTTGAAAAACAATCCTGATACCAACATCAATATCTATGGACATACCGACAGCAAAGGTACTGACGAGTACAACCTTTCTCTTTCCGATAGAAGAGCGGCAGCTGTGAAAGCCTATTTAGTTTCTAAAGGAATTGCTTCCAGCAGAATACATACCATGGGAGTTGGTGAAAAAGAACCAATTGCAAGCAATGATACTGAAGCAGGTAGAGCTCAAAACAGAAGAGTAGAGTTCGCAATTACTGCAAATGAGAATATGATCAAAGACGCTCAAAACGCTCAATAAGACCAAATCATTTTTATTATATTTAAGTCCGCTTAGGCGGATTTTTTTATTTTAAAGTTTTCAGGAAAAAGCTGTTTCAGTTGAATAATAAGCTTTTATAGAGATAATCAAAGAAGTCAGGTAACGATTTAGTAACGGTTCTTATTGCTTTGCTTTTCGACACCTTTCCGTTAGCTCATAGCAAATATACAAAATGATATTGTACCATAAATATCGATGCTTAAATTATTGAAAAATACAAATAGAGATTAACGATTTCTTACATCAACCGTTCTTCCAATTGTCCTTTCCAAATCGTAAACCCTTTATTGTCATTAGAATAATCGTGGACAATTCTTGAAAAATTTGATGGATTGGTTTCTAAATAGGCTTGTCTTCCTTTTTCTCTGATGATGTTCAATTCTTTATCAATTTGTTTTATGGTGTCAATCAAAACTGATTTGCTTTTTTCTGTATGCCAGATATAGGTTGCTTCTTCGGTGTCTAAAGTTTCTAAAATGATGTGGTAGTTTTGTTCTCCTTCCAACAGAAAGACGAATGAAAACGGCTGTAAAACAAACCGTAATTTCATTACATTTCGTTCGTGTCTTTCAGCCAAAAACTGAATGTGCCGTGAATGTTTATATTGCTTCCCTTTCAGTAAGTCTTCCAAAACATTTTCGGCATTGGTATAGATATTTTGATTTTTCGGCAATTCATTCGTTGTGAGCATATTTTGTTTTGAAGTCGGAATTTGACCGATAAAACTCTTGTTCAGAAACTGAAACTTTACACTTTCAACGATTTCTTTATTGATGCTTTCAATGTTGGATGATGTTGCTAATTGCGATAAAGTCACTCCATTTTCAATTTCGGCATAAATATCAATCATAACGGATTTTGATTTCAAAACCTTGATGAAATAAGGTTTCAACACTTCAAATTCAGGTCTGAACTCTTCGTTTTCGATTTCAAAATCAAACCGTTGATTACTTTCTTTATCAATGTATTCAAAGCCAACATTGCCGTATCTGAAATCCAAATCTTCAATCGCTATTTTGATTTGCTTTTCGATAACTATACTTTGTCTCTCGGGAGTAAATTCGGTTGGTTCATCAAATAGACTTGCTTGTTTGGCTATTTGACGATAATACGTGTTCCGTTTTAAAAACAACTTGTTCAGGTAGTCAATTTTGATATCCCGATAATCATAAATAGTTGGGTTGATTTCCGAACGTTGTACTCGACCAATGTATTGAATTAGTTTACCCTTAAAAGAAAACGGATATACCAAAAACAGAGAACTAATATTTGACAAATCCGAGCCTTCACCAAAGTATTGTCCTGTGGTAATCAGTATCTGAAAATTACCTTGCTGTAAAGTTTGCCATTTGGATTTTCTGTTGCTTTCAGTGTCATCTCCACTTAACGTAATGACTTCGTAAGATTGTTTCAGAAAAAGGTAAAGTGTATCAATATGTTCTTTTCTTTCTGTAATAATGGTAATTCTTTTTCCTTTGGAAAGTTCGTTTTTGATGTCGTTCAGGATGAGCTTGTTTCGTTCTGAATCGTGAACCAAAATCTTTGAAAGCGTTTCAAAATTATCCGTTTTAGAACTGAAAGGAACATCCAAATCTGTATTCCTTACAATGATTTGGGCGTGTTTGAAATTTTCAATTTCGTTGTTAGCAATCTCCGAAATTATATCTCCAATAAAAGCAAAAATCAGTTTGTCGTCATTGTATTTTCGGAAAGGAGTTGCCGTCAATCCATACAGATAAAAGGTTTCTAATTTCTCAATGGTATTGCGAAATGTTTCGGCAGGAATATGATGACATTCGTCTACCAAGATAGTTCCGAATTGATTTTGGATTTGCTCAATTTGCTTCGGCAGACTTTGAATAGTTGCAATTGTAATCTGCTCTCCAATCTTCACTTTTCCCTGTCCGATGATGCCGATTTCGTGTTTTGAAATTCCAAGAAATGCCTGAACACGTTCCTGCCATTGTTCCAACAATTGTTTGCGATGCACAACGATTAGTGCAGGTTGTTTTTTATCAGCAATAACCTTTAAACCAACAATCGTTTTACCTGAACCTGGCAGAGCAACGATAACTCCAAAATCTTTTTTTGAAATCGCTTCAATAACTTTTTCTTGATGACTTCGTAGATTAGCATTGAACGAATATGAGATTTCTTCTTTTAGTTTTCGGTTGTCTTGAAAATCAAAATCCAAGTTTTGTTCTTTGCAAAATCGCAAAAGTTTACCAATAAAGCCTCGTGGAATGATGACTTCATTTTCCGCTTCTTCCACGAGTTTAAAATAACGTTCTGTCCCAAAAGTATTTTTACCCGATTTCTTCTTGATGAAAAATTCCGAATTGGCAAAGTTCAGTTCTTCTTTCAAAAAATTGACGAGTGGTATTGTTAATCCATCTCGTTGAATTCGGATGTTTTGTTGAAGTGTAATGGATAGTTTGCCATTATGGTTTTTAGGAATTGGAAGATTTTGCATTGTTAAAACTTCCGGATGCAAATTGTCCAATACACCAATCGAAACCCTTTCAATTTCATTCAAGAATTGCCATTGGTTGGGATAAGGCTCAAAAGTTTCAGAGTTAATAAAGCAACTGTTTCCATTCTCCATTGCAGGTTTGAAAAACGGCAAAGCAATTAGATTGCCCAAACCTTTTCCCGAAAGAAAATCCTGATTAGGAAACAATCTGTCGAAACTTGAGCTTTTGTCAAACATTGAAAATGCTCCTGATTGTTCCAAAATAGAAATGAAAACTTTTCTGCTTCTGACAGACGGATAAGGTTTGTCAAAAAATATCCAAACGTGTCCGCCATTTCCCGAGCGGGAACGCTCCAAATAAGCAGGAATGTCTTTCTCCTTGCAAGCGTTTAAGAAACTTACGGCTTCTTCTTTCCAATTTTGTTTGTCAAAATCAGCCACCAAAAACCAAGAGGTATTGTCTTTAAATAAGGGATAAATACCAATTTGCTGTACACCGTTTAAGTGTTTTTGAATTTCATTATCAATAAGTGGCAGGTACGTTTTGTGTGGATAATTTGCAAACGTTCCGCCATTCCTCTTATGAACCTGATAATGGTATGGATCATATTGACAGGAAGGCATATATCCCGATTTTCCTGATTTCTCCCAACGAACGGCAAACACGTCTTCTCTGCCTTTGAAGAGGGAGCGGAAAATATCTATGTTATTGGAAGTAAACTCATTCATTTAATCTTAATTCTCTTCTTCGTAATAGATTTTGTAATATTTTCTTCCATTTTCATCAACGCCTTGTTCTATCATTTCTCGGTTTCCGTGAATATAGATATGGAAGTTTTTATCAAGTTTAAGTACATTTTTGAAGACACGTGCCTGTTTTTTTACAGCTTGGGCTGATATTTCAAAGCTGTCAGCAAGCTCCACTTCATTTTCTTGTCGATAAGTCTGGTCAAATTTTCTAAATGACTCTATAACATTACTATCTCCAAAAACTTCTTCTTCAAATTCTTGTTTGTCAAATGTTTCATTCTTTTTGAAATAATCAACAGAACGATTTAAAAAATCTATCTTGTCGGCTTTGCTTACGTCAAAATCCTCATCCAATTGTTTTGTGACAAATTGCTTTGTAATCCCTAAGAATTCGTTTGTTTGATGATATTCATTTCTTTGTGGTTTAACACTTAAAAATTCATCTTTCCAATATTGAGCTTCTATGTTTTTGTTCGTATTATCTACAAGAGCAACTAAATACCCTTTCTCTTTTTCTAAGTTAAAAATAAGACAGCCTTTATCTAACTTATGTATGTTTATTCCGCTCACATCGGACAATCCATAACTTGTTTTTTTATCTTCAATTTTTAAGACCGTTTCTTTATTCTCCGATTTGAAAATTCCAATACAATCCGTTACCTCATCATCAATGGAGCTATCATTCATATAGAACACACATAATTCTCCTGATTTAATTTGAGGATGCGTACTTTTATCATAGAGATATCTACCCACATTTTTAGAGTGCTCTATAAAATTTTCATATTCTGTGTCACTAAAAATCGAGCTAACGAAAGAGTATACAGGATTCAAATCCAGATGAGGAAGAAAGTGAAATTGGTATAGTTCATCGAACTTAAAATTACTGACAATTAGCTTATTGATTATTTCTTCAACACTTTCAAAGTTCGTCATTTCATCAGAAAACCTTACCCCATCAGCACTACCTTTATTACCAATGTTATGGATAATTAATTTATTTAATTTACCTAAGTTAATTTTTTGCATAAATTTTTAGTTATTGCCGTATATTTCTTTTGGAATAAGCCCTTTGCCATTTATAAATTCATCGACAGTATGGAAGTGCGACAAGTTATTGTTTATCCAATAATCTTTAGAAGCGTGTTCTACCATAAATATTTGAAAATGATTGTTTTTTTCTTTTACAATGAACTCAATAAATGAGTTTAGTAGCGTAAAAGCATCTATTAGTTTTGACCTATCGTCATTTCCTTGCATTTCATCACTCCCTGCGTAATATGGAATACTTGGTTGGTCAATAAATAGGAATTGAGGTACATGTTCTGGATTTACATTTATTAGATGCTCGTGTAAACCCAAATAAACGCATAGGTGCATAAACATATAGTTGGATTTACTGCCAACATTATCTAAAGGAAACAATTGACCTTCGGGATATAGTTGTAAAATCATTTTGTCAGAATTAAAATCAAGCCTGCTATTTGTGTATGCTGGTAAAGATTTTAATTGATTAAAATTGCGTTGAATACTTTTGTTTAGTTCGGTTTTTAGATTGAACTCTATTTGTTTTGTATCAGTAGGTACTTTAGCCAAGTCCTTACTTTCTTCTGTTAATATATTCAACCTTATATTATCAATAGGTTTTCCTAACTCCAATTTTAAAAGTTGCTCTAATGCGAGTTTTATTTCTCCTAATACAATGAATTTTTGAACTTCTGTCTGACTTTCAGCCAAATAATTCTTCTTTATTTCATTCAGTTTAGAAATTTTATTTTCAATTTCTTTTAATTGTCTATTCAATTCTTTTGCATCGCCAGTAACCTTTATCGGTTCGATAATTTTCTTGGATAGATTTTCTTTGATGCTTTTCAAGGAAGATTCTAAGGACTCTACAAATGCTTTTGTTTCGTATGAATCTACTAATTGGTCAGATAGTTTTTCATTTAGAAATTCTATCGGCTGTAAACTGTCAGCGGATTTATTCAAATTCCTTTTGTATGCTTCATATTCTTTTTGATATTGACTTATAGCATCAATCTGACTGCGTATTGCAATTCTTCTTTTGTTTAGCTCGTCTAATTCTCCAAACAGATTTGAATTTTGTGCTACTTTTTGAGTATTTGTTATTACGTCCTGAATGATTGGAATTGCGGTATCAACCGTTTCAAAGGGTTCAGAATATTCTATAAAGTTATACTTCTTACATTTTTCAAACAAAACCTGAATCTCATTCTCAAAATTTTTGACTTTTCCTTGATTGTCCTTTTCTTGATTTTGTATCTTTCTTATTTCTCTTTTAACTTCTTTTAGTCGTTCAGAAGCCTTGATTTTTGCCATATCATTAACACCGATTACCAAGTTGAAAATATGATTGAGTGCTTTATCATATTCTTCTTTTCCGTAAAAAGTTGTATCGAAGTATGTTTCCTGTGCTCCAATGATGTTTTCGGTTAAAGAGTTGAAAATCAAAAAATGGCGATAAGAAAGATTGAGAGAAGTCCCACCTAACTCTTTGCCATAAGGAAATCTTAATGTATCTGTAATGCCAAATTCACTATCTAATATTGATTTAATTTCTGCAATTTCTTTGTTGCTTTCAGGATAATCAGGGAAAGAACCTAAATTAAAAAACACTTCCGAAGATACCGCACCTTTATCAGGTGTTTTTCGCACAATGGATATTTGTTTGTCATTGATAGAAAAACGTATCCCAAACCATAAAACTTTGTCGTTTATTGTATTTGCGATATTTACTTTTCCCGATAAAAGGCAATAATCTATAATATTCCAAAAACTGGTTTTTCCAGTGTTTGAGCCACCTGTAATAACATTGACTTTATCAGGTAAAAACTGGTAATTTTTAGGTTCGGCATCAGCATCTTTAAACCATAGCTTTATTTCGTGAAGTACAAATTTCATAGTTGAATTTTTAAAACTTTATACAGTTTTGACGTTGTGTATTTTTCAAGCATATCTATAAAATCAGGGATAACACTTTCTATTTTAGAAAATCGACCTCCTAAATTCGCATTGTCAAATGTGAATGTTTCGGTTCTTACAATCTCACTTCCGATAATGATTTGATTGCTTTTACTTAAAATCATCAAGGCATTAATGGTTATTGGTAATAATGACACATATCGCTTATTGAAAGAAACAAATAATCGAGGTTGGTCTTTGACGAGTTGTTCTATGCTCAAATTTTGCCCTTGAGTTTTTGCTAAATAATTTACTGTTCGGTCGTCTAATAGAAATGGTAAAATCAGACACGAACGAGCAACATCCAATTTATCAACCTTGTTCAGTACAGATAAAAGAATGCAACTCGCAATAGCTTCATTGTTATATGTGTAATAAATTTCTTTCATTATTCTTTATACTTGTTTTGCCAATCAAAGTGCCAACCAATTTCTAACTTGTTTGACAGTAAATAGTAATGTCCATTTGTAAAATCTACACCCAATGGTAAATAATCTCCAATTGATAAATCAAGCCTGCGGATATATTCAACAAGTCCAATACTTAAATCTTTTATTTCACTTTCCAAACTTTCTATTGTTGTTCCCGAACTTATTTTTCGTTCAATTTGCCGATACTTTCCTTTAAATTCATTATCCCATCTACTTATACTATCTTTCTTAAAATCCTCCGCTTCTGAAAACAGTATAAAATTCTCTTCATCAGACCAATATGTATAATGTCGAAGAAATTTAAGCATCAATGTTGTGTATTTTATCACGTCTTGTGAACCTGCTTGAATCTCGCCAACATCAAGTAATTGTTTTATGAAAATTTGCTCTTCTGGATTTTCGGGAAGAAGAATAGGGAAATTTCGAGTAGGAAGTTTTTGTACTCCCGTAGATACTTTAAAACATTTTCCAAATTTTTTATTGAAATCATCAAAGGTAATTTCAAACTTCTGTCCTGACTTTATTTCCAAATATTTTGACAATTGTAAGTTTGAGTATAGACTATCATATATTGTTTCAACAATATGATTTTCTCTGTAAAGTTCAAGTAGCTTATTTTTAATGCGTTTTATTATTTCATCAACACCTGTTTCAATTGAAATTTTTGAAAGAAAAGATGACAATTTTGTCTTATCAAGAGAAATTAAGTTTTCAATGTATTTTTGTAAAGTTTCATCTTTTGTTTTCGTCTTTATATCGTTTAGTTTTGCCAATATATTATCAATATCTTCGTCAATCTTAAATTGATGAAGGGCGTTAATGAATTGATTGCTATTTTCATTTTTGTTAGTTGCCAGTACAAAAGAGTGTTTATTGAGATAATTCTCTTTGCCTTTTTTGATGAAATTAGTCCAATTACTTAATGTTTTCCAAAGGTCACTATCCAATGTTGTCAAATTTTGGATAGCCCCATTACTACTTGTTAAAACACTATGTTTTGTTTGGAATAAAATGGTTGTTCCATCTGCTTTATCGATATGTACGTCATCTTTCACTTCAAAACCGACTTTCTGTCCGTGTCGGAGTTCAAGAGCTAATAACATAAAATAATAGAATTGATAATCAAATCCTATTGCTTGTGCTCCAGCCGTATGTTGTTCCTGTATGGATTTTGTTTCGTCCATATTAATCTATTTATATCCTTACACTATTTCAAACTCTTATACCAATAGAAAAATGCTTCCGGATTGGTCTTTTTTAACTTGTTCAATTTGTTGTACGTTTGGTCTTCAATCAGCCAATCCTTAATCTCCAATGGATTTTTAAACCGTTCTATTTCCTGATTTTCTTTATTCAGTAATGAAGTCAGATAGGCAACTTTAGATGAAGCTGTTATGGCTTCTTCGATTGAAAAACGGTCAATAATGAAATTCGTGAAGTTCTTAATACCCAACTGCAAGTGTTTGAACTCATCAGACTTCATATCTCTTTCTGCTAAGGTATAACAAGCATTCCAAGTGTCTTTCAATACCTCGCCAGCATCAATACTTAACTTTCGATAGCCGATTTCCTCCTGTACCACTCTCGAATAACTTTCTTTTACTACGTTAAGGTCTGATATTTGGTCAAACAAAAAACCAATATCATATAACTGTTTAATGATTTCGACAGGACGATTTTTTGAGTATAATATGCCTGTGGTTTTTGGAGCAAATGCAGTAAGCTTATCTCCTAAAATAGCCTCAAACGTTGGCAGTACAACCGTAGTATCTTTGCCCGATGTTGCCAACCAACTGTGATTTATCAGATATTCTTTAGTTTCAGGGTATGGATTGGGAGTGTATAATAAATCTAATAGTATCGGTTCTTCATGACCATCTACCACACTTTTGTAAAACATCTTGAAATGTCCAATGGGTGCGTCAGGCGTATGTTTTCGGTCGTTATCATCTTCCCAACGGATAAACATTTCCAATTGGCTTATCTTCGCTAAAATCTCCTTGATTTTATCCTCTGATTCTTCTGTAATGATGTCAATATCTATCGAAAACCTCTTAGGCGTTTCCGTTGCTAAAAGCAGAGCCGTTCCGCCTTTAAACACAAAATTTAGATTATTCAATTGCAATTGCTCCAAAAGTGTTAAAGCATATATTACTTTTTCAATCAGTTTTGGGTCAATGCGTTTCCCCAACTTATTTCGTAAGTCGGTGATCCATTCAATAATATATGACTTTGTGTCTATCATAATTTATATATCATTGGCATAAATAAATTTATTTTGCCAAACTTATATTTATCAGTTCGTCAATTTCTTCCTCTCTGTTTCTTCGGACAGCGTACCTACGCATCTTTAACTCATTTAAAGTATATTTCTCCATTACACTCCGCATAATAAATTCCTTTTCATTTTGCTGTGCTGAAAAAAGTGATGTGTCAATCAACATATCCACCAATAACTTTTCCAATGCAGGAATAATAATTTTGTCTTTTTCTATCAAAGGAGGTTCTGAAACCATATTCTTCACAATAAGGACTTCATCTTGGTTGTGAATGTAGCGGTCAAATATTTCCTCATCAGGATTAAAGAAAACGCTTTTAATAGTGTCCGTTAAAAACGTGAATACAGATTCGGAAGCATCTTTTTCAACTTCCACGACGGTATAATGCTTAAAAGGTTGATGACGCATAAAATCATTCAACCACACGGTATCCCAAACACAAAAACTGATATAGGGAAATTCCCGCTTGACCTTATTGAATATTCTTTTTAGCGTGGTTGAAATATTGGGCTGAAAAGGCTTTTGTCCATCAAGTTCATAAATCCCTCTGGAGGGAGCATTTATAACCCCTTCTTTTTTCAGCTTGGACAGATACATATTAATGGTGTTGTCAGACCAAGTAGGGAAATCCTTTTTTATTGATTCCACAAGCTTCTGCTTGGAAAGTCTTTCACTTTCCTTAAAATAGCGACCGATATGTTTTTCTAACGTTTCTGCCAAAACAGTTTTTTATGGTAAATGTAACACTAATTTATATAAGTTCGGCATAAAAAATATATTTTATCAAAGTTATATTTTAATTAAGTTTTGTTTTTCAAGGTTTTAAGTCTGGATTTTGCTGTAAATTAACGTCTAAAATAAGATGTTATGAAAAAGGGTAAAACGCCAGAACAGAACCTTGAGGATATAAACAAGTTTTATGAACAGATGGAGAAAGAAAAAGAAGACCGTCTGATAGACCTTATTGTGGAGATAATTGTGGATGCAACGCTAAGGGAATATTATGGGCAGATTGATGCCAGAGATAACCCGACATCTGGTAAAGAAAGAGATGAATAATTCTTAAAATTCACTCCAAAAGAAAAACAGAAAAAAAAGAAAGCCATTCTGCCAACGGATATAAGATAACGAAGCACTATAAGTCCCGAAGGGTGGCGAAGCCATTATGCGTGCTTCGTTATCTTTGCTTCCCTTTTTGTTTGTTTTTGACACCTCTATAAATCTTTGTCCATATATTCTTCCAAAGAAGATTTCAGTTGGTCTAAAAATGCGGTTCGGGAACCTGCACGATATTTCATTCGATGGAAAGAATTGTGTAAATCCCCTAAGGTAATCTGAAACAGTTTTTCCAACACCAAACTGATTTTTCGAATTCCTATTTTACCGTAGGAAAGGGAGCCATTCGCATACAGCGCATAAATCATTTCTATCAGGGCGTTTTTGGTATCCGTCCAAAGGATACCATCAGATGAAATATCCCTTGCAGAAAGAGAGCCTGCCATTTCATCATCGTTGATTTTTTGGAGTATGTAGGTGTAGAGTAACTCGTTGGCTATTATCCGAGCCACCTTGTAATCATAGTAGGTTGAAAACAACGGGTCAATTTCAAAGACAAAACTGTTCAGACCATCGTAAAAATTGATGTTACCTAACCTAAAGTAGGTTTCATCACGGTCGGTTCTTCCTGAACGATAATATCTGTGAAAATCTGAATTGTAGATATGCCCCCTGTATTCCTCTTTTAATTCCCGTAATTGTTCTGAAAAATAACTTGCGTGCATTTTCCCTCCGTCAACAGGGCAAGCTGTCTGCATACGAAATATCTTATTGTGGTAAATGAGTTTGGAGAGGATGTATGGCTTAATGTTGCGAAAGAAATTGATTTCCTCCCAATGATTTTTAAAGCCTTGCTTTGTAATATCCTCTTTTATCGACCCCAAGAATTCTTGCAGGTATATTGTCATTTGGTAAGCTTCATCAATTATATTAGGTGCAGACAGCGAAATTGCATTTTCTTTTCGCTGTATCTCCGAGATAATATGATTTAATGAAGATGCCATTCCGATTAGTTTTTTTATTGCTTATTAAACAGAAATATCTAAAGGTCATTCATCGGAATAACCTTTAGATTTCTTTAGTTTATATGATTTGTACAGAATATATTTCTTACTTTCCCTGCTCCACACGTTTTAGTGCTTCGTTGTCTTTGGTTTCAAAATTGAATTGCTGAAAATCTTTGTCTGTCGGTATTTCTAATTCAAAACTTTTCAGTTCGGCAATTTCGATTTTCAAATCTTTTCCCGTAAAATCCAAAACGTGTCCGCCCTGTGTTTTGTCGGTTGAAAGGAAGTGAAAATGAAAGCCTTTGCTATTGATGCCGTTCAGGTATTCTGGAAGATGATAACCGATTAACGTGCCTTGCGTGTTTGAAAACTCAAAGAACTTTTGCGTATCGAAAATTGAAGTGATAAGAGGGAACGGTTCATTCTTTACAGGTGGAAATGCCCTTGTTTTTATATGGTCGAATTGTCCTGTTATTTTAATGGCATACATCGTATTCTTATTATTCAGTGCCTTGCCTATCTGCTCCCAAAGGGCTTTTTCGCCAATTGTGTTTTCAACATTGATAACCGTGTCGGCTTTAAAGAATGTTACGAACGACATTGAGGTTTTAAAATCGGTTTCAGGTTCAACGGTTTCGCCTTTGGCTTTGGTCTGATATACTTTTCCGTCAAGCATCGTCAATTCGCCATCTAACATATCGGGTGCTCCCAAACCGAAATCGCCTCTTAGCTTCAAATCTTTAACAGGTAAAGTTCCCTTGTACAGACCGCCCACAAAAGCATCCGCCACACCGTATTGATATAATTTGTTGTATTTCTCTTTATTTACCATTTCCAGTTCTTTTTTATCCGTGATGATTACTTTATTTTTAGCATTTGGGGCATATATATTTTTTGTGAGGAATGGTCATAATAAATATCTGCAACGCTTTCTTCAGTCAGTAGCATTTCGGGTTGTTGGTTTACCAAATCGTAAATCCAAAGTTTACCATAGCCTTTGGTCGGAAACGTTACCCAATCCGAAATCAGCAAATGATTGTCGTCTAACCATTCCACGCCGTCAAAAAATCCGTTGGCAATGTTGGGGAGCTTCTGAAAATCTCCATTGCCTGTTTTGATATAGACCGCTCCCTCGCCCAGAGTTTCCCCATTGGTACAAACGGCAAGCTGATTGGTGTTCCTATTGAACGAAATGCCGTTTATTGTCGGGATATTTCCGATTATTTCAAACGACTTTGTTCGGGTATTTACTTTGTAGATATTCCCCGAATAAGTATCTGTAACACCTATAAAGCCATTTTCCAAACGGCAAATATCATTCAGTACGGTAGCCTGCGGAATGGCAAGTTCAAAAACGGTTGTTCGGCTGTTTATGTCAAATCCTACGATGCGTTCAAGGTCTGCCACGTACAAAATACTGTTTTCAACAGCCATACCTTTGGGAGCGTGCAAAACACCTTTGGTCGGCGCAAATTTCAGTTCTATCAGTTTGCCGTCTGCGGAAATTTCACTGATAAATCCATCACCATCCCGACTGCTGAAATCCTGCCCTTGATTGGAAACAAAAAAGCGTTTGCCGTCCGATGTAACACTTTCGGGTGTTGCAAAGCCGTTGATGACCTGTTGCGAAAAACTGTTTAAACCAATGCAGATAAGGACTGCGGTTGATATGCTTCTTATTTTCATAGTTCCCGTTGCTTTAAAATTTGATGACTACTTTTCCGAAAGCATTGCCCGATTTCAGCTTTAGAAATGCTTCCTGCGTTTGGTCTATGCTGTAAACGCTGTCTATAATAGGTTTGAGATTATTCTTCTCGATAGCATTTACCAATTCCTCCAAATCCTGTGCATTGCCTACGGAATAGCCTTGCAGGCGGATATAGTTCATAATAAGCGGAAACACGTCAAAGGATAGTCTGCTACCGGACATAAAACCGACCAAACCCACAAAACCGTGTTCTTTTACGGATAAGATGCTCTGCTCGATGGTTTCCTGTCCTGCCACATCGAGCGTAACATCTACGCCTGTACCGTTGTTCAACCGTTTTACTTCATTGCTCCAATCGGGAAAGTCCTTATAATTGATGACATCATCAGCTCCCAAATCTTTCAGTTTTTGCTCTTTCTCCCTGCTACCTGTGGTTGCAATTACTTTCAGACCCGAAATCTTTGCGATTTGCAGGGCAGACAAAGAAACACCACCGCTTCCCTGTACCAAAATCGTCTGTCCTGCCTTGATGCCTGCCTGCATAAGCATTGCCCAAGCGGTCAGACCTGCAACCGAAAGTGATGTAGCTTCTTCATCGGTAATGTTTTGAGGGGAACGGACAAGCGTGTTTTCGGGCTGTACGGTAAACTCCGCCAAAGTTCCCGAAGCTTGCAGTCCTGTCCTTAACGCATTGTGGTAAGGCGTGGTTTGCCCTGCTTCCCAATGTGTGATAAACGGTATCAATACACGGTCGCCTTTCTTCCAACGTGTCACGTTTTTACCAACATTTTCCACTATACCCACACCCTCTGAAACAGGAATGAACGGAAGCGGGATATTCAGCCCTGCGGTGTTCTCTACTGCAATAAGGTCGAGGTATTGCAATGAAACGGCTGTGGTTCTTACCAATACTTGGTTTTCTCCAACTTCGGACGTTGGCACTTCGGCTATTTTCAGATGCGCTATGCCGTAATTTTCTAATTGTATTGCTTGCATAAGTTTAATTGTATTAAAGCACAAAGTTCGCCTTGATGCTTCTTTAAAAATTATGCAATTCAAACGAATGATTATGATATTAGTGCCAAAAAAGCAACGCCTAACGGTTTATTTTTTCGCTCTTTCATTTATTACTTCTTTCAAAATATTGGTTCCATTGATTGCAGATGGAAAACCTGAATAAACAGTCATCAAAAGCATAATTTCTTTGATTTCTGTTTCTTTCAGTCCGATGTTTAAACCTGCATTGATGTGGAATTTGAGTTGTGGTTGTGCTGTACCCAAAGCTGTAAGTGCAGAAATTGTTGCTATTTGACGATACTTTTCGCTCAAATTATCTCTTGAAAAAATATCTGCATATCCGTATTCCAAAGTGAATTTTACCAACTCGGGCGAAAAATCATTGTAAGCAGATTTTAATCTTTCAACTTGCAAACTGTCTAATTTAGACAGTTCCTTTTCGCCCAGTTTTAATCTGTCTAATGATTTTGTTTCTGTGGCTGATTTTCCGATTTCATCTTTAAATCCGTGTATTTGTCTTTCCGCCAAAACCTCTTTCAAAGCGTTCATTCCGTTAATCGAACTCGGAAAACCTGAATAAACGGACATTTGCAAAATGACTTCTTTCAATTCATTGACGGAACTTCCAGTATTCAATGCTCCGTTGATATGAACTTTTAATTGTGGTTGTGCGTTTCCCATAGCTGTCAAAGCTGCAACAACAGCAATTTCCTTGGATTTTAAATCCAATCCGTCCCTTGTGTAAACATCTCCAAAAGCGTATTCTATGATGAAAGTTCCCAAATCGGGAGAAATATCTTTCAGGCTTTCAATTACTTTTTCTCCTGCTTCTCCATCAATTTCTTTAAGTTTTTGCCAGCCTGCTTTAAATCTTTCTGATTGCATCGTGTCTGATTTTATTTGTCCGCTTGCATTTATGCTCAATGTCAAAAGCGAAATAATTACAACTAATTTCATTTTTTTAATTACAAAATTAGTTTCGATGCAATCTTTCTGTTAGGACTTCTGTCCTTTATTCAGGTACTTTTCCCGAAATCCGGCAGGAGAATAATCGGTTTTCTTTTTGAATATTCGTGAGAAATAGGAATTGTCTTCAAATCCCAATTGAAAAGCAATCTCACTTGTATTTAACGAAGAATACAACATCAACCTTTTAGCTTCGGTAATTTTCACGTCTAACTGAAGTTGTTTCGGCGTAAATCCCGTTTCTTCTTTGCAAGTCTGATTTAAGTTTTCCGTAGTAATACCAAGTTTTTCAGCATACTGTTCAATAGTCAAATTCTTATCTATATTTTCGTTGACCAATTTCTTAAATTCCGTGATAGTGTTACTCTTTTTAAAAGTTTGATGATTACTCAAAAGTGAAAGCAAATAAGGAATTGCTGTTTGTTGATTATTCTTCGACAGCATTCGTTTAAAGATTTCTTCGATGAACTTTAAATCGTCTTTTTGAATGTCAACAAATGGAAATGAGAAGTCTATGTTCAGGTGTTTTGCAAACGGTTCTTCAATAAGCAAAAAAAATCCGCAACTGTCAATAGAATAGTTCCAATTATGGATTTGCTTTGGATTGATTGTGAAAATTCTGTTCGGCAGAATTTCGTATTCGTCAAAATCAATAACATTCATTCCGTTTCCTTGCGTAAACCAAACAAATGAATAAAAAGCGTGTCTATGAGGCCATTCAATTTCAGGGTCTGGCGTATCTTCAAAGACCCCGACATAATATTCAGTGGGTTTAGTGAGTTTGGGTATTATGTCGGTTATTTGATAGACTTTCATTTTATAATGGAGATAGTGTTTATTTACTGATTTTTATTGTATTATTTATCCGATTTCTTTCCTGAACTGCAAAGGCGTAATACCTGTTTGCTTCTTAAAGAAAATGATAAAATTGGATGAGTGTTCAAAGCCTAAACAATAAGCTATTTCTGCAACATCCCAACTGCTGAACTGCAATAATGCTTTTGCTTCTTTCGTCACTCTTTCGGCAATCCATTCCGTTGTGGTTTTTCCTGTACTTTCTTTCAAAGCCCTGTTTAACGTATTCGTGTGTACATTAAGCTGTACCGCAAATTCGGTTGCCGTTTTGAGTTTCAGCGTTTGGCTTGGGGCATCAATGGGAAATTGTCTTTCCAGCAATTCCAAAAACAAATTGCTGATGCGCTCCGAAGCATTGGCGGGCTGATAAAAGGTTTCGGGTGGTTGTATTTTCATTGCTTCGTGCATAATAATCTGCACGTAGCTCCTCAATAAATCGTACTTATTGGTGTATTCCGAGCGTATTTCACGCATCATATTCTCAAAAACGCTTTCCAAAAGTTTTAAACTTTCTTCACTCGGAAAAAATATATGGTTGCCCCCAACTTTGAACAATGCCGACTGTGAAAGATTTTCATTTTTCAGTGTCGGGCTTACAAAATCTTCTGTGAAAAGGCAGAAAAAACCTGCCTGATTTTCCGACGTCGGCTCCCACGAATAAGGAATAAGCGGATTAAGAAATGTAATAGACGGTTTGTCAATCTGTATGGATTTGTCGGCATAGCTCAAAACACCTGTTCCTTTAGTAATCATTGAGATTTTATAAAAATCCCTACGGTTAGGCGGTAATGAGGTGCTGTCACACGCAAATTCCTCTCTACGGTATATATTGAATTGTCCCGTTTTTGGATATTCCTGTCCGTGATTGGTGTAAAACTCTTTTATTGTTTCCTTACGTTTCATATTGCAAAGTTATGAAATTCAAACAACCGTTTTCACAATCTCCTCCCTTTCTGCTTCTTTTTCTTAATCCGATTGGCAAACTGGTCTTCTTCATAATTCTCTCCCTGTGCATCAGGCAACAGGCTGAACAATCCCAAATCGGAACTATGCGAATGTTCCTGTGAGATAAACTCAAAAAGGTCTTTTGGTTGGTTGTCTATTGTATTCGGTTTAGAAACAGGGCTGTGCTGTGTTTTCAGTTCGGGTTTGTTACCGTTGTTCCACCAATCGTTAAATACATTTGCCGACAGGTTTCTATCCAAAGCTGAACCATTCCAAACGCTACGGCTCTCGTGGTCAATAAAGGTCATACCGTAAATTCGTCCTTCAATATTACATCTTATAACCGTATTGATGCCTTGCTCGGTCAATTGCTTTCTAAAATCCGTTTCATTGCTTGTAGTATGTATGGCAAGCTCCACCGCATTTTTGAGAACAGACCTTACAGGCGTGGTTTTCATTTTCTCTTTGGACTGTTCAAAGTGTTTTTGCAGTTGTGCAATTCCTGCATCTTTCCCGAATAGCGATGCTTTGAACGGATTGCTTGCCTTGTTTCCGTTCTTGTCCAATGCCACATACACCAATCCGTTTACGGTCTGACCGTTCCGCTCGCCTTTGACTTCTTCTGCTGTGATGTTGAACAGCGACAATAAAGCATTATAGCTTCCCATAGTCGGAAAGCTGTAATACTTTGGCAAGTGTCGCACTACCGAAGCAATCTGACTTTTGATGTCGCCTTTGTGGTAATCCACAGGTTTGAAAACTTTGTTGGCTTGTTTCTGCTCCTGCTCGGTTGCTTTTTGCAGGTTGTATTTCGTTTCCAAATCCCGACAGATAGCCATCGAACGTGGATGGTCGTAATCATCGGGGATTTTTTTACCGTCAATGCCTACACAGGTCGAAACAATATGGATATGTGTTCGGTCAATGTCCGTATGTTTGAAAACAATATATGGCTGATTGCCGTAACCCATACGCTCCATATACTCGTGTGCCATTTCGGTAAACTGTTCATCGCTAACCTTGTCTTTCGGGTCGGGGTTCAATGAAATATGCCGTACCGTTTTTTCCGTTTTGATATTTGCCGATAGATACGGCTCAAAGCACTTGTTAAAATACGCTACGGAATACCTGCCGTTCATTGTATCGGGTATCTTGTTCAACAGTAAAACCGCTCCGTTTTCCGTTTCCACTTTCTGCTGATTGTACAAAATAGCTCCATACATATTGTTTCCCTTTCCTATTTTTGCAATCATTTTTCTACTCTTTATTTAGATATTTCTTTTCAAATTCTTCGGTAAGAATTAAAACCTTTTGCAATAATTCTTTCATTTCTTTGGTCTCTTTTTCCAATTTAAAGAGGTATGCAGATGCTTTTTTATCTGAAAAGTTGGCGTTCAAAAGCTTTACAATTTGATTGTAATTCGTTGCTATTCCTCGAAATTGACCGAAAAACTTGGTCAAACCTGCGTGGTATTCTATTGCATCCATATCAATTTTAACGGTCTTAACCGTCTTTTGAAAGATGCAAGCTGTAATAAAATGAGCTATTACTTTCATTCCCGATTGGTCAAAAAGTGCAAGAAACTTTGCATTATCTTCTGCATTTAGGTTAATGGAATACCGATTGACGGCAGGGTCGTTCTTCGGTTTTCTTCCTGTTTTTCTAATCTGTTTTCTGTTTTTCTCTTCCATAATAATCCATTTTTAATTTTTAATAAACGTGCGACTTCGGAGCCGTTTCCAGCCCCCTGCAAGGGCAAGTGCTTTTGAGGTGCCGAAATTTATTTCGAGTACCTCAAAAGATAACTTGCTCTGAACATGGGTTCAGAAAAATCCGTTTTGCAAACGGATTGTAGTTAGCAGGGAAAACCCATAGCTTCCATTACAAATTTCGGTAAGACTATTTGAATAACAGCTATTTACAACAATGACAATGAATGCCAAATGATGCCACTGAATACCACCTTAAGGCAGATTGGGACTGCTTTTATTTCCTTTGTATATGGCTAGCTAGCTGATTGGTTATATCCTTAATGAAGTAACTAAACAGCATAAATCCCGACAGCAAATCTGCGTGATTGAATGCAGACGAATTGCAGATTTTTGAGTTAATGAACTAACCAATTAAGGGTCTGCAGGTGCTTAGGTAGATAGGTAGTTACATAGATACAACAGTATATACAGCTGATTGCTTAGTTAACCAAACAGCTAATTGGATATAATATTAAAAATGATAGATATGATACACGAAGAAAACAAAAATCAGCAATCCGAAAAAGAGGATTTCTCTATTGAAAATTTCATAACTGATGAAAATAAACAATCTTTCACGGAACAACAGGTAGTAACACATCGGGAAGATTTTGTCAAACCCAAAGTAGATGAGGAAGCTATTATGCGTGTAATGGCAGGCGAAGAACCTTCGGAAACTGAAACGGAAAACACAAAAACACCTGCGAGTAATACAAGAAGGATGATTTACAAGCCAAAGAAGCTGACCAAAGAGGACTACTGCGGACGGTTCTTCAAAATTCCCACGACAACGGCAAGCAGGGGGAAATCAGTGTATGTACGGCAGGAACACCACGAAACATTTAACAGGCTTACAAATATTAAGGGCATCGACAAACTGACGATTTATGCGTATCTGGACAACATTATCGAATACCACTTTCAGGAGTTCGGGGAATTGATTAGGGAAATCTATAACGAGAAACACAAACCGTTGTTTTGATAACTATACGTGGTGGGTGGTACGTTTCTACCTCTTAAAATTATTTTCCAAAAGAAAAAAACAGAAAAAAAAGAAAGCCATTTTAGCAAGGCGGACAGGCGGAAAAACCAAAAGGAAACGGAATAAGTCCCGAAGGGTGGCAGGGCAAACACAACCACTCGGCGAAGCCACCATATTTGCCCTGCCATTATGCCGTAGTCTTTTGGTTGGGTGGTGCGGTGGCTGTCCGCCTTAACTTTGCTACCTTTTTATTCTTTTTTAATCAATTCCAATCAAAGAAAGGGTACAAAAAAACACGTAAGGGCTAAAGATAGGGTGTTTTTGGTATGCTTTCCCTTATCCGTAAAAAACTCTTTAAATGTGCGAGGGCTTTGCAAGGAAAATTTAAAGTGTTTTGAGGATTACTTTCCATTCATATTGTGCCAACATAAGCCTAATACTGCCTAATACTGCCTAATATAAACAATACATTCCCTTGTGTTCTATATTGGGTGCAAATTTTGAACCTATGGCACAAAAAGTAATACCTGACAAAGAGCAGAAAGAGAAAGAACAAATCAGAAAAAAAGAACATAGTCCTTTGATACAGGTTGATAAGCAGAGTGACCCGATTTCTAATTTCATCGCCAACTTTAAACGCCAATTCAAAGACACAAAGGGTTTAGGTCTGGGCAGGCTGTTCGGGGGCAAGCGTGTTGAACCGCCAAAGCAGACTGCCGAACCTGAAAGCATCATAGGCGCTACCAAAACGGTTATGCGTTCGGATTATAAAAATGCCGAAAACAATCAGACCGTACACACCAATAAAAAGCCTGCTTTAAAAATGGACAATACAAACAAAATACAACAGGCTCGCCCTAAAAGTAAGAAACCAAAGTTCGGATTATAGCCTAGTATTTGGCAACTGTACGCCAAATACCGCCATCGGATGCAACATTAAAATGACCTATTTGAATAGCTTTTATTTTAGAGGTTTAAATGATGCAGATATGGAAATAACAGTTTTAGACATTCAGATTTTGAAAGCATTGCATAGGGAAGTTAAGGAAGTTTCCAATTTGATAGCGGAAATGACTACACCCTACAAAGCACTGCAACAGGCAACTAAATGGCTCGACCAACAGGAAGCCTGCCAATTGCTCAACATCAGCAAAAGAACGTTGCAGACGTATAGGGCAAAAGGCATTCTTGGAGCAACGCAAATTAATCGGAAAACGTATTTCAGATTATCCGAAGTGGAGTTACTTATGCAGGGAGAGCGACCATTAAAAAAGCAAAAGAAATGAAACAGATTGGAAATTCAAACGAAGATATGCTTGCCTTGCTCGAAGCTGTGGTAGGCATCAAAAATGAACTGTTGTATATCAGAGAATATTTCCACCCATTACTAAAAGGGGAAATCTATCTGTCAGGCGAACAGGTTTGCGAGATGTTACACATAAGTAAACGGACATTGCAACAGTACAGGGATGACGGACTGATACCTTTTATCAAGCTCGAACGGAAAATCTTGTTTCGTGAAAGCGATATTGTAAAAGTATTGGAAGATAACTATCAGCGTTAGCCCATTAAATGAATGCTTTGAAACTGTAACCCTCGGTCAATTAAAGAAACAGCCCACTGATTTAAATAGTGGGCTTTTTTCGTTATCAAAATACATATTCCATTTCTGGATAGAGGTCGTTAAATACTTCCTCAAAGTCATATTTTTGTCTTGGCATTTTTGAATAAAACTGTTCTACCTTTTTTTGAAAAGTACCTTTAATATCAAGTTTAATTAGCTCGTCCCAAAGTCCAAATTTTTTAAACGCTAATTCTATGTATTCCCAATATTCACTGTAATACTGAATTGCATTGTTAGCAAACGAAACCCATTTATTTCCTTGAAAGTTGAATGTTATCAATTCCTTGCTCCGTGCAGATTCAATAATGAAAAGCAATTTTGAAAATTGAAGAACATCGGAAACAAGATTTCTATCGGTTAAGTTGTTGCAAAATTTATAGATATAGAAGTCGGCTTCTGAAATTTTCAGTTTTTCTTTTAGTTCATTAAGTTTTAAATTGTCGCTTTCCGTTAGTGTGTAACCTGCTTGAAAAAGTGAAAGTGCTGGTGTTGTTTTGTAAATATTTTCGTTTTCAAATAACGCTTGCAATGGTGTTCGTCCATTGTCGTTTGTGTTTATATCAAGGTCAATTTTATTTGTCTTTAAAACAAAGCTAAGAAAGACAACATCATCTTGTGTTGCTTCATCAATCCATTTTATTAAAGGCGATTTGCTTTTTCCTTTCAAGTTCAGAGTTTTATTAAGAACATCAAATTCGAAATCGTCTAATTCTTCAAGTTGGTTTGAAATGCTATCAAAATTTTGAATTTTACGCTTTCGGAAATCTGCAATTTCAGCGACTATATACTTTTCTGTGTTTTGTGCGTTTTCAAGTCTTTGTTGTTCTCGTTTTTTTCTTTCAGCTTCTTTAATTTCAGCCTCTTTTTGTTTTTGAAATGTTTCAGTTTTTGTTTTGTTGTCGCCAAAATTGTAGTAGAAGGCTTGATGAACTTCGCTGTCAAATTTTAGCTCGTTTAATGCAACAGATTTTTTAAGCCATTTTGTGAGAAGTTTATTGTCGTCAGTTAAAAACGGGAATTTGTATTCACATTCAAGTTTCAATGTTTCAGATTTCTCGTCAAGTTTGAAGAAGTTTTCATACTTGGTCAAATATTTAATATCTCTTTCTAATGTTCCTTGATTATGTATGTCAAAGTTGTCAAGTATCCAAATTAGATACATTCCGTGTTTTTTGTAAAAGTCGTAACGACTTAGAATATAGCCAAGCGACAAGTCTGAAAGTTGAATTTCAAATACAAGTTCTTTGTCATGAAATTTACAATAAACATCAGGTTTTCTTTTTTCATTGCCTTTGATGATAAATTTGTTGTCAATTTGAATTGTGCTCACATCAACGCCTGATACGTTTTTTAAAAGTTCGCCGATTTTATTTTTAAGTTCTTTGTGCCTGTCGCTTTCTTTGGCTTTTAAGATTGCCGTTATTTTTTCGTGGTCGTGTGGAGAAAGTTTACCGTCAGCTAAAATACAATAACTATGTCCTGGTTTGTGTTTGAAATGAAGCCTGTCATACTTACTATCCGAAACCATTAAATCTTGTTCACATTCACAACAAGAAAGTATGAGATTTTTTTCGTGATACTTTTTTCTGATTTCAAAAGCGTCTTTGGCAATATCAAACACTTCGTCAGCATCAAGTATTTCTCCTGATGTTTTGTCAAATGCAATTTTTATTGAACGGTCATAACGTCCCATCTTTCATATCGTGATTTGTCGTTGTATTGTATAATCTAAAGGTTCGTAGCTTGACGTTATTTTTTAATTTTCTTTTCAATTCGTGATTTTACTCTTGGCTTATCTTCTTTTTCTATCATTTTCAAACAACTTTCGTAAAGTTCATTTGCACGCTCAATTAAGTTCCAAGACCTAAATTTGTCTGCAATTTTTTCTATTGGTCTGAAATCTGCCTTATTAGATAAACTTAAAAATAATTCAAGTAATTTTATTGAGTTTTCAGATTTTTTAAGTTCAGTGGTTTTATGGTCAAAAATATAAATCAAGTTTTTATTAAATTCTTGTTTTTTGTATTCGTACCAGTCTGCTGACTGTTGTCCATAAATTTTATGTTTAATTTCTCCTTTGATAAGTTTGTCTAATATTTCATTTGTTTCTCCTATGAAAGAAATAACTTTTTCATATTTATGATTGTTGATTAACACTTTTAACCAACTATTCATTTGTCCAGAATGAATGGCAGAATCAATATCAAACTTGTATTTTTCAAATTGCTCATCTACAACCTGTTCATTATTTAATTTTAGTTCTACATCAACTTTTAAGTCTTCGTAATCTTCTGTCTTTTTTAGCATCAAAGCCTTATCTATTTCTTTTTGTGCATTTACAAAATCTTGATTATCAAAAAAATCAACAGCTCTTACGAAACCTTCTAAATCTTTCCCATAAACAACAAAATCTGTTAAAGGGATACCTTGTTCATTTAATGCTTTTATGAAATAGGGTTTTTCAGTTATTCTTTTGCCTGTTTCAAGTGAAATTTTATGATTTTGCTTTTTTAGATTGGCATCGTAAAATCCAAAATATCGCTCTTCTCTTTTTATAGCTTTCCAACGTCCATATTTTTCCTTTTGTGGTTTAATTCCTATTTCATACCATTCCGAAAGCGGTTTTACAATGTCCACATATTTTAAAATTTGTTTGGGAAGTTCAATGTAATTTCCAGTTTCTAAATAGACAGGTATTTCTTTAATTTTTTCAAATTCTTGTTCTTTTTTCTTTTTCCTCTCTTCGGATGGAAGGAATTGTTGTGGGTATGCAAGTCCGTAATATGTTCTAAACTCATCATATTCTTTTCGGATTACCTGCAAATGGTCTGTAAAATTTCCATTTTCATTGATGTTTTGTTGTCTAATACTTTCAATAAGTTTAGCATATGAAAGATTGGTAAGTTCAAAATCGCCAGTTGTGAGACCTCGGTCAATGGCATTAATATGCCAAACAATCGCATCAGTTCTGTCGGGAAATGGCAAACTTGATATTTTGGATTGAAATTTTTGTCGTGCTGAATTTGTCTGATTGTTTGTGGTTACCCCCTGTCTGTTATCAACAAAAGTTTGCTGTGATTTTTTTCTTGTACCGAAGTAAATTAGTAGTCCTACTACTGCTATGATTATGATTACTGTCATTTTTTATGCTGTCGCTTTACAATTGATTATCACCTGCTGGCGTTTTTGTTAACCATTATGTAAGTTAATTTTATATGTTGTAGGAAACTCACAAATATTTGTCAAGTCGCCTTGAATTATTAGTAAGTCAGCCGTGTCTGTTTGTTCGCTGTAATTGTATAAACGATAAAGATAATAATTCTCTTTTTCGATTTTACTTCGTTCAAGTTCGTTTCTTGTTACGAAAAAGGTTGAGTTCTGTTTACCTTTTGTTGTTTTAGCTTCTATGAAAATTTTGTTTCCGTAAATGTCAAACGATTGGATGTCGAAGCCTGTTCCATCTCCTTCGTCTTTTGATGTATGCTTTATCTTGTCAATTAGATTATAAAGTTTGGCGTTTTGTAATTTCTCAATTTCGTATTTCATAACCCATAGTTCGCCTAAATCTCCCAATCGTTTATTTTCAATTCCGTTTTGAATAAAGTTTACAGTTCTTCCACGAAAACTAATTTGGTCAGCAGAAATTCTTAAGTCAGTTGATAAAACATTGGTTTCTCTTATTTCTGTTGGTTCAGACGTATCAACTAAAATTGCTTGGTCTAAATGTCTTGCAACTGCATATATAAAATCTTGTGTTAGAATGTTTAGATTTTCATCATAATAACAGTCAGAAGTTATTCTGTTTTTATGAAGTTTTAAAAGTTCTTGATCAAGCGAAAGTTCAAATCTGATGAGTTCACATTGGCTATTAAAGTGTCCAATATTTTCAAGATGACCTTTTACTGGTTTGTAAATCAACTCTAATTTTTTAGAAAATTGTTTAAACATTTCAAATTTGTAGAAAAAGTAACGCTCAGGATAACGTAGAACTAAATATACAATTATTGCTCTTGGGTCTTGGTATGATTTTTTGTTTTTAAATAGTTCGTCATTTATTACATTAATATTTGTTTGAAAATTTTGAATTCGCTCAAACAAATCTTCTTCTTCATTATATAAGTTTCTAAAAAGTTGTCGAACTTCATTTGGTCTATGTTCAGCATATTGAACTAACATTCTTAAGGGGAAATATTGTCCGCTGTCTAACAGGTTTTTTGTTCTGCTTAATGAAACCATTAACATTTCATAAAAATTTTCAGCTTCAATATTCCAATTATCTTGATAACATTTTACAGCTTTCCATTTGTAAATTTCTTCTTGATTTACTCTGTCGAAGTTGAGTTTATACTCGTTTATGTAATGTCTTAAAATCTGTCTGTTCATTGTTTAAGGTGTATCGTGAACTCGTTTGTAACTCTCACAAATGTTATCAATTCAACTAAATATGGTTGATTTTATGTAACTAACTTGTGGGTAAATTTTATAAATAGCTAAAGTACAAAAAAAGCCAATGTAGGAACATTGACTTTCTTTAATTAGACTTACAAACTTTATAGTTGCGAAACAAAAGACTGCTCCATACCCTTAAATTTATGCGATACCTTTTGCATATCCTTTCCGACCTTCTCGTTGAGAATTTTTGCATAAATCTGAGTAGTAGCAATGTTTTTATGCCCTAACATTTTGCTCAAACTTTCTAATGGAACACCCTCGCTTAAAAATAGCGTAGCAAACGTATGACGTGCTAAATGAAAGGTTACTTTCTTTTCTACAAGGCAGTCAATCAGTTGAGATATTCTCTTTAAGCTGTCATTACAAATCGTATTTGATGGTACAGGAAATACCTTTCCGTCTTTTGCGAATCCTGCATATTTCTCAATAATCATTTTCGGAATATCCAAGAGCATCACGTTTGATGATGTAGCCGTTTTCTTTCTCCGTACAATAATCCACTGGTTACCGTCAAAGAAATCTTGAAGATTGCTGTTTTTAAGCCCTTTCATATCTGAATAGGAAAGCCCTGTAAAGCAACTGAAAACAAACAGGTCTTTAACTAATTCGTCTTTCTTTTTATCGCAGTTGAACGTTACGAGTTGTTCCAATTCATTACGCAATAGATAACCACGGTCTTTATCCTTTTTGGTATTCTTGTATTCGCTTAATGGATTAAAAGCAAGATGCTTTCTGCTCATTGCCAATCGGCAAAGCGTGGTAAATCCAATCATATACAGCCAAATGGTGTTGTGGGTCAAACTTTGGTCGTCACGCAGGTAGTAATCAAAGTCCTGTACAAAATCAGGTGTAAGGTCGTTAAAGGACACATCGGAATAGCCGTATTTTGTAAGTGCAAAATTTCGAAGATGTTTCAAAAGTATTTTGTATTTACTGCGTGTGCCATTTACCCGAAGTCCACTATTAACCTTTTTCTCATAGTCCAATAGGAACTGTTCATAGAATTTGAAAAAGGTCAGTTCTCCGCTTTCCATCCCAAGAACGGCATTTTTAAGTTTAGCACTGTTTACAGCCCCCTCGTTCTTCAGGATTTTGGAATAGCATTCCTCAATACCCGAACGAATTTTGTCAAGTTTGCTGTTTGTGTCTTGGGCTTCTCGGCTTTTACCTAAAACCCTGCCGTACTTCAAATCCCAATTTGTTGCGGAAATATCCAGCTTTGTACTGAATGCAGACTGTTTGCCGTTTACGGTAATCCTGCACATAACCGTGACTTTTCCGTTTTTCTTTGGGGCGTTCTTTTTAAGGTAGAACAATACCTTAAATGTTGATTTTTTTGTCGTTTCCATACTCACAATTCTTAATGATAAAATTAAACCTATGTGAGCTACGGAACAATATGAAAAACTATGCAGAAAGCTGAAATACAGTATTTTAAACGATTGTTTCTAATGTTTAAAAGTAACGTTTTAGTAACCTTCCTTTTGCCAAACCTCGCTTTTTACTGCTTTTTAACTCATTACCAAAAAATCATAAAACGGCTGTAAAGTCTTTATTTACAACCGTTTTGCCTGTTATTAATCTTTGATGTATTTTTACTGAAACTTTATTTTAAATTCACTATTTTTGGAATTGATTTTACATTGATGACAAAATATTTAAAACTGCTTCGTGTAGAGCAATGGGTGAAGAACCTTTTTGTTTTCGTACCACTTTTTTTTTCCGGAAATATCACCAATTTTGATCTGCTTATCAAAAGTTTTTTTGCGTTTTTGGTATTTTCTTTTGCAGCGAGTGCAGTGTATATTCTTAATGATTATTCCGACATCGAATCCGATAGGAAGCACCCTGAAAAAAGTAAACGACCTCTCGCGAGTGGAGCTATTTCAAAAACTACTGCAGTTGTTGTTTTTGTAGGATTAATCGCACTTTGTGTAGGTTTGATAATCTTTGGTGGATCGTATTTTCATCTCAATTCCTGGAAGTTTGCGAGTATTATTGCCTTTTATTTTTTTATGAACATCGCTTATACTTTTAAGCTGAAACATGTCGCCATTATTGATGTTTGCATCATTTCAATTGGTTTTGTATTAAGGGTTTTAGCCGGCGGTTATGCCACAGGAATTTTTATTTCCCAGTGGGCGATTCTCCTAACCTTTGTTCTCGCATTAGTATTAGCAATAGGGAAAAGACGCGGAGAGTTGATCAATGCACAAATTTCCGGGAAAACAAGAAAAGCATTAGACGGCTACAATGTACAGTTTGCAGATATTGCGCTTTCCATCAGTTGTGCGCTGGCAATTGTGTGTTACCTTATGTTTACACTTTCTCCCGAGGTTCAGCAGCGTTTTCATCCGAGGGTTTTTTATACGGTGATTTTTGTCGTTTTTGCTTTTTTGCGCTATTTGCAGCAAACTTTGGTGTACAACAAAACAGAATCTCCAACCAAGATTATTTATAAAGACCGTTACATTCAAGTTACGTTGGTTCTATGGATTGCGGCATTTTTACTTCAAATTTATTTCAAATAATGAAACCAAATTTTACACAGAAAGTTACGAATTGGGGCAATTTTCCAGTTGTGGAAAAAGAAATGAAATCTGAAGATTCTATCCGGAAAATTAAAGAATTCGTACAAAATCACAATGAAATTATCGCTCGCGGAAACGGACGTTGCTATGGTGACGCTTCACTTTCTGAACATATTTTTTCAACCAAAAGACTTAATAAGTTCATTAGTTTCGATCGGTTGAACGGAGTGATAGAGTGCGAATCCGGAGTTTTGCTTTCCGAGGTTCTCGAAGTGTGCGTTCCGCAAGGTTATTTTCTTTATGTGACGCCGGGAACCAAATTTATTTCCGTCGGAGGTGCCATCGCATCGGATGTTCATGGCAAGAATCATCATTTGGAAGGTTGTTTTTCCAAGTATGTGCTTGAATTTTCTTTGTTAAATGAAAAAAATGAAGTCATGACTTGCTCGAGAACTCAAAATTCCGAAAAATTCTGGGCAACTATTGGCGGAATGGGACTTACAGGAATTATTCTTTCCGCAAAATTTAAACTGAAAAATATCGAAACTGCATACATTCGACAAGAAAGCATTAAAGCCAATAATTTGGATGAAATTTTTCAGTTGTTCGACGAAAGTGAATCCTGGACTTACAATGTAGCATGGATTGATTGCCAGCAAAAAGGAAAAAACTTAGGAAAAAGCATTTTAATGAGAGGCGAACACGCTTTCAGACATGAATTGCCAAAGAAATTGCAACAAAATCCTTTAAGATTAAAAAAGAAAATTAATCCATCTGTACCATTTTATTTTCCTGGTTTTGTGTTGAATAAATGGAGTGTAAAGTTGTTCAACTGGTTGTATTTTAATAAAAAACGGAAAAAAGAGGTAAAGGATTATGTGGATTATGAATCGTTTTTCTATCCTTTGGATGTGGTGAACGATTGGAATAAAATTTACGGAAAAGAAGGTTTTATTCAGTATCAAATGGTAATTCCCAAAGAAAATGGGAAAGAAGGAATGAGAAAAATCCTTGAAACCATCGCGAAAAGCGGAAACGGCTCTTTTCTCGCCGTGCTGAAGCTTTTCGGTAAGAATAATCCTGAAGCTTATAACTCTTTCCCGATGGAAGGTTATACGCTGGCTCTGGATTTTAAAGTTAACAAAAATCTCAAAAATCTGGTCGAGAAATTGGATGCGATTGTAGAGGAATTTGGTGGCAGAATTTATTTAACTAAAGACAGCATGAGCAAATCCAGTTTAACGAATTATCTACAAAACGTTCAGAATTCGAAATTTGTATCGTTACAACACAAAAGAATCATCAATAATAACTGAATCATTTCTACTAATTCTAATTTATGATCATACTCGGAAGCAATTCAGAAGTTGCGCAAGCATTTGTTGAAAAGGTTTTAGAAGAGGGCGGAAAATATTCGACCATCTATTTGGTGACCTCCAATCGGGAAACTACGGAAAAATTTGCCCGACATCTCGATGTGAAATTTCTACAAAATACCGAAATCATCGACTTCGATTTGTTAAAAGACAACGAATATACCAAACTTGAACATCTTTCAGCGGATTTGTTGTTTTGCGCGACAGGTTTTCTCGGCGAAGGAACTGAAGAAAGCTTGTACGACCCGAAAAATACGGCAAATATTGTTGATATTAATTACGCAAAGCTAATTCCATTGCTCAATTTTTTCGCCCAGAAAATGGAGAGGCAGCGTTCCGGAACAATGATCGTTCTGTCCTCGGTAGCGGGTGATCGTGGCAGACAAAGCAATTTTATTTATGGAAGTGCAAAGGCAGGATTAACGGCTTATTTAAGCGGGTTGAGGAATTATATGTTCACCAGAAAAGTTCATGTGATCACCATAAAACCAGGATTTATGGACACCAAAATGACGGAAGGTTTGCCGCTGAATCCCAAACTTACAGCCACGCCAACACAAGCCGCAGAAGCAATTTATAAAGCACTGAAAATGAAAAAAAATGTTGCATATGTATCGCCGATTTGGGGATTGATAATGCTGATCATCAGAAATATTCCTGAATTTATTTTTAAAAAACTGAAACTTTAGAAAACACGATTCCGATTGATGAGAAAATTATATTGCTTCGATTTTGATGGAACATTAACCCACAAAGACACGATGTTTTTGTACCTGAAATTTTATGATGCTGCGAAATACAGGATTCAGTTTATCAAGCATATTCCGCTCTTTATTTTGCTTAAATTAAAGCTTGCTGATGCCGAAAAAGTAAAGAAAAATTTTATATCTTCTATTTTAAAGGGTGAAAGCAAAAGCAGAATAGAAAAGAAATCGGAACTTTTTTTTCAAGAATTTTATCCGGAAATTTTTCGGGAAAATGCTTTGGAATTCATTAAAAAAATCGACCGTGAAAATATCGATTGCTATATCGTTTCGGCCTCTCTTGACATTTGGGTAGCGCCTTTTGCCAAAGAATTTCAAATGAAACTTTTATCCACACGCGCGGAGTTTAAAGACGATAAGTTTACCGGAAATTTCATAGGCAAAAACTGCAATGGAGCTGAAAAAGTAAACCGAATTAAAGAAGCAATTGATGGCAAAAAGTTCGATAAAATCATCGCTTTTGGCGATACTTCGGGCGATCGGGAAATGCTGGCTTGGGCAAATGAAAGCCATTTTGAATTTTTTCACTAATTTTAACTCCCCAAAATAACAAAGTACAAGAAAATGGATAAAATATATCTGGATAATGCTGCGACAACACCGCTCTCCGAGGAAGTAATTGATGCAATGGTTTCGGTAATGAAAGTTACTTATGGCAATCCTTCATCTACCCACAGTTTCGGGCAGGAAGCCAAAATTCTTATCGAAAAAACTAGACGCGAAGTTGCTGATTATTTGCATGTTACTCCATCTGAAATTATTTTCACTTCATGCGGAACCGAATCCAATAATATGATCATTAAATCTTGTGTAGATCATCTTGGAGTGCAGCGAATCATCACTTCACCACTGGAGCATAAATGCGTTGCAGAAACCGTTTTGGAGATGAAAAATAGGAGAGGAGTTGAGGTGGTTTACCTTCGTCCGGACCAAAAAGGAGATTTGGATTTGGCAAAACTTGAAGAATTGTTAAAAAATTCAGATAAAAAAACGTTGGTAAGTTTAATGCATGCCAACAACGAAATCGGAAACCTTCTCGATATCAAGAAAGTAGCGGAAATTTGCAAAGAAAACAATACGCTTTTCCATTCAGATACTGTACAATCGATGGCGCATATGGATTTGGATTTTTCTCAAATTCCGGTGGACTTTGCAAGCTGTAGTGCCCATAAATTCCATGGTCCGAAAGGAAGTGGGTTTGCTTTTATCAGAAAATCCTCCGGTTTGAAGGGGATCATCACCGGTGGACCTCAGGAAAGATCGTTGAGAGCAGGTACGGAAAACGTTTGTGGAATTGTAGGTTTAGGAAAAGCATTGGAACTTTCATTGAAAAATATGAGCGATTATGCTTCACACATCAAAGAAATTAAAAATTACGCGATCGAAAAACTTGCTGCTGAAATAGAAGGCGTGAAATTTAACGGAAGAAGTGCGGAAGAGGGAAGTTTATACACGGTTTTAAGTGTTTTATTGCCTTTCAAAGATCCAATGATTGGATTGAAATTAGATATGAATGGAATCGCCATCTCTCAGGGAAGTGCTTGTTCATCGGGTGCATCTAAACCATCAATGGTGATGATGATGATTTTGGATGAAGAAGAAATGGATAATTCCACACCACTGAGAATTTCGTTTAGCCATCTCACCACCAAAAAGGATATTGATGCATTAATTGATGCGCTGAAAAAGATCGCTTCAGATTCTAAAATAGAAAAAACAAATATTGAACATAGATAATTTACGCAAGGGATTGGTAAGAAAGTTGTAAATTTGGACTTTGAAATTTTAATTAAAAAACAAAAAAGATATGGCATTAGAGATTACAGACCAGTCATTTAAAGAAATGGTTTTGAATTCAGACAAACCAGTGTTGGTTGATTTTTGGGCAGTATGGTGCGGACCATGTAGAATGTTAGGACCAATTGTTGAAGAAATCGCAACAGATTTCGAAGGAAAAGCGGTTGTAGGAAAAGTAGATGTTGACAATAATCAGCAGGTTTCTGTTGATTATGGTATCAGAAATATACCTACTGTTTTAATCTTCAAAAATGGTGAGGTAGTAGACAAAATTGTAGGAGTTGCTTCGAAAGAAGTGATTGCGGAGAAATTATCTGCACATTTGTAGAAAAATAATTCAGTAATAATCAATGCTTTCCGAAAAAGAAAGCATTTTTTTTTCGAAAATATTTTGTAGATAAGCAAAAAGTTGTATTTTTGCACTCACCAAAAAGAAAGAAACTTTCTAAGAGGTAATTCTAAAGATCCGGTAGTTCAGCTGGTTAGAATGCCGCCCTGTCACGGCGGAGGTCGCGGGTTCGAGTCCCGTCCGGATCGCAGAAAAGATTTACAATTTTATCTTCAAAAAATTGATCCGGTAGTTCAGCTGGTTAGAATGCCGCCCTGTCACGGCGGAGGTCGCGGGTTCGAGTCCCGTCCGGATCGCCACTTAAAAGGCAAAACCTTACAAAACCCTTTATATCGTATGATTTAAAGGGTTTTTATTTTTGCGGCATCACAAAAATTACAATTTTTTGCATTTCGTAGGGGATAAATTCGGTTACCCGAAATATTACCCTTTCAGGGTAACCGAATTTCTCGCAAACTACCTGTTTATGGGCTGTCCAATAATTGAACGTCTTGTAAATAGGAGTCTTGACAATTAATTTTAATCCTATAAAGTCACCACTATGAATGCCAAAATTTCTATTCTCTTCTATGCGAAGAGAGCCAAAGCCAGCACTTCCGGTTTAGTTCCAATTTATTTAAGAATTACAGTTGATGGAGTTCGTATAGAAATCAGCTCCAAACGTTTTATAATGCCCGAAAAATGGAGTCAGGAACAATGCAGGATGACTGGTAATTCCGAAGAGGCAAGATCACTAAATTCGTATCTTGACATCCTTAAAGGAAAAGTATATGATGCACAGAGAGAAATCGTGCAGGAAGGAAACTTAGTTTCTGCAGAAACGCTCAAAAATAAGTTGCTTGGTACAGAAGTGAAGAAAAGAATGCTTATCCCAATTTTCCAGGAACATAACAACCGAATGGAAAAGTTAGTTGGGAAAGAATTCGCTAAGGGAACACTTTGCAGATATCAGACCTGCATAAGCCATACAAAGGAATTTCTGAAATGGAAATTTAACATTTCTGATATTGATATAAAGAAAATTGACTATACATTCCTTAATGATTTTGAATTCTATCTAAGAACCGAAAAATCTTGCAATAATAATTCTGCAGTAAAGTATCTGAAAAACTTTGGAAAAATAATAAGAATCTGTATGGCCAATGGTTGGCTTGAAAAAGATCCTTACCTCAACTACCATTCTAAATTTAATGAAGTTACAAGAGTCTTTTTGAATGAAAAAGAACTTCAAACACTCATCAATAAGGATTTCAAAAATGAAAGGCTTTCACTAGTTCGCGATATTTTCCTTTTCAGTTGCTATACAGGCTTAGCATATATTGATACTCAAAAATTAACTCAGGATAACATCAACCTTGGTCTGGATGGTAATAAGTGGATATTTACCACGCGTCAGAAAACCAAAACGACATCCAATATTCCCTTACTTCCGCAGGCAGAAGATATTATTGAAAAATATAAGAAACATAAAATCTGTCTCAATTCTGGAAAACTCTTGCCGGTTCTAAGCAATCAAAAAATGAATGCTTACCTCAAGGAAATTGCGGATTTATGTGGAATTAATAAAGAATTAACGTACCACATCGCAAGACATACATTTGCTACCACCGTAACTTTATCAAATGGCGTTTCTATTGAAAGTGTAAGTAAAATGCTTGGCCATAAAAGTATTAAGACGACACAGCATTATGCTAAGATTCTAGATAAAAAAGTCAGTGAGGACATGTCTAATCTAAGTAATATTCTTAATCTAAAAATGAACAACAAAAAACCAAGTCAAATAATAGGTACATAGATAAGTGTAACTTTTACAAATTAAAATCAAGAAGCAAGTAAAAAAAATATAAGAAAACTGTCATAAACAGTGTTGATCATTTAATAACAGGCAATAAATTCTAAATTAATGTTTTTTAAATATTTTCTTCACTAATTCATGAGGGTATTTTTTAAAAAGGACAAAGAAGAATTTTGGGAAAAAGAAATAATTTTGGCTTATTTTCTAATATACTCCATATTTCTATTATTATGATTTAATTCAAATTATCACAATATAAATTTTTTACGAAATGCTTTAAGGCAGCATAGAAATTCTAGGTAAACCAATCTCGTGTTCCTGCGGATAAGGTTGTCGCCATGTCATACTCACATCTTCATTAATTTTCCTGTGGATTTCAAATTTTTTCTTCTGGTCTCCGGAGTATCGCGGATCGGGTATAAATGGCATCTTTGCCATTTTATGAATGGTAATGGTCGGAAAATGAAAATCAACTTCCACAGTTCCCAAAAGCAGATAACAGCCACCGCCCTGAAAAGGATACTGCTTCAGATTATCAGGAAAATGCGCCGTGTCGAAATAGTTGCCTTCAACGTCAATCCAGGTTCCGAAAAACATCGTGCCTTTTTTGGTGGGCACATGCTTTCGGGAAATTAAGTAAGCCAACATTTTCACCTGCTTTTTATGGAATTTCGTTAAATCTTTCGCCATAACGCTTCCACGGTATTTGGTCTGCAACAAATCAAACGGACTGCCCGTCACGGGAAATCCCAAAATTTCAATTTCATCGAAAGCATCTTCAAAAGGATTTCTTTTTAAAATTGGAAGTGTATAATCTTTTTTAGGGGTATCAAAAAAAGAAGGATTTCGGTATTCTGGTTTAAAGTTCACCATTAGCAGTCTTGCCTCAATCAACAGTTCATTTTTCTGTTTTCCGGTAAAACGGAAAGCCCCGATGAAGATTAAAGTTTGTAACGTTTCAATTCCAATCGGAATTCTTTTTATGAAATCTTCAAGAGAGAGAAAATTACCGTTTCGTTCACGTTCTTCGGGAATGAACTGCGCCAAACGGCTTTCCAGTTTTTCAATGCGAATTAAACCTAAAAAAACATCTTCACCATAAACCGTAGTCTCAAAAAGGCTCCGGTTTACACACGGATTATGGATTTTCCCACCACCCATTCTGCATTCGTGGACGTAAACTTCTGTCCGGTAAAATCCGCCACCATTGTTGATGGCCGAAACCATAAACTCTATAGGATAATTGACCTTTAAATAAAGGCTCTGATAACTTTCCACAGCATAAGATGCGGAATGTGCCTTACAGAATGAATATCCTGCAAAACTCTCAATCTGCCGGTAAACTTCCGCAGACAGTTTTTCGGGATGCCCCTGCTTTGAGCAGCATTCAAAGAAATGGTCTTTCACTTCCTGAAGCTTTTTGATAGAACGGCTTTTTCCGCTCATCGCCCTGCGCAGAATGTCGCCATCGTCCGCAGAAACGCCGCCGTAATGGAGCGCAATTTTAATCACATCTTCCTGATAGACCATAATGCCGTAAGTTTCTCCCAATTGCTCCTGAAAAATAGGATGGAAATATTCAAACTTATCGGGATTATTGTGACGAAAAATATATTCGCGCATCATACCGCTCTGTGCAACTCCGGGACGGATGATGGACGAAGCAGCCACCAAAGTTTTGTAGTTGTCACACTTAAGCCTCCGCAAAAGCCCGCGCATTGCCGGACTTTCAATATAAAAACAGCCTAAAGTTTTTCCGATACTTAAATATTCGTTGCATTTTTCTTCATTTTTTGAAATGGAAATATCACGAATTTCAACATCAATTCCGCGGTTTTTTTTAACCAAATCCACGGTATCTTTAATTGTTCCCAAACCGCGTTGGGACAAAATATCAAACTTTTCAAAACCGATTTCTTCTGCCACATTCATATCGAATTGCACTATCGGGAAACCTTTCGGTGGCATTTCGAGTGCAGTGTAATTGGTAATCGGTTCCTCGGAAATCAGAATTCCGCACGAATGCATACTTCGCTGATTTGGGAATTTCTCCAGCAACATTCCGTATTTCTGAATTAGTTTCACCACATCGTTGTCGTCGTGCAGAGCCATCGGATTTTTGGCCAATTCATCCAGTTCTTCTTTCGGTAAACCGAAGGCCTTTCCGACTTCACGGAAAATCGAGCGATATTTAAACTCTACATTCGTGCCGCAAAATGCCACGTGGTCTTTTCCGTACTTTTCAAAAATATAGATAAGAATATCATCCCGGTTCTGCCAGCTCCAGTCAATATCAAAATCGGGCGGAGATTTTCGGTTCAAATTCAAAAAGCGCTCAAAATAAAGATCCAATTGAAGAGGACAAATGTCGGTAATTCCCAAACAGTAACTCACGATGGAATTGGCACCGCTGCCTCTTCCCACGTGCATGAAACCACGGCTATTACTATACTGAACGATATCCCAGGTGATTAGAAAGTAACCGCTGAAATTCAGTTCGTCGATGACCTGTAGTTCTCTTTCTATTCTGTTTACGGCAGCTTTATTGTTTTCAGAATAACGCTTCTTTAAGCCTTTGTAGGTGAGTTTTCGGAGCAGTTTTTCGTCTTCTTCCTTAGTTCCTGTGAAATGTTTTTTGTTCTTCGGAGTTGAGAAGTCGTACTCAAAATGTGATTCCGAAATTATTCTTTCCGTATTTTCAATAATCTGGGGGAAGTTTTTGAAATGTTTCAGCACTTCGAAAGGCTTCTTCATCACTTCCGATTTTGAGCAAACATCCTTTTCTTCGAGTTTTGAAAGCAAAGTGTTTTTGTCAATAGCTCTTAAAATCCGGTGCAGATTGTATTCCTTCTTGGTTTTAAAAGTCACCGGCTGAAGAACCACCATTTTGTGCAAAAACGGTTTCCATTTTTTTTGTATCAAAAGATTCACTTCTTCAGGCCGTACTCCAATAAACTCGTAGTCGCCTAATATTTCCGGTACATTTTGCATAGGATATATCACGAAGACATTTTCAAAATTTGGATTTTTTTTGGGGAATAGAATGTTCTCACAATTAAAATCGGTCAATACCCGGTTGATCTCGGCAACTCCTTCCGGATTTTTGGCAATGGCGACATAATACGGTTCATTGTCCAACCTCACTTCCACACCAACCAGAGGTTTTATCTGATGAATTTTGCAGAGTTTATAAAAATCATATATTCCGATTATGGTATTGATGTCCGTCAAAGCCAAAGCATTCACGCCGGAATCAACGGCCTGCTGCACCAGTTCTTCAATGGAAACAGTGCCGTAACGTAAACTGTGATAAGTGTGGCAGTTGAGATACATTTTAACTTTGATTTAAAATAAATCCTGAAGCACGGCCAACTGCATCTGCTCCGAAACGGGTTTTCATTCTGTCCATCGCCTGATAAAGATTGATGAGCTCCTCGGTGTCTTCGAACAAATTCATTTGGTGATTGCCGTGAACAAGGCCTGAGAATCTTACGCCGATTAATCTTAAGCGCATCCTTCTCGTATAAACTTTTTTGAAAAGTTCCGCCACATATTTTGAAAGCGTGTGGTCAACTGCTGTGTATGGAATTTTGACCTGCTTCGTTTCAGTGTCGAAATTAGCGTAGCGTATTTTCACGGTAACGATAGAGGTGAGCCACTGTTCTTTGCGCAACTGAAAGCAGAGTTTTTCCACCATTCCGGAAAGTAAACTTTGCATATTTTCCACGTTTATCGTGTCCTGTGGGAAGGTATGTTCTGTGGAAATGGATTTTCTTTCGGAATACTGAACCACGGGCGTTTCATCGATACCGTTGGCTTTTCTCCAAAGTTCCGTGCCGTTTTTTCCTATCATTTGCTGTAGGACATCAACCGGCATTTCCGATAAAGTCTGAATTTTGCGGACGCCAATTCTTGAAAGAAGCTGAAAAGTAGCATTTCCAACCATCGGGATTTTTCGGATGCAAAGTGGATTTAAGAAGGGTTTAATGTGTTGTGCGTCAATTTCGAGTTTTCCGTGGGGTTTGGCTTCTCCGGTTCCGATTTTGGAGACAGTTTTATTGGTAGAAAGTGCAAAACTGATGGGAAGCCCGGTATTTTTCATTACCGAATCTGCGATTTCGCAAGTCCATTTGTAGCAGCCGAAAAATTTGTCCATTCCGGATAAATCAAGATAAAATTCATCCACACTCGCTTTTTCCAGAACAGGAACTTTTTTCCTGATAATTTCAGTCACTTCGTGCGACATTTTGGAATAGAATTCCATATCCCCGCAAATCACTTTGGCTTCGGGACATAACCTTAAAGCCATTTTCATAGGCATTGCAGAACGTACGCCGAAGTATCTTGTTTCATAAGAGCAGGAAGCTACCACACCACGTTCTCCACCGCCAATAATGATGGGCTTTCCAATAAGTTCAGAATGCTTTACTCTTTCGCAGGACACGAAAAAAGTGTCCAGATCCATATGTACGATTGCACGGTTCACGTTACAAAACTATTGCAGTTTTGTAACATTTTATTTATTTTTGTTGTTCTAATTTGTAACAATGTCAGTTTTTTCAGATAATATCAGGGTTTTGAGAGACCGCAAAAATATCTCGCAACAGAAGCTTGCCGATAATCTACTCATCACGAGAAGCCGGTTTGTAAAATATGAGGACGGAACTTCGGAACCACCTATTGAAATATTGATTCGTATTTCGAAATATTTTAATTTGAGTATTGATTTGCTGCTGAATGTTGACATAAGAAAATATCCCCTGGATGATATGCTGAAAATTGCAGAAAACAGAATATTGCTTCCTGTAGCAGTGGATTCTAAAGGCGAAAATAAGATTGAGATTGTCCCGGCAAAAGCATCAATGGGTTACCTTAACGGTTATCAGGATCCGGAGTATATTGAAGGTTTGCAAACATTGTCACTGCCGTTTTTAAGAAACGGTAAATTTCGCGCATTTCCAGCAGGCGGTGATTCTATGCCGCCTTATAAAGACGGGACTTATATTGTAGGAAAATACGTTGAGAATATTGCAGACTTAAAAACCGATAAAACCTACATTTTTGTAACAAAAGAAGGCATTAGTTATAAGCGCTTTCATTACCATGAAGGAAATTCTATATGGGTGCAGGCGGATAACAATTTTTATGAGCCATACAAAATTTCACTTTCTGAAATTTTTGAAATCTGGGAATTTGCGTGTAGCATCAATACTGAAGAATATAGAAAAGGAGAGTTTGAAAATCAGAATATTCGTGTTTTAGTTGACGAAATAAAAACTGAAATAGAAAAACTTAGTAAGAGATTGTAGTAAATGCCTTTAAAATTATTGCATTCGCTGTAATTGGTTACTAGAAACCTGCCAACTCCGCCATCTCTTTGTATTGCACGGCTGCCCGCTCCAGTTGATTGTCACGGTCAGCCAATGTTTTTTTTAATTGAAAATTTTCATAGAGCAGGAGAGCTACAGCTAAAATGAGCAAGATAAAAACAATTTTGTAAATTAGTTTCATAGGATAAGTTTTATGGTTAATTTAAGTTTCTTTGAATTTACAAAACTTTCAAAAGAAAATCAATGGGAAATTCTATTTAGTCTCTCCTTAAACCACCTATAATTTACTGATTATTAGTATTTTGGGTTTAAAATAGCTTGTTTTTTATTGCAAGAATTTGTATCTTAGAGCTTTAAAACCTTGCAAATATGTTGGGGAAAAATCCAGAAAAGAAGCCAGAATTATTCCGCCCAATGTTGGTGGATTTTATTGACCACGAGCATGAACTTGTTCTACTTTCAGAAAAAATAGATTGGAATTATTTTGAGAAAGAATTTTCGCCCTTGTATTCCAAAGTGGGCAATCCGAGCCATCCGATTCGGTTTATGGTGGGTTGTTTGCTACTGAAACATTTGTATAATTTGGGCGATGAGACGTTGGAAAAAGCCTGGATCATGAATCCTTATATGCAGTATTTTTGTGGCAGGGTTTTCTTTGAACACGAATTTCCTTGTGACCCGAGTAATTTTGTTCATTTCCGAAAAAGAATTGGCGAAAAAGGTATCGAAAAAATCTTTGCCTACAGCGTAAGAATGCACGATGCCAAGACGAACACCTCAAATTTTGTTTTGTCCGATACTACCGTTCAGGAGAATAATACCTCTTTTCCTACCGATGCAAAATTGTGCAAAAAAGTGATCGATTATTGCAACAAAATAGCCGGAAATGAAGGCATAAAACAAAGACAACGCTACACAAAAGTCAGCAAACAAATGGTGCGCAACACCTACAACGGAAAACATCCCAAGCGGGCAAAAGCGGCAAGGAAATCTCAAAGACAGCTCAAAACCATCGCCATGAGACTGATTCGTGAATTGCAACGGAATTTTAATGCAGAACAGCAAGAATTTTATAAAGATTTAATGACATTGTACACCAAGGTTGTCACACAAAAAAGAAACGATGCCGATAAAATTTACAGCATTCACAAGCCTTTTACCCGATGTATTGCCAAAGGAAAAGCGCATAGCCAGTATGAATTTGGGAATAAGGTAGGTTTGATAACCACCGCCAACAAAGGCAAGAAAATCATTCTCGGGATTAAAGCATTTTTGCAAACTCCTTACGATGGTCACACCATAGAACCACTTTTGGAACAGATGGAAACCGGTGGTCAAAAGCTCCCAAAAGAACTCGTTTACGATAGAGGTGGCAGAGGAAAATCAGAAATAAAGGGCGTGAAAATCTCCATCCCAAGCACTCCAAGAAAAAAAGACACTGCTTATCAAAAGCAGACAAAGCGCAAAAAATTTAGAACCAGAGCGGCAATAGAACCTATCATCGGACATTTAAAAACCGATTTTAGGCTGGCAAAAAATTACTTCATGGGAGAAACGGGACCACAAATCAATGCATTACTAGCTGCAACCGCTTGGAACATGAAGAAAATGATGGAACTACTGAAACAGAAAATTATTTTCTTATCTTATAAGATACAAATTATGCTGTTTTCTAATCCTGTTTTTAAAAATAAATTAAATAGTGGGTTTTGTTAAGGAACGACTATTTAAAGAGGGTGTTTTTATTAATTCTGCAATTCAAGGTAATATAGAATTTGTCTTATATAAATTATTTTCTTTCTACGTAGAAGTTGAATACAATAAATCTTTTAATAAAATAATTAAAATGGTATGTTATGAAGATTTAAAAGATAAAATTAATTAAATTTTACGGTCAAATAATTCTTTTCTCAACTTCCATTTGATTATTGTATAAGTGTGAAATACGACTCTTACTTAGTTTTTCCTATTTTCAAAAGCTTATTATCTTTCATATATGTTCCAAAATCAAATTTGAAATCAAAGAGTTCTTTAGGCTCAATTCCTGCGGCTAAAGAAATTCGAATGAGTGTAGAAAGTTTTGGTACATTTTCCTTATTTAATAGCCGATAAATTTGCCGTCTGTCTAAATTAGCTGCCGCTGCCAACTCCGCAACTTCAATACTCTTAAACTCCAATAGTTTCTGCAAATGGTCTGTTAGAGCAATAAAATACTTGTCTTGTATTGTATTCATCTTATAAATGTGACATAATTGTCAAAATTTTCATTGACATATTTGTCACAATTGAAAAATGTTTTATATATTTGTTTTATCAGATTACTTAATAAAAAGTAATTTTGCGACACTTCTAAAAAAATATTGAAGCTTCGCTTTGAATCTCGACTGGAAAACTGGTAATTTAAGGAACGAGAGGATAAGTAGAAGGCTCACGTCCCGGGCGTGGGCTCTCTTATCGTTCCAAGGTATACCAGTACCCCCAGTCGGTAAGTTGAGTTCCACGCCTTTTTTGTGCAGTACACTCAGCGTTCATCGAAAACTCTTTAATAAGTCTCGCTAAGATTAGACCTCTACAGCAGTGTGCACAACTGTTGCGGCCAAAGTGCTTCATTTAGTTTTTATTTTCATATCAATCGGCTTTGCATTTGAGAAAAGCCATCTGATGATTTTGGATAATGGAGTAAGTATCGTTTTTCTCATTGGCAAGGCTTTAAAACAAAAGCCTATGTAATAATTTTCCAAAACAAAAAGCCCTTCCTGCATATTATGGGGTAATCATGCAGAGAAGAGCATAGTCTTAATTTTCTAACTAAAACTTTACAAAACTATGAAAATCTTCCTGAAGTATTTGGGATGGGGTTGCCTTGTCTTGATATTGAGTACATTAAGGACTCAAGTTACAGCACAGTATAAGAAGCCACTCTCAAAAAATCCAGAAATAAAATCATTGCTTCCAGGTGAAAAAATCCCTGAAAACCTCCGGTTTCATCCACTTAAATTGATCAACGGAACAAAAGAAACTATAAGTCTTTCAGATTTTAAAGAACGTCTGGTAATTCTTGAGTTTTGGGCAAGTAATTGTTCAGCCTGTCTAAAAAATATTCCAAAAGTAGCTGAAATCAATAATCAGTTTAAAAACAGAGCGATCATATTGCCTATTTCAGAACAGCCAAAAAGTGTTATTGCAAAGTTTTTCCAGGGGGATTATGGAAGAAAATATACCGATTTAATATCAGTAACAGATGACAGTATACTTGGAAAGTATTTTCCTCATTATGGAGTCCCTTACCTGATCTGGATTTACGACGGCAAAGTTATGAGTACCACTGATGCCGGACAGCTTTCAGCAGAATCAGTTAGTGATATTTTGCAGGAAAAAAAATCTTCTCTCAAAAATATACAGCAGATGGATGCTTCTAAGCCTTTGTTTCTTAAACCCAAATTCCGCAATAGAAAAAAAAGAGTATTTTAGTATTCTAATATCCAACTGCGTAGCAGTAGAAAAAAATAAGCGATGAAATTCGATCTATCCTTTACCAATAAAGAGATTACGCCTTGGGGTGGAATGGTGTTTTTAAAGCAAATGTTGGACAAAATCGGCTTTAGAGAGCAAATTGAAAAATGCGAATCTTTACCTGTGTCACTTTCCAATAATTCTTATAAAAAAGAAGTTTTGCTTGAATCTTTTATTACGAGTATTTGGTGTGGCGCCAATCGTTTTTTGCACACAGAAATTACCCGTGCAGATAAGGCTCTTGGGGAAATATTTGACTGGCGGAAAACCCCTGCTCAGGACGCATATAAACGCTATTTTGGCAAGTTTACACAACACATCAACCAGCAAGTTGGGCATCATTTTTTCAGTTGGTTTTTTCAGAATTTGAACCTCAATTATTTTACGTTAGACATTGATTCATCTGTAATTACTCGATACGGAGAGCAAGAGGGAGCAAAAAAAGGCTACAATCCTAAGAAAAAAGGAAGAAACAGCCATCATCCTATCATTGCATTTGTGAACGATGTAAAGATGGTCGCTAATTTTTGGCTCAGGAGCGGTGATACTTCTTCGGCAAATAATTTTGTAGGATTTTTAGAAGAAACACTCTTAAATTTTGGGGATAAAAAAGTAGGATTAGTTCGTTTGGATAGTGGTTTTTTCCAGAAAGACATTATGGATTATCTTGAATTAAAAACACTCCAATACATCATCGCTGCAAAATTTACTCACCCCATTCAACACTTGATAGACCAGCAAGATTTTTGGATAAAAGTTGATGAGGGCATCGAAATTTGCGACAAATATTATCAAGCAAAAAACTGGGAAAAGCCAAGAAGGATAGTCATTGTAAGGCAAAAAACAGCACAACGGCCGAATGCGGCAGGCCGAATATTAAGCCTGTTTCCGGAAGATGAAATCCATAGAAATTATCGCTATTCAGCCTATATTACCAACCAAGAACAATCGGCAACAGATGTTTGGAGAACGTACCGAAACAGAGGCGATGCAGAGAATAGAATCAAGGAATTAAAGGCAGATTTTGGAGCCGAAAGTTTTAACCTTAAAGGCTTTTTCCCTACAGAAGCTGCACTTATATTTTCGATGATTGCTTATAATCTGATGTCAATTTTCAGACTGTTTGTTCTTCAAGAAAAAACGCAGAAAACATTATCTACACTACGATATAGAACCTTTGCTATTGGAGCTTATTTTGAAAAAGTAGGTGACACACTTAAACTGAAGATTGCACTCACCAAAAAACGCAGAAAATGGTTCGTCGGAATTTGGGATTACCCCATAGACTTATCTCAAAAAATTTCAACTGCGTGATTTGGGTTAAAGAAAGCTATTTTGATAATGATGCCACAACACTGCAAAACTATTTTATTCTTTCAAAAGGTGCCGTTAACGGAATTGGTTCTGGAAGTTCATTCAGAAAATCTCCTACAGGTGCAATTAATGGGAGAATGTTCAGCAACCTTCCGCTTAGTGATATTCTCTTTGCGATAGGCCTGGAAATTTTTAAACAGAAAGGAGAAGTGGCACTTTTCAACGAGAAGAGGGCGGTAATCAATGTAGCGGATCAATCTAAAATTTTTCAGTTGACGGACGACTATATTGATAAAGATAACCTTTACAGTTTGGATCTGATTGTCCCAGAGAAAAAGGCAGATTCACTTTATTATTTTATGCTTGATAACCTTAACCGTTATACTGGGTTTAAATCAAAATTTAAAGTTGTTCCCACTAAATGTTTAGTATTAAAAAGAACATCTGAAAAAGATAAGATAAGAACTAAGGGAGGGAAAAGAATTTCAACATTTCCGCGAACACCCTCTATAATCCAGAATGCACCACTTTCTGTCATGGTAAATATGTTGAACGGCAAAACACCAATTTCATTACCCATCATTGATGAAACAAATTATACTTCTAATGTGGATATGCAAATCTCATCAATTACAACAGTTGAAAAACTGCAGAAAGAACTTTTGCAATATGATCTTGAATTAATAGAGGCTTCAAGAAATCTTCTGATGCTGATAGTTGAAGAAAATAACCAAAAATAAAATTAACAATATGAAGAAATCTTTGTTTATTACGCTAATAATATTGGGATCATTACTTCATGCCCAAAAAATGCTTCGTGGAACTGTGATAGACGAATCCACTAATCTTCCCTTAACCGGAGTTAATGTATCATTTGAAGATTCTGACAAACTTGTGCTCACAGACCAATATGGAAAATTTGAACTTCCAATAACACAGGAAGGCAAAAAAGTCAAATTTAGATTTAACGGCTATGAGACAGTTGAATTTTCTGTGGATCAGTTGAATAAATCTAATTTTATAATTAGGCTTAAGTACAAAATAAAGGAAATTGAAGGTGTTAATCTCCTTTCAACAGGATATCAGAAAATCCCTAAAGAAAGAGCTACCGGCTCATTTACTGAGGTTGACAATCGGTTGTTCAAAAATCAGGTTTCCACAAATGTCCTAGACCGTTTGCCGGGAATAGCGGTTGGAATCATCGTGGATAAAGGGACATCCTTAACAAAACCGCAGTTTATGATAAGGGGGCTAAGTACAATCAGAGGACCGAAATCACCTCTGATTGTAATTGATAATTTTCCTTACGATGGTGACCTCGGGAATATAAATCCGAATATTGTTGAAAACATTACCATTCTCAAGGATGCCTCTGCAGCGAGTATTTGGGGAGCCAGAGCAGCAAACGGGGTTATTGTAATTACTACCAAGACAGGCAAATTCAATCAGCCGACTTCTTTTAACTTCACAATGAATACCATCGTTACGGGGAAACCTGATTTAAGTTACATTAAGCAAATATCCAGTGCCGATTTTATTGAGTTAGAACAGGAGTTGTTTAGCAGAGGGTTTTACAATACGGATATTAATTCTTCCAGCCATCCAGTTATATCGCCAGTAGTTGCATTGTTAGATAAGGAAAAAAAAGGTCTGGTAGATCATTCCGCGGTAATTGAGCAGCTTAACAAATGGAAACAGATTGATATGAGGGAGGAGTTTAAAAGATATATGTACAAAGCCTCTATCAACACACAATATGCTTTTGATGTTTCTGGCGGAAGTAATCGATTTTCCTGGTCTTATAATCTCGGTTATGATGATAATGAAGGTAATTTGGACGAACGGTATAAAAGGATAAATTCTAGGATTCAAAATACATGGCAGCCAAACGATGCAATCAAATTTAACTATTCGATACAATACAATGCTACAGAAACAAAAAGTGGAAGAACGCCGTATGGAACAGTATCAATGAAAAATAACAACGCTGTTCCTTATATGCAGTTAGCCGACGAATTTGGTAATGGCTTACCCGTATTTGCGGGATATAATCAGGATTATAAAATCGCGTTGGGCAACGGGAAATTATTAGATTGGAATTATTATCCTTTAACGGATTGGCAGCATAATATTTCGTCCTCAAAAAACAATGAGATTATTATTGCTGCTGGTTTAAATTATAAAATTATGAAGGGACTGGATATGGATTTAAAATACCAATTTCAAAATAATATTGGTGTTGCAGAAAATTTACAGGACGAAAAAAGCTACTACACTATTAATTACATTAATAGGTTTACGCAACTCAATTCTAATGGAAGCTTAACTTATGCTGTTCCGCGTGGGAGCATATATGGAAGATCCGTTTCTCATTTGAGAGTAAATAATTTAAGAACACAGCTAAATTATGGTACCAATTGGAATAAAAGTCAGATTAATGGATTGGGCGGTATTGAAATTAGAGATATTAACAATGAATATATGAATAACAGATTTTACGGATATAATACAAACAATCATACTGCTGGTGTTGTTGACTTTACCAAACCGTACCCTGTTATCACCGGTGGAAATTCATTCATTGACAATTTAAATGCTATGGGGGAAACTACTAACAGGTTTGTTTCTGTATTTGCGAACGCAGCATATATTTACGATAAAAGATTGATATTCTCAGCAAGCGCTAGAAGGGATGCCAGTAATTTATTCGGGCTTAAGACAAATAATCAATGGAATCCGTTTTGGTCTGGCGGGTTAGCTTGGATCATTTCGAATGAGGAATTTTACAAATGGGATACGCTTCCTAAATTAAAGATCCGCAGTTCCTATGGTTATAATGGAAACGTTGATCCTGCAATGGTTGCGGTTTCTACGGTTTCTTACTCAGCAAATAATTCAATTTACACAGGAACAAAAATGGCTCAGTTTAGTAATTATTTTAATCCAAATCTTAAATGGGAAACAATAAAAACATTTAATCTGGGTCTTGAATTTTCGTCAAAAAATTCAAGAGTGAGCGGTTCAATCGACTATTTTAATAAAAAGGGGAGTAATTTGTTTGGCCAGACACCAATGGATTATACGACCGGAATAACAAGTATGCTATGGAATGTTGCAGGGATGAAGTCAAATGGTGCTGATATAGAATTAAGAACATTAAATATTAATAGTAAAATTCAGTGGAGCAGTCTTATTAATTTTAGCGTCGCAAAAGAAAAAGTTACAAAATATTTTCTATCCAATACTGTTGGCCGGCAGTTTGTCGTTTCACCAATCCCAATTTCAGGTGTGGAAGGGTTACCGGTATATTCCATATTTGCTTATAAATGGGCTGGATTAGACCCTGCTACTGGAGATCCGCAAGGTTATCTAAACGGAGAAATAAGTAAGGATTATGCAAAAATAACAGGGGTAGGTACGGATTTAAAAGATTTACAGTATTTCGGTTCTGCTGTTCCTACACTATATGGTTCTTTTATTAATACAATATCATTCAAAAATTTTACTTTGGATTTGGGAGTTACTTATAAACTTGGCTACTGGTTTAGGAGAAGCTCGATTAACTATACCAATCTGTATAGAGATTGGGCTGGGCATAGCGATTATGCATTAAGATGGCAGAAACCTGGGGACGAACTTATTACAAACGTACCTTCAAATATATATAAAACTAATACAAACAGAGATGCATTTTACGCTGGATCAAGTATTTTAGTTGAAAAAGGGGATCACGTAAGATTACAGTTTATCAATTTTAATTATTCATTATCTCAGGAAATGCTAAATAACCTTCCGCTTAAATCTTTGGATCTATATTGTAACATCTCAAATATTGGACTTCTATGGAAAGCAACTAAGCAAGATATTGATCCGGATTTTAGTCTTGGAAACAATACACTCAAAGCCCCATTAACTATTGCATTTGGATTAAAAACAAAATTTTAAAAAATTATGAATAGAATTTATAGATTAATAGTTTTAGTGATAATTTTAATTACTTTAACTAATTGCCGTGATTTTTTATCAGAAAAATCTGATGTTAAATTGGCAATACCAGAAACAATTGAAGACAATCAGGCTTTGTTAGATCAGTATGGATTTATAAATATTGATTTTTCAAGTATTGCCGAAACCAGCTCTGATGATATTTATCTCAATGATTCAGACTATAATTCGCTCCCTTATGATGAATATAAACGATTATATACATGGCAGCCAGATAATGTAACACCGCCTGTATCAGTTGGCAATGCGTGGATGCATTGCTATCGCGCAATATATATTTGCAATTCTGTATTAAAAAATATTAATGATTACAATCTGACAGGAATTGATGCTGATAATGTTAAAGGACAAGCGCTAGCATTAAGGGCAATACGTTATTTAGATGGTGTTCAAGCATGGTGCAAAGCCTACAATTCTGCTACTGCAGGAAACGATTTGGGATTACCATTAAAACTTGACCCCGACATGAATGCTCCGTCGACAAGGTCTTCGCTTCAAGATACTTATGCGCAAATAATTGCTGATTTAAAAAGTGCAATCGATTTACTGCCAGAGAAGCAGATATCTGTAACAAGAATGTCCAAAACAGCAGCACAAGGTATTTTGGCAAGAACCTACCTTTATATGGGAGATTATGAAAATTCGCTGAAATATTCATTGGAATCTCTTAAGAGTAATAGCAAACTTTTGAACTATAATCAACTAAATCAACAAGCGGATTTTCCAATAAATGACTTGAATGAAGAAATTTTGTTTTGGGGAGCCATGAAATATGATTATCATCTTATACCGGCCAAAATTCCTCTTTCGTTATTCAACAGTTACAGTGACAACGACTTAAGGAAAAATATTTTTTTCAGAACCAATGCATCTGGAGAAATTCTATTTAAAGGCTATTATCTAAATTCTAATGGCCCTTTATGCGGTATAGCTGTTGATGAAATCTTTTTAATGGCAGCTGAATCTTATATAAGGAAAGGTAATATTGTCGATGGTTTAGCAAAACTTAACGAATTATCAGAAAAAAGATGGAAAATTGGGACTTTCATTCCTTTTTCTGCTTCTACACAAGAAGATGCTTTGGAGATTGTTTTGACAGAACGGAGAAAGGAGCTGATATTAAGGGGTTTGAGGTGGGCAGACATAAAGCGTCTAAATTTGCAAGGAAAGAATATTGTTCTGAACAGAAATGTAAATGGTCAATCATACATTTTGCAACCAAATGATTTAAAGTATGCAATAGCAATTCCCGAAGATATTATTAAATTAACTGGCATGCAACAGAATCCAAGATAATCAGGGATGCGTGGGCATCCCTGCTTTAAAAATTGGCTAAGGTTTTCTTTCTCCAGGATTAATTGCTAAAACTTGTGAGTTGCTCATTCCACCAATGTATTCTTCTAGAGAAGTGCCTTCGGATACCAAAATATGGCAAGGTCTTGCTCCATTGGACTGACAGGATGAGCTGCCGCTTGGACTCCAATTTGAAACATTTCCGAAAGCTCCTTCTGTCGTATCACTACTGTTGTAGTAATAAACAGTGTCAGTAACAACATTCTCAGATTTTTCAAAGGATTGGATTGAGAATAACAAAGCCAAAATAAATAACGTGAAAATTCCAATTTTTAACCCAAATCACGCAGTTGAAATTTTTTGAGATAAGTCTATGGGGTAATCCCAAATTCCGACGAACCATTTTCTGCGTTTTTTGGTGAGTGCAATCTTCAGTTTAAGTGTGTCACCTACTTTTTCAAAATAAGCTCCAATAGCAAAGGTTCTATATCGTAGTGTAGATAATGTTTTCTGCGTTTTTTCTTGAAGAACAAACAGTCTGAAAATTGACATCAGATTATAAGCAATCATCGAAAATATAAGTGCAGCTTCTGTAGGGAAAAAGCCTTTAAGGTTAAAACTTTCGGCTCCAAAATCTGCCTTTAATTCCTTGATTCTATTCTCTGCATCGCCTCTGTTTCGGTACGTTCTCCAAACATCTGTTGCCGATTGTTCTTGGTTGGTAATATAGGCTGAATAGCGATAATTTCTATGGATTTCATCTTCCGGAAACAGGCTTAATATTCGGCCTGCCGCATTCGGCCGTTGTGCTGTTTTTTGCCTTACAATGACTATCCTTCTTGGCTTTTCCCAGTTTTTTGCTTGATAATATTTGTCGCAAATTTCGATGCCCTCATCAACTTTTATCCAAAAATCTTGCTGGTCTATCAAGTGTTGAATGGGGTGAGTAAATTTTGCAGCGATGATGTATTGGAGTGTTTTTAATTCAAGATAATCCATAATGTCTTTCTGGAAAAAACCACTATCCAAACGAACTAATCCTACTTTTTTATCCCCAAAATTTAAGAGTGTTTCTTCTAAAAATCCTACAAAATTATTTGCCGAAGAAGTATCACCGCTCCTGAGCCAAAAATTAGCGACCATCTTTACATCGTTCACAAATGCAATGATAGGATGATGGCTGTTTCTTCCTTTTTTCTTAGGATTGTAGCCTTTTTTTGCTCCCTCTTGCTCTCCGTATCGAGTAATTACAGATGAATCAATGTCTAACGTAAAATAATTGAGGTTCAAATTCTGAAAAAACCAACTGAAAAAATGATGCCCAACTTGCTGGTTGATGTGTTGTGTAAACTTGCCAAAATAGCGTTTATATGCGTCCTGAGCAGGGGTTTTCCGCCAGTCAAATATTTCCCCAAGAGCCTTATCTGCACGGGTAATTTCTGTGTGCAAAAAACGATTGGCGCCACACCAAATACTCGTAATAAAAGATTCAAGCAAAACTTCTTTTTTATAAGAATTATTGGAAAGTGACACAGGTAAAGATTCGCATTTTTCAATTTGCTCTCTAAAGCCGATTTTGTCCAACATTTGCTTTAAAAACACCATTCCACCCCAAGGCGTAATCTCTTTATTGGTAAAGGATAGATCGAATTTCATCGCTTATTTTTTTCTACTGCTACGCAGTTGGATATTAGAATACTAAAATACTCTTTTTTTTCTATTGCGGAATTTGGGTTTAATAGATGCGTATTTTTCATTGTCCAGGTCTTTTTTTCTGTAAAAAAAGGTTGCCATAAAAAACTTTGGTTAGAGTTAATTTTCTTATTTAATTCTGAATTAAATTGTAACACAAAATTCACTAACATTGGAATAATAAACATTTTGATTATTGAGAATATTATATTATTTATCTCAGAAAACATTATTAATGATGCTTGATGTATTATTAATTTTGATTACTAAAACTTTTTGCAATATCTAGGTATTTTAGAGAGATTTAGAAAGTTGGTCTTGTGGAAGGCATTATACATGGCTATGTAACTTGAAAAATTGTTTTTAAATGCAATTTCTTTTAAAGTGAGATTGGTAAACATAATGTCTCTGATGGCGTTTACCATTTTCATTTTCAAAACAAAGGCTTGATGCGAGGAGCCATAATAGTCTTTGGAATCCTTAAGAAATTGTCGATAGTTAATTTCGGATTCATTTTTAATTGAAAAATTTTCCTCATTTAATGCTTGAACTAAAATTTTATTCAAGTACTTAAATCTATGATTTTTAAAGTCTATATTTTGAGTTGTCAATATTACCGTGTGTAACAAATAAACTGGATTATCAATATGGTCGATTTTGAATCCAATTTGAAAAGTTAGTGTTTGTTTGCTTACATGGAGAGTTCGTACAACCTGTAGGAATCTTTTATGATTTTTTTGGAAGGATGATTTCAAGGAAAAAGGAATTTTTTCTTCATTAGAATAATAATTACTGCTTTGAAGATTGATTAAAAAATCAGGAAAAATCGTTTTGAAAAAATCAATATAAAAAGAAAGCATTTCCCTGCTTTCCTCCATTATTTTTTTCAGCAGAAGAAGGCTGTAAACAGAATCTTCAAATGGAAGTTCTGAAAATAAATTAAATGCCTCTTCAATTTTATCATCTGCAATTTTAAGAATACCTATATTCATACAGTCTAATTTTTTCCTTTGCAAAAAATGAAATTCATTTTTTCAGAAAAATAAGACCTAAATGTTTATGACACAAAATATATAAGTCGTAATTTATAAATAATGACGTAATTTTAATCTTTTAAGGAATATTTACTCTTAATTTTATGATATTATTCAAGTTCCTTTTTCCTCTGCTTAATAAAATCTGTCGGACGGATCCCATTTATTTCCAAAAAGAGATCTGAAAAGTTTTGTCGCGAAGAAATCCCACATTCATCTGCCAAACCCTGTACTGAATAGCTCAAAACTTTAGCGTCGTTATACATGAGGTCGGTGACATAGTTGATCCTTAGAGTAGAGATATACTTATTGAAATTCACGCCCATCACATCATTGATATATTGGGAGAGATATGTTGTATTAGTTTTAAAATTTTCCGCCAGTTGAGGAAGGGTTATTCCTTTTTCTTTAAAACTTTTTGTATCTTCAAATTCTTTTAGCTTTTCAGCCAAATCAGTGAAAACATCTTTGCTAATTACGGCTTTACTTTGTTGCGGAATATTTTCGTAAGAAACTGCTGGTGTAGGTTGGTGAGTTTGTAATCTCTCTTCTAATTCGGAATATTTTTTTCTGATGAGTTTTTCTTTTTGATAAAGCTTCCATGCTATAAAAATTAATCCAATTACAGCGAGAATTAATAATAATATTGCACCTAAACTCCAATAATTTTGCTTTTCTAATTTACCCTTCGCATCCTCTAAAATTTGAGTGTCGTAATCCTTATGAATTTTTGCAGAAAGATAAGGGAAGTCCTTGGCTAAAATGCTGTCCGCCTTCAACAAATTTTTGGTGTAGTGTAGTTCTTGTTTATCATTCTTTTTCTCTTTCCAATATTTGATGAGCAGTTCATAATTTTCGCGTAGTTCCGGAACAATAAATTTGTGTTTTTGGAAAATAGAATCAACCTTCTCAAACTGCTGTATCGCCTGTTCTTGTTTTCCCAATCCTAAATAACTTTTCCCAATATAAAAATCTGCAACTGATGTCCAGGAAAAATCATTGTTTTTTTTAAGCACTGGTAACGCGCTGGTAAGATTTTGAATTGCATCATCATAATTTTTTTGGTGATACTCAAATATCCCTTTGCATTTTGTAAAATAGGCTTGTTCTAAAGGGAATTCTTTGCTTTTACTTGTGAAATTTAAGCCTACATTCACTAATGAATCCGCCATTTTGTAATTTCCCAAATTCCTATAGCAGATGGTGGCTTGGTGCAAACTGTTGAGGTAGCCTTTGCTATTATTAAAAATGGTGTTAGGATGTAAATCTCCCTTTGTTTTAGGCTCAAAATATTGAATACAATCCTCAAAATGCTTCAGCGCTTCATTATAATAACCAAGGTAACTTTTTACCACACCCATGTGATAGATTACTTTATATTCTTGGTAATCATCATTTCCTTTTTTAGAATATTCATACGCTTTTACATATTGATCGAGAGCAGGTTCGTAGCGTTTAAGATTGAAATAATAAATGGTTCCCTTTCCTAAATATGACCGACTAATAACATCATAATCATTTGTTTTTAATGATGCATTAATACAACTGTCAGCATATTTTAATTTTAATGTAGCATCATTAGAATAGTAAAATGCATCTTCATAACCCTTTACTAATTTTTCATAGTTATTTTCCTTTTTTGCCTTACTAATAAAAAGTCTTACTACTGGTAGAGCCCTTTCATCATTTTGTTCGTATATTTTATACTTTTTTCTTATGTCATCATATGTATTTTGAGCTTTCATTTTGAAGCTAAATGAAAGTAAAAAAATAAGAATTGATATTAAATGATATTTTTTGATGAGCATATTAAAGAAGAATATTAATCTTCTTTGCCAAAAATAAACAAATCTGATTAAAATATAAGAAAACTAATCAAATATTGTTAAATCATTTATGTTTCTGTTTTTCAGAACATTATAAAAAATTCATGTCCTAATTTATAAATAATGACGTCTTAAATTTTAAAATTTATAGAACAAGACTGTGTTTAGTTGCAAAAATTTTTAACACCTAATAATTTTAGCAACAGAATTCTAAGGAAAATTTTTTCCCGGCCGGGATAAACTTTAAAAAATTAATTATGAAAAAGTTTATCTCATTGGTAGCAATAGCTACAATATTAATTTCAGCAGTAAGCTGTAGAGAAGCAGAACAGATTGCCGATTTACAAGAAAACCCAAATCTCTCTGCAAAAGTAATGAATGTATCTGAAAATGGAAATTTTGCAAAAGATAGCATTTATGTTGCCACTGCAAATAGCGAAACAAAGGATCCACCTGACAGAGATGGACACAATTGGTAATAAAATAGGAAAGTAAATTGTTTACATTTAAATAAATGTAAAAATTAAAATTATGAATTTGAGTTTTCGAAAATTGATATGTTTTCCAGGTCTGTTAGCATCTTTCTATTTGGTGAATGGACAGGAAGTTAAAGATAGTATTTCAACAAAAGAAATTCAGGAAGTTTTAATTAAAGCACTGCGGAAAAAGCAGTTTTCCGACCATGCTAATTACACTTTTGATAAGGAAGCGTTAGAAAAAGCCAGACACTCAAAAGATTTGTTGACGACACTTCCAGAATTACAACTCGACCCTATTTCAAATACCGTTACAAGCATTAAAGGTGGAAGAACTCTCTTTTTAATTAACGGCATTGAAGCGACGGACAACCAAATTAAAAGCATTGCACCAACGAATGTTGTTCGGGTTGAATATTTCGATATTCCTCCTGCAAGATATTCGCAAAGAGCCGATACGGTGATAAATATCATCACAAGAAATCCCGAGGTTGGTTATTCTTATGGTGCAGATGTTACTTCTGCTTTAACCACAGGTTTCGTCAATGGTTCTGCGTATGCAGGTTACACGAAAGTCAAGAATGATTTTGGTTTGGAATATTCTATTAATCTTCGGGATTATGACAACAGAATTGTTGATAAAATCTACGACTATAATCTCAACGGAAGCCACTACAATTCTACCGAACAGCAGAAAGACCATTTTGGTTATACGAATCAAAACATTTCTCTGCGCTATGCCAATGTGGTTACGGGAAACTATACTTTTCAGGCAAAAGGGAGTATTTTTATCAACTCCAATTTTGTAAAAGGTTTAGGACAAAGCCTTTTCACGCAGGATAATTTAACAGAAAATCATAGTACCATTCACAAGAGTAATTCAAATTATACTGCACCAACACTAGATTTGTATTATTCTAAAAATATTGGAAAAAAAGATGAATTAAGTTTAAACTTAATTGCTTCGCATTATACTACCAATTCTTCACAGTTTGACCACGAATGGAACATTGCGGATAATTCAGATGTTTTTAACAACGATATGAACCTAAAGGCGAAACAGACCGGAATTGTTGGTGAGATTGCACACGTTCACAGTTTTGAAAACGGAAAATTAAGTTCCGGTTACAGGATTTCCAACACCGCAATTTCCAACGATCTCGTTAATTTGTTTGGCAGTTCCCATTATGATGTCAATTATTTAGAACAATATCTTTATACAGAATACTCCGGAAAATGGGACAAGTTGGGTTATCGTGTAGGATTTGGCGTTACAAATATTCACAACAAAAGTGCAGAAACAACACAAGATGATTGGGCGCCAAATCCGAAAATTGCTTTAAGTTACGAATTATCCAAAAATCAGATGTTGAGGTTATATGTTGATTATGGACCCCATAGTCCAAACAGTGCCTCTTTAAGTAAAAATATTGTTCAGGTTGTCCCAAATATTGTTCAATATGGTAACCCCTATCTTAAATCATATGGTGATTATTATGGAAATATCCAATATTCTTTCAATAACAAGTTTGTGGATTTAAATTCAATTATTTTCTATGAATACAAACCCAAGGCTTATAACCAGTTCTTTATTGAAATTGATAACGGTTTCGGACTAACATATGAAAATACCGAATATACTAGAGATATTGGATTGCAATTTTCGGGATCGGTAAAACCGTTTGGTAATAAACTGTTGGTTTTGAAGGCTTTTATTGTTCCCGCTTCAACCAAAGTTAAAACAGTTAATGGCAAAGAAATTACAAATAATCAGATTAGAAATAATTTTGTGATTTCGTCAGAATACAAGTCTTTTTATATCCAATACCAATTTAGTATTCCTACAAATATGCTTTATGGAGCGTTCTTAACTAGCACTGAAAATGCGAACAACATATTTGCAAGTTATAAATTAAAAGAATGGGCTTTTACAGCAGGAATGTATTGGATGGGCATGCCTTCAGAATATAAAACAAAGAGTCTTCCTGAAAGCGTTGTGGATTACACCAGAATATCGCGTATTTACAATAATAAAAATATGTTCGTCCTCGGTTTGAGCTATGATTTTTCAAGCGGTAAGAAACTGCAAGTCCAGCGAAAACTGAAAAACAACACAGCCCCTGCATCAATTTTTTAAATTGATTTATATGTGGTTTCGGGTAGTGCGCAATACTGAGAAACTATGTCTAAATAAAGCTTTCTTTAAAGCAAAATTTGTCTATTAACTTCCAAAATTTAAACAAAATGGAAAAGAAAAATCAAAACAAGAGATTTCAAGAGCTTGCTAAAAAAGTGCAGACTCTATCTGAAACACAGAAAGGGAAACTTAAAGGTGGATTTTCTGCATTTTCTGCAAATGTTCCAATTAGTGATCCTACGAATGTTAACGTAGACGTAGCGAGTGGCCATACTTGTGCATGTGCTTGCTCATAAACTAAACAAAAATGGGCTGTTTTCATAGAAGACAGCCTTTTTTCAAAAAATAATTTAAAGATGAAAAAAAGTAAATTTAATACCATCGTTAATTTTGATAACTTGATTATCTTACATAACTCTTTCACAAACAAGTTCCTGCTCCTAGAACAGTTTTTATATGACATGTATAATTCTGTATCAACACAAGATGACCTCTTAGAACTAAAAGAGGTGCATTCAGATTTTTATGAAGCTTTAATAGCTAATGGATTCTTTGTTGAAAAAGATGTAAATGAATTAGAACGAGTTAGAGATTTGATAAATACTGTTGACAATCAGGACGAATATTATCACCTTATTGTCAACCCAACTATGAATTGCAATTTTAAATGTTGGTACTGCTATGAAACACATGAAAAAAAATCACAATTAAATGATGAAACTATTCAAAAGATCGAAAAATTAATTGAGAATGTTTTTATTAAAAATCCTAATATCAAATATATTGTGTTATCATTTTTTGGTGGCGAACCACTATTATTTTATGATAAAATGATTAAATTAATTAGAGGAGCTAAAATAATCACAGACAACTATAATAAAGGTTTGGAGCTAGCAATTACGACTAATGGCCTACTAATCAATGAAGAAATTATCAGTGAATTAAATAACTATAAAATATCAGGCTTTCAAATCACTTTAGATGGAAACAAGGAAAAACATGATCAAGTTAGATATATATCGAAAAGTAGGGGGTCTTACGATAAAATTATTGAAAATGTTATAGCTTTAGCTCAAAATGGAATATTTGTTACTTTGAGAATAAATTACACAAGAGAAAATCTTAATGGCTTGGAGGAGGTCATAAATGATTTGGAAAATCTAGAAAGCTCTGCAAAAAAAAATATTGCGTTATCAATGCAAAAGGTTTTTCAAGAGCCAAATTCTCAAGAGCTAACTGATTTGGTTGAGAATTTTAAATTTTATGCAAAAGAAAAAGGAATAAATCATAGAAGTGCTTTACTGTCTGATACTTTAAGGAATTCCTGTTATGCTGATAAAAAAAACCAAGCAGTTATAAATTATAATGGGGATGTATACAAATGTAACGCTAGAGATTTTAATCAAAAAAATAAGGAAGGTGTACTGAATGGAGATGGAGAAATAATTTGGAATGAACAGCATAATAAAAGACTTATTCCTAAAATGACTAACAAACCCTGCTTAGAATGTAGCATATTACCAATTTGTGGCGGTGGTTGTAGTCAGATGATTGTTGAAAATATAGGGAAAGACTACTGTGTCCATAATTTTGATGAAAATAGTAAAAAAGAACTGATTTTAAACATGTTTCTAGACGAGGAATTGATATAATGATTTTTTTTGCGCAACATGACCAAATGGATTGTGGACCTGCATGTCTTGCTATGGTTGCATCTTACTATGGCAAAAATTTCGGACTGCAATACTTGCGAGATAAAAGCTTTATTACTAGAGAAGGAGTTTCACTATTAGGGATAAGCGAAGCTTCCAAAAAAATAGGATTTAAAGAAATCGCCGCAAAACTTAAAATAGAGGAATTAGACTCTGACCTTTTCCCATGTATTATTCACTGGAATCAGAACCACTTTGTTGTACTTATTAAAATTTCTAAAAATTTTTTTACAGGAAAAAAAATATATAAAATTGCAGATCCAGGGCATGGCTTATTATCTTTAACTGAAGAAAAGTTTAAAAAATCTTGGCTTTCACATGAAGATAAAGGCGTAGCTTTATTCATGGAGCCAACAGAAGAATTTTATAATCAGACACCACCGCAGGAAGAGAAGCTTTCTATAAAATATTTATTAAAATACCTTCGTCCACACCAAGCGCAAATGGGTTGGATGATTTTTCTCCTTACTTTAGGTACACTCTCGACATTAGTTTTCCCTATTCTTACTCAAAAATTAATTGATGAAGGTGTAAGCAAGAAAAATCTGTCAGTAATTACAGTTATTTTATTGGCTCAGCTGGCATTCTTCTTTGGAAATATTGTAATTAATATTTTTCGGAACTGGATTATGCTTGTTGTAGGTACAAAAATTAATATTCAAATCATCTCTGATTTTCTTAAAAAGCTTTTGAAGCTACCAATAAAATTCTTTGACACAAAGCTTATGGGTGACTTTAATCAAAGAATACAGGATCATGAAAGGATTGAAAACTTTCTCACCTCACAAAGTTTATTAACGCTATTTTCAATTATAACTTTTACAGCCTTTTTTGGGGTGCTTTGGTATTACGATGCCAGAATTTTAGCTGTTTATATGATACTTACAATCGTTTCTATATTGTGGTCTTTATACTGGATGAATAAAAGAAAGATTTTAGATTATTTCAGGTTCCAACAAAGAAGCGAAAACCAGGAATCTATTTATGAAATAATTAATGGTGTGTCTGAAATGAAGCTCAACCAATTTGAAGATTTTAAACGTAAAGAATGGGAACAAATCCAGCAAAAACTTTTTAAAATCAATATTCGCATTCTTAAATTAGATCAAGTTCAACTTTCAGGATTTGAATTTATAAATCAGCTTAAAAACATTCTGGTAACTTTTCTTTCTGCTTATTTCGTAATAAAAGGACATATGACTTTGGGAGCTCTTCTAAGTGTTTCATACATCATTGGCCAAATGAATTCTCCGGTGAGCCAACTCATCAATTTTTTCAGATCACTACAAGATGCAAAATTGAGTTTAGCAAGGCTAAACGAAGTGCAAAATAATCCTGAAGAAGAACAGGAAAACCAAGTACCGTTACTTAGTAAAAAATATACAGAACAAAATGGGATAGAAAAAGGAATTTATTTCAAAAACGTTTCATTCCAATATGAAGGGCCACAATCTCCGTATGTTCTAAAAGATATCAATTTGTTTATTCCGGATGGAAAAATTACTGCTATTGTGGGAGCTAGTGGAAGCGGTAAAACCACTTTAATGAAAATGCTCTTAAAATTCTACGAACCAGTAAAAGGTGAAATAAAATTTAATCATCTCAATCTAAGTGAAGTTTCACCCACAGATCTTAGAAAAAATTGCGGTGTAGTAATGCAGGACGGATTTATTTTTTCTGATACAATTGAGCGAAATATTGCAACAAGTGATGAAAATATTGATTATGAAAAACTAAATACTGCTTTAGAAACGGCCAATATTAAATCTTTTGTAGAAGAGCTTCCATTGGGATTAAAGACTAAAATTGGTGCTTCTGGTAACGGAATTTCCGGTGGACAGAAGCAAAGAATTCTTATTGCTAGAGCGGTTTATAAAAATCCACACTTCATTTTATTTGACGAAGCTACTTCTGCTTTGGATGCTGAAAATGAAAAAATAATTCACAATAATCTGCAATCTTTTTTTAGAGGAAAAACAGTAATAATTGTTGCCCACAGACTTTCTACAGTGAAAAATGCAGACCAAATTATTGTACTGAAAAATGGACAGATTGTGGAACAGGGAAATCACCAGGAGCTGGTAAGCAAAAAAGCAGATTATTTTAATCTGGTTAAAAATCAATTGGAATTGGGAAATTAAAATATATTTATTGAGAACAAAACTAATATGAAAATCGATATTCATGTTCATACTCGTAAAATAAAAACAGGCGACGCTCTTTCAAGAAATATTGAAGCGGAAAAATTCATTGAAACAATGAAGAATACCGATGTAAAGATTATGGCAATTACAAACCATAACCATTTTGATATAACACAATATGAAGTTTTCAGGGAGGGAGTCAAAGATCATTGCCAATTATGGCCAGGTGTTGAGCTTGATGTTTTTGAGAATGATAAAAGGGGACATCTTATTGTAATTTGCAATCCTATAAACCACGAGGAATTTGATAAAAGAGTTAAAGCTTTGATTGGCGAAAAAAACGTAGATACTTTTACGTGTTCAATAAAGGAAATGGTAGAGTCATTTGATGATTTAGATTGCATTTATGTAGCTCATTATTTTGCTAAAAAACCAAATATTGGAGACGAAGAACTAGAACTTTTGGGAAATCAAATCTCAAATAAAAAGAGAATTATAAAAGAAGCGACAAACTCTATTTCTGCGGGCATCTATATTAGTCACGGTCATAATTCTATTTACGGTTCTGATGTTCATGATTGGGATAACTACATTAAAGAAAGTGAAAATTTACCAGAACTTAGGCTCCCTGTCGAAAGTTTTGAACAATTTTCTTTATTACTTGAAAAAGATGAAGCAACAATAAATACACTTCTTAATAGTAAAACAAAAGAAAATGTAGAACTTGTTCCTTTTACAGTGGCAGATAAGATATCTTTAGAAATTTTCAATGATATTAATATTTTATTTGGTTCGAAAGGAACCGGAAAGACAGAAATTTTAGATAATTTGTCAAAATATTACAATGATTTAGGATACAAAACAAATGTTTATAAATCCAATGATCAACATCTAAGTGAGGCATTTGATTTACGAGGTTCAGACAACATCGATTTTGCTACATTGAATATAGATGGATGTGAAGAAGAAATCCAGTTTATTAAGCAAGTAAGTGAAGAAGATATTACTAGTATTTCAAAATACAAACAACATTTCGCTTTAGAGCAAACAAATAAAATTTCAAAAAATCTAAAAATTAAGGACACCATTCTGCAAGATGATACTATAATATCTCGTAAATTAAGTGAGTTAAATACGATTTCGCAAAAATTTAATGATTTCCTTACTTATACTAGAGATAACGACAATTTAAAAGATTATATTGATTTGGAACTGCTTAAGGAATTAATTGGAGTTTTGAATAAAATTTTGTTTTCATTGAAAAAACATACAGAAGATAAATTCATTGAGAAAACAAGTGTAAAAATGCTAAATCAAATAATTAATCTTTTTAGTACAGAAATTGCAAAAAAAACGGGTCAACCTCAAAAACCTGCAAAAACTGGATTTGCAGAATACGCAAGTAATCGTATAAAAATTGAAAAAACTATAAAAAAAATTCTTCAAAATATTAGTAAACAAATTGAACCGATTGAAGAATACGCTGGAAGCCTAGGAGAGAAAGGTGAAATTTTTTGCAAAACAAATCTTAAAATTCAAGATGGCAATATTACTGATAGTGCTTATACTCCAGTAAAGCAAGTTAGAAAAACACCTCAAAAAGATTTCGCAAAATCAATAATAGCGATACAGAGATCTTTATATAATAACAATTTATTCGAGAAAATTACAGAATTGAATGCGATCGATGGTATTGAAACAATTAATTCAGTAAGTGATTTACTTTTGAAATACAAACATTTCATTCTGAATAATGAGTCTTATAGTCCTTCTAATGGAGAGTCTTCGATGATCTTATTGCATAAAGAATTAAGCGAGGACAAGGAAATTTACTTGATTGATGAACCAGAAAAAAGTTTAGGAAATGATTATATAAATGATGTAATTGTACCTTTGTTGAGGGAAAAAGCACTGCTCGGTAAAAAAGTGATAATTGCGACTCATGACGCAAACATTGCAGTGAGAACTTTGCCCTACAACTCGATATATAGGCTTCACGACCAAGGACAATATTACACATTAACAGGAAATCCGTTTTCTAATAAATTGAAATGTATTTACGGAATTCATGATGAATTAGATTGGAAAGAAATAAGTATGAAAACATTGGAGGGTGGTAAAGAAGCCTTCGGAGAAAGAGGAAAAATATATGGAAACTAAAACAGCAAATATCAAAAGAGAGGCAACAGCAACCTCATTAATTCTTAATTTAGACACTCCTTTGGAAATAATTCTAACAGAGGATAATCCAAATTCTGTCAAAGCAATTTTTAATAATTTGATAAAAGAACTTAAAAAAGGTCCTTTAAAATTTAAATTGCAAGATGAAAAAAAAGATGATATGTACTTTCACATTTGCGATGAATACATTAAACAATTAAATTCTGAAATGGAAACTGTCTATAACGAATTGGAAGATTATGAACTTTTAGAGATAAAAGAAGAATAATCCCGTCCTAATTCATAAATTGAGACATATTCTAGTTGTATATTAGGACAAATCAACAATATTTTTGCTTTGCTTATCGAAAACCAATGCAGGAATATTTTGAAAATATAATCGAAACACTCCAGGAAAACATCCGGGAATTATCCATGGAGATTGATAATCCCATTGTATTTTCCGAGTTGGCCGTCAAATTGAGTTTGGATACGCTTTCTGAGCTTAAAAAATATGTTCTTGAACATTCGTTTCAAAATATTGAAGATGAGATTTGGTTTTTCAAAAATATTAAACCAAAAATTCTTTCAAAATTAATTTATCATAATTCAGTTTTCAGAATTGAAACCAAAAAGCCAAATGGTGGTGAGAAAATTATTAGAAAATATTATGAAGCACAATTGGCCAAGCTCAAAAATTATTTTGAGAATAATTTAGAGTTTTATAAATATTACAGAACCGGAAATACCTTTCTGGATGATCATTATTTCGTGAGAGGCAAATATGATATAAAGCTGAGTTTGGATACTTATTTCTTTGAATCTGACCACTCTTTCACAACTTCTCACGATTATAAAGTGGCCAAAATCATTGCAAATGATCAACTGCAGGTTTATCTTGAAAATGAACTCACCAATCTTTATAAAACACACAGCAGAGAGGAAAAAGAGTTGCTTTTGTCAGGTTTAAAATGGACGGCTCCCAAAGTTTCCCTAATTGAATTGCTTTATGCTCTGCATGCTGATGGAGTTTTTAACAATGGCGCTGTGGAACTAAAAGAAATTGCAGAAAGTTTTGAAAAAATATTCAATATCGATTTAGGACAGTTTCATAGAGTTTTTCTGGAAATAAGAATACGCAAATCGTCCAAAACAAAATTCCTTGATAATTTGAAGGAAACCCTTATAAAGAGAATGGATGATGCGGATGAAAATTAATTATTACTAACCAAAATACATAATATTATGAAAAAACATTTTTTTATTACATTAGCATGCTGTTTATTTTTACTATTCACATCATGCTCAGACTCTTCAATATCAACTCAATTTGATGAAAGAGGTTCTGAAAAAATCACAAAGTTTACTTCTGATATAAATGAAGAAGCTGATGCAGCAATTCAGGAAGAAGCAAATTTAAAGATTGGGAAATTAATGCAAGCTTTTGGAGCGAACAATGCATTAGGGAAATCCAATGTTAGTTATCCAGATTATTATGGAGGTTCATTTATATCTGATAAGGGTATTTTAACCATTTATATTTCAGGTAAGTTTGGCGTAGGTAAAAAAGAAATACTGAAAATAATTGACGAAGACAAAGTAAAATTTAAGCCGGCAAAATTTTCCTATAAATATTTAACAGGCTTAATGGATGAATTGAATGTTTGGGCAAAAACTAAAGAGGATCCCTCTTTGTTAAATTTTATTTCAACCTTTGGGGTAATGGATGAATTGAATACTATCGAGGTCAATGTTTTGGGATTGGATGAATACAAGAAATCTCTCTTAGAAAAATCTATATTTGGAAAAGAAGGAATCAAATTTACAAATGTAAGTGGAAGAGTTAAATTAGAAACAATAATATATCCGGGATGTGCCGTTGATAGAACCTCTTCCATGGTCACCGCTGGTTCAGTAGGATTTAAGGCAAAAAGAAATTCTGATGGAAAAATCGGATTTGTTACTGCCGGTCATGCAATATCAGTTGGCGAAACTGCTTATTATGGAGGTGCAGCGGTTGGCACTTGTGCAAATTCAAAACAATCTGGAACGGTTGATGCTGCTTTTGTTGTTTTAAATAATATATCAACAGATGAAGTAAGTAATACACTTTGCAGCACTGTTGACAATTTGTCTTTATCTACAACTCTTCCCGGTGTTGGAACAGTTGTTAATAAAAGAGGTAGGCAGACGGGGGCAACATCTGGTAAGATTTTAAGTACGAATATAAGTATAATTAGTGCTACAGGGGAAACTATTGATAATATGTCAACTGCAGATTATAATAGTGATGAGGGTGATAGTGGTGGTACTGTTTATACTTACATAAGTAGTACTGGAGCAAGACCAACAGCTGGAATACATATGGGTGCAATTGGAACGACAAGATATTTTACAAAAGCTACAAATATCCTTAGTACTTTTGGATTATCTAGGAATTAAAAATAAGTAACTTAATTATTAAAAATAAAGTAATGAGAAGTTTGCTTTTGTTATTGCTTACTATAAGTTATGGATGTAACAAAAAACTCAATCCTACAAATCCATCTGTTAATAAATATACAATGAATGAAAATGTCTTAAATAGAAGTGAAAAAACGGAGGTAGTACTAAAAATTTCACCAAAAATTTTCAATTATTCTGATTCAAAAAAAGAGGGTACTTATAAACTCATAAATAATACTGAAAATCAAATATTATATTCAAGCGATTTTATTATTGAGAAATTTAATGATGAAAAATGGTTAAAACAGGCTTTAGATCCTAAATTAGTTTTTGGAGAGATTAATTATTCATTAGAAAAGAAAACCTCAAAATCTTATCCGCTTTTTTTGATAACTTTTATGAAAAATAAGCAGTTAGAAAAAGGACTTTATAGAATTGGTAAAAAAGTATGGATTTCTGAGAATCCCAAAGATGTTCGATATGTATACGATGAATTTTTAATTGAATAGTTTGAAAAAATCACAATTCTGTGCAACTTGCTCAGTTTCTAAACCCTAAAAAGTAATTTTTAATAACACTTTTTAGGGTTTTTTGTTCAAAGAAATCGTTCACAACTTCGGTTGCGCTTGTGAATAACTTATAGGTATAAAGTTAAAATTTGCAAATCAATTTAAATGTATTTATTATGGCGGTAAACATCATCACTCAGGAAGATTTGCAGAACTTCAAAAAAGAACTTATTGATGAAATCAAAAATCTATTTCATTTCAGAACTACCGAACAAAAACTTTGGCTGAAATCTGCAGAAGTAAAGGAATTATTGAAAATTTCTGCGGGAACACTTCAAACTTTAAGAATCAAAGGCACTCTGCGGTATTCTAAAGTCGGAGGAACATTGTATTACAATTACGAGGACATCGAAAAAATGTTGAATCAAAAATAAAGAGTTATGAACTACATTCGGCATTTAACAGGTTTTTTCGATAAAATTCAGGACGATGAGCAACTTAATCCTACACACATCAGTCTGTATCTCGCACTGTTTCAGTTTTGGAATCTCAACCATTTCCAAAACCCGATAAGTATTTCCAGAAATGAAATCATGCAATTAAGTAAGATTTCGGCGTATGGCACTTATCACAAGTGCATAAAAGACCTGCAGGAGTTTGGATATATTGAATACATTCCATCATTTAATCCATATAAAGGAAGCATGGTAAACCTCCACAATTTTGAAAATTCAGAAGTTCAAAATTTGAACAGGAAGCGTATCAAAAAACAGACATCCTCTGAACAAGCATTAAACCAGCACCATATCAAAATCGATACAAGTTCTGAACAAGCGTTGATACCTTCTATAAACAATACAAACTTATTAAACAATAAACATAGGATAAGCCCAAATAAAATTAATGAGTTAAATTTTGAATCTGAAGAGTCAGAAAAAGAAAAGTTGCGCCAAAAGAAAAGCGATACTGTCATTGCGAGCGAAGAGAAGCAATCTCAGTCTGTCATTCTGAACGGAGCAAGGCGAAGTGAAGAATCTCATTATACAAAACCATGTTCAAAAATTCCTCCGGAATTTCCCGAAGTTCAGATGTATTTTGAAGAAAAAGATTCCACAAAATTAGAAGCTGAAAAATTCTTCAACCACTACGAAAGCAATGGTTGGCTCGTTGGCGGAAAATCCAAAATGAAAAATTGGCAAGCCGGCGCCAGAAATTGGCTTTTAAATTCCAAAAAATTCAATACCGTCATTGCGAACGGAGTGAAGCAATCTCATAATTTAAAACCAAGTCACCTCAATGCAACTACCAACAAATCCTACCAAGACAAACTCTAATTTCCCCTCTTTTTTAAAGAGGGGTGTCCGCAGGACGGGGTGTTTAAGAACATTCATTGAAAAAAATCATCACAACAATGCAACTTCCCAATCATGAAATAGAAATGTCCTACGACTACAAGCAAGTGGTAACCTGGCTCCGTAAAGCGGGCAGAAAACACATCGGCAAAAACTTTGTCATTCCAGATAACGAAAAAGGAATCATTTTCGGAATGCTCGCTTGGTTTCTTCAGGACGAGTCAGTGGCCAAAGAAATGAATATTGACCTCAACAAAGGAATAATGCTGAGTGGACCAATCGGCTGTGGAAAAACAATCCTTTTCAAATTGATGAGACAAATCCCTTCCGGAAGAAAAAACTTTATGATGGCTTCCACCCGACAAATTGTTTCAGAATTTATGCAGAATGGCTACGAAGTTCTAGAAAACTATTCCCGCGGAAGCCTCTATAATGACAATCGAATTCCAAAGAACTACTGCTTCGACGATCTTGGAACAGAAACCACCTCCAAATATTTCGGCAACGACTGCAATGTAATGGCAGAAATCCTTCTCACTAGATACGACCTTTTCAAAGAAAAAGGAATTATAACCCACCTCACCACAAATCTCACCGCTGGAGAAATAGAAACCATCTACGGCAACCGCCTAAGATCTAGGATGAGGGAAATGTTTAATCTGTTTGGGTATGATGAGTTATCAACAGATAAGAGGAAATAACAAAAATATCAATATCTTTACACAATATGCAAATTATATGAGCAAAAAAGCAATTAATAGGCTAAAAGTAATACTTGCAGAGAAAAATGTAAGTAGCAAATGGTTAGCAGAACAATTGGGCAAAAATGAAGCAACAATTTCTCGTTGGTGTACTAATGAAGTCCAGCCACCTTTAAAAACATTCGTTCAAATTGCAGAAAAGCTTGATGTTAAATTAACTTCTTTATTCAATGACTAATAATTCAGTAAAAATTCCCTTTAAAGTATCAGCAAGGACTGCTAAACTGATAGGGATGGAAAATTTTTCCACAGAAGAAGGTGCAATAATCGAATTAGTAAAAAACACTTATGATGCTGATTCAAAAAATTGTGTTTTGATTTTTGATTTAAAGGAAAAACCGGTTGTTGATCATGAAAATAATTTGCTATATGATGAAAATGGGAAAGTTTTATTAGAAAGAGATAAGTCAAACAGCAAAATTTACATTATTGATAATGGAGATGGAATGACTTCCGAAGTTATTACCAATCAGTGGATGACTATTGGAACTTCAAACAAACTTTACAAACATACAACTGAAAATGGTAGAATAAAAACTGGAGCAAAAGGCATTGGTAGATTTGCATTAAACCGGTTAGGTTTATTCACAAATATGCAAACAGTTTCAAAAGGTAATCAGCGTGGATATGAATGGATGGTGGATTGGCGCGAATTTGATAAACCTTCGGCTGTGGTATCTGATGTTGAGGCTGTTCTTATAGAAATTGATAAGTTAAGTCTAAAAAATGAGTTGCGAGGCAAATTTGGAAATTTTCATAATGTAATGGAAATTGTAAATGATTTGAATTTTGACACAGGGACAATTATTGAAATTTCTGAGCTTAACGATACGTGGGATTATGAACAGTTGAATCGTTTGTTTGGTAATCTAGAAATGTTATTGCCACCAAGGGAGCAACCAGATTTTGCAATTCATTTATTTTCGCTTGAAAACCCTATTGAGTTTGGTAAGGTAAAAACAGCGTATTATGATGATTTTGACTACAAAGTTATCGCTAACTATAATAAAGAAAATGATGGAAAATTAAAAATCAAAATCGTAAGAAATGAATTAGATGTTGATTTATTGGCTAATAAATATTTAGAGGTTTTCGAAAAAGGTGCCATGCAAAATGCACCTTATCGTTTAGTTGATTTTATTTCCAGCCCAATTACAATTTTAGACAAACGTTTAGATGAAGTTCTTTCAAAAAACGTTGATAGAAACTTAATTAGTAAAATAGGTAAATTTGATTTCACTTTTTACTTTTTGAAAAATACCATATCAGATGATAAGGTAGATGGTGATAGAAAAAAATACCCATATAAGACTTTTAACAGTAGTAATCGTAAATCATGGTTGAAAAAATTTGGAGGTGTAAAAATTTTTAGGGATGATTTTCGTATAAGACCATATGGTGAAAATGGAGAGGACTGGTTAAAGTTGGGAGCCAGACAAGCTGAAAGTCCCGGTGGAGCAGGTCAAAAATTGGGAGGATATAGAATTAGACCAAATCAAATTGCTGGTACTATAAATATATCACGACTTTTTAATGAAAGTTTTCAAGATAAATCTGGTAGAGAAGGATTAATTGAAAATGATGTATTTGAATTATTCAAAAATGTAATTATTGAAATTATTTCTTTTTTTGAAAAAGATAGAAATACGATTATGTATAATTTATCTGAGTTCTATAAGAGGAAAAATGCAGAAGAGGAAGCCAAAAGAAAAGCACAAGAAGAAGCTGAATCTATAAACGACGAAGAAGAAGCAAATTCAACTCAAAATAATTCCCAATCTCAATCATCTTATACAGACAGAGAGAAAGTTTTAGCTGATGGCATTCAAATATTAACGCGAGAAAATGAAGAAAAGGATAATGAAATTAGGTTGTTGCGCAGTTTGGCAAGTGTGGGATTGATAATTTCATCCTTTGCGCATGAGGTTAAGAGTCTTCAATCAAGATTGATTCCACGGACTCAATTTTTACTTAGGGAACTGAAAAATCATATAGACGAAAATGAGTTATCTCATTTGGATATTGATGATAATCCTTTTTATATGATTCGTCTGATGCAAGAAGAAGACACTAAATTAAAACATTGGCTAGATTATTCACTAAATACTTTAAAGCGCGATAAAAGAGAGAGGACAAATCTTAATTTTGAGGATTATTTTTCACGATTTAAATCAACTTGGTTTAAAGCATTACAGCAAAGGAAAATTGATTTAGAATTAATAGGCGATAAAAAAAATGAATGTGTTATTCGTGCATTTGAAGTTGATATGGACTCAATTTTCAATAATCTATTATCTAATTCTATCAATGCCCTATACGGATTCAATAAAGATTCTAAAAAAATTGTAATTAGCTGGGAAAAAATTGATGATAGAATTGAAATCATTTTTAGTGATAATGGAAAAGGGTTGGATTCGCAATACATTAATAATCCAGAAGAAATTTTTAATTTAAATGAATCATCGCGAAAGGACAAAAAAGGAAATGTTGTTGGAACCGGTCTCGGTTTGTATATAGTTAAATCAATAATTGAAGAACATAATGATTCCTCAATTTCAATATTAAATTCGCAAAACGGTTTGTCAATCAAAATTAATTTTAAGACTAGAAAATGAAATATAAAATAGCATATATAGATGAAAGTCCATTTTGGATAAATACATTTTATCAAACCTTCAAGGACGAGTATGATATAATGAAAATAAAAGTTGAAAGTAACTGTTCTATTGATGAAATTCTAAGCATACTTAAAGATGATGAATTAGATGCGATAGTAACCGACTATCTATTAGAGGAGGAAGGAGATGTTTCTTTTAACGGTAATATTATTGTTGATGCTGTACGTGCATATAAGCCACATTTCCCAATAATAATGTTGACAGCTCATGAGCCTCAAGCCATAAATCATATGGATGATGTTCACATAATTTATGGTAAAAATATTTTAGATGGCGAAAGTGAAGATGAACTATTATTATTTAAGACGAAAATGAAAAGTAATATTGATAATTACTATACAAAAATTCAAGATACCCATTTTAAAATTGAAAATTTAATTACTAAAAGACAAAAAGAAGGTTTAGACAGTATGGAAGAAGAAGAGTTATCTAAGCTTTTTATTTTGCTGGACGAGTTAGAGCCAGAGGGGAAAGGTTTACCTACCAACTTAGCGCAAAAAGAATCGATTACAAAATTGCATGAGTTTGTTTCAGAGGCTAAAGATATCTTAGAACAATTAAAAAAAATTAATAAGAAATAATGTTTCGAGATTTCACGCCTAAAAGACAAAATATTACTCGTAAAGTTTCAGACTATAAAAACCACAGGTCAGATTTAAAAAATGACTTTAAAGAAAGATGTGGTTATTGTAATGACATTTATGTATGGCGATTTGCCTCATTTGAAATTGATCATTTTATTCCCAGAAAAAAAGATAAAAAGACTTTCTTAACAATAAAATCAGAAACTGATTATAGTAACTTGGTTTACGCTTGTAAGTCTTGTAATAATTCTAAAAGTAATAAATGGCCAACCAATGATGAAAATTTACATAATGAAAATGACATAGGCTTTATTGATCCTTGTGACGATAATTATAATTTACAATTTGATAGATTGAATAATGGTCAAATAAAAGCAATTACTCCTTTAGGAAACTGGATGTTTAAAGAATTAAAGCTATACAAACCACAACATGAATTTATATGGAATCTGGAGGAATTGGACAAAATAATTGAAGAATCTGAAATCATTTTGAAAAGCACCACTGAAGAAACATTATCTAATGACCTTAAGGATATTATTTTGGACTTCTATAGAAAATATAGACAATATACTAAATTATTGGGTAATCTATAATGAGCGTTTCAATTAATAAATTTTTTAAAGATAAATTATTACAACCTAAAGATGTCGATAGGTTAATAATATCTGCTTACATCGAGATATCAAATGTTACGGTAAACAATAATGAATTAATCCTAAGTCAAAAAATCTCTGTCCAGCAAATTGAGGAGTACAAAATGTTAAAAGAGTTTATTACTTTCTTAAAAAAGCACTATGAAGCTTTTTCTTTTGAAAACCTTATAGAACTCTTTGAATTTGTAATATCTCCTGAAGACAGAATCGTTACCGGAGCTATTTATACGCCAAAAGAAATTCGAGAATACATTGTTTCAGAAACTTTTAGAAATTGCTATGACTTAAATGATGCAAGAATAGCGGATATTTCATGTGGTTGCGGTGGGTTTCTCTTGTCGGCCGTTCAAGAACTTCGTGAGCAAACACAGAAGTCATTCTTTGATATTTTTAATGAAAACATTTTTGGTCTTGATATCCAGGAATATTCAATTACTAGAAGCAAGTTGTTGCTTTCACTATATGCTGTTTCCGAAGGAGAAGATATAGAAAGATTTGATTTCAATTTACACACCGGAGATGCATTGATATTCAATTGGGAAGAAAAAATTGAGGATTTAAAAGGATTTCAGATTATAGTTGGTAATCCACCATATGTTCGTATAAGAAATCTTGAGGATTCTGTCAGACAAAATTTGCAAAATTGGGAAGTCTGCGCAACAGGCAATCCCGATTTATATATACCTTTTTTCCAAATTGGTTTTGAAGCTTTGAGTACAAACGGCATACTTGGCTACATCACAATGAATTCATTTTTCAAAAGTTTAAATGGTCGTGCACTAAGAGAATATTTCAATAATCATCAAGCAAAAATCAAAATTATAGATTTTGGTATTAATCAAATTTTTAGATCCAAAAGCACATATACTTGTATTTGTTTTATCGAAAAAACCGAACAAGAATTTATTGAGTATTATAAATCAAAGAAAAAAGAATTTCCTTCAGCAGATAATGATTTTACGCAATTAAATTATACGATTCTTGATTCTAAAAAAGGTTGGAATTTACATCACAACGATATAATTTCTAGAATAGAATCAGTCGGAGAGCCATTCGGTGAAAAATATAAAACAAGACACGGTATTGCAACCCTAAAAAATGATATTTACATTTTTCGTCCTGTAGGTGAAGATGAAAATTTTTATCATCTTCAGAACGGCCAGTTATTCGAAATTGAAAAGGGTATTTGCAGGGATGTTTTAAATTCAAATAAATTAAGTAGGAACATAGACTTTGAGAGTGTTAAAGAGAAAGTCATTTTTCCTTATGATGACAATATCAAGCCTAAGGCATTTTCTGAAGATTACATCAAAGAGATGTTTCCAAAAGCATACGATTATTTCACCCATAAAAAAGAAACTTTAGCAACAAGAGATAAAGGTAATGGGAATTATGAACCTTGGTTTTCATTCGGTAGAACTCAGTCATTAGAAAAAGTTTCAAATAAATTATTTTTCCCAAAATATTCTGATAAAGCTCCAAATTTTCACACTAGTTTTGATGAAAATCTAATGTTTTATAATGGTCAGGCAATTGTTGGCCATGAAGAGGATGAAATGAAAATTATTCAAAAGCTAATGCGGTCAAAAGTTTTTTGGTTTTATATTGAAAATACGAGCAAACCATATTCTGCGGGCTATTATTCTCTAAACGGAAATTACATTAAGAATTTTGGAATTTGTGAGTTGAATGAAGCAGAAAAAAGATTCATACTTACAGAAAATAATGAGGTTGAATTAGATAAATTTTTTAATGATAAATATGAAGTTTTAATCTGATATAATAAAATTTGAATGAATAGACTTATACTTATAGGAAACGGCTTTGATTTAGCGCACGGTATGAAAACATCTTACCGTGATTTTATATTGGATTACTTAAAAAACGTTTTCAAACAAGCGAGGCAGAATGGTGCTTATGAAGATGCTTTACTGAAAGTAGAATTTAATAATCAAAATTCGGAATGGGCAAATCCAGGTTTGAATTTTGATGATTGGTCTATCTCGAATTTTGTCAAGTATATTGATGGTCCAAGTCATCAAATGCAGGATGTATTCAGAAGATCGGTAACTATTTATAGATATGAATTCATTTTTGTTAGTAAAAGCAAGTTAATAAAAATACTATTAACGAAATGTGATGAATACAATTGGGTGGACATCGAAAATGAGTATTATATAATACTTTGTCAGTTCTCTTCAGATAACAAACTCGACAAAATTTCAGAATTAAATGAGCAATTCGAATATCTTCAGAAATTGCTTCAAGATTATTTAAGAAAAATAGAGAAAAAATTTGTGGATGAAGATTGTGATAGTTTTTTTAAATCTTATTTGGTTGATAAGCTAACTGAAATTGCCAATCTGCCTGAAGAACAAATTAGAGTAGTAGGCAAGGATACCTCAAAACTTAAGCCTGAGAAGATATTGATTCTGAATTTTAATTACACGATCACAATATCTGACTACTTGGACAGCATTAAAAAAATTATTCCTGAAACCAAAGTCATTAATATCCACGGAAAAATTGATGATGAAGAAAATCCTATCATTTTTGGTTATGGGGATGAAGAAGAAACAAATTATGCTACTCTTGAAAAATATGATGAATGTTTGAGATTTATAAAAACATATCGATATTCGAGAACTCACAATTATCAAAATTTTATTGATTTTGTTAATTCAAATACATTTGAAGTATATGTTGTAGGCCATTCCTGCGGATTATCAGACAAAACGCTTTTATCCGAAGTTTTTAATAACAGGAACTGTTTTAAAGTAAAACTGCTGACCTACAATAAAAAGGGCGATTCCATAATAAAAATTGAATCCACAGACTATATTGAAAAAACATATCAAATTGGCAGAGTTTTTAAAGAAAAATCTGAAATGAGACGAAAACTAATTCCTTTTAGTACATCTGATTTACTCATTATAAGAAAAGTACCTCTCTAAGATGGAAAATAAAAAATATTGTATTGACTCCATAGACTATGACAGGGAAATGTACTACAAAGAGTTAGACCGTAAAAAAGATTTTGAGACATTACTGACAACGCCACTCTTAACATATTCCTTTATTGTTACTATGAATTATTTTTTAATATCTGGAATTGTAAAAAATGTTGGTCTTCAATTAAATTTTTGGATTTACTTTTTTGCTGGATTAGTTGGATTAGCATTGATAACTTCTATAATTTTCCTTTTACTGTTTTATGATAACTTCTTAGGATCTTTTAATTATTGGGAAATTGGAAATCCAGCAGAAATACTTAAAATGGAAAATGATTTTAAAGAAGAGCAAATAACTTTCGTTTTCGCAGAAATACATTTCAAAGAAAAATTAAAAAATCTTTACGCTGAGTACGCGGGTTACAATATGAAACTGAATGTAAAACGTTTGGAATTTTTTTCACTTTGCAAATTATTCCTTATTTTGTCAGTACTGGTACATGGCTGCTTTTTTGTATCTGAATAAGTTTATTAATCAAGCCAAAAAGGAGAATAATTTACATAAACTCTTTCAAGGCTACAAAGAAGCAACTTATTACAGTGCTGATAAAAATGTTAAAATAAAGTATAGTGATAGTTGTATTTCAACTGCACTTAAAACTCAAGATAATGATTTGATAAGTTCAGCTCATCTTGGAAAAGGAATTGTGTATTATTCTAATTATCGCCAATATGTAAAAGCATTAAACCAATATCTTATCGCTTTTGATTATTCTGAAAAAGGAGCAGATGAATATCAAAAACAAAAAATAAATTACCATATCGGCGTAGTCAAAAGTTATTTGGGTTATTATAATGATGCGTTACTTAATTTTAAGAATGGAGTACAATTTTTCAAAAACAAAACATCAGGGGATTATCACCGGAATGAAATTTATAATAATAGCAAAGGTTATTTAAACAGCTTACATCAGGCAATTATATGCAATCAATATTTACAGAACTACAAAGATGCTAATAGCCTCATACAGGAAGGACTAAGATTTACGCAAACCCAGCCGGATTTTTTATTGGAAAAGAATTATTTTTTAAAATCATCAGCGATATCAGATTATAATGCTGATAAATTGCCTGAGGCTTTGAATAAATTTAATGAGAGCCTGCCTGTGTTTGAAAAGAAGCAGGATTTTATGACTGTGGGTATTGTGAATTACTACTTGGGAAGAACTTATGAAAGAATGGGGGATAGCCAAAAAACTATACAACAATTTAAAAAAGTCGATTCCATTTTTTCAGAAAAGTTGATTTTTTTTCCTGAACTAAGAAAAAATTATGAATATCTGATAAATTATTACAAGAATAATTCAGATGAAAAAAACGAACTGTTATATACTAAAAAGCTGCTGAAAGTTGATAGCATCATGAATTCAGATTTCAAATATTTGTCTGCAAAGATTCACAGAGAGTATGATACCGTAGCTTTGGAAAATGCAAAGAAAAAATTGGAAAAACAAAATTCTTTTGGTGTATCTGCCCTTATTTTTTTGTTTTTAATAATTTCTGTCTTAAGTTTTTTAGTTTGGAAGTATTATAATAATCAGAATGAAATCAAAAGAAAATACTTGCTGTTAGAAAATCGCCTTACTGAAAATGCTGTTAAACCAAATTATAATAATGATGAAAAGATATTAAATACTAAAATTCTAATTCCCGATGAGATTTATCATAATATAACCAGAAAATTAGAAAAATTTGAAGATAGGAGAGGGTATATCGAAAAAGGTTTGACACTTGCAAAACTTGCAAAAAGGTTTAACACCAATGCAACATATCTTTCACAAGTTATAAACGAAACAAGAAAGTTGACTTTTAATAAATACTTAAGTGAACTAAGAATTAATTATATTACAAACCGTCTTTACAATGATAACCAATACCTTAAATATACTGTTGAGAGTTTGGCGGAAGAATGTGGCATCGCATCTCGTCAAAATTTTTCAGATTTGTTTAAGGAAATAAATGGTATTAGGCCAAAGGATTTTATCGCGTTAAGAAGGAAAGAACTTGGTATTAATACTTAGGTTTTTGTTAAACTCAATACTTCTTTTGGTCTTAATTTATATATTGAGACATACATTTCTTGGAAGACTTTTTTAATGTTAATAAACTTGCATTTCAGTATAGAAAATGCAAGAATTTTTTGAAAATGTAATAGAAACGCTACAGGAAAATATCCGGGAATTATCTATGGAAATTGACAATCCCATTGTATTTTCCGAACTGGCTATAAAATTAAGTTTGGATACACTTTCCGAACTTAAGAAATATGTTCTCGAACACCCATTCCAAAATATTGAAGATGAGATTTGGTTTTTCAAAAATGCAAAACCAAAAATTCTTTCAAAATTAATCTATCATAATTCAGTTTTCAGGATCGAGACCAAAAAACCAAATGGCGGTGAGAAAATTATTCGAAAGTATTATGAAGCACAATTAGCAAAACTTAAAAATTATTTTGAAGATAATTTAGAGTTTTACAAATACTATCGCACAGGCAGCACTTATTTGGACGAACACTATTTTGTAAGAGGAAAATACAATATCAAACTAAGTTTGGATACATATTTCTTCGAATCAGACCATTCATTCACAACTTCGCACGATTATAAAGTGGCCAAAATTATTGCCAATGACCAATTGCAGGTTTATCTTGAAAATGAACTCACAAATCTCTATAAGACACACAGCAGAGAAGAAAAAGCGGTCCTTTGGTCTAGTTTAAAATGGACGGCTCCAAAAGTTTCCCTAATTGAACTGCTTTATGCTTTACATGCTGAAGGGGTTTTTAACAACGGCGCTGTAGATCTGAAAGAAGTTGCAGAAAGTTTTGAGAAAATGTTCAATATTGACTTAGGTCAATTTCACAGAGTTTTCCTGGAAATAAGAATTCGCAAATCGTCCAAAACAAAATTCCTGGATAATTTGAAAGAAACTTTGGTAAAAAGAATGGATGATGCGGATGAAAATTAATGTAAGATTTAATAAAAGAATATGGGGTATTACATTGTAAATTTAGAAAATAGCCAATTGAAACATTTGTACGTTCAAAACGAGGATGACCTTATAAATGTTGAATTTATCAAAGAGAATACGATAATTTATCAAGGAGAAGAAAATTGGTATCCAATCCGAATTGGTGACTCAATTAAGTTTAAAAACTATACTAAAGATTAGTTCAGAGCTGGTTTAATGGCTCAAAAAATTTTCAAAGAACAAGCGAAAAATGAAGATTTAATCGTCGAAGATTTAAGTCAGGATGCTGAAAGTTTTAAACAATTCTTATTAAATAAACAAAAATATATTCCTATAAAAAGAGGTGATTTTTTGATTAGAAATTTTGGAAACCTCGAGATTGAGGTTAAATGTTTAAATTTCTACGAATCTACGGGTAAAATGGTATTTAATATTAAATGTGATAATTTTGAAAGACATTCTAATATGCAAGATTCACTAAAACACCAATAATACTTGCAGTATATGATCGCACAATAATTAAAAGTTTAGATGCTAATCCATATTTTATTTCGATAGAAGCAATAAGCCTTCATAAAAAAGATTTCAAAAAAGTATACATTCAACAAGAAAAAGTTGGTTATTGCTATCAAATACCAGTTTGTTACACTTCAGAAAGTTTCTCGTATATTAAAGAATTTTCATTTTAATCTGTGAATTTTCCTTTCTGTACAACTAAATCTCACAGGATATAAACCTAAAAGTAATTTTTAATATTGCTTCTTAGGTTTTTTTTTTCAAAAAAAATCGTTCACAACTTCGGTTTCACTTGTGAAATCGTATTTCAAATAATCCTAAACTTTGTTGCCATAAATAAATTCTTAACATTATGGCAATCGCAGTACTCACCAAAGAAGACCTTAAGGATTTCAAAAAAGAACTTTTGGAGGATATAAAAAACTTATTTCATTCAAAAGTTTCAGGGCAGAAACAATGGCTTCGTTCGGCGGAAGTTCGAGCACTACTTAACATATCTTCTGGCACATTACAAAACTTACGAATCAACGGGACTCTTCACTATTCAAAAGTGGGTGGAACAATCTTTTACGCTTTTCAGGATATTGAAAAACTAATGCATACCAATAATAGAAGTCTATGAACTGTATGCAACATTTAAATGGTTTTTACAGCAAAATTCTGAATAATGATAGATTGAGGCCTACTCATATCAGTTTGTATATGTCGCTTTTTCAGTTCTGGACAACCAATCGTTTTAAAAATCAATTTCGGATTGTGAGAGAAGAGGTGATGAAAGCAAGCAAAATAAAATCGGTTGCTACTTATCATAAGTGTATTACTGATTTGCATGCTCTGGGTTATATTATTTATAAGCCGAGCTTCAACCCATACATGGGAAGTTTAATTACTATTGTAGAACTATCCGGTTTGCAGTCGCAGAGAAAGAATACAGATTCTGCAATTGGAAGGTCATTCAATTCTTTACAAGATAAAAGCTTTATGGATTTAAATAAAGCTATTCAAAATATTACCTCAGTCGATTTTCAGCCACCACATATCTTTGAAGTGCAAATGTATTTTCTGGAAAAAGCAGCACCAATAGAAGAAGCACAAAAATTTTATGATCATTACGAAAATATCGGATGGAATGTTTCTAGGAAATTTCCGATGAAAAGTTGGACGGCTGCAGCAAGAAATTGGTTGAAAAAAGTAGATAGAATTGAATTGGAATCTCGTAAAATCTAAAATATAATGAAACGCATAGATTCGAAAACTCCACTATTAAACCTTACTGTCGAAGAATTTTTGGAAGTATCCAAAAAACTTACTGCTGACGAAAATTATGCTCACGGACTAAAAGGCTTAGCAAAATTCCTGGGTTGCTCGAGATCGAAAGCCTCGGAGATAAAGTCTTCGGGAATTTTAGATGAAGCTATCATTCAAAAGGGAAATCTAATTATTATCGATAAAAAGAAGGCGTTGGAACTTCTTAGAAAATAGTAGGAATGTATTATCAGGAACTCATAGAAAGGTTTTGGTGTCTAAATGAGAATACCCGTCTTGGTTCTAACGCAATTGCCATGTATCTGTATCTCCTGAAATTGGGAAATGAAAACAATTCTTATAAAGTAATTGTTTCGGATGTCGCAATCAGTGCCACTTTAGGATTTACGAGGAAAACGGTCAAGACAACTAAGGAAAGACTTAGAAGCTATGGGCTCATCCAGTATAAGACTAAGAACGGGTTGCCCTGTTCCTACCGATTGCTTCTCAACTATAATTTAAATATTGAGATTGTAGAGGAAACCCCTGAAAAGCTTCAACCAGAGTCCGAATCTTTCATTGAAGAAAAAGTAGAATTTTTTCCTTCAGAAGCAATTTCGAGTGATGTTTTACCCACTGACACACTTCAAATTACGGAATTAATTAAACCGACAGTCCCAAGTCAATCCGAAGACAGCAACAATCCAACATTGGACGAGTTTATAGAATATGCAAAAACATTGGATTCCTACAAAGCGGAATTGGATTCAGGCATCAAAGAAAAATATATTATCTGGCAAAAAAACAATTGGCTCAACAACTTTGGAAGACCCATCAAAAACTGGAAATCTTCCTTGAAAAGTGTTTTGCCGTATTTGTCAAACAACCTTAATGCTGAAAATGCATCATATGAAATTCCCATAATCAAGAGACCAAAATCTCCTTAAAACAACCCATTAAAAAGAACTTATCACTATGAAAATATCTGATTTAAAGCCCGGACAAAAGGTAACCATTAATGGTGCATCTGCCGAATATTTGGGAATCCAGAAAGTGAGGATTCCAAAAATAGGTAAGACAGAAAAAAGAGTTTTTAGATGTGAAGGAGTCGACGTTTACAAAAATTATAATCTCAGCGAAGGCTCTAAAACACTTAAAAGTGAGAAAATAAAACTACAGAACAAATTGTAAGGGTTTTAAGTACGCGATTAAAATGGCTGTTCCTGAAAAAGAGGTAAAACTCATACGTAATAAATTTGAAAATAAAGCTGATAAAGTTCCTGAAAAAATACGGTTCGGGAACCAATTTGTGGATGATTTTATTTTCGAAGACCATCAGGCGGCAGATATTCCGATTAATGCACTTCGAGTGATTTTCAACATTATCTCCATTATCGGAAACGAACAGTTTCATCCGGAAATCCGTCCAAAACAACTATCCTTATTTGATGAAGAGTTTGAGACCGGAAACAACATTTTTGCCTCGATCAAAATCCGTAACAGCAGGATTTCTCCAAGCGGTTCCACAAAGCAGGTAGTTGATGCTTACGAGTTTCTCGCCAAATTTAAAATGGGATGGTACAAATCCGTGAACGAAAAAGGGAAGGAGATTAAAACTTTTGGTGGACTTATCTCGACGCCAAGTTACGACCAGAGAGGTTTCACAAGTTTCCTTATCAGCAGTTACTGGCTGAAGAAGTTGGTGGTCATTCCCGAATACAACTACGTCCTTTACAACCTGGTGTACAATATCCGTAATAACAAGCATATTATTTTTGCGATTTGGCTTTCCAAAATTCCTGAAAGTGGAACGGTCTTAAAACTGGCCACATTCAACAAAAGGTTTGGACTAAATTATAAATCCGCAAAGGATTTTTGCTTTAAATTTTTGAAGCCCGCGCGAATTAGCTTTGATAACTTCAATACGCTTTCCTTCAATTTCAGATATGAGAAAGATTCCATCTTTATTGTTCCATATCACAACAAAAATGCTCAAACAGAAAATTACTTATTAAGTGCACATCCATTTGAAAAGTATGATTCAGTGAAAGACCATTTTAATCCTACGGAAAAAATCACAAGAAGGCTTATCTATTTCAAAAGAAGATACGGATTGAATGAAGGCGATGCAATACAGTTTTTACATCAGTATAAAAACATTGCACAAACGAGGGATTTGATAGAGAGGGCGTTTAAGCAATTCATCCAAAACTGCAGAATGAACAATATAAAATCAACACGGTTTCAAGGAAAACAGTTTTTGAATGAGATACAGGAACATATTAAGATTATCTACGCTAATACAAAAATGGGGGAGTTATTCCCCAATGGTTACCCGATGATTGTCTGAATTCGGAATTGCACTCACCTGTAATTCGGAATTGCACTCACTAAAGCTAAAGAACTGTTTATAAATAGGAAATTTTTATTCTGATTTCGGAATTGCACTCACCGTCAATTCTATTTCTAGATTAAAACAGTGGATAGGTGCCCTTTTTTGGGGATAACTCAAGATTCGGGATAATAGTAAAAATTGTATTCGGAATTGCGCTCACCAAAAAACAGGTTGTTTTGCGGAATTGTACTCACCACATTTTCGGAATTGCACTCACAGAATTTCGGAATTGTACTCACCGAAAAATAGATTCAAACCCTTTTTCATAGAGCATTTCGAACTTAAATTAAAAGTATTATTAAAAAAAATTAAAAAGTCTTTTTTTATTTAAAAGGAAATGTGGATAACTCAATTGCTTTAAAAAAGAAAAAAAATGAATTGCAAAAACATCAAAGAAAAAGTTGGCATCCGCTCGGTTTTGGAATCCTTCAATCATTTTCCCGTCAAAGAAAATAAGAAAACCGCTTTCTACTTTGCGTTGGACAGGGAAGAAAAAATTCCGAGTCTTTCCGTGGATTTTGAAAAGAACCAAGCGTTCGATTTTGGTACGGGTAGAAGTTATGATGTGATTTCCATCGTTCAGTTTATAAAGAAATGTTCTGTTTCAGATGCGTTGAAATACCTATCACAATTTGTTTGCATAACTGAAAAATCAAGTTCAAAAAAGTTAACTATAAAAAGGGAAAATTATCGCATTATTAAAGTTCAGGAAGTCAAGCATCCGACTTTGGTAGATTATTTGAAATTCCGCAAAGTATTTGAACAAAAAGACCTAGTGAAAGAAATTTACTATGAAATGGGTGGAAAACAATACTTCGGAATTGGATTTGAAAATCATTCCGGTGGATTTGAAATTCGTAATCCTTATTCAAAAATCTGTCTTGGCAAAAAAGATATTACACTCATTCAATCGAATACAAAAAATTCTGAAATCGCAATTTTTGAAGGTTTTTTCGATTATCTCACTTTCCGAGATTTGGAGAAAAACCAAAGCTCAACTTGCGATTATTTAATTTTGAATTCTACTTCGATGCTATTTAAAGCGGAAGAAATCCTAAAGAATTATAGCCAAATATTTCTGTTTTTAGACAATGATAAGAATGGAAAATCGGTTAAATCAAAAATTCAAAACCAATATAAAAATGTGGAGGATTGTTCGTTGATATACCACGAGTTTATGGATTTGAATGAGTGGTGGAAATTATCTAAGCATTAAATATTACAAATCATTTATCTAATTCTTTAGCCATCACATCAAAATAAGGTTGCTTGCTCCAAAGTTTTTTATTTCCAATCACATAACAACGCTTTTTGGCACGTGTAAGTGCCACATTGAGCATGTTAGGCTTTGAAGAAGCCCATTTTCGTGTACCTTCTTTTTCTGGATGGCTTCCTAAAACAATGAAAACTACATCCGCTTCTTTCCCCTGAAAAATGTGGATAGTTCCACATTCAATTTTTGAATCCTTTTCAATTTCATTATCATAACTACACTTATTTGCAACAGCTTTGAAGGGGGAAATTACGTAAATTTCATCAGAATATGTTTTTCTTAATTCTTTTATTTTTTCTTTAAGCAGCTCAATTTCTTCATTTATTACTTGCGTATCACCTTTACCACTTCCATCAATATCAAACCAACAAGATTCACCAATGAATGGGTTTTTATCTTTATCTCTACCTTCTGTGCCATACACCATTTGGTCTTGATACGCTATTTTGTTGGCTATGTTAAACATCGGATTGAAACATCTTCGGTGGGTTCTTAGTGGAAAACCCGTCCAAATTCCATCTTCATCATCACCCAATTGCGTTCCATATTCAGAAATTCTGTCAGCTAATTGCTGAACGGAAGAACAATATGGAGACCAGACTGAATCAATCTTTAGATTATTTAATAAACTTTCAACTAATGTTTTGGGTATAGTGACCACAGGCTCTACTTGCAAAGGATCTCCTACAATTATACAGCGTTTTGAGCGTTGTACCAACCCTGCAACCGATTGGGGAGTTGCTTGTCCGGCTTCATCTATCAAAAGCCAACCTACTTGATTTTTAGTTATATTAGGAAATAATCTGCTTGCCGATGCCAATGATGTCGAAACTACAGGTATGCAGAAGAAAAAACTATCCCAAAGCATTGTTGTAAGCTCTTCCGAAATTTCATTTCTACCAGATATCATTTCAAAAAAAGCATTCAAATTATTTTTAAATTGTTTTGCATTGGCAAGAATAGCAAATTTGTGAATATCAAGTGCTTTTAGAAAAATTTCAGTACGAATTTTTGCAATTTTTTTAGAATGATAAGGTGATAGCAAGTGAATTTTTTTCAAATCTTTTTCGTAAAAATTAATATCAAAAAGATTTTCTTCATTTATTTCATATTTTAAAAGAAGTTGAGATTTTAAACTTTCATATTTATTATTAAATTCTTCAATTTGGATTAATTGATTTTGAATGTTTTTGAGTTGATTTTCAATGTTATTGAGTTCAGATTTCTTTTTCTCTATCTTAGAATTTATTTCTTTTATTTCGGAAGAAATGCTATTAAATTCAGTAAGAAATTCACTTACCTCTTTATTCCACTGTTTATATTTCTTCGTGTTAAATAATTTTTGGAAGAAAAAGAAAATTGGCTTTTTCGAATTAAAAGTATATAAAGAAATTCTTAGATTTTCACGTTCTTTTATTTTGTCATTTTTACCTTTTTCAAATTCTTGTAATTCTTTGTTTAATTCACTTTTAGTAGTTTCTTTACTTGATTGAGCATTTTCTAGATCTTTTTCTAAAACAACATTTTTTCTAAATTCATCAAACCCATTATGGAAATCAGTGGCAGTCTTTTTAAAGGCATTGAAGTCTTCTAGCAAAGTGGAAAACTTTTTTTTAGCAATCTCAAAATCAGATTGATAATTTTTTTGTTCAGTTTGAATACTTGTCAAGAAGTTTTGAAAATTACTTGCATTTTTATCTACAATAGCTTTGTTCTCATCATTCCTAATTAAATTTCCCTTCTCGTCCTTAAGAAATGATTTCCAGAAAAGATTGCTAAAATTATTCTTATTTTCAGATTTGCCTAATGCAGCAGCTAAAATTCCCCAATTTTCATCTCCTGTAAGATCTTTTTTTGCATATTCACCAAAATAATCGGCATTTGGAAAGGTCTCTTTATCAATTTTTTTAGCCTGTGGCAATTCTTTACTAATATTTTCTACCGCAGCATTGTTATTACTTGCTACAACGATTCCGTAATTCCTTTGTAAAGAAAAATTTAATGGATAAACATATTGATATCTATCTTTAAAATCTAATCTAATATCTTTTCCAAAAAGATTATCAAAACCAATGTTGATAGTTTCTTTGGCTCTATCTACTATTATTTGAGCAATGACATCTAATAAAAGTGTGGTTTTTCCTGTACCTGGAGGGCCGTTTACTCCTTGTATTCCAGAATGATTTTTCAAATCTTTGAAGATGGAATTTATTGCTCCCAACTGTGCTGTGCAAAGTCCATATTTAGGATTTGATGCCCATTTCCCTTCATTCAAATATTTAGGATTTATGGTTTCAAAAAAATCATCTTTGTTTTTTATCAAATCTGATTTTTTCTGGTTAGAATTTAATGTTAAATATTTTTGCAAGGTTGGAGATAATTCAGTTCCGTCATCAACCAGTTTATTTAAATCTTCTAAGTAAAAACTATTTAAAAACGGGGTATCAACTTCAGTATTTATTCCAACATCTTTTTCAATGTAATTGACCATTATATCATCAGAATTCCAACCTGTTAGTTGTTTTAGATATTCTATTTCTTTATTAATAAAATCCCAACTGGCAACATTATTTTCTAAATTTTCCCCATCAGAAGGTTTAAGAATGTTGAATCTTTGCAAATATTCATCAGACACATTTTGAAGAAGTTGATAAACCGAAACAATATCTTTCTTATTTTGAAGAACATCTATTCCCAAAACATAACTTGCCAAAGTATAACTATTAGAGTCAGGTTGACCATATCCATCGAGAACGATAGATGAAAAGCATGTGGAACCGCTAATTTTTTCTTTCCATTGATTCTCCTTTTTATCAGCAAATATTTTATTAATCTGCTTAACTACATTTTCTTTTGAAACTTTTCCAAAGAAGAGCGTGTAAATTATTTTCTTATTTTTTTTAGTTATTTTCTTTTCTAGCCAAGGAAGTTCGCTTTCCCTGTTCAACGGTTTTAATTTTTTTTCATCCAAATCAGGAAGATTAAATACTTCTACATTTCTCCAAAATTGTAATATGTTTTTGTGAGACATTTATATTTTTTTTTGTTGATTAAGATTTCTAAGAAAGATATTCAAATTTAATTATTTGTTTTTAGTTAATTGAAATTCTAAACTGACATTAGATTTTCATAAATTCCCGTGTTTTCCCGTTGAACAGAAACGTTTACTTTAGTTGAACTTTACTTCCAACAGCGGTTGGGCTTTTACGTTTGCAAATGTAGGACGACACCATCCACACGAAAAAATCTTTTTGGGTTTCTAAAAAAATTCTTTCCACAAGTTCCAACAATTTTTCCAGACACTCCTAAATCCTTCGAACAAAAAGATTTCAAGCCCGATTCGGAAAATTTCTGCCATTATCCAGCGGAACCGAATCGGGTTTTGTATGTATGGTGCCGTCCTATGTTCATGGGCAAAGAAAAAGCCGGAACCTCAGTTGTACGAATCAAATCAACCATAGACGTTCTTTGAAATCAACGGAAAAACAATAAAAATCCAGCAAAAAATACTGTTTTTCCAACTTAATATAAAAAAAAGAAAAATGCCGAGTGTCCTCGATGCCAAATCAATTCACTCTCTCATTTGACCTTTGACAAAACGAAAATTAACAAAATATTAACATTTAAATTTTAAGATTATGAACACAATCGTAGGCAGAATTACCAAAAACGCAGAAATCAACGCCCTAAAAAACGACAAACAGGTCGTAAACTTTTCTGTAGCCATCAATGATAACTACAAGACAAAAGACGGCGAACGCAGGGAGCAGACCACCTACTACAACTGCTCCTACTGGATAAGTCCCAATGTAGCCAAAATATTGACCAAAGGGAGTTTGGTGGAATTATCGGGCAGGATAAGTTCCACTGCGTGGATAGGCAAAGACGGAGAGATAAAGTCTGGTCTGAATTTCCATACCTCAAAAATCAAACTTCATGGAGGTGGAAAAAAGTCGGAAACAGGAGTTGCGAATTTCAACCAAAAAGGGCAATCCAATAGTCAGTTTACTACAAATCCGCAAAACACCAATGTTCCTGATGATGAAACGGACGACGATTTACCATTCTAATACACATTAATCATTTATAAAAAATGGAAGCACAGTTTAACTTTCAGTTGAGACACCGAAACGACAAAAGAAAATGGGAAGAAATTGAGGTTTATTACCAAACCCATTGCGACAGAACCGCAGCGATACGCTATGCACGAAGACTTTCCAAGACATTCCATTCGGAAGTCCGATTGACAGAGGGAAAAGAACCGCTGAAATCAAGCGGAACATATATTTACGAACAAGCAGAACCTTTAATAATTAGAAATTATGGCAAACTGGTGTAGCAACTCTGTTGCTTTCGAGGGCAACGAAACCGATTTGGAACAGATAAAAATGGAGTTCCGAAAAATGATTACCAAAGAACAAAATGAAAACTGCGGACAACTTCCCGAATTTATTTCGGACGAAAGCAGGGGATATTTTTTTGACATCGTTTGGGAAGAAGGCGACTGTATCTTCAACTACCAAACCAAATGGTCGCCCAACATAGAAGTTTTAAAGCAGATTGCGGAACGCTTCAAGGTTGATTTCATTCTCGATTATGAAGAAATGGGCAACCAAATCTATGGAAGGACGATTTTTTCCGATGGCGAAATCACAGATATTTATTTGGAAGACAAGGATTTTGAGAAGTATCAATATGATGAAAAAGACGAAACCTACTTTTTCGAGGGAGAAATCTATGAAAGTGATTACGAAATATTAGAAACCCTTTTGGACAGGAAAATCAGGAAAATCTATGAAACGGTTTAAAACCGAGCAAATTCGGTAGATTATTACCAACTCGCCAACTTTTCTATATTTCCGCATTGCATTTCAACGAGCAATGCGGAAACGGGTCGAGGAAACTGATTTTTATATCTGTTTTCTTAGAATGACCTAAAAAAACTGGCGCAAAAATGCAGTTCCTCTTTAAAGTCGGAACCGCTTTTTTGCGGAAATTGGAGCAACCACATTTCTAAAACATTGCCGTTTCTTTGCAGGAGGATGTTTTTGAAAAGAGGTTGCGGGATTGCACATCTTAAATGTAAAACAATTTTGATTTAGTTCTATGAAGTTTGCAAACCTTAGTAAAGAATTTTATAATATCTTCAAATATTCATCAATTAAAATTAGATTTCCTTTTTCAGATGAAATATCTAATAAACTCACTTTACATAAGGTTTTTATTCTCTTAATTAGCTCTTCGTCACATGAATTATATCTTCCGATTTCCAAATCAAATAAAGAAATATTTTCTACCGCATTTTTTATGATATTTTTTAAATTTGAAAAATCTTCAAAATTCAGATTTTCAATATAGTTTTCTAAACGCGCTCCTTTTCTATAATTAGGAAATTGTTCTAATCCCAAAAACAACAGCATCCATTCTTTATTAAAGCTACCTATGGCTTTTGTAATTCCAACATAATCTGCAATAAGTTCGTCGTGAAGATTGTTAGACGCAATACCAAAATGATTTAATGTAAACAAATGAGTGCATTCGTGCTCTAACCGTATTTTAAATGATATATCGAGCCAATCTTTTGCAGCTAAATCTACTGCAATACTCTCAACGCCACTATATTTTTTTTCACTTAATAGTATTAATTTATCCTTGTATAATGAAGGATTTGGTAAAATATATTGTTTAAACTCCTGACTCCAGGTGTGACTAGATATACTTTTATTCTGCCATTTATTTTTAAGAAACTTTATTTTTTTCCAGTTGTTTATGCCATTAATCAAACACGCTCCCATAGACATTGGAATTTCCTTTGGACTATTTCTATGTAATAACGCTTGAGTAATTTTTACAAAATCACACTCATCGGGAATCACAATGATAGGAATATTACCAGCAAAACTTTTATAAAGATATAGCTGTATATTATCTTTATCATTTAGCTTTAGACAATTCTTTTCACCTTTAACATCTTCAAATTTTCCTTTTAAAGTAGCGTCTCTATACAATTGTGAATCATCAATTCCTTTTTCTATCTTAAAACATAATTGTGGGAAACATAGTTTCAGAAATTCAATCGATTTACTATGAACATTATTGTTTTCGTCCCAAAACGAATCTTCTGTAATACTTTTTTCACTTGCGGATAAAAATTTATTTGCAAGATAATATTTTAAATTTTCAGACAAATCGTTTTTAACCTCCATCGCTTATAATAACAACTATGCAATTTGTCGTTTTGCTAAAGTAGAAAACAGTCCGTCCAACTTCATCAGTTCTTCATAGGTGCCAGATTCAACAATCTGTCCTTTATCCATTACAAATATCCGATCCGCATTTTTAATTGTACTTAACCTATGTGCGATGACTATTCTCGTAGCTTGAAGTTTTTCCAAACTTTCAGAAACAATCGTTTGAGTTCGATTGTCTAGTGCACTTGTGGCTTCGTCCATAAACAACAATCGTGGTTTGTGTACGATCGCTCTTGCAATCATTAGTCTCTGTCGTTGTCCGCCAGAGAATGTACCTGCTCCTTCGCTTACTACCGTGTGCATTTCCATTGGCATTTGTTTTATGTCTTCATCCATACCAGCCATTCGTGCGGCTTCCCAAGCATCATCTAATGTTAGTTCGGAGTTTCCAACGATATTTTGATAAATACTTCCGGACATGAGAGATCCATTTTGTAGGACAACTCCAATTTGTCTCCTAACCAATTCCTTGTTCATTGATTCAAAAGACTCTCCATCATAAAAAATAGAACCCGATTCTGCCTGTTCAAATCCTAAAAGTAATCTCATGACGGTAGATTTACCCGATCCTGATGCGCCAACAAATGCGACCATTTCTCCTTGCTTTATTTTAAAACTAAGATCTTTAAGAATCAATGGTTGATCAGGATGATATCTAAATGATAAAGAATTAATTTCAATATCTCCAGCCAATTCTCCAGGATCTGTACTACCTTCTATGGTTTCCAATTCTGCCTCTAGTATTGGTCTCACTCTTTCATATAACGGTATAACATTTAAAGATGTTATTACTGCCATACTCAACTTTAAGCTATCATTTAGGAATTTATTAAATGAGGTGATGAAAGCCATAAATGCACCAACACTTATGATAGATGTAGTCCCATCAGATGTTGAAATTGAATAATATAAAAACGAAAAAAAGAGGATGCTTGTGAATAGCGGATATGAAGCATTAAAAGTTTCAACAAAATTTTGATAGGTGCCAGAATTGAAACTCAACCTCTTTAATCTTGAGAACTTTTCTGCCCACAAAGAGAACACTCTGCTTTCTCCTCCAGTAATTCTAATTTTAGAAATTCCCGACAGAAATTCGAATAAAAACCCTTGCAATTCGCCTTGTTCTTTTGAAATTTGTCTATCATACTTCAGTTTTAACAAACCAACGACTATCATAAAAGCACCCGCTACAATACCCAATAAAATTCCAATCCATGCTAATCGAGATTCGTAGTAAAACAATAGGATAAGGTTTACAAAGGAGAATGCACCACTCAAAGTTGCCATAATAAGCGTATTTGACAAAATTTGCCTTATTGAATTGATACTGAGTACCCTATTTGTTAAGTCTCCTGAACTGTAATTTTTGTAAAATGTAACAGGTAGCCTTAATATATAATCCATTACAGCTGCTTGAAGATTAATGCTGGATTTGGATTCAACACGCATCTGCAGCACTCCTTGAACTAATTGTAAACCTGCTAAAACGAATCCAGTTATAAGCATAATCAGAAAAATATCGAAATGCAGGCTTCGATCCGCAGTGGGAATAATGTCGTCAAACATTATTCCTGAAAGAACAGGGACAAGTAATCCTACCAAACTTCCGGCAAAAGCTGCGATTATTAGAAAAGAAGCATCGTTTTTTAATCCTTTCATTGCAAAAGATAATACCTCTTTGATGGATGACATTTTGCGGTCAAAACCAGATAAGAACATATACCCAATAGGTTCTAATTCTTGCGCAATTTCATTATTGATTTGTTTTTCTTCCGAAGCAGATAAGTTTTTTAGAATATAACCTCCCTTTGATTCATTTTGTATTAAGGCAACCGGCAAATTATCTTTCTTTGTAAACGCTAATAAATGACCATTTTCTTCTTTCCACCATGTTCCTCTTAAAATGATTTTTCTCATTCTTACGTTTGAGCTCTTAGCAATTGCAGTCAGTTGATTTGAGACATTCGTCTGAAAAGTATCAATATGCTTTGGTTCTTCTACTTTAAATCCTGCATGTTCACCTATTTCCTTACATGTATTGAATAGTAAATTGTTTTTTTTAGTTCCAGTAATAGTACTTCTGAAATTTGATTTTTCAGTACCACTCATGATGGAGCTAATTTGGTGCAAAGTGTTATTAAGTCGATTTGCTTCATTTTTTGATTTTTCACTGAAAAAATCCTTTTCCTCTTCAAAAGATATCTCAAAAGTTTGATTAAGTTGTTTGTAAAAGTATTCTTGAAGTCTTTCTATCGATAAAAGAAAATTTATTTCATCATTAAATAACTCATTAATACTAATAACCTTTAGTTTTGTGTTGTTTTCCAGAATTTTTAACCAAAGTTTATTTGATATTGGTGTGGGTGAAAGAAATTGGTCATCAGAATTTAATTCCAAATTTTCAGAATAAACACTTATTTTTCCTTTAATTAACTGAATCCAACTTATCCCATTAGAAGGGTATATTATTTCTTCTTTTTTAGCAATAATTTCGTTGAAATGGTCAATTGCGGTATAAACCCTTGGTGAGTTTCCAGATATTAATGATTCAGTGGAATTTTTGATCCACTTGTTTATCATTCCCTTCAAGTATAAGTGATCGATATTCACCAAATCGTTCTTATTGATAGGCAACAATGTAGCTTCAGAAGAATACAAAATAACTCTCGTATTTTCAGTAGAATTTTTTTTAAGTAAGCTGAAAATCAAATCACCCTTAACAGCTTTATACAAGAACTTTAGTGAATTTAAAAAATTACCGTTTTCGTCAATTTTTGTAGAAAAGACATTTACATCACCATTCAAAACCATCCAAACTTTATCTGAGTCCTCTAATACTAAAGGATGTTGAACGGTAATACTTATTTTCTCTTGTTTTGACATAGCTTTTTCGTTATTTAGTTTCAATTAATTTCGAATAAACTCCGTTCAAACTCATTAATTCCTTATGTGTTCCTCTCTCGACAATTTTTCCGAACTCCATTACGATAATTTCGTCGCAATCAACTATTGTACTTAATCTGTGAGCGACAATAAGGCAGGTGCAACCTCTTTTTTTGATGTTATCCATTACATTCTTTTCAGTTGTGGGGTCGAGTGCACTTGTTGCCTCATCCATAACCAATATTGAGGGATTATTCGATAAAGCCCGAGCAATTTCTAATCTTTGCCTTTGTCCACCACTAAAATTGGAACCACCTTCAGAAACCATACTCTCATAAGCATCAGCTCTGGATGCAATCACATCGTGAATATCAGCGTCTTTTGCAGATTGAACTATATTCTTTTCAGGAATCATTGAATCCCAAAACGAGATGTTATCACTAATTGTTCCATTAAAAACGAGCACTTCTTGGTCAATTACTGCCAAAGAATTTGTAATCACGTTTCTATGAATTTTGCTTCTTTCTATATTATCAAAAAGTATGGATCCTTCCCATGGTTCATATAATCCTGATGCAATTTTTGCAACTGTTGATTTCCCGCTTCCTGAACCACCAACTAGTGCGACTCTGCTGCCTGGCTTTAGTTTTAAATTAAAATTCTCAATTAAAGCGGGCATTGTTGTATTGTAACCGAATGTTACATCCTTCATTTCAAAATAGCCTACTAATTTTTTTTGAGATAGGGAAATACTCTTCTCATTATTTTTATCAATTAGGAACTGATTATCAATTTCATAATTCATTACATCGTCAATCCTACCCATATCACTTTCTGTTTCGTGTAACATATTTCCCACCGAAACAAGCTGATTTACAGGGTTCATGAAGTTGCTCATAAGGAAAGTAAATGCAACCAAAGCACCCAATGTCATTTCACCATCCATTATTCTTAAAGCACCTATACCCAGGATTATACTTGAAGTCAAAGATGTTAATAATGGAGGAATGGTATTAAGCCGCATACTAAGCCATCCTAATTCCTGCTGCGCATTCGTGACTTTTGCCAAATAACCCACCCAATTGGTAAAGAAGTCATTTTCTCGTCCAGATGCTTTCAATGTTTCTATCATACTAATACCGGAAGTTGTCGTACCGAGCAATTTCCCCATTTCGTTTGTTAATCTTCTGCTACCATCTTTTCTTGCTCTTGATGCAAATTTTAGAATAAATACATTTATTAAGGCCATCAGGACACCAATCACTGTTAATAAAATATCATATGAAAACATAAGTACTGCATAAAAAACAACCACAATTACGTTTAATGCGGCATTTGCCAAATCTCCACTCAATAGTTTAGATACTTTATCATTGAGAGAAACTCTGTTTCCAATTTCACCACTATATCTTTGAGTGAAGAAAGCAATTGGCAAATGAAACACATGCCACAAAAACTTACTGGATGAGGCTAATGCCAATTTAGTTTCTAATCTTAACAAATAGTATTGCTGCAAATACGTTAAAGATATACTAATGATGAGAAAAGCCGCCATAATTAGTAATAATGGCATGACAAATCCAGAAAAACTATTAACCAAATATTTATCAATGAAGACTTTTAAAAAAGAGGGTACAACTAAACCAGGTACTACTAAAAATAAACTTGCAAGAATAATGTAAATTATGCTCATTCTTGAATTAGTAATTCTTGATGATAAAGATGAAATCAAACCTCTTTTTTCATTTCCTTTTTCAAATGTATCCGACGGATTAAATGTCAAAACCACTCCAGTATAAGACTCGTCAAATTCAGCATGGGAAACTTGATATCTGCCTTGAGCCGGATCGCTTAGATAAACCTTGTTTTTTGTGAAGCCCTCCAATACAAGGAAGTGATTAAAGTTCCAAAAAATTATAGCTGGCGTTTTTATTTGCATTAGTTTTTCAATAGATTTTGCATAACCTTTTGCCTCCAAACCAAATTCTTTTGCAGCCTTAATAATATTGGTAGCCTTTAATCCATCCCTAGAAACTCCACAGGCGATTCTCAATTTCTCCAAAGGAACAAATTTTCCAAAATGCCCCAAAATAATGCTCAAAGCTGCTGCACCACATTCCACACTTTCCATCTGCAAAACAGTAGGAACTTTTACGGGTCTAGCTTGTTTTTCTATTTTCATCGCTACTATACTTCTTATGAAAAATTCCTAATTAATATAAATCGAAAAAGCTCTTAAATGCAGGAACCACAATAGTAACAGGCCTTTCTTCATGTATGGTAATTTTTCCCATGCACGAAGTTCCTTCCTTAATTTTCACATCGGGTCCTTTTGCAGATGTCCAACGAAAACCACTAAAAGAATCGACGTCCTTTTCAAAATCGACATGAACTTCAAAGAGTGGTCCCATCGCTAAAAGACCTTTTGCGAGTTGATCGTTTTTAACTGAATTGAGCATTCCTTGCTGTGTAATAGGAAAATCGGAAATATAAGTCACTTTACCTTTAATAAACCCAAATTCCTGTGGCTGAACTGTGGATGGAGAAACTAATGCTTCCATTCCTTTTTTTATTTTTTTTCCGTCTTTAGAAGGGATGTACAGAACACTCGTTATCTTCTTATTGCCATCTTTCTGATTTTTCAACTTGAACAAAGGTGTACCTGTACCAACTACAGTTCCTCTTTCGGTAAGAACTTCCACCACTTCGCCATCATATGGACTTCTAATGTTTTTTTGAGTATCAAATCTCTCATTCAGAAAGGCTAAATTTCTTTTTGCTTCAGCTATCCTCTGATTCTGTAATGTTAGTTTTTGCTGTAAATCAAAATTTACATTGTTTTGTTGACTGGAGGTTTCGGCCATTTGACCTTTTAGTCGTTCAATCGTATTTTTAGATGCTTCAATTTGTTGTTTAGTATTAGCAACTTGAGATTTAATAATAAGTCCTTTTCCTAATAAAGTGTTTTCAGATTCTAATTGGTTGTATAGAAATGCAAGTTTCTTTTTCTCGGAATCGATTTCTCCCAGAATACTTTTTCTTGTTTGAGAAATATATTCATTTTGCAATTGAGAACCTTGACCACCGTAAGACACGATTTTTCCCATTTCGAAATTCCTATCGGTTAGTATTGCTTTTGCATCTTCTATTTGCTGGTTCAACTCCGGTTGGTGCAACGTAGCAATTATATCACCCTTTTTTACATGTGACCCAATTTTCACATTGAGTTCAACCAATTGCCCTTGGGAAGTAGCAACAACTTCGTGTACCTCTCCACCTTGAATAATTCCTACAACGTCAATCTTGGTTTTCACTTTTCCAAATATTGACCAAACTACAGCAGTGCCAATAGCTAAAGCAATTGTGAGTAATGAAATCCAAGCTTTTCTGTTGGTTACTTTTATAAGCTGATCTAATTTTTCTGGCGTTGAAAGTTTTTCTAAAGCCGACTTTCTAAAAAATCCTGCTGACATAATTTCGTTTTTTTTATTTTGGAATGGTATAGTAATTTTCTTTTCTAACAAGATACCCGTTTTCATCACCTTCAACGAGAGTACCTGTCTCATGCCTTAAATTAATAATAGCCGAAGCAAAACTTTGTTGAGATTTTAAATATTCTAGTTCAGCAGAAGTTAACCTTTCCTGAAATAAAATAACATTTAATAAAGTTGTTAATCCTGTTTTAAACTTTAGCTGTTCGTTTTCAAATGCTTCTCTGTAGCTATCCAAAGACAGTTTTGATTGTTCTAATGCACTTATAGTATTTTCTAAATTATTTAACGCAATGGAAATATTTAATTCAATATTCCTTTTAAGATTTTCATTAAAAACCTGTTGGTCTGAAATTGCAATTTTGCTTTTCGCTAAATTTCCTTTGGCATAATTGTTATTGATTGGTAGAGAAAAAGTAATTTTTGCCCCACCTCCAAGATATTTTCCCTCATCTTTAAAAAAAGAATTTGCTTGAAATGGTTTTCCATTGCCTTGACAAAGATTTAATTTTTTTCCTGTTAATTTTTCAATTGCTTCTATGGGATTTGCTACTAATTCTTTTTTGAAGTTTTCATCTTCCCATGCTTTTTGTACGATTTCTGCATACAGTTTTTGTTCTTGTGTAAATTCCATGTTTTTATTTTTAGTGATTATTTTAAACTTGTGTACCATTAAAGAGATTGTATATCTTTTTTGCAGCATCATAAGCAACTCCTAATGTATCTAAACTTCCACCAGATACAACTTCTAACTCATTTTCGTCTAGTTCCAAATCCATTTCTGGTTTTGCAGGAATATTAATATACACTGTATCTTCTGCGGTTTGATCTCTAGCTACCAAAGTTTTCCCTTTTGGAAGATTTAACTTTCTCCCTGTTAAATTCTCAATCGCTTCTACTGGATTGGCAACCAACTCTTTTTTGAAGTTTTCATCTTCCCACGCTATTTGTACGATTTCTGCGTACAGTTTTTGTTCTTGTGTAAATTCCATGTTTTTATTTTTAAAATTTTATTCTAAACTTTCCCTAAAAATATCGCTAGGAAAAAATCAAAAAAACCACCTCCTGCAACTTTTTCCAGCTGTTCTTCTGATAACTCTAAGTTTTCAAAATTTATCCTTTGAGGAATATTCAAATAAATTTTATTAATGTCTGATTGGTCTTCGATCAAGATTCTTCTGCCCTCAAAGTCTAATCTTTTTTTTGCTATCTTTTCCATAGTTTCTAAAGGCTTGGAGATTAATTCTTTTTTCAAATCAGCATCTTCCCAAGCGTTGGTAACTATCTCTTTATATAATTCTTTAAATTCAGCAGTATCCATGGCTAAAATTTTAAAATTTCATGTAAGTTTTCAAAGTAGGAAATAAATTATCCAATAAGTTTTTCCATAAAATCTGTCCGCCTCCCGCAATCGTTTCCAACTGATCTTCCGACAATTCCACATCTTCAAAATCGGGTTCACTTGGAATGTTTACAAAGACTTTATTTTTATCTGTTTGATCTAATACTATAAGTTCCTTTCCTTCAGGTAAAATTACTTTTGCTCCTGTGTAATTCTGTATAGTATTAATAGGGTCGGTAATCAATTCTTTTCTGAAATTTATATCTTCCCAAGCTTTAGAAATAATTCTCTTTAATACTTCTTCTACTTTTTTATCTTCCATGACTTGTCTATTTTGAATGCTGTAAAGTTACTATGCCATTAGAAGACACATTTGCCAAAAAAACCGACAAAAATGATTTTTTGTTTTTCTTATCGCTTTTTGTTTTATTTTATAAAGATCTTCTTTGCTGTTTTGTATGATATAAAGATATATAGCGAATTGATGAGAAGTTTGCCAAAAAATCTGACAAAATTGTTTTTAGCTATTATTCTTTGCAAAAAGTTCATTTTCTTTAAAAATTTCCTTTTTGGATGATTTCTTTTCCACATAATACATGTTAATATTTCCTTTGCCTTTGGCATGAATATTTCCCCTATATTCAAAATCGAACAGATCTGAATTTTTAAGAAGCTGATACAAGGATTCACTAATATTGACTTTGCCCACGGTTCCATTGCTTTCGATTCTACTGGCGGTGTTTACAGTATCTCCCCAAACATCATACTGGAACTTTCTTATCCCAACAATTCCTGCCACAATAGGACCGGAGTGAATTCCCAAACGCATTTCAAATGCTGGCTTATTAATTAAATCATTTTTATACTTACGAATTAGCATAAACTCCTGCATCTCTAAACCAGCTAAAACAATATTTTCTAAAAATTTATCATCCGGAATGGGGATACCACCTGCAGCCATATAAGCATCACCAATGGTCTTTATTTTTTCGATATTATATTTTTCTGAAATCAGGTCGAAAGCTTTGAAGCAAATGTTAATTTCCTCAACCAGTTCTTGCGGCGTCATTAGTTCCGCAGTTTGAGTAAATGATTTAAAATCGGTAAACAAGATTGCAACAAGATTGAAGTCCCGTGCATTTACGCTCCCTTTTTCTTTAAGTTCTTCGGCAATTTCTTCAGGTAAAATATTTAGTAATAATTTTTCAGAGCGTTCTTTCTCGAATTGAAGCGCTTTTTTGGATTTTCTAACAAAGTTTAATCTATTATAAAGTCCTCCTGCCAATAATACGATTAGCCCTAAAGTACCTAATATATAATTTCTCTGCTTTTCTCTTTCATGAATTTCTTGAGTGTGTTTCAGCTGAACCGCATGCTGTTTATTAACAAAAGCCAAACTATCTAATAATTGCTTGTTTTGAAACTCCATGCTCATCATTTTGTTGGAAGTTTCATTTATGTTTAAACTATCTTTAAATAATTTTGATTTTTCAAAATAATTTAATGCTAGTTTGGTATTTCCTACACATTTATACCCTTCGTAAAGACAGTCACATGCATCTTTTTTAAGAGAAAGTGAATTTATTTCATTTGCGATATTCAATCCTGATTTGCAGTAATTGATTGCGGATTTATTTTCATTAAACTGATTGTAAATCTTACCAATAGCAATTTTTGACTCACTTAAGTATTGTCTGTTATCCATTTTTTTGGAAAGAAGAAGACAATCTTTATAGTATTCAAGTGATTTTTTAAGAAATGACTGTTTGTGATATAATAATCCTAAGTTTAGTAAAACATCTAACTTTAATTGATCATCCTTTTTTTTGGTGATTATCTTGAGAGATTTTTCTAATTTATTTTGAGCTTCGTCATATTTTTTTTGTTTGATAGATATATGTGCTAAAGAAGTCAGATTTTGAGCAATGCCTTTTTCGTCTTTTAATAAATAAAAAATTTCATTTGCTTTATATAAATATTCAATAGCTTTTTCGTAATCTTCCAGTTTTGTATATATTACTCCGATATTTTGGGTAGTGGCAGCAATAATATCTTTATTACCTGTTCTTTTTTCGTTCTTAAGAACATTTTGATAATACTCTAAAGACTTTACATAATTGCCAATATGATTATAAATTCCTCCAATATTATTGTTTATTGAAGAAATCCCTTTTGTATAACCAACTCTTTCATAATTTTTTCTACTAATTTCAAAATTTGAAATAGCATTTGGGTAATCAGCATTATAATAGTGTGATATTGCAATATAACTGTAACAATCACCAATTTTTTTATAGTCTTTAGAGGCTTCATAGATTACTAAACCTTTTTCAAAGAATTCTATAGATTTAGCAAGATCTCCCTTTTCTTGATGTTTTTCGCCAATTTTTATTAAACTATCCGCAGGAATCTGAAATCCATGGATTGAATTATTAATTGATTTTTGCGAAAATAAATAGGAAGAATAGCATCCAATGAATGCTATAAAACAAAGAATCAAACTTGAAATTTTCAACCTATTCATAAAAACTTTACACATAAAAACGTATAGATTCAATCAATCTATACGTTCAAATTCTCTTTTAACTTCCTCCAAAAATATTACCTTCAGCGTTATTTGGTTTAACTATTACAATCCCATCCCCTCCAGACACCGCATCTAACTGATCTTCATTCAATTCCATATCTTCCAAATCGAGCTTAGCCGGAAGATTTATGTAGATCACAGAAGAATTTGTTTGATCTACTACAGAAAGGGTTTTTTCTTGGGGTAAATTAATAGGGCGTCCAATAAACTTTTCAATAGTTTCTACAGGGTTGGCAATAAGATTCCTTTTAAAATCAAGGTCTTCCCATGCCCTTTTTACAATCTCTTGCAAAATTTTTTCGTCATTAGTTAATTTCATTAGTGACATTTTTTTAAGGTTAAACAATACTTTTACTTTTGAATATTGTAAAATTATGCTTATCTATTCTTACAAAACTGCCAATTTCCACGACAGTTTAACTTATCTTTCTTGTTCACGCACAATCCGAAAACCTGTCCAAAAATTCCCTCAATGATTAAAGTAACCTGCGAAAAATAAACACAGGTTTACAATCAACCTGCGTGAAAGAGACCCAACCTAAATTTTCCTAAATGATAAGCATTCTGACAAAAATTTCAATGGTAAAAAAAGACACACCCTCCTTCCCAACCTGCACCAAATAAACTCATCTTTTTCAACAACGTGGGTAATTTAGCCACAGGTTTGTTTTCACCCTGCGTAAATCAGCTAGATCCTACTTCCAAACGTGGGTAAAAAAGTTACACCTCAATTCTTTCCGATTTCCGTATTTTTTTTCCTTCAAAAGCAACTCTCCTAAAAATCCACAAAACAACCCTAAATAACCATTTGAGGAACCTTTTCAGTCCTCTTAAAAATCGGTATAATTTTGTTGCAAGATGTGTCTTTGTATATACAGCTTTTCAAGTTGCATCACCAAAGACGATCTTGCCTTTTTTGCAAAAAGGGGAGAAAAACGGCGGAACTTGTTTTCTGTTTTTTCTGAAATTTTAAACAAAGAGTCCAGAATAGTCCAGATTATTCTTTTTTAGTCTTCCAAGAATCCAGTATAGTCCAGATTGGTCTTATTTAGTCCACGTCCCATGAATACTATTGTTTTCACGGTTTTGATGTTTCAACTTTGCAGAAGAAATTTTAATCAAAATGATGAAAACACTACTTTATTTTTTTCTGTTGATTGTTGGCATATCGGTAAAAGCACAAGTCGGCATCAACACCACAAATCCTGAAACAACTTTTGAAGTTGTTGGAAAACCAAACGATCCCAGCCATTACGATGGCATCATTCCACCAAGAATTACCGGTGACCAATTGGCTTCAAAATCTTATTCAAATACAAAAAAGGGCGCGGTAGTCTTTGTAACCTCTCCGGCGTCTAATCTTTCCGGGCAGGTCATCAATGTCAGCGAGTCTGGAATGTATTATTTTGATGGTAACGTATGGCAAAACTTTGCAAAAGAAAAACAGCCGACTGAATACCGAATCGTTTTGACGTTTGATGAAAATGGGACTGATCCTTTAACGGCGACTTCAACATGGTCTGCACCTGTAAATTATTCCGGAAACAGTCATGCTTATCTAACCTCTTCAAAATATTACACGATTGGAACCAAAAATTTCGGAGGATTGAAAGGATTTGTCCTTTTCAGAAAAGTTAACGGAATTGTCAATGTCAGATTCCAGATCTACCGGTCTTACAATTCTGCACCAATTACAGGAAACGCCTTTATCAGTATAGCAAGCATCTACAGCGACATCGGCTACATTCCCAATCAAATAGTATTACTTCATACTGAAAATTCCACCCAGTTTTTCCCGGCATTGCTTGAAAATTACTCGATTCAAATTCCCCAAACCTCACTCAATGCCATGTCCACCTCATATTACACCTACGGTGAAGTACAGGGATACTCCAATTGGATCAAGCCTTATCTGCCTTAAAAATAACAAAAACAAACGATATGAAAAATGACAAAAGAAGGAAAGGAAGAGGTGATCCTGATCAGGGTTCAAAAACTCCGAAAAGAAAAGTGGAAAAAAATCTGTTCCAAGAGAAAAATTTCCCTCACCAGTTTAATTATCGATTCGGTAGAGAACAGAATTTTGGAAGATGAGAGAAAAAAAATATTAGCGTTCATTGAAAAACAGGACAACATCTTCATCAAGATTGAAACCAACATCAATCAGATAGCGAGAATCGTTAATGGCCAAAAGTTTATTTCCCAAACCGAATTGAGCAATTTTCAAAACCAACTGAAAACCATCGTTGACTTGAAGGAAAAGCAAAATGAGATATTCTTAAAAATTTATTCACTCATCGCCAATGATCGTTAAGATTTTAGGTTCTGCAAGTTCCAATTTTCACGGTGTTCAGTACAACGACAAAAAGGTGGAGAAAGGAACTGGAGAACTGATGCTGTTGAAAAACTTTCCCTCCTTCATCAACGAAGGTAGCAGTCCGGAGCAGGTTCGGGATTATTTAAAATCTATCTCGAAAAGCGACAAAGTAAAAAAGCCACAGTTCCACGCTGTGATTTCCACCAAGTTTCAGGCACACCAGAAGGAAGAACTCACAAAGGTTGCGGACGATTTTATGCATGAAATGGGTTATGGCAACCAACCCTACATAGTGGTCTTCCACAACGATACGGAGAACAACCACGTTCACATTGTTTCGACAAGGGTGGACAAGGAAACCGGAAAAAAGATCAATGACAGTTACGAGCGGTTAAAAGCGCAGAAAGCCCTCTCAAAAACCCTCGAAAAATTATACGGCATTACGCCGGAGCAGGAACTTGAAAAATTACTGAAATACAGAATTGGTTCGCTAAAACAACTTGAACTCTTGCTGGAAAGAAGCGGATACAGACTATCACAAAACACAAATGATGAAAAAAAATATGATATACTTAAAAGCGGCATACCTCTCAAAACCATCGACGGCAGCAAAATCCGACTTAGCCCGCATTCAAAAGACAGCAGGAGTTTGCAGTTGAAAGCCATTTTGACCAAATACAGGGAACTCAGTTCCAACAAAGTCTTCAGGGTAGAAGATAGAAGAAAAAGGGAATCAATGCTTCCAGAAGAAAAGCACAAAGACTGGAAAGCTAAAATAGAGTTTGAAAGCGAAATGCAAAAAAAGTTACGGGATATTTTCGGACTTGATGTGGTCTTTCACTACAAAGACGGACAAAAACCGTTCGGATACAGCCTGATTGACCACAAGACCGAAACGGTTTATAAGGGAAACGACATCATCAAAATGAATGAACTGTTCGAGTTAACCGATGATAGGATTGACAAAAAATTATTTGAAAGCTTAAAGGACTACAACATTACGGACAATGCATTAAAAAAGATTCTGATGGAATATCTAAAACGCACCAATGCAGAAGCGATACTGAAAGATTTTATGCTTTTTGAAACCAAGAGCAGAAAGACTAAGAAAATTTTCGAATCAGTGAAAAATGAGGTAAGGGACTATCTGAAAAACCAAAATTCAAAAGATCTACACCTCATAAAATCGGAAGACGGAAAATATTATGTTGTCCACTCAAAACTTCACTATGTAGGCTCCCTAGAATATCTGATTGGCAAAAAAGAATATCAAAAATTTTTGAATCTGAATCAAGAAAAGCCGATCATAAAGACAAAAGAAGATGAAATTCTGTCAAAGGAACTGCGCCAAAGTGTTAATGAATTGTTTTTTCAGTTCACCAAAACATCAGGATCGGGAAAAGACCCCGCGGAAGACGAACTCAGAAAAAGACGTAAAAAGCGAAGATAAAATTACAGATAACCGTCAACCATCAATTAATAAAATGATTATCACATTTGCTACCCAAAAAGGCGGAGCCGGAAAAACTACCCTCGCCATTGCGTTTGCCAATTATCTGTCCATTGTGTCAGAAAGGAGCATTAAGGTTTATGATTTCGATTTTCAGAAATCCTTCTACTCTAAATGGCTGGATGATGAGGAATCGGAATTGCCCAAACTCTACGATGTGGAAGTCATCGGCGAGGATGATACAAAACCGCCTTTCAGGGATTTGGAAGAAGTCATCGAACTGAAGGAAAGTGAAAACATCTACATCTTCGATTTGGCGGGAACACTTGACCGGAAATACAGTGATGTCCTTATTTACAGTGATTTCATCATTATTCCCTTTGAGTACTCCGATGTATCGGTAAAATCGACTTTGGTCTTCAAAAATATGCTTGGTTTATTGGAAAGTGAGGCAGAACGCATCTTTATCCGCTCTAAATACGACAAAGGTTACAAATACCGAAATCAACAGGAAATGGACGAGGAACTTTCCAAATATGGGCTACTCCTTGAAAACTCTGTACACAAGAGAAACAGCCTTCAAAGTATCAACACAAGAACGCTGAATTACGACCAAAAAAATGCGGTCAAAAGACCCTTTAAAGAAATTATTGACCACATCAACAAGGAACTGAAAATAACCCTTTAATCACAAAAATCAAAAACACAAATGCTAAAATATTCACTCATCTTAATAGGAATCTACGTTCTGTATTATGCCGGAAACATTTTCTATGACCTGTTTTTGAAGAAAGAGAAAACAGCGGTTACCGATGAATCAGAGGAATTCTCCCTCGTCAGTTTTGCAAAAACAGAAAGCCCGCCGGAAAGCCGCATCGAGATTGATGATGTCGAAAACATCCGAACTCCGAAATCCTTTCAGAAGGTTCATCCTCCATTATCTGTCGATCCATCGAAAATTTTCGAACCACCTGATTTGGAAGAAATGAGAAGAAAATTTGAAGCCGAGGAAGAAATGGACGGAGATATTCCCAGAACTGAATCACCGGAAGAGATTAAGGTTTCAGAAACTAAAGAAGAATCAGAGCAACCCGAAAAGAAAAGTGCAACCGAACCCGAAGAAAAAGTTGAATCCCAAACTGAAGCGGAAGAAATAGTTCAGATTCCAAAACCAACACTACAAGAAGAGAATGATCAGTATTGGAAAAAAATGGTCAGTCTTGCACACACCTCCATCAAACTAGTTAAGAACTACGACGGTGAAAAGGTTTATCATTCCACACAGTAAAGAAAACACAAACCCATATAACTAACTTAAAATTTTAAAAAATGATGAAAAAAAATTTCAACACCAAAGTGATCCAAAAGAAAGTACTAGCCGTTGCCTTGCTGATGTTGGCGATGTCCCCAATTTTCGCACAAGGCGGTGCAACAGCGATCTCGAATGCCGCAAGTGACATCAAAGATTATTGGGATCCCATCAAACTCATCCTGAAAGCAGTCGGTGGATTGGTCGGGTTCATTGGCGGACTCCGAGTTTACAACAAATGGACGAACGGTGATCA
>NZ_CP060203.1:325772-2944164 GCF_014623485.1 Chryseobacterium manosquense
CGCAGTCGGCAATCAATTTCCTTTCGTCGTGCATCTACTTTTTTGCCAGACTCGAGAACGGAAAATATTCTGATTTACCGCATATCCTTTCCTTTATGAACCGCAGTTACAAAGAGATTTTTGATGCGCTGTTCACCAATGAGGAAATTTTATCGCTGCTGTCGCCGTTCAAGACCGCTTATGACAACAAGGCTTTTGACCAGTTGGAAGGACAGATTGGAACCTTGAAAATTTTTATTTCCCGATTGGCGAGCAAGGAAAGTTTTTGGGTGTTTTCGGGTGACGAAGTCGAACTGAAGATTACCGACAAAGAAAATCCATCCATCCTGATTCTGGCCTCAGATCCGGGAACACAGGATATTAATTCCGCACTTTATTCCTCGGTTCTGAACAGGACTTTGCGATTGATCAACTCCAAACACAATTTACCGGGAGGAATTATAGCAGATGAATTTCCAACGATTTACATCCATAAAATCGACAATGTGGTGGCAACGGCAAGAAGTAACCGGGTTGCGGTTTTGCTCGGACTGCAGGAAATTCCGCAACTCCGACAATTCTACAAAAAAGAGGTCGCCGATACCATTTCCGCCATTGTCGGGAATATTCTGTCGGGTTCCGCAAGAGATAAAAACACTTTGGACTGGCTCGAAAAACTGTTTGGCAAAATCAAACAGAAATCCTACTCCCAATCCATATCGCAGCAGGGAACTACGACGAGCATTAACGAGAAGATGGACAATATGATTCCTGCTGGAAAGATAGCCGCGCTTAAAACCGGAGAAATGGTTGGAATGATTGCCCAGGGCGAAGAAAACGACACCGAAGAATACAAAACTTCCGCTATGAACGGAAAAATCAACCTGGATTTAAAAGCCATCAAGCACGAGGAACAGAACTATGTGAAAATGCCCGTTTATTACTCCTTTGCGGACAAAACAGGAAAAGACCGGAAAGACGAAGTCCTGATGACCAATTTCAGAAAAATCAACAAAGAGGTGGAACTCATTGTGAACGAACTTTCAAAAGAATAAAATAATGAAACAAAAAATAGCAAATATCCTTGTACCCATCTTTATTCTAACAGGAAACTTTCTGTCGGCGCAGTTTAATACGCTGACACCAACCTTACACCGAAGAAGTGAGGTTTTCATCCCTGCTGAAAAAATGGCTGAAACCAAGGACAGGAAAGGCAAAAAATCTTGGAAGGAGGTGTTCAACCTTACTTCAAAATCGAACATAAGGACGGAATTGGACTCCCTGAAATCGTTGATAAAGCAGTATAACGGTGAAGAACAATTCGAGGAAATGCAGTATAAAAAACTGGAAGATTCCCTGCATCAACTGATTTTAAAGAGTGATAATAATAGTAAAAACAATACCCAATTAGAGCAACCAAATTCTATTTCTGATGAAAATGAATGGTTTCCATCCATCTCCAAAATAGTGATGCCCCTGAAGAGTAATCTGTCTATCACTTCGGGTTATGGTTCAAGAATCCATCCCATTTTTGGAATGCGCAAAATGCACAACGGCATTGATTTGAAAGCCGACCACGAAGATGTTTACGCCGTCCTTGACGGAATCGTCACCGAATCGGGTTGGGATTCCAAAGGTGGTGGAAACTACATCAAAATCAAACATTTTGACCGATTTGAAACCGCTTATCTGCACCTGTCGCAATTGTATTACAGGACGGGAGAAAAAGTAAGAGCGGGCTTCATCATCGGAAAAAGCGGAAATACCGGAAATTCTACCGGACCGCACCTGCATTTCGCAGTAAAGGAATATAGCAGAAGCATCAATCCTGCCCACTTCCTCAACGACCTAATCAACGCAAACCAATTAATCGCCACATACTATGCAAACAGAACATTTACCGACCGAAGACCTTAAAAAATTCGGAATCATCAACGAAGACTTATCGTTTTCCAAAAACCTGAAAGCAGACGATATTCAAAAATTTCTTCAGGGCTACACCATTGTCGCCGACAACGGGAAAAACCGGGCAACCTTCCAACTGACGGAGAACAACACTAAACTCAAAGTCATCTTTTTGGAACGGGACAAAAGCATCTCTGAAATCATTGAAAACAGCAAGGAAAGAATTGAGTATTCCAATATTAAAAACCTTTCAGAGTCCAGGGAATCGAAACTTTCCCTTGAGAAAAAGGCTTTCATCTACGATAAGGAAAACAACATCGTGGCAGAATTTGACCTGATTAGAAACGCCACGGAACTGACCGCCATTATCGTCGATAAAAAGGACGTTGTGGAAATCAACCGCTACAAAGTAGAACTCCAAAAACTGAAAAATTTTCTGATGGACAAAATCGACCAATATCCCGAAATCGCCAAAGAGATTGAGAAAGACATCAACATCGTCTCAAGGGAAATAAATACCGTAAACAGCATCAGTCCGGACGAGAAACAAATCTCAAAACGAAAGAATTCGGAGGTTCAACTCAATGTCAACGACAAAGACCTTTATGAAGATGCCAATAGAAATCGGGATGAGCAGAAAGAGGAATTGCAGGAACGGGAGAAACCGAGAGGATTCAGGCGATAATATTCAATTCAAAAACACAAAAAATGGAAAATACCAATCCGAAAAAATTTTCGTCAAGATATGAAGAGGAGATGGACGCAACACGTTCGGGATTTTCATTAGAAGATGCCGTAGATGATATTCATTTCAAGAAGGACATCAGGGAAACGGACCGAACATTCAATCACAATGAAAAAAACCAATCCAATGGAAAGAACACGAATTATGGCTTTGAGGAGGATGAGACAACACGCTATCTCAAAACGTCGGAAGGCGAAATATTACCCTACAAATTATTCTCAGCCGGAAATCATCTTGGTGGGGAATCCCATCTCCTACGGGAAAACGATTCACACCGAGATCCCACCGATTTTGCGTTAGTTGAAAGGCAGTTCGCTGAAAACAGAACCCTTTCGTTTACGGCAGGAACAAAAATTTCTGAAGTTTCGGATGTCGCTTGGCTTTTTCGTTCGTTGGAGGACGAAGCCGTGGAACATACTTTTGCACTATACCGTTTTAAGGACGATAGTTATCTTGTTCAGCATCTATCTTCAGGAGGAATTACTGCAACGGTAGTGGATTTGCGACTTTTGGCGGGAAATGTCTTTAAACTCAATCCCGAAAGCATCACGTTGGTTCACAATCACCCGAGTGGAAGATTGGTTTCAAGCCGTGAAGACCGTTTGATGCTCGACCGTCTGAACAAAATTTTTGACGATACCGGAATCAAAGTGGAGGACGGTATTATCCTGAATCTGCGTTCCGGAAAATACCTCACGTTCACCGCTGAAAGTATTACCGATGTTGTTCACGAACTGAAGAACCAAAACCAGTTTCAAAATCAGTTTCCAGTTAATGTTTACAGTTTCAGCAAGCAGGTTTTTGCAGAGAATTACCAACCGAAACGCATCAACGGTCCCGAAGACATTGCTGCCTATCTTTCCTCCCAGAAATTTGGACTTTCGGACAGAACCGAAGCCCTCATTTTGAACAACGCCAACGAGATTGTAGGAAAATTTGTCCTTCCGCAACACCGCCAATTGGAAAAACTCACGGAATTACTGACCATTCACGCAGGAACAGCCACGATTCTTTATGGAAATAACGTCACCGATGAAATGTTCCGTTCCTACCGTGATAAGTTGGCTTTATCGGGATTTACTGCCTTGGATGCGATCAGACTTAAAAGCAACAACTACTATTCGGTATCGCAGGAAGTGGACATCAAGGTTTCTGATCATCTTTTAAACAAATTCGGCAAAAATAATTTGAATGCTGAACCAATGTTATTTGAACCCGAAAACATACCATATCGCAGTATTTCGGAAAATAAAAACCCTTTGACCAATCCGGAAAATTTTGATTATGCCAAGATTTTTATAGATGACGCAGAAGGCAAGACCAAGCACGAATTTAAAATCTCATTAACAGACGATGATTTTGAAAATTACAAAGAAATTTCGGCAAAGATTCAACTGTATCGGCAATCACAGGATACGGTACTGCTTTTCATCAGTGGTCAGTTGCTGAGTTATGAGCCGAAAGAGCAGACCGAAGACATCATTCAATCTATTAAAATGATTTTCGATCTAACTACTAAGCAGGAAAAAAACCTATTTAACAAACAACATTTTATTAACAACCAAAACCCCAACATTATGGAAACAACCAAAGAATTCAACCAGGTAGATTATTTTAAAAACCAGTTAAAGTACCTCGGTTTCGGCGAAAGTGAAAAACTTCACAAAGATTTGGAGAAAGGCATCAAATCAAAAAATCAGGAATTTGAAATCAAAACATCCTCTGACAAAGCCCTTCCGGGAAACAAGGTAGATTTTACCCTGAAATTCAACAAAACGGAGAATGGAGGTGTTTTTCTCAACACGTACCACGCTCAACTCACCAACGAAAAAGGCGAGGAGATTTCGCACAACTTTCCTGTTAATCGGGAAAATACCTTTACTGCTAAGGAAGCGGTCAACCTATTGGAGGGCAGGAGCGTAAAAATCGAATTCCACAACCCGAAAAGCGACCAATCTGAAACGGCGTTTGTCCAGTTCAACTTCGAGGAACCCAAAACCGACAAGGGAAACTATATTTTTCAGAATTTTTACCAAAACTATGGCGTGGATACTGAAAAAATCGTTGAAAAATCCAACCTCATTTTTGACAAACTGGAGTATAAGGAAAACACCATCAAATCTTTAGAAAAAGGAAATGTGGTAAAAGTGAAATTTGAGATGGACGACAAAGTTGTGGACGGAAAAGCAGTGCTGAATCCCCAGTACAAAAACCTGAACCTCTACGACAGCGAAATGAACAGAATCAATACCAACAAACCTTTGCAAGGTTTGGATTATGAAGAAAAGAATGAGAAAGCCACTGTAAGGGAGCAGAGCATTAAGCGATAAAATAATACCTGACCAATATTATCCGAAGGCGGCAGGTCAGCAATTGATTTGCCGCTTTTTTAAAACTACAAAGATGAAATTAAAAACACTTTTTCTTTTATGCCTTTTGGCAATTTTGCCCTATTCGTGCCGCAAAGAAATCAAATCCGAAAAAGGCGGAATCGATCTTATATCCAATGTTTATTTTGATGCCTCCAAAGGTTTGGAGCAAATGCAGAGTTTCCATTTGTCGAAACTCAATTACTTGGGAAACCAAATCATAGAATTCGTTCCCGATCATTCCTTCCCGGAAATCAACATGCAAACCTACTTCATACAGGACTCACTATACTATCCGGTTAAAGATGGTAACGGAAGCGTCATCCTGTCAGAAGTGGCAAAAACTCAGAAACCGCAATTGGTCTGGAATAAGAAGGAAGGTGCAATTTTTTCAAAGGAACAGATTCTGAACTACCGAAACCGCAGAAAACTTTCCGACACGGTTTTGTTCAACAAAAAATACAAACGTTTCGAGATTAATTCCCCGTGGAATTACACGAGGTTCTACATCTATCCGACGGACACCATTCTGCCTTACTCCATTTACAGACACGCCGAAAAGGATTATGGAGGACGGTTGGAGCGCATCGATTCCTACAATAAAAAGACTGACATTTTTGTAAGTCTGCAACTTTTACCCAGAAAAAATTGGGATGATGCAGCGAAAGAAATTTTTGACTTTAACCATTTTGTAAACAGCAGAAAAAGTGAGTGAACCACTGGCAGTAAACAGTTTTGTTGAGGATATTTCCATCATCGAGGGAACCCGGAATGAAGTCATTGTCTTTAAAAACGATAAAGACAGAACCTCCTTTTTGGAACTCCTAAAACTGAACAACCAAAGCAATCACAGAACTTTGGTAACACTGCATTCGGATGAAAACACGCCAAAATTAATCAGCCAGTTTCAAAACTATGACGGCAAAATATTTCTTTGTCTTCCTGCAGACCAGAAGTCAAATTTATCGACTCAAACAATCCTTTCCGAACTACAAGGGAAAAACATCAAGGATGTCCGACCGCTTTACGGCATCTCTGAAAACGGGCATCAAAATCTGGAGGAATATTTACGGAATAAACTAAATTTTGAGAATAAAAATATTACATTAGCAGAACAAAAAAACTCTGAAGATGAAAGCCACGGCATTAAATCCAACGGAATTTCCAACGCTCAGCACGTGGGAACCGAAACTGTTGGACGAAATATTGGAAAACCTTTCCAGAACGGCGAATCCAAGCAAAATGGAAATCACGCCGGAAGACAAAATGTGGGCAGCGACGATGCTCGAAATGGATTTACAGGCACAGAGCGGAGCGATTTGGGAAACGGAAAACAAGGAGGATCCATTAACGGAACACAACCGCAAAATGCTTCAAAAAATGAGAGAGCAAGAAATATCGTGGGCGGAATCGTATCCGGAGGAATTTCAGCAAATCCAACCGAAGAAAAATTAAACGAATCCAATAAAGATAATGAGGAATTAAATTCTCTTATTTCAAAATACAAAGGTCAGAAACTGACCAATGAACAGGTTGCGGAAGTGGTTTCTGCAACTTGTTTTGTTTCCGATGAAAAGAAGATTCTTTTAAAGGATAACGTAAATATTTCCGATGATCTGAAAGAAATCTGCCATCAGTTCAAAAGCGGCGGAACCGCCAAAGAAGGCAGGGGAATACTAGATGAATACTATACCGATTTCACGATTGTAAATGCCGTCCGTAATTTAATCAAAGACCACTTCAAAAGCCGTTCGGAAATTTCTGTTTTAGAGCCGAGTGTCGGCACAGGGAATTTCCTTAATGCAGCCAAAGATTTGGGAATCAAAACCAATATCACAGCCTTTGAAATCAACGAAACCACTGCAAAAATTACAAAAATCCTGCACCCGGAAACTGACATCAATTTCCGTTCTTTTGAAACCGAATTTATTGATGAAAGAGGCAATAAGAAAGTCTTTTCCGACCAATACGACTTGGTCGTTGGCAATCCGCCTTATGGCGACCATCGTGGTCTGTATAAGGGTTTAGGCGAAGAACCAAAAATATCCAAGTATGAGGATTACTTTGTTAAAAGGTCTTTGGATTCTCTAAAACCCAACGGTATTTTGGCAATGGTGCTTCCTTCCGGTTGGCTGAACCGGCAAAACCAACTAAAAAACGCCGAAATGATTGAGGGCTTTCGTTTGCCGGTTGGTGCTTTTGCAGGAACGCAGGTCGGGACGGATATTATCATTCTCAAAAAAAACGGTCAGAAAATATCCAATAACATTTCGAATTATTTTGAAAACCATCCTGAAAGAATTTTAGGCGAAATCAAAGAAAAGACCAATCGCTTTGGACGATTGGAAAACTATGTTCATGGGAATTTAGAGGATGTCTTAATTCGGATAGAAAATCTTAAAAATAGGAAGGAAACAGAAAGAATCGGAAATCTTTTTGAAGATTTGTTTTTGGAGATGGAGGACGTGAAAAAAGTTGAAAAAACGATAAAGACCGAGAAACTTAAGAATAATTCTGCAGAAGATTTAACAACCGAAAAAGAAATTGATTTTTCTGAACTCAATGGAAAAGTTGAACAGGTTATTTCAGTGCTTAATTCTGTAAAATTCAAATCTCTGGCAGTTGAAAAAGAAATCGCAAAATACACCCAACTACAATCCGAACTCGCTACGAATCCTCAAAGTTTTGCTCAGAAACAGGTTGATGAGTTGATTCAGAAGGCGAACAAGATTCTTCAGACCCAAAAAGAAAAAGACAGGGAGTATCATATCCAGACCAAACCGGAACTCAAAAAAGGAATTCTGAAATACCAGTTTTTAAAAGCTGATAAGGTAGTAGATGCCTCGCTCCAAAACAGTTCCGCTATCACCAAAGAGCAAGTTGAAGCCTTCCGGGATACCGAATACGACGGAACACTAAATAATTACGGGAAACACTACCAATTTGCCAATTATTTGGACGGAAAATGGGTTCACGATTTTTATTACGCGGAAGGAAATATCTATGCAAAATTGGAACAACTTGAAGTAGACTTCAGGGATAAATATGCCGTTGGTGGAACAGAAAACCAGTATGAAAAGCAAAAGAATTTACTTCTGAGTGTCCTTCCCAAACCAAAATCATTGGATGAAATTTCCATCAGTCCCAATCACGAGTTTGTCCACCAGTTTGATTTAGGAACTGTAGAAAAAGACCGTTGGAATCCCAATAGCAGACAGACTGAAACCGTTTCTGTGCCGTATAACCTTGCCGAAAAGTTTAAAGATTTCGTGGGAACTTTGTCGAGTGACGCCTTTGCAGGTTCCTCTTCGTGGGAAGTCCGCGGTTTTGTGGACAATGAAGCCGTGACTGGAAGCGACAAGGAAAGAAACGCCTTGGTTCGTGAAAGGCGAAAAGCGGCGGCCAATGATTTGTTTCAAAAATTTTTGAGGGAAGAATTATCGGATGAATTGCGGGAGCGATTTGTAAAGGATTTCAACCGAAACTATAACAACATCTATGTTCCGGACTATTCCAAATTTCCCCTGTTTTCAAAAATCCATTTAAACTTTAAGGGAAGGGAACTCAAATTAACCGAAGTTCAGAAAGCGGGAATCGGACGGCAGACTACTAAAGGCGTAGGATTATTGGCACATGAAGTCGGATTCGGAAAAACTTTGTCGGGGATTTTGGCGATGCACGAAGCGATGGAAAGAGGAAATGCCAAAAGACCTTTAATTGTTGTTCCAAATGACAGCATCCTAAAACAATGGGTAGAAACGATTTTCGAAACCATCCCCGAAGCCAAAGTCAATGTCTTGGGAAATCTCGGAAAGGATTATGACCTTTCAAAATTTGACAACAAAGACGGTGAAATTACCATCGTGACTTATGAAGGTTTCAATAATATCGGATTTTCTGAAAATATTACCGAAAGTCTCGCTTCTAAATTTTCCTATATCTCGGAAAATGAGATGAGGAGCGTGAACAGCATCAGCGAAAGGGATTTTCAAAAAGAAATCGAGAAGGAAAAAGAATTGGTAGGGAAGATGAAGCGTGGTAAAATTTACGATTGGGAAGATTTTGGGTTTGACCATCTAACTTATGATGAAGTTCATAACGCCAATCACATTGTAGGAAAAGTAAGAATTGAAGACCGCCGATTTGCATCAGATTTTAGAAGTCAAAACCAGCAGACTTCAAAATTGGGAATCAATACCTGGATGGCAGCTCAATACATTCAGGAACAAAACGACGGCAGAAATGTAACACTGCTTTCTGCGACACCATTTACTAATAAACCTTTGGAGTATTATTCCATTTTATCGCTCATTGCAAATAAACGATTAGAGGAATCGGGCTATTTCAATGTCAATACCTTTTTTGAAACCTTTATGGAGGCGGATAACGATATGGAAATTGATGCCAAAGGCGATGTGAAATTCAAAGCCAATGTAAGGCGGTTTAAAAACAATTCATTGTTCCAGCAGTTGCTTTCAGAATTTATCGACATCAAAGGCGAGGAAGACAATCCTGAACTGAAACGCCCCAATAAAATCAACAAGGAATATAAAATTGAGCAGAACGATTTGACCAAAGAGCAATACGACATGCTCAATGAGAATTTTGAGGAAACACAAAAGGGTGCCATTTTAACGCATATCCTCAATGCCAGACTGATTGCAATTTCTCCCTATCTATCTCCGTATTATGAAGATGAAGAACCTTCGTTGGAAGAGTTTATAGAAAATTCACCAAAACTCAAACAGACGATGGATTTGATACAGCAAAATAAGAAAGACATTCCTGAATCGGGACAAATTATCTATTCGGAATTAGCGGTTTCAGAATTTCCCAAAATTAAGGAATATCTCGTGCAGGAAGTCGGATACAAACCTGACGAAATAGGAGTTATCACCGGAGCAACCAGTAAACCGAACCGAGTTAAGATTCAGGATGAATTTAATTCCGGAAAAATAAAGGTAGTTATTGGCAGTGAGGCCATTCAGGAAGGGATGAACCTTCAAGCAAATACGACGGATATTTATATGCTTTCTTTACCTTACAACTTCACATCGTTGAGACAAGTAGAAGGTCGGGCTTGGCGTCAGGGAAACAAGAATGAAAATGTCCGTATCAACTTTATGCTTACCAATGACAGTATTGATGTGTTTATGCTTCAGAAATTGCAGGCTAAGCAGGCAAGATATTTAGAGGCAATGAAGAAAGGAGCCGATGTTTTGGATGTATCAGACATCAGCACGCATGAACTGAAAACCGCTATTATTACCAGTCCGGAAACAAGAGCCAATATCGAGATTGAATTACTGAAAAAGAGAATTGAAAATCAAAAAAGCAGGTATGTAGCAGACAATGCTGTTATCCTTAGAAAGCATCAGGACTTTTTGAAAATACAGGACGGAGTAACCAAAGCCCAGAACGACTACAACCGTATTTTGGGCTATTCTAATGATGGAAGTGCAAATTCAGATTATTGGAAAAATCAACTTTCATTTTATCAAAAAAATATTGATGCTGCTAAACAATTGGTAGATGAAAAAATTAGTGAGTTGGCAGGCAAAGGAATCAATGTAGATGAAATTGAAAAACAGACCAAGTCCACCGATGAAAAGATTTCGGCTTTAGAAGAGGAATTAGAAAAACTCCCGGAAGTTAAGGCTAAATTGGTATCCAAATATACCGAGGAAAAACAGAAACAATTGCTGGAAAATCTCAAACAGGATTATGTAAAAAAAAGAGGAGAGGAAAATGTACAATTGTTTGGAGCGGTTCCATCTTTTCGGGAAGAAAAAAGAGAAATTGTAGAAATTGAAATAGAGGAAAAAGTTGAGAATAACGCGAGTTATTTAAGGAGAAGGTAAATTCTATTTGGAAGTTTAAGTTTTGACTAATTCAAATAAATCCTTTCCATTTAAGCATTTTTCGGCACAAACAGGTAGCGTCCCACTAACTGTGTAAGTTGAAAAGTTATTCTGAAAAAATTCAAACCAAAACAAACACAATCAAAGCAAACCAATCTTAGCCCTTCATCTATTTACACCATTACATCCCTATAAATCTGTTTTTGTATTCCTTCGGAATAACAAAAAATCTTTTTCAGGAAATAAGGTTATCCTACTTATCCATTTTAGAAAGTGTACTTTAGTACAAGTAAATAGATTGTTTTTGATAATTAATAAAATACAAAAATTGATATCAAAATAAACAAAACATATTTTCAATCTTATATCTGTTCGTCAACTTCTTCTCCAATATTTTTCAAGTAAGCATTCAGATTTATTGCAGGGATTGTACCAATTGCTTGCTGTAGATATCGTGTTAATTGCATAAAGAACGTAACAAATGAATGACCAGCCTCACTAAATTTCATTTTATTAAATTTTCGATTAGCATAAAACTCCAAATAAGCATCTTGTCCAACTATTGTAATTTCTTCGCTTGGGTTATAATCTATATAAAAACTACCATAATCAGCAATACAGCCCAAATCAATACTTTGGAGATTATCTAACGCTTTTATATGTTTTTCAATCGTGTCATTATTCTTGTGTGTGAAGCCGTTGGTGCTGCAAAGGATTCCGCCTACTATTTTTGTTAAAGGACGAGGAGTGAATTTTATTCCACCATTGATAAAGCTTGCGGCCTCTCTTTTAAGGACTCTTACGCTTTCTATTTTTTCTCCTGCGTATTCTATATAGGTTTTCTCTCCAACATTACCTTGTATATCAGGTTTGACTTCAAAAACCGCATAGACTCCTTCAGCTGGAATATAATGAAATCCGTTTTGAGTAAAAATAAACGGAGTAAACCAATTATCATAAATAACAATATCCATTTGTTGGCTCGTATTGCCTTCATGGTCTATTACTATTGCTTTGTCAACACAATATCTGTTGGGCAAATATTTTCGTAACCAATCTATCCAAGCATTTTCTAAAGCATCTCCTTTAGAACCTGGATGGTCAATAAACTCTCTGTTTGTATTTAGTTGGGCAGACATCTGTTGCTGTAACCCATTGAATAATTGTTTTAAATCTACTTTACTCATATTTATATAATTTATGTTCAAACCAAACGTAAAATCCAAAATTTACCGTTGTCTTGGAATATCCTATTATCAATAAAACAGGATTTGCGATAGAAGTATTTTTGCTGTTTATAATTGTATTTATTGCGGAAATATCTGTTGCACTTGATATAGGACTATTGTCTGGATGAGTATGCCATTCCCCTATGTAAATCTTTCTCGGATTACTTGCGTAAAATTCTGCAAGCTCATTTTCTATTCCTTTTGTACTTCGTTCAAAAGAATATTTTGATACTTGATACTTCTTCGGAAGTATTGTGTCTGTAATATGCAAATGCTTCTTGTCTTCGGAGTAATACCCAATCAAAAATCCTCCAAATTCTTTAGGATAATGAGTTTTGCCTATTTCCAGAAGTTTATTTAGCAGTTCGTCCTCAACTTCAAGACTTAACCCTATTTGTTCTATTTTTAAAATCAAAATTCTTTTATATTAATGTTGAAGCCACTTGTGTCATCTGTTTCAATAACAAAATTTCTTAATGTTTTTTCCTGCTCTAACGTCAAATTTATCTGCTTTATCGCGGTCTGTACAAGAACATTTATATCATTATAAGAAGCTTTAAATGTTGGACTCCAACAACCTGTAGGATTATGTAAGTCGTCAACGTCAAATTTGAGAATATTTCCGCCAAATTGGGATGTTATAAACTCATACCGATTATGTTCCGTAGCACAGACCAAATGTTTTGCGTGGTTTGATATTGAAAGATTTAAAAGCGTTGAATTTATATTTAACTGACTTAATACGTAAAGCAAATCATTATCTGCAGAGCAATCAAAAATTATATCATATTCATTTATTATTTTCTCAATTTCATTTTTTGTTTGCCGATCATTTAGATAAGATTTTATGACAATATCAAACATTTCAGAAAACTCGTATCCACCTTTTGGTATTTCATAATAGGGAGATATTAAACACAACTCATTTACTAAATCATTGGTTTTGTTGGTAATTCCTGTAAAGAAAGAATATTCAGACCTACAAACATTTTCTGGTTCTTTTACGTCATATTCTATAAAATCTAACTTTCTACAGCCACATCTTACCAATGTTTTAGCTACTATGCTTCCTATAGCTCCGATGCCAATAATCAACATTTTACTTTCTGTTATTCGGTCACTTAGTTTTCCTCTTCCAAAAAAGTACTTATAAGAACAATTCCGGGTCATTGCCCAATGGATTTGACTACCATCTTTAATCTTTGTAAACCATTGCTTGTTTATTTTTTCGCCGTAAAAAGGAAAATTGCCAATCTCCAATATAATCGCTTGCCAATGAATTTCTGTTTCAGAAATATTATATCCTACAAATAAAGGAAGCGTTTTTCCTTTCTCCTTTCCCAATCTTTCTTCAACATTGTGAAGAAATTTCAAAAAGTCTTGTGGTAAGGTAGCTTCAAAGTCTTTCCAATCATCAAAAACCCAACGTTGATTTTTACTTGGAGTATCTTTTAAGAAGATGAATAATCCTGTGCTTTGAGGTAAGTTTTTAAGTTGAAAATTCCAATCTACTTCTACTATTTTTTTTCTATCACTATTTAAAAAAGTTTGAAAAATACTGCTCTGAATATTCTCTTTGTAAAAAACTCCATTGTTCATTATTGAATAGTCAACAAAGCCAAATTGATTTTTATGGAAAGTATAATCTACTTCATTGAAGAAGTAAGCAAAATGGTTTTCATTAAATGCTTTTTGTGTTACAATTAAATGTTCATAATGAGTATCCGAATCTTTGTTGATGTAATATTTCTTAATCCAAGCCTTTACAGATTCAATATCATAAATTAGTTTTTGGGACAAAACAGGAGTATGTGCCGTATGAATACAGATGGCTCCATTTTGCATAATATGTTTATGCTCTATTAAATTATCATTAGAAAACTTAATAGTTTCCGTTTCGTGGCTTTTAAAAGGATATTGCGGATGTACAGTAACATTGAATTCTAGTGGTTGCTCCAAACCTTCAACAAAAACAGTAATACATCCCTCGATGTCAATTTTGCTCTGCTCAAATGGCTTTACAATTTTCACATCGGGAATGCTTTCTACTACTGTATTGATTTCATTTACTCTTTGGTTCATTATAATTATCCAAAATTAAGTTTCGGTGGAGGAACTGGCATACCGGTGTTGGTTCCATATTGGTTAGTTTTGGACTCTTCCTTTTTAAACTTTGAATTTTCAGGGAAATATGTTTTCAGATTCTCGTCATTGTCCTCAATTCTTTCAAGCATATTTTTCATATCATCTGACAACTGTTGCTTTTCGTGTGAAGTTAAAGTATCGGCTAAATCATTAGAACTATTACCCGGGTCTTTTAGTGTAAAGCTGTCTTTGGTTACATTATCCCTAATATATTCTAATACAGTTTCAAGTTTCTCCCAAATACTTCCGGTAATGCTCTTGGAATCAAATGCTTTGATAGTAATGAGTTCCAAAAAGAAAGATTTTGTAGGATAGTTATACTTAGTGTTTTTCCAAACTTTCAAAAGACGGATTATTTTTCTTATCGAATCTTTTTCAGCCGTAGCTCTGTCTTTAATATTATTGATTTGAGCCTTGACGTTAGTTTTAATTCGCTCACTGCCTGCGTCAATATTTCCATATTTGTAATACACGTACAAGTTCAAATTTTCATCTTCCTTGTATTGGTCTTGAGAAAGCTCACGACCGGGAACAACATCAATCTTAATTACGTCTCCATCACTATCTGCGCAAAACTCCAAACCAATTGAAACTTTTTGCTTTTTAACCTCTGCAACATCTTTGTATTTCTCGTAGAGAAAGTCATAAACATCTTCATACATTTCTTTTAGTGTTCCATTCGAGCCAAAAGCATTACGTTTGAATGGGGACACCAAATCAAAATCAAATTTTGTATTGATAGCGGTATTCTTAGCGTACGAACCCGAGTTAAACGGAGAATAGATATTACTTCCGTAGTTTTCTTCCAAGGCTTCTTTAACCTCGTTTTTCTTTTTGACGTATTTGTCAAAAAGTGTTTCTTCTTTAGTTATCTGATGCGTCGAAATAACTGAATCTAAATGTTTGTTTTTATCCATTTTATTAATTTTTTATTTACTAAATCCAATACCAATTACAGCCAACAATACTGTAGCGAGTATTCCATTCCCAACCTGATTGCTAAACTGTTTGCCATATTGAACCGCATTGGCATAATGCTCACAGTTGAAATTAACCAAATCGTATTGTGTTCCAATTAATGCAACTGCACGATTTACAGCTAATCGACGTTGAAAAGCATTACCGATAAAAGGTTCAACTCTTGTCAAATGATAACCATCTCTAAATAAGTAGTTTTCATCTACCCTTTGAACCCCCTTTCCGATGTAGTTTTCGATATATTGTCTGTTTCCATAAGCATCATTACCAATGTAAATAGCGTGATGCTGAACAAGTCTTAAGTTGCTTTTAGGTAGAACCAGCCTGTCCCCAGGCTTTAGGTTCTTTAAATTGTAGATTTTTGTCATAAGCATTTAAGTTAAATCTTCAATTGTTGCAGTAGGAGCATTACGCTTTACGCTATCAATACCGTTATCTCTTGCAGCGGTAGAGGAGTACATTTCACTTGTGCCCAAGACCTGATAATTATTAGCTACTTGATTAAAGTATGGTTGTCCTGCAATTGAAGTTTTCTTATCAAAGTTTTTGTCTGCCACACAAACCTTACTACTTGCCACACCGTCAAGGCAACCTTGTTTGCTTACATAAGTTTCACTTGTTACAAGTGTTTCTCCATTTGTCGCTTTCAATGTCCAGCGAAATTGACCATTACTGGTTCTTTTAATTTGGTACTTGCCCATTTTTATAATATTTAAAAAGTTATGAATGCACCTATTTGCATTCAAATACAAAGTTACAAAAAGTATTCCAAAAAACAAATTTGTCAACCAAATATGTCAACCGATATATTTTTATAGGAACTATGTCATATTGTCTTGTATTTAACCATATTGAGTATCTGAAATTTTGTCATAGTTACAATTTTATGTTACAAAATGTCATTTAACTATTGTTTTTGTCAACTAAAAGAGTTACCTTTGCAGTACAAATACAGAATTACAATGGAAACAAAAGCAATATTTGCGGAAAGATTTAAGTCAGCCCGTCTTATGAATGGTTTCTCATTGCAGGATTTGGCTGATGCTTTAGGTGGTACTTTATCACGTCAAGCTTTGCATCGTTACGAAAAAGGAGAGGTAATTCCCGATGCAGAAAAAATCAATATGCTAAGCAAAGCACTCAATATTAGTCCCGATTATTTTTTCAGAACTACTAAAGTTGAATTTAGCGATATTGAATATAGAAAGCTAAGTAGGATGCCACAAAAGGATGTAGCAATCATCAATGAAACTACCAAAGAATATCTTTCACGTTATTTAGAATTAGAAGAAATTATTGGTCTTCCTCATAGTTTTGATAACCCCTTAAAAGACTTTGGAAAGGTTACTACTTATGAGCAGGTGAATAATGCGGCAGAACTATTACGAAAGGAATGGTCTTTAGGAACTGGTCCTATTTTTAATATTGTCGAATTATTAGAAGATAAAAATATCAAGGTAGTTAAGCTAAATGTAGATGAAGATTTTGATGGTTTGCAAACTTTTGTAAATGGTCATATTCCTGTTGTAGCTTACAACGAAAGAAAAGCCAATAAGCCTGATAGAATACGATTTACCTTACTTCACGAGTTGGCTCATTTGCTTTTAGTATTGGGCGATGTGACCGAAAAACAAAAGGAAACTTTATGTCATCAGTTTGCAGGTGCAATGCTGTTGCCCGAAGAGACTATTAAAGCAGAGTTAGGCAATCACCGTACTAAGTTGTCAACTTTGGAATTAGGTAATATCAAAAAGCAATATGGTATTTCAATGCAAGCAATTGTAATGAGAGCAAAAGTTTGCGGAATTATTAATGACAACTACACTAAACAGTTCTTCTTTTTAATTAGGCAACAAAATTGGAAAGTAGATGAACCTGTAGAATATCAAGGAATTGAAGAAAGCAACCGCTTTGAGCAATTATTATTTAGAGCTTTGATTGAAGACCAGATTTCAATGTCAAAAGCAGCTTCATTGTCTAATCAATCTTTGGCTGAATTTAAAAAACAGCATCAACCGATGTTTTAATATTAATTCCCCAAATGCCAAATATCTGCCAGGAGAATGAAACTAAGAATAGCTGTAGCAGACGCTTGTATTTTTATTGACCTTTATGATTTAGGTCTTGTCAATGCATTTTTCCAACTTGAAATAGAAATACATACTACCACTTCAGTTTATTTTGAATTATATTCTGAACAGCAACAAATTTTAAAAGCCTATCAATCCGTTGGTAGGCTTATTGTTCATAATCTTAAAGAAGAAGATTTTCTCCAAATCCAATCAGAGCCTTATCCTAAATCTTTATCTGAAACAGACAAATCCGTTTTACACGTTGCTAATAAGTTAGATGCTTGTGTTTTAAGTAGCGACAAAACAGTGCGTAATTGTGCCAAAAATAAAGACATAGAGTATCACGGTATGATTTGGATATTTGATAAACTTGTAGATGCACATATTCTCTTGAAAAAAGAAGCAGCTCTTAAGCTTGAAGAACTCGTAGCAACCAATTTTATTTTTCAAAACAATAAGCCTTTAGTTGCAGAAATTGAAAAGAGGTTAAAGGTTTGGAAATAAGATAGACTGCTCTCTCCCACGCTCAGCCAACGCACAGAAAAAATACGGCTTTAGCCAGACCCCAACCGCACAAGCCCAACGCTTCGTCTGTCTTCTATGGCATTGCCTCCGTTTGCAACTGTCATACTTTTTGCGTTGTTTTTGCCAACGCTCCACAGCACATTGCCATCCTCGTTCCTGCGGTGGCAAAGAGCTGTCCAACACTAAAAAACAAAGCAAAAAGACACTGCACTCCAACCACCACCACCGTTCCGTTTATGCCAGTATGCAAATCGGCGGAAGCTAAGTTACATAATGTGGCATTATACGCACAGCCAACCCCAACGGAGAGTTCGTCCATAATGGTTTTGCGCCAAGCACTATTTACAAGCCATTTCCTGCAAAACCAAAATTCCCTCACAAGCCAGCGGTGCCTATAATTTGAGATTATGTAAAATGCTTTCCGTGCAACGGGCATAGCCCTTTTGCGCCAACGCCTTCCAGCCGCCAGTGCAGTTATAATTTACGCGGTCAATCCTCCAATTGAAAACCTACAAATCCCCTCCACCCCAAAATAGGATGCAGAAAAATGGTGCAGAGAGTTTCGGGATTTGCCAGTGGCTTCAGTATATTGCCATTGCATAAAGTAGTATTTATTTTTCATAGGTTTTTATGCAATGGCAAAACACTTCCACCACCGCGCACAGCAGTATTCCAGGCGGAAGAAAATGCTTTACGCATTTCGCGAATTCCAAAGCAAAAATAAACCAGCCCATTCGCAAAATTGCTTTCTCCATTCCCATATTTTCAGCACACACCACAAACACTTTAGTTTCATAGGCCAAGAGTTATAGTGTGTTTGCGGCGCGTGCTAAAAACGCCACCAAAAAGCATTTTCTTTCTGCCCTCCATACCGCTGTCTTTCCAGCCGCTTTTTCAGGCAGTACTCTGTTTGACAATTATCGCTAATTGTCTGTTTCGGCAAGCACCATTTTTCTGCGAGTCTGTTTCCCCGGTTTGCCAATGCTCGTCCAGATTCCTTCACTCAAAACACGGACAAGCCGTGTTTTCAGTTCCGTCACCGCGCACAGTCGTGTGCCGGTGCTCCAAGTATTCACACCGTCACACCACTGTTTTTTCCATTCCTTCCCACCGCTTTGAAAGGCAGTTTTGAATAGAAAGTTCAGGCATAAAAGCAAAAACCTTCTTTCGCTTTTCCCGATTAATAAGAATAACAAAAAATAAAAAAAGCAAGCAAAGTTATGTGGAGAAAAAAATGTGCTGACAATATCAAGCCCACAAGGGGTTTTTGAAAAAAAGTTTTGTGGCTACGAAAATGTTGCCACAAAATTTTTTTTAAAAAATATTGCATCCCATTTTTTTCCCACAGGGAAAGCGGCTTTCTTTTTTTCTTTTTTTTCGGTTTTTTTCTGGTTTTTCTTTTAAGAATTGTTTGCGGAGCATAAAACTTTTAAATCCAAAGTTATGCTTACACACAAAGTACGCACTTACTCAGTGCACCAGCCAGCCCCGAAAACGGCTCTTTACATCCTTTCAAGAGGAAGAAACGCAGGAAAACCAATGTTTGAACCCTGCCCGAACTGTCATATCATCTATGTAGCGGATGATTACGAACTGCAGACCTATTACTGGACCTTGTACGCATTCTGGAAAAATGGCTTTTTCCATCCGCACCTTTGCGGAAGCGTCATCGAAATGCTTCGGCTCTGCGACCTCAAAACGCTGATGCGGAATTTCATCCAGCCGGCCTTTGAAAAGTCGCTCCGCAAGCCGGAAATCATGCTTAGAATCAAAACCACCTGGGAACTGGAGCAGAAAATGGAACAGCAGGCAGAAAAAATCCGCGAACTGCGGAACTCATTAGTCCGGCAGTATTACTTATCAGTTTAATTTTAAAAACTTCCTTCGGGAAGTTTTTGTATTTTTGAGAAACAGCGCAAAAAAACACTCATGAAATCGAAAGAACAAATAGACTATGAAGAAAGAGTCAAAAGAAGAGTTTTGATTCTTAAAGATTTGCTAGAAGAAGGCAAGATTACAGTAGCTGAGCATTTAGCTAAAGGGCTGCAAGAAAGCCTTTCTAAAGTAAAATTTGATGAAAATGGAGAACCTGATGTTGAAACCATTGATGGCAGAATTAGGTCGATGGCTTTAATGGCTGAACACTATGATTATAGGGAGAAAATGAAAGGGGCAATTAGTTTGTATCAAATCCAAGAAAATTATTTTAAACGATTCGAGTTGAATTTTATGGATTTTTATAACGCTATGCTCGATCAAAATCTCACTTCTCACCAAGTTGCAGAATTTGTGGCATACAATCATACAAATGATTATATCGATAACGCAATAGAACCAATCATAGAGGATTTAAATGAATTTTGGAATACTGTCGCAGAGACTGGATATTATCATTTACAAGACCAAGAAAAAACAGTTAAAGCTGTCTTTGGAGGTGATTTATTTCCAGCAAATAATGAAAATATTGCTTCAAAGTGTGGAATTTATACAGATACAATTATTCTTCCGTGTCCAATAATTAGATCACGGCACATGTTTAAAGTTTGGAACAAACAGCAAAGAATATATTATCTTATAAAACACGCTCTAAATATTCTTCAATACAAAGATTTGGCTTTGGCAGAAATAGATAAGCCAATTGTAGTAATACTTGCAGATAAAGAAATGATTGATGATTCTGCCTTTGAACAAATTCAAAAATTAGGAGAGCGTGATGCTTTATACCATGCGGAGAAGGTGTTTGGAAGAAAATTTTCTTCAATGGAAGAATTAATAGGCTTTGGTAAAGATTTAGACACTGTTGATAAGGTAATTAAAGAAATAAAAAATCCAGATAAGGTATTATTTGATACAGAATTCAAAGACCCACTTTCTATCCAAATTGAACAACAAATCACTGGTCAATCTGGTCAATTAATGCAAACCAATAATCCCGGAATAATTGTTTCAATGCTAGGTTTGGGTAGAATGAGTGTTTCAAATGAACTCTTGTTTAAATCTGCAAAAGTTGGTGGAGGTGTTCCATTAATTGATGCGCCAACATCTTGGCAATATTTTAAATGGAAGTTAGAATATGATGGGGATAGAACGGCTCATAATTTAAATTTACCAAATTCACATATTTTACAGGGGCTTAATTCTCTTTCTAGCACCAAATTGCAGTGGATTGGTAAAATTCCACCAGAAGGACTAATTGAAATTAGAAAATCAGGTGCAATAGATGAAATTAGGAAAATTTTATCAAATGAGATTGACGAAATGGTTCTTGCAAATTCCTTAGATTACGAAAAGACAGCTAAAAAGGTTCTTAATAATTTAAATGACGCATTTGAAAAGCATCAGAAAAATATACGAGAGTTAACTTCTAAGAAATGGAAAATTGCTGGAAAAGATTTTGGATCTTGGCTTGTTATGGGATCCTTAGAAATTGCTTCGGCTTATACTGGAACTCCATTATATGGTATTTCTACAGCGGTTTTAAGTCAAATTATCGATGCACCAAAACTAAAAGACTTGCCAAAAACTGTAAAAACTATAAAAGAAATTGAAAAAGAAAAACAGAACTTAAGCAAATCACCAGTTGGACTCATGTTTAAATATAAGTAGATTGACAGGATTTGAATCAATATTGTAATAAATAAAAAAACCTCCCATTCCGGGAGGTTTCGTTTTGCATAAAGTCACCACAACTTTTTACGCAAATATTTCCTTATTACTGAAATCAGATACTTTGCAGCCATCGTGGCCAGAAAACTGCTGATACCGCCTAAAACCGCAAGAATTACAGTCTGCAGGATCGTTTCGCGGCTGATGTTCACAAAGATAGTGATTAGCATTCCAAAAGCCGTGCTCACTTTTGTAGAGTTATCCACAATATTCACGCTATTTGTCGCGGTAAACCGTAGCCTGACTTACGGCGCTGGCAATACCTCCGGCAACGGCAAGATATCCAGCGACTGTAACTATTGCTGCCGGAAGTGCTACCGGAGCCGTGGCAAGCACGCCGCTCACAGCCGTAAGAACCAATCCTGCATTGCGCAGGATTCTGAAAAATTTAGGCGTCGGTTCCTGCATTCTTTCGATTACTTTTTTCATTTTCTACACTTTTTTTATCGTTAATTCAATTACAAATCCCTTTTCCAAAAGCGGAAACAGGGCTTTTTCCAATCTTTCACAGGCTAAGCGCGAAGCGCTGCCTTTTCCTTTGCCGGTGAGTTGCAACACCGGAGCAATACAGCCGAGAAGTTCCTTTTTCGCATCGTTTGCAGGATGAATCAGGATAGAATCCCGGCCTTTTACATTCATTACGCTGAGGTGCCATCCGTGGCGAACGGAAAACCGCTTTTGCAGCCTGTATTTCCCTTCGGGAATGCACGAAATCCGCCTTTGGTTGCCCTTCCACGGAAGTTCTATCGTGTTGCATATTTTCGTACCGCCTAAAAGCAGTTCGCCGTTAGTTCCGCCCGGATAATAGGTTCGAAGTAGTTCAAGGTTCATCAGCACAGATTTTTGACTTTAAAAAAGGAGCGGAACAAATCCGCCCCTTATTTCTACATTGGTAAATTGTTACACTGTTACATTGATTAAACTCCAACTACCTTAACAATCTGCAGGGCGTTATAGGCACCGTTTTTCAACGGATACATTTCCCCATTTACCTGCTGATAAAACTCTACACCCACGACAAAGAACAGCGGATGCGTCGAGTTTGCCGTAAGATTGTTTTCAAGAGACAGCGCAGTAACCTCAACCTCGTTCCAGGCCGTAATATTTCCTTCGGAAATTTTCGCGTTGAAAGTCTGATTTTCAAAATCAACCTCCATCGCACCGGAAAGAATTTTGAAATGGGTAGTTCCTCCGGGAGAAGCGATGGCCATTGTAGGCACAAAAGCCTCCAAATCAACCTTTGCATCGCCTGTAACCCTGTCCAATGTTACCGAAAACGGAGCGAATAGAGTAGTCCCCAATTTTCCATTGATATTGAATTCAAAACCCTGCAACAGTTCGGCTTCGCCATCGATAATATTTCTCTGACCTCTCGGATTGGTTTCATCCATTTGGATCACCTTTACCATTTCGCGCGTCAAACGGCTTACCATTCGGTAATCAGACGCTTTGAGCAATAAAGCCCTGATTGAGTTTCGTAAAACCTTTCCGGCGTTTCCTGCCCTTCCAAATTCAGAACCGTTTTCTCTTGTCCTTTGAAATGCGGGATCATTCTTAATTCTGGAAGCATCCACGCCACCTTTTTCCCTTGCCAAATAACCGTCTTTAGACTTGTAGAAAGTCACACCGCCAATGGTGCCTTTCAGTTTGATAATACTTGATTGTCTTGCCATTTTCTTAAATTTTTGAAATTTATTTTAGAATGATGAGGTTCATTCTCTCAAACCTTGGTGAATTCACAAGACAAAATTTCTCAAAACTATAATGTAGTGCAAGTTTCCATGCCGTTCCAGTCATTTTTTGCCGAAATCGCAAAAAATTTCTATATAAGAAACAAAATGAATAATTTTACATTTGTACAGTCACCGCAGAATCAGTATAGCAATCTCCAATCAAAAGCAAGGATAGAGTATGAAAAAGCCACCGCAAAGACTCTGCATCTACCCCAAAGACATAGTAAGAATTACAGGTAAAAGCGAACGCTTTTCTCGCGACCTCATCCAGAGAATCCGCCTTAAATTAGGGAAGGAGGAGCATCATTTTATTACAATAGAGGAGTTTTGTAATTATGTGGGACTTCAGGAAGAAAAAGTAAAGGAATTAATTAGGGATTAACCTATATAAAAAATAAACAAGTTCCTTTGTGTAATTCAATAATTTTACTAAATTTGCACCAATACGATTTACATCCAATTGATAAAAAATAGGAGGGGTCAAAATAGGTTACCTTAATTTTAATACTTTCTGAAAGTATTATGGATAAAGAAAAAATTAAGATAATACAAGTCCCGTCCGGATCGCAACTATTAAATCAAAATAGTACAAAATGCTGTAAAACATAGGTTTTATAGCATTTTTCTTTTTATGCTGATATCAAAGAGCAACAAATTCGCACATAATTTTAGTGACCTATTCAGTGACCTATTTCGGTTTAAAAAATAGGTCACTGGAAAAAATCTAAACGAGCTATTGAAAATTGATTTTAAAATGATTTTTTCAGACCAAATTTTGGATTTTTTTCGAGTGTGTGCAGTGACCTTTTCAGTGACCTATGCCCAAATGAAAAAAGGGTCACTGAGATTCTCTGAAAGCCTTACTACGAACTTGTTTAGAAAGTGAACATCTTGTAGACGGTTTTCTGAAATTTTAAATTTAATGCTTAAAATATTAGTAAATGAACCAGACTTTCAGCTTGCTTATTTATGTGAAAAAATCCAAAGAAAATGCTAATGGAGAATGCCCTATTTACCTTCGAATTACTATTGATGGGCAAGCTACAGAAATCAGTGTCAAAAGAACCGTAAAACCTTCTCAGTGGAATTCGAAAGGGCAAAAGGTAAGTGGTCATACAGAAGCAGTTAAAATGTTAAATCATTATATTAAAACTTTTGAACAACAGGTACATAATGCTCATCATGAATTAATGAAAGAAGGCGTAACAATTACAAGCGAAATTCTAAAAAACAAACTGACAGGGAAAAATAGTAAAAGTAGAATGTTAATATCTGTTTTTAAAGACCATAATACCCGAATGGAGGCGTTAGTTGGTAAAGAATATGCAAAAGGAACTTTAACGCGCTATAGAACCTGTTTAAGTCATTTACAAGAGTTTCTGAAATGGAAGTTTAATGTTTCGGATATTGAGATTACGGAAATCGACCACGCGTTTATTTCTGATTTTGAATTTTTTCTGCGCACCGAAAAATCCTGCGCCAATAACTCTGCGGTAAAATACATTAAGAATTTTGGTAAGATAATCCGGATTTGTTTGGCGAATAAGTGGCTGACTTACGACCCGTTTCTTTGCTATGATTCTAAATTTGTTGAGGTGAAACGAGATTTTCTGGATGAGCAGGAACTTTTCAATCTGGCGAATAAAGAATTTGAAATCGAAAGAATCGCGCAAGTTCGCGACATTTTCCTCTTCAGTTGCTATACTGGTCTGGCCTATATCGATACTAAGAACTTAAAACGTTCGAATATTGGTGTGGGAATCGATGGTAATAAATGGATATTTACCTCCCGACAGAAAACTAAAACACAATCAAATATTCCCTTACTTCTGCAGGCTGAAGAAATCATTGAAAAATACAAAGCACATCCGCATTGTGGTGTTTCGGGAAGTCTGTTACCTGTTTTGAGTAATCAGAAAATGAATTCTTACTTAAAAGAAATCGCAGATTTATGCCAAATCAAAAAGGAGCTTACTTTTCATATTGCTCGACATACTTTTGCAACAACAATTACTTTGTCTAATGGTGTGCCGATTGAAAGTGTAAGCAAGATGCTTGGTCATAAAAGTATTAAAACAACTCAGCATTATGCGAAAATTTTAGATGCGAAAGTGAGCGTGGATATGAATAATTTACAATTAACTCTTAATAAAAAGAAAGTTATGGATAGTCAGAGTGAAAAACTCGGCACGTAGCCGAGTTTTTATTTTAAAAGAGTTCTTAAACTTTCTAATGATGTTTTAACCGTTTTGTCGTTTAGTAAATGCTGTAGTTGTCCCTTATAATGATTTTCAATATAATTAATAAGATCATTAACTGGTGGAGAGGTAATACTTGGCTTAACTATTTCAAGCATTTCTTTAAATTTTCTTTCACTAATTCTAAATTGTAATCTACTTAAAATTCTTGGTTCAGTAAAAGAAAGTGCAGCTATACTGGCTTGATGGGCATCAAGACTTGATAAGATTTCAATATAAATATCATCTGCATTTACAGCGACACCATTTCCATTTGTCAAGAATGTTTCAACAATAGAATAGACTAACTTTTTCTCAATAATCTTTGGAATTTTCATAGGTTCACCCAAGATTCTAACGAGTTGCCTTGCAAAAGGTGGTTCGTTATAAAAATTATTAAAACCTCTGTGTGCCGAAAGTAAATTATCTATTGTATTATCAATTTCAACGGCTCTCAGCTCGTCAGGTATATAACTTTCACCATTTACTATTTGTAAAAATTGTCTTGCCAATTTCTTTTCATCTTGGTTGTTATTAGCGGCAAAATGAGCATATTTTAGACCAAAAGATTGCTTTATATCTTCATCAATTCTTGCCCAGATTTCAGGCGAAAGGCGATTTATATTTTGATGTGTTTGGCTATCGGTGTCAGGTTTCACATAAATTCCAAAAAAGCCTGAAGCAAGATTGTTTATCTGTTCCTGGGTTAATGTAGTTGTAAAGATTGCAATTTCTTGAGCAGCGTCTCTGGAGATTGCAGTAGTTTTTACGTTTTGCAATAAATGCTTAATTCTAATCGATACATTTGAAATTGGTAATGTAATAACTTCTTTGATGCAAGTTTCTAACCAAGAGATCAGTTGTAAACCAGTAATTTCACTGCTATTGGGATGTGCAGCACTTGCCCAGTTTCTCATGGAATTAATATATTCAAGATGTTTAAATCCTAAATCTGAAATCAGACCAATCTCCTTTGCTCCCTTTATTAAGTCATAATCATCTATTTTATCAAGATCATTTTCATCTTTCAGTCTTTTACGACGTTCACCTGAAACTGCATTATCGTAAAAATATTCAATGTCATACTGCGAAACTCGTTTTCTTATTTGTAAAATAGTTTCGTCCCAAAGATAATTTAATGATGCGTCAAAAAGACCGGCTGCAGTACTGGTAATAAACTTTGATAGATAAAGAGACTGAAGTTTTTCATCATTAGAGATTTGATTTAGAACGGAATTTAAGTTCATAAAAACTTTACCCCTTTCCTGTAAATCGACAAAGACTTTTTCGACTGGCAAAGAGTGAAAGGCTAACACATTTTTTAGTTCATCTTCAAATTGATTTAGCTGTATTAAACCATTCTGTGCGTTACCTTGTTGTAGATTATTACTCATTATATTTTTTTAAAATTTAGTATTAATTTCCTAATTCCAATTGGTTTTTAACCAGATTAAAATAATCTGCTTTTTTGTTCACAAGTTCCTGATGATTACCCTGTTCCACAATCTCTCCATTTTTAAGAACAATAATTTGGTCTGCATTTTTTACTGTTGAAAGTCTGTGTGCCACTATTATCACTGTTTTTCCTTTAAAAAAAGATTGCAGATTATCGTGAATTATCTTTTCATTTTCTGCGTCCAAAGCAGACGTCGCTTCATCAAATAAAATAAAGTGTGGGTTTTTGTAAACTGCTCTTGCGATAAGAATTCTTTGTTTTTGTCCACCTGAAATGCCATTTCCGGAAGCTCCTATTTTTGTGTTTAATCCTAACGGAAGGTCATCAACAAAACTTGTGATATTTGCTGTATATAATGCTTTATTTAGCTTTTCATAATCAACATTTTCATCACTTGTCGCAATATTTCTCTCGATTGTATCAGAAAAAATAAAACCATCCTGCATTACTACACCGCAATTTTTTCTAAGATCTGTTGGTGAAACTTCATTTATGTTGAGATGATTAAATTTTATTTCGCCCTTTACCGGTTCATAGAATTTCAAGAGCATTTTCATCAAAGTGGTTTTACCGCTTCCACTAGCTCCAACAATTGCAGTAATTTTTCCGTCCGGAATAAACAAATTGATGTCTTTTAGAACATACGGAGATTGTGGACCTTCGTATTGAAATGAAACATTTTTGAAATAAATTCCTTTTTCTATCCCATTTTGTTCTGTATATTTTTGGCTAAGTAACGGCACTTGGTTTTCCTGCTCTTCTTCAGTATTATTTTGCACTTCATTTAGCCTTGCTAAACTCAATTTTGCATCCTGTAATGATCTGAAAAAATTGATGAGTTGGTTAACCGGAGAATTCATCTGACCAATGATGTATGAGACACTTAGAAGTGCTCCCAAGGTCATATGTCCTTTTATCACGAAATAGGCAGAAAGAAAAGTTACCAGAATATTTTTTATTTGGTTAATGAAGTCAAATCCTGAAACCTGTATTTGGTCTAATTTTAAAATTCTAAAATTGATTTTAAATAATCTTTGTTGGATTTGTTCCCATTCCTTACGTTTAAAATCTTCAAATTGATTGAGCTTCATTTCCGAAACACCATTAATAATTTCGTAAATGGATTCCTGGTTTTCGCTTCTTTGTTGAAATTTAAAATAATCTAAAATCTTTCTTTTTTTCAACCAATATAAAGACCAAATTACGGAAACTAATGTTAAGGACATATAAACAACCAAAATTCTAAAATCATAGTACCAAAGTATTCCAAAGAAAGCAATAAAAGTTATGATTGAAAATAGTGTTATTAAACTTTGTGAGGTAAGAAAATTTTCTATTCTTTCATGATCCTGAATACGCTGGTTAAAGTCACCCATGAATTTAGTATCAAAAAATTTGATCGGGAGTTTTAGTAACTTCTTTAGAAAATCAGAAATAATTTGAATATTAATTTTGGTACCTACAAAAAGTACCATCCAATTGCGAAAAACATCTATAATAATATTTCCAAAGAAGAATGCAAGTTGAGCTAATAAAATATAGGTTGTTATAGAAAGATTTCTTTTATTTACACCTTCATCAATAAGTTTTTGTGTGAGCAAGGGAAATACGAGAGTAATGATTGTACCAATTGTTAATAAAAGAAACATCCACCATACTTGTACTTTAAATGGTCTCAAATATTTTAGCAAATAACTTATTGAAAGTTTTTTTTCTTTGGGTAAGGAATAATTATAAAAAGCTTCAGAAGGTTCTAATAACAATGCGACGCCTTTTTCGCCATCAGATAACCAGGATTTATTAAATTTTTCCTCATTCAGATAAACAAATCCATATCCCGGGTCGGCTATCTTATAAAAAGTTTTTCCGTTCAAAAAATTTTTTGAAATTTTTTGAAGTACAACAAAATGATTCTGATTCCAGTGAAGGATGCATGGCAAGAACTCATTGCTCAATTCTTGAGTCTTTAATTTTGCTGATATGGTGTTTAACCCAATTTTTTTAGAAGCCTCGCTAATACCTAATAACGACACTCCTTCTTTAGAAATAAAGCTTTGATCACGAAGAAAAGCCAACCTGAAAGTCTTGCCATAGTAAGATGTTATCATGGCAAGACAGGCGGGACCACAATCCATTTTATCATGTTGTGGTACGAATATCATTCTATTTCTTTTAATATATCTTTTTTTCTATCTTGAAAGTTATCAGCCTCATGTTGATGTTCATTAATTACTTCAATCCCTCTTTTATCAAAAATCATAGATAGAAAATATAATCCTGCTTCAATTGGCCACTCTTCTTCAAGTGGCTTAAGCAAATCCTTAACTTCAAAAGCTTCATGAGTATTTAATCTATCAATAATTGATGGAAGTTCTTGATGATTCTTTATTTCAATTTTGGATCCTCTTGTATATAGATAAAACATTTCTTTTCCAGCATCTATTTTATAATACATTTTAAACGGACACGGAGAATAGACTTTACAATCAATTAAATATTCATAATTATCAATATCATAATTATTTTCCATAGTTAACGATTGGGGTGGAGCTTGCCAACCAGCATTACTCAACAAACCAGTTTTATATTCCTCATAAATATATTTAAAAAATGATTTTGTTGATCCTTCTAATATATTTTCATCTAATTTTAATAAAGATAAAAATTCATTAAAAGTATCGTTATTATTAATAAAATCATGCTGTGGATCAATAACATCTTTATTTACTTCAATATAATCGGTATAAAAAGTATTTAGAACTTTATCAAAAAATCTTACTTTAGATGGGTTATTAAACCAAAATGTAACACCAACAGATAAGTCATCACTTTTTCCTATATGAAACTTATTCCATGGCATGTAGAATAAATCTCCTGCACCAAAATCAAACTTCTCAGCGTGTTCTAATAGAGATTCAATTTCGAAATTATTATGTTTAGTGCCAGTTAAATCATTATATTTTTTTTCATCCCAGATATACATTGTTTTTCTCCCTGGACCCAAATGAAAGTGAAGTACATTTTCACCTTTATGATCCTGATGAATTCCCAGTGGAGTCCAGCCATAATTCCCTATAAAAACAGTAACATCAACACCAGTAGCAGGCAAACCTATTATTTCAAGCAATGGCTCCATGATCTGTCTTAATTCAGAAGAAATAAATTTTGAATGACGTTCTACAAAATTGACTATCAAACCAAATTTTTCTTTAAAAACTCTGTTACAATAATCTATAATATCTTCATTATCAAAAGGAGGATTGTTATATAATTGATCGATAAAGTCGGAGTTCTCTTTTCCTTTACCCTGAGATGGAAAATATAATCTGAATCCATTATGATCTTTTGTCCTAAATCTGTTTATTAAACCTGTTACTACCGCAGAATTTAGTTTTCTGATTAAATCAGGGTCTATTACATTTTCTATCACGCAAGTTTTGGTGAAGCTTTCATTTATTTTTATAAATTCTTCCCAAAATTTTCTGTTAAAATTATTCATTTTTTGCATTATCTTAATTTTTTAAAAAAGGTAACAGAGAAGGTTTATCCCTCTCCATTACCATAATTAGTTATCCCACAACGACAACTCTCACAACTTGTACTCGAACTTGTTGTACCTGCTGCACAACGACAGTGTCGTCAAGTGCAGGATCTCCAAAACCACCTCTGATTTTGTTTTGCTCAAGAGGTGACAGAGTCTTAGCTTTTAAGAACTCTTTTGCATTGAACTTTTTCTTTTTTTCCATTGTAATAATTTTTGGAAGGTTAAAAAATTAAACTTTGCTTTAATGAAAGCGTATTTAAGCATACTACACTTGTATTGCGCACTACAAATAAATTATGTATAAATCTTAAAAAGTTGTTGCAGGTGCGGTATTATTATTTAACTTCTTTTGGATTTGCAATCTCTTACCTGAAGAAAAATCATAACTTAAACCAAAGACAAAGAGATTTTTATTATTAAGAATTTGAGAAAACCTTTGCTGCTGCACAATACTTTCCGGTAATGTTTCCTTTTCATAAATCGATGGAGTTCCAATAAAATACATGCCCGTTGAAAGTGTTATATCTTTGATTTTATAGGTAAGAAACACATGGTTTGCATTTTCATCCCTTTGTAAAAAAACTCCATCCTCTAACTGACTTATTGGAAAATTAAATTGATAATTGATTCCAAACGATTTGTAATTTGAGCTGATGGAAAAATAATTTCTTATGAAACTTTTAGTGATGTTCTCGCCGCTTTTAAGTTTCATATTCATTACGACTGGTGACAGCCAAGTCTTTATTATTAATAAATCATTAGCGAAAGGTTTAACTGAACCACTAATTTCCACGCCATACTCTTTAAAATCTGCATTATTAAATGTTAGAATGTATTGGCTCGAATCTGTTGCCAGCACGAAGTATTCTGCAAAGTACTTATCAACAATATTATAGAATACATCAGCATTAAAATCATAATATTTTGTGATCTTGGAATAGATTAAACTATTTCGGAAAAGATGTTGAGTTTTAAGATAAGGGTTTCCTTTTTTAATAATATTTGGAACTACTTGCACTACATTGCTACTCAATGCAGAAGCCCACGGACTGTTTGAAGTATAACTGCTGGTAAATCTCAAACTTTGGTTCTTCGCCAAATCATAGCTCAAGACCAGTTTCGGCGTCGGTGCCCAATCATCTTGTGTTGTTTCAGCACTTTTGTTGTGGATATTGGTAACTCCCATTCCTACACGATAGCCCAACTTGTCCCATTTTCCGGAATATTCTGTATAAAGATATTGCTCTAAATAATTGACATCATAATGAGAGGTACCAAGCAAATTCACTAGATCATTTGAAATTGCCGTGTTTGAAATCCGATAACCGGAACTCAATTTTCCTTTTTCAAAACTATGAACGTGGGCTATTTCACCAACAATTCCGGTCTGTTTCGCCTTCAGGTTCATATCGTTGTTAAAAACATCTGAATTGTCTCCAATGTTCCACTCGTGGTCAAACTGTGAAGAATTCGTGGTATAATGAGAACCGATGAGGTTTAAACTCAACTCGTCTTTTTTTCCAATATTTTTAGAATAATACAAATCCAGTGTTGGTGCAATATAATTTGAATTACTATTGTGAACTGTGCTGTGGTTTTCCGTCAAATTATCTTGGGTGAAGATGCTTTTTCCTAATCCTTTGTTGAAATTGGAATTAATAAAAATACTTCCTTTCGCCTGAAAAGTATAATTTCTTGCAACCACATTGGCATAGCGCAGAGAAATGTTTTGATTTGTGTAACCAAAATGATCTTTTTGCTGTTCGGTGGAATTGTAGTGACTTCCGTTGAGGTTATAGTCGTAGATTTTATCAACAATTCTATTATCATAATCCCTCAAGTTGATAGAATATTCCAAACCAAAATCATTCTTGCCTTTGGTGTAACCTGCATAAGCAGAACCGTTGACGAAACCCGTAGTTAATGCGGAAGTAACATCTGCTCCATAAGAATAGCCAACTTCAGGATTTTTAGTGATAATGTTCACAACAGTATCGGCTCTTTGTGAATATCTTGCAGGCGGAATATCAAAATATTCAACTCTTACCACATTGGTAGGCGCAATGCTTTTAATTTGGTTGTCGCTCGCTTCAATGCCGTTAATCAAAAACAAAATTCTTCCGCCTTTGATGCTTGTAATGGTGTTTGAAATTGGATCAAGTTGAAGTTCGGGAAGTGTAGTTAACAAATCTTTGGAGTGTCTTGCTTTTTCCAATGCCTCTTTATCAAAAGTGTAATTTGCATGGTCGGAAAATTGTTTCTTTCGCTGCGATTTAATTAAAACCTCCTGAATTTCCATTGTGGAAATGCTGTCTTTTCTTTCTTGAGCTTTTATTTTGGATAAACAGCACAAAGAAGATATGATGATTAATATGGAAATGTTTCTATTCATTTAGTGTAAATTTTCTAATGATTTGAATAATTATATTTAACAAATCTAAATTTATTTTTTATAAGAGTCACTAAATAGTGGCAAAATATTATAATTTATACTAATTCTAAATAAATCTTTACTAGTTATGTATTGTTATAAGATATTGCCATTTAAAAGTCATGTAGAAAATTATTATTTAATTATTATTTAACCCATCGTTGGGATCTATTATGTCACTATTTTAAGAAATATTCTAAAAATTTTTAAAATTTGACAAATCAAAAAATACATGATTTAGATTATTAGTATCGATTTGATGGGAAAAATCCATTTTAAAGCCATCCCACAAATAGTGAGGTGGCTTTTTAAATAATATAATAATGTAATATTAGAAAGTATAACCCAACCTCAATGTCAAATCCGGTGCAATTTCAGATTTATTTGAATTATATCCTGAATCTTTAAGATATAGATGACGATATCCCAAACCAGCAGAAAACTCATAGTTAAGATGTTGGCTAATTTTTCTCCTAAAACCATAAGATGGTATTACAGAAAAATCACTAATAATTTTTAAATTATCATAATTTGAAATTACAAACCAATTCGGATGGAAAGTTGTTTTCAGAGAGAAAAAATTGCCAGAATTATTATTGATACTTTTCTGTTTTGAGATTCTTCTATTTATATTGTAATAATAACGTGGTTCTAAATGTAACAAAGGAGTCATTAGAAAGCCTGTGTTATCATAATAATCACCACCCCAAAGTCCTGCAGATAGTCCTACCTCACTTCTTAGAACTAGGTTATTTACAATTTTTGCTTCATTGTTTAACCAAATTCCTGCAAACCCTGCCTGTACATTGAAAATCGAGTTTTTTACTTCTTGATCACGTGGTTTCTCTTGTGCAGCAATAATCATTGAGAAAGATAAAAGGAATAATGATGTTTTTTTTCTCATTTTTATTTTTTTTGAAAAGTAAATTGCCCCTGCTGATTATTTGTAGTCCATGTACCATTACTCTTATTTCCAGCTAAATAGCCGGAAAACTTAAATCCATTATCTGTGTTCATATCAAATTTACCGCTGAAATTTACATAACCTTTTATCTCTTTTTTAATATTATTAGAAGTTATATCAAGTTCTCCAACAATTGTCCCTTCTTTTTCAACCACAAAAACTACTGTACCACTTTCATCACCTGAAAAAGTTCCAAACCAATTTCCTTGAAATCCTGAGTTTACCTGTCTCGAACTTTCTTCATCAGATATGCAGGAAGTAAATGTAAAAAAGGAAACAAGTAATAAAAAAAAGATGTTTTTCATCGTATTTTACTTTGCATTTAATTTCACACCATGCCAAGCTCCATTCTTTTTGGCTATTCCATACATGCTTACAGCAACTGCAGTTGTTGTACCAGCCTGAATTAAAGTGGTGATTTCTTGGGTTTCATTTGTAGAAATCATTTCTTCCCTACAGGAAATTGCAGTGACAAAAATACTTAAAAGCCCGATTGTCAATGTTTTAATTGTTTTCATTGTTTTGTTTGTTGAATTTTTTAATGAATTTATTTGTTTTAAATTTTGGCAAAACTATTATAATTTTTTAAAATTGTCACTAATTAGTGACAAAATACAGTAATTTATATCAATTCTAAGCAAGTCCCTTTCAAGAGATTTACTATATTTGTTCAAAACAATATATTATGGATATAAACTTTACAACAGCAACTTTTAAAGATTTCGAGAATATTGAAGGATATAATTTGTCCCAGCGCGCAGATATATTCTATGATTTTTTAAATTTTATGAAATCAAATGGTCATATGAATTACAGACTGAAAAACTTTAGTGGATGTAATTCTATAATGGATGTTGAAATTGAGAATAAAAACAACAATTATGTCAGTTTTGTTTCCAATGATTATTTAGGTTTTACGCAACATCCCGAAGTCAAGAAAGCAGCAATTGAAGGCATTGAAAAGTACGGGACTGGGGCAGGAGCGTCCCCTTTAATTGGTGGTCATTTTGCATATCATGAAGAATTAGAAAAGAAAATTTCAGGATTCTTTGGTCGTAAGCAGGAGGAAGCAGTAGTATTTACAACGGGTTACACAGCAAATAGTGCAACGCTTCAAATATTGCTTCAGAAAGAAGATATTGCGATTGTTGATATGGCTGTACATACCAGTGTTTACGAAGGGTGTATCCTTACTAATACCAAATCTTTTCCGCATAATAATTTAGAAGCTCTTGAACATATTTTAAAGACATCACAAGATAAGTACCGTACGAAATTGGTAATTGTGGATGGGGTATATTCTCAGGATGGTGATGTTGCTCCTTTAAAGGAAATATACGATTTGATTAAAAAATATGGTGCATTTCTGATGGTTGATGACGCTCATGGAATTGGTGTACTTGGTAAATCCGGGAGAGGGGCTATGGAAGATGCGGAGATATTAAATAAAGTTGATATTATCACCGGCACATTCAGTAAAACTTTTGCCAATGTAGGTGGTTATGTAATTACTACAGATAAATTGGCGGCTTTCATAAGATTTCAATCGCGTCAACAAATTTTTTCTGCGACAGCTCCGCCTTCTTCAATGGGTATAATAAAAGCTATTGAGCTTATTGATGAAGAGCCTCAATGGAGAGCGAAAATTTGGGAAAATATTAATTACTTTAAATCCGGATTGCAGAGCTTAGGTCTAAATACTGGCACTACCTCATCTGCAATTGTTCCTGTAAAAATTGGTGATCCGCACATTACCGGTGATATAGGTAAAATGCTAATTGAAAGGGGTATTTATACCAATCCAATTTTGTATCCTGCAGTTTCCAGAAAAGATGCGCGTATCAGAATGGCAGTAATGGCAACTCATGAGAGAAGTCATTTAGATAAAACATTAAATGCCTTTGAAGATATCAGTAAAAAGTTGCAACTTGCAAAAAAATAAGAATATGTCACGAAAAGAGGTTCAGGGACCAATAAGAGATAAAGAAAAATCCAAACTGAGGTTTTTGAATGCGGTAGGAAAGATTATTAAATCAAAAGGATATCAAGGTTTGCAGGTAACAAAGATTGCTACAGTTGCAGGTCTTGACAAAAAACTAATATACCGCTATTTTGGAAGCGTAGATAATTTGGTTAATGAATACTTGAAATCAAAAGATTACTGGAGTAAAATTTCAGATGTTGAATTAACTGAAATTGATTTAACGGATGGTGGAAAAGGAATTTCTAAATTATTATTAGGCTATCAATTTGAATACCTAAAAAAAAGTAAAGAGCTTCAGAAAATTCTTTTGTGGGAACTTTCTGAACCAAAATCTTTATTAAGAAAATTAGCCGATGAAAGGGAAAGCTTAGGAGAAGAAATGTTTGTAAAGATAACAGATAAACATTTTATGAAAAATTCTAAAAATTATAGAGCAGTCATGGCGATTTTAATATCATCAACTTATTATTTAAATATGCATGCTGAAGTTAATGGAAGTTATTTTTGTGGTCTTGATTTTAAAAATGAAGACGATAGAAGTTTAGTGCAAAAAACGTTAGAGGATCTTGTAGATTGTGCTTTTGAAAAATATGAATAGATTTCTAAAAAATAAAATTTAGATAAATCTCTGCTTTTAAGCAGAGATTTTTTTATTCAATGCATATTGATTTTTAATACAGTTTCAAGTCCCTATATTGTGAATTATTAATATATTTGAGTTCTCAAAAATTAGAATTAAACATATTACTATCGATTGAAAAATTTTACTCAGAATTTAGAATCCGAACTGGATAGCAAATTGCATTTTATTGCACTTGAAAATCAGAAAAATATTGTCCAGGCTGAACTGTCAATGAATGAATCATTATTTATTCTTGAGAAGCTTAAAAAGTTTATGATAAAGTATAAATTTCAATCAGAGGGAGAGGAAATTGAATTTTTCAAACAAATTAAGCCTCATTTTCTTTCAAAGGTCATATATTTTAATAAAGTTTACAATATAGAAATGAGGAGACCAAGCGGTGGAGAAGAAATAGTTAGACAATATCTTGCTGAAGAACAGAATAAGATTAAAAATTTTTTTATAAATAATACGGATTTCTATGGTTATTATCGTTCCCAAAGTACTTTCTTGGATTCTAAATATTTTATTCGGGGTAAATTGGATATTAAATTGAATGTGGATTCATTTGTTTACGAGTCTGATCCACGCTTCACAACATCCCATGATTTTAAAGTAGCTCGGATTATGGCAAATGATATGCTGGAAGTGTATCTTAAAAATGAAATTGATAAAATTGGTAAAGACCACAATATTGATAATAAAATATATACACCCAAAGTGAAGCTAAACTGGACAGACAACAAGGCGGCATTAATAGAATTAATTTATGCATTATATTATAAGGGCTCATTTAATAATGGTCAGGCAGATATTAAAGAAATCGCAAAATATTTTGAAGCGGTATTTAATACAGATTTAGGTGATATCTACCGATCATACATTGAAATAAAAAATCGAAATAGCCGAACCAAATTTATTTCCCAACTGAAAGAGATTTTAGATAATAAAATGGAAGAAGATGATATTTAGCCAATTCAATTTTTGAATACCCAGCTTGGTGTTTATTAAAAAAAGCATAAAATGCGTAAACCCTATCACTGAAAAGTGTTGGGTTTTTTTATTGTTTTTAGAAATTAATTCTCGTGAAGAGCCATTTCATCGAAGATGTTCAAAAAATCTATACCCAAGTTGGGCAAACCTTGGGTGTTTTAGTCTGGGATAATTTTAAAATTTGCCATAAGAATTAAAAATAAAATATTATGGCAATCAAAGTACTCACCAAAGAAGACCTTGAAGATTTCAAAAAAGAACTGTTGGAGGATATAAAAGGCTTATTCCATTCAAAAGTTTCAGGACAGAAACAATGGCTTCGCTCAGCAGAAGTTCGAGAACTGCTTAACATTTCATCTGGCACGCTCCAAAACTTACGAATCAACGGGACTCTTCGCTATTCAAAAGTGGGTGGAACAATTTATTACGATTTTCAGGATATTGAAAAACTGATGCAACCTTAATAATTGAAATTTATGAAAGGTATGCAACATTTAAACGGTTTTTTCAGCCAAATTCTGAATAATGATAGGTTGAGTCCTACGCATATCAGCATGTATATGTCGCTTTTCCAGTTGTGGACAATTAATCGTTTTGAAAATCAATTTCGGATTGTTAGAGAAGAGGTGATGAAAGTAAGCAAGATAAAATCTGTCGCTACTTACCATAAATGTCTTACAGATTTGCATAATCTAGGCTACATCATTTATGAACCGAGTTTCAACCCCTACAAAGGAAGTTTAGTTTCTATTGTAAAAACTTCTGTTATTCAGCCTCAAAGGAGGAATATAGACTCTGCAATTGACAGGTCGTTCAATTCTTTGGAAGATGAAAACTTAATGAATTTAAGTAAAAACTCTCCAAATGTTAATTCGATAGATTTTCAACCACCACAACTTTCTGAAGTACGAATGTATTTTCAGGAGAAAGAATCACAAATAGAAGAAGCACAAAAATTTTATGATTATTACGAAAAAATCGGATGGACTGTTGCTGGAAAATTTCCGATGAAAAGTTGGACCGCGGCAGCAAGAAATTGGTTGAAGAAATTAGATAGAGTGGAACAGGGATCTCGTTAAACGTCCAAATATAATGAAACACATAGATTCTAAAACCCTACTATTAAACCTTACCGTGGAAGAGTTTTTGGAAGTATCCAAAAAAATTATTGCCGATGAGAATTATGCTTACGGATTGAAAGGTCTTGCGACATTTCTAGGATGTTCGAGATCGAAGGCCTCCGAAATGAAGTCTTCGGGAATGTTAGATGAAGCCATCATCCAAAGCGGAAACATAATCATTATAGATAAAAAGAAGGCGTTAGAACTTCTTCGAAAAAAATAGAAATGTATTATCAGGAACTTATTGAAAGGTTGTGGCGTTTCAATGAAAATACTCGTCTTGGTGCGACCGCAATTGCCATGTATCTGTATCTATTAAAATTGGGAGAACAGAACAATAGTTATGTAATAAAAATTTCAGACACAGTTCTAAGTAATATTTTAGGCATACATAGAAATACTGTAAAACCGTTTAGGGAGAAATTGAAAAATTTCGGTCTGATTCAATACACCACCAAAAACGGATTTCCGTGTACTTACAGAATATTACTCAATTACTCATTTGAAAGTTTTAAAGAAGAGAGTGAAAAAAATCTAAATAAGACAAAAGATGGCAATCACTCACATCAAAAAAATAAACCTTTAAAGTTGTTAGAACCACATAAAGAAATGGTTTCTAAGCATGAACAAAAAAACAAAAATATTCTTCAAGATCTTAATGGTATTCAACCCTCGTGGGACGAGTTTATACAATATGCAAAAACATTGGATTCCTACAAAACCGAAATGGATTCAGACATCAAAGAAAAATATCATACATGGGAAAAAAATAATTGGCTCAACAATTTCGGACGACCCATTAAGAATTGGAAATCCTCCTTAAAAAGTGTTTTGCCGTACTTGTCAAATAATCTTAATACTGAAAACGCGTCAGTTGAAATTCCCATAATCAACAGGCCTAAATATCCGTAAAACAATTACCCAAAAAGATCGCAATACTATGAAAATATCAGATTTGAAGCCCGGACAAAAGGTAAGCATCAATGGAACCCTTGCCGAATATTTAGGAATCCAGAAAGTGAGGATCCCAAATATAGGAAAGGCAGAAAAAAGTGTTTTTAAATGTGAGGGAATCGACTCTTACAAATATTACAATCTCAGGAAGGTTCTAAAACGCTTAAAAGTGAGAAAATAAAATTACAGAAGAAATTGTAGGGGTTTTAATTACGAGATTAATATGGCTGTTCCTGAAAAAGAGGTAAGACTCATACGTAATAAATTTGAAAATAAACTTGATAAAGTTCCCGAAAAAATACGCTTCGGAAACCAATTTGTGGATGATTTTATTTTCGAAGACCATCAGGCAGCAGATATTCCGATTAATGCACTGCGAGTGATTTTCAACATTATCTCGATTATCGGAAACGAACAGTTCCATCCGGAACTCCGTCCAAAGCAACTATCCTTATTTGATGAAGAGTTTGAAACCGAAAACAATATTTTCGCCTCTATCAAAATACGGAACAGCAGGATTTCACCGAGTGGTTCCACAAAGCAGGTAGTAGATGCGTACGAATTTCTCGCCAAATTTAAAATGGGATGGTACAAATCCATAAACTCAAAAGGTAGGGAGATTAAGACATTCGGAGGACTTATCTCCACGCCAAGTTACGACCAGAGAGGTTTTACAAGTTTCCTTATCAGCAGTTACTGGCTGAAGAAGTTGCTGTTCATTCCCGAATACAACTACGTCCTTTACAACCTGGTGTACAATATCCGAAATAACAAGCATATTATTTTTGCGATTTGGCTTTCCAAAATTCCCGAAAGTGGAACGGTTTTAAAATTGTCCACATTCAACAAAAAATTTGGACTGAATTATAAATCTGCGAAGGATTTTTGCTTCAAATTTTTGAAGCCTGCACGAATTAGTTTTGATAACTTCAATACGCTTTCCTTCAATTTCAGATATGAAAAAGATTCCATTTTTATCGTTCCATATCACAACAAAAATGCTCAAACTGAAAATCAATTATTGAACTCAAATACATTTGAAAAATTTGATTCAGTTAAAAAGCATTTCAACCCTAACGAAAAAATCACAAGAAGACTTATATATTTCAAAAGCAGATATGGATTGGATGAAGCCGATGCAATACTGTTTTTCCATCAGTATAAAAACATTGCACAAACGAGGGATTTAATAGAGAGGGCATTTAAACAGTTCATCCAAAACTGCAGAATGAACAATATAAAATCAACACGGTTTCAAGGAAAACAATTTTTAAATGAAATTCAGGAACATATCAAGATCATCTACGGGAACACAAAAATGGGAGAGTTATTCCCCAATGGTTATCCGATGATTCTCTGAATTCGGAATTGCACTCACCCGTAGTTCGGAATTGCACTCACAAAAGTTAAAGAACTGTTTATAAATAGGAAATTTTTATTCTGATTTCGGAATTGCACTCACCGTCAATTCTATTTCTAGATTAAAACAGTAGATAGGTGCCCTTTTTTGGGGATAACTCAAGATTCGGGATAATAGTAAAAATTGTATTCGGAATTGCACTCACCAAAAAACAGGTTGTTTTACGGAATTGTACTCACCACATTTTCGGAATTGCACTCACAGAATTTCGGAATTGGACTCACCGAAAAATAGATTCAAACCCTTTTTCAAAGAGGGTTTCGAACGTAAACTAAAAGTAGTATTAAAGGAAACTAAAAAGTTTTTTTTATTTAAAAGGAAATGTGGATAAGTCAATTGCTTTAAAAAAAAAAAATGAATTGCAAAAACATCAAAGAAAAAGTTGGCATCCGCTCGGTTTTGGAATCCTTCAATCATTTTCCCGTCAAAGAAAATAAGAAAACCGCTTTCTACTTTGCGTTGGACAGAGAGGAAAAAATCCCAAGTCTTTCGGTGGATTTTAAAAACAACCAAGCTTTCGATTTTGGTACAGGCAGAAGTTATGATGTTATTTCCATCGTTCAGTTAATAAAGAAATGTTCCGTTTCTGATGCATTGAAATACCTTTCACAATTTGTTGGCATCAGAGAAAAATCAAGTTCAAAAATTCCAACTATAAAATTACAAAATTACAGAATTACTAAAGTTCAGGAAGTTAAGCATCCGGCTTTGGTAGATTATTTAAAATCACGAAAAGTATTTGAACAAAAAGATTTGGTGAAAGAAATTCATTATGAAATCGGTGGCAAACAAGGCTTTGGAATTGGATTTGAAAATCAATCCGGGGGATTTGAAATTCGTCATGCTTATTCAAAAATCTGTCTTGGCAAAAAAGATATTACACTCATTCAATCGGAAACAAAAAATTCAGAAATCGCAATTTTTGAAGGTTTTTTCGATTATCTCACTTTCCGAAATTTGGAGAAAAACCAAAGCTCAACTTGCGATTATTTAATTTTGAATTCTACTTCAATGCTATTTAAAGCGGAAGAAATCCTAAAGAATTATAGCCAAATATTTCTGTTTTTAGACAATGATGAGAATGGAAAATCGGTTAAACTGAAAATTCAAAATCAATATAGAAATGTGGAGGATTGCTCGTTAATTTATCACAGTTTTAAGGATTTGAATGAGTGGTGGTGTTCGAATAAACGATAAAATTTTCGATTCAAATGGATTAAATCCGAAATTGTCATGTTTTTCATTTATTTCTTTGTGACAACAGCATCCTTTACACTTTCTCCAACCTTGGTTCGGCCTTTACGTTTGCAAATGTAGGACGGCAACAGACACTCAAAAAAATCTTTTTGGGTTTCTACAAAAATTCTTTCCGCACGCTCCAATAATTTTTCCAGACACTCCTAAATCCTTCGGACAAAAAGATTTCAAGCCCGATTCGGCATTGATGGTTTCATCAGTGGAACGAATCGGGTTTTGTGTGTCTGTTACCGTCCTATGGTCATCGGCAAAGAAAAAGCCGGAACCTCAGTTGTACGAATCAATTCAACAAAAGACGCTCTTTGACATCAACTAAAAAACAAAAAAATACAGGAAACAATAGTGTCTTTACCACTATGTAAAATAAAAAGAAAAGCCGAGTGTCCTCGATACCAAATCAATTCACTCGAAAATTTGTCCAATTAACAAAAAGAAAATCAACGAAATATCAACTTTTTAAAACACACATTATGAACACAATTATCGGTAGAGTTACCAAAAACGCAGAAATCAATCAAATTAAAAACGACAGACAGGTCGTGAATTTTTCAGTAGCCATCAACGACAGTTACAAAACCAAAGACGGCGAACGCAGGGAACAGACCTCTTACTATAACTGCTCTTATTGGATTAGTCCGAATGTCGCCAAAATCCTTACAAAAGGAACATTGGTAGAATTATCGGGAAGAATCAGTTCGAGTGCGTGGATAGGAAAGGATGGAGAAATAAAGTCTGGACTGAACTTCTACACCTCCAAAATTAAACTTCACGGCGGCGGACAAAGGTTGGATGCAACCCAAACCATTACAAGACAAACTTCGCAACCACAAAACGATAGCCCTTTCGCAGAAGAAACCGAAGACGATTTACCATTCTAAAAAATCACAAAATGACAGCACAATTTAATTTTCAAATGAAACACCGAACCGACAAGAGAAATTGGGAAGAAATAGAGGTGTATTACAAAACCCATTGCGACAGAACAACCGCAATACGCTATGCGAGAAACCTTTCCAAAATGTTCAAGTCGGAAATCCGACTGACAGAGGGAAAAGAACCGCTGAAGACAAGCGGAACCTACATTTATGAAAATACAGAACCTTTAAAACCAAAAAATTATGGCAAACTGGTGTAGAAATACGCTTGCTTTTGAAGGCAACGAAACGGCATTGGAACAGATAAAATCGAAGTTCCGGAGAATGATAAACCTTGAAAGAAGCGAACAGTGCGGACAACTTCCGGACTTTGTTAATCCAAAAGTCGGAGTATATTTCTTCGACATCATTTGGGATGAAGGCGACTGCATTTTCAGTTGTCAAACGAAATGGTCGCAGAATACCAAAGTTTTGGTTCAGATAGCGGAACGTTTTAATGTGGACTTTATCCACGACTACGAGGAAATGGGAAACCTGGTTTACGGTAGGAGCATTTATGAAGATAGCATACTGACTGAAATCGACGTGGACGGTGAAGATTTTGAAAAGTATCAATATGATGATGAAACTGGCATTTACTATTTTGAAAGAGAAGCCTATGACAGTGATGCTGAAATATTGGAAACCTTACTGGAGAGGAAAGTGAGAAGCAGGAATGAGAATGCCCAACTATTGCAAATAGCAATGCAGTTTGATTAAAAATTAAGAACAAATACGAACAATAACAATTCAAAAAGAACAGAATTATGCAGACCAATTTTTTCAGACAACTCGCCAATTTAAACCTTACAGGCGATTTGCAGATTACATTAAGACCAGCCGCAGAACATCGTTTCGTCCTTTCCGTATTGCTCCACAACGAGCAATGCGGGGACGATGCGCGAAAACTTATTCCGCCTTTAAATCTTCGGGGAACAGCCGAAGAATTGGATAACGGTTTTTTTTGAGAGTATTTCAACACCGCTAAAAACCGCATCGGGACTGATGGTGGATATGGAGCAGTTAATGAAGCAACTCGAAGAAGCCAAACAGAAATCCGCAATGGAAAAGGAAAAAGCCGATAAAGAGAAAAAAGAAAAGGAAGTCAAAGAGAAAAAATACAAAGAAGCGTGGCCGGCACTTCCCAAACCATCAGAGTTTCCCGACTTTGCAGAAGCCATCCGCAAAAAGCAGGACGAATACGAAAGACATTTTGCACCAAGTCTTTTCACGGATGCCATACAGGAAAATGAAGTTACAGATTAGAACCTTAAAAAACAGAAATTATGTTATTAGCCACCCAACTAGAAAGAGTATTTATCTTGAGAGACAACGGACAGGAAATCAAACTTCCAGACCCCGAACCGAAATGGAGCGTAGAAGCAGTGATGAATTAAAGATAGGTTGTTTCTCAATTGTGAAAAGCAACAGCTTAATTAATGCTTCCATTGCTGCACATAAATTGGATAGGTCTCTTCTCAACCTGCGCAAAAAACATGCAGTCAAATCTATTACCTGCAGCAAATAAAGATAGGTTGTTTCTCAAATGAGAAAAGCAACAGCTGAATTAATGTTTTCATTGCTGCACATAAATTGGATAGGTTACTTCTAAACCTGCATAAGGTAATTGCAGGTTTATTATCAGCCTACCTGAAATAATTGCAGATCAATAATAGGCCATACTAAAAAAGTATACTATTTGCGAAGCAGACATAAAATAATTACAATCAATTACTAAAGTTGTTCTATTTTCTTCTTCAAAAGCAAAAACTTCCTAAACGAAGTCCGTTGTAAACATTTTTTTAAGCTCTTATATCTGAAAACTTTCATTTAGCAAGATGTGTCTTTGTATATACAGCTTTTCAAGTTGCATCACCAATGACGATCTTGCCTTTTTTGCAAAAAGGGGAGAAAAACGGCGGAACTTGTTTTTCTGTTTTTTCTGAAATTTTAAACAAAGAGTCCAGAATAGTCCAGATTATTCTTTTTTAGTCTTCCAAGAATCCAGTATAGTCCAGATTGGTCTTATTTAGTCCACGTCCCATGAATACTATTGTTTTCACGGTTTTGATGTTTCAACTTTGCAGAAGAAATTTTAATCAAAATGATGAAAACACTACTTTATTTTTTTCTGTTGATTGTTGGCATATCGGTAAAAGCACAAGTCGGCATCAACACCACAAATCCTGAAACAACTTTTGAAGTTGTTGGAAAACCAAACGATCCCAGCCATTACGATGGCATCATTCCACCAAGAATTACCGGTGACCAATTGGCTTCAAAATCTTATTCAAATACAAAAAAGGGCGCGGTAGTCTTTGTAACCTCTCCGGCGTCTAATCTTTCCGGGCAGGTCATCAATGTCAGCGAGTCTGGAATGTATTATTTTGATGGTAACGTATGGCAAAACTTTGCAAAAGAAAAACAGCCGACTGAATACCGAATCGTTTTGACGTTTGATGAAAATGGGACTGATCCTTTAACGGCGACTTCAACATGGTCTGCACCGGTAAATTATTCAGGAAACAGTCATGCTTATCTAACCTCTTCAAAATATTACACGATTGGAACCAAAAATTTCGGAGGATTGAAAGGATTTGTCCTTTTCAGAAAAGTTAACGGAATTGTCAATGTCAGATTCCAGATCTACCGGTCTTACAATTCTGCACCAATTACAGGAATCGACTTTATCAGTATAGCAAGCATCTTCAGCGACATCGGCTACATTCCCAATCAAATCGTATTACTTCATACTGAAAATTCCACCCAGTTTTTCCCGGCATTGCTTGAAAATTACTCGATTCAAATTCCCCAAACCTCACTCAATGCCATGTCCACCTCATATTACACCTACGGTGAAGTACAGGGATACTCCAATTGGATCAAGCCTTATCTGCCTTAAAAATAACAAAAACAAACGATATGAAAAATGACAAAAGAAGGAAAGGAAGAGGTGATCCTGATCAGGGTTCAAAAACTCCGAAAAGAAAAGTGGAAAAAAATCTGTTCCAAGAGAAAAATTTCCCTCACCAGTTTAATTATCGATTCGGTAGAGAACAGAATTTTGGAAGATGAGAGAAAAAAAATATTAGCGTTCATTGAAAAACAGGACAACATCTTCATCAAGATTGAAACCAACATCAATCAGATAGCGAGAATCGTTAATGGCCAAAAGTTTATTTCCCAAACCGAATTGAGCAATTTTCAAAACCAACTGAAAACCATCGTTGACTTGAAGGAAAAGCAAAATGAGATATTCTTAAAAATTTATTCACTCATCGCCAATGATCGTTAAGATTTTAGGTTCTGCAAGTTCCAATTTTCACGGTGTTCAGTACAACGACAAAAAGGTGGAGAAAGGAACTGGAGAACTGATGCTGTTGAAAAACTTTCCCTCCTTCATCAACGAAGGTAGCAGTCCGGAGCAGGTTCGGGATTATTTAAAATCTATCTCGAAAAGCGACAAAGTAAAAAAGCCACAGTTCCACGCTGTGATTTCCACCAAGTTTCAGGCACACCAGAAGGAAGAACTCACAAAGGTTGCGGACGATTTTATGCATGAAATGGGTTATGGCAACCAACCCTACATAGTGGTCTTCCACAACGATACGGAGAACAACCACGTTCACATTGTTTCGACAAGGGTGGACAAGGAAACCGGAAAAAAGATCAATGACAGTTACGAGCGGTTAAAAGCGCAGAAAGCCCTCTCAAAAACCCTCGAAAAATTATACGGCATTACGCCGGAGCAGGAACTTGAAAAATTACTGAAATACAGAATTGGTTCGCTAAAACAACTTGAACTCTTGCTGGAAAGAAGCGGATACAGACTATCACAAAACACAAATGATGAAAAAAAATATGATATACTTAAAAGCGGCATACCTCTCAAAACCATCGACGGCAGCAAAATCCGACTTAGCCCGCATTCAAAAGACAGCAGGAGTTTGCAGTTGAAAGCCATTTTGACCAAATACAGGGAACTCAGTTCCAACAAAGTCTTCAGGGTAGAAGATAGAAGAAAAAGGGAATCAATGCTTCCAGAAGAAAAGCACAAAGACTGGAAAGCTAAAATAGAGTTTGAAAGCGAAATGCAAAAAAAGTTACGGGATATTTTCGGACTTGATGTGGTCTTTCACTACAAAGACGGACAAAAACCGTTCGGATACAGCCTGATTGACCACAAGACCGAAACGGTTTATAAGGGAAACGACATCATCAAAATGAATGAACTGTTCGAGTTAACCGATGATAGGATTGACAAAAAATTATTTGAAAGCTTAAAGGACTACAACATTACGGACAATGCATTAAAAAAGATTCTGATGGAATATCTAAAACGCACCAATGCAGAAGCGATACTGAAAGATTTTATGCTTTTTGAAACCAAGAGCAGAAAGACTAAGAAAATTTTCGAATCAGTGAAAAATGAGGTAAGGGACTATCTGAAAAAACAAAATTCAAAAGATCTACACCTCATAAAATCGGAAGACGGAAAATATTATGTTGTCCACTCAAAACTTCACTATGTAGGCTCCCTAGAATATCTGATTGGCAAAAAAGAATATCAAAAATTTTTGAATCTGAATCAAGAAAAGCCGATCATAAAGACAAAAGAAGATGAAATTCTGTCAAAGGAACTGCGCCAAAGTGTTAATGAATTGTTTTTTCAGTTCACCAAAACATCAGGATCGGGAAAAGACCCCGCGGAAGACGAACTCAGAAAAAGACGTAAAAAGCGAAGATAAAATTACAGATAACCGTCAACCATCAAATAATAAAATGATTATCACATTTGCTACCCAAAAAGGCGGAGCCGGAAAAACTACCCTCGCCATTGCGTTTGCCAATTATCTGTCCATTGTGTCAGAAAGGAGCATTAAGGTTTATGATTTCGATTTTCAGAAATCCTTCTACTCTAAATGGCTGGATGATGAGGAATCGGAATTGCCCAAACTCTACGATGTGGAAGTCATCGGCGAGGATGATACAAAACCGCCTTTCAGGGATTTGGAAGAAGTCATCGAACTGAAGGAAAGTGAAAACATCTACATCTTCGATTTGGCGGGAACACTTGACCGGAAATACAGCGATGTGCTGATCTACAGCGACTTCATTATCATTCCCTTTGAGTACTCCGATGTATCGGTAAAATCGACTTTGGTCTTCAAAAATATGCTTGGTTTATTGGAAAGTGAGGCAGAACGCATCTTTATCCGCTCTAAATACGACAAAGGTTACAAATACCGGAACCAAAGAGAAATGGACCAGGAACTTGCCAAATATGGGCTTCTGCTTGAAAACTCCGTACACAAAAGAAACAGCCTTCAAAGCATTAACACAAGAACATTGAATTACGACCAAAAAAATGCAGTCAAAAGACCCTTTAACGAAATTATCGAACAAATTAACAAGGAACTGAAAATAACCCTTTAATCCAAAAAACCAAAAATAAAAATGCTAAAATATTCACTCATTTTAATAGGAATCTATGTCCTGTATTACGGCGGAAACATTGTCTATGACCTGTTTTTGAAGAAAGAGAAAACAGCCGTTACCGATGAAGCCGAGGAATTCTCCCTCGTCAGTTTTGCCAAAACAGAAAGCCCGCCGGAAAGTCGTATTGAGATTGATGATGTCGAAAATATCCGAACTCCGAAATCCTTTCAGAAGGTTCATCCTCCATTATCTGTCGATCCATCGAAAATTTTCGAACCACCTGATTTGGAAGAAATGAGAAGAAAATTTGAAGCCGAGGAAGAAATGGACGGAGATATTCCCAGAACTGAATCACCTGAAGAGATTAAGGTTTCAGAAACTAAAGAAGAATCAGAGCAACCCGAAAAGAAAAGTGCAACCGAACCCGAAGAAGAAGTTGAATCCCAAACTGAAGCGGAAGAAATAGTTCAGATTCCAAAACCAACACTACAAGAAGAGAATGATCAGTATTGGAAAAAAATGGTCAGTCTTGCACACACCTCCATCAAACTAGTTAAAAACTACGACGGTGAAAAGGTTTATCATTCCACACAGTAAAGAAAACACAAACCCATATAACTAACCTAAAATTTTAAAAAATGATGAAAAAAAATTTCAACACCAAAGTGATCCAAAAGAAAGTACTAGCCGTTGCCTTGCTGATGTTGGCAATGTCCCCAATTTTCGCACAAGGCGGTGCAACAGCTATCTCGAATGCCGCAAGTGACATCAAAGATTATTGGGATCCCATCAAACTCATCCTGAAAGCAGTCGGTGGATTGGTCGGGTTCATTGGCGGACTCCGAGTTTACAACAAATGGACGAACGGTGATCAAGATGTCAACAAAGAAATCCTGGGCTACGGCGGCGCCATGATTTTCCTGATTGTCGTTCCGGAATTTGTAACCGCATTCTTTGCCTAAGATGGGTTACTACCTCTACAAGGGGCTTAAAAAACCCCTTGTCTTTTTCGGACTCAAAGGCAAATACATCTTTTATGCAGTCGGCGTTGTGGGAGGCGGAGTCGTTGCAGCACTCATTTTATCCAAATTCGGATTATTGGGTTCATTGTTCGGACTTGCAGTCACTGCGGGAGGTGTGTATTTAATCTTCAGAAGGCAGGACAAAAACGGACTCTACGACAAAACCAAAAACTTCGATCAGGTAATGATTTTCCCTAAAAGATTCAACCATAAGAAATTTGCAGACCATTCAAAAACTGAAAAATCAAAAAAGTAACAAAGTAAAAATTCTACATGAAGACAAAAAAGCAGGCATTCGACATTCCGTTCATCGGCTACGACTACGGCACTGACTACGGTTGGGATTTTGACGTGCTTTTCGGGCAGTATGGAAACCCCATCATTGGAATCAAAATCAAAAATATTGTCGAGCAGTATTCCGCAGACCCGGACAATTATCTGCACTTCCATACGGTATTGAATCAGGTCGTATCGATTATCGGTGAGGGAAGGATTATTCAGAAACTCGATATTTTTTCAAAAAAGAGATACACGGCAGAACCATCCAACCAGTTTCTACAACAAAAATATTCCGAACACTTTGACGGCAGACTGTTCAAAACCATTGAAACCGTGTTGTTTTTCACAGATATTGTTGACGACAAACTCAAAAAGAAAAACAAGCCTTACGACTTTTCTGAAAAGAATTATAAAGATTTAAGAGATAAATGTCAAAAGGTTCTGATGCTCCTCAAGCAGAGCGGGTGTGAACCTGAATTCCTTTTCGAGAAGGATTTTGAATTTTACATATCGGGTGTATTGTCGATGCAGTTTACCGAAATCCCTGTGTTTGACAATATCAAAAGCACCAACGAATACCTACAGATGGGCAGCCGGTTTGTCAAGAACATTTCTTACGTCGATGTCGAAAATATCGACCTGCCTTCAGAAATAGACCCTTATTCCGTATTGGGCGGGAACGGCGCTGCATCGGAAACAGCGGTGGACAATTTCACCTTTATCAACGAACTGGAGGACTACGAAACCATCATTTACAATCAGATCATCACCATTCCATTGCAGGCACCACAGCAAAGGGAACTTGACAAGAAAAAGAAGAAGCACGAGGGAGCGGCGAACAATTCACCTTCCAACGCCATTATTGCCGAGGAAATTCAGTCGCTGCTGCATAATATCGCCATCGACGGACAGTTGGTGGTCAATGCCCATTTTTCCCTGATGTTTTCAGCAGACTCCTTGGAAAAAATGGAAAGCATCCAGTCGATGATAGAAAACAAACTCTTCACCAAAGGGATAATCGTTTCCAAGAATGCCTACAACCAGTTGGAACTCTTCCGCTCGGCAATTCCCGGCAATGCTACCGAACTTCGGGAGTATGACTTATTCATGACGACAAGCGAAGCAGCCTTGTGTTTTTTTTTTAAGGAAAGTTATCCCGTGAACGAAGAATCCAACTTTTATTTAAGATTTACCGACAGACAGGGCGTTCCGCTCAAGGTCGATCCTGCGGACTTACCAATGAAAACGGGAAGAATCAACAACCGAAACAAATTCGTGTTGGGACCGTCCGGTTCAGGAAAATCGTTTTTGATGAATAACATCGTGGAGCAGTATCTGACCTACAATTACGATGTGGTCATCGTGGATACAGGAGATTCCTATTCCGGAACCTGCAAATATAAAGGTGGAAGATACATCCAGTACACAGAAGAAAAACCGATTACGATGAACCCGTTTCTGATGGACAAAAAAGAGTTCAACATTGAAAAAATTGAATTTCTCACGAACCTCATATTCCTCATTTGGCAGGGAGCGGATGCGGCAATGTCCGCGGCTCAGAAATCCATTTTGGACAATGTGCTGATGTCGTATTATCACCAGTATTTCAATTCGGGAACCCGGTGGTATGAAAAGAAAACCACGGAGGAACTCATCCTGTATCTTGGCAAATACAACATTCACGAAGAAGATCTATTTTCTGATTTTGAGAATCAGGCTAAAGGACAGAACAACTATTACGATATTTTGGGAATTGCCTTCGATGCGGATGCGGACGAGATTAAGGAAGCCTTCAGGAAACTGGCGATAGAATACCATCCCGACAAAAATCTGAACAACCCGAATTACGACAGCGAAAAATTTTACAAGGTTTATGAAGCCTATGAAACCCTGAACGATCAGGAAAAAAGGCAGATTTACAACGAAACCCAACTCATCCTTATCAAGGCGAATGAGGTGATCAGACATCCCAAATCCGCTGAAGAATGGAATGCGTCGTTCAGAACCTCCATCATTAAAAAAATCAAAGAATTAGAAGAGAGATTGGAAGCCAAAGAATTGTCATTTAATGGATTTTACGATTACTGCGATAAATTTCTACCGCTTTATCTGAACAATAAAAAGCACACGATTACCGAAAGAGAATTCAATTTAAGAACCTTTCTCTTTGTGTTGAAAGACTTTTACAAAGGCGGAAGATACGGAACGACGCTCAATGAAAGTGCGGACAATACACTCTTTGACGAACCCTTCATCGTTTTTGAAATCGACAATGTGAAGGACAATCCGAAACTGTTTCCGATAGTCACCTTGATTATTATGGACACTTTCATTCAAAAAATGCGTCTTCGGAAAGACCGCAGAAAAGCCCTCATTATAGAAGAAGCGTGGAAGGCAATTGCCTCAAAACTCATGGGTGGCTATATCCTTTATCTCTACAAAACCGTCAGAAAATTTTGGGGAGAAGCGGTGGTCGTTACGCAGGAACTTGACGATATTATCGGAAATGCAGTGGTAAAAGACAGTATCATCAACAATTCCGACACTTTTATTCTGCTGGATCAGAAGAAGTTCAAGGACAATTTTGACCGGATTGCGGCCTTGCTTTCCCTCAACAAAGTGGAGCAGAACAAGATATTTACAATCAATAACCTGAACAACAAATTTGGAAGAAGCCGTTTCAAGGAATTTTATCTGAAGCGGGGATCCAAAGGCGAGGTGTATGGCAATGAGGTTTCTCTTGAGCAATACTTGACTTACACCACCGAGAAACCCGAGAAATCGGCAGTTGAATATTATGTCCAACACTACGGCAATTACGAAGAAGCATTAATCAAAATTATTGACGATTTGAAAAAATTCGGAGACGGTCTTGAAAACCTTGTATCGCTGGTCAATCTGTATCAGAAACCTATAGACACGAAACTTACCGCTTACTATCAGAAAATAAAACCGGAGAATACAGGTAAGAATGTCTTCAAAATCATTTCACAGGAATTGGAAGACCGGAGCATCAGTTTGGCAGAATTAATCAAACAAAATGAATATGAAAAAGTTTAGTCTTAAAATCTTAATGCTCATTTTCTCTCTTTGGGGAATTGGAGGCTATGCCCAAAGCACCTATATCGATCCCACGGTAACAGCAGCGATGATTCTCTACTCCGAGAATCTGAAAGCCAAACAGAATGATGTCATTGAGGAAACCTCCAAACTGAAAGATGCCCAAACCTGGGTGGGAACGCAGATGGTCGTAGCGAATGACATTCAAAACAAGATTTTAAAAGGTCTGAAAGAAGTATCGGGAACATTGCAGAACGGCATTCAGGTCAAGGAAATTTACTCGGAATTGAATAAATGCTATCACTATTCTTCACAGGTGGTTCAGTTAGCATCCCAACATCCCGAATATGCCATTTTTGGAGTGAAGGCCTCGCAGAAAACCTATGAGCAAAGTTTAAAAATCGTGACCGATGTCTCGGATATTTTGGCTTCCGGCGAACTCAACCTTGCCACCGCCGGAGACCGCTATAAACTCCTCCATAATATTTCCGAGAATGTAAAAAACCTGAAACTATGGCTTCTGGCGATCAAACTTCGACTGGAGAAAGCCAACCGACTGGGCTTTTGGAACTCCATCAATCCATTTTCCGGATACATCAATACCGACAAAGGCATCGTGGAAAATATAATGAACCGCTATAAGAGGAATTTTTAAAAGTGGAGTAATGAAAACAAAACTCATTTTAATCCTAATTCTTCCAATAATCTATGTCATAATGACTTCCTCAAGTGGTGGTTCCACACCGACTTGGGAGCAAGAATATGTTTCCTTTCCGATGATGAATATTGAAATCAATTCCACGATGAAGGAACACGATAGGCAGAAGGACATGCGGAAAAACCAATTAGCCAATGCTACGGTAGAAACTGCCAACAGAACGCAGTGGAACGGATTCAAGGACAAGGTCACGAAGATTCAGGACCGGTTACGGATCGTATCGTTTGCCATTCAAGCCATACCGACCGGAATTGCGATGAACAGGGAGATCACAAAAATCATCCAGAATCAGACCGCCATTGTGAACGAGATTGAAACCGCGCCGTTGTCCATCATTGCGGTATTGCCCTCACAGGTTCAGTTTGTGGACGACCTGCAGATGGCGACCAGGCTGATTATAGGGATTGTGGTTTCCTACGGTGCAATGAACCAGATGGAAAAATCAGAACGGAAGATCCTTTTGGATTACGCCTTAGGTGAGGTAAAAACACTCAGCAGAAATTCCACGCATATCCTGCTGAAAATTCGGGACATCAAAGCCAAGGTATTGCGCAACAAGCGCGCATTTCAATACTATGTGAACCGTGACAAGCAGGTTGTGGAAAGTATTATGAACCAAATAAAATCCCTATAAAATGCAACAAATATTTTTTGTGATAATACTACTCTTCGCTACAGGATTAAAATCCCAGCAAATCGCCTTCAATGACCGGTTGTTGCTTCAGTTGACCACCAACCACGGTGTGAGAATGGCGAGCGAACAGGCATTTCTGGATTCCTATGAAAAGCAGAAGGAAATGTATGACGATATCAAAAATAAGACGGCGCAGGTCATCGCCATTCAGGAATACATTTACCAGCAACTTAAGAATGTCAATTCAGCCCTTTCGCAGAGCAAAAAGCTGGTGTATTTGTATCAGTATATGGGAAAAATCACTGCCAATTCCAACAAGATGCTTAACCTGTCCGCTCAACATCCTGAATATGCCGTATTGGTCTCCAAATACTACGTGGAAATCGGCAAACAGGCGGTAAAACTCAAACAGGAAGTCATGCAGGACATCCTCAATGAGGATAAAGATTTCTTAATAGATGCGATGGACAGGGAAATGCTGATTGAGAAAGTTTTTACCCGCGTCCGGAATATCAACGGGAACATTCTCTACATCATTTTAAGGTTGGAGAACGCCAAGAAAATCCCATACCTCTATCAGGTTCCGGTCTTAAGAAACTATGTCAACATCGACAAAGCCATTGTAGGGGAGATTATTCAGAAATACCGATACATCTTCAACTAAAAACATAAAAAAATACAGATGAAAAAATTAATTAGAAAATTAGGAATGCTGCAGTTAATTCTCATTTCGATGTGTGTGTTTGGACAGTTTACCGTCAAAAGACTGTATGACCCCTCGATTGTCGCCCAACACAAAAGAATGGTCTTCCAAAGTTGGGGTGACTGGCGACCTTATCCCAAATATTTTTTGGGGATTCAGACCAACTTTGCCTACGCTACGGTTTGGGGAATGTGGGCGCCAAGCATCAACAGGGACTATAAAAACAGTGAAGACATCCGACCGCTAAAACCGACTGGAGTACAGAACCAACGGTTTGCACAGGTAAAAATTGAAGAAGAGGAAGCCAAAAAAATCAAAGCTGCTTCCGACACCATTTATAAAAGAAGCGTTCAGGATTTTGCACATTGGACATCCGCCACGGTTGATGCCGATCCGCTTTGGTTGCTTTACTATAAAAGGATGCTAAAGCCCATTACCCAGTTTCCCGACACTCCGCAGAACTTTATCGAATGGCGGCTGAAAGACCAGCAAACGTACGATATGCTCAATACCACGGGAACTCTCAAGAGAATGCAGGAAGAACTGGATATGATCAAGGAAAAATATTCAATGTCCAGAAGTATGGATATGCCGAGAGGAAAACGCTTCATTATGTATCACGAAACCCTTATCCGGTGGAGAAAATTGGTTCAGGAATTACGGAAGTATAACAATAGGACTACGCTGTTACTGGACTACAAAAATATTCTTAGAAACCATTCACCCTATGCTCTGCCACAGGCGTGGACACCTGCTTCGGACAAGCAGATTATCCACAACACGATGCAACAATACAAACACCGCTTTTAAGATGAACAGAACTACCACACTATTGTTTTGCCTATTGGCAATCTTACTGCCCATCTTCGGTTTTGCGCAAACAGACGGTGATTACAGCAACCTGCTTCAATTTCTGAAAGGCGACGGCGCATTTGAGAAATGGTTTATGGAGGTCTTCACTAAACTGGACAACAGCGTTCAGGACAGTGCTGCAGGTTCGGCATTGGTCGGAAGGGCGATTGGAGGATTGGGAGCATTGATGTACCTCGGTTATATGGGCTGGCAAATGGCGGCGGGAGACCGCGAATGGGAAATCACCCCGATGCTGAAGCCCATCCTCATAGGATTTACCCTCGTGTATTGGTCGGGATTCGTGAATATGATTCAGGCACCCTTTGAAGCCATTGCCGAACCGGGAATCGCCATTTTCAGCGACATTGAATCCGAAGTGAATGATTTAAGAGTGCAGCGTTTCAAAAAGCAACAGCAGTTGCTGGATGCCGTCATCAAGTTGAAAGCCGATGAAGACGCCAAACAAGACGTCATCAACAACACGGGAAAGGATGCGGACGATTCCTGGTTCGATATCAGCGAGGGATTGGATAAACTCATCCAGCCCATCAAGGAATGGCAAATACGGATGGAGTTCCAATTGCAAAAACTCGTTGCTGAAATCATCGAATTTATCTGTCTTTCCGTTCTTAGGATTTGTGTCTACCTGATATTCTTCATCCAAAAAATCTGGGCTTACATCCTCATTATTTTGGGACCGATTGCTGTTGGAATGGCGCTCATACCCGGATTTGAGAACTCACTCTACAGCTGGGTATCCAAATTCATCAATGTTAATCTCTACACTTTCGTTGCCTATACCATCATCAACATTGGGCAACAGCTCATCGCTTCCGGCTATGAAATGGAAATTGAGCGGTATGACACGCTTTTAACCAACGGAACCATTACCAATTTGGATGCTTTAATGGTCTATGTGAGCAATTCGGGAATGATCTACAACCAACTTTTTACCTGTGTCGCCTACATCGTGACGGGAATCGGGGTACTGATGACGCCAACCATTGCCGATACGATTGTCACAGCAGGAGGAGCCGGAGCGATGACTAAGATGAAGATGGCTGCAGCACGAATAAGCGGAGGTGCCAAAACCACCATACTTGCCGCCAAAACGGGAGGAGCAAGTGTTGCAGGTGCGGCAGTAAAATCTGCAGCGGCAGGTTCTCCTTCAGGAATGGTAGGAAGTGCAATGAATAACTCAAAAAAATAAGAACATGCTGATCAAAAATATAGAACAAAGAATAATAATCAACAAAATTGTTTCCCTCGGAACGGTGGCTTTTGCAGTCATTATCGTGTTGGCGGGTTTCTTTTTCGCCTACAAGATGATTCAGGATTCCAGAAAGTCCATCTACATTTTGGATAACGGGGTGCCGGTTTTGGCAAAGCAAACCGATGTGCTGTTGAACCGACCTGTGGAATACAAAGCCCAGATCGAACTGTTTCACCGGCTGTTTTTCACGCTCGCTCCCGATGATGCATACATCAAAGAAAATATTCAAAAATCCCTTTACCTCATTGACGACAGTGGAAAAAAAGAATACACCAACCTCAAAGAAAAAGGATTCTACAACCAGATTGTGGCTTCGAGTTCAATGGTGAGCATCCATACGGATTCCATTTCACTGAATATGGAGCAAAAGAAGTTCTCCTTTTACGGAAAGCAGATGATTACCAGAAAATCAGCAGTCATCACCCGGAAACTCGTTACCGAAGGCTTTTTTGAGGACATCATCCGAAGTCCCAACAATCCTCACGGTGTTCTCCTTAAGAACTGGAGAATCCTTGATAACGAAGAACTGTCGAACCAAACCAAAAATTCCTATTAAAAATGATTGCCTTACTTAAACAAACTGCAAAGACCGCATGGGAACGGGCGGCAAAGCATCCGAAAAAGTTTTTCGCGTATTCGATGATTTTTCTGTCGGTATCGTTTGTCGGCTCACTGATTCAGGGGATTTTCTTCCCGTCTAATTCATTGTTCAAAATCAAACCGCCGGTGCTTTATAACAAAAGTGCCGTCCACCAAAATTCCGATGTAAAAAGGGATAAGGAAATGGAAAACATAGTGGAGGAACTCAAGGGCTTAAAACTGAAAAGAGATCGAAACGAACTGAGAAAGGAGGACAGCCTGAGAATAGAATACCTGTACAGTCAGTATCAAAAACTAAAAAATTCCGGTAGTACCGAAAGCAATTGAATTAAAAATAGCAACTCAATGAAAAAAATAAACTTTAAAGACAAGAAATATGTGCTGCCGCTGTTGGCGCTTCCGTTTCTGTTGCTTTTCATTTATGTGGGGGCGCAGTTCACCAAGGAAGACACCAAAAAGGATCAGCCTAAAGAACTTTCGACATCATTTGGTGAAACTCGGGATTCCATTATGACCAAAAATGATGCGTATGATGCCTTTTTCAAAAATGGCGACAACAGATCGATGTTAGAAGGATTGGACAAGGAACATGACAGTTTAATGAGTTACCAAGACCAAATTTCCATCGACCAGAAACGAAGGATAGATTCCCTAAAGGCGGTGTCATCAAGACAGAATCAAATTCCGGTAAAAGGAAAACCGTCGTCTTATTACAATCCCAAGAATGAAGACAAGGACTACAACCGCTCAGCAGACATCATCCGGATGCTGAACGACAAATCCTACGGAAAACCTGAAAACGAATATGCTTCAGAAAGTCCTAAGGAAAAAACACAAAATGTTCAGCCCGACCCGGTAAAATATCTGAAAGAACAGATGCTGGTGATGGATTCATTGGAAAAATCCAGAGATCCCGAATACCAGAGCAAGTTATTGGCAGAACAGAAACTGAAAGCCAACAAGGAAAAAATGGAGGAGTTTCTCAACTCTACCTTCAATGTCAGCAAGTCAGGAATAAACAGTGGCTTCAATGCCTTTTACAGGGAAACGGAGAACAGTTTCATAAAAGCCGTAATCGATGAAGACAACAAAGGTTTTCTCGGCAGCAGAATCCGATTTAGGCTTTTGGAAGATATATTCGTGGGACAAAGAAAGATTGAAAAAGGTTCTATCCTTTACGGTCAGATTTCAGGGTTTGCAATGCAGCGGGTGGACCTGACCATTGTCTCGGTATTTACCAGAGGGGAAATCCTGCCGGTTCATCTCTCCATTTATGATTTGGACGGAATGAAGGGGCTGTATGTTCCGCAAAGTGTTTTCCGTGAGATGATCCGTGAAATGGGAAGTAATTCCGTTCAGGGAACGCAGATGGATATGGGCGGTTCAGGATTCTTCACGAGCATCGGAAGCAAACTGTTTACCTCCACCTCTAAATCCATTGCCAATCTGATTAAGACCAATAAAGCCAAACTGAAATACAATTCCTATGTCTTTCTGATTGACGAAAAACAACTTAAAAATTCAAAAAACCCATAAAAGCCAAAAGATGAAAAATACATTCGTACTACTATTCGCATTAATCGCCAATATTTTGATGGCACAGACGGCAACCAAAGAACAAATCCTGTCGGAATTGCCCGAACTTGAAATTACCAAAGATGTAAACCTGCACATTATTTCGCCGGAGCCGATTCAATATGTAGATTTATCGACGCAACAACTGACGGGAGATTTACCGACCACCAACATTGCGAGAATTAGAATTAGTGACAATATTCCGGCCGATTCCAAAGAGAAAACAAAAACACCAAATTCATTCTCCAACGGTAGCACTGTCGGAATCATCACGGTAGTCGGACAATCCTTTATCGCACAATATAAGGCCGTTTACAGGAATTCTGAAAACAGGAATATCGCCACCAATATCCATATCCAGCCCGAAGCGATGCAGCCGATTGAGTTTAACAAAATGACTTTTTCAAATTTGGAACTGGCAAAGTTTGCAATGCAAATTATTCAGAAAAAAACCGATGAAAAGCCCATTCGTGAACAGAAAAATATGAAACTCTCGATGCAGCTCAACAACGTTTACGTGATGAGCGATTATATCTTTCTCGATTTGACTTTTGAGAACCGCACCAACCTGAGTTACGACATTGAAGATTTAAAGTTTTCGATTGAGGATAAAAAGATTTACAAAGCAACGAACAACCAGAGTATTGAACTGACGCCGATTTTTCGGTTAAACGGTCAAAAGAGTTTCAGGAAAAATTACCGGAACATTTATGTCTTCAAAAAGTTCACTTATCCGAATAGTAAAGTAATGATGATCCGGCTAATCGAAGAGCAATTCTCTGGAAGAACCATTGAAATGAAGGTGAACTATTCGGATATTTTAAAGGCAGATACATTTTAGAATATGACTATGGAATTTACTATTACGCTCGAACAGCTGGTTAATGGATTTCTGTACTTGCTATGGGGATGCTACGTTTTAATCTTTATTTCAATGGTTCAACAGAACACCGAGAAATCAGAACAGTTAGTTAACTGCCAGCAAAAAAATAATGTGCTGCAAAAACTTAATCAAAAACTTAATCAAGCTTATGAGGAACAGAGAAAAGAGAGTCAATCTTCAAAAAAAATCTGTGAAGAATTAACCAGGCTTGATTTAGTGAAGAATATTGAGACAAAAGCACAAGAAATAATTAGTGATATGAATCAAATTGATGAAAATCTTGTGAAAATGCAGAAACAGCATGAGCAGTTGTTTGAAGAACAGAAGAAGTTACATAGCAGCCTTCTCCGCGAACACCACTTACTCAATCAATATTTTCAAAACTATACCTAATGCAGGAACAACAGCACCAGATAAAGATTTATGGATTCCTTCAGAAGGCGGTCTATGCCGTGGTTGCATTGGACTGTGCATCGTTGTTCTATCTGAATGCCGATATTCCAGTGGTCTCCAATCTGTTGAAGAATTTTTCAAAGATGAGTTTCTTTTATCCGCCGATCCATGCAAAATTTGCAACGCTTATTTTGATTGGTTTGGTCGCCATTGGAACGAAAGCGAAGAAAAAACGGGATTTAAAGATTGCGACCGAAATTGTCATTCCGATGATTTTAGGACTGCTGATGATTTTCTCTTCGCTGATATGGCAGAACGAGGCAGGAAATACGACAATTCCAAAGATACTTCCCGGTTTGAATTTATACCAGATCATGTATGCGGTGCTTTCTTTTTTGGGAGCGGTGATTCTTCAGATGGGAGCGGATTCCATTTCCAAACTGATGCAGCAGAAGATGGGCAAAGACCGATGGAATGTTGAAGAGGAAAGTTTCGACCAAAACCAGCAACTCGTAGAAACCGATACCAGCATCAATATTCCGTATCTGTTCAGGTTTCAGAAAACCATCAAAAAAGGTTGGATGAATATCAATCCGTTTCGAGGAACAATGGTGATTGGAACGCCCGGTTCTGGAAAATCTTTCGGGGTCATCAATCCCGCGATTCGTCAGATGATTGGTAAAGGATTCTGCCTGTGTATTTATGATTTCAAATTTCCCGATTTGGCACAAATCGCCTATTACCATTATTTGCTCAAAAAAAGTAAGAATAAGGGCTACCAGCATCAGTTCCACGTCATCAATTTGAACGACGTGGAAAAATCCAAAAGAGTGAACCCGTTTAGAAAAGAATACATCCAGACTTTGGCGGAAGCACAAGAAATGGCAGAATCGATGGTGTCATCACTCCAAAAAGGCGGTTCAAGTTCGGGAGGCGGTTCCGACGCGTTTTTCACGCAGTCGGCAATCAATTTCCTTTCGTCGTGCATCTACTTTTTTGCCAGACTCGAGAACGGAAAATATTCTGATTTACCGCATATCCTTTCCTTTATGAACCGCAGTTACAAAGAGATTTTTGATGCGCTGTTCACCAATGAGGAAATTTTATCGCTGCTGTCGCCGTTCAAGACCGCTTATGACAACAAGGCTTTTGACCAGTTGGAAGGACAGATTGGAACCTTGAAAATTTTTATGTCCCGATTGGCGACCAAGGAAAGTTTTTGGGTGTTTTCGGGTGACGAAGTCGAACTGAAGATTACCGACAGGGAAAATCCTTCTATCCTGATTCTGGCATCGGATCCGGGAACACAGGATATTAATTCCGCACTTTATTCTTCGGTTCTGAACAGGACTTTGCGATTGATCAACTCCAAACACAATTTACCGGGAGGAATTATAGCAGATGAATTTCCAACGATTTACATCCATAAAATCGACAATGTAGTGGCAACGGCAAGAAGTAACCGGGTTGCGGTTTTGCTCGGACTGCAGGAAATTCCGCAACTCCGACAATTCTACAAAAAAGAGGTCGCCGATACCATTTCCGCCATTGTCGGGAATATTCTGTCGGGTTCCGCAAGAGATAAAAACACTTTGGACTGGCTCGAAAAACTGTTTGGCAAAATCAAACAGAAATCCTACTCCCAATCCATATCGCAGCAGGGAACTACGACGAGCATTAACGAGAAGATGGACAATATGATTCCTGCTGGAAAGATAGCCGCGCTTAAAACCGGAGAAATGGTTGGAATGATTGCCCAGGGCGAAGAAAACGACACCGAAGAATACAAAACTTCCGCTATGAACGGAAAAATCAACCTGGATTTAAAAGCCATCAAGCACGAGGAACAGAACTATGTGAAAATGCCCGTTTATTACTCCTTTGCGGACAAAACAGGAAAAGACCGGAAAGACGAAGTCCTGATGACCAATTTCAGAAAAATCAACAAAGAGGTGGAACTCATTGTGAACGAACTTTCAAAAGAATAAAATAATGAAACAAAAAATAGCAAATATTCTTGTACCCATCTTTATTCTAACAGGAAACTTTCTGTCGGCGCAGTTTAATACGCTGACACCAACCTTACACCGAAGAAGTGAGGTTTTCATCCCTGCTGAAAAAATGGCTGAAACCAAGGACAGGAAAGGCAAAAAATCTTGGAAGGAGGTGTTCAACCTTACTTCAAAATCGAACATAAGGACGGAATTGGACTCCCTGAAATCGTTGATAAAGCAGTATAACGGTGAAGAACAATTCGAGGAAATGCAGTATAAAAAACTGGAAGATTCCCTGCATCAACTGATTTTAAAGAGTGATAATAATAGTAAAAACAATACCCAATTAGAGCAACCAAATTCTATTTCTGATGAAAATGAATGGTTTCCATCCATCTCCAAAATAGTGATGCCCCTGAAGAGTAATCTGTCTATCACTTCGGGTTATGGTTCAAGAATCCATCCCATTTTTGGAATGCGCAAAATGCACAACGGCATTGATTTGAAAGCCGACCACGAAGATGTTTACGCCGTCCTTGACGGAATCGTCACCGAATCGGGTTGGGATTCCAAAGGTGGTGGAAACTACATCAAAATCAAACATTTTGACCGATTTGAAACCGCTTATCTGCACCTGTCGCAATTGTATTACAGGACGGGAGAAAAAGTAAGAGCGGGCTTCATCATCGGAAAAAGCGGAAATACCGGAAATTCTACCGGACCGCACCTGCATTTCGCAGTAAAGGAATATAGCAGAAGCATCAATCCTGCCCACTTCCTCAACGACCTAATCAACGCAAACCAATTAATCGCCACATACTATGCAAACAGAACATTTACCGACCGAAGACCTTAAAAAATTCGGAATCATCAACGAAGACTTATCGTTTTCCAAAAACCTGAAAGCAGACGATATTCAAAAATTTCTTCAGGGCTACACCATTGTCGCCGACAACGGGAAAAACCGGGCAACCTTCCAACTGACGGAGAACAACACTAAACTCAAAGTCATCTTTTTGGAACGGGACAAAAGCATCTCTGAAATCATTGAAAACAGCAAGGAAAGAATTGAGTATTCCAATATTAAAAATCTTTCAGAGTCCAGGGAATCGAAACTTTCCCTTGAGAAAAAGGCTTTCATCTACGATAAGGAAAACAACATCGTGGCAGAATTTGACCTGATTAGAAACGCCACGGAACTGACCGCCATTATCGTCGATAAAAAGGACGTTGTGGAAATCAACCGCTACAAAGTAGAACTCCAAAAACTGAAAAATTTTCTGATGGACAAAATCGACCAATATCCCGAAATCGCCAAAGAGATTGAGAAAGACATCAACATCGTCTCAAGGGAAATAAATACCGTAAACAGCATCAGTCCGGACGAGAAACAAATCTCAAAAGGACAGAATTCGGAGGTTCAACTCAATGTCAACGACAAAGACCTTTATGAAGATGCCAATAGAAATCGGGATGAGCAGAAAGAGGAATTGCAGGAACGGGAGAAACCACGAGGATTCAGGCGATAATATTCAATTCAAAAACACAAAAAATGGAAAATACTAATCCGAAAAATTTTTCGTCAAGATATGAAGAGGAGATGGACGCAACACGTTCGGGATTTTCATTAGAAGATGCCGTAGATGATGTTCCTTTCAAGAAGAACATCAGGGAAACAGACGGAAAAATTAGTAACATGGACATTAAAAACCAGTCCAATGGAAAGAACACGAATTATGGCTTTGAGGAGGATGAGACAACACGCTATCTCAAAACGTCGGAAGGCGAAATATTACCCTACAAATTATTCTCAGCCGGAAATCATCTTGGTGGGGAATCCCATCTCCTACGGGAAAACGACTCACACCGAGATCCCACCGATTTTGCGTTAGTAGAACGGCAATTCGCTGAAAACAGAACACTTTCGTTTACGGCAGGAACAAAAATTTCTGAAGTTTCGGATGTCGCGTTGCTTTTTCGTGCTTTAGAAGACGAAGCCGTGGAACATACTTTTGCGCTTTACCGCTTTAAGGACGACAGTTATCTCGTTCAGCATCTTTCTTCCGGAGGAATTACTGCTACGGTGGTGGATTTACGTCTTTTAGCGGGAAATGTATTTAAACTCAATCCTGAAAGCATCACTTTGGTTCACAATCATCCGAGTGGAAGATTGGTTTCAAGCCTTGAAGACCGTTTGATGCTCGACCGCCTGAACAAGATTTTTGCTGATACCGGAATCAAGGTGGAGGACGGCATTATCCTCAATCTGCGTTCAGGGAAATATTTGACATTCACTGCTGAAAGTATTACCGACGTGGTTCACGAACTGAAGAATCAAAACCAGTTTCAGAACCAATTTCCGGTCAATGTTTACAGTTTCAGCAAGCAGGTTTTTGCAGAGAATTACCAACCGAAACGCATCAACGGTCCCGAAGACATTGCTGCCTATCTTTCCTCCCAGAAATTTGGACTTTCGGACAGAACCGAAGCCCTCATTTTGAACAACGCCAACGAGATTGTAGGAAAATTTGTCCTTCCGCAACACCGCCAATTGGAAAAACTCACGGAATTACTGACCATTCACGCAGGAACAGCCACGATTCTTTATGGAAATAACGTCACCGATGAAATGTTCCGTTCCTACCGTGATAAGTTGGCTTTATCGGGATTTACTGCCTTGGATGCGATCAGACTTAAAAGCAACAACTACCATTCGGTATCGCAGGAAGTGGACATCAAGGTTTCTGATCATCTTTTAAACAAATTCGGCAAAAATAATTTGAATGCTGAACCAATGTTATTTGAACCCGAAAACAGAACGTATCGCTGTATTTCGGACAATATAAACCCTTTGACCAATCCGGAAAATTTTGATTATGCCAAGATATTTTTCGATGACTTCGAAGGCAATACCAAGCACGAATTTGAAATTTCCTTAACCGATGATGATTTTGAAAATTACAAAGAAATTTCGGCAAAGATTCAACTATATCGGCAGTCACAGGATACGGTGCTGCTTTTCATCAGTGGTCAGTTGCGGAGTTATGAGCCGGAAGAAAAAACTGAAGACGTCATTCAATCTATTAAAATGCTTTTCGATCTAACGACTAAGCAGGAAAAAACCCTATTAAACAAACAACATTTTATTAACAACCAAAACCCCAGCATTATGGAAACAAACAAAGATTTCAACCAGACAGATTATTTAAAAAACCAATTAAAATACCTTGGTTTCGGAGAAGACGAAAAACTTCATAAAGATTTGGAGAAAGGCATCAAATCAAAAAATCAGGAATTTGAAATCAAAACATCCTCTGACAAAGCCCTTCCGGGAAACAAGGTAGATTTTACCCTGAAATTCAACAAAACGGAGAATGGAGGTGTTTTTCTCAACACGTACCACGCTCAACTCACCAACGAAAAAGGCGAGGAGATTTCGCACAACTTTCCTGTTAATCGGGAAAATACCTTTACTGCTAAGGAAGCGGTCAACCTATTGGAGGGCAGGAGCGTAAAAATCGAATTCCACAACCCGAAAAGCGACCAATCTGAAACGGCGTTTGTCCAGTTCAACTTCGAGGAACCCAAAACCGACAAGGGAAACTATATGTTTCAGAATTTTTACCAAAACTATGGCGTGGATACTGAAAAAATCGTTGAAAAATCCAACCTCATTTTTGACAAACCGGAATATAAAGAAAACACCATTAAATCCTTAGAAAAAGGAAATGTGGTGAAAGTGAAATTTGAGTTGGATGACAAAGTATTGGAAGGCAAAGCAGTGCTGAATCCCCAGTACAAAAACCTGAACCTCTACGACAGCGAAATGAACAGAATCAATACCAACAAACCTTTGCAAGGTTTGGATAATGAAGAAAAGAATGAGAAAGCCACTGTAAGGGAGCAGAGCATTAAGCGATAAAATAATACCTGACCAATATTATCCGAAGGCGGCAGGTCAGCAATTGATTTGCCGCTTTTTTAAAACTACAGAGATGAAATTAAAAACACTTTTTCTTTTATGCCTTTTGGCAATTTTGCCCTATTCGTGCCGCAAAGAAATCAAATCCGAAAAAGGCGGAATCGATCTTATATCCAATGTTTATTTTGATGCCTCCAAAGGTTTGGAGCAAATGCAGAGTTTCCATTTGTCGAAACTCAATTACTTGGGAAACCAAATCATAGAATTCGTTCCCGATCATTCCTTCCCTGAAATCAACATGCAAACCTACTTTATGCAGGACTCACTTTTCTATCCGGTTGAAAATGATAATGAAAGCATTATTCTTTCAGAAGTGGCTAAAACTCAGAAACCGCAATTGGTCTGGAATAAGAAGGAAGGTGCAATTTTCTCAAAGGAACAGATTCTGAACTACCGAAACCGCAGAAAACTTTCCGACACGGTTTTGTTCAACAAAAAATACAAACGTTTCGAGATTAATTCCCCGTGGAATTACACGAGGTTCTACATCTATCCGACGGACACCATTCTGCCTTACTCCATTTACAGACACGCCGAAAAGGATTATGGAGGACGGTTGGAGCGCATCGATTCCTACAATAAAAAAACCGACATTTTTGTAAGCCTGCAACTTTTGCCCAGAAAAAATTGGGATTATGCGGCTAAAGAAATTTTTGACTTTAACCATTTTGTAAACAGCAGAAAAAGTGAGTGAACCATTGGCAACAAACAGTTTTGTTGAAGATATTTCCATCATCGAGGGAACCCGGAATGAAGTCATTGTCTTTAAAAATGATAAAGACAGAACCTCCTTTTTGGATCTCCTGAAACTGAACAATCAAAGCAATCACAGAACTTTGGTAACGCTGCATTCGGATGAAAATACCCCAAAATTAATCAACCAGTTTCAAAACTATGACGGCAAAATATTTCTTTGTCTTCCTGCAGACCAGAAGTCAAATTTATCGACTCAAACAATCCTTTCCGAACTACAAGGGAAAAACATCAAGGATGTCCGACCGCTTTACGGCATCTCTGAAAACGGGCATCAAAATCTGGAGGAATATTTACGGAATAAACTCAAATATGAGCAGAAAAATATTACATTAGCACAACAAAAAAAATCCGAAGATGAAAACCATGGCATTAAATCCAACGGAATTTCCAACGCTCAGCACGTGGGAACCGAAATTGTTGGACGAAATATTAGAAAACCTTTCCAGAACGGCGAATCCCAGCAAAACGGAAATCACACCGGAAGACAAAATGTGGGGAGCGACGATGCTCGAAATGGACTTGCAGGCACAGAGCGGAGCAATTTGGGAAACGGAAAACGAGGAGTATCCACTAACGGAACACAACCGCAAAATGCTCCAAAAAATGAAGGAGCAAAAAATACCGTGGGCGGAATCGTATCCGGAGGAACTTCTGTAAATCCAACAGGGGAAAAATTAAACAAACTCAATAAAAATAATGAGGAATTAAATTCTCTTATTTCAAAATACAAAGGTCAGAAACTGACCAATGAACAGATTGCGGAAATGGTTTCTGCAACTTGTTTTGTTTCCGATGAAAAGAAGATTCTTTTAAAGGATAACGTAAATATTTCCGATGATCTGAAAGAAATCTGCCATCAGTTCAAAAGCGGCGGAACCGCCAAAGAAGGCAGGGGAATTTTAGATGAATACTATACTGATTCCACGATTGTAAACTCTGTCCGCAATTTAATCAAAGATTACTTCAAAAACCGCACGGAAATTTCAGTTTTGGAGCCTAGTGTCGGTACTGGAAATTTTCTGTATGCAGCCAAAGATTTGGTAATCAAAACCAATATCACAGCCTTTGAAATCAACGAAACCACAGCAAAAATTACAAAAATTCTGCACCCGGAAACTGACATCAATTTCCGTTCTTTTGAAACCGAATTTATTGATGAAAGAGGCAATAAGAAAGTCTTTTCCGACCAATACGACTTGGTCGTTGGCAATCCGCCTTTTGGCGACCATCGTGGTCTGTATAAGGGTTTAGGCGAAGAACCAAAAATATCCAAGTATGAGGATTACTTTGTTAAAAGGTCTTTGGATTCTCTAAAACCCAACGGTATTTTGGCAATGGTGCTTCCTTCCGGTTGGCTGAACCGGCAAAACCAACTGAAAAACGCCGAAATGATTGAGGGCTTTCGTTTGCCGGTTGGTGCTTTTGCAGGAACGCAGGTCGGGACGGATATTATCATTCTCAAAAAAACCGATCAGAAAATATCCAATAACATTTCGAATTATTTTGAAAACCATCCTGAAAGAATTTTAGGCGAAATCAAAGAAAAGACCAACCGCTTTGGACGATTGGAAAACTATGTTCATGGGAATTTAGAGGATGTCTTAATTCGGATGGAAAATCTTAAAAACAGGAAGGAAACCGAAAGAATCGGAAATCTTTTTGAGGACTTGTTTTTGGAGGTGGAGGACGTGAAAAAAGTTGAAAAAACGATAAAGACCGAGAAACTCAAGAATAATTCTGAAGAAGATTTAACAACCGAAAATGAAATTGATTTTTCTGAACTCAATGAAAAAATTGAGCAGGTTCTTACTGCGCTCAATAATGTAAAATTCAAATCTCCGGCAGTTGAAAAAGAAATTGCAAAATACACCCAACTGCAATCCGAACTTTCAATTAATCCTCAAGATTTTGCTCAGAAACGGATTGATGAGTTGATTCAAAAGGCGGACAAGATTGTTCAGTCACAAAAAGAAAAGAACAGGGAATATCATATCCAGAGCAAGCCAGAACTCAAAAAAGGAATTCTGAAATATCAGTTTTTAAAACCTGATAAGGTAGTGGATGCCTCGCTCCACAACAGTTCCGCTATCACCAAAGAGCAAGTTGAAGCCTTCCGGGATACCGAATACGACGGAACACTAAATAATTACGGGAAACACTACCAATTTGCCAATTATTTGGACGGAAAATGGGTTCATGATTTTTATTACGCGGAAGGAAATATCTATGCAAAATTGGAACAACTTGAAGTAGACTTCAGGGATAAATATGCCGTTGGTGGAACAGAAAACCAGTATGAAAAGCAAAAGAATTTACTTCAGAGTGTCCTTCCCAAGCCAAAATCATTGGATGAAATTTCCATCAGTCCCAATCACGAGTTTGTCCACCAGTTTGATTTAGGAACTGTAGAAAAAGACCGATGGAATCCCAATAGCAGACAAACGGAAACCGTTTCTGTGCCGTATAACCTTGCCGAAAAGTTTAAAGATTTCGTTGGAACTTTGTCGAGTGACGCCTTTGCAGGTTCCTCTTCGTGGGAAGTCCGCAGTTTTGTGGACAATGAATCGGTTACAGGAAGCGACAAGGAAAGAAACGCATTGGTTCGTGAAAGGCGAAAAGCGGCAGCCAATGATTTGTTTCAAAAATTTTTGAGGGAAGAATTATCGGATGAATTGCGGGAGCGATTTGTAAAGGATTTCAACCGAAACTATAACAACATCTATGTTCCGGACTATTCCAAATTTCCCCTGTTTTCAAAAATCCATTTAAACTTTAAGGGAAGGGAACTCAAATTAACCGAAGTTCAGAAAGCGGGAATCGGACGGCAGACTACTAAAGGCGTAGGATTATTGGCACATGAAGTCGGATTCGGAAAAACTTTGTCGGGGATTTTGGCGATGCACGAAGCGATGGAAAGAGGAAATGCCAAAAGACCTTTAATTGTTGTTCCAAATGACAGCATCCTAAAACAATGGGTAGAAACGATTTTCGAAACCATCCCCGAAGCCAAAGTCAATGTCTTGGGAAATCTCGGAAAGGATTATGACCTTTCAAAATTTGACAACAAAGACGGTGAAATTACCATCGTGACTTATGAAGGTTTCAATAATATCGGATTTTCTGAAAATATTACGGAGCGTTTAGCATCAAAATTCTCCTACATCTCCGAAAATGAGATGCGCAGCGTGAACAGTATCAGCGAAAGGGATTTTCAAAAAGAAATTGAGAAGGAAAAGGAACTGGTCGGTAAAATGAAGCGGGGTAAGATTTATGATTGGGAAGACTTTGGCTTTGACCATTTGACTTACGATGAAGTCCACAACGCAAACCATATTGTCGGTAAAGTAAGAATTGAAGACCGAAGATTTGCATCAGATTTTAGAAGTCAAAACCAGCAAACTTCAAAATTGGGCATCAATACCTGGATGGCGGCTCAATACATTCAGGAGCAGAACGACGGCAGAAATGTAACGCTACTTTCCGCAACGCCTTTTACAAACAAACCTTTAGAGTATTATTCCATTTTATCGCTCATTGCGAATAAGCGGTTGGAAGAATCGGGCTACTTCAATGTCAATACCTTTTTTGAAACCTTTATGGAGGCGGACAACGATATGGAAATTGATGCAAAAGGCGATGTGAAATTCAAGGCGAATGTCAGAAGGTTTAAAAACAATTCATTGTTCCAGCAGTTGCTTTCAGAATTTATCGACATCAAAGGCGAAGAAGACAATCCCGAACTGAAAAGGCCGAAGAAAATCAACAAAGAATATAAGATCGAGCAGAACGTTTTAACCAAGGAACAGTATGAAATGCTCAATGAAAATTTCAGCGAAACACAAAAGGGAGCCATTCTCACGCATATTCTGAACGCAAGATTAATTGCTATTTCACCTTTTTTGTCGCCATATTATGATGGGGAGGAGCCATCAGTTAAGCAATTTATCGAAGAATCAACAAAGTTGAAGCAGACGATGGATTTGATACAGCAAAATAAGAAAGACATTCCCGAATCCGGACAGATTATCTATTCTGAATTGGCGGTTTCGGAGTTTCCAAAAATGAAGGAATACCTTGTGCAGGAAATCGGATACAAACCTGAAGAAGTCGGAGTTATCACAGGTGCTACGAGCAAACCGAACCGACTGAAGATTCAGGATGAATTTAATTCCGGAAAAATAATGGTTGTCATTGGCAGTGAAGCCATTCAGGAAGGGATGAACCTTCAGGAAAATACGACGGATATATATATGCTTTCGCTTCCCTATAACTTCACCTCGCTTCGGCAGGTAGAAGGTCGGGCTTGGCGTCAGGGAAACAAGAATGAAAATGTCCGTATCAACTTTATGCTTACCAATGACAGTATTGATGTGTTTATGCTTCAGAAATTGCAGGCTAAGCAGGCAAGATATTTAGAGGCAATGAAGAAAGGAGCCGATGTTTTGGATGTATCAGACATCAGCACGCAGGAACTTAAAACCGCTATTATTACCAGTCCGGAAACAAGAGCCAATATCGAGATTGAATTACTGAAAAAGAGAATTGAAAATCAAAAAAGCAGGTATGTAGCAGACAATGCTGTTATCCTTAGAAAGCATCAGGACTTTTTGAAAATACAGGACGGAGTAACCAAAGCCCAGAACGACTACAACCGTATTTTGGGCTATTCTAATGATGGAAGTGCAAATTCAGATTATTGGAAAAATCAACTTTCATTTTATCAAAAAAATATTGATGCTGCTAAACAATTGGTAGATGAAAAAATTAGTGAGTTGGCAGGCAAAGGCATCAATGTAGATGAAATTGAAAAACAGACCAAGTCCACCGATGAAAAGATTTCGGCTTTAGAAGAGGAATTAGAAAAACTCCCGGAAGTTAAGGCTAAATTGGTATCCAAATATACCGAGGAAAAACAGAAACAATTGCTGGAAAATCTCAAACAGGATTATGTAAAAAAAAGAAGAGAGGAAAATGTACAATTGTTTGGAGCGGTTCCATCTTTTTGGGAAGAAAAAAGAGAAATTGTAGAAATTGAAATAGCGGAAAAAGTTGAGAATAACGCGAGTTATTTAAGGAGAAGGTAAATTCTATTTGGAAGTTTAAGTTTTGACTAATTCAAATAAATCCTTTCCATTTATTGAAATTTCAGACTGCATTTCTATAAAACCCTTACTTTTCATATTGATTCTTTTGAAATATTTATTATCTAAGCGTTGTATATCCTTCCTTAATTCTAAAAACATATTGTGAATTCCATGTTTGGAAAACTCCTCCGGCTCATATTCTGCCGTGCTGATGCTGCACGCAAACTCCCAAATCTCATGGATTTCGGAGAGCGGAATTTTTAAAGGTTCATAAAAATTGTTGTCTGATTTCACGCAGATATAGTTGCCCTCATGAAATTGAAATCTTTTATATACAATCCCATCGTTCGCGGTGATGAATACATAGGTTTTGTCGGTTTTCAGGTCGGCGAGGTTCTCCACATATTTTCCAACGATGTAGGTTCCATCTTTATATGGCGGCATGGAGTCTCCGGTTGCCGGAAAAGCCCGGAATTTTCCATTTCTTAGGAATGGAAGCGAAAGTGTTTGCAAGCCTTCAATATATTCGGGATCCTGATAGCCGTTCAGGTAACCCATAGATGCTTTTATGGGGATAATTTCAATTTTATTTTCTCCCTTGGAATCCACCGCTACAGGCACCAAAATTTTATTCTCTGAAAGCTTTATCATTTCCTCCAGAGGATATTTCTTGATGTCGATACTCAGCAAAAGGTCGATGCTCACTTTAAAATATTTCGAAATCTTCACCAATAAATCCATTGGCGGTTCGGAACTGCCATCTTCGTATTTCACATATCTCCCACGGGTAATATTCAGATCATTGGCTATGGTCTGTTGGGTAAGTTTCTGGCGATTTCTTAAATGCTTGATGTTTTCAGAGAAAATTGACATTGTTATAAATTATAACTACAAATATACTAATTTTTGTTATAAAACATAATAATTTTGCCCGTATGGAAAAAACAATTGCACACTTGGATTTGGATACTTTTTTTGTTTCCTGTGAGCGGCTTCAAAATTCGAAACTGAACGGAATTCCCGTAATCATCGGTGGTGGAGATCGTGGAGTAGTAGCTTCCTGCTCTTACGAGGCGAGATATTTTGGTGTTCGTTCTGCAATGCCTATTAGAATGGCGCTGAAACTTTGTCCCGAAGCAAAAGTAATAAAGGGTGATCACGAACGATATTCAAAGCTATCAAATGAAGTCACCGAGATTATTCAGGAAAAAGTTCCCTTGGTTGAAAAAGCGAGTATTGATGAGTTTTATCTCGACCTTACGGGGATGGATCGCTTTTTCGGCTGCTATCAGTGGACCACAGAAGTGGCAGAATCCATCAAAAAAAATACAGGTTTGCCAATAAGTTTTGCGGTCTCTGCTAATAAAACTGTAGCAAAAATCGGAACAGGAGAGGCGAAACCCTTGGGAAGAATTGAAATTCCAAACCGGGAAATCCAACCTTTTCTTAATCCTCTGTCTATTAAAAAAATTCCGATGGTGGGGAATGTAACCTTTCAGCTTCTTTCAAGAATCGGAATCCGACACATAAAAACTTTGGCTGAAATGCCTGTAGATGTATTACAACAGATGATCGGTAAAAACGGAGCAGAACTCTGGAAAAAAGCCAATGGAATAGATGATTCGCCCGTGGTTCCTTATTCAGAAAGGAAATCGCTTTCCGCTGAGCATACATTTGCACAAGACAGCATCGATTTGGAAAATATGCGCAGTATAATCTCCGGAATGGTGGAGCAACTTGCATTTCAACTAAGACAAGAAAAATGGCTGACCTCGGTGGTTACCATAAAAATTCGGTATGCTAATTTCGATACCGAAACAAAGCAATGCCGCATATCCTACACATCTGCCGATCATACGCTTTTGAAATATGCCCTGGAATTATTTAAAAAACTCTATACAAGGCGGATGCGCCTGAGATTGATAGGAATCCGTTTTTCAGGATTGGTTCACGGCAGTCATCAGATGGATTTATTCGAAGATACCGAAGAACTCATGAATCTTTATCAGAGTATGGACCGTATGAAAAACAGATTCGGAAAAACCGCAGTAGGTCGTGCATCAGGACTTTTAATCCAATAGATACAAGAATTTAGAATCCAGAATCCAACATCCAAAACCAAAAACATGTACCTAAATTGTCATTCCTATCACAGCTTGCGCTACGGCACTATTTCCGTGGAAGATTTGGTGCGCAATTCTGCAAGGATGGGAATTTCAGCATTAGCACTCACGGATATCAATACCATTACCGGAATTTATGAATTTTATAAACTGTGCAAAGAATTTGGCATAAAACCCATTGTAGGGGTAGATGTTCGGCTGGATAACCAACAATACTTCATTGTTTTAGCTAAAAATAATCAAGGGATTACGGAAATCTGTCGGATGCTCACAGCCCACAATTGTGATGGGGAAATATTACCAAGACAAAATCCAGACTTACCGAACTGCTTCATAATCTATCCATTAAAAAATATCCCCGAAGTATTAGAGGATAATGAATTCATCGGCATCCGTGCGGAGGAACTTCATGTTTTAATCCAAAAAAAGTGGCAGCAATTTTCAGACAAAATAGTAGTGTTGCAACCTGTAACCTTCCGCACAAAAAGGGAGTATAATCTGCACCGGATCTTGCGTGCGGTCGATCGCAACACTTTGCTTTCTAAGTTAGATGAAGGGGATGTCTGCCGGACTTCGGAAACTTTAAAACCGCCTGCGGAAGTTTTAAATGATTTTAAAGACCATCCGGAGATTCTCATTAACACCAAAAAAATCATTGAAGAATGTGGTTTCGAGTTCGAGTTTGGTGTACCGAGGAATAAAAAGCATTTCACCGATAGCAAAGAGAACGACGAGAAACTATTGCGAAAATTGGCTTACCAAGGTTTGAAATTCCGCTATCCCGAAAATGACGAAGCCGCCATAAAACGAGTGGAAAAAGAACTGAAAGTTATCGATCAGCTGAATTTCAGCGGCTATTTCCTGATTACTTGGGATATTGTAGAATACAGCCGCCGCCGTGGTTTTATGCATGTGGGACGTGGTTCCGGAGCTAATTCCATCGTGAGCTATTGTCTGGGAATTACAGATATTTGCCCAATCGAACTCGATCTTTATTTTGAAAGATTCTTAAACTTAAACCGAAAATCACCGCCGGATTTTGATATCGATTGGAGCTGGCGTGAGCGCGATGAAATTCTGAAATACATCTTCGAAAAATACGGCAGAGATCATGTGGCATTTTGTGGCACCAATGTGGAGTTTAAGTACCGCTCGATATTCCGAGAGGTCGGTAAAGCTTTCGGTTTACCCAAAGAAGAACTGGATGCTCTGGCAAAAAATCCTATGGCGCTTCACGATGATAATTCTGTGGTGAAAATGGTGCAGAAATACGGGATGCTTTTGGAAAAATTCCCCAACCAGCGGAGCATGCACTCCTGCGGAATCTTGATTTCAGAAGAACCGATTACCAATTTTACTGCCCTGGAGATGCCTCCCAAAGGTTTCCCAATCGTGCAGTTTGATATGCATGTGGCAGAGTCCATAGGGTTTGAAAAGTTCGATATTCTTTCGCAAAGAGGATTAGGAACGATAGACGATGCCGTGAAACTCATTAAAAAAAATAGGGGAATAGACGTAGATATTCGCAACACTCGAATTTCCAAAAATGAAAAAACAGCCAACGAATTCTTGGCAAAGGGAAAAACCATCGGCTGCTTCTATATCGAAAGTCCCGCTATGCGAGGACTGTTGCGACGGCTGAAATGCGATAATTATAAAACCTTGGTGGCGGCCTCGTCCATCATTCGTCCCGGTGTGGCGCAGAGCGGCATGATGCGCGAGTATATTTTCCGGCATAACAATCCCGGTCAGTTTGAATATTTTCATCCTGTTTTCGAGCAGCAACTTGGTGAAACCTACGGCATCATGGTTTATCAGGAAGATGTGATTAAAATTGCGCTTCACTACGGTGGTTTGGCTGCTGCAGACGGCGATATACTCCGCCGTGCGATGAGTGGAAAAGGCAGGTCGCTTTCAGCTTTGCAAAAAGTAAAAGATCATTTTTTTGAATCTTGTAAAAAGCTCGGGCATCCCGAAAAACTATCGCAGGAAGTGTATCGCCAGATTGAAAGTTTCGCAGGATATTCTTTCTGCAAGGCGCATTCCGCGAGTTACGCGGTAGAGAGTTACCAAAGCCTTTATCTGAAAGTGTATTATCCCATTGAGTTTATGGTGGCAGCGATTAACAATGGTGGCGGATTTTACCGAACCGAGGTCTATGTCCACGAATGCAGGATGGCCGGTGGAAAAATTCATAATCCATGTGTAAACAAAAGTATATTGCAAGCAACCCTTTATGGCGAAGATGTTTATTTAGGTCTGATGCACATTGAAAAACTTGAGGCAAAAATTGCGCAATTTATCCCAGAGGAACGTCAGGAAAACGGCGAATACACTTCATTGGAAAATTTTATAAAACGAGTTCCGATCGGCATTGAAACCTTGCAAATTTTAATTTTTTGTGGTGCGTTTCGGTTTACGGGAAAACAGAAAAATGAGTTGCTGATAGAGGCACGGCTAATTATGGTAAATTTCAAACCTCAGAACCGATATCTTTCATTTTTTGAGGAACCAAAAAAGGATTATCAATTGCCACAATTGAAAAGAAATCTTTTCGAAGATGCTTTTGATGAGATTGAGATTCTGGGTTTTCCTGTTTCCTGCAGTCCGTTTGATTTGTTGGCGACGAAGTTCCGGGGCGATGTGATGGCGAAAGACCTTTTGAAATTCCATAAAAAACGAGTTCGAATGCTGGCTTACTTGATTTCTCGAAAACATGTACCCACCAAAAAAGGCACGATGTATTTCGGAACTTGGATAGATTCCGATGGGGAATATTTCGACACGGCCCACTTTCCTGACAATCTTAAAAACTATCCTTTTCAGGGTGGTAGTTGCTACCTTTTGCTCGGTTTGGTGGAAGTAGATTTTCATTTCCCGACCATCACCATTTTAAAGATGGCGAAAATGCCTTTCATCCCGGATCCTCGCTATTCCTTAGACAGCGGAAAATCCTACGAAATTCATCAGAAAATCAATGAAGATGTGAGCATGACTTGGCGAAAGCCTTATCCACAGGAACATGAGATTGTGTTGCCTCGGCGGAAAATGAGTTGAAAAATTTCACTGATTTAGATGTCAGCATTTAGGAGAGAAGTGTTTAGAAGACTGCCTATTTTTCTCTCAATGCTTAGAGAAAAACCGAAATATAAATAACATAAAATGTTAATCGCTTAAATCACTACGGGCTTTAATAATACTTATCCAGACGAAAATAACATCTTTATTTGATAATATAAAACTATGCGCATTTTGAATTATCAATAATTAGTGAATAAACCCGTTTGTAAATGTTTATAATTAGATTTGTCATTGATTTTTAATGAATTAAAATTTTATTTAGTTTAACAATATATTCGTATATTTGGGTGTTGGCAGACATTTTGGAAAATCGTGCTGCAAACAACAATCACTTAAAATAATAAATTATGAAGTTAAAGTTGTTAATAATCTTTTTGACGTTACTAAAAAATATTTCATATTCACAACCAAAAGACACAATTTACGGCAAAATAAAGTCCATTAGAGAACAACTTCTATTTTTAGATGAAAATCGACAAAATAGAAAACTATTCAGTACCGAAGGTGATTACGGACATAATGGTTTTTTAAGCGAAGAATATACAAAAAGAAGATTTAATATTTGGTGGTATCAAACTTATTGGGTTCACTATATTAATTACTATAAAGAATTTGACATCAACAATAAACTATTAAAAGTCATATGGTATTATAAAGACCAGACGATTTTAAATTCTTGTGAAAACGAATATGATAAAGAGGGTAAGTTAGTAAATCAAAAATTTAATTCTTATAAATTTTCAAATACAACTAATCTTTATGATAAAAACAATAATTTGATTTTATCAAAAAATATTGATTCGGATAAAAAGTATTAACGTTACAAATTTATAAAAAAAAAACAAATCGGAATAACATTAATTGCTATTCCGATTTGTATAAAGTGTAATTTAAAATATTATCTTAATTCTTCAATTAATGGCACTTGTTCTAATAAGGCTTGCCGTATAGTGTTTTCAATATACATTTCCGCTTGGATGAATTTAGCAGCTTCCACAGGTGTAATAACTTTTGACATTTTTTTATAAGTTGAACCCCATAAAGATGTCATTTCTTTTTGAACATCAAGAGCATTTTTCATTATAGCATTGATGCTTTCTGGTGTAAAATTCTCGTAATTTTCAGCGTATTTTGTAATGTTTTGAATACGTTTTAAACCAATGGCTCTTCTGCTGTTTTCATAGGTTTCGTATAATTTCCAAAATTCAGCAGCTTTCGATTCGTCAACTTTCATATTATTTTCAATCAACGTTCTTTTTTCAATACCAAAAGCGTTTTGAAAGATAGCTACTTCATCTTTTACAGTTTGTGAAAATGATGGCAATGCAATTAAAGCAAATACTAAGGATAAAATAAATTTTCTCATTTTTTAGTTGTTTTAATGTTAGTTTTAATAAGATATAATCAAAAATATTTTTCAAATATATAAATAAAATCAATACTGTCCTAAATAAATTTTAGGTTTCACAAATTTATTAAATCTATTGAGTTTATTGACCGAAAAACTCAATAATCAGAACAAAACCCCTTGTATAGTAATTTCTTGCTTTTGAAAGTGTTCTTCAAATGGTTTATCGAGCCATTTTTGGAGTTCAATTTTCACAAATAAATTGAGTCTAATAAATGCCACTAAATTTGATAAATGCCAATTATACCGAGCCATTGCTTTTAATGCTTTAAGGACAAGTATTGTTATTAAAGCTGTCCATATTTGTATCATTACTGCATTTTGTGTTGTTCCTACAAAGGATTTTATATGTAATAATTGTTTTATTTCTCTAAAGAATATTTCTACTTGCCAACGGCTTTTATACAGTTCACTTATGGTATTTGGCGACCAAATGAATTGGTTTGTGATGAGTTCAATAGTTTGCTGATTTTGTTCATTCCAAACCACAACGCGTCTCAATTTCTTTGGATATTTATCTTTTGATGTTTGATTTTTCAATTCAATTATTTCATCCTTTAGGATGTGTTGATGCGTTTTTTCAGGCAATTCATTTTCTTTTATAGTGAGATATTGAAGATTTTCTTTATGTCTAATTACAAAGAAAACATTTTTGCTGTCCCAAAGGTTTAGCAGATAAAAATCATTATAAAAACGGTCGGCCACAATAACACTGCCTTTGATTAAAGGCACGTCGTAAGCTCCTTTATTGTCGGCTGTTTTGCCATCTGTAATATTGATATAGGATGGCAGATTACCATCATAATCAAGCAATGTGTGCATTTTTACAGCGCCTTTTGCAGTCTTGTATTTTGCCCAATCAAACAGACTTAAACACATTGATATCGTGGTGGAATCTAAAAGAAATATTTTGCTCTTAATTTTAAATTTTACTTGCTTGAACTTGGCTTGCTGTCCTAAAGAATTTAATAGTTCAAAATAATACGATTTAAAGAGTTCCCAATCTCGATGCTTGTTTTGATAACTTATAGTTGATTTTGACGGAGCGCGCTCAACTCCTAAATGATTTAAATTTCCAGTAGCAGAACGAAGTCCGTTACTAATATCACGTACAGATTGACTCTTAGCAAATTGACAAAATAGCATTGAAACTAAATGCGTCCAAGATGAAAAACCCTTTTGATGCTTATCGGTTTGTTTTTCTTTTACAAGTTTGTTAAATTTTGAACGATCGAGTTTACTAATAATTTGAGAAAACAATGTTACATTTGTCATAAGAAAGGATGGTTTTTTGGTCAACCTCAAAGATAATCTTTGAGTTAAAAACTTCCTTTCTTTATTAAATCGTTTTGGACGCTATTGATTTTGAATATGTATTTGATGACAAAAAAAATTGGATTGAACAAACAAAATCAATTAATGGAAAAAAATTATATGTTTGGAAAAGAGAAATAAAATACTTTGAATAAAAACGTCAGCCAATAACTAAGCTTTCGTTTTGTCTGCAAGACAAGAAATGAAAGCCCGTTGAACGGAAGCTCCGGTAGCTTTTCAGCGGTATTTTGGCAGTCTATGGAGTTTTCGATTTTAGAATTTAGGATCACAAAGCAGTTTTTTCGTAAGGACTGCTTTTTTTGTGGCGTTTGGTAGCCTTTATTGGTGGATTTCAGCGGTTTTTCCTCGCTTCAGAACATAGGTTCCCTTACCCGCAAAGGTTATTTTGCAGACAGCGTTTGGGTAACGAAAAGAAAATCCTGCGGCGGCCCCCGCTGCCCGAAAACAGCAATTGTAACCAGGTTTCCCTCCTTGCAGCACCGGCATTTATTGAGCAAAGTCTTGGGTTTTGCTTCCGGAACCCGGATGTTTAAATCAGACTGTAAATTCTGCAGTTTCCCGCGTTTCCAGCTGCTACTCAGGATTCCATAATGCCTGATCCGCACAAATCTTTTTGGCAGAATGTGCAGGGAGAACCTTCGCGCAAACTCTTCGTTGCTGAGGGTCATCTCCTTTTTTTCGCCACCTTTCCGGTAATCTTTGTAGCCAAAACGAACTTCTTTATCGGTAACTTCTTTGATGCGGTGATTGCTGATGGCGACTTTGTGGGTGTATCTGCCTAAATATTCAATCACCTGTTTCGGGCCACCAAAAGGTCTTTTGGCATAGACGACCCAGTTCTTGGTAAAGAGTTTATCCATTAAATTGGAATCTTTTACTCCCGAAGTTCTCAATAAAGCCACAAACTTTGCCCGAAATACTTTGCTCATCGCTTTTACCGGAAAAAGGTATTTATCGGTTCGTACTTTCTTTTTCCACTTTCCGTGATGATCAATTCCGCCGCCAGGAACAATGCAGTGCAGGTGCGAATGCAAGCTCAGGTTCTGTCCCCACGTGTGAAGTATCGCAATCATTCCGAGCTGCATTCCTTCCGTTTTGCCAAACTGGTTTAATGTTGCCCAAGCTGCTTCAAACAATGTTTTGTAAATGAGTGTGGGATTTGCAATTGCCAAACCGTTCAGCTCTTCGGGAAGCGTGAAAACGAGATGATAATAGCTGCACGGGAGTAAATCCGCTTCGCGCTTCTGAATCCATTCTTCTTTTTTATGACCTTGACATTGCGGACAATGCCGATTACGACACGAGTTGTAACTGATGGAAAGATTTCCGCAGCCATCACACGCATCAATATGACCGCCCAAAGCAGAAGTTCTACAATACGATAAAGCGCGAAGCGTTTTTTCCTGATGAGGCGTAAAATTCTGGGCCGATAGATTGAGTTTACGAAGAACATCTGCAACGCTTCCGTTTTGATGCTTTGCCTTACTTCGGGATTCCATTTTTGCGGTACAAAGCAAATACGGTATCCAAAGGACTGTGAGGCTTCTGATCCGAAAGCTGGCAGACATGAAGGTATTCCATCGTCGATTCAATTCTTTCATGCCCCAGAAGTTTCTGAACCATGATGATCGGAACGCCGTCTTCCAGCAGATGCGTGGCGTAGCTGTGGCGCAAAGTATGGGTGTGCACCTCTTTGGTGATGCCTGCTTTTTTTGAGATGGTCTTGATCACCCACTGAACGCCGCGCTGGCTGTAGCGGGAGTCGAAATCAGGTTTCTGTAAAGCGTTTTGATGCGTTTTTAAATCAATCTCCTCAATATTCCTGTTATGGTTCCCATTGAATAAATACTGATCCGGATTTTCAATACTGATGAAGGTTTTCAAGCCTCTGATTAAATGTTCCGACAGGGGAACATAGCGGTCTTTGCCGCCTTTTCCCTGCACGATATGCAGCATCTTCCGGTCGAAATCCAAATGCTGAAGCTTGATATTTCTTACTTCCATACAGCGCAGTCCGCAACCGTAGATCAGGCCGATGAGAAGTTTGTGTTTCAGGAGTTCAGCACTTTGAAGCATGCGCCAGATTTCTTCGCGGCTCAGGATTACGGGCAGTTTCTTGACTTTTGGAATCGCGGGAAGATGGAGGTAGCTGTAAGGCAAACCTTCGGTTTTCAGCAAAAACCGCAGTCCGTAAACGGTATGTTTAAAGTACGACTGAGAAGGGGTTTTTGATCGCTTTTGAAGTTCAAAAAGGTAATCTTTGATGTCTTCCGGGTCTAATTCGGTAGGGACTTTACCGAAATGAAGCGCCAAGGCTGCAACGTGACGGGAATAATTTTCGAAGGTACGCTTGCTTCTGCCCAGGATGGAAATATTTCTTTCGAAGCGTTGCAGAAGTTCGGCAAAACCATTAACTTCGCTCGAGGCACGGTTCAGGAATTTGTTGGTCCTTAAATCCTCCGGAGATTTTTTTTTGTAGCCATTTCATGAGTTTTTAAAAGGTTAATAAAAACAAAGTTACTAAAACGGCGAATGGGAAAAGCTACCGGAGGTTTAGTTCAACACACGTTTGGCGCAATTGCGAATTTTGTAGTAAATTCACGTTCACGTTTCGCAAGAAATTTTATCTTTAACAGAAAATAATCAGTTCCGAAATTCGCAACTGACGCCAAGCGTGGGAACGTTATCGGCAATTCTGAAAAGCGAGCGGTTTTAAATCAGATTTCAGATATAAAGGATGACAAGGATTTCCATCTTTTGTGAGTTTTAATACTTTCCAATTTTCATCAAAAAATGTAGGCTCGCAGCCTTTAATTGCAATATTTCCATAAGCCAATATAAATTCGGAACATTTCGACTTCATTTCTTTTATATGCTTTATATTTTCAAGTGGACACAATTTTTCAAACGGAATGCCGATTAAATCTTTTGGATTTGTTGAACGATAAGGAAAAACATTTCCAACATAAAGGCCTCCAAAACCCCAACTTTTTGAAAAATTTATTATTCGTCTAATTGTCGGGTCGTCTTTTTCGGCATCTGCTGTTGATGGATTGTGCATTATCCAAAGAATTTTTGGTTTTGAATCGTCCCAAATCCGCCATAATTTCCACCGATATTTCCCACAATCTGAAATTTCTGCACCTGAAAAATTATCAGGAAACAAAGAAGAACTGCCGATAATAACTAAGCTTTCGTTTTGTCTGCAAGACAAGAAATGAAAGCCCGTTGAACGGAAGCTCCGGTAGCTTTTCAGCGGTATTTTGGCAGTCTATGGAGTTTTCGATTTTAGAATTTAGGATCACAAAGCAGTTTTTTCGTAAGGACTGCTTTTTTTGTGGCGTTTGGTAGCCTTTATTGGTGGATTTCAGCGGTTTTTCCTCGCTTCAGAACATAGGTTCCCTTACCCGCAAAGGTTATTTTGCAGACAGCGTTTGGGTAACGAAAAGAAAATCCTGCGGCGGCCCCCGCTGCCCGAAAACAGCAATTGTAACCAGGTTTCCCTCCTTGCAGCACCGGCATTTATTGAGCAAAGTCTTGGGTTTTGCTTCCGGAACCCGGATGTTTAAATCAGACTGTAAATTCTGCAGTTTCCCGCGTTTCCAGCTGCTACTCAGGATTCCATAATGCCTGATCCGCACAAATCTTTTTGGCAGAATGTGCAGGGAGAACCTTCGCGCAAACTCTTCGTTGCTGAGGGTCATCTCCTTTTTTTCGCCACCTTTCCGGTAATCTTTGTAGCCAAAACGAACTTCTTTATCGGTAACTTCTTTGATGCGGTGATTGCTGATGGCGACTTTGTGGGTGTATCTGCCTAAATATTCAATCACCTGTTTCGGGCCACCAAAAGGTCTTTTGGCATAGACTACCCAGTTCTTGGTAAAGAGTTTATCCATTAAATTGGAATCTTTTACTCCCGAAGTTCTCAATAAAGCCACAAACTTTGCCCGAAATACTTTGCTCATCGCTTTTACCGGAAAAAGGTATTTATCGGTTCGTACTTTCTTTTTCCACTTTCCGTGATGATCAATTCCGCCGCCAGGAACAATGCAGTGCAGGTGCGGATGCAAGCTCAGGTTCTGTCCCCACGTGTGAAGTATCGCAATCATTCCGAGCTGCATTCCTTCCGTTTTGCCAAACTGGTTTAATGTTGCCCAAGCTGCTTCAAACAATGTTTTGTAAATGAGTGTGGGATTTGCAATTGCCAAACCGTTCAGCTCTTCGGGAAGCGTGAAAACGAGATGATAATAGCTGCACGGGAGTAAATCCGCTTCGCGCTTCTGAATCCATTCTTCTTTTTTATGACCTTGACATTGCGGACAATGCCGATTACGACACGAGTTGTAACTGATGGAAAGATTTCCGCAGCCATCACACGCATCAATATGACCGCCCAAAGCAGAAGTTCTACAATACGATAAAGCGCGAAGCGTTTTTTCCTGATGAGGCGTAAAATTCTGGGCCGATAGATTGAGTTTACGAAGAACATCTGCAACGCTTCCGTTTTGATGCTTTGCCTTACTTCGGGATTCCATTTTTGCGGTACAAAGCAAATACGGTATCCAAAGGACTGTGAGGCTTCTGATCCGAAAGCTGGCAGACATGAAGGTATTCCATCGTCGATTCAATTCTTTCATGCCCCAGAAGTTTCTGAACCATGATGATCGGAACGCCGTCTTCCAGCAGATGCGTGGCGTAGCTGTGGCGCAAAGTATGGGTGTGCACCTCTTTGGTGATGCCTGCTTTTTTTGAGATGGTCTTGATCACCCACTGAACGCCGCGCTGGCTGTAGCGGGAGTCGAAATCAGGTTTCTGTAAAGCGTTTTGATGCGTTTTTAAATCAATCTCCTCAATATTCCTGTTATGGTTCCCATTGAATAAATACTGATCCGGATTTTCAATACTGATGAAGGTTTTCAAGCCTCTGATTAAATGTTCCGACAGGGGAACATAGCGGTCTTTGCCGCCTTTTCCCTGCACGATATGCAGCATCTTCCGGTCGAAATCCAAATGCTGAAGCTTGATATTTCTTACTTCCATACAGCGCAGTCCGCAACCGTAGATCAGGCCGATGAGAAGTTTGTGTTTCAGGAGTTCAGCACTTTGAAGCATGCGCCAGATTTCTTCGCGGCTCAGGATTACGGGCAGTTTCTTGACTTTTGGAATCGCGGGAAGATGGAGGTAGCTGTAAGGCAAACCTTCGGTTTTCAGCAAAAACCGCAGTCCGTAAACGGTATGTTTAAAGTACGACTGAGAAGGGGTTTTTGATCGCTTTTGAAGTTCAAAAAGGTAATCTTTGATGTCTTCCGGGTCTAATTCGGTAGGGACTTTACCGAAATGAAGCGCCAAGGCTGCAACGTGACGGGAATAATTTTCGAAGGTACGCTTGCTTCTGCCCAGGATGGAAATATTTCTTTCGAAGCGTTGCAGAAGTTCGGCAAAACCATTAACTTCGCTCGAGGCACGGTTCAGGAATTTGTTGGTCCTTAAATCCTCCGGAGATTTTTTTTTGTAGCCATTTCATGAGTTTTTAAAAGGTTAATAAAAACAAAGTTACTAAAACGGCGAATGGGAAAAGCTACCGGAGGTTTAGTTCAACATAGTATTGGCAAAATGCGGGGAGAAGTTTTCATATAAAATTTTGTACTATTTTCGCCGCCGCTATTTTTCCATTTCGTTTGTTTTGTGTAATTTCACTTCATGGAAAAAATATCGGCTCCGTTTGGTCTGAATTGAACTTTTAGTTCACTTCTTCCCGCACTTCGCCAATACTTTTTCCGTTGTAGGCAATGCCACCAAAAATACCGCTAAAAACAAATAAAAAATAAAAATCAATTTAAAATTTATGAAAAAAACCTTTATCGCATTATTCTTAATTGCGTTCACATTCAAATCATTCGGACAACAAAAAAAAGCAGTATTTACAGAACAATTTAAGAAAGAAAATCGTGGGAAATATAATATTGAAGTAAATGAATTAAAGGAACTTCTAATTATTATGCTTGCGATAACTGATTACGGTTTAGGAAACGACGATATGTTTTTTCAAGAAGGCGATTATTATCAAGATGTTTTAAAGCAATTCAAACCATACAAAAATGAACCGATAATATTAAAAATGGACAGTCTTATGAAAGAAAGTCCTTTAAATTATCTTTTCTTTACAGGAAATTCTCAAACTTATAATTTTGACGGAGATGTTTTGAAACCTGATGATGTTTATTTTTTCACAGCGGACGAAGTTGCAAAAGTTAAAATTGACAAAAATCCAATTACAACCTACAAAAAGGAAATAGAAGATTTTGCAAAAAAATCAGACTTTAGAAAATTCTATAGTAACCACAAAGACTTTTATAATAAGATTTATGAAAATTATGAAAAGAATGTAAACTTGGTAAAGCAATGGAAATGGCTTGAAAAAAACTTTGAAGCAAAAAATGACAGTTATGTAATTTATACTTCTCAATTAATAAATGGTTTGAATTATACAAATCGTTATGACGAAAAAGATTTCAAATTAATTGAAATGGTTTTACCTGCACTTTCCAAAATTGAAGGAAGAACAGAAAAAAATGCGGAAGCGTTTAACACAAGAGTTATGTTTACAGAAATTGACCACAATTATGTAAACAAACCGAGCAACAAATATGAAAAACAAATTGACGAAGCATTAAAAAATCGTGATAAATGGGTAAATGCAAAAGTTTATGGAACAGAATATTATCCAACAGGAGAACATGTTTTCAATGAATACATGACTTATGGAGTTTTTATTCTTTATGCACTTGACAATTGGAAAGGCGATACAAAATTGCTTAACGAAATTGAAAAGGAAGTAAATTATACAATGGTAAATCGTGGATTTATAAAAATGAACGAATTTACTAATGAACTTAAAAAACTTCGTGCAAAAAACAAGAATAAAAAAATTGACAAACTTTACCCGCAACTAGTTAAATGGTGTGCTAAACAATAAAGGCACTGCCTACAATAACTAAGCTTTCGTTTTGTCTGCAAGACAAGAAATGAAAGCCCGTTGAACGGAACCTCCGGTGGCTTTTCAGCGGTATGATGGTCCTCTTATGGGGATGTCGTTTTTAGAATTTAGAGGTACAAAGCAGTTTTTTCGTAAGGAATGCTTTTTTTGTGGCGTTTGGTAGCCTTTATTGGTGGATTTCAGCGGTTTTTCCTCGCTTCAGAACATAGGTTCCCTTACCCGCAAAGGTTATTTTGCAGACAGCGTTTGGGTAACGAAAAGAAAATCCTGCGGCGGGCCGCGCTGGCCGAAAATGGCAATGGTCACAAGGTTTCCTTCCTTGCAGCACCGGCATTTCCGGAACAAAGTTTTGGGAACAAAAGCCCTTCTTTCCACTTTTAAGGAAGCCTGCAAATTTTGCAGTTTCCCGCGTTTCCAGATGCTACTCAGGATTCCATAATGCCTGATCCGCACAAACCTTTTTGGCAGAATATGCAGGGAGAACCTTCGCGCAAACTCTTCGTTGCTGAGGGTCATCTCCTTTTTTTCGCCACCTTTCCGGTAATCTTTGTAGCCAAAACGAACTTCTTTATCGGTAACTTCTTTGATACGGTGGTTGCTGATGGCGACTTTGTGGGTGTATCTGCCTAAATATTCAATCACCTGTTTCGGACCGCCAAAAGGTCTTTTGGCATAGACGACCCAGTTTTTGGCGAAGAGCTTGTCCATGAGGTCGGCATCTTTAATTCCACAAGCCTTTAATGATGCCGCAAACTTCGCCCGAAATACCTTGCCCAAAGCCTTTACCGGAAAAAGGTATTTATCGGTTCGTACTTTGCCTTTCCATTTTCCCTGTTTATTAGTGCCTCCACCGGGAACAATGCAGTGCAGGTGCGGATGCAAGCTCAGGTTCTGTCCCCACGTGTGAAGTATCGCAATCATTCCGAGCTGCATTCCTTCCGTTTTGCCAAACTGGTTTAATGTTGCCCAAGCTGCTTCAAACAATGTTTTGTAAATGAGTGTGGGATTGGCAATTGCCAAACCGTTCAGCTCTTCGGGAAGCGTGAAAACGAGATGATAATAGCTGCACGGCAGCAAGTCCGCTTCGCGCTTCTGAATCCATTCTTCTTTTTTATGACCTTGACATTGCGGACAATGCCGATTACGACACGAGTTGTAACTGATGGAAAGATTTCCGCAACCGTCGCACGCATCGATATGACCACCCAAAGCTGAAGTGCGGCAGTACGATAAAGCCCGAAGTGTTTTTTCCTGATGAACCGTAAAATTCTGAGTTGATAAACTGACTGCGCGCAGAACGTCGGCTACACTTCTGCCCTTACTTCGGGATTCCATTTTTGCGGCACAAAGCGAAAACGGTATCCAGAGGACTGTGCGGAGTTTGATCCGACAGTTGGCAGACATGAAGGTATTCCATCGTCGATTCAATTCTTTCATGACCCAGAAGTTTCTGAACCATGATGATCGGAACGCCGTCTTCCAGCAGATGCGTGGCGTAGCTGTGGCGCAAAGTATGGGTGTGAACCTCTTTGGTGATGCCGGCTTTTTTTGAGATGGTCTTGATCACCCACTGAACGCCGCGCTGGCTGTAGCGGGAGTCAAAATCAGGTTTTTGTAAAGCGTTTTGATGCGTTTTTAAATCAATTTCTTCAATATTTCTGTTTTGATTTCCGTTGAATAAATACTGATCCGGATTTTCAATACTGATGAAGGTTTTCAAGCCTCTGATTAAATGTTCCGACAGGGGAACATAACGGTCTTTGCTTCCTTTACCTTGAACAACATGCAGCATTTGTCGGCCAAAATCCAGGTGCTGAAGTTTGATATTCCGCACTTCCATGCAGCGCAGTCCGCAACCGTAGATCAGGCCGATGAGCAGTTTGTGTTTCAGGAGTTCAGTACTTTGAAGCATGCGCCAGATTTCTTCACGGCTTAAAATAGTGGGAAGTTTTTTGACTTTTGGAATGGCGGGAAGGTGGAGGTAGCTGTAAGGCAAACCTTCGGTTTTCAGCAAAAACCGCAGTCCGTAAACGGTGTGTTTAAAGTACGACTGAGAAGGGGTTTTTGATCGCTTTTGAAGTTCAAAAAGGTAATCTTTGATGTCTTCCGGGTCTAATTCGGTAGGGATTTTACCGAAATGAAGCGCTAAGGCTGCAACGTGCCTGGAATAATTGTCGAAGGTACGCTTGCTTCTGCCCAGGATGGAAATATTTCTTTCAAAGCGTTGCAGGAGTTCGGCAAAACCGTTAACTTCGCTCGAAGCACGATTGAGAAATTTGTTCGTCCTTAAATCCTCCGGAGATTTTTTTTTGTAGCCATTTTATACGTTTTTTAAGGGTAAATAAAAACAAAGTTACTAAAACGGCGAATGGGAAAAGCTACCGGAGGTTTAGTTCAACATAGGTAACCGTTGCACAACTCCACATTTTCAGTAATTTCCAAAGTAAAACCATAAAAAACGGCCTCCTTTAAAGCGATTTAAGGGAGGTTTCTATTTTTGTCGGGCAAAGGAGCTGAGGTTTTCGGGTGGCTTAAATTGAAGTGATCAGTGAACTGTGGAACCGGTTTAGAAAAAGCCGGAGTATCCCTTCCGGAAGGTGCATAATCTGGGCATTGCTTTTTGGTTTCCGGGAGATAAACTTCAGGTACTTCTTCAGGTTGTAAGCCAAAGCGGCCATTAAAACATGCTTGTTGGCGTTTTTCATGCCCCGCGTGTTGACCCTCTTCATGCTGTGGTAGTTGATTAGCGTGCCCAGCACCGGCTCCACCGTGGAGCTGCGGCGTTTGGTGAGGAAGCGTGTGTAGTTTTTGTCCCTGTTCAGCTTCTCGTGCATCGCATCGTAGAGCGGCTTGTGGATACTGTCCTCTATCTTCTTGAACTTAGTTACCCTGCCGCAGCACTGGGCACGCAGCGGACAGTCCTTACAGTCACGCTCGCTGCTGCGGTAGCTCTTCTTTTGGTAGCCCTTGCTGTCGGTGAGGATTCTCTTGAACTGTAAGACAGCTCCGTTGCCGCCTTTTTGGGTGCAGCGGTAATGATCCTCCTCCTGCGTTTCTCCTTTTACAAATTCAAATCCCTCCCGTTCCGCTTTGTACTGCCCGAAGTTCGGGATAAACGCATTGATGCCGTTCTTTTCGCAATACTCCAGGCTCTCGCCACTGCTGTAGCCGGCATCCAGCAATGCTTCCTCCGTCCTTATGCCGTGCTGTTCCAGGTTTTCCAGCATGCGGTCCATAATCTCGTGCATGATTGCACTGTCCTTGCTGCCGGCCGTGCTCGCGCAGGCTCCCGTGATAACATGATGTTTGTCGTCCACCGCTATCTGTCCGGCATAGTTGAGCTGCCTCGCTTTGCCCGGTTTTACCGAGATTTTGGCATCCGGATCCGTGGGAGAATAATGGGTATGATTGGAGAGGAACTTGGGACGCAGCGGGTTGCCGTCCTCGTCCCTCCTGTCCTCGTTTTTGCTGGCTCCGGGCATGTCTTTGTATTCTTTTTCCTTCCAGGCGTGGTGCTGTTCTACAAGTTTCTTTCGGGCCGAAGTTACCTTGTACTCGCTGTTCTCCTCCAGTTCCTCCACAAACGCTGAAGCGTCTTCCAAAACTTCCTTTTCAACCAGGCTGTCCATGCTTGCATTGGCCTTAATGAAGGCTGAATCCACCGCCTGGCGCTTCCCGCGCACCATGCCTTTCTCTATGCAGAGGCTCAGGATTTTTTGGAACAGTTTCATAAAGAGTTCCTCCCCGAAAAGCGCCCGCGTCCTGGATATGGTGGAATGCCACGGAAGCTCCTCATCCAGGTCGTAGCCCAGGAAAAGGCGGATGGAGAGGCTGTCTGAACAGAACCGCAGCAAGGCGCGGTCGCTGTTTAAATTGTTCAGGTAGCCCACTAACAGTATCTTGAAAAAGACCACAGGATCGATGCTGTCCTGCCCGCAACGGCCGTAATAATGAGAGGTTGACTTGTAGAGGAAGCTAAAGGGTACTTCCTGACTGATTTTACGGTAGAAATCATCCTGGGGAACGAGCCCCTCCAGGCTGAGTTCGTAGAAGATTTTCGGTTCAAATGTTTTTCTGCCTTGCATACGCTAATTTACGGAGAATAAACGATATATACAATTGATTTTCAATATTTTAAACCCGTTTATAACCACATTTTCTATTTCTGAAATCTTTTTACCGTATCTTTGAAAAGAGGTTGTGCAACAGGCACATTGTATTGGCAAAATGCGGGGAGAAGTATAAAGTTGAAAGACTTGTAAAATTTATCCGCCGATGCTTTTTCGTATTGATTTTTTTCTTAATTTAACAATCCGAAAAAAGCATCGGCTACGGTCAGTCTAAATTGAACTTTTCGTTCCATTTAGCCCGCACTTCGCCAATACTTTTTCCGTTATCTGCAACCCAATTTGAACGATGTCGATAAAATGAAGTTAGACTTTTATAAACCGAAAAATGAAATTTTAAAGAAATATATTGAAGGATATTATTTCATTTCAGAAGACCAACATCAGAAAACTATAAAATATTGGACATTTCCGAATAACTATTGTATTTTTTCTGTTTATCAAAACACTAACGAAGAATTTGCAGAAAATCAATTTATAATCACATCTTCAAAACAAAAAAATATTATTGCAGGACTTGTTTCCCGATATTCTAAGCCTATTGAAATAGTTTATGAAAACCCAGTAAATGAAATTACCATTTATTTCAAACCTCTTGGAATAAATCAATTCATAGAAAATCCTAACGTTTTTAAGCAATCTCAAATTTCAAATTATATTCCTTTCTCTGATTACAAAGAGAAAATGGAAAACATTTTCAACACAAAAAATCGTGAGCACCAAATCGAACAATTAGAAGATTATTGGTTATCGAAATTTATAAAAAAAGATTTAACCTTAATAGAGCAAATTTTATCGGACGTTGAAGCTGATTTAAAAATAGAAGAAATCGCAGAAAAATATAATTTCACAAGACAATACATTAATAAAATTTTCTCGAAAAACATCGGTAAAACGCCATCAGAATATCGCAAAATTTTTCGTTTCAGAAAGGCATTGAATGAAGTTAAGAAAGCCACAAACTTAACTCATCTTTCTCACAACAACCTCTTTTATGACCAAGCTCATTTCATAAAAGATTTTAAAGCATTGACAAACACTAATCCAACTTCATTTTTCAAAAATGTGGATACTGAAAAAGGAAATGTTTGGCTTTTTGTATAGAGTTTCCATTTTTACAATTTTCTAAGTAAAAAGACAAATACTTTTGCCTTATAAATTTAATGAATTAAAGATGAAAAATTTAGTACTGGTAATTTCTATATTTTTGGCAAATATCTCATTTGGTCAGGAAAAGTGCGATTGTGATGTAGCATTAAACAAGTTAATATCTAAAATAGAAAATGAGTATCCGGGATTTGAAGAAAAGACAAAAGACAAAGTTCTTTACAACAGTTTTAAAAAGCAATTAACAGAAGAAGCAAAAGAAGCCAAGCAATCATCCTGTTTTGATGTATTGGAGAAATACACTGATTTTTTTAGGGACGGTCACATATTATGGCTCCATCCCAAAATTTCAAAAAAATCAGAAAAAACCCAGGAAAAGGAATTTATCAAAATAGATATTGAAAAATTTGAAAAGAAATTCAAAAATCGAAACCATAAAATTGAAGGAATTTGGAAGAACGAATATGAAAAAATGTTTGGAGATATTACTTATACCATTGGTATTACGGAAGCAACGAAAAATGAGTATGTTGGTTTTGTTATCAAATCAGGTTCAAAACTTTGGGAGCCAAAAGAAGTGAAATTCCGTTTGTTTCCAGACGGAACTTATGAATACTACGATAAAAGCCATAATCTACTAAAAGGAAAATATACCATTCACAACGAAACTATTCTTTCATTCGACAATATAAAATCGTTCTTTGTAAAAGAGAAAACAACGGATGAAAATTCATTAGACAAAATCACAGAATTAAGCGGATTCTCACTTAAAAAACTAACAGATAAAACAATCCTGTTAGCATTACCATCCTTTGATTACGTTTATGTTGACATCATAAATAGGTTAATTGAAAACAACAAGAATTTGCTTGAAAGTAGCCCCTATTTAATCGTAGATGTTAGAAATAACGGTGGAGGAACTGACAATGCCTACCTTAATCTGTTGCCCTATATTATGACACAATCCATCAGGACTTTAGGAGTTGAATTTCTATCAACACCAACTTTGATAAACGGATTACAAGGCTATATAGATGGAATTAAAGATGATAAAAGCAAAGAGAGAGAAATAACCCGAATTAAAAGAGAAATCGAAATTCTAAAAAAGAATGAGGGCAAATTTGTAAATATTCACGATACTGAAGTGGACACAATGAAGGTTAGAATTGCAGAAAAAAGCCCCCAAAATGTAGTCGTTTTAGCAAATAAAAATGTGGGTAGTTCAGGAGAGTATTTTGTGATGTTTACCAGACAAAGTAAAAAAGTCAAGATTTTTGGAACACCCACTTATGGCGGTTTAGATTATGCTTCTGCACGGGTATTTGATTTTGGTTGCTCTGAATACCAATTGGGATTACCCACTTATCGTTCGTTAAGATTACCCGATTTTCCAGTAGATAATATCGGATTACAACCTGATATTTATATGGATAAATTTATAGAAGATTGGGTACAATATGCTGTTGATTATTTGGAAAACTAAATCCCAAAAATGGGCAGCAGATAATAACTAAGCTTTCGTTTTGTCTGCAAGACAAGAAATGAAAGCCCGTTGAACGGAAGCTCCGGTAGCTTTTCAGCAGTATGATGGTCCTCTTATGGGGATGTCGTTTTTAGAATATAGAGGTGCAAAGCAGTTTTTTCGGAAGGACTGCTTTTTTTGTGGCGTTGGGTAGCCTTTGGAAGTGGTTTCTGCTGGCTTTTACTGGCTGTAGGGCACAGCTTCCCTTACCCGCAAAGGTTATTTCGCAGAGAAAGGTTGGGTGACGAAAAGAAAGTCCTGCGGCGGACCGCGCTGCCCGAAAACAGCAATGGTCACCAGGTTTCCCTCCTTGCAGCACCGGCATTTATTGAGCAGCGTTTTGGGTGTGAAGCTTGATATTCCTTACTTCCATACAGCGCAGTCCGCACCCGTAGATCAGGCCGATGAGCAGTTTGTGTTTCAGGAGTTCGGCGGTTTGAAGCATGCGCCAGATTTCTTCACGGCTTAAAATAGTGGGCAGTTTTTTGACTTTTGGAATGGCGGGAAGGTGGAGGTAGCTGTAAGGCAAGCCTTCGGTTTTCAGCAAAAACCGCAGTCCGTAAACGGTATGTTTAAAGTACGACTGGGAAGGGGTTTTTGATCGCTTTTGAAGTTCAAAAAGGTAATCTTTGATGTCTTCCGGGTCTAATTCGGTAGGGACTTTACCGAAATGAAGCGCCTAGGCTGCAACGTGACGGGAATAATTGTCGAAGGTACGCTTGCTTCTGCCCAGGATGGAAATATTTCTTTCGAAGCGTTGCAGAAGTTCGGCAAAACCGTTAACTTCGCTCGAAGCACGATTCAGGAATTTGTTGGTCCTTAAATCCTCCGGAGATTTTTTTTTGTAGCCATTTCATGAGTTTTTAAAAGGTTAATAAAAACAAAGTTACTAAAACGGCGAATGGGAAAAGCTACCGGAGGTTTAGTTCAACATTGGTTTTGCAATAGCGGTTTTGAAAGTTCTTTGCGTATAAAAACCGCCATCGCAAAGCCTTTTAACGTTAGTGGCAAGGCTATGACGACACAACCCGACAGACAAATCGGGTACTTTTTGACATTTTGTATTTTAGTAATTGCTTAAATAAACAAATTGACTATCTTTGTACTATGGACAACATTTCTTGTATAAGACAACAGGCGGACATTAAGCAAATCAACCGTTGTAAAGACCGAGTTTCAGAACTAAACGGTTCGTTTGACTATTTATCGAATGGACTTGAATTAGCGGGTAACAACGTAAGGCTCAAAATTCTTTTTCTGCTTTATGAAGAAAAACGACTTTGTGTTTGTGATATAAGCGATATTCTTGGTATGACAATTTCAGCAGTTTCGCAACACTTACGAAAACTCAAAGACAGAAAGCTCATTGAAACCGAACGTGAAGCACAAACCATTTTTTACTCATTGACAAAAGAGTATGAAAAAATGCTGAAACCGTTTTTCAAAATACTTGACGAAAACAAAATATTAGAAACATTATGAAAACAGACAACAAACTAATCGGAGCAGGACTTTTAACAGCAATTGCAGCTTCATTGTGTTGCATTACACCTGTCTTGGCTCTCATTGCAGGAACAAGCGGACTTGCTTCAACTTTTTCTTGGCTTGAACCTTTCCGACCATATTTTATCGGTTTGACAATTTTGGTTCTTGGTTTTGCTTGGTATCAAAAGTTAAAACCTAAAAAGCAAATTGACTGCAATTGTGAAACAGAAGAAAAACCAAAATTCATTCAGTCAAAAATGTTTTTAGGAATAGTAACAGCATTTGCAATCGTAATGCTTGCCTTTCCATACTGCTCAAGCATTTTCTACCTAAAGACAGAAAAGCAAATCATAGTAGTGGACAAATCCAATATTCAAAAAGTAGAATTTACGATTACCGGAATGACTTGTGCAAGTTGTAGCGAACACGTAAATCACGAAGTAAATAAATTGACAGGAATAATAAGTTCAAACGCTTCATACGAAAATGGAAACGCAATGGTAGAATTTGACAACTCAAAAACAAATATTTCAGAAATTGAAGAAGCAATAAACTCAACAGGATATTCTGTAACCGACAAAAAAGAAAAATAGAATGGAAATCAAATTACAATCAACAATTACTTGCCCCAACTGCGGACACAAGAAAGAAGAAACAATGCCGACTGACGCCTGCCAATATTTTTACGAATGTGAAAAATGTAAACAAGTTCTTAAACCAAAACAAGGCGACTGCTGTGTTTATTGTAGTTACGGAAGTGTTGCTTGTCCACCAATTCAGCAGGACAAAAAATGTTGCTGACAGACGGAAAACAAAGAAGCCCAGCCACTAATAACTAAGCTTTCGTTTTGTCTGCAAGACAAGAAATGAAAGCCCGTTGAACGGAACCTTCGGTGGCTTTTCAGCGGTATGATGGTCCTCTTATGGGGATGTCGTTTTTAGAATTTAGAGGTGCAAAGTAGTTTTTTCGGAAGGACTGCTTTTTTTGTGGCGTTGGGTAGCCTTTGGAAGTGGTTTCTGCGGGGTTTTATTGGCTGTAGAGCACAGCTTCCCTTACCCGCAAAGGTTATTTTGCAGACAAAGGTTGGGTGACGAAAAGAAAGTCCTGCGGTGGACCGCGCTGCCCGAAAACGGCAATGGTTACCAGGTTTCCCTCCTTGCAGCACCGGCATTTATTGAGCAGCATCTTCCGGTCAAAATCCAAATGCTGAAGCTTGATATTTCTTACTTCCATACAGCGCAGTCCGCAACCGTAGATCAGGCCGATGAGCAGTTTGTGTTTCAGGAGTTCTGCTGTTTGAAGCATGCGCCAAACTTCCTGCCGGCTTAAAATAGTGGGAAGTTTTTTCACTTTTGGAATCGCGGGAAGGTGGAGGTAGCTGTAGGGTAAACCTTCCGTCTTCAATAAAAACCGCAGTCCGTAAACGGTATGTTTAAAATAGGACTGTGATGGGGTTTGGCTTCGCTGCTGGAGTTCAAAAAGGTAGTCTTTGACCTGTTCGGGATCCAGTTCGGTGGGCAATGTTTTGAAATGTAGCGCCATAGCCGCAACGTGACGGGAATAATTATCAAAGGTTCGCTTGCTTCTGCCCAGGATGGAAATATTTCTTTCAAAGCGTTGCAGAAGTTCGGCAAAACCGTTAACTTCGCTCGAAGCACGATTGAGAAATTTGTTGGTCCTTAAATCCTCCGGAGATTTTTTTTTGTAGCCATTTCATGAGTTTTTAAAAGGTTAATAAAAACAAAGTTACTAAAACGGCGATTGGAAAAAGCTACCGGAGGTTTAGTTCAACATCGGTTTTGCAAAAGCGGGGGATTTTCACAAAGTTGAGCCTTTTGTAATTTTTAGTCGCAAAAAACCATTTCGTTTTTTATTTTTTGTAATTTTGAAAAAACGAAAATGGTTTTTGCTCGGTGCAGTTTTTAGTTGAACTTTTAGTTTTTAAAAGCCCCGCCTTCGCAAAGCCCTATCCCGTTATATGCTATGCTTTTACAAACGAAGTACATAAAACGAAATAACTAAACACAACAAAAGATGAAGAACAAAACACCCAACGCTAAATTTATTCTTTTTTCCAGCACCTTTTTTGCCAACGCGCATCAGCACATTTGCAAAAAGCCAAAGCATTTCCCAACGCTTATTTTGCAAAAGAGCTGATTTTTTCCATCGCTCATAATTTAGATAAAACACAAATTAATACATATGAACCACGAAAAACTTATTAATCTTCTTAAACAATATGGTACAATATCAGAAACCGAGCAGCAAAATATTGAAAATTACTTTATTCCAACACAAGTAAAAAGAAAGCAAGTTTTAATAGAAAAAAACTCACCTTGTAATAAACTTTTCTTTATAAATAGTGGACTTTTAAGAGCTTATTATATAAATGAAAAAGGAAAAGAAGTAACTAGAATGTTTGCTTGGGAAGGTAGATTTTTAACAAACATCGGTAGCTTCAAAATACTTTCAGAAAACAATGAAACTATAGAATGTGTGAAAGATGCAAATATTTTATCTATAAATAGGGATGATTTTGAAAGATTTATGAAATCCTCATTAAACATTAAAAGTATTTACGCAGATTTATTAGAGAAATACAACATTTTACATATAAAACGTTTTGAAGCTCTCCATACTTTTGATTTGGAAAAGAAACTATTACACTTAAAACTTGATTTTCCAAATCTTATAAACGATCTTAATGACAATTTACTAGCTTCTTTTCTTGGTATTTCAAGAATCCACTTTGCAAACAACAAGCATTTACTGCATAAATAGAAAAATCAAAAAAAAATGAAAAGTGTAAAATATTTTACACTTTTTTTTGATTTTTTATTCAAATATTTGCAATACAATACTTCATGAATGTCAAAAATCGTAATCTTTTTTTTAATTATATCTTCAATCTTTTTTTTCGGACAAGAAAAGAAAGATTCTATAAATAAAATTGTTGAAAAACAAATTCAAGAAATAGAAATAACAGCAAAAAAGAAACTAATTGAAAGAAAAGTAGACAGATTAGTTTTTAACGTGGAAAATTCTATTTCTGCAACTGGAGGGGATGCGATTGACGCATTAAAAACAACACCTGGGCTTAAAGTTCAAAACGACCAAATTTCAATGATTGGGAAAGGAAATATGTTGGTGTTAATAAATGACAGGGCGACCCAATTAAGTGGAAATGATTTAATAAGTTACTTGAAAACACTAAAATCTGATGAAATAAAAAAAATAGAGGTAATTACAAATCCACCTTCAAAGTATACAGCAGAAGGAAATAGTGGTGTTTTGAACATTATCACGAAAAATGCAAAAAAAAATACTTGGAACAGTACTATTCGTTCGGTATATCAGCAAGCTACATATGCGACTGGAAATTTTGGAGGTAATTTTAATTTACAGAAAAATAAACTTACTTTTTTTTCTTCAATAAACTATTTAAACGGCTCAAATGCACCAGTGGAAACAAATAATATTTTTTATCCTAATATTATTTGGCAGGAATTGAACAACAGAAGAGACTATAGCAACAGCCTATCAACAAGATTGGGTTTAGATTATAGATTTTCGGATAAGATAACAACAGGATTTACATATGGATATTTCAATTCTAAACCTTTAATTAAAGATTTTACAAAGTCTAACCTCATCAATCCAGTAACAAACAAAATAGATTCGTTGATTTACAATAAAGGAAGAAACTCCAATGTAAGAAATTCCAACATTATTAATTACCATATCATATATAATATGGACACTATTGGCAGGAAACTATCTGTTGATTTTGATTATTTTAATTTTGACTTATCAAGAAATAGAGATTTTACAACTGAAAGATTAAATCCCGATTTATCACCAATTGATTCAGATTATTATACACAGAACAGAAATTATGGGAATCAAAATATTAATAATTTTTCTCTAAATATTGATATGGAACACCCAACAAAATGGATGATTTTCAATTATGGTTTTCGCTTGTCACATACCAAAACAAATAATGATTTTGATTTTTATGATGTAATTAATAATTCAGAAACCTTAGATGAATCACAAAGTGATAGTTTTATTTATAAAGAAAACACTCAATCATATTATTTTTCAGCGAACAAAAATATTTCTGAAAAATGGGAGGCAAAAGCAGGTTTAAGAATAGAGAGTACAAAAACAGAAGGTTTATCTAAGACACTAAACCAAACAACAACAATTAACTATACTAAACTATTCCCGACATTTTATTTGTCATACAATCCAAATGAAAACAATTCATTTAGCATTAATTATGGTCGTAGAATAAATAGACCTAGTTATAATTATCTTAATCCTTTTCGCTGGGTATCTTCTCCATATTCTTACACAGAAGGAAATCCATTTCTCAAACCATCTTTTATAAATAATTTGGAGTTAGAATATTCTTACAAAGGCAACATAATAACAAATTTATATTATTCAGATTTGAACGACGGGTTTGAACAATTAACAATAGTAAATGCAACTACTAATATTCAACAGGTAATACCAGAAAATTATATCAAAGGAAAAACATATGGTGTTACTCATACCTTAATTTACAAACCTGCTGATTGGTTAAACACGAATTTTGTTGCGGATGTTTATTATTGTTCAACAAAATCACAAATACCAGTAACATTACAATTTTTAAAAGGTTGGAATGGAGAATTTAACCTTTCAAATGACATTACATTAAATAAAAAGAAAACCATCTTATTCAATGTGGCCTACAGACTAATTACGAAAGGGGTTGACAATTTAGATTACAACTCATTTTCCAACCAACTTGATGCTTCGCTCAAATTATTAGCATTTGATAAGAAACTAGTAATTAATATTTATGCAAATGATATTCTAAGTTCAAGTCGTACAACTTATACCACATATTCAAATGGCATTAAGAATACTTTTAGAAATTATTATGATGAAAGATATTTTCGAATATCTCTATCTTACAGTTTTGGTAAGATATTTAAAAGGGAAAGCTATCAGAATAAAAATAATGAAGAATTAGAAAGAACAGAATAAAAAAAGTCCTTGCAAGGGAAGCCAATGAGGAGTTTTAGGCTTAAAAAGGTAACTCACAATCATTAATTAAAATGTTTTTTTAAGATGAAAAAATCAAATTTCGATCCTAAAAAATTCTTAAACGTAAAAAGCTTGTCTCCCCTTGAAAGTAAAGCAATCACAGGTGGTATGGCTGACGTAAAAGATAAAAAAAAGGACAAGAAAGCCGATATTAAAGTTGACGTAAAAGTAGACTTATAGTATCGCCCATTTTATGAGTAATAGAGGCAATCTCTATTACTCTTTTTACCCTAATCGCAAAAAAAATATTATGAAAAAAATTAATCCAAAAGATTTTTTAAAAATTAAAATATTATCCCCATTAGAAAATAGTAAAATACTAGGTGGTATAATGGATGTCGAAGACGACAAACAAAAAAAGAAGCAAAAACAAAAACAAAAGGTGATAATTATAAGTTGAATTAACAAATGCTAAAATATTATGAAAACAAATAGTAGTGCATTTGACACTAAATGGTGGGATGAATTTCTTGTTAAAAATAAGAATTTTACAGAGCCTTGCATAATGGAAGACTGTTTAGACAAATCATTTATTGATTTGCTAAATAATGGTATTGTAGAAATGTTACAAGAAAGATATGGTGTACAACATGTTGATAGAGGTTTCCGAGTTTATGTTGATGGCATTGAACAAAACAGTGAGTTCTGTAAAAACTTATCTTTAAATCCGCCAAAAGAAAATGAAAATCTCACAAAATATTTCCAAAAAATTTTCGACAAAAAATTCGGAATGATTATCAATAGTGGAGAAAAGTATTCTAATATTTTTGCTGACAATTTATTGAGAAAACTTAAACCTTTAGTAGATAAAATTGGCTTACCTACTTCAGGTTTAGAGCTTACTATTTTTATCGGAGATTATGGTTGGACACCTTTAGGAATTCATCAAGATCACAAAGGCGAGAACGTATTACATTTTCATTTAGGTCCTGGAGAAAAAACGATGTATACATGGGATGAAGGCAAATATCATGAATTAACTAAAACGAAGCATAACAATAAGGATGTCGAGCCTTTGCTTGAATATGCAAATGAGTTTCCGTTCGGAGCGGGTGATTTATTCTATATGCCGTGGAACAAATTTCATATTGGTTTCAGTGACCAATTTTCTATTGGAATCACATTATGGTTTAACAATCCAACAAAATCTGGCTTTACCAACAATATAATTAAATCATTTATAAACCAATATGTTGAAGAAAACCAAAACATCCTAACTCCTCAAATAAACTATATAAAAAATGATAACTCATTTAATGAATTGATAGATAATATAAAAATAAATGATAGTCTAAAAGAAAAAAATGTAACAGATTTTTTCAAGCATATTTATGAAGAGTATAAATATTCAATATTGAGTAATGGAGGTTGGCAATCCGTACCCTTAAATAGAGAAATTAGAGATAAATATATAGTTGATGATTATGAATTTATTGATAACAAAAAAATAAAATCAAAGGAAGGTTACGAAATTTTGTATAAAACCGACAATGATTTTTTAGATATCTTTGTTAGAGGCTCAAAAGTTGAAATGAGTTATTTCCCTGAAATCATTAATCTTATAAATAAAATTAATTCTCATGAAACCTTAAGTGTGAATGATTTGCTGGATAAGAATAATGAAGATTTTCCAAAGGAAGCAGGATTATATTTTTTATCTTTATTGTATAATAAACGTGGTATTGAGATTGTATGAGAGCATTTTATTTAATAATTTCATTAATTATTATTTTTATGGGCATTAATATTAATTGTTCACAAGTTCGCATTAACACAAAACAACATTCTATATTTACAAAAAATGAATATAAGTCGAAACTACATTATAAAATAGGGTTTCATAAAAGTAAATATCTGAATGTGTTACAAGTTCTTAAAAGTTATTTTCCGAAATATATAGAAAATACTTTATTAGTCGACAGTGGTTTGCAAATAAAGCTTCAAAAAAATAAGCTTAGTGTTAAGTATATTACTTCAGATTCTAGAGATGCTGAAGTTGTTCGCACAATAGAAGAGTTAAAATCCAAAATAGAAAATTTATAAGTGTCTTTCAAAGTTGTATATCAGCATGATAAAAAAGATTGTGGTCCTTCCTGCTTATCAATGATAAGTATACATTACGGCAAGTCATATCCTTTACAGTATTTAAGAAATATTTCACACATCACAAAAGAAGGTGTCTCTATTCTTGGGATTAGCGAGGCGGCAAATCATATCGGCATTGAAAGTCGTTCCACAAAAATTTCACTCGAAGGTTTATATAAGAATAAAGATTTATTGCCTTGCATTTTACATTGGCGTAAAAATCATTTTGTAGTATTGCGATCAATTACAAAAAATAGATTGACTAATAAGTTGGTCTATAATATCGCCGATCCTTCCCATGGTTTAATATCTTTATCAGAAAAGAGATTTAAAAAATCTTGGCTCTCAGACGATGAAGGTATTGCGTTATATTTATATCCAACGGATGATTTTTATTCAGCCAATCCTCCAAAAGAAGAACAGATTACAATAAAATATCTTTTAAAGTATCTTGCTCCTCACAAAAAGAGAATAGCAATTATCTTTTTGTTACTTCTATTAGGAAGCTGTTTCACCCTCATTTTTCCTTTTCTTACAGAATATTTGATAGATAAAGGAGTTTCCAAAAAGGATTTGAATTATATTACTACCATTCTTTTAGCACAACTTTTTTTGTTTATCGGTTCATTATTATTTGGTGTAATTAGGAATTGGCTAATGTTATATATTGGTACGAAAATTAGCATAACTATCATTTCAGATTTTCTAAAAAAACTACTACAGCTACCCATCAATTTTTTTGATACAAAATTGATGGGAGATTTCAATCAGAGAATACAAGACAATGAAAGAATTGAGGAATTTCTTACGTCTCAATCATTATTAACTTTTTTTTCTGTAATATCTTTTTCCGTCTTTTTTGCGGTTTTACTTTATTATGACTATAAAATTTTATTAGTTTATCTTTTACTAACATTAATTTCAATTTTATGGTCATTGATGTGGTTGAAACGTAGAAAAATGCTTGACTATTATCGCTTTCTACATAAAAGTCAAAATCAAGAATCCATATATGAGTTATTAAATGGTGTTACTGAAATGAAACTAAATCAGTTTGAAAGCTATAAGATTTCTGAATGGGAAAAAATTCAAAATAAGTTGTTTAAACTGAATATGAAAATTTTAAAAGTTGATCAAATTCAAATTTCAGGTTTTGATTTTTTTAATCAGCTCAAAAATATTATCGTAACATTTTTAGCAGCTACATATGTAGTAAAAGACAGTATGACCTTAGGTATGCTTCTATCCATTTCATATATCATTGGCCAGATGAATGCTCCTGTAAATCAATTGGTAAATTTTCTTCGGTCACTTCAAGATGCAAGATTAAGTTTAGAAAGACTTAATGAAGTTCAAAATCATGCTATAGAAGAAAAATCAAAACAACAAAAACTCAACCTTAATACTCAAGCGATAAAAAAAGGTATTGAACTTAAAAAGATAAATTTTCAATATGAAGGACCAAAATCTCCATATGTGTTGAAAAATATTAATTTATTTATTCCAGAAGGAAAAATAACAGCAATTGTTGGAGCAAGCGGAAGTGGAAAAACTACCTTAATGAAACTCTTGCTAAAGTTTTATAAACCTTCGCAAGGAGAAATTTTATATAATTCTACTGAAATGAATCAGCTCTCTGCAAAAAGTATCAGGGAAAATTGTGGAGTCGTCATGCAGGATGGATTCATTTTTTCTGATACAATAGAAAGAAATATTGCTACAGGAGATATAAATATTAATGACAATAAATTAGAACAAGCCGTTAAAACAGCTAACATAGGGGAATTTATCGAATCTCTACCTCTGAAATTTAATACTAAAGTAGGCGCATCAGGCAATGGTATGTCAGGGGGACAAAAACAACGAATATTGATTGCAAGAGCAGTTTACAAAAACCCTCATTATATTTTCTTTGATGAAGCCACAAGTGCATTGGATGCTGATAATGAAAAAATAATCCATGATAATTTACAAGATTTTTTCAAAGGAAAAACAGTATTAATAATTGCTCATAGACTATCTACTGTAAAAAATGCAGACCAAATCATTGTGCTAAAAAATGGAGAAATTGTTGAACAAGGCAACCATCAAGAATTGGTTCAAAAAAAATTAGATTATTATCATTTAGTGAAAAATCAATTGGAATTAGGCAACTAATTAATATTATTTTGTAATTTTGATTCTATCAATCTTAAAAACACAATACTATGCCATCAACATCAGAAGTAGGACACGCCAAAAATGTCGCAAACCTGCAAAAACTCACAGAACAAGTAACCGTTTACACGTTGTACAATCCACCCGTAGACAATCTTACAATTGCAAATCTACAAGCACTTTACTGGAAAAAACGGACAAATTGACCACCCAGATTCGGAGTAAATTGACCACCAGATTCGGAGTAAACTGACCACCTGGATTCGGAGCAAATTGACCACCTTGATTTTGGTTGATTTTTTCAGGTAAAAACGATTGATTTTTTCATGTTGTTAGCGTCATAAATTCGTATAAAAATACGGATTATGGCCAATAAAACAACCGACATGAGTAAAATTAGAAAAGTCCTTAAGTTTTATAGCAATGGGAAGAGTAAGTTGTTTATCAGCAATTACTTATCGCTTTCCAGAAACACCGTAAAGAAGTATATTTCGTTATTTGAAGTCCTTGGATTAAGTTTTGAGATCATTAACGAAAAGACAGATGCAGAACTTGAACTTTTGTTTTCTCATACTATTGAGGAATCCGTAAGTCCCAAATTACAGACTTTGTACGATTATTTTCCGGTGATGGAACGGGAATTAAAAAAGGTAGGAGTTACTATTTATCGAACTTGGGAGCAGTATATCGCTTTGTATCCCGATGGTTTTCAGATCACCCAATTCCGGCATCATTACAAGATATGGGCAAAACGGGTGAATCCTGTGATGCACATGAACCACAAAGCAGGTGATAAAATGTATGTGGATTATGCCGGTAAAACCCTCTCTATTACCGATAAAAAGAGTGGTGAGATCAAAAGCGTACATTTTTTTGTGGCCATCCTGGGAGCGAGCCAGTATACGTATGCAGAAGCTTCGATGAGCCAGCAAAAGGAAGATTTTGTACGTTCGGTAGAAAATGCGATGCACTATTTTCAGGGCGTTCCTGCGGCCATTGTTCCTGACAATTTAAAATCTGCAGTCACCAAAAGCAGCCGTTTTGAACCCACCATTAATGAAACCTTTGCCGATTTTGCAGAGCATTATGGAGCCACTATTTTACCGGCCAGAGCTTATAAGCCGAGAGATAAATCTTTGGTAGAAGGAGCTGTGAAGATTTTATACCACAGAATTTATGCCCATTTAAAAGAAAACTCATTTTATTCATTAGCAGAATTAAACCATCAAATTTGGGATCTGTTAAAGATGCACAACGATCGCAAACTCACCGCACGTCCTTACTCCCGCAAAGAATTGTTTTTAGAAGACGAAAAAGAAAAACTGCGTCCACTTCCCGAAGCGCGTTTTGAGCTCAAATACCAGTCGCACGCAACGGTGATGCAGAATGGCCACGTTCTTTTGAGTCAGGACAAAAATTATTACAGCGTTCCGTATCAGTATCTGAAGAAAAAAGTCAAACTTTTATACACGTCATCCGCTGTAGAAATTTTTCATAAATACAACAGGATTGCGATTCATATGCGCAATTACAATCCTTACGTATATACCACCAATGCTGAACATTTAGCCAGTACGCATCAATTTGTGTCCGATTGGAGTCCGTCGCGATTTATTGATTGGGCCACTGAAATTGATCCCGTTGTTGGTGAATATATTATCCAAATTATCGAGAGCAGAAATCATCCTGAACAAGCTTATAAAAGTTGTATGGGAATATTAAACTTCGAAAAAAAGGTAGGTAGAGAGCGATTGATCAATGCCTGCAAACGCGCCCTTGACTTTAAAATTTACAGCTTTCAAACCATCCAGAAAATTTTAGAAAACAATTTAGACCAAATTGATTTTGAGCAAAAATCGGAGTCTGAACAGCAACTTCCAATCCATGGTAATATCCGTGGGAAACAGTATTATAACTAGCAATTAGCAAAATTGACATTTTAATTAAATCATCATTAAACCAAATTAAATTTTAAAAATCATGAACGAACCTACCGTTACCAAAATGAAGCAAATGAAGTTTTACGGAATGCATCATGCGTTTAAAACCGCTATTGAAAGTGGCAAAACAGATCATTACACGCTCGATGAGTTTATCTCGATGCTGATCGATGCAGAATGGGATGAAAGGCACAACAGGCGCATCGAAAGAAGCATCAAGAACGCACGATTCCATTACAAATCAAATATCGAAAATATTAACTTCGATGAATCCCGAAACTTGGACCGCAATCTGGTGCTGCGCTTAGCTGGATGCGAATTTGTAGAAAAGAATGAAAACATACTGATCACCGGAAGTACGGGCGTAGGCAAAAGTTATTTAGGCACCGCACTTGGTTATCAGGCATGTATAGAGGGTTTTAAGGTCAGTTATTTTAACACCAATAAATTGTTTGCTAAATTGAAAATGGCAAAAGCAGATGGATCTTATCTTCGGGAACTGGCCAAAATACAACGCCAGGAGGTGATTATATTGGATGATTTTGGCCTCCAGGCATTGGACAGTCAAAACAGAATAACTCTTTTAGAACTCATTGAAGACCGTCATAACAATGGTTCTGTCATCGTAACTTCGCAAATCCCGGTTCAGGGTTGGTACGATATCATCGGTGAAAAGACCATAGCCGATGCTATTTTAGACCGGCTGATCCATCAATCTCACCGCCTCGAATTGAAGGGGGAATCGATGCGCAAAAAAAGAGGTATAAACAGAGCCGAAAATTAATTATATTTGAATACAAATTAGCACATGAAAAACAGTCGTTTTTACCACAAAAAAGAGGTGGTCAATTTAGACCGAACTTACATGGTCACTTTAAACCGAATCTAGGTGGTCAATTACACCGAACTTTGCATCAAATACTGGAATCTCAAATATGGAAAAGATATTAAAAAACTATGGCAAACTTTGAAAACTCAGAACAACAGATTGTAACCGTTAAAGCGAGAGCTGATAAAGCAATCAATTCTCTTAAAGGAATTTTCTTAGGAATTATTTCTGATGAGAAAATCGATTCGTATGAAATGAAAGAATTACAATTGTGGGCAAGAGAAAACAACGATTTAGTAAACAGGAATCCCTTCAAAGAATTTATGACATTGATTGATAATACAGCTTCTAATGGGATTCCTACAAAAGAAGCTATTGAAGACCTTTATTGGCTTTGTCAAAAATACGAACACGATAGTATCTATTACAAAGGTATTACTTCAGATTTACAGCAGCTTCAAGGGATTTTTCACGGAATCTTATCTGATGGAGAACTCAATGATACAGAAATTTTTAAACTTCACGAATGGCTTTCAGAGAATGAACATCTAAATTCCTATTATCCTTATGATGAAATCCGAAGTTTGGTACTGTCCATTGTTTCTGATAAGAAGATTGATGAAGAAGAAAGATTGATATTAATGGCTTTCATCAAGCAATTTGTTGAACTTAGTAATAATGATATAAAGGAATCCATTGATAAAGCTACGACAGATGTAAATATTTCCGGAATATGTGCAGTTGATCCCGAGATTATTTTTGAAAATAAAACATTCTGTGTCACAGGTATTCTCAGCAGAGGAACCAGGGCTGAACTTCAAAATGCTATTAAAAATAAAGGTGGTATCGCCGTAAATTCTATTTCAAAAAAAACAGATTATCTGATTATTGGTGATACAAGTAATGCTTGTTGGAGCTATGCCTGTTATGGTAGAAAAGTAGAAAAAGCTTTGGACTTGAGAAAGTCAGGACATACCATTGTCTTAGTTCACGAATTTGATGTGTTTGACGCAATATAAAATTTAAGGTAGTATGACTTTTTTTATCATTCTGGTAATTTTATTTTTTATCATTGCTATAAGCAAAAACCAAAAGAAAACTCCTAAAAATAAAGTTACATTTAAAAATACAAATTCTTATCCCATAAAAGCACAGTCTGAAAAATCGTATAGTGAAAAAAGAAATGAAATCATCCCATCCCAATCTAAAAATGAGATAGATTCTGTGGAATCTAAAGTGAAGGACGACTCCATCATTGATGTCTCTGATTTGATGAACACTTTGATAAGTAATATAAAAATCACATCAGAATATTCATCTTCAAACTCGCCATCATCTTATTCTTCTGTGCCTTATTGGCCTCATCAATACGTATATTCTTATGATGAAATTAACTATGCAACAAAAGAACAACAAGGTTTTTATGACAAGTTTAAAACGGAATTTTTAAAGGGAAATATTTTATCTCTCAATGGAAATACAAACTATGCTTTTATTCTACTTTTTGATTTACTAAACGATTTTGAAGTTCATAAGGATTATAAAAAAATCGAGCATCAATTGGAAATGTTAGGAAATACTTTTTCGAGAACAAAATCATATTGTGTATCATTTCTGCTAAAGAAGCTTGAAGAATATAATATGGATGACGAAGCTGAACATTTCAGAGAAAAAAATCAGCAATATGATTATGATTATTGGAAATTAGGAAGAAAATATAAAAAGAAGCTTAATCTTTCAAATGCACAAGAAGAAATACTTAATAGAATTTGGCTTCAGAATAATGTTTTTAATGATATTGAATTCTGTAAAACTGAAATCCTGAAACAGTTTTTACGCGCAGTAGAATCTCTTCAGGATAATTATGTTTCCAACGATAATTCATTTGACAATCTGATGGATGAATTGTCTGATTTGGTGGTAAGAAAATATTATCGTTATAGAAAAGGTAGCCAAAATTATAAATATACTTTTGATTCGGTAAAGGGTGAAATTTATGGACATATCCTTAAATTATGTGAAAACAATGTCAGAGTGGTTTATTCAAATAAGAGGAAACTGACAGCAGAATTTAATTATAGTGCACCGGAAATTTATACCTCGTATTATGAAAAAGTGATTTCAAAATTAGATGTGTTCTTAATTGATGATCAGAAAAATATTCCTTCTCCTGATACCGAAACCGAAAAGTTATTGAATGAAAGCAATACAACCCGTTGGAAATCTAAATTTGAAATAATAACACAAACTTATACGAACACAGAAGACTTTGAAAATCAAATTATCAGACTAGCAGAGGAAAACATAAAAAATCCTTCGGTAGAAAATATTTTTTATGAGGCTTCTAAGTTTATGGCGAAACTGGACAAGTCAAGTTCCCTTAAACTTTATATTTATTACATAGATTTCGATTTGAAATCATCAAAGTTTGACAACAAGCAGATGAATAAAACCATTCAGAAAAGTCTTTTTAAAACAAATGAACAACTGGTGGAATTTGAAGGGATTTTGAATGATTTCATTAAAGATAAACAACTCGAAAACGCATTAAAGAAAGTAAGTTATTTATATGAGCCCAAACGAAAAAAAATTGTCATCGACAGAAATTCAATACAAGAGGTTCAAAAACAGCATTCCGGAACTGTCAATCTTCTGAATGAATATCTTCATGATGAATTGGAGGATGAAGTAAAAACATCTGATTTCAAAGAAGAAAATGAAACCGAAGAAATTCAAATTCATATAAACAACGATGATAATACAGAATCCGCCATATCTAGATTTAATTCAGATTTACACCTTTCAGAACTTCAGAAAGAGGTTCTAGAAATTTTTGAAAAAAGCAGCTTCAGCATTTCCCAAAATGAATTGGAAGAAGTCTTGAAAAGCAAAAACCAAATGATGAGCTCGGTGATTGACTCAATTAATGAATCCTGCTATGAAACATTGGATGATGTACTGATTGAAGAAGAAGATGACTATTTTACCATATTCCCAGATTATTACAAAAAACTATTAAACAATGATTGATAATATTAAACCAAAAGAAGCAACCTCTATTATTAATTCTCTTGTAGGAGGAGTTGTTCCAAAAATTGGAGTACAGCATATTACAGTAGGAAGAACAGACGAAATAGAAGCCTTTATTACCGCACTGAATGACGTAAAGAATGGACACAGCATTGCAAAATTCTGGATCGGAGATTTTGGAAGCGGTAAATCATTTATGCTTCATTTGCTCAATACAGTAGCGCTAAAGCAAAAATTTGTAGTTGCAAATGCAGACTTTACTCCTGATAACCGTCTTTATGCCAATGATGGGAAAAGTGTTTTATTATATTCGGCAATTATGGATAATATTGCTATCCAGACCAAGCCGGAAGGAGGTGCTTTGCAGACATTGTTGGAAAAATGGATAGAGCAGGTTATTTCAAAAACAGCACAGGAAAACAATATTTCATTGGTTGATATCCGTAATGAAGAATATCTTGGACTGATTCAAAACACCATAATGAAAACCATCAACGAAATCACAGAAGTAGGTGGTTTTGACTTTGGTTCAGTCATCGTGAAATATTACGAAGGCTATATTAAAAATGATGAATTTTTAAGAAGGAATGCATTAAAATGGCTGAAAGGAGAATATAAAACAAAGACCGAAGCAAGACAGGATTTGGGTGTACGGGAGATTATCAATGACCAGAATTTTTATGATATGCTCAAAAATTTCTGCAAGTTGTTTGTAAGTATGGGATATAGCGGATTTATGATAAATCTTGACGAAGCTATCAACCTTTACAAAATTTCTACCTCAGTAATGCGTGATAAGAATTATGAAAAAATTCTAACAATTTACAATGATTGCTTTCAGGGAAAGGTGTCTAATCTATTCATCAATTTCGCCGGGACAAGAGAATTTCTTGAAAACGAGAGAAGAGGTTTGTTTAGTTATCAGGCATTAAAATCCAGATTACAGACCAACAAATTTGAAACTTTGGAAATGCGTGACTTTGCACAGCCTGTCATCAAACTTACGCCTTTGGATCATAATGAAATATTTGTTCTTTTGAAAAAATTGAAATTAATCTTTGATTTTAATTACAAAAGTGAAATCAGTATTTCTGATGAAGAGATTTCTGCTTTTATGGAAGAAATGTTTAATAAACCAGGCGCATCAGAGTTCCTGACGCCTAGAGAAGTTATTCGTGATTTCTTGAATATTCTAAATATCATTCGTCAAAATCCGGGTGTTGACAAAAAGCAGTTGTTTGGAGATATTGAAATCGAAGACGAGCGACCAAATGACTTGAATATCCTGGATAGTATTGAAGAACTATGACGTCCTTCAATCTACTTTCTGAACCCATAAGGAAATACATCAGAGACAAAGGCTGGGAAAGTTTGCGACCAATACAGGAAGCCGCCATCCAAAGAATATTGTCAACTGAAAATAATTATGTATTAATTTCCAGAACAGCTTCCGGGAAAACGGAGGCTGCTTTTCTACCTATTTTATCAAGAACAGATTTTAGAGAAGAGGGTGTGAAAGTGCTTTACATTTCTCCATTGATTGCTTTGATTAATGACCAGTTTCGTCGTGTTGAAGAATTGTGTGAATATTTGGACATCAGTGTAACCAAATGGCATGGTGAAGCGAGCAAAAGTCAAAAAGATAAATTACTAAAAAATCCAAACGGAATCATTTTAATTACACCTGAATCTTTAGAAGCAATGTTTGTGAATAAACCTTATAATATAAAACATTTGTTTGCGTCATTAGAATATGTAGTAATTGATGAAATTCACTCTTTTTTAGGTTCCGACAGAGGCATTCAATTGCAATCTATTTTGTCGCGTTTACAAAAAATAAATAAAACCAAATTCAAAACGATTGCACTTTCTGCAACCGTAAGCGATTCTAATCAATATTTAGAACTGAAAAGTTTTATAGGAGACGTAGAGAATACAAAAATTATAAGAGATACAACTCCCAAACCTATCAATGCTGTCTTTAGATATTTTGAAGGTAGTGGTGCAGAACTGCCTCTCGAATTATTAAAAGATTTATACATCCAGACAAGAAATAGCAAATCATTGATTTTTCCAAATGCCAGAGGAAGAGTTGAGGAAGTTGCCGTGAAATTGAGAAAGATTTCTGATAAAGTTGGAGGACATCAGAATTACTTTTCCCATCATTCTTCTGTAGATAAAGAAGTTCGGGAATATGTAGAATTCTTTGCAAAGAATAACACGTATGAAAACTTTAGTATCGCCTGTACTTCAACATTGGAATTAGGAATTGATATTGGAAGTGTGGACCAAGTTGTTCAGATTGATGCCACTCACAGTATTGCTTCATTAATCCAGAGAGTAGGAAGAAGCGGGAGAAGAGATGACAAAGCAAGTAATTTGTTTTTGTATGCTACTAATCGTTGGACATTATTACAATCAGTTGCATGTTGGCTTTTATATGATGAGAAGTATATAGAGCCGGTTTATTTGAATGAAAAGCCCTACGATATTTTAGTTCATCAGATATTGTCTATTGTAAAAGGATTATCTGGAATTTCAAAAAAGCAGTTAATTGCTGAAATGCGACAAAATACTTCTTTTAAGAGTATTGATGCATCAGAAATAGAAGGAATAATAGATTACTTAGTTGAAAAAGAACTTCTTGAACAACTTGGTCCAGAATTAATTTTAGGAATTGAAGGAGAGGAAATTGTTAACAACAGAGAGTTTTACAGTGTTTTTCAAACCGAAAATTTATTCAAAGTATCTCATAAAGGAAATAAAGTGGGCGAAATCCCATTAACCATTCAGATTAGGGAAGATGAAAATATTTATTTATCTGCAAGAATTTGGAAAATCGTAGCGATTGATTTAAAATCTAAAAAAATTGAAGTTGTCCCTTCGAAGGATGGAAAAAAACCAATATTTGAAGGCAATGGAGCAAATATTGCAAACAAAATCAGAGAAAAAATGTTTGAAGTATTGGTTTCTAAAAAAGAATATGATTTTCTTGATGAACCAAGTCAGGATGTTATATCGGAAATGCAGAAAGAATTTTCAGTCTTTGATTTTTCAGATATTATCAAAGAACGACCATTACTTACAACAAATGAAAAACTTATTTTTTATTCATTTACAGGTTCAAAAATAAACAGAACGCTTAAACTTATTTTTGATTCTTTAGAAATTCAGAATATTTACTCCGATTTGGATTCTTCTTTTGAAATAAAAACTTCTCAGGAAGAGTTTATCTTAAAAATTAAAAACATAGAATCATCCGACATCAATCTCGATTTGGTTTTAGCAAATCTTTTGGAAAATACTCCTGAGATTCTGGATTTTTCGAAATACGGTAAGTTCTTACCTCTAAAATATCAAATTGAAACATTGAAAAATTCTTACTATGATTTTCCTAAATCAAAAGAGTTTTTAAAGCATTTAGAATTGATAATCAATTAAGAATTAAAAAACTAAAACTATGAGCTTTAAATTAATTGCGATAAGAACATTAGAAGGTTGTAATGAAAAATTTCGGAAAAATCTTATTCCCAATCAGATTTATAAATTTTATAATGAATACGAATTTTTAGATAAAAACGATAAGGAAATTAAATGTACAGAAAATTTTGTAGAAGTTTCCAAAATTGTAAAGATGGCAAATAATGTTCCAGAAGATCTTTATTATCAAGGAAATACTAAAATAAATATATCGGCTATTGTTGGCAAAAATGGAAGTGGTAAAAGTAGTTTGATAGAACTTATTTGTGTAGCTTTTTATAACTTATCTGTCAAAGCAAAATTAATTAATGATATTGAAATAGATGATAAAAAGAATCGAAGATTAAGAAAACAAGTAAAGCATTTGGAGGATGTAATTACAGGTATACAATATGATTTAGGTGAAACCCAAATTTCACAATTGACAGATGAGGAGATTGATGAAAAAGAAGCGTATATCGAATTTTATACATTGCTAAAAAATGAACAAGAGAAGAATATTAGAAATAAAATAATTAAGAGGGAGATTGTTGAAGATATAAAACTAAATATATATTTTGTACAGAAAAATGAAAATAATAGTGATGAAAAAGTAGTTACAATTAGTTTTAATAATGATAAAATTTATTTTTTTGAGAGTAAAATAAATGAATTTGTTAAAAAGGAAACAGAAGTAAAAGAGATTACTCAAGATTCATCTTTAAACGAGTTATTTTATAATATAATTGTAAACTACTCATTTTATGGATTAAACTCTATCGAAGTAGATGATTGGATTGAGACTATATTTCATAAAAATGATGGTTATCAAACACCTATTGTTTTGAATCCAATGAGGACAGAGGGTAATATTGATATAAATACGGAAAATTCATTAACGAAACAACGCTTTCTGTATAACTTAACTAAAAATTCTGATTTATTGCAAGTTACTCCAACCAATAGAATAGATAAAGTAATTCTAAAACTTAAAAAGTATCATAAGAAGGATTTTTTTGTTTCCTTAAGTGGTGAAAGTAATACAGATCCAGCTTATTTATTTGAACAAATTATACTCAAAAATTTCTATAATTATTCTGAAAGTGAAATATTTATAAAAAATACTGAATTGAATTTCAGGTTAATGAGATATATTCTGGAAAAACTAATAAAAATAAGAGAAACTTACGAAATTTATAATGATTGTAGTGCATTTTATGATGAGAACTTTTCTACTTATAAATTTTCAAAAGATTATAACCAGTTTTTTGAAATGCTAAGAGAAGATAATAGTCATATTACGTATAAATTCAAACAAGCCCTTAATTTTCTTTTTTTCAACAATTTAAAAATTCCAGAATTTGAGAATAATATCTATCAAAAATTTTTAAGTATTTCAGAAGGGAAATTTACAATTGATGAAATTTCTTGTGGTATAAAAAATAAAAATAAATTAGATAGATTTTACAAAGTGAAAATGTAACGAAGATATTTTTCATTTACAACCATCTATTTTTGAAATTGATTATATATTCGAAAATGGAAGTTTATTCTCATACCTAAGCTCGGGGGAAAAACAATTTATATACAGTATTAATTCAATCCTGTATCATTTAACCAATCTGAATTCTACTTATGAAAATGAAACAATTAACAAATATAAATTTCTAAATTTAATTTTAGATGAAATCGAGCTGTACTCACATCCTGAAATGCAAAAGAAATTTGTAAATAGTTTGCTGGAAGGAATTACCAAACTTTCAATTAATAACATTCAAGGCTTAAATATACTTTTTATAACTCACTCGCCATTTATTTTATCAGATATTCCTAAGCAAAATGTATTATTTTTAGATAAAGGTGTACCTCAGGATTTTGAGCGGATGAATACTTTTGGAGCTAATATAACAGATTTGTTAGCAGATAGTTTTTTTCTTAAAGATGGACTGATGGGGGATTTTGCTAAAGAAAAAATAGAAGAAATAATATATTGGCTTAATGTGGAAAGAAAGAATAAGCAAAGTAAATCGGAGAAATCCTATAATTTGGATTTAAAAGATTATGAATATCATAAGAAAATAGTTCAACTAATTGATGAACCTATTTTAAAAATGAAATTGGCGGAAATGCTTGATGAATTGCAGGATAGCAGAAATTTACAAAAGGAAGTTGCACAAAAGGAAATTGATTTTTTAAAAAATAAATTTGGTTTATAATGTTAAAAATTTGGCCTACACAAAAAGCTATAGACTTTCATCAAAAAGAAGTAAGTAAAGTTTTTGAAGAAACAATAAAAAAAGGTTATATACTAAGAAACAAAAAACAAAAGAATCTACCAAAGGTCTTTATTTCATTTTTAAATCAGTTTAAAAATGAAATAATAAGTGGTAAGCCAAAAAGATTATTCGAAATACAGTTAGAGTTTGAAAAAAAAAGATTTTCTGTCCATCAATTAAAATTAATTAAAAGTTTCTTTATACAAACAGGATATAATAACTTCGATAATAAAGAGTTTTTGGAAAAGTTGAATGTAGATACTTGTGTTTATTGTAACAGAAATTATACAACTCAATTAGTAAAGGATAGAGCTCGAGCTGAATTAGATCACTGGTTTCCAAAAGAATCATTTCCAATTCTTGCACTAAGCTTTTACAATTTAATTCCGAGTTGTCATTCTTGTAACCATATCAAACATAATAATCATCCAGATGAAGGTTGGTCTAAAGCTTTATCTAATATTACACACCCATATATCGACAATAAAGATGAGACTTTTTTGTTCAGTTATTTTTATAGTTCGTTAAATAAACCGAAAGTAATATTAAAAACCGAAAATGATAAAGTAGAGAAAACAATCATTTTTGGTAAAATTGATGAAATTTACGAATCCCATTCAAACAGAGAATTAAAAGATTTATTGGAACTTAGATATAAATATTCTAAAAATTATTTAGATATTTTACTGAACAATACATTTAAAGAAATGAGACTGTCTCACGAAGAAGTCTATAGAATGATTTTTGGAACAGAAATAAATGAACATGACTATCATAAACGTCCATTCTCGAAGTTTAAAAAAGATATTATTGAAGAATTACTACAGAGAAAATAATTCAAAGATTTACTTAATACTTAAATTTCATGAAATATGAATTTACTCATTCCAATTAGCAAGTAAACAATGACTAAGACAATAATGATTTTTGTATTTTTGATAGACAACAATATTGAAAATAACTAGTTAATTTAAAGGCAAGCATAACTAAATAATTATGAACTATCACGACCCAATCCGCCAATCTAAATATTTAAGACAAACTTTATCTCAAGACAAAAAACCTGTCGGTTTTTTCATTTCAGCGGGATGTCCATTGGCTGTTTCTATGCCAGAGGGAAAATGGCCATTGATTCCTGATGTAGCTGGCTTGACTAAATATATTAAAGATGAAATAGACAAAGAAAAAACTGTTATTGGTGATACTCCACGAAATTTAGCGGATGCATATACTGAACTTATAAATGAAGTTGTAAAAACAGGAAAGAGCAATCCAAACATTGAAGATATTTTAAGTTTTCTGAGAGGTATGATGCAAGTCTCTAAAGGAGCTATCGATATTAGAGGTTTTTCCGAATCAGAATTACAAAATCTTGAGAAGATAGTTTGTCAGAAAATAGCTGAAAAACTGAGCGTAGAATTACCAGATAATAAAACACCTTATCACAAATTAGCTAAATGGGTCAACAATATTGATAGAGATACGCCTATAGAAATATTTACCACCAATTACGATCTGCTATTAGAAGAGGCATTCGAATCTTTAAAAGTCCCGTATTTTGATGGATTTGTAGGTACGCGATTTCCGTTTTTTGACTTACGGGCTGTTGAAGATAATCTGATACCTAATCATTGGACAAGACTATGGAAAATACATGGTTCTATAAACTGGTATCTCAAAGACAATAAAGACGTTTATCGTTCTACAAGTTTAGAAGAATGTGATTCATATATCATCCACCCTTCTCATTTGAAATATGACCAGAGTCGTAAGATGCCTTATTTAGCATTGATTGACCGATTGAATAAATTTCTAAGACAGAATTCAGCGGTTTTAATATTGTCCGGCTATTCTTTTAGTGATGACCATTTGAACGATACCATATTGAATGCATTAAGAGCAAATCCCACAGCTATGGTAATTGCTTTATTGTTTGGAGATTTAACTAAGACCACACAAGAAGAGGGCGATGGAGGTGAAATGATAACCAAAACAATCATTAATCATGAAAAAGCTCTTGAGTTGGCAGAAAACAGATCTAATCTAAGTATCTGGACGTTTGATGAGGCTGTGATTGGTGGACTGAGAGCAAAATGGAAGCCGATGAAATCAGACTATGAAGCGGAAGAAAATATAGGTAATGCTGTAAGACCAATTAAAGATGAGAATCAAAATATTGTTGGTTACAATTTTCATCTTGGAGACTTTGCTGTTTTAGGAGATTTCTTACAAGAATTAATTGGCAAGGAACAATTTAAAATAGAGCAAGATGGCGTTTAAATCTACTTATTTAGGAACAATCCAAGACGTTAGTGGCACTTCCATTCATATTGCATTAGATAATACCGCGCCATCCGGTCTTACTTATGTGGATGGAGAAGGCTATCGTATTGGACAGATTGGCTCGTTTGTGAAAATCCCTATTGGTTATATTGATCTGTTTGGTATTGTCACACAAGTGGGAGCCAGTGCGGCTCCAGAAAATCAAGTCTTAGCCCAACCTTATGGATATCGATGGATCAAAGTCCAACTTATTGGTGAGGGGCAACGAAACGGTTCTTTCCAAAGAGGGATATCTCAATATCCTACTATTAGCGATGAAGTACATTTAGTTTCAGAAAGCGATCTAAAGAAGATTTACGGACAGCCAGATAGGCCATACTTCGTAAAGGTAGGTCATATAGCAGGAGCAGAATCCATCCCAGCACTAATTGATATCAATAAATTGGTTACTCGCCATTCTGCCATTGTCGGGACTACAGGTTCTGGAAAATCAACAACTGTTGCAAGTATTTTAAATGCAATTTCTGATCCGGTTAAATATCCATCAGCGAGGGTAATTGTATTTGACCTGCATGGTGAATATGGTCACGCCTTAAAAGACCGGGCAAATATTTTTAAAGTAAATCCAGATAAGACAGCAGGAAGTATTGAAAAGGATTTATTTATTCCTTTTTGGGCATTAAAATTTGAAGAGCTAGTTGGAATTAGTTTTGGACAATTTAGCAGCGAAAAGGACTACAACACTGTTTTAGAGAAAATAACGAACGCTAAATTCAAAAGTTTAGAAACCTATCCAAAAAATGGAATAGATACTGATTCACTAAATGTTGATTCTCCTATTCCATTTAGTTTAAACCATGTTTGGCATGAATTATATACTAAAACATTAGGCAAATTTTATCCAGATAAAGCTGGTAAACCATTAGCTTTTGAACTTGATGATGACGGTAAAGAGATGAAGGGAAATCCCATCAAAGCTATCCCGCCAGTTTTTAAACCTGTAAATACTAATACTGCTAACGGAGACCGTGTTCAACATCCTACAGATTCACCATTAGCGAATAGTCAACAATTACATTCTTTAGGTTCAAAACTAAGAATCCCACGATTTGATTTTTTATTTAAACCAGGCGATTGGACTCCTGCTGAAGATGGTAAAACAGAGAAAGATTTAGATTCGTTGATTAAGGAATGGATAGGAAGTGATAAACCAATTACAATAATGGATTTATCTGGTGTTCCAAATTCTATACTTAATACTATTATTGGAGTTTTATTGCGAATCATTTATGATGGTCTTTTTTGGGCAAGAAATTTATCGCAAGGAGGGCGAAACAGACCATTGTTATTGTTGATGGAAGAAGCTCATAATTATTTGAACAATGAAGGTAGTGCATTGCCGGTAGTCCAAAAAATAGTGAAAGAAGGTCGAAAATACGGAATAGGTGCTATGATTGTGAGCCAAAGGCCTTCAGAAGTAAATTCCACCATTCTTTCTCAATGTGGGACATTCTTTGCCTTGCGACTAGCGAATGCAACAGATAGAGGACATATTACAAGTGCAGTAACGGATAATTTAGAGGGATTGACCAGTATGTTGCCGATTTTACGAACAGGTGAGGCTATTATATTGGGTGAAGCTGTAAAACTTCCGATGCGGACATTAATTGATGCTCCGCCTAAAGATCGGAGACCGGATAGTCAGGATCCAATCATTTATGACGAGCAAGGAGACGACGATTCAATGCATCCTGGTGGATGGGGAATTAAAATGGAAGATAATCCTAACTATAAAGAATTTTTAGAGACTTGGAGAGCCCAAAGTCCATTTGTTAAACGTATCATTAAATAATAAAAATTATGAACAGACAAGCAGTTACCTCTTCAAACATTGCATCAATAGGTTATGATGCTGATTCGCAAACATTAGAAATCGAGTTCTTAAACGGTGGTGTGTATCAATATTTTGATGTGCCTCAACATATTTACGACGGAATAATGAGTGCTGATTCGCATGGACAGTATCTGGCCCAGAATATTAAAGGCGCATATCGCTACTCTAAGGTATAATATTTACCATGGAAAGATATGGGAATTCAGGAGGGGATTCAGGTGTCTCCTCCTTTGAAATAGGTGTTGATTATATCAGCGTAAGGTTTTCAGGCTCTATGCGTACTTATCGATATAGCTACCGAAAAGCAGGTCAGCATCACGTCGAAACTATGAAACAATTAGCCAGAAGTGGTAATGGGTTGAATAGTTACATCAACCGATATGTGAAAAATTTATACGATTAATAATATCTTCTCTATGCATATAGAAAACATTATCATTTTCAATTACCGTAGTTGTAAATTTCTGGACTTAGAATTATCAAGAGAGCATCCTAACGTGTTTATAGGGTTAAATGATTCTGGTAAATCTACAGTTCTTCAAGCATTTGATTTATTATTAGGTAATAAGCCTAAATATAGTTCATATGGAGAAGGAAGTTACAAAAGTGATTTATCTAATTCATTGGCAAGTATCGAACAAATAAATACTACGTTAGCGGGTAAAGACTTGCCCTTATTTGGTTTTACGGATGATTCCACACTGATAATCGGTAAATTGGTTTATAGTGATGATGAAGTTGAAAAATATACAGATCTAAACCTAACCACCGCATTAAAATGGTCTATTGAATGCAATCTTACCAATGTATTATGGATTGCCAAAAGATATTACAACAATAGAGTCCAAACATATTTAATTTCCTCAGAAGCAGATGAACCATTAGAGCTTTGGAATGCTACGCAAGCGACAATAAATGGAAAAATTAGAGAATTGGCTGTTACCAATGAAGATATTGAAAATGAAAACAGAAAAGGGAGATTTTCAAACTTCGAAAAAATAAGAGCGGTTTACGGTAAATTGAATTGTTCATTAAAATGGGTGGAGTATAGCTTTGGAAAGAGTGATAAGGATATACTTCCGTCCTTCAATTTGTTCGATTGGAACACGTCATTGGAAGAAATTATCTCTACCGCTAATGCAATAATGCAAGAAGAAATTAATGAACACATAACACCCATCAAACAATTGGCGAGTGATTCAGCGAGAAAAGCTGAGGAAGCGATTAATCAAAAGTTCGGAGCAATCAGTTCGATTATCAAAGAGGTTGCTAAAGAGGTAGAAGGCATTAGCTCAAAAGTACATTTTGATGTCAAGGAAAAAATTTCGGATATAATGGTTACTAAAACCAATAGTGATGGCCCTATTCATCTCGAAAATCAGGGTGAAGGATTAAAACGTCAAATTTGGTTTTCTTTGATTAAAGCGAAAGCAACCACCGAAGAACAAGGTGAAACTAAATTTATTTGGGCGTTTGATGAACCCGAAACGCATTTATATCCCGGAGCGCAGAGAGAGTTTTTTGATATCCTAAACAAGATTTCGATTGGGAATGTACAAACATTAATCAGTACACATTCAACTATTTTTATTGATAAATCTAATCTCAACAAAATAAATAGTGTCAAAAAACAGAATAATGGTTATACAGAAATTAATTTTTGCAAAGATATTGATTCGATATTTTTATCATTAAGTGTTAAGAACAGTGATTTTTTATTCTATAATAAGTTTCTAATTGTTGAAGGAGACACTGAGCAATACCTGATACCGCAACTTTATGAATTATATACAGGTAAATCTCTAATAGCAGATAATATTCAACTATTGAATATTCAGGGGAAGAACAAGTGGAATGAAAACAAAAGAATCATAGATAAAGTATTAGGGGATTTTAAGAAATCAGAAGACCAATTAATTTTCTTGTTTGACAATGATATGAGTTTTGAAATTGGGAGAGGCGTAATTACTGAAAATATGTTTTTTGTGGGAGAGCAAGACGTTGAAGATTCCATTGATGATGAGGTGTGGCTTAACATTCTCAATGACTATTATCAAGGAATATTAGAATTCAATTTGGAAGAGATCAATAGTTGGAAAGAATCAGTAACAAAAAATGCTAAATGCAATGATTATGAGAAATTTTATCCAATACTTAAAAAGGCAATAAAATTAAAGTGTGAAAACTCAAATATAGAATATGACTCCGTCAAAAGAATACCTTCAAAGGGGGGCGAATCGGCTGAGTTCCTTCTCAAATTTATGAACAATGAGAATACCATTCCTTTAAAAATAAAGGAAGCATTCGATAAATTAAGAGTTTAATATGTCAACAATAAAGATAAACCAACAGCTTAAACGCATAGAAATAAAAGAATTTGAAATCGAAAACCAAATCGTTTTCAACTATTTCGATAACCTTTCGGCGACAGAACGAGATGAAAAATTACTTCGGGCTATTTACATCGGAGTATTGGCATTAATGGAAGATCGTATGTCGGCATTTCTTTCCAAAACCAGCAATGAACTGGGAACGGAACTGGAAAGTCTTAAAATGATCTTTGATATGAAAAAGGAGCTGTTTTACAAATCCTCTATCAAAGGAATATTGGCGGAGGACGAAATAGCCGATTTTCTCAATCAATATTTTGCAGAGAAAAGACTAAAAGACCGTGCAGTATTAACAGGAAATACAGCAGGAACTATTCCGAGAAATAAAACAGGCGATATCATTTGTGAGGTAGACGGTAATCCCAATCTCAGAATCGCTATTGAATGTAAATTTGATAAGAGTGTACGATTAGGAGATATTGAAACCAAAGATCTGTTTACACGGAAGACCGATACCGCCTGGAGCCAATTGCTCGAAGCACAAGCTAACAGGGATGCAAAAGTGGGTCTCATCGTATTTGATATTTCCTTGGTAGATAATTCTGTTCTTAGGGAATTTGAAAACGTAGGATATATTCCCAGTATCGGATTGGTTGCCATTATCAACTCTCAAAAAGGCGATTACTCCAACTTAGCAATTGCCTATATGCTGGCGAGAGATATTGCGTTAAATGCCAAGCAGGTGGAACTGGATAAGGATTTGTTAGTGATATTAGTCAATCGGCTTATAAAAGACATCAACGAAATCACAACGATAAAAAGCCTGGTTCATAATAATATTGAGAATAATAAAGCCATTCTCAAACAGCTAGAAAAAAGTATTTTGTTAATGGAGTTTAATCAACAATATCTCAAAAAATTCTTAGCTGATGGTACATTAACAAAAGAGGATTTACTCAATTATTATCAAGGTGAAGATATAAAAGATAAATACCGGTTAATAGAAAATGAAATTAATGCGCTGAAATGACAGACACTTCTCAAATATTAAACACACTGGACACTTCGCCAAGTGTTGAACTGTTGCGTTTACGCAATAGAGCAATGGTTGTTGAATTTCTTGTCAACACCTTTTTAAATAAGCAAGGTGCAATTTCTTCCGAAAATATGCATACGCAATTAGCAGATTTTTTAGAAGGACATGAAGTGGAAAATGACGAAGAAAGCGAAATCAGTGTGTTTGATACGTATGAAGTAAAAGCTAAAAAATATATTCAGAAATGGACAAATAGCGGTTTTTTAACGAATTATCCCGATGAACAAGGAGAGATTTTCTATGATCTATCTACCCATTCAAGTAAAACCATAGACTGGTTAACAAGTTTAAAAAAAGAGGAATTTGTTGGTACAGAATCTAAATTCAACAATATTCTAAATCAGTTGAAAGAACTGGTGGAATTTACCAACGAAGATGCCGAGAAGCGTATTCAATTATTGGAAGAAAAGAAACTGGAAATTGAACAACAAATTCAACGCATAAAAATAGGTGAAGATGTAAAGGTATTTGAAGAATTTGAAATCATTCCACGTTTCAACCAGCTCAATCAGTCAGCGAAAGAACTGTTATCCGATTTCAAGGAAGTAGAAGATAATTTTAAAGAAATAACAAAAGGTATTTACCAAAAACACGCAGAAGGTAGTTTGACAAAAAGCGATATTCTGACGTTCACTTTCGATGCTCTTGATGAACTGAAAGACAGCCAGCAAGGAAAAAGTTTCTACGCTTTTTGGTCATTTGTTCTCAATCCTGACTTGCAAAACAAATGGGAAAATTTGACTAAAGAATTGTATGACACTTTAGAAGAAAAATCTATTTCTGTCAACGATTCATTTCTCAAAGGAATGAAAAACCATTTGTACAACTCGGGAAGAAAGGTCTATAAAGCCAATGATAAAATGGCTGAAAAACTAAGTCGTATCATTCGGGAAACCGAAAGCACAAAATCAGAAGCCACGAAAAAGTTAATTCAGGAAATCAAAAAGCAATTGGTAGAAATCAGCAAAACAAAAAAGAAGCCTAATATTTCGTTTGAATTGGAAACCGAAATTGAAATCAATATCCCATTTGAACGTAAATTAACCACCGAACAAACTGAAGAAATTACTTATACCAACAAACCAAAAATAGCAGACGAAGACATTACGACCTCCAATCATTTAGGAAAATTGTTTTCACAATCCAACATTGACAAAGAGTTGCTAAGGAAAAGAATCAAAGATATTTTGAAAGAAAAATCGCAAACAACACTTTTAGACGTGGTTGAAAATTATGGCGGACTCGAAAAAGGTTTGCCCGAATTGTTCGGATATATTGGAATTGTAAAAGAGTTTAAACACGTTATCAATCCCGAAAAAACACAGAACATAATCTTCGATGTGGAAAGAGGGAGACACATAAAAATTCCTGAAATAATTTTGACCAAATGAGCAGTTTAGAACAGCATGTTACCCCATATAGCAAAGCAATTGTGAGATTGCTTAAATCGACAGTTGAACGTACTTCAAACGTATGGGATGATATCATTCTTTATCAAAATGAAATTCAGGATTATATCAGCCAAATTGGTTTAGAACTTATCGTAAAGAAAGACGAAGGATTTGCTTTTGTAAAACAATTGGAAGACAGCGAAGGTAAAACGCTTGGCTTGGTAACAAGACGACAAATTGGTTTTGAAACATCCATAGTTTTGGTCGTTTTAAGACAAAGTTTAGAAGATTTTGATAGCAATCCAACACAATTGGCAAGCGAGAAATTCATTACTGATACAGAAATCAAAGATGAATTAGAACTTTTTCTGCAAGAGGGTTATAATAAATTGAAATTTCAAAAAGATTTAGATAAATATATTCGGAGTGTTGTAGAATTAGGTTTTTTAAAGGAAATCAGCAAAAAAGAAAACGAAACAAAATACCAGATACACCGCATTATCAAAGAAAAAATAACAATGGATATATTACAGGATTTTCAAACAAAACTGAAAGAATATGTTGAGTCTGTTTAGTACAAGTTCCGAGAAAGCAGGTTTCAGACTTCAATATATGGAAGTTTACAACTGGGGAACGTTTAACGAAAAGGTTTTCAGAATCAATCCGCAGGGAAATAATTCATTGTTGACTGGAGCAAACGCTTCGGGAAAAAGCACCTACATTGATGCCTTGTTGACGTTAATTGTTCCAGCAAAAAAAGACCGTTTTTACAATCAATCATCCGGTGTTGATAAGAAAGGCGACCGAACCGAAGAGACGTATGTGTTAGGGCATTACGGAAACATTCAGGAAGAAGGAAAAACATCCTCTTCTACACAAAAACTGCGTGATACCAACACCTACTCGGTTATTCTTGCTCATTTTGAAAATACCGACCAAAAGAGAATTACATTGTTTCAAGTTCGTTGGTTTTCTAATAATGAATTGAGGAGGCAATTTGGAATTGCCCACATTCCACTTACAGTAGAAAAAGATTTTCGTGATTTTGATGCCAAAGGCTTGTGGAAAAGAAGATTGGATAAAATTTACAATGCGAACGCAACTAAAAATAAAATTGAATTTAAAGAAACAATAACCGATTATGCTAATAGAGTGGTTGATTTATTCGGTATGCGTTCTGTTAAAGCATTGAGCTTGTTTAATCAGGTTGTGGGTGTAAAAGTTTTGGAAGATTTAGATGAATTTATCCGAACGAATATGTTGGAAGAACAAGATGCAGAAGCCGAATTTATCCAGCTTAAAGAAAGTTTTTTGACTTTAATGGATGCCAAAACTAATATTGAAAAAGCCAAAGAACAAATCAAACAGCTTACACCAATTAACGAAATAGCGAAACAATTAAATGAAATTCAAAATGATTTACAGCAATTAGAAACATCAAAAGAAACGGCTGTGTATTGGTTTGCCAAGATAGGAATTGAATTGGGCGAAAAGCAATTGGAAAAATGCAAAGAAGTATTACAACTTTTACAGGATAAATTAGCCGGGTTGCGAGCGAAAGAAACTGAATTAAAAGACCAAGAAACGGATTTGACAGTTCAGATAAAGTCGGATGAAGTGGGAAATCAAATAGAGAAACTTGAAGCAGAAATAGGACGATTAGAAAAAAGTAAAAATTTAAGAAGCGACAAACTTGACGATTACAACAAAATTGCTCAATACATAAATATAAACACCAACCCAAGTGAAGAAATTTTTATTGAAAACAGAGAAAAAGCAAAACAACTAAAGCAAAGTACGCAACAGAATATTGATGAAGAAAATGAAAATCTTCGTGCCTTTAAAAACGAAGAAGATAAATTAAAACAGGACACAGAAGAGTTAGTAAACACTATCCAAATACTTCAAAAAAATAAAAATAATATTGCTGGTCGTGAGGCAGAAATAAGGGATGAAATTATTACACACATTGGAGCAAATAGAGAAGAAATTCCTTTTATTGGTGAATTGATTAAAGTAAAGGAAGATGAACTACATTGGGAGTCTTCCGTTGAAAAAGTGTTGCACAACTTTGCTTTGCGATTGATTGTTCCACCAAAATACTATTCACAGGTAAATCAATACGTAAACAGCCACAATCTGAAAGGCAGAATTCGTTATGATAAATATGAAGAACAAGATTATCTCAAAAATTTTCATAGAAAAAATATCGAGGAAAAATCTTTAGTTCATAAGATTGATATAAAGCCTAAAACAGTTTATGCCGATTGGATTGAAAACTATTTGGAAGCACAATTTAATTTTACTTGTGTAGATAACATTTCGGAATTTGAACGTCATTCGGAAATGGCAATCACTCAAAACGGATTGATAAAATTCAAAAGAGGTAAACACGAAAAAGACGACCGTCCGCACATTTCCAAAAAAGAAAACTATGTTCTAGGTTGGGATAATAAAGAAAAGATTGCTGTTTTAAGGAGAGAATTAAATAGTGTGCAAAATCAACAGTCCGAAAATAAAAAGGCAATTTCAAACAAAAATATTGAGATTAAAAACTTAGGAACATTCAGAGACGAATGTCATAATTTGTTTTCAAAGTTTGACAAATACGATGATATAAACTGGCAATTTTACGCCAATGAAATTCAGGAAAAAACAGATCAAAAAGAGGGTTTAGAAACAACAAACGACCGGGTAAAGCAGTTGCAAGAGCAATTGAAGAAGGTGCAAACCAACTTAAAGCAGCTTACTGAAATTGATGTTGCAAATAATAACAGAGAAATTTTTCAAACAGAAGAAAGGCAAAAAAGTATTGAAAAGACAATAAGAGATAGTCAAGTCCTTATCGAACCATTTGGAGATATTGATATAACTGCATTTGAGGTTCAAAATTCGGATTTAATTAATATCGAATACGAAAACTTTGAAACAAATCGCAGAAAATTTCAAGACGAAAATTTAAAACAAACTCGAGAACTTCAAGAGCAGAAAGGAAAAAAAGAAAGTGAAGTAAGAATTAAAATCAATACTTTCAAACAACCGACCGAAACCATCACCAGCAGATTCAAAGATTGGCGTTCGGATGTTAATTCATTACCAGATTCTACAAATTTGGATTTAATCAGTGAATATCAAACCTGTTTAGAAAGATTAGAAAAAGACAATCTCCCAAAATTTGAGAAGAAATTCAACGACTATTTACAGGAAACCATTACCAACAAAGTGGGAGATTTCAGAATGTTTTTTCAAAACTGGTCGGATTCTATAAAAGATAATATTCAGCATTTGAACACATCCTTGAAAGAGATTGATTTCAAAAGCAATCCTAAGACATATATTCAAATCGTTGCACCGAATAAAATCAGTGACGAAGTAAAAGAATTCAGAAGACTATTGGACAATGCAGTTCCGAATGTGCATCAGATGAATGCTACGATTGACGGAAGAAAGCATCATTTTAACGAGAACATTCAACCATTTATTGAAAAATTAGACAAAGAAGAATGGCGCAAAAAAGTAATGGATGTTCGCTCTTGGTTCAGTTACAAAGCCGAAGAGTTTTACAAAGAAACCCACCATAAATTCAAAACCTATGAAGCTATGGGACAACTTTCCGGTGGAGAAAAGGCACAACTTACCTACACAATTTTAGGTTCTGCCATTGCATATCAATTTGGCTTGACAAAAGAAGGGTTGCAAAGCAATTCGTTTCGTTTTATCGCCATTGATGAAGCGTTCAAGGCACAAGACGAAGACAAAGCCAGATACTTGATTACGCTTTGCAAACAGCTTCATTTGCAGTTGTTGGTGGTTACACCAAGCGACAACATTCACATTGTAGAAAATGATATTTCATTCGTTCATTTTGTAGAACGCAAAGAAGAGCGACATTCTTGGTTGTACGATATGCCGATTGAACAATTCAAAGAGGAAAAAATCAATTATTTGAACCAATGATTACAGCACAAGAAATAAGAAACAAAACCGATAAAAAGTACATTTCTTTTCTTCAATCATTGGTAGAACAGAGACCTTTTGAAAAGTTGGTAATTCGTGGGGATAAATCATATACCAAATCATCATTACCTGAATTTGAAAAAGAAATCCAACAAATCGTCAGTCAATCCAAAGAGAAAAAAGGTTTTGGCTACACATTGGAATTTCAATTAGTAAAAACAAAATTTTTAGCCTCACAAAACTTACCTATTTCAATTTACTTCGATACGGAAAAAGATTTTTTGAAATTTTTGGACAAAGAGAAGGAAGTAGAATTATTCAAATCAGATGTTGAAAAAATTACCAATGTGTTCCCTGAATTAAAAGAATGGATAATCAAAAATCCTTTGCGAGTAATTACAAATCAAACGGAATGGGATAACATTTTGAAAGTATGCCAATATTTCAAAAAAAATCCCAAACCGAATTTGTATATAAGAGAATTGCCGATAAAAATACATACGAAATTTATTGAAAAGAATAAAGGCGTAATCCGGGAACTACTTGACATTCTGCTCACAGAACAGATCAATAGTGATAGTAAAGAGTTTGAAAAAAGGTTTCATCTTAAGTTTAGTGAACCACTTATCCGGTTTAAAATATTAGACAAAGAAATAAGCCAAAAATACTTTTCAGGAATTGATGATGTTGCTATTCCTGTAAGTCAATTTGAATCATTGAATTTACCAATTAAAAGGGTTTTAGTAGTTGAAAATAAAACCACACTTTATACCACTTTAACTTTGCCCAAAATGGATGAGACCATTGCAATATTTGGGAGTGGATTTAGTGTTTATAATTTAAAAGGTGCTCAATGGCTTATCAATGTTGAATTGTTCTATTGGGGCGATATTGATGTCCAGGGATTTGAAATTTTATCGCAATTTAGGTCTTACTTTCCGCAGACTCAAAGTATGCTGATGGATAAAACAACTTTTGAGAAATTCTTTGAAAATGATAGCGGTACTCCGACAAATGTTTCAACAAAGCTCAATTTGACAGACGGGGAACAACAACTTTATGAAGTTTTGAAAATAAATAATTGGCGATTGGAGCAGGAGAAAATTCCATTGTATTGGATAAATGAATTAGTAAATTGAATTAGTAATTACTTAAACTGAAAGCTACAATCACCTTCTCCTCTGAAAAGAAGTCATCTGTTCCGGTATTATCGGTATCTTGTTATTCAGAGGAGTAGAATTGCTGTTTTTTATCTCATAATTAAAATCAGTCTTTTTAAAGAGAAAGAAAAATATATCATATGCTTCAACTGGGAACCAAGTATCCATTATGAGAGATGCTTCAAGACTATTATCCTCTTTGATGATTTGCCTTAAAAACGATTCTTTCAACTTCTTTTTTATTGGCTCTTGAACTTGGAGACCTCTCGTTTCATATCCAATTCCAAAACTTTCTCTAAGATAATTAATATTGAATCCTCTGTACATCTTTTATTTATAATTTTAATATGAATTTTGCCTTATAATTTGATTTTTCTAAAATTTCAAAACCGCTTCAGCAGACTCCTTAAAAGCATTCGTCTTCTCAATTTGTTTTTCTAAATTCAAAAAATCGGAAGCATCCAATTGACTTGAAAATTTCTGGGCTCTTTGAAGCATTTTGATATAAACAGATGGATCGCTGCTTCTTGTAAGTTTTCGTAAAGCTCCCAAATAATCCTCTCGGTAAACAGTAGGAATCATTATCCTACTTTGACCTGCATGGACGAATTCGGCATTCATCATTACTCTGGCAATTCTGCCATTCCCATCTAAAAAAGGGTGAACCTCGCTAATTAAGAACATTATAAATGCAGCACGGGAGAAGGCATCTGTAAGAGCCTGATAAAACTCAAAGCCTTTTTTGAGAGTTCCTCTAACCATTGTGAAGTCCACAAAATGTGTTTCACCAGCCCGATTATTTTTATCCTTAAATTCTCCTGGTTTTTTAGATTGCCGGGCATCTAATAAAACTTTGTGGCGATAAGAGAGGATATCGAATAGTTCATCAACATTAGCCGGAATCAGCGACATTTCTTTTTTGCTGCTCACTAATTTATAGGTTCCGAGAATATCGTGCGAATCTTCGCCACGGTTTTTGATGGGTATTTGACTGTCAACAATTTGTTTTGCTTCCTCAATTTCAAAGACCGTTCCTTCAATGTAATTTGAAAAGTAAGCCTCAAAAAAAGCAAAATTTCTGAATGATTCAGGAGAAAGGTTTTTATCTTCAATATTCTCAAAAATATCTTGTTTAAGATGAATAAATAGCTTTTCAAAAAGTTTCAACCTTCCTTCATCATAAGGCTCACCAAGGGCTCTTGCTTTTGCGATAGGAGAGGATAGAAGATTGGAAGGGCGTGTTTTTAATAATGCCCCAATAATTTTATTAAGCTTTGCATACTCACTTTGCATCCCTGTTTTTACTGATATTTCTCTTGCATTATCTCTAAAGTCATTTAAGCCATTTTCGCCTTTGATTAAAAAAATCTTTTCCAGTTTATTTTCTAATTCCTCAACTGGGAGATTTTTGGGAAGTCTTCCTGTCTTTCTGGCAGATTGAAGATTCTCAAGAAATGCTCGTTCCTGGCTTGCGACATAGAGCTCACCAACAAATTTGGAATCTCCCTCAACAGGCTGTTCTCCCTTGAAAAAATTTAAAGTAATACCTGGTAATTCAATTTTTTTTGAGTAAGAATAAGTTAGAAATATTTGTGAATCTTCAGTCGGTTTAAATTCCAAAGCAGATCGATGGCTTAATACTGCTCCGGGATACAAGTTTCCCAAAATTTGAAAAATATTTCTCTGAATAATTTTTGCAGCAGACTCCTCAAGATTAGATGTGTAAATACGTGGGGCAATTTTTCTGATAATGCCCTTATTTTCCATTTTGGAAATTTCTCTGCTAACTTCCGGATTACTTGAAGAAAAAATAAGTTCTTGTAGTCTCAACTGCATATTTTTTTCCATTAAAAAGTAAAATATTATTCAAATTTACAAATATTTTCTATTAAAATATAAAAAATAGCATTTTTTTTATATTAATAAATTTTATTTGCTATTAAGACGGGATAGGAAGTAAAAACTTTATGATCTACGATTTGAAGGTAATACAATCACTTGTTCAAAAAATAAAAATGTTTGTTTGGAAATAACCAAAAAAACAATATATTTGCACCATTGAAACGACGCTCTTATTGGTATATTTTCAGTGACCTATTTAGTGACCTGTCAAAAGCCAAAGCAGCATAAAGATGATGGATAGGGCATTTACGAAAATAAATTAAGTCCCGTCCGGATCGCAACTATTAAATCAAAATAGTACAAAATGCTGTAAAACATAGGTTTTACGGCATTTTTCTTTTTATGCTGATATCAAAGAGCAACAAATTCGCACATATTTCGGTTTCAAAAATTTTGTCTCAGTTACGATGATAGTTTAATATTGATGGATTAAAAATTTATTATTTCTCCGATAATCTATTAGACTTCTATTGGACTTATAATGGAATTACTAAAAATGAGATATAAACCAAAATAGATACTGAGCTTTGCTAAAAACACAGTTCAAGACTCTGCATATTGATAAGCATTTCTTCGATGTTAAGCGAGAGAGCGTGTCATATATTGTTTCGTCAATTTTAAGCAGCTTTTGAGAAAGGTTGCTTTTTCTATTTAAAGATTTTGCAATGTTTGTTAAAATTTCTTTAAACTAACAATCATCATCAAATAATATTTTGTGGGATGCATAAAAAATGCTAATATTGTTATGAAACCCAACTCATTAAAAATATTAAAAAATGCCCAAAATGAAACCCAGTGTGATCTCTATAGTTCTAGGTGGTGGCAGGGGAACCCGGCTGTTTCCATTAACTTATACTCGTTCGAAACCCGCGGTGCCTATCGCCGGAAAATATAGGTTGGTGGATATTCCGATTTCCAACTGCCTGAATTCGGGATATAACAGGATTTTGGTACTAACCCAATTCAATTCTGCTTCGCTTAATTCACATATCAAAAATTCTTATCATTTTGATATTTTCAGCAAGGGCTTTGTGGACATCCTCGCCGCCGAACAAAATGTGGAAAATGACCAATGGTACCAAGGTACTGCAGATGCGGTCCGCCAGTCGATGAAGCATTTGGAAAAATATGAATATGATTATATTTTAATTCTTTCCGGAGATCAACTTTATCAAATGGATTTTCGTGATATGATTGATTTCCATTGTAAAAATGAAGGCGATATTACAATAGCCACAATTCCGGTTAATTGCAAAGATGCACCTGGTTTCGGAATTTTGAAGTCAGATGACCAAGGTAATATCACTTCATTCGTAGAGAAACCATCACATGATATCCTCGAAGATTGGAAATCGGAAGTGTCAGAAAAAAGTAAATCTGAAGGGAAAGAATACCTCGCTTCTATGGGAATTTATGTTTTTAGTAAGAACGTTCTTAAAAAAATGTTTGAAAACATGCCCGGCGATGATTTCGGAGGAGAATTAATTCCCAATGCCCTGGGAACTTATAAAACACTAAGTTTTCAGTACGACGGCTATTGGACGGATATCGGTACCATTGATTCTTTCTTTGATGCCAATATTGATTTGACCAGAGACTTTCCTCATTTTAATCTGTTCAGCAATGCGCCGATCTACACGAGAGTGAGAATGTTGCCTCCTTCGAAAATCCTTGGTTCTTATGTGAGCAAAGCGATCTTCGGAGACGGCTGTATCGTGATGGCCGATAAAATTGAAAATTCTATTGTAGGAAACCGTAGCCGCGTTGATAAAGGAAGTACGTTGATGGATACCTACATGATGGGTGCGGATTACTACCAAGATACCGAAGAAATTGTAGCAAATGATCAGCGAGGAATGCCTAATCTTGGCGTTGGGAAATATTGCTACATCGAGCGGGCAATTCTCGATAAAAACTGTCATATCGGTGATAATGTAAGAATCATCGGTGGAAAACATCTTCCAGATGGAGATTTTGAACATTATTCCATTAAAGACGGAATTGTGGTAGTGAAAAAAAATGCAGTCATTCATCCCGGAACCATTATCCCTTAATAATTTCAACCAGAAAAATTACGCACGGCAATATTTTTATTGTCGTGTTTTTTTTGCACGGCTTTTTTGTATTTTTGCCCCATGCGTTGGTTAAAATTTGGGAGTTTATTGATACTTTTTGCGGTGGCGGTTTATGCGATTGCGATGACTTTTGTGGAGGATGCAAAAAGTTTTACCATTCAAAAAGAAATTTCATATCCTGTAGATCGGGTTTTTCCGCAGTTTAATAATTTGCAGAATTTCACCCGTTGGAATGCCTTTTTCTCCGAAGATCCGGATTTTACCTTCGATTATTTCACGCCCTATGAAGGGCAGGGAAGTTCAATGAGTTATCACGACAAAAAAGATCCGGATCAATTCGGAGATCTCTTCATCCGTTACGAAAATCCGAACCGAACGCTTCGTTACCAGCTTTTTGAAGGCAAAAAAAATACTCCATACTTAATTGATGTGAAGTTTCGTTCCCTAAACGATAAAACATCCATTACATGGTTTATTCATACTCCGAAACAACCTTTCCTGAAGCGATCTTTAAACTTAATAACCGAAGATTTGGTTGCCGAGAAGATTGATTTAAGCATGAAAAATCTCATGGAGGTTCTTGGAAATAAAGTGCAGAAAGAGCAGTTATTGGAGAATTTGAAGTTTGATAGTTTGATGGTAGAAGAACAGGAAGGTCAGCTCCTTCTGGGCGTAAATGTAAATTCTAAAAACACCAAAGACGCGCTCTTCAAAAACATCGTCATGAATCACAACAAAACCCTGAATTACATCAAAATGGATTTGGGAAAAAGAAATGACGAATACGGAGAACCAGTCCTCATAACCGATGCAGACAATTTCAAGGATAAGGAAGTTTCTTATTACTACGGAATTCCGCTTTCGAAAAGAATCGCAGTTTCCGATAATAATTTCAGTTTCAGAACTGTCAATGCTTCCCGAAATTATGTGATTTACTATCGAGGCAACTATTCCGGACGCGTTAAGGCCATTCAACAGCTGCTTTTGAAAGCAAAACGCGATACAATGAGAACAGGAGATTTACAGCAAACTTTCTTAGAAGAGCCAACTTCCGAGGCAAATACTTTACTGAAATTATCGTTGCCGGTTTTCCGATAAATATTTAACTAATTTTTAAAGAGTTTTCGGCTTTAGTACTTCACTTTTTTTTGCTAAATTTGTCTTTTAAATAAAAACCAACAGTTAATCTGTAAATAATGGACAAATTTTCATTTCTGAATGCTGCGCATTCGCAGTTAATAGAAGACTTATACCAACAATATTTAAAATATCCCGACAGTTTAGAGCCTTCCTGGAAAGCATTTTTCCAGGGATTTGATTTTGCGCTGGAGAACTATGGCGATGAAATTCCGGGAGATAACAACTTTGCAGCTTCTGCTCCGAGTGCAGTGCAATTGGCAAATAATGCTGCAGCTAACGGACAAATTCCGGATGATATTCAAAAGGAGTTCAAGGTGCTTAACCTTATTGAAGCTTACAGACAAAGAGGTCACCTCTTTACCAAAACCAATCCGGTAAGGGAGAGAAGACATCACGAACCTACCTTGGCAATTGAAAATTTCGGGCTTTCTCAGCAAGATTTGAACAAAAAATTCAACTCCGCTACCGAAACCGGAATGCCTGGAGCGGCTACATTGCAAGAGATTATCAATCATTTAGAAAAAATCTATTGCGAGTCCATCGGGGTAGAGTACATGCACATTAATAACGTTAATGAGAAAACATTCATCAGAGAATGGATTCAAGTTAACGAAAATCATCCAAAGCTGAATGCTGCCGAGAAAACTGAAATCTTAGGAAAGCTTAATCAGGCAGTTGCTTTTGAAAATTATCTTCATACCAAATTTGTTGGGCAAAAAAGATTTTCCCTTGAAGGCGGTGAGTCTTTGATTCCTGCTTTGGACCAGTTGATTACCCGTTCATCTCAATTGGGTGTTGATGAGGTTGTGCTTGGAATGGCTCACAGAGGCCGATTGAATGTTTTAACCAATATTTTCGGGAAATCGTACAAACAGATTTTCTCTGAATTTGAAGGGAAAGAATTTGAAGAAGATGTATTCTCCGGTGATGTGAAGTATCACTTGGGTTCATCTAAAAAAATAAAAACTGCTTCCGGCGAAGAAGTATCTATCAATTTAACACCAAACCCGTCTCACCTGGAAACGGTTGGTGCTTTGGTGGAAGGAATTTGTCGCGCGAAAGTGGATAATAAGTATAAAGATTACAAAAAAGTCTTGCCAATCGTTATTCATGGTGATGGAGCAATTGCCGGACAGGGAATTGTGTACGAAATTGCACAAATGATGACTCTGGAAGGCTATAAAACCGGTGGAACTGTTCATATCGTGGTTAATAACCAAGTTTCGTTTACCACCAATTATTTGGATGCACGATCTTCAACTTATTGTACTGACATCGCAAAAGTAACCGAATCTCCTGTGATGCATGTGAATGCAGATGATGTGGAAGCGGTAGTTCATGCAATAAGATTTGCTGCTGATTTCCGTGCGGAATTTGGTAAAGATGTATACATCGATCTTTTGGGTTACAGAAAATATGGTCACAACGAAGGTGATGAACCCAGATTCACTCAACCGAATTTGTATAAACTCATCTCTAAACATAAAAACCCGAGAGAAATTTACAAAGAACAACTTATCAAAGAAGGAATAGTTTCCGATGAGGTGTTGAAGAAAATGGAAACCGAATTCAAAACTCTTCTAGATGCTGATTTCGATGCTTCCAAAGAAATTGAAAAAAATACCATGGACATCTTCATGGCGGAAGATTGGAAGCAATATCCACTTTGTCCAAGAGGAGCTATGCAAAAGACGGTAGATACAGGATTTGATCTTGATAAACTGAAAAAACTAGCAGTGGAAATGAGCACTTTGCCGGCCGATAAAAAATTCATTAACAAAATTACCCGACTTTTCGAAAACCGTTTGAAAATGATCGAAGGCAATTCTTTGGATTGGGCTTTGGGCGAATGGTTGGCTTATGCAACATTGTTGGTGGAAGGGAATAATGTGAGAATTTCTGGGGAAGATGTGGAAAGAGGAACTTTCTCTCACCGCCATGCCGTTATAAAAACGGAAGATACTGAGGAAGAATACATCCCGCTAAGACATATCTCCGATAATCGTTTTGATGTTTACAATTCACACCTTTCCGAGTACGGAGTTTTAGGTTTCGATTATGGTTACGCAATGGCTTCACCGAATACATTGACCATTTGGGAAGCTCAGTTTGGTGATTTTGTGAATGGTGCGCAGATTATTGTAGACCAATATCTAGCTGCTGCAGAAGAAAAATGGAAAGTCCAAAATGGATTGGTAATGCTTCTTCCACACGGTTTCGAAGGACAAGGTGCAGAACACTCTTCCGCAAGACTCGAAAGATTCTTGGAGCTTTGCGCTAATGAAAATATGACAGTAGCCAATGCGACTACTCCTGCGAACTTTTTCCATCTTCTGAGAAGACAAATGAAATGGAATTTCAGAAAACCTCTTATTGTAATGTCTCCAAAATCATTGCTAAGACATCCGCAAGTAATTTCACCTCTTGAAGATTTTGCAAATGGAAGCTTCCAACCAATTTTGGATGATGTCGCTGCAAACCCTGAAAAAATTGAAAAGTTGGTGCTCTGTTCTGGTAAAATTTACTACGAACTTTTAGCCAAAAAAGAAGAATTAGGTTGCGAAAACATCGCTTTGGTAAGATTTGAGCAATTGTACCCACTTCAGCAAGATAAAATAGAGGAAATTTTTAACAAATACAGCAACAGAAAACAATTGCTTTGGGTACAGGAAGAACCGGAAAATATGGGCGCATGGAGTTATATTTTACGTAATTTCAGAAAGTCTGATATTGATGTAATTGCGCCTGTAGCGAGCGGATCACCAGCTCCGGGAACTCACAAAATGTTTGAGAAAAATCAAAATAGCGTAATAAACAGAGTTTTCGACCGAGAAGATGCGCCTGCAAAAAGACCGGTTACCGCATAATTTCAATTTTAAATAATAAAAAAAATATTCACGATGTCAATATTAGAAATGAAAGTCCCGTCTCCGGGAGAATCCATCACCGAAGTTGAAATCGCATCTTGGTTGGTAAAAGACGGCGATTATGTAGAAAAAGATCAACCGATTGCGGAAGTAGATTCCGATAAAGCAACACTAGAATTACCTGCTGAACAAAGTGGCATCATCACTTTAAAAGCTGAAGAAGGCGAAGTGGTACAAGTTGGTCAGGTGGTATGTCTTATCGATATGGATGCTGCAAAACCAGCTGGTGAGGCTGCTCCGAAAGCGGAAAATGCTGAAGCTCCTCAAGCGGAACAAAAAGTTGTTGAAAAACCGGCAATCATTCAGGAAGCTAAAAAAGAAGAACAACCTGCTGCTACTTCTTACGCTACAGGAACTCCTTCACCTGCTGCTAAAAAAATACTTGACGAAAAAGGAATACCAGCTGCACAAGTTTCAGGTACTGGAAAAGATGGAAGAATAACCAAAGAAGATGCCCAAACTGCGCAAGTTGCTGCAATGGGAACTCCTTCTTCTACTGGCGGATCCAGAGGTTCTAATACCACTAAACTTTCTGTCCTAAGAAGAAAAATTGCTGCAAGATTGGTATCTGTGAAAAACGAAACCGCTATGCTAACCACTTTCAACGAGGTGGATATGTCTGAAATCTTCAGAATTAGAAAACAATATAAAGAGGAATTCGCTGCGAAACACGGCGTTGGACTAGGTTTCATGTCATTCTTTACCAAAGCAGTTACCCGCGCATTGCAAATGTACCCAGACGTGAACGCTTCAATTGATGGGGATTACAAAATCAACTACGATTTCTGTGATATTTCTGTTGCTGTTTCCGGACCGAAAGGTTTGATGGTTCCTGTTCTTAGAAACGCTGAGAACATGACTTTCAGAGGAGTAGAAGCAAATATTAAAGATCTTGCGGAAAAAGTAAGAAGCGGAAAAATTACGGTAGACGAAATGACCGGAGGAACTTTTACCGTAACCAACGGAGGAACTTTTGGTTCCATGATGTCAACTCCAATTATTAACCCTCCACAATCCGCAATTTTAGGAATGCATAACATCCTACAAAGACCTATGGCAGTGGATGGACAAGTGGTGATTCGCCCAATGATGTACGTTGCACTTTCTTATGACCACAGAATTATCGACGGTAAAGAATCCGTAGGTTTCCTGGTTGCTGTAAAAGAAGCAATCGACAATCCGGTAGAATTCCTCATGAACGGCAACGAGAGAAAAGCTTTGGAACTTTAATTAATCTTAAAGTTTTCAAGATCAATAATATCCCGTCTAAAAAGGCGGGATTTTTGTATTATTAATTTTAATAAAATTCCAACCCTATGTTTTCTACGACTACTTTCGATATTAAGGTTTCCGTGAAACCAGAGTACGATCCAAGAAATAGTTTTCCGTCCGAAAACCGATTTGTTTTCCGCTACAATATTAAAATCGAAAATCTAAGCGAAAATCCTATTGTTTTGTTGAAAAGAAGATGGCTGATTTATGATTTAGGTTTCGGTTTTACCGAAGTTGCAGGAGAGGGAGTAATTGGGTTGACACCCGAAATTTTGCCTGGAGAGGAGTTTAGCTACTTCTCCAATGTCGTGTTGCGCTCCGGTGTAGGAAATATGACCGGACAGTATTTTTGTATGAATCCTTTAACGAAAGAAAATCTGGAAATCAATATTCCGAAATTTGATTTAATGGCGGAAGTATTGAGTAACTAATGATTAAATTTAAAGAATTTTCAAATTCTTTTTTAAAACCTCTTTCACTTCATCGTTTCTTGTAATCATTAAATTATTAAATGCCAAAAGCGAAATTTTCGCACAAACTTCCGCATCATCTCCCGCGCGGTGGTGGTTAAAGGTTAACTGATGCTGCTCTGCAAGACTTTTCAAACCATATCTAGGTAAGTTTTTCCAGGATTTTTTAGCAATTTGAATGGAACACAAATACTCCATCTTCGGTTTGAAAAATCCGTGATAATCCAGACAACTTCTCAGTACACCTGCATCAAAGGATGCATTGTGTGCAATCATCAGATTTCCGTACATCAATTCTTCGGCTTCATGCCATACATCCTCGAATGTAGGAGCATCTTGCACATCTTCGGGGTGAATACCGTGAACTTCAATGTTTCTTCTATTAAAGTAAGGAAAACTTGGTGGTTTAATGAGCCAGGTCTGGGTTTTCACAATTTCTCCATTTTCGACCACACAAATCCCCATTTCACAAGCGGAATTTCGCTCGTGGGTTGCGGTTTCAAAATCCAATGCGCAAAAATCAAGCATCTTTTTGGTTTTAAATATTTAAATAAAATGTTTGAAGATCAACCATTTCGATTGGTAAAAATGATCGATCTGAAATTTTTTTCTTCGCTTTATGGTCCCGGGAAGTTGACAATAAAAACCGTAATGTGCTCTAATCACCGCCAAAAAATGAGCTGGACCGTTCTTAAAACCAAAATAAAAGCCGGCAATTCCGTCTAAACATAATCGCAAAAATATTACCCAAATAAGCTTTGGAAATGGCAAGTTTTTGCACAACATAGAAAGATTATTGCGTATGTTGAGATAAGTTTTCTGTGGATTTTCTTTGTTTAATGTTCCGCCGCCGACGTGATAGACAGTGGATTTTCCTGTATAAAAAATCTTTTTTCCTGAGTTCTTTAAACGCCAACATAAGTCGATTTCTTCCTGATGAGCGAAAAATCTTTCATCAAAACCGTTTTCTGCCCAAAAATCTTCCGAACGAATAAACATACAGCAACCTGAAGCCCAAAAAATCTCGGTTTCATCATCGTACTGACCTTTGTCTTCTTCAATTTCGTCAAAAATTCTTCCGCGGCAATAAGGGTAACCAAGGTTATCGATCAATCCTCCACCAGCACCTGCAAATTCAAAGAAATTCTTTCGATGATAAGCCAATATTTTTGGTTGAATGGCCGCAATGTTTTGATTTTTTTCGAATAATTCAAGAACGGGATTTAACCAATTTTCAGTTACTTCAACATCGGAATTCAGAAGGCAATAAATATCTGCATCGATTTTTTTAAATCCTTCATTATAACCGCCTGCAAATCCTGAATTGGAAGGGTTTTGTACAATTTTAACTTCGGGAAAATGAGATCGTAAAAAATTTACGGAATCGTCGGTAGATGCGTTGTCGATGACGTAAATATCGGTGTTTTGGGAATGTGAAATCACATTGGGAAGAAACTTTTCTAACCAATTTTTTCCGTTCCAATTGAGAATTGCTATGACTACTTTCAAATCAATGAGAATTAAATTCGGGTTTCCATTACTTTTATCGAATCCTGATATTTCCACCTTCTGTGCGACCAAAGATAATTATCGGGTCTTTTATTAATCGTAGTTTCAAGCATTTTATGGAATTTTCTTACCACTTCATATTCCTGAAATTTTTCACCATCGGGGTAAATCCGGTGATAATTTATTTGGTAATACCCGCGTTTTACCTTTTTCATTTCGCAATATACAAATACCAAATCCATTCTAGTGGAAAGCTTGTCGTAGCCTACGAATGCTGGTGTTTTCTGGTGCAGGAATTCCAGTCCGTATGTAACTTCAGAGGAATGCGGAGTTTGATCTGCAACAAACATGTACACCGAATTTCCATCATTGGTATTTTTGAAAATATGACGAATGACTTCTTTGGCTTCTAAAGCGTGATTACCAAACCTGTTACGAATTGCTTTCACTTTTTGTTCCCAAAAACTGCTCTGAACTTTTCGGTAAACCGGAAAGCTTTTTTCCTGAGGAATAATTGTTGCCAATGCGTTAAACCATTCCCAATTGAAAATATGCCCTGCTAGAAGAATTACATTTTTGTTTTCTTTTTTGGCCTCATGAAATACATCTTGATTTAGGTGTTGCACGCGAACCCGCAATTCGTGGGAAGAAATGGTAAAAGATTTCAAAGTTTCTACAAGATAATCGCAGAAATTATGATAAAACTTCTTTCTAATAATTTTCAGTTCCGAGTCGCTTTTTGCAGGAAAAGAATTTTTCAGATTTTGCAAAACCACATCTTTCCGATAACCTACCACAAAGTAAAGTATCACGAAAATAAAATCGGCTAACCCATACAAAACCTTTAATGGTAATTTTGAAAAAAGTATAATTATTTTAAATAGAAAATTCATAAATAGTATGCAAATTTAGCAATTATAAAATTTATTGTTGGCGTAATTTTTGTTATTTTGTGGCATTAATTTAATTGAAAAATCAATGAGAAATAATAGAATAAAATTGATGATGTTTTCGGCACTTTGTTTTGGAGGTGCAACCTTTGCACAAACCACAGAAATTAAAACCGAAAAATCGGTAGCGATAGCTGAAGGTGCAGCAAAAGAAGATAGCGCAGCGATACTAGCGGCCAATAAAAAAAGAGCAGCCGAAGAGAAAGCAAAACTTCCGAAGCCGTATGACGCAACAGAAAATGCTGAAGCTAAAATTGCTGAATTGGTAAAAAAAGCAAAAGCTGAAAATAAAAATATCATTTTACAAGCCGGAGGAAACTGGTGTATTTGGTGTTTAAGGTTCAATAATTTCGTGCAAACAACTCCGGAACTGAAAGAAATTGTGGATGCAAATTACCTTTATTACCACTTGAATTATTCGCCGGAGAACAAAAACGAGAAAGTTTTTGCGAAATATGATAATCCGGGAGCGAAATTCGGATACCCGGTTTTTGTCGTTTTGGACCAAAATGGAAAGATGATTCATACCCAAGATAGCGCGGTGCTGGAAGAGGGGAAAGGGTATAGCAAAGAAAAAGTGAAAGCGTTTTTCGAGAAGTGGGCTCCAAAATCATAAATCAAAAAAGTTCCGGAAATTTCCGGAACTTTTTTTTTATAGCAATTTTTTAATCCAATTCATTTTCTTCTCCGTGTAAGGCGGATATTTCAAATCGGGCTCGCCCCAATTTACACGCTCGAGAACGGCTTTTTGATGGGAAAAAGTTTCAAAGCCAAATTTTCCGTGGTAATTTCCAATTCCCGAATTTCCAACGCCTCCGAATGGTAAATTTTCATTGCTCAAATGCATCACCACATCGTTAATACAGCCGCCACCAAAGGAAATTTTCGAAGTGAAACTCTCTTTTTCTTCTGAATTATTGGTAAAAAGATAAGCCGCCAAAGGTTTTTCTTTTTCTGAAATTTTAAGTAAAGCTTCATTAAAATTTTTAAAAGTGAGAACCGGCAAAATCGGACCAAAAATTTCTTCCTGCATTACAGCGTCCTCCCAGCTGATTTCGTGCATAATCGTAGGTTCGATGTGAAGTTTTTGAGAATCGTGGTTTCCACCGAAATAGATTTTGTCTTTTTCAATATAATTTACCAATCTGTCGAAATTTCTTCTGTTGATTATTTTCGTATAATGTTCCGAATCCGGTTGGTAATTGAATTTTTGAATATAAGATTTTAATGTGTCCAGAAAACTGTCTTTCACTTTCTCATCCACCAAAATATAATCCGGAGCCACACAAGTTTGTCCGGCATTAAGGAATTTTCCCCAGACAATTCTTTTTGCAGCGACCTCAAAATCAGCATTTGCAGTTACAATAGCTGGACTTTTTCCGCCCAATTCCAAGGTTACCGGTGTTAAATTTTTCGCAGCAGCTTCATATACGATTTGCCCAACCTTCGTGCTTCCGGTAAAAAATATTTTGTCGAATTTCAGTTTTAAAATTTCTGTGATTTCTTCCACACCACCTTCAAGCACAAACAGATATTGTTTTGGGAAATTTTCGTTGATTATTTTTGCCATGGCTTTCATGGTGTGTTCTGCCACTTCGCTAGGTTTTACAATACAGGTGTTTCCTGCTGCCAACGCAGCAATCATGGGCGAAAGCGAAAGTTGGTAAGGGTAATTCCATGCACCGATCACAAGGGTACAACCGAGTGGTTCGCTGTGGATTTTACTCGTTCCAAGTTGATTCGCAAGGTTGGTTTTTACTTTTTTGGGTTTTGATAGCGAATTGAGGTTTTTCAGGTAAAAATCGATGTCTTTTAAAATGAAAGAAATTTCCGTAGTATAAGTATCAAATCTAGATTTTCCGAAATCTTTGTAAATGGCGGCATAAAGTAGTTCTTCATTTTTGATGATCAAATCTCGCAGTTTTTCCAGATACATTTTTCTGAACTTGATGCTTTTGGTTTTCTGGCTGTTAAAAAAGGTACGCTGATCTGCTAATATCTTTTCAAAATTCATTACATTTATTTTATAATTCAAACAAATTTACTCCAAATTAAACAGATAAAGACAAAATGGATTTCAGAAATAAAAAAATTCTTATTACCGGCGGATGTTCCGGAATTGGTAAAATAATGGCAAGAAAATCTCTGGAAAGAGGCGTCGAAAAACTGGTAATTTGGGATATTAATGAAGAAGCTTTGGTGAAAACTAAGCAAGAGTTTTCAGGGATTGGTGGTGAAATTTTCACTTACAAAGTAGATGTTTTTAATTTGAATGAAATTAAAATTAATGCCCAAAAAGTACGTACAGAAGTTGGTAAAATTGATGTATTGATCAATAATGCCGGAATTGTGGTTGGAAAATATTTTCATGAACACACGCACGAACAAATCGAAAAAAGCATGAACATCAATTCCAATGCTTTTATGCATATCGGATTGGAATTTTTGCCCGGAATGATGGCGGATAATTCAGGAGCCATTTGCAATATTGCTTCTTCTGCCGGATTGATTTCAAATCCGAAAATGTCGGTTTATGCCGCTTCAAAATGGGCGGTTGTCGGTTGGAGCGACAGTGTTCGGCTGGAAATGGAACAACTTGGTAAAAATATTTCTTTTACTACCATAATGCCTTTCTACATTAATACAGGAATGTTTGATGGTGTAAAATCAAAATTATTGCCCATTTTAGAGCCTGAACCCACCGCTGAAAAAATCATTAAAGCCATTGAAAACAAAACAAAAATGCTTGCAATGCCTCTTCCGTATTGGTTTATTCAACTTTCTCAAGGAATTTTGCCGTTGCCGATATTTGATTGGGTGATGAAAAATGTTTTCGGAGTTTACGATACTATGAAAGATTTCAGAGGCAGAAAATAACCCACAGGATTTGTTGAATTTAGCATTAAAAATACAAATGTAAGTCCTCCGATTCTTATAATTTTCTTAAATTTGTGCATCTAAAAAAGTAAAAAGAAAGAATGAATTCCTACAAAAACCCTCTTGAAGAACGCTATTCAAGTGAGGAAATGCTCTATAATTTTTCGCCGAACAACAAGTTCAGAAACTGGCGAAAATTGTGGATTGCTCTTGCCGAAATCCAAAAAGATCTTGGTTTGGATATTTCCGATGAACAAATTTCAGAACTCAAAAATAATGCAGATGACATCGATTATGTGAAAGCTGCAGAATACGAAAAAAAATTCCGTCACGATGTGATGGCGCATGTTCACACGTATGGCGATGCCGCTCCTTCCGCGAAAGGAATCATCCATTTGGGTGCGACGTCCGCATTTGTAGGTGATAATACCGATTTAATTCAAATGCGCGACGGATTGTTGATTTTGAGAAAGCAATTGGTGAATGTCATTAAAAACTTGTCGGATTTCGCTTTGAAATATAAGGATTTGCCGACTTTAGGGTTTACGCACTATCAACCGGCGCAATTGACGACCGTTGGGAAACGTGCTACACTTTGGTTGCAATCTTTGATTTTGGATTTTGAGGAACTCGAATTTTTTCTTGAAACTTTAAGATTCCGCGGTGTGAAAGGAACTACCGGAACTGCAGCTAGTTTTTTAGAGCTTTTCAACGGCGATTATTCTAAAGTAAAACATTTGGATACCGAACTTTCAAAACGTTTTGGATTTGATAAAGTTTTTGGTGTTTCCGGGCAAACCTACGACCGAAAAATCGATGCGAAAGTTTTGGCTTTATTGTCGAATATCGCTCAATCTGCTCATAAATTCACTAATGATTTACGACTATTGCAGAATTTAAAGGAAATTGAAGAACCTTTCGAGAAAAACCAAATCGGTTCCTCGGCGATGGCGTACAAAAGAAATCCAATGCGTTCCGAAAGAATCGGCTCGTTAGCGAAATTCGTGATGTCGCTTTCTTCGAGTTCCGCAATGGTGGCAGCAACGCAATGGTTTGAAAGAACTTTGGATGATTCAGCGAACAAAAGACTCGCAATTCCGCAATCTTTCCTTGCTGTGGATGCTATTTTGTTGATTTGGAACAATATCATGAACGGAATTGTAGTTTACGAAAACCGAATCAAGAAACATATTATGGACGAACTTCCTTTCATGGCGACGGAATACATCATCATGGAAGAAGTAAAAGCAGGTGGCGACCGGCAGGAAATCCACGAAACCATCCGCGTTCATTCCATGGAAGCTTCAAAAAAGGTGAAGATGGAAGGCAAAGAAAACGATCTGATTGAAAGAATTTTGAACGATGAATCCCTGAAAATGGATAAAGCCAAATTCATGGAAATGCTCGATCCTAAAAACTTCATTGGGTTCGCACCGATTCAAGCTGAAGAGTTTGTCCAGAATGAAGCACAACCTATTCTTGATAAATATTCCGATTTAATTGGCTTAGAAGCTGACCTTAAAGTATAAAGTGATGCAGGCAATTTTGTCTGCATTTTTTAATGAATTACTCCCTTTAAAATTGACATAGAATGTCTGATAAGAAAAGAATTTTTGTAGAAAAACGTGGAATTTTCGATGTAGAAAGTCCAAAAATTTTTAGTGAAATTAAAACCATCGTTCCTCATATTCAGGATGTGAAAGTTTATAATATTTATGATCTGTTCGGGATTGAAGAAAATGAACTTAATAAAGTGATTTTCAATACTTTTGTAGATCCGGTCGTTGATATTCTTCACAACGAAAATCCGGCTAAAAACCTTCATTTTGCTACGGAATTTCTACCTGGCCAATATGATCAGCGCGCAGATTCTGCCCAGCAGTGTATTGCTTTGCTTACCGGAAACGAAAATTCAAAGGTGAGAAGCGGAAAATTAATCGAACTCTTCGGAATCTCCTCCGCTGACCTCGATAAAATAAAAAATCATCTAATTAATAAAGTCGAAAGTCAGGAAAAAGATTTGTCCAAACTTGAAATTCCGGCTGAAGAAACTCCAGATCCGGTTGTCATCCACGAGGGTTTTATTGATTTTTCTACGGATCAACTTAATGAGTTTTATCACCAACATGGTTTTGCTTTGGGATTTGATGATTTGGAGTTTATTCAAAATTACTTCAAATCTGAAAAGCGAAATCCTACAGAAACCGAACTTAAAGTTCTCGACACTTACTGGAGCGACCATTGCCGACATACCACTTTCGAAACAGCATTAACTGATATTCAGTTTAATGATTCTTTTAAAGATACTTTAGAAAGAATTTTTAATGATTATTTAGAGAAAAGAAAATTTCTCGGAAGAGAAGCAAAACCGATTTCTTTGATGGATTTGGCGACGGTTTGTGCAAGATATTTTCACAAAACCGGTAAGCTCGAAAACCTCGTTGTTTCCGATGAAATCAATGCGTGTACCATAGAAATTGAAGCCGAATTTGATGGTAAAAAGGAACCTTGGTACCTTTTATTTAAAAATGAAACACACAATCACCCGACAGAGATAGAACCTTTTGGTGGTGCTTCTACGTGTTTAGGTGGCGCAATCCGCGATCCATTGTCCGGTAGAGCGTTTGTTTATCAGGCGATGCGACTTTCTGGAGCTGCTAATGTTTTAGAACCGATTAGCGACACTTTGCCCGGAAAACTTCCGCAAAGAACTATTTCTAAGCAGGCTGCAAATGGCTATTCTTCCTACGGAAACCAAATTGGTTTAGCGACGACTTTGGTGAATGAGATTTACCATGATGGCTACAAAGCAAAAAGAATGGAAGTGGGTTTTGTAGTGGGAGCTGTAAAGAAAGATTGGGTCCGACGGGAGAAACCACAACCTGGAGATTTGGTGATTTTACTCGGCGGAGCAACCGGAAGAGACGGAGTTGGAGGTGCAACTGGAAGTTCAAAAGAGCAAGATGAAACCTCTATTCATACGCTTTCTACTGAAGTTCAAAAAGGAAACGCGGTGGAAGAACGTAAAATTCAGCGTTTATTCAGAAATCCTGATGTTACTACTTTAATTAAAAAATCCAACGATTTCGGTGCAGGTGGTGTTTCTGTTGCGATCGGTGAAATTGCTGATTCGTTGGAAATCAATCTTGATATTTTGCCTTTGAAATATGAAGGTCTAAACGGGACTGAACTCGCTATTTCTGAATCTCAGGAAAGAATGGCAGTCGTAATTGAAGCTAAGGACAAAGAAAAATTCATCAAATTCTGTGAAAAGGAAAATATTAAAGCTGTAGAAGTGGCGAAAGTAACCGATTCCGGAAGAATGCAGATGTTTTGGCAAGGCAATAAAATTGTGGATTTAAGCCGCGAATTTTTAGATACCAACGGTTGTGCAAAATCTCAGCGTGCAGAAATTTCACATTTGCAAATAGTAGATAATCAAAATATTCGGTTCAATGAGGTGAACTTTTTGAAGGAAATTTCTAGTAAAAATAATGCTTCGCAAAAAGGTTTGGCAGAAATGTTTGACGCATCCGTTGGCGGAACTTCCGTTGCGATGCCATTTGGCGGAAGATTTCAGGAAACGGAAATGGAAGGAAGTGTACAGACGCTTCCGGTTTTAGACGCGGAAAATATTGAAACTGTTTCTTTGGCAAGTTGGGGTTTTGATGCGGAAATTTCTTCGCAAAACTCGATGATTGGAGCTGCAAATGCGGTCGTAGAGAGCGTTGCCAAAATCGTGGCAATGGGAGGAAAATATCAAAATATCCGTTTGAGTTTCCAAGAATATTTCGAAAAATTGGGAAATCAACCTGAAAAATGGGGCAAGCCTTTAGCCTCGCTTCTGGGTGCTTACGATGCACAAATGAATTTGGAACTCGCTGCAATTGGCGGAAAAGATTCGATGAGTGGAAGTTTCCAGGATATCAATGTACCGCCAACGCTGATTTCTTTTGCTTGTGCAAATGGCGAAAAGAAAAACATCATTTCTCCGGAACTGAAAAAAGCGGGAAACAAATTGTATTTTTTCCAACATGTTCCTCAGGAAAATGGCTTGCCGAATTATGAAAATTTGAAGAAAGTTTTCAATAATATTCATGAAAATATTCAGTCAGGAAATATCGTTTCTGTTAAAACAGTGAAAGATGGAGGAGTAGCGGTGTCATTGGCAAAAATGAGTTTCGGAAACCAATTAGGGGCTGAAATTGCTTTGGATGAGAGTTTACTTTTAAATAAAAATATTGGAAGTTTAATTATTGAAACTACCGCAGATTTGGAAAATGGTTTATTTCAATTGATTGGTGAGGTTAAAACTGATAAAGTTTTAATAATTAATGATTTAAAAATTTCTATCTCAAGTTTATTTGAGGCTTGGAAAGGAACTTTTGAAGAACTATTTCCGACGGTAGAGAAAGAAAAAATTGTGGTCCAATTGGACGAAAAATTGAATGCTACAAAAGCAGAAACCATAATAATTCGAAAACACGGAATTGCAAAACCTCGTGTTTTTGCACCTATTTTTCCGGGAACCAATTGTGAATATGAAACTCAAAATGCCTTCCGAAAAGAAGGAGCAGAAGTTTCAAGTTTACCGTTGATCAATTTGAATCATCAGCTTCTTAATGAAAGTTTGGATGCGTGGATTTCGCAAATCAATCAGTCTCAAATTTTGGTGTTTTCTGGAGGTTTCTCTGCCGGTGATGAGCCGGATGGTTCCGCAAAATTCATTGTCAATGTTTTGAAAAACGAGAAAATGAAAAATGCTGTTCACGAATTATTAAACCGCGATGGAATGATTCTCGGTATTTGCAACGGGTTCCAGGCATTGGTAAAATCCGGACTTTTGCCTTATGGTGAAATCCGCGATTTGGACGAAAATTCACCTACTTTGGCGCACAATGCGATCGGAAGACATATTTCTCAAATGGTTGATGTAAAAGTAGTCAACGATCATTCGCCTTGGTTAAAAGGGATGAAAGATCAGGTTTTTACCATTCCGATTTCTCACGGGGAAGGAAGATTTATGGCGTCTGAAGAAGTGATTAAAGAATTGTATGAAAACGGACAAATCGCTACGCAATACATAGATTTTGAAAGGAAAATTGCACATGGAATGCCTTTTAATCCAAATAATTCGTTGTTCGGGATTGAAGGAATTGCAAGTAAATCCGGGAAAATTTTTGGTAGAATGGGACATCCGGAAAGATTTTCGGAAGGTTTGTTGAAGAATATTCCTACAGCCAATTATCATAATATTTTCAAGAACGGAGTTGAGTATTTCAAATAAGAAATCAATTTTGTTAACGGTTAAATAGTTAGAAATAAGAAATTAATTATAAGTGAATTTCCTTATAAAATATATTTATTAGCGATTTGGCTTATATTTAGGTTTTATAAGGGCAATTGCTTATATTTGCGAAATGATTGCCATTATTACTGGAGATATTATAAATTCTCAAAATACTGATTCTGAATTATGGCTTCCTAAGTTGAAAAATTTATTGGGAAGTTGGTCTGCAACTCCTGAAAATTGGGAAGTATATCGTGGCGACGAATTTCAGTTGAAATGTAGTGTGGATGAAGTTTTTTCAAAATCATTGATGATAAAATCACTCATCAAAACTTTTGAGAATCTGGATGTAAGATTGGCAATCGGCATCGGAAATGAAGTTTTTCTGTCTGAAAAAATTACCGAATCAAACGGCTCTGCTTACGTAAATTCCGGGCGACTTTTAAATGATATAACAACCGAAGGACGTACCTTGGCGATAAAAACCGAAAATGATAAAGTGAACCGCGATTTAAATATTCTTTTTAAATGGACTTCGATTGATTTCGACAGTTGGTCGGTTGCCACTGCGGAAATTATTCACCGGTTGCTGATCAATCCGGAACTTACGCAAGAAGAATTAGCAAAGGAATTAAATATTACTCAATCATCAGTAAGTCAACGAATTAAGCGATCTCATTTTGATTTGATTCAGGAAACGGATTTGTTTTTTAGAAAAAAAATAGCAGAACTCTAATGATTTTTATTCCTCTCATATTGGCACATTTGTTAGGAGATTTTCTTCTACAGCCCAATTCGTGGGTTGCTGATAAAGAGCGGAAAAAAGCGGGAAGTGGTTATTTGTATTTGCATATTTTGCTTCACACGGTTTTGGCTTTTGTTTTTTTATGGAATATTGAGCTTTGGTGGATCGCTGCAGTTATCGGGGTTTCGCATTTTTTGATCGATTGGGCAAAGCTGAATTTTCAAAATGCAAAAACTAAACGAACCTGGTTTTTTGTGGATCAATTGCTTCATATTTTAGTTATCGTCGCGGTATCGATGTTGTATTTTCCATATTTCATGTGGGACGATTTCTTTAATTCTGAATCTTTAAAACTCATCACGGCCGTGGTTTTTTTAACAGTTCCATCTTCTATTTTTATCAAAACATTAATCTCGATTTGGACTCCAGTTACCGTAGAACACAGCAAGTTACAAACGGAATCCTTAGTGAATGCAGGGAAATACATAGGAATTCTCGAAAGACTTTTGGTTTTCGTATTCATCCTTGTCGACCATTGGGAAGGCGTGGGTTTTATGATTGCCGCAAAATCGGTTTTCAGATTTAGTGATTTGGCAGAAGCAAAGCAAAGAAAACTGACAGAGTACGTATTGATAGGAACTTTATTAAGTTTCGGAATCGCTGTATTGACAGGGATTCTAGTTAAAATTTAAATTAAAAAAAACAGTTGAAATAATCAAATAAAAAATAAAAATGACAAAAGGAGCAATGCTTTATGAAGGAAAAGCAAAACAAGTTTTCGAAACCGATCAGCCGAATGAAGTGATTGTTCGTTTCAAGGATGACGCGACCGCATTTAACGCACAAAAAAGAGGAAGTGTAGATTTGAAAGGTGAGATGAATAACGCCATCACCACCATGATTTTCGAATATTTGAATGAAAAAGGAATCCCGACGCATTTCATTAAAAAACTGGATGAAAGAGAGCAGTTGGTTAAGAAAGTGAATATTATTCCTCTGGAAATGGTAGTTCGGAATTATTCTGCAGGAAGTATGGCGCAAAGATTAGGGGTGGAAGAAGGCATAAAATCGCCGGTGACTATTTTCGATATTTGTTATAAAAAAGACGAATTGGGAGATCCACTTATCAATGATCATCACGCGGTTTTTTTAGGTGCAGCTACCTATGAAGAACTTGATGAAATGTATGAACTTACTTCAGATATCAACGAAATTTTGATCGATCTTTTCGATAAAATGAATATTATTTTGGTTGATTTTAAAATCGAATTGGGCAAAACGGCAGACGGAAAAATTGTTCTTGCCGACGAAATTTCACCCGATACTTGCAGACTTTGGGATAAAGATACCATGAAAAAATTGGATAAAGACCGTTTCAGAAGAGATTTGGGCGAGGTAACAGAAGCTTACGTTGAAATCTACGAAAGATTGAAAAAGGTGCTGAACAAATAATTTTTTGGGAGAAAAGTAAAAAATGAAAGATTTACAACAACATAAAGTAAATTATTTAAACCAGTTCAAAGAAAGAACCTACGGAAGAAATTTGCTGAAATCCGAAGACCTTTTTGATGCACCCTCTGAAGAATGCGGAATCTTCGGACTGTACTCCGATAAGGATCTAGATACCTTTTCACTTTCGCAGTTCGGCCTTTTTGCATTGCAACATCGCGGTCAGGAAGCTTGCGGTATTTCGGTAATGAAAAATGGAAAAATTTTCAATATTAAAGATGAAGGTCTCGTGCTCGATGTGTACAAAAACATTCGCGAACCCGAAACTTTCATGGGAAATTCCGCAATTGGACATACAAGATATACCACAGCGGGCGACAAAAAGAAGTATAATTTTCAACCTTTCTTTGCGAAAAACGAATACGACCAAATCATCCTTTCCATCGCTCATAATGGAAATTTGACCAACGCTGAGGAACTCAAAAAAGAACTCGAAGCAGAAGGAGTTGTTTTCAAGGCAACTTCCGATTCTGAAGTAATTTTAAGATTGATTCAGAAAAACTTGGATCTCGGTTTGCGAGGAGCCATCAAAGCCACAATGGAAAAGATTGAAGGCGCTTATTCAGTGGTGGGAATGACACGAAATAAATTTTTTGCTTTCCGAGATTTTCACGGCATCCGCCCTCTGATTTTGGGAGCGATTGACGAGAAAACCTTCGTTGCAGCATCGGAATCTGTCGCTTTAGACGCTGTTGGTGCGCAATATGTTCGAGATATTTTGCCGGGAGAAATCGTTTATACCAGCGAAAATGAATCTGGTTTGAAATCTTTTCTTGTGAAAGAAAACTGTGAAAACCGCATCTGTGCTTTTGAATATATTTATTTCGCAAGACCAGATTCCAAGTTAGAGAACATTAATGTTCACGAAATACGCGAAAAATCCGGGATGAAAATCTGGGAACAGGCTCCTGTAGAAGCAGATATTGTTATTGGTGTTCCGGATTCAGGGGTTCCCGCGGCGATTGGTTTTTCTATTGCTTCGGGGATTCCTTTTCGTCCTGTCTTGATTAAAAATCGGTATATCGGAAGAAGTTTCATCGTTCCAACCCAGGAAATGCGGGAAAGAATAGTGAATTTAAAACTCAACCCCATTCTGTCAGAAATTAAAGGGAAAAGGGTAGTGATTATTGATGATTCCATCGTTCGTGGAACAACATCGAAACGTTTGGTAAAAATTTTGAAAGATGCGGGAGTAAAAGAAATCCATTTCCGCAGCGTTTCACCACCGATTATTGCGCCGTGTTATCTGGGAATTGATACGCCTTCGAAAGACGATTTAATTTCCGCCAATATGTCAGTAGAGGAGTTGCGGGATTATTTGGGTGTTGATTCGTTGGAGTTTTTAAGTATGGATAATCTGAAAGTTATCCTGGGAAGTTCCAACCATTGTTTCGGTTGTTTTACCGAAGAATATCCGGTTCCGGCGGGACCTAACCCAGATTATACTGATGAATAAAAAAAAGGTTGGGAAATTTCCCAACCTTTTCTATATAAATTGTGTTTTTGATATGAAGTGTGCTATTACTTACTGAATTTGTAAGCTAAACCAACTTGGAATACATTGTTTTTAACTGAATCACCTGGGTTATCTTTGATAATGTCTGATAATCCTGCAGTATATCTAGCAGTTAAACCTAAATTAGGTGTGAAATAATATCCAGCTCCTAAACCAATTCCAAAATCAAAAGTGTTGAAATTGTCTTTGTCCAAAGCAACGATAGTAGCATTGTCTGTACTTCCGTTAGTAGAGTTTTTGAATTTGTCTTTAGCACTTACTAAGAAACCAAACTGTGGTCCTGCTTCAAGGTAGAATGCTGGAGTTGCATTGTACTGGAACATTACCGGTACTGAAATGTAACCTAAGTTTCTAGAGTAATCTGCAGAGTAAGTATTCCCTAAAATTTCTGTACTTCTTGTCACTTTTGAACCAAGGTCATTATATAATACCTCTGGCTGAATGCTGAAGTTCTCTGCTAAAGGAGCATTCATAAATACACCGGCGTTAAATCCAATTTAAGATTCTTGGTCGCTTAATGTTGCATCATCTGAAAGTGAAGAAACATTCATACCACCTTTAACACCAAATTGCTGTGCGAATGTCAATGAACTCATTGCGATTGCTGCACCTAAAAATAACTTTTTCATAATTTTTAAATTTTAATTAATTTTTTTTAAAACTTGATAATCGTTTCTTTTAAAATATGTAAGCGAATTAATTTTTCAGGCTTACTTTCAGAAACGCTTCTCAAATCTCACGTTTTTTAAATTTGTTTTACGAGAGGGATGTTTCAAATGCTGTGCCAAAAAACATAAATTTTACAAAAATTTAAACAATGGTTTAATTATGTTTTTATTTAAAGTGCTAATAATCAATACTATAAATTAATCATTTCTAAATATTTTATGGTGTAAATTTTCTTTAACATTATGTGCAAAATAATATCATTTTCTGCTTTTTACGCCAAACTTTGATAAAAATGCAATGCTGAAATGATGTTTTCTCCCGAAACCGCACAGTCAAATTGGCAATTTCCAATCTTGTCAATCAGTGCAAAACTTATTTTTCCGTCGGAATTCTTCTTATCATTTTTCATTAAAGCCAGCAATTGTTCGCTTGAGAAAGCATGAATAGAAATATAAGGATAGAATTTTCGAATTTTCTTGATGATTTCTTCTTCAGTTTCCGCGTTGATGAGGTTTTCCAGACAAGAAAGATGCGTCTCGCAAATCATTCCTAGCGCAACGGCTTCGCCATGAGGAATCAGCTGATTGCTTTGCAAAAATAAGCTTTCCACAGCATGACCAATCGTGTGTCCGAAGTTTAATGTTTTGCGGATATTTTGTTCTTTAAAATCAATTTCGACTACATTTTGCTTAATCTTCATCGAAGTTTCTATGAAAGGATAAATGCTCTCTGGATTCAAATTTTCGATGGAACTGAGGTCTTTCCAATGTTTTCCATCAGCAATTAAACCGTGTTTCAACATCTCGGCAAATCCACTTCTTATTTCCACGAAAGGCAAGGTTTGCAGGAAATCGGGGTAAACAAAGATTTGTTGTGGTTCGGCAAAAGTTCCTACAATGTTTTTTAAAAATTTATGATCAATTCCTGTTTTTCCGCCAATAGAAGCGTCGCACATCCCCAAAAGCGTGGTTGGTACATTGATAAAAGGTATTCCACGTTTGTAAGTGGAAGCAACGAATCCACCCAAATCGGTGATTACTCCGCCACCAAGATTCAATAGTAATGATTTTCTATCGGCCTCAAATTCGGAGAGGATTTCCCAAAGTTGTGTCGCCGTTTCGATGGTTTTCAGTTCTTCGCCAGCTTCAATTTCGATGATTTCAAAAGGGATTTCGGTTTCTAAATTTCCCAAAACTGTCGGAAGGCAATATTCATGCGTATTTTCATCAACTAGAATGAAAAGTTTCGAAGGTTTTAAATTCTTTAAAAATTGATTAAGTTGAGAAAAATTCTGGTCTAAAACGGAAATCATATCGAGAAAAATTTTACGCAAAATTAAACTTTAAATTCGTTTTATCAATTCATATAGTATTATTAAATTTGCGCGTATTAAAAAGTATCAATGAGTATTTTCAACAACACAGCATTGGCATTTGCCGACAAATCAGATTATCAGTTAAAAAAAGCTTACTGGATGTTCAAATTAATCGAGCAACCGGCTTTAACCAAAATAGGAACCAGAATTTTGAATTTTACGGTCCACAATAATTTTCCACTTGCCGGTGATTTAGTAAAAGCTACGTTGTTTGAGCAATTTTGCGGTGGCGAAACTAGGGAAGAGAGCATGAAGGCAGTGATCAGAATGTTCAAGCGAGGCGTGGGAAGTATTTTCGATTATTCCATTGAAGGCAAAGAAGAGGAAGAAACTTTTGATGCGGTTTGCCAGGAAATTAAAGATATCGTACGTTTTTCTGTTGGAAATCCTGCGATTCCTTTTATTGTTTTTAAGCCCACTGCTTTTGGAAGAATTGATATTTACGAAGCCGTGGGGAAGGGAACTGAATTGACTGAAAGCCAAAAAGAAGAATGGGCGCGTGTGGTCAAAAGATTTGATGAAGTATGTCAACTTTGCCATGAAAACAACAAAAAAGTGATGGTGGATGCAGAAGAATCTTGGATGCAAGACGCAGCAGATCATTTGGTGGAAGAAATGATGGAGAAATACAACCGTGAAAAACCCATCGTTTGGAATACCATTCAAATGTACCGAACCGGACGCATCGAATATATGCAGGAAAACCTCCAACGTGCGAAAGAAAAAGGATATTATATTGGATACAAAATTGTTCGTGGTGCGTACATGGAAAAGGAAAGAGAAAGAGCTGCCGAAATGAATTATCCAGATCCGATCCAACCCAATAAGGAAGCTTCCGACAAAAATTACAATGCAGCAATCGATTTCGTGATGCAAAATATAGATCGTGTTTCAGGATTTTTCGGAACGCATAACGAGATCTCCACCGAATTGGTGATGAATAAAATGCAGGGAAAAGATCTAGAAAACAGTTCCGAAAGCATTTATTTCGGGCAACTTTATGGCATGAGCGACAATATCACGTACACCCTTGCCGACCAAAAATACAATGTGGCGAAATATTTACCTTATGGCCCGGTGAAAGATGTGGTGCCTTACCTCACGCGCCGCGCCGAAGAAAATACCTCTGTAGCAGGTCAAACCGGCCGCGAATTGTCTTTAATTAGCAAAGAATTGAAAAGAAGAAAAGGAAATTAATCTTTTTTCTTACAATTTTAAATAGATCGGAGTTGGATTTTTTTCCAACTCTTTTTCATTAAATTTGTCTTTCGATGTTGCATGAATTTTCAAAAAATCTATTGAATTGACTTTTGCCCAAATTATTTTACCGCTCAATCTTGCAGGGACTTTCACTTATAAAGTTCCTGATGATTTGGTTGAAATCTTACAACCCGGAATGCGCGTTTTGGTTTCATTTCGTGGCAAAAAAATTTATACAGGAATCGTCACGGAAATCCACGATCGCAAACCCGAAAATTTTGTACCAAAAGAAATTCTGAACATTCTTGATGATTCTCCAATTCTGCCGGAAGAGCAAATTGCTTTCTGGCAATGGATTTCGGAATATTATCTATGCAATTTGGGCGAGATTTATAGATACGCATTTCCTTCCTCATTAAAGCTGGAGAGCGAAACTTATCTAAAATTAAAACCCAATATCACGGTAGATTTTCAGAATTTGGATGTGAATGAAATGTATTTAATTCAAGCTTTGGAAGTTCGGCAATTGATCAATTTAACTGAAATTGAAGCATTTATTCCGAAAAAAGAAATTGTGAAAACCATTAATTCTTTGATCGACCTTCAATACATTGAAATTGATGAAAAAATTGCAGAGAAATATAGGGCGAAAGAAGTTGCTTACTTGAAAATCAATGAAGTAGAAATTTCAAAACGGAAAATTCCGGAAATTCTTTTGGAGCTGAAACGTTCGCCGAAGCAACAGGAATTGTTTCTTTATTTACTTGAAAAACATACCGAAAATCCCGAAAAAGATTTAAAAAAATCTGAAGTTTTCGAAGAAGGAAATTTTTCTCAGCCACAATTGAAATCTCTGGTGGAAAAAAATTTGGTTCAGGAATATTATCTTCAAAAAGATCGTTTGGAAGTGTACGATGGCGAAATAGAAAATATTGAAAAGCTCACGGAAACCCAGTTGCAGTCGAAGAAAGAGATTGATGAAGCTTTCGAAATCGGAAAAAATGTTTTGCTCCACGGCGTGACTTCTTCGGGGAAAACCCATATCTATTTAGAGAAAATTGAAGAAACAGTTTCCGAAGGAAAAAACGTCCTTTTTTTGCTCCCGGAGATTGCACTTACCAAACAAATTGTACAGCGGTTAGAAAAAAAATATGGCAAAGAACTCGGTTTTTATCATCAAAAACTGACGGATTTTGAGAAGGTTGAAGTATGGCGAAAAATAAAGAATAATCAACTGAAAATACTCATCGGAACTAGAAATTCGTTGTTTCTTCCGTTCTCGAATTTAGGTTTGGTTGTGGTTGATGAAGAGCACGATTCTGCGTACAAACCAAGAGAAGTTTCCCCCTTTTTTAATGCCAAAGATGCGGCCCAAGTTTTGGCAAAATTGTATCATGCTCCAGTAATATTGGGTTCGGCGACTCCTTCAGTTGAATCTTACTATTTGGCCAAAACCGAAAAATTGAAATATATTTTTTTATCCGAACGTTTCGGAAAGGTGAAACTTCCTGAATTTGAATTGATTAATTTTAAAGAAGCGCAGGATTCCAAAAAAGTGATTGGGAATTTTTCTTTACAATTAATTAGCGAAATAAAAACTGAACTAGAACGGAAAAAACAAACCATGATTCTCCACAATCGCCGTGGATACGCCAATGTAGTGGAATGTGAAAGTTGTGGCTATGTGAATTATTGCTCGAATTGTGATGTGGTGATGACGTATCACAAGTTTTCGAATGAGATGAAATGCCACTATTGCGGGCAAAAATCGGCTAAACCGAAAGTGTGTCCGAAATGTCATTCCGAAAATTTGAATGAACGTGGAGTGGGTGTGGAACAGGTTCACGAAGAGATTTCGCGGCTTTTTCCTGATTCGGAAGTCGACCGAATGGATGTAGATTCGATGAGGAAGAAATTCGCTTATGAAAAATTATACGAAAAAATTGAAAGTGGCGAAACCGATATTTTGGTAGGAACGCAAATGATTTCCAAGGGTTTAGATTTCGATAATATAGAATTGGTCGCGATTCCTCGAGCAGATTCGATGTTGTATGTACAAGATTTTCGGGCAGAAGAAAGGGCTTTTCAGTTGATCACCCAAGTTTCCGGAAGAGCCGGGAGAATCTCGGGTGAAGGAAAAGTTTTTATTCAAACCTACAATCCGCAACATTCAGTTTTTCAATTAATTAAAGATAATAATCAGGAGAAAATCTACCGACATTTCCTGGAAGAAAGGAAAAAATTTCTCTATCCGCCTTTTGTGAAGTTAATCATGATTGAACTAAAACACCGAAAAGAAGATAAAGTGAACCGCGCCTCTCAGTTTTTAGGTTCAATTCTTAGAAAATATCTTCCGGAAGAATGCATTCTAGGACCGGAAAAATCTCCTATCGGAAAACTGAATTTGATGTATCAATATCAAATTTTACTCAAACTTCCACGAGGGAAAAAGTATAAAGAATTCAAAAATATTTTACTTCAAAGTTTTGATGAATTTGAGGAAATTACTGCATATCAGAGCATTAAAAAACTGATATTTGTCGACTTTTAACATTTTTTAACATAATTTACGACGTTTTATAAGCTTCAAAACATGGTAGCTCGGTAATAATTTATATTTTTGAACGTTGAATAAAGAGCATTATTCAGATCATCAAATTAAATGTAAATGATTAGACTTAAAAATATATTGGTCTCTACTGCTTTTGCGATTTCTGCATTTGCATTCGGACAAGGAACTTTTGCTTCTTCAAACTATCCTCAATCCTACGAAACTCACTCCTCAAATATTTCCGCACCAGAAAAATTAATGTCAGCTAAAGAGTTGGTCGACATTAAAATCAATTCGTTAATGAACGATCCGGTGCTTCGAAATGCGAATTGGGGTTTTGTGATATATGATCCTAAAACCAAAAAAGTGGTGAGTTCCTACAATGAAAACGCTTCTTTGGTTCCGGCATCTACCACCAAACTTCTAACTACTGAAACCGCAATGAATCTTTTGGGAGAAAAATTTCGTTGGAATACTCAGTTAGAACATTCCGGAACTATTGATGCAGACGGAGTTTTGCAAGGAAATTTGTATATCGTTGGAAGCGGCGATCCATCATTAGGAACTAATAAAGCGGGAGCTTCTTCCTATAGTGCAATCATTGCCGATTTCATGAGCGCAATTTCACAGAAAGGAATCAAGAAGGTTAATGGCGATATCATCATCCAAACTGCGGTTTTCAAAATGAATAAAATGCAAAGTTTGCCCGCGAATATCGTTTGGTTGGAAAATGGAAGCTATTATTTGCCGGTGGGTTCTACCTATGAAATTAATCCACAAAATGAGAAATTAATTGCCAAACAAGTCAATCCTTTTGCCGAAAACAAGAATTTCTATTACATTTCTCCGTATATCAATCAAATGGTTTATGCCGATAAATTTAACGGATCTGGACTTACCACAAAATTGCCCGATGCACCAGCTTATCTTGCCAATAATTTAAAAGCGACAATGATCAAAAGAGGTTTGCCTGTGACAGGAAGTGTGGTTTCTAAAACTACAGATCTTAATCCTGAAAAAAGAGAAACAATCACCAACTATCAGTCGCCGACTTTATCCGAGATCATTTATTATACTAATCAACGTAGCGATAATTCTTTGGCAGAAGCTACTTTGCGAATGGTGGGTTTTCAGAAAAACGGAGATCAAACTTTAGAAAGCGGTAGGAAAGTAGTGGTGGATCATCTGAAGGAAATTTCTTTTGATACCAACGGCCTGAATTATATGGATGGAAGCGGTTTATCACGAAGCAATTTGGTAACACCCATTTCACAGGCGAAATTTTTAACCAATTTAATGAATGAAAAATATTATAAAACGTATTTTGAATCTTTACCGATTGGCGGACAAACCGGAACGTTGAAGAGAATGTTTTTAGGAAACGGCAACGGACAAATTTTTGCCAAAACCGGTACATTAAATAAAGTAAAAACTTTGGCAGGTTACCTGAAAACCTATAGTGGCAAAACATTGGTTTTCTCTTTGCTCATCAATAATTACGCTGGTTCCGTAGATCAGGTGAAAAGCCGAATGGAACAACTTTTGGAGCCGGCTCTTAATCTTTAGTAGATAATAAATTAATGATATCATTAACCTTTCAATAATAATTGAGAGGTTTTTTTTAACTTTAGCCAAAAATCTACCTTAATGAAAAAACTTTATTTAATTGCTTTTGCAGTATTTTTTGTGCAGGCATTTTCTCAGAAAAATGAGGAGGCCGAAAGAAAAAGCATGATTCGAAATGAGCTTCAAAAGTATTCGAAAATGGTTGACTACAATGTCAACCCGAATACGCTCAATTATGACTTAAAATATCAAAGACTGGAATTGGATTTGGATCCGGCCCAACATTTCGTGAGCGGAATGGTTACCAGCTATTTCGTTCCAAATCAGAATATTTCAAGCATTTATTTTGATCTTTCTAATGTGCTTTCTGTTTCAGAAGTGAAATATCACGGTTCTAATCTTCCTTTTACGCAACTGAGTACAAAGGAAATTAAAATAGATTTTCCGTCAAATATTCCTGCAGCGACTTTGGATTCGCTTTCCATTAAATATTCTGGCACTCCGGATACCGGCGGAAGTGCAGGCGATGCTTTCACTGTTTCTACGCAAGGTGGAACACCTGTTTTGTATACACTTTCCGAACCTTACGGAGCTCAGGAATGGTTTCCGACAAAGCAAAGTTTGAATGACAAAATTGAAAAAGTTGATATCAAAATCAATACACCATCGCAATACAGCGTGGCAGCGAATGGGAAATTGATTTCTGAAACTTCATTGACCGGAAGCAGAAAACTCACTTTTTGGCAAACCAATTATCCAATTCCTGCTTATCTAATTGCATTGGGAATAACGAAATATACGAAACTTAACGATACGATGGGAACACCGCCGTTTCCTTTCGTTAATTATTTATATCCTTCCACAGCTACCAATACAACTACGATTTCGAATATCAACTGGACAAAAACAGTGATGAATACTTTCGAAGAATATTTTGGACCTTATCCTTACCGAAACGAAAAATACGGTCATATGCAATTTAGTTGGGGAGGCGGTATGGAACATGCTACAATGTCTTCAATGGGATCGTGGGGACGCGGAATCATCGCTCACGAACTTGCGCATCAATGGTTTGGTGATAAAGTTACTTGTGGAGCATGGAATGACATTTGGCTCAACGAAGGTTTTGCGACTTTTGGGGAACATCTTGCCAACGAAAAATTATTGATGACGAATTCTCAATTTCTAAACTACCTGAGTTCTGAAATGAGTTATATTACAGGCTCTCCGGGCGGAAGTGTGTATGTAGCAGATGGTAATCTTGGAAATACAGGAACTATTTTCAGTGGAAGATTAACTTACTCTAAAGGCGGATATGTCGTACGAATGCTCAAGTGGATTTTGGGTGATGAAGCATTTTATTCAGCAATCAAAGATTATCATGCAAGACCGGAATTGGCATATGGATATGCGAAAACAGCCGATTTGAAGAACTCTCTGCTTCAATCTACCGGAAAAGATTTTACTGAATTTTTCAACGATTGGATCTACGGACAAGGTTATCCGACTTATCAAATCCGTTGGAACCAAACCTCTGATGATATGTTGAGAATTAAAGTAAGTCAAACGCAAAGTCATTCGTCTGTCAGCTTCTTTGAAATGCCATTGCCGATCAAGGTGAATGGCAACGGTGGTCAGGTTGCGTATTTAACATTAGATCATACGACAAATAATCAGAATTTTGCTAACCTGATCAACTTTCCGGTTTCTAGCATTCAGTTCAATTATGAAAATCAAATTATTCAAAGAAACTCGACAGTAACCAAAGACACGTCGATTCTTGCTGTTGATGATTCTTCGAAGGACGCCGTGAAAATTTATCCAAATCCGGTGAAAAATCAATTGTCAGTTTCAGGAATTTCTAAAGATCAAAATTTCGAAATCTTTAGCATCGACGGGAAATTGATTAAAAAAGGAAGTATTTCTTCAGGAAAATCGGTGGATGTTACATCGCTTTCGAAAGGAGTTTATATCTTCAAAATTGATATTCAGAATCTCAAATTCGTTAAACAATAAAAATCAGAAACCTTCAGCAATGAAGGTTTTTTTTATGACTTTTTTTTAAGTAACTCAAATAAATTCTTTTTTAAAAACCATTGCTTTGGTCTTTCCATCAAGGCTTTTTTTGTTAAATTAGCATTTCTAAATAAATTCTATTATGATTTCTAAAAATTATCTGGAAACCCTTCAGAACGAATTACAAAATATCAAAAACGACGGACTTTTTAAAACTGAAAGAATTATCACTTCCCAACAATCCGCCGAGATCGAGGCGAATGGGAAGAAATTGCTCAATTTTTGTGCAAACAATTATTTAGGACTTTCAAATAATCCAGAAGTGATGAAAGCTTCCCAAGATATGATCGAAAGCCACGGTTACGGGATGTCTTCGGTTCGTTTTATTTGCGGAACTCAGGATATCCATAAAGAACTTGAAGCGAAAATTTCCAAATTTTTAGGAATGGAAGATACGATTCTTTACGCAGCTTGTTTTGATGCGAACGGCGGTGTTTTCGAACCTTTATTTTCAGAAGAAGATGCCATTATTTCAGATGAATTGAATCACGCTTCCATTATTGATGGAGTTCGTCTTTGCAAAGCTGCGAGATACCGCTACAAAAATAACAATATGGAGGATTTAGAAGCACAGCTAAAGGCAGCTTCCGAAAAAAATCACCGTTTCAAAATCATCGTTACCGATGGAGTTTTCTCCATGGATGGAATTGTTGCTGACTTAAAGGGAGTTTGCGATCTTGCAGAAAAATATGACTGTCTGGTAATGGTTGACGATTCCCACGCTACCGGATTTATCGGAAAAACCGGCCGCGGAACGCACGAAGCGAACGACGTGATATGTAGAGTTGATCTTATTACTTCAACTTTAGGAAAAGCTTTAGGCGGTGCTTTGGGGGGATTTACTTCCGGAAAGAAAGAAATTATTGATATGCTGAGACAGCGCTCCAGACCGTATTTGTTCTCAAATTCATTGGCTCCGGGAATTGTTGGGGCGGCGATGAAAGTTTTGGATATGATTTCTGAAGATACATCGCTCAGAGATCGCGTGATGGAAAATGCCGAATATTTCCGAACCGAGATGAAAGCCAAAGGATTTGACATTCCCGATGGTGACGCTGCGATTGTTCCGGTAATGCTTTATGATGCTCCTTTAGCCCAAAAAATGGCAGAAAAACTGATGGATGAAGGAATTTACGTAATCGGATTTTTCTATCCTGTTGTGCCAAAAGGAAAAGCGAGAATCCGCGTTCAGCTTTCTGCGGCACATACGAAAGAACAGTTGGATAAAGCGATTGTCGCATTTGAAAAAGTGGGAAAAGAATTGAGTGTTATTTAATTTAGAGCGAAAAAAATGCTAAAAACCTTCCGTTTCGGGAGGTTTTTTATTTAGAAAAATATTTTATAAAGATTTCTGGCACTCGAAACAATTAGTAGAAGTGCAACCAAGATCAGCGCAGTTTTTCGGGGCATTTTTCCTGCTAATCGAGCTGCAATGGGTGCAGCAAGAACTCCTCCGATAATTAATCCCAAGATGATTTCGATATTTGAAACTCCCAAACTTGAAAAGAAAACAATCGCTGCGGCAAGAGTAACGAAAAATTCCGCCATGCTCACCGTTCCGATGACATAGTTGGTTTTTCGCCCTTTGGAAAGTAGAGTAGAAGTAACAATTGGCCCCCAACCTCCGCCACCGAATGCGTCCATCATTCCTCCGAAAAACCCGAGTCTCCCGATATGGGTTTTTTGTTTCACCATAATTTTTTTGAAGGCCAATCGGGTAATTCTATAGCCCATAATCAGGGTGTAAGTTGCCATCAAGCCTTTTGCAAGATTCTCATATTCATTGCCCAAATAAATTAGTAATAATGATCCTGAAACCGCTCCAATAACGCCGGGAACAGCGAGATAAAGCAACATTTTTTTATTTACATTTCCATATTTGTAATGAGAATAACCACTCATCGCGCTCGAAAACATTTCTGCAGTGTGAATGGATCCGGAGATGGAAGGCAGTTTAATTCCCATACCGAGCATTAGGGTGGAACTCGTCAAACCATAACCCATTCCCAAAGCGCCATCCACCATTTGGGCGAAAAATCCGATCGCAAGCATCCAATAAAATTCATTCGGAATTTCGTAAACAAAATCTTTCGCTTGCGTGTACGAAAAGTAATTATCAAATGCAATTCCCAAGAAAAAAGCAGCAAAAGCAAGTGATAAATAGATCACAAGTCGCCGGTATTTTTTCGCTTCTTTGGAATATTGCCATTTCAGTTTTTGTTCTTTCAGAACCGATTCTTTATTTTTTGAAATGAAATTTTCAAGTTGAAAATCACTTAGTTCCGGTTGATTGGCGATACTGATAAGAATATTTTTTTTCTGAACAATATCGATGATTTCGGTGTAAAATTCGACTCCCAAATCGGTAATCAGCGCGATATGAGCATTATAAAAATCGTCTTCGAAAAACCGTCTTTCTTGAATTTTAATGGTATCTTTTCCTTCAGCGAATCGTTTAATCTCATCAGAAACCGATTCGAAAATCAAATTAATTTTAGTATTCGGAAAGCTATTAATAATTGTTTTAAGGCTTTCCAAAGCTTCTGTTCCACCGCCTACAATAAGCACTTTCAGGTTTTCCAGATTCAGGAAAACACTCAAAGATTGATGCTGAATATTGTGTTCGGACGACATTGAATTCGGTAAATATTTTGTTAGAATTTACAAAAGCATTACCGCTCCAACGGTTGAATTGCTGGTTTCGTCGACCAAAATTGCACTTCCTGTTGAATTATTTTTTTCAAAAGCATCAAAAACTAATGGTGATGCTGTTTTCAAACGTACTTTTACGATTTCATTCAGTTTTACTGAATCCGAAACCGGAGTTTGTTGCAATGTATTGACATCGATTTTGTATTCGATTTCTTTCACAACGGTTTTTATAAGTCTGCTTTTATGTTGAATAAAATACTTGTTTCCTTCGGTAAGTTCGCGCTTATCGAGCCAGCAAACTAAAGCTTCAAATTCATTTTCAACACGTGGTTTGTTTTCAGATTTCACAAAAAAATCTCCGCGGCTTACATCGATATCATCAGCGATATGTAAAACGGCAGGTTGGAGCGCAAAAACTTCTTCTACTTCAGTACCGCCGGTTTCCACTTTAGAAATCGTAGTTTCAATATTTTCCGGAAGGATGGTTATTCGATCTCCTTTTTTATAAGTTCCGGAAATAATTTGCCCTGCATAGCCACGGTAATCGTGCAGTTCTTCGGTTTGCGGACGAATAACATACTGAACCTGAAATCGTGCGTTTTCGTAATCTACATCTTCATTTACTTCAACATTTTCCAGAAAAGTGAGCAATGGTTCGTCATTAAACCACGTCATTTTCTCGGATTTGTCTACAATATTGTCTCCATTAAAAGCGGAAATAGGGAAGTAAGCTACGTTTTTCAAACCAAGACTATTTGCGACTTGATCATAATCTTTTTTAATGCTATTGAAAACATCTTCAGAATAATCTACCAAATCCATCTTGTTTACGGCCACTACTACGCGTTTCATTTTCAAAAGTGAAGCGATGATGGAATGTCTTCGGGTTTGTTCGATAACGCCTTGTCGGGCATCAATTAAAATGATGATTAACTGCGAATTGGAAGCTCCCGTGATCATGTTTCTGGTATATTGAACATGTCCCGGAGCATCGGCGATAATAAATTTTCTATTCGGAGTGGAAAAATATCGATAAGCAACGTCGATGGTAATTCCTTGTTCTCTTTCGGCGCGTAAACCGTCGGTAAGGATTGCTAAATCTATCCCGTCTGCGTTTTTATTTTTCGATTGTTTTTCTAGGGCTTCAAGCTGGTCTACCAAAATGCTTTTGCTGTCATAAAGCAGTCTTCCGATCAAGGTGCTTTTTCCATCATCTACACTTCCGGCGGTAATAAATCTTAATATATCCATGTTGATTTTGAGTAAAAATTGGGTGAAAATGAGTTGGGTTTTGTCCTAAAGAAAAAACTTAAAAATAACCTCCTTTTTTTCGGTCTTCCATTGCAGCTTCGGTCACTTTATCATCAATTCTGGTTTCGCCACGTTCGGAAATTCTGGACGCCATAATTTCATTCACCACTTCGTCCAAAGTTGCGGCATCACTTTCTACAGCAGCGGTACAAGTCATATCACCCACAGTTCTGTAACGTACTTTTTTGTTGATAATGGTGTCGTTTTCATCAATCGTAATGAAATCGGAGACGGCGATTAATTGACCATCGTATTCAATAACATCTCTTTGATGCGCAAAATAAATCGATGGCAGCTGGATTTTTTCTTTTTTAATGTAATTCCACACATCAAGTTCAGTCCAGTTTGAAATTGGGAATACCCTCACATTTTCACCTTTTTGAATTCTTCCGTTGTAGATATTCCAAAGTTCTGGCCGTTGAAGTTTCGGTTCCCACTGCCCGAAATCGTCACGTACAGAGAAAAAACGTTCTTTGGCTCTGGCTTTTTCCTCATCGCGACGGGCTCCTCCGATACAAGCATCAAATTTGAATTCCTCAATCGTATCCAGCAGGGTATGGGTTTGAAGCCAGTTTCGGGAAGCAAATTTGCCTTTCGGTTCGGTCAGTTTTTTCTCGCGAATCGTATCTTCAACTTTTCTTACGATCAGTTCAGCACCGATTTCTTGGGCCAAATGATCACGATATGCTAATGCTTCCGGGAAATTGTGTCCGGTGTCAATATGTACCAACGGAAATGGAATTTTCATTGGTGCGAAAGCTTTTTTTGCCAAATGAACCAGCGTGATGGAATCCTTACCACCACTGAAAAGCAATGCTGGATTTTCAAATTGTGCTGCTACTTCGCGCATAATGAAAATACTTTCGGCTTCTAATTGTTCCAGATAGTCTAATTGATATTTGCTCATATTGATCACTAAAAATTTTTTGAAAATTTAATTAAATAAAAAAAATAAAGAAGTTTGGCCAGCGATTTATTTCGAGTGCAGTCCACATTCCTTCTGGGATTCTTCCCAAAACCACCGGCCGGCTCTCGGGTTTTCACCTTCTGCTATGGCTCTGGTACACGGTTTACAGCCAACGCTGATAAATCCTTTTTTATGAAGAGGCAAATCCTGAACATTATGCTGTTCGATATAATCTAAAACATCCTGATAGGTCCAGTGAATCAACGGATTGAATTTGAAAAGTTTCCGGTCGCCGTCCCATTCGACCATTTTCATGTTTTCTCGATTTTCAGATTGTTCACTGCGCAATCCGGTAATCCATATTTTTGCACCTTCCAAAGCTCGATTCAATGGTTTCACTTTGCGGATGTAGCAACATTCTTTTCGATTTTCCACGGAATGAAAAAAAGCGTTGATTCCTTTTTCATTCACATATTTTTCTACATCATTTGCATCGGGAAAATAAACTTCAGTTTTGGTTTTATAGCGTGAATTGTTCTGAGAAAGCAATTCGTAATGTTCATAAAATAGTCTTCCCGTATCCAAAGTGAAAACTTTAATATTCAGTTTATTTCGAAAAATCATATCCGTAATTACCTGATCTTCTTGTCCTAAAGAAGTCGAAAAAACCACTCCTTCAGATATTTTTTCGGTGATGAAGAGAAGACTTTCCTCGGTGGATAAATTTTCGAGATGTACAATATCGTCAGTTGAAAGCATATTGAACTTTTTATTTGTGCTGGCAAATTTAGTTCATTAATATTTAATCTACAAAATAGGTAGACTTTTATCCCAAAAAAAAGCTTAGTCCTTTAATTCTAAAAGCGATTTTTTTTCCAAAATAGCCAGCGTCGCATCGCGAACTTCGATCAAAACATCGTGTAGCGAACAGTGATCTTCCGTACAATTGGTGCACTTTTCATAGAAATTAAGACTTACACAAGGCAACATTGCAATCGGACCATTTACCAATCGAATGATTCTCGCTAAGGAAATATCTCGTGGATTTTTACTGAAAAAATAGCCGCCACCTTTCCCTTTTTTACTGTCAAGAATTTCTGCTTTTTTGAGTTCTAAAAGTATGTTTTCTAAAAATTTAAGAGGAATTTTCTTTTTTTCTGCAATTTCGGAAATCAAAATCGGACCTTCACTTTGTTTTTCAACAAGATATGAAAGTGCCTTCAGTGCGTATTGCGATTTTTTGGATAACATTTAGCAAAAGTAATAAAAATAGAAAATATAAAATTTCGACTTCCATTTAAAATTGATTAAGTTCGCATAAATTTACTTTAGATTATGTTCAGTAAACAGGAAGCACAACAACTAAAAAAAGATTTTTGGATCGCATTTGGGAAAAGTTTTCCTAGAAAATGGTTATTGTATGACACGAAAATTAAAGATTTTTCTTTTAAATTTTACGCAGACAACAAGAAAGCTGAAGTTTCTATCGATATCGAAATGAAAGATGAACTCTTCCGAAATGCTTATTACGAGAAGATTTGGTCGCTGGAGGAAATTCTCAGAGAAGAAGTTGGCGATTTTTATAAAGACGAATTTTACACTTTGGAAAACGGTAAAGTAATTTCCAGAATTTGGGTTTCCAAAGAAAATGTTTCGATTTTCAACAAAAATTCGTGGCATGAAATTTTCGAATTTTTCGTGGAGAAAATGGACGGTTTCGAAAGGTTTTTTTACGATTACGAAGATTTTATCAAAGATGTTTAATACAATAAAAAACGGTTCCAAATTTTGAAATCGTTTTTTATTTAAATGAATTTTTAAGCAAATTTCTTTTTTCTAAGCCAGAAGAAAAATCCTCCTAGAAGTCCGATCAATGCAATAGGAATCAGTAAATTAATCCATTGCCATTTCGATCTTTCTTCGTCAATTCTTTGTCGGTCGAGCAAGCGTGCTTCGATATTTCGGTTTCGGAGTTCCATTAAATTAGAATCATCCAAAAGAAAATCGAGTGCATTTCTCAGGAATTGTTCGTTTCCATAGGTTTGTTTAGTGAGCAAATCTTCGCCCAAAGGCAGTGCTTTTCCTTTGTAAACCTGGTTTTTTCCGATATCGCCGTCGGCAATTACGATCATTTTATTGTCTGCACTTTGCGCTTTAAAATTTGGGAAATTTGTTCTTTCAATTCTCGAAGCGTACGCAGAATTGAATTTACCTTCTAAACTTACAGCGAAAATTTTTGGACTGCTTGGTTGGTCGAACTCACTAAGGGAATCTGTACGTACAATCTCGCTTAAAGCTATATAATTCGGGACTTGTTTCACATTGGTTCTTTCGCTGGATTCGAAAAGAACATTTGTTTTAATATTTTTTCTTCCCAAAGTGTCGATGGAAGTCGGAAATTCGAATTTTACCGGATTGATATTTTTGGTAATCGGGTTTTTGTTTTCAGCAATTCCGAGTGGGAAATAAGGCCAAAGAAAACTACTGAATTGTGGATTTCCTGCCACTTCACCTGAAACAATTCTGATCAGTGCGGATTTCTGCATGTCCTTCACCAATCCCGGATTGATGCGGATTCCGTAATTGAAAAAGAAATCCGTAAGATTGGTATCCATCGGGTATGCCATGATTTTTTTTGATTGAAAAAGAGTGTCCATTTCAGCATTTACGGCATCAATCATCCACAAAGTTTTTCCGCCATTCATGATGTATTGATCGAGGATTACTTTTTCGTTTTCGGTGAATGGTTTTCGTGGTTTTGCGATGACTAAAGCGTCCATATTTTTCAATTTAGGAACGTCGGCTAAGGTTAATTCTTTTTCGTTTGCCGGGATTATCGGACCTGCGTTGTAATTTTCGAGCGCCATTTCCATAAAACCTTGAAATTGTTCCGGCCCCAATTCGTCTTGATTGATCAGAATTCCGATATTTTTCTTTTTTTCTTCGGTAATGGCTTTAATATTTGAAGCAAAATTATATTCCAAATTTTCGATCGAGCGGGTGAGTTGTTCGGAAGCATCGATTCCTGTTTGGTTGATGATTAAAGGAATTGATGTGCCGTAAGAATTATATTTAATGGCAGCAAACGGAAACATCACGATTTCCGAGATTTTACCATCTTTCATGTCCGGAAGGATCGAAGGTTGCATTCCCATTGCAGCCAAAGTATCTTTCGACATTTTGGTTTTAATCGGATCGATGAATTTGTAATCGATTTTCGGATTGATTTTTCTAAATTCTTCCAACATAAATTTCGTTTCATTCTGCAATTGGCGGAAACTTGCCGGGAAATCACCTTCCAGATAAACATCGACTGTTAAAGGTTTTTCAACCGATTCCAAAATCTTAATGGTAGAATCGGAGAGGGTATATCTTTTTTCCTGAGTAAGATCCAGTCGTTTCGAGAAAATTCCGAAAACTCCGGCCAATAAAACGAGTGCGAGAATGCTATATATAATGTTCTTTTTGTTCATTTTTAAATGTCTAAACGGTTCAGATTATTTTTTCTTTTCTACAAAAATTTTTGCCAAAAACAAACAAATTCCTATTACTAAAATGAAATAGAAAACATCTTTGGTGTCGATTAAACCGCGTGTGAAAGCTAGAAAATGCTGATAAAATCCAAGTTTGGAAAGCACATAATCTGCACCGCCCAATAATTTATAACTTGCCAATTGCTCGATCCCGAAATAGAAAATAAAACATAGGAAAACGCCGAGTAAATAAGCCATAATTTGGTTCTGAGAAAGGGAAGAAGCCAAGATTCCGACAGCCGAAAATGCTGCGGTAAGAATGACCAATCCGAAATAACTTCCGAAAGTTGCTCCCAAATCGATATTGCCTTCCGGAACGCCCAAAACATAAACCGTATACAAATAAAAAACGGATGGAACTAAGCAAAGAATTCCAACCAGCCATACGGAAAGAAATTTTCCGACGATGATTTCGGAGATTTTTATTGGTTGTGAGAAAAGCCAGTTCAAAGTTCCGGATTGTTGCTCTTCTGCCAAAGTTTTCATCGAAATAGCGGGAATGATGAACATGAGCAACCAAGGAACCAAAACGAAATAACTTTGAAGAGAAGCAGTTCCGATATCGAAAATATTGGAATCGTTTTCGAAGAAAAACAGAAAAAGGGTTCCGATTAAACTGAACGCTGCGATGATCAGCCAAGCGCTCCAATTTCCGAAATAACTCCAGAGTTCTTTTTTAAATATTGCAATCATTTTTTATAATGAATTTATTTGAAAATAAAAGTTTATTTTTTCTTGTTGACCAATTTTACGGTCATCATAATGGCAAAAACCAGAACGAAAAACCCTACAATTAATTGCCACCAATATTCAATCACCATCGATTTTAGAATCACTGTAAATACGACGAGAAATAGGATGAAAGTAGCGATTTCATTAGCTTGCCGAAGTTTGATGTTTGCTATTGGTAAAGTGTTTCCGGCGAGAATTTTCATTTGTAAAACTTTTTTCCAGCACCAGAAATGATAAAATGCAAGTCCAATCAAAAAGGTGAGTTTCAGGTGAAACCAAGGTGTTTTCATTAACCCGAAATTTAAAAAAATCATCGTTAAACCGCTTGCAAGCATGATGATTCCTGCTGGAACGGTGATGATATTCCATAATCTTCTCGCCATGAAAATGTATTGTGCTCGTAGGATTTGTTTTTTTTGATCCTCAAAAACATCAGTGTCTTTATAATAAACGAACAGCCGAACCAGGTAAAAAATTCCTGAAAAATAACTCACCATGAAAATGATGTGAATGGCTTTGATAATGGTATAAAGCATCTGAAAAATTTATGTGCAAAGATAAAAGATTTATGTTTAGGAAATGGTATGGATATGATTGTCTTATTATTAATGTTAAAATTGCGTTTTTAAGGAAGAGTTCGATTTTTTTTTTAGTTTTTTTGTAAACTAATAATTTTTAAAATATCAATATGAAAAGAATTTTCCAATTGTGTTTTGGTTTGGCCTTTTTCTCATTCGGTTTTTCTCAGGAATTAAAACCGGTTGCGGAAAAAGTGAAAAACGCGCACGTTGCCAACAAAGCTTTTGTAAAGTACAGTCCCTTCACTGTGGATTCGTCACCGAATAAGCAGATTGCTTACCGCACTGCAGCAGAAGGTGTTACCGTGATGAAACTGCAAAAAGCTGAATTGCTGAGGATTAATACTGAAAAACCCGAAGCTTTAGAAATGGATTTTCCTTTTGAAGGGAAAAACATCACTGTAGAATTGGTGAAAAACAATTTTTTCACACATGATTTCAAAGTTAATACCGATAAAGGCTACATCAATTACACGCCGGGAGTGTACTATCAGGGAATTGTGAAAGGTGATCAGGAATCGCTTGTAGCAATTAGTTTTTTCAAAGATGATGTGGTTGGCGTAACTTCCATTAAAAATATTGGGAACATTGTTATCGGTAAATCCAAAAACGCGGATGAATTTGTTTCTTATAATGACCAAAAACTGAAAGGCGAAAATCCTTTTTCGTGCTCCGCAGATGAGTTGGTTGAAAATAAAAAATTGGCAGCTCCATCTTACGATCCGAAAACGATGACGGCAAAGAAAACCGATAACTGTGTGAGAATTTATTACGAAGCAGGTTACGGTCCTTACACCCAAAATGGTTCTAACGTTACTACAACGACCAACTGGGTTACTTCAATGCACAATAATATTTCTACGCTTTATGCAAATGACGGAATTACTGTTGCTTTAAGTGAAATTATGGTTTGGACGACTACAGATCCTTATTCAGGAAGTCCATCGAATATCTTGAATCAGTTCCGAACTACAAGAACTTCATTTAATGGAGATGTTGCGCAATTGTTGAGAAACCCAGCTACAACAAGTATCGCATGGGTGAATGCTTTATGTAGTTCTTACAAATATTCTTACTCAGGAGTGAATTTCAGCTATCAGGATGTTCCTACTTATTCATGGAATATCGAAGCAATGACCCATGAAATTGGACATAATTTAGGTTCTCCTCACACTCACGCTTGTAACTGGAATGGTGATAACACCGCAATCGATGGTTGTGGACCTGCTTCCGGAAATAATGAAGGTTGTGACGCTCCACTTCCAACCGGAACTGGAGGTACGATCATGAGTTATTGTCATTTGGTTTCCTCTGTCGGAATAAATTTTGCCAACGGATTTGGTCCTCAACCGGGTGCTTTGATTAGAGCTACCGTGAACTCTAAAGGATGTCTAGGTACAGATTGTGTGGCATCTTGTGAATCTACCATTACCGGACTTACTTTGAGCAATGTTACAACCAATTCGGCTACTGCTACCATTGTGGATAATGTAGCGACAAGTTGGAAGTATAAACTTGCTAAAATGGACGGAACTGTAATTACTTCCGGAATTACTTCGAATAAAGTTTTGCAGTTCAATAATTTAAATGAAGGAAGTTACTACAATGTTTCTGTGGGAACCGAATGTTCAGGGCCGCAAGCTTTTGCTTATGAACAACTTATTCTTACTGATGCAAACTGGTGTAGTGGAGTTGCATTTACCGATCCGGGAGGAGCTGATGCTAATTACGGAGACAATCAAATTATTACCAAAACTTTCTATCCATCAAATTCAAATGAAAAATTGAAACTTACTTTCTCATTATTTGATACCGAAGCCGATTATGATTTTATGAATGTTTATAACGGACCAACGACTGGCTCCCCAAGATTTAGCGGAGGTACACAACTTTCCGGAACTACAATTCCAGGTCCATTTACTTCTACCCATGCAACTGGTGCGATTACCGTAAGATTTATTTCTGATCCAGGAGTTAATGCAGCAGGTTGGAATGCTAATTTTGAATGTATGACCTTAGCTACAGGTGAAACTTCTGCTACAGCATCTGTAAGCATTTCTCAATCGTCTGTAAAAGGAATTTTCGACATCAAATCTAAAGATAAAATGCATTCTTATTCGGTGTTTGATGCATCAGGGAAATTGGTGAAAAATAACGTGAAATCTAATTCAACTGATGAAAAACTAGATCTTACCGCTTTCCCGAAAGGAACTTACGTGGTAAGTGTGATCACGTCCAAAGAAACTGTTACCAAAAAAGTAATCAGATAAAATTCTGTAATCAAAGAAAAAGCCGTCTCGAAAGTAGACTGCACCCAAAAAGTTAGACACTTTTTAGGGGCAGTCCAAAGAGGCGGCTTTTTTTATTAATAAATATTAAAAAAATTCAATATAAATACTTTCGCCAACCTTCATGCCGAATAATGTTTTTGCACCATTTTGGCTATTTCCTTTGTAAATAGTAAGCTCCAGTAAACCCGCATCATTGAAGATTGCTACAGATTTGCCATGATATTCGTGCTCATTTTGCCAATCGCTGACAAACTCGGTATATTGATTGTAAATTCTAGAAAGTGCCAAATTTCTGAACTTCACGATGAAATTTTCATAACCAACGCCGTTTTTTTCGAAGAATTTTTTGCTGATGTTTGAAATTACATTCCCGAAATTATCGATATACATGATTTCTCCGATAATCATTTTTTCGCTTTCATTAAAAACTGGTCGTGGAAACGAAAGTTGCTTTGGGGTTTTATATTTTCTTCCGATGACTTCCGGTAAGCCACCATTTTTTAAGTGAACAGCTGCAGGTGCAAAAATATCGGTTGAGGTGAAATTCACTTCATCATCAAATCGATTGTTAAAAGTGATTTCGTACACAGCTTCCGGCTTGATGTCGTAGAAAATTAAACTTAAAACTCCATTATCCGCCGCGATGAAATAATGTCCATCCGCTTGATAAAGAATGCATTTTCTGTCTTTGGTATAAAAGCTATCAACTGCAATAATATGAACAGTGCCTTTCGGGAAAAAAGAATAGGCATTTCTTACGATGTACGCGGTTTGAAGAAGGTTATAGGCTTGGATTTCATGGGAAATATCTGCAATTTTTACATTTTCATTTAAGCTCAGGATTTTTCCCTTCACAGAAGGAACCCTGTGATCTACCAACCCATAATCTGATGTGAATGTAATAATAGACATGATGATTTGTAAAGAATCGCAAATTTAGTTTAAAATAATATTTTTCTTCTCATTGTGGAAAATAAAAATGCCGTATTTGAAATTATTTCGATAATTTTAGGGAAAATATTAATATTAAAGAACACTTAAATGTTTGAACTGAACTACGAAATTACAGGCATCGATGCCAAAACTTTTTACGGAGTTAATAATCAGTATTTCAATCTTTTAAAATCGACTTTTCCGACCCTTAAAATTACAGGAAGAGATCATTTTATCTTTGCTTTAGGAAACAATGAAGCACTCGATGTACTGAAAAATAAGCTGGATGATCTCGTCAGTTTCATCTCTAAACACAATTCAATTACTTTAAAAGATGTTGAAAATATCTTGAATATTAAGAACGAAACCGAAAAACAACTGGTTTTTGATCAAGATATTATTGTAAAAGGCGTAAACGGCAAGATTATTAAGGCGAAGACGACTAATTTGAAAAAACTCGTAAAAGAATGCGAGAAAAAAGATATGGTTTTCGCGATAGGACCTGCGGGAACCGGAAAAACTTATACCAGTGTGGCGTTGGCAGCGAAAGCCCTGCGCGATAAGGAAGTGAAAAGAATTATTCTCACGAGACCTGCGGTGGAAGCAGGTGAAAGCTTGGGATTTCTTCCAGGTGATTTAAAAGAGAAACTGGATCCATATTTACAGCCGCTTTACGATGCACTTCGAGATATGATTCCCCACGAAAAACTGGAAGGATTTATTGAGAAAAAAGTAATCGAAGTGGCACCACTGGCTTTCATGCGCGGGCGTACGCTCGATGAAGCATTCGTAATCCTCGACGAAGCACAGAATACAACGCATTCTCAAATGAAAATGTTCCTTACAAGAATGGGAATGAATGCGAAATTCATCATCACCGGGGATCCGAGTCAGGTGGATTTACCATTAAGGCAAAAATCCGGTTTGAAGGAAGCGATGAGAATCTTGAAAGATGTGCAGGAAATAGGTTTTGTACACCTTACCGAAGAAGATGTGGTGCGACATCCGGTAGTTCGAAAAATTATTAACGCTTACGGAAACGAAGAGAAACGACAGAGAGAAGAGTAATTCATGATAAAAGTCATGTTAACGGAATGTTAAATAAACTTATCTTTGCAGCCAAATTAAATTAAAAATTATGAAAAAATTATTGCTTGTTGGTGCATTAGCACTTTTCGCGGCTGTAAATGCACAAACTGAAAAAGGATCTTGGGTAATCGGTGGTAGCACAACTTTAGGATTCAACTCTGCAACTTCTAAGTACAAATATGATGGAGAGTCAGAAGATGGACCAAAAGTATCTACAGTTACTGTAACTCCATCTGTGGCTTACTTCGTTGCAAATAATATTGCAGTAGGAGTAGATTTAGGAATTTCTTCTATTTCTCAGAAAGAAGAAAGTAATAATTATAGTGATAAAACCACCACCACTACTATTTCAGTAATGCCGACTGGAACTTACTACTTTAAATCAGCTTCTAACATTCTTCCTTATTTAGGTGTTGGTGTTGGGTACGCTTCCTCAAAAGTTAAAAATACTTATACATTTGGTAACCAATCTGGCACTGATGAAGAAAAAGTTGACGGTTTTGCTTACAAAGCAAAAGGTGGTGTAGTATTTTTGCTTAACCAAAGCGTTGGTATTGATTTAGGAGTTTCTTACATGGGAATCAACGGAAAACTTGATTCAGACAACGATGTTAAAGTTAATACTGGAACTGTTGGTGTAAATGCTGGTGTTTCTGTATTCTTCAAATAAGAATTTTATTAAGTTCATTATCCCGTTTCGCAAGAAGCGGGATTTTTTTTGTTTTTACTATTAATTTTTCCGGAAAAATAGGAATCATCTTTTGTAGTCGATGTTTTAATTGATATTTTTGATGAAAATTAAAAACTTATGAAAAAACTATTCTTAGCTGTGGCGATCGTTTTGTTTGGAGCGATCAATGCTCAAGTTAAATTTGGGATCAACGGTGGATTTTCGTCGGCTGCAGTTTCTGATGATTTTGATGAGCTTACTGCAGGTTATTATGCAGGGGTTTTCACCGAATTCGGAATTCCGGGATTTGCCAAAATGCAACCGGCCGTTAATTATGTGAAATTTAAAGATGATTCTTATCTGCAAATTCCGGTGATGATGAAATTTTATTTCCTGCCGAAAGTAAATGTGCAGCTAGGTCCGCAATTCGCTTTCAGATTAGGTGAAGTTCCAGATACGATCAACAAAACGAATTTTGGCGCAGCAGTTGGTTTAGGAGCTGATTTGTTTTCCGGTTTGCTCATTGAAGCCAGATACGCTTTTCAGTTGAATAATGCTTTCAACAGCCCTGCAGCAGGCGAGAAATTGCATTTCAACTTATTTAATGTAGGTTTAGGTTTGCGACTTTAAGGATTAAAAAATAGCTCACAAAAAATCCCGAATCATTACAATTCGGGATTTTTTTATCTGATAATTCTGGAAATTTAAAGGTTATTTTCCGAAAAGATTACCGCCCATTCCTGGCATTTTTGGCATTCCTTTGCTCATCATTTCCATCATTTGTTTTCCTTGTGGACCTTGCATCATTTTCATCATTTTACCCATTTGGTCAAATTGTTTCATCAAAGCGTTTACGTCTTCAATTTTTCTTCCGGAACCTTTTGCAATTCGGTTTTTTCTTTGGGTATTGATGATGGATGGTCGTCTTCTTTCCTCCGGCGTCATCGAGTAGATGATGGCTTCGATGTGTTTGAAAGCATCATCTTGAATGTCCACATCTTTGATCGCTTTTCCAACTCCCGGAATCATTCCCATCAAATCCTTCATATTTCCCATTTTTTTGATCTGGTTGATCTGTTTTAGGAAATCATCAAAACCGAATTCGTTTTTAGCGATTTTTTTGTGAAGTTTTTTTGCTTCTTCTTCATCAAATTGTTCCTGAGCTCTTTCTACAAGGGAAACAACGTCACCCATTCCCAAAATTCTGTCCGCCATTCTTTCAGGATAGAAAACATCAAGTGCTTCCATTTTTTCACCGGTTGAAATAAACTTGATAGGTTTTTCAACAACAGAACGGATGGTAAGAGCCGCTCCACCACGGGTATCACCATCTAACTTGGTCAAAACAACTCCGTCAAAGTTTAAGGCTTCGTTAAAGGTCTTAGCAGTATTCACGGCATCCTGACCCGTCATGGAATCTACCACGAATAAAGTCTCATTAGGCTTGATGAAATAATGAACCGATTTAATCTCGTTCATCATCTGCTCATCAACAGCCAAACGGCCCGCGGTATCCACAATTACTACATCGTGGTTGTTTTCTTTCGCAAATTTCACGGCATTTTCAGCAATTGAGGATGGATTTACAGCGCCTGGTTCTGTATATACTGGGATTCCTATTTGGTTTCCTAAAACTTTCAATTGTTCTATCGCGGCAGGTCTGTACACGTCGCAAGCGACCAATAGAGGCTTTTTGTTTCTTTTTTGTTTAAGATAATTTGCCAATTTTCCCGAGAAAGTGGTTTTACCGGAACCTTGTAATCCAGCAATTAAAATTACGGTTGGTTTCCCGGAAAGGTTGATTCCTTCTTGGGTTCCGCCCATTAATTCTACCAATTCATCGTGAACGATTTTGGTCATCAATTGTCCCGGAGTTAAACTGGTTAAAACATTTTGTCCTAAAGCTTTTTCCTGAACTCTCTTGGTTAAATCTTTTGCAACTTTATAATTAACATCGGCATCCACCAATGCGCGGCGGATTTCTTTTACGGTTTCTGCAACGTTGATTTCAGTAATCTTTCCGCGTCCGGAAATATTATGAAGTGCTTTATCTAACTTATCCTGTAAACTATTGAACATTGTTTTTTATTTAAGATGCGCAAAAATACAGAAATTTGATGAATTTTAAAATTCTAAATTTTTCTATTGTCTTATAATCATTAGATTTGCAAAAATGTAAACAGCATGTCCGACGAAAAACCAACCGAAGAGGAGTTCAGCAAAGAAGACCAAGAAAATTTCGAAAAGAATGGTTTGCGGCAGTATGGCGTCTATTCAGCGATTGTTTTTCAGATGCTCGCAACGATGGGACTCGCGTTTTGGGGTGGCAAAAAAATTAATGATCATTTCGAGATTGAACGAAATCTTTTAACTATTGGCATAGGGTTTTTGGGAATGGGACTTGCGTTTTATAATCTTCTTCATCAGCTAAAAAATATTCAGAATAATGAAAATAAAAAGTAATACCATATATGTGATTTTGTTTTTTTTAATGTTTGCCTTGCATTTTTTCATTTGGCAAAACTTAAATATTGGTTTTGAAACCACTTTTATTAAGTATTATTTGTTTCTTACCTTACTTTTTATGATGGTAGTGACGGTGATTTCAATCATCAAAAAAATATATCCAAATTATGTGGGATTTGGATTTATGGGTTTGGTGATGTTTAAATTAATGCTGATGCTATTGGTAATGAAGAAACTTAATTTGAATGAAGTTCCTAATTATAAGGTTCATTTCATCATTCCATATTTAATCGCTTTGGTGCTGGAAACATTGTACGCGGTAAAAATTATTCAGGATGGAGAGGTTTCCGAATCCTCGAAAGATGAAAAAAATCAGTAAAAATTGATTTTTATATTATGATTATTTGTTCTATTTTTGCAAAACTTTAAAATAAGATATAGCAATGCTGAAAAGAGTAGTTCTTGTACTAGGTTTTTTATCGACATTTTCAACATCGTTTGCACAGCACGACGCTGTTGTAGTAAGCGAAACACCTGTTGCTACGGCTCCTGCACAGGCGACAGAAGTGCCTGCGGCGGTTACTGAAAAAGACAAAATTAAGAAAGAAAACAAGGACTTTATTAATCATCACCTTTTGGATGCGCACAGCTTCGATATCATGGTGACTAAAGAGGGAAAGCATATTGGTTTTCCGCTTCCTGTGATTTTTTATGATAAAGCTAATGGTTTTCATGCGATGATGAGTTCCGCTTTTCACCACGGCGAAGAAGTGGTAGAAAGTAAAGGTGGACACTACAAACTTTTCCACGAAAAAATCTATAAAACCGATGCTTCAGGAACAATTAACCTAGATGCAGAGCACCATCCAACCAATGAAAAAGTCTTGGATCTATCCATTACTAAAAGTGTGCTAATGATTGTTTTGGTATCTTTATTAATGATTTTTATTTTTGGTGGAATTGCTAGAAGCTATAAAAATTCTTTAGTACCAAGTGGTGCTGGAAAACTCCTAGAACCATTGATTCTTTTTATAAGAGACGATATTGCTAAACCAAACATCGGTCCGAAATACAAGAAATACATGGGTTATTTGCTCACTATTTTCTTCTTTATTTTGTTCTTGAATATTTTGGGATTGTTGCCATTTGGGATTAACGTAACTGGAAATATCGCAGTTACTGCGGCTTTAGCAATATTTACATTCTTTATTACACAATTTACAGCAAACAAAACATACTGGCAACACATTTTCTGGATGCCGGGATTGCCTTGGCCAATGAAAATTGTAATGATGCCAATTGAAATTATTGGAATGTTCATTAAGCCATTCGCACTTTTGATACGTCTTTTTGCGAACATGACCGCGGGACACATTGTAATCATGTCACTTATCGCGATGATCTATGTTTTCAAAAATATAATCGCGGGAGTAGCATTCTCTTTCTTAACATTTGTACTTTATCTTCTTGAAATATTAGTTGCTTTCTTGCAGGCATATATCTTCACCATGCTTTCTGCCGTATATTTCGGTATGGCAAACGAAGAACATGCGCATGAAGGCGAAGAAGGAGTAGCACATCATTAATAAAACCTTTTAAATTTTTATATTATGGATCTTAAATTAGTAGGAGCAGGTTTAGTAGTAATCGGAGCAGGTCTTGGTATCGGTAAAATCGGTGCTGCGGCTCTAGAAGGTATGGCTAGACAACCAGAACAAGCTGGTAAGCTTCAAACTGCAATGCTTATTGCTGCTGCACTTGTTGAAGGTCTTGCTTTTGCTGCACTTTTCGCAGTTTAATCAAGCTATTCAGCCACCAAAAATCATCTGCCGGGAACGGTTGGTTACGGCAGATGTTTTTCTAAAAAAAACAAAATCAATTACAATATATATCATAACTCATTATGGGATTATTAGAAAATTTTTCATCAGGTTTATTCATCATACAATCCGTGGTTTTTATCATTCTGTTGTTGGTACTAAGAAAATTCGCATGGAAACCAATTATGGATGCTTTGAATGAAAGAGAAGGAACAATTGTTGATTCTCTTAATCAAGCTAAATTGGCAAGACAGGAAGTGCAGAATTTGAAGGCTGAAAACGAAAACATTATCCGTGAAGCTAAAATTGAGCGCGACAATATCTTGAAAGAAGCAAAAGAAATCAAAGAAAGAATTGTAGGTGATGCCAAGAATGTTGCTCAAACCGAAGCTGATAAAATTATCGAGCAGGCAAGACAATCAATCCAAGCAGAGAAAACTGCGGCAATGGCAGATATTAAAAACCAAATCGGTGCTCTTTCCGTAACCATCGCTGAGTCTATCCTGAAGCAAAAATTAGATAACGACGTTGCTCAAAACGCTTTGGTAGAAAACATTCTTAACAAATCTAATTTGAACTAAAATGCTTACAAGTAAAGTAGCAAAAAGATACGCACAAGGATTGCTTAATTTTACCCAAGAAACAGCTCAAACTGATGCTGTTTTCGGGGAGATGGGCGATATTGTGAAAACGATTGAAAAATCAAAAGAACTACAGAATTTTTTTGATTCTCCGATTATTGATAGTAAGAAAAAAGCAAACATAGCTTTAGAAGTTTTCAAGAACTTTTCTCCTGTTACCAAAAGTTTTCTTCAGTTGATCATTAAACAAGGTCGTGAAAGTCAATTGCAAAACATCGCTCAAGAATTCATCAACAAAGTGGAAGATATGAAAGGTGTTCAGCGAATTACTTTAACATCCGCCGCACAGTTGTCTGATGAAAATATTAGCAACATCTTGAAATCATCAGATTTGGTAAATCATAACCAGACTTTCGATGTAAAATCGATCATCAACCCAAATCTTTTAGGAGGTTATATCTTGAGAGTTGGCGATCAGCAAATAGATCAATCAGTGAAATCGAAACTAAGTAAGTTAAAAAAAGAATTTCAATTAAATTAAGATAAAACAACCATAAAATGGCAGAAATAAATCCGGCAGAAGTATCTGCAATTCTTAAACAGCAGCTAGCAAACTTCGATACACAATCGAATGTGGAAGAAGTAGGAACTGTATTGTCCATCGGTGATGGTATCGCTTTGGTATACGGTTTAGAAAATGTTCAGTACGGTGAATTGGTGAAGTTTGAAAGCGGTATTGAAGGTATCGTATTGAACCTTGCTGAAGACAACGTAGGTGTTGCACTTCTTGGTGAATCCAAATTAGTAAAAGAAGGTGATACCGTAAATAGAACCAAAAGAATTTCATCAATCAAAGTTGGTGAAGGGATGTTGGGTAGAGTAGTTGATATCCTTGGAAACCCAATCGATGGAAAAGGACCTATCGCTGGTGACTTATTCGAAATGCCATTGGAAAGAAAAGCTCCTGGAGTTATTTTCCGTCAACCGGTTACCGAGCCACTTCAAACTGGTATCGTTGCAATCGACTCCATGATTCCAATCGGAAGAGGACAGAGAGAATTAATCATCGGTGACCGTCAAACCGGGAAAACTACCGTTGCGATTGACACGATTTTGAATCAAAAAGAATTTTACGACGCAGGTCAACCAGTATATTGTATCTATGTTGCAGTGGGACAAAAAGGTTCTACCGTAGCACAAATCGTTCAAACTTTGGCGGATAAAGGAGCTTTAGCTTACACGGTTGTTGTAGCTGCAAACGCTTCTGATCCTTCTCCAATGCAGGTTTATGCACCAATGGCGGGAGCTGCAATCGGTGAATATTTCCGTGATACAGGAAGACCGGCTTTAATTATTTATGATGATTTATCTAAACAAGCGGTTGCTTACCGTGAACTTTCGCTACTTTTGAGAAGACCACCGGGACGTGAAGCTTATCCAGGAGATGTTTTCTACCTTCACTCAAGATTGTTGGAAAGAGCGGCAAAAGTTATTGCAGACGACACAATCGCTGCACAAATGAACGATTTGCCGGAATCTTTGAGACCAATGGTTAAAGGTGGTGGTTCGTTAACAGCACTTCCAATCATCGAAACTCAAGCGGGAGACGTTTCTGCGTATATTCCAACCAACGTAATTTCAATTACGGACGGACAGATTTTCTTGGAATCAGACTTGTTCAACTCGGGAGTTCGTCCTGCGATCAACGTGGGGATCTCTGTATCGAGAGTAGGTGGTAACGCACAGATTAAGTCAATGAAGAAAGTTTCTGGTACGCTAAAACTTGACCAAGCGCAGTACAAAGAATTGGAAGCGTTTGCGAAATTCGGTTCCGACCTTGATGCTACTACACTTGCCGTAATTACTAAAGGTGAAAAAAACGTGGAAATCTTGAAACAGCCGGTAAACTCTCCATTAAGAGTTGAAGACCAAGTTGCAATGGTTTACGCAGGAACTGAAAACTTGTTAAGAAACGTTCCTGTAAAAAAGGTGAAAGAATTTATGAAAGAATATAGAGAATTCTTGAAATCTAAGCATCCAGAAACCATGGCAGCCATCAAATCCGGAAAGATTGATGACAACATTACAGGAGTTTTGAAGCAAGCTGCTACAGAACTGGCTTCTAAATACAACTAAAATTAATTCAATATTCAATATTCGGAATGTATTTTCTGAATATTGAATTTTAAATTTTCAACCCATAGAATGGCAAACTTAAAGGAAATACGAGGAAGAATTACTTCAATCTCTTCGACAATGCAAATTACCAGTGCAATGAAAATGGTTTCGGCAGCGAAACTAAAAAAAGCAACGGATGCTATTGTCATGCTGAGACCTTACTCAGAAAAATTGCAGGAAATTATTGAAAATGTAAGTTCCACAACTGATCTCGAAGGGGTTTCTACTTTCACTGCTGAAAGAGAAGTGAAAAAAGTTCTTTATATTGTAGTTACTTCAAACAAAGGGCTTGCCGGAGCTTTCAATTCTTCGGTGATCAAAGAGCTTAATCATGTGATTGGAAACACCCAACACGAAGTAGAAATTCTGTCCGTAGGGAAAAAAGTATTTGACGCTGTTAGAAGAACCCGAAAAGTGTACGATAACCAAAGTGCAATTTTCGATGGAATGAGTTTTCAAGTAGTTTCCAATTTTATGGAAAACGTAATGAAAGATTATAAAGAAGAAAAATTCGATAAAGTTTTTGTGATTTATAATAAATTCATCAACGCAGCAACTCAGGAGGTTCATACAGAGCAGGTTTTACCAATCGCAATGGCTGCAAAAGAAGAAAATACAAATACCGATTATATTTTCGAACCAAATGCGGCCGAAATCCTTAATGTTTTGATTCCGAAATCCATCAAAACTCAGGTTTACAAAGCGATTCTCGATTCTATCGCTTCCGAACACGGAGCTAGAATGACCGCTATGCACAAAGCAACCGACAACGCACAAGCTTTAAGAAATGATCTGGTAATTTTCTACAACAAAGCGCGACAAGTAGCAATTACGAACGAAATTTTGGAAATTGTATCCGGAGCGGAAGCCTTGAAAAATTCCTAAGAAAAATTCTTTTTTTAAGATTATAAATGAAGCATCGAAACATTCGGTGCTTTTTTTTATATATTTTAGTCAACGATTTTCGGATTACTTAATTATTTAATTTTGTATATCTTTGTATCAAATATTTTTTAAAAATTTAAATGGACTCAGACGTCGTCAAGCTTTTCTTAGCATTATTCTTAGTATTACTCAATGGTTTTTTCGTAGCCGCAGAATTTTCTATCGTTAAAGTTCGTTACTCCCAAATTCAGCTCAAAGCCGCCGAAGGCAACTCTATGGCAAAACAGGCGGAACATATCATCAAACATCTTGATGAATACCTTTCAGCCACTCAGCTCGGGATTACACTTGCTTCATTGGCATTAGGTTGGGTCGGCGAAAGTGCGATGCACCATATCATCGAGAAGATTTTCCATTATTTCAATTTTGAAATTGCACAAGTATCGATTACTACCATTTCTTTGGTTTTAAGTTTCCTTTTGATTACCGTGATGCATATTGTTTTCGGGGAATTAATTCCGAAATCCATTGCAATTCGAAAATCCGAAGCCACCACAATGTTCATTGCAGTACCGCTAAGGGCCTTCTATACCATCTTCAAACCTTTTATTTGGTCCATGAATCAAATGTCAAACGGCGTTTTGCGATTGATGAAAATTCATCCCGCGTCGGAACATGAGATTCATTCCACTGAAGAGTTGCAACTTTTGGTAAAGCAATCCGCAGATTCTGGTGAAATTGAAGAAGAAAATTACGAAATCATCAAAAATGCTTTCGATTTTACCGATCATTCTGCGAAGCAGATTATGGTTCCACGACAGAATATTTCTTCCATTGATATCGAAGAACCTGTGGAAGAAATTATCACGAAGATCATGGATGGAGGTTATTCACGGCTTCCAGTTTACAAAAATTCAATCGATAATATTATCGGAATTTTTTATGCAAAGGAAATTATCCGAGAATATGTAAAAAGAAAAGGTCAAATTACCCATGAAGATTTGGAAAAACTCATGCGCGAACCGTTCTTCGTTGTTGGCAGCAAGAAAATTTCGGATCTATTGAAAGTTTTCCAGCAGAAAAAGCAACACTTGGCAGTGGTAATCGATGAGTTTGGCGGAACGGAAGGAATCATAACTCTGGAGGATATTTTGGAGGAATTGGTTGGCGAAATTCAAGATGAAGAAGATGACGAAGAGAAAATCGTAGACAAAGTTGGAGAAAATGTTTATTGGGTTCAGGCAACTCAGCCGTTAGATGAAATTAATGAGCATTTACCAAAGAAATTCCCGCTTTCCGAAGACGGCGAATACAACACATTGGCTGGTTATATTCTGCATGAATTGCAAGACATTCCGGAAGAAAACCAGGAGTTCAACATTAATGATTATCATGTGAAAATCCTGAAAATGCAAAATAAGAGTGTCGATTTGGTTGAATTGGTTTACGAAGAACCGAATGTTATCGATGTTTTGACCGAAGAAATCAGTGAAATTTAATTTAAAATTTAATCTTTGATGATTTTTTTTAATAGCGTTCCTGGCTTTGTAAAGGATTACGAAAAACCACAGCGTGAATACGAAGAAGATGTTGCGCTGATGGAAGATGAAGACGAAGTTTACAAATTGGTGCTTTGGAACGATGATGTCAATACTTTTGATTATGTAATTGAATGCCTGATAGAAATTTGCGGACACACCTTGGAACAAGCCGAACAATGCACGATATTGGTTCATTACAAAGGGAAATGTACCGTGAAAACAGGAAGCTTGGAACTCCTTAAGCCAATGCATGAAAAATTAATTTCCCGAAGTTTAACTTCAGAAATCGTATAACCAAAGTTTCGTCTCCGAAACTTTTCTTTTATAAAAAAATATGAGTTCAGTACTTTTAATCGTGATTGTCGTAACTGCTATTATCAGTTTTATTGCTTTCAATAATCAAAATATTTTCGAGAAATATAAATTTAACGTCGGTGCAATTCTGAGAAACAAAGAATACATCAGGTTGCTTTCCGCCGGTTTTTTGCATGGCGATTTGATGCACTTGTTGTTCAATATGATGACATTGTATTTCTTTGGACCTATTGTTAATCAAGCCTTTGGAGATTTTGGGTTTTTGATGATTTATTTCGGATCGATTCTTCTCGGAAATTTATTTTCCTTGTATTTGTATAAAAACCAGTCTTGGTATTCCGCAATTGGGGCGAGTGGTGGTGTTTCCGGGATTTTGTTTGCATCTATCGCGATGATTCCGGATTTGCCAATTTATTTTTTCTTCATTCCAATTCCGATACCGGGTTATATTTTTGGATTTCTTTACTTCGCTTATTCTGTTTACAGCATGCTAAATCCTCGCCAACAAGATAATATCGGACATGCTGCGCATTTGGGAGGTGCATTTTTTGGTTTGATTTATGCAGTGGCCTTGCAACCGGAACGAGCGATAGAAAACGCATTATTCCTCGGAATTATGTCGATTCCTTTGATTTATATGGCTTACCAGGTTTTCGTGAAGAAGAGAATAGGATAATTTTTTACTTCTTTCCCCAAACGAAGCGATCATTCCCCGAAATATCTTTCATTAAATGAACATCCGCTAAAATTTCCTGATAAAGTTGTAGGGTTTCATCTCCTAATTTTTGGTTAATTTCGAGGAAGATCATTCCGTTTTCTGAAAGGTATTTTCTGCAATCTTTCGCAATTTTTTCATAGAAAACCAATGCGTTTGAAGTAGGAGAGAAAAGTGCCATTTTGGGTTCAAAATCTTTTACCGAATCCGCAATTTCATTTTCCTCGTCGATTCCGATGTATGGCGGATTCGAGATGATAATGTCGTATTTTTGGGTTAAATTTTCATTCAAATAATCTTGATGAATAAATTCAATTTCAACTTTATGAAAATCGGCGTTTTTCTGAGCCACTTCTAAAGCTTTTTCAGAATAATCAATCGCGGAAATTTTTGCATCAGGGAATTTCTTTTTCAAAACAATCGGAATTATTCCGCTTCCAGTTCCGATATCCAGGATTTTTAAAGCTTTATTTTGAAAGTTGTTTTTAATTTTTTCAATGGCCAATTCCAGCAATTCTTCGGTTTCCGGACGAGGAATCAGAACGTTTTCATCCATAAAAATTTTTAGTCCGTAAAATTCAGTTTCTCCTAGAATTTGCTGAAAAGGTTTCCCTGTTTTCAGTTCGGAAATGAAATTTTCCAAATCTTCAATATGACTTTCCAAAAGTGGATGGTTTTCAAAACGTCTTTGGAGATATTTGTCGAAACCTACCAGCTTGTTGACAAATATGGAATAAAGGGCCGCGCTTTCGGATTCCGTGTACAATTCCAAAAGTTCTTTTTTAAAGTATATTTTAAATTCTGAAATGGTCATTTTCTTACTATTTTTCTTTCTTTAATTTTAACATTTAAATATAATTCCTTTTTTCGAAGAAGTCTGCAATATATGTTCAAACATTTATTAAATAAGGAAAAAACAAAAATTTAATATTTTTTGAAAATAAAATTACTATTTTTGAGAAATCGCTATTTTAAAATATGAAAAACTTATTTTTCTATGTCTTTGCCAGTACGGTTTTGGTGTCTTGTGGATCTTCCAAACCGGTTGTAAAAAGGTCTGTTCCAACCAAATCTGTGGCGAAAGCTCCTGGTTTGAAAACTTTATCTTCTCACTATTCCGGAAATGTCAATGGGCAAATTAAAGAAATTTTAAAAGATGCTGAAAAATATTTAGGCGCACCCTACAAATACGCAGGAAATACTTCAGCTGGCTTCGACTGCTCCGGTCTCGTTTCCAAAGTTTTTGATGAAAATAAGATGAAACTTCCGCGAAGATCAGAGGATCAATCTAAAGAAGGCAGAGAAATCAGCATTAAAGAGGCAAAACCAGGAGATTTGGTATTTTTTGCAACTTCCGGTGGAAGTAGGGTTTCACATGTTGGGATTATTCACGATATCGGAAATAATGGAGAAGTTACTTTTATTCATTCTTCAACATCCAAGGGAGTCATTATTTCTTCTCTCAATGAAAGTTATTGGAATAAATCCTACCTATTCGCGAGAAGAGTTTTGTAAATTTGCCATAATTATTATTAAAAAATTAAATAAACAATGTTACAACAAACCATTGAAAATATCTGGGACAACCGAGATTTATTGAAAAATGAAGACAGCCAAAAAGCCATTCGTGAAGTAATTCGACAATTGGATTTGGGCGAACTTCGTGTTGCTGAACCTACCGAAAATGGATGGCAAGTGAACGAATGGGTGAAAAAAGCTGTCGTGATGTATTTCCCAATTCAAAAAATGGAAACCATCGAAGTTGGTCCATTTGAATTTCACGATAAAATGCCATTGAAAAGAAACTATGCTGAAAAAGGAGTGCGTGTAGTTCCTCATGCAGTTGCTCGCGAAGGTGCTTACATCGCTTCCGGAGTTATTTTGATGCCATCTTATGTGAACATCGGAGCTTATGTGGATTCCGGAACAATGGTCGATACTTGGGCAACCGTGGGAAGTTGTGCGCAAATCGGAAAAAACGTTCACCTGAGCGGTGGAGTAGGAATTGGCGGCGTTTTGGAACCGCTTCAAGCTGCTCCGGTTATTATCGAAGATGATGTTTTCGTAGGTTCAAGATGTATCGTTGTAGAAGGTGTTCACGTAGAAAAAGAAGCTGTTTTGGGCGCAAATGTTGTTCTTACCGCTTCTACAAAAATCATCGATGTTACCGGATCCGAACCAGTGGAAATTAAAGGAAGAGTTCCGGCTCGTTCTGTGGTGATTCCGGGAAGTTATACGAAACAGTTTCCGGCAGGTGAATTTCAGGTTCCATGCGCATTGATTATCGGACAAAGAAAAGAATCTACCGATAGAAAAACATCTCTGAATGATGCTTTAAGAGAAAATAATGTTGCAGTTTAAACAATATGGCGATTCCAAAACAAATATTTCAAACCTTTAAGTCAGAAAAATTACCCTGGCTTACTCGAATGCATATCAAAAGGATGCTACGAAGAAATCGAGAATATACTTATCATTTTTACGACGATGAGCGTATTGAAAAATTTTTGCTAGAAGAATTTCCACGTGAATATTATGTGGCATATAAAAGTCTTACCGTAGGAGCGGCTAAAGCAGACTTTTTCCGCTACGCAATTTTGTATAAAAAAGGTCGGATTTATTTGGATATAGATTGTAAATTGATTTCCAGATTTCGGGATTTTGTTAAAGATTCTGATGAGGCAATTATTTCAATCGAAAACAATGGAAATCTTTATACGCAATGGGCGCTAATTTTTGATGTCGGTCATCCTTTCTTGAAAAGAACATTGGAATTGTGCTTAATCAACATTTTTGAACACCGATATCCTCATGATGTTCATCAAACAACTGGTCCGACTGTTTTCACACACGCTATCAAAGAGGTTTTGCAGCTGGATCCAAATACACCCTACCGAGAAATGGGAATGGAGTACGAAGGTCATATCGATGATAAATACAAACTTGCAAAGTTCTTCCTTTATAAAGACAGGAAAGAGCATTGGAAAAAGCAACAATTGTCGCAGGATATTATAAAACCGTTTGAGTAATGAAAATTGCTTTCGACGGAAAACGTTTTTTCAATAATGGATCGGGATTAGGAAATTATTCGCGAGATTTGGTAAGGATATTGGCTACTTATTATCCTGATAATGAATATTTACTTTTAAATAATAAAAAATCTGAGCGCGGAAAAGAAATTCTGGCACTTCCGAGTGTTTCGTTTATCGAAACTTCGAAAGGAAAACTTTCCCGACAGTTCAAAATGGGAAAAGATGCGCAGAATGCAAATTGTGATATTTTCCACGGACTCTCCGGTGAATTGCCTTTAAGATGGAATGAAAAGTCGATTAAAAAAATCGTAACCATTCACGATTTAATTTTCTTGAGATATCCGAAATATTATGGTTTTTTTGATCGGAAAATTCATTTTTGGAAATTTAAAAAAGCTGCCGAACAGGCAGATTTAATCATCGCAATTTCCGAACAGACCAAAGCGGATATCATCAAATTTCTGAAAATTCCGGAAAATAAAATCAGAGTTGTTTATCAAGGTTGTCATCATTCTTTTAAAGAAAATAAACCGCAAGAATTTTTGGAATCAGTTCAAGATAAATTTAAAATTCCGAAAGAATTCATCTTAAATGTTGGTACGATTGAAGAGAGAAAAAACCTTTTGAATATTGTAAAATCGTTCAATAATACAGAAATTCCTTTGGTGGTTGTTGGGAAGAAAAAGGAGAAATATTTCAAAAAAGTTGAACGTTTTATTATTAAAAATAAATTGCAAAATCAAGTTTTTTTCTTGGAAAATGTTTCGATGGAAGAGTTGGCAGCGATTTATAAATTAGCGAAAATTTTCGTTTACCCGAGTGTTTTCGAAGGTTTTGGGATTCCGGTTATTGAAGCACTTTTTTCCGGAACCGCGGTGATTACAAGCAATTCGAGTTCGCTTCCGGAAGCCGGTGGAAAAGATTCTCTTTACATCGATCCGAATAATATTGACGATTTAAAGTCCAAAATTTTATTTCTATGGTCCAACGAATCCGAACGAAAACGTAGAGTAGAAAAGGGTTTGTTATATGTTCAAAAATTCAGTGATGAAAATATAGCAAAAGAATTGATGAAGGTTTACAGGGAAACGATTACGATTTGATCTTTTTCTTATTTTGAAATAATAATTTTCTTGGTGAGTTTGCGATCTTCGACATACATTGTTCCGAAATAAATTCCGGGTGAAAGTTTAGAAATATCTATTTTTTTACTGTTTTTAGTTTTAAGTAAAAGTTTTCCGGATACATCGCTAATATTGAAAGAATAATCTCTAAAATTAGAATTTAGCATTTCAATATTGATAAAATCAAAAGCCGGATTTGGATAAATTCGCAATGATTCCAACATTTTTTCAGGAGGACAATCAGCTACCGATAAGGTGCTTGTTTCTGCAGTCGTGAAATGCTGAACTGCTCCCAAAGCCGCTTTAGCAACATTGCAAACAAAAACAGGATCCATATTTGCATAGGTGTCGCCGGAGGAATGTGGTTGCAAACTTTCATTATATTCATAAAAGCCAGTAATTACCTCTCCATTCGACTGAAACGGCATATAATCCGAGCCGTATGCGTAAGATAAATTGGTTTGCAGTGGAGAATATAATGTTACGCAGTTCATTAATTCTTGTGTAGCACTATTCGAAGCAACATTATTCGTAGAAGGGGAGTTGCTGGTATCGCGTTCGCAGGTAATTGTATTGTTTACTTCTCCGGCAACACCGCCGACTTGATCAATATTGAAAACCAATTTGATGTTCATCTTTGGATTGGTGCTATTTACAACGGTATTCACGTAGTTTTGGCTTCCGCGAAGTCCTTGTTCTTCGCCCGTGAAATTGATGAATTTGATGGAATATTCGGTAGGAACATCTTTTAGGATTCTAGCCATTTCAAGAATCACGGAAGTTCCGCTTCCATTATCATTCACTCCAGGTCCGGCAATTGTATCGTAATGTCCGCAAACAATGACGTACGTGTTGGGATATTTGGTTCCGGTTTTAGTGAGAATGAGATTCTTGGTTGTATTTCCGTTGTATGAAAAGGCATTTTCAGAAATCTGAGATTCGCTGTAACCAAATGCGAGATATTTATTTTTAAGCCAATTAAATGTATTATTGTTATTCGCACTTCCTGTGGTTTTCACTCCAAAAGCCGCAAATTCAGTAAGATAAGTATTGATGTTGGTTTGTGTAATTTGCTCAATCCTGTTTTGATAAGCCTGTATAAATGTTTGGGCTGAAGAGAATATAGAAATGTAAAGGGCGGAAAAGATAAAAAGTTTTTTCATTTTTTATTAGCAATTCATCAAAAATAATAAAAAAATCTCATACAAATTTGTATGAGATTTAATATTGATAACAAAAAATTTTACATTTATTTGATTTGATCTACAACTGCTTTGAAAGCTTCAGGGTGATTCATTGCTAAATCTGCTAAAACTTTTCTGTTCAGTTCGATGTTGTTGCTTTTTAGAGCGCCCATAAATTGGGAGTAAGACATTCCGTGTTCTCTGGCACCAGCATTAATACGGGTAATCCAAAGGCTTCTGAAATTTCTTTTCTTCTCTTTTCTACCGCGGTAAGCATATTGCATTGCTTTTTCTACGGCGTTTTTAGCTACAGTCCAAACATTTTTTCTTCTACCGAAAAAACCTTTAGCCTGCTTCATTACTTTTTTTCTGCGAGCTCTGGAAGCTACTGCATTTACTGATCTTGGCATAATTTAAATTGTTTTTTTTGAAAAGGGCGGCAAATTATTTCATTACACTTTTCTGCTCCGTTTCAGGGTTAAAATTTCTGAATTTTTAGAATTCTTATAAACCGAAAGATTTATAAAAACTACTTGATGGCTAATTGACGTAAAACGCTTTTCTCATCCACAGTAGCAACGTAAGAAGTTTGCGTAAGATTTCTCTTTTGCTTAGTTTCTTTTTTCGTCAAGATGTGGCTTTTGTAAGCATTTTTTCTTTTAATTTTACCGGTTCCGGTAAGCTTAAAACGCTTCTTAGCACCTGATTTAGTTTTTAATTTTGGCATTTTGCTTAATTTATAATATTTGTTATCAATATCTTATTGTGTGATTTAACCTAGTTAAATCGGTAAACTTCTTATTTCGCCGGCTTTTTCGGGCTCATCATCATGATCATTCTTTTGCCTTCAAGTTTTGGCAATTGGTCAACTTTTCCGACATGTTCCAGCTCTTGAGCTAATTTTAAAAGAAGAATTTCACCTTGATCCTTAAAAATAATCGAACGGCCTTTAAAGAAAACATAGGTTTTTAGTTTTGAACCTTCTTCCAGGAACTTTTCAGCATGTTTTTTCTTGAATTCGTAATCGTGATCATCCGTTTGTGGACCAAATCTGATTTCTTTTACGACAACTTTTACCTGCTTGGCTTTCAGCTCCTTTTGCTTTTTCTTTTGCTCGTAAAGGAATTTCTTATAATCCAGAATTCTGGAAATAAATGGTTCAGCTTTGTCGGAAATTACAACCAAATCCAGTTCTTGTTCTTTAGCTATTTCCAAAGCTTTTGCTAAAGGATACACGCCTGGTTCTACGTTATCACCGACCAAGCGTACTTCTTTCGCCCGAATCTTTTCGTTGATCTGGTGCAAATCTTCTTGTACGCGTCGCTGTGGACCTCTACCTCGGTAATTAAATTTCTGTGCTATGGTGTTATGTTTTAAAGTTAATTCTAAATTTTTGATTCTTTTTTGAAGTAGGAGATGAATTCTTCTATAGTCATCGTTCCTAAATCTCCTTCGCCTCTTCTTCTTACAGAAACTGTTCCGCTAACTTCTTCATTTTCACCTACAACTAGCATAAATGGAAGTTTTTTCAACTCAGCATCACGGATTTTTTTGCCCGTTTTCTCGTTTCTGTCGTCAATCAGCCCGCAAATATCGTGATTTTCTAGCAATTGTGAAACTTTTTTTGCATAATCAACGTATTTTTCACTAATCGGCAAAATCGTGAATTGATCCGGAGCGAGCCACAACGGGAAATCTCCTGCGGTATTTTCCAATAAAATCGCGATGAATCTCTCCATAGAACCAAACGGCGCACGGTGAATCATCACAGGTCTGTGTTTTTCGTTATCGCTTCCAATGTAGTGAAGGTCAAATCTTTCTGGCAAATTATAATCCACTTGAATGGTTCCCAATTGCCAACTTCTGCCTAAAGCATCCTTCACCATGAAATCGAGTTTTGGTCCGTAGAATGCAGCTTCACCGTATTCAACAATGGTTTTTAAACCTTTCTTCTCCGCAGCTTGAATAATTGCATCTTCTGCTTTTTTCCAGTTTTCGTCACTTCCGATATACTTTTCTTTATTTTCAGGATCTCTAAGTGAAACTTGCGTTACAAAATCCTCAAAACCTAACGATCGAAATACATAAAGTGTCAAATCGATTACGTTTTCAAATTCAGCCAAAAGCTGATCAGGAGTACAGAAAAGGTGTGCATCATCTTGGGTAAATCCACGTACTCTTGTTAATCCGTGAAGTTCTCCGGATTGTTCATAACGATAAACAGTTCCGAATTCTGCATATCTTTTTGGCAAATCTTTATAAGACCATTGTCCAACTTTGTATATTTCGCAGTGGTGAGGGCAGTTCATTGGTTTCAGCATGAATTCTTCACCTTCATTAGGTGTTTTAATTGGCTGGAAACTGTCTGCACCATATTTATCCCAGTGACCGGAAGTTACGTACAATTCTTTAGCTCCGATGTGTGGAGTCATCACGAATTCGTAACCTGATTTTTTCTGAGCATCAGAAAGGAAGTTTTCCAATTTTTTTCTTAATGCAGTTCCTTTTGGTAACCACAACGGAAGTCCGGCTCCCACTTTTTCCGAGAATGCGTAAATGCCCAATTCCTTTCCGAGTTTTCGGTGGTCGCGGCGTTTCGCTTCTTCTAATCTTTCTAAATATTCTGTTAAATCTTTCTGTTTTGGGAAAGAAATAGCATAAACTCGGGTAAGTTGCTTGTTTTTTTCATCACCTCGCCAATAAGCTCCGGCTGCGTTTAAAATTTTCACCGCTTTCACGATGCCTGTAGATGGAATGTGTCCACCGCGACATAAATCGGTAAAATTATCGTGGGAGCAGAAAGTTATTTCGCCATCGTTTAAATTAGAAATGAGCTCGGTTTTATATTCATTGCCTTCATATTCCTTCAAAGCATCGGCTTTTGATACCGAATAAAGATTGAAAGTAGAATCTTTCTTAGCGTTTTCGAGCATTTTCTTTTCGATTTTTTCGAAATCTTTTTCCGAAAGACTTTTGTCACCAAAATCTACATCATAATAAAATCCGCTATCGATTGCAGGACCAATGGTGAGTTTGGCATGAGGATAAAATTCCATGATCGCCTGCGCCAAAAGGTGCGCAGAAGAATGCCAGAATGCTTTTTTCCCCATATCATCATTCCACGTCAGAAGCTGTAGCGAAGAATCTGTGCTTATAGGCGTCGTGATTTCTACCTGTGTTCCGTTTACGATTGCGGAAATGGTGTTTCTTGCCAAACCTTCACTTATTGATTTTGCTACCTCAAGCGGTGTTACCACGCTTTCGAATTCTCTGATGCTTCCGTCGGGAAGTGTAATTTTTATCATACTGAATTAAAAATTTTAAGTGGCAAAAATACGGAATTTCTACTAATTTTTTATTTTGTTTTTGAGGGAATTTTACTTCTGGTTATTAATTTCCAATTATTCGTAAATAAATTTCCAGTTGTAATGTAGAAAATTCTATAATTAATGGAAAATGTAAATGAGGTTTAATGATAAAAAAAGCAGAAAATTTAATTTCTGCTCTCGTTTTTTGTATTATCGGTTTTGCCGTCTTTATTAAGCTTAGAAGATTCCTTAATCTGCCGCTTTACTGTTTTTTCGGAGTTCATTTTATCGGATGATGCGGGAATGTTTGGCAAATCCTGGTTTTCTTTTTTTGTTTGTGCCGGTTGTTCTTTATCTTTTTCCATAAATCATTTTTTTAAAGTTTTGATGAATCGATTTGACCGGTATGGTCTTCAATTTTATAATTCAAAGCCTTTGCCAAAACGAAAATATGATCAAGATTTTCTAACAATTGTTTTCTTCCTTCGCTTCGTAGTCGCTCCTGATTCACGGTTTTGTAAGCATTGTCTTTCGCAGATTTGGTTATTTTTTGCAAATCTTTTTGGTCAAAACGATCGAGGAAAGAATCATCCATGGACTGTATTTCTACACTTGGGATTATTCGTATCTCGGCCGTTGGCAACTCTCTGATGATTAGTTTTTTGTTGGTGGAATCAACATCAATTTTCATTTTATTTAGATCGTAAGAAACCTGCGCATTTGTTTTGGTAAAAGTAATGAGCTCTTTTTCCATACTGGGAAGCATTCCGCCAAAAAGCTCGGAAGTTATTTTAGTTTTCTGCATGCTCGAAAAATCCTGTTCCATGACCACCATTTTGTTCATTTTTTTGATTTGATTGGTGATAATGTAGTAATCGTTTTGCACTTGATCGTCTTTCTTTTTTGTCAAACTGTTCCAAATGAAAAATGCGAGCAACATTGCGATTGCTCCTAATATGAAAGGTAAAATTTTTTTGTCTGTTTTCAATTTATTTTAATAGGTCTTTAAGTGTAGTATTGTCTTTTTTAAGGATTTCCAGAAGGTCTCTTTCCAGATAACCGGTTGTTGGGTATTCAATAATCCTTCCAATTTCTTTGCCATATTTTTGTACGATAATGGTTGGGACTCTTTGGATATTGTAAACGCCTTCTTCGCCGTTTGGAGCTTCTTTTTTCCGGTTCACAGCGATGATTTTCAATTTTTGTTCAGGGAAATTCATGCTTTCCAAAATTTTCATCAGTCGTGGAACTTCTCGGTGGCTATCCTCGCACCAAGTTCCCATCACAAGGGTTATTCCGTAAGAATTAAGTTTTTCTTTCTTAAGTTCATCAACTGTTTTTTGGTCAATGGCGTATTCATCATGTTCTTTCACATACCAATCGCTGTATGGTGCTTTTTGAAACTGGTTTTTGGTTTGTGTTCCGAGGAGCATTTTTCCGTCATTGGTAGTTTCAACTTCGCGGTTTACGACTACTTTCTGCGAATCACAAGATTGAAAAGTGAGTAGGGAAGTGGCAGTAATCAAAAGGGTTTTCGTAATTTTTTTCATTGATGAATACTTGTTTTTTTAAAATAAAAATTGGAAAAATGTGAATTTTATTTCTTCAAAATAGTTGCCAAATCTGCAGGTGAATAATATTTGTTTTTCAATACTTTATGATCAGATTTTCGGTGAACATTAATTTTGTTTCCGGAAATTTCCGAGAAAGCTTCTTCACCTTTTTCGGCATAAAAAGCGATAGTTTCGTCTGCCTGTTGCTGATTTTCGCAAGCTTTCGACATGTTCGAGCGGTGTACTTCATTGAACATTTCCACAAATTTTTCGCCCAAACCAAATTCTAAAACTGCGCCACTTAAAACATATTGCAAATCGCAAAGTGCATCTGCGATTTCTACCATATTTTGATCAGAAATGGCTTCTTTCAACTCATTTAATTCTTCCTGAAGCAGGGAAATTCTCAATTCGCATCTTTCTTTTGAAGGAATTTGAGGCATTTCTAAGACTGGTGCGTTAAAGGTTTTGTGGAATTCTGCAACTTGGTTCAGCGAATCTATTTTTTCCATTAAAATTAAATTTAAACAAATATAGAAAATCAAAAATGATTTTTGGTAAAGACTTTTTTAAATAAAGCATGAAAAAAAGCACCGAATTTCGATGCTTTTTATATTTAAAATGAATAAAGTCTGTAATTTTTATTTAGAAATTTCTCTTCCGATAACCAATCTTTGGATTTCCGAAGTTCCTTCTCCAATAGTACAAAGTTTGGAATCTCTGTAGAATTTTTCTACCGGGAAATCCTTTGTATAACCATAACCGCCGAAAACCTGAACGGCATTGTTAGCGATTCTTACACAAGCTTCGGAGGCGTACAATTTTGCCATTGCACCTTCTTTGGTCATTGGTTTTTTCGCGTTTTTCAAGTTGGAAGCACGTTGAATCAATAGTTCCGCAGCGTCGATTTCTGTAGCCATATCTGCAAGCATGAAATTAATTGCCTGAAATTCGTTGATGGCTTTTCCGAACTGTTTTCTTTCTAGTGAATATTTCAAAGCGGCTTTGTAAGCACCTCTTGCGATTCCTAAACTAAGAGCAGCGATGGAGATTCTTCCACCGTCAAGAATTTTCATCGCTTGTTTGAAACCGGAGCCCACTTCTCCTAATCGGTGAGAATCGGGAACTCTTACATTGTCAAAGATAAGTTCGGCAGTTTCGGAAGCTCTCATTCCGAGTTTGTTTTCTTTTTTACCTGAAGAAAATCCGGGCATTCCTTTTTCCAAAACGAAAGCCGTAGAATTGTTTTTTGCTCCTATTTCGCCCGTTCTGGTCATTACCACCGCGATATCACCGGAAATTGCGTGGGTGATAAAGTTTTTAGCGCCGTTCAAAACCCATTCGTCGCCGTCTTTTACAGCTGTTGTGCTCATCCCGCCGGAATCTGAACCTGTATTGTGTTCGGTAAGTCCCCATGCTCCGATTACTTTTCCGGAAGCGAGTTGAGGAAGCCATTTTTTGCGTTGCTCTTCGTTTCCGAATTCATATATATGATTGGTACAAAGTGAGTTATGAGCGGCAACTGACAAACCAATTGATGGATCAACCTGAGAAATTTCATCTAAAATTGCCACATATTCATGATAACCCAAACCAGATCCTCCGTATTCTTCGGGAATTACAATTCCCATAAATCCCATTTCACCCAATTGATGAAAAAGTTCTACCGGAAATGTTTGACTTTCGTCCCATTCCATAATATTTGGGCGGATGTTTTTTTCTGCAAAATCTTTTGCGGTTTCTGCAATCATTGCGATGTTGCTCATTGTTTCACTATTCATATTTGTTTATTTCTTATTTGTAATCAAAGATAATTAAATTGGCGAATTTTGAAAATAAAAATAATATTCATGCGAACTTCATTTTTTTTTTTAATTAGAAATTTATTGTTAAAAGATTACGAAAAATTAATAATTATTACGTCTCCTAAGCAAGTAATTTGACTAAATTGCAAGCCAAATTTTTAGTAAATGAAAAGAATTTTATTTTTGATTTTATTGCCGTTTATAGCTGAAGCTCAAGCGCCTTCCGGATATTATGATGGTACTTCAACACTTACGGGATATGTCCTGAAATCGAAACTTCACCAGATTATTTCGGAGAAAAACATCAATTGGCATTATGGCGATTTGACCAATTTTTATAACCAAACCGATTTGGATAAATATTACGATCATGATGCATCGAACACCACAATTTTATTAGATATTTACTCTGAAATTCCCAACGGATCCGATTCGTACGAATATACCACCGCAAATATTGTAGGTTCTGCAAGCGCAGAAGGACAAGGCTGGAACCGCGAACACATGATGCCGCAAAGTACTTTCAATAGTAACTATCCAATGTATTCGGATTTGTTTTATGTAATTCCGACCGATGCGAGAATTAATCAATTGAGAAGCAATTATCCTTATGGTATTGCAAAAGCAAGCACAACGCCTTTTTATACTTTTACCAACGGATCAAAAATCAATACCAATGCAACTGCCGGTTCGGGATATTCGGGAAGAGTGTACGAACCAATCGATGAATTTAAAGGTGATATCGCAAGAAGTTTGCTTTATTTTGCGGTAAGATATGAAGGAAAATTAAGCTCTTTCAATTTCTACAACGGTTCTTCTGCAGCCAATGATACCAGTCCGCTAGATGGAACCGAGGAAAAATCTTTCGAAAATTGGTATTTGGCGCTGTTGCTTCAATGGAATGCTCAGGATCCGGTTTCTCAGAAAGAAATTGATCGAAATAATGCGGTTTATGCGATTCAGAAAAACAGAAATCCATTCATTGATCATCCGGAATGGGTGAATGCGATTTGGTCTCAAACTCCTGATGCAGCGGTTCCGCAAGCTCCAAGTAATTTAAATGTGGCGAAAACCAGCGCATATTTCGTAACTTTAAATTGGAATGCATCTCCGGATACGGATGTTATCGGCTATAAAATTTACCAAAATGGCGTTTTAGTGGCCACTACAAAAAATACTTCTGTCGATATCGACCATCTTCTGCCTTCTACGGCGTATCAGTTTACAGTAAAAGCTTATGATAATGGTTATTTGGAATCTTCTGAAAGTAATTTGATTTCTGTGACGACTTTGCCAAATGATATTTTTGCGAAAGATTTAATGATTACCAAATATATCGAAGGAACCGCAAATAATAAAGCGATTGAAATAACCAATAAAACCGGCCATTCCGTAAATTTGGATAAATATAGATTGAGCATCCAGCTTTATAGCGGAACCAATTATTATTTTCCTGCACCATTTGAATTGGAGGGAACGGTTCAAAACAACGAAACTTTTGTTATTTTAAATCCAAACGCTGAGTTATCCTGTATCTCGAATGAGCAGTCTAAATTTGTGACAGCCGCACCTCAAATGACTTTCGCAGGAAGCCAATATTTGGAACTTCGTTATGGTTCCCAAACGGTTGATGCGATGGGTACGAAAGATATGAGTAATTTTTCAACTCTGGGTAATATTTCACTGTATCGATCAAATTCCGTGAAGCAACCGACTGCTAATTTTGATCTTGCAGAATGGCAAAGTCACGAAACAAACTACTGCGAAAATTTAGGAATTTTAGATGCAACAGATGTTTCTATTTTTAGTGAAAATGATTTTTCTGTCTATCCGAATCCTGTTGGCGATTGGCTTTCGGTAAAAGGAAAACAACTTGAAAAAGTTCAGAAAGTTTCTTTGGTTGATGCTTCCGGTAAATTGTTGATGCAGGAAAATAATCCTTTCAAAAATGGAAATTCATGGAATGTTCAGCATGTGAAACCGGGAGTTTATATCCTAAAAATCGATCATCGCGCGGTGAAGTTTATCAAAAAATAATCACTTGAAAATACAAAAACGAAAATCCCCGCAAACAGTTGTGGGGATTTTTGTTTAAAAACTTTAATCATTTAAGTAAAGCCTCATTCGAGCCTCGTATTCTGGTTTTAATTTCAGGAATTTCCAAATCTTTTTATCATCAGGATATGAAATTCGATAGTAAATAATTTTATCCGCAGAATATTTAAAATAAGGATGCGATTTCAGCCATTCTTCGGGAGCGGAAACTAAAGTGTATTTCGGAACTTTAGAATGGTCCAATCTTGCTACGGCAACCAATTTCTGCGCTAATTCTTTGTCGATATCATAGGTGTCAACAATTTGTTGTCTGGTAACAAAACCACCAAGTTTTTTCCTGTAATTTAGGATCATTCCAGCGCTTTTTTCATCAAAGCCAAATTCTAAAAGTTGTTTGAAAGTAATTTGGTTCAAGTCGGTTTTTGCGAAGTCTGTTTTTGCTTCCGGAGCGCTTTCAGATTTTGAATTTGAAACAAATGATGCATTTCCTGCCTTTTGCGGAGCATTTGCTTTGAAATTTTCAGGATTCAATACAATATAAGGTTTCATTTCCTCGAATTTTTCTTCCGAAATCACAAAACATCGGGCAATTTCTTGCAAATTTTTGAAACTTCCTTTCAAATTTCGGTCGCGATAATTGACGATCACTTGCGCCTGTTTTTCAGAAAAACCGAGTTTTCGCCAACCTTCTAAATCGGTAATATTGGGATCAAATTTTTCGTAAGAAATTTTTTCTTTTTCCGTAGAATTGCTTTTGAAATTAGTTTTTGTAACATAGTTTTCCGGAGTTTTTTCCGGAAGCAGAAGATAAGGTTCCATTTTCCGGAAATTTTCTTCGCTGATGATGAAGCAATCTTTAAATTTCTCTTTGCTGATAAAGCTTCCGCCAAGATATTGTTTGTATTTCAGAATTGAATTGGCCTGTCTTTCAGTGAAACCCATTTTTACAAAATCTGCAGCGCTGAAATTGTCTGGATTGAATTTCCCTGGAATTTGAAGCTCTTTTTTCTCGTAATTTCCTTGATTGGAACTGTAAAAAGATCGATAATTTCCGTTTTCGTAGGAGTTTTCAGAATTTTCCGGAAGCAGAATATAAGGTTCTAATTCATTGAATTTTTCCTCGGAAATCGAATAGCATTTTTTTAGTTGTGCTTTTGAGGTAAATTCTCCGCCAACGATGTTTTTGTATTTCAGAATCGTAGCTACTTGTTTTTCCGAAAATCCGAGTTTTTTCCATCCATTTTCATCCAAATCATTTGGATCGAATTCTTGTAATTCGGTTTTTTCTACGTTTGCAAATTCAATTTTTTCAGTGGGATCAACCTCGGATTCTTTGTTTTTATCGTAATCAAAATAGAAAAGTCCGCCCAATAGAATAGCTCCTGAAGTAGCAAAACCAAGAAAATAATTCTTAGCTGCAGAAAATTGAAATGGAGAACTCATAACAAATCTTTCTACAAACTTACTACAAATTTTCTTTTTTTTAGTAATAAAAAAATGCTATTTTTTGATGAGTGAAAACACCTTTTTTTATTCCGGTTTATCGACAAGAGAATCTTTAAGCTTCTGTAATTCAGCCTTTACAAACTCCAAACGATCGATCATGGTGATGGTTTCTGAGATTTTAGAATTGGTCGCCAAAGCGATTCTTGCGCCATCCAAAGTGTAGCCTTTTTCTTTCACCAAATGATAGATGATTTGCAAATTTTTCAGATCTTCAGGGGTGAAATAGCGGTTTCCCTTTTTATTTTTCTTTGGCTTGATGATAGGGAATTCCTGTTCCCAATAGCGAATTAGGGAAGTGTTGACATTGAATGCTTTCGCAACTTCGCCAATAGAATAATAGAGCTTGTCAGGAAGATTAAGTTTCATTTGTAATCAAAAACTTTTTGAAGATGACAAATATACTATTTATGGATTAATAAACTCAATAAGCGATTTCAATTTTCACTTTTTTACCTTTCAACTTTTCGTTGGCTAATTGTTTGAGCAATTCGATGGTTTTTTTTCGGTTGACAGCCACGTAAGAAGTTGTGTCTTTTACCTCGATTAAACCAATGTCATCTTTTCCTACACCACCTTTTTTGATTAGGTAACCAACAATATCAACTTTGTTGACTTTGTCTTTTTTTCCGGCACTGATGTAAATGGTTTGGTTGGGTGTTCGCTCCGGCGCTTTGTCGAAACCGGCAACGCTTTCTTCTGGCGTATTATTTTTAATGAATGGGAAATTTTCGTCTTCAGTCATTATTAAATACGCAAAACCTTTGGCATTCATTCTGGCGGTTCGCCCATTTCGGTGGATGAAAGCGTCTTCTTTTGGCGGAAGTTGATAATGCACAATCGATTCTACTTCCGGAATATCCAAGCCTCTTGCTGCCAAATCGGTGGTAATGAGAATTCTTGCGGAATCGTTTCGGAATTTCAGCAACGCGCGTTCTCTTTCGTCTTGTTCCATACCGCCATGGAAGGTTTCTCGTTGGATTCCTTTTTCCCTCAATAATTCAGAAATTCGATCGACTGCATCGCGGTGATTGCAGAAAATCAGGGTTCTTTTATTCCCTATTTTACATATTAAATGGAATAAAGTATCGAGTTTTTCCTCGGAAATCGTCATTACTCTTCGCAATTGGATGTCCGGTTTGGTTTCTTGAAGTTTAAGGAAATTAATGGTTTTTTCATTCTTTAAGCCCACAAAATCCGGAATTTTATCCATCGCAGTTGCCGAAGTAAGAATTCGCTGGGAATTGTTTTCTAAAGCTTCAATAATTTCATTCATATCTTCCTCGAAACCAAGTTCCAAAGCTTTGTCGAATTCATCTAAAACCAAAGTTTTAATGGTAGTAGGATCAAAATTTTGGTTTCTTAAATGATATGCGATTCTTCCTGGAGTTCCAATCAAAACCGCAGGAGCCTCTCTGAAATTGTTGATTTCGATTTTTTTATCGTGACCTCCGTAGCAAATAGAAACTTTGAAATCGGTACCCATTTGTTTGAAAACCTGTTCAATTTGCAGTGCAAGTTCTCTTGCCGGAACGAGAATCATGGCCTGAATGTCGGTGTTTTCTTTTTTTAAATTTCTAAGCAAAGGGAATAGAAAAGCGAGTGTTTTCCCTGATCCTGTGGGCGATAGCAGAATGACGTCGGTTTCGTTTTCGGTCGCAGTATAGGTGGATTTCTGCATCTGATTCATGTCTTGAATCTGCAGTTTTTGGAAGATGGATTCTAAATTCATATTGCAAAGGTAAAGAAAAGGGCTTTGTTTGAGAAATCGAGTGTAGAAGAAATATGATTTAAAGTTCTGAAAATATTGCAATTATCAAATATTTTCTTAATTTTGCACCACTTTTTGTGGGAGCGTTTGGCAAAGTTAAAATATTCATAACTAACAACTTCCGTATTTTTCGTAAACCACATTGGGCCAAGCAACGAGAAAGATGGAATACAAATTTTATTAGAAAATGTCAAAAGAGACAAATTCAGCAGAGGTTTTATTAAACCAAAACGTAGCACCAGAACAATTTGATTGGGATTCTTTCGAATCAGGATTAGATGCTGATGCAAGAAAAGAGAAAAGTGATTTAGAGGAAATCTATAACGGATCTCTTAACAACCTTAGCGATAACGATGTATTGGTAGGAAAAGTTGTAAGACTTACTGATAAAGAAGCTATCGTAGATATCAACTTCAAATCTGAAGGGGTTATTTCATTAAACGAATTCCGTTATAACCAAGGATTGAAAGTTGGTGATGAAGTAGAAGTAATGGTTGACAGAAGAGAAGACAAATCTGGTCAATTGCAACTTTCTCACAAAAAAGCAAGAACTCTTAAAGCTTGGGATAAAGTAAACGAACTTCACGAAACTGGAGAAATCGTAAACGGTTTCGTAAAATCTAGAACTAAAGGTGGAATGATCGTTGACGTACACGGTATCGAAGCGTTCTTACCAGGTTCTCAAATCGATGTGAAGCCAATCAAAGATTACGATCAGTTCGTAGGTAAAACTATGGAGTTCAAAGTTGTGAAAATCAACCCTGAATTCAAAAACGTTGTTGTATCTCACAAAGCGCTTATCGAAGCAGATCTTGAAGGTCAAAAAAGAGAAATCATCGGTCAGTTAGAAAAAGGACAAGTTCTTGAAGGAACTGTTAAAAATATTACTTCTTACGGAGTATTCGTAGACCTAGGTGGTGTTGATGGATTGATCCACATTACCGACCTTTCTTGGTCTAGAGTAAACCACCCATCTGAAATCCTTTCTGACGGAGAAACTGTAAAAGTAGTAATCCTTGATTTCGATGATGAGAAAACAAGAATCCAATTAGGTATGAAGCAATTGGAAGCTCACCCATGGGATGCGCTTTCTGCTGACTTGAAAGTTGGTGATAAAGTTAAAGGAAAAGTAGTTGTTCTAGCTGATTACGGTGCATTCGTAGAGGTTGCTCCAGGGGTAGAAGGATTAATCCACGTTTCTGAAATGTCTTGGTCAACTCACTTAAGAAGTGCTGGTGATTTCGTAAAAGTAGGTGATGAGGTAGAAGCTGAAGTTTTAACTCTTGATAGAGAAGACAGAAAAATCTCTTTAGGAATGAAACAACTTACTCAGGATCCTTGGGCAAATATCGAAGCTAAGTATCCTGTAGGTTCTAAACATGTAGGAACTGTAAGAAACTTCACTAACTTCGGAGTTTTCGTAGAATTGGAAGAAGGAATCGATGGTTTGATCTATATTTCTGACCTTTCTTGGACTAAGAAAATCAAGCATCCATCAGAATTCTGTGCAGTTGGTGATAAATTAGACGTAATCGTTCTAGAATTGGATACCGCTGCAAGAAGACTTTCTTTAGGTCACAAACAACTTTTTGAAAATCCTTGGGATAAATTCGAAACTAAATATGCTGAAGGTACTGTACACACAGGAAAAGCTACTGAAGTTTTCGATAAAGGAGCACAAGTTCAGTTCGAAGATGCTGAAGTTGAAGCATTCTGCCCATCAAGATTATTAGAAAAAGAAGACGGTTCTAAAATCAAGAAAGGAGAAGAAGCACAATTCAAAGTAATCGAATTCAACAAAGAATTCAAGAGAGTAGTAGTTTCACACACCGGAACCTTCAGAGACGAAGAGAAGAAAAACGTGAAAGAAGCTTCTTCCAAACCAGCTGCTTCATCTAGCAACGAAGAGAAATCTACCCTAGGTGATTTAGACGTTTTAGCTGAATTGAAAAAGAAAATGGAAGGAAACTAATTCCTGATTTTCATTAATAAAAATGGCGCCTCAGTAATCTGGGGCGTCCTTTTTTTTGATTGCATATTTTATTATTCAGTATAAAAACATTTTTCCGTGCTAAACCTAAAAATGAATGTTGATAACATCTATCTATTTTTTGTGTTAAAAAATCAAATCTTATTGATATTTTTTATTAATTCGATGCCAATTAATTAATATATATAAAAAATAGAAATCTACCCTTGAAAATCGCGGCGGTATGTTTGATGTTTTCTTTTGGAGCAGCGAATGCTCAAGACTACAAATCCATCATTCAGAGCCAACTTTCTGCGAAAAGCAACTTCCAAAAAAAGCAAACCTTAATAATTTTGAAATCATCACTCATGATTTTTCAAAATCAATGAATGCTGATGTTGTTAAAGTTCAACAGTCTTTTAATGGAATTCCTGTTTACAATGCATTGGCAACCGCACTAATTAGTCGCTCCTTAAAATGTGTTTAACATATTGAATATTAGTGTTTTAATCAATATTTCACTTGTGTTTTCTTGCAGGCTTTTGTATCTTAGAGCCTTAAAACCTTGCAAATATGTTGGGAAAAAATCCAGAGAAACTGCCAGAATTATTCCGTCCTATGTTGATAGATTTTATTGATAATACGCACGAACTTGTTTTGCTTGCAGAAAAAGTTGATTGGAATTATTTTGAAAAAGAATTCGCCTCCCTATATTCCAAGAAAGGAAACGCAAGCCATCCGATCCGGTTTATGGTGGGCTGTCTGCTTCTGAAACACCTTTACAATTTGGGCGATGAGACTTTAGAAAAAGCCTGGATTATGAATCCTTACATGCAATATTTTTGTGGCAGGGTTTTCTTTGAACACGAGTTTCCGTGTGACCCGAGCAATTTGGTTCATTTCCGAAAAAGAATTGGCGAGAAGGGAATTGAGAAAATCTTCGCCTACAGCGTAAGGATGCACGATGTAAAGACGAAGACCTCGAACTTTGTTTTATCAGACACTACTGTTCAGGAGAATAATACCACTTTTCCCACCGATGCAAAATTGTGCAAGAAAGTAATTGATTATTGCAACAAAATAGCCGAAAAAGAAGGCATAAAACAAAGACAACGCTACACGAAAGTCAGTAAACAATTGGTTCGTGACACCTATAATGGCAAACATCCTAAGCGAGCCAAAGGAGCAAGAAAATCTGCAAGACGATTAAAGACTATTGCCCTGAGGATGGTACGCGAACTGGAGCGCAACTTTACTCCTGAACAAAAAGAATTCTACAAAGATTTACTCGCTCTTTACTCCAAAGCCGTCACTCAGGAAAGAAAAGGTACCGATAAAATTTACAGCCTGCACAAACCTTTTACCCAATGCATCGCCAAAGGAAAAGCGCATAAACAATACGAATTCGGGAATAAAGTGGGCTTGATCACCACCGCTAATAAAGGAAAAAAAATCATTCTCGCAATTAAAGCATTTTTACAAACCCCTTATGATGGTCACACCATTGAACCACTTTTGGAACAAATGGAAACAGGTGGCCAACCCCTTCCCAAAGAACTGGTTTACGACCGTGGCGGAAAAGGGAAATCGGAAATAAAAGGAGTGAAAATCTCCATTCCAGGTCCACCGAGAAAAAAAGACACCCTCTACCAGAAACAAACAAAGCGCAAAAAATTCAGAACCAGAGCTGCCATAGAGCCTATCATCGGACATTTAAAAACTGATTTCAGGCTGGCTAAAAATTACTTTATGGGAGAAACGGGGCCTCAAATCAATGCCTTCCTAGCAGCAACTGCCTGGAATATGAAGAAAATGATGGAGATTCTTAAAGCCAATCTTCGTTGGCTATATTTTTCTTTGCAGAATTTCCTCTTTGCTGCATATTTTTTCACAATAAAAAGAAAATATTTATATTGTTAAGGAACGACTAATTAAAGATCAAAAAGTAAATTACCTTACTGAAAATTTTGCTAAAAATTATGTAAATGCTGCACAACCAAGTACAGCACGTTCTGCAGCAAATGTTTTTGCCAGTATGGCTCAAAATTTCGGGTTGAAGAACAGCAGCGACTACCAATTGCTAAAGTTTGATGATGCTGATGTAGACGGAGCCTCTTTCGCCAAAACAAAATTAGTATATTTTCTTACTGAAAAAGGAGATTTGAAACTTTGCCATCAATTTATGTTTGCAGAAAAAGGTACCTCAAACTATTGGGATATTCTTGCTGATGCAACAACGGGAGAAATTGTGAATAAAGAAAATTTAACCATTTCTTGTACTTTCCCACATGGTACTTTCCAGCACGATTATTCTGCACACACTCCAGAAGGTTTTTCTACCAATTTCGACAAAGAATCAGTTCCTGAAATTAAAGCTCCAACTGCTTTAGCAGCTTTAGATGCAAGTTATAATGTATTTGCTCTGCCTTTAGAGAGTCCGAGTCACGGCAGTAGATCTGTTGTTTCTAATCCTTGGTTTTTAGATGCTTCACCTGATGGATGGCATACAATTTCCGGAGGTAGTTATTCTGGTTCTTATAATACGACTAGGGGAAACAACGTGATGGCCTACGATGATGTAGCTAAGAAAAACGCGGCAGGAATGTATGCAGACGGTGGTGCTAGCAGGATGTTTGATTTCCCGTTTTCAATTGATAATCAGTATACAGTTAATCAGAATGCGGCGATCACCAATTTATTCTACATGAATAATAAAATGCACGATGTATTTTATCGCTTAGGATTTACAGAAACTGCTAGAAATTTCCAAGCGTATAATTTCGGAAAAGGTGGCTCTCAACATGATTATGTTATGGCTGAAGCGCAAGATGGTGGTGGAACTGATAATGCTAACTTCTATACACCGTCCGACGGAACAAGACCAAGGATGCAAATGTACCTTTGGAATCCGGCACTTACGGAAAGGGTATTTTATAATACTCCACCAGAAGCAATTGGTAGAAAAGTGAAAAATTATGTTTCAACAACATTTGGTCCTACTTTAACAACAACGGGCGTAACCGGAGATGTTGTTTTAACTTCGGTTGCTGACGGCTGCACGGCACTGCCTGCCGGTTCACTTACCGGTAAGATTGGCTTGATGCCAAGAGGTACTTGTTCTTTTACCGTAAAGGTGAAAAATGCACAGGAAGCCGGTGCTGCTGCTGCGATTATTTATAATATGCCAGATTCTACTCCTACAACCGGTATGGGTGGCACCGACGCATCCATTACTATTCCTTCAGTTTTGGTAGAGAATGTTGAAGGTGTTTATATGAAAGGACTTATTGATTCTGGTAAAAATGTTAATGTTACTTTAAAATATGATTCATCCACACAGATTTTCAGAGACGGAAGTTTTGATAATGGAATCATCGCCCATGAGTATGGCCACGGAATTTCTACAAGAATTATCGGGTCATTAAGTTCCAGTTTAAATAAAGAGCAGATGGGTGAAGGTTGGTCTGATTTCTTTGCTTTGATGCTTACCAACAGACCAGGTGACAATGCAAGTGTGCCTAGAGGAATAGGAACTTATGCTTCTTCCGAAGCAATTGATGGAGGAGGGATTCGTCCGGCTCCATATTCCCCGGATTTTGGTGTAAATAATTATGTTTACAGCGATACTAACGGTATGGAATATGCTAATTCTTCAGGCGTATTGGTGCCAGATGTTCACTCGATAGGTTTCGTTTGGGCGTCGATGTTGTGGGATCTGCACTGGAAATACGTTGAAAAATATGGATATTCTTCTGATGTAATGGCCAATACCGCCAACGGAAGCACTAGAGTTCTTCAACTGGTAGTTGATGCTCTTAAACTGACTCCTATCAATCCTGGATTTATCCAAGGTCGAGATGCTATTTTAGCAGCGGAAGAGGCAACAACTCAAGGAACAGATAAATGTATGATTTGGGAAGTTTTTGCTAAGCGAGGTCTGGGAGTTAATGCAGCTTCAGGATCTACAACCAATATCAATGATCAGGTTGAAGATTTCACAAAGCATGCAGATGATGCGCGTTGCCAAAAAGTATTAGCTTCAGGGGAAGTCAATGTAAATAAAGGTATACACATTTATCCAAATCCTGCGAAAAACGAATTTTTCTTAAAATCAGCAAACAAAACTTTAGGAAAAGTAAATGTTGAAATCTTCGATGCAACCGGAAAATTAGTTTCCAGCCAGAAAATTTCTGCTACTGACGCAGTTAATACACAATCTCTAGTAAATGGAGTATATGTAGTAAAAGTTTCAGGAATAGGAGTAAATTACTCTTCTAAATTGATGATTAAAAAATAATTGTTAGTCATGATATTTATAGCCGTCTTGCTTTTTAGCAAGGCGGTTTTTTTATGAGATACCACTTTTATAAAAATAGCATCAATAAAAAACCCATCAAAAAAATCTGATGGGTTTTCCTATTGTTGTTGTCTGAATTATTTTTTGTAAGCAGCGTCTTTAATTCTCGCTTTTTTACCTCTAAGGTTTCTAAAGTAGTAGATTCTAGCTCTTCTAACTTTTCCTCTTCTGTCTAATTCAATTTTCTGAAGAGCTGGCATGTTCATTGGGAAAACTCTCTCTACACCTACATCACCACTCATTTTTCTGATGGTAAATGTCTTGGTAAGACCAGTTCCTCTCAACTGAATTACTGTACCTTTAAAGAACTGAGTTCTTGTTTTAGCACCTTCTTTAATTTCGTAATACACAGTGATGGTGTCACCGGCTTTGAATTCTGGGAATTCTTTTTTTGTGATGTACTTGTCTTGTACGTACTTTACTAAATCCATTTTTTTGTAAAAAAATTGTTTTGTCGAGCTAACCAACTTTCACGTCCTTCGTCAGAGGTTGATTAACAGGGTGCAAAAATAACATAATTTTTTCTGTCTGCCAATACTTTAAAAGATTTTTTTTTAAAATTGCCATTCAATGATGATTTAAAAATATTTAAAAAAAGCTTTTGCAAATTTACAAAAACCGGAAATAGAATTTTATTAAAAAAAATTGTAATTTCAAGCCACAAAATTTCAATATTATAATGATCGATAAAAGAGTAAAAAATGCCCAGGAAGCCATCCAGGGAATTACCGATGGAATGACTTTGATTGTAGGTGGTTTCGGATTATCCGGAATTCCAGAAAATTCAATCGCCGAGCTGGTTGCAAGCAATATTTCCGGACTTACCTGTATTTCCAATAATGCGGGAGTGGATGATTTTGGACTTGGTTTGCTTCTTCAAAAGAAACAAATTAAAAAAATGATCGCATCCTATGTAGGCGAAAATGCCGAATTCGAAAGACAAATGCTTTCCGGTGAATTGGAAGTGGAACTCACGCCCCAAGGAACTTTAGCGGAAAAATGTCGCGCTGCGCAACACGGAATTCCTGCGTTCTATACTCCCGCAGGTTACGGAACTGAGGTTGCGGAAGGTAAGGAAACCAAAGAATTCAACGGTAAGATGTATATTCTGGAGTATGCCTACGAAGCAGATTTTTCTATCGTGAAAGCATGGAAAGGAGATCACGCAGGGAATTTAATCTTCAGGGGAACTGCACGGAATTTCAATGCGCCAATGGCTGGAGCAGGAAAAATAACCATTGCCGAGGTGGAAGAATTGGTAGAGCCGGGCGAACTTGATCCTAACCAGATTCATATTCCGGGAATTATGGTACAGCGGATTTTTCAGGGAGAAAAATTCGAGAAAAGAATAGAGCAACGTACAACCCGAAAAAGAGAATCATAATGCTAACAAAAGAACAAATCGCACAGCGAATTTCAAAGGAAGTTAAAGACCGTTATTATGTAAATCTCGGGATCGGAATCCCCACCTTGGTCGCAAACTACGTTCCGCAGGATATTTCTGTGGAATTCCAAAGTGAAAATGGCGTTTTAGGAATGGGACCTTTTCCTTTTGAAGGCGAAGAGGATCCGGACTTGATTAATGCTGGAAAGCAAACCATTACAACACTTCCAGGTGCTTCTTTTTTCGATTCTGCATTCAGTTTTGGGATGATCCGAAGCCAAAAAGTGGATCTCACCATTCTTGGTGCAATGGAAGTTTCGGAAAATGGCGATATTGCCAATTGGAAAATCCCTGGAAAAATGGTGAAGGGAATGGGCGGCGCAATGGATTTGGTAGCTTCTGCGGAAAATATCATCGTTGCGATGATGCATGTAAATAAAGCCGGAGAAAGCAAAATCCTGAAAAAATGTACGCTTCCTTTAACTGGCGTCGGCTGTGTGAAAAAAGTCGTGACAGAACTTGCAGTGATGGATGTAACGCCGAATGGTTTCAAACTTCTCGAGCGTGCACCCGGAGTTTCCGTGGAAGATATCGTGAAAGCTACAGAAGCTGATTTAATTATTGAAGGAGAAATTCCAGAGATGGTTTTCTAAGAGTATACATATTTTAAGTTTCAATTTTTAAGAAAAGCGCAGATTTTATCTGGGCTTTTCTTTTTTTATAGATATTATAATTAAAATTGCGCTAATTTTTAAAAATTAAATCTATAAAGAATTGTTTTTAAACAAAATTTATCTATTTTTGCGCTCTAATTTAGATAAAAGTGGATTTAAATAATAAATTTATAGTTACAGTCGCTGAAAATAAGCATCTTGAATTTGTTCCAGTTATTTTAAAAGAGATAGAAGAATCAGCCAAAGAGCGCGGAACGGGAATTGCAAAGCGGTCTGCAGCTTATCTCGAAGAAAAAATCAACGAAGGAAAAGCAGTAATGGCTTTTTCGGCTGAAGGGGAATGGGCGGGTTTCTGTTATATTGAAACTTGGAGCAACAAGGAATATGTCGCTAATTCGGGGTTAATAGTCGCGAAAAAATTCAGGAAAGATGGTTTGGCAAAGGCGATTAAACAAAAGATATTTTCCTACTCGCGCGAAAAATATCCCAACGCGAAATTATTCGGCCTTACAACGGGTTTAGCGGTAATGAAAATCAATAGCAGCTTGGGTTACAAGCCGGTTACTTATTCCGAATTGACTCAGGATGAGGTTTTTTGGAGCGGCTGCAAAAGTTGTGTGAATTTCGAAATTTTAAATAGTAAAGATCGCAAGAACTGCCTTTGCACCGCGATGTTGTATAATCCGGAAGAAAATAAATCTCAAGAAAATTCTAATAATATCAAATCTGAAAATGACCAGAAGTTGTTTTCAAAATTCAAAAAAATAAAAACAATGTTATGGAAAAAGTAGTTTTGGCTTACAGTGGCGGCCTCGACACATCTTTTTGTGCGGTTTATCTTTCAAAAATTAAGCAGTTGGAAGTTCATGCGGTGATGGTCAATCTTGGTGGATTTTCTGCTGAGGAAATTCAAAAAACCGAGGAACGCGCATATCAATTGGGCGTAAAATCTTTTCATGTAATTGATGATGCGGAGAATTATTACCAAAAATGCATCAAATATTTAATTTTCGGAAACGTCTTGAAAAACAATACCTATCCGCTTTCCGTAAGTTCTGAGAGGGTTTTTCAGGCAACTGCGATTGCTGATTATGCAAAGAAAATCGGCGCAAAATCCATTGCTCACGGAAGTACCGGTGCAGGAAACGATCAAGTGAGATTTGATAGTATTTTTCAGATTCTTTTGCCGGAAGTTGAAATCATTACGCCGATTCGTGATTTGAAACTTTCTAGAAATGAAGAGATTGATTTTCTAAAAGAAAATGGTTTCGAAATTAATTTTGAAAAGTCGCAATATTCGATCAATAAAGGTCTTTGGGGAACTTCTGTAGGTGGAAAGGAAACTTTGACATCTAATATTTCACTTCCTGAAACAGCTTTTCCAACGCAAATTTCAAAATCGGAGCCTGAAGAATTGAGCATTACTTTCGAAAAAGGAGAAATCAAGGCAGTGAATGGTCAGGAATTTTCTAAACCGATTGAGGCAATTCAGTTTATTCAGGAAATAGCACAACCTTTTGCAATTGGCCGCGATACGCACGTTGGCGATACAATTATCGGAATCAAAGGTCGGGTAAGTTTTGAAGCTGCAGCGCCTTTGATCATTCTGAAAGCGCATCATTTGCTGGAAAAACATACCTTAACCAAAAGTCAACTTTTCATAAAAGATCAGCTGAGTCTTTCTTACGGAAATTATCTGCACGACGGTTTGGTGCTCGATCCGGTGATGCAGGATATGGAAGCACTTTTCGAATCTTCACAGAAAACAGTGAACGGAATTGTGAAAATTTTATTGAAACCTTATCATTTTTCACTGATCGGAGTAGAGTCGGAAAACGATTTAATGTCTTCAAAATTCGGCTCTTATGGAGAAATGAACAAAACTTGGACGGAAGCTGATGTGAAAGGGTTCTCCAAAATTTATTCGAATGCGCTCAGCATTTATCATCAGGTAAACAACAAGAATTAAAATGGAAAAAATAAAAGTAGGAATTGTAGGCGGAACAGGTTTTACAGCGGGCGAATTGATTCGAATCTTGCTCTATCACCCGAATGTGGAAATTTCTTTCGTGACGAGCCAAAGTCTTCAGGGCGAATTTGTTTCTGATGTTCATAAAGATTTGTTTGGGGAAACAACTTTAAAATTTGAAAATTTAGCACAACCTGCAGATATGATTTTCCTTTGTCTTCCGCATGGCGAAAGCAAAAATTGGCTTATCGAAAACGAAAAACGCATTGCTCCCGAAACTAAAATTATCGATTTGGGTAACGATTTCCGGGTAGATGAAGAATGGAACGACAAAAAATTCATCTACGGACTGTCGGAATTTAATAAAGAAAAAATTGCAAAAGCTTCATATATCGCCAATCCGGGATGTTTTGCAACGGCGATTCAACTGGGGATTTTACCAATTTTAAAACAAGAAAAAATTGAAAAAATCCAATGTGTAGGAATTACAGGTTCTACAGGCGCCGGAAAAGCGTTGCATCAATCATTGAATTTCAACTGGCGAAATGATAATATTTCTCCATACAAAACCTTTACTCATCAACATATCGCGGAAATTGAGAAAAGTATTTCTTTGATTTCTGAAACTAAAACGGAAATTAATTTTATCCCGTGGAGAGGCGATTTCACGCGCGGAATTTTCGTTTCAGTAATGATGGAAAGCGATCTTTCTCAGACTGAAATCGAGGAAATGTATCGTTACTCTTATAAATACTCAAAATTTGTCTTCGTTTCCGCAAGTCCGATTGATTTAAAACAAGTCGTAAATACCAATAAAGCAGTTGTTTATATCGAAAAAGTCGGAAAAAATCTTGCAGTTCATGTCGCGATCGATAATCTGTTGAAAGGCGCTTCCGGACAAGCGATCCAAAATATGAATTTGATGTTCGGTTTCAATGAAAAATCCGGACTTAATCTTAAACCTTCTGTCTTTTAATCATGAAATTATTTGATGTATATCCTTTGATGCCCATAAATATTGTAAAGGCAGAAAATTGTAAACTTTGGGACGAAAACGGAACCGAATATCTCGATTTCTATGGTGGTCATGCGGTGATTTCTGTTGGTCACACGCATCCTCATTATGTGGAAAAAATTAAAAATCAACTCGATCAAATCGGTTTTTATTCCAATTCGGTGATTAATAAACTCCAGGAAGAATTGGCAGAAAAGCTCGGAAAAATTTCCGGATATGAAGATTATGCGCTTTTTCTTTGCAATTCTGGTGCGGAAGCGAATGAAAATGCCCTGAAAATCGCATCTTTCACTTCTGGGAAAAAGAAATTCATTACGTTCAGAAATTCTTTTCACGGCAGAACTTCCGCGGTAGTTGCAGCAACGGATGATTCTTCGATTGTCGCTCCTGTAAACGAAACTTCAAATTTTATTTTCTGTGAATGGAATAATGCAGAAGCATTTGAAAAATTATTCAAAGAAAATCTCCACGATTTGGCCGGAGTTATTATCGAAGGAATTCAGGGAATTGGCGGAATTCAGATCCCTTCTCAGGAATTAATGTCGAAAATCTCGGAATTGTGCACCGAAAATTCGGTTTTCTTTATTTCCGATGAAATTCAGTCCGGTTATGCGAGAAGCGGGAAATTCTTTGCTCATCAGCATTTCAAAGTAAAACCCGACATCATTACCACAGCAAAAGGGATGGCAAATGGTTTCCCGATCGGTGGCGTTTTGGTTTCCCCGAAAATTCCGGCAAAACATAAAATGCTCGGAACTACTTTTGGCGGAAATCATTTGGCTTGTGCCGCTGCAATTGCGGTTTTGGAGATTATTGCTGATGAAAATCTTATGGAAGAATCCTTTCAAAAAGGAGCCTATTTAATCCAAAAATTACAGGAAATTCCGCAAATCAAAGAAATCCGCGGAAAAGGTCTTTTAATAGGAATCGATTTTGAAATTCCTGCCGCTCACGTTTCTAAAAAATTAAGGGAAGAACATAAAATTTTTGTAGGAAGCGCTAAAAATCCTTTAACGATGAGGCTTTTACCACCGCTCACGATTTCTTATTCGGAGATCGATTATTTTATTGCTTCTCTTCAATCAGTTTTAAATTTAATTTAAAAAAAATGAAAAATTTCACTTCAGTACACGATATATCAAATCCTGAAATACTTGTTCAGGAAGCTTTGGAACTTAAAAAAAATCTTTACGGTTTCAGTGATTTAGGAAAAAATAAAACGCTCGGCTTGGTATTTCTAAATCCTAGTTTAAGAACCAGAATGAGCAGTCAAAAAGCCGGAATGAACCTCGGAATGCAGGTTCAGGTGATCAACGCCGGACAAGATGCATGGAATTGGGAATTTGCAGAAAACGCTGTGATGAACGGTACTACCGTGGAGCATATCAAAGATGCGGCTAAAGTCTTGAGCGAATATTGCGATGTCATCGGTTTGCGATGTTTTCCGGGATTAAAAGACCGCGACGAGGATTATAACGAGTTTGTTTTGAATTCTTTCATCAAATATGCAACAGTTCCGGTGATTTCTCTGGAATCGGCTACACGACATCCTTTGCAGAGTTTTGCGGATTTAATTACGATTCGTGAAAACTGGAATAAACCTCAGAAACCCAATGTGGTTCTTTCATGGGCGCCACACATCAAAGCGCTTCCCCAAGCGGTTGGAAATTCTTTTGCGGAATGGATGAACGCTGCCGACGTCGATTTTTGTATCGCAAATCCGGAAGGTTATGATTTAAGCAAAGAATTTACAGGAGCTGCGAAAGTGTATCATAATCAGGAAGAGGCATTGCAAAATGCAGATTTTGTATATTTTAAAAACTGGTCTTCGTTTGAAAATTATGGCGCATTACCCGAAGTGAAAGGAGATTGGCTTTTGGGTGAAGATTTTTTAAAAACCAACCCCGAAACAAAATTTATGCATTGTCTTCCGGTTCGCCGAAATCTGGAAATGAGTGATGCAGTTTTGGATTCTTCGAATTCTTTAATTTATCAACAAGCCAATAACAGAACGCTTTCCGCGCAGTTAATCATTAAGAAAATCCTCGAAAATTCATTGTGAAATGGAAGATTTATTCATCATAAAAATTGGCGGCGAAACCATCAATAATTCCGAAACGCTGAAAACCTGTCTAAAAGCAATTGCAGCATCCGGACAGAAAACGATTTTGGTTCACGGTGGCGGAAAAAAAGTGACAGAACTTGCCCAAAAACTTCAGGTTCCACAGCAAATGGTGGAGGGAAGACGCATCACATCTGCAGAAACTTTGGAGCTTTGTACAATGGTGTATGCGGGTTTGATCAATAAAAATATTGTGACGGGTTTGTCTTCCGAAAAGCTTTTGGCAATAGGACTTTCGGGCGCAGATTTGAATTGTATAGTTGCAAAGAAAAGAGATGCTTCTGTCATCAATTATGGTTTTGTTGGCGATATTGTAAAGGTGAATGAGGCGATTTTCGAAAATTTCATTGCGGGAAATATCGTTCCGGTTGTGAATTCTATCAGCATTAGTGAAGAAAGCGAACTTTTAAATACCAATGCAGATGCTGTAGCGGCAGAAATTGCAAAAGCGATGTCGGCGAATTATAAAACGCACCTCATTTATTGTTTTGAAAAAAATGGGGTTTTAAAAGATATTGCGGATGAAAATTCGGTGATTGAAGAAATTTCAAAGTCCGATTTTACGCAAATGAAAGAAACCAAACAAATTGCCGATGGAATGATTCCTAAGCTACAAACGGCTTTCAGAGCATTGTATCACGGCGTAGAAGAAGCTAGAATTCTAAAAAGTGACGCATTGGAATTGTATTTCAACAACGGAAAACCGGGAACAAATATCATTTTGCATTAATGGAAAATTTAAAAAAAGACGCCAAAAAGTTTTTGATGCAACTCATCGAAACGCCTTCTTTCAGCAGAGAAGAGGAAATTACGGCTTTAATTATAGAGAAATATTTGCGCGAAAAGAAGATTCCGTTTCAGCGAAAAGGAAATAATATCTGGGCAAAGAATCTTTATTTCGATGAAAATCTTCCGACAATTCTCCTTAATTCCCATCACGACACGGTAAAACCCAATTCTGCGTACACCCTCGACCCTTTCAAAGCAATAGAAAAAGACGGGAAAATTTTTGGCTTGGGAAGCAATGATGCAGGTGCTAGTTTGGTGAGTTTATGGGCGGTTTTTTCTCATTTTTATGCTCAAAAATTGAAATATAATTTAATCTATGCAGCTACGGCTGAAGAAGAAATTTCCGGCAAAAACGGAGTGACTTCAATTCTGGAGGATTTGGGGAAAATCGATTTTGCAATTGTTGGAGAACCTACCAAAATGAATTTGGCAATCGCTGAAAAAGGGTTGGTGGTTTTAAACTGTGTGGCAAAAGGAACGGCTTCTCACGCGGCCCATCTCAATGATGATAATTCCATTTATAAAGCGGTTCGCGATATTCAGAAAATTCAGAATTTAAGTTTTGACAAGGTTTCTGAGGTTTTAGGAAAAGTAAAAGCTACGGTAACGATTGTGAATGCCGGTTCTCAACATAATGTGGTTCCGGATCAGTGTCATTTCACGGTGGATGTTCGTACGAATGAACTTTATTCAAATTCGGAAATTGTAGAGATTTTCCAAAAAGAATTGGAGTCGGAAATTCAACCTCGATCTCTGGCTTTAAATTCTTCCCGAATCGATCTGGATCATCCTTTTGTTTGGGCGGCACAACAAGAAAATTGCGAGCTTTATGGTTCTCCGACGATTTCAGATCAGGCGTTAATGCCTTTTAATTCTGTAAAAATTGGTCCCGGAGATTCTACGCGTTCCCACACTGCTGACGAATTTATCTACGAAAAAGAACTCGATGAAGGCATCGAAAAATACATTAAAATTCTCTCTCATATCCTTTAAAAAATGGAAAATAAAAAATTGTGGGCAAAAGATTCCGCGAATCTGAAATACTTGGAAATCATCGAAAAATTTACCGTCGGAAATGATAAAGATTTCGATGTTTTATTGGCTCAATACGATATTCTTGGAACAAAAGCGCATTGCAAAATGCTTAAGAAAATCGGTTTTTTGACGGAGAAAGAAAACGATTCCATTCAAAAAGAATTGGATGAAATGAATGTTTTGGCAAAACAAAACCAACTTTTGATCAACAGCGGAGTAGAGGATATTCACAGCCAAATTGAGTTTAATCTCACCGAAAAACTCGGCGATGCAGGAAAGAAAATTCACACTGGAAGATCCAGAAATGATCAGGTTTTATTGGCAATCAAATTATTTTTAACAGCAGAAATTAAATCGATTGCGAAGCTTTCAAAATCTTTATTTGAAAGATTAATGATGCTTTCAGAAACCCACAAATCTGTATTGATGCCGGGTTACACGCATTTCCAAATTGGGATGCCTTCTTCATTTGGACTATGGTTCAGTGCTTTTGCCGAATCTTTATCTGAGGATTTGGAGGTTTTGGCGGCGGCTTTATCGGTGGTTCAGAAAAATCCTTTGGGTTCTGGAGCGGGTTTTGGCTCTTCTTTTCCGCTCGACAGAGATTTTACGACGAAGGAATTGAATCTTGAAAAAATGAATGTCAATTCTGTTTACGCGCAGATGACTCGTGGAAAATCGGAAAAAATAACAGCGATGGCGATGAGCACTTTAGCGTCGACTTTAGGCAAATTGGCTTACGATATTTGCATGTTCAGCAATCAGAATTACGGATTTATCGGTTTTCCGACGGAACTTACGACCGGTAGCAGCATTATGCCTCACAAAAAAAATCCCGATGTTTTTGAATTGATCCGCGCAAAATCTGCGAGAATCCAAAGTCTTCCGAATGAATTGACGCTCCTTACCAATAATCTCCCGTCCGGTTACCACAGGGATTTTCAGCTTACTAAAGAAATTATTTTTCCCGGAATTCAGGAGCTAAAAGATTGTCTCGAAATTTTTGAATTTATGCTTCAACATATCGAAGTGAAAAATGATATTTTAAAGGACGAAAAATATGATTATCTTTTCAGCGTCGAAAAAATCAACGAATTGGTGATGAATGGAGCGAGTTTTCGCGAAGCCTATCGCGAGGTCGGAAATGCCATTGAAAATGGGACTTATCACTACCGAAACGATGATTTGAAGCATACTCATAAAGGAAGTATCGGCAATTTGTGTTTGGAAGAAATTACTTTAAATTTCGAGGAGGTCTTCAGAAAATTTAATTAAAAAAGATGAAAACATTAGACGCGAACGATCATAAAATACTCAATTTTCTGCAGGAAGATTCTACGGTATCGGTGAAAGATTTGGCCGAGAAAATAGGACTTTCTTTTACGGCAACTTACGAAAGAATCAAGTCGTTGAAAAACAGCGGAATCATCCGAAAACATGTAGTCTTGATCGATGCTGAACTTGCCGGTTTCGAAATCATGGCGTATTGTAACATCGTTTTGAAGGAACAATCCAACGAAAAATTGCAGGAATTTGAAGCCAAAATCAAAGCGGAACCACAGGTTTTGGAAGTGGTAAGTCTTTCCGGGCAATACGATTATGTGATCAAAGTTGTTGCGAAAAATATCAAAGATTATAATAATTTCATGACGACTGTTGTTGCTAATATTCCCAATATCGGTCAGTATCACAGCAATATCGTGCTTTCGGTGATTAAAAATGACACGAAATTTACTTTCTAAATTTAGACTTTTTTTAAACAAAAATCCTCTTCAGTTTTGAAAAGGATTTTTTTTTATAAATAATGGAAAAGAAATTATTTTAAAATCTCTTTCAAAAATAACAACGTGTGATTCCACGCTCGTTTCGCCATTATTGGATTATAATCGGCCGTTTCAGGATTTGTAAAAGTGTGTTTCGAATTCGCGTAAGTGATGATTTGCCAATCAGCTTTTCCCTCATTCATTTCTTTTACCAGATTGTGGTAATCTTCCGCCGTTACGCTTTCGTCATCGGCGGGATGTTCTACTAAAATTTTGGCCTTCAGATCTTCATTCTTCCTCATCGGATTTTTCGCTAATCCACCATGAATGGACACGAATCCAGCAGCAGGCAATTTCCCTCTTGCAGCTTCCAAGGCACCGGTTCCTCCGAAACAGTAGCCGATGATGGCTATTTTTTCAGGGATTGCGCCATGTTTTTTTAGTTGTTCCAATGCCAGTGCAATTCTTTTTTGATATTCAGCAAAATTTTCTTTGTAATATCCAGCTGTTTTTGCCGCTGTAGCATTATCCGAAGGGATGTTTCCTTCACCATAAATGTCGGCAATAAATGCAATATACCCTTCTTTTTCTAAATCTAAAGCAGCAGTTTTTGCTTCATTGTCAATTCCTTTCCACGCGGGTAAAATGAGAACTCCGGGAAGTTTTTTTCCGTTGTTGGAAGTTACTAAACCATTCAGTTTTTGTTTGCCATCTTGATAGGAAACAGGTTTTAGTTGCTGACTAAATAGAGTTCCCGAAAATGCAATTGCAACGGTTAATAGTAAGGATCGTATCATTATTTTGATTTTTATTAGTTCAAATTTAAACATAAGAATAAAGATACAGTGAGTGTTTGGTGTAATATTCGGCGACGTGTTTCATCGAAATGAAAGATAATCGTAATTTTGAGATACTTAAAAATAAAGAAAATGCCAAAATATAAAATTCAAAAATCACCTTTTGTGGTTCCGACGACCGACGGGAAGCTGATTGAAGAAATCTGGGGAAACTCCACCGGAAATTCCAATATTTCCATTGCGCACATGGTAGCTCCGCCGAATTGGAGCGAACCGCATCAAACACCGGAATTTGATGAATTTACCTACATAATAAAAGGGAAAAAACAGTTTGAAATCGATGGAGAAACCCTTGTTTTGGAGGCCGGACAAAGCATCATGATCGAAAAAGGTGCAAGAATCCGCTACAGCAATCCGTTCGAAAATCCTTGCGAATATTTAGCAATTTGTCTGCCTGCTTTTTCGATGGAACTGGTTAATCGCGAAGAGGAATAGCGGATTTTAATTAAAATTCTACTCCCAAATTTCGAAGTTCTTCTGCTAAATTGGTTTCTTCAGTAATATGAATCGTTACAAAACCTAAGTTTTTGGCGGTTTCAATATTCTTGGCGTTATCATCAATGAAAACCGATTCATTAGCCTTAATGTTGTACCGTTCCAATAAAACTTCCCAAATTTTCGGGTCGGGTTTAATCAATTTTTCCGTGCCTGAAACCACGATTTTCCCATCAAATATTTTGAAGAAATCGTAATTTTCCAAAGCATAAGGAAAAGTTTCTGCAGACCAATTCGTTAATCCAAAAAGATCATATTCTGAATGTTCTAGCTTTCGTAAAACTGCCACGTTTTCCGGAATATCCGATCTCAACATCGTGGTCCAATTGTCGTAATATGCGCGGATTTCCGTTTCCCATTCTGGGAATTTTGCAATCAGAATTTCGGTTCCTTCAGCCAGACTTCTTCCTCGATCTTGTTCCGCATTCCACTCATCGGTGGCAATGTTTCTGAGGAAAAATTCCATTTTTTCGTCATCATTAAAGTAATCTTTGTAGAAATACCGCGGATTCCAGTCCATTAAAACGCCACCAAAATCGAAAATGATATTTTTTATTGTTGAATTCTGCTTCGTCATACTGATTGTTTTTTGCCAAAAAAAATGCTGATTAATGTGAAAACTAAAAGGATATGAAGGTAAAATGAATATTGAACAAGGTCCGGATATTCCATTTTGAAATTACTCAATGAGATTAAAATAAGAATTTGAGCACCGTAAGGAATCAATCCTTGAACATAACAGGAAAAAATATCAAGGATAGATGCACTTTGCTGTGGTTTCAGTCCGTATTTATCATTAATTTCTTTCGCTACTTTGCCCGAAATAATAATCGAAATGGTGTTGTTGGCAACGCAAAGATTGGCAACCGTAACCAAACCGCCAATTCCCAAAAGTGCTGTTTTTTTGGAATTAATGATTTTGCTGATGTTTTTAATAACGAAAGAAATTCCGCCGGCTTTTTCTACCATTGCTGCCAAACCGCCTGTGAGAAGTGAAAGCAGAAAAATCTCGGTCATGCTGGTAAATCCTTCATAGGTTTTTTTGGCAAAGCCGATAAAATCGAAACTTCCATAACCAAATCCAAGCATTCCGGCGAAAATTAGTCCTGCGAATAATACAACGAAAACATTTAAACCAATCAATGAAAGCGCAATAACCAAAAGATAAGGCAAGATTAAAATCAAATTAAATTCTTTGTTTCCGCTAATGACTGCTGTACCTTCCTGATTGAATCCCAATACAATTAAAATTAAAATCGTTACCAACGCAGCGGGAAATGCTAACTTGGAATTGAAACGAAATTTATCTTTCATCTGGCAGCCCAAACTTTGGGTCGCAGCAATGGTAGTGTCCGAAATCAAAGACAGGTTATCGCCAAACATCGCTCCCGAAAGTAAACAAGCACCGATTAATCCTAAAGGTGAGTCGCTTTTTTCAGCCAATGCAATCACAATCGGACCCAGCGTAACGATAGATCCAACAGATGTTCCGGAGGCGAATGAAAGAAACGCCGCCATGACAAAAACCCCAACTGGAAAATAGGCCGGAGAAACATAATTTAATCCCAGATTTACGATGGAATCTACACTACCTGTCGCTTTGGTTACCGTTGCGAAAGCACCTGCCAAAAGGTAAATAATACACATCGTGAGGATTTTTCCGTCGCCGCAACCTTTCAAAAAAGTATCTACTTTTTCGTTGATTTTTCCTTTTAGAAGGATGAAAGCTGCGGTAATCCCGATCAAAGCTGCGATAGGAGAGGGAAGCGCGTAAAAATCATTATTATAAATTCCGAATCCCAAAAATACCAGAACAAAAATTAGCAAAGGAAATATGGAAAAAAGGGGGTGGTTGAGTTTTAACATTTTGCAAAATTAATATGCAAAAGGCGAAAAAACGTAATGATTTTCAGAAAATTTCGCAAAAACATGTAGCAAACCATTGGAAAGTATAATTTCTTCCGCACCGATGATGGAGTTGTATCGCGCGATTTGCTCAAAAGTTTTTTCGGTGATTTTGATGTGAGGAGCTTTGCACTCCACCAGGATTTTCGGAATGGTTTTTTCGGTAACCAAAAGATCAATTCTCTTTGTGGTACCGTTCAGTTCCAGCTTTTTTTCGAGGATTAGTGAGGAAAGATTTCTGCCTTTTTTTAAATGAAAATAATGCACCCAATGTTGCCGAACCCATTCTTCGGGCGTTAGCAAAAGCCAGCTTTTCCGAACCAAATCATAAATAAAAAACTTATCTTTGTCTCTCTTGATTTGAAAATCAAAAGTATCCTCAAAATTCAGTTCCGGAAGTTGCATTTATGAAAGAATTAGATTTAATCCTCAAAAATATTAAAAATAAAGAGTTTTTACCGATTTATTTTTTCCATGGTGAAGAACCTTTTTTTATAGATTCAGCAGTGAAATCTTTCGAAAACGATGTTTTGGAAGAGGATGAAAAAGCTTTCAATCAAACCGTGGTTTATGGCAAAGACACCACTTTTTCTGAGGTGCTTTCTCTAGCAAGACAATTCCCGATGATGGGCGATAAACAGGTGATTATCCTTAAAGAAGCTCAGGAAATTCGGTTAACCGAAAAAGAAGCAGATGCGTTGAAAATCTATGTTGAAAATCCCGTGGAATCGACTCTTTTAGTGATCGCACATAAGCACAAAAAGGTGGATACTAGAAAGAGTTTTGCCAAGATACTTTCCAAAAGCAAAATGCTTTTCGAAAGTCCGAAAATGAAGGATTATGAAGTACCGAAATGGATCGAGCAGGAGCTTCGCAATGTCGGTCTGAAAACAAAACCAGATATTCCTTTATTACTCTCCGAATACCTCGGAACCGATTTGTCAAGGATTTCCAACGAACTCAGTAAGCTCAAAATGATTCTGAAAAACGATGAACTTCTCGACGAAAAAATCATCGAAACCCACATCGGAATCAGCAAAGATTTTAATGTTTTCGAACTCATCAAAGCTCTTGGTAAAAAAGATGAAAGCAACGCGCTGCGGATCGCACATTTCATGGGGAAATCGCCAAAAAACAATTCGTTCCCAATGGTGATCGGTAATTTATATAACTTTTTTTCGAATCTGGTGATTTGCCACACCATGGCAGGACAGTCGCAGCAGGCGATGGCATCCGCAATGGGCGTAAACCCGTATTTTGTCAAAAATTATACTGAAGCTGCACGTTTTTACAACCTCAAACACTGTACGCGAATCATCTCCATTCTGCGCGAAATGGACCTGAAAAACAAAGGTTTAGGCGCCGTAAATATGGAAGAAAGCGAGTTGCTGCGAGAAATGGTATACAAAATCCTTCATGTCGACCGCTTAAAGGTGAAAGTGTGATTTTGGGCGACTTTTCCGCCCTCCGTTCCCGCTTTTTTGCTTCACTTCGTTGCGCAAAAAGAGCTCCACTCAGGTCGGGTCGCGGTTTCAGTTGTGAAACAAAGATCATTAAATAAAGAAAAAACATCAGACAAATAAAATAAAGATGATATTTCGCGCATTGAAAAAAATCATCATAACATATACTTCAACCCAAAATAAATACCGATTTTTGAACATTCAAAATTTTAAACTTAATTCATGGAACAAAATATTTTAGAATGCGTTATCGTAGGTTCCGGACCTTCCGGATTTACCGCAGCGATTTACGCAGCCAGAGCCGATCTTAAACCCGAATTGTACACAGGTCTTGAACCTGGCGGGCAGCTAACAACTACCACAGAAGTAGATAACTTTCCCGGCTATCCAGACGGCGTTACAGGTCCTCAAATGATGATGGATCTTCAGAAACAGGCCGAAAGATTCGATACAAAAGTTCATTACGAACTCATCACCAAAGTTGAATTTTCTAAAGAAGAAGGTGGTGTTCATCGTTTATGGGCCGGAAATAAAGAGATCTTTGCCAGAACGGTGATAATTTCTACCGGTGCTACTGCGAAATATTTAGGCCTTGATGATGAGAAAAAATATTCCGGAGGTGGAGTTTCTGCCTGTGCAACCTGCGACGGATTTTTCTATAAAGGAAAAGATGTGGTGGTAGTAGGAGCGGGCGATACCGCGGCTGAAGAAGCGACCTATCTGGCAAAACTTACGAACAAAGTAACCATGTTGGTAAGAAAAGATACCTTCCGGGCATCAAAAGCGATGATCCATCGGGTTCTAAATACGCCCAATATCGAAGTGAAATTCAACCATGAATTAATCGGAATTGAAGGCGAAAATGCTTTGGTCGAAAGAGCAGTGGTGATTAATAATCAAACTCAGGAAATCTCCAAGATAGACGTTCACGGAATTTTTATCGCGATTGGTCATAAACCGAATACAGATATTTTTGCAGGCCAAATCGATTTGGATGAAAGCGGATACATCAAAACCGTTCCGGGTTCCACCTTGACCAATTTGCCGGGAGTTTTCGCAGCGGGCGATGTTCAGGATCACAGATATCGTCAGGCGATTACCGCAGCAGGAAGTGGTTGTATGGCTGCAATGGATGCGGAAAAATACTTGGCAGAACTAAATTAGAATTTGGCAGAAATTTAAGTCTAGAATCTAGAATCCAGACTATTTTGTCTAAATAATGAAAAATCTTTTCTACATATTCATCGGTGGTGGTTTGGGTAGCGTTTTGCGTTTCCTGATGTCCCATTATACCCAGAAATTATGGAACATCAACGCCTTTCCGATGGGAACTTTTGTGGTGAATATCATCGGGTGTTTTCTGATCGGGATTTTCAGTGCTTATTTTGTTAAAATAGACAACTATCTGAAATTTCTTTTGATTACCGGATTTTGTGGAGGCTTTACTACTTTCTCTACATTTTCGGCAGAAAACATCTCCCTTTGGCAAAGTGGCGAATATATCATCCTCATTTTATATGTCGTTCTCAGCGTAATATTGGGTTTGGGAGCAGTTTATTTAGGACTGAATGTAGCGAGAAACTAAATTTTTCTCTTTGAATATGAGTTTTTTACTTATTTTTTGTAAAAATAATTTGCTCAGTTTATAAAAACGCTTTATATTTGCACCACTGAAAATGAGAAATCATTTGACTGGAGGAATGGCAGAGTGGTCGATTGCGGCAGTCTTGAAAACTGTTGACTGTAACAGGTCCCGGGGTTCGAATCCCTGTTCCTCCGCCATGTAAATTTCACGGTTTACATTTAAACCCTTTAAAGCGTAAGTTTTAAAGGGTTTTTTGTTTTTATTTGGTTTTACATAAAATCACACCGCTGTGTATTTGACATCCTGTTTCAAAGTTCGGGTGATTTTGCCCTAAAAATTGAGACATTTGTTTCATGCCTATGAAACAGTAGTTCCATGCTGATGGTTATGGAGTTTCACTTGCATGAAACTTTTGTCTCATGCCTATGTTTTTTTGCTGATATAGTGGGGAATTACTTTTTCGGTGCTTGGTAAATGGAGTTTTGTTTATTTGAAATTTGCACAACTCACTACACAAATCCTCCCGCCTTTCGGTGTCTTTTACTTCACATTCAACAGTGTATTGCTACCGCTTCCTAGTACGGTACTTGGCATCACGCCGTCCCATTTCAGCACGCGTTGGTATTCAACATAAGTAGGGGTGATTTCCTGCTGTTTCAAGCTGATAGCTTTTGCTTCTGCTTGCGCTCTAATTACCAACGATGCCGAATCTCCTTTGGCTAACTGAATTTTTCTTTGTGCATCGGCTTGTGCAACTCTTGCTTGTGCTTCAGCTTTAATGGCGTCTGCATCTGCAGTGGCTTTATCTTCGATGGATTGTCGAATGGCTTTCGGAGGTTGTATATTGGTTTTTAATTGTGAAACCAAAAACCACTTTCCGATTCTTTTGTTTACTTCCGACAAAATTTCAGCTTCGTAAGTTTCACGGTTATTGAAAAGATAATCAATGGAATGACGGTTGGCTACATCATTTATCGCTCCGATAATGGCATTGTTCAGCCAGCCTTCCTGTATTGCTTCCAATCCGCCTTTTTTATAGGTGGATCGCAGGTTTGTGAACATATCTGCTGCGGTAGATTCTTTTACTGAATAGTTAAATGAAGGCTTGATCGGGCAGGGGAAACCACCTTTGGCCACGATTATGGATTCAGGATATTCAATATGTCGCTGGTCGAGCGGAACTTCCTGTATTTCTTGGGTGTATTTGTTGTAGAACACGACTCCCGAAACCTCTTCGGTATTCGAAGCGCCTCTTTTATCTCCTAAAAGATTAATTAAAAGCCCTTTGTGCCCCACGCTGATCACTTCGTAATTCATAGGTTGGAAGAGTGCTGCCAGAACAGCTAACAAAATAATAGTGATGGGTTTCCATTTGAAGCCGTTGGGTTTTCGGTTTCCATTTTTATCCGGTTCAGAATAGGTGAGGAGGTCGAGTTTTTTTGTAATGATTCCTATGGTAACAAGTACCCCGATCATCAACAAAAGTAGAAATGTTAGAGACATAAATAAAATTTTGGATGTGAGTTTTTAAAGATAATCATTTTCATGAATCCTACAAAATAAGAACTCCTGATTCTACAAGTATTACCAAACCGGTAAATTGGAGTATTTCATTAAAATATTCTTTTATATTTAAATGGTAAAGAAGCATTAAAAGCGTAAAATAAAATCCGCTCCATCTGTTAAATCCATGAGAAAAATATTCCTCAAATTAATATTCCCTAATTTTGCACCATGGATCAATTGGAACAGATTGTTGAGTTTCGTACTTCGCCGGAACTCATCACGAAACTTAAGCAATACAGTACCGAAAAAATGTACCGTGAAGGGGAGGTGATTCTTGATGAAAATTCATCGATCCGCGCAATCCCTATTGTAACCAAAGGCACCCTGAAAGTAATGCGAACCGAAGAAGACGGCCGCGAAATATTGCTGTACTACATTAAAGCCGGCGAAAGCTGCATCATGTCTTTCCTTGGCGGAATGCACGATGAGAAAAGTAAGGTGAAAGCCGAAGTGGAAGAGGATGCAGAAATTCTCTTTTTGCCGATGGAGAAAGTTTCGCTGTTCATCAAGGAATATCCGGAGTGGCTGGATTATATTTTCAGGCTCTATCACAAGCGTTTTGAAGAATTACTCGAAATCATTAACGCTATTGCTTTTAAAAAAATGGATGAAAGATTGCTGAATCTCCTCCATAAAAAAGAAGAATTATCGGGTAGCAAAATCCTCAGCATCACCCATGAACAACTTGCCAATGAGCTGGGAACTGCCAGAGTAGTGGTTTCCAGGCTTCTGAAACAACTGGAAGAAAACGGCAATCTGAAACTCGGTAGAAACAAAATTACCCTTATGTAACCAAAGTAGCGGTACAAGTTTCTGGATTGGTGCATTTTTGCAGCATCAATTTCAGATTATGATGGACGTATTCGGCTATATTGCCTCGGTTTTTATCGGAATTTCTTTAGGAATCATCGGTGGTGGTGGCAGTATTCTCACCGTACCGGTTTTGGTTTATCTTTTCAGCATCGATGCTGCTTTGGCGACTGTTTATTCGCTTTTCATTGTCGGAATGACCAGTCTTGCGGGTTCGGTTTCTTATTTTAAAAAAGGACTCATTAATCTGAAAACGGCTCTCGTTTTTGGTATTCCTTCTATTGCAGCTGTATTTCTTACACGAACCTATGTAGTGACCGCAATTCCCGACGAAATTTTCTCCTTAGGAAACTTCATCGTTACCAAAAACATCTTGCTGATGCTGGTTTTCGCCGTGCTGATGTTGTTTGCATCGTTCAGTATGATCAAAAAATGTAGAGGAGAAGATTGTTTCCCTTCTGAAAATCATATCGTAAAAAACAGTGCAGTAATTTTTCAAGGCGTTTTTGTGGGCTTTGTAACCGGACTAATAGGTGCCGGAGGCGGATTTCTCATCATTCCGGCATTGGTGAATTTGCTTAAACTGGATATCAAAAAAGCCATCGGGACTTCACTGTTTATTATTGCGCTCAATTCACTTTTCGGCTTTGTGGTTTCTCTTTCCCATTCGGAAATCGACTGGATTTTTATACTCAAAATTTTAGGTCTCGCTATTTTTGGAGTGTTCATCGGAAGCCGACTTTCTTCAAAGATAGATGGTAAAAAACTCAAACCCGCTTTCGGGTGGTTTGTCCTGGTGATGGGAGTTTATATCCTGATTAAAGAAATTTTCTTTCAATAAAAATTTATAGGAATTAATTCCTTTTTAAATCATATTTTAAATAAAAAATCATGTCACAACAGCATTTTTACGAAGTAAGCGCCACTTGGAATGAAGGGCGTAAAGGAGAGTTGTCTTCCCCGATTTTAAACAAAACCATCGAATGTGCAACACCTCCCGAATTTCCAAACGGAGTGCCGGGAATCTGGTCGCCGGAGCATCTTTATGCAGCAGCAAGCAGCAGTTGCTATCTTTCTACTTTTTTGGCCATTGCTGAAAATTTTAAACTTGAATTTCTAAATTTTTCATGCAAAACCAAATGCAAACTGGAAGTAGTGGAAGGAAAATATCAAATCACAGAACCTGAAATCACCCCGGAATTGCTCCTGAAAAATCCCGAAAATGATCTAGAGAAGGCAATAAAAGTCTTAGAAAAATCCAAGGCAGCTTGTTTGGTTACCAATTCCATGAAAACCTCTGTTTCGCTGAATCTTCATCTTCTGTAACAAAAGTAGCGGTGCAGGTGGATCAACTTATCGAATTTTGCACCATTCAATCATTAAAAAGAATTAAAATGAATATCGAACAAATTTATACCGGATGTTTGGCTCAAGGGGCCTATTACATCACTTCAAATGGCGAGGCAGCCATCATCGATCCTTTGCGTGAAACCCAACCTTATATTGAACGACTCGAAAAAGAGGGCGTGAAGCTCAAATATATTTTTGAAACACATTTCCATGCAGATTTCGTGAGCGGGCATTTGGATTTAGCCAAAAAAACCGACGCTGCAATCGTATACGGGCCTACCGCACAGCCGGAATTTGAAAGCATTATTGCAGAAGATGGGCAGATTTTCGAATTGGGAAATGTAAAAATCAAAGTTTTACACACTCCCGGTCACACCATGGAGAGTTCTTGTTTCCTTTTAATGGATGAAAACGGCAAAGAAACGGCTTTGTTCAGTGGCGACACGCTTTTCCTGGGAGATGTGGGTCGTCCGGATCTTGCTCAGAAAGCAGCACATCTTACTCAGGAAGAATTGGCGGGTTTGCTTTATGAAAGTTTAACCAAAAAAATACTTCCTCTGGATGATGAAATTACGGTCTATCCTGCACATGGAGCCGGATCTGCTTGCGGAAAAAATATGATGAAGGAAACCGTGGATTCTTTGGGCAACCAGAAAAAAGTAAACTACGCCCTCAATCAACCTAATAAACAGGCGTTTATTGAAGCCGTGACAGATGGTTTGTTGCCTCCTCCGGCGTATTTCGGAATGAATGTAGCGATGAATAAAAAAGGATACGGAAGTTTTGATGAGGTATTAAATAGGGGAATGATCGCTTTGTCTGCCGACGATTTCGAAGGAATGGCAGAAAACACCGGCGCATTGATCCTGGATACCAGAAGCAATGCCGATTTTGCCAAAGGGTTCATCCCACAGTCTGTAAATATTGGACTTAACGGCGATTTTGCACCTTGGGTAGGCGCGATGATTGTTGATGTGAAACAGCCTATTTTGTTGGTAACCGATGCAGGCCAGGAAGAGGAAGCTGTTACCCGCCTCAGCCGGGTGGGATTTGATCAGGTTTTAGGACATTTAAAAGGAGGTTTCGCCACTTGGAAGAACTCCGGAAAAGAAACGGATACCGTGAAAAGAATTACCGCAGGGGAATTTGCTGACCGTTTTGAAACGGAAAAAAGCGTGGTGGTAGATGTTCGAAAAGAAAGTGAATACGCCGCAGAACATGTAGAAGATGCTTACAGCAAGCCATTGGCTTATATCAATGATTGGATCAACAATGTAGATCCTCAGCAGCATTTTTTCCTGCATTGTGCAGGCGGATACCGAAGCATGATTGCAGCGAGTATTCTTCAGGCAAGAGGTTACCGAAATTTCACGGAAGTGGAAGGCGGTTTCGCAGCAATTGGCCAAACTAAAGTTCCGAAAACGGATTTTATCTGCCAAAGCAAAGTGTTATCTACTCAAAATTCTTAATTAACGGATAAAATAGTAAAAAGCATGTTAAATTTTTTAAAAAATATTTTGAACCCAAGGGGTCATCAAGCTTTAACTGAAGCACTCAACGGAGGAGCGTATCTGGTTGATGTGCGAACTCCCGCCGAATTTTCTGCGGGTAGCGTAAAAGGTGCCGTTAATATCCCTTTGGATGCGATCTCAAAACATTTAGGTAAATTTGCAGGAAAGAAAAGCATCGTCGTTTTCTGCAGAAGTGGCAACAGAAGCAGCCAAGCCAAAAGAATTCTGGATCAAAACGGCATTAACAATGTCATGGATGGCAGAACCTGGCAAAATGTACAACAACTCCTAACTAACTAAACAATTTTATGATAGAACTTATTCAAAAGCCGTGGCCATGGTATGTCGCGGGACCATTGATCGGGCTTACGGTTCCGGCGCTCCTTATTCTTGGGAACAAATCTTTCGGTATTTCCTCTTCGTTGCGCCACATTTGCGCATCGTGTCTGCCGGCAAATATTCCTTTTTTTAAATACAACTGGAAAAAAGAAGCATGGAATCTGTTCTTCGTTTTCGGGATTTTTCTCGGCGGAGTCATCACCATGCTGTTTTTTTCAAATCCTAATCCTGTAGCGGTTCACCCCGAACTCGCCAAAGAATTGGCAGGTTACGGCATCACGGATTATTCGAACTTGGTGCCGGTTCAGCTCATGAATTGGGAGTCACTCTTCACCCTTCGTGGATTTCTCATGATGGTAGGCGGAGGTTTTCTGGTAGGTTTCGGAACCCGATATGCCGGAGGATGCACCAGTGGACACTCGATTATGGGAATCGCGAATTTGCAGCTTCCGAGTTTAATAGCCACCATTTGTTTTATGATCGGCGGATTTTTAATGGCCAATGTACTGCTTCCGATTATTCTTTCACTTTAAAAATTAAAAAATGCAACAAAATACAGAAGAAAAAAACGATCTGGAGCTGAGGTCTTTAGATACCGTTTGTATCAACGAAAGCCAACTGCAGCACCGGTGGTATCACAACTTGAAATATTTGTTTTTGGGAATTCTTTTCGGGTTTATTTTTATCAAAGCCGAAGTCATCAGCTGGTTCAGGATTCAGGAGATGTTCCGCCTGCAGTCTTTCCACATGTACGGCATTATCGGTAGTGCGATTTTGGTGGCGATGATTTCAATTTTTATCATTAAAAAATTCAACATCAAAACCATTTACGGCGAGGAAATCATCTTTCATAAAAAGAAATTCAACAAAGGACAAATTTATGGTGGCTTAATCTTCGGATTCGGCTGGGCGCTTACGGGAGCTTGCCCCGGGCCGCTGTTTGCACAAATCGGAACCGGTGCTACAGTAGTGGTAGTTACTTTGTTCAGTGCAATCGCCGGAACCTGGGTTTATGGCTATTTCAGGGACAAACTGCCTCATTAAAAGAAGTTTTATACACCATCAAAATGAATATAGGAAAGAAAGCACACTGGGAAAAAGTGTATGAAACGAAAGAACCACACGAAGTAAGCTGGATCCAAGATGTTCCCAAAACTTCACTGGAAATGATACATTCTTTTCCGATAAACCGTTCTGCCAAAATTATTGATGTCGGCGGTGGCGACAGCACTTTGGTTGATTTTCTCCTGGAGCAGGGTTTTGAAAACATCACGGTGCTTGATATTTCGGCAAAAGCTCTCGAAAAAGCCAAAGCAAGATTAGGTGATAGAGCGCAATTGGTTACCTGGATCGTGAGTGATATTATCCAATTTCAACCGGAAACCACTTATGATGTATGGCACGATCGGGCTGTTTTTCATTTTCTTACCGAGCAGGAACAGATTGAAAAGTATCTCAATATCGCCCGAAAGGCAGCGGTGGGATATCTTACCATCGGCACCTTCTCCGAAAACGGACCCGAAAAATGCAGCGGATTGGCCATTAAGCAATACACCGAAGAAACACTGTCTTCTGTTTTTGTATCAGATTTTGAGACTTTAACCTCAAAAAGAGAAAACCATATAACGCCTTTTGCTACAGAACAGAATTTTGTGTTCTGCAGTTTTCAGCGTAAAACAATCAAGAATTGATGTTGTTAAAACCTCTTTAAATAGGGAAAAACAAAAAGGTAAATGACCACACCGCTTTTCAAGAAGAGTGGTGTTTTTTGTGTATTTTAAACAATTAATTTTTATCTGTCACGAGATATTCCGGATCTTCCAAAATTGTAACCTTATTATGGAAACTTTTTAAACTTTTTAATACTCCGTATGATTTTTGTTATATTTGTGTATAAATATTTGTGTAATGGAAGCAATGGATTTCACAAGGGAGCAATTAGCCCAATATATCCTGAATAATGCAAAGGATTCCGTAATCGATAAAATAAAAGCACTTTTGGAAAAAGAGGACGAAACTGTTGCATATACAATACAAGGGCAGCCTTTAACGAAAAAAGAATACACTTCGCATATTGAAACGATCAGCCAAAAAATAGATGATGGTGCAAAAACTTTTACTTCTAAAGAAGTGAAAGAGTATGTGATGAACAGAAAGGCAAGATTAGGATAGGATGATACAAAAAGTTGAATGGTCAGAAGAAGCTAAAGAATCTTTAGCTGATATATATGACTATATTTTTGAAAGCAGCCCACAAAATGCATAATATGTAATTGAGACTTTGTTAGATTTGGGAAATACATTAAAGGATTCAAGATTCGATTATTCCAAGGATTTAATAATTAATAGTGACAGGTTTAGATTTATTCCTAAATGGAGTTATAAGATTATTTACGAAAGAAAAAATAATGAAGTGAGAATAATTGATGTTTTCGGAACCAAGCAAAATCCTGAAATTTTAAAGAAATACAAATAGCTTTAGTGAATGAAATCAAACAAAGATTTCATCAAATAAAACAAACACCGCTTTTCAAGAAGAGCGGTGTTTTTTGTGTATTTAAAACCATTAATTTTTATCTGTCACGAGATATTCCGGATCTTCCAAAATATTAACTTCAATGATGGCTTCTGCATTTTTCAGCAAAGCGATGCAGTCTGCGCTGAGGTGTTGCAACCGAACCATCTTCCCAGCTTGGTGATAGCGGTGGGTAATGGCGTTGAGTGCTTCTATTGCTGACATATCTACCACGCGGCTTTCTGCAAAATCGATGATTACTTCTTCTGGATCATTGGCAACATCAAATTTTTCTGCAAACCCTGTTACCGATCCGAAAAACAAAGGCCCATAAATATCGTAATGTTTCACGCCGTTTTCATCGAGATGTTTTCTGGCACGAATTCTCTTCGCATTATCCCAAGCAAAAACCAATGCAGAAATAATCACTCCGATTAAAACCGCCAATGCAAGATTGTGAAGAAAAACAGTAACCAGCATCACTACGATCATGACAAAAATATCCGATTTGGGCATCCTTTTGAAAATTCTCAAACTCGCCCATTCAAAAGTACCTACAGCAACCATGATCATCACTCCGGTGAGGGCAGCCATCGGGAGTTTTCCGATTACGGGAGCGCCTACCAGTATAATCATTAAAATCGTTAGAGCAGCGATAATTCCAGATAATCTTGCCCTCGCTCCGGCAGAAAGATTCACCAAAGTTTGTGCAATCATCGGGCAACCGCCCATCCCGAAAAAGAATCCGTTCAAAATATTGGCGCCTCCTTGTGCAATACATTCGCGGTTAGAATTTCCTTTGGTCCCCGTGATTTCATCTACAAGATTTAAAGTCAGAAGTCCTTCCGTTAATCCCACCGCCGCCATAATCATTGCATAAGGAAAAATGATTTGCAAAGTCTCCAAATTAAAAGGAATATTCGGAATATGGAAAGGGGGGAGCGAACCATTGATCGAGGCAATATCTTCCACCTGTTTAGTATCGATATTGAAAATCATTACAATGGCAAAAACCACCGCAATAGCTACCAACGATGCCGGAATTTTCTTAGTGATTTTCGGAAGAAGCATCACAATTGAAATCGTCAAGGCAACCAAACCTGCCATCATCAGAAACGGAGTTCCGCTAAGCCATTCAGTCTTTCCATTGATATTTATTTTAAATTGCTCGAGTTGCGACATAAAGATAACGATGGCCAAACCATTCACAAAGCCATACATCACAGGTTGCGGAACCAGTCGGATAAATTTTCCCAATTTGAAAAGTCCTACGATAATTTGTAAAACTCCCGCCAAAGCAATCGCTCCGAAAACATATTCCAATCCATGGGATTTCATCAAAGCAATCAACACGATGACCGTAGCGCCCGCTCCTCCGGAAATCAATCCCGGTCTTCCGCCGAAAACAGCCGTTACCAATCCCATAATAAAAGCACCATACAACCCAACCAAAGGCGGGAAACCCGCTAAAATCGCAAAAGAAAGCGACTCAGGAATCATCGTCATGGCGACGGTGAGACCGGCAAGAATTTCTGTGCGGTAATTCACTTTCTGGGAAAAATCGAAAAGCCTGAAAACATTGTCCATAAATCATATTATCCTGCAAAAGTAGTTGTTTGCTCAGGAAAAGACAACTTGCATTCATCCCGAAAATCTAAAGCCAAGATTTTTTGAATATAAGAATAGATTTTGTTTCCAAGTTGCAAAGACATGAGTCCGAAGATTTTTTGCATCAAGTGACATAATCAGTGTTTTGGTAATGCAACCGAATAGGTGTTTATCTTTATTGCTAACCAATATAGAAGTCAGGCACAAGTGTATTCTAATTTAGGTTACCTTCTAGTTAGTTTCGTATTAAATACATTAAAAATAAATAGCAAATGAATAGTTTAAGCATATTTTATATAGACTTACTATAGACTTTATATGGACTTACTATGGACAATCTAAGAATATGACCCGTCTAAAATAGCAATTTGACCCGTCCTAAAATTGGGGTTGATCCTCCTTTAAAAGTATGGTTTTGGGGATGAAAGAATGGGTTTTGTTTCAAAAAATAAAAATGAGAATCGTGTGATGGTGCGGATTTCTATTTTTTTTCAAATGAATTTGAACGTTTTTAGCCCAAAAAAGCAGCGAAAAATCGCTGCTTTACAACTAAAATTTAAAGAATGATGATGGTTATTTCAGTTTTCCTTCGATTAAATCGCGGTCTCCTTTACCGAAAACAAATCCTCCTTGGTGTTCCCACAAATAGTTTCCATCTTTGTCTTGATATTTTGCACCGCTTCCGCTTACCACATTTTTCATATCGTAAGTTTTTCCGGTAGTTTCGTTTTTCACGGCAGCGGTACCTTTTTCGGCATCGTAAATTACGCTGAATTCGGTTTTCTTGTCGTTGCTGATGTAGTGGTACACTTCGCCTGTAGTGTTTTTTGTGGTCACAGTTTTGTCAGCGGTGGTTACTTTGTCGGTGTGTGCGATTGCGGTGGCAGAGTCTACCGGAGTTACTGTGGTGGTAGTGGTCGTTTCTGGATTAGCGATTTCGGTGTTTTGGGTGGTGATGGTTCCGGTTTCTTGTTTTTTTTCACAAGCGGTAGCAATTAGCGCAAATGATGCTGCAAATAACATTTTTTTCATTTTGTATATTTTTTTTCAGTTCGTAACAAATTGTGTTCCATTTTAACCTTTAATAAAAGAAAAATTGAATATTTATTACTTGTTTTTTTTAATTTTCAATGAAATAATTAAAGCAAATTTTGAAGTTGTTTTTTAGGATAATAAATTGCCATAATTGTTTTAATTTCTCAATAATTTCCCTATTTTTGACCAATGGAAAATTTCGTTGTTTCAGCAAGAAAATACCGTCCACAAGAGTTTGATACTGTTGTGGGGCAATCTCATATTACCGATACGCTGGAACATGCCATTGAAGAAAATCAATTGGCTCAAGCGTTGTTGTTCTGCGGTCCGAGAGGAGTTGGGAAAACTACCTGCGCCAGAATTCTTGCAAGAAAGATCAATGAAAAAGACGGATCCACCTCTGAAGATGGTTTCGCATACAATATTTTCGAACTTGATGCCGCGTCGAATAACTCCGTGGAAGATATTCGGGATTTGACAGATCAGGTGCGTTTTGCGCCACAAGTAGGGAAATATAAAATCTATATCATTGATGAGGTTCACATGCTTTCTTCGGCCGCTTTCAATGCATTTTTGAAAACTTTGGAAGAACCTCCGGCTCACGCGATTTTTATCCTTGCAACGACCGAGAAACACAAGATTATTCCTACGATTTTGTCGAGATGTCAGATTTATGATTTCAAAAGAATCACCATTGACGATATCCAGAATCATTTAAAAAGTATCGCTGCTAAAGAAGGAATTTCCTACGAAGATGATGCACTTTACTTGATCGCTCAAAAAGCGGATGGTGCGCTTCGGGATGCTCTTTCGATTTTTGACCGACTTTCTACCTTTACCCAGAAAAATATCACTTTGGCGAAAGCTGCCGAAGTTTTGAATATTTTAGATTACGATCAATATCTGAATATCGTCGATATCGCTCATGAAAACAGAATTTCCGATGTTTTGTTTGCCTTCAACGAAATTGTGAAAAAGGGTTTTGATCCTCATATTTTCATTGCCGGACTGGGGAATCATTTTAGAGATTTAATGATGGCGCAGAATCCCGTGACTTTAAGTTTAATAGAAGTTGGGGAAAAAACAAAAGCCAAATTTGCCGACCAAAGCAAAAAATGGAATGCCCAGCAACTCATCGATGCGATCGAAATCTGCAACCATGCGGACATCAATTATAAAAACTCCAAGAATCCAAGGCTTACCGTAGAAATTGCTTTGATGCAACTCTCATCCATCACTGCCAACGGCTCGGAAGTAAAAAAAAAAAGTATCTGATCTTAGCGCCGCTTCTTAAAGCCGCATCTATAGCTCAACCGCTTCCTTTAGCTCCTAAAATAAAGGTTTCCGAGGATTTTCCGAAAGAAGAAGTTCCTAAAATTAAAAAAACGGCCGAACCGATCGCTCAGAAGAATATTAAACCGAAGTTCAGTATTTTTGAAGCATTAAATCCTGCCGAAAAGGAAAAAGAACAAGAGGTTTCCTCTTCCCAAGAGCAATTGCCGAGCAATCATTTCACCGAAACGGATTTGCATAATGAATGGAATAAGTTTTTGGGCGAAATGCAAAGCAAAGACATCATCGTATATAACGCGATCAGCTCCTTTAAACTCCGGAAAAAAGATGAAAATACCGTTGAAATCACCTATCCATCAGAATCTGCAAAAAGCGAATTCGAAAAGGTGAGAGGGGATTTTTTCAATCATTTCATGCATAAAGTCAGTCATTTCAATATCGTGATCGAATATAAAAATGATATAACCTTAAAAAAAGAAATCGTTACCAAACGAAAGATTTTTGATAAATTTGCTGAGTTAAATCCTGTTTTAAAGGATTTGGACGAAATATTTAAGTTTGACCTCAATTAAAATTACCATAAGCCAACGAAATTTTGGCTTCCCTTTTTAGAATGAATTTAAAAGATTTAGAAAACAACTGGGTAAAAGATTTTCCTAGCCCATTGATTATTGCAGGACCATGTAGTGCGGAAAGTGAATCTCAAATGCTGGAAACAGCGAAAAGAATAAAAGAAACCAATGCAGAAGTTCCTATTTTCCGTGCAGGAATCTGGAAACCAAGAACTAAACCCAACGGATTTGAAGGTGTTGGTGTTATTGGCCTTAATTGGTTGAAAAAAGTAAAAGCAGAATACGGTTTCAAAACAGCGACCGAAGTTGCCAATGCGCATCACGTAGCTGCTGCTTTGGAAGCAGATGTTGATATTTTGTGGATTGGTGCGAGATCTACAGTGAATCCTTTTACCGTTCAGGAAATTGCAGAAGCTTTGAAAGGAACCGACAAACCGGTTTTTGTGAAGAATCCTGTGAATCCGGATTTGGCTTTGTGGATCGGCGCTTTGGAAAGACTTTTAGGACAAGATGTGAAGAATCTTGGGGTTATTCACCGTGGTTTTTCAACGTACCAGAAAACAAAATATAGAAATATCCCGAACTGGCAAATCGCTTTGGATTTCAAAAATCAATATCCGAATATTCCGATGTTGGTAGATCCATCACATATTTGCGGAAACAGAACTGGTTTGGCAGGAATTGCTCAGGAAGCCTTTAATGTTGGATATCAAGGGATGATTATTGAAAGTCATTGTACTCCGGATGAAGCTTGGAGCGACGCTTCACAGCAAATTACCCCTGAAGTTTTGGCTGATTTAATCAACAATTTGCAGATCAGAAATTCCGATATTTCAGCATTTGATGACGAAATGGGAAGACACCGAACTTTAATTTCGGATCTTGATTTTAATTTAATTGAGCTTTTGTCTCAAAGGATGAAGATTTCTGAGAAAATCGGAACTTTAAAAAAGGAAAACAACATCGCGATCTTCCAGCCGGAAAGATGGAAAGTGATCACCGAATACGCCAATCAAAAAGCGGATGAAACAGGAATGTCGCAAGAATTCATTGAAAAAGTTTTCAAAGCGATTCATGAAGAATCAATCGAGATTCAGAATAATATTTAACGGATGAGCGACTTTAAATTATTGAGTGATGTATTATTGGAAGCGTTCACCAAAGAACTTAGCGACCAACTGCTCTATTCAATAAATGAAGCCGGTGATACTGAAATTGAAGTAGATTATTTTGATTTTTATAATGCCGTGTCCTCTGTTTTCTCCTCTAAAATAGAGGGCGAAGACATTGAGCTCGACAGTTTTTTCAAACATAAATTCCTAAAAGTTGAATTTAATCCCGATTACACAGCACGTGCCAATGATTTGTTTGCTGCTTATGAATTGATGAAAACTCAGGAGTTGAATCTTAATAATTTCCTGAATGCACACGCTATCATTACCAAAAATATACTGCCTAAATCCCAGCAGGGTTTACTGCGGAATTCCCCAATGGTAGTAATGAATGGAGAGGGCAAGATTGAATATGTTGCTACAGATCCCAGCCTTGTAAAAAGTGAAATAAACAAACTCTTTCATGATATAGACATGCTTTTATCTATGGATTTGGATGAGTATGAAGTGTTGTACTACAGTGCTCAGATCCACTTCTGGTTTGTGAAAATGCATCCTTTTTATGATGGTAACGGTAGAGCAGGAAGGCTGTTGGAAAAGTGGTTTTTAGTATCCCACTTTAAAGAAAAAGGATTTGCTCTTCAGACCGAAAAAAGCTATTACCAAAATCTTCAGGCCTATTATAAAAACCTGAGAATATCAGGATTTGAATATGAAGACACTGATTTCTCAAAAGCTATAAATTTCATGCTAATGTCGTCAAACGCAATAATCGATAACAACAAATGAAAGGGCTCATCACCAAATCCACAGGAAGTTGGTACCAGGTTTTGGAACAAGAAACCGGGCGATTTTTTGAGGCGAGAATCCGTGGTAAGTTTAAACTCATTAAAACGAGGTTAACCAATCCTTTGGCAGTAGGCGATAGGGTAGAATTCTCTTTGGAGCAGGACGAAGTTGCGTGGATTACCAAAATCGAACCCAGAAAGAATTACCTGATCCGAAAATCGGTAAATCTCTCAAAAGAAGCGCATATTATCGCGTCAAATATCGATGTGGCTTGTTTTATTTTTACGCTGAAACATCCGGAAACTTCGCTGGGCTTCCTTGATCGATTTTTGGCGTGTTGCGAAGCTTATAATATTAAGCCGCTCATTTTGTTCAATAAAATGGATATGTTGAATGAAGATGAGAAAGATTTTGTGGCCAGTTTTCGGGCTTTGTATGAACATATTGGCTACGAAACGCTGGAGATTTCTTCTTATTCCAAAATGAATCTTGAGCTTCTCACGCAAACCATAAAAGATAAAGTATCTGTATTTTTTGGTCACTCGGGAAGTGGCAAATCGACTTTGGTGAATGCGATGCAACCGGATTTGAATATCAAAACATCAGAAATTTCTGTATCCCAGCTGAAAGGAAAACATACAACCACTTTTGCACAGATGCATTTTTGGGATTTCGGTGGCAGTGTAATCGATACACCCGGAGTTCGGGAATTTGCGATGATTGATGTTAAGAAAGAAGAAATCCAGCATTATTTCCCTGAAATATTCAGAATCGGAAGAGATTGCAAGTTCCACAATTGCATGCATTTGAATGAACCCAAATGTGCAGTTTTGGCCAATATCGAAACCGGCGAAATCGAGGAAACCCGTTATCTCACGTATTTGAAACTCATGGAAGAAGCAGAGGAAAATTCTGCTTTATAAAAATAAAAAACCCAGCCGAAGCTGGGTAAAAACTAATAACCATGAAAACTCAAATTAAACATGAGAATCGAGAAATAAATTACAATTTCCGTGCCAAATAAATTCAGCTACTCGTCATGAGAATTTTCGGTGCAAATATAAGAACTTTTTTGTACTTTTGCGCCACATTAAAACAAGATTTATGTCAAGTAAAATTACATTCACGATGATCAAACCGGATGCAGTTGCAGATGGTCACATTGGTGCTATTTTAGGAAAAATTGCTGAAGGAGGTTTCAAAATCAAAGCTTTGAAATTAACTCAACTTACTGTAGCAGATGCTCAAAAATTCTACGCAGTACACGCTGAAAGACCTTTCTATGGCGAGTTGGTAGATTTTATGTCTTCCGGGCCAATCGTAGCAGCGGTTTTAGAAAAAGACAATGCTGTTGAAGATTTCCGTACGCTAATTGGGGCTACAAATCCTGCTGAAGCTGCTGAAGGAACCATCAGAAAAATTTTTGCAAGAAGCATCGGCGAAAACGCAGTACACGGATCAGATTCTGATGAAAATGCTTTAATCGAAGCACAATTTCACTTCTCTGGAAGAGAGATTTTCTAATTAAGAATTCATCTTATTATCATAAAAGTTCGGAAGTTTTTTCCGGACTTTTTTATTTATATTTGATGAAAATTACAAGATGAAAAAGTTTTTTATTGGGGTTGTTTTAGGGTTATTTTTCTTGATAACACCATCTGCTTTTGCGCAAACCCAAATCGATAGTTTAAAAACCGTTGAAAACCCATTGAATACTGAGAAAAATTTGCAGTTTGGATTGGGATTCGGGTTGAATTTTGTGGGCGGAACAAGTGTTTCACTTTCACCGAATTTAACTTATAGATTGAATGACAAAATGTCTGCCGGTGCGGGATTGCTCTTTAATTACAATGCAGTGAAAGATTTACAAACCACGACAACGATTGGTGCCAATGCGATTTTTAATTATTATCCAGTCGAGAAACTCCTTACCACAGCGGAATTTGCGGAAATGCATGTGAACAGAAATAATAAAGTAACCAGCGTGAAAGATGATTTCTGGGATTCGGCGCTTTTTTTGGGAGTTGGATATCAACTGACACCGAAAATTTCGGTTGGAGGAAAATATAATTTGCTCTACGATAAAGATAAAAGTGTTTACAGTAGCCCGTTTGTACCGTTTGTGAATATTAGTTTTTAAAAGAAAATTCCAAAAAATATTTTGGGATTATTTTCTATCGAAAGTCATCAATATCAGTTGAAGCATCAGTTCTGCTGATAAAATGGGTGCTTCCGTGTTTCTTTTTAATTTTATTTGCCCAGAAAACTCCCAAGCCAACACCTATTGCAATAATAAATACTAAAAGAAAAGCCCCTGTAGCTTTGTCTTCCATCGAAAGGTAAATTGCAACTCCTATAATGGCGCAAAGAATGGCAGGAGAAAGAACAATTTTGATCCAATTAATCCATTCTATGACGTTTTCAAATGCAGAAGGTTTTTCCATGAAGGTTTTTATAATCAAATACGAAAAAACAGTGTCGGAAGTTACATTTTAAATGACCAAAATTCCTAATCAGGAAAAGTGTTTTTCCTGCTCTCTTTTCACGAAAATAAGGCAATTCAAATTTGAATTGCCTTATTTTATTTTTTATATTTTCAAAAGTTCTATAGTTTTTTCAGGATTTTCTGAGGAAAAAACGGCATTTCCGGCGACAAGAACATCGGCTCCAGCTTCGAAAAGTTTTGCGGCATTGTCGAGATTTACACCTCCGTCAATTTGAATTAAAGCCGTGGAATTGTTGGAAAGTATCAAGTCCTTGGTTTCTGCGATTTTTTTGTAGGTATTTTCAATGAATTTCTGTCCGCCAAAACCTGGATTTACACTCATTAATAATACCAAATCCACTTCTGCGATGATGTCTTCCAACATCAAAACCGGGGTTGATGGATTCAAAACCACACCAGCTTTTGCACCTTTGTCTTGAATGAAATTAATCGTTCTGTGAAGATGGGTACATGCTTCATAATGCACGGAAACCAAATCCGCGCCCATGTTAATGAATTCTTCTACATATTTTTCAGGTTCTACGATCATTAAATGCACATCAACAAATTTCTTCGCATGTTGCTGAATGGTTTTCATCACTGGAAATCCGAAAGAAATGTTGGGAACAAATCTACCGTCCATTACATCAACATGTAACCAATCGGCTTGTGAATTGTTCAGCATTTCGATGTCGCGTTGCAGATTCCCGAAGTCTGCGGATAGCAGGGAAGGAGCGATGAGCTTAGTTTTCATTTTTTTTCTTATTAGATGTTAGATTTTAGAAGTTAGATGTTAGATTCAAGAAATTAAACCGAATTTTTCATCAGGATTTATTTTCAAAATGATGCATCTCATTTAATTTTAAAATAGTGTCTCAAATCTTGGTTCTTGCCTCCTTTAATGATACTTCAATTTCATATCAGGTTTTATCTTCAACAATGTTTCATAGATCAATTGAATTACATTGCCAACATCTTCTTTGGAAACCATTTCTACTGTGGTGTGCATATATCTTAAAGGTAAAGAAATCAATGCTGATGGAACTCCGCCGTTGGAATGCGCAAATGCATCGGTATCGGTTCCGGTTGCGCGGCTTGCTGCTGCTCTTTGGAAAGGGATTTTCTTGGTTTTTGCGGTATCTATAATCAGTTCGCGAATAAGGTGATGAACACTTGGTGCGAAGAAAACAACCGGTCCATTACCACATTTTTGGTAGCCTTCTTTTTTCTTTTCGATCATCGGAGTAGAGGTGTCATGCGTTACATCTGTCACAATGGCAATGTTTGGTTTGATGGTATCTGCAATCATATCAGCACCGTATAAACCGACTTCTTCCTGCACGGAATTGGTAATGTACAAACCGAAAGGCAGTTTCTTTTTGTTTTCTTTTATAAGTCGAGCAACTTCGGCAATCATAAACCCGCCGATTCTGTTGTCGAGCGCACGACAAACAAAATATCGGTCGTTCAGTTCGAAAAACTCGTCAGGATAAGTGATCATCGCACCAACGAAAATTCCTAATTCTTCCACTTCTTTTTTGCTGGTTGCGCCACAATCGATAAAAATATTTTCGAGTTTCGGAACGGGTTCGTTGGAATTTACCCCTCTTGTATGAATTGCAGGCCAGCCAAAAACACCTTTTACAATGCCTTTTTCGCCATGAATATGAACTACTTTGGAAGGAGCAATCATTTGATCGGAACCACCGTTTCGGATGACATAAATTAAGCCATCATCGGTAATGTAATTCACATACCAAGAAATTTCGTCGGCGTGCGCTTCGATGACCACTTTGAATTCAGCTTCCGGATTGATGATTCCGTAGCAAGTTCCGTAGTGATCTATTTCTATTTTGTCCACATACGGTTTGATGTAGTTCATCCAGACTTTTTGCCCGTTGTGTTCGTAACCAGTTGGACTTGCAGTGTTTAGATATTCTTCTAAAAATTTAAAAGATTTTTTTTCAAATTTCATATTAAAAAGGAATGAATTTTGTTATTGATATTTAATTTTATAGGAAGTAAAAGTAATGAAATTTAACAAAATAATCGTCATATTTCTTTTGTTTTCGGGGGGTATTACCTATGCTCAGCAAGACACACTATTCGCACCGAAACCTCTAAGCCAATATCCGCAGGAACTTTTGAAAACGGATGAATTTGGAAATAAATATTACTACGACGAAGCGCAAAAAGCCAAAATATACGAAATCAATGGGGAGAATGTAGTGGTGATGGATGAATTGATCTTATTAAATAAACCTAGATTTAATAACCAACTGGATCAGAATTATTATTATTTTCTTAATAAAAAACTGAACCGTGTTTACCCGTTGTTCATTACCGCTTTAAGCCAATATCAAGAAATCCAGAAAGATATTCAGAAACTCGATAAAAGTTCTCAGCGCAAGTATGTAGATCAGAAACAAAAAGCCCTTGCAGATCAATATGAAAAGCAATTGAGGAATTTAACCACCACAGAAGGAAAAGTTTTTGCCAAATTGATGAATCGCGCCACCGGAAAAACGGTTTTCGAAATCATCAAAGAGCTGCGTGGCGGTTGGAGTGCTTTCTGGTGGAATGTAAAGGGAAATATAGCGGATGTCGATCTTAAGGAGCCTTACGATCCTCATAAAAACCGATCCGACGAGTTTGTGGAATCTTTGCTTCAAAGCAATTGGAATGCTGGTTATTTTCGGCCATATCCTGGTTATCAGAATTTTAAAATCAAGAAATAATTTATGAGAAAATTTTTATTAAACTTAGTACTGATAATTCCGGTACTGAGTTTTAATTTGGCTTACTCGTACGGAGTGACCGGTCACAGAGTTGTTGCGGAAATCGCTGAAAACCACCTTTCGGGAAAAGCGAAAAGGCATCTGAAGAAAATCATTGGCGACCAAAAATTGGCGTATTGGGCAAACTGGCCGGATTTTATTAAGTCGGATACTACCGGAGTTTGGAAACAAACCGATCGTTGGCATTATGTAAACATCAATCCACAACCGAATTTCAAAATGTTTTCTGATAGTTTACAAGTGCAAACCGGACCTAATTTATATACCCAAATCAAAACGCTTTCTGAGCAAATTAAAGATAAAAAAACCGCTGCTAAAGATCGGGAAATTGCTTTGCGATTCTTGATTCATTTGGTAGGAGATTCTTCGCAACCACTTCATGTTGGAAGAGCGGAAGATTTGGGTGGAAACAAAGTGAAGGTAAAATTCTTTGGTGAAAATACCAATTTGCATACGCTTTGGGATACCAAATTGATTGATTTTCAGAAATATAGTTACACAGAATATGCAAGTTTACTGGATGTGAAATCCAAAGAAGAAGTGAAGCAAATACAATCCGGAACACTAGAGGATTGGTTGTACGATAGCCACCAAAATGCTAATAAAATTTATGCTAATACTTTGATCGATGGTTCTTATTCTTACGATTACAACTATAAATTTGCAGATTTAATGGAGCGTCAATTGCTTTATGGAGGCTTGAGATTGGCGAAAATATTAAACGAAATTTTATAGAAATTTTTCTTTCAATTTTTCGAATACAATTTTATCAATAGGTAAAGGAAATGGATTTTCATCGGATTCGATGGGAATCCATTCTATTTTTTCGATGCAAGGATCCATGATTAGAAATTCGTTTTCATCGATAATTTCGACGAGATAATAGACTGTCAAAAGTTGCTCATTATTTCGAAAACGAGAAATCAAAAATTCCTCCTGCGTATAAAGATGACCGAGAACATTAATTTTCACATTCAGCTCCTCCTCAAATTCCCTATGCAAGCAATCATGTAATCCCTCGCCGAATTCCAGGCCTCCACCGGGAAGTTTCATCAGTTGTTCACCGGCGTATTCTTCATGTAGGACCAAAACTTTTTTGTCTTTCACAGCGGCTGCATAAACTCGGATGTTGAACTTGTCGATCATGATAGATGGGCTTAATGGCTTTTCACAAAGTTACTAAAAACCCTCATTCAATTTCACAGCATTAATCATTTCCCGTTTTCCCGGAGGCCCGGCTTTTTTTTCTATTTTAAAATTGAGTTCCTGCAAAATCCTTCTTACACTGCCTTTGGAGGAATACGTTGTGAGTAAACCACCGACTTCCATTTTATCGGAAACCATTTCAAACAAAGGTTTTTCCCATAAATCAGGCTGAACTCTCGCACCAAAACAGTCGTAATAAACAAGGTTAATTTTTGGTAAATCAAGGTTTTTTAGTTCAAAAAAATCCGTATTGTATTTGGTGAAGAAGAAATTTGGAAGAATTTCTGTGGTTTTATTCCATTCGCAAGCGTGAATTTGACGGTAATATTCTTTCATTTTTGGATTTTCGAAGAAAGAATCGTAGCCTAGCTCATCAATTTCCGAATTGTTTACAGGATATTTTTCAATTGTAAAGAATTTGATGATATGATTTTTGTCAGTTTTTAAAAACTCATCAATTGTTACCAAAACGTTAAGTCCTGTTCCAAAACCGAGTTCTAAAATATTAATATCGCAAAAATAAACCAAATTCAATCCATTTTTTATAAACACATGTATCGCTTCCTGTAACGCTCCGTGATGCGAGTGGTAGTTTTCATTTAAATCTTTGATATATAGTGTTTTACTCCCGTCGGAAGTGGTTTTTATTTCGCGGTTCATCTTTATTTTTTTTCAAAATTAAATCAAAATTTTGATATTTAAAAAATTATATTAAATTTGTAGAACATCAACTAAAATTTTTAAAATGATAATTCAAAAATCTACAAATCCGAGAATTTCTACATTCGACCCCGATAATTTTTCCTTTGGAAATACATTTATCGATCACATGGTAATTTGCGAATATGAAAACGGTAAATGGGGCGATGTGAAGGTAATGCCTTATGGTGGATTGCCTTTTTCACCAGCAATGATGGGTGTAAATTATGGTCAGGCGTGTTTCGAAGGAATGAAAGCCTACAAAGATCCTAATGGAGACGTTTTCCTTTTCAGGCCGGAAAAGAATTTTGAAAGAATCAATAAATCAGCAAAGCGACTTGCAATGCCTGAAGTTACCGAAGAAATGTTTCTAGACGGGCTGAAAGCTTTGGTAGATATCGATAGAGCGTGGATCCCGCAAGGAGAAGGAATGTCGCTTTATATTCGTCCGCTTATTTTCGCTACTGAAGAAGCGTTAAAAGCTAGAATTTCCAACAAATATATGTTTGCTATCGTTGCAACTCCGGCGAAAAGCTATTATACAGAACCGGTTTCTGTTTTGATTTCTGATTTCTATTCAAGATCAGCAAACGGAGGAGTAGGATCTGCAAAGGCAGCAGGAAATTATGCAGCGTCATTTTACCCAACTCAGCTTGCGATAGAACAAGGTTATGAGCAAATCATCTGGACGGATGATGCGACCCACGAATATTTCGAAGAAAGTGGTACGATGAATGTTTTTGTGAGGATTAACGATACGATTTATACGCCTCCAACTTCCGAGAAAATATTGGACGGAGTTACCCGCGACAGTTTCATTCAGCTTGCGAAAAAAAGAGGAATTGAAGTGAAAGTAGAGCCGATTCCGGTAAAAACAGTTATTGAAGCTCAGAAAAATGGTACATTAAAAGAAGTTTGGGGAGTGGGAACAGCTGTTGTAACAAGTGTTTTCCAAGCTTTGGGATATAAAGGTGAAAAACTGATGTTGCCATCGCTTCCTGCTGAAGAAAGTTTTGCTTTAGCATTGCAAAAAGATTTGGTTAATATTCAAACCAATCATGCTGAAGATCCTTTCGGATGGAGGGTTTTGGTAGAAAAAAAAATCATGGAAACTGCATAAGTTTTTTTTTAAATACAATCTGAAAATCCGGGAAATTTCAATCCCGGTTTTTTTGTTTTACTATGTGGTGCGAAATGCTTATTTTCGCAAAAGTTTTATATGAAAAAAAGTATTTTAGTTCCACTGCTGTTTATAATTTCCTGTGCTCAAAATACACAGACGCATCCTCCTGTAGGCGGTTTTCTGAGCGAAAATGATTTGAATACTTCCAAAAACAGAGCGAAAAATCTTAACGAAACCGAAAGAATACAAATTCAGGATTGGATTGCCAATCAGCAGGAAAAATTTTTTCCAATGAGTTTAAATTATTGGGTAAATGTTGAAAATCTTCAGCAGAATCCAAAAAAAAATGATGGAGAAAGCATTTCCTACCAATATGAATTGTATGATTTCGACCTTGTAAAACTTTATGATGCTCCCAAGAAAAATATCAGCGTGCAATTTGGTCGTTTCGAAGAACTGAAAGCGGTAGAAGATGTGCTCAGATATATGGAGAAAGGCCAAGAAGCAACGATTTTGGTGCCTTCTGTATTGGCTTTTGGGACATACGGCGATAATGATAAAATCCCGAACGATATGCCTTTGATTATCAAAATAAAAATATTGTAAAAAAAAATTAATGATAAAGAAGAATTTTTTAATCGCATTAGCATCAATTTTGCTAACAAGTTGTACCCCAATTTATAAAAAAATGAACGTAGACAAAGAAACTTACGAAGGCCTTAATGACGGTCTTTACGCAAATTTCCAAACATCAAAAGGAAATATGATTGTAAAATTCGAAGATAAAAAAGCTCCGGTTACCGTTGCCAATTTCGTCGGATTAGCTGAAGGTAAAATCGAAAACAAAGCAAAAGCGAAAGGCGTTCCTTTCTATGATGGAACTATTTTTCACCGTGTAATTAAGGATTTTATGATCCAAGGTGGTGATCCACAAGGAACAGGAATGGGAGATCCAGGTTATAAATTTGATGATGAAAAGAACGATTTGCAACACAAAGGCAAAGGAATTCTCTCCATGGCGAATTCTGGTCCGAACACCAATGGTTCCCAATTTTTCATTACGGAAGTTGCTACTCCTTGGTTGGACGGAAGACACACCATTTTCGGTGAAGTAGTGAAAGGTGAAGAAGTAATTGATGCGATCGCCAATGTAGAAAAAGGTGCACAGGATAAACCTAAAACTGATGTGGTTTTAGAGAAAGTTTCTATTTTTTCTAAAGGTGATGAATACAAAGATTACGATGCCGCAAAGGTTTTCAATGACGGAAAAGGTAAAATCCAGGAAAACAACAAAGCAATTCTCGCTAAAATTGAAGCTGATAAGAAGAAAAAAGAAGAAGAATTTGCTGCAAACCAACAAAAATTGGTAGACGATTTGAAGGCAGGAATGCAAGTAACTCCATCTGGTTTGTACTACAAAATCACCAAAACTACCAACGGTGTTGCTCCAAAAGCGGGAGACGAAGTTTCCGTACACTATGCAGGTAAATTGGTTGATGGAAGCGAATTCGATTCTTCATTTAAAAGAAATCAGCCGATCGAAATTCCTATCGGAATCGGGCAAGTAATTAAAGGTTGGGACGAAGGAATTTTACTTTTAAAAGAAGGAGAAGCAGCAACGCTATTAATTCCATCTGAATTAGGTTACGGCGCAAGAGGAGCTGGAGGCGTAATTCCACCAAATGCTTGGTTAATCTTCGATGTAGAGTTGGTTAAGGTAAACAGCAACGCGGTAAAATAATTGTCAAGAAACTTTAGACAAAAAAAACACTCCATATTCGGAGTGTTTTTTGTTTTTTATGATAAATTTTAAATACTCATGAAAAGTTTCGGATTTACCGGCGTGTTGTTTTTGTGGACTTCATAATGCAGATGTGGTCCTGTAGATCTACCAGAATTTCCGCTTCTGGCAATCACCTGATTTACGTTGATCACATCATTTGTTTCAACCAAAATTTCCGAAAGATGTCCATAAAGCGTCGCCAAACCATTTCCGTGTGAAACAATGACGCAGTTTCCGTATCCCCCTTTTTTACCGGCAAAAATAACGGTTCCTTTCGCTGCAGCGCGTACATCGGTTCCGTAAGCTACCGCAATATCAAGACCTTTGTGGAACTGAATTTGATCCGCTTCAGCAGGTGGATTGTTTTTTTCAATAACAACTTGTGGTGCAGGAGTGGTTTTGATGATATTTCCGGCGCTGTCTCTTTCTACGATGGCTTCGGGAGCGGGTTTTGATTCGGTTTTCACTGGTTTTGCGGAAGCTAAAAGTACATTTCTAGATGGAATCGGGTTTTTTCTCTTCCCGAAATTAGAAGAAATATAACCATCTGTTGGAATTCCCAGGGGAACCTGTTGCAATTTATTCTGCAGATCCATCAAATATTGGCTGTACCGATTGGTTTGTTTTGCTAGATATACCGCGTTGGAAATGCTGTCTTGAGCAAGAGTACCAATTTTTCCGTCAGTAATATTTTTTGAAGCTAAAAAGGAGTTTAATTCTCGCACCGTGTGATCTACCAAAGCGAGATTGTTTTTCATTTCAAGATAATCGATGCTGTCTTTTTGGGTGTTTATTTTCACCAAATTCACCTCGTAAGTTTTATCACTTTTTTCGGTATACAATTTGGTAATCATCAATGCTTGCGCAAAGATTACCAGCAAAAAGGCGCCTAGTAAGATATTTACTTTTTTCTTGTTGCTAAGGAAATTTTTCATATACTATTTTGTAACAGTTGTTTATAATTAAGGTTTGCAAAAATAATATTAATTTTTTAAAGTGTATTTTAATCAATTATTTTATCATATTTTTTGCTGATATACGAGTTGGAAAATAAATTTATAATTGATAATTTTAAAAAATGGAATTGTTTAAAATGCTTTTTTTTAAGCAATTCACTTTCGTATCTTTGCAAGTAAATCGAAGTTTATGGCTAAGAAAGATCAGAAAAAAGAAAAGGTTATTGGCGTAGTAGGTAGCGGAAGTTTCGCCACAGCAATCGTAAAAATGCTTACTGAAAACTCCAAAACTATTCACTGGTGTGTTCGAAACGAGTTTGTAAAAGGTGCAATCGAACTTCGTCATCATAATCCCACCTATCTTACAGCCGTAAATTTCAATGTGAAAAATTTAAGACTTACGACGGATATCAACGAGTTGGTTTCAGCTTGTGATATTGTGGTTTTAGCAACACCGTCGATTTATCTTTCAGATACTTTAGACAAGATGACTTGCGATTATACAAATAAAATTTTTGTTTCCGCGATCAAAGGTATTGTTCCGAAAGTTAATGATGTCGTAGCACATTATCTCCGCGATGAGTTCAAAATTGGATTCCGTTTTCAGGCCGTAATTGCTGGTCCGTGTCACGCTGAAGAAGTCGCTATGGAAAGACTTTCTTACCTTACGATTGCCACTATAGAAGAACATCAGGAAGTACTTCGTGAGAAATTTGCTTCTCGTTTTATCAAGGTAAATTGCAGTTCCGATATTTTGGGGAATGAGTACAGTGCAATTTTGAAAAATATTTATGCAATAGGAGCAGGAATTGCAAGCGGATTAGGCTACGGAGATAACTTTACAGCCGTTTTCGTTTCCAATGCAATTCGGGAAATGGAGCTTTTCTTGGAAAGAATCCATGAGATGCCACGCGATGTGAACGAAAGTGCTTATTTGGGAGATTTGCTCGTAACCGCTTATTCGCTTTTTTCCAGAAACCGAAATCTAGGAAATCTTATCGGAAAAGGTTATACCGTGAAATCTGCAATACAATCGATGAACATGATTGCAGAAGGTTACTACGCTGCAGATTCTATCTACAAAACTGCAAAAGAAAAGAAAATGAAAACTCCGATTATCGATGCAGTTTACAGAATTCTTTATGAAGATAAAAATGCTGAAAAAGAATTTAAAAAACTTACTGCAAAGTTGGATTGATAGTAGAACAAAACAACAATATATTAATTTCTATTTTTAAATTGTCATGCCTAAATCTTTAAATAAAAAAACTCCAAAACCGCACTACGACGTAGTTTTAATCGGTGGAGGAATTATGAGCGCCACGCTCGCTACATTGCTTAGTGAGTTGGATCCTAATCTTGAAATTGCAATATTCGAAAGACTCGGAAGATTTGCCCGAGAAAGTTCTGCCGCATGGAATAATGCTGGTACAGGGCATTCTGCTTTTTGCGAACTCAATTATACCCCGGAAAAAGAGGACGGAACGATCGATATTTCGAAAGCAGAAAATATCGCTGAACAGTTTGAAATTTCCAAGCAGCTCTGGAGTTATTTGATTAATAAAAATTTCATTAGAAATCCGAAAGAATTCATCATTTCATGTCCTCACATGAGTTTGGTTTTTGGGGTAAATGATGCCGAATACCTTAGAAAAAGACACGAAAAATTGACACAGTCTGTCCTTTTTAAAGGAATGGAATTTACCACGGACCACCAGAAACTGCAGGAATGGATTCCGCTGGTAATGAGTAAAAGAAAGGAAAACGAAGTTCTTGCAGCCACAAAGATGGATTTGGGAACCGATGTGAATTTTGGTACACTCACCAGAAAAATGGGAAGATATCTTGTTGATAATTCCAATGTAGAGGTATTCCTTTATCATGAAGCAAAAGACTTGGATCTGCAAAATGACGGCAAATGGAATATAAAAGTGAAAGATCGTTTGAACCAGCATAAACAAGAAGTAGTAGCAAATTTTGTTTTTATTGGCGCCGGTGGTTATGCGTTGCCACTTCTCGACAGTTCAGATATTCCGGAAAGTGAAGGATATGGCGGTTTTCCGGTTTCCGGGCAATGGCTGGTTTCTTTCAACCAAGATTTGGTGGAAAAACACCATGCGAAAGTTTATACTCAAGCAACTGTAGATGCGCCACCAATGAGCGTTCCGCATTTGGATTTAAGAATTATTGATGGGAAAAAAGCACTTCTCTTTGGACCTTTCGCCGGTTTCTCCACCAAATTTCTCAAAGAGGGAAGCTATCTCGATTTACCCGAAAGTGTAAACTTCAAAAACATCCGTTCGCTTTTTGGAGCGTGGTGGCATAATATTCCCCTCACCAAATATCTCGTACAGCAGGTTGCAATGACTAAATCTCAAAGAATGCAGCATTTAAGGGAGTTTGTAAAAGATGCAAAAGATGAGGATTGGGAAATGAAAGTAGCCGGACAAAGGGTGCAAATCATTAAAAAAGATGATAAACTCGGCGGAAAACTAGAATTCGGAACCGAAGTGGTGGTGAATAAAAATGGAACGATTGCCTCACTTCTTGGAGCTTCTCCTGGAGCTTCTACTGCGGTTTATGCGATGATTCAAGTTTTGGAAAAATGTTTTGGCGAGAGAATGAAAAATGAGTGGAAAGAAAAAATTACCGAGATGGTTCCTTCCTACGGAAAAAAACTAGCTGAAAATCCTGAACTTGCTGAAGAAATCCGAAATTACACCAAAGAAAAATTAGAACTTGAATATTAATATTCAGCATTGTTTTCATTGAAAAAGTGAGTACTATTACCAAACCTACAATAGCGCCAGAAATCCTTGAAGCTCTGCAAACCAAAGTAGAGGAGGAGAAACAGGTAATTGTGCACTGCTGTTATTCTGCCTCTTTTTTTTCCGGAGATTTGATTAGAATTTGGCAATCTACTTTTTTAATCGATGAAAATACCAACCACAAAAGCCATCTGATTCATCACGAGAATATCTCTCTTTTTCCTTACTGGACTGAGGTTCCAAGGATGAAAGATTTTTGGTTCACCTTAGTTTTTTCAGGCTTGCCGAAAGAATGCAAATCTTTTAGCTTGAAAGAAGAAATTCCTGAAGAGGGTGGCTTTTTTGTTCAAAATATCAAAAGAAATGGTACTGATGTTTATCGAGTAAAAATCAGTTGAACCCATTTTATTTTTGTGGAAAATCTTAAATTTTTGCGAGAAATTCTTCGAAAGCTGGAATCACAGATACGGTTCCGTCGTTTTCGATTTTATTCAACTTTAAAACTTCAATTTGATTGATGGAGTTTTCGTCGAAAGGCTTTTGTACACGGACATAATTTTCAGTAAATCCGAACATCAAACCGTTTTTGTTTTCGTGTTCCCAAAGTACCGGCAACGTTTTCCCCAATTGAGTTTGGTAGAAAGCCATTTTCTTTTTCTCGGAAAGAATTCTCAGCATTTTATTGCGTTTTTTTCTTTCAGGAATTGGTACAACACCTTCCATTTCAGCAGCTTCCGTGTTTTCTCTTTCAGAATAAGTAAAAACGTGCAAATAACTGATCGGAAGTTCGTTGAGGAACTGATAAGTTTCCATAAATTTTTCTTCGGTTTCCCCCGGAAATCCTACGATAACGTCAACTCCAATACTCGCATCCGGCATTACTTCACGTATTTTTGAAACTCGGTTTTGGTATAAACTAGTCAGATATCGACGCTTCATTTTCTTCAATAAATCATCGCTTCCGCTTTGCAATGGTATGTGGAAATGTGGAACAAAACTTATGCTTTTAGAAACTAGTTCGATACTTTCATCCTTCAAAAGATTCGGTTCAATCGAAGAAATACGGATTCTCTCGATGCCTTCAACTTGGTCGAGCTCCGAAATTAAATCCAGAAAAGTATGTTCGTGTTTTTTATTCCCAAATTCCCCTTTTCCGTAATCACCAATGTTTACGCCTGTTAAAACGATTTCTTTAATATCTCTCTCCGCGATTTCTTTCGCATTTTTCACCACATTTTCGATGGTATCGGAACGGGAAATCCCTCTCGCCAAAGGAATTGTACAGTAAGTGCATTTGTAATCGCAGCCGTCTTGTACTTTTAAGAAAGCTCGAGTTCGGTCACCGATTGAATAGCTTCCGATGAAAAAGTCGGTTTCGCTAATTTCACAGGAATGGATTAATCCTTGGTTTTCGCTTTTCTGCAAATCGTCCAGGTAACTCAAAATATTGAACTTTTCTTTGGCACCTAAAACCAAATCTACCCCTTCAATTGCCGAAATTTCTTCCGGTTTTAGCTGTGCATAACACCCAACAATGACCACCAAACCTTCCGGATTGGCTTTCATGGCTCGCTTCACGTGAAGTTTGCATTCTCGGTCAGCATTTTCGGTCACCGAACAAGTGTTGATTACATAAACGTTGGCTTTGTCTTCAAAACTTACTTTTTCGTAACCAGCATCGGTCAATTGTCGTGCAATAGTAGAGGTTTCCGCAAAGTTGAGTTTGCAGCCAAGCGTATGGAAAGCGGCGGTTTTGGGTTGATTTGAGTTCAATTCAGTATAAAATTCAGGCTGCAAAGATAGTGATTTTAGAAGTTTTAAACTAAAAACGAATTTTGCCTTGATTCATGAAGTTATTCTGCTTTATAATCTTCGCGAACTTCATCGCTATTTGCATAACAAACCGGTGAAGAATTCTGTTGTTGAAACATTAGATGATTGAAATCTTTGGATTGATTTCTAGCGATAGAAAGGGTTTTCCAATTTTCGTTTTTCAGCATTTTTGCGATGTACACGATTTGCCCGATATGATAAGGATAATGCGCTAATTGTCTCAAAACAGCATCTGCAACTGAATGTTTTTCGCCACGGATAAAAATGGTTTGATGAAGATTTTCTTCATTAATTTGATCCAGAGCGTTGAACAGAATTTTCCAACCTTTTTCCCATAATTCCAGCATTTCTGCTTTTGTTTTTATTGTATGTTCGAATTCCGAATCGCGGTTTCGCCAATCTTTTTCGCCATCTTCGGTGAGGAAGTTGGTCCAGCGAGAAATCATGTTTCCGGAAAGATGTTTTACGATTGTTGCAATCGAATTGCTTTCCTCGTTGTATTGCCACAAAATCTCTTGTTCATTGAGTTGTTCGAAGGTTTTGTCGCCCAATTCTTTGTAGTATTGAAACCGTTTGATGAAAAGCTCTTTCATGATTTGTACCATTTATTTGATCAAATTTACAGAAAAATTAGCGTGATTTTATTTAATCATCGTTAAATTTCCGCAGAGATTTTCGAGGTGAAAAATCTTATGAAATGGAGATTTTATTTGATGGAGGTTTTCTTTGTTTTGGATGAAAGTGTAGCGCGACGCCAATGAATGCATATCCGAAACGATCACGAGCCAACATTCCTCCACGCTGCGATCGTAGTATGGAAATTTCTCATTTTTCTTTTCAATCAATTCAATGATTTTTTCAGACGAAAGTTCATCAAAAAGTCCCATGGTAAAATCAGGCGTAATGAAAACATTGCGGCGATGCGGCGATTTGCGGATTTTTTTCACATGACCACAGCTTTTATTTTGTCGGATAGATTTCACAATGTTGATGATCATTTCGTTTTGTTTTTCGAGCAAATCGATTTTCGCAAGATGATGAAATTCCAAAAAATAAACACCACGATATTCCGCGGTGTTTTCCTGTTCTAATATAATTTCGGCTTGGCGGAAAATCTTATTCAGTTGGCTTTCGATTTTTTTTATTTCGAGATGGTTAATCACTTCGGTGAGTTCGATTCCGATTTTTTTGTTGTTGAAATTGGCGATAAAGTCGGGGCTTTCGCAGGTGAGATTTTCAAACTGTATTTCGGGAAAATGATGGAGAAACGAGTTCAGCAAAAGGATTTCTGCTTTCTTTTTATACTTTTCTCTATCGTGAAGTTGGGAGTTGTCGATTTGCCGATGATAGCGCTCGATCGGCTTTTTTTTCAAGTGGCGGTTCAGGTAGTAAAGCGATAGGTTTTTTACCAAATCTTCGTCGGAAAATACTTTCTTCATCATCTTATTTTTTTTAATCAAAAAATTGAATACCAATATTTTACGATTTTAAAGTTATATAAATAAATCAGATAATCAACGATTTACATAAAATTTAAAATATAATTAATATTAAATCTTACCTGAAAATGGTTTTTCATGGAATTTTAGGGAAGAAAGATATTGTTCACACCTTTATTTTTATGCTGATAACCCACAAATAAATATCGATTATATCATGTTTAACAAAAAATAATCTTAATATTTTTGAACAGTAATTAAAATTTTTATCTTTGCAACTTAAATTTATTGAAGATTATGGATTTTAAAAACTTTGCGATGCCTTTCAGCATCAACCCTGAATATTCAAAAAAAGTTGCTTATTTTTCAATGGAATTTGCCATTGATCAGGCATTAAAAATATATTCCGGAGGACTAGGATTTTTGGCTGGTTCCCACATGAGAAGTGCTTATAACTTGAAGCAAGATTTAGTAGGAATCGGGATTTTGTGGAAATTTGGTTATTATGATCAAGCACGAAATCATGATCAAACTATGCAACCAACTTGGACTAAAAAGATGTATTCTTTTTTACAAGATACCGGAATCAAATTTCAAATCGAGATCCACTCTGCACCGGTTTGGGTGAAAGTTTGGTATTTGGATCCTGAAGTTTTCCATACTGCACCGATGTTTTTCCTTTCTACGGACGTTCCGGAAAACGATCATGTTTCCAAAACAATTTGTCACCGTTTGTATGATGCAAACGAATCTACCAAAATTGCACAATATATTTTACTCGGAAAAGGCGGAGCGAAACTTCTAGATTTGATGAATTTCGAAAGAGATGTATATCATTTAAATGAAGCGCATGGTTTGCCTGCTGCATTCTATCTCTTGAAGAAATTTGGCGGAGATCTAGAAAAAGTAAAAGAAAAATTAGTTTTCACCACACATACTCCGGAAGAAGCCGGGAACGAAAAGCACAACATCTACCTTTGCCACGATATGTCCTATTTTTCAGGACTCAGCATTGATGAGGTTAAGACCATTAAAGGGGTTGAAGACGATCGTTTCAATCACTCGCTTTGCGCTTTGAGAATGGCAAGACTGGCGAATGGAGTTTCTCAACTTCACGGTGAAGTTTCCCGAAAAATGTGGAGCAAATATTCTAAAATTTGTGAAATTAAAGCCATTACCAACGCACAGGAATTTAAATATTGGGCAGATAAACCGCTTTATGATGCAAAAGATGAAAATGATCCTGTACTTTTCGATTTCAGAAAAAAACATTTAAAGAAAAGATTTTTCAAAACAGTTGCTGACCAAACCGGAAATTTATTCGATCCGAATGTGTTTACCATTGTTTGGGCACGAAGATTTGCTGGTTACAAAAGAGCAGATCTCTTGTTGCAAGACAAAGAAAGATTCGCAAGATTATTGAACAATCCGAAATATCCGGTACAAATTGTCTGGGCAGGAAAACCTTATCCGATGGATTATTCAGCGATTTCAACGTTCAATTCTATAGTGGAAGAAAGCAAATTTCACAAAAACATGGCGGTTCTCACCGGTTATGAATTGGCTTTAAGTAAATTGATGAAACAGGGTTCAGATCTTTGGTTGAACAACCCAAGAGTCCCAAGAGAAGCATCTGGAACTTCCGGAATGACCGCCGCAATGAATGGTTCGGTGAATCTTTCAACCAATGATGGTTGGATCCCAGAATTTGCTAAAAACGGGGTGAACGGTTTCGTGGTTCCACAAGCGGATTACGAGAATACCAGTGTTTACGATCAGGATAATTTCGACCTTCAGAATCTTTATGCAGCTTTGGAAAACGAAATTCTTCCAACATATTATGACCGTCCGGATGAGTGGAGAAAAATTCAGCAAACCGCGATGGATGATGTGAAAAGTAAATTCAATTCCGACAGAATGGCAGATGAATATTACAAGCAGATTTACGCTTAATTCATTGATTAAACTAAAATACAAAATCCGGGAAGCATTGGTTTTCCGGATTTTCTTTTTTTAAAATTTATTCCAATATCAAATGTCTTGGAGAAAAAAAATTGGGAAATAGCGGCAGATTTACTTTAATAATACATCCACATTCCGAGTTTGTTTCTGCGGGCTTTTTCTTCCGATTTCCTGAAGTCTTCGACGTATTTGATGTTTGGTGGAAAAGTGGCTATTCTTGCATATCCTTTCGCAAGCAAATACTGGTTCAGAAAAACACCATTTTCAAGGTAAACATAAGCTAAGGTTCTTCCGTAGCGATCGATTTTTTGTACATCAAACTCCAACCGAATTTTTTTATTGAAAAGTAATTTTTTAAGATGAGTTTTTGCTTCAGAACCAAAAACCTGAACTTGTTTTCTGTTGCCTACATTTCTGCTTTCAGGCGCATCTATTCCGATGAACCGGATTTTGTACTGGTTGTCCGACTCATCTTGAATTACTACAGTATCGCCATCTGAAACCCTCTTGATGCTATAAAATTTCCCAGAAACTTGAGCATTAATCTTTAATGAAGAAAATAAAATGAAAAAAATTATAAATAATGGTTGACGCATTGGGCGAAAATACCATAAATTCATTTAAAAACATAGTTGAAATCAACATAAACTTAGTGTATATCATAAGTTTTTATAATGTTTGAAATTGTAAATTTGTTGCAATTCCAAAATTTCAAATCCGTATTTTTGCATTATGATTAACAGCGACCAAATAAAAGAAGCACAATCCCGAATCGAGGATTTATATAAATTTTTGCAGATCGAAAAAAAGAAAATCGAAATTGCTAATGATGAAGAAAAAACGGTTTCTCCGGAGTTTTGGGACAACCCGAAAGAGGCAGAAATTTTCATGAAGCAGCTTCGTTCCAAGAAAAAATGGGTCAATGATTATGAAGAAATTTTCGCCCTATTTGAAGATATTCAGGTTTTGATCGATTTTGCAAAAGAAGATCCGGAGTCCGAGAAAGAACTTGATGAATTATATCCTCAATTATTGGAGAAAATTGAAGATTTGGAGTTTAAAAATATGTTGTCGAATGAAGGTGACGAACTTTCTGCGGTCTTGCAAATTACCGCAGGAGCTGGCGGAACCGAATCTTGCGATTGGGCTTCTATGCTAATGAGAATGTATACCATGTGGGCCGAAAAGCAAGGATATAAAATTCGGGAACTGAATTTTCAGGAAGGTGATGTAGCAGGCGTGAAGACGGTAACTTTGGAATTCGATGGCGAATTTGCGTTCGGATATTTGCGTGGTGAAAATGGAGTTCATCGTTTGGTGAGAATTTCACCATTTGATTCTAATGCGAAACGCCATACAAGTTTTGTTTCGGTTTATGTATATCCTTTGGTAGATGATACAATCGAAATCAACATCAATCCAGCCGATATTTCTTTTGAAACCATGCGTTCGAGTGGAGCGGGTGGACAAAACGTAAATAAGGTGGAAACTGCGGTTCGACTTCGTCACGCACCAACAGGAATCATTATTGAAAACTCTGAAAGCCGCTCCCAGCTTCAAAATAAAGAAAAAGCTATGCAATTATTGCGTTCCCGATTGTATGAAATGGAATTGGAAGAGCGAATGAAAGCCCGAAATGAAATTGAAGCAGGAAAAATGAAAATAGAGTGGGGAAGCCAGATTCGAAATTATGTGATGCATCCTTATAAATTGGTGAAAGATGTACGTTCCGGTTACGAAACTTCGGATGTAGATGGTGTGTTGAATGGTAATTTAACACCTTTCCTAAAAGCCTTCCTGATGGCCGATGGAACCGCTGCTACAGAAGAAGATTTTACCCTTTAAGTTTTGGCAAACTTTAACAATTTATTAATCTGCTCAAAACCCGCTGTTTTGTTATCTTTGCCAATATGGAACATTTAGAAAGTTGGAAGGATCTTTTGAATCCTGAATTTTACATTAATAATGGTGGCTTTTGGCTAATTTTATTTATCATTTTTGCTGAGACCGGTTTATTTGTCGGGTTTTTCTTACCAGGCGACAGTTTGTTGTTTGTCAGCGGGATTTATGCAGTTACAATCATTACTGAAACTTTCGGATCAACCGGGAGCGATTTTTTGGATACTACTATTTTAGCGTCCGCAGTGGCAATTGCTGCAGTAATCGGGAACGAAGTAGGGTATTGGTTTGGTCGAAAAGCAGGTCCGGCACTTTATAAAAGAGAGGATTCTTTACTTTTTAAGAAAAAATACCTTTTCCAGGCGCACGATTTCTTCGAACAGCATGGTGCACTTGCGGTAATCATGGCGAGATTTTTACCGGTGGTTAGAACCTTTACACCAATTGTGGCAGGGATTGTGAAAATGGATAAAACCCGATTTTTAATTGATAATATCATCGGAGCTTTTCTTTGGTCTTTTTCCCTCATTTTTGCTGGTCATTATTTGGATAAACTCTTTATGGATCAATTTGGAATCGATTTGAAATCTCATTTGGAGATGATTATCATTATCATCGTTTTGATTACTACAGTTCCGATTATCGTTAAATTTTTCTTTGGTAAAAGCAAACAAGAAGAAATAACAGAAGAATAATTAACGAGAATTTACATACAAAAAAAAAGCAACCTAAATTATCAGGTTGCTTTTTTTATTTTAAGTTGAATTTTTGCGAAAACTAAAAGTGATTATTTAATATTAAATAGTTTTGAAAAAATTCTCTTTATTTTACTTCAATTAAAAAGATCGCGAACTTTATCGAAGAAAGTTTTCTCTTTTCCTGATGGTTCAGCCACCATTTCTCCGTTTTTGAGCTGCTTTTCGAAGAATTCTTTTTGTTCAGGAGAAAGATGTTGCGGAGTCCAAACATTGATGTGGACAAACATATCGCCTTTTCCGTAGCTGTCGATGCTTGGTAAGCCTTTCCCAGAAAGTCTGAGGATTTTCCCGGATTGGGTTCCGGCATCCACTTTAATTTTCACTTTGCCGCCAACGGTAGGAATTTCTTTTTGAGTTCCCAAAGCCGCTTCCGCAAACGAAATATATAATTCCTGATGAAGGTTGTCTCCTTCGCGCTTAATTTTATGATCCACTTCTTCTTCTACTACAACCAATAAATCACCAGGATTTCCACCGAAAGGTGCATCATTACCTTTTCCACGAACACTCAACTGAATACCTTCTCGTGCACCAGCAGGAATGTTGATGGTTACTTCTTCTTCTACTTTTATTAAACCTTGCGCACTAGCACCAGCAGGAATTTTATCAGCTACTTTTCCGAATCCCTGACAAGTTGCGCAGTGCGTTTGAGTCTGCATTTGTCCGAACATGGTGTTCATTACTTTCACTTGCATACCAGTTCCGTTACAAGTTGGGCAGGTTTTTGAGGTTGCTCCCGGTGCCAATTTAAGTTTTTTAACTTTAATGGTTTTTTGGGTACCATTCACCATTTCTTCAAGGTTGAGTTTAATTCTCACTCGAAGATTTGTTCCCCGTACTTGTTGTCTTTGTGCGCCACCGCCGCCGCCGAAATGTCCACCGAAAATATCTCCAAACTGGCTGAAAATATCTTCCATATTCATTCCACCACCGAAACCTCCGCCACCGCCGAATCCTCCAGCGCCGCCCATTCCGGCGTGTCCGTACTGATCGTAGTTCGCTTTTTTGTTTGCATCACTTAATACTTCATAAGCTTCTGCCGCTTCTTTGAAACTTTCTTCAGCCGCTTTATCACCCGGATTTTTATCTGGGTGATATTTCAGAGCCATTTTTCGGTAGGCTTTCTTTATTTCATCGGCGCTTGCTGATTTGCTTACTCCAAGCACTTCGTAGTAATCTCTTTTTGACATAACTGAATTTTGAATAATTTAAAATCTAAGGAATTAGAATTTAAAATTAGTTTCCGGTAACCACTTTAGCAAAACGAATTACTTTATCATTTAAAGTATAACCCGTTTCGATAACATCTACGATTTTACCTTTCAAATCTTCCGATGGAGCTGGAATTTGGGTAATTGCTTCGTGAAAATCCACATTAAAAGGTTCACCAACTTTTACTTCAATTGGTTTCAATCCTTTTTCGAAAAGTTTATTTTTGAATTTCTGATAGATGAGTTCGACGCCTTGTAGATCGGCTTGGTTTCCGTTTTTGCTCATTTCTTTAATTGCTCTTTCAAAGTCATCTAAAACAGCCAACATTGAAATCATCAAATCCTGATTGGCGTATTGAAAGAATTCCATTTTTTCTTTTGCAGTTCGTTTTTTATAATTTTCAAACTCTGCAAAAAGTCGTACATAGCGCTCTCTTTCTTCTGCCAAAAGTTCTTCCGAACAAGGTGTGGTTGTCTCATTTTCGGTAGTTTCAGCTTCCGGATTTTGAGTATTTTCGTTAGGAGTATTAACGTTTTCTTCGTGTATATCTTGGTTTTCTGACATAATATTACATTTTTATAACCATCAGTTCGCAACAATTTTGCCAAAGAAAGTTTTAGGACAATTCGGCAGATAATTATTATGAATTAATATTTTGGTGTTTGTAGAAATGAGTAGTTATGGTATTTTTTATATTTTAATAAAAGACTTTTTTTATGATGGAAAAATAGTTTGTATAAAAAGATAGACATTAAGTATAATAATTATCGCTGCAATAACCCAAACCAAAACCTTTAACCAAGGTTTATTGACGAATTCTCCCATTTTCAGTTTAGAGCCAGTAAACATCACCAAAGGAACCACCGCAAAACTTAGTTGCATCGAAAGGATAACCTGGCTGAGAACCAACAAATCTGTAGTACCTTTTTCTCCATAAATAATGGTAACAATAAGCGCGGGAATTACGGCAATAAGTCGCGTAATCAATCTGCGTAACCATGGTTTCAGACGGATTTTGAGGAAACCTTCCATTACGATCTGCCCCGCCAAAGTTCCTGTGAGTGTAGAATTCTGTCCGGAAGCAAGAAGCGCAACAGCAAAGAATATACTCGCGAAAGTAGTTCCTAGAAGTGGCGTAAGCATTTTATAAGCATCGTGTATATCTGCAACATCCTTGTTCCCGGAAGTATGGAAAGTAGCCGCCGCAACAATCAGAATTGCTGCATTAATGAAAAATGCAAGAAATAGGGAAAGCGAACTGTCAATGGTTGCAAATTTAATCGCTTCTTTCTTGCCTTCGTTGGTACGATCGTAATTTCTTGTTTGAACAATACTGCTGTGGAGGTAAAGATTATGTGGCATTACTGTAGCGCCTAAAATCCCGATAGCGATATAAAGCATCGACGGATTGGTAACCACTTCTTTTTGAGGAACTAAACCTTTCAGAATTGGAAATAGACCAGGTTTGCTGAGGATAATCTCGTAAGCGAAACATCCTAATATAATGAAAATAAGTCCTGCAACGATACTTTCAATTACTCTAAAACCTTTTGCCTGAAGAAATAAAATAAGAAACACATCAATCACGGTAATGACAATTCCCCACGTTAATGGAATTCCAAACAGCAAATTCAGAGCTATTGCAGCTCCGATGACCTCGGCTAAATCGCAGGCAGCAATTGCAATTTCACAGAATATCCATAGAATAAAATTGGTGGTAGGGTTGAAATGATCGCGACAAGCCTGCGCCAAATCTCTTTCCGCAACGATGCCTAATTTTAAGGCCAAATGCTGCAAAACGATTGCAAACAAGTTGGAGATTAAGATCACTGAAAGCAAAGTATAACCAAATTGAGCTCCACCCGCAATGTCTGTCGCCCAGTTTCCCGGATCCATATATCCAACGGCGACCATCAATCCCGGACCTGCGAAGGCAAAGAGTTTTCGCCAAAATCCGGGACCTTCAGGAATATTAATGCTGGAAAAGGCTTCTGGCAATGAGTTTGAGTGTTTTTCCTGACGCCAACCTGTATTGATTTTATTCATAAATGTTAGATTACTCTAACAAATTTAGTTAATTAAATATAATATGCAAATCCTTCGGTAAAACGTACTTTCGATCCTTAATATAAACAATTGATTTACAAATAATAAAATTTAATTAATTTTAGAGCTCATACCTTTTAAAATAAAAAAAATCCCGACAAAAATGCCGGGATTCCATTGTTTAAGCTAAGTGATTATTTTGTAAATCTGATAGCAGTTTTTCTGTCTGCTTCTCTTTCTTTATCAGAAGCAGTTTCGGGAACGGTAGCAAATTCTTCTCCGTAACCTTCAGCACTTGTTACTTGTGCAGAACCAAGAGCCGCTTTTACAGCATCAGCTCTTTTTTGAGATAACGCTTTGTTTCCAGCATCATCACCTTTTTTATCTGTATAAGCACCAATTTTCACTTTAGCATCTGGGTAAGCAACGAGGATTAGTTTTAAGTTATCCAACTGCGCCTGAGATTCCGGAGTCAATTTTGTTGTTCCAAATTCAAAATTCAAGTTATCAAAGTTGAACCATCTGTCTTTAAGAGCAGCCTCGTCAGCATTTTTGTATTCGTCGGAATTAAGGAAAGCTACTATTTGATCCTCGATACCACCTTTATAAGCATTCAAAGTTTTTCCGTTTGGCAGTGTAACCATAATGGACTCTTTGGTTGCAACAAGAGTTGTCCCAGTAGAATCAACAGCAACGACAGCAGTAGAGTCATAAACTACTGCGGTAGAATCAGTTACGCCGGTAGTGGTTTCCGCAGGTTTGTTGCATTGCTTCCAAAGGAACCAAGCTGCAAGTGCAAGAAGTAACAATGGCAATAACCATTTCCAGATAGATCCACCTCCGTTATCTTCATTTCTATCTACATTTACATGAGTGTTTCCACCTCTATTTACTTCTACTTTTGGCTGATCGTAAGAAGTAACTTTTACTTTTTCAGTTTCAAGATGTGCGTTGGCACCAGACCAGTTTCCAAGACCTAATGAAGCTAAAGAAAGACCAGCAGGAAGTAAAGAAGAAACGATACCTTTTTGATCTTTTAAAAGCCTAGACAATTCTGAAGCGCCTAAGTTATTATCAGCTGCATATTTTCCTAAAGAGCCCAAGGAAGCGCCTGTTACCATATTTAATAAAGAATTTGACGAGGAGTTGCTAATCCCCGCATAACTGGCAACAGCATTTACTAATCCTCCAATTTTGTCACCAAAAATTGTAGATAGTACGTTGGTGATTAAAGAATTATTGGATGAACCACCCAATAGGTTTCCTAATAATCCGCTGCTTGCAGATCCGGTGATCGCATCTAAAACTTCTGGTTTATCAGCATTATTTGCTAATCCGCCCACAACAGCAGGCAAAAGACCGCTTATTGCTTTAGAAATACCTGATTCGCTTTCTCCAAACTGAGAAGCTGCTTGTGAAACTAATGCAGGACCAAGCTGTCCTTTGATAAGATCGATTACATTTAATGACATAATAGTTTATTTTTAAAATTTAACTTGGATAAAGTTATACAAATTTTAATCCAAGTCTATTCTAAAAGATGTAATTTATAAAAAAATTAACATTTTGTTAAATATTGTCAAGTAATAAGACTTTCTTAATAAGATTTCGCAAAAATAACCCTTTGTTTGGATGGTTTTCCCGAAATGAGTGAAATGCCATCTTCTAAAGGATTATCCAAAGGAATGCATCGGATGGTTGCTTTTGTTTCGTTTTTGATTTGCTCTTCCTCTTCCGCAGTTCCGTCCCAATGCGCAGAAATAAATCCTCCTTTTTCTTCCAAAACCCGCTTGAATTCTTCGTAAGAATCTACTTTTGTCGTGTGTTCCGCGCGATGGTTCAATGCTTTTTGGTAAATATCTTTTTGGATGGTTTCTAATAAATTTTCGATGTAAACTTCCAGATTTTCAATCGGTTGGGTTTCTTTGGTTAAGTTATCTCTTCTAGCGATTTCTACGGTTTTGTTTTCTAGATCTCTCGCTCCGATTGCGATTCGCACCGGCACACCTTTTAATTCATATTCAGCGAATTTCCAGCCCGGTTTATTCTCCGTACGGTTGTCGTATTTTACTGAAATTCCTCTTGCTTTTAACTTTTGTTGAAGATTGTAAGCAACTTCATCGATTTTCTGTAATTGTTCTTCACCTTTAAAAATAGGAACAATTACCACCTGAATTGGCGCTAAAGTTGGAGGTAAAACCAAGCCAAAATCATCGGAATGCGTCATGATTAATGCCCCCATCAATCGGGTTGAAGTTCCCCATGAAGTTCCCCATGCATGTTCTATTTTTCCTTCTCTATTGGTGAATTTCACATCAAATGCTTTACCGAAATTCTGTCCTAAAAAGTGAGAAGTTCCTGCTTGTAGCGCTTTTCCGTCCTGCATTAGTGCTTCGATACAATAGGTTTCATCAGCACCGGCAAATCTTTCGGAAGGAGTTTTAATTCCACGAATTACCGGAATTGCCATGAAGTTTTCTGCAAAATCGGCATAAACGTCCAGCATTTTTTCGGTTTCTTCCACGGCTTCCTCTTTTGTTGCGTGCGCAGTATGTCCTTCTTGCCAAAGAAATTCTGCTGTTCTTAGGAAAAGTCGGGTTCTCATTTCCCAACGTACCACATTCGCCCATTGGTTGATGAGAATTGGTAAATCGCGGTAAGACTGAATCCAGTTTTTGTAAGTATTCCAAATAATTGCTTCAGAAGTTGGGCGAACAATTAATTCCTCTTCCAGCTTTGCTTCCGGATCAACGACGAGTTTTTTCGGGTTATCTGGATCCGTCTTTAATCTGTAATGAGTTACTACTGCGCATTCTTTAGCAAAACCTTCAGCATTTTTTTCTTCGGCTTCAAATAAGCTTTTAGGGATAAAAATGGGAAAATATGCATTTTCGTGGCCAGTTTCTTTGAATCTTTTATCCATTTGATCTCGCATTTTTTCCCAAATTGCGTATCCGTAAGGTTTAATTACCATACATCCACGAACACCGGAATTTTCTGCCAAATCTGCCTTTACTACTAGTTCATTGTACCATTTGCTGTAATCTTCGGCTCTTGAAGTAAGTTTTGCCATTTATTTGATCTTTTGATTTAACTTTTGTATATTGCTTTAATCTAAACTTAAAATTGTATTTTTACTCAAATTTTATACGCTTGGTTTGGTATATTTTTGGTGTAAAATGCAAATATAATTCAAATTAAAACTTTTCACCTTATCATGAAAAAAATTACTTATAAAAATTTCCTTGAATTGCTTAAATCTAAAACGGTTTTGGCGGTTTCCGGAGGTTTGATTTTGATGTCGTGTGGTACCCAAGTGGGCGGGTATACAGAGACTGACGGGATTTATTATGATCCCAACAAAGATACCTTGCCCGAAGGAACTGTGATGAACAGTGGAAATAGGGTAGGAGAATACTATGATTATCAGCAAACCGATAATCCTAACCAATATTTGAATTCGGATAATAGAAACGAAAAATGGAATGATAATCAAAATTCCGACTGGGGAAACTATACCGGAACTGATACTTATTATAATGACAATTGGGGTTATCCTTACGGGTTTTACTCTGGTTTTGGCTTCGGAGTAGGCTATGGTTGGGGTTCACCTTGGGGTTATGGTAGTTATTACAGCCCTTGGGGATTTGGTTTCGATCCTTGGTATGGATACTATAATCCATGGGGATTTGGTTATAATTCATGGTACGGATATTATAATCCTTACTATGGTTACGGAAATCCTTATTATGGTTTTAGTCCTTATTATTACAATAATTATGGCTATGGAAATACTTACGGAGGAGGATTTACCTATAAAAGAAGCGGTGCAGATGGCGCTTTTAGAAATTCAGTGAGAAATTCCAATTCCAATTCCAATTTGCGTACCAATAATAGTTCGAATTCAGGATTCAGAAATGAAAGCTATAGAAACCAGCAAGGTAATTCGCCTCGATCAATTACCCCTAACAATGGTGTGCAACCAAGATTGAGAACCTCTCCTCAACCAAATACCAATCCTCGATATAATTCTGCACCAAGAGAAAGTATGCCTAATTATAACACCCCATCTCGATCAAATTCAAGCGATGGAGGCGGATTTAGAAATGGAGGTAGTGGTTTTGGCGGTGGATCCTCCAATTCAAGTTCAGGATCTACGAGATCGTCGGGCGGTTTTAGAAGATAATATTTAATAAGTGTACATAAATAAAATGATTAAAAAATCTTTAATGATCTTGAGCATTTCCGCTGCGTATTTTGCGAATGCACAAGATATATCAACCATCAGAAATACCGCGGAGGTATATTCAAACTCATCACTAAACGGTACTTCAAAATACAATTCAATGGCAGGATCTATGGGAGCTTTGGGCGGAGATTTCTCTGTTTTGAATTCAAATCCTGCAGGTGTCGGAGTGAGCATTGCAGGCGAAGTTTCAGGAACTTTAAGTATTGAAGGCAGTAAAAACACCACTTCGTACGCCGGAAAATCTTTGGATTATAACGTTAATAATACCGATTTAGGAAACGTGGGTGGAATTGCCGTTTTTCAAATTGATTCTTCACCTTGGAAGTTCGTGAATGTTGCAGTGAATTATTCTAACCGATCTCTGGAGGATTACATTGAAACCCCCGGAAAGAGTGATTTGGTATATGAAATACGAGATGCCGATAATAATTTGGTGGATGAGCTATCTTTCGCCGGTCATGCATATAACCGATACGGAAATCTTTCGAAAATGAGTATCGGAGTTGGCGGGAATTACGATAACCGAATTTACGTAGGAGCAGGTTTAAATTTCCATAATTCTATTCTTGATCAATACGATTCCGCAGCTTTTACCAACAACGCAAATGTTACAGATGTTTACGATAAGCAATACACGCCATTTTCTGAATCAGCGAGTGGTTTTTCAGCTTCAGTTGGGGTTATCGGGAAAATCAGTCCTCAATTCAGACTTGGAGCAGCATTAGAAACGCCAACGTGGTGGAACATTGCAAGAGTGTACAGCGAATATGAAAACCCTGTTGATGGAACTTACACCGAAGATCGCGATCTCTCTACACCGATGAAGGCTACTTTAAGTGCTGCGTATGTTCCAAATAAAAATTTAGCAATCAACGTAGATTATTCATTAGGTCTTACCAAACCGAAATATAAAGTTTATGGCGATTCCGAAACTGAATTAAACCAATTCTTTTCAAATAATTACGCTAATCTTTCCGAGTTGAAAGTTGGCGCGGAATATCGTGTACAAGCTTTCAGATTGAGAGGTGGTTATGGTTTTTCGGCGAGTCCTTTCGATTCCATGTCTATTCAAACTGTAGCAGGAAATACCGCGTATGATAATTTGATTTTAGGAAAAAGAAATACCATCGCGGCCGGACTCGGATATGATTTCAAGTCCTTTTTTATTGATGCAGCTTACCAAAACGTAAGTTCAGAATACAGCAATCCTTTCATGCAAGGATCTTCAGCAAGTAACACCGGATATTTTTCTAGTCAATATATCGTAAATTCTGATGCTGCAATTGTTTCAAATGTGAAAAACAAAAAAGATAATTTTTTTATTACACTCGGTTGGAAATTTTAATTTCCAGACTTAAGTGAAATAATGATGGAAGACTCCGGAGCAATCCGGAGTCTTTTATTTTTAATGAGAATGAAATATATGGCTGAATAAAGCCAAACCGATTCCACAAATCACCATCAGAATTTTCATCCAGTCGATATTGTGGTTCTTGTTGCTTTCGAAAATAATGACCGAAGAAATGTGAAGGAAAATTCCACCAACAAGCGCTAGAAAATAAGGTTTGTAATCCGAATTAAAATAATTTCCAAAAAGCATACCCAAAGGCGATGCGATGGCAAATATCGATATCACAAGCCACGAAGAAGTAGAAAATTTATTTTTATGAATTAGAAAAGCTCCCAAAACAAATGAAATAGGCAAGTTGTGAAACAAAATCCCCATCAAATAAGGATTGAAAATATTCTTCTCATTAGCAATAGGAATTCCTTCCAAAAAGGCATGGATAAACATTCCGACCATCAAAGCAATCGGTAAAATATTCTTCTCTTCGTGATGATGATGAAGGTGACCGTGCTCGAATCCTTTCGTCAGGTTTTCGAGAAGAATTTGAAGCAGAACTCCTGCAATTACAAAAATTCCTACATTGTGATGTTTCGAAGAATACACTTCCGGGAAAACATCATTCAAGCAAATGGTAATGAGAAATCCTGCACTTAAAATCAAAAGATTTTTGGCAAATTTTTCTTTTTCACCGAAGAATTTTCCTAGCAAAACACCTGCTAGAACACTTAAAATCAATAAAAAAATAATCATATTTTATTATAGTTTTTTTTTAAAAACGTTGATGCATCGAGACGAATTTTCCGGATCAAATGTTCCTAAATTATAATCACCATATATTTTCACTCTTTCAAAACCAAATTCTTTCGCATAATTCCCGATGCTTTCTAAGGTGTGGAGTTTCACTTTCTCGAAAAAATGAAAATCCTTTCCTTCATGATGAAACCGAATATCTTTAATAACGAATTGATTATCAATCTTTTTACTAATCTGAAAAACGATTCCGTCTTTTAATATTTCCTCTTCGGGGACCAAAGTGTTTTTTACCCAGTTTGCATTTAGAAAATCCAGAACAAAATAACCGTCGTCTTTTAAGGCGTTTGCTACCGATCTGAAGATTTTTTTGTCTTCAGTTTCATCATCGAAATACCCGAAACTTGTGAAAAGATTAAAAACCGCATCTACTTTCTCTGCAGAAACTTCCGGATAAATTTCGTTTCGCATATCGTGGACAGCAAATTTCAGGAAATGTTCAGCAGCATCATCAGTTTCAAATTTTTTATTTTGCAAAATACTTTCTTTCGATAGATCCAGACCTAAAACATTGTAACCCAATTGATGGAGATAAACGGAATGTCGGCCTTTCCCACATGCCAAATCGATGATGGTGGTGTCTTTTTTTATCTTTAAATCATTGATTAGTAAGGAAATAAAATGTTCTGCCTCCCGGAAATCCCGGTCTTTATATAGAATGTGATAATAAGGGGTATCAAACCATGTTTCAAACCAAGCCATAATGCAAAAATAGCTAAAATTGAATAGATTTTATCAGTTAAGTGTCCTTTCATATCATCTGCTTGAGCATCAAACTTCTATAAAATAGAAAAGCCGAGATCAGACAACCTCGAAAATCATTACCTTTGCAAACTATGAACATCGACAATTTACAAATTCAAATCAAAACTTTTTTCGGTCTCGAAGCAGTGTTGGCAGAGGAAATCAAGAAACTAGGCGGCAAAAATGTCGAAATTAAAAACCGCGCGGTAAACTGCGAAGGTGATCTTGGTTTTCTTTATAAAATCAATTATTCTGCAAGAACTGCACTCAAAATTCTTATTCCAGTTCTCACTTTTAAAGCTTGGGACGAAAGCCGGTTTTACGATAAACTTTTTGCTTTTCCTTGGGATGATTTCATGACTGTGGACCAAACTTTTGCGATCGATTCAACGGTGTATTCCGAAAGATTTAAACACTCGCAGTTTATGTCGCAGAAAATGAAAGATGCAATTGTAGATTATTTTAAATTTCACCATCGAAAAAGACCCAATGTTGATGTTCAGAATCCGGATATCAAATTTCATCTGCATATCGATCGGGAATTGGTGACGATTTCCCTTGACTCAGCGGGCGATCCTTTGTTCAAACGTGGTTACCGAAAAGAGCAGGGGGAAGCACCAATCAATGAAGTCTTGGCGAGCGGAATGTTGCAGTTGGCAGGTTGGGACGGGAAAGGAAATTTCCTGGATCCGATGTGTGGTTCCGGAACTTTATTGATCGAAGCAGCGATGATTGCGATGGATTTGCCGGCGCAAATTTTCAGAAAGAAGTTCTCTTTCCAGAACTGGAAAAATTACGATGCAGAACTTTTCCAAAAAATAAAAGAAGTAAGAATCAACCGAATCAAAGAATTCACCGGGAAAATTGTTGGGTATGATTTGGATTCTCAAATGTTGAACGCGGCTCATCTCAACATCGAAGCTGCCGAAATGGAAGATGTGATCGAAGTAAAACGACAAGATTTTTTCGAGTCTAAAAAAGAATTATTCCCATTGATGATGGTTTTCAATCCGCCTTATGACGAGCGAATTGAAATCACTGATGATGAATTTTACAAGAAAATCGGTGATACTTTCAAGAAAAATTATCCAAATACTTTAGCGTGGTTTATTTCTTCAGACCTTGATGCTGCAAAGAAAGTGGGTTTAAGACCTTCAAGAAGAATCAAACTTTTCAACGGAAAATTGGAATGCCGTTTTCTGCAGTTTGAAATGTATGAAGGAACCAAGAAGGTTCATAAATTGGAGAATAAATAATTTTATTTCATTGTTGAAATTAATGAATAGATTTTCAAATTAACTCATTCTAAAATTCTCAAATTGCCGACCGTTTCCATCATAATAGCTATTTACAATCGCAAAGACGAACTTTTCGAGTTGCTCAATTCATTGTCTCATCAAACCGATAAAGATTTTGAAATCATCATTGTTGATGATGGTTCCAAGATTGATTTGCGACCGACTGCCGAACTTTTTAAAGAAAGTTTAAATATTCAGTTTTTCCGAAAAGACAATTCCGGACCAGGTTTGAGCAGGAATTATGGCGCAAGAAGAGCAAAAAATGACTGGCTCGTTTTCGTCGATTCCGATGTGATTGTGGAGAAAGATTACATCGAAAACATCAAAAAAAATATCCGCGAAATTCCTTGCGATGCATTTGGCGGTGCCGACAAAGCCCACAAAGGTTTTAACTTGATGCAGAAAGCAATTTCCTATTCGATGACCTCGGTTTTTACCACAGGCGGAATTCGTGGCAGCAAAAAAGCGGTCACCAAATTTCAGCCACGGAGCTTCAATATGGGAGTTCGAAAATCGTCTTTCGAAAAGGTCGGCGGTTTCTCCGAAATGCGAATTGGCGAAGATCCTGATCTTTCGATGAAACTGTGGGAAAATGGCTTCACCACAGCTTTTTTTGACAATATCGGTGTGTATCATAAGCGGCGTGTCGATTTCGGGAAATTCTCCAAACAAGTCTATCAATTTGGCTGTGCGAGACCGATTCTCAACCAGCGACACCCGAATTATGTAAAGATTTCTTTCGCATTTCCATCCATATTTTTGATCGGATATGTGCTGGGATTTATCGAATATTTCACACTTCAGAGAGGATTAATCCTCGCATTTTACGGACTTTACACCTTCATCGTATTTTTTCACGCTCTCCTTTTAACAAAAAACATCAGCATCGCGGCGATGGCCGTAATTTCCACGTATATTCAGATGTTTTCCTACGGTTACGGCTTCCTAAAATCCTGGATTTTACTCAATGTGTTCCGCCAAAAACCCGAAGAAGCCTTTCCGTCGCATTTTCATCAAAACTAAAGAAGGTTGGGAATTGTTTTCCTTTGGGCGCACATTTCCGGCTTTCACTACTCGCTTTTTTGTTCCGCTATGCTCCACAAAAAGAGCTCAAACATGCCGTTCAATCCGGGGCGCAGTTCGGTTTTCATTAGAAAATTAACTATTTTTACAAAAAAAGATTAGTAAAAAGCAAAAATAAGCAAAACGATTAAACCCGTTGCTATACAATGCTTTATAAAACAGTAGTCTTAGTTTGGAACTCGGTGTCCGATAGGTTTTGGGCTTAAAAATACAAGGTTAGGTTACTAATTCGTTACCGATTAACAAAGGCAACTACATAGCTTAACTGATTATATTTCAGTCTTTTGCACCCATTTTTATATTCCCTTGTAACTCAATGTAATTTAATTTTAAACATTAAACATTTGAGTTATGGAACAGACAAAAAAGTCCACGTTCAAACTGCTTTTCTACCTGAAAAAGAACGAACTGAAAAAGAACGGTAATGCACCAATTATGGCACGTATTACCATTGATGGAACACCTAAAACTTTCGGAACAAAGTTAGAAATCAATCCTAATAATTGGGATTTAAAATACGGAAGAGTTGAGGGAAAGAGTGCCACCGCTTTGAGCGTTAACCAAAAATTGGATAACATACGTGGACGTATCGACAAGATTTACGAAGATATGCTGAAGCACGAGGGGTTTGCAACCGCCCAAAAAGTAAAGCTCTCGTTTTTAGGTGTTGGTGTAATGGAAGATGCCGTACTAAAAGTCTTTAAAGACCAAAACGAAGACTTTGAAAAAATGGTCGCTAAGGGAAAACGCTCTCAAAGCACATATAGCAAGTACAACACTGTTTACAATCACCTTAGCGAATTTATAAGGGAGCGTTACCATCGTGACGATATGGCTTTCCGAGAACTCACTTCTGATTTTATCCGTGAGTTTGATTTCTTTCTTCGCATTGATAAGGAATGTACTCATAATACGGTTTGGGTTTACACAATGCCAGTTATTGCTTTGGCAGAATTGGCTATCAAGAAAGGCTTGATACGGGATAATCCTTTTGAGGATTATGAAATCAGTATGGAAGAAACCGACCGCAGCTACCTTTTAAAAGAGGATGTGGAAACCTTAATGCTCCTGAAACCATCCAAGTCCCGATATGAACTTGTAAAAGACCTTTTTATTTTCAGTTGCTTTACAGGGCTTTCCTACATTGACATTAAGAAACTGAAATGGAGCAATATCCAGTCTTTCTTTGATGGACACCAATGGATAATCAGCAGGAGGAAGAAATCAGATGTTGCCTCCAACGTCCGTCTTTTGGAAATCCCCAAACGCATCATTGAGAAATATCGTGGAGTTACAAGAAATGATTTTGTATTCCCAATGCCATCCAATGCGACTTGCAACACGCATATAGGTAAACTTATTGAGGAAGCGAGTATTGTTACAGAACAGAAAGTTACATTCCACACCGCCCGTCACACATTCGCCACAATGTTTTTGACCGAGGGCGTACCGCTTGAAAGCCTTAGCAAAATGATGGGGCATAAAAATATTTCCACCACACAGATTTACGCCAAAATCACAAGCCAAAAAATCAGTAAGGATATGGATTTAGTTGCCCCAAAATTTCAGGCTATGGAAGAAGCATTTTTAGCCGCAATCTGATTAACTTTTATTACTTCACTACAGAGCAGAACTTAACGGTTCTGCTTTTTTTATGCCCTTACTTTTCGATTATTCCAACCTCTATTTCAGGCTCTCATAGCCTGGTCATTTATTCCATAAAAATTAGAACAGAATATTTCCACAATCAACCGGTAAAAAGGCAGCTAAGTTATAGCGGGCAGCCACCGCACCCACCCACCAATAAAAAAAATGAATGAACGGTTTCCCCCTAAAGGAACCCCCATTAAATCATTTTTTTTCTTGGTCTTCGCTGTTGCCCGCTTGGATTATCTGCTTTCTTTTTTCCGGTTTTTCTTTTGGAAAAAATTATGCGAAGCGAAGCGGAGCAAACCACAACAGGAAGCAGGAAACGAGAAAAGCGAACGTAACAAAATGTACAACTTTTAAAACAGGACGATTATGAACATCACAGGAAGACTGACAAGGGATGCGGAAGTACGCACAACGTCAAACGGAAAACAAGTAGTAAACTTTTCAGTAGCGGTAAACGACAGCTACAAAACCAAACAGGGCGAACGAGTGGAGCAAACCGCCTATTTCGACTGCTCATATTGGAGAACCCCGAACGCAGTGAAGATACTCACCAAAGGTCTATTGGTAGAAGTGACTGGCAGGGTAAGCACAAGAGCGTGGGTAGGCAAAGACGGAGAAGCAAAGGCAGGTTTGAACTTTCATACCTCTGACTTCAAACCGCTTGCAGGAGGCAGGAGAGCCGAAACCATACAGGCTACTGCACAATCTGAAAGCAACGGATTTACAACACAGGGAGTAGATGAGGACCTCCCATTTTAACAACGAGTATTCAATCATTTTTTAACATCAAAATTTTAAGCATTATGGCACATAATATCAATTTCAACGAGAGAACAGGGCGTTATTCATTTTTCAGCGTTCAAAAAAAAGCGTGGCACAACTTGGGGCAAATCGTGGAGCAATACCCGACAAGCGAGGAAGCTATCAAATACGCAGGGTTAGATTACGAAGTCATAAAATCCCCACTATTTACAAAAGGTTCGGGCATTATCGAAACTGCCAACGGCATAGAGATAGGCAGTAGCGAATTGGAAGTACCTAACTATTTCGCCAACATACGCACCGATAACAACGCAGTATTGGGCGTAGTCGGCAAGGATTACCACATAGTACAAAACCGTGAAGCCTTTAATTTCTTTGATGCTATTGTAGGTGGTGGCGAGGGGATTTTATACGAAACCGCAGGAGCGTTAGGCAACGGAGAACGCATTTTTATCACAGCCAAATTGCCCGACTATATCCGTGTAGGTAATGGCGATGATGTAACAGAAAAGTACATTTTCCTAACCACTTCGCACGATGGTAGCGGAAGTATTACAGCCGCATTTACGCCTATCAGAATTGTTTGTCAAAACACCTTAAACGCTTCGTTACGCAGTATGACCAATGTAGTCCGTATCAAGCACACTTCGGGGGCAAAACAACGTATCGAGAATGCTCACAAGATTATGGGACTTGCCAACACATTGAGCAACCAATTAGAGGGCATTTTCAACGAATGGGCAAAAGTAAAGGTAACAGACCGAGAGGTAAGAAAGCTAATACAGTTGGCACTTTGCCCAAATAAAGAAACGCTTGACCTAATCAAAAAAGGTGCGGATGATGAAATTTCCACCGTGTTCAAAAACACCGTTGAGGATGCTTTTGCTTATGCGATGATAAGCGATACACAGCAAATGGACACTACCAAAGGCACGTTGTTCGGAGCGTATAATGCTGTGACAGGGTACTATCAGAACGTGAGAAATTACAAGAACGATGAAGCCAAGTTGCAAAGTATTGTATTGGGTGGTACTGCCCAACTCAAATCACAAAAAGCATTTGAATTGTGTAGTGATTTTGCCTTAGATGGTGCGGAAATCCTAAACCTTAATTAAATAACAACAGGCTACCGCCTTAATCGGTGGTAGCCTTATAAAACAACGGATATGAAAGCAAAAACAATAGAGGAAGCAAAAAGTATGGCTAAAGACAAGAGCCTTGAAACACAATACAAAGACGAAGCTATTTACATCATCTATTGCAGTAGAACCGAGTATTTCTATGTAGATACCAATAGCCTAATACGACTTTGGGAACAGCTATTTGGCTATTATGAAAATGGAGTTTATACCGCTGAAAAACCACACTCATAAAGCTATGCAAGTAACAGATTTGAACGGTTGCCCCATTGAGATAACGAACCTTAAAGAAGCCATTAAAATGGCAAGGCAATATAAAGAGTACCGACACGAGGACAAAAGTTTTTCAGAGTTCGACAAAAAGCTAAAAGCCTATTGGACGGATATGTTTGAGAAACTGACAACAATCAAAAAACGATTAGACGAAACTTTAAAATTTTAGAACAATGAACACAAATTTTTTCAATCAGATACAGCAGTTGGACTTTACAGGAGTTTTACAACTGAACATTTCAAAAGGAATAGAAAGCAACTTAATCGTAACAGTATTGCTCAACAACGAACAATGCGGAGATAGTGCCAAAAACGGTATTCCCCCATTGACATTTAACGCCACGCCCCAAGAGTTTGACGAGGGATTTTTTGAGCAGATAACCACACCTATACAAAAGGTATCGGGCTTAATGGTGGATATGGAGAAATTCTTAAAGCAATTGGAAGAAGTTAAAAAGCAATCGGCAATCGAGAAAGAAAAAGCCGAAAAGGAGAAAAAGGAAAAAGAAGCCAAAGACAAGAAGTTTAAAGATGCTATGGCAAAGGCTGACGAGTTGGAGAAAGAGGGCAAGTTCCGTGATGCGTGGATGAAAGTACCCGATATAACGGAGTTCCCCGAAAAAGCGGACGAGATACGCAAGCGTAAAACATCATTGTCCGACAAGTTTGCCACACCAAGCCTTTTCGGGGCAATGGAAGAAGCAAAACCCGAACCGCAAAAAGAGGAAGAAGTTACTGCCGATTATCCTATTGATGAAGCGGACGAAGAAGAACAGTATTAACACTTAAAAACGACCATTATGTTATTAGCAACCCAATTAGAGCGAGTATTTATCCTCAATGATAAAGGACAGGACATCAGACTGACCGACCCAGAACCACGTTGGAGCGTGGAAGCCGTAATGAATTTTTACGCCAATATGTACCCGATTTTGACAACAGCAAAAGCATCCGCACCGCAAATCAAAGATGATGCGGTAGAGTACAAATTTGAAAGCGTAATGGGTACGAAAGGTTAAACAAAAATTATAAAACGATGAATTATGCAACGCAATATCATATCGGGAACAATCAGCATACCCGAACAGAAACGACAACAGCAGTTACACCGACAGTTGGGCGAGTTCGCAAATTGGCTACAAAGACCAAAGGACGCAAACCAAGTGCAGAAAGACAAACAGAAATCCGTACCAATAGCAATGCTACCAATGGTATTCTAAAGTGTACGTTTCTGCCTAAACTGAAAATAGCACAATCCGTACAGGCTTGTCAGAAAACGGAGAGGGATTTTTACAAGTCCCTTTCCCGACTTGCTGAACATTACAGCATTGAGCCAATGCAGACCAAAGATTTTGATTTTCCATACAATATAACATTGTCTATGTGGGATATGGAAACCAAAGTAAAACGTACCAACATAAATTGGGATAGTTTCAAATTGGTACAGGATAGTAAGAAAACCTTTTTTGTGAGCGAGGAAAGGTATAATGTAGGTACAACCTTGTATTATATTCCTATTGCACCACTCTTTAAAATGCTCAAAGACCCGAAACGTAAAAAGACCGCACAGGTACTTTTATCGGTATGCAGTTATCTGTACCATATTGCCGATGTACCGTATTACAGGCAGGAAGACAGCTATTTGTATTGGTTGTATGAAACGCATAAAGATTGGGTAGAACAGGATGATGAAACAGACGAAACCGAAACGTATAAAAGTGAGTTGAGAAATGCCGAATATATTGGCGACAATATAGAACAAAAGCTATTTAACCGTATCAATCTAAAGGTATTTGAACAGCGTTTGAGCCGATTTAAAAGCCTTGATACATTCGACAGGGAATGTTGGCAGATAGCTTGTAATGCTTTTGTCCTTTATACGGAATATCCGAACGCAACCATTTTCAGAAATGCACCATTGCCCGAAGAAGACCCCTATAATGATGATTACGAAAATGAAGCAATCGGAATGGAAAAGTATATCTCTTTTATTTCCGATACCAAAGGTTGGTTATATGAAAGCCTTAAAGAAAGCATCAACAACGAGTTTAACGAGTGCGGAGTATTGGAAGAACCGACCATTTGCAAAGCCTTTGACGGAAGCAAAATAAAGACAAACAACCTTGATTTTGAAAACCGCCTGTTTACCTTATTGGACGACCTATGCACTCTATTGTATGACTATAAAACAACAGAAAAATGAACACCATAAACAACATAACCAAAGATTTCGGCACATTGTACTATCCAAAATCCGCTTTGGTTTTCTATGAAACCAAAGGAACAGATACAGCAATGTACGTGGAGCATTTCGATATGGATAGCAACGGAACGCCTACCAATGCCCACCCATTGACAGTAAAAAAAGCCAACGTATTATCAATGGCTTTACAGACCGATGAAGAAAAGAATAAAGCCTTTTTAAAGCCAAAGGGAATTTTGCCGACAAACATTTTGCATATCAATCAGAGTGCAGAAAATGGTGCGGTACTTTGGTACACCAAATCAAAGCAAAGGCAACTGTATTTTGTAGATAGTTTGGGCATACCCAACGGAAAGGCACAAGTACCGCCAATGCTTTGGTTAGCGAGCAAAAGCAGTCTTACTGTATTTGCTTTGGCAAACGACAGAAGACCCACCGAGAAAACGCCATTGCATTACGTTCCTTTCTTCAATATCTATGAAAAGGGCAATGTATGTATGGGTACTGTTAGTATTGACATTAAACCCAAATTCCGCAATAGAAAAAAAAGAGTATTTTAGTATTCTAATATCCAACTGCGTAGCAGTAGAAAAAAATAAGCGATGAAATTCGATCTATCCTTTACCAATAAAGAGATTACGCCTTGGGGAGGAATGGTGTTTTTAAAGCAAATGTTGGACAAAATCGGCTTTAGAGAGCAAATTGAAAAATGCGAATCTTTACCTGTGTCACTTTCCAATAATTCTTATAAAAAAGAAGTTTTGCTTGAATCTTTTATTACGAGTATTTGGTGTGGCGCCAATCGTTTTTTGCACACAGAAATTACCCGTGCAGATAAGGCTCTTGGGGAAATATTTGACTGGCGGAAAACCCCTGCTCAGGACGCATATAAACGCTATTTTGGCAAGTTTACACAACACATCAACCAGCAAGTTGGGCATCATTTTTTCAGTTGGTTTTTTCAGAATTTGAACCTCAATTATTTTACGTTAGACATTGATTCATCTGTAATTACTCGATACGGAGAGCAAGAGGGAGCAAAAAAAGGCTACAATCCTAAGAAAAAAGGAAGAAACAGCCATCATCCTATCATTGCATTTGTGAACGATGTAAAGATGGTCGCTAATTTTTGGCTCAGGAGCGGTGATACTTCTTCGGCAAATAATTTTGTAGGATTTTTAGAAGAAACACTCTTAAATTTTGGGGATAAAAAAGTAGGATTAGTTCGTTTGGATAGTGGTTTTTTCCAGAAAGACATTATGGATTATCTTGAATTAAAAACACTCCAATACATCATCGCTGCAAAATTTACTCACCCCATTCAACACTTGATAGACCAGCAAGATTTTTGGATAAAAGTTGATGAGGGCATCGAAATTTGCGACAAATATTATCAAGCAAAAAACTGGGAAAAGCCAAGAAGGATAGTCATTGTAAGGCAAAAAACAGCACAACGGCCGAATGCGGCAGGCCGAATATTAAGCCTGTTTCCGGAAGATGAAATCCATAGAAATTATCGCTATTCAGCCTATATTACCAACCAAGAACAATCGGCAACAGATGTTTGGAGAACGTACCGAAACAGAGGCGATGCAGAGAATAGAATCAAGGAATTAAAGGCAGATTTTGGAGCCGAAAGTTTTAACCTTAAAGGCTTTTTCCCTACAGAAGCTGCACTTATATTTTCGATGATTGCTTATAATCTGATGTCAATTTTCAGACTGTTTGTTCTTCAAGAAAAAACGCAGAAAACATTATCTACACTACGATATAGAACCTTTGCTATTGGAGCTTATTTTGAAAAAGTAGGTGACACACTCAAACTGAAGATTGCACTCACCAAAAAACGCAGAAAATGGTTCGTCGGAATTTGGGATTACCCCATAGACTTATCTCAAAAAATTTCAACTGCGTGATTTGGGTTAAAAATTCGACTTCGGTTGAGGAATTTATACAGGCGTGGGAACATTATTTTTTCAATTCCTATTTCAGCCATTCATTATGCGAGAACCTCACGAAAAAAAACATTGTAAACCTTTGGAAAGACCTTATCAATACTGATAAACCTTTTCCGAAAGAAGTATTAAAAAAGAATAACAAAACCCTTAAAAATCTATTGTGAAGAATACAGCAAAAACAGCAATCCATTTTACGGACAATTATCTGCTCAATCCGACAAACCCAATTTCGGTAAACCTTATCGGGGCAGGTGGCACAGGCTCAAAAGTATTGACCGCTTTAATGGAAATAAACGAGAGCTTGATAGCGTTGGGACACGCAGGGTTGCAAGTCCGCCTTTGGGATGATGATGTTATCACGAGTGCCAATTTAGGCAGACAGCGTTTTTTTGAAAGTGAAACAGGATTGTACAAATCGGTTGCATTGATAAACCGTATCAATCGTTGCATCGGTACAAATTGGAAAGCCGAAACGGTAAAATTTGAAAAGGACAAGTTTGGCAGAATACCCGAAAAAGCAAGGGCAATCATTACTATTACTTGTGTGGACAATGTACAGGCGAGGTTTGGCGTTGCTGAAATTCTTAAAGAAATAAGTTACCGCAGACACTACCAAGATGAGCCGAAATATTGGTTGGATTTTGGCAACAGCCAAGATACAGGACAAGTGCTACTATCTACTATCGGAGAGATAAAGCAACCCAATTCAGAGAAATACCAAACGGTGGCAAGCCTGCCATTTGTTACCGATGAATTTGGCGAATTGCTGAAGCAATCCGAACAAGAGGATAACACGCCAAGTTGCTCACTTGCCGAAGCGTTGGAACACCAGGACTTGTTTATCAATTCCTCATTAACCCAAGTGGGTTGTTCTTTGCTGTGGAACTTATTTCGCAGGGGAATGACTGAATACAAAGGATTTTTTCACAATCTGAAAGATTTCCGCACCCACCCGATAAAAGTCGCCTGACCCGAAAAGTCGGGCGGCAAAAAGACAGATCCTCCCGATGGTCGGGACAGTCTTTTTGCATCAAATCGGTGCAACCCCTTTGTCAAAATGCACCGCTACACAATTTCCTTTCTCTACCTTTTACCAAACAGGTTGCGACATTATTGTGTGGGATATTCATTATCCCAATGATTAGGTATGCAATGACTTCTTTTCTTTTCACATAAGCGACCAAAGAAAAGAAGCAAAAGAACGCCGCTTGATTAGAACAGATATTTTATACTATTATAATCGGAACGTTACTTATTACTGAAATATTCCTGTGCAATTTCCGCTACTCCCACACTAAAATATCTACCGCCATTGGTAACAACATCAATAGCTTTTTTAAAATCGTCCGTATCGCTACCAATGAGCAAATAACCTGTAAAACCAATTTCCAAAAGAGGTTTTACGGCTTTTTCTGCATCAATATCATTATGTGCAATCAGGTTAATGGTTGGATATTGTGTTCTCAATTCTTGAAGCTGTGCCAGCACATTCTTATTGTAAAAATCAAGGTCAATAATACAAACGTTGGGGAGTGTTTTTAATGCTGATAATTGGGATAGTCCGTCTTCAATGTTTTCAGAGCGGAACGATACTTCAATTCCTGAAGCAGCGAGGTCGTTGCAGGTCAAATCCAAAATCGGGCTTTTATCATTGATAAAGGCGAGGGTAATTTTTTTTTGTGCTGTACCAGTTTCCATATCATTACTTTTTTGAGTTGATGTAGCCCTGCACAAAAAAAAGAAGCGCAGGCAACCACACTTACCGATACTGAGGCACTGGTACGCCTTAATCCCCGAATAAGCGAGCGCCCACGCCTATGACGTGAGCGTTCTTACTTATTGTCTTGGGGATACAAAAAATTACCAGTTTTCAGTACCAAGACCTAAAGCAAAAACACTTTAAGTATTGTTATATTTTACATAGCAAATATACTAAAGTCCTTCCGTTGAAACATAGTCAGAACAAAATTAATTACAAGCAATGTCTGTCATTGGCTATATAGTTCTGTTCTAAGACGGTCAGAATATCACTTTCCTTATAGATTATCTTGCCCCCAATTTGTATAAACGGCAGGATATTATCGTCACGGTATTGCTGTAAAGTCCGTTTGCTGATATGGAGCAGCTTGCATACATCTTCGCCCGACAAGTATATTTCTCCGTTCATTACAGGACGGTAGTTTTTCAATATTTCTTCAATACGGTTTCTCAACTGCATTATCATTTCCTGATGGGCGATGATTTCTTCCGTTTCATTCGTCAGTAAATCTATTGTCGTTGGTATTGTACGGCTGTCCGGCTTCGAGTAAAGCCTGTACGTCCGAGCGTTTATAATAATTCTTGCGGTTCAGTATGGAATATGGCAATAAGCCTTTGTCCTTATAGGTCTGCAAAGTCCGTTTGGTAATGTTCATCATCAAACACACTTCCTGGTTGTCGAGCCATTGCTCTTCTTTGAAAATCGGCGTGTATTTCCGTACAGCATTTTCGGTCATTTCCAAAATTTCCCTTAGCTCATTTTTCATTCCGTCCAATGCGGATTTTTGTATTGCGATAACTTCCATTTTTTGCTCATTTTTTCTGTGGAAGTCGAAGATATTAAGGGGTGTTACAGGGTTGGAAAATGTAGTATTGATTGGCGTTGAAAGGTAGTGTTTGGCGGTTTACTACCTCAGTAAACAAAAAATCGGATAACCTTTTGGCTATCCGATTTGATATTGCTTATTCACAATATTTAAGCAAAGTATTTTTTTAATTTCTCTGGTATCTCTACATTATCAGTTTGCAAAATATTTTTATATTCAATGGTAATGGTACTACCATCAATAAATATATTATTAAATCTTTCCAATAACCAATCAGAATTATCTCGTTGATTATAGTGCTCAACTAATCTCATAATTATATCCTTATCGGACGGGCAATTTTTGATTATTCCGGAAATAATATCAGCTCTATCGTTTACCCATAAATATGACTTATACCCAATAAAACTAATGTTGTTTAAAATCACTTGTTTAAAAGTATCTAAGATGCCATTTCCTGATAATATCTGATGCTCATTGATGGTTGGAGAATATTCTCTTATAGCATTTAATATAGTTTTATTTGCTTCTGCTATTTCATTTTGTGGGATTAAACCATTTCTTAAAAAAGAAGTATATAATCCTAAAATGTTGTTGCAAGAAGTTAATTGTGTTTTCCAAAATTTTCGGACTTCTTCCTCATTAAAATTAAAGCTCAAAATTTTATCAGGATGGTTCGACAGAAAGTCTTTTAAATAATACTTATTGGCTTTGACAATAGCAATCAAACTATCGTTTACAAAACCTTTATTTACCTCTAAACTTTTACTAATTAGTTCCTGTTTCCTTATAGATAAGTCGAAATCCCATTCTCCATTATTTAATAATGCTTCCCAAAAATGTTTCAATTTTGACCTTTCTACTGAAAATTCAATCTCTTGAATTAATGGAGAAATGTCTTTATCCGGTGGAGTAATAGTTGGGTCAAAATGTTTATGAATTTTATTTATCAGAGATTGCATTCCACCCTCTATTGTTATTTTGGACATATTACTCTCTATAAATGCCCAAAAAGCCTCAATATGAAAAGTGTCTATAATATTATCCTTGTAATGAGCGCAGTCATTCCTTCTATCTTTCCAATATTTTATTTGTAATCGTAGATTGTCATTAAGGTTAAATATTGGGTCTTTAGTGCGTTCTTTTGTAGTCTGGTCAGTTTTTTCTTGTTGTTGAGTTGCATCAAATACACTTGCTTCCCACAAGTCTTCATTTTGTAATTTTGAGATTATTTTGTCCCATTCCCCTTGGGGAAATAAGTTTGGTTTAGTTCCTCCAATTATTCTTTCCTTCAGTATCGTCAGAAAAGCCAAATATGAAAATAATAATGAGGCTCTATTCGCTCCAGCTTTATAGCAAGTAACGGCATCTGTAAATAGTACATTTACATCTTCTGAAAAATTATTATTATCAATCCAATTTTCAATTCGTAGTTTCATTCAAATTATATTTTGCCTAAAGCTGTTTAAGATACTACAAAATTATACAAATATCTTAAGTGGCAACTTGAATGAGCAGATTGATTATCGAGGGTTTTGTATCTCCACTTTTTGCAGTTCCTTTTCCTTTTTCATTTGGCTGTAAGTCCATATACAGACAATACCGACAACAATTAAAGCATAGGCAATCCATTTGCCGATACGTTCTATAAAACGGGTAAATACAGATGCTTCAAAACTCGAAAATCCCTCTGCACCCATACCATTACGCCTGTAAAATTTCCTGCGGTTTATCCAATAAATAAGCACTATCGCAATAACGATAACAATAATACCAAACACCAATTGAGCCGTAACTGTATCCATACCCGTTAAGATTATAATTCAAGTAAATTTAAACAAAAAACAACGTACACCGAAAGCTGAAAAGCAAAAAACCGACCTGTAACAGTCGGTTTTGCTTTTATATAAGTAGCATTAATCACTACTGTTGAACTGAAAGCTCAACTGCTTTTCGTTACCGAAGTTATCCGAAATCCAAACCTCAAAGGATTGTGATACGGTAGATGACGAAGTGTAATACAACCGGAACTGCTCCGTTGGCAACGAATACAAATCGTTTGGCAAATACGGTGGTTCGTCATAATACCGCAATGTGCCTTGACCGTCAAATTGGAAGTAGCGGAGAAAATATTGCGTATTGCTGTAATTGCCTGTTCGCTGTATGGTAATCCGTATCTCTACGGTCTGCCCACTGGCAACATCTTTGGGTACAGGCATTACTTTGACCTCAAAAGGGAAATCGTTCTGTATTTCGAGTTCATCGTCTTTGCTACAAGATACCAACGTAACCGAAGCTGTGAGGATTGCCAAGAGTACATATATTGAGCTTAATCCTATCCTGAATTTATTGAATATTGCTATCATTGTTTTTACGTTTTAAAAATTAAACCTTAATCCCACGCCTGCGGACGGTCGGAACTGTTCCAAGTCTGTACCCCACAAAACCTTTGTACGCCCTTGCAGGACTAACACAAAACGGTCGGACAGGTACGTTTCAAATGTGAGCCGTCCACCAGCTCCGTAGATAAAATTATCCTCGCTCAAAATTTTTGCTCCGTCATACAACATTGCTTCGCCACGGTTGATACTTTCGTAACCGACTACACCTGTTATTCCGAAGTTCAGCGTGATGTTCTTACGGGCATCGCCCAAGAGGAAGAAGCTGTAACCGCCCTCTGCGGTATAAGTTTCCTGCGGTATGCGGAGGTCTTTATAATCGTGGTATTGATGAGTGTATTCCAACGCCCAAAGCTGATAGTTACCATTTTTGCCGTTTACGGTCATTGCTACATTGATATAATAATCGTTACCGATTTTATCATTGGACAGCACACCCGTACTCACTTCCAATCCTTTCTGTTTAGGTAACATTCTTTGTGCCTGTGTGACCGTGATGGCCATAAAGATGAGCATCACGGTATAGATATACTTTTTCATATTATTTACTTTAAAAGGTTATTAAAATTTCAGGTGCATATCGTTAATCAAACGGGCTTTGATTAAGTCGGAATTTTCTATCTGGAGCGTTTGATGCCTGCCTCCGTTTTTCTCGAAAATCTCAATCAGCAGTACCTTGTCATCGGCAATGGTAAATTGGTCTAACAGGAAGACGTTTTGTTCGATTGTTTTTCCGGCAATGTCGTCCAGTGGCTTGTAAGTCCTAAGCGGTATCATCGGGCGTTCCTGTACTACGGTACGTTTGGCTACCTTTTTATCCACTACCTTGAAATTCACAAAATCAATCTGAAATGGCACATTGGTACGGTTTCTCAATTCCGTATGGAAATAGTATTTGCCGTTGTGTATGTAAATGCCTTTGAGGATAAACTGAATACCGAAGCTCTTAGCCCCGATATGCTTTACAATACGTTTGTCTTTCTTGTAAATCGTTTCCAACAGCAAGCCTGCCAATGACGGAGAATTGTTGCCCAATTCTTCAAAAAGCACATCGTTACCATTGGCTTTATCTACTGCCTTTTGCATCGTGAGCAGGTCATAGCTCATTGCCTCCGGATAGGAACTGTAATACACATTGAAGCTGTAAAAACGCCCGTCATTGGTAATGACAGAAAAATTGGTTTCGGGTTCAAAATCCCTTACCGATGCTTTTACACGCAACACGTTTTCCGCATCTTCCGCTTTCCCTGCAATCAGGTATTCGCTACCCAAATCCACGTAACGAATGGCAGTCGGGAAAATCAGGTGCGAAGTTTTATCGTAGGTCACTTCCATTTTATACGGTTCTATCTTGCCCAATGCAAGTTTAGTTCTTGCACTATCCTGTGCGTAAGACTGTACGGCAAAGCCGAGTATCAGGGCAAATGCCCAAAAGATTTTTAAATGATTTTTCATTGTTTTATTTATTTGAGTTCAACATTATTTTTTAGATACAAGGAAGACCTGATGCCCTGCTTTCAGCGTAACTTTCGGTGTGCGTACCTTTTTAGCGAAATAGCCCGAAATGCCTTGTACCACGCCACGGCTTAAATCAGCAGCAACCTGTTGTCCGGCATTCTGCGTGAGCATTATGCTTGTTCCCGATTGCTGGCTCATATTGCCAGCCATTTCAGTAAGGGCATTCATTTCGGGCGAATACGGAACGTACAAGCCTTGTTGTCCGTCCAAATCATAAATGGTTATATCAACCGGAATGATGTTGCCCTCTAATTCTACGGAGGTAATCTTTAGCTGTAATCGACCTCCCTGAAATTTGGCATTAGCCGTTACGATAGTTCCCTTTGGAATGGTACGTTGAGGCGTTTGGGCAGGCTCTAATAAACGCAACCTTACCCCTGTTTCGCCGATAACCGTTTGCGCATCATGTACACAGGCTTTGATACTGTTTTTCGGTTGTACCACCTGCTCAACAGAACCAGCAGTATAAAACCCTCGGTTTCTTGTTTCGCTCCAATCGGCTAAAAAGGCACTGTCCGTAGGCTCACGATACAAAGCGGAAACGGTGTTCTTTCTTGTAGGTGTGAATGCCACAAAATGCTCCTTTTGAGTTGAACCTGCGGTAGCCGTACCTGCATCCTTAGCAGGTGGAACTTCTGTCGAATTTGTACCCGTTGGCAGATACTTTGCCGCCATCTGGTAGGATTTCTCCATTAGGGCAAGCTGGTCATCAACGGTTACAGATTTAGGCACATCTTTCTCGGCTAATTGTTCTTTTAGTTCGTCCAATTGCCTGCGGAGTTCTGTTGTTTCAGAGTTGTTATCCTGATAAAATGAACCCAATGTGCTTTGTGCATTGCGGTAACTGCTCAATGCCGGATTGCCGTTTCTGCCCGAACCTCTGCCACCGCCATAGCTGTTGCTTTCGTCTTCTTCGGGAAATTCATCATTAGGCTCTTTTTTGTCTTCAGTATTCCAATAGTCAGAAAGCGTGGTAAGTGCATTGCGTTTTTCTTGCTCTTTGCGTTCCAGCATTTCCAACTCATAAGCCTTGCCTTTGTCGGCAGGCATTCCTGCTCCGGTAGCCTCTGGTACTGCATCGTTCAGCCCGATGTTCTCGATTTCCTTTTTGTCTGCGGATGGTTTAAATATGAGGTACATACAACCTACGAAGACAATTCCCATTAAGCCAAAGATGAGCGGCTTTTTGAGCTTTTCGGCTTTGTTCTGTGTACCGTCTTGCGGTACATCAGCGGTTGCTGCCTGGTTCCCTTCCGTTACCCGAACAACCGACTTTTTGTTCTCATTTTCTTTCATAAATCTTGTTTTTTAGAATTGTTGATAATGTGTCCTGCAATCTTGCAGGGCTTTCACTTTTTTTGAGGACAGGGTTTTCGATATGCTCAATGACCATATCGTTACCCGACTTTGAGGTATCGTACCATACTTTGCAAATGACCCCTGCCGTAAGCAGTAGATACCCCACAAAAAAGTAAAGTGTGTATTGGTGCTGTTTCCGCAAGGGCAATGCCCGCCAGCGTTCGTCCAGCTTGTCAAAGTACCTGTCCATATTTGCTCTTAGTTTTTTCATAACCTTACTGTTTCTGTTGTTATAGCTTGAAACGCTTAGGACTTTGACCTGCCTTTTGCTTCGGTTCTTCATTGACCAAAGCGACTGCCTCAACCTCTTTGGGTGCGGATATTACAGACAGGTTTGTCAGTTCCGATTTTTTCAGCAGTTGCCCAAATTGGTCTTTCCTTGTAACCTCCATTCTGTTGAGCGAGAATTTGCCGTTCAGGTATTTTACCCACATACTGCATTCTACACTTGGCTTGTCTTCGCCCGACCATTGCAGGTAGCCCGTCAGCAACAAGTCCTGTTTAGGCAAACTATCTGTACCTTTTTGGCAGTTTTCGAGGTATTCGCCGATACTTTTCTTCAACTTTCCGGCATACGCTCCCTGCGTATGGAAATAGCCGTTATATCCTTTATCGGTAAGGATTTTTGCAAACGTGTTTAAATCTGATAATGCTTCCATAAGATTGTTTTTTTAGCGTTCGATAACTTCTATATCCCTGTTTTCTATCACTGCAAACTTTTCGATGTTGAAGCCTTGCGGGTTGTTGTCCGAACGGACAGAGTTCACGAGATAGCAGGAAGTAATCAGGTTACGCCTGGTCACGTTGCTCGAACGGATAATGAATTGTTTGGCGTAAGTACGCACCGCATACGGATAGGTGTCGAAATTGCACACGACACTATCCACCTCAATGCGTTGCTGTACATTCCCCGAAATAATCCTGCTGTAATAACCCTTTTCCGACAGGTCTTTGTAATAATCAAAAGCTGATTTATCGGCAAGGTTGAATGCCCTGCTCATATTGCTTTCGATAGCGTTCTTGTCGGGAGCAAGCGTAAAAAAGAGCTCGTGAAAACGTCTGACGTGCTCCCTTGCTTCCACAGGTCGGTTGATACTTGCATCTTGCGATAAGGCAAGCATCAACGATTTTCCATTATCCAGCACATAGATTTTTTGGCGTTGTTCGTCTGCAAAGCTGTAAGATTTCCAAAGTGAAAATCCTACCACGCTTAGGCAGAGAACGGCAAATACAATGGCATACAGCCGTATTTGCCTAAAACTGTTTTCGATATTTCTTAATGTTTTAAATTCCATTTTTAAATGATTTGATTGTTTTTATTTCCCCATTAACCTGCCACCGATATTTCCAACAGCCGAACCTGTTCCTGCTCCGGCGATATTTCCGGTTTTCATTGCCGCTTGGTTTACGTTACGGGTAAAGTTTCCTGCACCGCCTGCCTGAATAATCCAGCCTGTTACCGTTGGGATAGTGAAGTAACCCACGATACCGATTATCATAAAGATGATGTACACGGTATTGGATGTGTCGGGTATATAGGTCGGGTCGGCAAGCATTGCTATATCCTTTTCGATAATGAGGGATTGTATTTTGGCAAGCATAGAGCTGAACAGGTCTGCCACGGGCAACCACAGGTAAACGCTGACGTATCGGGTCAGCCATTGCGTGAGCGTGGACTGAAAACCGTCCCACACGCTTATCGCAAAGGCTATCGGCCCGAGTATGGACAGGACGATGAGAAAGAACGTCCTTATGGTATCAATAACCAAAGCTGCCGCCTGAAACAGTACCTCTAACAGATTGCGAAACCAATTCTTAATAGCTTGTTCGGTTTGGTAGGCAAACCTATCCATATACATTCCCGACATCGTAATCAAATCGCCGGGCGACCAGCCCAATTCTTCGAGCTTTTTATCAAATTCCTCATTTGATACGAGATAGGCTGTTTCAGGATTTCGTAGCATAGCTTCCCGTTCCAACAGGTCTTTTTTCGCCTGCAAATCGTTGAGGTCAAGCACCTGATTTTCGAGGATTGTGTGAGTACCCTGTACCACCGGACTTAACACGGCATTGATTGTTCCCAATACGATAGTTGGGAAAAACATAATGCAAAGCCCCAAAGCGAAAGGACGGAGCAAGGGGTACATATCAATGGGTTCAGCCCTGCTCAAAGCCTGCCATACTTTTATGGCAACATAGAACAAAGCCCCCAATCCGGCTATCCCTTTAGCCACTGCCGCCATATCGGCGGACAGTGGGAGCATCTCATCATATAATGAGCGTAGGACTTCGTGAAGATTTTGAAATTCCATAACTACCAGTATTTTTGGTTAGGAGTTCCATAGAGGTCAAGCACTCTTTTGGTATTGTTCTGCTTTTTTGCTCTTAGAATACTTACAGAGATATTCTTATTGGTATAGTAGCGTACCAAGCTGTGGTATTCCTTTACTTCTTTGTACACTCTATCAATAATATCCATACGCTCTTTGTCGTTCAGCGAAAGGCTTGATGAGGTTACAATCTGTTTGAGTTCTTTCAGCAGTTCGGTACTTTCATTCAGCAATGCCGAATAACCATTGCTGATAGCTGCCAATTCCTGTGCAGAAAAATTCGGGTCGTTCATCATCTTACCGAAGTTGGTAACATACATTTCGGATACGTCACCGACAAGCAATACAGTCTGCTGTACCTTACGTGCATCTTTTACAAGATTATTTACAGCTTGTAGCTTGTCGTAATACTCCTTACCCTGTTTATACACCTTTTCCACTTCCTTGAAATTTTTAATTACATTGGATACCGTGGAAGAAGTCTGTACGATTTCATTCGCACTGTTGAGAATACCCGATGCCAGATTTGTGGGGTCGGTTACTACCCATTGTGCTTTTGCGGACGGTGCTACGGCGAGCATTAGTGCCGTACACACCATAAAAAGGAACTTTTTCATTTTTATGAATTTTAAAATGTTAATGACTATTGATTTGCTTTGTCACGCCTTTGCATTGCGATATGCTTAATGGCGAGTTCTACGTTACCGTCCAATTCGGAAGCTAATTGCATTACCTCCATTTTTTCGGTTTCTTCTGTCGTGTATGCGAGGTATTCCTCCAAACTAACTTCGGTGGCATAGACTGCCGAGTTCGTACCACCTAAGCCAATCCAAACCTCTTTGTACAGTCGGCTTGCATCGTTGTTCATATTGATTGAAAGTACCTGACCTTTTTCCTTATCTGTAAGCCCCAACATTGCCTGTATGTCATCGAATTTATTCATATACTTACGCTGGTCTAAGAGGATTTTACAGTCGGAATTGTTGATGATACTTTCTTTTACAATGGGCGACTGGATAATATCATCTACCTCTTGCGTAACGACAATCGCCTCTCCGAAGAATTTGCGGACGGTTTTAAATAAATATTTTATATATTCCGCCATTCCTTCTTTGGCAATCGCTTTCCACGCTTCTTCAATCAGGATGAGTTTTCGGATACCTTTCAGCCTCCGCATCTTGTTGATAAAAACTTCCATAATGATGATTGTGACTATGGGAAAGAGGATTTTGTGGTCTTTAATCGCATCAATTTCAAACACGATAAAGCGTTTGGAAAGCAGGTCTAACTGCTTATCGGAGTTCAACAGATAATCGTACTCTCCGCCTTTATAGTAGGGTTCGAGAACGTTTAAAAAATTTGCTATGTCAAAGTCTTTTTCCCTTACCTGTTTTTCTTCGAGTACCTTGCGGTAATCGCCTTTGACATACTCGTAGAAACCGTTAAATGATGGGTAAACATCGTCCGTTTTGATACGTTCGATATAGCCGCTTACGGCATTGGAAAGAGCAACCTCTTCAGAACGGGTTGGCGGTTCATCATCACGTTTCCAGAGTGTCAGTATCAAAGTCTTGACACTTTCCCGCTTCTCAATGTCGAACACGCCATCATCGGTATAGAAAGGGTTAAAGGCAATGGGATTGTCTTCGGTGTATGTAAAATACACGCCGTCTTCGCCTTTGGTCTTTCCTTTGATGAGTTCGCATAAGCCCTGATAACTATTCCCTGTATCCACCAACAGGACGTGAGCACCCTGTTCGTAGTATTGCCTTACCATATGATTTGTGAAGAACGATTTTCCCGAACCCGATGGCCCCAAAATGAATTTGTTGCGGTTCGTGATGATACCACGCTTCATAGGCAGGTCGGAAATATCCAAATGGATAGGTTTTCCTGTAAGCCTGTCAGCCATCTTGATACCGAACGGCGAGGGCGAATTGTGGTAGTTGGTTTCTTCCGTAAAGAAGCACAATGCAGGCTCAATGAACGTGTAAAAACTTTCTTCGCTCGGAAAGTCGCCTGCATTGCCCGGCATTCCTGCCCAGTACAAGGTAGCCACATCCGTAGTGTTGTGCCGGGGTTTACACTCCATCAGTGCCAATGCACTACCGCAATCGTTCTTTAGCTGTTTCAGTTCCGCAGGGTCTTCCGACCACGCCATAATGTTGAAGTGCGCACGGATGGAGGACAGCCCGAAGCTGTGGGCTTCGTTCAGGTACTTTTCTATCCACTCTTTGTTGATTTGATTGGCACGGCTGTACCTTGCCAGTGAGTGCATATTCCGTGCGGACTTCTCGAACTTTTGAAGGTTGTCTTCGCTGTTATCCAAAAAAATGTACTGGTTGTAGATGTGGTTGCAGCTTAACAGCAAACCCACAGGTGCAGCGAATGACAGGCGACAGTCGCTACGGTCGGTTGATAGCTTTTCAAAACGGGTATCTGCTGATACTGTTCCGGGCAGGTCGTCCGTATCGGAAAGCGTGTGCAGGCTTAACCTTTTGTTGCCGATGCGTACCTCTTCGTTTCCGAGTGCGATGTCCTGCATTGGTGTTGCGGCTCCCTTCGATAACGTGAGGTACTGTTCCAGTAATCCCTGTGTATTGTCCGTTCCGATAATGTCCTCTTCGGTCAAACGTTGCAGGCTTACAAAACCGCTATCGTTTACGATACGTTCAAACTGGGCGACCGCCTCCATAAAGCGGTGTATCGTTTCCTTGTTCCTGATTTCCTTTGGTATCAGCGTACCTTTGCAAAGCGAACTGAAGTTGCTTTGCATCCGTATTCTTTCCTTAGTGGTCTTCGTAAGGAACAGGTAGCAATAATGGTTCAGGAACGGTCGCTCGTTGAAATGGCGTTGATAAGACTTTGATAAAAAGCTCTGGTCTTCCTTTGCCAAATCGGGCGCATAGCTTTCCTTGATGTACCAATCCTGTTTGTGAATGACCGTAAAATCAGGCAGGGTTTTAATCGCTTTATGCCAGGCGGAATGTATGGCTTCGTATTCCGCAGAAGCGACTGTGAACAGTTCCGGCAAACGCACTTCAAAGCAAGCGGTAATGTCCGCATCTTTGGATAAGATGCAGTTGTTCTCTACTGCCAGCAACGGAAATTTGTTTTCCAGTGTGGTGGTCTTTGCTACATTTCTCATACGGCATTCTGTTTAGGTGTGAATTTTAAATAGCGGTGTACAGGCTTGCGGCAGATGATGTAGCGGGGATGCCTTTTATTGCCTGCAATTTTCATCAGCCCGTGTTCGCCGTACTTCCTGTTCAGCGAAAAGGTCTGCCATACGATGAGCGAAGCACCGCCTGCTCCGAGGAACAGGCAGATGTAAGAGTTTACGCCTGCCATATACAGTATCATCACGAGGATAAGCGTACCGAGCAGCCCGCCTGCGAAAATGAACAGGTATTGTGCTTTCAGCCCTTTAAATTCCACCGTCCTGCCGATGCCTTTGTTGATATTGTAATTCATAAGGCAAAGGATTAAAGGAAGAATGAACGCAGGATAGTAGCGGCAACAATCAGGAAGATACACGCACCGAACCACGAAGCTGCGGTCTTACTCGTGTCGGGGTCGCCGGAACTGAATTTGTTGTACACCTTAACGCCCCCGATTAACCCGACGACTGCACCGATGGCGTAGATTAACTGCGTTGCGGGGTCGAAATAACTTGTTACCATTTGGGTAGCCTCGTTGATACCTGCCGAGCCGTTTCCCTGTGCGAACGCACCAATTCCTGACAGCATTGCCACGGCTGCCAGTAAAACTTTTTTTCTCTGTTTTTCCATAATTGAAACACATTAATTTGTTACTGTTTATCCCGCACTTTGCGAGCTTTCGGGACAAATGTCTTATGGAAAAAGAGGCGTTACCGTAAAGTGGCAGTCAAAGGAAGTGTTTGGCTGTGAGTGGCGTGGTTGAGGATGCTTAAGCATAAAAAAAACGCCAAACATTTTACTGTTTGGCGTTTAAATATTTTTGAAATTACATTGAATATTCTTCTGTAAATCTATTTACAATCTGATGTCGTAATAATCTTCTAAAAATTCATCAATATTTATTTGATTCTGCTCATTTATTAAAAAGTCAACCTCATCTTGGCTAAAATCTGGAATTCCAAAATTTTTAATGTAAGTTCCATTTAAAGAATAATAATCTGAGGAATACGGTTTGCTGGTGGTCTTAATGTAATACCAAAACAAACGTGATTCTAAAATTTTCTTAACAAATTGCATTTCTTCCTCTGAATGTCCTATGATCGCTTGACCATTGTAAAACATCAAGTCATCATCATTACTAATTAAGTAGCTTGGTATTCTGTCTGAAAATTTAGGAAAAAATAATTTATTTCCAACTTTTTCCAAGGATTGCGTCCTTCCAAAAGCAAACCATTTCTCGTATTTTCCTTTCCCTTTATCTCTCTCAGCTAAAATTTTCTTTTTTACTTGAAGATATTCAAAAGCTTTGGGAAATTGTTCTCTTAATAAATCTTCCTCAATGGCTTTCGGTTTTATATCGTTATTATACGGAAATAAGACTTTTTCTCTTACAGCATCAAAATTGATATCTCTGCTCAATTTATTTGAATTCAAAATATCTTTACATAAGGCTTTTTCAATTGGATAAAGACTTCCGTTCTGAAGATAAAAAAAATCATCATCTTCTGCTACAGGCTTAAAAATATAAATATCATTTTTCAAGGTGGCAATACCATGTCTTGTTTTAAATCTCTCTCCAAACGGAGTTCCAATTGCTTCAATACGAGATATTAGTTCATTGTCATTGAGATTCCAGCCCTTTTTAGCATCAAGATTTCCGTAGTTGATCCTACTGTATTGATTTCTGTTGGTTGGTAATTCTTTATTAGCAGATTTATAATATTCGATGTAGTTCTGTTCTGCTTTTTCTAGAAAGCAGACGCAAGTGTAAGTACTCTTAGATTTAAAAACCTGTAGAGTCCCAAAGTCGATAATTCTTATTTTGGCTCTATTTTCTTCAAAATAAGTCCTTAAAGCTCTACCATTTAAACTTTTGAAAAAAGTGTTCATTGTAATATATCCAAGAATACCATTTTCTGCAAGGTTTTCATAACCAATTTGAAAGAAAGGAATATATAAATCGGGATTACCCGAAGTACTAACTATCCAATTTTTAATATTCTCTTTAGCTTCTATATCTAAGTTGCGTGCTGACACATACGGAGGATTTCCAACAATAATTTCAAATCCCTGAAAATCTTCATATATGTTGTTCCAATTAAAAACTAGAGCATCTCCAGTATGTATATTAAATTGAAACTCTTCCACATCTTCACCTTCTGACAAAGCCAATAAACTTAATAGGAGTTTACTTCGCGTAACTGAATATTCTTGTATGTCTAAGCCAAAAATTTGATTTTGAAAAATATGTTGATAGCTATTACCTGTTCGTCTTTTTAGTTCTCTTGCAGCTGTATATAAAAACCCAGAGCAACCACAGGAGATGTCTGCTATTTTAGCGTTCTCAATTCTATTACCTTCTCTACGGAAAGATTGAGCAATAATGTATTCTCTGATTTCGGAAGGTGTATATATTGCACCGTTGATTACTCTGTCAGAAGGGGAAATAACAAATTCAAAAAGCTCTATTAATGCCTCATTATCAAAATTTTGAATTTCTTTTTGTAGTACAATTATGAATTCATTTAGATTTTTGAATTCATTTTCCCTATCATCATTTATTACATAGTTATTAATGAAACGATTATTTAAAACTCGAATATTATTAATACTCAAGTATGCAGAAATGATAAGCCTATCCACATCAAACGGTAGGGTGGAGTAAGATTTTAGATATTTAAATATTTGCGTTTTCAATACTATTGGGCAGATTTTAAATATTTTAAGTAGATAGTAAATTCTTCGGCTAATTCGCTGTGAACAATTCTTAAATCATTTTTTATTTTGATATTCTTTGGATTATTAATCTGTTCTTGGAGTTTCAACAGCCTTTCCCAAATTTCATCCAATTTCCAAATGAACTTATATCTAGACAAATTCAACTGTAACTTTGAAAACATATATTTTGCTTCCTTGGAAGTGTCTTTTGGTATAATCGAACCGTCAACATCTCTTTCGAAGTGATCGTTAAAATCTATATTACATGGATCTATGTAATCTCCTTCATCATCTGATTTGAGAATGTTTACATAAGAACAGCAGTAAACCAGGTTTGAATAATCTGTCGCTAATGCAGGATTTTTTGAAAATGGCTTAAAGTGATCAATATGAAATGTATTCTTACCACCAAACCAAAAATCTGGACAATCTGTATAACCACATCTTGAATTAAAATCAATTGCCAAATAGGATTTAAAGCTTCTATAACTTGCATAAGTTTTTGTACAAGTTCTTTTAGGACTGAGCTGTCTAAAATTACTTGCCATCTTCATCTAACTTTTTTAATAGTTGGTCAACCTTATTCAAAATATTGTCAAGCCTATTAGAATTTGAAAGAGTTTTAAATTCAGAGGGAATTACACTTCTGCCATCAATCGACTTTTCTAAAAAGTCATCGAGTTCTATGATTCTACTTTCAATTGTAATATCTGCATCACCTTTTTTCATAACTTCTATTAGTCCAGCTAATTCTCTCTTGTAACTTTCAATTCGATTTCTGTAATGTTCAATTTGACTTATAACTCTATCAAGAAATTTTGCTTTTGCATTACCTTCTTCTTTATTGTAAAGTATATTTTTGACATAAACAATATTTACATCATTACTATTGTTAACTGCTTCGTCATCTAAGGCTGTCAAAACAAAGCTTGGAAAGTAATTGCGAATGCTTTGAAATTCTTCAACTAAATCAACGCCATTGTAAGGCACATTATATTTAATATCTGTTTTAAGTTCATTAAGCCTGTAGTCTGAGATTATGGCGTCTGGAGCAGTTTTAATTATTTTCTCAATCATTTCCTCTAAATCAGCTAAAGGGAACATTGTTATAGGTTCCAGTTTAGCTTTTAAAGGAGATTTTTCAACAAACTCTTCGAAGTCTTCCAGTGTATCTTTTTCTTCGTCGATAAACAATATTTTGTACATATTTTATCTTTTATATTTAATCGGAAAGGTGATTTTTAACCCAAAACCTATTTCTGGATATAACTGGGTTACCTTTCCGTCATTTTCATCTACAATAGATTTGACCAACCACATACCTAATCCGGTACCTTCTTCTTCCCCAGTTTGTTTATTTCTTCTTGTTGTGAAAAGTGGCTCGAAAATTTTTTCAGGATCAGAAATGTCTGGAGATAATCCAGGGCCATTATCATGATAATCAATAACTATCTCTTTAGAATTGCTAAAAACTTTTATTTTAACAATTCTTTCTCTTTCATCTTTTGAAATAATAAAAGCATCAATAGAATTAACCAATATATTGTTAAAAATGCTATCGATATCTATTTCAAATACCCTCATGTCTAATTCTTCAATTTCAGAAGTATCTAACAATATACCTCTATCATCAAATACCGTACTCCAGTCATTTTTTAGATTTTCAAAGTATGGTTTTAAAAATAATTGTTTTCTTTTTCTTTTGTCTTTTCTAGTAGCACCTAACGAAAAATTTAACCAATTTTGAAGTTTAGTATCTTGTTTTTTTATCCGCTCCAATTGTTTGAAGGGATTTTTACTATCTCTTAAATTTGCATATTCTTCTTCTGTTATTTTTTCAAGCATCAAGTCTTTCAGCTTATCTGTTCTTGAAGCTAAAACATCATTTAACTTGCTTAAGTCATGGCTGAAGGATGCTAGAACAATCCCGCTACTTGCTAAAGCTCGAAGCATCTTCTGTTCTTCTTTCAGCTTTTCAATTTCTTCATCTTTTCTGTCTAACTCACCAGCTAAAATTTCTTTTTCTTTGTCGGATTCGGATTCTTCCCGTGCTTCTTCTCCTTGAGGATTTGCATTATTAGAATCGTTAGTCTTTTGTTCTTTTTTTGCTCTGCTCTTTGCTAAGATATCATTTTTTAATTTTTCAGCTTTTTGACGGTCTCTTTCTGGGCCATAAATAAAATCGTCATACTCTGACATTTCCCTAGCAATGTAAGCTCGATCTTTTTCAAATTCTGCGATTATCTCTGTTATTAACAGTGAGAATATCTGAAATATTTTGTTTTCCTGTAGTCCTTCACGGCTAGACTTATCTTCAAAATTTAGATTGGTCAATCTTGATATATTTATTGCACCTGCAACATTATCAGGTTCTACTCTGTATCCTCCTTCTTTTTTTGCGACACTTGCAGGACTTTGGGTTTTTCGACTACCTAGACCAAGCCAATCAAAAGCAACGTTTTTTACTTCTCCATATGGTCTAACTCTAAAATTATCTCTAACTAACTTAATACCTCCAAATTTATTAAGCCAGTCTTTTCTACTGTTTGACATAAAGTTCTTGTTGAAAAACTTTTTAGCATCAATTGAATTAGATTGTCTTTTTAGAAAGTAGAACGTAAAATTAAATATGCCGATACTCTCAAAAATATTGTCCTCATCTACTGCTCCAAAACCTTTAAGCAACTGGTTAAATGAAGTTTCCTTTTCCCAATACCCCCTTAGGAAATCAGTTCTTCTATAGTTTTCCTTTTGCATAGCTGCTCTCTCAAAGAATGCATTAGGAATTAACTCAACATTATACTCGTTTCTATAAATTTTAATCTTTATATTTTGATTTTCATCAGCTGTAGCGACAAGTTTATAATCAAAATCATCACAAACTGAACCTAAAACTTCTCCATATTTGTGAGGTGTTAAAGAACTGAAAACAAAAATTTCAAAACCGCCTGCTTCTTTTGGCGGAACTAATACTTCTAAATCAGAAAAAACTTGTTCTACAAAAAAATCTTCCCAGTTATCACGTAACTCTGTGATCTTTAAGATTGTACCATATTTAAAATCTTTTTCAGATTCTATTTTATTTAAATCAGTTTCAGGAATCTTTTTTAAAACTTCCTCTTTAATTGAATCCGTTTGTAAGCCTGTCAATATCGCACCAACTTTATCGATGGTTTTAAAATCCCCTTCGAAGTCTTCCCAATTTACAACCCAGTTATATCCTTTGTTATTGGTTTCCTTACCATCAATATCAGTATCTGCTTTGTGAATTTCAGGTGCTGGATTAAATATAGTAGTCATTTCACATTTACTACCTAATTTATCTAATGCAAATCTTCCAATTCCTTTTGCACCTGATTTTACTCTTCCATTTTTTGTAAAGACTTCATTTGCTTTATTATCTGTGCCAATTGTCATCCAGTGATCACGAATGATATTTTGAGTCATTCCTTCACCAAAATCAATAATATAAAGTGCTGACAATTTTGAAATAGAATTTCTGAAAGAAGATTTTTTTTCTTCTGATAATTCTGTTTTTATTGTATATACATCTTCATTTTTTAAATAGATTTCATTTAAAGATTCCGTCGATAATCCTAGTTTAAGTAAACCCCTGAAATGTGTTTCATCTATTTCTGGTAGCAGAGTTGAAAATTTATTATCAAAGTAAACAATACAGACTTTACTATCCGCATCATAAGCGTTTTTTACAAGTTCGATAATAGCTCCTTTAGAGCTTGCTACATTCTCCCGTCCAATTAATCTTGCTGTTCTTGCAGATACTTTAAATGGGATAATATTATTATTGTTTTCTTCTCCCATTTATTTAATCATTGAAAAGGTTGGTTAGTTTAACGTCTAAGCTATCTGCAATTTTGACAAAAGTTTTAATAGGTGGTTGCACCTCATTAGTACACCATCTCGAAATAGTTGCTTCGTTTTTTCCTAATTTTTCTGCTAACCATTTACTACTTACATTCTTCTCTGCAAGCACAACTTTCAACCTATTAATTGCTTTTTTGCTCATAAAAATTGCATATTGTGTAAAGATATTGATTTTTTTAGTCTTTCTAACATACATCAAATTTTATTTCAACACAGAAAAAAGTGAGTTTGTGTGAGCAAACTCACTAATATAAAAATCTCTCCAATCACTTATCCGCAAAGTAGAAAAACTAGCTCCCTTTTAGTGAAAAGTCTATTGTGGAACAGCTTAGCTATTCTTTTACATAGTGGATTTACATTCTGCGACCTTTTCTTTTATTTACTGTACTTTCTTCCTCTGGCTTTGGGCTAATGGTTGATTTTTGCTTTGCCTTCATCTCTTGTACATTGTTACGTTTTACAGTTTCCGCAAAACGGGTCTGATGCCACGGTATTACTTTGGCTTCAAATTGCAGTTGCACTCCATGTTTTTTTAAATAGTCCGAAGTATTCAGGTCACTTGTCTTATTCTGCCCAATTGGGTCAAGGGTACGTTTGCCGGGAATTTGTACAACAATAAGGTCTTTGGGAATCTCCTTGACATTGAGGCTCACTTCCTGAAAGGTATGTGTCCCTTGATTGTACGGAATTGTATAGGTGTCGTCTTTGTACGAATAATAATGTTTGAGTTCGGAAAAGATGATGCCCCGTGACCAGATATCATCTTTAGGGTGCAATTTGTCATTGAATAAGTCAATATAGAAGGTATGCCCCGCAATATCTATTGTTGGAATAATACCTTTGTAAGCAATTTTATCGAACACATCCTGATCAACCATTAGTTTGAAATCGTCCATTCCCGCCATAATATCTTCGGAAATATTATATTTCTTTGACATCCCAGTTGGGTCGAGTTTTACAAAGTCGGGTATCTCTGCTAGTTTTGCTCCTGGTTCGGCATATTTCGTCAAGCCCTTTGTGTTTGGGCTGTACCAAAATCTGTAGCCCTGTACTGCTTTTTCTTCCATGTCGGATAGAGAAATTACATTTTTCGGATTGGCTTTTTGACGGAGTTCCAACTGATTGACATCGACGATAAATTCTGTTCCGAATACTTTATATGTCGGAAGTACCCTTTGTGTATCGGTTGGTATCTTATACAGATTGTCCTTTGGCTGGTTGACAATATATTCTTCTTTTGGATTTAGCTGTTCGGCAACATTACGTTTTATATGCTCAATCACATTGGTATCTACCCACGGCAGGGTACGCGCTTCAAAGTGCATTTGTTTCACATCCTGATCAGTTAGGCTATTACCATGCTTTCTATTCCATCCCACTATATCCAATTCATACTGATTGGGAAACTGCACTATGATAATATCAGTAGGCAGTTCGGTCATTTTAGAAACATCGTCCTGCTGAAATTCGCGTTTTGTTGGATTATAGGGAATAACAAATGCCCGTCTGTCTCGGTCATAATAATCTTTTATTTCAGTAAAGTCTATGCCTTTGGATATAAAGTCGTCCTTTGGCCGTAGTTTGTTCATGCGTAAATCCACGTAGAATGTATGACCTGCAATATCAAGTGTAGGTAGCATGCCTTTATTCAAACGCAGGTCAAGCAAACTGCCCGGTTCTATATTGGTATTAGGCAATCCATTTTCCATATTTTCTTATTTTAAAAGACAAAGGGAAGTCTATACAAACTCCCCAATGTCAAAATCATTCAAATCATTTTTCCGCAAAGTGGAAGAACCGGCTTCCGTTTCAGATGAAAGAGTCCTATCCAAAAGCTCGGCAATTTTTTGGGAGGCACCCACGATGGAATTTTCCAGCAGGCTGAATAATTCAGTACCCTGCAATCTTTGAACTATCGCTACCGCTTTTTCCTTTTGAGATTGTTCCAAATTTTCTTTTTGAAGCAAAACACCTACGGAGCTTAGTTCTTCATAGGTAACCCCTTGGGCAAGACTGTCATCGCCACCGGATATTCCGTACCTGTTCCATTCGTCTTCCTCTTCCTCCAAATCAGGCATATTACTGAAAACTTCGTCCAGCTCTTCCTGCGGAATTTGAATACCTACGTTTTCATTTTCGTCGTATTCTATGTCTAAATTATCAGGATTTATTTCGTCTTCTTCAATTTGGCTTTCATTGGTAGTGTTTGGCACTAAATGGCTTCTTACTGGCTTAGGCTTACCCATAATATCGGGAAGATTTGGATTAATTTTTCCTTGTGTCGGTTTTTGTTCCGACCTTTTTTTGATGATGATTTTATCCTGTACGAGCAAGAAAATTACAATCAGCAAGCATATCACAATTACTATTTCCATAATCAAATGTTTAAAAAATGGGTTTAAACTTTTCGTTGAAATCATCTGTGATTGCTTTTTCAAACATTTCAAAATGATGCTCCAGTATATTATCGAGGTAGGCATAAAGCGGTATCTCATCTTTACCAATGACTTGCACAATTCGGGATAACCGTTCGTGGTATTCCTGCCGGATATAAATGCTTTTATCTCCACGTTTCGTCATCGAATGGGTTTTCAAAAAATGGTCGCCATAACTTCCGTCAAGATTTTTCTTTGTGCGGTTTCGTTCTTTTTGTACAGGTTTTAGCGATGATAATTCTTCCTGTTTTACGTTTTCCTTTTCTGGTTCTTCGATAGGTTCTGGAGGAAGTTGTATGCCGTCTTTTTTAATGCCATCAACCATTAGGTTCATCATCAACTCTTCGTTGATTTCCGGTGTGACTTTTCTTTTATTATCTTTTTCCATACAGCTATAATTGAATGATTTTTAAAAATTCGTTGATGAACAAATCTAACTGACAAGCTTTCATCAAACGTTCATCAGGTGGCATTACGGTAGAACGAAATACGGTTTTGCTGTCCACTTCGCTTTCTTTGCGAAAACGAGTACTGTTCTTCACTTGGCTTTGCATCAGACTTAATCCCAGTTGCTCGATGAGTTGGTTGTACAGGCCATACAAAGGCGTACTTTCTCTGCCATCTACTTGGTTCCAAAAGAGATTAATGGTTTTTATGGAAGTTTCGCCTTTTTTCATAATCACATCCTGTAAAAGCTGCGTGAAGATGAGCGTACTTTCTATTACCACACGGTCTGCTGTGATTGGCGTAAAAATGTGGTGCATTCCTGCCAACGCTTTCAGAATACCAGGCGTGTTAACGGTTCCAGGCAGATCAAAGAATACTACATCAAGCGGTATGAAAGAAGCGTTTACAAATTCGTGAGCCGCTTCCAATACGCTGTCCGCTTTGTACTGCATAATTGGATAAGCTTTTTTGTTGATAGTGGTAAATTGTTTGTACGCCAGCTTTTTTAATGCTTCATTTTCCATTACCATTGCCAGATCCCTTGTCTTCATTTTCATCAAACTATGTTGAGGAAAATCCGCATCAAATACGGCTACGTTGTAGCCTAATCGATAATGCATCGCACTGGCAATAAGTGCTGTAAATGTACTTTTGCCTACACCGCCTTTTTGAGATGAAAAGGCAATAAACAGAGGTTTCTTTTTTGTGTCCATATTTTAAAAATTTAATGTTTCTACTTATTTGCAGTCCTGCGGACAATCAGTCAGGCATTCCTGCTTTCGTTCAGGCTTCCTTGCAGGATAACCAACATGCTTTCTTGGCTGAACTCTTGATTTCCTGCTTGTCTGCGATATAGCAGGACGGTACTCATTCCTGAATGCTGTCAGGCAGGATAACCGTCATTCTTGCGTTCCTATAATCCTGCATTCAGGAAAGTAATCTTGATTGATTACAAGCCGTCACGCTATCATTCTTTCATCCTTGCAATCCTGCCGTCAGGATTGCAGGATTGTTTGCATTCTTGAATGCTGTCAATCTATCATCCCTGATTGAGTTCCTGCCATCATTCAAACACAAAGAACCAATCAATTGCATTCGATTGTATGCCTGTAGCAGTGTTTGGCGGTCAGAGGCAGTGTTTGGCACTGCTATGCAGTACAATGCTTTCGTAAACAGGGCTTTACTTTGTACAATGATTTTTATTAATGGATTTACGCAAAAGTTTTTTGACAAATCGGAGGGTAACGGGAACGGCATCGAGCCGTTTTTCCCTGTTACGTTTAATCCGTCCCGCAGGGCGGATTTTTGTGTTCAACAGAACACGGCAAGTTGTGTTTTGAGGCACTCGAAACCGAGTTAGTGCCTCAAAACAACTTGCCCTTTGCAGGGGGCAGAAAACGCTCTCCGAAGTCGAGGTTTTGTGTGGATTAAAAATGGATTTGTGATGAACGAGAACAGTAACAGCAAACAGAATAAGGGCGGACGGACACCAAAAACCGACCCAAGTATCCACCGCCACGTCTTTCGTCTTACTGATGAAGAAAATGCCAAACTTTTATCGCTTTTTGAAGCATCGGGAATGCCTAACAAAGCAAAGTTTATCATTTCCCTGTTGTTTGGCAAGGAAATGAAATCGGTTAAAATTGATAAAGGAACAGTTGATTTTTATATGAGATTAACCTCGTTTCATAGTCAGTTTCGTTCTGTGGGTGTCAATTACAACCAAATAGTGAAGCTTTTATACAAGAATTTTTCCGAGAAAAAAGCCGCAGCATTCCTCTATAAATTAGAAAAACAGACGGCTGAAATGGCGATGCTATGCCAAAAAATCATTCAGTTAACCGAAGAATTTGAAGCAAAACATTTGAAAAAACAGCTGTAAAAATGATAGCAAAAATCGGAAGAAGCGGAAATTTATACGGAGCATTGGCGTACAATCAGCTCAAAGTGGAGAATGAAAACGGACAGATTTTGTTTGCAAACAAGATGATTGAAACCGCTAAAGGTCATTATTCCGTTGCACAATTAGCCCAATCTTTTGCTCCTTACCTGATAGCCAACCGCAATACCGAGAAACCTACTTTGCATATTTCTCTCAATCCCGACCCGAAAGATAAGGTAAGCGATGATCGGTATAGGGAAATGGCAGAAGAATATATGCGGGAAATGGGTTACGGCGACCAGCCTTTTGTGGTATTCAAACATGCCGATATTGACCGTAGCCATATTCATATCGTATCGGTTTGCGTGGACGAAGAAGGCAAAAAGATTTCGGACAAATTCGAAAAAATGAGGTCTATGAATATTTGCCGTGAACTAGAAAGAAAACACGGATTGATACCCGCAACTGATAAAGAACACAAGCAGAGCGAAAAGATTTTCCGTCCTGTTAATTACAAAGCTGGAGATGTAAAAAGCCAAATCGCTTCAGTAGTTCGACATCTACCTAATTATTATAAATTTCAGACTTTGGGCGAATATAATGCCTTGCTTTCTCTATTTAATGTTACCATTGAAAAAGTGGAGGGCGAATTACAGGGGCAACTAAGGCAGGGTTTATTGTACATTCCGTTAAATGAAAAAGGGGAAAGAGCCGGACATCCGTTCAAAGCTTCACTTTTCGGAAAAAACGCTGGAATTCCTGCTCTGGAGTTGCATTTTGAGAAAAGCAAAGAGGTTTTAAAAGACCACCCGACAAAGCCCACCATAAAAGATGCCGTTACTATTGCCCTGCAAACCACAAGTGATGAGCCAGCTTTTAAAAAACAGTTAGGCGAACAGGGCATTAACGTTGTGGTTCGTAGAAATGACACAGGACGTATTTATGGTATCACATTTATAGACCACAATTCTAAAAGTGTTTGGAACGGTTCACGTTTAAGCAAGGAACTTTCTGCAAATACCTTTAATGAGTATTGGAATAATAATATCAAATCCGGGATTAAAGAGCCAGTTGAACTACAATCGAAAATATCAAAACCAAATGATGTAGATCTTTCTGCGGAAGAACCTCATCATTTGTTCGACTTCTTAACTACGGAAAAGCACGAAGACGGTTTGATTGAAGCGTTAGGCGGCTTACTTCCCGAAGCCCGGGGCGAAGATTATGAGGAACAGGATTTTGCCAATAAAATGAAGAAAAAAAGGAAACGTCAAGGAGGTCAGCGATAACAATCAGACAAATACTGCCACACAAAGCCACTGGCTACCACATTTTTATAGCCGCTATATAGAGCCTTTAAATTCACGCCCAAACATTAAAAAATTAAAATAATGCAGGGAGAAGACGATTTAAGAGGTTTAGCCAAAATAATGGCTTTTATGAGGGCAGTAAGTATTCTTTTGGTACTGATGCACCTTTATTGGTTTTGCTACGGTTTCTTTATAGAACGTGGCTGGACGTTGGAAGTAATCAACAAAATATTAGGCAACTTCGATAGAACAGCAGGTTTGTTTTCACATACTTTATATACTAAAATCTTTGCTTTGGTATTGCTTGCTTTAAGTTGTTTAGGAACGAAAGGCGTAAAGAATGAGAAGATAACTTGGTCTAAAATCTATGTGGCTTTGTGCGTTGGCTTTGTCTTGTTCTTTCTGAACTTTCCGTTATTAAAGTTACCTCTAATTACTGCTACATTTCTTTATATTCTTACCACAGGTTTAGGTTATGTTGCTTTAATGGTAGCCGGAGTTTGGATGAGCCGATTGCTTCGTACTAATCTTATGGATGATGTATTCAATAATGAAAATGAGAGTTTTCAGCAGGAAACCAAGCTGATGGAAAACGAATATTCTGTCAATCTTCCTACCAAGTTTTATTATAAAAATAAGTGGAATGACGGTTGGATTAACATCGTCAATCCTTTCAGAGCAACGATTGTTTTAGGAACACCTGGTTCCGGTAAATCTTATGCAATTGTAAACAACTATATTAAACAGCAGATTGAGAAAGGCTTCTCAATGTACATCTACGATTTCAAGTTTGACGACCTATCTACCATTGCATACAACCATTTATTGAAGCATCGGGATAAATACAAAGTTCAGCCGAAATTTTATGTGATAAATTTTGACGACCCACGCAAGAGCCACCGTTGTAATCCTTTGAACCCCGACTTTATGACGGACATTTCGGATGCTTATGAAGCGGCTTATACTATAATGCTTAACCTCAATCGAAGCTGGATACAGAAGCAAGGGGATTTTTTCGTGGAAAGTCCAATTATCCTATTAGCTGCCATTATTTGGTATCTGAAAATCTATGAGAACGGTAAGTATTGTACATTCCCACACGCCATTGAATTACTGAATAAGAAATACGCAGACGTGTTTACTATTTTAACCTCATATCCCGATTTGGAAAATTATCTATCTCCATTTATGGATGCTTGGCAATCAGGAGCGCAAGACCAATTACAGGGACAGATTGCATCGGCAAAAATTCCGTTATCGAGAATGATTAGCCCACAATTGTATTGGGTAATGACCGGGGATGATTTTTCATTGGACATCAACAATCCTAAAGAGCCTAAAATTTTGTGTGTAGGGAATAATCCCGACCGACAAAATATCTACTCCGCAGCATTGGGTTTGTACAATTCACGGATTGTAAAGCTCATCAACAAAAAAGGGCAATTAAAGAGTTCGGTAATCATAGATGAGCTGCCCACGATTTATTTCAGGGGACTGGATAATCTTATTGCAACTGCCCGTAGCAATAAGGTAGCGGTATGCTTGGGATTTCAGGATTTTTCGCAATTAACAAGGGATTACGGCGATAAAGAGAGCAAGGTAATTCAGAATACAGTAGGTAATATTTTCAGTGGGCAGGTTGTTGGCGAAACGGCAAAAAGCCTTTCGGAACGCTTTGGAAAAGTATTGCAGAAACGCCAAAGTATGACGATTAACCGCAACGATAAATCTACCTCCATATCGACACAGTTAGACAGCCTTATTCCTGCATCGAAAATTTCAACGCTTACACAAGGTATGTTTGTCGGTTCTGTATCGGATAACTTCGATGAACGTATCGAGCAGAAAATATTTCACGCTGAAATTGTAGTGGACAATGAAAAGGTTGCTGCCGAAACTAAAGTCTATCAGAAGATACCGCAAATCTTATCCTTTGTTGACGAGAGTGGAACAGATAATATGAAACAGGAAATTGAAGCGAATTACAGGCAGATAAAAAAAGATATTGAACTGATAATTGAAAATGAACTGACACGTATAAACAGTGACCCAGATTTACAACATTTGTTACAGCGGGGGTAGTTTTCCAATACCCACCTGAAAGACGGTCTTACAGTTGAATGAGTTTATTGTCCGATATCAGCCAAGCTGGGAAAGATTATTTTTATTCATTTAGTGGTAGAATCATTAGAACAGACATAATATTTAGTAAATTTGTTGTTCTAATTGGCTAAGAAGTGGAGAAAGTATTGATAATAGATGACGAAGAGAAGTTGAGAAACCTCCTTTCAAAGATTATTAGTTTTGAAGGTTTTGAAGTTTTTCAGGCGTCTAACATAAAATCGGGATTGCAACGATTAGAGGTGGAGGAAATAGACGTAGTGATATGCGACGTTAAGCTCCCTGATGGTAGTGGTGTAGATACTGCTAAAGTTATCAAAGAAAAATATCCTGCAGTAGAAGTTATTCTGTTGACGGCGTTTGGCAATATTCCTGATGGTGTAAGGGCGATTAAAAACGGTGCCTTCGACTATATCACAAAAGGAGATGACAACAATAAAATCATCCCGCTTCTATATAAAGCCAGTGAAAAGGTAGCATTAAATAAAAGAGTCCAACAATTAGAAAAGCAGTTGGGTGAAAAATATTCATTTGATAAAATTATCGGTACATCAAAGCCAATTTTAAAAGCAATTGAATTAGCAAAGAAGGTTGCTCCAAAAGATACAACAGTATTGTTAACCGGAGAAACAGGTACGGGTAAGGAGGTTTTTGCACAGGCCATTCATCAAGGTAGTTCAAGAGCCACCCAAAATTTTGTTGCGATAAACTGTTCCGCTTTTAGCAAAGAGCTCTTAGAAAACGAATTATTTGGTCATAAAGCGGGTTCATTTACCGGAGCTACCAAAGACCAAAAAGGGCTTTTTGAGGAAGCACACAACGGGACTATATTTTTGGATGAGATTGGAGAAATGGCAATGGACTTGCAAGCCAAAATTTTACGTGTATTGGAAACAGGTGAGTTTTTACGTGTTGGTGATGCAAAACCCATCAAAGTTAATGTCCGTATCATAGCCGCTACCAACCGAAATCTGGAAAATGAGATTGAGTTAGGTCATTTCAGGAGTGATTTGTTTTACAGACTTTCTGTATTTTGCATTCAGCTCCCATCTTTGAGAGAACGTATAAAAGACATCAAATTGTTGGCACAATATTATGCAGATCTTTTTGCTCTCAAATCCAATAGAAAACCTTTAACCTTATCGGAAGATTATATTACAGCGTTGGAAAATAATCCTTGGAAGGGAAATATCAGAGAGTTGAAAAACGTGATCGAAAGAAGTGTAATTCTGGTAGATTCTGACATATTAGATCGGGATACTTTGCCTGTCGACCTGCAATATGCCAAATCCAATACACAGCAACTATCTGCGTTTTCTATGGCCAGTGCCGAAAAGTTACACATTCAAAAAATACTCAATCATACAGACGGCAATAAAGCAGAAACAGCCCGATTGTTAGAAATTGGAGTGGCAACATTATATAGAAAAATGGAACAATACAAAATCAAGTGAAGTCTTATTCTAATTTCCCCTTAGCGAATTTCTGTAAATCTTCGTTGGCTCCATAAATCACGATGATATCATCCCGCTGAAGCATCGTAGTGGGTTCGGGAATTCCCTGTACATTGGGCACTTTTTTGCTTTTGCCTAAAAAACTCTTTTCTTGCGTATCTCGAATAATGGTAAGAATCAAGACATTGTGATATTCTCTGAATTTGACTTCCTCAATCGTTTTGCCAACATATTTTTCAGGTACCACAATCTCTACGATGCTGAAATTCTTGTTTAGCTCAAAAGAATCTACCACACCTTTCAAACATAGCTTTTTAGCCCAACGCTCAGCAGTTTCTTCTTCAGGACGTACAATTTCATTCACCCCGAGTGCCTGCAACACATTCTCGTGCAATGGATTTATGGAACGACTGATTAATCTTTTGACCCCTAAATTTTTAAAGTGTGCCGTTACCATGATGTTAGCACCTTCGTCTTCCCCGATACAAACCATCACGACATCGGTATTCTTCAATGGAAGGTGTGTTATAGCTGACTGATCGGTTGCGTTCATACAGATAGTATGAGATAACTTATCCTTTAGTGCAACTACCTTTTCATCTCGTGAATCCACTCCGATTACTTCGTTTCCTTGTTGGGTTAGCTTCTCGGCCAATGAACCTCCAAAGTTTCCCAAGCCTATAATTATAAATTTCATTCTAAATCTTCTTTTTAGTTGATTAATATTTCATCCGATGGATAATGATAATTCGCTTGCTTAACCTTCTTAAAAAAGGCAATAAGAATGGTTAGCATACTTACTCTGCCTATTAACATCGTAGCCAAAAGCACCATTTTGCTCTCGTTACTCAAGTCTCCTGTTATCCCCAAACTAAGCCCAACAGTGCTGTAAGCGGAAAAGCTTTCAAATGCAATATCTAATAGCGGAATATGATTGTCGTAATGAGAGATCAGAAAAACGCTAGAACCAATCACCAATAATGATAGACTCATCACAGCAAAAGCCCTTCTTACGGAAATGTCTGCCACTTCTCGTCGGAAAATTTCGATTTTACGTTTACCTTTTGCAAGACTCAAATAATTTAATGTGGCAATTGCAAATGTACTTGTTTTAATACCTCCACCGGTTGAGGCAGGAGATGCACCGACCCACATTAAGAAAATGATGATAATGATAGAAGAAAAATGCATTTGGCTAAAGTCTATGGAATTAAAACCTGCCGTTCTAGGGGTCGTTGCTGCGAACAGTGCAGTGATAATTTTTCCAACCCCTGCATGATTACCCAAAACATTATAATATTCCTTGATGTAGATAATAACGGTTCCTAAAACAATCAGGATGCCCGTGGTTAGTAAATTTATTTTATTGCTCAAGGTCAAAATCCATGGACGGTAGTTGTTCTTCTTTTCTACAAACCAAAGAATATATCTTGCTATCAGATGTTTTATATATCTTACGGAATTTATCACGATTGGAAACCCTAATCCACCGAATACAAATATCACAACAATAATAAACTGTAGAGGATAATTATAGACATAACTTGTTTCCATCATTCCATTGGGCAAGGTTGAAAATCCTGCATTGCAGAAAGCGGAAATAGAATGAAAAACGGAAAAATATATTCTTTCCGAAAAGGATGGAATTAGGGCTTTATCTAAATTGAAGAAAATGAGTACTGCTCCAATAAATTCTATCAAAAAAGTAATGGTCAAAATCCTTTTTACAGTTGTAAAAACCTCGCCAATCTTCTCAGAATTAGTCATATCACTTAATGCCAACTGGTTTTCGTAGGTTGATCCACCTTTAAAGAAATAACTAAAGTAGCTCGCAAAGGTTAGAATACCCAAACCACCTGCTTGTATCAATAGCATGATTAATGTTTGACCAAGTGGAGTGAAAAAACTGCTCGTATCCACCACGATTAGCCCTGTTACACACACCGCACTGGTAGAAGTGAATAAGGCATCTACAAAATTTATCCCTCCATAAGTTGCTTTAGGAAGCATTAATAATAAAGCACCTATGACGATTAATCCCATAAAGCTGATGATAAATAACTGAGCAGGATTCAGTAAAGAACGCTTATAGCTTAACCGTGGGCGGGTAAATTCTCGAATCAGTTTTAATATAACAGCCCATCTTATCCAGTGAGTTATCTCTGATATTCCCTCATTTGATAATTGTTTGTACAAACAATAAAGCACAAACAAAACACTCAGCCCGTCAAAAATAAAAACACTTAATATGAACTCTTTACGATGATAGTAGTATTTCAGGACGGTATAAAAAATACCAATGATCAATACAAACAGATATAATGAGATGATGCCTAATTGTAAGGCTGGATTGAGTACAAAACCGTAATCAGCTATAAGTGCTGTAAGTGCTACCAGGTGCAATACAACAATGAGTTGTTGAATCCATTTGGCATATAAAAACTCTTTCATTTATGTTCTGTCCAGACTATAAGTTATTATTTGCTTTGCTTGCTCAAAACATAATTCCCCAACACACCTCCGATAATAGATGCTGCAAAAATTCCTATTTTGGCCTGTGTCATATATTCTTCATGCGAAAAAGCTAATGAAGTCACAAATAATGACATGGTAAATCCAATAGAAGCAAGCAAACCTAAACCAAACAAATTTCTTAGATTCATTCCTTCGGGGAAAGGAGCTACTTTCAATTTCACCAACAGCCATGTAAAACCGACCACGCCAACCACTTTCCCTACCAACAAACCTAAAGCAACTCCCAAAGCCACATTGGTACTAAACAAATGCTCCATATCTATAGCCAATGAAACACCTGCATTTGCCAGTGCAAATACCGGAATAATAATAAATGTAACCATCGGGTGCATGGCATGTTCCAATCTTTGAAGTGGAGGAGTCGCCGCTACCGTACTGTTTTGGATTTCTTCGAGAACATGCAACTGTTCATTTGTCAACATAGGCTTGCTATTGTCAGGATCTATTCCTTTAAACTTATCCAACAAACGTTGAATATTATTACTGAATATTTTTTCATTGATTTTTACATCCGCCGGAATAGTAAATGCCGCCAAAACCGCTGCAATCGTGGCATGTACACCAGATAACAAAAATGTAGTCCAAACACCACCAATACCTAAAATAGCGTAGAACAAAATACTCCTCACTCCCATTTTATTACCGATGTACATTGTCAACAGTACTAACGCCCCAATAACGAGATGGAACATAGAGATATCTGAAGTATAGAAAAAAGCAATGACCAGCACGGCTCCCAAATCATCAACGATAGCCAAAGCGGTCAAAAAAAACTTTTAGGGTCAGTGGAATTCTGCTGCCTAATAAGTAAAGTACCCCCAAAGCAAAAGCAATATCGGTCGCCATAGGGATTCCCCAGCCACTGTGCACTTATCCGCTTGGGTTTAAAAACAGATATATTGCAGCAGGTACTGCCATTCCACCAAATGCAGCAGCAATAGGCAACAATGCTTTACGTGGATTCGATAACTCGCCCCCAACAATCTCTCTTTTTAGTTCCAAGCCGACCACAAAGAAAAATATAGCCATCAGACCATCATTGATCCAGTGATGCAGGTTATACTCAAAATAAGTATTTCCGTCTAACTGAAAACCAAACCTGTGTTCGAGAATATGGTGATATTCTTCTGCTAAAGGTGAGTTTGCTAATATCAAAGCATTGACTACACTAATACCTAATACGATTCCACCTGCTTTTTCATTCTTAATAAAGCTCTGTATAGGCGATACAATTTTTTCAATAGGCGTTCTTTTTACTTTATTCATCTTTTATGATTACCCCTCTATTTTATGCTGAAAATGACTTAGAAACCAGTCATTTTTCGATTTTGTAAAGTACAAAAATATAAAATTCAAAACGATTCTCCTTACTAATCAAGGCAATATCGCTCAGCCTAGACTGGATACCTTTTATCATAAATTGACACGGTAGTATCATTATGAGAATGACCCTATCATTATGAGAAGGTTTTTCGTGAGAAAGAATTAAAAGAAATCAAATAATAACCTCATTTACAGTATCTTAACTCAAGTGGGTTTTCACTGGAATAAATTTTGGCACAGGGTATACAAAAGAAATTAAAAATGAGGAAAAGAAATGTCAAATGGAAACAGCAGAAAGAGCCTCCTTCGTTTCCAAAATGGCTAAAATCATACCACTTATTGCTTTTTGCCTTTATTGTGGTCATGATTTTTGGAGCAATTATGAAGCACATTAGTACCACTTAAAAATAGATAAAAATGATAACAATAGTTTTAGTACTCGCAGGTTTAGCCTGTTTCGGTCTGTTCATTAAGTCAATTGACTTCTTTGAGAAAATCTAAAATAAAATGAAAACAAAAATCATAAATACGATACAACAATGGGCTCCTGAAGCCGCAAGACTCATTCCTGATTTGGATACTTTGGACGATTCTATCGCAGACTATCTGTTACTGCATAAACTGGCAGAAGTTTGTTCCCAAAAAATAGGTTCTGGATTAGAAGATGAATTAGAGCGTGTTCAAGAGATAGCCAAAGTTATAAATCTTTTGTATCAAGGAGGAAATCAATACACGCGGAATGCCATTGAAAATGAGTTTCTGACAGCGCTATCTTTTGAAGAAAGCCCAGGAAGCCTAAAAAAACATATGGATTTATTTCCGATCGAATTACGGAAAGGGTATATCAAAACCATTTTAGAAAACTAATTAAGTAATGAAAGTTTTAAAAGAAAAAACACATTGGTCGGCTAAAATAAAAAAAGCAGTATTAGCAATCTTATTGTTTGTCCTGTTTGCCGTATGCGTAAAGCTTGGCGGATTCGCAGGTCTTTTGATCGGCTTTGTATTTTTCTTTTTATTCTTTCAATTAATAAGCAGATGAAAAAAGAACGAAAATCAAATAGGGAAATAGTTACGGATATATTGGCAAAAGTACTTTTAGCTTTTATTGTCTTCTGTATTTTCTATGGGATGTTCTCCAGTAAATAAAAAGAAGTTTTTAAATCAATGAACGAAATAAATGAAAACACAGCCAGTACTTATCTGGCACATCACTACGGTGAAATTAAAGAAGAAATCAATGAACTATCCATGCGAAAAAATTTTGCAGGAATATTTCAGGCAATCGTCAACCACATCAATCTCTTGCTTTCCAAAGGACAGATAGAGAAAATTGGGGTAAAGATTAAGTTCATCGGTTGGCTTCATAAAAGAGGAAATGAGTATGTACAATACATCATTGAAAATTTGTTTGTGCGCTCTTTTGAAGGAATGAAAAGACGTTGCACTACAGAACAATGGATTTATATGTACCAGCTCATTCCCAATAACCTGAAGCATGTTTATCAGCTTCAGAACACAAATTATTTAACACAAAAAACAAGTCTATGACAGCATTATTCATAGTAGCCATAGGTGTATTTGTCTATATATGCTACGTATTGCTCAAACCAGAAAAATTTTAAAACGCTTCAGCAGATGAAGAAAGATACAAAAGGAAAAATCAAGGAATGGGTATCCATCATATTCTGGAAACTGTTCTTCATTTCGATCATTTATCTGGCTTTTCTAAAAATTCAAATATTGCTATGAAAAAGATACTTACTGAAATGAAAGATGTAGCCCGAATTGCTTTGATATTCCTGATTGTATTAGCATTGGTCAGGCTGTTCGGATGGATGTTTAAAACCATATTTAATTAATAAAAATGAATACAGAAATTTTAGGAATAATCGTAATGTTTACCCTGTCGATATTGCTTGCAATACCCTACGGTAAATACATTGCAAAAGTTTATGGCGGTGAAAAAACGCTGCTCGATCCGATTTTTAATCCGATAGAGCGAATCTTTTACAAAATAAGCGGTATCAATCCGCAAACAGAAATGAACTGGAAACAGCAGATGGTAGCCATGATCACGATCAATATGGTGTGGTTCCTGTTGGGAATGGTTGTTCTAATGACTCAGGGAAGCCTCCCGCTTAATCCGGATAACAATCCAAGTATGTCCGCAGACCTTGCATTCAATACCGTGATATCATTTGTGGTAAACTGTAATCTGCAACACTATTCCGGGGAATCAGGATTAAGTTATCTTGGACAATACTGGTTAATGTTCTTACAGTTCGTAAGTGCCGGAACTGGTATGGCTGCCGCAGTAGTGCTATTTAGAGCATTCAGAGACAAATCATCTGAAACCTTGGGGAATTTTTACAGCAATTTTATAAAATCATGTACACGTATTTTATTACCTGTATCATTTGTGATTGCCATAATTCTTGCATTCGATGGAGTTCCGATGACTTTTGAAGGTAAAGACGCTATTACCACTTTACAAGGTGATTCTGTGGAAGTATCAAGAGGACCCGCAGCAGCATTTGTGCCTATTAAACACGTAGGAACCAACGGAGGTGGATTCTTTGGAGTGAATTCTGCCCATCCGTTTGAAAACCCATCTTATCTGTCCAATATGGTCGAAATGGTGGCTCAGCTGATTGTACCCTTGGCTATGATCTTTGCCTTTGGTTATTTTACCAGAAGAAGAAAACTATCGTGGATGATATTTGGTGTAATGACAGTAGGTTTTTTAATGCTGGCCATTCCAAATATCAATATGGAAATGAATGGCAATCCCGCAATTGCAGCCATGGGTATAGACAATTCCTTGGGGGCTATGGAAGGAAAGGAAATTCGATTAGGAGCTCCTGCATCTGGCTTTTGGAGCATTGTCACCACTGTAATCTCTACTGGATCAGTAAACTCTATGCACGATAGCTCAATGGCATTGTCAGGCATGAATGAGCTATTAGCAATGATGATCAATGCGTTTTACGGAGGAGTCGGTGTAGGAATACTTAACTTCTTTATTTTTATCATTCTTGCTGTATTTATCAGTGGATTGATGGTAGGAAGAACACCAGAATTCTTAGGTAAAAAAGTGGAAGCTAGGGAAATGAAAATAGCCATGATTATTGCCTTGCTTCATCCTTTCCTGATATTAGTAGGAACAGCATTAGCCGCTGCATCACCACAATATACTATGGACTCTCTAAATAACCCGGGATTTCACGGATTGAGTGAAATGCTATACGAGTTCACTTCGTCATCTGCCAATAATGGTAGTGGTTTTGAAGGATTGGGAGATAATACACCTTGGTGGAATATCAGCACCGGATTTGTGCTTATCCTTTCACGATTCCTACCGATCATAGGTCCGGTAGCCATTGCAGGCTTGTTAGCTCAAAAGAAATTTATACCAGAGGGAGACGGAACCCTGAAAACCGATACGGCAACTTTCGGACTAATGGTATTCGCTGTAATCGCAATCGTAGCTGCCTTAGCATTCTTCCCGGTATTGGCATTAGGTCCTATTGCAGAGTACTTTTCACTTTATTAAACTGATTAAAGAATTTAGAAATGAACAATAATACATCATTGTTTCAAAAAGATATGGTTCAGGAAGCACTGAAACAATCTTTTGTGAAACTCAATCCGAAAACCATGTTCCGTAATCCGGTCATGTTTACTGTATGGATCGGTACTTTGGTTATGCTAGCCGTGAGTTTATGGACGTTGGCAGGAGCTCAGGGACAAGGAAGTTTTGGTTATAATTTTACCGTCTTTATTATCCTTTTGCTTACCCTGTTATTTGCCAATTTTGCCGAGGCAATTGCTGAAGCAAGAGGTAAAGCACAAGCAGATAGTTTGCGTAAGACAAGAGAGGAAACTCCTGCAAGATTAAAAAATGGGAAAATGATCTCCTCTGCTCAATTACAAAAAGGTGATGTTTTCATCTGTGAAGCTGGCGACATCATTCCTTCTGATGGGGAAATTATTGAAGGCTTAGCGACCATCGATGAAAGTGCAATTACCGGAGAATCTGCTCCTGTGATTCGTGAAGCAGGTGGCGACAAAAGTTCTGTTACCGGTGGTACCAAAGTTTTGTCCGATAAAATCGTGGTGCAGGTAACAACGCAACCGGGCGAAAGCTTCCTGGACAAGATGATTGCCTTGGTAGAAGGTGCAGCCCGACAAAAAACACCAAATGAAATTGCTTTAACCATTTTGTTAGCAGGATTTACACTTGTGTTTATCATTGTCTGTGTGACGCTTAAGCCATTTGCTGATTATGCAAATGTGGGGATTACCATTGCTTCTTTTATCTCTTTATTTGTATGTCTTATCCCGACTACCATTGGAGGATTGTTGTCTGCAATCGGTATTGCAGGGATGGACAGAGCATTGAGAGCCAATGTTATTACAAAAAGTGGTAAAGCGGTAGAAACCGCAGGTGATATCGATGTGTTGCTGTTGGATAAAACCGGTACGATTACTATTGGTAACCGTAAAGCCACCCATTTTCACCCTGCTAATGGCATTGACGAGAAAAAACTTATAAAAGCAGCTGTACTAAGTTCCATGGCTGATGAAACTCCCGAAGGAAAATCTATCATTGAATTAGCAGGAATCAATCCGTTAAGTTATGAAGTTAGAAATCCTCAATTCATCAAGTTTACAGCTGAAACAAGAAGTTCAGGAATTGATTATGAAAATACACGTATTCGAAAAGGTGCAACCGATGCAATAAAAAATCTGGTTACAAAAGCAGGTAATAATTTCCCAAAAGAGATTGAAGAAAGAGTGAAAGCCATATCCTCTAATGGAGGTACGCCGTTGGTCGTATCAGAGAATGAAATCGCATTGGGTGTAATTGAGCTACAGGACATCATCAAACCGGGTATTCAAGAACGTTTCGAACGGCTGCGTAAAATGGGTATCAAAACCGTCATGGTAACGGGCGACAATCCTTTGACTGCTAAATTTATCGCTGAGAAGGCAGGTGTGGACGATTTCATCGCAGAAGCAAAACCCGAAGACAAGATGAATTACATCAAAAAAGAACAGTCGGAAGGTCGCTTGGTCGCTATGATGGGTGATGGAACAAACGATGCTCCGGCTTTAGCACAAGCTGATGTGGGTGTAGCAATGAATTCTGGTACTCAGGCAGCAAAAGAAGCAGGAAACATGGTCGATCTGGATAACGATCCGACCAAATTGATTGAAGTCGTAGAAATCGGAAAACAATTGCTGATGACCCGTGGTACATTGACTACTTTCAGTATTGCGAATGATGTGGCTAAGTATTTTGCCATCATTCCAGCACTGTTCATCACAGCGATTCCTGCATTGCAAGGACTGAATATTATGAATTTACACAGTCCGGAAAGTGCAATACTATCAGCTGTAATTTTCAACGCAATCATCATTCCGATGTTGATTCCATTAGCATTGAAAGGTGTAGCTTACAAACCTATTGGAGCAAGTGCATTACTTCGAAGAAACCTGTTCATTTATGGTTTAGGCGGTGTACTGATACCTTTTGTAGGAATCAAGCTGATAGATATGCTTATATCCGTTTTCTTTTAATCCTTTATAAAATTTAGATAAAATGAAAAAACATATTTTGCCCGCAATAAAATTGACTGCTGTTATGATCCTGTTTTTTACAGTCATTTACCCACTTGCAGTCTGGGGTATCGCACAGTTTGCTCCTAATGCTGGAAAAGGAGAAATTATAGAACACAACGGAAAGAAACATTATGTCAATATTGGTCAGTCTTTCACAGAGGATAAGTATTTCTGGTCAAGACCATCGGCCGTAGATTACAATGCTGCTGGTTCAGGAGGTAGTAACAAAGGTCCTTCTAATGAGGAATATTTAGCAGAGGTTCAGGCACGAATTGATACTTTTTTAGTACATAATCCCGGAATTGATAAATCTGAAATACCTGTTGACTTAGTTACTGCCAGCGGAAGTGGATTGGATCCGAACTTTTCCGTTCAGGCTGCCAAGGTACAGGTAGCACGAATCGCTGAAACAAGGGGGATTGATGAGGTTAAATTGAATCAATTAATTGATGAACAAACCGAAAAACCTTTGTGGGGCATGTTTGGTCCCGAAAAGATCAATGTACTTAAATTAAATATCGCTCTGGATCAACTTAAATAAGTAATTCCTAAAAAAACTTACAGGTTTTCAAATGTGTGTGTAGCCATTGAAAATGCCTTGTAGGAGTAATTCAATAAACAGTAAAATTTTAATAATTCAAAAATGAAACCATCATGATTTATTCAACCACACAGGGAGGATAAATCTGATAGCTTCATCACGTTTAAAAATCAAATTAATAAGATGAAAAAAATAATTATGTTCTCAGCGATCCTGCTGGGAGCTACAGGAAGTGTATGTGCACAGGAAACTGAAAAAAAGGCTTTAACGATCAGTGGATATGCAGAAGTATATTATCAGCAGGATTTCAATAATCCAAAGTCGAATTCGAGACCCGGATTTGTATATAGCCATAACCGCAACAATGAAGTAAGCCTGAACTTAGGTTTCATTAAAGCTGCTTATGAAACAGACCGTATGCGGTCTAACCTGGCTCTTGGAGTAGGTTCTTATATGAATGCGAATTATGCCGCTGAGGAAGGCGTACTCAAAAATATTTATGAAGCGAATATTGGGGTGAAGCTATCTAAAACGAAGAATGTATGGTTGGATGCAGGTATCTTACCATCCCACATTGGTTTTGAAAGTGCCATCGGGGCAGACTGCTTTACACTGACCAGAAGTATGATGGCAGATAATTCGCCCTATTTTGAAACCGGGGCTAAGTTGTCGTATGCTACCGATAATGGTAAATGGAATATGGCTTTTTTAGTGATGAACAGTTGGCAAAGAATACAACGGGTTGAAGGCAATAGCACACCAGCTTTTGGTCATCAATTAACTTACCGTCCTTCAGATAAAATGACTTTAAACAGTAGTTCTTTCATAGGCAACGACTTCCCTGATGAAGAGCGTAAGATGCGTTACTTCCACAATCTGTATGGGCAGTTTCAAATCAGCAATCAATTTGCATTGATCGCTGGCTTTGATATCGGAGCACAACAAAAAGAAAAAGCAAGTGATGACTACGATACATGGTATACGCCTGTACTGATTGCAAAATACAGCCCGACTGAAAAAGTAAATATCGCTGCAAGAGGAGAATATTACCAGGATAAGAATGGCGTTATCATCAATTCGGGAACGGAAAACGGATTTCAAACATTTGGGGCTTCAATAAACGTTGATTATCAAATTCTGCCTAATTTGGTATGGAGAACAGAAGTTAAAAGCTTAAATAGTAAAGATGCCATTTTCTTAAACAGAGATGACAATATGAAAAAAGACAACGTTATGGCGGTTACATCGCTGGCGATACGTTTCTAAATATTTCCATTTACTAATGATTCCCCTGGACAATTTGTCTAAGGGGAATTTGTAAATTTATATAAGCAAACAGATTGTATGGACGAAAGAAAAAGTGCAGAACATTTTTTAGACCTCATTCAGAAATCCCGAAGAGGAAAATTCAAGCTCTATATCGGGATGAGTGCTGGTGTGGGTAAAACCTATAGAATGTTACAGGAAGCACATACGCTATTGCGAAACGGTATCGATGTGAAAATCGGATATATCGAAACACACAAAAGACCAGAGACCCATGCTTTGTTGGATGGGCTTCCGGTCATTCCACGCAGAAAACTTTTCTATAAGGGGAAAGAATTAGAGGAACTGGATCTGCAAGCCATTATAAACCTTCGTCCAGAAGTTGTGATTGTTGATGAATTGGCTCATACCAATATTGAAGGTAGCAATAACGAAAAGCGATGGCAGGACGTACTCGATATTTTAGATGCCGGGATTAATGTAATCAGTGCAGTAAATATTCAACACATTGAAAGTTTGAATGAAGAAGTGCGGGAAATTACAGGAATTGATGTACAGGAACGTATTCCCGACAGCGTAGTCGCTCAGGCTGATGAGGTGGTCAATATTGATCTTACAGCAGAAGATTTGATAGATCGTTTAAAAGCCGGAAAAATATATGAAAGCTCTAAAATAACAGCAGCACTTAATAATTTTTTTAAGAGTGAGCATATTTTGCAGCTTCGTGAGTTGGCGTTAAAGGAGGTAGCTTCGCAGGTGCAGCGAAAAGTAGAAACCGAAGTTGTACTTACAAGAAGCATCAAAAAGGAACGTTTCCTGGCCTGCATCAGTTCAAACGAAAAAACAGCCAAAAACGTTATTAGGAAAACGGCACGATTAGCTAATTATTACAACAGTAAATGGTATGTGATGTATGTGCAAATACCTAAAGAAAGCCCTGATAAAATTGCTCTGGATAAACAACGGCATTTGATTAATAATTTTAAATTAGCTACTGAATTAGGAGCAGAAATAATTAAGGTAAAGGCCAAAAACACCACTAAGGCAATCATCAAAGAGTGTGAAGATCGTAAGATAACTACGGTCTGTATCGGTAAACCACATTTAAACTTAGCTAAGATTATATTAGCAACTGACACATTTAATGCCTTACTGAACAAGCTGTCACAAGAAAATATTGATCTCGTAATACTATCATAAAATGAGAATTAAAGCAAAATTAACGGTTGGAGTTGGTGCTCTATTTTTACTGATACTGGCACTGGCAATTGTTAGTGGCTGGTATGTAAACCAACTGAAAAAAGACACTAATAATATCTTAGTTGCCAATTACAATACCTTACAGTATGCCCGCAACATGCTGTTGTCTTTGGAAGATGTTCGTTCAGACAAATCCGCTGTAGATACTTTTCAAAAAAATCTCGATCTGCAAAAGCAGAATGTAACTGAGATTGGAGAAATCGAAGCTACCAATCTTATCGTTAAACATTTTAAAGATTTAAAAGAAAACCCCGAAGATTCTATAGTTATATCATCCATAAGGAAAGACATCACGGAGTTAATGCGTCTGAATATGGAGGCGATCAACCGAAAAAGTGATATAGCCGATGATACAGCTCAAAAAGCAATTGTCATCATTTCAGTTACTGGTTCACTTTGCTTCCTGATTGCATTTATTTTACTGGTCAATTTGCCTTCTAATATAGCCAACCCGATTAAGGAATTAACCGATAGTATAAAAGAAATAGCCGGGCAGAATTATAAAAAGAGGGTGCATTTTGAAAGCCATAATGAGTTTGGTGACTTGGCAAAATCATTCAATACGATGGCGGAGAAGCTGGAAGAATATTCCGAGAGTAAGCTCGATAAAATCCTAAAAGGTAAAAAACGAATTGAAACGTTAATTGATAATCTTCATGATCCAGTTATCGGTATCGATGAAAACAAAAAAGTGCTTTTCGCTAATGAAGAGGCATTAAATATTTGCGGTCTAAAAAAAGAAGAGTTCATTGGCAAACAAATACAGGATATAGCCGTTACCAATGATTTAATTAGAAATATCATTAAGGATATTTTTCTTCTTAAGTCCGAAAATGCTAAATCCGAACAATTAAAGATTTATGCCGACAGAAAGGAAAGCTATTTTGAGAAAGAGGTTGTTGACATCAATATCGTTCCAACCGGAGAAGCGGATAGTGAATTTATCGGTCAGGTTATTCTTCTGAGAAATATCACACCATTTAAAGAGCTGGATCTGGCAAAGACCAATTTTATGGGAACTGTTTCCCATGAATTTAAAACACCTATTTCGTCGATGCAATTAGGTATTCAAATTCTTGAGAATGAAAAGACAGGTCACTTAAATGAGGAACAAAAAGGATTAATTAATGGTATAAAGGACGATGCTGACAGGCTTTTACGAATTACCGGAGAGTTATTAAACATCGCACAGGTTGAAAGTGGTGCTATTCAAGTAAACTTAATTAGTTCAGAAATTAAGCCCATGATTGAGTATGCTGTAAATGCCAATAAATCTGCTGCTGATCACAAGAATATTAAAATCGATGTTGATATAGATAATAATGCACTCGTTGCTGCCGATAGTGAAAAAACGGCATGGGCTCTTACCAATCTCATCTCCAATGCCGTTCGGTATTCGTATGAGAATGCAACGATTTTTGTTAAAGCCGAAAAAGAAAACGATCAGATAAAATTTTCCGTCACCGACACAGGGCAGGGAATACAACCTCAATTTCTGGATAAAATATTTGAACGCTATTTCCGTATTCCCGGTACTAAAAAAGAAGGTACAGGATTAGGATTAAGTATCAGCAAAGAGTTTATTGAAGCTCAGGGAGGAAGAATCTGGGTAGAGAGTGAATATGGTGCTGGAAGCACATTCTATTTTACGCTCAATATCTTTAATATTAATCAATAAATTTCAACGTGTCTGGGCTGTAATAGCAAAAGCTCGTCTTGAAAAATCACACATACTTCCTAATGCATAAATTTTATAAGGATAAGCTACGAGAACTTGACAATAGGTTAGAAGAACTTAAGGTCGAATTTGACGAACCTATTCAATTAGCAGAAACAGCTGTCAATCTCATACTAAGTTACCTTAAAGACATAAAACTATATGTTGTGGGTAAGGGGTTTGATGAAGAAAAAGATGAAATAATTTTTTTTAAGAAATTGAAACCGAATATTGTAGCCAAATTAATTTTTTACAATGCCATATACAAAATTGAAACCAGGAAGCCCTATGGCAGTGGAAAAAACATAAAAAAATACATTGATATTGAACTGAACAAACTTAAAAGGTTCTTTGACAACAACCTTGAATTTTATAAGTATTATAGAACAAACAGCACTTATCTTGACCATAAATATTTTTTGCGGGGTAAATATGATATTAAATTAAGCTTAGATACTTTTTATTTTGAAGCTGACCATAGTTTTTCTACTTCTCATGATTATAAAGTAGCTAAGATTATTGCCAATGATTTGATACAGGTTTATCTTGAGGATCAGTTAAATCTTGGCCATCAGAAAAATGGATACGATAGGTCTTCATTGAATTGGACAGAAAGCAAAACAGCATTAACCGAATTGATTTACGCACTGCATTCGCAGGGTGCATTTGGCAATTCAGATATAGTGGCCATCGCCAAAACATTTGAAAGTACATTCAATATCAGTTTGGGAGATTTTTATCATACGTTTATGGAACTTAAATCGCGAAAAATAAACCGGACAAAATTTCTTGACAGCTTACGGGATGCATTGATTAGAAAAATGGAAGAACAGGAAGAAATGTAGCGGATACTTTTACATATTATAATACCCCACGGGGTAAGTGAATACCTTTCGTCCGTACAATATTCTCCGAAATGTTTGGAGCTTCTTTCTGTTTTTCGACCTGTTTAGGTGTTTCTTCTTTAGCTTCAGGCGTTATAGACAACTGTATCTTCCGTTCAATGGCAGCCAATTCCGTTTTGAGTTCACTCAATCGGTTTTCCTTAGACCACGTACCATTAACCACTTCCTGAAGAACAGGTAAATCTTTTTGTGTTTCCGCAATTTTCTTTTGCTCCTGTTCGATATAGCCGGGCAATTTCTCCAGTGCATTAAGGAAGTTCATAGCCGCCAGCTTCTCATCTTTAGCAATTAAACCGTTGTTGTAGGTATATTTGATATTGCACTCTCCCTGCACTAAAAAGCGGTTTACCCGTATATCCACGCCCTCCTTTTCGGACATTTCGGTTTTTACCAACAGCGTAAATCCGTACAAACTACCGATTTCTTCATACTGACCTCCGGTGCGGGCTTTGTCCGCAAGCTGGTTGAGCTTTGCACCGATTTGTTTAATATCCGCATTGGGCGGTAAACCGTCCAACTGTACAGGATTTGCAATTGTACCATCCGAACGTTTTTGAATACGCCCTTGTAGATTATTCCAATCAAGGCTCATACGGTCAAAGCGGGATTGGGCTTTATCAAGTTCAGCCGTATAGTCTTCCAATTTGTACTTCGCACTATACTTTGAACGGTTGAACGCCTGTTTTTCGCTTTCTAACCCCGCAATCTGTTTTTCTAATTTAGCTTTATCCAACAGGTCGGTATTTCCTGATAGGATAGCCACATATTCCGAAAAATTCATTCCCGATTTTTCGTCCATACTGCCCTCGTCAATGGTTCGTTTGCCGAGATTGTTGTTTTTCAATTGGTCTATGAATAGTTGTTTATTGTATAGTAGGTTAAACTTATAGCTGTCCAATGATTTTTCTACGGCATAAATGATTACATCTACTTTATTACCTGCGAAGAACTTGGCAATTTCATTGCCTTTGCGAACAGCTCTGCCGTCCCTTTGGGCAAGGTCACTTGGTCGCCACGGTGTATCCAAATGGTGAACAGCAACGGCTCTTTTTTGTGCGTTAACTCCTGTGCCCAACATACTTGTAGAACCGAAAAGTATGCGGATTTTACCTTCATTCATTCCTTTGATAAGCTCTTTGCGTTGCTTGTCATTTTTTGCTTCCTGAATAAAACGTACTTCGTTCGCAGGGATACCGTGGTCTTCCACAAGCTTGCGTTTGATTTCGGAATACACATTCCATTCGCCTGGCTTGTAGGTTCCCAAATCGGAGAAAACAAACTGCGTTCCTTTTTGTGCATTATATTGGTTGTAATATTTAGCAATGTTGTCCGCACAATGCGAAGCCTTATTGTCGGGGTGGTCATCATACGCACCGCTTACCATCCGCATATCCAAAGACATCTTACGGGCATAATCAGTAGCGATGAGCATTTTTGCCTTTTCTTCAGATGGAGATAAAGGAGCTCTTCCTAATAAAGAAGCATTTCCCGATTTGGCAAATTCCATTAGTTTTTGAATAAACACTTCCTGATCGGGTGTAGGTGGTATGTTATATAATACCTCATTCTTGTTAGGGCGGTCAATGCCTATATCCTTAGCCGTTCGGTAATCCGTTATTTCTGAATAGAATTGCGCCAACTCCGGCACTTTGATAAAATAGCGGAAACGTTCTTTTGCAACAATATTATTGGCAACCGAAAATTCATAATCGGTTGTTTTCCTTGCGTAAATAGCAGCCCAGGCATCAAAAGAATGAATGCCCTGTTTTTCCATTGCTCTTGGTCTGAGGTATTTGAATAATAGGTACAGTTCGGTTAACGAATTACTGATGGTCGTTCCCGAAAGAAAGGTTGCTCCCATATCCGCATTGATACGTTCCTGAATGGTACGAATAGCAAATAGTAGGTTGATTGCCTTTTGGCTTCCGTCCACATTACCCAATCCTGCTACTCTTGAATGCCTTGTATTGAACATCAGGTTTTTGAATTGATGACTTTCATCCACAAATAAATGGTCTATACCCATCATCTTAAAATCTACCACATCATCTTTACGATTTTCAATATCGTGTTGCAGGGTTTTGAGTTTGACTTCGAGGTTTTCTTTTCGCTTGATTACACCGGCAAGCATTCCTCTGGTCACTTCCTTGCCTTGCGATTGCAGGGCATCAAGGTTACGCTCTACGCTGTCCAATTCAATTTCTAAGATTTCCTTCTGAATTTCGGGAGATTGCGGTATCATTCCAAATTGGTCGTGTGTGAGAATAACACAATCCCAATCGTTGTTTTTAATGTCGCCAAAAATACGTTGGCGTTTTTGGGGTGTAAAATCTTCTTTGCCCGGAAACAATATTTTTGCGTGTGGATAAGCGGTGCGGTAAGCTTCGGCAATTTCGTGGACATTGCTTTTTAGCCCGATAATCATAGGTTTATGAGCCAACCCTAAACGCTTCATTTCCTGTGCTGCCGTACACATTACGAGCGTCTTTCCTGCACCTACTTCGTGGTCGCAGATTGCACCGTTGTTCAGCTTTATCATCCAAACCGTGTCCTTTTGGCTGGAATACAAATCTTCAATTCCGAGTGCTTTGCGGTCTAACCCAGGAAAGTTCTGGTGAGTTCCGTCGTAATTCGGACGGACAAAGCAGTTAAACGTGTCGTTGTATTTGTCGGTAAGCCTTGTTTTAAATTCATCATTTTGGGCATGAAGCCAGTCTGTAAAAGCGGTACGGATTTCATCAATCTTCGTATTCGCCATTTGTATGGCTTCCATATCCCGTACCTTGACCTCTTGATCGCCAACCATCACTTTTTTGGTAATATCAGGCGTAGTATTGACAAGGGCGTGTTTGAGCAAAGCAATCCCGTCAAACGTCCGACTTTCGGCTTTTACTGCGTATTTATCCCATATATGAACATTCTTTTGTTTACAGATTACAGAAAAATCATCAGAACTCTCCGAGTAATGAATGTTTACCTCCGTATCAAAAAGATGTGAAGCAAACCGGCCATAAATACCAGTGGGTATCCAACGTTCGCCGAGGTTAAAATCCAATTCTTCAAATTCAATTCTTCTTGGTCGGGCTTCTTGCAAAACGGTAAGGCTTGATTTGGCTTCGATATCATTGGGATTGTTTTCAATGTAGTTCTGTACCTCTTGGGCTTTTTCCACTACGTTACCAGCAACCCATCGCTCAGATATTTCATATTCCTTTTGTAATGGATTATAGAAGATACGACCGTGTAAGGCTTCTTTCAAAGCATCGTCATTCATACCGCTGATTTCGGACATATAATCCAAATCCACGCTACCGTATTTATTCAAAGAAGCCGCTAAAGCTTCTTCGGGATTGTCCGTTGTTATGGTTAAGGTAGAAAAACTTACAGGGCGACTGAATATATCGGCCTTGTGTACCACGCCACCAACCACACGTTCCAGATAAGGTATTTCCTTTCCGGAACTATCCGTTTTGATGAGCTTGATATTATCGGCACTGTTGAGGTTTCCGTGCCTTTTGACAAAGGCATCGTATAATTGATTAAGATTTTCTCTTTCTTCTTTATGTTCGGTCTGAAGCTTCGCCTCCTTATTGTAAAGATCTTGGTAAACATCACGTACAGCAATGTAGGCTTCTGTTCTTGCTTTCTGCAAGGTCGGTAATTGCAAAGGGTGGAATACTGCCGTACCGTCTGATGTATCTACATTTTGCAGATGACCGACCCAACCTTTATCCAATACAAGGCAATCGTTTCTGTGGAATGATTTTAATTGTTCACCATACGGAGCTGGTTCAGGAATGTTGTCGGCATCGGCTGGCTTATCAGCTTGGCCATTCCCATTGAGACCCGAAAACAGGTCGCCGATGGCTTCCTGTTTTTCGCCATTGTTAGATGGGCTTCCGTTGGTAGTTCTATTGGTAATCGGAGGTGCATAAGGTTGCTGTATCGCACTACTGAACAGGTCAGGTTGGCGACCCATTGCACCTCTTCTTTTATTGGTGCTTTGCCTTTTAACTTGTGTTGTTCTTTTAGGTGGAGCAGTAACCATTACAGGCTCGTCCGAATTTTCAAATAGGTCGAAAATGCTTAATTGTTTTAATTCCTGCGGGTTTTCCCGATTGATTATAGGAACAGATAAAGATTGTATTTCCGGTTGAATGGTTACAGGTTCGATAACCGTTGGCTCAATCGGAATTTGTATTAAAGGTTCATCGTTCCGTTCGCTTTTGAACAAACCTAAATTCAGGTGCTTTCCAAAATCGTCGGAAAGCATTTTTTTGAGGTCTTTGGCAATTCCGGCAACGCCGTCTTTGTGCGTATAAATTAATGCTGGTTTTCCATAAGGGTCGGTATCTAATTTGCGGTCTGTATGTACAATTCTTGTGCTGTCCTGAAAAAAAGCATTACCAGGCGTATTGTATTCTGTTTGCTTGCTCTGACAAAAGAGTTCTTCCGCTTCTGTCAGATTTTGTTTTGCCGTATTTTTTTGAAGGATAATCAAATCACTGCCAACTTCCGTTCCTGCATATTCCGTAAACAAATTGTTGGACAATCTGACCAACGAAACCAAATTGTTATCCTGCATTAATGCCCTGCGTATCGGTTCGTTCTTTGGGCTATTTAAAATTCCTTGTGAAGTAATGTAAACTAACAAACCTCCCTCACGGAGCATATCAGCACCCTTTAGAAAGAAGTAATTGTGTATGCTTCGGGCTGCCTGTACTTTTGCACTGTCCTTGCTTCGGGAATAGGATAAATCAAAGACGGAAGTATCGCCGAACGGTATATTACTGGCGATTACATCATAGCTGTTTTGTTCCTTTTCGGGTATTTCCTCAAAACCACTTATACGAATATTGCTATCGGGATAAAGCTGTTTTAAAATCTTACCTGTCAGCAAATCCTTTTCATAAGCGGTAACACTTTGTTGGTTTTCCGAAAAGGATTGTATGAATGAGCCGATACCTGCGGAGGGTTCAAGGAATTTATCAATATTCAGACCGCTTTCACGCAAGGTTGCGGAAATCGCATCTATTACCTGTGGCGGTGTATAAAAAGCCGTCAATACAGAACTTTTCATACTGTCCACATACCTGCGGTATTGTTTCTCGTCTTCGGAATTTTCTTTGAGTAGCTGGTGGAGTTCCTGCGTAATCGGAAAAAAGTCGTGTTCGGTCTTTCTCCAATGATTGATGTCTATTTCATTCGCTATTGGGTTCAGAACGAATTTAAGACCGCCAAATCCGCTGTATTGCATCATTAGCAGTCTTTCGCCTACGGTGGCTTGTCGTTTCTCCTTTTCAAGTTTAAAAGCAATTCGTAGGGCATCAATGTTCTGTTGGAGATGTTGGCGTTTACTGAAGCCCATTTTCGGCTATCCATATTGCGATGGTTCCGGTTATTTCGGTATAGAGCAGGTCGTACTCTGTCTTATAAGCGAAATCATCGGTTAGTTGGTAGCCAGAGAAAACAGGCTCACAAACCGGGAACATTTTCAGGGCGAACGATCGCAGTTCCTCATCTGCCATTATGGTATCAAACTCATTGCATACCACTTGAAACACAGTGTCAAATTTGGAGAAGTGCAAGCCCTCAAACAGAATATAGTTGGCTATTTCATTACATTTTCCAATGCTATTTCCTGATTGAAAAGCACCTTCGTAAGCGTTGGTAGCCCACGAGGAACGTTGCTCAATAAATTTTTGGTCGTTTGCTTTTTCGGGGAAGCTGGTGTTTAATAATTCTTGCAGTCGTAATCTGAAATACGATAGGTCTTTTTGTTGTGTATTCATACTATATTTTTGTTTTGAATTTTACTTGAAACTCAAAATTATAGCAGTAGATAAGAGCCTTTAAAAATGTGGCAGGGTTTGGCTTTGAGAGGCGGGATTTGTCGTAAGGAAATTAATAACCGGGGATTTAATTTGTATTTTTGAGCTATCAAAGCAAACAATTAATCGACAGACTATAAATAATGAATGAATTAGAACCCCTAAAAAGTATTTTTAAAGACAGAATATTTAAAATTCCTGATTACCAGCGTGGCTATGCTTGGACGACACGACAATTAAAAGATTTTTGGGAGGATTTGGTTAATCTTCCAACTGATAGGTTTCATTATACAGGACTACTCTCTTTAAAAAAAGTAGATAAAAACATTTGGAGTAGTTGGAATGACGAACGTTGGCTAATCGAAGATAGAGGTTTTAAACCTTTTCATATTGTTGATGGGCAACAACGCCTGACAACATTTGTAATTTTTATACAAGCTATTTCGGAACAACTCAAAGCTATTCCTGAAAACAAGGATAAAAAGGACGAAGAAATTTATCTTGGTTCTTTCAGCCTAAAAGCAATTAAGGAAGAATATTTGGTAATTGAAAAACCCCCACAATTCATTATCAAAACATACAAGTTTGGATACGAGGTTGATAATCCAAGTTTCAAATTTCTACGACATAAAATTTTTTTAGAACCCAATAGCGGAACAATTCAGGAAACTTTTTATACACTCAACCTTGAAAATGCCAAACGCTTTTTCAAAGAAAATCTGCAAAATTATTTTGATAAATATGGTTTGAGTGAAATTGAAGCGTTGTTCAAAAAGGTCACACAGAATATGATGTTTAATGTCTATGAAATAAGTGATGACTTTGATGTTTTCGTTGCATTTGAAACGATGAATAATCGTGGAAAAAAGTTATCAAATTTGGAGCTTCTTAAAAATCGACTGATTTACTTAACCACTTTATATGATGAAAAAGAGTTAAAAAATGATGAACGGATTTCTTTGCGTGAGAAAATCAATGATGCGTGGAAAGAAGTCTATTACCAACTTGGAAGAAACAAAAAAAATCCACTCAACGATGATGATTTTTTAGTTGCTCATTGGATTATGTATTTTCAATACACAAGGGAAAAAGGCGACGATTACATAAGGTTTTTATTAGAACAGAAGTTTACACCACAAAATATTTATGCTAAAACTGAAGTAAGACTTAGTTCCATACAGGAATTTGAAGAAGTTAGAGAAGATGAAGATACCGACCAAGAAGAAGTTGAGGCAAATGGAGAAGAAGAAATAATAGTGATGCGTTCCCAACTTTCTCCAAAAGAAATTGAAGATTATGTAAACAGTTTAAAATCTGCTGCCGTTCACTGGTATAATACGCACAATCCGGTAAACAACTCAGACCTAACTGCACAAGAAAGCCTTTGGATAGACCGATTGAATAGAATTGGTATAATTTATTTCCGTCCGCTTGTAACCGTAGCTTTTTTAAACAAGGATATTAATTCGGATAAGCGAGTTCAATTACTTAAAGCAATTGAACGTTTTATATTTATTACGTTCAGGCTTAGTCGAGCTTTTTCGACATATAGAAATAGTGAATTTTATCGTGCAGCAAGACAGTTGCGAAACGGAGAATTGACAATCGACAGTATTATTCAACGATTGAATGATAGAATGAGTTACTGTTTTTATACACCTGAAAATTCCGAAGAAACCTATTTCGATTATACATATTTCCAAAAATTTATTGATAAGAAATTCAAAAGCGGAGGTGGGTTTTATTACTGGAATGGGCTTCGGTATTTCTTATATGAATATGAAATGGAAAAAGTAAGACAAAGAGGAAGCCAAAAGATTGATTGGAAGTTATTTGTAAAAAGTGAAAAAGACAAAGTTTCTATTGAACATATTTATCCTCAAACTCCCACACATAAAAGTTGGAAAGATAGTTTCAAAGGCTACAAAAAATCACAGATACCTTTTTTTCAAGGAAGTTTAGGAAATCTTTTGCCATTATCACAAAGTATAAATTCAAGCCTACAAAATGATTGCTTTGATGACAAGAAGAATGCAAAATATAATGACAAAAAAGAAAAAATAAGACAAGGTTATTCTGATGGTTCACATTCTGAAATCGAAGTTTCAGGATATGATTTTTGGAACTCTGATACTATCCTTGATAGAGGCACTAAATTATTGGAATTTATGGAACAGCGTTGGGACTTAAAGTTTGAAGATGAAACTGCCAAAGCAGAATTATTATTCCTTGATTTTATGCTCCAAGAAGAAGAGCCACAGAGTAGAGAAGAATAACCAATAGAAATATTAATCTAAATGAATTATACAGAAAACATTAAACGTTTAAAAATATTACTTACAGGAGCATCCACCGATGTTACTATAACAAGTGAAAATGAAGCAGAATATAAAAGTTTAAAAAATGAACTGAATAAGTCTGCTAAGTTCAAAACTAACCAACCAAAAGAATTTAAAATCTGTGTTACACTTCAGGAATTTAGGAGAGAAATGCAAGCCAAAGGTGGATATGCAGAACGAAGAAAATACATTAATCAGATATTCTATCCTCTAATTTCGGATGAAAATTCCTTATTGGATAGTATAGAGGAAATACAACAAAATGTAAACTTTGGTCATTTAAACCTTTTACCCCAAGATATACAACAGAAAGGGCGAGAAATGTCGGAAGTTTATTTGTATTTATATTGTATTGAAAATTCTTTAAGAATATTTATTGAAGAAATAATGAAAACAGAAACAGTAAATATTCCCAGAAAAGTACAAGACACAATAGATAAATTGAAGAAAAGCGAACAAGAGAGTAAATATTTACCCATACGAGGTAATAGTGATTTGTTTTATTGCGACTTTATAGAGTTAGGGAAAATAATAGTTGGAAATTGGATAATTTTTGGAAAATATTTCCCTAAACAGAATGAACATTGGTTGAATGTAATGGTTGATGAATTATACAAGATACGGTGTTTAGTTGCTCACAATAGTTACGTTGGTAATGATGAACGTGATGCACTAAAAGTTTATTATAAGAGTATTACAGCCCAATTACAATTATAGTATAGATTAGACAACAAACCCTCTGATAATTCAGAGGGTTTGTTTATTGGTTGTGTAAGTTTTGGAGCATTCTGCCAACCTCAATATCCATTCTCGAAAAGGCAAACCATTTTTTGCCCAGGTCTTTCAGTGATGCTTTTGGTATAAATTGTTGCGGTTACATTGTCGCTTCGCTTGCCCAATAAGGTCAATACGGTATCATCCACATAATTATCCAGCAGGATAATGGAGCTTTTGGTACTTCGAATAATATCGGAAACAAAGGCATAGGCATCAAAAACCTGCCCGTTGTAGAAAATACCTTTTTCACTGTGGAGCTTGTCGCTTTCCAAAGCCTTAAAAATCTCTTCAAATTTTTGGTCGGCTTCTAATTGCTTTAATTCAATATTATCCAAACGATGAAACAAAGCGGCATTGCTGATAAGCATTCTACGCATTTCTACAAAGGCTTCCATAATTTCAACACTGACTTTAACCGCTATATCCGAACGGAGTATAGCAGAAGCCATTGCGACCCCTTGTTCGGTAAAAACATAAAGCAAATAACGTCTTCCGCCGTAGCTCAAACTTGAGGTTCCAATTTGGAACCTCAAGTTTTCAACTTCCTCTTCGGTCAGTTGAAAGCAGAAAGAAACGGGAAACCTTTCAATATTTCTTTTTACGGCTTTGTTAAGGTTCTTTGTTTCCACCTGATATAAGGAAGCGAGGTCGCTATCCAACATCACTTGCTTGCCACGTATGGTATAAATCAGGTTCTTGATTTCCATTGGGCTAATGGTAGGTTTATTTTCCATTACTTTTTGTAGCTTTTATTTTTATCAAACTCAAAAGAGGTTGTACAATCCTCTTTCAATACGATATACGCATTGAATTTCTTACCTGCCTTGCTTTTCATTCCTTTGATGAGTGAAGTTTTCCCTTTGCCGACAAGACTTTCAATATCGGCTATGCCGATTTGTACGCCACACACATTGCGGAACTGTACCCAATTACAAACCTCATCGGGACACTTCACGATTTTATCACGGATAATGAGTTGTTGGATTTTGCATTTCGGGCAAACCAATTTAGGCAGGTTGTTTTGGGCAATGGAAGTTTGTAGTAATTCATTGGTAATAGATGAAGCATAATTTTCCATTTCCTTTTGAAATGCCCCTGCATCCGCTTCGTTGTTCTCGATTTTCTGCAATGCGAGTTCCCATTCGGCAGTCATTGCCACGTCCGCAATTTTCCGTTCTTTAACCAATTCATACACTTGCAATCCCTTTTCGGTAGGGATTAAGGATTTCTTTTCTCGTTGGATATAGTTACGGGCAAATAGGGTTTCGATTATTGCGGCTCTTGTAGCCGGAGTACCGATACCGATATTTTGCAGGGCTTTCCGTTCGTCTTCATTTTCGATTTCCTTTCCGGCACTTTCCATAGCCGACAAAAGCCCTGCTTCGGTATAAAGCACAGGCGGTTTGGTTTTCTTTTCGAGAACGGAGGCTTCTTTTATTTTGAGTTCATCGCCTTTTTTCAGTTCAGGCAAATCCTGTACAGGTTCGGTATCATCATCGGAGAAACTGCCTTTGATGGAACGCCAGCCCGCTTCTTTAACCTTACAACCCTTAGCGGTAAAATCGTAATGTAATACCTGCAAAGCAATATCAGTTATTTCTTTGATGCAGGCGTGTGAAAGGGCTTCGAGCAACCGAAAGGCAATCATATCATAAACGGCATTTTCCTTTGCGTTTAGTGCTGACGGGATTTTGTCTGTAATCAATAGTCCGTGGTGGTCAGTAACACGCAAATCGTTCACGATACGTTTATTGAAACGACCCCATTTCATTTTGGTTACGGCTTGCTTGCAGGTTTCCCTGTCCTGTAAAGCCCTCACAAGATTGGGAATTTCTGCCCACATATCTTCAGGGATGTATTTGCTTCCGGTACGTGGGTAAGTGATAAACTTCTTTTCGTAAAGGCTTTGGGCAATATTGAGGGTTTCTTCGGCTGAAAGGTTCAATTTTTTGTTGGCTTCCTTTTGCAATCCGGTAAGGTCAAACAATAAAGGTGGTTGCTCTGTAACACTTTTGGTTTCTACCGATGTAACCGTTGCCGTTTCACTTCGCTGAATGGCTTTCAGCGTATCATCGGCAAGTTTTTGGTCTTCCCATTTGGTTTTGGAAAGGCTTTTAAAATCTATCAACTCTTTGTTATGTAATAACTGTATCTGCCAATATTTCTTTACCGAGAAATTTTTGTTTTCCAAATAGCGTTTGCATATCAAAGCCAGTGTGGGTGTTTGCACTCTTCCGAGGGAATAGATGCCATTGCCTGCGGCAATGCTCAACGCCTGGGTAGCATTGATGCCTACCAGCCAATCGGCACGGCTTCTGCCTTGTGCTGCCTGATATAATCCGTCAAATGCTGCCCCGTCTTTCAGGTTATCAAAACCCTGTTTGATGGCTTTTTCGGTAAGCGAGCTTATCCAAAGGCGTTCAAAGGGCTTGTTGCATTTAAGGTATTCGTAGATATAGCGAAATATCAATTCGCCCTCACGTCCTGCATCGGTAGCAACAATAATGCTATCACTTTGCTTAAAGAGCTGTTCGATAACTTTCAGTTGCTTTAATGCACCTGTATCGGCGGTATAGCCTTTGTCTTTTTTTACTTTCCGGACGGTCAGCAAAAATGGGTTGGGCAATATCGGCAATGCTGTTTTGTCAAATCCCGAAATCCCGTAATCTTTGGGCATTCCCAATCCTATCAGATGTCCGAATGCCCACGTAACAAAATAGCCATTCCCTGTCAGGTAGCCGTCCTTTTTATTGGATGCTCCCACAAGTCCGGCTATTTCCCTTGCTACGATTGGTTTTTCTGCAATGATTGTTTTCATACTTGATTACCTTTTTACGCCTTTGGATTTTGCAGGAGCTTTCGGCTTTTCCTGTTGTTCCTGCTGTTGTTTGTTTTTCGGTCTTTGTTGCCCCGACTTCAAAGGCTCTTTGATGTTTTTGGTCGCTTCGTTGGTTTTGCCCTCTGAATTGACGGCAGTTTGTGTTTTATGGGCTTCGATAGGTTTTGCCTGTGCCTTAACTTGGCTTGGAAAGGCAAAATCAGTTTTTCCGGTTTCTTTGTTGAAAGTGATATAACCCTGATACGGTTGTCCTTTCTTATCTTTCAATCCGTCAATGTAAACGGTTTGCCCGGCTTTGAAATCCTTATGCTGCTCATCGGTCAGTTCTTTGCCCCTGAATGTTTTTGGAGCTTCCTGCGGCTGGCTTTGCTGATTGCTTTGTCCGTTGTTTTGAGTTTGCCCATTGCTTTGGGTCTGCCTGTTGGAGTTATTGCGGTCAAACAGGAACTCAACATAACGCTTGTCTGCATTGAACTGTACCGTTGCCGAAAACTCCGTTCCTTTGGTGGAAATCATACCCTCTAACTTTAGTGGTTTACCCTCCATTAAAGTTTGCTTTTGCTCATCGTTCAGTTTCACGCCTTTAATTTCATTGGGAATTTTTATGAAATCCGTCCGCAACGCAATTACATCATTTGTCAGCCTGTCTATACTGATAATCGACGGCATCAGTTCGCCCGTTTTGGTGTTGGTCAGGTTAACTACACGCCCCATATTGCCTGTTTCGAGCAGGTTTTTTTTGTCCTCATCCGTAAACTTGTGTCCGAAAAATTCAAAATGCAGGTTGGGTTCTTTTTTGATGCCGTGTATTCCTACTACAACTTTTCCGTCTTCGGCTTGCTGTAAAGACAGGCGGGCATCCGTGCGGAGAATAGTACCACCGAGGTTAACGCCAATCGGTAAGAGTTCATTAGTTTTATAACCTTTCAATAAAGGTTCAAGCAGGTTTCTCTTTTCAAGATATTCCTTACTTAATCCGAGATTGTTCATTGTGTCCCAATCAATCTGCTCCGGCTTGTAGCGGTATTCGCTCGCTTCCGGTGTTGTTTGTGTTGTTGCCATATTATTTTGATTTTCTTGTTTTTTATCCTGTTGCGGTTCTGTTTTTACTTCGTGTTCTTTCATCACTTTTTCTCCTTCGGGAGTGGGCTTATCAACCTGCTTTTGCATTTCCTGTACTTTTTCAACTGCGACAGGTGCAGGCACTTTAAAGAATGAAAAATTGGTAGGGTTCTTTAGCTGGCTGAAAAAATTGGAGAAGAAGTTCGAAAAGAAATCACCACTTTTGTCCACACGCATAAACTGGTTTTGGTTTTTCTTCGTGGGATCAACAGTTTCCATTTTCCCGTTTTCGTCTATACTCTTTACGGCTTGGATTTTCATTTTTTCTTTATCCAGCACCAGCAATATGTCCGATAACTGTTCGGGCATTTCCTGCTTATTTGTTGTTTCTTCACTCATAGTCTGAAAATTTTAAAATTCAATGCCGAATGTAAAGGAAGCCTTCACTGAATTGCATTACTTGGCACTCAAAGGCAGTGTTTGTCACTTATTGACGTTCATCTTAATTGTGGGTGGGTTAAAGCTATCTCTGATGAATTGATGAACATCAGACAATTTGTAATAAAGCTTTCCACTAATAGTATAATAGGGCAGTTTGCCGATGGAGCGATACCGTTGCAGGGAACGGTTGCTGATTTTCAGCATCTGAAGTAAATCCTGGTTATCGAGCAGTTCCTCGCCATCTATGCTATTACGTTTCTTCTGTAAATCATCTATATTATCGCCCAGCATATCAAGACGTCCCATTAAGCGTTCCATCCACGCCAAAAATTCCATTCTGTCAATATTCATAATGATATTTTTAAGGGTTCATACCTATTTTTTATCTGTCTTTAGCTTTCTGCCTTTTTCTATATAGCTTTTACCTTTTGCCATAAGCTCCTGTACAAATTCCTCACTACTCTGTATGGCGTTGGCATTAAGCATATCTTTTATGGATCCCATGGTGTAGAAATATTGACCGTAGATTTTTGAATAACTAATCTCGCCTTTGGTTCTCATACGCCATAAGGTTTTTTCGCTGATATGCAGGTATTGGCATACCTCGTGGTTATTGAGCCACAGGTCATCATAGCTTTTATCTTCCTGTCTTTTCAAATAGTCGGCAATGGCATTGATACGGCTATTTAGCTGTATCCACACGTCTTCTTCGATGGTTATTATTTTCATTGCATAGCTTTTTAAAGTTCACTATGCAAAATTGTGAAAGGTGGCAGTGTTTGTCAGCCAAGCCTTGCCAATTGGTTTGTCTGTTTTTTTAAAATTTTTACAATTAGGGAAAACCCTTGTTTAACAAGGTTTTTATGGGATTTTGGATATTTTGTAATGAAGTTTTGAGAGCATTTGCCAATTGGCAGATATGGGCAAAGAAAAAAGCAGTACGTTTTGGTACTGCTTTCAAACGGTTATTTTTGATATAGCTAAAGGTCTTTATCCATATATTCTTCGAGGGATATTTTAAGCTGGTCTAAAAATGCAGTTCTTGAACCTGCTCTTGTTTTCATTCGGTGGAAAGAATGATGAATATCATTTAAGGGAGTTCGGAATAGCACTTGAAAAATCAAAGCTAATTTTCGGATGCCTATTTTTCCGTATGCAATGGAATTTGAAGCATACAGAGCGTATATCAGTTCGATAAGTGCATTTTGAGAATTGGTCCACGAAATATCCTTGTTTGCATCTAAATTTTGTAGTATTGTATCGGGATTTTCTTCAGGATTTATTTTGGTAAGAGTGTAAGTATAAAGTAGTTCATTGGCAATAATATGTGCTATTTTGTTGTCGTAATATGTGGAGAAGCTAAGGTCAATTTCAAATACGCCACTCTTTAATCCATCGTGATAGTTAATCTTTCCTAGCCTGAAATAAGTGTGATCACGGTCGGTTCTGCCAGCACGGTAATATCTGTAGAAATCTTCATTGCAAATACTTTCTTTATATTCTAACTTGAGATTTTTTAAAACATTTTCATAATAACTTTGATGTATTTTACCATTACTCACGGGACAGGTAGTTTCTATCCGAAATACTTTATTGTAATAAATAAGTTTTCCAAGGATTTGCGGTTTAACATTCTTAAAGAAATCAACCTCTTGATCTTCATTTAAAAATCCAACTTGCAATACTTCAGTTTTAATAGCACACAACATTTCATTTAGAAACAAAGTCATTTGATATGCTTCATCAGATGACCGTATCATTTGAGAAGAAATTTTGTCCTCCTTATGCCGAATTTCTGATAATATTTTACTCAATATAATTTCCATAGCATAGATGTTTTTAAAGTTTGCAGAATTTTATTCAGAACTCATCTAGTTCTTGGTATGCCAAAATTTGGAAATAATATTGAAACCAACACCACAGGTTTACCACAGTGGGGGAATTTTCTTAAAGGTTTTTCTGGTTTGATAACAAACAAAAAGGGCAAAGACACAATGCACTTTACCCTTTTATTTTTATATTTGCAGTAATGATTTACAAGGTAATTAAGTGAAAGCAAGTGCAGTAAGCACCATTACTAAATCGTTACCGATAGGTTTTCCTGTTTTTGTAAACTACTCTTTATTAGCTGTTTTTAGCTATATTAATCTTTTTTACAAAAAAATTAAAATGAATAATTACTTAGAATTCAACTTCAAAATATCGCCTTTGCAACCTTGGAACGAAATCCTGATGGCCGAACTTATCGAGATCGGTTTCGACAGTTTCACTGAGGAACACGACGGAATTTTGGCATATATTCCAAAAGATCTTTTCAACGAAAATGACTTAAAGCAAATTCATCTCATTCAAAATCCGGAAATCAGTATTTCCTATACTTACCAAGAAATGCCCAATATCAACTGGAACGAAGAGTGGGAAAAGAATTTTGATCCGATCAATGTAGAAAATCAGGTTTCCATTCGCGCGGAGTTTCATGAAAATCAGAATCTCCCGCACGAAATCATTATCCAGCCGAAAATGTCTTTCGGAACGGGACATCACGCGACAACGTATTTGATGATTCAACAAATGCTTGATATGGATTTCGAGAACAAAACCGTACTCGATATGGGTTGCGGAACCTCGGTTCTTGCGATTTTTGCAAAGCAGAAAGGCGCGGGAAAAACCGTTGCCATTGATATTGATGAATGGTCGGTAGAAAATTCAAAAGAAAATGCCGTACGAAATAATGTAGAATTGGAGATTTCTCAAGGAACTGCCGATAACTTAGGCAACGAAAATTTCGATATTATTCTGGCCAATATCAACAGGAATATTCTAATTTCCGACATTCCGACCTACGTTTCCGTGTTGAACGATGGGGGACAACTCTTACTTTCCGGGTTGTGTTTCTTCGATGTGGATGATATTTTGGAAGTTTGCACCGAACAAAAATTGACTTTAAAAAGAAAACTTCAGCGGGAAGAATGGGTTTCCTTACTTCTTGAAAAATAGTAGCATCCGTCTCAACATTGAGGCGGTTTTTTTTTAGAATATTTAGCGACATCTACTTTTGTCTAAAAATTACGGTTCTTTTTAATGTTGCTTAGATAAATCTTAAGTAAGAAGCGCACTGATTTTATAGAACCTTCGATCTTATTTCCTTAAAACAAGTAGATAAAGAATATTTTATGTTGAACAAACAAGTTAAAAGCATAGTTTTTGCTATAATGCAATCATCAAAATTAAATTTATGAAGATTTCTAAGATTATTATTCTTCCACTAGCAGTTTTTGCAGGAATTTTCCTGCTCTATTCTTGTAAAACAGGGATGCCGGATGGAGCAGTTCCTATAAAAAATTTCGTTGCCGATAAATAGTCGTTCCTTAACAATATAAATATTTTCTTTTTATTGTGAAAAAATATGCAGCAAAGAGGAAATTCTGCAAAGAAAAATATAGCCAACGAAGATTGGCTTTAAGAATCTCCATCATTTTCTTCATATTCCAGGCAGTTGCTGCTAGGAAGGCATTGATTTGAGGCCCCGTTTCTCCCATAAAGTAATTTTTAGCCAGCCTGAAATCAGTTTTTAAATGTCCGATGATAGGCTCTATGGCAGCTCTGGTTCTGAATTTTTTGCGCTTTGTTTGTTTCTGGTAGAGGGTGTCTTTTTTTCTCGGTGGACCTGGAATGGAGATTTTCACTCCTTTTATTTCCGATTTCCCTTTTCCGCCACGGTCGTAAACCAGTTCTTTGGGAAGGGGTTGGCCACCTGTTTCCATTTGTTCCAAAAGTGGTTCAATGGTGTGACCATCATAAGGGGTTTGTAAAAATGCTTTAATTGCGAGAATGATTTTTTTTCCTTTATTAGCGGTGGTGATCAAGCCCACTTTATTCCCGAATTCGTATTGTTTATGCGCTTTTCCTTTGGCGATGCATTGGGTAAAAGGTTTGTGCAGGCTGTAAATTTTATCGGTACCTTTTCTTTCCTGAGTGACGGCTTTGGAGTAAAGAGCGAGTAAATCTTTGTAGAATTCTTTTTGTTCAGGAGTAAAGTTGCGCTCCAGTTCGCGTACCATCCTCAGGGCAATAGTCTTTAATCGTCTTGCAGATTTTCTTGCTCCTTTGGCTCGCTTAGGATGTTTGCCATTATAGGTGTCACGAACCAATTGTTTACTGACTTTCGTGTAGCGTTGTCTTTGTTTTATGCCTTCTTTTTCGGCTATTTTGTTGCAATAATCAATTACTTTCTTGCACAATTTTGCATCGGTGGGAAAAGTGGTATTATTCTCCTGAACAGTAGTGTCTGATAAAACAAAGTTCGAGGTCTTCGTCTTTACATCGTGCATCCTTACGCTGTAGGCGAAGATTTTCTCAATTCCCTTCTCGCCAATTCTTTTTCGGAAATGAACCAAATTGCTCGGGTCACACGGAAACTCGTGTTCAAAGAAAACCCTGCCACAAAAATATTGCATGTAAGGATTCATAATCCAGGCTTTTTCTAAAGTCTCATCGCCCAAATTGTAAAGGTGTTTCAGAAGCAGACAGCCCACCATAAACCGGATCGGATGGCTTGCGTTTCCTTTCTTGGAATATAGGGAGGCGAATTCTTTTTCAAAATAATTCCAATCAACTTTTTCTGCAAGCAAAACAAGTTCGTGCGTATTATCAATAAAATCTATCAACATAGGACGGAATAATTCTGGCAGTTTCTCTGGATTTTTTCCCAACATATTTGCAAGGTTTTAAGGCTCTAAGATACAAAAGCCTGCAAGAAAACACAAGTGAAATATTGATTAAAACACTAATATTCAATATGTTAAACACATTTTAAGGAGCGACTAAATACCTCGGAAAATGGTACGAAATCGCACGTTTCGATTTTCGTTTTGAGCGAGGTTTGGATAATACAACCGCCCAATATTCCTTGAATCCAGATGGCAGCATCAAAGTGGTTAATCGTGGATATAAAACCGCCGAAAATGAATGGAAAGAAGCCGTTGGTGAAGCTCGGTTCTTGGAGAATCCATCTGTTGGCCGTTTGAAAGTTTCTTTTTTTAAGCCGTTTTGGGGAGCGTATAATATTCTATCGATTGATGGAGATTACCAATACGCGCTGGTTGCGGGCGATAATCTGAAGTACCTTTGGATTCTTTCACGTGAGCAAACGATTCCTGATGAAATCAGAGAGAAATACCTTTCTTTAGCAAAAAAACTAGGTTACAAAACAGAAAATCTCATTTGGCCAAAACACGACAGATAATTCAAAACAAAAGAAAGTGGAGTGGTTTTTTCACTATTGTTTATACCTATTATCCTCCAAAAACGTAGGCATGATACAAAAGTTTCATCAGGAAGAAACTCGAGTATTATCAGCATGAAATCCATGTTTCATAGGCATGAAACTAGAGTCGCAATTTTTTGACCAAAATCACCCAAAATGAGGAACAGAAATATAAAGGTGTAAGGAAAAAAATAGGCACTTTTACTTCTTGAAAAATAGAAAAAACCTGCTTCGAGCAGGTTTTTTTTGCTTTGGATAGAATTAAATATGAATAGTTTTTTTTTGAATATTAAAATAAATAAAAACATTATATGAATATCCGTAATTTATCATAATTTTTGTATATTTGTAGTAATCAAACAATTAGATATGAATTTATTCAGTTTTTCAGCACATTTTGGGACAGAAGATGATTGTATAAATCATTTTAAATCTGAGAGAGATAAAATAGGACTCACGTGCAAATGTGGAAGCACAGAACATTTTTGGATAAAGAGCAGATTAAGTTATGAATGCAAAAAATGCAGAAGTCGAACTTCTTTGAAAAGCGGAACCATCATGGAAAATTCGAATTTGTCTTTTCTCATTTGGTACAAAACCATGTTTTTGATGAGTGTTACCAAGAAAGGATTTTCAGCCAAAGAAATCCAAAAACAATTGGGATTAAAGAGATATGAACCAGTTTGGGCAATGGTTCATAAGTTGAGAAAAGCCATGGGAAATCGAGATGCAAAATACACTTTGGAAGGAATGATAGAATTTGACGAAGCCTATTTTACAGTAGAATCTAGCGAAATAGAGCAGAAAAAAGGAATTCGTGGAAAAGGTTCAGTTGGGAAACAAAATGTAGCGATGATAGCAGAATCAACACCGTTAGAAGATATTGATACTGGAAAAAAAGAAAAACATGTTCGCTTCTTTAAAGCGAAGGTTTTAGATGGACACAGTGGAGAAGAAATCAATGAAGCCATTAAAGAATCTATAGATAATCAGAGTATTGTTTTTACAGATAAAAACACTTCTTATGTGGATATTTCAGATTTTGTAGAGCTTCATATTATGGAAAAAAGTTCAAAAGAAACTACCGAAGAAACTTTAAAATGGGTTCATATTGCCATTAGCAACGCCAAAAGAAATTTGTTGGGCAATTACCACAAAATAAAAAGAAAGTATCTTCAACTCTATCTCAACGAATTCATCTACAAGCTAAATCGAAGATATTTTGGAGATAGACTCTTTGAAAGGCTTATTATTGCTAACATTACAGGATTATGATTAAAAACGGATAATCAATTTAAATTTATACAATTTATCAAATATAAACCAGATTAGCACAAAAGTAATTTCCTAGTTTTTTAATTTCGTTAATTCAAATATATAATTGACAATTTTTGTTATCATGATTATTATTTTAAGAATGAAAAATATGGAGAGGAATTTTTTGTCTTTGAAAGACTGTCAATTGAAGTATTTTAATAAAGCTTAAAAATTCATAGTTTCAGTAGATAAAATACGAATTTCGGTACATTACGATAGATTGCTATGGCATAACATTTGTACTATTCTCCTCAAAATTATTGTTGATTTACAAAACAATATAAATCATTAATCAAAATCTTAATTATGAGTTTCATAGACAAAGTAAAATTGGCTGCCGAGTTAGCAAAGGCGAATTTCAGTGAAGGTATCGATGATGGTTATGACCATTCCACTACATCTGCCGGAAAAAAAGGGTTAAGATCCGGTCGTGTATCTGAGTTAACTGCGATGGCAGACCTAAAACCCGGAGGTGCAGAAAATCTCAGAACCATAATGGAAATTGCAGGCGGAGATCTGAAAGGTGCAACCAAAGTAGGAACGCTGCATGATCTTCGTATAGTTTTGTTTGATAACGATACCAAGATTCTTTTCTGCACGGCTTACGATGGTGATTGGGATGCTTATATTGATGATTTCGCTACAAAAATTCCACAGCTGATGGACATCATTTTCGGGAATATAGAAGGATGGCCAGGCATAAAAAACCCAAGTGTAAAACAGTTCATTCTAGACCATCAGATTACCGCGACAGGTTGGTATGTAGGTGTTCCGCATCTTACGGTGAATGATATAAGGAGAAATGATAAAATCATTAAAGGACTGAATAAGGCAATTGACGAAGCAAATAAAATCTAATCTATGGCACTGGAATTTTTAAAGCGGATTTTTAATCCCAATAAAGTAGAAATTGAGCTGAATGAAATACAGGCCTTAATTCTCAGAAGCCGACCTATACCATATTTCGGAACAGTGGGTATTATTGAAATCAAAGATGCTGTGGCAGCCAGACAAATGCTCCAAAAACTCTTGCCGATTGTGAGTTCTGCGGAAGACTGGCATAAGAATGAAGGCGCATCGGTTACTTTGACATTCACTTATAAAGGTCTGGAAAAAATCGGTGTCCCTCAAGAGTCACTCGATACTTTTCCCGAATCCTTCAAGGAAGGAATGGCAGAACGTTCCCGGTTTCTGTATGACATTGGAGTCAATGACCCTAAAAACTGGGAAAAGGTTTTTAGAAGATCACATATTCACATCGCAGCGGCAATTATCGCCAACAATGAAGAGGCGTGGAAAAGCAAGCTGGAGGAATTTCGTTCTAAATTGACGAATAACAGCGGCGTAGAAGTAATAATGAGCCACGATTTCGCCGTATCTGAAGAGGTAAAAAATGTATTCGGATTCAGGGATGGCATCAGCAATCCGGAGATTGAAGGCAGTGGGATAGATATGCCGCCCGGATTTGATCGTCCACTTAAAGCAGGCGAATTTATAATGGGCTATCCTGGAGAAGCAGGCTTCATAAAGCCATTTCCACAACCTGAAGTTTTAGGAAAGAACGGTTCTTTTATGGTTTTCAGAAAGTACCAGAGCCAAGTGGCAGAATTTAATCAATTCGTTAAAGAAAATTCTTCTTCGCCGGAAGAGGGAGAGCTCTTGGCTGCTAAAATGGTAGGTCGCTGGCGAAGTGGTGCACCTTTGGTTTTAGCTCCCGAAAAGGATGATAAATCGCTAGGAGATGATATGCAAAAAAACAATGATTTTTCTTTCAAGAATGATGAGTACGGTAAAAAGTGTCCGTTCAGTTCGCATATCCGCAGGATGAACCCAAGAGATTCCAAATCTTTTGTTTTGGAGGATGAACGTTTGCACAGGATTATCAGAAAAAGTGTAACTTTTGGCGACATTGTTCCGCCGGAGGTAACCAAAAATGACGGTAAGGAACGTGGACAGTATTTTATTGGCATTAGTGCCGATGCAATGGGAACACTGGAATTTCTTCAAAAACAATGGGCAAACGATGGTAACGCCCAAAATCTGGGAACAGAAAAAGATCCTATGATCGGTGTACAGGACGAAGACGCACTATTTTCTGTACCTGGAGAACCCCTCATCAAAAGATACCGTGGTTTGCAGACCTACAACATCGTGAAAGGCGGCGAATATTGTTTTATCCCAAGCATTTCTGCTTTAAAATGGATTAGCGAATTAAAATAAAAAAAGCACTATGGAAGAATACATCAAGTACAGTTACGAAGTGGAAGAAATTCCAGAAAATTTCGATGAGTATATTACCACCATTAATAACGATATCCGCGAATACATCAAAAATACGCCAAACCTAAGCAGGGCGACCCATCATACAAGAGATGCGCACGCCAATGGCTATGCAGTGCTGAAAGCAGAGGTTGAAATTTTGGATAATCTGCCCGAAGAACTGGCGCAGGGCATTTATGCGAAACCCGGAAAACACCAGGCAGCAGTTCGCTTTTCCAATGGTTCGTCCAGAGTTTTGCCCGATAAACTAAGCGGTAATGCACAAGGATTTGCTTTAAAGATTTTTGGGATAGATGGCAAAAAATTATCTCCCGGAGAGGAAGATTCTACGAATGTTGATTTCAACCTGATTAATAATCCGGTGTTTTTCTGCAACTCTGCAGAACATTATGTTTTCATTTCAAAGCTGTTTTTAAAGCTAAATGATTTCTTTGAAAAGGGGGCCTTGGGAAAATTGGAATTTGCCACACTTTGGGTCACCGAAAATAAAAAAGCATTTCCAAATTTTGAGGCTTTGAAGGAATTGGGCGCTCTTAAAACTTTTGAAAAAATCCCTTCCATCAACAGTTTTCTTTATGAATTTTACAGTATGGGAGCGGTACGCCACGGTGATTATATCGCCAAAGTAAGAGTGATCCCAACTGAGCAGACCAAGAACGCCATCACGCAAAAAGATATTGATCTAGACAGCGCAGAATGGCCGTACAGAAAAGGAATTATCAAAGAAATAGCTCAAAAAAACCTTACGTTTGAGTTGCAAATACAACTTTGCAAAAACCTGAAAGAAATGCCTGTGAATGACCTTACAAAAGAATGGTCGCAGGAATTATCACCATTCCGTACGGTGGCAAAAATCACAATACCAAAACAAACGGTTCCTGAGGATGGTAATTTTGAAATTATGGAAAATCTGTCGTTTACACCGTTCAGAACCATCGAAGAGAATTCACCGATTGGAAATTTACAGCGTTCACGGCAGTCAGCGTATGTAACATCTTCAACCTCAAGACACGAGCTAAACCACAAAAAACGTAAAGAACCAAAGAATTTGGAGGAAGCATTCAGTCCGGAGTTTTATCAATTTTAATTGAAAATGAAGATTGCTGAGTCCTAGTTCAGTAAATTTTATTACCAAAAATCAACCAAAATTATGAGCAAAATAAAAAATGTAACGGTAGCTGGAAGTGGTGTTTTAGGATTCCAAATTGCTTTTCAAACTGCAATTCACGGATTTGAAACCACTGTTTACGATATCAGTGATGAGGTGTTGGAAAAGGCGAAAGCAAAGTTCGAGGGCTTGGCCGAAAGTCATAAAAAGGATCTTGGCGCCACCGAAGAACAAATTACAAAAGCCAGGGAAAGACTGCACTATTCATCCGATTTGGCATTTGCCGTGAAAGATGCCGATCTTTTGATAGAAGCAGTGCCAGAAGATATTAAAATAAAAACGGAATTTTATAAGCAACTCTCCGCAATTGCACCGGAGAAAACCATTTTTGTAAGTAATTCATCCACCTTGTTGCCAAGTCAGTTTGCTGAGGTGACAGGAAGACCGGCTCAATACCTTAACCTGCATTTTGCCAATCAAATATGGTTGCGAAATACGGCGGAAATTATGCCACATCCAGGAACCGACGAAAAAATAACCGAGGAAATAGTCGATTTTTCAAAGGCGATAGGGATGGTGCCTATTTTGGTAAAAAAAGAAGTTCCAGGTTATGTGCTCAATTCTTTATTAAATCCATTTCTGAATGCCGGAATGCAGCTTTGGATTGGCGATTATGCTACGCCAGAAACCATAGACAAAACCTGGATGCTGGGAACAGGTTCGCCTTACGGACCAATGGCTTTGTATGATATTATCGGATTGACGACACCATACAACATTTACAAACTGCAAGTAGAGAAGGGCAAAACAGATGATAAGATTGTTCTGGATAAACTTAAATCAACTTTCATCGACCAAAATAAACTGGGAATTTCTACTGGCGAAGGCTTTTACAAATATCCAAATCCTTCGTGGCAAAGTCCAGATTTTTTGAAAGTGCCGGAAGCCGATTTATCTAAAATCGATATCAAAAATGTTGTGGTGGCTGGAAGTGGCATTCTCGGTTTTCAGATTGCGGTGCAGTGCGCTTATTTCGGCTATAAAGTCATGGTTTATGATGTTAATGATGAAGCTTTAAGTAAAGCCAAAAACCGTTTTGATGTCTTGGCTGAAGAATATAAAAAATACCTGAAAGCTGATGAAGGAAAAATCGAAAATACCAAAAATAATCTCACTTATTCGACAGATTTGAAAGCTTCTTTACAGGATGCTGATTTATTGATAGAAGCCGTACCGGAAAGCATCGATATCAAAAAAGATTTCTGGGAAAAAGCTTCTGAGCACGCGCCGGAAAAAACCATTTTCGCGAGCAACTCGTCCACACTTTTGCCGAGCAGATTAAGCACATTTACCGATCGTCCGGAAAAATTCATCCATTTACATTTTGCCAATCATATAATGGTTCGTAATACGGCAGAAATAATGGGTTCTGATCAAACCGACCCAACGGTTTATAACGAGATTGTAGAGTTTGCAAAATCCATTGCTATGCTTCCCGTGGAACTGAAGAAGGAAAAATCGGGCTACGTTCTGGATTCTTTGTTGATTCCGCTTTTGGTGGCTGGTCTTGCGCTGTGGGCGAATGACGTTGCCGATCCTGCAACAATCGATAAAACCTGGAGAATAGCAACAGGTGCTCCTTTTGGACCGATGGCCATTTTAGATTTGAATGGGATGAACACCAATTACAACATCTTAAAAGAAATCCCGGGAGAATTAACACAGAAAATAGCAGAAAAGCTAAAAACCGAACTTATCGACAAAGGAAAACTTGGTCAGCAATCCGGCGAAGGTTTTTACAAATATCCTGATCCGGAATGGCAAAGCAAGGATTTTTTGAAAGCTTAATAAATGCTAAATTTCCATTATAAACTAAGTATTTTAATTATTAATCAATTATTTTTAATTAAAATACTTTTTTGGTTATGATATTTTTTCATAGAGCCAATCTTTTATACTTTCATAGACAGATTCTTTAATATCTTCATTAAGTATTTCGTGCCGCATAGCAGGATAAATTTTTGCATTAACATCTGTAAATCCATCTTTTTGCATTTGTGTTACCGTTTTTTCAACACCTTTTCCGAAGTTTCCTATCGGATCATCAGCTCCGCTTACAAAAAGAAAGGGAAATTCTTTTGGTATTTTTTCTGCCCATTTTCTTTCCGTTGCCTGTTGGTTTAGAGAAACTAATGCGTAAAAACCATTATTGGTAAAAGGTACTCCGCATAGGCTGTCCCGGCAAAATGATTCACGGTTGGATTTGCTGAGGCTCAGCCAACTGGTAAGGTCGCCATCTTTCTCGCCTTTAAAATGTTGATTATTAATTTTTGTAAAAGTTTGGTTGATGAATTTGCTCCTGTGTTTTGGGGCAATAATATTGTTAATGGACAGGAAAAATTTAGCCAAACCGATTCCGTTGATTTTTCCTCCCGTTCCCACGATGACCGCGCCCTTAAAATCAGCTTCCTGATTCTGAAGTAAGCATCTTGCAATGAAAGACCCCATAGAATGACCTAGTAAAAAGTGAGAAATTTTAGGGTAGTTGTTTTCTAAAAATGCTGCCATCGTTGCGGCATCGTCTATCAGTTGCTGCTTGGGATTTTCTTTTTGAAAATAGCCAAGTTCTTCCCGATTTTTCGCCGTTTTTCCGTGTCCGAGATGGTCATATAATAGAACTGCAAAACCGTTGTTCGCCAGATATTCTGCAAAATTTTTATAACGACCGCTATGCTCCTGCATCCCGTGTAGTATAAGAACAGTAGCCTTTGGAGGTTCATTTATTGGTTCAAATAATTCATAAAAAAGTTGGTGCGTACCTGAGTTGGCAATTTTTTGCCTTTTTATATAGCCTGATGTATGTTTTGCCATAGTCGGTTGGTTTTGTACAAAGATAAATATTCTGCCTTTGCGAAAGGAAGAATCGAATAAAGTTAGAAAAATGGGTTATTGCAGTCAATCTCTTTTATAGATTTAATAGAGATGCGTATTAGCACGAAAAAACTTAGACAAATTCTTTGCCACATACATCACAGGTTGGTCATAAAAAAATGAGCTTTAAGCGAATCACCAATGTTAATATTGCCAAATCATTTGTCTTTTTTATCTTCATCGATGAGGACAACGACATCCAAAAAAATTTTGATGGTTCGTTATTTAATGAATTAATGGAGGCAGAAATAAGTTTTGACTTATGATATTTTTAATCAGGGATTCAGGCAAGTGCGTATTTTTTGTGTTTAGAGTATCAAATTAAAAAAAATAATAAAATATTAAACAATCCACTTGTTCTCGTCTGCATTTTTCCACACTTTTCTGACGATCTACGAGAGAAATAAAAAAAACCGACAAAGAAGTGGAAAATCTTCAAATGTCGGTTTTGTGACCTCGACAGGATTCAAACCTGTAACCTTCTGAGCCGTAATCAGATGCGCTATTCAGTTGCGCCACGAGGCCGTTTTTAGGTTTGCAAATATAACACTTTTTTGTTTTCTTTGGGAAATGAAAACCACTTTTTTTTACATTTTATCAATTTTTGTTTTATTTTCCTGTAAAAAACAGGAAGTTACCACTCCGGAAAATTGGCAATCAATTTCCGAAAATGTGCGTTTTAAAGACGACGGCACAATTTATCAGCTGAAATCTGGTAAATTTAATTATCAATTTGCTCAATCGAAGCTTCCATTCAAAAAGGTAATTCTGTTAAATGCAAGTTTGGTGGGATATTTCACCGAATTGGGTTTGGAACAATCGATTATCGGAATTTCCAGTCCGGAATATGTATATTCCAACAAAGTCCGAAATTTAGTGGAGAGCGGAAAAATCCAGAATATGGGTAATGAGCAGAAATACGATCTCGAGAAAATTATCGCGCTGAAACCCGATGCGATTTTCACCAATTATATTTCAAGTTTTGACAATACTTATGATTTAATCAGGAAAAATGGGATTGAAATTATTTTTCTTGATGAATATTTGGAACAAAACCCTTTAGAAAAATCAAAATATCTTTTGGTTTTCGGAAAACTTTTTAATAAAGAGAAATTGGCTTATGAAAGGTTTAATGAAATTCAAAACAATTACCAAACATTAAAAAAAACTGCTGAAAATTCCACGAAAAAACCATTGGTTTTAGCCAATGAAATGTATGGGAATCAGTGGTTTCTTCCGGGCGGTAAAACCAACTTAGCACAATTCATCAAGGATGCTAATGCACAATATATTTACTCAGAAAATACCGATTCTAAAGCCGTTCCGATGAGTTTTGAAGAGGTTTTTGCGAAATCTGAAAAGGCGGAATATTGGATCAATATCGGAAATCATCAAACCAAAAAAGAGCTTTTGCAGATTAATCCCAATTATGCGAAAATGAAGGTTTACAATGAAGGAAAATTGTACACCATCGCCGGAAAAGAAAATGGCAAAGCCAACGATTATTTCGAAAGTGGATCGGTTCGCGCCGATTGGGTGCTGAAAGATTATATTAAAATTTTTCATCCGGAGTTGTTTCCAGCATATAATTTAACTTTTATGAAAGAATTAAAGTAAATTATATTTCTATTTTTGCAGCAGAAACAAAGACTTGTAGAACGAATTAATTATGTGGACGAAAATTAAAAAACTGATTTACATTATTATCCTCGCAAATATTCTTTTTATTGTTTGGGGAAAATTTTTCAATCCGCCTTTTACCATTACTCAAATCGGTGGCTTATTGGAATATGGCAAGCTGAAACGCGATTATATTTCCTATAATGAAATGGGAAATAATGTGAAAAAAGCAGTGTTAGCTTCGGAAGATCAAAGTTTTTTCAGCCACAATGGTTTCGATTATAAAGCGATTGAAAAGGCGATGAAACATAATGAACAGGGCAAAAAACTGCGTGGTGGAAGTACCATTTCGCAGCAAACCGCGAAAAATATTTTTCTTTGGCAGGGTAGGAGCTGGTTTCGCAAAGGACTGGAAGCAGTTTACACCTTCATTATTGAGCTTGTTTGGGGCAAAGATGTGATACTCGAGCGTTACTTAAATTCCATTGAAATGGGGCAAGGTGTGTTCGGTGTGGAAGCTGCTTCGCAGTATTATTTTAATAAAAGTTCAGCTAATTTAACCAAGAGCGAAGCCGCATGGATTGCCACAATTCTTCCGAATCCGAAAAAATACGACCCGAAAAATCCATCAGCATATCTTAATAAAAAGCATCGATGGATTATGCGCCAAATGAATCATGTAAGTTTGAAATAATTTATCTTTGTACGGAATATGCCATTTTACCGACAAAATAAGATAAGTTTTAATGAAACACTAGTCAAGTATTTCAGTTTCCGAAATGAAACGAAATCCTTGGAGCCGCTTTCTGAGTTGATGCTCAGTTTGCGAAAATCAGATTTTGAGGAAATTCTGGATTTTCTAAGAAATTCTCCAGAAATTGCGGAAAATTTGGGGTATTACTTTCATCAAATTTTCGAGGGGAAACCTTTCAACCTTTCACTTACTGAAGCCAATATTTTATCAGAAAACGCTTTTTTTCCGGAATTTAAAAAGAGAATACTTAATCAGATTTTGCCCGCCGTAGAAAACGAAAATACGGTGTGGTTTCTGGTCGATTTCACTTCGGTACGGCCAACCAAGGATTTGGAATATTTGAGAAATCTTAAGGAAAATCAGTTGGACGAGTTTTTTACGCTCACAGGAATTGATCGTTTTATTACCTATCCAAAAGTCAAGCACGAACTTTTATTCTCGATGAATATTTTGGCGTGGCGCGTCATCGGAAATGCGATGGATGTAGAAGTCGTAAATATGGCTCCGCAATACCGAAAGTTCGATAATCCTTTTCTGGCTTTACAGGATGAATTGGATATTTTGAATAGTAACTACAAGCAAAATCCTGATTTTTTTCTTACTTCCAAAGATGTTCATTATAAACAAATAAAAGTCTATCTTCAGCAGTGTTTCGACTTTGTCACTTTAGCGTTCAAAAACTCGGCTAAGTATGGAATTTCCAGCAAAATTAATCAGTCATTGCTCAAAATTAGGCAACAACTTGAAAGAATGGCGGATATTCTGAATGTGATGGTGATGGATGATGAGAAAGATGCGTTGATTAAGTCTAAACAGTTGTTTTTTAATATATTACAATACAAATCTCACAAAAACAATATTCGTGATTTGGTGGACGATAGTACCACCTTAATATCGCATTTAATCACAAATCATACCGCAGAAACTGGTGCACATTACATTACCTCGACCAAAAAAGATTATGTAAAAATGTTCCTAAAATCTAGTGGTGGAGGGATCATAGTTGGTTGTTTGGTGGTGCTGAAATTGTTTTACGGCTCGCTTCCCGGAAGCGATTTTTCCCATGCGATTTTATATGCAACCAATTATGCGATGGGTTTCATCATGATTTATTTGATGGGTTTTACTCTGGCAACCAAACAGCCAGCGATGACGGCGGCTACCATGGCGAAAGTACTTTCTGAAGGTGAAAACACCAAAAGAAATTACCGAGATTTCGCGCATCTGGTTTCCAAATTGTTCCGGTCGCAGTTTATTGCTTTTATTGGAAATGTGGTGTGGGCTTTTCCTGTTTCATTAGCGATTATTTATGGTTTGGATGTACTTTTTCAGCAGAATTTTGCTGCGGAAAAAGCCACGAAAATTTTGCAAGATCACGATCCTTTTCAGTCGAAGGCTATTTTCCATGCTTGTATCGCAGGATTTTTTCTTTTTATTTCAGGGATTATCTCTGGAAACGTGGGCAACAGCTCAGTCTTTTATCATATTCCAAAAAGAATTGCCAAAAATCCTTTTCTCAATTATTTTCTTGGTGAAAGAGTGTCCAAAAACCTTTCAGATTTTTATGCACGAAATTGGGCGGGAATCATCTCTAATTTCTGGTTTGGCGTTTTCCTGGGAATGACGGGACCTATTGGGATTTTCCTTGGTTTAGATCTGGATATTCGTCACATTACTTTCGCTGCAGGAAATGTCGCTCTAGGTTTTTATGGCAAAGGATTTTCGGTTGACGCTTACACGTTTTGGATTTCAATTTTCACCGTTTTTCTCATCGGATTTTTCAACTTTTTGGTGAGCTTTGGGTTGTCGATGATATTGGCATTCCGTTCTAGAAAAGTGAATTTGGGTGAATTAAAAGAAATTTACAAAGAAATTTTCCGATATTTTATGAAAAACCCGCTGAGATTCTTCTTCCCGATTCGCTCCGCCGTTTTGGATATTCGCGCGAAAGAAATGGTGGAAAATACGGTGTCTACAAAATCTGAAGATCATTAAAATTTTCTTCGCCAAATTTTTCCTGGAACTTCGTCAGAAAGAAAGTTTTTCGCATTCGGAAATCGTTTTTCAACAGCGGTGATTTTATTTTGATTTCTAAGGTTTTCTTATGAAGATTCACCGATTCTATTTCACGAAAAAGAGCCTCACTAAGGTATTCTTGCAGGAAATCTTTCACTTCGAAAGCCAAAAGTTTCTCTTCGAAACCATAGATTTTCGCAAATGATTTCACCAATTCCGAAGACTGAAATTCTCTTTTCTTTTTCATGATTAAATTTCAAAAATTTTCGATTCTTCGTTGATGTTTTTCACCAGTTTCTCGGTTCTTTTTTTGCTTGTATCGGTAATGAAAATTTGTCCGAAATGCTCCTGATTTACCAAATCAATCAATTGGGAAACGCGCGTATCATCCAGTTTATCGAAAATATCGTCGAGCAGCAAAATAGCTGTTTTCCCGGTTAATTCTTTAACCCGGTTCATTTGTGAAAGTTTCAAAGCGATTAAAAAAGATTTCTGCTGACCTTGGCTTCCAACTTTTTTGATGGAATTTCCGTTCATTTCAAAAAGCAGATCGTCCTTGTGAATTCCTTTGGAAGTGTATGTTAGAATTCGGTCTTTTTCTAGGCTTTCCTTTAAAATTTGTCGGAATATTTCTTCGGGTTTTTCTGTCTGCAAATCATCAAGAAGATGGGATTGATAAACTACGGTCACCTTTTCATTTCCTTTGGAAATAATTTCGTAATAACTTTGAATCAAAGGTAAAATAGAGTCTGTAAACTCCTTTCTTTTCTCAAAAATTTTGGTTCCGTATTTAATTAAAGGCTCGTTATAAATTTCCAGACTTTCCGCATCGAAGGAGCGGTTTTTAGAGAAATTTTTTAGCAAAGCATTTCGCTGTTGAACGGTTTTTTGATATTGAATTAAACTGAATAGATATTCCGAATCGGTTTGCGAAATCATCGAATCTAAAAACTTTCTTCGACTTTCCCCGGAATCAGAAATCAAATTAGAATCGTAGGGCGAAATTATCACACTTGGCAAAAATCCGATGTGATCGGCAATTCTATCGTATGATTTATCGTTTTTCTTAATGATTTTTTTAGAATCTTTCGGAAGTTGAATTTTCAAAATATTTTCCTTTTCACCATCGAAAATTTCACCTTCAATGGTAAAGAAATCTTCATCGGTCCTGATATTGTTCAGATCCGTATTCGCCAAGAAACTTTTCGCTACGGAAAGGTAATGCAACGCATCGAGCACATTGGTTTTTCCTGCACCGTTGTTTCCTACAAAGCAATTGATTTGCGAAGAAAATTCAAAAAATTTCTCGGCATGATTTTTAAAATTTATTAAATGAAGTTTTTGGATAACCATTTGTCAAAAATACTTCATTAAAATCAGAAATAAAAGTGGCAAGCCGGAACACGTTTCCACACCGAACGAAAAGTAAGCATCCGGCTTTTGAGTTTCAGAAAAATAAATAAAAAGAAAAGTAATGACAGAAGTAAGGAAAAAAGCAATGGCGAATAGGATTTTAAGTGAAAAAATCGCAATCAACAAACTGAGAAAAATTAGAAAATAGGCGAGAAATTTGGTTTTTTCAACACCGATTAAAATCGGAAAGGTGATGACTTGATCGTCTTTCATATCGCGGATGTCAAATGGTAAAACCAGCGCCGTAACAAACAATAAACTAATAAAAAAAATCTCGGGATTAAATTCGGGTACGATAAGCCAAGAATTAATTAAAGCCCAGGTTAAACCTACGTAGAAAACCTTTAACAATGGGATTTTCCGGATATAATTTTCTAAAAAAGATGTATTATAAAGCAAACCTAAAATTACAATTAAAAACCATTTTAGAAGCCGAATTTCATTGTGATTCAATAAAATAAGAACCGCTGAAACAATGCCACAACATATATTGAAAACCAATATTTTCCAATAATAACGATGATGCTGATATTTCGTGTACAAGTAACCGCTGAAAAAAGTAATGAAAATGAGGATTACCGTTGGCAATCGGAACAAATTTTGCTCGAACATGAAAAACAGAGCCAATGCAGTTCCCATCAAAGAAACATAAATCTGGCTATCGATCACATATTTTTTCAGTAAATTTAGAAACTGCATTGATGCAAATTTAACCAATAATTTCTTTCGCCATCCTAAAGCTAGTTTAGCACCATTTTTTATGAAAAATCTCACCAAAATTTTCAGTCTTTTTCTTTTGATGATTTTCTTTGCGCCTCTTTTTGGGCAAAAATATTACGATGATCAGTGGAAAAAAGTAAGCGATAATTACAAAACCGGAAAGTACAAATCCAACCTTCCCATTATTTTAGAAATTCAAAAACAAGCCATGAAAGATGAAAACATCAACCAATTGATCCGCTCGCTGAAAGCGGAATTCAGTATTTCCAACCAAACGTACGATGATGGTGACAACGATGCTACGAGCCGTTTTTTCAAGAAACTTTCAACATTTGGGGAAACACTGAAAGGTGATCAGAAATTGGTTTTTCAGGTTTTATTGGGGGAGTTCTTTTGGGATTATTACCAAAATAATTCTTGGGAAATCAACCAAAGAACGAATTTCGATAACCAAGATTTTGCACAAATAGAAACCTGGAGCAAACTGGATTTTAAAAATTTTTTAATTAAAAATTTTTCGATTTTAAATGCGGAAAAAGATTATTTAAAGAAAATAAAAACTTCTGATATCAAAGAAATTTTCGAAAATAAAAATGATTTGGAATATTTTCCGACCTTATTTGACTGGAGTTTTTCTAATGAAATTGAATTTCTTAAAAACACTGATCTTTTCACTCCGAACGAATTAAAGCAAAATCAAACCAGAATTTTATCGAATTATGAGGAATTGATTTTAAATAATTCTGGGAATTCAAAACTCTATTTCCAGCATAAGAAACTGAATGATCAATGCAGATTTACGAACTGCAAAGACCGACTTTTGCAGTTGCAAAACCTTGCGAAATCCAATATTGATGGGGATTACAAATTAATGATTATTGCGGATATTGTGGATCTTTTAACTGCAGATAAAAAATTTGCAGAAGCGCTGCAATGGATTGAAAATGGAAAAAAACAATATCCAAAATCGCAGTTCTTTAACAATCTGGAAAACAGAAAAAATCAGATTCTCAATCCTACTTTAGCCATAAAATATGAGAAACATACGCAGGCAAATTTGCCAATTCATCTGGTTGCCCAAGCGAAGAATGTTGATCAGTTTTCATTAAATATTTATGAGGTGAAAGATGACGTAACAAATTTCTTGAAATATGTTTCGAATTCTTATGATAAAAATATTTTTTCAACGATCAAGAAAACATTGGTAAGAAAAGAAACTTTCAAACTTCCGAACTTGAATGATTTCCAAAATCACCAAACTTCATTAGAAATAAAGCCACTTCCGTCGGGGATTTATGTGGTGGAATATGTTGTAGAAAACGGAATTCGAGAGCATTTTTACTTTATTGCGACTTCTTCTAGATTGATTTATGACCAAAAAGATGACAGAAAATCCATTGAAGATCGCCTAAAATTAGTCAATCGCGAAAACGGAAAACCGATTTCTAATGAAGGTTTGAAAATCTTCGAATATTCTCGTGGAAAAACCGTCAATACCTATAATATTAATTCCGATAATGCTGCGAATTTCAAATTTCCGGTTTCTAAAGATAAAGATTATTACCGCTATTTTTTGGTACAACAACCGAAATCCAACGATTTCAATTTGATTCAAACTTATGGAAATCAATATTATGGAGAAAATAAAATTGATGATCGCGAACAGGCACAGATTTTCCTTGACCGTGCGATTTACAGACCGGGACAAACTGTTTATTTTAAAGTAATTGCCACTGCTTTCAACGGAGAATCCAAAAAAGAAAATGTAGTTTCCAAATCTAAACTCAATATTATTTTAAATGATGCTAACGGTGAAGAATTGAATAAACAGCAATTGGTTACCAATGAATTTGGTTCTGTTAATGGAAGTTTCACCTTGCCTCAAGGTAAACTGAATGGTGAATTCAGCATTGAGGTGGATAATGATGATGAAGATTCGGACTACCTAATCGATGGAATGAAATATTTCAGGGTTGAAGAATACAAAAGGCCGAAATTTGAAGTCACTTTCGAACCAGTGAAAGATGAATATAAGTACGGGGAAACCATTGAACTGAAAGGAAAAGCAATGATGTTTTCCGGAATTCCATTGAGTAATGCTAACGTAAATTATGAAATTAAGAAACAGAATATTCGTTGGAGATATTTCTGGTGGTATCCGCGCGGAAACGATAATGAGAATTCTATTCTGGGCGAAGTAAAAACCAATGAAAAAGGTGAATTCATTATAAAAGTTGATCTGAAAAAAGATGAAACTTTAGAAGGAATCCAGATTGATAATTATCAAATCAATGCTTCGGTAACGGATATTAACGGAGAAACGCAATCGGAAACAACCAACGTGAAAGTGGCTTCGGTTTCACACTACATCAAAGTGGATGATGTGAAAGATACATTTGCCGGTGAAAATTTGAAAATTAAGGTTGAAACCAAAAATTACAATGACCAGAATTTAAAAAAATCATATCAGGTAAAATTGTCGAAACTACAACCGAAAGAAAGAATTTTCCGAAGCAATTTCGAGAATGAAATTCAGGATTTACCGCAACTTTCGAAGGCAGAATTTATCCAAAAATTCCCGCATGATTATTTTGACAAATCGGAGAAAGAAAATAGAGTAGAAAAAGTAATTTTTGAAAAAAATCAAGAACCGAAAACCGATACTTCGGAATCAAAAAATCTTGATTCTAGTGTCTTGAATCTTGGCTCTTTATCAGCAGGAAAATATAAACTTGAACTCTTTAATATCGAAGGAAAAGACACGATAAAAACCGAAAAAACTTTCGAAGTTTTCGATAAAAGATTCCTCACCGATTCTCAAAAACCTTTCCTGAAAATCATTCAGCCAAAATTGGAATTTCACCGAAATGAAAAGGCGACTATCTACGCTTATTCGGCAATTCCAAATGCGTTGGTCAACATTTATGTGCAGAATGGAAATGGAAAGACGGTAACCGAACAGAAAACTTTCAAAAATGGAGTTTTAGAATATGAATTGGCTTTCCCGAAAGACGAAAACATCGATCAGATCAATGTTCAGTTTCAGTTGGTAGCTTTCAACGATGTGCAAACCGAATCGGTGAATCTGAAAATTAAGTCTGATAAAAAACCTTTGCGGATTGAAACGGTGACTTTCCGCGATAAACTGCAACCTGGTTCAAAAGAAAAATGGACGGTAAAAATTCTCGGGGAAGATAAAGAGAAAATCAATGCTGAAGTTTTGGCCAATATGTACGACAAATCTTTGGATCAGTTTGCGGTGAACAATTATTCTTGGCAACAACTTTACCAAAAATATTTCATTATGAATTCTTATGGAATCAATGAAAATTTGGCGCAGGAATTTTACAACAGACGCGTTCCGTATTTAAAGCAGAAAAGTGTGAATTTCCCTAACTTTAATTGGTTCGATGGTGGAATTTATGGTATTTCGAGAATAAGACCGCAGGTGGAATCCGTGTCAGTTCTGCGAAATCAAGAAGGTGCAAAAGACGCTTCATATGCTCCACCACCACCACCAGCTACAAGGGCTACCGCGAAAATGGAAACATTGGAAAGTGTTGTTCCTGAACCTGTAAAGGCTCCAAGAATTGACCCAGAGTCATCTTCTACAGAAAATTTAGAAAAAATCCCAGTCCGTCAAAACCTGAACGAAACCGCATTTTTCTATCCAAATTTAATGACGGATAAAGACGGAAATGTCACCTTTGAGTTTACTTCTCCAGAAGCTTTAACACAATGGAAATTGATGTTTCTAGCGCATACCAAAGATGCCAGAGCAGCAGTTTTAGAAAAAGAAGTCGTGACGCAGAAGGAATTTTCTGTAACGCCGAATTATCCGAGATTTTTGCGTGAAGGCGACGAATTGAATCTGCAATCGAAACTTTCTAGTTTGGTGGATAAAAAACTCGCTGGAACTGCGCAATTACAGATTTTAGATGCTTTTACAAACGAAGATATTTCCGGTAAATTTGGTTTAAATGAAACTCAGAAATCTTTTGAATTAAAAGAATTGGGAAATTCGGTGATCAACTGGAAACTGAAAGTTCCGAAGGATGTTTCTTCAATGATCATTAAAGTCGTTGCTAAAGCCGGTAATTATTCGGATGGCGAACAAAAAGCAATTGCCGTTTTGCCGAACAGAATGTTGGTAACCGACGCCGTTCCTGTTTTTGTGAAAGAAGGACAAACCAAAACTTTTGTTTTAGAGAATTTGAAAAATAATACTTCTAAGACCGCAACCAATGTTGCTAATACATTAGAATTAACGACCAATCCGATTTGGGAAGTGATTTTTGCATTGCCAAGTCTTAAAAATGATAACAATCTTTCTGCTGATGTAGTTTTTAATAAATGGTTTGCCGATGTTTTGGCGTCTGAAATTTTCAAAGCCAATCCGAAGTTGAAAATAGTTTTTGAGGAATATCAATCTAAAGGTTTATTGAATTCAAATCTTGAGAAAAATCAGGAGCTGAAACAATTATTGCTAGAAGAAACGCCTTGGGTTTTGGATGCTAAAAACGAAACCGAACAAATGGCAAAATTGGCAAGATTGTTCGATGCGAATAATATGCGAAATTCCATCAACGATGATTGGAGCGAACTGAAAAAATTGCAAAATCCTGATGGTGGTTTTTCGTGGTACGCTGGTTACCCGAGTTCATATTATAACACTTTGTACATTTTGAAAAATTTAGGCAGAATTAATGAATGGTTGAAAGGAAATTTAGCAGATTATCAATCTACCGAACAAAAACAAATGGTTTCTCAATTGGTGAAATATGTCGACAATGAAGTAAGCAGATTTTATGAAGTAAAAAAAGAAAATGTTTGGAGCAATTATGTCTTAGATTATTTGGATACTCGTCATTATTGGGAAAAAGAATATCCGTTGAAAGGTGATGGCAAGAAAATGAAAGATTTAGTGATTTCAAAAGCTAAAACAGCTAAAATTACAGACTTTACGTTCTTCGGTTTACACAGAGCAGCATTGCTTTTTGATGCTTACAATTTAAAAGATGTTTCTAAAAAACTAATAACTTATCTTAAAGAGACTTCTGTACAAAGTGAAACTCAAGGGGTGTATTGGAAACAAAATCTCAATGATTGGGGTTGGTATTCTTCAAAAACAGTCAATCACGCTGGTGCTTTGGAAGCCTTCAATAAATTGACTTCTGATCAAAATTTTGTGGAAGAAATGAAAATATGGCTTATCACCCAAAAAGAAGTTTCAAATTGGGATACTTCCAGAAGTACTGCCGAAGTGATTTACACGATTCTTAATTCAGGTAAATCTTGGACTGCCGCTGAAACCAAAGGTTCGGCGATTGAAATGAGCAAATCTGATAAAGCCACCATCATTTGGGGCGGAAAAGAACTCACTAATCCTGATACAAAAGCGACTGGTTATTTGAAATCTGCGGTAAAATCGGATAAATTAGATAAAAATTTGGCAACTGTTACGATTACCAAACCAGGAGCTGGAATTGTGCAAGGTGGTTTATTCTGGCAATATTACGAGGATTTAGATAAAATTAAATCTTCTGAAACTTATATTTCCATCACCAAAGAATTGTACAAAAAAGTGAAAACCGTAAATGGTGAAGAATTGCAAAAAATTACAGAAAATGCTCCGCTAAAAATCGGCGATAAAGTAACGGTTAGAATGATTCTGAACACCGATAGAAATATGGAATTTATTCATTTGAAAGATATGAGAGCGGCAGGTTTTGAACCAGTTGATGTACTTTCTGGCTATCAATGGAAGAATAATTTGGGTTATTATCAAGTCACCAAAGATGCTTCCACTAATTTCTACATCGAATATATGCCGAAAGGAAAATACGTTTTCGGGTACGATTACATTTGTAATGCTGTCGGAACGTTCAGCAATGGAATTACGACGATGCAGAACTATTACGCTCCTCAAATGAATGCTCACACACAAGGAACGAAAGTTTCGATAACTGAATAATTTGTAATTCTAAAAATATCAATAAAGTCGGGCTTTTTGCTTGACTTTTTTTTTAAAACTTAATCCTTGAAGGATTTTAAATAATTCAAGGATTGCCAGAAATAATGCTTTTCAAATTTTTTTATTAAAATTTTCTTATGATAAAATATAGTTTTTTACCTTTGAAAAAAAGCCGGGAATGCTCAATATTATAGATTTAGAAAGTCAGTTTTCAAAGCAAAAAATTAATAAAGCTAAAAAACTTTCTTTACGAGAGATTGAAGAAGATAAAAAAAACAATTTCATTTGTTTTATAGATGAAGGCGAGGAAAGCTATGATGTGCAAATTTCTATTAATGAAAAATTAGAAATCATAGATTCTTCTTGTGATTGTTCAGATCAAGGTTTTTGTAATCATTTATTAGCTTTGGCAATACATATTTTTGAAATAAAGAATAATAAACCAACCAAAAAAACAAAATTAAAAGCAAAAAAAATTTCGGAAGCAGAATTAGCAATAGAAAATCTAAATTCTGAAGAAATTAAAGGGTGGATTTTAGAATTTTTCAAAAAAAATAAAGAGGCAGAAATTCAATTTTTATTAGAATTTGGAGAAAAAAAGACTGATTTTTCTGATTTTGAAATCAAGAGTATTATTGACAAAAGCATACAATCTGTAGTAGGAAAAAAGAAAAATATTACCGCACCAGAAATTAAAAAAATAGTAGATATTCTCACGAAAAGTTTGGAGCCTGTAGAAGAATTTATATGGCAGAATATTGCAAAAAATATTGCTTTGGAAACGTACAATCTCATCTGTGATCATTTAATGAGTTTTCAAGTGAATATTTATACTACCAGCAATAGAATTGAGAGTTTTATAGATAAATTTAGGACGAAATTTGCCATCAATTTCAATCAAATAAAAGATCAATTGGTATGGGAAATATTGGCACAGGAATATTGGAATTATTATTTGAAAGGCACAGGAAGTATTCCGCATACTTTATACCATTTGTTGTTTGATATTTATAAATATGCAGATACTCCTCAGAAAAAATTTATAGCAAAATTAGTAAAAGAGCAAATCGAAATTTGGATTAAAAATGATGTGGGATTACGAACGGAACTTCGAGAACATTTGTTGGATATTATGATAGAGAATGAGATGTTTTTGTCTGTAAAATCCTATTTTCCTATTGCTTTTTACAAAAATTCTTATAATATTAAAATTTTAAATGAATTATTGAAATTTGATAAAAATCTAGTCGAAAAATATTGTAATGAGATTATCAACAGAAATTCTAATGAAAAATACAATTATCCTTACTACGAAATTTTAGAAAAATTGTATCTTGAAAATAATGATTTAGGAAAGTTAGCAATTATTAAAAAATTAAAATTTCAAGGGAACCCTACTGTAGAAGATTATATTTTTATTGAGCAAAATGAAACAGATAATGGCGAATTTAAAAAATTCAGAACCAAGATTTTAGCAATTTTGCGTAGAAGTTTTTACCAATATCCCGAAAATGCAGAAATATATTTTCAGATTTTAGAATACGAAAAAAACTATACTAAAATGCTAGATGTGATAGATGAAAACCTTCCTACATTTGTTATTAATCAATACTCTGAAAAACTTTATTTAATTGATAAAGAAAAATTTTTAGTTAAGGTAAGTCGAAGATCTAGTTGGAATTCTGTAGGAAGTGAAGATGAAAAATTGGCAGATTTTTTAGTTTCAAAATACGATAATGCTCATCTAAAATCATATTTTAGTAAAAATTCATTTGGATTTGGTAGCTATAGCTTTTCTTCAATGGTTCTAAAAAAATTGAAATAAAAATTGAAAATGAAACATCAATAGAGTCGGGCTTTAGCCCAACTTTTTTAGTTGAAAATTTCAAGGCTTTAGCCAAAACATAAATCTATAACTCGCCCACAAATTTTTTGTGGGCGATTTTATTTTTTGACGAATGTCAAAGGAATATTTTTTCAATCGTCGCAACTTTGCATCTGTAAACAAACATTAAAAATGAAAAACTATAAAACATTAATTTTTACAGCAATGATGGGCTTTCCTTTGTCCTTCTCTGCGCAAACAGCTCCTTCACTCAAGGAATTGGTAGACGCAGCGATGAGTAAAGATGCTGCCATAGAACAACAAAACTTAGAGTCTAAAGCAAATGGATTAGACCAACAAAAATTAAAAGACATTTTCTTACCCAAAGTTGAAATTTCAGGAAAAGGAGAATATTTAAATGCTACGGCAAAATTCCTTTCACCAGAAATTGCCATTCCTGCGATTAAACCTATTTTTCCGGGTGCTGTTTTTCCAGAAGGAACTTTTAACAATAATTTTACTTTGTCGGGTTTTAATGCAGCCGCAAAAGTTGAAGCAAAAGCGCTTCTTTATTCTGGCGGAAAAGTAAAATATCTGAAACAAGCTTTGACCGAGAAAAATAATGCGACTCAAGCTTTACAAGTCAAAAATCAAGACGAAGTCATTACTCAAATTTCTAAAGCGTATGATCAGTTTGCATTGGTAGCAGAGTCGAAAAATGTGTTGGACGAAAGCAAAAAACGTCTCGATGCCAATAGAAAAACTGCTGAAAAAGCTCTTGGTTATGGCTTAATCACCCCTTACGATTACAAAAAAATAGAATTGGCACAAGCTACCTTAAATTCTAAAATGGTAGAATACGAAGGCAAAAAAGAGAGTTGCTGATAACCCAATTGCATCTTTTAACAGGAATTGATAAAGAGCGAATTGCCCTGATCAACCCGAATTTAGAAAAAATTGAGTATTTGGTAACCGATGAAAGCATCGACAACAGAGCGGAACTGAAAGCTTTGGATTTCGGAATGAAAGCGATTGATGCGAAAATAAAAGCAGAAAAAACGTGGTGGATTCCGAAGGTTCAAGCCATGACTTCGCTTTCCTACATGGGATTTTATAGTACCAATATTTCTTCTTCTAAAGCATTGATGCCGGTAACTGGTGCAAAGTTAGATTATGACTTGACGAATCGTAATTTACTGCCAATTTTTCAAGCGGGAATTGGTTTTAAATGGGATGTTTTTGATGGAAATGAAGGAAAGCATGAAGTAGAAAAAGCAAAAATAGAAAGAGAAATTTTAGAAAGTAAAAAATCTGATGCCGAAAGAAAATTGCAGCTCAATTTAGCCAATAATCAAACCAATTATAACATCGCAAATGCCCAAGTTGATCTAAAAGCGACGGCGAAACAAATTGCTAAAAATGCATTGACACAAGCCGAAAAAGAATTCAGATATGGTTTGATTAAAGCAACCCAATTAATTGAAGCGGAAAACGATTTGGAAGTTGCAGAACTAGACTATCAAACCGCTATCTTCAACCAAAGAAGGGCAGCGATTGAACTGATGAAGTCCACACAAAATTTAAACTTAGAAAAACTATAAAACGATAAACATTAATCAATTAAATATTTTAATCCAATGAAAAACTATATTGCAATATCTTTATTTTTAGTAACCCTACTTTCTCTCGGAGCTTGTAAAAATGAAACTCCACAACAATTAACCGAAGGTAAAACCAAAAAAGAAATTGTTTCTTTTGCGCCAAAAGTTACCGGTAGAATTTTAAAAATTTATGTAGAAGAAGGACAAACGGTAAAAGCAGGAGATACCCTCGCAATGTTAGACGTGCCGGAAGTTACCGCGAAAATTGCTCAAGCAAAGGGAGCAACTGCCGCTGCTGCCGCACAAGCACAGATGGCGAAAAATGGAGCAACTGCAGACCAACTTCGTCAGTTACGAGCCAAACAAAAGGGTTTAGCAGAACAATATCAGTATGCCCAAAAATCTTTTAGAAGAGCCCACAATATGTATAAAGACAGTTTGCTTTCTCCACAAAATTAAGATGAGGCTTTCGCAAAATTACAAGGCGCAAAAGCTCAATATGAAGCTGCAAACGCAGAATTGCACGATGTAGAAATCGGTACAAGATTAGAAAAAATAGAAATGGCGATAGGTCAAGAAAACCAAGCGAGAGGTGTTCTTCAGGAAGCTAATGTTGCCTATTCTGAAAGATATATTATCGCAACCAATGATATGGAAATTGAAACCATTTCTTTAAATGTAGGCGAATTGGCAACTGCAGGTTATGCGTTATTTAACGGCTACATTCCGAACTCTACTTATTTCCGTTTTACCATTCCAGAAAGTAAAATTTCTAAATATCAAAAAGGAATGACCGTGAATATGAAATCTACATACGGAAATCAAGAGTTTTCAGGGAAAATAGTTTCTATCAAGCAATTGACAAAATATGCAGATATTACCACTGCTTTCCCAGATTATCAACCAGATGATGCGGTTTACGAAATTAAAGTAATTCCTACAGATAGAGCAAAAGTGAATAATATTTTGGTGAATTCTAGCGTAACTTTAAAATAATCTTAACTAAAAACCGCAAAAGCTCCAAAAGAAATGTTTGAAAATAAGCAATTCAAAAGTAAAAAAAGTTTTTTTTCTTTTGGAAAACTTTAAAACGGAAAAGCTTTTGTCTCTTTTGTGGTTAAAAAAAATAAAATTTAGAAAAAATGAAACAGTTAAGATACCTTTTAAAAAGAGAGTTTCATTTGTTCTTCACGAACAAAACAATGCTTTCTGTATTTTTTATGGCGCCCATTTTCTACGCGCTTTTGTTAGGTTTTACCTACGAAAAGGGAAAAGTAACGGATATTCCCGTGATTGTGATTAATCATGACCAAACTCCTTTGTCTAATCAAATTGTTGACATGTTAGAGGATAATCAAACGCTTAAAGTACTGAATTATGTAGAAGAACCAGCGATTTTGAAAGATGAGGTCATTAAAACAGAAGCAGGAGCAGTGGTAATTATTCCAGAGCGTTTCGAAGCCAATATACTGCAAAAGAAATATCCAGAAATTAACGTTTATCTCAATACTTCGAATGTGTTGACAGCTAATTTCGCTTCAAAAGCGATTCAACTTACCTTGGGAACTTTTTCTGCAGGTGCCGAAATGAAAGCTTTGCAAAAAAAAGGAATGAATGCGGACCAAGCCAAAGCCAATATAGAACCCTTTAAAGCGAATTATATTACGCTTTTTAACACCACGAGTAATTACCTGATTTTTATGTGGCCTGCAATGATGGCGGTAGTTTTACAACAGGTAATTCTTTTGGCAATGGCGGTTACGTTTTCAGAAGAATTTAAAAGGGATTCCTTTATTAAGGATTTTGCAGGGAAACACAAATATGCGATTTTGGTAATGGCGATTAAATGTTTACCTGTTTGGATTTTCTCCAATTTTAATATTTTGGTTTTTTACTTATGCAGTTTGTATTTTAAAATTCCAGCTCCCGAAAACGTGATGAATTTCTTTTTGGTTACTTCAATTTTTGTAGTAGCAGCAACCAATTTAGGCGTTTTAGTAAGTATATTAGTTCCAGATTCTTTGAAGGCGACGCAGATTTTAATGGTAATTGCTTCGCCTGCTTTCATCATCAGTGGGTTTACCTGGCCTAGCTATGCGATGCCGGATTTCATTACTTACTTTACTAAAATTATTCCTTTAACTCCATATTTGGAAGCGCTGAAAATTATGGTGGTAGAAAAAGGTTCCGATTATTTAACCCAAAAATATTTCTGGCACTTATTTATTCTAGCTTGGATATACTTCATTTTGGGATGGATTGCACTGAAAATCAAAATTAAAATGCTGTTCAAAGAATATAATCTCTCCGAAGATTACGAAGAGGAAAGTTTCGATAATTCAATATAGTTTTTTTTTAATGTTTAAAAGAAGGCGTTGCAGTTTACTGAAACGTCTTTTTTTGTTTACTTTTGTAGGAAATTCAGTCTTCATGAAACTAATTCAAGAACTTAATAAGCACATTAAGGTAAATGCAGAAATAGAACGTTTTTTAAATGAAGAATGTGAAACAAAAGTCTTTGAAAAAGGAGAAATATTGAGCAAGCAGAATCAATACAATCATACTGTTTTCTTTGTAGAGGAAGGCTTGCTGAGAATGTTTTACTACGAAAACGGAAAAGATATCACCACCAATTTTTATTCTGAGGGAAAGATTACCGCTAATATTGATACGCTTTTCAAGAACCAACCTACTCGAAATAACATAGAAACGTTAGAAAAATCGGTAATTACCACTTGTAATTTCAATAAATTAGAGGAACTATGTTCGGTTTCGCTTACTGCGGCAAATTTCAGCAGATATATTTTAGGAAACTTAATGATAGAAATGTCTCGCAGAATTTCGTCGCTGCAATATATGACGGCAAAAGAAAAGTATATCCAACTTTTAGAAGAAAATCCCGACATTATTCTCAGAGCTCCACTCGGAATGATTGCCTCATATTTAGGCATTTCTCAGGAGACTTTAAGCCGAATTAGAAGTGACATTTAAATTTAAAAGCTGTTTTTATTTCCTAAATTTTATCAAATTTTTAATGTTGTTTTGGCTGACGTTTTAGAAATATCAATTAATTTTATCTTTCTCTTAAAATAAGATCCATGCAAAATATATTTGATGCAAAAGTTGCGCAAGAATACATCAACAGAATCAATAATTTAACACCAGAAACCCAAGGAAAATGGGGCAAAATGAGCGTTGATCAGGTTTTGGCGCATCTTAATGTTGCCTACGAAACGATTTACGAACCCGAAAAACATCTGAAACCGGGGTTCATCGCAGGATTTTTACTGAAAAATTTCGTGAAAGCAAAAACCGTGAACGAACTTCCTTATAAACAAAATCTACCAACCGGTCCAATGTTCATCATTAAAGGAAATAAAAACTTTGATGAAGAAAAAAAACGATTGATTGGTTTCATCCAAAAAACTCAGCAGTTGGGAAGTACCGCTTTTGATGGGAAAAAGTCGCATTCTTTTGGTAAACTTACGGCTCAGGAATGGAATAACATGCTGGCGAAACACCTGAACCATCACTTGGAACAATTTGGCGTTTAAATTTAGCAATCACAAGAAACTGAAACATCCATTACCATGAAAAAAATACTTTACCTTTTATTGCTTATCAGCGCTCTTGCTTCTGCTCAAATGCCGAATATTTCTACGGTTTGGCTGAATAATTCAATGCCATACACCGGAACCATTGGTGATCAAAAAGAAGTGATGAAAATAATGGTAGAAATTTCGGAACAGAACCGAAAAAATGATCAGGAATATTTCCTTTCCGGCTATTCTGTGGTGGAAAATACAAATACAAAATTTGAAGGAAAACTGAAAATAACGAAATACAAAAACGGGAAAAAACGGAGCAGCATTTTCGGTGAATACCAATTTGCGGAAGAACCCAATGGCAAACATTCCGGAATTCTGAAAGGCAAGTTTATTTACACCTTCATGTGGAATGCGAAAACCCAAAAAATCGAAAAACAATACCTTCAGTTTATTGGTGATTGGGCAAGCTACGATGGAAGTTTAACTTATAAAACCAACTGGAAAAACTAATCATCGTAACCAGATAAATTGCTGTTTTTTGGTTTAATTTTTTTAAAAAAGTGCTTTGGTTATGTTTGAGAAAATCTTGAAACGGACGATATCTCTTTTAATATAGGAGCAGACTTAAACTTGGAATTTTTAGAAAACCCATCTCGGAATCTTTAATTTCTATCCAAAAAAGATGGCATTAAACAAAAAAACTGCTGATTTTTCGGCAGTTTTTTATTTTTTTTTAAAAGACCTTAATTCAAGCATTTGGATTCTCCAAAATCACCGCATAACCTTGTCCAACGCCGACACACATTGTTGCCAATGCATATTTTTTGCCGTTTTTCTGCAGTTCCAATGCTGCGGAATAAGTTATTCGTGATCCACTCATTCCCAGTGGATGCCCCAATGCGATAGCGCCGCCGTTTACATTCACTCTTGCATCGTCATTCGCAATTCCGAGTTCTTTCAAACACGCAATGCTTTGTGCGGCAAAGGCTTCATTAAGTTCAATAATATCAATTTGATCTAACGTTAAACCAGCTCTTTTCAAAGCTAATTTTGTCGCGTCAACCGGACCAATTCCCATGATTCTCGGTTCTACACCGACTACAGCAGAACACACGATTTTCGCCAAGGGTTTTAAACCATAATTATTCACCGCATCTCCTGAAGCGATGATCATTGCAGCAGCTCCATCGTTCAGTCCGGAAGCATTTCCTGCTGTTACCGTTCCGTTTTCTTTCACGAATGCAGGTTTAAGTTTTCCTAAAATTTCTAAGCTACTATTCGGTTTGATGAATTCGTCTTTGTTTACCAGAATCGGGTCGCCTTTTCTTTGTGGAATTTGGATGTCGGAAATTTCCTCCGCCAATCTCCCGGATTCCTGTGCTTTTTTGGCTTTCATTTGAGAATTCAAGGCAAATTCATCCTGTTCCTCTCTCGTGATTTTATACATTTCAGCGAGGTTTTCAGCGGTTTTTCCCATCGCTTCTACGCCGTATGTTTTTTCCATTTCCGGATTTATAAAACGCCATCCGAAGCTGGAATCGTACATTTTCTGATCGGTTGCGAAGCCGCTCTCCGCCTTTGAAATCACATACGGACCCCTCGACATTCCTTCCACGCCTCCCGCGATGAAAAGATCGCCTTCACCGGATTTTATCGCCCGCATCGCCTGTGCCACCGCACTCATTCCCGAAGCGCAAAGTCGGTTCACCGTTTCTCCCGGCACACTTTGCGGTAGTCCGGCCAAAAGCAGGGCCATTCTTGCGATATTTCGGTTGTCTTCCCCGGCTTGGTTGGCGCATCCGATAATCACATCATCTATTTTGTCCAAAGGCAATTCCGGATTTTTTGCAATAAGATTTTTGATGACGGAAGCTATTAAATCATCGGTTCTCACGGCGGCGAGGCTGCCTTTGAAGTTTCCGATTGCACTGCGCGTTCCGTCTATAATATATGCTTCTTTGCTCATTTTAAATTCATTTTTTTAAGAGTAAAAAGATACGCTTTTTATTTATTTTTCATAAACGTCCTCTTGTTTTTGCCGAATCTCAGTATTATTATTTTAAAATTTGCTTTGGTAAAAACTTAATGTGGAACAAAGAAATGATGGTAACCAATAAACCAATGAGGAGGCAGTCCGCTGAAAGATTAAAAAGCATTCGATAGGTAATTTACTACCATCATCGCATTTTTCAATCAATAACAATCGGTGAAAACAGAAAATTTCGGAATAGGGAAAATTATTTTCTTTAAAAAATTATAGAATATTAAGGAACAAATTCCAGCAAAGGAACTATGAAACGATCAAAAACCTCGATATGTGGCGAATGTCCCACATTTTCTAGCTCCACCAATTTTGAATTTTTGATTTTCTTTTGGGTTTCTTTTCCTAAATTTTGGTAAAGTCCCATCAGAGGTTGTAATTCTTTCGGTGCATTTGCCTTTCCAATTGCTGTTCTGTCGCGTGTTCCTATAATAAGTAGAGTGGGAGCGATGATGTTTTCAAAGTCGTAAACTACGGGTTGCGTATACACCATATCGGTCGTAAGTGCTGCATTCCATGAGGTTTTCGCGAAATCCGGATGAATCGTCCACCCTGCGAGTAAATTCAACCATTTGTCGTATTCAGGTTTCCATTTTCCGTCGTAATAAAATTTTAACTGATATTCTTTATAGGACTGATAGGTATTTTTCAGTTCGGAAGCGTAGAGTTTATCGATGTTTTGATAAGGTGAAAATTTCCGGTAATCTTCCAGACCTATTGGGTTTTCCAAAATCAGCTTTTCGATGTTGTCGGGATACATCACGGCCATTTTCGTGGCGAGCATTCCACCCATCGAATGTCCTAAAAGAATGAATTTATCTATTTTCAAATCATCCAGAATAGTTTTTGTATTCTCTGCCAATTGCTGAAAACTGAACTGATACTGCTGGGGTTTTGATGATTTTCCGAAACCGATCTGATCCGGCATAATCACCCTGAAACCTTCTTTTAAAAGTACTTTTGCAGTTTGCTCGAAATAATATCCGTTAAAATTTTTACCGTGAAGCAAAACGATGGTTTTACCGTTTGCTTTCGCAGGTTTGGCATCCATGAAAGCCATTTTCAAATCCTGTCCCTGTGTTTTCAATATTTTAAACTGAACTAGAAAAAGGGTAGTGAACCGTAGACAGTTCCGCATCTAAAGCCTCAATTTTTGGCTGAATTTGCGCATTGAAAAATGTACTGAAAATCAAGAAAATGGAAGAAAAAATCGATGCTAATTTCATTTCTAAAAGGTTTTTCTCAAAAGTACAAAATTAAAAGAGTCGTTCGCGACTCTTTATTTTATCTGTTTATTAATAGGATTTCCACCACTGGTCATAGTTTTCATCATCATTCAGATAATTTGTTTTTTCGCCAATTTTCGGGGTGAGGATTCTCTTATTTTCGATATTAAATTCCATTATTTTTTCATGTGGTTCCTTCCATGGATGTGTTGCCAGAGCGAATTTCGAGTTGTGTACCGGAATCAATCTTTTGGCGTTGAGATCTTCCATCGCCTTGATGTTTTCTCCGGGCATCATGTGGATGTATCGCCAATCTTTGTTGTATTGTCCGTTTTCAAGAATTGCCAAATCAAAACTTCGGTATTTCTCCCCAATTTTTTTAAAATGATCATCGTAACCGCTGTCGCCACCGATATACACTCTTTGGTTTGGTGTTTCAAATACAAAACTTGCCCAAATCGCCTGATCGCGCTTTAAACCCCGCCCGGAAAAATGCCTGGCCGGTTCACAATATACTTTGAATCCACTTCCCAAATCAGCACTTTCTTTCCAATCCAGTTCGATGATTTTTTTTGGATCATAATTCCAGAATTCCAAGTGTTCGGCGGTTCCGAGCCCGGTAATTACGTGCTTTACCTTTGGACGCAGTTTTTTCACGGTTTCGTAATCCAAATGATCCCAATGATCGTGAGTGATAATCAAATAATCCAATTCCGGAAAGTCATTTGAGGTATAAAGGTCTGTTCCTTCGAAAGCCTTTGCGGTAAAAGATATGGGCGACGCATTACCGCTGAAAACGGGATCCACGAGGATTTTTTTACCGTCAATTTGTAGGAAATAGGAGGAATGTCCCATCCAGATGAACACATTTTCGTTGGGATCCAAAGATTTCAAATCTGTCTTCTCAAACTTAAAAGCTTGTTGCGGAATTTTATTGGGAGATTTCCCGAAAAGAAAGCGGAACATTACCTCCGGCATCGAGGTATCTTCTGCCAATTGCGGAGTAGGGTTCAGGTTGTCGAAACGCCCGTTTTTATAATGAGGAGATTTTAAAATTCTTTGCAATCGTTCACCGGAAGGCGCTTTCCCGAATTGGGGATGACGAAGAAAAAGAAAAGCCGACAATGCCACAATTCCGATGAGAATGAGAAATAGGATCATGATTTTTTTTAATAAAAGCATTTTTACAAATTTATTTGCACTGTAGAATGAGACGAACAATTGCAAATTTTACTTTAAAATTGCGATCAAATGTAGATTAAAATTCAGAAATGAGCTAAATCATCCTAATATTTTTTATTCTTATTCAATAATTTCAGTAACTTTATTACAATCAAAAAATTCAATGTTATTCACGAAAATGTAACTGTAAAGCAAAGAGTAAATGCCCCTATCGAAAAGGTTTGGAATGCTTTGACCGATAAAGCGCAGATGAAAGAATGGTATTTTGATATTTCCGATTTTGAACTCGGGATTCACAATGAACTCAATTTTTTTGAGCCGGGCGATGAAAAAAAATACCATCATCACGGAGAAATTCTGGAACTGATTCCGAATGAAAAATTGAAGCACACTTGGTCTTATCCGGAATTTTCTAAAGAAAAAACCATCGTAAAATGGGAATTAGAAAAAGACGGAGACGAAACCATTGTCACCATAACCCATAAAGGTTTGGAGAATTTTGCTCATCTTGGAAAAGATTTTCAAAAAGAAAGTTTCCAGCAAGGTTGGAACGAAATTCTAGGAGAAATTTTAAAAGAATTTATTGAAAATTAATTTTTAGGTTCGATTAAATTTCACACGCTTTTTAGAGATGCTGCTCCATTTTTCGCGCAGCTTTTTTTGTGAAGTCTTTATTAATTTGATAGTTTGAATTTTCCTCAGATGCAAATTTTATTTAAAGAAATTTTACCTTAATTTTACCAAAATTCTCTACTTCATGTATCTAGTTTTCGACACAGAAACCACAGGTTTACCTAAAAATTTCAATGCACCATTAACCGATTCTGACAATTGGCCGAGAATGGTGCAAATCGCATGGCAACTGCATGCGCAAGATGGTACATTGCTTGAAAATCAGGATTATATCATAAAACCTGAAGGGTATGATATTCCCTTTAATGCTACTAGAATTCATGGAATTTCAACCAAAATGGCGAATGAAGAAGGTAGAGATTTGGCTGAAGTTTTGGAAGAATTTAAAGATGTTCTTCAAAAAGCAAAAGTAGTTGCCGGTCACAATATCGATTTCGATTACAACATCGTTGGTGCCGAATTTTTTCGAAAAGACATGGATAATGTTTTAGCGAAAATTCCTTCGGCAGATACCATGGAACTCGGTACGGAATTTTGTCAGTTGGGAGGTGGAAAAAACGGCAGATACAAATCTCCGAAATTGGTAGAATTATTCGAAAAACTATACGGAGAGCAGTTTGATGAAGCGCACAATGCTGCGGCAGACGTGAATGCAACTGCGCAAGTTTTTTTCGAAATGATGCGAAAAGATTTAATTTCGGCAGAAAAACTTCTTATTTCTGATGCCGAATTGCAGGAATTTATCAATAATCACCCGAATCCTTTTCCGCCTTTTGGGATTATTATTCGGAGACAAGTTGCGGACTCTAAAAAGAAGAAAAAAGTAGATTTCGGTTCCTTTGATGAAATTGAAATTGGAGATTATTTTAATTTTCATAATCATAGTATTTATTCATCGTTGCAGGCTTCTTCACATATTTCAGACTTGGTAGATAAAGCAATTCGAAATGATTTTGCCGCCGCAGGTTTGGTGGATTTGGGAAATATGATGGGTGCTTTTAAATTTGTTTCTGAAGTCGAAAAAGCCAATGGAAACATCAAAAAAGCATACCAAGAATATCTTGATAAAAAACTAAAAGCAGATGAAGACGGTGTAGAGTTTAATGAAGTTGAACCTAGGAAAACACCATTAATTCCAATTATCGGTTGCGAATTTTATATCTCTGATCGGCCAGAGCAAAAACAGTTCACCAAAGATGATCCCGATCGAAGAACGAATGTTGTATTGCTGGCAAAAAACTTCAAAGGTTACAAAAATCTGGCAAAACTTTCGAGTTTAGGCTATGTTAATGGTTTCTATTTTGGAGTTCCTAGGATTTCCAGAAAAATGATCGCAGAGTATAAAGAAGATTTAATTGCTTTCACAGCGGGAACTTCAGGAGATATTCCCAGCACGATATTGGAATTTGGTGAGCAAAAAGGGGAAGAAATATTCAAATGGTGGAAAGATACTTTTGGTGATGATTTTTATGTACAACTTCAGAACCATCAAGTGGAAGAAGAAGAGCATTTGAATGAAGTTTTATTGGAATTTGCCGAAAAATATGAAGTGAAAATTCTTGCTCAAAACGAAACGTTCTACACCGAAAAATCCGATGCGAATATCCAGGATATTTTATATTGTATAAAAGATGGTGAAAAGTTGTCTTCGCCTGTAGGAAAAGGTTTTGGTAAGAGAAGAGGTTTGCCGAACAGTGAATATTATATTAAAGATTCCGATGATCTTCGGCAGGCTTTCATCCAGTTCCCCGATGCATTTGAAGCGTACACGGAATTGCTGGCGAAATTTGAACCCTATACTCTTAAAAGAGATGTTTTGTTGCCGGAATTCGATATTCCTAAGGAATTTTTAAGTGAAGAAGACAAAATTGATGGCGGGAAACGGGGCGAAAATGCTTATTTAAGACATTTAACCTATGACGGAGCCAAGAAAAAATACGAAGAAATTACTGATGAGATCAGGGATCGTTTAGATTTCGAACTTGAAGTTATTGCAAAAACCGGATACCCAGGATATTTTCTTATCGTGCAGGATTTCTGTAACGAAGCTCGAAAAATGGGTGTTTGGGTAGGTCCCGGACGTGGTTCTGCAGCGGGATCTGCTGTAGCTTATTGTACCGGAATCACCAATGTGGATCCTATTAAGTATGATTTGCTATTTGAGCGTTTTCTTAATCCGGAAAGGATTTCCATGCCCGATATCGATATCGATTTCGATGATGAAGGTCGAGATAAAATCATCAAATGGGTGGTTGAAAAATATGGTAAAGCGAATGTTGCACAAATCATAACTTATTCGATTCTCGGTGGGAAATCTGCCATAAAAGATGCCGGAAGAGTACTGGATGTTTCGATTCCGGAAACCAATAATATTGCGAAATTAGTGCCTTCCACACCCGGAATGAATATTGCAAAAGCACTTTCGAAATTCGACAAATTAAATCCGGAAGACAAAGTGCTCGCACAAGAAATGAAAGACATTTTAGAGAATCCCAATGATGAACGATTTCAAGTTCTTTCTGCGGCACAAAGAATGGAAGGTTGCATCAGAAATACCGGGATTCACGCGTGCGGAGTAATCATTACCCCGGAAGACATTTCCAATTTGGTTCCTATTACCATTGCAGCGAAGGATCCTGATATTTTGGTTTCTCAGTTCGATAACTCGGTGGCGGAAAGTGCTGGTTTGCTGAAAATGGATTTCCTTGGTTTGCGAACTCTTACCATCATCAAACATGCGATCCGATTGATCAAACAAAGGCATAATGTTGATATCGATCCAGATTTAATTCCTTTGGATGATTTGAAAACTTTTCAGTTGTTTCAAGAAGGTAGAACCGTCGGGATTTTTCAATATGAAAGTCCAGGAATGCAAAAGTACATGCGCGAACTGAAACCGACAAAGTTTGCGGATTTAATCGCCATGAACGCACTTTATCGTCCGGGTCCAATTAAGTATATTCCAAATTTTATCAACCGAAAAAATGGTCTCGAAGAAACGGTTTACGATTTAGAAGAAACCAAAGAATACCTTGAAGAAACCTACGGAATTACCGTTTATCAGGAGCAGGTAATGCTTTTGTCCCAAAAATTGGCCAATTTTACCAAAGGTGAAGCTGATACACTGCGAAAAGCGATGGGTAAAAAGCAAAAAGATGTTCTTGATAAAATGTACCCGAAATTTATTGAAGGTGGAGAAAAAAACAACCTCGATGTCGATAAACTCAATAAAATTTGGAAAGACTGGGAAGCTTTTGCAGAATATGCTTTCAACAAATCGCACTCGACTTGTTACGCGCTAATCGCCTATCATACCGCTTATCTTAAAGCCAATTATCCGGCAGAATATATGGCGAGTGTGATGACCAATAACCTGAATAACACCAAGCAAATCACCATGTTCATGGAAGATTGCAAAGGGATAGGAGTCGATGTTTTGGGTCCGTCAGTGAATGAATCGCAATACGAATTTGCGGTGAATGACAAAGGCCAAATTCGTTTCGGTTTGGGCGCGATCAAAGGAATCGGTGAAGGACCGAGTGAAGCGATTGTACAGGCTAGAACTTCAGGAAGATTTACCAATATTTATGATTTTTTCGAGAAAGTTCCTTCATCACAAATCAATAAAAGAGTAGTGGAAAGTTTGGTGATTGCCGGAGCTTTTGATGAGGTTGATCGCTATCATCGTGCACAATATTTTGACATTGATATTTCCGGAAGAACCAATCTGGAAAGGCTTTTGAGATACGGACAAAGTTTTCAAGATAGCAAAAATGAAATCGAAAATTCTCTTTTTGCAGATTTCGCTGAAGAAGTGAAAATTGAACCACCGAAAATCAATCCGGCTCCCGAATGGCAAAATATGCACATGCTGAACAAAGAAAAAGAAATTATTGGATTTTACCTTTCTGCGCATCCTTTGGATGAATATAAATATCAGTTCAAATTCATGCAGGGCGCACTCAGCAAAAAAGAAATTCTGGAATCTAAAAAAGAAGATGAAATCGAATTAGAAAAAGTAATTGTACCAATCGATATCGCTGATGTTGCCGATGAAGACGATGGTTTGCTTGATATGGTGAGTGATATTTTGGACGGTGAAGAAGAAATGTTGATGGAAGATGCACCTAAAAAAGCCGAACCAAAAGGAAATTTCAACTTTTTAAATTTAGATGAAGTAGATGCTTTTAAAGACACTGTTGCCAATCAGCAACCCGATCTTTTCAATAATGATAAGCTCAATTGGAAAGAAAAACAGGCCATGAAAAACAATACACCGGAATACATGGTCGCAGGTTTGGTTACCGAATATGTCGTGAAAGACGGAAAAAACAGTGGCGAAAAGATCGCCTTTATCACTTTGGAAGATTACAGCGGTAGTTACAGCTTCCGGCTTGGAGATCGCGATTATATGAGACTTCGCGACCGAATTGATGTGCAGCGTTTTGTGATTTTCAAAATAAAATTTGCGGTGTTAAACGATGGCAGAGTTTTCGTCAACGTGAGTGAAGTGATCGATTTAAAAGATGCTTTTGAAAAATTTGCTAAGAAAATGACCATCGTCATCGATATTAATGATTTAAGGAGAGAAGATATTTTATTCTTCAAAGAAAATTTCTTAGAAAATGAAGGCGAACAAAAACTCAATTTCCTGGTGAAAAACCCTGAAGATCAATCCAATATTGAGCTGATGGCGATGCGTTCGCAAGTTAATATCAATGGTGAATTGCTCGAAGTGATTCACAAACTACATAAATATGAGGTGTTCTTAAACTAGAAATAAAACACGAAAATTGATTAAAGTCCGAAATTCTTAATTACCTCGCTTTCACTAAGTACGCTAAAAGGGAAAGAAATTGGTCAGGGAGCGGCTTTCACAGGAATGATGCGCCAGTTGGGAGGTTCATTTGGTATTGTAGCAATTACCACTTTCATTTCCAACCAAAATTCCATTCATCGGGAAAATATTGCACAGCATTTAGATGCCAACAGTTTTGATGTTCAGCAGAGAGTGGCCGCTTTGAAAGCAAGTTTTATGGCAAAAAGTTTTTCACCCGATGTTGCTTTGCAATCTGCCTATAAACTGCTCGATTTGAATGTGCTGAAACAAGCATCAGTACTGTCTTACATGGATGTTTTTCTATATCTCGGATTGTTGTTTTTGGTTTGTATTCCTTTCGTTTTATTCGTGAAAGAAAGAAAAGGCAGGGAACCAATCGACCTTGGCGATGCAATGCATTAATGATAAAATAGTTTTTTAATAGTTAGTTTTTATTTAAAAGCGGTTTTAGACTAGATTCTAAAACCGCTTTTTTTATTTAAAATTAACAAAAGTCTTTATTTACCAGCGCTTTTTTCTTACATAAATGAAAGTAAGCAACGCAATGAAAGCCATCACTCCAAGCGTAATAAAATAACCAAGCGGTTGACGAAGTTCCGGCATATTTTCGAAATTCATTCCATAAATTCCCGCAATAAAAGTAATCGGGAAAAAATACATGGAGTAGATCGCAAGTACCTTCATCACTTGGTTGGCGCGTTGGTCGCTCATCGCGAGATACATCGAAATCAAGTTGGTCACCTGCGAATTGAGGTGTTCGAAATCGGCAATTACATCTTTATGTTTGTCTTTCAAATCGGTAATTTGGGCTTCTCCGAGTTCCAATGTTTTAAATTTATCAATCCAATCAGCGGAAATATTCAAGATTCGGGCATTCAGTCCCGATTTTCTTTTCAGTTTATACAATCGGCGAATTTGGTTTGGGCTGTTCGTGTTTTTCAGGAAGATTTCATTCTCGATATTATCCATCGTTTCCATCAGGTTTTGCGACTCGTCGTCGAAGGATTTCATCACTTTCAAAGCCAAACTCAAAGCAATCCTTTCCGAATTGATGTCTTGGTTTTCCGGAAGTAGAATTTCTTTTTTTAATTCATAAATACTGCGATTCTTCATCCGGTGAATGGTAATGATAATATTTCCAATCAGAAAAACCCCCAGTTTAGTAGAGATATCGCTGATGGTATTCAGGTGAGACCTTTCCAATTCAGTATTTTCGCGCATCAGAAAAAATTTCACATCATCATCCTGTTCAAATTTCGGGAGATGGTTTGGGTCTATCGTGTCTTCCAAAAGTAGTTGATTGATTTTATATCTTTCATGTAAAAAAAGCAAATCTTCCGGAGTCGGAGCTTCCACATCAATCCATTCGCAATGGTCGTTTCGGTAAATAATTTCTATTGGCATTCAACAAATTTAACAATATTTTCAATGTAAAAATTAAAGCTTTATTTGATATTTTAAATAAAATTTATCTTTGCCAAAATTTAATGTATTTCATGACTAAAAGTATTATCAAAGGAATTGGGCACTATGTTCCGGAAAACGTAGTCACTAATGACGATTTGTCCAAACTGATGAACACCAATGATGAGTGGATCACCGAAAGAACCGGCATCAAAGAAAGACATCACCGAAAAAACCGAAACGATTCCGAAGAAACTACCGCGTTTCTAGCCTTTAAAGCATCGGAAAAAGCCCTGAAAATGGCCGGTTTATCTGCCAAAGATATCGATTATATAGTATTTGCGACCCTTTCACCTGATTATTATTTCCCGGGATGTGGCGTTTTGCTTCAAGAAATGCTCGGTTGCGATACCATCGGAGCGTTGGATGTAAGAAATCAATGTTCCGGATTTGTGTATGCGATGAGTGTTGCAAATGCTTTCATTAAATCTAAAATGTACAAAAATATCTTGGTTGTAGGTGCGGAAGTCCATTCTTTCGGATTGGATTTTTCCGATGCGGGTCGTGGTGTTTCTGTAATTTTTGGAGATGGAGCAGGAGCGGTGATTTTGTCCGCCTCTGAAGATGAAAATGCAGGGGATATTTTGAGTACAAACATGCATTCTGAAGGGAAATATGCAGATGAATTGTGTACAAAATTCCCCGGTTCAAAGTACGGATGGAGCGACAGAATGCGTCTGGAACCTGAAAACGTAACCGATGCTGAAATTTATCCGGTGATGAATGGAAATTTCGTGTTCAAACATGCGGTGACCAGATTCCCGGAAACCATGTTGGAAGCGTTAAATACTGCTGGAAAAACGTTGGAAGATTTAGATATGTTCATTCCACACCAAGCGAATTTGAGAATTGCCCAGTTTGTACAACAAAAAATGGGACTTCCGGAAGATAAAGTTTTCAATAATATTCAGAAATACGGAAATACCACAGCTGCATCAATCCCAATTGCATTGAGCGAAGCCATCGAACAAGGGAAAGTAAAGAGAGGTGATTTAGTACTTCTTTCTGCTTTTGGTAGTGGACTTACTTGGGGTTCGGTATTGTTTGAATTTTAATTAAATTGGATCAAAGAAAAACCACTTTCATTTTCTGGAAGTGGTTTTTTTATTTAAAGTAAAATTCTGAATTTCTACTAATCGAAAACTTCAAAATCAATTCCGTCGAAACTTGCAAAAACCATGGTAGGATAAGAATCTTGGTGGAAAAAATTCCCTGATTGATCGATCGCGATGGCTCCTGCAAATCCGTCGATTTCCTTTAATTCTTGAAAAGTCTTTTCAAATGCTTTTTCTATTGACATTCCATCCGAAACTCGAGTCACAATTTTTGCCGCGGTAGCATTGCTCACGATGTCTTCGCCAACTCCGGTGCAGCTCACCGCGCAGTGTTGATTGGCAAAATTCCCGGCAACGGTCGCTGAATCGGATATTCTGCCAACGATTTCAAAACCTTTTCCTCCGGTAGATGTTGCCGCAGCCAATTTTCCGTTGTTGTCAAGGGCAACACAACCTACGGTTCCTTTTCCGCCATTTTTCAGTTTGGCTTCGTATTCTTTTCTGCGTTGAGGAATTTCGGTAGAAAAATCTTCAAAACCATGTTCCAGTGCGTATTTTTTAGCACCTTCACCTCCTAAAACACGATCTTGTTCTTTCATTAGAACCTGTGCAACTTTAATCGGATTTTTTACGTTTTCTATATTGATCACTCCCGAAAATTTCTGGGTTTCTCCGTTCATTAATGAAGCACTCATCCGAATTTTTCCGTCACTTTGGATTTGTGAACCAATTCCGGCATTGAACAACGGATCGTCTTCCAACAAAGAAACTGTATAAACCACCGTTTCTTCAGCAGAATGATTTTGCAAGAATTCAAATCCTTTCGTTGCGATTTCTTTCAGGGAATTTTGTTTGGCAACTTTCACCTCATGGCTTTGGTCGCTTTCGGAAAAAAATCCGCCGTGGATGATAATCTTCATCTTGTGTCTTTTGGTTTAAACGTGTGGAATAGGGTTGTACTGGGAATTCACGATGGTAAGATCTTTCGATTTCAGATCATAAATATCGTTTTGTGACATCACGTGTACGATTAAATTATCAATAGAAATTGGCTGACCAAGGTTGATATTGGTAAGGTTGGTGTCTTTGATGAACCTGCCATCGACCAAAATAACCAAACCGGAACCAATCGCAGTCATGATATCGCCATGAATGAAAAGTCCGGTGTCTTCACCAAGACCGATCCCCAAAGTTCGAGGATTGTTCACGACCGCCTGAAACAACCTTCCGATTCTTCCGCGTTGTACAAAATGCGTATCTACAATTACATTTTCGATGAAACCTAAACCTTGGGTGGTTTTTATTTCACCTTTAAGCAAAGCTTCAGAACTGGAACCTTGGTAAATCATATTTTCCGACGCAGCGGCTGCACCGGCGGAAGTTCCTGCGTAAATGAAATCTTGTTCCTGATATTTTAAAAGAATCACATCGTGAAAGCGGGTTCCGCCCAAAATTGAAGTCAATCTCAGTTGATCACCTCCTGTGAACAAAACCACATCCGCGGCGTTGGTTCTGGCTACGATGGCGTCGCTGTTGGCTTGTTCACGGTTTTGAATGTCTAATATATTTACATTTTTTGAACCTAAAAATTCAAAAGCTTTCTTGTATTCCGGGCCTACAATCTGAGGGATTTGTGAGGCGGTGGTGATGATTTCGATGATTGAATTTTCTTTCAGGCGCGACTCTTCGATGATTTTTCTTAGGATTCCACGTTCGAAGAAATTGAGATTTTTCTCTACATTTTGGTCGTAATCGGTTTCTGAGAAACTGCCTTTGTTCACGGCACCACCGATAATTACTAATTTTCCAACTGCTTTCATAGTTTGCAAATTTAAAAAAAATATGTAACATAAGGCGGGAAGTGTTAACTGAAAGTTAACGAATTAGCGGAAGTTTTGCTAAATAACGGACTTAGAAGAGAAGTGAATTTACGAAAAAGGAAAGTAAATTGTAGGTTGATTTTGATGATTGTTGTTAGCAAAATTCAACGAAATGTTTTCACTAAGAAAAGCTTTCTTCAATATTTGAATATCTTGGAAAAATCCACAAAAATAAATTTTGCCCAAAAACCAAATAAACCGAAAAAATAATACAGATTAATCAATAATTTATAATGTTGTCATGTATAGGTATCTTAAAACGGGTCAAAGTCGTGTCTCCTTCGAATCTCTTTCGCTCTAACTCCAATATAAGTCCATTATAAGTCCAATATAAGTCCAATAGATTATTAGAGAAACAATAGAGTTATAATAGATTTATATTGCTTTTACTTCGAACTTAACTCCTAGTTGATATTGATCTTACTGCTCTTTTGTAATGAGAAATATTGAGAAACAAAAAAAAGCAACCCAAATTGAGTTGCTTTAATTTTTTGCGTGAGCTTAGGATTATTTTCTAATTCCTAATTCAGCGATGATTGCTCTATATCTGTTGATATCTTTTTTCTTCAAATAATCTAAAAGAGCTTTTCTTTTACCTACTAATTTCACTAGAGATCTTTCTGTGTTGAAATCGTGACGATTAGTTTTCAAGTGCTGAGTCAAGTGGTTGATTCTAAATGTGAATAGAGCAACCTGTCCTTCAGCAGTTCCTGTGTCTTGTGCAGATTTTCCGTGTTTTGCGAAGATTTCTGCTTTCTTTTCTGATGTTAAATACATTCCAATATTATTTAAATGATTATTATGTAACGAGGTGCAAAGATAAGATTTATTTCCGGATTAGAAACTGTAAATCAAAAAATTATCATTTCTCCTGTATCAGATAGTTTTTCACAGCTTCAAAATCAACAGGAAACTCTACAGATTTCTTTTCTCTTTTATTAAAAGCTTCCAATTTTTCAGGAATTTCAATTTGCTCTTTCAGAACATCTTCTACCACTTCAACAAATTTCGCAGGATGAGCAGTTTCCAACAAAACACCAACAAAATCTTCATTTATTTTGTCACTCTGAGCTTGTCGAAGAGCCTGAAGTCCAAGATATGCAACTGCACCGTGTGGGTCAAGCGTGTAATTAAAATCTTTTTTTACTTCTTGCATTGCTTTTTTGGTTGCTTCATCGGAGAAAGAGTAAGATTCAATCTCTTTTTTAAATTCTGAAACATCATTATTGAACAAGCTTTTCATTCGTTCAAAATTACTTGGATTTCCTACGTCCATTGCATTGCTGATGGTTTGTTTCGAAGGTTTTGATTCGTAATTCCCAGTTTCTAAAAACTTCGGGACTACATCATTTTCATTAGTTGAAGCTACAAAATGATGAATTGGCAATCCCATTTTCTTAGCAAAAAGTCCCGCTGTTAAATTTCCAAAATTTCCACTTGGAACCGAGAAAACAATCGGTTTTTTCAATTTTTGCAATTGTGCAAATGCCCAGAAATAATAAAATGATTGAGGAATTAATCTCGCAATATTGATACTATTTGCTGATGTCAAAGTGAATTTCTGATTCAATTCTTCGTCGGACAAAATCTGTTTTGCCAAAGCTTGACAATCGTCAAAAGTTCCGTCTATTTCCAAAGCTTTGATATTTCCGCCCCAAGTTGTCAGTTGTTTTTCCTGCAACGGACTCACTTTTCCTTTTGGATAAAGAATATAAACTTCAATTCCTTGAACTCCGAAAAATCCTGACGCAACCGCACTTCCTGTATCGCCGGATGTTGCAGCAATCACTTTCATTGGTTTTCCTCCAGAGAAATAAGACATCATTCTTGCCATAAATCTCGCTCCAACATCTTTGAAAGCCATCGTTGGACCGTGGAATAATTCTAATGAATAAATATTCTCCGAAATTTTGATGGCAGGAATTTCGAAGTTCAAAACCTCATCTATGATTTCTTTTAGGTTTTCATCCGAAATTGATTCGCCGAGAAATTCTTTCGCTACTCGAAACCCGATTTCCTGTAAACTAAGATTGGGTAGATTTTCAAAAAATTCCGAATCTAACTGCGGAATATATTCCGGCATAAAAAGTCCGCCGTCATCTGCCAAACCTTTTAAAATGGCTGTTTTTATATTAGTTGCTTGTTTTTGTCTTGTTGATATGTATTTCATTTTGTTGATAGTTGTTATTTGTCGGTTGACAGTCTTTCCTCTTTGTTCTTTATTCTTTTATCTTAAAGAACTCTCGCTCCTTCATCATTGATTTTCGTTACAAAAGCTTCGCTTTCTATATTTTTTTGATTGAGTAATTCTTTGATTTTGAATGAAATTTCTTCCGCTGTTTCTTTCTTTTCGCACAAAGCAAAAACCGACGGACCAGAACCAGAAATCCCGAAACCAATCGCACCGTTATCTAAAGCCAGTTGTTTCATCTCATAAAAATTTGGAATCAACATTGCGCGAACCGGCTCTATGATGACATCTTCCATACTTCGGCTAACCAAATCCAAATCGCCAGTACAAAATCCCGCAACCAAACCTGCGACATTTCCCCATTGCTGAACCGCAGATTTGAGACTGATTCTTTCTTTGATGATTTTCCTTGCCTCGCCTGTCGGAACATCCACGTGCGGATGAACTGAAACTACCGACAAATCTTTTGGATAAGGCAGTTTGATTGCGTCTAAAGGTTCATAACTTCTTACCAAAACCAAACCTCCCAAAAGCGCCGGCGCAACATTGTCTGCGTGTGCATTTCCGCAGGCAATTCTCTCGCCTTCCATCGCCAATGGCAACAATTCTTGTTTTGTGTATGGTTTTCCCATCAACTCATTGATTGCAACCAAAGCCGCAACGCTACTCGCTGCGCTAGAACCCATTCCGCTGTTGAGTGGCATTTTTTTATATAATTCGATATCAATTCCTTGATTCGAATTGATTTTTTCCAGAAATAATCTAATGACGTGCGAAACGACATTTTTATTAGGGTCTTTCGGAAGTTTACCGTTATCGCCTTCGATTTTTGTAATGACGATTTGATTGGAATCGTTCTTTTTCAAGATAATTTCATCGCCGGGTTCTTGTATAGCAAAACCGAGAACGTCGTAACCACAAACGACATTAGCAACTGTAGCCGGAGCAAAAACTTTTATAGAATCCATTTTTAATTATTAATTGTTAATGGTAAATTGTTAATTGATTGGTGTTAAAAATTAATCATTGATAATTAATCATTAACAATTATTATTGAGCTGTAACTCTTACTAAATCTGCAAAAACTCCAGCGGCTGTAACTTCTGCACCTGCGCCCGGACCTTTTACAACCAAAGGTGTATTTTTATATCTTGAAGTTGTAAACGAAATGATATTATCACTTCCCGACAATCCGAAAAACGGATGATTAGCATCTACAATCTGAACTTCTATGTTGATTTTTCCATCTTCAAGAACACCAATTAATCTCAATTTTCTTCCGGAATTTTCTGCTTCATTTTTGAATGATGAAAAGTAAGGTTCGTGTTTTTCCAGCTCTTCGTAGAAGGCAGGAATTGATTCTGCTTTGAGACAAGCTTCCGGAAGGAAATCTTTGATATTAACATTTGACATTTCCAACGGCAATCCGATTTCTCTTCCAAGAATCAGCATTTTTCGAGAGAAATCCATTCCGTTCAAATCATCTCTCGGGTCTGGTTCTGTATAACCTAATTCCTGAGCAGTTCTTACAACTTCTGCAAAAGTATTATCGCCAACATAATTATTGAAAATGTAAGAAATTGTTCCCGATAAAATTGCTTCGATTTTCAGAATTTCGTCACCGGAAATCCAAAGGTCATTTAAGGTTTTGATAATTGGAAGACCAGCTCCAACGTTAGTCTCATATAAGAAACTCACATTGTTCTTTTTTGCCAATCTTTTGAACTTACTGTATTGTTCGTAAGACGAAGAATTTCCTTTTTTGTTACAAGTTACAATTGAGATATTATTATTGAATAACAATGAATATTCTGCAACAACATCTTCGCTGGAAGTATTGTCTACAAAAACCAAATTAGGTAAATTTTTACTTGAAATAGAATTTATAAATTCTTTCAAATCTGATTTTTGTAAATTAGTATTAAAGTTATTATTTAAATCAAAATCAGATTCAGGATTATCGAAAATTTTCATTTCCCGACTGTTAGTAATTCCTACAACATTGATTTTAATCTGATGATTTTCTTCGAGATTTCTCTGTTCTCTTTCCAATTGTCGGAACAATTCTTTCCCGATATTTCCTGTTCCTGCAAACATCACATTGAAGGTTTTAACCGGTGAAAGTAACAACGAATCGTGAACAACATTCAGTGCTTTTGAAAGTTCATTTCTTTCAATCACAGCAGAAATATTGAGCTCGGATGAACCTTGCGCAATGGCAATAATATTGATTCCGTTCTTGCCCAAAGCACTAAAAAACTTCCCGCTTATTCCTCTCGTTTTTTTCATATTCTCGCCAACGACAGAAAGAATACTTAGCTCATTATCGAACTGCGGTTCATCTATTTTGTTGGAATTAATTTCAAAATCAAATTCTTCATAGATTGCTGTTTTCGCTTTTTTCTCATCATCAAAAGCAACGACAAACGAAATACTATGTTCAGAACTTGCCTGCGTAATGAGGATTACATTGACCTCATATTTCGCCAAGGCATTGAACAATCTTCCACTGAAACCTTTCATTCCGATCATCCCGTTTCCGGTAATATTAATCAAACAAGTTTTCTCGATAGAGACAATTCCTTTGATAAGACCTTTTGTAATTTCGGATTTTTGATGAATCAAAGTTCCGGGGTTTTCTGGCTTGAATGTATTTTTAATATAAATAGGAATTTGACTTTCGATAGCAGGAATCATCGTTGGAGGATAAATCACTTTTGCACCGAAATACGACATTTCCATTGCTTCCTGGTAACTCAATTCAGATTGAGAAAATGCATTTTTAACCAATCTTGGATCAGCCGTTAAGAAACCGTCAACATCTGTCCAAATCTGTATTTCGTCAGCTTTTAAACCTGAACCTAAAATTGCGGCGGTGTAATCAGAACCTCCTCTTCCCAAAGTTGTGGTTTCATCATTTTTATCTTTTGCGATAAAACCTGTTACCACATAAATTTGATTTTCCAGTTTCCAGTTTTTAAGGTTTTCATTGGTTTTTTTAGAATCGACATTCGCATTTCCGAAGTGAGAATCTGTTGCAATTAACTTTCTTGAATCTTGGAAAACTGCAGGAAAACCTTCAGATTGAAGAAAAGCAGAAACAATCTTGCTCGACATCTGTTCTCCATAAGAAAGCAGTCTATCTTTGATTCTGTCTGATAATTCACCTAGATTTTTAACGCTGAATAAAACATCTTCAATCTCATTGAAACTTACTTTTACCATCATTAATAATGGATTCTGTGCCGTTCTTGGCAACAATTCTGAAATAATCTGATAATGCTTTTCTTCAGCCGCTTTCAAGATTTCAGAAAAATCGTTTTGTATTAACGCTTTTTGTGACGCCGATAAAAGCGCATTCGTGATTCCTGACAAAGCGGAACAAACAACGATTAAAGGTTTGTCTTTATTAAATTCTTTCTCAATGATTGATTTTACATTTCTCAATGCTTCTACACTTCCAACCGAAGTTCCCCCAAATTTTAAAATTTTCATTATTTGATATTCTTATTTTTTAAACACTTAGACTCCGCTCAGTGTGACAATTCTAATACTAAATGCTTGTCAGGCTGAGCCTGTCGAAGCCATTATGACTAGTCCTAAAATAGGTTTACAAGTTTTTAATTAAAATATTAATCCGGAAGATTTTGATTTTCCGGATTTTTTGTGGATTGTTTCCGGAGTTTTCATCTTCAGACTAAGATGTGGTCTTTTGTTGTTGTAAATATAAATACTTTCTTTCACCATTTGTTTTAAATCCTGAATGTTTTTGCATTTATAAATTAAAAATTCTTGTTTCAATATTCCATTGATTCTTTCTGCTAAAGCATTTTGCTAGCAATCATAGCCATCTGTCATTGTGAGGGTATTATTTTGTTTTCAACAAGTGCTTTCTGATACACTTCGGAACAATATTGCAATCCTCTGTCTGAGTGATGAATAAGCGGAAGATGAGTTGTCCTGTTTCTCACGGCCATTTTCAGAGCTTTCACTACATTTTCAGCATTCATATTTTCACTTAGCTCGTAACCCATTATTTTTCTGCTGTAAGCATCCGTAACCAAGGATAAATAACAGACACTCGTCTTGGTTTTCACATAAGTGATATCACTTACAAATACCTGTTCTTTTCTTTTGAGACAAGTCGATTTCAAAAGATTGGGGTGTTTTCTGAGCCAATGCTTTGAAAAAGTGGTTCTTGTATATCTTTTCTTATGATAAATAAGAAGGTTTTCTCTTCGCAAATAATTGAACAGCGCATCTCTGCCTATTTTTATGTTTTCAAGCCAGAACTTATTTTTAAGCAAATAATAAAGTTTTCTTGTTCCTATTCTGGGCTGTTCAAAACGAATCTCCTCAACAAATTGTTTAACTTTCTCCAATTCTTTTTCCCGAACACATAATCTTTGGCGCTGCTGGTAAATGGCTTGTCTGCTTATCCCAAACAATCTGCAGATTTTGGATAAACTCAATCCTTTTTCTTGGAGTTGTCTGACTGTTTGGGCGTAAACTTTTTTCGAATCTGTGTGCCGTATTGCTTGTCGGAGATATAAATCATCATATTGAGAACTTTGGTTTTCAGTTTCTCATCAGCTAATTCTTTCTCTAATCTTTTAATCTTTTCGGCGGGTGTTTCTTTGGATTGTAACATGGTATGAATGGTGGGTTTGCTCCAATCTAAATTACCATATTTTCTGAGCCAAACCAAAACGGTGCTTCTACCTTGGATACCGTAATGTTGTTGCGCCTGTTTGTAAGTGAATTCGCCCTTTTCTACACGACTAACAATACCTAATTTAAAAGCCATTGTGTAATCTTTTTGTGTACGCTTTTCTACTGTATTTTCTCGATTTTCCATAATAAGTCTATTTTGTGTAAACTTATTTTAGGACGAGACATAATGCACGAAAAAAGCCCCAAATAATTTGAGGCTTTTGTGTTTCGTTGTCAGCGCTGTTTGGGCTTCTTACGTTGTATGTTTTCGGAGGATTATCCTTTTGCTCCTCTTTCGATACGTTTTCTGTCGTTTTCGCTAAGAACTTTTTTACGCATACGGATGAAGTTTGGAGTTACCTCGATTGCTTCGTCAGCTTGGATGTATTCCATACATTCTTCAAGTGAGAATTGGATTTTCGGAGCGATGCTGCCGTCTTTATCTTTTCCGGAAGCACGCATGTTGTTCAGCTGTTTTGCTTCAACGATGTTTACTACCAAATCTCCTGGTTTATTTTGTTCCCCGATAATCATTCCTTCATAAATTTCCTCGCCCGGATCCACAAAGAATTTACCTCTGTCTTGCAATTTAGCGATAGAATATTCGGTAGCAGGACCTTGGCTTTTACTTACCAAAACACCCACCAATCTTCCGGGAATAGCTCCTTTGAAAGGTTTGTAATCTACGAAACGGTGTGCCATAATAGCTTCTCCGGCAGTAGCGGTAAGCATCTGGGAACGCAATCCGATCAGTCCTCTGGAAGGAATTTCGAATTCCATGTGTTGCATTTCACCTTTGGTTTCCATAATGTGGAGGTCACCTTTTCTCTGAGTAGCCAAATCGATTACTCGGGAAGCGTATTCTTCTGGTACATCAACAACCATTGATTCATAAGGCTCACATTTCACTCCGTCGATTTCTCTTAGGATAACTTGTGGTTGCCCGATGGTCATTTCATAACCTTCTCTTCTCATAGTTTCAATTAAAACCGAAAGGTGAAGGATACCACGACCGAAAACTAGGAAAGTATTGGCATCATCGGTAGGTTCTACTCTTAATGCAAGGTTTTTCTCTAATTCTTTGGTTAATCTTTCTTTCAGGTGGTTTGAAGTTACATATTTCCCATCTTTCCCGAAGAAAGGGGAGTTGTTGATGGAGAATGTCATGTTCAATGTAGGTTCGTCGATCGCTGTTCTTGGCAACGGATCTGGGTTTTCTAAATCTACAAAAGAATCCCCGATTTGGAATTTGTCGAAACCTACGATGGCGCAGATGTCTCCAGCTTTCACTTCCTGAACTTTCTTTTTACCAAGACCTTCGAAAACGTATAATTCTTTTACTTTTCCTTTGATGATGTTGCCGTCTTCCTGAGCCAAACCAATCCATTCTGATTCTTTTACAGAACCTTGGGTAATTTTTCCGATTGCAATTCTTCCTAAGAAAGAAGAGAAATCTAAAGAAGTAATCTGCATTCTTAGTGGTCCTTCTTTCGCATCTGGAGCAGGAACATGTTCTAAGATTCCGTCTAATAAAGGAAAAATGTTATCGGTTTCTTCTAATGATGTGTTGAACCAGCCTTGTTTAGATGATCCGTAGAATGTTGGGAAATCCAATTGCTCTTCGGTAGCGTCCAAGTTGAAGAATAAATCGAATACTTGGTCATGAACTTCATCCGGACGACAGTTTGGTTTATCAACTTTATTGATCACTACTACTGGTCTTAAACCTAATTCCAAAGCTTTCTGCAATACAAAACGAGTTTGTGGCATTGGTCCTTCGAAGGCATCTACAAGAAGTAAAACTCCATCGGCCATTTTCAAAACTCTTTCAACCTCACCACCGAAATCGGCGTGGCCCGGAGTATCGATTACATTGATTTTAGTGTCTTTGTATGTTACCGAGATATTTTTAGATAAAATGGTAATTCCTCTTTCTCGCTCAAGGTCGTTGTTGTCCATAATCAGGTCTCCTGATTCTTGGTTTTCGCGTAGAACACTTGTAGCGTGGATGATTTTGTCAACCAATGTCGTCTTGCCGTGGTCAACGTGCGCAATAATTGCGATATTTCTAATGTTTTGCATAATCGTTTTTTGACGGTGCAAAAGTAAACTTTTTTAGCGGATAATTTGCAAAGTGATGTAGAATTAACAGAATTTAATGCTAAAAATTATAGAAAATGGAAATTCATTTTGATTTGAAACCCAAAGTCTTCCCGAAAATCGAATTTACCAACTTAAAATGAAAGATTTTCACAACAAAAAAGCGACTCACTTCGCCGCTTTTGGATTGCTGGACAATCTCTTTATAATAAGTGAAAACACTTTTTATTGAATCGGTAAATTATTTGATAATCAAAGTGTTAATTTGATTTTTGCTAAAGGTTTATCAATTAATTGCTTCTAAGGAAAACATACAAATCGTCCTTCAAATGCATCCTTTTTTTGCGCAAATCGGTGAGGTGTTCGTCGGTGGTGTGGTTTTGTTCGCCTTCTTCGTAATGCTGAATGAGCGCGTTCACTTCTTCATAATTCACATACATCTTCCTGAAATTTTCGTCATCCAGCTTTAATTGATTGATTTTCTCTTCCAGTTCAGGGAATTCGTGGGTGAGGTTGTGATTTTCCATGACTTTAAATTTTTATGGATTTTTGATAGATTAAAGTTAAGGAAAATATCTTTCAATGATGATATGAAAATTGTCAGTAAAATAAAAGATTACTGCAACAAATCGAGTTCGATAAGGTTGTTATCTTTCGCATTGTTGGCTTTCGCGTTTTGCTCTTTGTTTTTAATCATTTCGGCGGTACTGATTTTGTTTCCGTTAGGATCGGTCAATTGAATGATTGCTCCATTTGCGATCGCTTGTTTCATTACTTTTGACGGATCATTTCGGTTTTCCAAAAAGATTTTTCTGTACTGCTTCTGATTGATTTCAATTTCTTTATTTTTTCCGATAAATTCAGAAGTTTTTTCGGGATTAGGCGTGAATTTAGAAACTCCGATGAGTTCAAATTGATGCGTTTTGGTGCGGTCTTCAAGTTTTACAATTAATCCTGGCAAACCGTGAAATTTATATGGACCGTCTTGGAAAGGCAATTCCGTGGAAAACCAAGCTACCCATTGTCTTCCCGCAAATTCGGATGTTGCTTTTTGTGCATTAAATTCTCCGATTTTTTGTTGGTCGGGCAGTATTTTCCAAACGATTTTTCGGTCGTCTGTAACTTTATAAGAATCGATTCCAATGTTTAGAGAGGAGAATATTTTAAAATCAGGGTATGTTTTTAAGATTTTGTATTTCACGCTTCCTTTTCTTTGCGACATTATTTTCGCATCCACATTCATGGAGCCGGTCGTTTTAATTTGATTTTCGAAATAGGCATTCATGATGGAATCCGAAACGTACACATCGCGACTATAAAAAACGGAACCTTCTTTCACAATATCAAGATTCATCAGTTCTTTGGTGATTTCTTGTTTGGTCAAAGTGTCTTTTACAAATTGGTATTGATAGCTGAATCGTTGGTTTTGAGCAATAAAAAGATTGCTTATCAAAACAAAGAGTGCAATGTATTTTTTCATAGTTGATTTTCATTAAAGATAGAAAAAATGCCATCATTTTTAAATAAAAATCTGGCATTTTGGTGGATTATTTTTTGGTGGTGATGCGGATTTCTGCGTTGGTGTTTCCGTGGAATCCTTTTTTGAAGACTTCCATTTTATCGATTTTTTCTGGCGGAAATTGATCCATTTCAGTTTTGCTCACCGGTTTTCCATCGATGAAGATTTTGATGTTGTCATCCGTCAAAATGTTTCCGTTTTTGTTCTGATTATTAAGAACGATAATTCTCGAATTGGCTTGTTCGGCAGCGATTTTTGCTTTGGCTTCCGCATCAGCAATTTTCTTTTTGAATTCCGGGGAATTGATCATCTTTTCGGCTTCTTTCGCACGTTTTTCGGCTTCTTTTATTTTTCTTTTAAATTCCGGTGAATTCCATTTTTTCTCCGCTTCTTTCATTTTAAGTTCAGCGTCCATCATTTTCTTTTTAAATTCAGGTGAATTGAATTTTTTCTCCGCTTCTTTTGCGCGTTCTTCTGCATCTTTTATTTTTAATTTAAACGCATCAGAGTTGTAATAATCATCCATTTTAGCGTAAAGTTGATCCAGTTCTATAAATTTCAGTTCGATCACTTTTTGGTTGTTTTTGAATTCTTCGGTGTCGAAGATTTCACTGATTTTCCCATCCAATACTTTCATTTCCTTTTCAAGATCTTTAAATCTTGGGCTTTCGAAATCTTTTTTCATGGAAAGTTTTTGCAATTCTTCCGATTTTGCTCGCATTTCCTTGCTGATTTTCAGGCCTTCTTCGTTCTTTTTAAGCATCAATTCTTTGTAAGGTTCCATCAGCTTTTGCTTTTGAGCAATTTTATCCTGAATCTTTTTCAAAGCAGTTTCGTTTAAAGAATCGTTGTCGGTGAATAATTCCGGATTTTCCTTCTGAATCTCGGTTCCGTCGGTTCCTTGTGCAGCGTCTTTCGGAGTGATCGTATCTTTTTTAATCTCGGCAACCATTTGTTCGATTTCCAAATTGGTTTTGGTGATTTCTTTGTTTTTCGCATTAATCATATAGATGAAAGCGAGCGCAAATAGAAGTGGCAATGCAAGTATTCTCCGCGCATAACTGTATTTTGTTTTTGATTTTTTAAGCATTGTTAATCTTTTTTTGAGGTTAGAATTAAGAAACGGACTGGTTGCGGGTAACTGTGTTCCGGAAAAGTGACTCGCCAAAAGCATCTGCGCAAATGCTTTCGTGTCCGAATTTTTAATGGCTTTTTTATCGGCCAAATATTCGTGTATTAAAATGATTTCTTTTTTGATGAGATGAAAAACGGGATTCCACCAAAACACAGCGGTTACCATCTCGGTGAAAATTTTGTCTCGCGAATGTTTCTGTTCGATGTGTACCATTTCATGCTTCAGAATTTGGCGTCCCAAATCGGAATGAATGAGAATGGAGTCTTTCCAAAACAGATTCTTGAAGAAAGAAAAAGGCGCTTCGGAAAGGTTGGTTTGGTAAAAGGAAATGCCTTCGAAATGTTCTTGAGGAAATTCCTTTTTCAGTTGCTGAATCTTGAAAATTCCGTAGAATAATTTGCCTAAACAAAAGACAGAAACCAATCCAATAAGGCAAGCAATAAGTTGAGAATAAGTGAAATCATGACTTAAAGTTTTAGTAGAGTTAAAATTTTGTAACTTGCTATACAATAAATAAATATCTGTATTTACCTCAATTGTAAAATAACTTATTTTAAAAAAGGGTAGTATCATACTCAACATCAAAACTCCCAGCAAATAGAAGCGGTTGTAATGATGAAACGTCTTGTCTTTTAAGAACAACTGATAGTATAAAAATAGTACACCCGAAGCCAAAAAAACTTTCCCGAAATAGATGAGCAGCGCTTCCATTAGTTTTTATTTTTAAGTTCATCGAGAAGCATTTCCAGATCTTCCACACTGAGTTCGTTTTTCTCCACAAGAAACGAAACAGCGTTTTTGTACGATCCTTCAAAGTAATTTTTTACCAAACTGTTCATCGATTTTCCGCTGTAATTTTCTTTGGAAACCAAGGGGAAATATTCGTGTTGTCTGCCGAAAACTTGATAATCAACGAAGTTTTTTTCTTTTAAAACCTTCAAAATGGTAGAAACCGTGTTGGTGTGCGGTTTTGGCTCCGGGAACTGGTCGAGAAGGTCTTTCAGAAAGGCTTTTTCGAGTTCCCAAAGGTATTGCATCACTTGTTCTTCAGCTTTCGTTAGGGAAGGGATTTTCATATCACTATTTGTTTAGTGATACAAATGTAGAAATTAATTCCATTATTACAACTATTTTTTTAGTGATATTTAAAAATAACATTTAACTTGTTGAAAATCAATACAAAATATTTTTGTAAAATTTAAAATTACCATCTTTTTTTCATTAAATAAAATAGGATAAAAATCTTATCTTTGCACACCTATAAAAATAATATATGAAATGTGGAATTGTAGGTTTGCCCAATGTAGGTAAATCAACCCTCTTTAATTGTTTAAGTAACGCCAAAGCGCAATCGGCGAATTATCCTTTCTGTACCATCGAGCCCAATTTGGGAACGGTTTCTGTACCTGATCCCAGATTATTTGAGTTGGAAAAACTGGTAAATCCGGAAAGAGTTTTGCCGGCAGTGGTAGAAATCGTGGATATAGCAGGTTTGGTGAAAGGCGCGAGCAAAGGAGAAGGTTTGGGTAACCAATTTCTCGCTAATATTCGAGAGTGTGAAGCCATTATTCATGTTTTAAGATGTTTCGAAAACGGAAATATTGTTCACGTAGAAGGTTCCGTAGATCCAATGAGAGATAAGGAAATCATCGATATCGAATTGCAATTGAAAGATCTAGAAACCCTTGGAAAAGCGGTTGATAAAGCTAAAAAATTCATTAAATCTGGTAAAAAAGAAGATGTTTTGACTTACGAAACGCTTTCTAATCTTCAGAAATTTGTGGAAGACGGTAAAAATGTGAGAGAATTTCCGATGGATGATTTCGCGGCTTCTGTGATTGGTGAAATTCAGTTGCTGACCAATAAACCAGTTCTTTATGTTTGTAACGTGGATGAAAATTCCATTAAAAACGGTAATGAATGGATTGCCAAAATCGAAGAAATGGCAGCCAATGAAAATGCTGAAGTAGTTGTTTTAGCGGCGCAAATTGAAGCTGACATCAACGAATTGGAAACTTTCGAAGAAAGACAAATGTTTCTTGAAGAACTCGGCCTAGAAGAGCCGGGCGTAAACCGATTGATCAGAAAAGCTTATGATTTATTGAAACTTCAAACCTATTTTACCGCCGGTGTAAAAGAAGTTCGCGCATGGACCATCGGCCAAGGTTGGACCGCGCCGCAAGCAGCAGGAGTGATTCATACCGATTTCGAAAAAGGATTTATCCGTGCGGAAGTTATTGCTTATGATGATTTCGTGAATTTCGGTTCGGAAGCGAAAGTAAAAGAAGCTGGAAAAATGCGCGTAGAAGGAAAAGAATATATCGTGAAAGATGGCGATGTGATGCATTTCCGTTTTAATGTGTAATTCCATAAAATTTAATCATAAAATAAAATCGCTATAATTCATGGCGATTTTTTTATTTCAGATATGTATTAATTTCTTTTTTATATCGTAAAAATTCAATAGATATTAAAATAATTTTCCACAAAATTTTAAAAATCAATTTCGTTTCGCTATTTTTGTGAGTTACTGAATTTTAAAGTAACTCCAAGTTCTATGAGTGAAAATACTACTGTAAATTATTCCGAAGACAACATCAGAACCCTCGATTGGCAGGAGCATATCCGAATTCGCCCGGGAATGTATATTGGGAAGTTGGGCGATGGTTCCTCCGCGGACGACGGTATTTATATTCTTCTCAAGGAAATCATTGATAATTCCATTGACGAATTTGTAATGAAATCCGGAAAGCGCATTGAAATTAAAATCGACGAAGGCAAAGCCATGATCCGAGATTATGGTCGTGGAATCCCTTTAGGGAAAGTAGTTGACGCAGTTTCTAAAATGAATACCGGTGGTAAATATGACTCCAAAGCGTTTAAAAAATCGGTAGGTTTGAACGGGGTGGGTACCAAAGCGGTGAATGCACTTTCTGAATATTTTAAAGTAAAATCTGTTCGAGAAGGCAAAGCAAAAATAGCCGAATTTTCTAAAGGAATTATCACCGCAGATCATTCTGAAATTGATACTTCAGATCGAAACGGAACGGAAATTACCTTTATTCCAGATGCTTCGATTTTTACTCATTATAAATTCAGGAAAGAGTACATCGAAAAGATGCTCAAGAACTACTGCTACCTGAATCCCGGCTTGAAAATTATCTTTAATGGCGAAACTTTCTTCTCAGAAAACGGTTTGAAAGATTTGCTTCAAGAAGAAATTGAAGGCGAAATCCTGTATCCTGTTGTTCACCTGAAAGATGAAGATATCGAAGTGGCAATCACGCATTCCGACAAATCCCAGTCGGAAACGTATTTTTCTTTTGTAAACGGACAAAATACCACGCAGGGTGGAACGCATTTGAATGCTTTTCGGGAAGCTTATGTGAAAACCATTCGCGAATATTTCAATAAAAATTTCGAGGCGGCAGACATCAGAAAATCAATTATTGCAGCGGTTTCCATCAAAGTAATCGAGCCGGTTTTCGAATCGCAAACCAAAACAAAGTTAGGCTCCAACGAAATGGAACCCGGCAAGGAAACGGTGAGAACTTTTATCACCAATTTTCTTAAAAATAAATTGGATAATTTCTTGCATCAAAACCAAGAAATCGCTGAAGCTATTCACCGCAAAATCATCATTTCGGAAAGGGAAAGAAAAGAACTTTCCGGCATACAAAAACTCGCGCGAGAAAGAGCTAAAAAAGTTTCGCTTCATAACAAGAAATTGCGCGATTGCAGACAACATTATAACGACCAAAAAGCCCTGAGAAAAGCCGAAACCATGATCTTCATCACTGAGGGAGATTCTGCTTCCGGTTCCATTACCAAATCCCGTGATGTGGAAACCCAGGCGGTATTTTCACTTAAAGGAAAACCTTTGAACTGCTTTGGTTTAACCAAAAGAGTAGTGTACGAAAACGAAGAATTCAACCTGTTGCAGGCTGCATTAAATATTGAAGATTCATTGGAAGACCTTCGTTACAACCACGTAATCATCGCTACTGATGCTGATGTGGATGGTATGCATATTCGTCTGTTGATGATTACTTTTTTCTTGCAATTTTTCCCGGATTTGATTAAAAATGGACATCTTTATATTTTGCAAACTCCACTTTTCAGAGTCAGAAATAAGAAGGAAACCCGCTATTGCTATTCTGAAGCTGAAAGAATAAAAGCACTGAATGAACTAGGGAAAAATCCAGAAATCACAAGATTTAAGGGATTAGGCGAGATTTCTCCGGATGAATTCAAGCATTTTATCGGAAAAGATATTCGTTTGGAACCTGTAGTTTTAGGAAAGGATCAAACCATACTTCAAATTTTAGAATTTTATATGGGGAAAAATACGCCTGATCGCCAAACATTTATCCTCGAAAATTTGGTGGTGGAAGATCCAGATATCGATAAAAAAGAAATATTAACGGACATGTTAAGCTAAACTAAAGTCAGGAAAACTAATGATATGAGACTCAGTAACCGAAACAAAGCAGGATATTTTCAATTTCTTAGCACGCTTGTCACCGTCGGGCTATTTTTAGGAATTTTTTTGTTTTTTTTGGAGCGGTATCGTTACCACTATTTAGGTTGGTTCGAGTTTCTGTTAATCATTATTCCGATTCTAGGCATTCTGATTTTTTACCTCAGAGGTCGACAGATTTTTGAATATGATAGTGACGGTGAAGCGCTTAATTTCAAGAACAGAAATGTTGTCCTTTTCCTAGACAAAGCATTGAGTGACGAGTTTCCGAAGTATAAACTGAAAAACTATGAAGTCCTGAATGCCATTATTTTAAAAAAATTATACATCACGATTTCAAGTAAAAAAAATCATTCAATCATCTTAAAATATGATATTTCTTATCTTACCAAGAAAGAACTGAATGATTTGAAAATGTCCTTAAGTAAAGTGATTAAAACGAATAAAGAGAGAGAAAATAATTGATGGAAGAACAAGAAAATCACCACGAAGAATCGCTGAAAAAGGTTTCCGGGCTTTACAAGGATTGGTTTTTAGATTACGCGTCCTATGTTATTTTGGATCGGGCGATTCCTTCAATTTTTGATGGTTTCAAACCCGTACAGCGCAGAATCATGCACTCCATGCGAGAGTTGGAAGATGGCCGCTACAACAAAGTGGCGAATATCGTAGGAAATACCATGAAATATCACCCTCACGGTGATGCCTCCATTACCGATGCAATGGTGCAAATTGGGCAAAAGGAACTTCTCATCGATACCCAAGGAAACTGGGGAAATATCTATACTGGAGATTCCGCCGCGGCTGCGAGATATATCGAGGCAAGATTAACGCCTTTCGCTTTGGAAGTCGTTTTCAACCCGAAAACAACGCATTGGTCAAAGTCGTATGACGGACGAAACAACGAACCGGTCGATCTTCCTGTTAAATTTCCGCTCTTGCTTGCATCCGGAGTGGAAGGGATTGGTGTTGGACTTTCTACGAAGATTATGCCTCATAATTTCAATGAGTTGATTAATGCCTCCGTTGCACATTTGAAAGGTAAAAAATTTGAGCTTTATCCGGATTTCCTCACCGGTGGAATGCTCGATGTATCCAATTATAACGATGGTGAACGTGGTGGAAGAATTCGTGCAAGAGCTCGAATTATTCAGAAAGATAAAAATACGCTCTGCATCACAGAACTTCCTTTTGGTAAAAATACCGGCGATTTGATTGATTCCGTTATTAAAGCCAACGAAAAAGGGAAAATAAAAATTAAAAAAATCGAGGACAATACTTCTGATACCGTTGAAATCAATATTCACCTTACCAACGATGTTTCTCCCGATAAGACCATTGATGCGCTGTATGCTTTTACCGATTGCGAGATTCCGATTTCTCCCAATGCATGCGTGATTGTTGGTGATAAACCCGAATTTTTAACTGTTTCGGAAATCCTCAGAAGAAATACCGATCACACGGTTTCTTTATTGAAAAAAGAGCTTGAAATTGAGCTTCATGAGCTGCAAGAAAACTGGCATTTTGCTTCGCTGGAACGAATTTTTATCGAGAACAGAATTTATCACGATATCGAAGAAGTGAAATCTTGGGAAGAAGTAATCGCAACTATTGACAAAGGCCTTAAACCGCATACCAAAAATTTGCTTCGTGCAATAACCGAAGATGATATTTTGAGGTTAACCGAAATTAGAATTAAAAGAATTTCGCGCTTCGATCTTGATAAATTCAAAGAAAATATCCTCGCTCTTGAAGGGAAAATAGAGCAGGTGAAATACCATTTGGATAATCTAATTGCTTATGCGATAGATTATTATACCAACATACAAAAAAAATACGGTAAAGGTAAAGAACGTAGAACAGAATTACGGGTTTTCGATAACATCGATGCGACCAAAGTGGCGGTGGCTAACGAAAAATTCTATGCAAATTTCGAAGAAGGTTTTATCGGAACTTCATTGAAAAAAGATCAGTATTTGTTCGATTGTTCGGATATTGATGATATCATCACGTTCCAAAAAGACGGAACGATGAAAGTGGTAAAAGTGGAAGCCAAAACCTTTATAGGAAAAAATATCGTTCACGTTGCGGTTTGGAAAAAGAACGATAAACGAACGGTCTACAACATGATTTACCGTGAAGGTAGTACAGGACCATATTATATGAAACGATTTTCCGTAACGGGAGTTACCCGAAATACCGACTATAAACTATCATCCGACAAGAAAGGTTCGGAAATGCTTTATTTTTCGGCCAATCCAAATGGTGAAGCAGAATTGGTAACTGTTTTATTGAAGCCCAACGCCAGAGTAAGAAAGAACAAAATTGAAATAGATTTCTCTGATCTTGCGATTAAAGGAAGAGATTCTAAAGGAAATTTGGTGACGAAATATGCGGTAAAAAAAGTAGATTTAAAAGAGGAAGGTCACTCCACTTTGGCGCCGCGAAAAATCTGGTTTGATGAAACCGTGAGGCGTTTGAATGCTGATGCAAGAGGGACATTGCTCGGAAGTTTCAAAGGAGATGATAAAATCCTCACCATCAATTCCCAGGGAGAAGCCAAATTGGTTTCTTTTGACTTAATGAACCGCTTTGATGATGATTATTTGATCCTCGAAAAATGGAAACCGGAGCAACCGATTACTTGTATTTATTTTGATGGCGAAAAAGGAATTTATTTCATCAAGAGATTTTTGCTCGATAATACGACCAATGTGCAACACTTCATGCCTTCGGACCATCCGAAATCTTTTATAGAAAATGTAATCGTGGCTAATAATTCAACGTTAGAACTTGTTTTTGCGAAAGACAAAGACAAGGTGAAAGATCCGGAAACCATTACCACAGACGAGTTTATCGCGGTGAAAGGAATTAAAGCAATTGGAAATCAGTTAACCAAGAATAAACTGAAAAGCATTAACATCACTATTCCGGAGCCGGAGGAAATCAATGAAGGTTTTGATTCGGTGGAATCTACCGAAGGACATATTAGTTTTATTGACCAAGATGTGAGAGACGAAGATTTCCCCGAAGAAGGAGTCATCGGGGAACTTTTTGATCTCGAATAAAAAACTTGTATAGACACAAAAACCGCCTCCATTGGAAGCGGTTTTTTTATATTAATTGTATCATTAAAAAGGATAACCAAAGGCAAAATTGAGCACAGGTTTCAGAGGTTGCCATTTCTGAATCACCCATCGGTCGCCGATGGGTTTGTTGGGATCATAAACTTTGTAAGCTGCGTCCAAACGTAGCGTGATGTACGCCACATTAATCCTTAAACCAATACCGGTTCCGACTCCCATTTGGGAAAGGAATTTATTGAATTTAAACTCGTCACCAAAACCATTGTCCTTTAAACTCCAGATATTTCCGGCATCGATAAAAGCAGCGCCTTCAAACATTTTGGTAAATGGCATTCGATATTCGATATTGGTCGTGAGTTTTACATTGTCCATGATATACGCGCGCACTTTTTCGTCCAATTGAGAATCTGCAGGACCTAATCCACCGAAAACTCGCCACGCCCGAATATCATTGGAACCGCCATTGAAATAAGATCGTACAAAAGGCATGGTAGAAGAGTTTCCATAAGGAATTCCGATTCCGATAAACTGGCGTAAAGCCAAAGTATGTTTATCATTGAAAAAACTAAAATATTTTCTTACATCAAAATCGAATTTCACAAATTGAGAATAGGGAATGTCGAAAATCTTTTTAGAGCTTCCTGAAACCAATCCTGTTACTTCTTCTCTACTATTGAAGATGCTGAAAATATTCCCGGCAGATTCAAATTTAGCATTCAAATAAAAAGGATTTGGCCTGTCTTTTTTCCCGATTTCATTATAAATAAAATTATAAATGACCGAAGAAATCAAGACATCTTGTGTTTGGCGGTCTTTGTTGATTAAAGTTTGAATAAAAGTGGAATACTGGTTTTGCTGATCTGGGTTAAGACTATTTTGAAAATCTAAGTCATTATTAATCGTCTGCGATACTTGGTCGAAAGTGATTTCGCCATTATTCAATTGGGTTTGTATTTCGGGATGCGACTGAAAATAGATTTGATGAACATTGTCTACCGCCAATCGATCGTTCGGGAAGAAATCGTAGTAACGATCTTTGTTTCGGGTTAAACTCAGCTGGCTGTTGAAAAGCGTTAATCGATGGGAAACAATGTCGTTCACATTTGCAAAATAATTTAAACCAGCATTAAAACCAATTCTTCCCAAACCGATATTATCTTGAACCGAAGCTCCCAAAACAATTGATGAAGTAGGAGAGTAGCGTTTGGGAATCACCTTCCAAGATTTGAATGGTAGCAGAAGTCTTGGAAAATTTAAGGAAGCTTGTGCGGAAATTTCGTATGCTAAACTTCGTTTCGTTTCATCTTTTGTATTCACTACCGAACCGAAAATTCCGGAAACACTGGTCGTAAGGTTTTCTGCACCACCAAAAATATTTCTCGTCGTTAAATCAACTGACGGCGAGACTCCAAAATTGAGAATTTGCGAGTAGTTGATATCAGTAGCCACTTTGAAATCGTATTTCGCAAGCGGAGAAAGGTAATAACTCACATCCAAAATACTGTCGTTTCCTTTGCGAAGAGTTTCGTTGTACTTTAAAATGTTGAAGTTGTTCATCGAAGCGATGTTTCTTTTGGTAAGATCCAAGTTTCGCTGATTGTACACTTCACCGGTTTCCAGAATGATTGGTCGCCAAAGTGAGATGGTTTTGTACTGATCATCAAGTTTATAGAAATTTATTCCTAAAAGTGAATCTTTCACTGTTTCTAAAGTATCCGATAATTTTTCGACATAATGAACTTTGATGTCTCCAATCGTTGTGATTCGATAAGGAGTATCCAAAGAATCGCTGTGAATGTCCATGATCAGAGGAACTTGCTTTCTGCTTTGAAGCGTATCCGCAGTGAAAAATATTTCTTCACTGGAATTATTGAACTTATAATATCCACGATCTTTCACCATTTCGTTGATTCTTTTTACCTCATTTTCCAATGTAGTTTGATCCAGGATTTGCTTACCTTTTACCAAACTTTTAGATAATTGCTCTTCATAGATGCTTTTAATCGCTTGGTCGGGAATATTGTAGTAATATTCGCTAATGTAGGTAGGATCTTTATGAGTAATCAAGTAATCGACTTCCGCTTTTTTCGATGCAGAATCTAAATCGTGACTGAATTTCACATCAGTATCCCAATAGCCTTTAAAAACAAAAAATTTTCGGATGGAATTGGCGCTTGTTTCGGTTTTTCCTTGGTCTAAAATTACCGGTGGTTGCCCAATACTGTGCATGAATCTTTCATAAAAAAGACTTTTACCAACATATTCCGGATGATTGTATTTAATGAAAAGCGAATCCCGAAGTTTCTGGTTTCTCATTTCCGAAGGATACGTCATGTATTCATTCAAAATCGAGTCGTATTTCGGATCCGTTGCATTGTACATCCAAAGTCCGATGGGAAACAGGAAGAGATTTTTTTTATTGGGTTTTTGGCTTACGTAATTGGGGATTTGATCTTCAAAAATTTTCCCGTCTTCAAATCTGTAATTGTTTTTTGTAAGAAGAAATTCACCATCGGGAACCTTTTTTGTAGTGCTGCAGGCATATAGAAATGCTATGGTCATTGCAGAAGCAAAAAATAAGTAATACTTTTGGAAATATTTTGATACATGCTTACGGCTCATAAAATAAAAATTTTACAGTCTTTAGACAAAAAGAAGTTCAGACAAAAATACAATTTGTTTTTGGTTGAAGGTAATAAAACCATCAAAGAAATCCCGCTTTCTCGCTATAAAATTCAAGAAATTTTCACAATAAATCCCAGCGAGTTGGGAATTGATGGTGTGAAAATTATAGAAATTTCGGATTCAGAACTCAAAAAAATAAGTTTTTTGCAACATCCGAAAGATTCGGTAGCGGTTTGCGAACTGCTAGAACCTAAATTTTTGGCTGATGTTCCTATCCAATTGGTTTTGGATGGAATTCAGGATCCTGGAAATTTGGGAACAATTATCCGGCTTGCTGATTGGTTTGGAATCGAACAAATAATTTGCAGTGAAGACACGGTGGATTTTTATAATCCGAAAGTGATCCAAGCGAGTATGGGATCGTTTCTCCGCGTGAATATTACTTATCAAAATATCGAAAATTATCTTCAAAATTCCACTGCAGCAATTATCGGAACCGATATGGATGGGGAAAATTTCTATCAGTTTGATTTCCCAGAAAAGTTTAATTTAATCCTCGGAAACGAAGGAAACGGAATTCGTCCGAATATTGAAGAACTTTTAACCCATAAAATCACGATTCCCCGTTTTGGAAAATCAAAATCTACCGAAAGTTTAAACGTTTCTATGGCGGCGGGAATTATTTTAGGCCAGATTTTCTCAGAAAAATAAAAAAAACCGCTTCATTGCGGTTTAAATTTATATCAATTGCTCGAGACTCGAGGCGGTTTTGTTTCTTTGGTAATTTTCCAGTTTTTCTCGAATAAATCTCAAAGCGATTGGCGCTAAATAGATGAGAGCCAAACCGATGATTTTCTTTTTCCAGCTCGCGTTGTAAAGACTTTTTTTAGCATAATTTCCTACAAAAGAAACAGCACCAATTTTTAAGGCATTTTCAACGAGATTCAATCCAGCGTCACTTTTGGCAAATCCGTAAACGGAATTTCTGTTTAGAACTTTATCTTTCACACTGTTCGAAAATTCTTTTACAATTTCGTCGGTGTTAATCGCTAGTTTTTTTTCGCCATCGGGTTGGGTTTTTTCCTGCAAATATTTGTCCGTGAATCCGTTGGTGAACGCACTTAAGCTTTCCTTAGTGTTATCAAAAGTGATCAAATCCTCCATCTCGGCGATTTCTTTTTTCAGAAGCGCTTTTTTTCTTTTCAGCTCGTCTAAGCTATTGTATTTCGATCCCATAATTTAGTCGTTTAATGATTTAATGATCTTATTGGCGATGGAATTTTTGATAGACTTCCGTGCAAGAATTACAATAAGAAGAATTAAAAGATAAAATCCCGACATAATGAGCAATCCGTACGCGTAATTCCCCAAATAGCTTCCGATGAGAAAGCCAAGTCCAAAATTGAGTAAAATAATAAAGAAAAAACCTGAAATTGCGACCATTATCAGAATGGCAAGAGTTCCTGCGGTGATGGATGATTTCTCCGTAGCTTCCATTTTCAGGAGGTCTAATCTTTTCGATGCGTATTCTTTTACAAGGTCGAGCATAATATTTTTTTTAAAATTACAAAAAAAGGAACTTAAGAGAAAGTTCCTTTTTATTTTAAAGAATAAAAACGGAATCTTAAGATTTCAATCCGTCTAATTCGTTTTCTACATCTTTTACAACTTCTGTTGTTTTTGCGATCGCTTGGTCTTTGTATTTATCGTAACCTTCTTTTACTGAAGATACCACTTTATCAGCAGTTTCTTTCACTTGAGAAGAAATATTACCATACTGATCTTTTACTTTTCCGGATACTTCCTGAAATTGCTCTTTTGCTTTTTCTGTAACCTTTCCGTATTGGTCAACTGCTTGATCTTTTAAATCGTTGGCCTTGGTTTTAATTTTTTTTCTAGTTTCTTTTCCTTCCTCAGGTGCGTAAAGCATTCCTAATACTACTCCTGCAGCAGCTCCTGCAAGCAATCCTGCTAATACTCCAGCTGCATTATTTCCTTTTTTAGACATTTTGTTATTTTTTAATAGTTAATAAATTTTTTAATTGCGTTTCCACGACCATAAAGTTACAATTTATATACCAATTAAAATTTTAAAAGTCTTAAAATTTTGTTAAATATCAGAAATAAAAGAAAGCATATAATTAATTGTTTGCTCTTTGGTCATTGAAGAATTATCAACTAAAATTGCATCGTGCGCTTTTTTTAAAGGAGCAATTGCTCTTTCACTATCAATTTTATCGCGTGAAATGAGATTTTCTCTTACTTCATTCTCCGTTGTTTCTATGTTTAAACCCTTTAGTTCCAGAAAACGTCTCTTCGTGCGCTCCTCAATGCTGGCTGTAAGGAAAAATTTGTAATCAGCATCCGGCAAAACTACTGTTCCGATATCTCTACCATCCATTATTACACCTCCTTTTTCGGCAATCGAACGTTGGGTTTCCATCAAATAATCGCGAACTTCTTTTTGGCTAGCTATTAAACTTACATTGGCAGAAACTTGGTTGGTTCGGATTTCTTTTGAAATATCTTTTCCATTGAGAAAAAGAATAAGTTCTTCATCTATTTTCTTGAATTCCAAATGAATCTGATTCAAATTTTTGAAGAGTTTTTCGAGATCAATTTTTTCGTTTTCGTCAGAGCATTCTTTGATTGCGAAGTAGGTAACGCCTCTGTAAAGCGCGCCGGTATCCATATGAATCAGTCCGAGTTTTTTGGCGATGACTTTGGAGATGGAACTTTTTCCGGTGGATGAATAGCCATCAATGGCGATTACGGGTTTTCTCATGACGCAAATTTCATCAATTTTTTTGAATTTGAGAAATGATTAAAAAGGAAAAAGGTAATTTCTGAATTTAATTTTTAGCGACGGTTTCCGCCAACTTCAATCAGATCCAAGGTAAGCCCAAACATATTAACATTCGAAGAATTATGATATCTCATATGGGAATAATCGAAACGGAAAGATGAAATTTTGATTCCAAAACCCGCAGAAAGCCCTGCAAAGCTTCTCTGATCCAGCACTGCAAGCTCATTTCCGCGTTTTACGTTATAGCCAAACCGAATATTGAATGCTTGTTGAGGAAATAATTCCGCACCGAAAGAAAAATGATCAGCAAATTTTCTTGTCCAGTTGATTTCTTGGCCGTTATTGTTATAATCCTGAGAAATATTTAGTTTCTGCAAATCGTGTGCGGTAATCGTAAGAGCGACCGGAAATTCATCGAGAATTTTTGTGTAACCCAAATCTACCCGGAATGCTACATTTTCTCGAACTCCATTGAAAGTTTTAAATTGATAACCAAAATTTCGGAAAACCAAAGCCAAAGTTTCATTGGTTTTGTCGTTATGGTAGGTAATTCCCGCATTTCCCACTACCGCCATCGAAGTATAATTGTCGATTTTTGAACTTACGAAATTGGCGCTTCCGGCAACGGTCCAGTTTTCTTCAAACTGATAAGCGTAACCAACACCTACAGATGCGTCCATCGCCCCGAATTCTCCGTCGATTACGGCGCTTTCATCGGTTCTCGGCATCCTTCCGTAATCCATATATTTTGCATTAAATGAAATCAAATGTCCTTCTTGCAAATCCTTTACATAACTGATCGTTCCGTATTTCGAATCTGCTAAATAAGAAGCGTAATTCAATGAAATCATTTTGTCTTGTTCCAGATTCATCAAACCGGGGTTAGTTGCAACAAAACTTACATCATAATCCCGAATAGAAACCGCATCACCACCCAACGCTGCTTGTCTTGCAGAAACCGGCGTGTTGAGGAATGCATAGACATTGGTTCCTTCCTGAGCCAAAAAAACGGTTGAAATAAGCAGTGCAGAAAAGGCAGTAAGTTTTTTCAAATCTGTATTTATGTTTGCAAAAATAATTTTTTTAATTTTTTTTCAAAATATTTCTCAGTAAATATAAATCTATTAACGGAATTATTTGCGTTTCCTTATATTTGCAGAGCAAAAAAAGTAATACTAGTAAAAAATGAAATACAAACGAATTCTTCTCAAACTTAGTGGCGAAGCTTTAATGGGAAACCGACAGTACGGAATTGATAATGACCGACTGAAAGATTATGCCGCAGAAATAAAAAAAGTTGTCGATAAAGGCTGCCAAGTTGCAATCGTAATCGGTGGCGGAAATATCTTCCGCGGTTTAGCCGGTGCTGCAAAAGGGATGGATAGAGTTCAGGGCGATTACATGGGAATGTTGGCAACCGTAATCAACGGGATGGCGTTGCAAGGAGCTTTGGAAGATGCCGGAATTTTTACAAGATTACAATCTGCAATCGAAATGGACAAAGTAGCAGAGCCTTTCATCAAAAGAAAAGCAACAAGACATTTGGAAAAGGGTAGAGTGGTAATTTTCGGAGCAGGAACGGGGAATCCTTATTTCACTACCGATACAGCAGCTACTTTGAGAGCCATCGAAATTGGTGCTGATGTTATTTTAAAAGGAACCAGAGTGGACGGAATTTACGATTCTGATCCCGAAAAAAACGCAGACGCCGTGAAATTTAATTCCCTTACTTTTGATGAAGTTTTCGAAAAAGGATTGAAAGTAATGGATATGACTGCTTTCACCTTGAGCCATGAAAATAATTTGCCAATTATCGTTTTTGATATGAATAAAGAAGGCAATTTACTGAAAATCGTAGAAGGCGAAAACATTGGTACTTTGGTGAATAGTAATAAATAAAATAAATTTCCCGTTTTATCGATCGGGATCATTCAATTTAAAAATTAAAAAAGTTTATTCACAACAATATATAATAAGGTGAATAAAATTTTCAACCCCAGAAACTAAACATTTATGGAAGAATTAGAACTTATTGTAGACGTGGTGAAGCAGGAAATGGATGCAGCAATCAAGCATTTGGATCACGCTTTTCAGAAAATCAGAGCCGGGCGCGCTTCCACAGCGATGGTTCAGGATGTGATGGTAGAATATTACGGTGCTCCAACGCCTCTTAATCAAGTTGCAAACGTGATGGTTCCCGACGCGATGACGATTTCAATCCAACCTTGGGACAGAACTGCAATTGGTGCCATCGAAAAAGCGATTATCAATTCAAATCTTGGTTTTGCACCGATGAATAATGGTGAAAATATCATTCTTAATGTTCCGCCTTTAACAGAAGAAAGAAGACGCGAACTCGCAAAAACTGCGAAAGTTGAAGCCGAAGCAACTAAAGTAACAGTAAGAAATGCCCGACAAGACGGTATGAAAGAACTGAAAAAACAAGATGGCATTTCGGAAGATTTGATCAAAGATGTGGAAGCGAGAATTCAGGTTCTTACGGATCAGTATGTGAAAGCTTGCGACGATCAGTTGAAAGTGAAAGAAGCAGAAATCATGAAAGTATAACTTTCAAAATGATTTTTTAAAAGATAAAAGCCCTGAATTTTGGGGCTTTTATCTTTTTTTAACCATTGGTTTTTTCTGCAAAACCGAAAATACTTCCGAGTTTTATTTTGGAATAACCGTAAGATTTTATTTTAGAAGAATTAATCATTGCTTGGGCTAAAATATCGGTTGGCAAAGGCTTTTGCTGAGTCAGAATTCCAAATTTATTAGCGAATTTGATAATTTTTCCGCCCAAAACTTCACCGGTTCTTTCGGTGTCCTTTCGATCGAGCATTCCGGGTTGAAAAATTGTTAGTTTGTTGAAATGAAGCGCTTTTATACTTTCTTCCAGCTCGCCTTTCATCCGCGAATAAAAAATCTTCGATTTCGGGCTGGCTCCGTAAGAAGAAACTAAAATAAAATCTTCCACATTGTTTTCTTTTGCCATTTTTGCAAAATTGTATTGATAATTATAATCCACTTTTCGCTGAGCTTCCTTGCTTCCCGCTGCTTTCAAAGTAGTTCCTAGACAAGAAAAAGCAACATCACCTTTTACCAAATCTTTCCATTCTTCGGGTTTATCAAAATCTACAACATGGGTTTTCAGTTTCGGATGCTGTATATTCATCGGTTTCCGAACGAAGATATTTACTTCATCATAATCTTTGTCATTCAATAATTTATAAACCAAATCTTTTCCCGTTGCGCCGGTTGCGCCGATTACAAGTGCTTTCATTTTTATTGAATTATCGTTAATGAATATTTTTCTTTTTTAAAATTACTAAATTTGTTTGAGATAGTTGTTCTAAAAATCAGATTTAATCATTATTTAAAATTATGGATGCCAACGAAATACTGGATTATTGCCTCGCCAAAAAAGGAGTTGAAGAAACTTTTCCCTTTGATAAAGAAACTTTGGTTTTGAGGGTTGGCGGAAAAATGTTTCTATTGATGTCTTTGGAAAAGCAACCATTAAGTATTGCGGTAAAAACCGATCCGGAATGGAGTGAAGAGCTTCGGGAAAAACATCCACAGATTACCGGAGCTTATCACATGAATAAAACCCACTGGAATTCGGTGTTGTGTGAAGGTTTGAAAAGCGATTTAATAAAAAAAATGATTGATCATTCTTATGATTTAATCCTGAATTCTTTAACCAAAAAGAAAAGGGAAGAGGTTTTGAATGCTTAGAAATTGAAATTTTCTGTTAGTTTCTTGTCTTCATCCAATCTTTCGATCAGTTTTTCAAGAGATTCAAATTTAATTTCATCGTGAAGGAAATCTCTGAAATTCACCGAAATTATTTCATCATAAATATCTCCGTTAAAATCCAAAATATAAACTTCCGTGGAAAGCGAATTTCCGTTTACAGTCGGGTTGGTTCCGATGCTTAGCATTCCTTTGTAATGTTTGTTTTTCACAAAAACATCCACAATATAAGCACCTTTTTTTGGCAAAAGTTTCGCTGGATCAGCCGCGATATTTGCTGTAGGATAGCCGATGGTTCTGCCAATTTTTTTTCCATGAACTACTTTTCCTGAAACAGAATAAACGTAGCCCAACATTTCGTTGGCTTCCTTCACATTTCCTTCCAAAAGCGCATTTCTGATTTGAGTGGAGCTGATGTGTTTGTCCTGAGAATCGACTGCTTCTACTTGTTCCACTTCGAAATCGTATTCGGAAGACATTTTTTGTAACAAACTGAAATCGCCGCTTCGGTTTTTGCCAAAAGTATGATCGTGACCGATAATTAAATGTTTCACGTTGAGTTTTTCGACCAAAACTTGTTTTACAAATTCTTCACCTGTTAAATTGCGGAACTCTTCATCAAACTCTTTTAAAAATAAATTCTCCACTCCTTTTTTTTCCAGAAGATAAATTTTTTCTTCGATTGTATTCAAGAATTTTAAATCGTCATCTGGGTTGAAAATCGTTCTCGGGTGTGGCCAAAAGGTAAGAATTGCAGACTCCAGGTTTTTTCTACGAGCAATAGCATTAAGTTTTTTGATGATAGATTGATGTCCGATATGTACGCCATCAAAAATACCAATGGATAATGCAAGAGGCGTTTTAGAAGAATATTGCGATAAATTTTCAGTGATTTTCAAGAGGAAAAATTTGTTTTGCAAATATGATAAAAATCTTTTTTTTAAGCAATTGTAGATTTGGGAACTTTCATTATATTTGCACTCAAGAAAAAAATTAGCAATGGCAAACCAAATTAAAGGAAAAATTTCTCAAATTATCGGTCCGGTAATCGACGTAGTTTTCACAGATGCAGCAGAGCTTCCGAAGATTTACGACGCATTGGAAATCACTAAAGTTGATGGTAACAAGGTAATTCTGGAAGTAGAACAACATATTGGCGAAGATTCAGTAAGATGTATCGCAATGGATGCTACTGATGGTCTTCAGAGAGGTCAGGAAGTAGTTTCTCAAGGCAGACAAATTACTATGCCAACAGGAGAAGGCGTTTACGGAAGACTTTTCAATGTAGTAGGTGATGCGATCGACGGAATTCAAGAAGTTTCTAAGGAAACTGGCGGCTTGCCAATCCACAGAGAGGCACCGAAATTTGATCAACTTTCTACTTCTGCAGAAATTCTTTTCACTGGAATTAAAGTAATCGACCTTGTAGAACCTTATGCAAAAGGAGGGAAAATTGGTTTGTTCGGTGGAGCAGGAGTTGGTAAAACTGTATTGATCCAAGAATTGATTAATAATATCGCAAAAGGCCACGGTGGACTTTCGGTTTTTGCCGGTGTAGGTGAAAGAACCAGAGAAGGGAACGACCTTTTGAGAGAAATGCTAGAATCTGGCATTATTAAATATGGGGATGAATTCATGCACTCTATGGAAAATGGAGGTTGGGATTTATCGAAAGTTGATATGGAAGAAATGAAAGACTCTAAATGTACTTTCGTTTTCGGACAGATGAACGAGCCACCTGGAGCTAGAGCAAGAGTTGCACTTTCAGGTTTGACGATTGCGGAATATTTCCGTGATGGTGACGGACAAGGACAAGGTAGAGACGTTTTGTTCTTCGTTGATAACATTTTCCGTTTTACACAAGCGGGTTCTGAGGTATCTGCACTTCTTGGGCGTATGCCTTCTGCGGTAGGTTACCAACCAACTTTGGCATCTGAAATGGGTGCTATGCAAGAAAGAATTACTTCGACTAAAAACGGTTCAATTACTTCTGTACAAGCGATCTATGTACCTGCGGATGATTTAACTGACCCGGCTCCGGCTACAACATTTGCTCACTTGGATGCAACTACCGTATTGGATAGAAAAATTGCTTCATTAGGTATTTATCCAGCGGTTGATCCTTTGGCTTCAACTTCAAGAATCCTTACTCCTGAAATTTTAGGTGACGAGCATTACGATTGCGCACAAAGAGTAAAAGAAATTCTTCAGAAATACAAAGCATTACAGGATATCATCGCGATTTTGGGTATGGAAGAACTTTCAGAAGAAGATAAACTTTCTGTTTACCGTGCGAGAAAAGTACAACGTTTTCTTTCTCAGCCATTCCACGTTGCAGAGCAATTTACCGGTTTGAAAGGTGCATTGGTTGATATCAAAGATACCATCAAAGGATTTAATATGATCATCGATGGTGAATTGGATCACTTACCAGAAGCGGCTTTCAACCTTAAAGGTACTATTGAAGAAGCGATTGAAGCTGGACAGAAAATGCTTGCTGAAAACGCATAATTAGACACAAGAACTCAGAAAACAGACATTAGACTTTTTGTCTGAAATCTGAAATCTGAAATCTTTAAATCTAAATAGAAATGAATATAAAAATTTTAACCCCGGAATTTGTAGTTTTTGAAGGCGAAGTGAAATCTGTTTTGCTTCCCGGAAAAAATGGCGATTTCCATATCATGAAAGATCACGCCGCGATCGTAGCTTCATTAATTTCTGGTAAAGTAAGAGTTTTTGCCAACGAAATTGATGAGAAATACGGAAAGCATTTCACCAAAGAAAACGAAAGAGAAAGCGTTTTTTCTTTCCCAGTGAAAAGTGGCGTTATTGAATTCAATAATAATAAAGGAATTATTCTTGCTGAATAAACTTCTTTTACTCATAAAAAATCCCGTCTTTGCAACAAAGACGGGATTTTTTTGTCTTTCCTGAAATTCCCATCAATACAAATATTCCCAAAGAATCAAAATATCCCCTCAAAACACAATATGTTATATTTTATTTAACATTTATTTAACATTAAGATTTGAAATTAAAACTTATGATTTTCTTAAATTTGATAAAGGCTTAGTAATTTTCTTGCAATTTTTTGAACAGAAGATTTCATGAGCCACCATTTTTTTTAAAATCAAATCAATAAGCATGGAAATTTCTTTAAAAAACCAAATCGCTATTATCACAGGTTCTTCCAGCGGAATTGGAGCCGGAATTGCAAAATCGATGGCAGAAGCTGGCGCAACAGTCGTCGTCAATTATCCGTTTGCTGGCGCATTAGATCAGGCAAATTTAGTTTTAAAAGAAATTACAGATGCTGGCGGAAAAGGAATTGTTTGCCAATGCGATGTTTCCAAAGAAGAGGAAGTCATCAAAATGTTTCAAGATGTAGTTTCCCAATTTGGAACGGTTGATATTTTAGTCAACAATGCCGGAATCCAAAAAGATGCGAAATTTACTGAAATGACCATTGATCAATGGAATGCTGTGATTGGAGTGAATCTTACTGGGCAGTTTCTTTGTGCAAGAGAAGCCATCAAAGAATTTCTTCGCCGAGGAATCGATCCATCAAAATCTGTAGCATGTGGGAAAATTATTCATATTTCTTCCGTTCACGAAATTATTCCTTGGGCAGGACACGCCAATTATGCTTCCAGCAAAGGCGCAATTCGAATGATGATGCAAACTTTGGCGCAGGAATATGGCGCAGATAAAATTCGGGTGAATTCGATTTGTCCCGGCGCCATTCAAACTCCCATCAATACCAATGCTTGGAACACGCCAGAAGCATTAAATTCTTTGCTCACTTTAATTCCTTACAACCGAATTGGTCAACCGCAAGATATAGGAAATCTGGCGGTATTTCTTGCAAGTGATCTTTCAGATTATATTACCGGCGCAAGTATTTTCATCGATGGCGGAATGACGACTTTCGAAAGTTTTTCTACAGGCGGATAATTTTTTATTCTGTAAAAACTCAATTTTAAATTTAAAAAAAATTCCAAAAATGACCGAAGAAAGTAAACGAATCCCTGATATTTTCTGGAAAAAATGGGGACCTTATGTAAGCAATCGAGAATGGGGTTTGGTTCGCGAAGATTATAGCGCAAATGGCGACGCTTGGAATTTTACTACTCATGACACCGCAGAAGCAAGAACTTATCGATGGGGTGAAGAAGGAATTTGTGGAATTTGCGATGACAAGCAACTCATGGTTTTTTCCCTCGGTCTTTGGAATAAAAAAGACAAAATGGTCAAAGAACGGTTTTTTGGTTTGACCAACGGACAAGGAAATCACGGGGAAGATGTAAAAGAATATTTCTATTATTTAGATAATACTCCCACTCATTCCTATATGAAAATGTTGTACAAATATCCTCAAAATGCTTTTCCTTATGATGAATTAATTCAAAAAAATGCAGACAGAAATAAGCAAGAAGCGGAGTATGAACTTATTGATACAGGTGTTTTCGATCAAAATGAATATTTCGATATTTTTATAGAATATGCCAAAAGTTCGCCCACCGATATTTTAGTAAAAATTACCGTCAATAATAAATCGAAAACCGATTCTCCAATCATTTTACTCCCAACAATTTGGTTTCGAAACACCTGGAATTGGGGTTATGACGATTACAAACCTAATCTGAAATCTGAAAAAACCGACCATATTACAATCGAAAGAGAAAAAGTAGATTTCAAAAATTTTTATGCAAAAAAATCTTCCAAAACGCTCTTTTGCGATAATGAAACCAATGCCGTAAAACTCTATCAGTCACCCAACAAAACCTCATTTCCGAAAGATGGAATTAATAATTTTATCATCTCTGGAAAAGCAGATTTCATCAATGAAAAAAACACAGGAACCAAAGCTTCCTTTCTCATTGATGAGATGATTTCTGCTGAGACTTCACAGGTTTTTGAGTTTCGCCTTTCTGATCAAGACTTAAATGAACCTTTCAAAGATTTTGATGAAATTTTTAATAAAAGAAAAGAAGAAGCAGATGAATTTTATGCCGATATTCAAAATGGAATTAAAAGTGAAGATGAAAAAATGGTGCAGCGACAAGCATTTGCAGGAATGTTGTGGAACAAACAATTTTATCATTATAATGTTTCAAAATGGTTAAAAGGCGATCCAGCTGAAATAAAGCCACCGAAATCTCGAGAGAAAATTCGCAATTTTGAGTGGACTCATCTTAATAATTTCGACATCATTTCCATGCCCGACAAATGGGAATATCCGTGGTATGCGACTTGGGATTTGGCTTTTCATACTTTGAGTTTTTCCTTAATTGATCCCGATTTTGCCAAGCAGCAACTCAAACTTTTTACCCTCGATTGGTATATGCACCCGAACGGGCAACTCCCGGCGTACGAATGGAATTTTTCCGATGTAAACCCGCCGGTTCACGCTTGGGCAGTTTTCAGGATTTTTAAAATTGATGAGGCTTTAAAAGGAAAACCCGATCTCGAGTTTCTGGAAACCGTTTTTCAAAAATTATTATTGAATTTCACTTGGTGGGTCAACAAAAAAGACAGCAACGGAAACAATATTTTTGAAGGCGGATTTTTGGGACTCGATAATGTGGGAATTTTCGATAGAAGCGACACCTTGCCAAACGGGCAAAGGTTGGAACAAGCCGACGGAACAAGTTGGATGGCAATGTTTGCACTGAATATGATGCGAATCTCGATAGAATTGGCGCAGTATAACCACATTTATGAAGAAATGGCGACCAAGTTTTTCGAGCATTTTCTCTACATCGCCAATGCATTGGATAATATGGGAGAATACGATTTTTCGCTTTGGGACGAAGAAGACGAATTTTTCTACGACGCAATATCAACCAATGAAGGCGAGCGCATGTTTTTGAGATTACGAACAATTGTTGGGCTTATTCCGATGTTTGCCGTTGAAGTAATTGAAGACGAAATGCTGGAGAAACTCCCATTATTCAAAGCGCGAATGGATTGGATTATGGAGAACAAACCCGAACTCGCTGCGCTGGTTTCCCACTGGGAAGTGAAAGGGCAAGATTCCAAACATTTGCTCAGTTTGCTTCGTGGCCATCGATTGAAAAGATTGTTAGCACGAATGCTCGATGAAAAGGAATTCCTGAGCGATTATGGCGTTCGTTCGCTCTCCAAAATTTATGAGGATAAACCCTTTCAAATTCATTTGAATGATATTGATTATTCCATAAAATATACGCCAGCAGAAAGCGATAGCGGGCTTTTTGGTGGCAACAGCAATTGGCGCGGACCCATTTGGTTTCCCATCAATTTTTTAATTATCGAAAGTTTGCAGCGGTTTTTCTTTTATTACAGTCCCGATTTTATGATAGAATATCCCACAGGAAGCGGAAATTTTGCCAATTTAGATGAAATTGCAGATGAATTAGGAAGTCGGCTGTCTAAAATATTTTTGAAAGATGAAAATGGAAATCGTGCTTTTAATGGGCAATATCCGAGATTTCAGGAAGATGAAAATTTCAAAGATTATATTTTATTTTACGAATATTTTCATGGTGATAATGGGAGAGGAGTTGGTGCATCTCACCAAACGGGTTGGACGGGATTGATTGCGAAAATCCTGCAGCCAAGATTGAGTAAAATGAAAATGGCAGAAGCCGAAACAGAAACTCCAAACTAAATTATAAAGGAATATTTCTAATTACATTCCGATCCCGAAAACTTTCGGGATCGGAAGGCACAAAAATTTTTATTTTAAGAAAAATAAAATATATTTTAAAGGAAAAAATAAGGTAAGCAAATTTCCTTTTTTCCTTTAGAAAGTAAATGGTTCACACTTATTTTGTGCCTTTTATGGTTTGAGGAAAATTTTAATAAACCAAATATTTATTAATTATTACAAATCGAAATCTCCGGCGGCTTCGGGTTGATAAATAATTTCATCAATAATAATTTTGGTCATTCCGGAAGGAACGAGCCAATCGATTTCATCTTTCACGCTATAACCGATTAATGCCGATGCAACCGGCGAGAAAATAGAGATTTTTTTTGCTTTAATATCGGCTTGATCAGGGTAAACAATTTTGAATTCTGTAACTGTTTTATTGTTTTCAAAATGAATTTTCACTACAGAATTCATGGTCACCACATCAGCGGGAATTTCTTCGGATTCCACAATTTTAGCAGAGTGAAGTTCATTCAATAGTTTTTCAGCATCTTCTTTTTTGATGCTGTTGTTCTGTTTTGCATCGCTGATGGATTTATGAATTCGGGTAAAATCTTGTTTGGTAATCAATATTTGTTTCATGATATTGTGTTTTTTGTTGGGGTATAAAAAAACCGCTTGAATTTTTCAAGCGGTTTATAATTTTATAAATTTCTTTGAAAAATTCTATGATGCTTTAAAGGATAAACCTTTTTCTTCCAATAATTTTTGCTCCTGCTCTTTGTAGAATCCGGAGGTTAATTTATCGTGAATTGCATCGAATGCTTCTAAAGTTTCGTTGATTTCAGCGTCGGTATGAGAAGCTGTTGGAATCAATCTCAAAAGGATCATTCCTTTTGGAATTACCGGGTAAATTACCACAGAAGTGAAGATTCCGTAGTTTTCTCTTAAATCTTTTACAAGAAGAGTTGCTTCAACGGTTGAACCCTGCATCATTACAGGAGTTACGCAAGTATTGGTGTTTCCTAAATTGAATCCTCTTTCTTTAAGACCATTTTGTAATTTGTTTACATTTTCCCAAAGTTTTGCTTTAATTTCCGGTCTTGAACGAAGTAAATCCAATCTTTTCAAACCTCCGATAACCATTGGCATGGTTAAAGATTTAGCAAAAACTTGTGAACGAAGATTGTATTTTAAAATTCGGATAATATCTTTATCACCAGCGATAAATGCACCGAAACCGGCCATTGATTTTGCAAAAGTTGAGAAATAAACGTCGATTTGATCTTGGCAACCTTGTTCTTCACCTGCACCCGCACCAGTTGCTCCTAAAGTTCCGAAACCGTGTGCATCATCAACTAAAAGTCGGAAGTTGAATTTTGATTTTAACTCACAAATTTCTTTGATTTTTCCTTGCATTCCGCGCATTCCGAAAACGCCCTCGGTGATAACCAAGATTCCGCCTCCTTGCTCTTCTGCTACTTTGGTCGCACGGGCAAGATTTTTTTCTAAACTCGCGATATCATTATGTTTAAAGGTAAAGCTTTTACCCATGTGAAGACGCACACCATCTACGATACAAGCGTGTGAATCGGCATCATAAACGATAACATCATGGCGGGAAACCAATGCATCGATGGTAGAAACCATTCCTTGGTAACCAAAATTCAAAAGATAAGCTGATTCTTTACCTACAAATTCTGCGAGCTCTCTTTCCAATTGCTGATGTTGTTCGGTTTCTCCGGACATCGCGCGAGCTCCCATCGGATAAAACATTCCGTATTCGGCAGCAGCTTTGGCATCAGCTTCTAAAACTTCCGGGTGGTTGCAAAGACCTAAATAATCATTCGCACTCCAGAAAACAACTTCTCTTCCTTGAAATCTCATTCTAGGACCGATAGGGCCTTCTAATTTAGGAAAAACGAAATATCCTTCCGCATAATCTGCAAACTGACCGAGCGGTCCAGGGTTTTGTCGTAACCGATCAAAAATATCTGTCATTATGTATTTATTTAAAAATAAAAATTAAGTATTGGCAAAGTTAACAAAATTTGATATGAAAAACCTTTTTGTGTGATACAAAAAGGTTTTCCAATGCTTTTATTAATGAATTATTTGATGATTTCTGTTTTGAAAACTTCATCGTAATTATGTACACAATTATTGATGAATCCTTGTTCTTCCATCCACTTATCACTATAAACTTTGGTGATGTATCTGGAACCGTGATCCGGGAAAATTGCAACTACCACATCATTTTTGGAAAATTCGTGAGAATTGGCATATTGCAAAAGCCCTTGAGTAACTGCACCAGTGGTATAACCGCCCATAATTGCTTCTTTTAAAGCGATTTCTCGGGTTCTGTATGCCGACATTTCATCATTTACTCTTACAAATTCATCTACTTTATCAAAAAGTAAAGCGGCCGGGATTAAATTTTTTCCCATACCTTCGATTTGGTAAGGATGAATTTCATCTTTATTGATTTTCCCTGTTTCGTGGAATCCTTTCAAGATTGATCCCGATGCGTCTACACCGATTACTTTGATGTTAGGATTTTTTTCTTTCAAAAATTTAGCAGATCCTGATAGTGTTCCTCCGGTTCCGGTACAAGCTATAAGGTGGGTGATTTTTCCTTCGGTTTGCTCCCAAATTTCCGGACCTGTTGTTTGGTAATGTGCATCAATATTCAATTCATTAAAATACTGATTGATATAAATCGAGTTTGGGGTTTCTGAAGCAATTCTTTTCGCAACTTCATAATAAGATCTAGGATCGTCTGCCGGAACATTTGCTGGGCAAATATATACTGTTGCTCCTAAAGCTTTTAAATAAGCAATCTTCTCTTTTTTAGTTTTATTGCTTACAGCTAAAATACATTTGTAACCTTTGATGATTGATACCATCGCAATCGAAAAACCGGTATTTCCGGAAGTGGTTTCTACAATTGTAGAGCCAGGTTTCAGAAGGCCTTTTTTTTCGGCAGCTTCTATAATATGGATGGCGATTCGGTCTTTGGTAGAGTGGCCGGGATTATATGATTCTAGTTTGGCATAAACCGTACCAGCAATGTCTTTGGTAACAGTATTTAGTTTTACTAAAGGTGTTTTACCGATTAATCCCAGAATATTATCGTGAACATTAGTCATTTTTCGTCATTTTTCTCTATAAATCCGTCTGCAAAAATACAAAAATAAAATAAAAAAATAACTAAATTAATAGGATATGATTGTTTGGTAGTGATTCTCAACATTTTTTGTAAAATTTTTAGTGAAAATTTGTGGAATTGAAAAACAATTTTTCATTTAAATTTTGTTAAAATCAATTCTTAATAAATTAAAAACCTTATTTTCGCAAGATTGAATTTATATATGAAAAATTGGTCTTTTAAACAATGGAATACCCTTACTGGATGGGTGATGTTCGTAATTGCTTTTATTACTTATCTGTCAACTATTGAGCCTAATTTCAGTTTTTGGGATACCGGAGAATATATTGCTTCGGCTAGCAAACTGGAAGTTACCCATGCTCCAGGCGCGGCTCTTTTCCAGCTGATAGGTGCGGTTGCGGCGATGTTTGCTTTCGGAAATGGTGAAAATTATTCCGTGGTAATCAATGCGATGTCTGCGTTATTCAGTGCGTTGACCGTTCTACTTTTGTTTTGGACGATTACTCATTTGGTGCGAAGACTTCTTAATAAAGATTTTGATCAAATCACTACCCGTCAGGAGATTTCAATTCTTTTTGCCGGAGCTATTGGAGCTTTGTGTTTCACTTTTTCGGATACTTTTTGGTTTTCGGCGGTTGAAGGTGAAGTTTATTCGATGGCTTCATTGTTTATCGCACTTTTGGTTTGGTTGATTACCAAGTGGGAAAACGAATATCATGATGCCGATAACGAAAGATGGATTATCTTAATATTCTTTGTCACAGGCCTATCCGTAGGTGTTCACATGATGGGAATGCTTGCGATCCCGGCAGTTTGTTTGATTTATTATGCTAGAAATTACGAATTTACTTGGAAGAGTTTTATTTGGGCAAATGTATTTACCTTAATCATATTAGCTATTGTTTTCAAAGGAATTTTCCCTTTGATTATGACGCTTTTTGGCAAGACGGAGATTTTCGCGGTAAATGGAATCGGTTTACCTTTCCATTCAGGAACAATTATCGCATTTATTATCCTAATTTCTATGTGTTATTTTGCTTTAAAATATGCTAAGAAATCCGGTAAAAAAATCTATCAAACCATTGCGCTTTCAGTGATTTTTATGATTATTGGTTTCTCCTGTTGGATGGTCATTCCGATTCGTGCAAACGCTAATCCACCGATGAACCTAAACAATCCGGACAACGCAATCGGAATGCTCGATTACTACAACCGTGAGCAGTACGGAGATTGGCCAACTTTCTATGGACAAAATTATACCGCTTATCTTGATGCGAATGGAATTCAGAAAAACGAAGACGGAAGCTATAAAACCAAAAAAACAGGTGATGTTTATGAAAAAGACGCGCAAACAGGAACTTACCGCAAAGTAGGTGAGCGTTTTAATTACGTGTACAGCCCAGATCATGTGAGTTTCATGCCGAGAATGTTTAATGAAGACAAAGCGGTGATGGCAAACTACATTTCGATGTACGGCGCACCCGATTTTTCATTTAATTATGCCAATGATGAGATCGCAGAAAACCCGGAAGCGCAAAAGATTTTTCAAGATTTAAGAAAGAAATATGAAGAAGGAAGTATTACTGCAGATGATTATCTTTCCGTGAAACCTTATAATTTAATCAATGTTCAAAGACCTTCTTTAAGCCAAAATTTAGATTATTTCTTCACTTTCCAAAACGGATATTACTTTGTAAGATACCTGATGTGGAATTTCGTTGGAAGACAAAACGACCTCGAGGGACACATGGAAAATAACCGTGGAAACTGGATTTCCGGGATTCCTTTCATCGATAATGCTTTGTGGGGAGACCAGAGTAAAATGCCCGCGAAATTTAAAAATGAAAGTACGGTTGCGTTTTTCTTTTTACCATTAATTCTTGGGTTGCTTGGTTTCTTTTTCCAGCTTAACAGAGATTTCGGAAGATTTTACGCAATTCTGGCATTATTTATCTTAACCAGCGTCGGAATTATTTTTTATACTGGGGTAAAACCCTTCGAGGTGCGTGAAAGAGATTACGCTATGGTAGGTTCATTTTATGCTTTCGCGATTTGGATCGGTTTAGGAGCAGCCGCGATTTTGTGGTTTATTCAGGAAAAAGTAAAATCGAATGTTGCGAATGTCGTTGCAGGAATTGTATTGTTAGGAGTTCCTTTCATGATGGGTTTTCAGAACTATAATGTACACGACAGAAGCGGAAGACGCGCAGCTTACGATTATGCATACTCAACGCTGAAATCTTTACCTAAAAACGATATTCTTTTTGTTTATGGTGATAATGATACCTACCCAATTTGGGGGTTGCAGGAAACTTCCGGCTTTCGAGATGACGTGAAAGTGGTAAATTTCACGCTACTTTCTACACCGTGGAATATCGACCAAGTGAAAAGAAGAACCTATAATTCTATGCCTGTTCCTTCATCCTTAATGCATGAAGATTATCGCGACGGCACCAATGATCAGATTTACCTGATGAGCCCGGAAGATTGGAAAAACGTCTTTGCCAACCTGAAAGATCAGGGTGCTCCGGAAACTACTTTTGCCGGTTTCCGAAAGTTCCTTGTCCAAGATTCAATGACTTTAAAAGAAGCCATGAATTTCATCAAGACAAAATCTGATGATAAAGATCAAATCCTAAAGATGCTTTTTGGTGAGGCAAAATATGAAAAATTTAATTTCTTGCCTGTTTCTAAATTTGTTTTACCGGTAAACAAAGCCAACGCCGTGAAATCCGGAATTATGAAAGCAAGTGATGCCGCACAAGCGGTGGATCATATCACTATCGATTATAAGAGCAACAGCATGTTCAAAAATAATCTGATGATGCTCGATATTCTGGCAAATTTCGATTGGAAAAGACCTATCAATTTCTCCACCGGCGGAATTTATGATCCTGAAAATATCTTCTATCTCAGCAATTATTTGCAGTATGATGGTTTCAGCTATCGTTTAGTTCCGATTTATACCGAAGAACGCGAAGATGGAGAATTGGGTAGAGTAGATGGAAATTCATTATATAATATTGTTAAAAACTACAAGTGGGGCAATTTCAAGGATTTAAGTACTCATTTTGATGAAACCTGTACCCAGAATATTGTAAGTTACAGAAGTTCAGCAAGTCGTGCAGCAGAAGCGCTTGCACTTTCCGGACAAAAAGCAAAAGCAATAGAAGTTTTAGATTTGGCTTCCAGAGAAATTCCTGTGGCTAAATATGATGATCCTCGCTCGCTGAGTTCAATAGTTTACGGCTACATTGTTTCTGGGCAAGAGCAAAAAGGTCTGCAATTGGCCGAAGAGCTCAAGAAAGGAATATTCACCGAATACGATTATTACAGCAGTCTATCACCAGATGAACAACGATTTGTTGCAAAACAAATGCGCACCAAACCGATGGAATATTCATTGGTGATTGCTGCAGTTTCCGATGCTTACAATAGAATTGGACAAAAAGATAAAGGGTACAATTATTTAGTGAAATCCATCGAACCCATTGATCAGCGCTTTAATGCTTTTACCAAAAATTTGCAGGCGATGGGTAAAGAGAAAGCTTTCAAAGAGGCCGAAAAAGTACAGAAAATTACGCCTTTCTACACTTATCTTTTCGATGTGATGAATCCTTATGATTCCACGTATTCCAAGGAGAAAGAAGAACAGATTACCAATGCGATCATGAAAGCAACTCAGTAAAAGTGAAGTATTGTGCGTTTCTCCGCGGGGTGAATGTCAACGGAACATCTATGAAAATGGCAGAAGTTTGCAAAGTTTTTTCTAATGCCGGAACGAGTGAAGTTTCATCGGTTTTAGCGACCGGAAATCTGATTTTTTCCTCTGATAAATCGGCTGCCGATTTAAAAATTATTTTGGAAAAAGCGATGTCGGAATATTTCAATTACGAAGCATTTCTTTTCATTAAAACCGAAATCGAAGTGAAAGCAATTCTTGAAAATTCTCCGTTTCAGAAATTAGAAGATTCGCATATTTACGCTTTTGTAGGAACCGAAAATTCTGGGAAAATGCTTTTGGAAGAATTCGATCATTCGCAAAAAACAGAAAATGAAAACGCACAAATCGTTGAGCATATTTTCTATTGGCAAGTTCCGAAAGGCAATACTTTGGATTCCGATTTTGGTAAAGTTTTAGGCAAAAAATCTTTGAAAAATAAAATCACTTCCCGAAATTTGAATACTATTGAAAAAATCATGAAGAAATTTTAGTTCTGAAAAAAATAATGATGTAAGGCGGGCTTTAGCTCGCTTTTTTTATTAAGTACAATCAATTGATTTTAGCTGAAACTTAAAAATAGATGCATTGAAAAAATCCGTATTTTTGTAATTCAATTGGTTTTAAACTTTAAAAACTCATTCATGATCCAATATTTAGAAAACATCCATCACAAAGATTCCAAAAACTTCTTTCTAATCGCTGGTCCGTGCATTATTGAAGGTGAAGATATGGCACTGAGAATCGCCGAAAAAGTTGTAGAACTTACCAATAAATTCGAAATTCCGTACATCTTCAAAGGCAGTTTCAAGAAAGCCAACCGAAGCCGCGTTGATTCATTCACGACCATCGGTGAGGAAAAATCTTTGGAAATTCTAAAAAAAGTAGGGGAAACCTTCAATATTCCCACTACGACCGATATCCATGAAAACGAACACGCTGCTTTGGCCGCAAATTATGTAGATGTATTGCAGATTCCTGCGTTTTTGGTTAGGCAAACCGATTTATTGGTCGCTGCTGCAAAAACTGGAAAATGCATCACCTTGAAGAAAGGTCAGTTTCTTTCTCCGGAATCCATGAAATTTGCGGTGGAAAAAGTAGTAGATTCTGGCAACAGCAAAACTGCGATTATCGAACGTGGGAATACCTTTGGTTATACCGATTTAGTGGTGGATTTCCGCGGAATTCCAACGATGAAAAATTATGCGCCGGTGATTTTAGATGTAACGCATTCTTTGCAACAACCGAATCAAAATTCCGGCGTTACAGGTGGTCGTCCGGAATTAATTGAAACCATCGCCAAAGCTGGAATTGCTGTTGGAGCAGACGGACTTTTCCTGGAAACACATCCAACTCCGGCTACCGCACTTTCGGATGGTGCAAATATGTTGCAACTTGACAAATTGGAGGATTTGCTTCAGAAATTAACCAGAGTGAGAGAAGCGATTTTGTAATTTTTTGTTATCTTTAAAATCTAAATCATCCGCATTGAAAAAACTCCATTTACTCCTTGTATTTTTGCCGGCTTTTGCTTTTTCGCAGATCAATCTTAAAGTTCTTGACGAGAATGGAACTCCTGTTTCGCAAGCTAATGTTTCTTATAATAACCAAAATTTCACAACCGATGGAAACGGTTTTGTGAAGATTCCAATTGCCAGTTCAGAGGAAACGCTTTCGGTACAAAAGGAAACTTTCAGAGGTTTTAGTAAAAATATTAAAACCAATCCAAAAGTACAGCATATCAATGTTTTATTTGTAAAATCTGAAAGAGAATCGCAAATTCAGGAGGTGGTTTTTCAGAAAAAAGGGAAACCAAAGATTACAGATTTAACTTCTGTTGAAATTTCCGCGAAAGAAGCACAACAGGTTTCTTCGCTTTCCGGTGGTGTTGAAGGATTGTTGAAGACTTTGCCTTCCGTGAATTCCAATACCGAACTTTCTTCGCAATACATGGTGCGAGGCGGAAACTATGATGAAAACCTTATTTACATCAATGATATTGAAATTTACCGTCCGTTTTTGATTCGAAATTCTTTGCAAGAAGGGATGAGCATCATCAATCCCGATATGGTTCAAGCGATTAATTTTTCCGCCGGCGGTTTTGAAGCGAAATATGGAGACAAAATGTCTTCAGCATTGAATATTTATTACCGCCAACCTACTAAATTTGAGGTTGCTGGTGAGGCGAGTTTAATTGGTGGAAGACTATCAACAGGTTTTGCGTCAAAGAATAAGAAGTTTTCGGCTTTGTTTTCAGGAAGATACAGAAACACCAATTTAGTCCTTAATACTTTGAATGAAGATACCGATTTCAATCCACAATACATGGATTTTCAGTCGAATATCAATTATAAATTGAATGACAAATGGAATATTTCATTCATTGGATATTACAGTAAGAATGATTATGAAATGGTTCCAAAGGTAAAAGAAGTCGATTTCGGAAGTTTGCAAACGCCTTTGAAACTGACTGTTTTCTACGACGGAAAAGAAGATGATGCCTACAAAAACATGATGGGAACTGCATCGATCAACTTTAAACCCAACAATAAATGGTCTTTTACATTAGATAATTTCGCTTACCAAAACCGTGAAAGAGAATATTATTCGATTGCTTCTGCATATCGCTTACAAACTTTCGATCCCATTACCGGCGAGCCTGTAACTTCGTATGATGTAGGAGGACAAATCGATCACGCGAGAAACGATTTATTGGTAAAAACCTTCGGAACACAACTGAAATCCCGTTTTTCTCCTGATGTAAATACCGATTTTGAAGTAGGAGTGAAATTCGAAAAAGAAAATCTAAAAGACCTTACTAATGAATGGCAACTTGTGGATTCATTGGGATATAGCACCCCGATTGATTACACGACGCCGGGAACTTTGAATGCTGATGATTTGCGTTTGAAATTCAATATTGCAGGTTCCAATCATATTCAGCCGAGCAGACTTTCCGGGTATGCACAGTTTTCTAAAAAATTCTATTGGGGAACCAACAGAGTTTTCGTCAACGCCGGTGTGAGGGCTTCTCACTGGGATTTCAACGACGAAACCATTATTTCACCGAGAGCGCAATTCGCCATAAAACCAGATTGGGATATGGATATGCTTTTCAAAATTGCAGGTGGAATTTATTACCAATCGCCTTTCTATAAAGAGATTAAAGATTTGGATGGAAATTTCAATTCGGAAATTAAATCCCAACGTTCGATGCAGGTTATTCTGTCCAATGATTTTGAATTCCGAATGGTCGATAGACCTTTCAAACTTACTACGGAAGCGTATTACAAGAAAATGGATAACTTAATTCCGTATTATTTGGACAATGTGAGAATTCGCTATTCCGGTAAAAATAATTCGGAAGGGTATGCGTATGGAGTGGATGCGAGGTTATTCGGAGAGTTTGTTCCCGGAGTTGATTCATGGGTTTCTGCGAGCTATGCAAGAGTTTATGAAAATATCGATGGAAAAGGATATATTCCACGACCGACGGATCCGCGTTTCCGATTCTCGATGTTTTATCAGGATTATATGCCTAAATTCCCTTCAATGCGCGTAAATCTTACCTTAACTTACGCTAACGGATTGCCTTCCGGAACCCCAATTTCTTTGGATGAAAACGGAAAACCCGATTTTGAAGCGCCTTATCAATACCAAAGAACTTTGCCTTCTTATAAAAGAGTTGATATTGGTTTGTCCAAAGTTTTTATCGATCAAAAAGACAATAAAGTGAACGGCGGTTTCTGGGGGAATTTCAAGGAATTGACTTTGGGGGTGCAGATTTTCAATGCATTTAATATCAGTAATACCGTTGCAAACCAGTGGATTAATGATGTTTCTACCAATTACAATTATCCGGTTCCGGTTCGTTTGACAGGTCGATTCTTCAATGTAAAACTCGATTTTAAACTGTAATAATTTAAACTTTAAACATAAAAAATCCCGAAATTAAAAACTTCGGGATTTTTCTTTTATTCTGCTTCCGTATTGAGATTGACAGTGTCGTACAGGTCTCTTCTTCGATCCGACATTGTTCGAACTGCGCCGTAATGATGAAGTTCTTTCAATAAATTCAAATCTACATCCACAATGAGTGTAGTTTCGGTATTCGGCGTCGCTTCTCCCTTTATCGCATTTGAAGGAAACGCAAAATCTGAAGGTGTGAAAACCGCCGCTTGACCAAACTGGATGTCCATATTATTCACCCCGGGCAAATTTCCTACACAACCCGCGATGGCCACATAACATTCATTTTCAATGGCTCTTGCTGCTGCGCAATGACGAACTCGGGTATAAGCATTCTGCGTGTCGGTAAGGTAAGGAACAAAGAGAATTTTCATTCCTTGATCTGCCAAAATCCTCGGTAATTCCGGGAATTCAACGTCGTAACAAATCACCAAACCAACTTTTCCGCAATCGGTATCAATCACCTTTATTTCGTTTCCACCTTTCATTCCGTAATATTTCTTTTCGTTCGGTGTGATGTGGATTTTTCTATGTTCATCGATTTTACCATCGCGGTGCAGCAAATAACTGATGTTATACAGCTCTCCATTATCCACAATAGGCATGCTTCCGGCGATAATATTGATGTTGTAACCGATTGCAAATTCCGAAAGTTTCAGTTTGATTTCTTCGGTGAGTTCAGCCAATTTAAACATACTTTCTCTTTCCGAAAGATGGTTGAAAGGCGCAAGCAAAGGTGTGTTGAAAAGTTCCGGGAACAAAATAAAATCCGATTTGTAATCTGCCATTACATTCACGAAAAATTCCACTTGCTCATAAAAGGCATCGATGGTTTTGAAATGTCGCATTTGCCATTGTACTAACCCAAGTCGGATTACCGAATCCTGCATGGTATTGGGTTTTTTGCTGTAATAAATGTTGTTCCATTGCAGCAAAACCGCATTCTCTTCTGAATGTACATCTTCCGGAAGATAGTTTTTTAAAATTCTTACCGGCAAAAAATTATTGGCCAATTGAAAACTCAAAACAGGATCGTAAATTTCCTTATTTCTCACCTTTTGGATGTACGCTCTCGGCGAAAGTTCAGCGCTGTGAAGGTGATAATTTGGAATTCTTCCACCCACCATAATCGATTTTAAATTTAAGGTTTCGCAGAGCTCTTTTCTCACATCATAAAGTCTGCGCGCCAAACGCAATTTTCGGTATTCTGGATCCACAAAAACTTCGATTCCGTATAGCACATTTCCGGTGTCGGAATGTGTGTTGAACGTATAATTTCCTGTAATCTCTTTGTAGGTATGATCGTCTCCGTACAGTTCGTATTGAACAATTAAAGAAAGTGCAACTGCAGCAATTTTCCCATCAACCGTGATGCAGATTTGTCCGTCTCGGAAGATTTTCAGTAGTTTTTGGATGCTTTTTTTCGACCAAATACTTTCCGACATCGTGGGATAAGCTTTTTGCATCGTTTCTTTCAGTTCGTCATAATCGTCGATCGATAATTTTCTGATATCTATTTGCATAAATTTTTATTTTTAAGTTAAATGACTATTCCGGAAGAATGATTTTCGGAACTTCCTGTTGCTGAACTCAATACATTTATTTCATTATTAAGTCTTAAAACTCCCATCAATGCGAAGATTAAAGCTTCTTTGAAATCAATAATTCTTTTGTCGGGAACAATGATTTCGGTTTCAGTTTTGAGTTTTATTTTCTCCAGCAAAAAGGAATTATATGTTCCGCCGCCGGTAAAAAATACGTTTTTCAATTGATAATCATTGAAAACAGTTGCAATTTGATCCGCAATATGTTCGGTAAAAGTTGCCAAAATATTTTCTGGAGTTTCATCAAATAATTTCGGGAAAATATTTTCATTCACCCACTCAATTCCTAAAGATTTTGGTGGTGTTTTTTGATAAAATTCAATGGAATTTAATGTTGCTAAAATCTCTTCATTGATAATTCCATTTTTGGCGATATTTCCGTATTCATCATACTTTTGGTGAAGAAGTTGTGCAAATTTATTCAAAACAATATTCACGGGACAAATATCAAAAGCGATTCTTTTTCCATCTTTTTTAAAAGAAATATTCGAAAATCCACCGAGATTTATGCACGCGTCAAAATCTGAAAAAAGCAATTCATCGCCAATAGGAACTAGTGGAGCCCCGTTTCCGCCCATCAATACATCCTGACTTCTGAAATCGTAGACAACCGGAATTTTATTTAAAAGTTTTATCGCTTTTCCGTCACCGATCTGAAGCGTAAATTTTTTTTCAGGTTGATGAAAAACAGTATGACCGTGAGATGCGATTAAATCTATATTTTTTAAAGAATTATTGGTGATGAATTCCTTTACTTTTTCACCCAAATAAAATCCGTATTCTGAATTTAAAGCCAAAAGAGCTTCCGCATTTAAATGAATGGCATTTCGAAGTGATTCCTCCCAAAAATCCGAATAAGGAAGGGTTTCCGCATGCTGAATGTTGAATTTCCACCGGGAATTTTCTTTGGTGAAGGTTGCGCAACAAATATCAAGCCCGTCAAGGCTTGTTCCCGACATTAAGCCGATTGCGTTGAAGGTCATAGAAAAAGATTTTTCCGAATGTACGAAAAATTATTTTCCTTTTTCAGGGATTTTCTTTGCGTTGATATTCCCGGAATTGTTGTAGAACGTGTATGCCGAGAAATCGTCTTTTGCACGCATTCCGTTGGCGCCAACAAGTGTGGAACCGTCTTTATCGGTTACAAAAACGGTATCGGAGGTGTAAATTTCTTTTTTTATTTGATCCCAATACACTGATTGCATGGCGAAAATCTGGTTTTCGTTGGTGATGATTCTCACATTTCCTTTTGCTTCGTAGAACTTCTTTTTCTCGTCGAATTTAGCGTATTTGGCATTGATTTTCCCAGGAACTGTAGGTTTTTTCTTGTCGTAAAAAAGAATGTTGATTCCTTTTTTTGCTACGATGTAGGGCGAGTCGATAAACTCGTATTTTTCAATTAATGGTGCGGTAGCACGCAGCTTTACCATCCCGGAATCGCGTTGTACAATCTTTGCATTATTAATGATTTGCGAAGGGAAATTGGTGTTTTTGTTTTTATTGACCTGAGTAAGGTCTTCGTCGCATGAAATTAAACCAAAAAATATAGCACAACCTAGGAAGGCGGCTATATTTTTAGATATTATTTGCTTATAAAATTTCATTTTTTAATCATAAAGACGTTTCACAAACCATTTATCGGCAAAGTTGATTCCGACTTTTAGGTTGATGAAATTTTGGCGGATCAAATTGTTATCCAAAGTTCCTCTTTTCCCGATTTCAACTCCCAAATCGATGCCGCTCATTCTGCTTGCACTTCTGTTTTCGAAAGGCAAAGTAACGCCTCCGGTTAAAGCAAACTGATTGATATTGGTTCCGTTGATTGCTAGATTTCCTTTTTCGTAATAAGCTCCGTAACGGTAAGTAACTCTGGAAAAATAGTTTCGGAAGTTGTTGTAATTTGGTAAAAACCAACCACCTGCAGCAATTCTGTAAGAATTTTCATTAGCAAAAGGTTGTCCCAAGAATTGAATAGTTTCCCCTTTTTTGAAGTCGAACTGAGTTCCTATAAACCATTTTGTATCGCGACCATAACCGGCTCCCAATGAGAATTCCATAGGAATTAGGTTTTTGTCTGAACTGAAATCTTCGTCGATAATGCTTACGTTATATTTGGTAACACCATCGGTATAATAATAGGTACTGTTGGTATAATTGGTTTCCATTTTCCCGGTAGTACCAAAAGTATAAGTTGCTCCTAAAGTCAATTTTTTATCAGTGCCGTATTTTTTCTGATAAGCAGAACCAAGGGTAAAATTAAAGGTTTTAATTTTATTTTTGGTCTCGTAACCATTGATCAACTCGGCGTTGCTATAGGTAAGTTCGTTGATATCATAAAGATTTCCAAAGTAGAAATTGGTTCTAAGACCAAATCCTAATTCCGGAGAAGCCTGATAAGAAAATGCAGCTTGCACAGTGCTCAAAGTTCCTTCACCACGGAAAAGATTCGCTTTGATGGTTTCATCGGCTAACGTTTCTTGGGTAAGAACCGAATATTTTTTGGAGCTGTAAGGTTGGTAACCCAAACCAAATTTTACTTTGCTAGAAATAGGGAATGCTATTGTAATATTCGATAGATAGGTAGAATGTTTGGTAACATTCATGTTATCGTAATTCGATTTGAAGAAATTATTCTCGTTAGTCGCTTCTACTTTTACAGTGGTAAGTTCCAAATTTTTATTCGCAGCAGGGTTACTGAAATTGAAATTATTATTGAAGTCCCAAATATAAGCAGTAGAAATGCCGCCCATCGCATTCACATCAGTTGTGTTATCATACTTCACATCCCCAATTCCGAAGGCAGCGTAAGGAGAATTACCAATCGATTGCGCATTGAGGAAAAATCCTGTTGCGATCAGCGGTAATACAAAAATTCTTTTCATTCTCTATTTTTAAAAATAATGCGCAAATATCCTAAATATTACTGAATTGAGGAAATTTACTTTGGTTAAAGTTTGTTAAGGGCTTCTAGAACGGATTTTTCATTTGAAAAGATACCAAAATTCAAAAAAAAATTAAAAATTAATCTATAATTATTTGAATGAATAGAGAAAAATAATTGAAAATCTTGTCATAATAGAAGCATTAACTAAACGATTATGCTCATTAAAACGCTATGAATTGCTTCTAAAAATTATTTATCTTTGAAAAATGAATTGGGAACAAATCGTCGGTCAGGAGAAACTCAAAAACCTCCTTATAGAAAGTATTGAAGACAAGAGAGTGGGTCATGCGCAGCTCTTCGTAGGTAAAGCTGGTTATGGAACTTTGCCGTTGGCAATGGCATTTTCTAAAGAGATTTTCCGAAGAGAAAACGAACTATCTTCCTCCAAAGTAGAACACCTCAACCATTTAGATTTGCATATAAGTTTTCCAGTTTTCAAAGAAAAAAACAGCGGACTTACCGATCCGTTCCGGCAAAGTTTTCGGGAAATGATCCTCGAACATCCGTATGCCAACGATGAAGATTGGAGCGGAATTTTGGAATCTCAGAACAAGCAACTCACCATTTATGCCGATGAAATCGACGAATTGAATAAAAAATTTGCCCTCAAAAGCTTCGAAGGTGGCAGCAAGATTCTCATTGTTTGGCAAGCCGACAAAATGAATAATGTTGCAGCCAATAAATTCCTGAAATTTCTAGAAGAACCACCGAAAGATACCTACATCATCCTCACTGCCGAGAATATCGATAATATTTTGCCTACCATTCTTTCGCGAACTCAGCTGGTTGAAATCCCAAGAATTCAGGATGAGGCGATGGAATCTTTTATTCAAAATCAATATAAAATCAGTGCAGAAAAACTTCGCGAAATCGTTTTTCAAGCGCAAGGAAATTGGAACATCGCTCAAAAGCTTTTGAACACGGAAAACACAGATAGCGAGTTCGAGCAGCTGTTTATCAACTGGGTTCGCGAAGCATTTCAGGTGAAAAAGAAACCCGAATTCCTTAAAAATATTGTATTCTGGGCAAAAAATATCGCCGACTGGAACCGCGAAAAACAGAAAAACTTCCTGGATTATTGTTCAGAAATGTTTCGATTGGCTCTGCTCCAAAATTACGGAAGCGAAAATTTAGTCTATAAAAAAATAGATTCTGGCGGTTTTAAATGGGAAGGGTTCTCGAGATATATCCACGGGGCCAATATTGAAGCCATTTTAGAAGAAATTTCAGTCGCCGATTATCATTTAGGAAGAAATGCAAATCCCAAAATTGTGTGGACCGATTTGGGAATCAAACTCTCCCGATACATCCATAAATCCGCTTAATTACCGAGTTCATTCCATTATTTCTATTCTTTTTTTTACCATTAATAAAAAAAGGGTTATTTCACCTTTTTGCAATTAGATGATTTTTAGTAACTTAGTCAAAACAAAAAATGATGAAAAAGAATATTACAATTTATGGAAACCATCAGTTTCTTCTAGAATTAATGAGGGATTTCCTCGACGCAAATGGATTTTCTAAATTACATCCTATTTATTTAGTCTCTTCTAATCAGGAGATTGAGCAAATTGATGTAGCAAAAATTGATTTTTTAATACTGAATTTAACTGCAGAAAACATTAATGAAAAATTCGAATTGATCGATAAATTGTTACTGCTAAATAGTGAAATGAAAATCATTGTACTTTCCGGAAATTCTGATGTGAAAATAATTAAGAGACTTTTTGATAAAGGAATAAAAGCATATTTGGGCAAAAATACCGACTCCGAAGAGTTCCTGAAATCCATACAATCTGCTAAAAAAGGATTGGTTTATATTAATGAAGATACTAAAAACGATCTCTTCAATTACATTTGCAGCGTAAACGATCCGGATCGGGAAAAACCTTCAGGAGCTGACGAATTGACTGCCCGAGAAATGGATGTGTTGAGTCTTATTTGCGAAGGATTGCGGACTAAAGAGATTGCTGAGAAGCTTTTTATCAGTGTTCACACCGTAGAATCTCACAGACGTAATATTATGCTGAAGCTGAATATTAATAATTCATCACGATTGGTGAAATACGCTATAGACCATAGTTTGGTGAAATAAATTTATTTTATAATATCAAAAAAAAGCAGAATTGAAAAATTCTGCTTTTTTATTTTAAAGTTTTTGACTATTCCCAATCTGGCATTTCTCCGTTGCTGAAAAGATTTGCTCTTTCAGATTCCGAGTCAGAAGAAATAGAAATAACCATAATGTTTTTCACAGAAATTCCGTCATTTGAGGTATTTGTGAAAATAATTTGCGAATTATTGGGTGAAAATCTTGGGTCCAAATCATTGGTTCCATTTTCTTTTTCACTTTCTACGGAAAGGTCACGGGCAGTGTTGGTGGTAAGATTGTACAAGAAAATATGCGAATCCAGTTGTCGGTAATGATCATCTTGATATCCAGAAACATCATGACAATACACTAAATAATTACCATCTACCGAAAAATTAAGACCTCCTGAAGCCCCGTTTGCGTCTGATAAAATGGTTTTTAGGGTATTTCCGAGCATATCGATCACGATAATTTTAGAATTGTAACCATGCAGATCATTTGTTTTTAGAGCTATTTTACTTCCATCGTAACTCCAGTCGCATTCTGATATCAAGCTTCCATCGGTGGTCGTGTATAGTAATTCCTGGCCGCTACCGTCTTTATTGATTTTATACAATTTATTAAAATTCGGATAAATGAATTTTTCGCCATTGGTACTCCAAGCAAAGTCGAGTTCGGTATTATTAAATCCAGCAACAGGAATTCCAGTAACTTTAAAAACTTCGGTTCCGTCGGGTTTTGCCGTGAAAATGTGAGAATTTCCACCTTCTGTTCTCAGAAAAGCAATCAAACCGGCGTTGTTGTTCTTTCGCGGTCGCCAACTGTTGAATGAATTGGAGGTGAGATTGAAACTAGTTCCTATTTCATCACTCGAAATGATGTAGGAATTTCCGTTTTGTTTTCTTACAAAATGATAGCGATTTTGCGGAACTTTATTCGTGGTGAATTTATAAACAGGGCTATAAACGTCGTTGTGAATCCCATCGTTTACCACCACTTGCCAGAAATAATTTGCACCGTGAACCAAATCTTCTAAGGTATAAGTGGTTTCTTCCAAATCCTTTACTTCCAGAACATTGGTGTTGAAATTGTTTTTTACGATCAATCGATATTTTAAAACATCCAATGAATCAGGATCCGTAGATCTCCAGGAAAGTTGTACGGTGAGCGGTTGATTTTCTGCGTTGTCAGTTGGGCTCAATAATTCCGGAATTGAAGGAGCTGTATTTAAAGATTCATCATCATCCATTTCAAAGGCGAGAGTAACTGCTTGACCGGAGTTTTTTAAATTAGCAGATTGAAAATTATTGAGATATCCGGAAACTTCTGCTTTTACAGAATAATCCCCCATGGGAACTTCTGTAATTTCAAAACTTCCGTCAGCTGCTGTAAAAACTGTATTGGTGGACGGTGAAGTCGTTATTTTTACGTTTTTTAGAGGAGTATTCATTCCTCTTGTTACCACTTTTCCTTTGATGGAACCAGTTTGAACTTGATCCACAATTTCTTCTTTACAGGAAAAAAGCGTGAGCGAAAATAAACCGATTAGTAGGTAAGTATATAAAGTTTTCATGAGTTTCTATTTTTGTTGATTACCGAAATAATAGTTAATTCCAAGACCTATCCGCATGATATTATCATTTTGTTTTCCACTGACGAAACCGTCTAATTTGTCTTTAAAACCAAAATCATATTGAAAATAGGTTCTTGCAGAGAAATTGTCGCTAATTAGGTAATCCAACCCACCGCCTAAATTGGCTTTGATAAATGGATCATTGTCGGAAAACAATGCACCGAAACCAGCATAGACAAATGGTGTAAATTTGAACTGAGGCAAAAAGAGATATTGAATATTAAACTCAGGTCCGAAATAATCTCTTTCTATGATGCCGGTATTTTTTATTTTAACGGTATTTACGCTGGCTTCCAAATTGATGTTTTTATTAAGAAAAAAGCCAATTCCAACCTTACTTCCGATGGTATTTGCAGCATTTTTGTAATCACCATTAATTTGTTGACCTTCTACATTGAGGGTGATGAAGTTTGATTTTCTTACTGCATTTTCAACTTTATTTCCAAGAAGTCTTTGTTTATTTACTTCTTTTTCTTCTTTATATCCGGAAATGAGATTATTGTAAGGAACTTTATTTTTATCGATTCCGTTTCCCCAAATATCATTTTGCAGACCTTCGATGATAAGGGTTTTTACAGCTTTTTCAATGGCTTCGGTTACAGCGAGCTGTACCGGTTCGTTTTGTGTAAAACCGACTTCCGATTCTAACAATCTTTCGGTATCGATATATTTAAAAAAATTTCCACTAACGCCTGTAGATAGGATGTTTTTAGAAACATAAACTGTTTTCAGTATTTCTCCGTTCAGCGTTGAAACTGCTCTAAGATAAACGGTTATTCGATCTTGTCGGTACTGGGTAGAACCACCGATTCCGAAATAGCGGGCTCCAACGCCGCCAGTCATCACATTACTATCATAAGAAATGATTCCGCCTTCCAACAAAATCCCGGCATAGAGTAGAGGTGGAAGCATTTGCGGATTTTTATCACCATCTTTTGCATATTCTTGTCTGGTTGATCGGATGATCTGTCTTTCGTTCAATAAATTGGCTATATTTTCCCTTTCGATGGGGATAAACCATTTGCTGTCTTCTAATGCTTTGATAAGGATTGTAGTGGTTCCTTGGGGAACGGCGGTGCTCCAGTTACTCCCGGTTTCAGAAGGTTTGTATTGCCCGGTTTGATCTCTGAATTTATAAACTCCCACAACGATTTTGTCTTTTGGTGGCGGAATTTCCTTCAACTCTGTTGTTAAATTTGTTACTTCTCCTAAAGTAGATTTTTCTCCGTTTGCGGGCAGATTAAATAATGTACTGCAACTTTGCAACGAAAAAACAATAGGCAGAAAGTATAAAATTTCCTTTCTGAAATGAATTTGTATTTTCATGGTAGGAGTTTTTTTTGATTATCGAGGAATGATGATTTGCGACTGCTCGCCGGTTTGGGTATCGAGAATGTTGATAACTAAACCTTGTGAGGCCTCTGAAACATCAAGAAAAAGCGATCCGAACATATATTTTCCGGGAGTCATACCGCCACTGCTACCAAATTTATCATCGATTAGTTTACCTGAAAGTTGGCTTAATAGTTGGCGGTTGAGACTTTGGGTAAAACTATCCATAGAATCGAAATCTTTTAACAGATCACTATATTTATTATCTCCGTCATCAAATTGATTTTGGGCATTTGCAGAACTCAGCATCCATTGATAATTGAAAGTATCGCCTCCAAAAGCAGGATTGATGGGCTTGTAAACCAATTGCTGACCGAAAAAATAAGTCGTAGCAAAGCAGAAGATTAAAGGAATAAAAAAAGTTTTCATGGTGTGTTTTTTTTAATATCGGAACTCATTTTTGAGCAAGCTGGTCTTGCGGTGATAATCTAGAATAATCTTAATACACACGTTAGCTTGTTCTGTGAGGTATTCGTCGTTTGGATTAGCCGCAAAGCTGTACAACGTTCTGTCATCCACTTCTACAGAAATTTGGCTGCCTCTTCCCATAGTGGGCAATTCTCCAATGGTAACAGCTGTGTTTATTTTTTCAGGTAATTTGCTGTATTCAAGGTAAAAAAGATCGTAGAAATCTTTACCAGTTTTGGTTTTTGTTTGGTCAATGGTAAGACCTTTCAATTCGAAAATTTCATTTTCATTAACGTTGCTTACTTTGCGAGTAAAAGTTTTGGCGTTGATTTCGAGACTGTCTTTGGAAATCAGTTGGCCGGTTTGTTCATCTTTAATAAAAAGAAAAACCTTCAAAGCATCATTTTTCTGTATATTCACACTTATTTGAGAAAGTGTTTTGGTCTCTTCAGGTTTTAGTGTGAACTTCCCGGATTGCTTATTATTGGAAAGATTCCCAGAATTGCCTTTTTTTATGGAAACGAATAGGTAATTAAGTTCAGAATAAGTGTCTGAAGGATTAGTCGCAGTTGCTTTTAAGGTTAATTGGCCTTCCACGAAACTGCTTTCGATTTTTGAAGTAATCGTTTTTTTTTCTTGCTGTGCAAACGTTAATTGTACTGCGAAAAATAGGATAAAGGAAATGTAAAGTAGCGTTTTCATTTTAATGGATATTTAATAGTTCCTCATAAATATCGTCATATTGTCACCTTTCACATGAAACTGAATTTTTTCTGAAATACTGTTGCTTCCCGTAATGTCGATGATGTTGTTATTTCCTTGCGTACTAATTGTAGGGTTTGCAGATTTTTTGTTGAATGCATTGTTGAAATTCAAATAATTATAATCTCCAATTTGTATCGTTGACAAGTCCGTTTTGCTATTGGTGTAAATTTCAGAAAAGTTGTGATTTCCATACTGATAGTTGATGCTTTCTGAATGAGTGCCTTCCTGAGGTGTTGGTTGTAATTGCGTAATAATAGCCAGAGCGTTATTACTATTGACGTTCTCAAAATAAATTTGTTGAGCAGAAGCGAAGAACGCAACTACCAACAAGAAAATAGTTGATATTCTGGTTATAGTTTTCATGATTAGTTTGATAAAATTACTTATTAATAGTGACCTGATTATCACCTTAAACACTAGTTTTGAATTTGGTTATTTTTAATTACGACTATGGGGTGTAAAAACCCTTTTTAAGAAAAATTTTATATGAAATAATATTTTTTATTAAAAAAAATAGGAGAAACTAAAGTTTCCCCTATAATCATTTCAGTTTGATCCGCTATTAGTTAGATTGGAATGTAAATAAAGTGTTGCCATTACCAACTTGAGTTCCTAAGTGGAAATGATTTGTTCCTAATTGAAGTACAGATGTGTAGTTGCTGCTACCGATCTGTAAATCGATTGCTGTATTGTCATTACCAAATTGCCATTGGTGTAATTCATTATCACTTCCAACTTGCAAACCTGTGGTGCTGTTACGATTTCCAACTTGCCAAGAATCAGCTACGTTGTCGTTACCCAATTGTATATGACTAGCCTCGTTTCTGTTTCCATCTTGTGTTTGCCAAATAAAGTTATCCGAACCTACTTGCAATGCGTAAGCCTCGTTTCTATTACCCCATTGTTCCTGTATTACATCATTATTGACACCTAATTGTATAGAAGAAGCCTCGTTTCTGTTACCAATTTGTTCTTGGTCAGATTCGTTTAATGCACCAACTTGTAGCGTACTAGCTTCATTTCGGTTTCCCTGTTGGTATTGGCTTGCAACATTTAGCATCCCTAATTGTGTAGAAGAAGCAACATTTCGATTTCCAATTTGCATTTGAGAAGTAGCATTAGCTAAACCAACTTGGAGTGTAGAAGCTTCGTTTCTATTTCCGTACTGTTCAACTTGATTCATGTTAAGAATACCATATTGATCAACATCAATTACATTTCGGTTTCCATCGCTCAATGCAAAATTCATATTACCGGCACCTACCTGATCGATAGTGGCAAAATTAAGATTCCCATCCTGTGTAAGGAAGTTCATGTTCACGAAACCGGTTTGGTTTACATAGGCCTCGTTTAAATTACCTAACTGAGTAGATACATCAATGTTCGCTTGTGAGTAAGCAAATCCGAAAGACATAAGTGCGCAGGCACTTGCAAATAATTTTTTCATGGTTAAAAAATTTTATTGGTTAGTTTGTGATACAAATGTAGAACGATTATAAAGTAAAAGAATCACGAATAACGTCTATATTATAAAAATCCATGTAAATTATGAGAGGCATAGTAAAATCACCCTTTTTGTTTTTCATTTTTGGCTATCCTTTAATGACCTATTAAAATTTTTTCATAGAAAAAACATTCATGGAAAGGGAAAATATTTAAAATAAACTAGGAAACTTTTTTTGTTTTAAGTTTTCTTTTGTAACTTCGCAGCCGAAATTTGTAATAATGGATGTAAAATTTTTAGAAAAAGTAGCTGATTTGTTTGTCGTAAACGGTGCAAAAACTTTGACAATGGATGATATTGCGAAAGAATTCGGGATGTCTAAAAAAACACTTTATCAAAAATACACCAACAAAGAAGCTCTTTTAAGCGATGTTCTTCAGTTCAAATTAAAAGAAGTCATCGAAAAACTCAACGAACTGGATATTAAAATTGAAAATGCCATCGAAAGAATGTTCTGCCGTGATGAACAGATCGAAAAGGCAGTGCAAACCAATAGATCATTATTTATTCGACAGCTAATTAAGTATTATCCGACGATCTTTAATCAACATATGATGCATTTTTCTGAAAAATTTACCGAGGTAATCATTCATAACATAAAAAGAGGTAGAGAACAAGGGTATTATCGGGACGATTTTGATGAGAAATTATACGGTAAGATGTTTTTTCAACTTATCATGTCCTACGATAGTTCACCATTTTTCAATACTGAAGAAATCGATAGAACACACTTTAATAATGAAGCGATGAAATTTTTCATGTATGCCATCACCATTGAAAAAGGCAAAAATTACTTAAAAAATATAGTCTGCAAATCCGAAACGGTTTGATTACCATAAAATTTTTAACAAATAATAACTCAATATACAATGACCAACTGGAGAAACATGGCGCTCGGTGCGCTGCTCTTTGCCTTCTCGATTACCGAGTTGCAGGCACAGGAAACCGTTACCCTGAAACAAGCCATCGAGTATGCGCTGCAAAATAAGGCAGAAGCACTGAATGCCAAACTAGATGTCCGCAATGGTGATTATCAAATCATGGAAGCAAAAGCGGGGGCTCTTCCGAAGATTAACGGTGTAGCCAACCTAACTTATAACCCAATTTTGCAAACTACTGCATTAGATGCAGGTGCATTCAGCGGGGGTCCAAGTAATATTCAACTGATCACAATGGGCCAAAAATGGAATGCCGGAGCGGGAGTCCAGCTTTCTCAGGCATTGTTTAACCAGCAGGTTTTCATTGGGTTGAAAGCTGCGAAATCAACCAAAGAATTTTATCAGCTTAACGCACAGCTCACTGAAGAACAAATCATCGAAAGGGTTTCTAATGCTTATTTTCAAGTTTTTACAATTCAGCAAAAGAAAGAAACTTTAGAAAATAGCTATGCAAGCACAGAAAAGGTCAGAAATATTATTAAAAGCTTATTTGATAACGGTCTTGCAAAAAAGGTAGATTTGGACAGAACCAATGTGAACCTCACCAACATCAGTACGGTTTTAAAGCAACAGCAAAACGCCATAAACCAAGCAGAAAACGCATTGAAATTCTATATGGGAATGCCGATTGAGAACGAAATAGAGCTGGTAAAAGCCGATATGGAAATCACACCTCATTTGCTGGATGAAACAGTGGGAACCGACAGCAGATCGGAAATTAAAATATTAAACAAGCAAAGAGAACTTTTGCAATACAATAAAAAAGCGGTAGAAGCAGCGTATTACCCGATAGTAAACCTCAATGCCAATTACAGCTGGCAAGGATTGGGTAATAAGTTTCCTTTAACCAATGGTGAAAAAAATGGCGTTTATTGGGCCGATTATTCAGCGATTACTTTGGGCGTGAATATTCCTATTTTTAATGGTTTCGCAACAAAAGCTCGTGTAGAAATGGCGCAAATAGAATTGGATAAACTGGACGTAAGCATTAAAGACACTAAACTGAGCTTGGATTTATCTTATCAAAATGCAAAATCGCAAATCGAGAACAGTCTTTTGGCCTTAGAAAACCAAAAAGCCAACGTTAGTCTTGCTGAAACCGTAACTTCAAATACCAAACATAATTATCAGTACGGTTTGGCGACGCTGACAGAATTATTGGAAGCGGAAAACGCATTGGTAGAAGCCAAAAACAACTACAGCAATGCTATTTTGGAATACAAAATCGCAGAAATACAATATTACAAAGCAAAAGGAGAACTTAAAACTTATTTAAAATAAACTATCATGAAAAAATCTTTAATATATATCATCGTTGCAGCACTACTTATCGGTTGGGGAGCTTACACTATTGTGGGAAACAAAACCAAACAAGAAAAAGAAGTTGCTGAGGTAGCGAAACAAGTCGATAAAATCAACGTGAATGTAGTTACCGCAAACCGGGAAAACATCAATACCGATTATTATGCAAACGGAACTTTCGTCCCGAAACAGGAAAGCAATCAGTCTGCGGATATTTCCGGTCGTGTGGTGAGTGTTTATGTAAAAGAAGGTTCTCGCGTAGGAGCCGGACAAGTGTTGGCAAGTATAAAGAGAGATGCAATTGAAGTAGATGTTACCCAAGCTCAAAATAATTTACAAAATGCCATTATCGACAACCAACGTTACGAAAACGCTTACAAAACAGGTGGTGTTACCAAGCAACAATTAGATAATTCCAGACTCCAGCTGAAAAATGCACAAGCTGCTGTGAGATCGCAAAGCGTAAGAATGAACGATACCAAAGTAAGAGCCGGGATCAGCGGAACGATCAATAAGAAAATGGTAGAGCCGGGAGCTGTAGTATCCCCGGGAACGCCATTGTTTGAAATCGTGAACATCAACAGTTTGAAACTCGCTGTTTTGGTGGATGAAAGCCAAGTCGGGAGAATCCAACTCGGGCAGCAAGTGGCTATTAATGTTAATGTTTTGCCTGATGAAAATTTCAGCGGTAGAATTTCTTTTATCGCTCCAAAGAGTGATGCTTCCCTCAATTTCCCTGTAGAGATAGAAGTTGCTAATAATGGAAAACTGAAAGCTGGGATGTATGCCACCGCCATATTCAAAACCAATTATGGTGCTGAAAATCAAAATATGCTCGTGATACCCGCAGAAGCTTTCGTAAATGGAGTTAGTTCAGGTCAGATATTCATCGTTCAAAATGATACTGCTAAACTCGTGAAAGTACAGACAGGAAAAGTATATGGCGATAAAGTGCAAATTATCAGTGGTTTGAATGGTGGTGAACAAGTAATTACCAGCGGACAAATCAACTTAGAAAACGGATCAAAAATTAATATCGTAAAGTAGTACAATGAAATTAGCAGAAATAGCCATTAAAAGACCGTCGCTGGTTATCGTATTATTTACGATTCTGACGCTAGGAGGTTTGTTGAGTTACTCTATGATGGGGTACGAATTGATTCCGAAGATTGAAACCAATATGGTGACGATTTCTACGGTTTATCCAGGAGCTTCGCCAAGCGAGGTGGAAACGTCGGTAACCAGAAAAATTGAAGATGCCGTTGGTTCTTTGGAAAACGTGAAGAAAGTAGAATCATCTTCTTACGAGAGTTTATCGGTGGTGATGATAGAGCTGAATGCAGGTGCGGATGTAAACTACGCGCTGAATGATGCACAAAGAAAAGTGAATGCCATCTTGGCAGACCTTCCGGATGATGCAGATCCACCTTCTTTACAGAAATTCTCATTGGATGATCTTCCAATTATGACATTGAGTATCACTAGTGATAAACTGAATAATAAAGAACTCTATGACCTTCTTGACAAGAAAATCGAGCCAATTTTTTCCCGTGTAAACGGTGTTGCTCAGGTTGACCTTGTTGGTGGACAGGAAAGAGAGATCCAAGTAAGTTTAGACGAAAAGAAGATGCAAGGTTATGGTCTTGCGATTGCAGATGTACAACAAGCGATTCTTTCTTCAAACTTAGATTTCCCCACGGGAGCTTTGAAAACGAGAACTTCGCGTTCTACCATCAGACTTTCTGGGAAATATAGAGATGTGGCAGAAATGAACAATTTGGTGGTTTCCAACAAAAACGGGGCACAGGTTCGTTTGTCTGATATTGCAACGGTTTTAGATACTCAGAAAGATGTCGAGAAAGTAGCACGATACAACCAGAATTCTACCATTTTGATGCAGATCAAAAAGCAATCTGATGCCAACGCAGTTTCGGTTTCGGAATTGGTTCAGAAGACGATTGCTCAGGTTCAGGACAATTATAAAACCCAGGGAGTTAAAGTCAATATAGTAGATGACACCACAGATTTTACTCTGGAAGCGGCAGATCACGTAATTTTCGATTTGTTCTTAGCGATTATTTTGGTGGCTGTGGTAATGTTATTGTTCCTTCATAACATCAGAAACGCATTCATCGTAATGGTTTCCATTCCTGTATCGTTGATCGCGACTTTCATTGGAATGTATTTAATGGGATATACGCTGAACTTGATGAGCTTACTTGGGCTTTCCTTGGTAGTAGGTATTCTTGTGGATGATGCGATTGTGGTTTTAGAAAACGTTTATCGTCACATGGAAATGGGCAAAAGCCGTATTCGTGCGGCCTACGACGGGGCTTCCGAAATTGGATTTACCGTAACGGCGATTACCTTGGTAATTGTAGTGGTATTTTTACCAATCGCGATGAGTACCGGTTTGGTACCTAATATTTTGGCGCAGTTCTGTGTCACGGTAGTTATTGCGACGATGTTATCATTGTTGTCCTCCTTTACCATTATTCCTTGGTTGTCCTCAAGATTTGGGAAAGTGGTACATCTTACCGGTAAAAATCCTTTTGAGAAATTTATTCTTTGGTTTGAAAAACAATTGGAGAAATTTACGCACTGGATCAGTGGAATCTTAGAATGGTGTTTGAAAACAGGTCTTAGAAGAATTATGACGGTAATTGTAACCTTTGTTGTTTTGATTTCATCAATGCTATTGGTAGTTTTCGGATTTATTGGAGGTGAATTCTTACCGAAAGTGGATCGTGGACAGTTCCTCGTGCAAATGGAATTGCCTAAAGATGCTACCATCGAGAAAACCAATCAGGTTACCCTTCAGGTTGAAAAATATTTGAGAGATAACCCGAATGTAGTAAATTTAATTACCACCGTCGGGCAGCAATCTACCGGTTTTGGTGGAGCACAAGCAACGGCTTACCAATCTGAAGTTCAGGTGATTCTGACGGACAAATCCGAGCGTTCTGAAAGTACCGATATTATGGCGGCGAAGATCAAAAGGGATTTGGAAGAAAAATTTACCGGAGTGGAATTTAAAACTGCACCAATCGGCTTGATGGGAGCTGATAATGCCCCAATCAAATTGGTGGTAACCGCACCAGATAACGAAACAGCGAACAAAGAAGCTGCAAGAATCCTCCAGTTACTGAAAAAAGTTCCTGGATCAGTAGATGCCGAATTATCTACTGATACCGGAAGCCCAGAGGTAAAGGTGAATATTGACCGAGATAAAATGTCTGCGTTAGGTTTAAATCTTTCAAGCGTGGGACAAGCGATGCAAACAGCATTTAATGGAAATACGGATGGAAAATTCCGTGCAGGGGAGTACGAATATGATATCAACATTCGTTTTGCAGATAACAACAGAAAATCGATTGATGATGTAAGAAACCTAATGTTCACCAATAATAAAGGCGAACAAATCCGACTCAGCCAGTTTGCGAATGTAGACATGAGTTCAGGACCTAGTTTGCTGCAACGTAGAGACAAATCACCTTCCGTGAAAGTCCTTTCCAAAGTGGTAGGTCGCCCCGTAGGAGATGTCGCAAATGAATGGTCGGCGATGTTTATGGATAACGAAAAAACAAAACCTGCAGGCGTGAACTACATCTGGAGCGGTGATATGGAAAACCAAACAGAAGGTTTCGGAACCTTGGGAATCGCTTTATTGGCGGCAATTATTTTGGTTTATCTGGTAATGGTTTCGCTTTATGACAGTTTTGTGTATCCTTTCGTGGTATTGTTTTCAATTCCGTTAGCATTGATCGGAGTAATGGTAATTCTTGCCCTTACAGGAAATTCACTGAATATCTTTACCATGCTCGGAATGATTATGTTGATTGGTTTGGTTGCTAAAAACGCGATTATGATTGTCGATTTCGCTAACATGAGAAAAGCCGCAGGAGCAAGTACTCATGACGCACTTATCCAAGCGAATCATGCTCGTCTTCGTCCGATTTTGATGACCACCATTGCGATGATCTTTGGGATGCTTCCGATTGCATTGGCAAAAGGAGCAGGAGCCGAAATGAACAACGGATTAGCGTGGGTAGTAATCGGTGGTTTGATATCTTCATTGTTCCTTACATTGATTATCGTTCCGGTAGTGTATTCCCTGTTCGATTCATTACTTAGAAGAATGGGTAAACATGAAAAAATCGATTATGAAGCTGAAATGAAAGCCGAGTATGAGCACCAGGAATTAAGTGACGACGGGTTTACCCCGAAACATATCGTATAAATTATAGTTTTTTTATTGTTAAGAGAAAGCCGTTTCATTCATTTGAAGCGGCTTTTTTTATTTAATTGGTTGATGATAATTAATGATTTCATTAAAAAGAACTTAACAGTGAATTTAAAAGATTCAGCAATGAGTTAAAAAGGCTCAATGTTGAATTAAAAAGGTTCAACGATGAATTAAAAAGGCTCAACGATGAATTAAAAAGGTTCGATGGTGAATTGAAAATATTCAACGATGAATTGAAAAGGCTCAAAATTGAATTAAAAAGGTTCAAAATTGAATTAAAAAGGTTCAACGATGAGGTGAAATGGTTCGTAAATAGGAAAATAAAATTTGACTAAAGCCGATTGTTTTGGTTAATTGATAAACGGGCAAAAGTCCGTTCCTATTAATATCATTAATTTTCAGTAAGAAATATTTAAACAAAAAAAAGAGTTTGAAGCCAATATTCAAACTCTGATTTTTTTTAAATCTTGATGAATTCCGAAAGATAACTATGCAAGTTTGTGGTTTTCGAAAGCATTAATTTTCTTTTGAGAAAGGGTAAGGAACCTCATTACCAAAAGAACCGCGGAAATGGTAAGTCCTAATCCTAAAGCGATCCACATTCCGAATGCTCCCATTTTCAAGGTTACACATAGAATGTATCCCAACGGAATGGCAATAATCCAATACGCGATAAAGGTTATAAATGATGGGATTTTCACATCCTGAATTCCGCGTAAACTACCTAAAGCTACTACTTGGATTCCATCTGAAAGCTGAAAAAGCGCCGCAATAATCATCAATTGAGCGGCCAGTTGAATTACTTCTACATCTTCTGCTTTGGTGAAAAAGGTAGGCAAAATATGTCTGCCAAAAATGAAAACCAATCCACATGCGAGCATGAAGATGAAAACAATTTTTAAATTATTGATTCCTACTTGTTTTAATCCAAAATAATCTTGCTCACCCAGCTTTCTTCCTATTAAAACCGTAGATGCAACGCTGAATCCGACACAAAGATTAAAGGTGAAAGAGGCCATAGAAAGTGCGATTTGATGCGCTGCGATGTCCTTCGCAGAAATTAATCCGCAGATAAAAGCTGCTCCGGCAAAAGCGGTTACTTCAAAAAACATTTGCAAAGCCGTAGGAAAACCGATTTTCAACATTTTGGTGAACATCGCCTTTGAAAACTCTGAAACTTTCAATGAAAAATCTTTAATATATCTTCTTGTTTTTTCTTCTTTTAATAATACATAATAAAGAAAAATCATCATGAAAATTCTAGCAATTAAGCTCGCAAGAGCCGAACCTTCCACGCCCATCGGTGAAATGCCGAACATCCCCTTAATGAAAACATAATTCAAGACCACATTGATTACATTAGCGATAATGGTTGCTTTTGTAACTCCGATGGTGTAAGACAAACCTTCGGATACTTCGCGCAACGTTTGAAACGCCATAAACGGAATAATGCTGAGTGTCATAATACTCAAAAATCCAATGGTATCGGGGATGATTTCCTTTGGCTGATCCATGTGATAGAGCAGTGGCATGAGCAAAAATAGCAATAACATGAGTAGAATCCCAATTCCTATGTTGATAATAAAACCATGGCGAAAAACCGAGTTAATCGTGTCGTGTTTCTCCTGAGAATGCGCCTCGGAAACCAAAGGTGGAATGGCAAATGAAAACCCTAATGCGAATACAAAAATGGAGAAAAATACGGCATTTCCTAAGGAAACGGAAGCCAAAGCCTGTGCGCCCAAAAGTTTTCCGACAATGATATTATCGAATAAATTAACAGAAACCTGGCCCACCTGCGTGATCATTACCGGAAGTGCGAGCGTGAGGCAAGCTTTGGTGTATTCTTTATTAAGTATTTTCATAAAAAAAAGTTTGCGGCAAAAATACAGCAAACTTCTTCGATTTCGGTTAAAATTAAGACAATTATTTTCTCACAAAACTCGCTACATCTTCTGCGGAAACGGGATTCGATCCCAAAATAATCAACCTTTCTACTACGTTTCTCAATTCTCGGATATTTCCGGTCCAGCTGAAATCTTCGAGTGCCTTGATGGCTTTTTCGTCGAATTCTTTTTTGGCAGTTCCGTGTTCATCGGAAATCGTTTTAGCGAAATGCTCCACCAAAAGTTTGATGTCTTCTTTTCTCTCATCCAAAGGAGGTACATAAATTTCAATTACAGAAAGGCGGTGATAAAGGTCCTCACGGAATCTTCCTTCGGCGATTTCTTTCTGCATATTTTTATTGGTAGCTGCCAAAACTCTTACATCTACCTTGATTTCTTTCTCGCTTCCCACCGGCGAAACTTTGCTTTCTTGAAGTGCACGAAGGACTTTTGCCTGAGCAATCAGACTCATGTCACCAATTTCATCCAGGAAAATAGTTCCGTTATGTGCAAGTTCGAATTTTCCTTGTTTGTCTTTAATAGCTCCGGTAAAACTCCCTTTCACGTGACCGAAAAGTTCAGATTCAATTAATTCAGAAGGAATTGCGGCGCAGTTTACTTCAATCATCGCTCCTTTACTACGGTCGCTTTGGGAGTGAATGGCATGAGCTACTAACTCTTTTCCAGCCCCATTTGGACCTGTGATCAGCACTCGAGCATCAGAAGTAGCTACTTTTTCGATCATATCCTGAATTTTTTTCAAAGCAGGAGAGCTACCAATCATTTGGTATTTTTTGTTGACTTTCTTTTTTAATGTTGAATTTTCAACATTGAGAACCTGGTTGGTTTTCTGAAGATTTTTTTTATCTAAAGCATTTTTAACACTGATAATCAATCGGTTGATATCGATGGGTTTTGAAATAAAATCATAAGCGCCTTCTTTCAGGCAGGCAACAGCGGTATCGATATCCGCGTGGCCGGAAATCATTACAAAAGTGGTGTCGGGTTTAATTTGTAGTGCTTGTTTCAGCAATTCAGTGCCGGAAAGTTTCGGCATTTTAATATCTGATATTACTAGAGCGAAATCTTCTTTTTCAATATTTTTATAGCCCTCCAGTCCGTCCTCGGCAATCGCGAATTCGTATTCAGGCAGTTCATCGGATAAAATACTTTGGAGTACACCCGAAATGGCTTTTTCATCTTCTACAATTAAGATCTTTTGCATTAATTAGAAATTTATGGATTTAATAAAAATTCAGTTTAAAATTTGCAGATCATTCAGCAATAATCATACCTAAATAAGCTTATACGCCATATTGTCTGCTACCGAAAATAGCCGAACCAATCCTCACGGAATTGGCTCCACAAGCTATTGCTTCTTTGTAATCACCGCTCATTCCCATGGAAAGCGTGTCGAGTTTTTTGAGTAGCGAAAGCTTATCGAAAATCTGCTTGAGCAGGGTAAATTCTTTGGTGACTTGGTTTTTGTCATCCGTGAAAGTTGCCATTCCCATCAAACCCGTAATTTCGATATTGGGGTATTTTCCGTTGAGATCATCTTGGAAGATTTCTTTGGCTTCATGAATTTCAAGCCCGAATTTGGTTTCTTCTTCGGCGATTTTCACTTGCAACAAAACTTTTATTTTTCTTTGAAATTTTGCGGCTTGTCTATCGATTTCTTCTAAAAGTTTTTCGGAATCTACACTCTGAATAGTGTCGATAAATTCAGCAATATATTTTACTTTATTGGTTTGCAGATGGCCAATGAGATGCCATTGAATATCTTTGGGAAGTTGTGGATATTTTTCTGCGAGTTCCTGAACTTTATTTTCACCAAAAATACGTTGCCCCAAATTGTACACATGCTGTATATGTTCTATCGGATGGGTTTTCGATACAGCTACGAGTTGCACATTTTGGGGTAAATCATTAATTGTTTTTTGGTAATTGCTTGAAATATTATCTAAAGACATTTGAAAAAAAAATGAAAATTTGTATAAAAAAGGGTGTTTTCACCTGAAATTGTTTCCAAATATACAGTAATTTTGATTAAATATTAAAAACCATGAAATTAAAATTACCTACCTCCGTGCCTGCAATGTTATTGTGTATAATTTTTTTGACGATTTCTTGTGGTGAAAAACCCAACCTGATGAACGAAAATTTCAAAGAGAAATTGATTGATAAAAAATTAATGACCGAACTCGATAATACTTATGCTTCAAATAATTACTTGATTATCAATTCTGCACGCGGAGATGGAAGCAAAGATTCTCGGGAATATTGGTATTCTATTGAGGATTTAGAAGGCTATATTGCTTTTGTAAAAAAAGAAGCGGCGCTGAAAAATCATAATGTTTTAGGAATAAAAATTAAAATGGGACAATACCCAATAAATGGGAAATTTGATCCGAGATTAAATCCTAAATATGCTGGCTATCAAGCGGTTTATCTCGTTCCAACAGGCCTTCAGGTTGGTGGAGATCTTCCGGAACAGAGAGAAAAAAAGACACAAGATTCGGTAGCTAGAGGCCAGGAAATCAACGGGATTCCAGGGATGGATCTCTCATTGATACATCCACCTTATTAATTGGGTAAATTATGGAAATTAATAGGATATTGCTTTCTAGTATTTTGATTTTTATTTATTTTTTAATCATCTTATTTCAATAGCGTCCTAAATAAAAAAAATAAGAAGGAATTAGAGTAACTCAAAGTACCTTTGAGGTTGCACAACAAAAAAACCTTCTTATGGACTCAAAATTAACATTATTTTCTCAGATTATTTCAAAAATAGACCGAGTAATTTTCAAAAAAATAGTCAAAGAAAGAAAGACCGATTACCGAAATAAAGGATTCGATAGTTGGACCCATTTAGTTTCTATGCTTTTCTGTCATTTTGCGAAAAGCACCTCGGTACGGGATATTTCCAATGGACTTCGTAGCGCAACGGGCAACCTCAATCATTTAGGAATAAAAACTGCACCTTCCAAATCTTCCATCAGTTACCAAAATGGGAAAAGAGATGCAGACTTGTTCAAAGATTTGTATTTCATATTATTAGAACATTTAGGACAGCACACCAAACAAAAACGAGTAAAGCTGAAAATAAAAGTTCCCGTTTATCTATTAGATTCCACTCTTATTTCCCTGTGTCTTTCTTTATTTGATTGGGCAACGTATCGCACTAAGAAAGGAGCTGTAAAGATGCATACCTTGCTTGAATACGATGGGAAACTTCCGGTTTATGTGAATATTACCAAAGGAAGCGTTGCGGATAATAAAGGGGCTGAAAACATTCCCTTAGAGAAAGGTGCGGTGATTGTAGCCGACCGTTTTTACAACGATTTTCCGATGCTTTCTATTTGGGACAGCAAAGGTGTTTTTTTTGTAATCAGGCATAAGGAAAACCTAAAATTTGAAACTTTACAGGAACGAGAACTTCCACCAAAAGGAGCGCAAAACATTTTGAAAGACGAAGACATAATCCTTTCAAACCCTATTTCAAAAGAAAAATACCCTAAAAAATTAAGAAGAGTGGCGGTTTGGGACGATGAAAACAAGCAAACTATCGAAATTATCACCAATAATTTCACTTGGGCAGCTTCCACCATTGCAGAACTGTACAAACAAAGGTGGCAGATTGAGATTTTTTTCAGAGACATCAAGCAATTGCTTCATATCAAAACATTTATCGGAACATCTGAAAATGCAGTTAAAATACAAATTTGGACGGCTCTAATTACCATTCTTATCCTAAAATACCTAAAATCAATCGCAAAATATCCTTGGCAATTATCAAATCTAGTAGCATTTATCCGACTGAATATTTTTGTGAAAATTAATCTCCAGTATTGGCTCGACAAACCTTTTGACCAACCACCTGAATCTCAAAAAACATATTATCAAGGGGTTCTTTTTGAAAATCTATAGAAAATTCCGCTTAAAGCCTATCTATATGTGCATAAAATATATCTGTTTTTTTATTTAGGACAGTATTGATCTTATTTATGGTGATTAAATGGAAAGAATTAGGAAGCCAAATTCATTATTTTATTATCGCGATGTTGTTCGTTTTTCTCTCCGAGTCTTTGTCTTTACTCGGAACTATTTTGTACGGTGATAGCTTCAAAGGAAATAAAATCAACGTTGTAGGGATTATTATTTTATTTTTTCTGGCGGTATTTGTTTATTTTTATAAAACTTTGGAAAACAAACGGTTAAAAACAATACAGCTTGGGATTATTGTTGCACATATTTTAAATATTATTATTTCTCTCATCTTTATCGAAGATTTTTTCATTTATCTGCCGTATCCGACTTATTTTGTAACAATTGTTTTATTATTAGCGAGCGTTGCTTTGTTTTTCTTTGAGACCTTCAACTCCGAGAAAGTGCTTAATATCATGGATTACTATCCATTTTGGATTGCAATTAGCCTCATAGTTTTATATGTTGGTATGCTTCCGTTGATGATTATTAGCAAAAATGCCATGGAATTATCAATTTCACGAAATATTTTCTTAATTTTACTTTATACTGTTAACTTTACTGGTTACACGATCATGCTTGGCGGGATTTTTTTTAGTAAAAAAACAAACCTAAATGAAGATAATCATTGAAAACAAATGAAATTGATATTTTAATTATTTTTTCTACCATTATCATTTTGTTCGTAGTATTGATGATGGTGGCGATTTACGGCATTTTCGTGAAAAAAAAATCTCAACTCCTGCTTAGCCAACAACGCAAAGAAGCGATTTTTGAACACGAATTGGCCAAATCTCAAGTTGAAATCCAGGAACAAACGCTAAATTATATCGGTCAAGAGCTGCATGATGATCTAGGGCAAAAACTATCAGTCGCACGGTTGATGACCAATAAAATTTCATTTTCAGATGATAAGGTCCGAGTTGAAATCGCGGAAGAAATAAATTTGCTTTTGGGAGAATGTATTCAGGATATCAGGAATCTTTCGAAAGTTTTCATCACCAAACAGGTCAAACAATTTGGCTTGATCGAGTCGCTCGAGCGGGAAATTTTTAGGATCAAAAGGCTAGATTTATTGAATGTCGATTATCAAAACAATAATCAGGAATTGAAAATAAACTCCAATCATGCGCTCATTTTGTTTAGAATCGTTCAGGAATGTATCAATAACGTAATTAAACACTCCCAATCAAAAGATTTGCAATTGTTGGTAATAGATTCTCCGGAAAATCTTAACATTGAAATCAATGATAATGGAGTAGGATTTAATTCTGATTTAGAAAATGACGGAAGCGGAATTAAAAATATGGGAAGCCGGGCAAAACTCATCAATGCTGAATTGTTGATCAATTCTTTAGAAAATATCGGTACAAAAGTATGTGTTTCTTATAAAAAATAATTCTTATGGATAAAATATAAATTGCCATTGTGGATGATCATAAGTTAGTTTCCAAAGCTTTGGAAAATATGATTTCCTTCAATCCAAATTTTCAGGTCATTATGAATTGTTTCAACGGGCAAGAGTTTTTGGAAGAATTGAGAAACAATAAAAGACATCCCGAAGTGGTGCTAATGGACATCAATATGCCCGTAAAAAACGGAATCGAAACTACGATGCAACTTACCAAGGAATTTCCAAATCTAAAAGTAATTGCCCTCACGATGGAAGACAATGAAACTACGATAATCAGAATGCTAAAAGCCGGAGCCAAAGGTTATTTGCTGAAAGATATGTCTCCTGAAATCCTATTTAATGCCATCAATATCGTACATGAAAAAGGAATTTTCTATACCGATTTGCTTACCCAAAGCCTATTAAAAATTAAAACTGAAGAAAAATTCCTTCATGAAATGGATGAAAGATTAAAAGACAGGGAACTAGAATTTATTCGAATGGCCTGCTCTGAACCTACTTACAAAGAAATTAGTGAACAAATGTGTGTAAGTCACAGGACAATAGATGGTTATAGGGATTCTGTTTTCCTAAAGTTAAATGTAAAAACCAGAGTAGGAATCGTATTGTTTGCGATAAAACACAACTTAATGTAAAAAAGGGTGTTTTCACCCTTACTTTGTAAACTTTGTTGTTGTAATTTTGTCTCACTGAATTACAGAAAAACACACAAACACAGATGTTAAAAAGAAGACCGGTTTCTAAAACCGGTTTTTTTAAGCAAAAAAAGGGTGTTTTCACTAATTTCCGATCGAAAATTTTAGTTTAATTTTGAAGCTACAAAAGAAGCAATTCTTTTTTTATATTTATTTTTTTTTAAAGCAATTGGAGAGGCTGTCCTTTGGGGCAGTCTCTTTTTTTATTTATTAATGCTGTATTTTGTGCGATTTCGAGATAATCATCCATAAATTTGCAATATTAAACCCAAATTCCGCAATAGAAAAAAAAGAGTATTTTAGTATTCTAATATCCAACTGCGTAGCAGTAGAAAAAAATAAGCGATGAAATTCGAGCTATCCTTTACCAATAAAGAGATTACGCCTTGGGGAGGCATGGTGTTTTTAAAGCAAATGTTGGACAAAATCGGCTTTAGAGAGCAAATTGAAAAATGCGAATCTTTACCTGTGTCACTTTCCAATAATTCTTATAAAAAAGAAGTTTTGCTTGAATCTTTTATTACGAGTATTTGGTGTGGCGCCAATCGTTTTTTGCACACAGAAATTACCCGTGCAGATAAGGCTCTTGGGGAAATATTTGACTGGCGAAAGACCCCTGCTCAGGACGCATATAAACGCTATTTTGGCAAGTTTACACAACACATCAACCAGCAAGTTGGGCATCATTTTTTCAGTTGGTTTTTTCAGAATTTGAACCTCAATTATTTTACGTTAGACATTGATTCATCTGTAATTACTCGATACGGAGAGCAAGAGGGAGCAAAAAAAGGCTACAATCCTAAGAAAAAAGGAAGAAACAGCCATCATCCTATCATTGCATTTGTGAACGATGTAAAGATGGTTGCTAATTTTTGGCTCAGGAGCGGTGATGCTTCTTCGGCAAATAATTTTGTAGGATTTTTAGAAGAAACACTCTTAAATTTTGGGGATAAAAAAGTAGGATTAGTTCGTTTGGATAGTGGTTTTTTCCAGAAAGACATTATGGATTATCTTGAATTAAAAACACTCCAATACATCATCGCTGCAAAATTTACTCACCCCATTCAACACTTGATAGACCAGCAAGATTTTTGGATAAAAGTTGATGAGGGCATCGAAATTTGCGACAAATATTATCAAGCAAAAAACTGGGAAAAGCCAAGAAGGATAGTCATTGTAAGGCAAAAAATAGCACAACGGCCGAATGCGGCAGGCCGAATATTAAGCCTGTTTCCGGAAGATGAAATCCATAGAAATTATCGCTATTCAGCCTATATTACCAACCAAGAACAATCGGCAACAGATGTTTGGAGAACGTACCGAAACAGAGGCGATGCAGAGAATCGAATCAAGGAATTAAAGGCAGATTTTGGAGCCGAAAGTTTTAACCTTAAAGGCTTTTTCCCTACAGAAGCTGCACTTATATTTTCGATGATTGCTTATAATCTGATGTCAATTTTCAGACTGTTTGTTCTTCAGGAAAAAACGCAGAAAACATTATCTACACTACGATATAGAACCTTTGCTATTGGAGCTTATTTTGAAAAAGTAGGTGACACACTCAAACTGAAGATTGCACTCACCAAAAAACGCAGAAAATGGTTCGTCGGAATTTGGGATTACCCCATAGACTTATCTCAAAAAATTTCAACTGCGTGATTTGGGTTAAAAATCGAAAATGCAGTCACAAGAAAACTTTATTCTAAGAAAAGCAACCCCAGCTGATCAAGCAGTGATTTGGGAAATAGTACAACAAGCAATTTTAAGAAGAAAAAACGATGGCAGTTCGCAGTGGCAAGATGGATATCCCAATCCCGATACTATTCGTGAAGATATAGAAAACGGTTTTGGTTATATTTTTGAAATCGATGGTGAAACTGCAGCTTATTCAGCATTAATTTTTAATAATGAACCTGCTTATGAAAACATTGACGGAAAATGGCTGAGTGACAATGATTTTTTGGTGATACATCGAGTAGCCGTTTCAGATGGGTTTCTAGGAAAAGGAATTGCCTCAAAATTATTCTTGGAAATTGAAAATTTTGCCAAACAGCAACAAGTCTTCAGCATAAAATTAGATACCAATTTCGATAATCTTGCGATGCTTAAAATTCTAGAGAAACTGAATTACACCTATTGCGGAGAAGTTTATTTCAGGGGTTCTGCAAGAAAAGCATTCGAAAAATTGCTTCGCTGATTAAGTCAAAAAAAATGTCAATTAAAAGAATTATTGGTCAAAATTTACTAAATTTGTACTCATTAAAAATAAAAAGAAATGTCAAAAAAAGCCCTTTTAGCGATACTTGACGGATGGGGAATTGGGCTCGATCCGGAAGTTTCTGCCATTGCGCAGGCAAACACGCCATTTATAGATTCTTGTTATCAAAAATTTCCGAATACCACGTTGGAAGCGAGTGGAACTGCAGTAGGATTGCCTTTCGGGCAGATGGGGAATTCAGAAGTTGGGCACATGAATCTCGGTGCAGGTAGAGTGGTTTATCAAAATTTGGTAAAACTCAATATGGCTGTGGAAAATGCAACTTTAGGCAAAGAAAATACTATAACACAAGCATTTGAGTACGCCGCGAAAAACAATAAAAAAGTTCATTTCATAGGATTGGTTTCGGATGGAGGAGTGCATTCCCATATCAACCATTTGAAAGGTTTGCTTACTGCAGCACACGAGTATGGCTTAAATGATAATGTTTATGTACACGCTTTTACAGATGGTCGCGATTGTGATCCGCATTCCGGGAAAGAATTTATCGCAGATTTACTCCAGCACATGCAACAAACGACTGGGAAATTAGCAAGTGTAATAGGTCGTTACTATGCGATGGACCGCGATAAAAGATGGGAAAGAGTGAAGTTGGCCTACGATGTAATGGTAAACGGCATAGGAATCGAAACCACTGATGTTATTTCATTAATAGAAAAGTTTTATGCAGAAGGTATTTCCGATGAATTTTTAAAGCCTATTGTATGTCTTAAAGATGGGCATCTTCCGGTAGCAACAATTGATGAGGAAGACGTAGTATTCTGTTTTAATTTCCGTACAGATCGTGGAAGAGAAATTACGGAAGTGCTTTCACAGCAGGATTTCCCGGATTTTGGCATGCATCACCTCAATCTTTATTATGTGACGATGACCAATTATGATAAAGATTTCAAAAATGTGAAAGTGGTTTTCGATGAAAACGTTTTGGAAGGAACATTGGGAGAGATTCTTGAAAGAAATGGAAAAACTCAAATCAGAGTTGCCGAAACTGAAAAATATCCTCACGTAACCTTTTTCTTTTCAGGTGGTCGCGAAGCTGAATTTTTGGGAGAAAGAAGATTGCTTTGCCCAAGTCCGAAAGATGTACCAACCTACGATTTCAAACCAGAAATGTCAGCCTACGACATCACAGAAAAAATACTACCGGAAATTGAAAACGAAACGGCAGATTTTATTTGTTTAAATTTTGCTAATACCGATATGGTAGGACATACCGGAGTTTTCGAGGCGGCAGTAAAAGCTGCGGAAACCGTAGATAAATGTATCGAAAAAGTAGCAACTGCGGCTTATGAACACGGTTATGCCGTATTTATTCTTGCGGATCACGGTAATTCCGATGTGATGAAAAATCCGGATGGAAGCCCTAATACGCAGCATACTACCAATTTGGTTCCATTGATCGTGATGGATAAAGATAAAAATTGGAACTTAAAACCTGGAAAATTGGGAGATATTGCTCCTTCAATCTTGAATGTAATGGGAATAGAAATCCCGGAAATCATGACCGGAGATGTTTTGGTGAGCTAAAAACAGATTCTATATAAATTAATGATAAAATGCCGCCTCAAATGCTGAGACGGCTTTTTTGTAAAAACTTGTTATTAGAACTATGTTAACATTGAAATTCCTTCATTAGAATGATGATGTTTGCTAGTAGGTATTCTTGGAATTTCGGATTTGGCATGAAGACCAATCAATTTCCTAATAAATTCCCTGGATTTTGTTTCGCTTTTAGACATGTTTTCGAATGAAAAAACTTTGATTGCACCCGCATTTTTTAAGATAGCAGTTGCGTTTTCTATTTTTGTGATATTATTAGTAGAAATCCCTGCAACAAGGTTTTCAGAGTAGTTTTCAATTAACATTTTTCGTTCAAAACCGATAATATTTATGAGGGAATCTCAATACTGTCCTAAATAAAAAAACAGATATATTTTATGCACATATAGATAGGCTTTAAGCGGAATTTTCTATAGATTTTCAAAAAGAACCCCTTGATAATATGTTTTTTGAGATTCAGGTGGTTGGTCAAAAGGTTTGTCGAGCCAATACTGGAGATTAATTTTCACAAAAATATTCAGTCGGATAAATGCTACTAGATTTGATAATTGCCAAGGATATTTTGCGATTGATTTTAGGTATTTTAGGATAAGAATGGTAATTAGAGCCGTCCAAATTTGTATTTTAACTGCATTTTCAGATGTTCCGATAAATGTTTTGATATGAAGCAATTGCTTGATGTCTCTGAAAAAAATCTCAATCTGCCACCTTTGTTTGTACAGTTCTGCAATGGTGGAAGCTGCCCAAGTGAAATTATTGGTGATAATTTCGATAGTTTGTTTTTTTTCATCGTCCCAAACCGCCACTCTTCTTAATTTTTTAGGGTATTTTTCTTTTGAAATAGGGTTTGAAAGGATTATGTCTTCGTCTTTCAAAATGTTTTGCGCTCCTTTTGGTGGAAGTTCTCGTTCCTGTAAAGTTTCAAATTTTAGGTTTTCCTTATGCCTGATTACAAAAAAAACACCTTTGCTGTCCCAAATAGAAAGCATCGGAAAATCGTTGTAAAAACGGTCGGCTACAATCACCGCACCTTTCTCTAAGGGAATGTTTTCAGCCCCTTTATTATCCGCAACGCTTCCTTTGGTAATATTCACATAAACCGGAAGTTTCCCATCGTATTCAAGCAAGGTATGCATCTTTACAGCTCCTTTCTTAGTGCGATACGTTGCCCAATCAAATAAAGAAAGACACAGGGAAATAAGAGTGGAATCTAATAGATAAACGGGAACTTTTATTTTCAGCTTTACTCGTTTTTGTTTGGTGTGCTGTCCTAAATGTTCTAATAATATGAAATACAAATCTTTGAACAAGTCTGCATCTCTTTTCCCATTTTGGTAACTGATGGAAGATTTGGAAGGTGCAGTTTTTATTCCTAAATGATTGAGGTTGCCCGTTGCGCTACGAAGTCCATTGGAAATATCCCGTACCGAGGTGCTTTTCGCAAAATGACAGAAAAGCATAGAAACTAAATGGGTCCAACTATCGAATCCTTTATTTCGGTAATCGGTCTTTTTTTCTTTGACTATTTTTTTGAAAATTACTCGGTCTATTTTTGAAATAATCTGAGAAAATAATGTTAATTTTGAGTCCATAAGAAGGTTTTTTTGTTGTGCAACCTCAAAGGTACTTTGAGTTACTCTAATTCCTTCTTATTTTTTTTATTTAGGACGCTATTGAGGGAATCTAAATATCTTTGAAAATGGTTTTTTCTTTTTGCGGAAAAGTCTTTACAGCTTAGTTTAATAATTTTAAATCCAGTATTCTTCAAAATATTTGCTGCGCTCAGAGCTTGTTCACAATTCGAAAATAAACCTACAATTGTTGTTTTCATTGTAATTTATTTTTATTGTTAAAAATTTTTCCTCTGGCAAATGTAGGAAAATACAAAGTTTTGAGGTAGGGTGAAATAACCCTTTTTTATGTTAGATTTTGATTAATAGCAAACGCAATTAGTACTGTTAAAATTAATAAAAAAACGCGAAACCTTTAATAATAAAAATTTCGCGTTGTTTTTTATAAAGTATATTGGAATTTAATTAAATTCTTTCGTTTTTAATTTCATCCACCACTTCGGGATTTAAAAGGGTAGAAGTATCCCCAAAATTCGCAAAATCACCTTCCGCAATTTTCCTTAGGATTCTTCGCATGATTTTTCCGGAACGCGTTTTGGGTAGTCCCGAAACAAATTGAATTTTATCGAGTTTTGCGATTGGACCCACCGTATCACTTATTAATTGATTAATCTCTTTTCTCAAGTTTTCGCGATCTCTGCTTTCCCCTGAATCTTTTAGAATGACATAGCCGTAAAGTGCACTTCCTTTGATATCATGCGGATAACCGACAATCGCAGATTCTGCAACCGCCGGATGTTGGTTGATGCTGTCTTCAATTGGTGCTGTTCCCAGATTATGCCCGGAAACGATAATCACGTCATCGACTCTACCCGTGATTCTGTAGTAGCCTGTTTCGTCGCGTAAAGCTCCATCTCCGGTAAAATATTTTCCTGGAAATGCAGTAAAGTAAGTTTCTTTATACCGTTGATGATCGCCCCAAATGGTGCGTGCAATTCCCGGCCAAGGGAAACGGATGCAAAGATTTCCATCCACCTGATTTCCAGTAATCTCGTTGCGCTTATCATCCATCAAAACGGGCTGAATTCCCGGCAACGGTAAAGTAGCGTAAGTAGGTTTAGTAGGCGTAACGAAAGGAATTGGCGAAATCATAATGCCACCCGTTTCGGTTTGCCACCACGTATCTACTATCGGACATTTTTTCTTTCCAACGTGATCATTATACCAATGCCAAGCTTCATCGTTGATGGGTTCACCAACAGATCCTATGACTCTTAAACTTGATAAATCATGTTTTTCAACCCATTCGGATGATTCTTTCGCCAAAGATCGAATTGCGGTAGGAGCGGTATAGAATTGCGTAACTTTGTGTTTTTCAATAACTTGCCAAAAACGGTCTGGCTCCGGATAAGTAGGAACCCCTTCAAAGATAACGGTGGTCGCTCCATTGGCAAGCGGGCCATACAAAATATAGGAATGTCCGGTAATCCAACCGATATCTGCAGTACACCAATAAATATCGTTTTCTTTATAATTGAATACATTTTTGAAGGTATAAGCGGTGTAAACCATGTATCCAGCGCAAGTGTGCAACATCCCTTTTGGTTTTCCGGTTGAACCAGAAGTGTAAAGAATGAACAATGGATCTTCGGCATCCATAATTACTGAAATAAAATCTGTGGGGGCTTTTTCGTATAAAGGTTCGAGCCAGAAATCTCTGTCTTCTTTCATTTTTACTTCGCTGCCGGTTCTTTTTACCACCAAAACTTTCTCTACTGATGGGCATTTTTCTATCGCTTCATCGATGATTCCCTTAAGATCGATGGCTTTATTGGCACGATAGCTTCCATCCGAACAAATCACCATTTTTGCACCGCAATCATTAACTCTTGATGCAACTGCAGATGCGGAAAATCCTGCAAAAATGACGGAATGTACGGCACCCAATCTTGCACAAGCCAACATGGTTACGGCCAGTTCCGGAATCATCGGAAGGTAGATGCACACGCGGTCGCCTTTTTCTATTCCCATGTCACGTAATACATTTGCCATTTTGCAAACCCTATCGCGTAATTCATTATAGGAAATATGTTGTGCTTCTTCATTTGGATTATTCGGCTCCCAAATTATCGCGGTTTTTTCTCCACGAATGTTTAAGTGTCGGTCGATACAGTTTTTGGTGATGTTGAGTTTTGCGTTTTTAAACCATTTTATTTTGGCTTCCTGCATGTCATAATCTACCACTTTGCTCCATCTTTGGTACCAAACGAAATTTTCGTCGGCGATTTTGTCCCAGAATTTTTTCGGGTTTTTGATGGATTTTTTATATTGTTTAAAATAATCGGGTAGGTCATCAATGAAATAATTCTTCATGTCTATTATTTTTTTTAATTTGAAGTTGATCGTATTTTTCAGTTTAATTTTTCGTTCTAGAAAATAGTCAGACTTCGGTTGAAAATTGAGTTTAAATTTAAAATAAATTGCTTGGTTTTAAAAATATTTAGGCCTATTTTTTTTCATTTTTGTACGCATCAATCCTTTGTTGTAATTCTTTTACAATGCTTTCATCATCAATGGTTGATGGGATTTGATAATCTTTTCCGTCGAGCATTGTTCGAATTAGTTTTCTAAGGATTTTTCCGGAACGTGTTTTCGGTAGTCTGTTCACCACCATGGCGTTTCTTAAACAAGCAACCGCCCCAATTTTTTCTCTCACCAGTGCGACGATTTCTTTCTCTAAATCTTCCTCATTGGTTTTGGAGCCCGATTTCAAAACAGCTATTGCAAAAGGAACTTGCCCACGAAGATCATCATCAATTCCTACAACGCAACATTCTGCAACTTCTTTGTGAGCAGAAACAACCTCTTCCATTTCGGCAGTAGAAAGGCGGTGTCCTGCGACATTGATGACATCATCAACTCTTCCGGTGACGAAGATGTAGCCATCTTCATCCTGTATCGCTCCGTCTCCAGAGAAATAATATCCTGGAAATCTCGATAAATAACCAAATTTAAAACGTTCAGGGTCGTTCCAAATTCCTGATAATGCGCCCGGTCCCAGCGGAAGTTTAATCACCAAATACCCTTCTTTATGTGCATCGAGTTCGTAACCTTCTTCGCTAAATATTTTGATATCGTAACCTGGAATTGGTTTTCCTGCTGAAGCTCGTTTTATTTTTACTTCTTCTACACCCGGCATTAATCCCAGCATTGGCCAACCGGATTCCGTTTGCCACCAATGGTCGATTGCGGGAACTCCCACGTGTTCATCGTACCAATCGAGTGTCGCAACATCGCATCTTTCGCCTGCCAAAAACTGTGTTCTTAGGGAAGACAAGTCGTATTTTTTTACAAATTCTCCATCTGGATCTTCTTTTTTAATAGCTCTAATTGCTGTAGGCGCGGTAAACATTACTGCAACTTTATGATCACTAATTACTCGCCAATAGGTACCTGCATCCGGTGTTCCGATTGGTTTTCCTTCGAAAATTACGGTCGCATTTCTGTTAATCAATGCACCATAAACTGATAAACTATGACCAACTGCCCAACCAATATCGGATGCAGCCCAGAAAGTTTCATCTTGTTTTGCACCATAAATATTGCTCATCGCAAATTTCAGCGCAACTGCGTGACCACCGTTATCGCGAACCACACCTTTTGGTTTTCCGGTCGTTCCAGAAGTGTATAAAATGTATAATGGATGGGTAGATTCTACCGAAACACAATCTGCAGGATCGGATTCTGCGATAAGTTTTTCGAAATCGATAAGGTTTTTTTCGTTTTCGAAATCGATGGTATTTCCCAAAAGTTTTCTGTCGAAAGCAACGATATGTTCCGGTTGATGATCGGCAATTTCGATGGCTTCTCGCACGAAAGGCAGATATGGAATTCTGCGCGCAACTTCCATTCCGGAGCTCGCGGTGATGATGGCTTTTGGGTTGCAATCATCAATTCTTATGGCGAGTTCTGTAGGTGCAAAACCTCCAAAAACTACCGAATGCGTCACTCCTAATCTCGCGCAAGCGAGCATGGCAAATAAGGATTCCGGAATCATGGGCATATAAATAATCGCAGTATCGCCTTTTTGTAAACCTAATTTCTGTAATCCTCCTGCTAATTTTGCGACCTTTTCACGCGCTTCACTGAAGGTGAATTTTTGAATTCGATTGGTTACCGGGGAATCATAAATGATGGCTGTATCATCCCCAAAACCGTCATTAATATGTTTATCAAGCGCCAAATAGCAAGTGTTTAATTCACCATCAGAAAACCAAGTAGGGTAATTTTCCCCATCATCGGTGAGGATGGTTTTTGGTTTTTTGAACCATTCGATTTTTTCGGCTTGTGATGCCCAAAATTCTTCCTTGTTTTCCACGCTTTCGCGGAACATTTCATTCGCATTCATTTTATTAGTTATTTAATGTTTTAGTAAAAATTAAAAACAAATTTATTTTAAAAGTTCTTCAACTTTTTCGGTGAGTTTTTTAATGGAATAGGGCTTTGTCATGTATGCATCCGCACCTAAATCCAAACCTTTTTTGATGTCGTTTTCTCCGGTTTTGGCTGAAAGAAATATGATTTTAATGTTATTTAAATTTTCGTTTTTTTTAATTTCAGAAAGGGTGGTGTATCCATCCAAATTGGGCATCATCACATCAAGCAAAATGGCATCCGGAATTTGTTCTTTTAAGATTTCCAAAACTTCAGATCCGTCTCTTGCGATGAAAACTTCGTAGCCAGCTTTCCGGAAGGCGTATTCCAAAGTCATCACAATCTTATGTTCATCATCAGCAATTAATATTTTCTTCATGTTCTATCAGTTTGATTGGGCAAGAATATTTCAAATGTTACTCCTATTTCTTTGTTTTTTGCGGCAATAGTTCCGCCGTGTGCGGTGATTATTTTTTTGCAAATCGCTAATCCTAGTCCACTTCCGAGAGGTTTTCGAATGTTTTGGTTTTTGCTTTGATAAAATTTTTCAAAAATGAATTCCAGATCTTCTTCCGGGATTTTTTTTCCGGTAATGAACATTGAAATTTTTAACATTCCTTCCTTTTCCTGGAATTTTGTTTGCACCATTCCTTGTTCGTTGGCAAATTTCAGAGAGTTTTCGAGGATATTCTGAAATAATTGTATCATCTTCATTTCATCAAAATAAAAAAATTCATTTTTCAAAAGATTAACTTCCGAATGATGAAGATTTTTCTGATCAAATAATTGATGCAACGGTTTTAGCGCTTTATTATACGCTTCTGTAATATTTTTATGTTCAATGTTTAAGGGCGTAGTTCCAGCTTCTAATTTGTCGAGATACAGAATATCGTTGATGATTTCAGCGAGGCCGTCGCTTTCGGAAATAATGTTTCCTAGAAAATCTTTTTTTATTTCTAAAGGCATTTCTTCATCGTCCAAAAGCAGTTCGCTTTTTCATCCAGTGGAAAAAGATTCAAATTATATTCTCTGGAGTATGCAGATTGCCGACTGTCGAAGTTTTATTCGGTTCTTACCCAACCTTATAAAGAAACGTCCCAATCTTTTGTTTTGTTTTTTTCGGCTTCCAATGCTTCAATTCTTTTTAGAAGATCTTCTGTGTAAGGATTCTCTTGCGCTAAGAAAGATGTTTGGAAGATTATCGATGAAATAATTCCTAATAAAACTGTTGATTTCTTCATTGATTAATAATTTTTAGTTTGTTTTTTTGTGATAACTAAAGTGAAACTAAAAAATCGCTTGAAGAAATTTAATATATATATATGCTAATAGTATAGGTTAATGAATTTTTGAAAGTAAAACTAACAGATTCTGCACTATTTTTTAAATCTTTCCCACCTGATCATCATGTATTTATCTCCAAACTCTGTGATGATGAGGCCGGAGCCTTTTATGTTTTCTTCGTTTTGAACAAAGGTAATGAGCTCGCTTTGCTTAAAAACTTTATAGCTTGTGTGGAATTCAGAATGTGGTGGTCTTTTGATGTTATATTTTTTGATCCATGAACTTATGGTAACGTGAGAAACACCGATAATTCTTTCAATTTCGCGAAAAGATAAACCTTCGAGATATAGTTGGAGTGCTTTTGTAACGTAATAATCATCAATTTGTTTACCTAATTTTTTAACCGTGAAATAATAGTTGCAATCTCTGCATAGAAAGCGTTGTCGCTCTTTTACGATTCCACTTTTTACAATATTACTTTGTTGGCATTTCGGGCAAGAATTGGACATAACTATACTTTTTTAGCAAATATATATTAATTTAGCATTAAAATGAACAAAAATTTATGGGTAGGTAAATTTAAAAGGTGAAAAAATAGTTTATAGCGATTGATCTCCGGATAAAAATTACTTTTGTAAATAATACGTTGCAAAAAATCATCTTTGTTGTTCAAAATAAATTTCTATCTTTGCACCTAATGAAAAGATTATTTCCATTAGAAGATTTACAGACAGGCAATTTTGCCGATATCAACAATATTTGTTTTTTATAACGAAGCTTTTTTGGCTTCGTTTTTTTTTGACCTAAACCGAAAAAATTATGCTTACAACCGCCGATTTAACTGTAGAAAAAATTAATTCATTATTAATTGCAGCTGACGAATTTTCAAAAGGAAAAGTTTTGAAACCCACAAAAGAAATTTTTGTTTCCAACCTCTTTTTTGAAGACAGCACGCGTACCAAAACCAGTTTTGATATCGCTGAACGAAAGTTGGGACTCCAAGTTGTACCGTTTGATGTGACGTCGAGCTCAGTGAATAAAGGCGAATCACTTTATGATACCGTGAAGACCCTGCAAAGTTTGGGGGTAAATCTGTTGGTAATTCGTCATAAGCAAGATCAGTTTTATAAAGAATTAAAAGAAATCGACCTTCCGATTATCAATGGGGGCGACGGAACAGGAAATCATCCATCGCAAACATTATTGGATTTGATGACTATTCATCAAGAATTTGGGAAATTTAAAGGTTTAAAAATCGGAATCGTGGGCGATGTAAAACACAGTAGGGTAGCAAATTCCAATGCAGTTGCACTTAGAAAACTGGGAGCGAAAGTTTATTTTTCCGGCCCAGAAAAATGGTTTGATGAGGGTGCGATTATCAATGGAACTTATCTCTCCATCGATGATTTGATAAAAGAAGTTGATGTGCTGATGTTGCTTAGAATTCAGCATGAAAGACATGATGAGAAAATGAAAATCTCACTCAATAATTATCATAAAAAATTTGGGTTGACACTGGAAAGAGAAAAAACAATGAAAGAAAATGCAATCATTATGCATCCAGCACCGATTAACAGAGGAGTGGAGATCCATGATGATTTGGTAGAATCTCCGCGTTCCAGAATCTTTCAACAAATGAAAAATGGAGTTTTCGCGAGAATGGCGATCCTGAAGGATGCGCTGGAAAGCAAAGGTTTTGAGTTTTTGTAAAAGAAATAAAATGCTAATAAAAGGTGCGAAATAAATAAAATGAAAAAGAAATTAATATTAGAATCCGGTGAAGTTTTTCACGGAGAAGGTTTTGGTGCACAGCTCGAAACTGAGGGCGAAGTGGTTTTCAATACCGGAATGACGGGCTATCAGGAACTGATTTCCGATCCGTCCTATTGTGGCCAAATGGTTTGTATGACTTATCCGTTGATCGGAAACTACGGCATCAACCGTGACGATTACGAATCCATAGAACCTGCTATTAAAGGTTTGATCGTGAAGGAACTTTGCGATTTTCCTTCCAATTTTCGTCATCAAATTTCTTTAGACGAACTTTTTAAAAAGAAAAAATTATCTGGAATTTCGGGAATTGATACCCGAAAATTAACCCGAGTTTTACGAAGCAAAGGCGTTGTAAAAGGCAGAATTGTAGATGAAAATGCCGATGAAAATGAAGCAATACAATCCCTGAAATCTACTGAATTTCCGACCAATCAAGTAGAAATGGTTTCTACAAAAACGCCTTATGCGAATCCAGGTAGAGGTTTGAACGTGGTTTTAGTGGATTTCGGTTCGAAATTGGGAATTCTGCGCGAACTTACCCAAAGAGACTGCGATGTGAAAGTGGTTTCCCAAAATGTCACCGCCGAAGAAATCTTGTTGATGAATCCCGATGGAATTATGCTTTCCAACGGTCCCGGCGATCCGGAAGATGTGAAAGGAGCTTCCGAACTAATCAATGGATTGCTCGGGAAAGTGCCTATTTTCGGAATTTGTTTGGGACATCAATTGATTGCATTGGCTTGTGGAGCCAAAACTTTTAAGTTAAAATTTGGTCACCGAGGTGGAAATCATCCGGTTTTGGATCTAGCCAAAAATAAAGTGGCGATTACTTCCCAAAATCATGGGTATGCAGTAGATCAAGAAAGTTTGAAAAATACCGATTTAGAAGAAACACACATCGCTTTGAACGACCGTACCAACGAAGGTTTAAGGCACAAAATCCATCCATGTTTCAGCGTACAATATCACCCTGAAGCAAGTCCGGGTCCGGAAGATGCAAATTATCTTTTTGATGAGTTTATTGAATTAATGGAGGATTTTAAGAAGTAATTTTGATTTCAGATATTAGACATCAGATAACAGACTTTACTATGCATAATTTTGAGAAATTAATTTTTTGGCAGAAATCAATTGAGCTTTCGAAAGAGGTTTATATTGTTTGTGCAGATTTACCAAAAGATGAAAAATTTGGCTTAATTTCTCAAATTAAAAGATCGGTCATTTCGATTCCATCTAATATTTCAGAAGGAGCTGGAAGAAACAATAATAATGAATTTTTTCATTTTCTTGGAATTGCAAATGCTTCTTCTTTTGAATTGCAGACACAATTAATTCTGACAAGAGAATTAAATTTATTAGATGCAGAAAAAGCCAACAGTTTAATATCAAAACTGAATGAAATTCAAAGAATGATCTATACATTCAAATCTAATTTAAAAAAGTAAAATAATATAACAAAAGTATAGAATCTGACATCTGATATCTAATATCTTTTGTCTAATAAAATAAAAATGAAAAGAAACGACATAAAAACAATTTTAGTAATCGGTTCCGGACCAATCATAATCGGTCAAGCTGCGGAATTTGATTACGCTGGAACTCAGGCTTGCTTGGCTTTGAGAGAAGAAGGTTACAAAGTAATTTTGATCAACTCAAATCCGGCAACCATCATGACCGATGTGGAAATCGCCGATAAAGTTTATATCGAACCGATTTCTCTGCAATTTGTGTCCCACATTATCCGCAAGGAAAGACCGGATGCACTTTTGCCGACTTTGGGTGGACAAACCGGGCTGAATATGGCGGTAGAACTGGAGAAATCCGGCATTCTGGAAGAATGTAAAGTGGAAGTTTTAGGAACCAAACTTTCCGCGATTAATCAGGCGGAAGACAGAGATTTGTTCAGAGAATTAATGAAGGAACTCAACGAACCTGTACCCGAATCCGACATCGTAAACACCGTTCAAGGTGCCCTGGAATTTGCACAAAATATTGGCTATCCGGTAATTGTTCGTCCTGCCTTCACAATGGGAGGCACCGGTGGAGGAATTGCGCATAACGAAGATGAATTAAAGGAAATTACAAGCTTTGGACTGAAATATTCACCCGTAACTCAATGTTTGATCGAGAAATCCATCGCCGGCTTCAAAGAAATCGAATACGAAGTAATGCGCGACAAAAACGACAATGCTATTGTTGTTTGTAATATGGAAAATATCGATCCAGTTGGCATTCATACCGGAGATTCTATCGTGGTGGCTCCTTCGCAAACGCTTTCCGATCGTGAGTATCAAATGCTTCGAAATTCTTCATTGAAAATTATTCGTGCATTAGGGATTGAAGGTGGATGTAACGTGCAGTTGGCTTTGGATCCGAATTCTTTCGATTATTATATTATTGAAGTAAACCCACGGGTTTCGCGTTCATCAGCATTGGCGAGTAAAGCGACCGGTTATCCGATTGCAAAAATTGCTGCAAAAATTGCTGTGGGATTGACTTTAGATGAAATCATGAATCCGGTTACAGGAACCTCTTACGCTTGTTTCGAACCAGCTTTGGATTATGTGGTAACCAAGTTTCCAAGATTTCCTTTCGATAAATTTGAAACCGCTGACCGCCGACTTTCAACCCAAATGAAAGCGACGGGAGAAGTGATGGCAATCGGTAGAAATTTCGAGGAATCTTTGCAAAAAGCAATCCGTTCTTTGGAGACCGGTTTAAGACATATCGGACTTAAAACAAAACAAGCAGAAGCTTTAACCGACGCAGAAATCGAAAGAAGAATCCGCGTTTGTGATGATGAGCGATTGTTCATTATTGGCGATGCTTTACGAAGAGGCTACGATTGGGAAAAAATCGTGGAATGGAGTAAAATCGATAAATTTTTCATCTGGAAAATCAAAAAGTTAATCGATTTTGAAAAAATAATTTCAGAAAATAAATTCGATAAAGAAACATTACTTCAAGCAAAAAAACTTGGATTTTCGGATCTTCATATCGCTCATTTATGGAATTCTAACCAAAAAGAAATTTTTGAATTCAGAAGAAACAATGGCGTAATGCCGGTTTACAAAATGGTAGATACTTGCGCCGCCGAATTCGAAAGTGAAACTCCTTATTTCTATGGAACTTACGAAGAAGAAAACGAAAGCATTCCTTCAAATAAAGAAAAAATCATCGTTCTCGGTTCCGGACCGATCAGAATCGGGCAAGGTGTAGAGTTTGATTACGCCACAGTTCACTCGGTTTGGGCGATTAAAGAATTAGGGTATGAAGCGATTATCATTAATAATAATCCGGAAACCGTTTCCACCGATTTCTCTATTTCCGATAAATTGTATTTCGAACCTTTGACGGAAGAAGATGTCATGAACATCATCGAACTCGAAAAGCCAAAAGGCGTCGTAGTACAGTTTGGCGGACAGACCGCGATTAATTTAGCCGATAAATTAGCAGCGCACGGAGTTCAAATTTTGGGAACTTCGCTGGAAGATTTAGACCGTGCCGAAAACAGAAATAAATTTGAAGCAGCTTTGCAAGAACTTGGAATTCCGCAACCTTTGGGAAAAACTTGTTTTACTAAAGAAGAAGCCTTGGTCATTGCCAATGAAATCGGTTTCCCGGTTTTGGTTCGTCCGAGTTATGTTTTGGGTGGAAGAGCCATGGAAATCGTGTACGACGAGAATGATTTGAACCACTACATGACCAATGCGGTGAAAGAAAACTCTGAACATCCAATTTTGATCGACCGTTATTTAACCGGAAAAGAAGTCGAAGTTGATGCAATTTCTGATGGAGAAACTGTTGTGATACCGGGAATTATGGAGCATATCGAAAGAGCGGGAGTTCACTCCGGAGATTCCATCGCGGTATATCCGCCACAGAATATTTCGCAAAAACAAATCGATACTTTGGTAGATTATACCAAACGTTTGGCGAAAGGACTCAATGTGGTTGGGTTAATGAACATTCAATACGTTTTATATGAAAATGAAGTATTTGTGATAGAAGTTAATCCTCGTTCATCGAGAACGGTACCGTTTTTAAGTAAAATCACCGAAATTCCGATGGCAAATTTGGCAACCAAAGTAATTCTTGGTCAAAAATTAAAAGATTTAGGATTCGAAGACGGTTTAGTTCCGAACAAAGAGGGAATTTTCGTGAAAGTTCCGGTGTTCTCTTTCTCCAAATTAACCAAAGTTGATATTTCTCTCGGCCCTGAAATGAAATCCACCGGAGAAGTGATGGGCAAAGATACCACCCTAGAAAAAGCGCTTTACAAAGGACTCATCGGCGCGGGACGAAAAGTTCCGCTTCATGGAGCTATTTTATTCACCGTTGCCGATAAACATAAGGAAGAAGCTTGCGAAATCGCCCGACGTTTTCAAGAAATAGGTTTCAGAATTTGGGCAACAGAAGGTACAGCAAAATTCTTCGAAGAGAAAGGAGTAATGACCAAAATTGGTTACAAAATCGAAGAAAATCCGGAAATCAATTTGATAGATCTCATTCAAAAGGGAAAAGTTCAGTACATTGTAAATACCATGACTAAAGGAAAACAATCCGAACGTGATGGGTTCCAAATTCGCAGAACGTCCGTTGAAAACGGAGTTCCTTGCCTCACTTCAATGGATACCGTAGAAGCCATCTTGAAAGTCATTGAAAGCATGAGTTTTAAAATGGAGAAAATGTGATTTTGTAAGATGTAAAAATGATAAAAAAGCCGTCTCACAATTGGTGAAAACGGCTTTTTTTTGTTTTATCCCGACCTCTGGATGGAGAGAGATTTTTCGTTTAGACCATACTCAGCTTACCTCATTTGGTTTTGGGAAAATTTTTTTAATCTATTTTTCGAATTGTTTAGGCGCTGGTACCATATTTTTTACAGGTTTTATCGACTTCAAATAAGCAAAAATGCCCCGCACATCTTCATCTTTCATTTCGGAATAATTGAACCACGGCATGGGCGGTAGCAGCGGCCTGCCGTTCTCCATTCCTTTGTATTTTCCTTGGGTAATCGCAGTTTTGAACTGTTCAAAAGTCCAGCTTCCAATTCCGGTTTCATCGGGTGTGAGGTTCGCGGCAAAGGAAATTCCCCATGGTCCGGCAGCGGCGGTCATATCAGGACTCATTTGTGCAAAACCCCTTTTCGCGATTTCCAAATCAAATTCGGGGACGGCATTTTTGCCCTGATAGCCGGAGAGCAGCAGTTCGGTGATTAATTCCGGGCCTTTCGGTCCCATTCTTTTCGGTGTATGGCAATCGTTGCAGCCGGTGATGGTGACGAGGTATTTGCCTTTTTCAACCAGTGAGGCAGAATCCTGTTTTGCAAATGGTTTTTGATCAATATCCGGCTTTTCGGTTTTTTGGCAGGAAGTGGCTGAAAATAAGCCTGCTAGAAGTATATATAGGTGTGGCTTTTTCATAATAATAGGTTTTTAATCAAACAAATCCCGGCTACAATTCCGGGATTTGTTCCTGAAAAATTATAATTGTATGAACTATGATAAATTAAAAATTAAATTGTTTGCTCCAGTTTGCTCCATCTGTTGCAAGATTTATAGTCTCATTTACCTCTTCTTTTCCGTTTTTTTCAATCTTGTAAGATCCCGTGATAGCACCACCGTAGTTGATGATCTGTCCTCCTGCTGCTAAAGCAATTACTTTAAAATTAGTTTCCAGAACGTAGGTTTTGGTACTTCCTGTAAAATTGGTTTCGTTTAGGCCTACACCAATCTGCCCATTTTGTGTTACGCCGTTGATCTTCCAGACCGAGGTACTGGCTGCAGCATCAGACGCTGCTGCGGCTAAACTGACAAAATCATTAGCATCAACACCGTTGAGCGTTATGGTAATTTTATACATATTTCCATCATTGCCGGAACCGTCACCATCATCATCTCTGCTGCACGACGAAATTCCAAACACAAGGCCTAAAGCAATTAGAAGCATCATGCTTCTCAGTACGATTTTTTTGTACATTGTTTTCATAAAATTTTTTATTTAATTGTTATTTTTTTTCTATACGATTTCACATTAAAGAACATTTTTCTGTGCTTCTAAATAGAATTCACCGTTTGTGATACTAACCGTCTGCCCGGTTTCGTAATTTTTTCCAACGAATTCAAAAGTTCCTCTCACTCTATGATCCTTAAATTCGGTTATAACCATGACGAGAAGCAGAAATTAAGACCAATTACCAAGAATAGAATTACATATCTCATAGCTTCAAGGTTACAAGGTCATCTTCCATTTCAGAAATATTTTGGCTGGTGTATACACCTTTAGCTTTTGCATTTATTTTACGCATTAGGTTTTGGGTATCGCCTTTGTGCATAACTGTAATCGTAGATTTCCCACTGCTGTATTTCATTTTAGTTGATGTTACCCCGTCTGTATTTTCTAAAAGGTCATGCAGTTTCTGAAATTTTTCCATCTCCATGCCGGTTATTGTTATAACCGTTTTGTTCTCTCCATTTGCATCAATGATAGAAGCTGTTGAGTTTTCTTTTTTCTTTCCAAGCATTCCTGCTAGTTTTCCTCCTGTTTTTCCTGCTCTGTCTGCTGCGTTTGCAGCTCTGTCCACCTTGTAGGTGGCATTTTCTACCTTTCCGGCAAGCCTGTCTATTTTATCGAAGATACTTTGTGCCTGTGCAGTAAGGGTAAACGTTACTGCTAAAATTGCTGATAATACAAGTTTCTTTTTCATAATAATTGTTGTTTGAATATTGTTAAAATTAGTTTACCATAGTATGATTAGGCAGATATACCTCGCCATTTTCTATCGTCAACACCTGCCCGGGCTGGTTTCAATTTTTTAAAATTTTACATGTTCAATTTTTTATTTTTTCTGTCATTCAAAGTTTCTGCATTTCGAGACACGCTTCAATCAGGAAAAATCTGTATTTTTTTCTACTTGTTTTTAGGTATTTTTTTATAAGTTTTCAATTAATATTTTTGATTAATTTTATTGGAAAATGACAATGATGAGTTTCAGACTGTTTTTATTCTTTTTCTTCCTGATGTCTTTTGCAGCATCGCAGGAGCGGGACAGTCTGGAAACGCTGATCAGAAAAGAAAAAAATGCTGAGAAGCGGGCAGACCTTATGCTTGAACTCGCCGATTATCTGTCGGATGTGGATACTGTGGAAGCAATAGTATACATTAAAAAGGCACAAAAAATAATACCTAAAAACAATAAGGTCCTGCAAGGAAAAGTTTATTTTACTTTCGGTCAACAGTTTTTTGGTGTTGAGCTTAAAAAAGCGCAGAAATTCTATAAAAGAGCAATTAATCTCTTGGAAAATCAGCAGACGAAAGATTCCTATATTTTAATGGCAAGAGCATGGCACAATTATGCAGCCCAGGAGCAGTATCAAGACAATTCGGACATTTTTATTTCCATTATTTTAAACAAATCAATTCCACTTGCCGCAAAAGGAGGAAGGAAAGATTTAGAAGCACAATATCTGAATGCTATAGGTTCCGAAATGTACAACCGCAAACTTTATGAAAAATCCATTTCTTATTTTGATCAGTCGCTTAAAACTATAGAAAAAGAACCGGAAAATTATAATGTTTTAGAGCGTAAAATTGAATTTAATGTGAACGCTGCACAGTCTTATCTCTACCTGAACAACAGTGCAAAAGCAAAAAAATACCTACAAAGTGCAGAAGCGATTATTAGACGCTATCCCCAAAATCCTCTTGCAGTTTCCTTTTATCTTGTAAATGCCAAGTATTTTCAGTTGAACGGGGATTTTGAGAACTCTCTGCGGAACCTCAACAAAGGTTTGGCCGCACCAGCAATTGCACCACAAGATTATTTTGGACTTATTTACCAAAAAGCTTTCAGCCTAAGAAATCTGAACAGGCCCAAAGAAGCACTTGCCGTTTTGCAGACGATGATCAACAGGAAAGACCTTATCTCTACGAAACATGATGCCAGAATCCTGCATAACGAAATGTCCAAAATATATGCAGAATTAAACGATTATAAAAATGCCTATGAGTATCAACTGCAAACCAAATCTTTAAGCGACAGTTTATTGGCTGAGGAAAGAGACTCAAAAGCCTTAATGATGGAAACCAAGTTCCGCACCGCTGAAAAAGAAAAACAGTTGGCGGTGCAGGAGCTTGAAATCAACAAAAAAAACCAATATATGTGGACGTTTATCATCACCACGCTGGTCTTTTTGGGCAGCGGCCTGTATACTTTTTTTTATTACCGCAACAGAAAAAAACTTTCGGAGCAGCGCGAAATCAACCTTCAGCAAAAACTTAAAGAAAAAGAACAGACCGAAGAACTGAAAGTTACAAAAGCCATTCTCGACGGTGAGGAACGCGAGCGCGAGCGCGTAGCCAAAGACCTTCACGACGGGCTTGGCGGGATGCTCGCCGGTGTGAAGATCAACCTCTCAACCTGGAGCAACAACCATCTGGAAGAAAACCAGTACGAAAGCTTCCATAAGATTCTGAACCAGTTGGATTCTTCGGTTTCCGAATTGCGGCGCGTCTCCAGAAACTTGATGCCGGAAAGTTTGCTGAATTTCGGTTTGGAAATCGCACTGAAAGACCTGTGCGAATTTTATATAAAAGACGGACTTTATATTGATTTTCAGCCGATTAATATTCAAAAGGATTTACCGCTGAATCTGCAGGTCAATATTTACAGGATCGTTCAGGAACTTTTAGCCAACGCCGTAAAACACTCCAGCGCTAATAATATTCTGGTGCAGTGTTCGCAAAACGGGAACGAATTTTACATCACCGTCGAAGACAACGGCAAAGGCTTCACTGAAGAGGAAATGAAGAAAGTGAAAAGCCTCGGCCTGAAAAACCTGCAGAACCGGGTAAATTTCCTGAAAGGAAAAATCGAAATACAAACCGCACAAAACCAGGGGACATCAGTTAATATAGAAATCAGTACAAATGTCGCATAACATCAATATCGTTATTGTAGACGATCATCCCATCGTGATTCAAGGTCTGAAAATGATGCTCGAAAATCAAAAATTTTTCCATATTTCCGCTACTTTTAATGATGGTGCCGGAATTCGGAATTTTATTGCGACAAACGAAGCAGATATTGTTTTGCTGGATATTACTTTGCCCGACACCAACGGAATTGAACTCTGCGCAGAAATTAAACGTGCAGCTCCCAAAACATCTGTCATTATGCTGAGCAACCGCTCCGAAAGAAGTATTATCATGCAGTGCATTCAGAACGGAGCAAGCGGTTACCTGCTGAAAAATGCTACCATTGAGGAACTTCATGGCTGCATACGTGGCGCGCTTTCGGGCAACATAGTTTTCTGCAACGAAGTGAAAGAAATCATCAGCAAACCGTGTCAACGTGAGCTTTCGGGTATTCCCCGCCTTACCAAACGGGAAAAGGAGATCCTGAAACTTTTAACCGAAGGAAAAACCAGTATTGCAATAGCTGAAGAACTATTTTTAAGCCCGCTCACCGTTGATACCCACCGCAAAAACATCATCCACAAATTTCAGGTGAAAAATGTCGCCGAGCTCATCAGTGTGGCGAAACAGAATAATATGGTTTGAATTTTTTGGGTTTTTCAAATGCGAATTTTGAATTATCTTTAGCAAAAATAATTTTATGAAAAAACTCCTTATTACAGCCTTGCTCGCCATTTCAGTTTCCGCTTATTCCCAATTTACACTTCCGGCGGCTAGTCCGAGACAGAAAGTTGAGCAACAATTCTCAATGTCGAAAATCACTGTAGATTACGGAAGACCAGGTGTAAAAGGTAGAAAAATCTTTGGAGACCTCGTTCCTTTCGGGAAGGTTTGGCGCGCAGGAGCGAATTCATCAACAAAAATTACCTTTGAACAATCGGTGAATTTTGGTGGAAAAACCGTTTCAGCAGGAACTTACGGATTGTTTGTCATTCCAACTGAAAAAGAATGGAAAGTGATTCTCAATAAAGATTCTCAGCAATGGGGCGCTTACACATTTGACGAAAAACTTAATGTGGTTGATGTAACTGTTCCGGTTCAAAAACTTGCAGAAAAACAAGAGTGGTTCGTTATCGAGCTCAATCCTGTTGATGAAAATGCAGTGAATTTAGTAATGAAATGGGATTTCACCAAAGTGGAACTTCCATTGAAAACGGGGAAGCCAGAAACCGTTTCGAAAATTGTTGAAAAACTAAAAGAAATAAAGCAAATCGAACGCGATGCAGCGAAAAACTAAATTGGAGCGAACTACGGTTCGCTTTTTTTAGGATATTTTTCAGGGTTTTGCGAAGTGTGGAAAAGTCGAGAAATTACAATGGTATTTTTCTCTGCATCAATAAAATAAAAAATGATAAAAGGAAATTTTTTTAAGGGAAATCCACGAAAATCATCAAACCAGATTCGAAAATACGGGTTTTTGGCGATAGAATTTTTAGTGGTTTCAAAGGATTTGAAAAATTGGTAAGCGACTTTTTTATTCGCAAATTCTCTGTAATAAAGATAATGTTCTTCTAAATCATGTTGAGCCTCAGTTGAAATTACAATCTTAAATTCCATATTTGGATTTCATTTCACTTACAAAATTTTCCACGTCGGTGTGCTCTTCTAAAGGACGGTTTTTTATTTTGTGAAGACTATTTTTTTGTTCTTCTGTCAACTCAAAATCCGTTTTTTTTGAATTTTTGTCTTCTAAAATATCTTCCAAATACGCCAAAACACGATCCAAGATTTCCTGCGGCTCGTTTTCTAGCTTTTTATTAATGATATTTAAAGTTGATGAATTCATCGCTGATATTTTTATCAAAATTAATTAAAATTTTCTTAGAAAAATTAATCATCAAAAATACTTGTCAATTTTTCGGTTGCAAAGTTTTCTTTCCGAACCTAAATTTGCTTTAAATTTACAAAATGGAACTTTCTCCCGAAATCATGTACCAAGCTTCACTCAACAAAAACCCCGATTTCGAAGGCGTTTTTTGGATGGGTGTAAAAACCACCGGAATTTTTTGCCGTCCGATTTGTCGCGCCAGAAAACCAAAACCGGAAAATGTAGAGTTTTTTTCCTCTACAAAAGCGGCTATTTTAAAAGGTTACAGACCTTGCAAAGTATGTAAACCGCTCGAAAATCCGGATGAAACTCCGCAATATATTCAGGAGGTTTTAGAAGAATTAAGAGAAAATCCGGCGCAGAAATTTAAAGATTACGATTTGGTAAAACGTGGAATTGAACCGGCAACAATGCGAAGATGGTTTCAGAAAAATCATGGAATGACTTTTCAAGCTTTTCAACGGATGTTTCGATTGAATACAGCTTTTAAAAAATTGCAACAAGGTGAAAATATTATGGAAACAGCTTATGACAGTGGTTTTGAAAGTTTAAGCGGTTTCAGTGAAAGTTTTAAAAATATCTTTGGAGTTTCACCAAAAAATTCAAAAGAACAGAGAATTATCGACCTGAAAAGAATCGAAACGCCGATTGGAACGATGTACGCTGCTGCGGTGGAAGAGGGAATTTGTATGTTGGAATTCACCGACAGAAAATTGCTCGAAACGGAATTCAAAGATCTAGCAAAATCGCTGAATGCGACCATTGTTTTAGGCGAAAATCCACATTTCAAACTTTTAGAGAAAGAATTGAAATTGTATTTTGAAGGCAAGCTCAAAGAGTTTTCTGTTCCGCTAAGTCCTGTTGGAACGGAATTTCAGAAAAGTGTTTGGAAAATTCTGCAACAAATTCCATATGGTGAAACTTGGAATTACCGGAAACAATCCCAAGCGCTGGGCGACGCGAAAAAAGTTCGTGCAGTAGCAAACGCAAATGGGATGAACAAAATTTCCATTCTAATTCCATGTCATCGGGTAATCGGTACTGACGGAACTTTGACTGGTTACGGTGGCGGAATTTGGCGAAAACAAAAGTTGCTGGAACTGGAGAAGGCGATTCTTTTTTAATGAAGTTTAAAGATTTTTATTTAATATTTAATTTTAATTTTGAAAAAAAAATGTCCATGAATTTCTCGATCCAACTGATTTTAGAAAACGAAAATTTCAAATTAATTCCATTAAAAGAAAACGATTTTGAAAGATTATTTGAAGTAGCTTCCGACCCGAAAGTTTGGGAGCAACATCCGAATAAAGACCGCTACAAAAGGGAAGTTTTCGAAAATTTCTTTAAAGGTGCCCTCGAAAGTAAAGGCGCTTTTCTGATTATTGATAAGCAATCGAATGAAGTTTTGGGTTCGACGAGATTTTATGATTTTAATGAAGAAAAAAACTCGATTTTAATTGGTTATACTTTTTACGGAACCAAATCTTGGGGAAAAAACATCAATCCGCAGGTGAAAAAACTGATGTTGGATTATATTTTTCAATTTGTAGAATCGGCGATTTTCCATGTCGGAAAAAACAATATTCGTTCGCAAAAAGCAATGGAGAAACTGGGTGCCAAAAAAATTAGCGAAGAAGAAATTGCCTATTACGGCGAATTACCGAAAATTAATGTGATTTACGAAATCCGAAAATCCGATTGGTAAATTATTTACCGGAGCAATCCTGAAACATTTCAGCACCGAAATAAAAAACGAAAAGCCACGCAATTCCTTTTACCGTAAAGAAGATCAAACCACCAATTCCCACTCGCTTGAACCAAGTTTTAAACTTAGAATTATTGTTGTTTTCAGGTTGCTGATTTTCCATTTTTCTGTTCTTGTTTCAAAAATACTTAAATATTCTTAATCTACAATTGGTTTAAGAAGAATCATTGTGTTCATAATAGGTACAAAATCTTTTATGAAATCGTTGTTTTTTAGATTTTAATGCAAATGATTGGCGGAAATTTTCAGATATGAGCAAAATTCTTATCTTTAAACACAACTCAAATTTAAATTTATGTCCCAAAATAACGATAATTTCGGAATTGAAAAAACACTTAAAAATTTAGGAATATCAACAGAAAATAATGGAGTCTCCACCGGCGGAAATTACTTTTCTAACGGAGATTTTATAGAAAGTCATTCACCAACCGACGGTCAATTGATCGCAAAAGTGAAAACTGCCAACGCTCAGGATTATCAAAAAGTAGTGGAAACTGCAAAAGCGGCTTTTAAGGAATTTCGCATGATTCCAGCGCCGAAAAGGGGAGAATTAGTTCGCCAATTTGGATTGAAACTTCGGGAATATAAAGATGATTTAGGGAAATTGGTTTCTTATGAAATGGGGAAATCTTTGCAGGAAGGCTTGGGTGAAGTTCAGGAAATGATTGATATCTGCGATTTTGCCGTAGGTTTATCGCGACAGCTTCACGGTTTCACGATGCATTCCGAAAGACCTGGACATCGCATGTACGAGCAATATCATCCGCTAGGAATTGTGGGAATTATTTCCGCGTTCAATTTTCCGGTTGCGGTTTGGTCGTGGAACACTGCATTGTCATGGATTTGCGGCAATGTTACCATCTGGAAACCTTCAGAAAAAACACCACTTTGCGGAATCGCTTGTCAGAATATCATCAGCGAAGTTTTAAAAGAAAACAACCTTCCGGTAGGAATTTCTTCAATGATAGTAGGCGATCACGAAATCGGAGATCACTTGGTAAAAGATAAAAATGTAGCATTGGTTTCTTTCACCGGTTCGACAAAAGTTGGAAGAATCGTTGGGAAAAATGTAGCCGAAAGATTCGGGAAATCAATTCTTGAACTGGGCGGTAACAACGCCATCATCATTACCGAAAATGCAGATTTAGACATGTCGGTGATCGGCGCGGTTTTCGGTGCAGTGGGAACTGCCGGACAAAGGTGTACTTCCACGAGACGTTTGATTATCCATGAATCTGTTTATGATGAAGTGAAGAATCGTTTGGTAAAAGCTTACGGACAATTAAAAATCGGAAATCCTTTAGATGAAAACAATCACGTTGGTCCCCTCATCGATCAAGATGCAGTAAATCAATATTTGAATTCCATTGAAAAATGCAAAGCCGAAGGTGGAAAATTTGTTGTTGAAGGCGGAGTTTTAGAAGGAAAAAATTACAAATCAGGATGTTACGTGAGACCGTGCATCGCCGAAGTTGAGAATTCTTATGAAATTGTACAGCACGAAACTTTTGCACCAATTCTTTATTTAATGAAATACAACAATTTGGACGACGCTATCGCAATGCAGAACGACGTTCCACAAGGTTTGAGTTCCGCAATTATGACGCAGAATCTTCGCGAAGCTGAACTTTTCCTTTCTCAATCAGGCTCAGATTGTGGAATTGCTAATGTCAATATCGGAACATCTGGCGCGGAAATCGGTGGTGCCTTCGGTGGTGAAAAAGAAACCGGTGGCGGAAGGGAATCTGGTTCGGATGTATGGAAATATTACATGAGGAGACAAACCAATACGATTAATTATACCACCAATCTTCCTTTAGCACAAGGAATTAAATTTGATTTGTAAGATATTATAAATCACCAATTTAAATAAAATATTAACAGCTTTTTTTCTTTACAATTAAGATAAAGCATTAAATAAAGAAATAAAAATGAACGATACAATTTCTTCTCAACCGCAAACGACCAATAAAGTCAAAGAAATTCTCGGGAAACACCTTTTAGCTGATGGATTCGATTTCGTGATGGACATCGAGAAATCCCACGGAAGCTGGATTCACGATCGAAATACCGGGAAAGAATTCCTAGATATGTTTTCCATGTTCGGCTCGGCTTCGATTGGTTACAACCATCCATATTTAGTAGAAAAATCAGCGTGGCTAGGTAAAATGGCAGTCAACAAACCAACATTGGCCGATGTTTATTCTCAGGAATTTGCAGATTTCATGGAGGTTTTCTCTAGAGTTGTGATTCCGGAAGAATTGCAATATACTTTCTTCATCGAAGGTGGAACAATGGGCGTGGAAAATGCCATGAAAGCTTGCTTCGACTGGAAAACCCGTAAAAATTTCGAAAAAGACATTGATCATGAAGCCGGAATTTGCATCCATTTCAAACAGGCTTTTCATGGAAGAAGTGGTTATACATTGAGTTTAACGAATACTTCTGATCCACGAAAATATCAATATTTTCCTAAATTCGATTGGCCAAGAATTATCAATCCACACTTGAGTTTCCCTATTACAGAGGAAAACTTACAGGAAACCATTAAAAATGAACAACTGGCTTTGCTCAATATTCAGGAAGCGATTTTGGCAAATCCGAATCAGGTAGCATGCATCATCATCGAACCGATTCAGGCAGAAGGTGGCGACCACCATTTCCGCGATGAATTCTTTGTTGGGTTAAGAAATATTTGTGATGAAAATGAAGTACTTTTAATCTTTGACGAAGTACAAACAGGAATCGGAATTACTGGTAAAATGTGGGCTTTCCAACATTTTACAGCGAAACCTGATATTATTTCTTTTGGTAAAAAAACACAAGTTTGTGGCGTTTTGGCAAATAAAGAAAAGTTTGATGAAATTCCGCAAAATGTGTTCAGAGAAAGCTCCAGAATCAATTCAACTTTCGGGGGCAATTTTATTGATATGTTGCGTTTTCAGTTGGTTTTAGAAGTAATTGAACAGGAAAATTTGGTAGAAAATGCCAGACTTGTCGGCGATTATCTTTTGGAAGAACTTCAAAAATTGCAACAACAATTTCCGGATAAAGTTTCGAACGCAAGAGGAAGAGGTTTGATGTGTGCAATTGATTTGACCAACGGTGCTGCTCGCGACAAAATTAGAGAATTATTGTACGAAGATGGTTTAATCATCCTTGCTTGCGGCGATCAGTCGATTCGTTTCCGTCCACATTTGAATGTTTCGAGAGAAGAAATTCAAATTGCAGTCGATAAAATTGCAGCGGCAGTTCAGAAGATTTAGAGCGCTTTTTTCATAAGAATAATCACTTTTTTTTAAATTTAAGAAAAGTTAACATTTAGTTTATTAAATATTTTGTATTTTTAAAATTCAAAATTGAAATGAATAATGATTATGGAAAGAGAAACGAGAGTAAGTGTATTTGAAAGCGAAAATCCTACGGAAATCCAGTTGATAAAATCAAAACTAACTGTGGGAAATGTTACAAGTTTTTTGAACGATAAATATATGTCATTTACTACTACTCCTACAGCGAAAACCATCAGATTAATGGTGAATTTGCAAGATGAGCAAAAAGCATTTGAAATCATTGATGCTTATTTGAAAGAAACGGATTTAGACCTTAATATTAATTTTAAAAACTAAGTTCATATTTTAAATTTTACGTTTTACAGAAATCGGAGTCAAGTTTTTTTGGCTCCGATTTTTTTTATCATTTTCCAACTTTTAATTCTTTTTTGCTTTAGAAATTTGTTCAAATAGAGGCACTTTTTTGAATTGAAGATCGGCCCGGTAAGCAAAATAGAGCGGGTTTTGGTGAATTTTATTTTCCATTGCAAGCAAGAATTACCGTTTTTTTTGAAATGTTGTACTGCAAATTCTGGCTCATTAATCGGTTCATTAGCGCATGGATAAAGATTTCTTAAGGTTGGTCATCAACTAATCTGGAAGGTTCTCTCAAATTTATTTATATTTGTGAAAATTCAGATATTTATGGAGGCCACTTATATAGAAACGCAACAGATTTCTTTTCAGGATTTTAAGAAAAATGTTTTAGAAGATTATAAACTCGGAAGAATTTCTCGCGAAATGTCTTATCTCGGAAGAAGAGAAGTTTTAACTGGAAAAGCAAAATTTGGGATTTTCGGAGACGGAAAAGAGTTGCCACAATTGGCGATGGCAAAAGTTTTCAAAAACGGAGATTTTCGTTCGGGATATTACCGGGATCAGACTTTTTCTTTGGTAATTGGCGCAGTTACGGTAGAAAGCTTTTTCGCACAATTATACGCAGATACGAGTGTTGAACGCGAACCTGCTTCAGCGGGGCGACAAATGAATGGTCATTATGCAACACGAAGTTTAAATGAAGATGGAACATGGAAGAATTTAATGCAACAAAAAAATATTTCATCGGATATTTCGCCTACAGCAGGACAAATGCCAAGATTATTGGGACTTGCACAAGCTTCGAATATATACAAATCGGTGAAATTTGAAGGCTCTGAAAAGTTCTCAGACAACGGAAACGAAATTGCTTTTGGAACCATCGGTGATGCATCCACTGCGGAAGGTCATTTCTGGGAAACTTTGAATGCTGCCTGTGCGCTTCAAGTTCCGATGATTGTTTCTATTTGGGATGATGGTTACGGGATTTCCGTTCCGACTCAAAATCAAAGAGCAAAAGCGGATATTTCCGAAATGCTTTCAGGTTTTCAAAGAAAAGAAGGCGAAAACCAAGGTTGCGAAATTATTCAGGTAAAAGCATGGGATTATGCAGCGCTTCTGGATGCGTATGCAAAGGCGGAACATTTTGCCAGAACTGAAAGTGTTCCTGTAGTTGTACACGTTGTGGAAGTTACTCAGCCTCAAGGACATTCCACTTCCGGATCGCACGAAAGATATAAAAATAAAGAACGTTTGAAATGGGAATCCGAATTCGATGGGCTGGTTCAGTTTAAAGAATGGATTTTAAATTATTCTATCGAAATTGAAGGAAACGAGCAGCCGTTGGCTACAGCAGAAGATTTGGAAATGATAGATTCGGAAGCAAAAAAATTCGTAAAAGACGGTCAGAAGAAAGCGTGGGAAAATTATCAGACCACCATTCAGAACTTGAAGAATGCTGTTTTTCCATTAATTGAAAATTTAAAAACTCAAAATACTGAAATCGAAAATGAGATTGAGAAATTCAAGAAAATCATTTCGGCTTCAAAGAAAGATATTTTTCATTTGGTAAGAAAAACTTTATTGCTAACCAGAGGAAATAATAGCGTTGAAAGAGCAAATCTCCAGGCGAAATACAATGAAATTTATGCCGTAGAAAAAGATAATTATTCGTCTCATCTTTATTCGCAATCTCAGTGGAAAGCAACCAATGTTAAGGAAGTTGCGCCGATTTATTCGGAAAATTCTGAAACCGTAGATGGTAGAGTAGTGGTGAGAAATAATTTCGATAAAATTTTTAGCAAATATCCTGAATCTTTGGTTTTTGGTGAAGATGCCGGAAATATTGGTGACGTGAACCAAGGTTTGGAAGGACTTCAGGAAAAATACGGTGAGGTAAGAATTGCAGATACCGGAATTCGCGAAGCAACCATTTTGGGACAAGGAATCGGGATGGCGATGCGCGGTCTGAGACCGATTGCAGAAATTCAGTATCTTGATTATATTTTGTATTGTTTACAAGGAATGAGCGATGATTTAGCAACGGTTCAGTACCGAACAAAAGGTGGCCAAAAAGCGCCGGTAATCATTAGAACTCGTGGTCACCGTTTGGAAGGAATTTGGCATTCCGGATCGCCAATGGCAGGAATTATCAACCTATCGAAAGGGATTTTGGTTTTGGTTCCAAGAAATTTAACCAAAGCTGCAGGTTTTTATAACACAATGCTTCAAAGCGACGATCCAGCCGTAATTGTGGAGTGTTTAAATGGCTATCGTTTAAAAGAAAAACAACCGGATAATTTAGGAGAATTTACTGTTCCTGTCGGAAAAATTGAAGTAACTAAAGAAGGAAAAGATGTTACCTTGGTGACTTACGGATCTACTTGGAGATTGGTGATGGAAGCAGCAGAAGAGTTGGAGAAAATTGGGATTTCAGCCGAAGTGATTGATGTTCAATCTTTAATTCCTTTCGATTTGGAACATGAAATTGCTGAAAGCGTGAAGAAAACCAACCGATTGGTAGTGATCGATGAAGATGTGGAAGGCGGAACATCAGCATTTATTCTTCAGCAAGTCCTTGAAAAGCAAAAAGCATTCAAGTATTTGGATTCCGAACCCGTAACCATTTCTGCGGAAAACCACCGTCCGCCTTATGCAAGTGATGGCGATTATTTCAGCAAACCAAGTGTGGATGATATGGTAGAAAAAGTATATGGAATGTTCCATGAGAGCAACCCTGCAAAATTTCCTAAAATCTAATTTTACTATTTTCAAATAAACTAAAGCGGGCTTTTGGGCTCGCTTTTTTTGTTTTAATTCCAAAAAAACTTAACGATTTTCTTTTCAATACTTTTTTTTCTGGCTTTTAAGAATGATAATTTCAATGAAACTCTTGCATTCTTAAAAAAGGAAGATAACTCCATCGAAAAATTTCCGTAAATTCGCATAAAATTTTTAAACAATGAACTACGATATTATTGTCATCGGAAGTGGACCCGGTGGTTACGTTACCGCAATCAGAGCGGCACAATTGGGTTTTAAAACTGCCATTATCGAAAAAGAAAACTTGGGTGGGATTTGCTTGAATTGGGGATGTATTCCCACGAAAGCATTGTTGAAATCTGCACACGTTTTCAATTATTTGAAACATGCCGAACAATATGGTTTAAACGCTGTTGAAAGTCCAGGTTTCGATTTTTCTAAAGTCATCGAAAGAAGTAGAGGAGTTGCTAATAAAATGAGTGGTGGAATTTCTTTTTTGATGAAGAAAAACAAGATCGATGTGATCATGGGAACTGCTAAAGTTCAAAAAGGAAAAAAAGTAAGTGTGACCGATAACGACGGGAAAGCAACTGAATATTCTGCGGAACATATTATCATCGCAACCGGAGCAAGATCCAGAGAATTGCCAAATATTCCACAAGATGGGGTAAAAGTAATCGGATACAGACAAGCGCTTTCGCTTCCGCAGCAACCGAAATCAATGATTGTAGTAGGTTCAGGAGCTATCGGAGTAGAATTTGCTGATTTCTATAACACGATGGGAACCAAAGTAACCGTTGTCGAATTTATGCCAAATATTGTTCCTGTTGAGGACGAAGAAGTTTCAAAACATGTTGAAAAATCTTTGAAAAAATCAGGAATTGAAATTATGACCAACGCTTCCGTAGAATCTATCGATACCAGTGGAAACGGAGTGAAAGCAATTGTGAAAACTGCTAGTGGAAATGTTACCCTGGAAGCTGATATGTTATTATCTGCAGTAGGAATTTCTGCAAATATTGAAGGACAAGGATTTGAAGAAGTAGGAATCCAAACCGATAAAGGAAGAGTTTTGGTAAACGAATGGTACGAAACTTCAGTTCCGGGATATTACGCGATTGGAGACATTCTTCCAACTCAAGCTTTGGCACACGTTGCATCTGCGGAAGGAATTACTTGTGTAGAAAAAATCAAAGGTCTTCATGTAGAAAAGATCGATTATGGCAATATTCCTGGTTGTACTTACTGTCATCCGGAAATCGCTTCTGTAGGCTTAACTGAAAAACAAGCGAAAGAAAAAGGTTACGAAATCAAAGTAGGAAAATTCCCTTTCTCAGCATCCGGAAAAGCAACAGCAAACGGCGATACTGATGGTTTCATCAAAGTAATTTTTGATGCGAAATATGGCGAATGGCTAGGTTGTCACATGGTAGGCGATGGCGTTACTGATATGATTGCTGAAGCAGTAGTGGCGCGTAAATTGGAAACTACCGGACACGAAATTTTAAAATCTATTCACCCGCATCCAACAATTTCTGAAGCGGTAATGGAAGCCGTTGCAGCAGCGTATGGCGAAGTGATTCATATCTAATAATTAGCAGAATTTTAATAAAAACCACGTCTTTTGGATGTGGTTTTATTATTTTTAAATTAAAATTTTTATCGTGAAAGAACATCAACTAGGATTGGTACTTTCCGGAGGCGGAACCAAAGGAATTGCTCATGCTGGAGTTTTAAAATTTTTAATAGAGAAAAACATCCAGCCAGATATTTTAGCTTGTTGCAGCGCGGGTTCTATCGTTGGAAGTCTTCATGCAATTGGGAAATCTCCCGAAGAAATACTGGATTTTTTCAAGTCGGTTTATTTCTTTCATTGGAAACATTTTACATTTAATAAACCGGGGTTGGTATCATCGACAATCTTTTCTACTTATCTGAATCCTATTTTTAAACAAATGACCATAGGAGATCTAGAAATTGAACTTAAAATTATCGCAACAGAACTGGTATCCGGTGATCAGAAAATATTCAACAGTACAGACAAAATAGTGGATGCAGTAATTGCTTCTTGCTCTATTCCCGGGATTACAACTCCTTATATTGTTGGAAACGAAATGTTCAGCGATGGAGGTGTTTTGAATAATTTCCCTGCGGATATTATCCAAAATGACTGTAAAAAATTAATCGGTGTTTATGTTTCTTTACCTCAGGATGTGGAAGTTGCGAATCTGAATTCTATAAAAGCTGTTACTACACGGGCTTACGAATTGCTGTCACATCGGACGGAAATTCATAAATTTTCATATTGTGATTGGATCATTAGTTCTAAAAAACTTTCACAGTATGGAACTTTCGAGAAAAAAACGCATCGTTTGGAAGAGATTTTTCAAATTGGTTATGATGCGGCTAAAGATTCTTTCGAGAATGTACATTTCTAGAAAAAATACTTCCAATAAATCAAAATTCCCACAAATACCGAAGCGATTGCCATTAATAAAACAGTTCCTGCAGCGCTATCTTTGATGATTTTTATTCTATCATCAAATCCTGGTTGAATGATGTCGCAAACTTTTTCGATGCATGTATTGATGATTTCTAAACTTAAAACCGCAAAACAAACTATTAAAATAAGCGCCGTATCGATGGCTGACAAGCGAAGATAAACAATCAGGAAAAGGTTGACCAACAGCGCGAAAATTTCAATTTGGAAATTTCTTTCTGATTTCAGCATCCAAATCACGCCTTTTACCGAGTTCCACAAACTTTTATGAAATGCAGGTTTTCTCATTACCAATTTTTATCGATCATGTAAATTAATTGTCCCATTACTACTGCTCCCAAATGCAGTTCACGATGATTTACCTTGTCAAAAGTGTCTTCTTCGGAATGGTGAATTTCAAAATATCGCTGGGAATCCGTAACCAGTTCAGGGGATCCGCTCAATCGATGACCAATATTTTTTGTTAAATCTCTCAGATTTTCGTAGGCAAGTCCATTGGTTAAAATTTCGTCGGAAATATTTTTGAATTGAATAGAATCCGCTTGGTGCTGAGAAAATAAAATTCCGCCCAAAAAGAGCGGAAGTATGGTGATTAATTTGGCTGTCATAGATTGCTAATTTGAAACCAAATTTAAACAAATTTATTGAGAAAAAAATTACTGTTTCATGTCGTACATTAGCAAAGCAGTAACGAGTTTTGGTTCAATATAAGTGCATTTTGGAGGCATTTTGATGTTTTTGTCCGAAACTTTCAGCAAATCGTTGAAGCTTACCGGATAAATTCCAAATCCGACCTTATATTTTCCGGAGTCTACTTTTTCTTTAATTAAATTAATTCCTTCAATGCTCGAATTTCCTTTGCTGTAAGTGATTTTATCGGTGGTTTTCGGGTTTTCAATTCCCAAAATATCTTTTAGGATATATTCTTCCAAAAGGAAATGATCCAAATCATTGAAATCGCTTTGTTGCTTTCTCAACTCATGTTTTACGTGAAGAGAATAAAATTTACCACCCAAATACATTGAAATATGGAATTTCTGCGAAGGATAGTACGGAGTTGCCCCTTTTTCATGAATAAGGAAGTTTTCTTCAATTTTCTTTAAAAATTCGGTTTCCGATAAGCCATTCAAATCTTCTAAAAGTCTGTTGTAATCATGAATTTTAATGGATTGATTGGAAACTAAAAAACTGAAAACATAGTTGTAATGCTCGGTTCCGTTGTGTTTTTTGTTTTTCTTCTGTTGGTTCTGAGCATTCAAAGCAGTAGATCCAATTCGGTGATGTCCATCGGCTATATAAAAAGAATCGATTTGTTCCAAAACTTCCTTGTACTGCATCATTTTCAATCGGTTATCGATTCGCCAAACTTTATGGCGAGTTCCGTTATCCGAGACATAATTGATAATTGGAACATTTTTTTCCTCATGGTTCATGAGCAATTCAATTTTCGGATTAGCCAAATAGGTCAAAAGAACCGGCTCTGCCTGTAGATTAACTTTTTCTAAATAATAGGCGAGTTTTTCTTTTCTTTGGGTGATGGTGGATTCATGTTTTTTGATTTTACCATTTCGGAAATCTTCTACACTTACCAAACCCATAAGTCCACGAAATATCGATTTATTGGGCAAAACCTGCTCATAAAGATAATAGGAAGAATTGTCTTGAACAAGTTTCTTATCATCGAGCAATTCCTCGAAATTCGTTCGTATTTTCCGCAAATTTCGGTCGATATCTTTGGATTTACTTACGACATAAGGCTTAATCATTTGTATATAGGAGGAATCTTCCTGCGCCTTTTTGTTAATTTCCTCTTGCGTGAAACTATCTAAAGGGTGAGTAGGGAATTTGTCAACATAATCTTCGCTTGGTCTTATTCCCCGAAATGGCTTGAATATAGGCATTTTTATCTATAATTTCGTTTTAATATCTATGATTTGCATGGCAAGTTCAGCACCGATTTTTTCCTGGGCATCCAGTGTATTTCCACCTAAATGTGGGGAAAGTGAAAGGTTAGGATTCATCAGCAACTGCAATTCCGGTGTTGGTTCGTTTTCGAAAACATCCAGTGCGGCACCTGCAACTTTTCCGGATTCTATATAATCGAGTAGGGCAACCTCATTGATTACGCCACCTCTTGCAGTATTTACAATAAATACGCCATCTTTCATTTTCTCGAATTGAGGCGTGTCGATGATGTATTCGTTGGTTTTTGGAGTGTTGATGCTGATAAAATCGGTGTCTTTTAAAAATTCATCAAAATTATTGGTAGATGTAATTTCAAAGTTCAGTTTTTGACCATCAAAAAATTCTAAAGAAATGGTTTCGGTTTTAGGTTTTCTGGTGAGAACTTTCACTTTCATTCCTAAAGAAATCCCCATTTTCACTACTTCTTTACCAATTCCACCAAAACCGATGACACCTAAAGTTTTCCCTTCTAATTCAATCGCTTTGGAGAACGATTTTTTCATCGCATTAAAGTGCGTATCTCCTTCTAATGGCATCAATCTGTTGGATTCGTGGAGAAATCTTGCTAATGAAAAGAAATGCGCAAATACAATTTCGGCAACGGATCTTGAAGAAGCGTTTGGGGTGTTGATGACGAATAAACCTTTTTCAATCGCATATTCCACATCGATATTATCCATTCCTACACCGCCTCTTCCGATGATTTTTAGGGAAGGACAATCATCGATTAATTCCTGTGGAACTTGGGTAGCGCTTCTTACTAAAAGAACATCTATTTGGTTTTCGTTGATGAAATTAGCGAGGTGTTCTTGGGAAACTTTGGCTTCCACAAACTCAATACCGGCGCTAGTTAAAGCGTTAATTCCGGATTCTGACAGACCATCGTTGGCTAATACTTTCATAAAAGTTTTATAAGTAAATTAATGATGATAATTGGTAATTGATTAAAAGTTTTTCATGACATCCACCAAAACCTGAACGCTTTCGAGAGGCAATGCATTGTATAAACTTGCGCGGTATCCACCGATGCTTCTGTGTCCGTTCAAACCACTGATTCCTGCAGCTTTCCAAGCATTATCGAAGGCTTCTTTTTTGGATTCATCCAACAATCTGAAAGAAACATTCATCAAAGAACGATCTTCTTTTTTGCAGAAAGTTTCGAAAAGCGGATTGCGGTCGATTTCTTCATACAGGAGTTTTGCTTTGGCTTGGTTTCTAGCTTCTGCTGCTGCAATTCCGCCATTGTTTTCTAAATGTTGCAAGGTGAGAAGTGAGGCATAAACCGGGAATACAGGAGGTGTATTGTACATGGATTCCTTAGCGATATGCTGAGAATAATCGAGGATTGAAGGGATATCGCGACCTGATTTGCCTAAAATTTCTTTCTTCACTACTACTAAAGTAACTCCCGCGGGACCCATATTTTTCTGAGCTCCGGCATAGATTAAATCAAATTGAGAAAAATCCAATTCGCGGGAAAAAATATCAGAACTCATATCACAAACCATCAAAGTATCAACTTTAGGAAAAGATTTCATCTGGGTTCCGTAAATGGTATTATTGGATGTGCAGTGGAAATAATCGTATTCGCTTCCAACCGTGTAATCTTTCGGAACATAGCTGTAATTATCTTCTTTTGATGAACCCACAACATCTACTGAACCGAATTTTTTCGCCTCCTTAATAGCTCCTGCAGCCCAAACTCCGGTATCGAGATAAGCGGCTTTTCCGTTTTCGGACTTCATCAAATTGAAAGGAACCATCACAAATTGCAAACTCGCTCCTCCACCCAAATATAGCACTTCATAATCATCATTCAAATTCATTAACCGCTTTACGATGGCTCTGGCTTCATCCATTACTGCTACAAAATCTTTACTTCTGTGGGAAATTTCGAGAAGAGAAAGGCCGATTCCGTTGAAATCCAAAATGGCTTGAGCAGATTTTTCGAAAACGTCTTGCGGAAGAATACATGGACCTGCGCTGAAATTGTGTTTTTTATTCATTTTTACTTTTTATTTTAAGAGATTTGAAAAGATTGCAGCAAACTGCAGAGATGATTTTTGAGAGAAATATCTAAAAAAAAAGCCCACAAAAAGTGAGCGGAAACGTTTTATTCCCCATGCAGGAATGCTTTTTTCTGAAGTAAGCTTTCTTCGGATTCTACATGTTCATCATCGGGAACACAGCAGTCTACAGGACAAACTGCAGCACATTGTGGCTCTTCGTGGAAGCCTTTACATTCAGTACATTTATCTGGAACGATGTAGTACACATCATCGCTTAAGGGTTCTTGAGGAGCGTCTGCATCGATGATTAAACCAGATTTCAAAACAACTCTTCCTTTGAGGGAGGTTCCGTCGGAAGCTTTCCAATCTACAGCGCCTTCGTAGATCGCATTATTAGGACATTCCGGTTCACAAGCTCCACAATTGATACATTCATCTGTTATTTTGATAGCCATTGCTATTTTATATTTTAAATTTCCACAAAGATAAAAAATTTTCTCTGTATTGTCCCGATTTTGGTTCAATAAGTGATGGCAGGGAACTAATTTTTTTTCTTACTTAAACTAAAGTCTTTAAACAAAATGTGATGAAGAGTTTTTTGATTTATTTTAGCTACGAGTCGCTGGAAAATAGCGCAATCATTGCAGTTCTTTTGGAAAAAATTAATTCTCCGATCAATCATTTTAGTTTTTCGTTTTCTAATATTCGCATTACAGCTTTTTCCTCTGATATTAATCCCGAAATTCCATCATTGATCTCTATTTGGTCTAGTTCTTCTAAATATTTTTTGATGGAATTGTTTTCGTACACATTTACGATCAGCGGGTGAACATAATATTTTCTGCAAACAGTTGCTGTATTTCCCAAGTGGGAAGCAACATTTTCTAATGCTGTTTTTACTTTTGATTTTACTTCTTTCTCATTTTCAGCCAGACCTATTTCTTTAAAAGCGATAAAAGCATTAACCGTACCGCTCCACGTTCGGAAGTCTTTTGCGGTAAAATCTTCGCCACTTATTTCCTTTATGTATTCATTTACCATTCCACTGTCAATGGTATATCGTTGTTTGTTCTCATCATAATACTGGAAAAGTTCTTTGCCGGGAATGTCTCTGCATGCTAAAACTGTGTTGGCAAGTTTCTTAATCCGCAAACTGATGTCATGATACACTCCTTTTTTCCCTTTAAATGAAAAACTGATTTTTTCGCCTTTGATATCGACATGTTTATCTTTTAGGGTTGTCAATCCAAAAGAGCCATATAATTTTTCGTAAACATTATTTCCGATTCGGATATTTGTCCTTTCCATTAAACTTACGATTAGTGCTAAAACTTTTCTCTTTTCTAAAGTTCGCAATGCTAAATCTTTTTCTAACTGCAGCCTAATTTTTGGTAAGGCGTTACCAAACTGCAACATCCTATAAAACTTTGTGTGATTGCGCAATGCATTCCAAAGCGGATGATATCGATATTGCTTCCGTTTCTTTCCATCTACACCGGTAGCTTGTAGATGACCATTTTCCAATGCGCAAATCCAAACATTTTCCCAGGCAGATTTTCCATAAGGCATACCTACTCCAAATCTTTCGTTTCGTTCAAATACAAAAATCTTTTTGAGTTGAACTTTATTTTCATAAATATGTTTCAGCATAAAAAGTGCTGCAGGTCCGCCACCAATCAATGATATGGTTGAACTTTGGATAGAATTATTTTCCAATGAGTAATTTTAAAATTATTATTGAAAGATATATATAGACAAATAAATAAAAAACATATCCTCAAATTATAATTTTACCAAAAGAGGTTTCAATTTATATTTAAGGATATGGTTAAAATGATAACATTACCAGTAAGTTAAAAATTTAATATTTATTATTTTACCTTCGGTTCTCGATCCCAATTTCTGTGTTGTTTTAAAGTATTTATAAATTTTTTAACATCACTAGTCAGGATAAATGCTTTATCGTCTTTGCCTGCCTTTGCAAAAAGTGGCGCCTTAGAATAAAACATTTCAGAACCATTACAGCCGCCAATCACTTTGCAATGTTTGATGGCATCATTTGCAAATTCCACCGCATTGGAAATTTCTGATACCGCCTTGAAATTTTGCTCACCGCCCACAATATATACTGCGTCAAAAAGGACAGAAGCTGTATTAAAGTAAGTGTCCTTTACCTCAAATTCCTTTCCTTCGCTATCTTTCACTTTTCCTAATTTTGGAGCAATAGGGCAAGCTTCAGCTCCTTCCTTCTCTAATTCATTATTAAGTTCGGCAAAAGAACCAGCATCAAAACCATCCGTAACAAAAACCGCTATTTTTCTAGATTTTATACTATCTTTTTTAGTATTCGCCATACTTAAAGCGTCCGATTTTTTGGTAGCTGGCTCTTTGATTACTGATGACACATCTGCCGGACTTTGGTCTGCATTGTGTACATGGTTATCTACTGGTACTGCTTCTTTCGGTGCCTCTAAGCCTAATTTCTCTGCCACATACGATGAAAGATCTAAACTGATATTGCTAAGTTGCTGAACGACTCTTTCGCGAATTGCCGGGGATTTTACTTTTGAAAGTTCAAATGAAAATGCGTCTTTTATATGATTTTTTTCGTACGTGGATTGTGAGTTAAAGAACATTTTTGCTTGACTGTAATGGTCCCGGAAACTGTCGCTTCTACCTCGTATGATATGTGCATCAATTTTTTCACCATGAGAAATGAAACCGCCTTCTGTTGCTTTGGCTAAGAAAGGACAGCCACCTGCAACAGAGTTTGGAGTGTAATGCGATTTTTCTTTATAGATTCTATGCTGTGCAAAACCATCCCGAAGGGTATTATGAGCATCGTTTAATGGTCTGTTGATTGGAAGTTGAGTGAAATTAGCTCCGCCTAATCGATGCATTTGTGTATCGTGATAAGAAAAGATTCTTCCCTGCAATAAGGGATCATTACTGAAATCAATCCCAGGAACAATATTTCCCGGAGAGAAAGCGGACTGCTCGTTTTCCGCGAAGAAATTGTCAGGATTTCTATTTAAAGTCATCTTCCCAATAATTTCTACAGGAACTAATTCTTCAGGAATCAATTTGGTGGGGTCTAGAATATCAAAATCAAATTTAAACTCATCTTCTTCAGGAATAATCTGTACGCCAAATTCCCATTCTGGGAAATTGCCTTTTTCAATGTTTTCCCATAAATCTTCACGATGGAAATCTGAATTTTTTCCGGAAATCTTTTGCGCTTCATCCCAACAAACGGAATGTACACCCAAAACCGGCTTCCAGTGGAATTTTACAAAATGCGCTTTCCCTTTTTTATTTACTAATTTGAAAGTATGCACTCCAAAACCTTCCATCATTCTTAAGCTTCTCGGGATCGCTCTGTCGCTCATCGTCCACATGATCATGTGCGAGGCTTCCGGAGATAGAGAAACAAAATCCCAGAAGGTATCGTGAGCGGATGCGGCTTGTGGCATTTCGTTATCAGGTTCCGGTTTTACAGCATGCACAACATCCGGAAATTTCATTGCATCCTGAATGAAAAATACCGGTATATTATTTCCAACGAGGTCGAAATTACCCTGGTTGGTATAAAATTTTACTGCAAATCCTCTTACATCTCGCGCCAAATCTGTCGAACCTTTAAATCCGGCTACAGTGGAAAGCCTCACAAACACTGGGGTTTCTTTTCCAACGCCATTGAGAAAATCGGCGGAAGTGTATTCGCTCATATCTTTTTGAAGGATGAAAACCCCATGCGCCGCCGCAGCTCTCGCGTGCACAACTCTTTCCGGGATTCTTTCCCTGTCGAAATGTGCTAGTTTTTCTCTCAAAAGAAAATCTTCTAAAAGCGAAGGTCCTCTTTCTCCTGCTTTCAAAGAATTGTGAGAATCATGTACAGGAATGCCGTGTTCTGATACGAAAGTTTTTCCGTCGTTCGAGATGAAGTTTTTAGAAAGGTCATCAATTTTTGCGCTGTGATTTGGTTTTTCTTTTTTCATAATATAATATTTATTTGCTTTGATTTTTTTTATCTTTTTCGAGTACCTCACTACAATTGCATGTACTACGCCGTTGCTTTAAAGTAAATAACCAGCAATCCTTTTAATGTTAAAGGAAAATTTAATTTAAAATCCATCTCATACGGGCTATGTTAATCAATTTTAATCAAAACTAATGCTGTGCTCTGAAAAGTCCTATGTAGCCTACTAAAATTCACTCATAATAGAATGGATCATTTCTACATTTTGCTAACAATCCTCAATGTAATCTCCAAAAGATTTTACCGCATAGAATCATATTTTGATTAACCATGAAAGGTGTATCGTTTAACTTTTTAACGGTGGCAAATCATAAGCCATATTTAAATTTTATTGAATTATTTATTTGTAAAATTTTCGTGCGAATAATAAATAGTACAACAGATTGATCATTCTCATCTATTTTAAAACTCATTTGAACTTAATAGTTCATCAATGCGATTGATTTCATTAAGTTTTTTTCCATTGTTTAAGATCGAAATTCAATATACAACAATTTCCAATCCTTCATTTTTACAAGGAAACAAGATTAGTTTGATAGTCAAGTTGGTATAAAAAAGAAAAGCATTTTTTTTGTCTCTAAAAATTAATTTTAAAATCATAATTTAAAACTTTTAAATTTTATTTAAAGTTAATAATAAAGTTGTATGAAAATTAATTTATTTGACAGAAAGTTTACATATTATTAAATATGATTATTGCATGCATTTTCCTAGCATAGAAAATTGTGCTATAGAGTGTTCGCTTTATGGAACAGTAGAGTAGAAGACGAAATTTTTTGTAGCTATTGCGAAAATTGCTAAATCCATTACCTCAAACCTTCTAAGGATAAGGGTATTTTATAACGTATATGCGTAAACAAAATGCTTCCAACAATTACCGTTGCACCAATTTGCACTCCGTTCGACAATTAAGTATCTTTGCCAACGAAAATGATGCACGATCATTCAAGTTTTCATGCGCTGTTGAAATGCCGTATCTAAATGAGAAAGCTACAGATACTTCTTTTTCAGATGATTTTAAATGATTTATCGGACCTGCGCAAAATGATCAACAATCAGCCAATATTTCCATACCATGAATAAAGAAAAACAAATTTCAGGGCTTTGCCAACTTAGTGCATTTCTGTTGAATTTTTTAGATAGAACCCCTGAAAATTATAATGAAAATGATGAAGAATTGTTGTTATTGTTAAGAAAATCAGAAATTGAAAATTCATGGTTTACCTTGGAAAATCAAAAATTTGCTTTAAGACAATGGGCGAATTTATTAACTGAAGAAAAATTAAATCAATGGCTTTCCAATTATAAAACGCCGGTCCATTCTAAAAAGGTAGGATTAATTCTTGCCGGAAATCTCCCTATGGTCGGATTTCATGATGTGATTTCGGTAGTTTTGAGCAATCATATTCCAATGATCAAATTATCTTCCAAAGACCGACAATTACTGCCTTTTCTACTGCGAAAATGGAATGAATTCTCTGAAGGAACGGTTCCATTTCAGTTGGTTGAAAAACTTGAGGATTTCGATGCGGTAATTGCTACCGGAAGCAACAATACAGCGAGATATCTTGAATATTATTTTAAAAATCACTTGAGCATTATCCGCAAAAACAGAACTTCGATTGCGGTTCTGAAAGGCGACGAAACCGAAGCGGAATTGCAGCTTTTAGCTGAAGATATCTTCAGGTATTATGGTTTGGGATGCAGAAATGTGACTCGACTTTTTATCCCTGAAGAGATGAAAGTTGATATTCTTTTTGAGAATTTTTTAAATTTCAAAGAGGTTATCAACCACCATAAATACGCTAATAACTACGAATACAACCGGGCGGTTTACCTGCTTAATCAAGTAAAATTCTGGGATAATAATTTCGTGATGCTGAAGGAAGACAGCGATTTGTTTTCCCCGCTATCGGTGATTAATTTTTCAAGATATTCCTCGATCGAAGAAGTAGAGCAATTTATTCGTGAAAATGAGGAAAATATTCAAGCGGTCGTTGCAAAACCGGAATTAGGATTGGATTCAATTGCTCTAGGAGAAGCGCAAAATCCTGGATTGGAAGTGTATGCGGACAATGTCGATACCATGAGGTTTTTAGAGGTTATTTAAAGTAAAATTCAATGGAAAACATCATTATTAAGAATGAATTTCTGAAAGCAGAAATCAGCCCAAAAGGAGCGGAATTGGTCTCGGTTTATAAAGGTCAAGAAAATTTTCTCTGGGAAATCAATCGTGATTTTTGGGACAAAACTTCTCCGGTTTTGTTTCCGATTATTGGTGGTTTGAAAGATAATTCTTATGAATTTGACGGCCAAAAATATTCATTGCCACGACATGGTTTTGCCCGAGAATGTGAATTTGAAATCACAGAAAAAACGGAGGATTCTGCAATTTTTACCTTGAAATATTCTAAGGAAACTCTCGAGGTTTATCCATTCGAATTCACTTTAAGTATAAAATATTATATCCTTGAAAGTAAATTATTTATTCAATATATCGTAACCAATACTTCAAGCATCAATATGTATTATTCAATTGGTGCGCATCCAGCTTTTTCGATTGTTGGAAGTTTCGTGGATTATAGTTTGGAATTTGATCGAGCAGATAATTTAACTACTTATAAATTATCGAACAATTTATTTTCCGGCGACACGAATGAAATTGTTTTGGAGGACAATGTTCTTCCGTTGAATTATTCGTTATTCGAGCAAGATGCAATCGTTTTAAAAAACGCTACCACTTCTCATTTAACTCTGCTTAAAAATAAGGTTCCAAAATTTAAAGTGAGTTTTCCTGATTTTCCATTTCTAGGAATTTGGACCAAGAAAAAAGCCCCTTTTATCTGCATCGAACCATGGCTTGGACTCGCAGATATTCATCACACATCTGGTAAACTCGAAGAAAAGGAAGGGATTCTTTCTTTGGCTCCAGGATCCACTCAATCGCATCAGTGGAATGTAGAATTTTATTAATTGAAATTTATTTCTGTTTTGGATTCAGCAAGGTGGCAAACACCATTACTTCGTCTCCGAACTGGTCTTCGATTCTTTCGGTGATATTTTTCAGCTCAATATCAATGAATTCTTGGCGTTTCTCCGTGTTATCAAACATTAGTAAAAGATTGGTGTTTTTACCCTCGTTAATCATGTCGCTTTCTACATCGGAAAGGATGTAATTTTCCACATCCATCAGGTTTTCGATCATTTCGAAGAGCGTGTTTTCCGTGTAGCGATCCCATGATGAACTGATGTTGCTGGTAGAATGAAATGTAAGACTTAAAACGCTCATTTTTTTTAACTTTTTTTAAGATTTATTGTCGATAATTCTAGCACAAAAATCGGTAAAATTTTCGTAAATTAGCCCGTTCTTAAATGTAGAAAATAAGAATAATTAGGCATTTTTATAAATGTTTGATTTTCAATTCATTAAAATAGATTATGCAAAAAGAAGGAGAAAGGTTAATACCTATCAACATTGTTGATGAAATGAAATCCTCTTATATCGATTATTCGATGTCGGTAATTGTTTCCAGAGCATTACCCGATGTAAGAGATGGCTTAAAGCCCGTTCACAGAAGAGTTTTATATGGTATGTACGGATTGGGGGTATTTTCGAATAGGAAATATTTGAAATCGGCAAGAATCGTGGGGGATGTTTTAGGTAAGTACCATCCACATGGGGATTCCTCGGTATATGATGCAATGGTACGTATGGCACAACCGTGGAGTTTGCGTTATCCACAAGTTGATGGACAGGGGAACTTTGGTTCCATGGATGGGGATCCGCCTGCAGCAATGCGTTACACGGAAGCAAGATTGAAAAAGATTTCCGACGAAATTCTAGCGGATTTGGATAAAGAAACCGTTGATTTCCAAAATAACTTCGACGACTCGCTTACAGAGCCAACCGTAATGCCTACAAAAATCCCAAATCTTTTGGTGAATGGTACTTCGGGTATCGCGGTAGGTATGGCGACCAATATGGCACCTCATAATCTTTCAGAATGTATCGATGCGATTGTTGCCTATATCGATAATAACGAAATCACCATCGACGAGCTGATGAAACACATCATCGCTCCGGATTTCCCAACTGGTGGTATTATTTACGGTTACGATGGGGTTCGCGATGCTTTTCATACCGGAAGAGGGCGTATTATTCTTCGTGCTAAAGTAAACTTCGAAGAGGTTGGCAACAGAAATGCCATTATCATTACGGAAATCCCTTATCAGGTGAATAAAGCCGAAATGATTGCCAGAACAGCAGAACTGGTGAAAGACGATAAAATTCCGGGAATTTATGAAATCCGGGATGAGTCTGACCGAAGTGGTTTAAGAATCGTGTACGAACTGAAGAACGATGCAATCCCGAATGTTGTTCTCAATATGCTATACAAATACACTTCATTGCAAACTTCTTTCAGTGTGAATAATATCGCATTGGTAAAAGGAAGACCTGAGCAGTTGAATTTGAAAGACATCATTCATCATTTCGTTGATCACCGCCACGAAATCATCGTCCGAAGAACCGAATACGAACTTAGAAAAGCCAAAGAAAGAGCGCATATCCTCGAAGGCTTCATGAAGGTCATCGGAACTCAGGATGATTTGGATAAAGCTATTGCCATCATTCGTCACAGTTCGAATCCAGCTGAAGCGAAAGATGGATTAATGAAGGAATTTGATCTTTCCGAAATTCAGGCGCAAGCGGTATTGGATTTAAGATTGGCGAGGTTGACCGGAATGGAGCTCGACAAAATCCGTGCGGAATATGAAGAAATTATGAATTTAATTAGAGATTATGAAGATATCTTATCCAACGAACCTCGACGTTACCAAATTATTAAAACCGAATTATTAGAGGTTAAAGAAAAATACGGCGACGAGAGACGTTCCGAAATCGATTATTCAGGAGGCGAAATGTCGATTGAAGATCTTATTCCGGATGAAAAAGTAGTTCTTACAATTTCTCACGCTGGTTATATCAAAAGAACGTCTCTTTCCGAATATAAAATTCAAAGTAGAGGCGGCGTAGGAAACCGTGCTGCAACAACCAGAGACGAAGATTTCTTAGAATACATCGTGGCGGCGACCAATCACCAATACATGTTGTTCTTTACGGAAAAAGGAAAATGTTTCTGGCTAAGAGTATTTGAAATTCCTGAAGGTTCCAAAACAGCAAAAGGAAGAGCGGTACAAAATTTAATCAACATTGAACCGGATGATAAAATTAAAGCGTATATCCGAACCAATGATTTGAAAGATGTCGATTACATCAACCAAATGAATGTAGTGATGATTACAAAGAATGGTACCATCAAGAAAACTTCTTTGGAAGCGTATTCCAGACCAAGAACCAACGGTGTAAATGCCATTGAAATCCGGGATAATGACCAATTATTAGGAGCAAGATTAACCAATGGAAATTCCGAAATCATGATTGCTACCAAAAACGGAAAATGTATCCGTTTTCCAGAAGAAAAGGCAAGAGCGGTCGGTAGAGGATCGATCGGAGTTCGCGGAATTTCTTTGGAAGACAATGATGAAGTTATTGGAATGATTGTTGTGAACGATGTGCAGAATGAAACCGTTTTGGTAGTTTCCGAAAAAGGTTATGGTAAACGTACCGCAGTGGAAGATTACCGCGTTACCAACCGTGGCGGAAAAGGGGTAATTACCTTAAATATTACTGAAAAAACAGGTAATTTGATTGCAATACAAAACGTAACTGATGAAGATGGATTAATGATCATCAATAAATCCGGTGTTGCCATAAGAATGGGAATGAACGAAATCCGCGTGATGGGTAGAAATACACAAGGTGTAAAGATGATTAACCTTAAAAACAATGATTCCATCGCGGCAATTGCCAAAGTGGAAATGGATAAAGATGTAGAAGAAGTCGAAGAAACAGAAAATCCGGAAGCTGAACTTCCAGGTGCTGTAGATTCGGTCCTTCCTGAATTTAAAGATGCTCCTCAAACCGGTGATAACGCGATAAGCAATATGGGCGACGCCGAATATCTGAAGAAAATCGAAGAACAGGAAGCAGAAGAAAATAAAAAAATAGAAAATGAAAATGATTCCGAGGAATCAGAATAGGACCAAACGTTTTTTTTAATTTAAATATCATGAAAAAAATATTTTTAAGCATTGCTCTAGTTTCAGCAACCATAGCATTTGCACAAAAGAAAGAAATCGCAGCAGCTGTGAAAGCAATTGATGCGGGAGATGTTGCTACTGCCAATGCGCAGATCTCAGCAGCTGAATCGGTAATGGCAGGCAAAACCCACTTGTTGGAGCCTTCTGTTCAGGAGCAATATTATTATGCAAAAGGGTTAGCGCTGTTGAAATCTGGCAAAAACGCCGATGGTGCAACTTACCTTGCGAAAATGAGCGACTTGGGTAAAGAAAAAATTTACAGCGGAAAAGATGCTTCTAAAAACAAGGTGTATTTCGTTGGAAAAGCTGCAGCTGACCAATCCGGAATCCAAGGTTTGAAAGAAGAATCCTATACCACTACTTTAACAGGAAAAATTGGGAATACCATCAATCCACTGATCGATGCTGCCAACAAATCAGCAATGGACGCGTATAATGCTAAAAACTACGCTGCCGCTGCACCTAAATTTAAAGAAGTGTACGACTTGTTGAAAGCTGGTGGACAAGATAATAAACAATACCTTTATTATTCAGGATTAAATTATGCTTTGGCTGAAAAAAAACCTGAAGCAATCGCTGTTTACAATGATTTGATCAATTCTGGATACACTGGAGAAAATACTTCTTATGTTGCCAAAAACAAAAAATCAGGTGCGGTAGAATCTTTGGATAAAACGTCTTGGGATTTGTACAAAAAAATGGGTGCAACTTCCGATTATACCGATTTCAAGACCGAAACTACTCCAAGCATCGAGAAAGAATTGTACGAAACCAATGCAGCTTTGTTGATCGAAGCGGGTAGAACGGATGAAGCTTTAGCATTAATCGAAAAAGGATTGAAAAAATTCCCTTCAAGTGCGAAACTTTCTGAACTTCAAGGAACAGCTTACTATAAATCGGGGAAAATGGATGCTTTCGTGGCAAACTTAAAAGCTCAAACCGAGAAAAATCCTACTGATGCTAACAACTGGTACAACCTTGGAGTGCTTCAAAGCAAAGATCCTGCAACAGTGAATGATGCCATCGCTTCTTATAAAAAAGCAGTGGAGTTGAAACCAAATTTCGCACAAGCTTGGCAAAATCTTACTTATGTAACAATGGGCGACGATGCTAAGGCGATTGATGAATACAACGCAGCAAAAAAAGCCGGTAAAACTGAAACAGCCAACAAAATCATCGAAGCTAGAAGAGCTAGATTGGCTACTGCTTTACCATACGCTGAAAAATGGTACGAAAACGATCCGGAAAATATCGATGCGGTGACTTTGTTGAAAGGTCTTTATTTATCCAATAAAAAGGAAGCTAAATTCCAGGAATTTAAAGCAAAAGAAGCTTCAATGAAAGCTGCCGGAAAATAATCCGTAACAGTTTTTTATAACTTTATTATCAAGTGTACTGAACTCAGTTTCAGTGCACTTTTTTTTGTTTTAATAGCTAATGATTTTATGATGGATGCTTTATTTTAGGAAAAATTTAAGTCTTAAAACCATCTTGAATTCTCATTTTCTTCGTAAATTCACGCAAAATTTAACGATTATGAATTCCGTAGAGAAAATATCGGCATTGCGCCAAAAAATGACAGAAAACCACATCGATGCCTTCATCGTATATTCCGCAGATCCGCACATGAGCGAATATTTGCCCAAAGAATGGCAAGAGCGCAGCTGGATTTCCGGATTTACGGGTTCGGCGGGTTTTGTAGTTTTCACCAAGGATAAAGCAGGTTTGTGGACGGATGGTAGATATTTTGTTCAAGCTGCTGCAGAACTTAAAGATTCCGGAATCGAACTGATGAAAATGGGTGAAGAAAACACTCCGGATTATATCGATTGGATGATTTCGCAACTTCCAAATGGCGGAAAAGTCGCTGTAAATGCAGTAGCAACATCACATGCCAACTGGGAAGATCTTCACCAAAAACTATCTCGAAAAAATATAGAACTGCTCGATTTACCTTTGTTAAAAGACGTTTGGACCAACCGTAATACGGACGCTCAGAAAAATCCGGTGTTCGTTCATCCGGTGGAAAGAGCCGGAAAATCTGTTGCCCAAAAACTCTTGGATATCCGTCAGAAAATGGAAGATCTTGATGCTTCTGTTCATGTGATTTCAAGTTTAGATGATGTGGCGTGGACTTTAAACTTAAGAGGAAGCGATGTGCAATCAAATCCTGTATTTTTAGGATATGTTCTGCTCACCAAAAACGAAGCAAAACTCTTTGTAGATTTAGAAAAATTGGATACTGATGCCAGAAAACAAATGGAGGATTCGCAGGTGAAAATGTTGCCTTATGAAGATTTTTATACAGAACTTCAAGCCATCCAAAATGAAAAAATATTGGTTTCTCCGAACAGCAACCAATCGATTTTCGAAGCTTTAAAAGAGAAAAATACTTTGATCATAGCACCTGTTCCTGGAAATTTAATGAAAGCCATTAAAAACGAAACTGAATTACAAGGATTCCGCACAGTGATGCAGCGTGATGGAGTAGCGATGGTAAAATTCCTCTACTGGCTCACTCACCAAGCCGGAAAAGAACCGATGACCGAATATTCAATTGGTGAAAAATTGTATGGTTTCAGAAAAGAAGGTAAGAATTTCGTGGGCGAAAGTTTCGGAAGCATCATTGGATATAAAGAAAATGGAGCGATTATGCACTATTCTGCACCCAAAGAAGGCAGTAAATCTGTGACCAATGATTCCTCAATTTTAGTAGATTCCGGAGGTCAGTATTTGGAAGGAACTACCGACATTACCAGAACTTTGGCTTTAGGAGCGGTTTCAGATGAGTTCAAACGCAATTCAACTTTAGCTTTGAAAGGATTAATTCAACTATCTATGGTGAAATTTCCTAAAGGAACTCGAGGCGTTCAGTTGGATGCTTTCGCGAGACTTGCGCTTTGGAAAGAAGGAAAAGACTATAACCACGGCACCGGACACGGTGTTGGAAGTTTCATGAATGTTCATGAAGGTCCCCAAAATATCCGCAAAGACATGAATTTCCAAGAACTGATTCCGGGAATGGTCGTTTCCAATGAGCCTGGTTTCTACCTCGAAAATCACTACGGAATCCGTCACGAAAACCTAATTGCCGTAAAAGAAGTGGAACAAACCGAATTCGGAACTTTTTATGAATTCGAAACCCTCACCATTTGTCCATTTGACCGCAATGTGATCGATGTTTCTTTACTTACAGAACCGGAAATCAACTGGCTCAATGCTTACCACGATTGGTGTAAAGAGAAATTAGCCGACGATTTGGAAGGTGAAGTGAAAGAATGGTTTTTAGAACTGGTAAAACCTCTTTAAATAGAATTTAAAACCCTTTGAAAGTGCAGCATTTGTTGCACTTTTTTTATTTTTAATGATCATTATTAAAGATAAATTTCATTTAAAATGGAAAGAAATAGGTCGAGAAGTTTTGCTTAAATTTGCAACATGAACAAAGACACCATCTGTGCATTGGCGACTGCCAACGGAATAGGAGCGCTCGGAATCATCCGTCTTTCCGGGGATGACGCGGTAAGTATTGCCCAAAAATCTTTCAAAGGTAAAAACCTCGAAAAACAGAAAAGTCATACCGTACATTACGGCTACATCGTGGATGGCGAAGAAATCATCGATGAAATTATGGTTGCGGTTTTTTTGGCTCCAAAAACGTTCACTACAGAAAATGTGGTGGAAATTTCCTTTCACGGTTCGCCTTTCATTGGGAAAAGAATTCTTGAAGTTTTAATTAAAAACGGAGCGAGAATGGCGAAAGCCGGCGAATTTACCATGCGTGCGTTCATGAATGGAAGAATTGATCTTTCTCAGGCAGAAGCGATTGCAGATATAATTGCCAGCGAAAATGAAGCGTCCAGAAAAGTGGCGATTAATCAGCTGAAAGGTGGAATTACCAATGAAATTTCGATTCTAAGAACCGATTTGCTCAATTTTGTATCGTTAATAGAACTCGAATTGGATTTTGCAGAAGAGGATGTAGAATTTGCTGACAGAACAGCACTTACCGGTCTTTTAAAAAGAATTGAAGACAAATTAAAATCACTTATCGAAAGTTTCCAGTACGGGAATGCGGTGAAAAATGGAGTAGCAGTGGCGATTTTAGGAAAACCCAACGCTGGAAAATCAACGCTGCTAAATGCCCTGCTGAAAGAGGAACGAGCGATTGTAAGCAATATCGCAGGAACTACCCGCGACACTATTGAAGAATTGCTGCACATTAAAGGAAATGCTTTCCGGTTGATTGATACCGCAGGTTTACGGGAAACTACCGATGAAATCGAGAAAATCGGTGTTAAAAAAGCCATTGAAAAAGTGGAGCAGGCGGAAATCCTGATTTACCTCATCGATTCTGCAACCAATGATTTTACCGAAGATCTATTGATGATTAAGCCCTTGCTTCGTGACGATTTAAAACTCATCATTTGCGCGACCAAAATTGATGAAGTGTTACCCGCACAGCATGAAAAAATGGAAGCTTTGCTAAGACAAGAAATCGCACAGGAATTTGATTTTATCAAAATATCAGCACTTGAAAACCAAAACCTTCAGGATCTGAAAAACGAGCTTTCTTCCTATGTTGAAGAGCTTAAAACACAGGAAAACAATGTCGTAATCACCAACCAGCGACACTTTCAGGCATTACAAAATTCCCTGGAATCCGTTCAGAAAGTAGAAGAGGCGGTACACACCAAAATCTCCACCGAACTCTTGGCCTACGAACTTCGCCACGCCCTGGAATACCTCGGCGAAATTTCCGGAGAATTCACGAATGATGAAGTATTGGGAAATATTTTTTCTAAGTTTTGTATCGGAAAGTAATCTATCAAAACTTTTGCATAAAAATATTTCTTTTAAAATTTACTTTATATTAGTTATTTTTATTGAAGGCTTTTCTTAAATTCAAATTATATGCTTTTACATATATCTGTTATTTAATACAAATTATTGTATTTATTTGCATATAATTTTATACATTTGCTTTATATTCGTTGTAAAAGCATATAGTTATGTATCCTAATCTTTCAAATTTTGTAAAGCAAAAGCGTAAAGAAGCTCGTTTAACCCAAGAAGAATTTGCTGAACGCGCAGGTGTTGCACTTACTGTTGTTCGAAAAATAGAACAGGGAAAAGAAAATTTGAGTCTGGCAAAAGTGAATCAGGTTCTTTTGATGTTTGGTAGTAAATTAAACCCTATGAACACTAAAGAAGTAGAAGAATGAGACAGGGAAGGGTTTTTTATAATTCCATTTTTGCGGGGATTATTACCGAAACAGGCGATGGTGAATATACATTTTCCTACGATTCTACTTATATTCAAAAATATCCCAATCAGTTGATTACATTTTCAATGCCTGTTTCTAGTAAAGTCTATAAAGAAAAAAGATTATTCCCATTCTTTGAAGGATTAATTCCCGAAGGATGGCTTTTAGATATTGCTTCCGATAACTGGAAAATTAATAAGAATGATCGCATGGGATTATTATTAGCTTGTTGTAAGAATTGTATTGGATCAGTAAGCGTTGAACCAACTGAATTATCTGAAAATGAGTAAATGTCTGTTTTGTTATCAAGCTTTGAAAGACGATGAAATTGATTTTCATTCAAAATGCAGTAAAAAAATCTTTGATACTGTGGAAGCTCCATTGCTTAATTATACTTTAGACGAGATGGAAACTTTAGCAAAGGAGATTATCGAAACTTCCATTTCAGTTCCTGGTGTTCAACCTAAATTATCTTTAGGTTTTATAAAAGAAAAGTTAGCAGATGGAACAAAAGGAAGATTAACGGTATTAGAAACTTTAGGAGGTCAATTTATTTTGAAACCTCAAAATAAAACGTTTCCCGAAATGCCAGAAAATGAACACCTAACAATGAAGTTAGCAGAATTGCTAAGAATACAGACCGTTGTATCTTCATTAATACGATTAAAATCGGGAGAGCTTTCTTACATCACCAAAAGAATAGACAGAACAACAAAAGGTGAAAAAATTCACATGTTGGATATGTTTCAAATTACTGAAGCATTTGATAAATATAGAAGTTCTGTTGAAAAGGTAGGGAAAGCGGTTATTGACCATTCGTCCAATACCTTACTTGATGTTTTAAGACTTTATGAGGTCATTATTTTTAGTTATATTATAGGGAATAATGATATGCATCTTAAGAATTTTTCATTGATTTTAAAGGATGAAAAATGGGCGCTTGCTCCTGCTTATGATTTATTGAATGTTCAACTGCATTTACCGGAGGATAAAGAAGAAACCGCTTTAACAATCGGAGGTAAAAAAAGTCGCTTAACAAAATCTGATTTTGTTATTTTGGGAACTAAACTTGGGCTATCGGAAAAACAAATTGAAAACGTATTCAAAAGATTTCTCAAAGCTGAGAAGAAAATGCTATTATTGATTGAGCAATCATTTTTGAGCGATGCCAAAAAAATTAACTATAAAGATTTATTCATTGAAAGAATTAAGTTGTTTAGTGGTCTAAACTAGGACATTGTCATAAATTTATTCAAAATAGTGTATCTGAGTTTGTGCCGTTGCAGTTTTACGAATATTGAATCATCTGTTTAAAAAATAAAATATTGAAAACCACGGAAAACATAGTGAACGATCAGGAATCAGAACTTCAGACGATAACGGTTTATACGGAAAAAGAGGTTTATGAACATATTCCTGTGGGGCATCCCTATCGACCGAAAAAATCAGCTATTCTATTTCTTAAAAAAGGAAAAATTATACTGAAAGAACAGATCAGTGTGGTAGAAATCCATGAAAATTCGGTGGTGCTTATCAATATGAAATCGGTTTATGAGCTATTGGAAATCAGCAAGGATATAGAAATCCGCTCTATTGCCTACAATCGGTCGTTTATCGAAAAAGTATCACTGAAATTAAACAGACTCAATTTATACAACAACCTTAAAAAACAACTGAGCAGAAATTTCCCTCTTAAACCGGAAGAGTTTTCCATTTTGTGGGATAACACAGGACTTCTGAGCCAAACCCTCAAATCCCAAGATAAAATAGAGTTTTCTCAGGAAATTGGGGTGAATTATTTGTCGATCATCATCTATTTTTTAATGAGTTTTGCCCCTTTTAGCGGTTACGAGCAACAGGGCAAGATGAGCCGTTCGCAACAGATTGTTTATGATTTTATTATGCTGGTTTCGGAGCACTATCTTACCCATAAATCCGTACAGTTTTATGCTCAAAAGTTGGGCATATCAATGAGGCATCTAAGCAGTGTTCTGAAACAGGAAAACGGAAAAACAGCCAACGAAATCATTTCTGAGTTTATTCTCAATGAGGCAAAAGCGCAATTATCCGGAACCTCAAAATCCATTAATACAATAGCTGATAATTTACAGATCAGCGACTCTTATTCCTTCTCTCATTTCTTTAAAAAACATCAAAAAATTAGCCCAATACAGTATAGAAAGCAATTTTTGTGATAAAATATCGTTTTTGAACATCTTTTACTGAAATTCAATCATTTGTTTGAATTTTGAACTGCCGTAATTTTGTCCCATAAAATCAATGGAACAAATGAAAAGTTCAAAGAGCATTCAGTTTTTAACGGTATTTTCTATTTTTCTCTCGTGCGGGTCCGTATTTGGCCAGGCTCAGAAAGAATTAAATATCTCTCAGGCAATCAATCTTGCACTAGAAAATCATCAGCAATTAAAGATTTCTTCTGTAAGCAAAGAAATTGCAGAACAACAGACCAGGGTGGCAAAACTGCAGCAGCTGCCCAATGCCGCCGCTTCCGCCACTGCGGGGTACATCGGTGATGTGCTTATTCTGGACAAAGACTTCACAAAGGTGACCACCAAAGATATGCCGCATTTTGGAAATTCTTATGCTGTGCAGGCATCACAATTACTTTATAAAGGCGGACTCGTAAAAAAATCAATAGAACTGATGGGAATCCGCGAGCAGCTTGCGGAACTGGATGAGGTGAAGGACCAACAGTCCATCAAATTCCTTGTCATCTCAAACTATCTGGATCTTTGCAAATTGATTAATCAGGAAAAAGTTTATCAGAACAACAGAAAACTGGCCCAGATTCGCCTGGAGAATGTAAGAAAGTATTACAAGCAAGGAATGATTACCCGAAATGAGGTCATTCGTGGTGAACTGGCTCTGCAGAATATAGATCAGGCAATCCTTGTGGTAAAAAACAATATTGCCATTCTAGATTATAATCTTTCCATTGCATTGGGACTTCCTGATGATACCTCCATCATCCCCACAGAAAGCATTACGGAAAAATTACTGGAAGGGGACAAAAATTATTATTTTGATCTTGCTTACCAGAGCCATCCCCAGCTAACTTCCATGAAGAAGAATGTAGAGCTGGCCGATAAAAACATAGAGATCATCAATACCGATAAATACCCTGCACTTTCAGCAATCGGTGGCTACAATATGCAGCGACCGATAACCAACGTGAGCCCGGTTTTGGATATGTATTCCAATTCGTGGCAAGTAGGTCTTTCATTAAATTATAATATAGACAATCTCTACAAAACCAAAGAAAAATTAAAACTCGGCAATTTGCAAAAAACGCAGTTGATAGAGACCACGGTTTTAATGAAACAAAACATTCAAATGGGGGTAAATGCTGCCTATGTCAAATATCAGGAAGCTGTACAAAATGCCAATATCTTGATGGAAAGCCAACGCCTTGCCCAGGAAAACTATAGGATCGTGGAGGCTAAATATTTGAATCAACTGGCCATTCAGGCTGAAATGACCGATGCCACCAATGCCAAGCTGGAAGCAGAACTGCAATATGCCAATGCAGAGATCAATGTCTTATACCAATATTATAATCTCATAAAAACAACAGGAACTCTATAACATGGAAAATACAGAAAATAAAGAAATGCCGAAAGATAAAAAAGCAAAAGATTCCGGAATCGAAATCAATCCAAAACAAGCGGTCACTAAAAAAGGGATAAAAAAGGCCGTTATCGTCAATGTATTAACATTTGTGGTGATCGCCCTTTGTTTTTACTGGCTGATTGCCAAATATTTTCATATTGGCGACAAGGACTATACGGAATCTGCACAGGTAGAGGAATTTATCAATCCCATCAATACCAGAGTGTCTGCCTACATCAAAGAAATCAAATTTATAGAGCACCAACAGGTAAAAAAAGGGGACACGCTGGTTATTTTGGACAACAGGGAAATCCTTACCCAAGTAGGGCAGGCCGAGGCAGCATATATGGCAGCAGCCGCTTCAAGAAATATGACATCGTCTTCCGTGAATACCGTTTCCAATAACGTAGCGGTGATGAATGCCAATATTGAAGGAGCAAAAGCAAGGCTGTGGAATGTGGAGCAAAATTTAAGACGTTATAAAAATCTACTGCAAGCAGAGGCCGTTACCCAGCAGCAATATGATCAGGTAAAAACGGAATATGACGCGACAAAAGCAGCTTATGAATCCTTATTAGGACAGAAGAATACCACCAAACTTTCCGTTTCGGAAGTACAGACAAGATTGGGGTTGAATGACGCAGACATCCAACGAACCAAGTCGGCTTTGGACATGGCAAGGCTCAATCTTTCCTATACCGTTATTACCGCACCTTACGATGGGGTGATGGGTAGAAGACTCATCAATGAAGGCCAGCTTCTGCAACCCGGGCAACAGGTAGCGACTATCGTACTGAACGATCAAAAATGGGTAACCGCCAATTTCCTGGAATCCCAGATGCCTAAAATAAAACTAGGCTCAAAAATAAAAATGAAGGCAGACGCCTTGGGCGGACAGGAATTTGAAGGAGTTGTTACAGCTGTTTCAGCAGCAACAGGAGCGAAATATTCTAGCGTTCCTGTTGATAATTCCACCGGAAATTTCGTGAAAGTACAGCAGCGTATTCCTGTAAGAATTGAATTTACCGAAGCCAACAAGAAAGAAAATGTTGAAAAGCTGAAAGCAGGGATGAATATGAACATCCAGCTGAAAGATTAATGTTAAAAAAAAGAAAATACAATGAGCCAATATAATCAGGGATTATTTCACAGCTGGGTTCCCAAGCCCATCATGCTTTTGCTTATAATGGTGATATCCATTGTACTTTTCGGAGTAACGGCGGTTTATACATCCAATATACCCTTTTTGGTTGGTGCAACTGGTGCGCTTACAGAAGATTATATGTGGGCCTATTACGCAGGCGTTATCGGGATGGGATTGGCCATGCCACTGGTGATACGGCTGAAAGCCCGTTTCCGAACCAAAGAAATCATGGTAACTACGCTTACGGGAATGGCATTTTTGTTTGTGGTAATGGGGAATACGGACCAACCGGAAATCATTATTGGAGCCTCTTTTCTGATCAGTTTTTTAAGAATGGTAGGAATGATGGAGGTAATCCTGCCCCTAATGTTTATTTTGAGTGCAGACGGCAACCGCGGAAGGTTTTATGCGGTGTTTTATACAGTAGTTCTTGGGATCACCCAGGTTTCCTCTTATTATGTAGCTTCTTTGTCGATGGAGTACAGCTGGCAGTACGCTTACCTGCTTATTGCTGCAGTTTGCCTTGCAACAGCATTGATATGTGTGGTTTTTCAGCATAATCAGCGGTTTATGAAAAAAGTACCGTTACATTACATCGATTGGCTTGGTATGCTGCTCTTTGTCATCAGTTTTATGTTTCTGGGCTATATTTTTTCATTCGGGAAACAACAGGCTTGGTTTGCATCAGACAAAATAAAGTGGGCTACCGTTGCCTTTTCCGTCACCTTTTTATTATTTATTCTGAGAATGCAAATTATAAAAAGACCATTTATATCCCTTAAGGCATTTTCCAAAAGCAATGTACGCCATGGGATGCTGATGCTCCTTTTTCTTGGGATGTATTTAGGAACCACCACGCTCCAGAATATCTTTGCTGTCGGCGTTTTGGGCTATAATCATTTGTCGAATGCTTCGTTAAACCTCATGATATTTCCGGGACTGTTGATCGGCGCGGTGGTTTCTGCAAAGTGGTTCAACCAATCAATGCATATCAGAATGCTGATGTTTACAGGTTTTGCAGCATATTTAATGTACGTTATCGTGATGTACTTTTCTATGGTTCCGGAATTTAACTACGCAAGTTGGCTGCTGCCTATGTTTTTCAAAGGCTACGGAATGGGAGTACTGTTTATCGTGATCTGGTATTATACTTTTGATAAGCTGGGAATGACGGAACTGCTCTCGGCAATCGGCATTATTGTAGTGTGGCGTACCTTTATTACCGTTGGGATATTTTCGGCACTGTTTTCCTGGATGCAGTATCAGCTGCAGCTTCAGAGCCTCGGTAATCTGGCGGTGTATCTGGACGATGTTACCTTGCTCAGTCCCGGTAGCGGAGTTAACCTGAGAAGCATTCAGATTAATGCTGTTCTTGCTGCCAATAAAACGCTTTACGGCTATATTATTTTGGCGGGAATGGGCGTGTTGGTTTACGTGCTGTTCCATCATTTTGGTAAAATAAGATATAGGCTTTTACGAATCCGAATAGACAGGGCCGGCAAACTATGGATGAGTAGAAAAAACAGAAGACGTATGCAAAAAGAATTGGAAACAGGAGAAATCTAGCAAAGCATCAACTTAAATGATAAGATATGAAATATTCAGGTACTGATAATACGGAAAAAAGAATAGAAACCGCGGCAATGCAGTTATTTTTCACCCGCGGAGTTGATGCTGTTTCTATCCGGGACATTGCCAAAGCTGCAGAATGCAACAGCTCAATGATCCACTATTATTTCAGGACAAAAGAGAAATTGCTATACTTCATTGTTGAACGTACTACTGCTGATACCGTCTCCATTGTGGACGAGGAAATTAAACAAAAAAAATCTTCTGAACAGCTCAATGCTTTTATCGATAAGTTTTTTAACTGGGCTCTTTTGAACCGATATGGATTTGATGTATTGTTTATAAATGGCATCTCTGAATATAAAGAATCCCTGTCGGATCTGATAAGGGAAAGAAGGGAGGTGGTATTCTCACAATATAAGAAAATGATAAAGCCATTATTTGCGATAAATGATCAGGAGCTGCTTTTTTCATTTTATACTTTTTTAGGTACGATTAAGATGTACTTGCTTCTCGCCCCGGAAGGGGAAAAGAATCACTTGGAACAAATAAATGGGTTCAGGAAATATTTGCATAAGGTAATGGATAATATACTTGTAATTTAATAGCATAAATATTAATTATTAAATCAAAGTATTATGACAATTAAAAATGTAACAGTCGCAGGTAGCGGCGTTTTAGGCTACCAGATCGCTTTTCAAGCTGCTTTTCACCACTATAAAGTAACCGTTTATGACATCAGTGATGAGGTATTGGAAAAAGCAAAAGCAAAATTCAACTCTCTAAGCGAAGCGCTTAAAAATGAAATGAATGCAACAGATGAGCAGTTGGCATTAACTTTTAATAATTTATACTATTCATCAGACTTAGCAGAAGCGGTAAAAGATGCCGATTTGTTGATAGAATCAGTGCCAGAAAACCCACAGATAAAACAGGAATTTTACGAAAAACTTGCAGCGGTAGCGCCAGAAAAAACCATTTTTGCAACCAATACTTCCACCTTGTTGCCTAGCGCTTTGGCACCATACACGGGACGCCCTAATCAATTTATTGCCCTTCATTTTGCTAATGACATCCGGAAATATAATACTGCAGAGATTATGGGGCATTCAGGCACAGATCAGGCCGTTTTTGATCTGTTGGTTAGCTTTGCCAAATCCATTGGGATGGTTGCTCTGCCTATATACAAAGAACAACCGGCGTATATCCTGAACAGTTTGCTCGTGCCCTTTTTGGATGCAGCATTAGAACTTTGGGGGAAAGGCGTGGCAGATCCACAAATCATTGATAAAACCTGGATGGTGGCTACCGGAGCTCCGCTTGGGCCATTTGGATTTATTGATGTTATAGGAATCAATACCGCTTTTAATATTCGAAAAATGAAAGCTGATGCTACACAAGACCCGGTAAAGATATTAACGGTGAAGAGGCTCAAAGAAGAATTCCTAGATTTGGGTAAGTTGGGTACATCCTCTGGCGAAGGTTTTTATCAATATCCCAATCCGGCGTATAAGGACAAAGATTTTCTAAAATAAAGGAATATTTGCAAATTTTTAAATAGAAAACCATTTTTAAATCCATCAATTTTTCTAAATTTATCGATCTTAGAACAATCTTAAAATTTAAAAACAATGAACAACGTCAATACCGAGAATTACAAATTTGCTATGCCGCTAAGCATCAGGTGGAATGATCTGGATCCGCTTGCCCATGTAAACAATGTGTATTATTTTGAATATTTCCAAATCGGACGCGGCCATTATATGCACGCCGTAAGCCAACAGTGGGACTGGCAGAAATACATGTTTGTGATTGCCCATATAGAATGTGATTATTTAAAGGAACTGTCTTTGTCGGCAACAAATCCTACCATCAAAATGCGGACTTCCTCTTTGGGAAATAAAAGTTTCGAAATCGAATACCTGATAACGAGTACCGCCAAAGATGGCTCAGAAATCCTGCACGCCAAAGGCAAAAGTGTCCAAGTAATGATAGACATCGCATTGAAGAAACCTATTGAACTTCCCGAATGGTTGCGAAAAGATATCACTGCTTACGAGCCTGCACTCGATTAATTCATCAGCAAATGTATTTGAAATGCAGCGAATTTTAAATTAATTCGGAGAAGCCAGTGAAACACCGTTTTTAACTTTCAAAAAGAACTAGGGTCGACGTGCCTTTATCCTGGGCTTTGACTGGGCTTTGCCTGCCTTCATCCTAGGCTTTGAATTTCTTCAAAGATGGCCTTTATTTTTTAAGTAAAAAAGCACAAGTTTCTCCAAATACTCAAACAGATCATCGGGCATTTCGATGATCTGTTTTTTTTGAAGAATTGTTTTAATGGGTTCAAAAAATAGGGATCGTATCAAATCATACGCTCAACAATCCGTCCACCCAATACCATATCAGATATAATGATAGTGTAAGTGGCTTCTACTTCTGAAAAGAAAATAGAATTTTTTTAAACGTTTACCGGAAATGAGATACTGCCTCCTTCCATTTGCTAGGTTTAGGGAGCGAAATCCTTTCAGCAATCTAGCAATTCTGAATGTTTCTTAAGGTGAAAACAGATGCATAAAAATCATGAAAAAAACAGCATCTGAATTGATCTTCTTATGCCTTCGAAATTGTTGATTAGAACAATGTTATCGAGGTTATTAGGAATTTATTTTTTAAGAAAAAACCCTATAACAGATTGTTTTTTTAGAGTGTTTAAATTTAATTAATTAATAATCAGTAATTTAAACATTAATGTTTAACGGGTTTTAGTGGTTTTAGTGGTTTTTTTATATGTTATGCCAAAAAAACTTAGTTGCATTGCAAGGTCTGTGTGAATGTGGAAAACTTTTTCTTCAAAAACGCTGTATTCATCGTGGTTGGCTATGAAAAACTATATGAAATTCATATATTTGTGTATAAACCAAACAGAAACCATTGATAAATAGGCGATTAGTGACCTATAGAAAAGAGTTTCTTTTGACAGATTTTTAATATGAACAGACGGAAAAAAAATGAACAAAGGCCATCTTATCGAATACCGGATTTCGAGGACAAAACTAAAAGGCAAGCTGTAGAAAAGTTGTATTATGATACTGCTGATATGGCGACTCTTTTTAATGTTTGCGCTCGAACTCTACAACGGTGGCGGAATGAGGGTGTTTTTCCATTTAAGAGAATTCGAGGTAAAATCTACTACCTCAAAAGCAAGATCGATGAATACATGGAAAGAGAAGAAGGAGCTGACGAAGATCAGGAGTAATGTAAATGGTGAATACCAAAAATCAAAACCGCAGGAATGATACATTCCCGCGGTTTTTTTAGAGGTCAATTGGATTGATACCATTATAGCAAATCCACCTTGCCCAAGTACATGCTGTTGCACGCCTTGTCTTGTGTTTCATTCTGAAAAAATGCATACACATGAACCGATTTTCCACTCCAGGTTGCAGGCAATGCTACGCTGGATGCTTGAGTGTCACGCTGATCCGGACCTTCCTGTACATTGAACACTCCCGATTCTTCCTCGAAAATGGCGGTACAGAAAATATCGGTAGACTTCGCCAGCGTTTCATTGCTGTTGTCGTCCCACTCGAAATTCAGGATTTCGCCTGCTGCTGCAGTAACACTCAGATTCTGAAAACCAGTAACTTCCCCTTTGGTAACGATTACTTTGCTCATTACCAGTACGGCTTGCCCGTTTTCTTCCGCTACCACTTCACGAAGCAGATAGCTTGCTGCTAGATTCACCCGCGATTTCACTCCGGAATTTTCCCCATAGAGCCTGCTTTGCATAGCCCGAAGGGAGTTCTGAAATTTCATCGCCAGCGAAAACTTTTCCCGCTGCATCAGTTGTGCCACCGTAGGGTTGCTTCCTGATGATTTCGGACGGCTTCTAATCACGTCCATTCCGCGCCAATTTGCGCCTACTACCGTTCCCACGGTTCCACTGAATCCACCTAGGATTCCTTTTTTAATTGTTCCCATAATAGAAAAATTTAAATTAGTATGTCAAAAGTAAAACATTAAATTGCACAATGCAAGTATTTAATAATCAGTGACTTAAACTTACATATTCTGACGTAGTTTGACTTTTGTTTTCGGTATTTTTCTTAGCAATTCCTTCCGTTTCCCCAATAGTTCATCATTGACTTTCCGAGTCCCAAACTGGCTATCGAATTCTTTCATTGGAAGTACATTTCCACTAACATCTGTTCCTATCTCAGATCATCCTCTTTTTTCGGTGAGTGTCTTTGTTTGAGCCGGAAAATCATTTTGTTTCCGCCAAATTCATGGTTGGTCTTTTAAAGTCATTGCATTTCTGCGGTCGTCATGTATTGTTGCGGTATTTCATGAAATGTCATCCGATGTCTATCCTTGTCACTTCCTGTCACTTATTTACTGCCGTATTTCGGGCTTTGTTGCGGAATTGTTCGGGAATCCTTGCGGTTTGTTTCCGAAATAATGCTTTTTTGGGAAGGAATCCGCAAGGAGGGTGCAAGAAATCTGCAAGAAAATGAAGAAAATGAGGGAAGAATAATTGAATTAATTTCTTAATTTTATCACCAAATGTTAATTAATATATTGGGAGATTACTTCAGATTAATTTTTATCATGTAAATTGCAACATTAATCATGTAAGCTAAAAAAGTATGTTGATAAAAGAGAAAATAAGCATTGAGGAATTTGATAACAAAAGTTACCAGATTAAGCTTGTTGAACCTTTAGAGGATGAGAAAGCCGTACTTACACATTATCTTCATAATTTACATAATGGTGTTTCAAATTATTATAAAGATGAAGCCCTAACTATTTTGAAAAATTATGTAGAATAAAGAGATGAAAAATAAGGGAAATAAGCACGAAAACTATGAAATCTTAAATCTTTTAGGATATGGTTTAGCCAAATTTGATAATGAATTTATCAAACAATTTGGTTTTGAAACCAAGAATTCTTTTTTTGATTATTTTGTTGAAATTGGAATTGTTGAAACCGGAAGTGTAGTAAAAAACCGAATGGATTTATTCGATCCATTTTTTGAAAACAGTAGAAAAGGTTGGTGGCAAAAAGGTGATGCTTATATTCATAGAAAACTATTAATTGATAGCTTATTCGGAAACGAAAATGTAATTGGATATGCAAATATTGTAAAGCTATTTTTGAAAGATAATTTTAAAATCGAAAATATTCTTGTCGAGGTAAAACCAATTGTAAAATCAAGATTTAAAAAATTACAAGAAACAGGATTGGAAGCCGAATTGTATTTTATGAATAATTACAATTCGATTGATATTTTTAAAAATGGTAACATTGAAGATGCTCGTTTGTATGGCGATGGATATGATTTTCAAATTAATGTAAATGAAAATTCCTTTTTAGCAGAAGTTAAAGGAATAAGAGCAAAAAAAGGTAAATTCAGACTAACCGAAAATGAATATTTCAAAGCAAGAGAATATCAAAACGATTATTTCATTGTTGTTGTAATGAATTTAAATGATTTACCAACTTTTTTACCAATTGAAAATCCTCTTAAAAACTTAAAATTCGAAGAAAGAATTATCAAATCCAAAGAAACTAAAGAATATCATTTAACATCAGATTTATGGTAGAAGAGCTCACAATAGAAGTAAAATCTGTAAATATTCCACCGATTAGTCTTGCAATGTGTGATTCAATAAATTGTCCAATTTGTGATACAGATCTTTCAGTGGAAAATGGAATTGATTTAGATCATTTTGAAGTTGATGATGATACAGTTATTTATTGTGAAGGATGTGATATAAATCTTAAATTTAAAATTGTCCAATTATAGAGAGAATATCTTTGAAAATCGTCGTGAGAGTTTCAAAGGCGACAAAGAAGACAAACCAGAAGTTCGCTTTTATTTGCAACTTCCAAATGGTAAGAGAATTCCTTCATTGGTTACCCAAAGTAATATGAAAGGGTTGCAGTCGGGAAGCAATACCGAATATGATGAAAATGGAAAACGTTTCGGGCAATCCGCTTTAGGACAATGGCTTTTGGTTGATGTATTGGGTTTAAAGGAAAGGAAATTAGTAACTCGCGAATGGCTACAAATGAAAGGAACTGATTCTGTTCGTTTGTGGAGAAAGAAAAATGATTATTCAACAATTTATATAGATTTTGCTCCAATTGGTTCTTTTGAAGCGTTTATGAATGGAGAACCAATACCAGAAGAAGATGAATATCTTGAAAGGAAATAAGAAAAATCATCTAATTTCGTTAATTAATGCAAATAGAATAATTCCAATTATTTGTTTTTATCGAAGCAAGTAAATACTTTTCAGTATGAAACTTTTGCTTTATTCCCGATGATTCAAACCTTAAATTCAAGGAAATAATATCCGATTTCATGCCGATCAATTTAGTTTAATGACCATATCTTATTTACAAGATATTTGAGCCGTTCTACACCCAAAACTTCATTTTTGGAATTGATGCGGTTACCTGAACCTTAAACACTACTGCTGTATTTGGTAAGATTATAATTGCTTGTGCAGAAATCGCATTATTTTGCTTAGATCATGAATAGTTGTTCAACATATTTCTATTGCCGAAAGCATTTCTTCAACTTTTTTTTCTGAAAAAATATCAACTATGAAGCTTTTATTTTACCTTTGATATAACTACTGAAAAAAACCATCATTAATATTACAGAATTATACTATGAAAATTGAGAAAATACAGGTTTTAAGAGGCCCGAATATCTGGAGCATCAGACGAAAGAAATTAATTCAAATGAGGCTCGATCTGGAAGAAATGGAGCATTTGCCGACCAATAAAATTGATGGCTTCCGTGAAAGAATTGAGCAACTCCTTCCTTCTTTGTTTACCCACCGCTGTTCGGAAGGGGTAGAAGGTGGTTTTTTTCATAGAATCGAAATGGGAACATGGATGGGGCATGTGATAGAACATATCGCCTTAGAAATTCAGACTTTAGCAGGAATGGATACTGGTTTCGGAAGAACCCGAGAAACAAAAACTCCTGGTGTTTATAATGTGGTATTCAGTTATTTGGAAGAGAATTCTGGCGTGTATGCAGCCGAACAATCAGTAGAAATCGCAAAATGTTTAATAGAAGATCGCCCTTATGATATTCACGAATGCATTCAGCAATTAAAGGTGATTCGCGAAAGAGAACGATTGGGTCCCTCTACCGGAAGCATTGTGGAAGAGGCGGTTGCAAGAAATATCCCATGGATTCGATTGGGAAGAAACTCTTTGGTACAATTGGGTTACGGGGTGAACCAACAACGTTTTCAAGCGACCATTACCGGTAAAACAAGTTCTATCGCAGTGGATATTGCTTGTAATAAAGAATTGACCAAAAAAATGCTCGAAGAAGCAGCGATTCCTGTTCCCTCAGGAGATTTGATCACCGAGGCAGAAGAATTGGAAAGGGTAATCCGAAAAATTGGCTATCCGATTGTGTTGAAACCCCTCGACGGAAATCATGGGAAAGGCTCCTCCATCAATGTAAATGATATGGAAGCTGCCATCGTAGGTCTTCAGCATGCGCAGAACTATTCAAGAAAAGTGATTGTTGAAAAATACATTACCGGTTACGATTTCCGAGTTTTGGTGATCAATCATAAAATGGTAGCCGCGGCCAGAAGAGTTCCTGCACACATCGTAGGAGATGGCGAAATGACGATTCAGCAACTCATCGATAAAGAAAATACAGATCCGAGAAGAGGGTACGGCCATGAAAATGTCCTCACCGAAATTCTGGTGGATAAAGACACCAATGAACTTCTAGAAAAACTTAGTTATACTTTAGAAACCGTTCCTCAAAAAGGGGAAATTGTTTATCTAAAATCCACAGCAAACCTTTCCACCGGCGGAACTTCCATCGATGTTACCGATATGGTACACCCGGAAAATGTGACGATGTGTGAAAGGATTTCCAAAATCATCGGTCTCGATGTATGCGGAATCGATATCATGGCAGAAAACCTTAGCCAACCGTTGAAGGAAAGCGGTGGAGCGATTCTGGAAGTGAATGCCGCACCAGGATTCAGAATGCACTTAGCGCCAAGCGAAGGATTGCCGAGAAACGTTGCTGCTCCGGTAGTCGATATGCTCTATCCACAAGGTAAACCTTTCCGAATTCCAATTATCGCGGTGACGGGTACCAACGGTAAAACCACCACAACCCGCTTGATTGCCCATATCGTGAAAAACAATGGTTATCGCGTAGGATTCACCACTTCCGACGGAATTTATATTCAAAATACCATGTTGACCAAAGGTGATACCACAGGACCTATTTCTGCAGAATTTATTCTGAAAGATCCCACTGTAGAATTTGCCATTCTGGAAACAGCACGCGGCGGAATTCTCCGTTCTGGATTAGGGTTTAGCAGTTGCGATATCGGGGTTTTAACCAATATTAAAGAAGATCATTTGGGCTTAAGTGATATTCATAATTTGAAAGACTTAACCCGAGTAAAAAGAGTAGTGCTCGATTCCGTAAAAAAAGACGGTTGGAGCGTTCTGAATGCAGATGACGATTATTCCATGAGGTTAATGCCTGATTTACATTCGAAAGTAGCCATTTTCAGTCTGGATGAAAACAATCCTCATATTAAAAAATTTGCTAAAGAAGGTAAAATTACTTGTGTTTGCGAGGATGGTTTCATCACGATCAAAAAAGGCGACTGGAAAATCCGAATCGTAAAAGCCCAAAACGTTCCCATCACAATGGAAGGGAAGGCCAAATTTATGATTTCTAATGTTCTGGCAGCAAGTTTGGCGGCTTATCTTCAAGGTTTTGAGATTGAAGATATTGCGAATTCGCTTCGTACCTTTATTCCGAGTCCTGCGCTTACTCCGGGCAGACTGAATATTTTTAAATTTAAAAAATTCAAAGTTTTAATAGACTTCGCGCATAATCCTGCGGGCTATGAAGCGATTGAAGATTACCTGAAAAATGTTGAATCACCGAAGAAAATAGGCATTATCTCCGGGGTTGGCGATCGGCGAGATGAGGATATCCAGGAATGTGGAAAAATTGCCGGACGGATGTTCGACCACATCATCATCCGAAACGAAAAACATCTTCGCGGGAGAACCGAAGAAGAAATCAATGGGCTTTTAATTGACGGAATTCATCAATCCGGTAGAGATATCAGCTATGAAATTATTCCGAAAGAAATCGACGCCCTGAAGCACGCGATGAGTCTTGCGGAAGAAAATACCTTCATCACCGCATTGAGCGATGTAATTTCCAATGCCATCGATCTGGTTCAGGAATATCAGAACAAAGAAATCCTAGAAGACGGACTATCTTAATCTTAGGTTTTAACTAAAAAAAATCCCTTCTCGTAAGGGATTTTTCCGTTTTTTTAATTGTAACATTTTTTTTAATAGGACAATGTTTTGCCTCTTATTTTAACGTTACATCGGTTCTGGATTGTACTTTCTTATAAGTATAAGCACTCATCATAATACTGAATTCGTACAATAAAAGCAGCGGGAAAGCAGCCATCATCATGCTCAAAACATCAGCCGGCGTAATTACGGCAGCAACCACCATGATGAGCACGATGGCATGTCGGCGGTAAGTTTTCATAAATTTTGGAGTTAAAATTCCGATCGAAGTGAGGAAATAAACAATCACTGGGAAAAGGAAAACAATGCCCATTCCCAAAACTACCTGCATAAACAAAGTCGTATAATCACTGAGATCAAAGAGTTGGGTGATGGAATCGGAGATTTTGAAGAGCAACCCGAAGTTGATCGCAAATGGTAAAATGAGGAAATACCCACAAAGAATTCCCACCATGAAAAGAATCCAAACAAAGTTGATTAAAAACACCGAATTTTTCCTTTCGTTGGGATGAAGAGCGGGAGAAATAAACCGCCAAAGTTCCCAAACAATATAAGGAAAAGCCGCTACCATTCCGCCAAATATCGATACCGACATCATTACATTGAACTGTTGGAAGAGTTTCTTTTGCTGCACCGCAAAATGATCGGGCAACACAATGCTGTCGTGGCCAATCAGTTCGCGAGAAAAATGATTCACCACCCGAAACGTAAGGAAATCATTGCGTGTAGGACCGAAAAAAATATGATCCATAATCCAGTTGACATTAAAGCCCACCAGAATTGCACCCACAATAATCGCGATTAACGAACGGATCAGGTGACCACGCAATTCGCCGATGTGTCCCCAAAACGACATCTCTTTTCCTTCACTCATTATATATATTCAAAGGTTAAAAATTAAGTTTGCGAAATTACTGAATTATTGATGAAAATAGAAACCGAATATTTTCCGGAAAATTAATTGATACCTTCGTCTAAAAGTCTGTGAATATCGATGATTCCAAAATATTTTCCTTGATCGGTAACAATCAGTTGGCCGATGTTCTTATCTTTCAGGATTTGCATGGCTTCTTTTGCCAAAGCATTTTTGTCGATGCTTTTTGGGTTGCTGCTCATAATGTCCTTGGCTGATATTTTCGAGAGATCCTGTTCGCTCATCAGCATTCTTCGCAAATCGCCGTCAGTAATTACGCCGGTAATTCTTTCACCTTCTTCAACCACGGTTATTCCGTGTGTAGATGCGCTGATGGAAATAATGATTTCACGAATATTAGCATCTGCAGAAACCAATGGTTTTTGAGGAGAAAGAAATTGTTCCACTTTTGCGGTAAGGTTTTTACCTAAACTTCCGCCCGGATGAAATTTGGCAAAATCGTTTTCACGGAAGCCGTTGAGTTCCATCAAGCAAACCGCCAAAGCATCTCCCAACGCCATTTGTACCGTGGTAGAACTTGTGGGAGCCAATTTGATTGGGCAAGCCTCTTTTTCTACAGAGGTGTTGAGAACCACTTCCGAAAACTCAGCAAGTTTGGAGTTTAAATTTCCAGTCATTCCAATTAATGAAGAAGAATAATCTTTCAAAAAAGGTAGAAGGTTGACAATTTCCGGGGAATTTCCGGAATTAGAAATACAAAGCACAACATCGGTTTTTTGGATCACACCCAAATCCCCGTGAATAGCTTCGGAAGCATGTAAAAATTGAGATGGCGTTCCGGTAGAATTCAGCGTTGCTACCATTTTATTTCCCACATGAGCCGATTTGCCAATTCCTACAATGATGAGTTTTCCTTTTGCTGAATTGATGATTTCTACAGCTTTCAAGAAATTCTCATCGAGACGGTTTTTAAGGTTTTCGAGCTCAGTGATTTCGATGGAAAGCGCATTTTTGGCGATGTGGAGTAGATCAGGGTGATTCATTTTGATAAATTGGGACAGAAAGATTAATCTTATAATATACGCAAATGTTTTCTAATAATTTAATTAAAATTAATCTTCAATTTTTTTATTTTGATTTTTATTTTCTAACTTTGGTTAATATGCAAATTTAGCAAACAATTTTAGATGAACAGACCGCAAATTGCAATTGAATTAGACAAAAAAAAGGTGCTATGTTCAACTATTGTCATAAAAACTGGAATTACAAATGAAAACAAATACTGCCGATTTATCGAAGGAACTTAAAAAATATTTCGGCTTTTCTACATTTAAAGGCCAACAAGAAGAAATCATTAAAAATCTTTTGGAAGGGAAAGATATCTTCGTATTAATGCCTACAGGTGGTGGTAAATCGCTTTGCTACCAACTTCCGGCGCTAATTTCAGAAGGTACTGCGATTGTTGTATCGCCTTTAATTGCTTTAATGAAAAATCAGGTCGATGCGATCAACGGGCTATCTTCGGACGAAGGTGTCGCTCATGTTTTGAATTCTTCATTAAATAAAACGCAAACCAAGCAGGTCTTCGACGATATCAAAGCCGGAAAAACCAAATTGCTTTATGTGGCTCCCGAATCTCTTATTAAAGAAGATTATTTGGAGTTTTTGAAAGATATTACCATTTCTTTTGTCGCAATTGATGAGGCGCATTGTATTTCGGAGTGGGGACACGATTTCCGTCCCGAATACCGTAATCTAAAGCTTATTATCGACAAAATTGCTGATGTTCCCGTGATTGCACTTACCGCAACCGCGACGCCCAAAGTTCAGGATGATATCCAAAAAACCTTGGGAATGTCGAATGCATTGGTGTTCAAAGAAAGTTTTAACAGGCCGAATCTTTTTTATGAAGTTCGTCCAAAAGTAAATATTGATCGAGAAATCGTAAAATTCATCAACCAACATAAAGGAAAATCCGGAATTGTCTATTGCTTGAGCAGAAGAAAAGTGGAAGAATTTGCCCAGCTTCTTCAGGTGAATGGCATCAATGCGCTTCCTTACCATGCCGGTTTAGACCAAAAAACAAGAGTGGCCAACCAAGATAAATTTCTGATGGAAGAAGCCGATGTCATCGTCGCAACCATAGCATTCGGGATGGGAATCGACAAGCCCGATGTGAGATTTGTAATTCACTACGATATTCCTAAATCATTAGAAAGTTATTACCAAGAAACCGGTAGGGCAGGGCGCGACGGTGGAGAAGGGATTTGCTTAGCGTTTTACGATCCAAAAGATATTGAAAAATTGGAGAAATTTTTGGCGCAGAAACCTGTTTCGGAACGTGAAATTGGTCTGCAGTTGCTGAACGAGGTAGTAGGTTATGCCGAAACTTCCATGAGCCGCAGACAGTACATTCTCTATTATTTCGGCGAGCAATTTGATCCAGTGAACGGTGCAGGTGCGAACATGTGCGATAATTCCGTGAACCCTCCGAAACTGAAAGATGCAACCAAAGAATTGAAACTGGTTTTAACTTTAGTGAAAGAATTGGAAGAAAAATTCCGCACAAAAGATCTTATTACGGTGATTGTTGGCAAAGAAAATCCGGTAACAAAATCTTATAAATTAGAAACCACTAAACATTTTGGTATTGGCAAAAATGAGCCGGAAAACTTTTGGAAATCGGTGATTCGACAAGCTACAGTACAGAATTTTTTACAAAAAGATATTGAATCATACGGTGTTTTAAAATTAACTGAAAAAGGTTTGCAAGTGATTTCCGGAAAAGATAAAAATCCTTTTCTCATCGCAGAAGACCGTGAATATGATTTGGCTCAAACAAAAGCCGATTCGGACCAAGTTCAGGTGCAACAAAATGGCGGTTTGGATGAAGTACTTTTCAGTCAACTGAAAGAACTTCGCAAGAAGGTCGCTAAAAAGCAAGGAATTCCGCCGTACACAGTTTTTATGGATCCAAGTTTGGAAGATATGACTGTCCAATACCCGATCAGTATTGAAGAAATTGCAAAAATTTATGGTGTTGGAGATGGAAAAGCCAAGAAATTTGGGAAAGAATTTGCTGAATTCATTAAGCAATATGTAGAAGAAAACAATATTGAAAGGACTCAAGATATGGTGCTGAAACAAGTGGCCAATAAATCCAGTCACAAGGTGTTCATCATTCAAAGTACCGACAAAAAAATTGACCTTGAAGACATAGCCAAAGCAAAAAATCTCACCATGGATGAATTGCTGAAAGAAATGGAACGAATTGTATATCAAGGAACTAAATTGAATATTGATTATTATGTTGATGAGAATTTTGATGAAGATATCGTGGAGGAATTCATGGAATTTATGGGAGAAAGTGAAAGCGACAGTATGAAAGTGCTTCTTGCAGAATTCGGAGATGATCTTAGCGATGAAGAGGTGAGAATGCTTCGCATTAAATTTATTTCGGATGTAGCCAATTAAGAGAAATGAAGAAATTTGTTGTTGTAATACTGCTCTTATGTTGTGGGATTTTCTCCGCACAAGTAATCGGTACGAAAGGGATCGACGGTCCTAACGAGAATTCAAAATTAAAAAACACAAAAGGTTTGAATGTTTCTCCGGTTGAAAAAGTGGGAGATTTTTGTTTATGCTGCAATAAGGAGGTTAAGAATAAACCTTTAATAATCCTTGATGGACAGCGAATTCCTTACGAAAAGTTCAATCAAATAGATCCAAAAACGATCGAATCTATGGAAGTTGTAAAGAATGAAAAAGCGATCGAATTATATGGCGAAGACGCGAAAAACGGTGTGATTATCATTATAACTAAAAAAAATATTCGAAATAATCTTAAATAAATGGAGTTCGTTTCACTTCCAATATCAATTTCCAATAGAATTTTTTCTGTGAATTTTTTTAAATGAAAAAAATCTCCATCATCTTTATTTTGCCCGATTTGGAAACCGGTGGCGCAGAAAGAATTGTCACCACGCTTGCCAATCATCTTCCGAGAGATCAGTTCGAACCCAAAATTCTTTTGCTCAGGAAAGAAGGTGGTTTCTTGGAAATTTTAAAGGATGATGTCGAAATTATCGATATCAAAACTCCTCGAATCAGGCATTCATTAAAACCTATTTTACTGGAAATTAAGAGGCGTAAACCCGATATTGTTTTCAGCGGTTTCGGGGAAGTGAATGCTTATTTGTCGTTATTTATCAAGTTTTTTCCGAAAACTAAATTTATTGCGCGAGAAACCAACGTTGTTTCGAAACACGTAACTCGCAAAGAAATTCGGTTCTTCTATAAATTTTACAACAATTATCATCGGATTATTTGTCAGAGCGATGATATGAAGAATGATTTGATTGAGTATTTCAATATCAAAAAAGAAAAACTCGTTAAAATAAATAATCCCGTAGATTTCGATTTCATTAATAAAAAATTGGATATTTCCGTAAAAGCGGAGACATTTAATGATGATTACAAAAATGTTGTTGCCATCGGAAATCTCTCTTCCAGAAAAGGTTTCGATAATTTACTGAAAGTTTTTTCTCATTTAAGGAATGAAAAAATAAAGCTTCACCTTATCGGCGACGGAAGGGATAAAGAGTTGTTGCTTCAAATGAAATCTGATCTAAAATTAGACAACGTCATTTTTCATGGTCAACAGAAAAACCCTTATCAATTCCTGAAATTTGCAGATTTGTTTATTCTTTCTTCACGTTATGAAGGTTTCCCTAATGTTCTGTTGGAGGCAGGAGCCTGTGGAGTTTATTCCTTGGCCAATAATTGTCCGGGCGGGATTAATGAAATTATACAAAACAAAATTAATGGTGAAATTTCCGATATTGAACAACACCAGAAATTTGCAGAAAAAGTAAAAGATATTTGTGCTGGAATACACGATAAAAAATTGATTATCAACTCGATAAAAACGAGATTTTCCAAGGACATTATTCTGAAACATTATGAAAATCTGTTGTTAGATTTTTAGCAGAATCTGCAAACGAGTGGCGAAATATTTTGTAAATTTGTAAACTTCAAAAAATCAATAAAAATCATAAAAAAATAAAAATGAGTCAATTCGATGTTACCGTAATCGGTTCCGGTCCTGGTGGTTATGTTGCTGCTATCAGATGCGCACAGTTGGGTTTAAAAACTGCTATTATTGAAAAATATCCTACAATGGGCGGTACATGTCTCAATGTAGGTTGTATTCCTTCCAAAGCGTTGCTCGACAGTTCTGAACATTTCGAAAACGCAAAACACAATTTCGCCAATCACGGCATTATCATCGACAAGCCAAAAGCAGATTTGGCAAGAATGATTGCCCGAAAAGACGAAGTGGTAGATCAAACTACCAAAGGAATCAACTTCCTTATGGACAAAAATAAAGTCACTGTTTTTGAAGGCGTAGGTAGTTTTGAATCTTCTACTCAGGTAAAAGTAACCAAAAACGACGGTTCATCAGAAATCATCGACTCTAAATACATCATCATTGCGACGGGTTCTAAACCAAGTTCGTTGCCTTTCATTACTATAGATAAAGAAAGAATCATTACTTCTACTGAAGCATTAAATCTGAAAGAAATTCCGAAACATTTAGTAGTAATCGGAGGTGGAGTTATCGGGCTGGAATTGGGATCTGTTTACAAAAGATTAGGTTCTGAAGTCACTGTAGTCGAATTTATGGATAGAATTATCCCAACAATGGACGGCGCTTTATCGAAAGAACTCAACAAAGTTTTAAGAAAACAAGGCATGAAATTCTTGCTTTCTACCGCAGTTCAGGCTGTCGAAAGAAACGGCGACACTGTAAAAGTTACCGCAAAAGATAAAAAAGGCGAAGAAGTAGTGGTTGAAGGTGATTATGTTTTGGTTTCCGTAGGTAGAAAACCTTATACAGACGGACTTTCCCTCGAAAAAGCCGGAGTAGATCTGGATGAAAGAGGCAGAGTAAAAACCAATGAGCATTTGCAGACTAACGTTTCAAATATTTATGCGATCGGTGATGTGGTTGCAGGAGCAATGTTGGCGCACAAAGCGTCTGAGGAAGGCGTTTTGGTAGCAGAACAGCTTGCCGGACAAAAACCACATATCAATTATAATTTAATACCTGGAGTGGTTTATACTTGGCCGGAAGTTGCTGCGGTGGGTAAAACAGAAGAGCAATTGAAAGCAGAAGGCGTTGCCATTAAAGTGGGTAATTTCCCGATGAGAGCTTTGGGAAGAAGCCGTGCTTCCGGTGATGTGGATGGTTTCATCAAAATCATTGCAGACGAAAAAACAGATGAGGTTTTGGGCGTTCACATGATTGGCGCGCGAGCTGCCGATATGATTGCCGCTGCTGTAACCGCGATGGAATTCCGCGCCAGTGCTGAAGATATTGCAAGAATGTCGCATGCACACCCAACTTTTGCTGAAGCGATTAAGGAAGCTGCATTAGATGCGACTGGAAAGATCGCGATTCACATGTAAGACTTTAATTAGTTAAGATAATAAAGAGAAGTTTCGGCTTCTCTTTTTTGTTGCTTAATGATAACATTATCACAAAGCCATAATTTTTATGATAATCATTGCTGAGAAAAAAGATTAAGCATTTATTTTGATGATTTAATAATTAAAATATAATTTCATTATCAAAATTTATAGAAAATGATGCATTATTTGAATAATCAGCTACGGAAATCGTTCCGCAATATTGTTTTGTCATTTCTGCAGCGTGCGGAATCATTTCTGCAGGTCGCGGAACCATTTCTGTAAGTTGCGGAACCATTTCTGTAAGTTGCGGAACCATTTCTGCAGGTCGCGAAACCATTTCTGAAGGTTGCGGAAGCATTTCTGAACGTTGCGGAATCATTTCTGATGCCTGCTACTCCGTTTTATGCGGATATGATTTTTTTTTTTTTAAATATCACTCACTTTTTTGTATTTAAAGAAGGGTTTGATGTTTCTGTTCAGATAAACACCTTTTGAAAATACCGCCCGGAAATCATCAAAAACCTCCTCTGGAACTTCGAGATAATTGTAAACCGCTCCAGAGCTATAAACGATCTTCAATATCTGAAGTTCGGGCTTATAATAATATTTTCTGATGACTGATGAAGGCATGACAAAATTCTGCAATTTCTGTTCCTTTAGTTTTCTTACCTTTGCAGTCAATTATATATATCACGCTAACCTATGAATCCCGGCAAAATCCAATTATTAAAAATCGCAGAAAAAAATTATTCAGGTTTATTCCTGGAAGATGAAAACGGAGAAAGAGCGTTTCTTCCTAAAATTTTCGCGTCTGAAGATGCCGAAATTGGTGATGAAATGGAAGTTTTCGTTTATCAAGATGATGATAAACTGAAAGCTACAACAGAAAAACCCAACGCCGAAGTAGGAGAGTTTGCTGTGATGACTTGCGTGCAAAGTTTGCCAAGTGGCGCTTTTATGGATTGGGGAATCATCAAAGATTTATTCGTTCCGTACAAACAGCAGAAACAGAAAATTGTTGAAGGAAAACGGTATTTGGTTCATGTTTATATCGATGAATTTTTAGGATTAATCACCGGTACAACACGATTCAAGAGAAATCCGCAATACGAAGATCTGCCTTTCCGAAAGGGCGATAAGGTGAATCTGATTTTAATGGGTGAAGGCGAACTGGGCTGGAATGTCATTATCAATAAAAAATATATCGGACTGATTTACGCATCCGATGTTTACAAAAAATTATTCCCACTTTCCGAAGAAATTGGTTACATCAAATCCGTGAGAGAAGACGGAAAAATTGACGTTTCCCTACAACCGGAAGGTTATGAAAACAATGATGAGTTTCAGCAGATCATTCTCGATAAATTAAATGCAAACTATGGATTACTCTATCTTTCCGATAAGTCTGAACCAGAAGAAATCAAGCAAGAACTTCAGATGAGTAAAAAGAATTTCAAAAAAGCCATCGGAGGATTGTACCGCGACAAAAAGATTGAAATTTTAGAAGATAAAATCCGTTTGTTGGACGAAAACGAATAATTTTCACCTCAAAAAAAAGAATTCGAAGGAAAAGACAAAGCTGATTTTGATTTTTTATTTCTTGTTTATTTAAGGGAAAATCATTCTTTCCTTACCAATAAAATCCAATCATCTTCCAAAAAGCGATAACCAATTTCATAGAGAAACCGATATTCCGCACCATTTTTATAAATTTTAAAGTTGGTGAAATATTCAAAATCGAAACCTTCTGAAGTCAGTTTGTTGCGGGTAGTTTTCGCTTTTCCATCAACGAATTTTTGTTCACTCAGGATGCGGTGATTTTTGCGCAGTTTATTGTTGATGTTGCGCATCAGGTTGGATGTATCTCGGTTATTTTTGTTATTATAGGCGTTTCTGCAGCCGTCGTTGCAAAATTTCTTATCGCTTCTTCCGATAATTTGATCACCACATTCTAGGCAGTTTTGCATCTCTAAAATTTTGATTATCAAATATAAAGAATTCCATTTGTAATCGGATATTTTTTTTAAATGTTTAATCTGTCGTAAATGAAAATAACCTTATTTACTTAGAGGTAAAAATAGTTGTGAAAAAAATGACGAAAAAAACTATCGAAACGGTTTCAAAAACTCATGAATCAATTCTTCCAGATAGTTGTGGATAAATTCCTCTTCTTCCTGAACATCAACTGCAAGAAGTGTTGCTTCCGTATGTAAATTTAAAATGATCGCCAAATGAGCACTCGCGCTGTAAGCTGCAATTTTGTAATGAGCCAATTTTTGAGCAGTCAAAATCAGTGCAATGTCCCAATTTAAGGGGTCATTAGCAAAAAATTCTAGATGTTTCTGAGCTTCGCTGATCAATGCTGTGAAAGATTCACAATCTTTAGATTCAGGATTTTCTTCTTGTAATTTGAAGATTTTTTCGAGACGTTCCAAGTGATTGAGATGAATCTTGTAATGATTTTGCAAAATATTTTTCAGTTTCCGGGATTGAATTTGATCTTTAATTCTGTTGAAAGATAGCGCAATCGTCTTTTCAGCACAATATAATTCTTTGATGGAATCCATAAAAAAATGGTTAAGCCCTTCTCTGGAATTGCTATTTTCATTTTGGGAATATTTCGGCGATTTTATCATTCTTTTGATTCTTATTTTTCAAGAATTATCTTCAAAAAGCGGTTTTCTTAAATTATATAAACCAATAATGTGCCGAATTTTTCGATCATATCTAGGAAAAATCCCCAATCATCTTCTTTCGTTGATTAATTGGGGATTTCAGAATATTGCTTTTTTTTCTTTATTAAAATTAAAGGGAATTTGAATTTTTAAATAGTGTTTTAATAATATTTTTTCTTCAGCCATAAACTTACCCGAACCAGCAAGATAAGCACCGGAACTTCAACCAAAGGGCCGATAACACCCACAAAAGCTTGGGGCGAATGAATCCCGAAAACAGCGATTGCTACAGCGATTGCAAGCTCGAAATTGTTTCCTGTTGCAGTGAAAGCGATTGATGCATTTTTGTCGTAAGGTAATTTTAAAGCTTTTCCAACAAAGAAACTGATGAAAAAAGTGACAATAAAATAAATCACTAGCGGGACTGCAACTTTCAAGACATCAGAAGGCAATTCAATGATTTTGTCGCCTTTCAAACTAAACATCAAAACGATGGTGAAAAGCAGCGCATACAAAGTAAATGGCGAAATAAAAGGAATGAATTTTCGGTTGTACCATTCGGTTCCTTTGGATTTAATTAAAAAATATCTGCTCAAAAATCCGGCAAGAAAAGGAATTCCAAGATAAATGAAAACACTTTCGGCCACATCGCTCATCGGAACAGAAATTTGGAAACTTCCGAAACCTAATTTTTGCGGCAAAATATTGATGAAAAACCATGCATAAATGCTATAAAATATCAACTGAAAAACACTATTTAAAGCGACCAATAGTGCGGCGTATTCACGGTTTCCTTTTGCCAAATCGTTCCAAACCAGCACCATTGCGATGCATCTTGCGAGTCCAATCAAGATTAATCCCATCATATAATCTGGTTCGTCTCTAAGGAAAACGATCGCTAAAATGAACATCAAAATTGGTCCAATTACCCAGTTCAATAGCAACGAAACCGATATGGCTTTGGTGTCTTTGAAAGCTTTTGGTAAAAGTGAATAATCCACTTTTGCCAGCGGAGGATACATCATCACGATCAATCCGATTGCTAACGGAATATTTGTAGAACCTACCGAAATCATTTGGGTTTTCTCGGCAATACTTGGAAAAAAATAACCAATTCCGATTCCCAAAAGCATCGCTAAAAATATCCAAAGCGTAAGAAATCGATCGAGAAATTTGAGTTTTGGTTGCATTTTTTAGGATTTAATTTGAGAAAAAACAAAGAACATTTCCGAAGCAATTTGCAAACTTCTTTCTGCGTAAACTTCGTTTTGTTGAGGAGTATTATCAGAAACTTTTGGATCTTCAAAAGTGATTGGGAATCGTTTTTCGGCTCCCGCGATGAAAGGGCAACCGCCATCAGCTTGAGAACAAGTCATAATCGCTGCGAAACCATTTTCCGGGTTGAAAGCGTGATCGTATTTTTTTGAAAATCCAATGATTGGTTTGCTATTTTCATCAAATTTAATGGCATAAACAGGATTTGGTTCAGCAGAAATTTTCAACACCTGAAACCCTTGAGTGCTCAATGTTTCTGCAACTTTCGGAAACAACGCGGTTTCTTCAGTTCCGCCGGAATAGCAACTCACATTTGGAACTTTGTAAAAAGCTGCTGCAACTTCTGCCCAAACCTGTGATAGATGGCTTCTTCGGGAATTGTGGGTGCAAATAAATTGAGATTTATAGGCAGATTTTTATCTTTTTTATCTTGAATAAAATCGATAAGTGGTTGTAAAGTTGCTTTTCTTTCGTCCGTGATTTTAAAGTTTTCTACAAGTCCGGAAATTGTTTTTGATAGCGTAGGATTCATGTTTATTTTGATTTTGTTATTAGCAGCAACCAGAATTTGGGGCACATTTTGAAACAGGTTTCAGTTCGGATAGATTTCTTTTCACCTTTTCGCTAGGAATTCCACACGCATCCGGGGCCAAACAAGCTGTCATTTTATTGCGCAAAACAAATGTTTTTCCATTGAATTCCAAATCGTATTTTCCGATGGTTTCGCTTTGATATTCCACTTCGATTTCGTGGTCTTCAATTCCCAATTTTTCTTCGGAAAGATTGATGATGTTTAGTAATTTTCCTGGTTTTAATCGGTGTTCAAGATCGTCGGCATTCCAAAGTTGAAAATTCACCACTTTTTCATTGCGAATTACGCCGCCACAATCGATGAAATTTTTGTTGATCATTCCCACTTCCGTTACATGAAAATGTTCTGGAACGAAAGTCCCGTTTTCCAATTGAAATTCAACATTTTCTAATGTTGGCAAAATCTGTTTTACTTCTGAAAGTTTCATTGTATTTGATTTTATAGTTTTAATGCAATATTGCGATATAGATAATTAAAAAAATGCTTAGCAGCATTTGGATTTGGCAACAGTTTGTACAATAGACGAAAAATAAGCATTGAAAATCTTAATTGTTTCCTCATCAATACAATAGCAGATTGAATTTCCTTCGATATTTCCTTTGATAATTCCTGCGTTTTTAAGTTCTTTTAAATGCTGAGAAACCGTCGGTTGTGCCAACGGAAGTTCATTCACGATATCGCCGCAAATGCATTCATTTACTTTCATTAGATATTCGATAATAGCAATTCGAGCCGGATGTCCCAATGCTTTTGCGATGGTTGCCATTTTATTTTGGTTGTCGGTAAAATGTTCAGTTTTTGTTGCGCCCATTTTTTATATCTATTTAATATTGCAATATTACGATAAATAAGATTTGTACCAAATATTTCATCTATTTATTTTTAAAAACATGATATTTCTAACCTAAAAAGTTTTTGATTTTAGAAGCTGCATCAGCGATGGTTTCTTCTTTTTTGGCAAAACAGAAACGAATCATTCCAGTGTTGGTTTCCTCATGATAGAACGCTGAAAGTGGAATAGTTGCAACTTTTGCTTGTTCGGTTAGCCAAATTGCAAATTCTTTATCTGAAATATTCGATATGTTTTCATAACCCAATACCTGAAAATATCCGGCTTCTGCTTTTTCTTTTAATGAAAACGGAAGATTTTTGAATTCATTAAGGAAAAAATCTCTTTTTTGTTGCATGTTTTTTTGGTTTTCTTCTGCATCAAAAATTTCAAGATATTTTGCTAAAGCATATTGTGAAGGCGAATTCACGCTGAAACTTAAATATTGATGAACACGGCGATAGGCGAGGGTAAGTTCCTCCGAAGCCAAAATATAACCCACTTTCCAACCTGTGATGTGAAACATTTTACCAAAAGAAAATATACTAAAACATCTTTCGCGAAGTTTTGGATGATGAAAAGCGCTATAAAATTCATTCTCATCATAAGTCAGGATATCGTAAACTTCATCGGAAATTACGATGATTTCTGTAGAATCTATGATCGACGCAAGTTGATCCCAATCGTATTTTTTCCAAATTTTCCCGGAAGGATTATGTGGTGAATTGATGATTATCGCCTTTGTTTTTTCTGAAATTGCATTTTTCAGCATATCAAAATCTACTTCAAAGTCGTTTTTTAAACTTACGAAAACCGGCAAACCGCCATTCATTTCAATCGCTGGAACATAGGAATCGTACGAAGGTTCCAAAACGATCACTTCATCACCAAAATTAACAATCGCGGCAAGTGCAGTGTAAATCGCATAAGTTGCTCCCGGAGAAATCGTGATGTTTTCTTTGAATAAGGAAATCGGAATTTTTCTTGTTTGGTTAAAGGTAATTAGATTTTCAACCAATACAGGAAGTCCACTCATTGGTGCGTATTGATTAAAATTTTTCTCGGTTCCTTCAGCGAGAAGTTTTTTCAGTCGGTCATCAACTTCGTAATCGGGGAAACCTTGTGAAAGATTTACCGCGTTGTTTCGTTGTGCAAGCGCCGTCATTTCAGAGAATATCGTAAGGTCTTTGCCTGAATGTTTTCTTTTAATCATATCATCAAATTTAAAAATAAACTTTAAGATTTGTTTTAAAATTTATTTGTTACTTTTAAACTTCAAAAAAATAATTATGAAAAACCTTTTTCTTCCGCTATTTTCGGTGGTGATGCTTAGCAGTTGTGCTTCTGTGAACTATTCTTATGATGGTAAAGTATTTAAACAATCATTAGAAACTATTTCGCAACAGGATTTAAAGAAAAATCTTTATGTGATTGCTTCCGACGAAATGGGAGGTCGCGATACCGGAAGTCCAGGACAGAAAAAAGCCGGCGAATACATGATTAAACAATATGTGGAAATGGGTATTTCTCATCCAGATCGAATGAATTCTTATTACCAAAAAATTCCTGCAGCTAGTTTGAATACAGGAAGAGGGCGTGGTTTGCCAGATTCTGAAAATATTTTGGCTTTTATCAAAGGAACAGAAAAACCCGAAGAAATCATCGTGGTTTCTGCACATTACGATCATGTAGGAACCAAAAATGGTGTGGTTTTCAACGGAGCTGATGACGATGGAAGTGGAACTGTTGCGGTAATGCAAATTGCAAAAGCTTTCCAGAATGCGAAAAAATCGGGACATGGACCGAAAAGATCGATACTCTTTCTTCATGTAACCGGCGAAGAACATGGATTGTTGGGATCAAAATTTTATGCTGAAAACCCGATTTTCCCGATGGCAAATACCGTAGCTAATCTTAATATCGATATGATAGGAAGATGTGATTCCGAGAATTGTGGGAAAAATTATGTGTATGTAATTGGCTCCGAAATGTTGAGTTCAGATTTAAAGAAAATCAATGTGGAAGCCAATAATAAAGTAACCCAAATGGAGCTAAATTATAAATATGACGATCCAAAAGATCCGCAAAGATTGTATTACCGTTCCGATCATTATAATTTTGCCAAAAACGGCGTTCCGGTAGCTTTTTTCTTCGACGGAATTCATGAAGATTACCATCAGCCAACCGATGACGCTGACAAGATTGATTATGAAGCGCTTCAGAAACGTGCTTCGCTTGTTTTCGCAACTGCCTGGGAATTGGCAAATAGAAAAGATAGAATTGTGGTCGATAAAAAAAATCAGTAGAAAATCTCAAGATCCAAAATAATTACTTGGTTGCCTTTGCAGCGGAGTTTTTGTTTTTTGTACATTTGATCGTCGGCTCCATAGTTCAACGGATAGAATAGAAGTTTCCTAAACTTTAGATCCAAGTTCGATTCTTGGTGGAGTCACTTCCGGAAATAAGAGAATCCGCTGTTTAGCAACGGATTCAATAGATAAAAACATCTCATTTTTTAGTTAGACAACAACAAAAAAGAGAAGCCGACGATGCTTCTCTTAAATTTTTATATCAATTTAATGGTATTTCTGTGAATGTTGAAATAGAAAAAAGTCTTCATTCTCTCTTATTTTCATAGTAAATTTAATACAATTTTTAATAAGTAATGTAAACTAAATGTTAAAAAACACTTTTTATTCACATTTTTTTGTGGATAAAGTACCTAAATTGAATGTTAAATCATCATTATTTTACAGTTTTTCCTTTAAATATTTCGCCGTATGTGATTTTTTATCCTTAATTAAATCTTCCGGAGTTCCTGCAAAAACCACCTCACCACCGTGTTTTCCTGCTTCCGGACCGATGTCGATGATGTTATCTGCAGATTTGATGATGTCGGGTTGATGCTCAATAACAATCACCGAATGTCCCAATTCGATCAAAGCTTGAAGGGAAGTCAGTAATTTATTAATGTCGTGAAAATGCAAACCAGTAGAAGGTTCATCGAAAATGAAAAGTGTTTTATCGTTGGAAACACCCTTCACAAGGAAAGAAGCTAGTTTCACCCTTTGAGCTTCACCGCCAGAAAGAGTAGAAGAGCTTTGCCCGAGTTGAAGATATCCCAAACCTACTTCCTGCAGCGGTTTCAGTTTGGTCACAATTTTCTGCTCGTCGTTTTCGCTGAAAAATTCCAATGCTTCATCCACGGTCATGTGGAGGACATCTGAAATGTTTTTTTCATCAAATTTGATTTCAAGAATTTCGTTTTTGAAGCGCGTTCCGTGGCAAGTTTCGCATTCCAATTCGATATCAGCCATAAACTGCATCGAAACGTTGATTACGCCTTCGCCCTTGCATTCATCGCATCTTCCACCATCAACGTTGAACGAAAAATGTTTTGGTTTCAAACCTTGCAATTTCGCGAGTTTTTGTTTGGAAAAAAGATCCCTAATATCGTCGTAGGCCTTCAAATAGGTTACAGGATTGGATCGCGAAGATTTTCCGATGGGATTTTGATCAATCAGTTCTATATTTTTGATGAGTTTTTTAGGAAATTCCACCGAATCGTAATCGGCTTTTTTTCCGCCCATTCCCAATTGAATTTGAATGTCGTTCGTGAGAATTTCCTTCATCAATGTTGATTTTCCACTTCCCGAAACTCCCGAAATCACGACCAAACTTTCCAATGGAATATTGACATCGATGTTTTTCAGATTGTTTTGTCGCGCACCTTTTATTTGAATAAATTCCTTTGCTTTTCGTCGTTTTTCAGGAACCTTAATTTCTAATTTTTCTGTTAAATATTGAGCGGTAAGTGAATCTGAATTTTTCAATTCTTTGAAATCTCCAGCAAAAACTAGCTCACCGCCGAGATAGCCGGCTTCCGGACCAATATCGATGATATAATCAGCAGCTTTCATCACGTCTTCGTCATGTTCTACCACAATCACAGTATTCCCCAAATCCCGAAGATTTTTCAAAACTTCTATTAAATTCTCAGTATCCCTAGAGTGCAATCCAATCGACGGTTCATCCAGAATATAAATGGAACCAACTAAGGAACTTCCCAAAGATGTTGCAAGATTAATCCGTTGACTTTCGCCACCGGAAAGGGTGTTAGAAGTTCGGTTGAGCGTGAGATATCCTAAGCCAACTTTGTCTAAAAATTCGAGTCGAGTCGTGATTTCGTAAAGCAACCGTTTTGCGATTTCCGCGTCGTGCTTGTTCAATTTTAATGATTTCACTAATGGCAACAATTCATCCAACGGAAGCTCGATCATATCCTGAATATTATGTCCATCAATCTTCACGTACTGCGTTTCCTGGCGCAATCTCAATCCTTCGCAAGTCGGGCAAATGGTTTTTCCTCGAAATCGGGAAAGCATCACGCGATATTGAATTTTGTAAAGATTTTCCTCCACCATTTTGAAGAAGTTGTTGATCGAGGGGAAATTTCTGGAGTTATCGCCTTTCCAGAGAAAGTTTCTCTGCTCTTTACTAAGTTGATGATAGGGTTTATGAATAGGAAATTGCGTTCCTGCTTTTTTAATGAATTCTTTCTTCCAATCGCTCATGGATTCACCTTTCCAACTGGCCACTGCGTCCTCATAAACCGATAGGTTCTTGTTGGGAATCACCAAATCTTCATCAATTCCAACGACTTTTCCGTAGCCTTCACATTCCGGACAAGCACCATAAGGATTATTGAAACTAAAAAAATGAACATTGGGTTCCATGAAAGTCATTCCGTCCAACTCAAATTTATTTGAAAATTCGGTGATTTTTCCGGTTTCGATATTTTTCAATGAGCAATAACCATGACCTTCGTAAAACGCCATTTGAATAGAGTCGGCAAGTCTTTGCAAGAAATTTTCATCATCTTCATACCGAAAACGATCAATCACCAGCTGAATTTCCATGTCTTTTTCAGGAACAAATCCGAAACTCTCAAGATCTTCAATTCCGGCAACATTTCCATTGACTTCAATTCTTGTAAAACCTGATAATTTTAGCGTTTTCAGTTGCTCATTAAATTTGGAAAGGTCAAAATTCAATGGGTTTCTCAGTAGAAAAGTTTGGTTTTCATTGTTCTTAATGAAATCGATCACATCAGAAACCGAATCTTTCTTCACTTCCCGACCGGATATTGGCGAAAAAGTTCTTCCAATTCTCGCGAAGAGCAACTTCAGGTAATCGTAAACTTCAGTGGAAGTTCCGACGGTTGAACGCGGATTAGAGGAAATTACCTTTTGCTGAATCGCGATTGAAGGCGCCAAACCTTTGATGTCGTCCACCTTCGGCTTTTCCAATTTTCCAAGAAATTGTCGTGCATAAGAACTTAAACTTTCTACATATCTGCGCTGTCCTTCGGCATAAATGGTGTCGAAAGCCAATGAAGATTTTCCGCTCCCGGAAACGCCCGTAATCACAATTAATTTATTCTTCGGAAGAAGAACATCGATGTGTTTCAGGTTGTTAAGATGTGCGTTCTTAACGAAAATTTCCTTTTTAATATCGATTTCTGGATTTTTAGTCATAGGTAAAATTGAGACCTACAAAAATACGGTTTTTTGCTCAGAAACTTTCATAGACTTTCATTTTAAGTATCAGGAGATTTCCCACCAAAATATTATTTTTCTGCATTAAGAATTAAGTAGTGAAATCATCAATTAATTATCTAATTATTTCATTGCACTATTAATTAAAAAAAGCCAAAATTTTTGGCTTTCAGATATTTACGACATACAGTTTTTTAAGCTGTATTTTATTCGTTTTTAAATGAATTAAATATTACAGAAAAGCTTTTTTGTGACGAGAATAAGTGTTTATATTTGCCACTATTTTTTAGTATAAACATAATTATGCTTGATGTTTTTTTCTAAAGAATATTTATCATTAATTCAAATAAATCTATAAAAATATATCGTAAATGAAAAAACTAGTTTGTTCCGTTCTGTTTTTGGGAGTAATTGGAATGTTTTCGGCGCAGGAAAAGGAAAGTGAGATTAGCGAAATTACGGTGCAAGGAAAATTTCTGAATCTTCCACTGAAAAAGGTGAATGAAAATATCACTGTAATTTCCAAACAAGAATTGGAAAATTCTCCTGCGAAAAGCATCGAAGAAGTTTTGGCACAATTCACCGGAATGGATATTCGAAAAAGAGGAGCAAATGGAGTTCAAGCCGATATTTCTGTTCGTGGAAGCAGTTTCGAGCAGGTTTTGATTTTGGTAAATGGAATTAGAATTAATGATTCGCAAACCGGCCATAATTCTATGAATATTCCCTTTGATTTAGCTTCTGTGGAAAAAATAGAAATCGTGAAAGGTCCTGCTGCACGTCGTTTTGGGCAAAATGCTTATGCAGGAGTTATTAATATTATCACCAAACCTTCTTCCGATGAGAATATCGTTTTTACGGCAAGTGGCGGAGATTTCAAAACCTATTCTTTAGGAGTTGGGGCTAATTTTGGAAATACACGTTCTTCAAATTTTATTCAGGTAAATTCGAGCAGTTCTGATGGTTACCGCTACAATACTGATTACAAAATCAACAATATTTTTTACCAAAACCGATACAAAATCGAAAATGGAAATGTGAACTTTCAGGCCGGAATTCAGGAGAAAAAGTTCGGAGCGAATGGTTTTTATGCAACACCTGCCGCAAAAGATCAGTACGAAGAAACGCAAGCTTCAATTGTGAGTTTAGGAATTGATAAAAATTACGAAAAATGGGGATTAAATTCTGCAGTTTATTGGCGAAGAGGACAAGATATGTACGAATATATCCGCAATAAACCAGAAAATGATCGAAATATGCACATTGGAAACAATTTGGGAGCCGAGCTAAATGGAAGTTACCGATCCGATTTAGGAACGACCGGTTTGGGATTGGAACTTCGCAAAGAATTCCTTGCCAGTAACAATTTGGGACATCGCGAAAGGTTTGTGACACAAGTTTTTTTTGAACATCATTTTTCTTTTCTTGAAAATAAATTGAATATTTCACCCGGAATTTCGTGGGCAAATTATGATACGGAAGGCAATTTCTTTTATCCAGGTTTGGACCTAGGATTTGATTTTAGTGAACATCATAAAATCTATGGAAATATTGCAAAAGTTAACAGAATTCCAACGTTTACCGATTTATATTATGTGAGCAAGACTGAAGCGGGAAATCCCAATTTGAAGCCCGAAAATGCAGTGTCAGCTGAAATTGGATACCGATTTCAAAAGCAGAGTTTTCTGGGAAAAATCAGTGGATTTTTAAGGGATTCAGATAATTCCATCGATTGGTCAAAGCAAAATGCAAACGATATTTGGCGTGCTGAAAACATCGGTAAAATCAAGACTAAAGGTGTAGAAGTGGAATTGGCTCAACATTTTAATTCCTTCCTAAAATCATATTCTGTGGGCTATACTTTTTTAGAAAGTAACTACGAGCAACCAACCGGCTTGTTGTCGCGGTATGTGATGGAAAATTTAAAACATCAGTTTGTGGCTAAATTAGAAGTTTTCTTCTTGAAAAAATTTACAAACCAATTGATTTACCGATATAATGAAAGAGTTTCGACAGGAAGTTATCAAATTCTGGATGAAAAATTGAGTTATGATGCCAAAAATTACAATATTTATATTATGGTAAACAATATTCTAGATACTGAATATACTGAAACATTCGGTGTTCCGATGCCTGGTCGGTGGTTTCATATCGGAGTAAGTTTCAAAACTGGTTTTTAATAAGTTTTGTTTATTTTTACGTTTTTAAAAAGATGAAAAAAATATTATTATTGATGCTCCTTTTAGCGATATTTTCCCCGATTTTCGGTCAGGAGCATATTTCCAGTTTTAACTCCGTAACGATTACCTATAAAATACATCCAAAGTTTTTCATTTATGGTGAAGGACAAATGCGTGGAATTGAAGACTATTCTTATCCGGATTATTACGAAATAAAAGGTGGAATAGGTTATAATTTAACACCAAATCATAAACCTTTTGTAGGAATTGGCCGTTACGGAAACTACAAAAATCATGCGATGGATAAAGAGGAATTCCGAATTTGGTTACAAGATGTGATTGATTTAAAAGTTAATAAATTTAAATTTGAAAACCGAATAAGAGCTGAGAAAAGTTGGTTTTATGAACCAAAGAAAGACCAGCATTCCGATCGAATCCGTTTTCGTTACAGAATGAACGTTTCGGTTCCGCTTAATTCCGAATCTGTAAAACCAGGAACGCTCTTTGTGAACGCTTATGATGAAGTATTTTTTGTAGCAACCGAGAAACCTCTTTTTGCCAGAAATCGTGTTTTTGGAGGCTTTGGTTATCAGATTGATGAGAATTTCGGAATCGCGAGCGGCTACCTCTGGCAAAGAGAATTCGCGAAATCGGGCAACAAAAACCTGCATTTTCTATATCTCGCTCTGAATATCACCATTGATGGTTCCGACGATAAATCTTATAATTTTCCAGGAGCTGATTAATGTTGATAACTTTTGCAGCATTTAGTTTTTTTAATGAAAAAGTTTGACACTTTTTTTGTACCAAATTCATATATTTGTCAAAATAATAAAAAATAAATGAAACTGTATGGAATTAAAAGGGGATTTTACACAATTGCAGTTCCATTTTTACCGATAAAATAACATAACAAATGAAATTTATTGTTGCAAGCGGAGAGTTACAGAAAGCATTGAACACGGTAAGTGGAGTGATTTCAAGTTCTCAGTCAAGACCAATTTTAGAAAATTACCTGTTCGAAGTTGATGGAAATAATTTGAAAATTACCGCGTCCGATGGCGAAACCACTTTGGTAACGACTTTGGAAGTAAAATCTGACGAGACCGGAAAATTTGCCGTTCCTGCAAAGATTTTTCAGGATTTTGTAAAAACTTATGGAGAACAGCCTTTAACATTATCCGTAAAGGATTCTGAAGATGGAAATGGAAGTTTATTAGAAATTCTAGATGAAAAAGACAATTTCGCAGTGGCATTGGATAACGCGGAAGATTACCCAGAATTACCCGAATTCGACGCTGCCCAAAGTGTGAAAATTTCTGCAGGTGTATTAAGTGAAGCACTTACCAATACACTTTTCGCAACAAGTAATGATTCCCTTAGACCGGTGATGACTGGCGTTCTGTTTCAATTTAAAGAAGATGAAACCAACTTTGTTTCCACAGATTCGCACAGATTAGTCGTTTATAAAAGAACCGATTTGATCAATGCTGAACCTATTGAGTTCATCATGCCGAAAAAACCTTTGGCAATTTTCAAAAATATTCTAGCAAATTCTAATGATGAAGTAATCATTGAATTTAATGAAAATATGGCGAAGTTCACTTTTGGAAACAATATTTGGATATGTAGATTAATCGATGGAAAATATCCGAATTATTCTGCGGTAATTCCAAAAGAAAATCCAAACGTGTTGACCATTAACAGAAATTTACTTTTAAGTTCGATCCGAAGAGCTTCCATTATGTCCAACAAATCTACCAACCAAGTGAGATTTAAGTTGTCCGGAAACATTCTTCACCTTCATGCGGAAGATACAGAGTATGCAAACAAGGCGGATATGCAAATTCCTTGTGATTACAATGGGGAAGATATCAATATTGGGTTTAGTTCCAAATTCCTTACAGAAATGCTTTCTGTATTGAGTTCTGATGATATTACCATGAAAATGTCGCAACCGAACAGACCGGGAATTATCGAGCCGGTTGATGGTTTAGAAGCTGAAGAAAATATTTTAATGCTTTCAATGCCGGTAATCGGAATGTAAGATTTAATTAAAAAAAATTATGAATTGAGATTTGAAATTTTTCAGATCTCAATTTTTTTTTAAACTCCAAAAACACGATATTTGCAAAATTATCGGGGTACGACGATATAACATCATTACCCCAAATTTCAAGAAACCGAAAGGCACATTTATCCTCAAAATAAATAGGAAAATCAAATGAAAATCTCAAACAACTGGCTCAAGGATTACATCAAAACCGAATTAAAATCTGATAAAATAGGAGAATATCTTACCGATATTGGTTTGGAAGTAGAAGGAATCGAAAAATATGAATCCGTAAAAGGAAGCCTGGAAGGAATTGTCGTAGGAAAAGTTTTGACTTGCGAACAACACCCTAATGCTGATAAATTAAAGAAAACCACTGTAGATGTAGGAAGCGGAAAAATATTGAATATCGTTTGTGGTGCACCGAACGTTGCAGCCGGACAAACCGTTCCTGTAGCTGTAATCGGAACGAAAATATATGCCAAAGACGGAAGTTCATTTGCGATCAAAGAAGCAAAAATACGTGGAGAAGTTTCTCAAGGAATGATCTGTTCGGAAGATGAGTTAGGGTTGAGCGATGATCACGGCGGAATCATGATTTTGGATGAAAACAAATTCGAAATTGGGAAAAATTTTGCAGATTATTTTGACCTTGCTACTGATGAAGTTTACGAAATTGGTTTGACTCCGAACCGAACTGACGCGATGTCGCATTATGGAGTTGCTAGAGATTTGAATGCATTTTTGGTTTCAAACCAAATGAAATCGCAATTCGAAAAAATCACTTCGAAAACTTTAAATATCGAAGGAGCAACCGATTTTCAGCTGGAAGTAGAGGATTCAGAATTAGCTCCAAGATATATTGGTGCAGTAATCGAAAACGTGCAGGTAGCTGATTCTCCGGATTGGTTGAAACAGCGCTTGAAAGCCATTGGATTAAGCCCAATCAACAATATTGTCGACATTACCAATTATATTTTGCATGGATTAGGACAACCTCTTCATGCTTTTGATGCTGATAAAATTGCAGGAAAGAAAGTAAGAGTTGGGGTAAATGCAGAGGGAACAAAATTCACTACTTTGGATGGTGTTGAAAGAACTTTGAATGGAACAGAAATCATGATTAAAGACGGAAACAACGTGCCTTTGTGCATCGCTGGAGTTTTTGGCGGATTGAATTCGGGAGTTTCCAAAAACACGAAAACCATTTTCCTCGAAAGTGCATATTTCAATCCTGTTGCTGTTCGAAAAGGAGCGAAATATCACGGTTTAAACACCGACGCTTCCTTCCGTTTCGAGCGTGGAGTAGACCCGAATCAAACCAAAATCGCAATCAGTCACGCGATTTCAATGATTCAGGAAATTGCCGGAGGAGCTTTGAAAGGGGAGTTGTTGGAACATTTCCCTCAAAAAATTGAGCACAATTATATTATTTTAAGATTTTCTAAAGTTGAACAAATTTTAGGAACCAAAATTCATAAAGAAAAAATCAAAGAAATTCTGAAATCTCTTGAAATTGAAGTTTTAAACGAAATTCAAAATGGTTTAGAAATTTCAGTTCCACCTTATCGTGCAGATGTTACCAGAGAAATCGATGTAATTGAAGAAATTTTAAGAATCTATGGTTACAACAAGATTGATGTACCAAAAAAAATCTCTTTTACACCAGTGAAATTGAGTTTTGATGATCAAGACGCTCTCGAAAATTCTTGGGCGAGAACTTTACAAAGCAATGGTTTTAACGAGGTGATGAATAATTCCCTTACTTCTGTGAAAGATGAAACCGATGCCGTGAAATTGCTCAATCCGTTGAGTGGCGATTTGGCTTTCATGAGAAAGTCTTTGTTGGAAGGACTTTTGGCAAATGCGGATTATAATATTAAAAGAAAAAATCAGGATATTAAATTTTTCGAGCTCGGAAAAATTTATCATAAAAAAGAAAAATACACGGAAAGAAAGCAACTTGCGATTTTGGTTTCGGGAAGAAATGTCGCGGAAAATTGGATCCAATCGAAATCTGCAACCGATTTTTACTATTTAAAATCTTATGTTAAAGTTCTTTTGGACAAATTGAATTTAAACATTGAAGAAAAAGCACTGGAAGATGAGCGTTTTTCTGATGCTTTGCAATTGATTTCAAAAGGAGAAGTGATCGCAAGATTGGGTAAAGTTTCTCCGGAATTTTTGAAAGATGCAGATATCGATCAGGAGTGTTTCTACGCTGAAATTGAAATTGAAGCTTGTCAAAAACTTCGTTCTCATGGAAATTTAAAATTCGTCGATATTCCAAAATTCAATAAAATCCGAAGAGATCTTGCTTTATTGATTGATAAAAATATCACTTATTCCGAATTGTATCAGGCAGCGAAGAAAAATCCTTCGAAATACTTGAAAAACATCAATCTTTTTGATGTTTACGAAGGCAAGAATCTTGCGGAAGGCAAGAAATCTTACGCATTGAGTTTTGAACTTTTAAACGAAGAAAAAACGTTGGAAGATAAAGAAATTAGCGAAGTGATGAACTCCCTAATCAACATGTTCCAAAAAGAATTTTCTGCAGAACTAAGGTCATAGAAAAGGTTTACGAAACAGAAAGCATCTTCTTTTGAGATGCTTTTTTTTTGTTTTGAGGAGCAAAATTTTTCTATTACGAAGGCTGGGTAAATTATATTACTTAAATTTGAATCAATAAAAATGCGTCGTGATTATTTAAAAATAAATCAGGCGACAGCGAAATATCATCTAATATAAAGATTTATACTTATGAAAAACATTTTTTTATCAATATTTGCAGCCGCAGCTTTAGCATCTTGTTCTTCGCTTTCGAGCACTAAAGTTGGAGGTTCTCAGGCGAATATAGCAGGAACGAAATGGATTTTGGCGGAGCAAGTGAAAGGTAAAACGCCTACATTGAATATAGAAACAGATAAAATCACCGGAAACGGAGGTTGCAACAGTTATTTCGGTGAAGTTCTTTTGGATGCCACAGCGGGCAACTTTTCAGCAAAAAATATTGCTTCCACCAAAATGGCATGCGCTGATATGTCTGCAGAATCTAATTTTTTCAGTATGTTGAGTGAGGCAAATAAATATGTCGTAAACGGCAATACATTAGAGCTGTACAAAGGAAATTTGCTGCTTCTGAAATTCAGTAAACAATAATTTTTCGATTAAAATAATAGCAAAAAAAAGGAACCCGATTGAGTTCCTTTTTTTGTTTCTTTATTATTCGTCGTCTTCTTCGTCATATTTAGCGAGTTCGTCATCGCACCATTTGAAGGCTGCTTCAACCACTTTGGTCGCTTCATCGGCCATAGTTTCCTCGTCATCACCTTCCAAATCATCCAACCATTCAACCTCCTCTTCTTCTACGTTTAGGATAAATCTAGGATATTCCGTGTGAACAACAAATAAATCTTCAGGAAAATCTGAATTGTCGGCTAATAAAAATTTTGGTAATTTCATTTTTTCTAATGTTTAAACTTTTTCAAAGATAAAAAATATTATTGATATTTATTCTTGTCAATTTTAATTTTTCTTAAAACTTTATATTTGGTCAGGGTATTGTTCTGAAGCGTATCTTTTGGTTTGAAAGTTACCTTTACATTAGGGTTTACGGTGCTTATCAATTCGGCAATTTGCATTTTATCTAGTAACTTTTCATCTTCCATAAAGAAATTAATTCTTCCTTCTTCCAAATTTTCAGATTTCAAGAATTTGGTAATTTCTCGTCGGTTTTCAAGATAATTTCCTCGGGAAAGCCAAGTGAATATAATACCGGTCATTAAACTTAAAATGGTAATGCCATAAGTGAATTTTCCAAAAATTTGATACATTTTTCTGAAATAAACCAACCAGATTGGGAACGAAAATGGAGCCATTAAGCGATAATCAATTGGATTTACGGAATAAAAATATTGTATAAAAAACGAACAAATAATCCCAATAATTCCTACGAAAACAAAAAATCGTTCCGTTTCTGAAAGTTTATTTTTAATGAAAATAAAACCGATCAACAGAATATTCAACAAACCAATTCCGTAGATTCCGTAATTGATGATTCCGCCCGCTGGATTTGCAATGTGAATGAACGGGTTGAATGTGGTCGCCATTCCCTGAACCAGCTCTATCAATAATTTTGATGTTGGATGAAGCCCGATTTCTAAAAATTCATCGATATAGTCATCATTAAAATAATCGATGAAAAGAAATTTATACAACACCACATATCCAAAACCTACGAAAGCTGAATAAATAAAGGTTTTACCGTAAGATTTTCGATAATTTAAAACGCCATAAAGAAAGACCGCACCAATCATAAAAAGGGCAGGATAACGGATATTGTAAAGTACAAGTAGTGATAAACTTAGATAGAAAAAAGCCTTAAAACCGGTGAGTTCGCCTATGATGATCTGCCTTCCAGCATAAAGAAAAAGAAAAACAATTGGCAAAATAAGGGATTCGCTCATCGTGTAAGAAAATATTGAAATATAGCTGAAAAGCCCGCCCACAAGAATGGTTTCTTTTAAATAAAATCTTTTTTTCCAAGCAAAATAAACGATGAAAAGATAAGAGAGAATTCCTATGAGTTTACTTGCCCAAAACAAATCCAAACCAAAAATCGTAAAAAATTTTAAGCTCAAAGGATAACCAAGTGGCGTCGTTGTATTATCAATAACCGGGAAAACTTCCGCCGTTCTCATAAATCGGAGCGAGTCGGGATTTACGCGTCCTTTTTCATTAAGCAAAAACCGCAAAATGATCATCACTAAAGTTAGGATGAAGATGGAAATTTGCAAAAATTTTTCTTGAGTTCTATTTCGCATAAAAAATCGCTAATTCAACAAATTTACAGATTATTACTAAAAATCTGCATCAATAGCTGAATTAGCGAAAGAATTTTTGAGGTTCAGAATTATCGTTGGAACATTTTCGCTACTTTCTCTGCTTTTTTAGACTCGGAATAATCGTAGAAACCTTCACCAGATTTCACGCCTAATTTTCCAGCCATAACCATGTTTACCAATAGCGGATTTGGAGCATATTTAGGATTTTTGAAACCATCATACATTACATTTAGAATTGCTAAACAAACGTCTAATCCTATGAAATCTGCCAATTGCAATGGTCCCATTGGATGAGCCATTCCCAATTTCATTACCGTATCAATTTCTTCTACACCTGCAACTCCGTTGTAAAGTGTTTCAATCGCTTCATTAATCATTGGCATTAGAATTCTGTTGGCCACAAAACCTGGATAATCATTCACTTCTACAGGAACTTTTCCTAATGTTTTAGACATTTCAAAAATCGAATCAAAAGTTTCTTTCGAAGTAGTGTAGCCTTTGATGATTTCTACCAATTTCATAATCGGAACCGGATTCATAAAGTGCATTCCGATTACTTTCTCTGGGCGTTTTGTAGCTGCTGCAATTTTCGTGATAGAAATTGATGAAGTATTGGTAGCCAAAATGCAGTTTTCCGGCGCTAACTCGTCCATTTGTTTGAAAATTTTCAGCTTCAAATCTTGGTTTTCGGTTGCTGCTTCTACGATTAAATCTGCATTTCCGCAGGCTTCAGAAAGTTGAGTAAACGAGGTAATATTTCCAAGAGTTTCTGCTTTTTGTTCTTCCGTAAGATTTCCTTTGGCGATAATTCTGTCAAGATTTTTAGAAATTGTAGAAATTCCTTTTTGTAGGGCTTCCTCTGAAACATCTACCAAATTTACCTTAAAACCTGTTTGCGCAAAAGTATGGGCAATTCCGTTTCCCATTGTTCCGGCGCCAATTACGACGATGTTTTTCATTAGTGCTATTTTTTTATTTTTAAATACAAGCTTGTTAAATTAACCTTGTCAAGGTTTCGCTGCTTAATTGAGATGACTCCAAACCGTTTTCGAAATATCGGAAATCATTTTGCAATTTACTTCATAAGACTCCCTAGAATCCGAAACGAGAACTGCAATTGCATACTTTTTTCCGTTAGGAAGGGTAATGATCGCGATATCGTTTTCGGCAACTGTTAGTCCGTCAATTTTTCCGGAAGATCCAGTTCTGTGTGCTACAGGTGTTCCTTTTGGGAGTTGTTCCACGATTTTATTGGTTCCGGTTGTAGTTCCGAGCATTATATTCATCAATAAATCTCGTGAAGTTTTTGGGAGAATTTTGGCTTTATCAAATTTTATGAGCGACTTCACCAATGATTCTGTCGTCGACCAATTTTCATACATACTTTTCCAGTCGGCGCTGTTCATTCTTTCCTCATTCACTCGAATTTGAAAATCTTTGATTTTCTTCGAATCAATAAAATTTTGCACGATTTGCGTGCCTCCAATTACGTTCAGTATTTTATCGGTCGCATTATTATCGCTATTTGCCACCATATATTTTAGTAGTTCGGAAAGCGTCATTTCATAATTTCCATTTGGAAATTTTTCTCTGAGCGGACTCCAAGTTTTTTCGTGCAAATCTTCTTTTTTAATAAAGATTTTTTGGTTTAAATTCAATCGTCCCTTATCTACCATATCCAAAGTTGCAAGCGCAATATGAAACTTGAAAACACTCAGTAGTGGTAATTTTTTTCTTGAATTCTCATTATTAAATTCAAACGGGAAGTAGATTCCTTTTACAGAAACAGCAACGGTAGCTTTTTTACCTTCGGTAATTTTAGAAATTTCCTTTTTCAGTTCTGCTTTTTGAGCGAAACTGAAAATTGAAAAGAGTAGAAATAATATGGCGAGTTTTTTCATTTTTAACTAATCAACTTCATAATTTCCAAAGCCACTTTCAAAGCTTCTGTTCCGTCTTCTAAAGAAACTTCTACTTCTCGATTTTCATTAATCGCATCAGCAAAACTTTCTAATTCGTCTAAAATAGCATTGTTCGGTTGAATGTTTGGATATTCAAAAATAATTTGGTTTTTTTCGCCTTCTGCATTTTCAATGATCATGTCGAAATCACTTGGATTTTCAGGCGCTTCTTTCATTCTGATAACTTCTGCTTTTTTCTCCAAGAAATCAACGGAAATGTAAGCATCTTGTTGGAAAAACCTTGATTTTCGCATCGCTTTCATCGAAATTCTAGAAGTGGTCAAATTCGCTACACAACCGTTTTCGAACTCAATTCTGGCGTTACATATATCCGGCGTTTTAGAAACTACGCAAACTCCACTTGCATGAATGTTTTTCACCTTAGATTTTACAATAGAAAGCAATATATCCAAATCGTGAATCATTAAATCCAAAACTACAGAAACATCCGTTCCTCGCGGATTAAATTCCGCCAAACGATGAATTTCAATAAACATTGGATCTTTAATAAAATCCTTCGAACCGATAAACGCAGGATTGTATCTTTCAACATGTCCAACTTGCGCTTTGATGCCGAATTCTCTACATTTATAAAGAATTTCTTCTGCTTGTTCCAAAGTCTGCGTAACCGGTTTTTCAATAAAAAAATGTTTATGATTTTCTATCGCTTTCATCGCATAATCGTAATGATAAACGGTGGGCGTTACGATGTCCAACATGTCGATTTCTTTCAATAATTCATCGAAATCCTCGAAATATCTATATCCGAATTCAGCTTCAATTTTTTTTCCGTTTTCCTGATCTGCGTCGTAAAAACCTACCAATTCATATTTTTCCGACTGATTTAATAATCTTAAATGGACTTTGCCGAGATGTCCCGCACCAACTAAACCTGCTTTTAGCATAGAAAATTAATTTTTCCAAAGATAATAATTAGTTGTCAGTTGAGAGTTGGGAGTATATGCTTTTTTAATTTCCAATGACGTTCGACGCGAAAAAATCAACTAAAATTCCTATTTTTGTGACATGCAGGATACGTTTTTACATAAAGGAAAAAGAAAAATTTTGGTGGAATATCTTCGTGAGAAAATCGGGATTTCCGATGAAAATGTTTTAAGAGCGATGAATGAAGTACCACGACATCTTTTTTTGGAAAGTATTTTTGAGGATTTCGCTTACGAAGATCGCGCATTTCCGATTTTGGCGAAACAAACAATTTCTCATCCTTCGACCGTGGCGGAACAAAGCGAATTGCTACACTTAAAAGAGAAAGATAAAGTATTGGAAATCGGTACAGGTTGCGGTTATCAAACTGCGGTTTTAGTGGCGATGAATGCGTTGGTCTACACCATTGAAAGACAAAAGGAACTGCATGATTTCTCGCAAAAGAAACTGCGTGATTTGCATTTAAGACCGAAATTTCAGAGTTTCGGCGATGGTTTTGCCGGTTTGCCGACTTTCGCTCCTTTTGATAAAATTTTGGTGACTTGCGGTGCGGAAATTTTGCCGACAGAATTGCTTCATCAGTTGAAAGTAGGAGGGATGATGGTAATTCCGTTGGGAAAAACGGAGGAACAAATCCTAACCAGATTTACCAAAAAATCTGAAAAAGAGTTTATAAAGGAAGAGTTCGGAGCGTATAAATTTGTACCAATGCTCAATAATACCAATCAGTAGTTGGTTTCAACGGTTTTTTTTTGAAGTGAAGTTTTTAGAAACTGATAAATAACATCCTTCAAATTCGGTTATTAAGAATAACTAATGTATTTTTGCAACTATTTGAATTTTGATATAATCTGATAGTTTCAAAAAAATGAAAAAAATCCAAGACATCCTTATTTCGACGCGTACCATGGCGGTTTTGTTGCTCGTTTTTGCTATTTCGATGGCGTATGCAACTTTCCTGGAAAACGATTTTGGTACTCCTGCCGCAAAAGCCCTAATTTACGAAGCAAAATGGTTTGAAGCCATCATGTTTCTCCTTATTTTAAATTTCATTGGGAATATTTCCAGATATCGTCTTCTTCGTCGCGAAAAATGGCCGGTTTTGGTGTTTCACCTTTCATTTATTTTGCTTTTCATTGGTGGTGCAATCACGCGATACATAAGCTACGAAGGCATTATGCACATCCGTGAAGGAGAAACTTCAAATGAAGTAATTACCGATAAGAATTATTTTAAAATTCAAATTGAAGAAAAAGGAGATATCTTAAATTATCAAGATGTACCATTTACAATGATTTCCGATGAAGCAAAAAAATCAACATGGATTGCTAAACTCTTTGGTAAGACCTTCAAAGCGGGTTATGATTTCCACGGAAAGCAAATCAATGTAAAGCAATTGCAATATATTCAGAGAAAAAAGGACAGTTTAATAGCTGATAATAATGGAACCGAATATTTACATGTAGTTTCAACGGGAAATACCGGACGCGAGAACTATTACATCAAACCGGGTGAAGCCAAATCGATTAACGGAACGTTGGTAACGTACAACCGAGCGATTGAAGGTGCGGTAGAATTCCGAAATGATAATGGAAAATTAATGATCAAAACACCTGTTGATGCCAATTTCATGACGATGGCAACCCAAGCAACAGGAACTACGAAAAAAGATGAATTTCAACCATTGGCTTTGAGAAGTCTTTACACCGTAAACGAACTGAAACTGGTTGTTCCTGAAGGTTTGAAGAAGGGAAAACTCATCGCTTATGAAGGTGATAGAAAGAAAGATAAAGACGTTCCGGATCAATTGACGGTAGAAGTTCAAGGTCCGAAAACGAAGCAAATCGTGGATCTTTCTGTTGAAAAAGGAAACCCAAATGCTTTCAAGCAAATCGCTATTGATGGGATGAATGTGATGCTTGGTTTCGGCCCGAAAGTTTACAACACGCCTTTCTCTTTGAAATTGGATAAATTCGTGATGGAAACATACCCTGGAAGTTCATCGCCAAGTGCTTATGAAAGCCATGTTCAGATTATCGACGAAGGCAAACAAACGCCTTATAAAATCTATATGAATCACGTTTTAAATCATGGCGGTTACCGATTTTTCCAGGCAAGTTTCGATCCGGATAGGAAAGGAACCGTACTTTCTGTGAACCACGATTTCTGGGGAACTTTGATCTCGTATATCGGATATGCTTTCTTGTTTTTAGGAATGTTCGTAACTTTCTTTTGGAAAGGTACTCACTTCTGGAAACTTAATGAAAATTTGAAATCGGTGAATAAGAAAAGAATTGCTACGGTTTTATTGCTTTTATTAAGTCTACATTTCAGCGCGCAAGAAATCGATACGCACGGAACAGATGGCTCCGGAAAACAAACCCATTCCGCAAACGACGGACACAACCACGGCAATGCAGATGCTCTTTTAATGGAAGAACCTGCACCGAAAAAAACCGCCAATTCTTTTGCTTTGAAATCTCCAAAAATGATTTCAGCGGACGAAATTATTTCGAGAAACCGTATTTCAAAAGAACATGCGGACAAATTCGGGTATCTTTTGGTTCAGAATTACGAAGGTCGGATTGTTCCTATGAATACTCAAGCGCTAGATGTTCTTCGAAAACTTTATAAAAGAGATGAATTCCGAGGCAGCGATGGCAAAAAATTAACAGCAAACCAATGGTTTTTGTCGATCAATACGGATACACCAAGCTGGACCATGGTTCCTTTAATTAAAGTAATTAACGGTGGTGACGAATTGAAAAAGAAAGTAAAAGCCAACGAAGACGGCTATACATCTTTAATGAATATGTTTCCGGCCGACGAAACAGGGCAGTTGCACTATGTTTTGGAAGCAGATTATCAAGCAGCTTTCAGAAAAAAACCGGCGGAACAAAGCAAATATGATTTAGCCGTAATCGATTTGAATGATAGAGTTCAGGCATTCAACGAATTTTTCAGTGGCCAGTTTATGAGAATTGTTCCGGTTCAAAATGATCCGAACAACACTTGGCATTCTTGGCTGGACCAAAATTTCGAACCAGATGAAGCTTCCCAAAAAGTAATGGGACCTTATTTTTCAAGTGTTTTGGAAGCTCAGCAAACCGGAAATTGGTCAAAAGCGGATACGGAACTGAGCAAGCTAAAAGATTATCAGAAAACTTGGGGAAAAAACGTCATTCCTTCGCAATCGAAAGTTGATGTAGAAGTTTTCATGAACCAATTGAATATCTACTTTAAACTCCTTATTTTCTACACCATTATCGGTGGTTTATTGCTTATTTTAGGATTTGTAGATTTATTCAAACCAAGCAAAATTTTGAATATCACTATTAAAGCCATTATTGCAATCGGTTGTATCGGATATTTTGCTCATTTCCTTGGACTTATTGCAAGATGGTACATGTCGGGTCACGCGCCTTGGAGCAACGGTTACGAGGCGATTATTTTCATCTCTTGGGTAGGGATTTCTGCGGGATTATTCCTTTATAGAAATTCAAACGCTTTGATTCCTGCTGCGGGATTTATGGTTGCAGTAATTATGATGGGATTTGCGCACGGTGGTTCCGCTCTCGATCCGCAGATTACTCCGCTCGTTCCGGTACTAAAATCATACTGGTTGATCATTCACGTGGCAATTATTACCTCAAGTTATGGTTTCTTCGCTTTGTCGATGATTATCGCGGTAATTACTTTGCTATTTTACATTATTTCAAGTAAAAATTTATACAAAATTCACCACGATACGACAATTAAAGAATTAACCATCGTTTCAGAAATGTCTTTAACCATCGGACTTTTCGCATTAACCGTTGGAAATTTCTTGGGCGGAATTTGGGCAAATGAATCGTGGGGAAGATATTGGAGCTGGGATCCGAAAGAAACTTGGGCATTCATTTCCATCATGGTTTATGCTTTCGTTTTGCACATGAGATTGGTTCCTGGTTTACGAAGCAGATGGGCATTCCACGTTGCTACGATGTTTGCCTTTTGTTCAATGGTAATGACCTACTTCGGTGTGAATTATTACCTGAGCGGATTGCACTCTTACGCTGCAGGAGACCCGGTTCCGGTTCCGGCTTGGGTCTACATCGGTTTATCAACCATGTTGATTTTAGCAGTCGTTTCTTATTTTAGATTTAAAAAATTAAAGAAATAATAAACTTTAAATTATTATAAAATCCCGAATTTCTTTTCGGGATTTTTTTTCTATTTTTTTAAAACTAATGCTATTGCTTAATTTCAGCAAATATTCATTAGATTTGTATTTGAAATTCAATAACATCTAAACCCACCACCCAACAGTTTGAGTACTTATCTTACCATTCTCGGTTTTAATTCGGCAATTCCTACGGTGAATTCTTCTCCCACGGCTCAGTTCCTAGAAATGGAAGAACGTGCATTTTTAATCGATTGTGGCGAGGGTACACAAGTTCAGTTGCGAAAAGCAAAAGCAAGATTTTCTAAAATCAACCATATCTTTATTTCGCACCTTCATGGTGACCATTGTTTTGGTTTGCCAGGACTCATTGCTTCTTTCAGACTTTTAGGTAGGGAAACTCCGCTTCACGTTTATGGTCCGAAAGGAATTAAGGAAATGCTGGAAACCATTTTCAAAATTACCGAAACACACAAAGGTTTTGAGGTGATATATCACGAGCTCGAAAGTAAAAATTCCGAGAAAATTTACGAAGATAATCGAGTAGAAGTGTACACCATTCCCCTTGATCACAGGATTTATTGCAACGGATATCTCTTCCGCGAGAAGCCCAAAGAACGCCATCTCAATATGCATGAAATTGCAAAATATCCCGAAATTGAAACCTGCGATTATCACAACTTAAAACTCGGGAAAGATTTTATTTTGAGTGATGGTTATGTTCTGAAAAACGAGATTCTCACCACGGAACCCAGCAAATCTGTTTCCTATGCGTTCTGCAGTGATACTCGATATTTGGAAACTATTTTGCCGATAATTGAAAACGTAGATGTTTTATATCACGAATCTACTTTTCTTCACGATTTAAAGGAAATGGCTGATTATACCGGACATACAACCGCTTTGGAAGCAGCCCGAATCGCCAGAAAAGCCAACGTTGGGAAATTGATCTTAGGACATTTCTCCAACCGATATCACGATTTAAATGTTTTCACCGACGAGGCAAGAGAAGTTTTCCCCAATTCGTTTTTGCCAAAAGCATTAGAACCGATTAAAATTTAATTTTTTTTAATTGAAATTTAATCGTCAAACCAATCATTTTCTTAGCAATGAATTTTGATGAATTAAAAATTTTCCTCGACGAAAAAGCCGATTTCTACAACAATCCGGAGTTTATCGAACAGGATCCAATTCAGATTCCGCACGGTTTTTCTTCGAAACAAGACATCGAAATCGCGGGATTTTTGGCGGCAACCATTTCTTGGGGAAACCGAAAATCGATCATCAATGATGCCGAAAAAATGATGAGTTTTATGGATCATTCTCCTTTCGATTTTGTGAAAAATGTTACACGGAAAGATTTGGATCTTCTTGAAGGAAAAAGCATTCACAGAACTTTCACCGGAGAAGATTTTCGGGAATTTATTTTGAATTTGAAGAGAATTTATCAGGAAAATGACAGCTTGGAAAATTTGTTTTTAATGAAAGAAAATGAGCATAATTTTTACCACGCGTTGGAACGATTCAGAAGTCAGTTTCTTGGTGAAACGATTCATAGAAGCCATAAACACGTAAGTTCAACGTATAAAAATTCTTCCGCAAAAAGATTAATGATGTTTCTTCGTTGGATGGTTCGGAAAGATCGAAAAGGTGTTGATTTTGGGACTTGGGAAAACCTGGATCAGAAATATCTTTCCATTCCTTTGGATGTACATACGGGAAATATTTCAAGAAAACTAAATTTACTTCGAAGAAAACAAAATGATTGGAAAGCCGTTGAAGAATTGGACTTGATATTACGGAAACTTAATGCGGAAGATCCCGCAAAATACGACTTTGCGCTGTTTGGTTTAGGTGTTTCGAAAGATTTTTAAGTAATTTTGCATAAATTTAAAAAATATGAGCCGAAAAGAATTAAGAGAAAGGAATATTCTGTTCCTTGAGAAAGTGACAGATAAAATTATGTGGTGGATCGGTTCTGTTCCTTCACTCGTCGCACATACGTTGGTTTTTATCACAGCATTTCTATTGCCGGTTTTTGGGATTGTGAGCGTTGATAAAATGTTGCTCGTTTTAACCACCGTTTTATCTTTGGAAGCTATTTATCTTGCCATTTTCATTCAGATGTCGGTGAACAGAAGTCAGGAACATATCGAAGATATCCGCGAAGATATTGAAGAAATTCAGGATGACATTGAGGAAATCAGCGAAGATATCGAAGAAATCAGCGAGGATATTGATGATATCCAGGAAGATATCGAAGATATTGCCGAAGATGAAGATGAGGACGACCACAGCGAAAAAGCAAGAAATGTGATGCTAAAAAGCAATGTTTCGTCCAACAAAAACGATATCAAAGCACTTCGGGGTGTGATTTCAAATCTGCAAGAACAACTCGAAGATTTGAAAAAAAATGATGAAAATACAGAACAAAAAACGCCTGAAAATTAGGCGTTTTTCCATTCCTGGGTAAATGATATAAAATCTTCAACCGAAAGTTCTTCCGCCCGCTGATCCAAAAAAGGATGATTTTTCAGCGATTCCGGAATTTCTAAAACCTTTAAAGAATTTGAGAGTTTTTTTCGTCTTTGATTAAAACCTGCTTTTACGATTTGCTTGAACAGAATTTCGTTTCCTGCCAATCCGGATTTAGGGTTTCGGGTTAATCGAATAACTCCAGATTTTACTTTTGGAGGCGGATTGAAGACATTTTCGTGAACGGTAAATAAATATTTCACGTCATAAAGCGCCTGTACCAAAACCGATAAAATTCCATAATCTTTTGTTCGCGGAACCGCTGCAGTTCTTTCCGCAACTTCTTTCTGAAACATTCCGACCATTTCCGGTACATTTTCGTAGAAGTCGATGATTTTAAATAAAATTTGAGACGAAATATTGTAAGGAAAATTCCCAATAACCGCAACCTGATCACCAAAGGTTTCCGCAATGTTGATCTTCAGGAAATCGCCAGTGAAATGGTTTTCCTGCAATTTTGGATAGTGGTTTTTCAAATAATCGACAGATTCCGCATCGATTTCTGCCACGAAAACTTCAGCATCTTTCTCCAAAAGATATTTGGTGAGAACACCCATTCCCGGACCAACTTCCAGAATTTTCTTATAATTTTCCAAACTCAATCCTTCTACGATTTTCTGTGCAATATTTTCGTCTGTGAGAAAATGTTGACCGAGATGTTTTTTTGCTCTAACGCTCATAAATTCAATATTCAATTAATGTAAATGCGGTGTGCGGAAGATTTCCTTTATGTTTTTTTTAACACCGATTTTCTAGGATTCTCCGCAAATTACGGAAGTTTTTTTCTATTTTAGCAGAAATTTTTTATTTAATGGCAAAGACAGTTGAAGATTTTAACAAGAGACGGCTTCGCTCAAGCAATATTACGGTAGTGATTAGTATTGCGCTGGTATTATTTTTATTAGGATTAATGGGGCTAATCCTCATCAATGCTCAAAAATATTCCGATTATATCAAGGAACAATTGGTAGTGAATGCTTATTTTGATGAAAATTATGATGCTAAAGATTCAGTAAAAATTGTAAAAAGAGAAGCTGAAGCTTTCAAGAAAATTCAAGGTTTAACTCCCGTGAAACGTGCAACTTACATCAGCCGCGAAATGGCTGCCCAAGAAGCTAAAAAAAGTATGGGAATTGAAAGCAGCGCACTTTTCGAAGAGAATATTTTCCCGTCATCAGTGGAAATCGCATTGAGACCTGAATATGTAGATCCTGTAAAAATCGATGAAGCCATTAAACAAATCAAAGCTACACCAGGAATTGTAGATGTGAAAAACAACAGCACTTTAATGGTCGAAGTTTATAATAATCTCAATAATATTTTGAAGTGGATTTTAGGATTTTCGATCTTGTTTTTGATTTTGGCAGTGGTCCTTATCAACAATTCAATCAGGCTGAAAATATTCTCTAAACGATTTATTATCAAGACGATGCAGTTGGTTGGAGCCAAACGCAGATTTATCTTAAAGCCGTTTATCAAAGAAGCTGTAATATTAGGAATCATCGGTGCAGTCCTTGGTTTGGCAGTCCTTTTCGGAGCTTGGTATTATTTCATCACCGAAATCGGAACTCCATTTGCCCAAGACAATAATCAGTTGATTATTTTGGTGGTCGGCATTTTCCTTCTAGGTGTTCTTATTACCGTAATCAGTACAATTTTCGCAACTTGGAGATTCTTAAGATCGAATGTTGATGACTTATATTATTCTTAAAAATGGCAAAAAAATATAAAAATTTCTCCGCTGATCATATCGGACAAAAAGAAGTAGAAGTTTCTCAGGAAAATAGTTTCTATTTCGGCAAAGAAAACTATAAATGGATGCTGATTGGTTTGGCGCTAATTATTGTAGGTTTTCTATTGATGATGGGAGCTGATGCCAATACCGTAGATGGGAAATACGATCCCAATTCCTGGAACGAAGACATTTTCTCCATTCGCAGAATCCGTATTGCACCGCTTTTGGTAATCGCTGGTTTTGCGGTAGAAGTTTATGCGATTTTGAAAAGAAACAAATAAATTTAATCTCTTATAAACAAACTTTGTCAAAGCAATATTTACTTAAGGTGCGCTTTGACAAATTTTTTTTAATAAAACAACTCCCTTAAAATGGATTTAATTAAAGCAATTATCATTGCCATTATCGAAGGTTTAACCGAATATCTTCCCGTTTCTTCCACTGCACACATGATTTTCACCAGTTCGCTCTTCGGAATTCAGGAAGACGAATTTGTGAAAATGTTTCAGGTTTCCATTCAGTTTGGAGCGATTCTGGCGGTAGTTTTTTTATACTGGAAAAAGTTTTTCGACTTCAAAAACATTAATTTTTATTTAAAATTGGCGGTTGCCGTAGTTCCGGCTTTGGTTTTAGGAAAACTATTTGATGACAAAATTGAAGCTGTTCTCGGCGATCCCGTTCCCATCGCGATTGTACTCATTTTGGGTGGAGTAGTTTTGCTCTTTATCGATAAATTATTCAAAACGCCAATCGTTGATGATGAGAAAGATATTTCCTACAAAAGTGCCATTATCATTGGCTTTTGGCAATGTCTTGCGATGATGCCCGGAACCAGCAGAAGTGCCGCTTCCATCATCGGGGGAATGCAGCAAAAACTCACCCGAAAAGCAGCCGCAGAATTTTCATTTTTCCTCGCGGTTCCTACCATGTTGGCGGTAACCACTTATTCGATTTTCCTGAAAGATTGGAACCACAATGGATTAGAACAAAAAGGCTACGAAATGCTGATGCAAGGAGATAATCTAATGTTATTTTTAGTCGGAAACGTCGTAGCATTCGTGGTTGCGGTGATCGCAATCAAGTTTTTCATAGGAGTTTTAACAAAATATGGTTTCAAACCGTGGGGTTGGTACCGAATCATCGTTGGAATCGTTTTGTTGATTTATTTTACACAATTTGCATAATTTTTTGGGCAGCTTTATCCGCCCTCCGTTCCCGCTTTTTCGCCTTCACTTCGTTGCGGCGAAAAGAGCTCCACTCAGGTCGGGCTGCGGTTTCGGGATTTTTTTCAACAATAGTTTATCAAAATGACCAATCAGGATTTCTTAGACGGACAAATCATTTTACTCGACAAACCTCTGGACTGGACGAGTTTTCAGGCCGTGAATAAACTCAAATATAAACTCAAAAACGAATTCAATCTTCCGAAGAAATTCAAAATTGGTCACGCAGGAACTTTGGATCCTCGCGCAACAGGACTTTTAATCGTTTGTACCGGAAAATTCACCAAGAAAATCCCGGAAATTCAGGATGCACCAAAAGAATATTTAACTGAAATTAAAATCGGTGTGCAAACTGAATCTTACGACACTGAAAAGCCAGAAATTCTGTATCGAGATTTTTCCCACATTTCCGAAGATTTTATCAAAGAAACTTTAGAAAAATTCCTTGGAGAAATCGACCAGAAACCTCCGGTTTTTTCCGCCATCAAAATCGACGGAAACCGTGCCTATGATTTGGCAAGAAAAGGCCAGGAAGTAGAAATGAAATCCCGTAAAACAACGATTCATTACCTCAATAATATCGAAATTGATTTACCATTTGTACGCTTTACCGTTGGTTGTTCGAAAGGTACTTATATCCGAAGTCTAGCGCACGATATTGGTCAGGAATTGGGTGTTGGAGCATATCTCACCAATTTACGACGAACAAAAATCGGAGATTACTCCATAGAAAATGCTTCAGCACAGTATTTGGAAAATAATTTCAGATTTTCCGATGGTCTTTAATAATATTTCTCATCATGGAAAAAACACGTATCAATAAATATCTTTCGGAAGTTGGATTCTGTTCGCGTCGGGAAGCCGACCGAATGTTGGAGCAGGGAAGAATCACGGTCAATGGCGCAGAACCAGAACTGGGAACCAAAGTTTCCGATGAAGATGAAATCTTGGTCGATGGTATCTCGATCCGAAAAACCGAAGAAGAACACGTCTATATTGCCCTGAACAAGCCGGTTGGAATCGTATGTACCACCGATACTAAACGCGAAAAAAACAATATTGTCGAGTTCGTGAACCATCCTAAAAGAATTTTCCCGGTAGGAAGATTGGATAAACCCAGTGAAGGCCTTATTTTATTGACTTCCGATGGTGATATTGTAAATAAAATCCTTCGCGCCAGAAACAACCACGAAAAAGAGTATATCGTTCGTGTTGATAAACCAATCACGCCGCAATTCCTTCATAAAATGCGAAGCGGAGTTCCTATTTTGGGAATTATTACGAATAAATGTGAAGTGGAGCAGATCGATACTTTATCGTTCAGAATTATTTTAACCCAAGGGCTGAACCGACAAATTCGCAGAATGTGCGAATATTTAGGATATGAAGTGAAGAAGCTGAAACGAATCAGAATCATGAACATCAAACTCGATTTGCCCATCGGTAAATGGCGTGATTTAACCAAATCCGAAATGACCGAACTGAACGATTTACTCGGCGATTCCGAGAAAATTGCTGATTAATATTTTTCTTTTAAATACAGATAGGCCATTAAATATTTGTTCAATCTTTTGGCATCTTTTTCCGTTAATGGTTTTGTAAATCTCGTCAAATCCATATTGTCTCTTAAATCATTGAGTTTCACCGAAACTGCTAAGGCGGAACGCTCGGTTTGTTTGATGAATTCAGTGTAATCTTGATCTGAAGGTTTCTTTGTAAGACATTCAATCGCGAATACGATATCATTGGGAAAACCTTGTTCTAAAAGAAAATCGTAAGTGATTTCCGGGCAATCTTCAATCACATCATGCAGTACGCCCACAATTTTCTCGTCGTACGTTTTTCCATAGTTCATCACCCGAATCACATGGCCAATATAAGGAGTTCCAAATTTGTCGGTTTGTCCTTTATGCGCTCGATCAGCTAATTTTATTGCTTTATTCAGGAGTTCTTCTTTGGTCATTTTTTTTAAATTTCAATATTAAGTTTTTATGAATATCCGTAATTTATCATAACTTTTGTATATTTGTAGTAATCAAACAATTAGATATGAATTTATTCAGTTTTTCAGCACATTTTGGGACAGAAGATGATTGTATAAATCATTTTAAATCTGAGAGAGATAAAATAGGACTCACGTGCAAATGTGGAAGCACAGAACATTTTTGGATAAAGAGCAGATTAAGTTATGAATGCAAAAAATGCAGAAGTCGAACTTCTTTGAAAAGCGGAACCATCATGGAAAATTCGAATTTGTCTTTTCTCATTTGGTACAAAACCATGTTTTTGATGAGTGTTACCAAGAAAGGATTTTCAGCCAAAGAAATCCAAAAACAATTGGGATTAAAGAGATATGAACCAGTTTGGGCAATGGTTCATAAGTTGAGAAAAGCCATGGGAAATCGAGATGCAAAATACACTTTGGAAGGGATGATAGAATTTGACGAAGCCTATTTTACAGTAGAATCTAGCGAAATAGAGCAGAAAAAAGGAATTCGTGGAAAAGGTTCAGTTGGGAAACAAAATGTAGCGATGATAGCAGAATCAACACCGTTAGAAGATATTGATACTGGAAAAAAAGAAAAACAAGTTCGGTTCTTTAAAGCAAAGGTTTTAGATGGACACAGTGGAGAAGAAATCAACGAAGCCATTAAAGAATCTATAGATAATCAGAGTATTGTTTTTACAGATAAAAGCACTTCTTATGTGGATATTTCAGATTTTGTAGAGCTTCATATTATGGAAAAAAGTTCAAAAGAAACTACCGAAGAAACTTTAAAATGGGTTCATATTGCCATTAGCAACGCCAAAAGAAATTTGTTGGGCAATTACCACAAAATAAAAAGAAAGTATCTTCAACTCTATCTCAACGAATTCATCTACAAGCTAAATCGAAGATATTTTGGAGATAGACTCTTTGAAAGGCTTATTATTGCTAACATTACAGGATTATGATTAAAAACGGATAATCAATAAATTTTTGATCATTTGTATGTTGTAAATAAAAACATAAAAACCACGCCCAAAAGCGTGGTTAAATTTTTGTCCCTCTTGTTGTATTTTCAAACGAAATTCGGTGAGGTTAAATATTCGGTGAGGTCCTAAAAATTTTGATAAATTAATATTAATCCTCCAATTATCATCATTAAAATAATTCCCCAAAAACCCCTTACTTCTGGAGGAATATAGAAGTCCTCTCTATGTTCATTTTTATAAAAGATTTTGTTTTTAACCTGTAAATAGATTAATAAAATAGCGGTCGATATTAAGACAAAACCAACAATCATAATGTTAATATTGATATTTTGATGTTTGTTCTAGCAAGAGTATCTTTTTAATTCTTTCCCATTAATAAGAAAATGCCTGCTATAACAAGAAGTATCGCCCCAATCCAACCTCTGACTGCTAATGCCGACTCATAAGCATTTTTATTTTCATCGAAAATCCACTTTTTAGTTAATTTAAGTATAATAATAACTAAACCCGTGAAAATCATTAATACTCCATATAAAAAATTATTTTCCACCTTTTTCACTATTTAAATTAACAACTTCTTCAACAATAGAAACCTTTATTCCTAAATTTTGTTTAATAATTTCTTCTCCATAAGGCCCAACATATTTACCTAATGGCCTTGCTATACTTTCAGGAATAATCTCTCCTGCCACAGCCCAAGCGGCTGTTTTTCCGATTTCTGCAAGGGTTTTGATGTTTTCGCTATCGGCAATTGACGGGAAAATCTTGAAATTCGGACTTACCAAAAAACCTGCAATAATGTATCCTAAGACCAGCGGTTGCTTTATTTTCCGAAAAATAAGAACGACAAATGCGGCAACAATTAATATCAATGCTAAATCTTCAATAAGCTTTGGTAAATGTCCCATCCTGCGTATTTCTTAGTTTTCCCTCAAAAATAATGTTTTGGCTCAATTTATCAAAGTCTTTCTTCATTAATTTAATGTCGTTTTTTATTCACAAAACGTAATGGAGCAAAAAATATATCCTTAAAGAATATATATATATGTATAAGACAAAAAAATTTAAATTTAAGAGTGAAAATATTGAGTCTTAAGCTTAAAGATTATAGTCTTAAGCTTAAAATATATAGTCTTAAACTAAAAATTTGTAGTTTTAAACTAATAATTTATAGTCTAAGACTAAATAAGATTATTCTTAAGCATATATTTTGTTATGTGAAACTAAAATTTATTAATTTTAATCCTCATAAAACCAATGAATTATGTTTCCAACACACACTTATTTGAAACCCGGAGCCCATCCTTATCCGCATGTTGGGAAGTTTATTCGCCGAAAACTTATGGAACTGCATGTTTCACCGCCCGAAGCGGCAAGGCGAATTGGGGTAAATACAAGTACTGTTCACGCTTATTTTCGGCAGCCATCGCTGCAGTTTGGGATCATCTGGAAATTGTCGATGGCGTTAAATTATGATTTGCTGTCGGATTTAATCAGCAGTTATCCCCCGAATTTCCCTATAAAACCCAATGAAAAACTGCTTGAACTGGAAAAAGAAGTGGAGATTTTGAGGGGATTGTTGAAGAGGTAAGTTTTTGATAGGATTCCACGGGAAAGGATTCGAGAGGGAGCGGGGTTGAATGATGTTGCAACCTCTCGGTTCGGTTATGTTTTTGGAATTTTTGTACGGAGATTAGGCGATTTCTAACTGCATCAATTCTTTTCCTAAATCTTTGATACCGGTTAGGATTTTTTGGATTTGCTTTTCGGAGGGCTCCTTTTTGCCGTTCACATATTGAGACAGTAGCGTTTCATTCATATTGATGCGTTTGCTCAAAGCTTTAGCATTAATGACCGAATAAAACTCAAAGAAACTCGGCAAGTCTAGTTTTGTGATAATATTTTCGGCAGTTGCAGCTTTTTTTCCGGCATGTTCCAGGTATAAATTAAGCGCTTCGAGGATATTTGTTTTTATTTCTTCAAAGTCTTTGCCTGTGGTAAATACAGGTAAATTTTCATCTTCGGCAAATGCGGAAAAACCAGTTTGAGTTCTTTCTACTACGAATTTATAATTTTTCATTTTTTTAAGATTTAAGTGTGTTACAGCATTTTCTGAATTTAAATTCCTGCTGTTCTTTTAATTTTTATTTCAAGTCCTTTTCCAATTTCTTGTGAACCGTGATTTGGGACAACGAATTCTTTTCCGGTAATCGGGCTGAACCAAATTTCATGGCTGCCTTTTCCTTGTCTTACCATGTAACAGCCAGCTTTTGAGAGTTTTCGTAACAATTCACTCGTTTTCATCTCTTGAATTTGTTATACAAAAGTATATAATTGTTTACTCTATTCCAAATAAAAAGTAATTTATTATTTACTTTTTAGCCATCAAAAAAACGCCCCAGTTTCCCGAGGCGTTTTACTATTATTCAAAATTAAATTTAGTAATGACCTTTCTCTACGAAATGTGCAGCTACTTTTTCGGTAAGTGCAATTACGTTTGGTTGGTTTGCGTATTTGGTGAACCTTCTTAGTCCGGAAAGCATCATTCGTTGCTCGTCGCCTTCCGCGAAAGAAATGATTCCTTCTTTAGCCGCTACGATGATTTTTTCAGTGGCTTTGTAAAGGTTCAGTTGTGCCATTGCAGCTTCTACAGAATCTGCTGCGAAATGTTTTTCAGCTCTTAAAACTGCAGATTCCGCCATATAAATTTGGTTCAAGATTTCGGAAGCGTTCAACAATAAATGCTGTTGCTTCTCGATTTCCATCATGTATTTCTGTAGTGCAGCTCCGGAAACCATTAAGAAAACTTTTTTCAAATTGGCAATTACCGCTTTTTCTTCGCTCATGAATTCAGAATAATCTGGCACGTCGAAAGAAGGAATTCCCATCAATTCTTTTCCAACTGCCATCGCAGGTTTCAAAAGATCGATTTCGCCTTTCATTGTTTTTTTGATGAGCATTCCCACTGCTAATAGTCGGTTGATTTCGTTGGTTCCTTCGTAGATTCTTGCAATTCGGGAATCTCTCCAAGCTGCTTCCATAGGAGCATCTTCGGAGAAGCCCATTCCGCCATAGATTTGGATTCCTTCGTCTGCGGTATTTTGGGTTAAATCGGATACGAAAACTTTTAGGATAGAACATTCTACTGCGAATTCTTCCACACCTTTCAATTCCGCTTCTTGATGATTCATTCCGCCAGCAATTAATTCATCAATTTTATCTTGAATATCTTTGGCAGCTCTGTAAGATCCAGCTTCGGAAACAAAAATTCCGGTCGCCATTTCAGCAAGTTTCTTTCTGATTGCTCCGAAAGTTGAAATTGCAACGCCAAATTGTTTTCTTTCGTTGGCATATTGGGTAGCGTAAGCTAAAATTCTTCTTTGTCCATCGAGGTTTGCGGCAGCTAATTTAATTCTACCAACGTTCAATGCGTTCAAAGCGATTTTGAAACCGTTGTTTCTTTCTCCTAAAAGATTTTCTACAGGAACTTTCATATCGTTGAAGAAAACCTGTCGGGTAGAAGAGGAGCGGATTCCCAGTTTGTGTTCTTCCTCACCGAAAGTCATACTTTCAGGATTTTCCAATTCCGAACGGTTAATGACGAAACCTGTAATGTTTTTATCATCATCAATTTTCGCAAAAAAAGTAAAAGTATCAGCAAAACCGGCATTGGAAATCCACATTTTCTGTCCGTTGATGATGTAATGTTTCCCATCTTCGGAAAGTCTTGCTTTTGTTTTTCCGGAGTTTGCATCGGAACCTGCATCTGGTTCAGTAAGACAGTAAGCGCCAAATTTGGTTCCGGTAGCTAAATCTGGAAGGTATTTTTTCTTTTGTTCTTCGTTACCGTAAAGCAAAATCGGCAAAGTTCCGATTCCGGTATGTGCGCCATAAGCCGTTGCTACCGAACCATTGGCTCCGGAAGCCATATCGCAGGCAAGCATTGTGGTGATGAATCCCATTCCCAAACCGCCATATTCCTCTGGAACAGCAACGCCAAGAACACCCATTTCACCTAATTTGCGCATTACTTCTTCAGTTAATGCATAATCTTTGTGTTCGAAACGTTCGCGGTGAGGAACGACTTCTTTATCGATAAATTCTTTGATGGATTCGCGAAGCATTTTTTGCTCCTCGCTGATTTCTTCCAAAGTGAAGATTTCTTTTGCAGGAATATCTTTGATGATGAATTCGCCGCCTTTAAGTGTATTGGCCATTATTTTTAGAGTTTAAATTATAAATTATAGATTTTAAAGAAGTTCAAATATCGAAGCAGCGCCTTGTCCTGTTCCTACGCACATAGTAACCATTCCATATTTGTTGCCACGTTTTCTCATTTCATCAAGAAGTTGAACGGTTAATTTCGTTCCGGTACAACCCAGTGGATGTCCGAGTGCGATTGCGCCACCGTTTACATTTAAGATATCAGGATTCAATCCTAATTCTTTTTTAATGGCAACAGATTGAGAGGCAAAAGCTTCGTTAAGTTCGATCAAGTCGATGTCTTTCAGTTCTAAACCAGCTTGTTTTAGGGCTTTAGGAATTGCATAAACCGGTCCCATTCCCATAATTCTTGGTTCCAAACCAGCAGCTGCATAAGCAACCAATCTTGCTTCAGGTTCCAAACCTAATTCTTTCACCATATCTTCGCTCATCACGATTACGAAAGCGGCTCCATCACTCATTTGCGAGGAATTTCCGGCGGTAACGCTTCCACCGTTTGCGAAAACCGGACGAAGTTTTGCTAAACCTTCCAAAGAAGTGTCTGCTCTTGGACCTTCATCTACTGAGAAATCGAATTTTTTGGTTTGGATTTTTTGATTCTCATCAAGGAAATTATACTCAACCGGAATGGATACAATTTGGTTTTTGAAAGCGCCGGTTTCATTAGCTTTTAAAGCTTTCAAATGAGATTCTAAAGCAAATTGATCTTGCTCTTCTCTGGAAATATTGTATTGTTTTGCAACTTCTTCCGCTGTATAACCCATTCCCCAATAATAATCGGGATTGGTTTTTGCGACTTCGGTTTCCGGAACCGGTTTGTAGCCACCCATCGGGATGTATGACATGGATTCTGTACCTCCTGCGATGATGCAATCTGCCATTCCTGCTTGGATTTTTGCAGAGGCAATCGCAATCGCTTCACTTCCTGATGCGCAATATCTGTTCACAGTAACACCAGGAACTTTGTCGGTATTTAAACCCATTAATGAAATTAAACGGGCAACATTTAGACCTTGTTCCGCTTCTGGCATAGCGTTTCCTACGATCAAATCGTCGATTCTGTCTTTATCGAGTTGTGGAACTGCAGCCATTAGTTTTTCGATCACGGTTGCCGCCATCACATCTGGACGGGTGAAACGGAGCGATCCTTTCGGGGCTTTTCCCACGGCAGTTCTGAATCCTTTTATAATATATGCTTGTCTTGACATTTGTTGTAAATTTTAATGATTAGTTTCGAAGTGGTTTTCCGTTTTGTAGCATGTACTGAATTCTTTCTAATGTTTTTCTCTCACCACACAATTGAAGGAAAGTTTCTCTTTCGAGGTTCAAAAGATATTGTTCGGTAACTACGGTTGGTTCCGAAAGATTTCCACCTACTAAAACATTTGCAAGTTTATCAGCGATTAATTTATCGTGTTCCGATATGAAATTCCCAGCTACCATTTGGTCCGTTCCTACATAGAACATCCCAAGTGCATCTTTACCCAAAACTTTTACTTTTTGCTGAATTGGTTGCGTGTAACCTTTTTCTGCCATTAGTTTTGCTACTTTTTTTGCTTCAAGAATCTGGGTGTTTTTGTTTACCACAACGATGTCTTTGTGATTTTCCAAAATTCCCATATCATAAGCTTCGTAAGCGGAAGTTGCCACTTTACCCATCGCGATATTCATGAAAGCATCACGAAGACGGTTGTTTTTAACATCATCACTGTGGAATTCTTTTGAAGTTCTGATCGCAAATTCTTTAGTTCCACCACCTCCAGGAATTACACCCACTCCGGTTTCTACTAAACCGATGTAAGTTTCAGCAGCAGCCACTACTTTATCAGCGTGCATGGTCATTTCGCAACCACCACCTAAAGTCATTCCGTGAGGAGCAACAACTACAGGAATAGAGGAGTAGCGAACTCTCATCATCGATTTTTGGAAGTACGCAATTGCCATATTCAAATCGTCCCAATCTTGCTCGATGGCCATCATCAAAATCATTGCTAAATTAGCTCCGACAGAGAAATTAGCGCCTTGATTTCCGATTACTAAACCATCGTATTCTTTTTCTGCCAAGTCGATGGCTCTGTTTAAACCATCCAGAACTTCACCACCTAGAGAATTCATTTTTGAACGAATCTCGAAATTGATGATTCCGTCTCCTAAATCCTGGATTGCAGAACCAGAATTGCTCCACAAGGTTTTATTTTTTCTAATATTATCAAGGATAATGAAGGCTTCTTGACCAGGAATGTTGTTATAATTTCCAGAATTTTGATCGAAGAAAATACTTTGACCTTCATCATTAACTTTATAGAAACTTGTTACCGATTTCACCCAATCAGATACTTCATATCCGGCTTCTTTAGCGAGTTCGATACCTTTTTGAACACCAACAGCGTCCCAAATTTCGAAAGGACCGTTTTCCCAACCGAAACCAGCTTTCATGGCATCATCAACTTTGTACAACTCGTCTGAAATTTCAGGGATTTTATGTGAAACATAAGCGAAAAGAGCACCCAGAGATTTTCTGTACAATTCGCCAGCTTTGTCTTTGCCACCAATTAAAACTTTGAATCTGTCTATCGGCTTATCGATGTTTTTGGTTAGCTCAAGAGTAGGGAAGCTGGATTTACCCTGAAGTTCATATTCCATCGTGTCTAGATTCAGACCATGGATTTCAGATTTTCCATCAGCAGATTTTACTTTTTTGTAGAAGCCACCGTCGGTTTTAGAACCTAGCCATTTGTTTTCCATCATAAAATTGATGTAATCTGGCAAAACAAAAGTTCCTTTAAATTGCTCATCTTCTACGCCAGAACCGTGAACTCCATTAGCAACGTGAACCAAGGTATCCAATCCAACTACATCAGCAGTTCTGAAAGTTGCCGATTTCGGACGTCCAATTACAGGACCAGTTAATTTATCAACTTCCGTAACATTTAGTCCGATAGATTTCACATTGTGAAGCAAATTCATTATGGAGAAAACTCCAATTCTATTGGCAATGAAAGCAGGTGTATCTTTAGCTAAAACCGTGGTTTTTCCTAAGAATTTAGCTCCATATTCCATGTAGAATTTCACGATTTCAGCATCGGTATCACTGGTAGGAATAATTTCTAAAAGCGGTAAATATCTTACCGGGTTAAAGAAGTGTGTTCCAGCAAAATAATGTTTAAAATCATCACTTCTTCCTTCTACCAACATATTAATTGGAATACCAGAAGTATTGGAAGAAACCAAGGTTCCGGGTTTGCGGAATTGTTCGATTTTTTCGTAGACCGATTTTTTAATGTCTAATCTTTCTACCACAACTTCGATGATCCAATCTGTGTTTTTTATTTTTTGCAAATCATCATCAAAGTTTCCTACAGAAATTCTGTCGGCAAATTCTTTTTTGTAAAGCAGCGCAGGGCTTGATTTTACCAATTTGGCCAAACTTTCGGTAGCGATTCTGTTTCTCACTATTTTGTCTTCTTTGGTAAGTCCCTTTTTTTGTTCAGCTTCCGTCAATTCAAAAGGAACGATATCAAGAAGGAGAACTTCAACGCCGATGTTGGCAAAGTGCGCTGCAATTCCACTTCCCATAATTCCTGAACCGAGAACGGTAACGTGTTTTATTCGTCTTTTCATATTGATTATTTTTTATTATTCAGTTCGTTTGCTATTTTTAAAATGTCATACATCACTTCTTTGAAAACTTCCATTTTTTCAGAAGAAATTTTTTCGACTACTTTTTTGTTAAAGTTTACCACAACTTCTTTAGATAAATTCCTACTGGTCAATCCTTTGTCGGTTAGTTTAATGATGACTTCGCGTTTATCATTGGTAGTTTTTTCTTTGTAGATATAACCATTGTCTTCCAGTAATTTGATAATTCTTGTTAAAGACGTTGGTTCAATCGCCATTTTCGGTCCCAAATTCGTACTTCTGGTTCCTTCTTTTGGATCGATTTTTAAAAGCGTAAGTGCTTGAACTGCAGTAGCATCATGATCTTGCGCTAGCTCCGAATACATTTTCGAAACAGCAAGCCAAGTCGACTTCAAAATGAGATCTACATTCTCAACTTTATCATTATTTTTAGAGTTCATAATTTTCTTACGATGTGATTTATACAAATATAAAAAAGAAATACTATGCATGCATAGTATTTTTAGGATTTTATGTAAATAATTGATTATCAGCTAAATAAAATATATGATTTGCATAATACTATGCATGCATAGTAAATAATTAACTGTATAAAAATGTAGAATTAATCATGGTTTGCAATGAATTCGGCAATCTCTTTAAAAGAATTGAATTTTCTTTGAATTTTATCATCTGGAATCTCCCAAAAATGATCCTTAAATTCAAATTTTAATAAAGAGAGGTTTTTTGTAAAGTTTTTTTGAAGAAAAGAATACAGCATTTCCTTTTCCAACTGTGGTGCGAAAATCTGTGGAGCAACAAAATTTTCGTTGAAACGAAAAACTTCTGGATTTAGCAATTCATTGTGTTTTAAGAGGATTTCTTCCGCAATTCCAGCTTCTAATTTTCCATCATCTACCAACCAAATATTGTCCGAAAATTCCTTTGCCAAACGCCAATCGTGAGAAGAAAAGAGAATCAATTTGTTGTGATTTTTAGCTAAATTTCTTAGCAATTTTAAAATGATGATTTTATTTTTTTCATCGAGATGCGTGGTAGGTTCATCAAGAATAATCATTGGAGAATTTTGCGCTAAAGCTCTTCCTATAAATGCCTTTTGAAGGTTTCCATCTGAAAGTTTTTGCAAAGGAAAGTCTTTGTATTGAGTTAAATTTAAACTTTCGATAATTTTTTCAACTTCCTGTAAATCAGAATTATTTAGATTGAAATAATATGGGTAATGAATATATTTTCCGAGAGCGACCAAATCGGTCAAAGTAAAATTCGCCGGAACCTGAGATTTTGAAAAAACCACTGCAATTTGTTCCGCGATTTTTTTCTGGGAAAGTCTTTTTAAAGGTTGATTTTGCAGGACAATTTCTCCGTTCAAAGTTGGAATCTGATTGAGAATCGATTTAATTAAAGTAGTTTTTCCAACGCCGTTGTTACCGATTAGTAAACAAATTTCGCCCAAATCCAACGATGTATCAACACCTTTTATTAAAGGAGTTTTGTAACCGATTGTTGTATTTTTTAATTGTAAAAACATTTTATTTACTAAAAAGCGAAATTTATTTTTTCTTCATAATCATCATCAAAATCACCGGAATTCCGAAAAGGGAGGTGATAACATTCAAAGGAAATTGCGTAAGTTCTGAAATAATACAGAAAAATTCCATGATGAAAATTCCTAAAATCATATTCAAAATCCATTGTTGCCAAAGTTTTGCCGGATTATAAATCATTCTGCAAAAATGAGGAACAACAATTCCAATAAATAAAATCGGTCCTAAAAACGCCGTAACAGAAGCTGAAAACAAGGATGAAGCAATGATGACCAAATATTTCAATTGATTCAAATTTACTCCTAAACTTTGTGCATAAGCGGTTCCCAAAGCATTTCCGATCAATGGTTTTATGGATTTGAAACTTAGGAAAATTCCGAAAATTACAATCACTGATAAAATCAAAATTTGATTGGTAGAAACCTGATTATTCGCTCCAAAACTCCATAAAATATAATTTTTAAGGCTTTGATTTTCCGCATAGAACTGCAAGATAGAAACGATAGCTCCTGCCAATGCAGAAACCAAAAATCCAAAAATAATCAAGAAAGATTTATCCTGAAATTTATTGGAAAAAGCCAGCAAAACCAGCATCAACAAAAAGCTTCCCGCAATTGCAGAAATACTGAGAAAACTATTTTGCAAAAACTCTGGAAGCACCAAATCTTGCGAGAAAAAAATGTAAAAAGCAACACTTAAGCTCGCCACGGAAGAAATTCCTAAAACGGAAGGTCCCGCCAAAGGATTTTGAAAATATTCCTGCAACAAAAACCCAGAAGTTGGAATCGTAATTCCAGCCAAAAGCATTGCTAAAACCCGATTAATACGAAGTTGTGCTATCTGTGAATTCTCTGAATTTGAAATGAAAAAATCGGAAAAATTAAGTTTTATAAAACCAATATTCAAGTTGATAATTACCGAAATAAAAATTCCGATAATAATGAGCAAACAAATAAACCTGAAACCGGTTTTCAATAGAATTTTCTTTATTTTTTACTTGGACACCATGAAAGAAGAAATTTTTTCATCCAGCATTTCTTTGCTCATCATTCCGACAGTTTCGTCGGTTTTATCGCCTTTTCGGAGCAAAGTAAACGGAATTGAACCGCCGTCCCATTGTTTAAAATTGGCGTGGAAATATTCAGGAATCAGTTGTTCACCATCCACCAAAACGATATTTTCTGACAAATGATTTTCTTCTGCAAAAGCTTTTACCTTCGTATCCCAATCTTCTTTTGCATCCAAACTGACAAATGTGAATTTCACGGGTTGACCTTTCAATTCCTTCATTTTCTCTTTGAAATGCGGGATTTCAACCATACAAGGTCCGCACCATGTAGCGAAAAAATTGGTTACATATAAAGTATCATTATTTTTTTTTGCAAGCATCTTTGACGTTTCATCCGGTGTTAATTCTATTTTTTTGAAAGGAATTGCCGTTTCTGAAACTTCATTCGATTCCGGAGTTTTTACCGAATCAGTGATGGAATTATCCGTAAGTTCGTCGGTTTTTGTTTCTTTTTTGCAACTCGAAACCATTGCCAAAATCAGAATGCTTAAAATTAATTTATTCATTTTATTTTTATATTTTTGAATCATAATTGATATGGAAAAACTTTCACCTAAGGTGCGGCAAGCCGAATTTCACAGGCTAAAATTAACGAAAAAGCGTCAGCTGACCAAAAACACTTTCTCATTGGAATTTGAAATTCCAGAGGTTTTGAAATCGAATTACCGCTTCGAAGCCGGGCAATATGTTACCATAAAATATCCGGCAAAAGGTAAGGTTTTTCAGAATGATTTTTCGATGACTTCTGCGCCTTACGAGGAAAAAATTTCTTTAGGTATAAAAATCAATAGTGAGGAAAGTTCTACGCAAGAACTTTTTGAAAATTATGAAATCGGTGACGAATTAGAAATTTCTGAACCAAAAGGCCGGTTTACGTTGATATCGAAACCGCATGAATTCCGCACCATCATTGGATTTGCCAGTGGAATTGGCATTACACCTTTAATTAGCCATTTCAAACAATTATTGCATACGGAACCCAGAACACGGTTGTTTTTGTTCTATGGAAACAGAAAATCGGAAGAAATCGCCTTTAAAGATGAACTCGATGATTTGGCCAAAAAATATGGCGACCGATTGCAGATTTTCTATTTCTTTTCGCAGGAAAAAACCTCGGACAACCTGTTTTATGGAAGATTAGATGAAAAAAAACTCAAGCTAATCATTAATCAAATTCTGCATTTAGACGATACCGACGAGGAAAGTACCATTTGGGATGCAGTTGACGAAGTGCTGATCTGCGGAAAAGGAGAGATGATTAAATCGTTGGCGAACGCGTGCTACAACAACGGAATTCCAAAGAAAAATATTCATTTTGAATTATTTGAAGAGTTTAATGATGATATTTATCCTGTCGAAAAAGAATTTCCTTTGGTAGAAGAAATTTCGGTGGATTTTAAACTTTTCGGGAAAAATTATTCAACAAAGCTGGAAAATAATAAAACCAAACTTTTGCAACAATTATTAATTCAACGTTTTCCGTTGCCATATTCTTGTAAATCAGGAATTTGTGGGAGTTGCGAATGTATTTTGGAAGAAGGTGAGGTAGAACTTTTAGAAAATGAATATTTGACGGAAAAAGAAGAAAAGTCGGGAAAGATTTTGGCGTGCATGTCTTTTGTTTTAAGCAAGAAAATAAAGGTTAATTTTGATCTAACATAAAAGCGAGCAACTTTTGCAAAGAATTTTAGAAATATTAAAATCTTTTTTTATCCTTGTTGAAATCACCGTTTTGCTGATGATTTTAGCGAATGTTTGGGTTGTGGCATTAACTAACGGACGAACTTTTACCAAAATTTCGAAAGTTCCGCCAAGAGAAACTGCGCTGGTTTTAGGAACCTCACCTAGAATGAAATCCGGAGTTTCGAATCCTTATTTTACCAAAAGAATGGATGCAACCGCACTGCTTTACCATCATGGAAAAATAAAAAAAATCATCGTCAGTGGCGAAAAAAGCCAAGGCTACGACGAACCTTTTGCAATGAAAAACTATCTCGTTTATCAGGAAGGTGTTCCGGAAAACATCATTACCGAAGATCCGAAAGGTTTCAAAACGCAAGCAAGCATTAATAATTGCAAAAATATTTACAAGAAAAACGACATTATAATTGTTTCCCAAGGTTTCCACAATTTGCGGGCACTTTTTTATGCAAGAAACAATAATATGAATGCGTTGGGATTCGATGCGCAGGACGTTTTAAGCAATCAAAGTTTTTACAGAAACCAATCCCGCGAATTTTTGGCTCGCGTAAGCGCAGTGGTTTATTATCTCCTTGGAATTGAGAAAAAAGGAGCTTAATTTTCAAATTTCACGTTAAATTCCTGCCACAAAACTCAGATTCATTCGTGCAAAATTCTATCTTTGCATAAACTATTATTTATGCTCGTTATCGGAATTGCAGGCGGCACAGGCTCCGGAAAAACTACTGTGGTAAACAAAATTCTACAGCAACTGAACACTGAAGGAGTTAATGTACTCTCACAAGATAATTATTACCACGATAATCAGCAGTTAACTCTTGCTGAAAGGGAAGTTCTCAACTATGACCACCCAAAATCCATCGATTTTGATCTCTTGCTAAAACATGTAAAAGCGCTGAAACATGGAGAAAACATCGAACAGCCAATCTACTCATTTGTTACCCATTCCCGAACCGGCGATCATGTTCTGGTAGAACCTAAAAACGTACTGATTGTGGAAGGGATTTTGGTACTGACCAATTCTGAATTATTGAAAGAATATGATTTAAAAGTCTTTGTTCATGCGGATTCAGATGAAAGATTAATACGAAGAATCCGAAGAGATACGCAGGAAAGAGGTCGCGATTTGCAGGAAGTTCTGCACCGTTACCAAACCACTTTGAAACCCATGCACCAGGAATTTATTGAGCCATCAAAAAATGAAGCAGATCTGATCGTTCCCAACATGAAGCAAAATACCGTGGCGATTGATTTTCTGTCAACGGTGATCAATAATACCTTGAAAAAATCACATTAATTTCTGTATCTTTATTTTTTAAATTTTAAAGGAAATGAAAGAGCTGATTAAAGAAATAAAACATAAATCACCGGCGTTTAAATTTATTCAAAAATATTTTCTGAATAAGTATTTCATCACGGTATTTTTATTTTTAGTTTGGATGATTTTCTTTGATAATACTTCATTTTTGGTCGTTAATGAACTCAACGGAGAAATCAATAAATACGAAAAACAGCTGGAATATTATAAAAACGAATATCAGAAAAATGACGAGTTTTTCAAGAAACTCATGAATAATAAATCTGAAAAAGAAAAATTTGCCAGAGAAAATTATTTCATGAAAAAACCTAACGAAGAAATCTTCATCCTTGTAGTTGATAGCGCCAATTTGAAAAAAAATCCTTAAGATATGTTCGCAAAAACCTCCATTCAAGATTGGGAAAATTTAGTTAAGAAACAACTGAAAACCGAAGATATCTATGAAATTCTTTCTAAAGAAAATCTGGAAGGAATTGATGTAAAACCATACTACGATTCCGTTTCCAAGCCAATGCGAAATCTTCCGAAAGTGGAGGAATCGACACACTTGGTTGCTCGATATCACGAAAGTTTGGAGGAGAATGTTTTTGCTTTTCTTTTGAATCAAAATGTTGAAAATCTTGAAGAAAAGGCTATTTTCATCAACAATATTGATCTAGCAGAACATATTTCGGTTGATGAAACCAATCGCTATTTCAGTTTGATAGATCTTTTTTCGGACGACGAAAACGGCGAAATCAACGAGCAACTCGGGAAAGAACTTTTAGCTAAAAGTTTCGACCGAAATATCGCAATCGATGTTTCGCTTCATCAAAATTCCGGAGCAACTATTGTACAGCAATTGGCAATTGCATTGGCGAAAGCTAAAGATTTAGCGGAAATTTTCGGTGCGGAAATTCTTAAAAATATCGTTTTTAAATTTGCAGTTGGTTCTACTTATTTCTTTGAAATTGCAAAATTGAGAGCGTTTAAATTGCTTTTCAATCAATTGTCAAAAGAGTTTAACTTAAATGAAATTCCATTTATTTTTGCGGAAACTTCGTTGAGGAACAAATCCCAAAATGATTATGAAAATAATATTATTAGAGCTTCATTAGAACTTTCATCTGCAATGATTGGTGGTGCTGATGCGGTTTTTACGAACGATTTCAAGGTGGGAACCGGAGATGAACTTTCCGAGGAAATTTCATTCAAACAACAAATTGTTTTGGCTTACGAAAGCATTATCAATGTTGTTGATGACGCCGGAAACGGAAGTTATTACATCGAAAACATTACGCAACAATTCGCCGAAAAATCCTGGAAATTATTCCTTGAAATGGAAGAAAATGGTGGTTATTCCGAATTGTTGAAAACCGGTTGGCTACAGCAAAAAATTTATGAAAATGCGGTGAAAGAACAGCAATGGTTGGAAGAGGGAAAAATAAAATTAATCGGCGTGAATTTCTATCCTAAATTGGAGAAAACGAAATCCGTCGAAGAACTTTATAATCCGTCGAAAATTGTACCAGTCCGATTAAGTGAAATGTACGAATAATTGCCTTTTGGAAAATATTTTAAAACCAGAAATACAACAATTCATCAATGCAAATCTAACCACCGATTTGCATTCTTTGTTATTGAAAAAATCGCCTTTTCCAGAGGCGTCAATGCTGGAAATCATCCAACAGATCAAAGGAAAAAAAGTAGCTCAACGAAAATTTCGGTTTCTGTTGAAAGAAGGAATTGTATTTCCTCCGAATCTCAACTTGGAGCAAGCGTCATCACAATCTACAGCTGAATTTAAAGCTAAAAATTTGCAAGGAAAAAACTTCCTCGATCTCACTTGCGGTTTCGGAATTGACGCTTATTTTCTGTCGGAAAATTTTGAAAAAGTTATCCTTATCGAACAGAATTCGCAACTTATTGAAATCGTGAAACATAATTGGATGATTTTGGGCAGAAAAGCGAATTTTATTAATGAAAAATTAGAAATATTTTTAACTGAAAACACCGAAAAATTCGATCTGATTTACCTTGATCCGGCAAGAAGAGACCACGAAAAGAACAAAAAATTTCTTCTTGAAGATTTATCGCCCAATCTTTTGGAAATTCAAGAAAAACTGAGTGAAATTTCAGATGAAATCATCGTGAAACTTTCTCCTTTGATTGATATTTCTTACTTGGTTTCTGTTTTAAAATCTGTTTCGAAAATTCAAATTATTGCCGTGAAAAATGAGGTTAAGGAACTTTTGGTTTTTATCAATTCTTCTTCAAAGTCAGATGAAATTGAAGTTTCTACCATCAATTTAGAAAGTGACGAACCTGAATTTTTTTATAAATTAAATGAAGAAAAAAGCGCAATTTCTGCTTTTTCTGAACCTTTGAAATTTCTTTATATTCCGAACAATGCGGTTTTGAAATCGGGAGCTTTCAATGTGGTTTCCGAAAAATTTAACATAAAAAAACTTCATCCCAATTCGCATTTTTACACTTCAGATAAACGATTGAATTCATTTCCAGGAAGAATTTTGGAGGTTGAAAAAATTGAAGCTAAAGCCATCAAAAAAGGAGAAAAATTTAATATCATTTCAAAAAATCATCCGCTTTCGCCGGAAGAAATCAAGAAAAAATACAAGATTTCGGATGGTGGAAATTCCTATTTGATTTTCACTCAAAGCCAAAAAGGAAAAATTATTTTGAAATCTGTTTAGAAAAGATTTAATTTTTTTGTGACAAATCGTAATATTTCTTACTTTTGAACAATCAAAAAATTATATGAAATCGCCAATGATCAGTGCGAAAAGTGGTGAAAATTCAGCAATTTCATATAACCTATAAAAACAATAGAGATTACTTATGAAAAAAATTATTTTAGGTGTAGCGCTTGCAAGTTTGGTGATTAGCTGTAAAAAAATACAAGCAGGTGGCAATAAAGGAGTTCTGAAATTAGACGAAAACACAGAAAGATACAGCGACGATGAGATTCATGGAGACGGAATGCCGGCTGCGACTCATCATACCGAAGAAGTATCAAAAGATTCTGCAAAAATTACAGATGCTCACGCAACTGCTGTAAAAACCGATTCAGCGAAAGTAGAAACTGCAGAAAATCACAGCAAATAATTCTTAATTTTATTATAAACAGATAAAATGTCTTGCTCCTGCGAGGCATTTTTTTTATTTTTACAAGATTCGATTTTTCATAATTAATAATAAAGATAAAATGCAAGAAACATTAAATTACATTCAGGAAAACAAACAGAGATTTGTAGATGAATTGTTTGAACTACTGAAAATTGCTTCTATTTCAGCCGATCCTGCGTATAAAGATGAAGTTTTGAAATGTGCAGATACCGTTGCCGGATTTTTGAAAGAAGCCGGAGCTGATCAAGTTGAAATTTGCGAAACCAAGGGTTATCCTATCGTTTTTGGGGAGAAAATTCTAGATAAAAATTTGCCGACCGTTTTGGTTTACGGACATTATGATGTGCAACCACCAGATCCGTTGGAACTTTGGAGAAAACCACCTTTCGAACCGTATATCGAGAAAACGGAGCTTCACCCAGATGGCGCCATTTTCGCAAGAGGTTCTGCTGACGATAAAGGACAGTTTTTTATGCATTTAAAGGCATTTGAAGCGATGATGAAAACCAATTCTTTGCCTTGTAATGTGAAATTTATTTTGGAAGGCGAGGAAGAAGTTGGATCGAAAAGTCTAGAAGATTTCGTGAATGACAACAAAGAAAAACTTTCTTGCGATGTTATTTTGATCTCAGATACTCACATCTACTCAAAGGAACAACCAACGGTAACTACCGGTCTTAGAGGTTTGAGCTACGTAGAAGTAGAAGTGGAAGGTCCGAACAGAGATTTGCATTCCGGACTTTACGGCGGCGCAGTTCCAAATCCTATTCACGCTCTTTCGAGAATGATTGCCAAATTGATCGATGAAGACGGCCACATCACAATTGACGGATTTTATGATAATGTCGATAACGTTTCTGATGCTGAAAGAGCAGAAATGAACAAGTTGAAAGATGATCCGGAAGGTTTCAAAAAATCGATCGGTTTAATTGATGTTGAAGGTGAAAAAGGATACACGACATTGGAAAGAACCTCGATTCGACCTACTTTAGATTGCAATGGAATTTGGGGCGGATACACTGGCGAAGGTGCGAAAACAGTGATTCCTTCGAAAGCTTTTGCGAAAATTTCAATGCGTTTGGTTCCTTATCAAACTCCGGAAGAAATTACCGAAAAATTCACGAAGTATTTCGAGAAAATTGCTCCTAAAAATGTAAAAGTAAAAGTAACGCCTCACCACGGTGGAATGCCTTATGTTTTACCAAGCGATACGAAAGAATTTTTAGCAGCCAAAAAAGCAATGGAAACCGCTTTCGGGAAAGAAGTTTTACCATACAGAAGTGGAGGAAGTATCCCAATTACAGCGATGTTTGAGCAAGTTTTGGGAGCGAAATCTGTATTAATGGGATTCGGGTTAGATTCGGATGCAATTCACTCACCCAATGAACATTACGGATTATTTAATTTCTACAAAGGAATCGAAAGTATTCCGCTTTTCTTTGAAAATTACGCTAAAGCATAGCACAACAAATTATTAAAAAATGAAAGATAAAGTAGCATATATCACAGGCGGAACCAAAGGAATTGGTTTTGGAATCGCACAAGTATTACTGCAGAATGGAATTAAAGTAGCAATTTCCGGTAGAAAACAAGAAGATGCGGAAGCAGCAGCAAACCATTTATCAAAAGATCAATCGATGGTTTTCGGAATTGCTTCAGATGTTAAAATTTTTGAAGATGAAAAAAATGCAGTTTCGGAAATTATTAAAAAATTCGGTCGGTTAGATTATGTAATTGCCAATGCTGGTTTAGGGATTTTCAAACCAGTAGATCAACTCGATACTGAAGATTGGAACAATATGATAGATACCAATCTTACCGGTGTATTTCATAGTTTGAAAGCATCTGTAGAAGAATTGAAAAAAACAGAAGGATATTTCATCAGTATTGCAAGTTTGGCCGGAACCAATTTCTTCGAAAACGGAGCAGGTTACAATGCTTCGAAATTCGGAGTTGTAGGTTTCACCCAAGCTGCGATGATTGATTTAAGGAAGTACAATATTAAAGTTTCCACAATTTTGCCGGGTTCGGTTTCTTCTAATTTTAATGATAATGAACCTTCGGAAAAAGACGCGTGGAAAATTCAACCGGAAGATATCGGCGAGTTAATCATCGATCTTTTCAAAATGAATCCACGTACTTTACCTAGTAAAATCGAGATTAGGCCGTCTAAACCAAACAGTTAAAATTATGTATGAAATATTAATTTTCAAAAAATACTATGCATGCATAATATATTATTATTTAACTTAGCAAAACTGAAAAAACAAATTACAGCTCCGTAATCAATAAATTATTGAGGTGTATTTTTTAAAAAATTTTAAATTATTTAACACATGAAAATATTAGTTTGTATCAGTAGTGTTCCGGATACTACTTCCAAAATTAATTTCACAGCAGATAAATCTGCTTTCGACAAAAACGGAATTCAGTGGGTTATCAACCCTTTGGATGAATTTGCATTAACTAAAGCCGTTAAGTTACAAGAAACTCAAGGTGCAACGGCAACGGTAATCAACGTTGGTGATGCAGGTACTGAGGCTGTAATCAGAAAAGCTTTGGCAATTGGTGCTAATGATGCAGTTCGTGTAAATACCGATCCTAAAGATAGTTTTTCTGTTGCAAAAGAAATCGCCAATTTCGCTCAAAACGGTGGTTACGATTTAGTACTTTGTGGAAAAGAATCTATCGATTACAACGGTGGTGCTGTTCCCGGAATGGTAGCTCAATTGCTTAATCAGCCTTTTGTAAATGCTTGTGTAGGACTTGATGTAAACGGTTCCGAAGCTACAGCAGTTCGAGAAATCGAAGGTGGAAAAGAAACAATTTCTGTTAAACTTCCTGCTGTAATTGCTGGTCAAAAAGGAATGGTTGATGAAAAAGATTTAATTATTCCGAATATGAGAGGAATTATGTCTGCCAGAACAAAACCATTACAGGTGCAAGAGCCTACCTCTACTGAAGTTCGCGTTGAAGGAGTTTCCTACGATTCAGTACCTGCAAGAGCTGCAGTGAAAATGGTTGCAGCAGATCAGCTTGATGAGTTGGTAAGATTACTTCATGAGGAAGCAAAAGTAATTTAATTTAAAATTCAACATTTAAAATTTCAAAAAATGGCAGTATTCGTATACGCAGAAAATATAAACGGAATTTACAAGAAGGCAGCTTTCGAAGCGGTTTCTTACGCTAAAGCAATTGCCGATCAATTGGGCGAAACCGTGAGCGCAATTACCATTAATCCTACAGATTCTTCAGATCTTTTGTATAAATATGGTGCAAATAATGTAATCAATGTGAAAGACGAAGGATTGAAAAACTTCAGCGCGAAAGCTTACGCACAAGCAGTAAAAGAAGTTGCAAACGGCAATATCATCGTATTTCCTCACACCACTGATGCGTCTTCTGTAGCTCCAATGTTGGCGGTGATGAAAGATTTTTCATTAATTACCAATGTTTTGGAAGCACCAGAAAGTATTTCCCCGTTCCAAGTGAAAAGAAGAGCTTTTTCCGGAAAAGGGTTTATGCACGCGAAAGCTGATGCACAGGGTGTTATCGTTACCGTTTCTCAAAACGCTTTCGGAGTTAAAGAAAATCCAGTTGCAGGAACTGAAGAAGTAAAAGATCTTTCCGTTGCGAATGAGGATACCAAAGTGATTTCTCATGAACAAAGTTCCGGTAAATTGGATTTAAAAGAAGCAGAAATCGTAGTTTCCGCAGGTCGTGGAATGAAAGCTCCAGAAAACTGGGGAATGGTTGAAGAATTGGCAAACGTATTAGGAGCAGCAACTGCTTGTTCTAAACCAGTTTCCGATATCGGTTGGAGACCTCACTCCGAGCACGTTGGACAAACCGGAAAAGCAATTTCTCCTAATTTGTATATCGCAATTGGGATTTCCGGCGCGATTCAGCATTTGGCGGGAGTAAATTCTTCTAAAACCATTGTGGTAATCAATAGTGATCCTGAAGCTCCTTTCTTCAAATCAGCAGATTATGGAGTTGTGGGCGATGCATTCCAGATTATCCCGGAATTAACTCAGAAAATCAAAGCTTTGAAAGGATAATTTTTTTCCTTAAAAAATACACGAAACGTCGGAATTTTCCGGCGTTTTTTTGTTTAAAGAAAAAATATTTTTATTAAAATTAAATTTAAATAATAAAATATTCTATTTCATCTTAAAAATGATTAATTTTACTAAATAACCGAGCTAATACACCGAAAATGGGATTGTTTGTATGGAATATGGCAATTTCTTTCCAGTTGCTTTTTTTTATTGTTAGTGGAGTAATTTTCATTTACATTAGAGAAGGAAGCTTTAAATATTATGCGCTTTATATTGTTTTTCTATTAACATATCTGTTAAGCAGAAACGATTATTTTTACTATGCTTTTGAGCATTTTATCGCTCGATTTCTTACTCAAAATAACGCGGAAATTTTCACTTACATTGCATGTCTTTTTCTGCAAATAGTTTTTTATAATTACTACTGTAGATTTGCGCTACACTTTCTGGACCTCGATAAACATATTAGAAAATATTTCAACAGAATCATGAGAATCGTGAGGAATCTGGGTGGTTTATTTTTCGGTTGGGCAATCATTGCATATTCTTTCAACACTCCGCATTTGTACATGAAATTGTTAACATTTCTATATTTACCCATAATGCTCAGCATTTTTGTGATCACTTTTTACCACGCAATTTCACATTGCGCGAAATATAAAAATTTCTTTCTGGTTGGTGTATGTGCTTTTGTTTTTTTTTGCTTTGGAATCGTTCACCGGTAGTCAGATTTCTTCCTTTCAGATGGAAAATCCGATCAAATATTTTTTTATCGGAATCATCATTGAAACACTTTTTTTTAGTTTAGGTTTGGCTTACAAGGTGAAATTGATTAATGACGATAAAAACCGAATTTTGCTGCAAGTTACCAGACATCTACACCGACAACAGATCAGCAAATTAAATAGAGTTTTGGAAGGCGAGGAAAAAGAAAGAAAAAGAATCGCCGAAGAGTTGCATGATGGAGTAGCAGGGGATTTAGCAGCTATAAAATATAATCTTTTAGCATTGAATTCCGAAGATTTGAAACCGAAAAACTCGGCGATTATCAAAGAAATTACTGAAATTATCGACAATTCTTGCTTACAAATTCGGGAACTTTCTCACAATCTTTCTCCTTCTTCGATTACCCAGTTTGGATTGGTAAAAACCATTGAAAACCTCTTTTTAAAAGGAGAAAAGTTTTATGGAATCCGGTTCAAATTTCTTTTCACTAGCGAAAAAATTCAATTTAATAAAGTAATTGAAACGCACATTTATCGGATAATCCAGGAGCTCATCAATAATATCATCAAACATTCCGGCGCGAAGGAAGCTTTTATAGAAATCAACTACCATCATCCGGAACTGAAAATTTCTGTTCGAGACAACGGAATTGGCTTTCAACCAAAACAAATCAGTAAAGGAATTGGTTTAAACAACATCGATTCGCGAATTCGTTTTTTGAATGCCGATTTTAAAAAGATTGAAATAGAGAAAGGAAGTTGGTTTATCGTTGATATTTCTTTGGACAAAATAGTTGATTTGTAGATGATCCTTTAATGCTTTTTTTAAGAAATATTTAGAATTATAAATTCTGAATCTAAAAAATCAATTATATTTGTAGCCATGGATTACAAAAGACTAATCATACGTGGAATTTCATACAGCCAATCGCAATCCGGAGCGTACGCACTTCTGCTAGAAGATGAAGAAACCAACGTAAAATTACCAATCGTAATAGGAAATTTCGAAGCACAATCAATTTCTTTAGGTTTAGAGAAAGATTTAAACCCACCGCGGCCTTTAACCCACGATTTATTCGCAAAATTTGTGATTTCTACCAATTATAAAATCGAATCGGTGATTATTTATCAAATCGTCGATGGAGTATTTTTTTCACATATCAATTTTAAAGAAAATTCTACCGGCCAAGATTTAATTTTAGATGCAAGAACTTCCGATGCAGTAGCGATGGCAGTACGTTTTGATGCTCCCATATTTACTACGAAAGAAGTATTGTCGGAAGCCGGAATCCTATTGGAATTGGAACTTCCCGTAACAACTGAAGAAGATTTTGATGATCCTCAAACTGGTAGTTTACATCTGCTTTCTATGGAGGAGTTACTAAAAATTTTGGACGATGCAGTGAGAGATGAAGATTTCGATGCTGCCTTGGAAATACAAGAGGAAATTAAGAGAAGAGATAAAAAAATAGAATAAACTAGGAATTATCAATAATGAATTTAAAATTACGACTTACCATAATCAGTTTTCTGCAGTTTTTTGTTTGGGGCGCGTGGCTTACCACACTCGGAACTTATGGTTTTTCTTATAAGCAATGGAGCGGAGCCGAGTTTGGAGCCGTGTTTTCAACATTGGGGATTGCATCTGTGTTCATGCCTGCTTTGATGGGAATTATCGCTGATAAATGGATCAATGCCGAGAAACTCTACGGAATGCTTCATATTCTCTACGGAATTACGCTCTTCCTATTAGCAAAAACCGACGATCCAACTTCCTTTTTCTGGATTTTATTGGTAGGAATGTGTTTTTACATGCCTACTTTATCGCTATCAAACTCTATTTCGTACAAATTACTGAAGGATAGCCATTACGATGTCGTAAAAGTTTTCCCTCCAATTAGAGTTTGGGGAACCATCGGATTTATCGTAGCCATGTGGTGCACCAATATTTTCAGTGATGAGCAATCATTCTCCCAAACAGGTATTAAAATGGGCGAAATGTTAGCAGGAATTTTCTCGAATTCGCTTAATGCAAATCAATTTTATATTGCCGGTTTCGTTGCAATTTTCTTAGGAATTTTTGCAATGTTCTTGCCGAAATGTCCACCTCCAAAACTCATCGCTCATGATGCTACATGGTCTGAAAAATTAGGATTAGACGCTTTCAAGTTATTTGGACAGAAAAAAATGGCGTTGTTCTTTGTATTTTCGATGTTTTTGGGAGCTGCATTACAGTTAACCAACATGTACGGTGATACATTTCTAAAAGATTTTGGCGCAGTAGAAGCTTACAAAAATTCAGCGGTAGTACAATATTCTACCATGATTATTTCCATTTCTCAAATTTCAGAAACGCTTTTCATTTTGGCAATTCCTTTCTTCCTTAATAAATTTGGAATTAAAAAAGTGATGCTTATCAGTATGGGAGCTTGGGTCTTGCGCTTCGGTTTCTTTTCTTTGGGAGCACCGGAAGGTTTCGGGCTTGTCCTTATTATTCTTTCGAATATAATTTATGGAATGGCTTTCGATTTCTTTAATATTTCAGGATCATTATTCGTAGAAAGTACCACTGATAGCAAAATTCGTTCATCAGCACAAGGTTTATTCATGATGATGACCAATGGTTTCGGAGCCATTTTAGGCAGCTCGGTAAGTGGTTGGCTCATTTCTACCTTCTTCACCAATCCGGATGGTGGAAAGATGTGGCATGAGATATGGCTCGTTTTCGCCATTTACGCACTGATCATTGCAATCGCTTTTGCAATTTTGTTTAAGCACAAGCATAATCCGGCAGTTGTGGCGGAGCTCAAACATTAACCAATCCCTTTAAAATAAAATCAAAACGCACTTTTTCGGAAGTGTGTTTTTTTTTGTATTTTGCCGTATTAATAAACTTATAATTCAAAATATGAAAGAAGTATTCATCGTGTCGGCAGTACGGACTCCAATGGGAAGTTTTTTGGGAAGTCTTTCCACTGTTCCGGCACCGAAATTAGGTTCGGTAGCCATCAAAGGTGCATTAGACAAAATCAATCTTAATCCGAAATTGGTACAAGAAGTTTATATGGGAAATGTTCTACAAGCAGGCGAAGGACAAGCTCCGGCTCGACAGGCTGCTTTGGGCGCAGGTTTGTCAAATGAAACACCATCAACAACTATCAACAAAGTTTGTGCATCTGGAATGAAAGCTGTGATGATGGCTGCACAATCCATTAAAGCGGGTGATCAAAACATCATTGTTGCCGGTGGAATGGAAAATATGTCTTCGGTTCCGCACTATTATAATGCACGAAATGCTACTAAATTAGGCGACGTGAAAATGCTGGACGGAATGCTTGTTGACGGACTTATTGATGTTTACAACAAGGTTCACATGGGAGTTTGCGCCGAAAAATGTGCAGCGAAATACGAAATTTCACGAGAAGATCAGGATAATTTCGCCATCGAATCTTACAAACGCTCCGCAAAAGCATGGAGCGAAGGGAAATTTAAAGAAGAAATCGTTCCTGTAGAAATTCCTCAAAGAAAAGGCGATCCAATAATTTTCGCTGAAGACGAAGAATACAAATCTGTAAATTTTGATAGAATTTCGACTTTACCAACGGTATTCCAGAAAGAAAATGGAACCGTAACTGCTGCAAATGCTTCAACTTTAAATGATGGCGCTTCTGCTTTGGTATTAATGTCGAAAGAAAAAATGGAAGAATTGGGCTTGAAACCTTTAGCAAAAATTGTTTCTTACGCAGATGCTGCTCACGAGCCTGAGTGGTTTACTACCGCACCTTCCAAAGCCTTGCCTATCGCTCTGGAAAAAACGGGATTACAGATTTCTGATATCGATTTTTTCGAATTCAATGAAGCGTTTTCTGTGGTAGGTTTGGCAAATAATAAAATTTTAGGATTAGATGCCAGTAAAGTGAATGTAAATGGTAGTGCAGTAGCATTAGGTCATCCGCTTGGAAGTTCCGGATCAAGAATTATTGTGAGTTTAATCAATATTCTTAAACAAAATGGAGGAAAATACGGAGCTGCTGCAATTTGCAACGGTGGAGGAGGCGCAAGCGCAATCGTCATCGAGAACGTATAAACCGATGTTTCTTTAAATAAAACCATTAAGAATTATTAATGAATTTTTTCATCAGATTCTTAATGGTTTTTTTATTTTTGTTCTATTAATTAATTTACCAATGCCTGAAAACGATCATTCACAGACTCCAAATATCAAGAACAATCCGAAAATCATGAAAGCATGGGCTTACTATGATTGGGCAAATTCGGTGTATTCATTGGTAATTACCTCTACTATTTTTCCTATTTACTATTCGATTCTTACCACAGCTACCGAAAAAAGTGAGTTTGTAGAAGAAACCGGAAAATGGATTAAAGTTCCTGTGCGGCACATGATCACTATTTTTGGAAAACAGTACCAACCGGATGCTATTTATGGATATTCACTTACGATTTCATTTTTGATTGTAGTTTTACTTTCTCCAATTTTATCGTCATTGGCAGATACCATTGGAAATAAAAAATCGTTTTTGCAGTTTTTCTGTTATCTTGGAGCCACTTCTTGTATGGGATTGGCGATGTTCACAGGTATGCAAAATGTTTTTCTAGGGCTTTTATTCAGTATCACTGCAAGTGTAGGATTTTGGGGAAGTTTGGTGTTTTACAACTCATTTCTTCCCGATATTGCAACACGCGACAAGCAAGATGCACTTTCCGCGAGAGGTTATGTTTATGGTTACATTGGTTCGGTAGTTTTAGTAGTGATTTGTTTGGTTTTAATACAGGTTTTCGCAAAAAATCCCGAGGAAGCTAAACTTTATACCCGAATCTCCTTTCTTTTAACCGGAGCTTGGTGGTTTGGTTTTTCACAGTATACTTTTAAACATTTGCCGCAATTTGGTAATGTTAAAGATCAATTACCCAAAGATTTGGTGTTGCTTAATTACAAAAACATTTTCAAAAAACACGAGGAACAGGGTGGTTTTTGGGAAGTTTTGAAAGATAATATCAATTTTTATTGGGATATTGTTATCGAAAGTTTTCATGAACTTTTCAAGGTCGGAAGAACACTTTTCGCAGACCGTAATTTGAAATTTTTCCTTTCGAGTTTTTTCTTTTATAGCGTTGGGATGCAAACTATTTTCTTAATGGCCACTCTTTTCGGAAAAAGCGAGATCAACCTTGCGCAAGATAAATTGATTTTCACGCTCTTGTTGATTCAAATTGAAGCCATTATCGGTGCCATTATCTTTTCCAGATTATCGAGAATTATCGGCAACAAAAATGTGATTTCTGTCGCGATTATCCTGTGGATTGTGGCGTGTTTATCCGCTTATTATTTAAACAAAGAAAATCCGAATGTGGAATATCAATTCTACGGAATCGCAAGCATCATCGGGTTAGTAATGGGTGGTTTGCAAGCGATGTCGCGCTCTACTTACTCAAAACTTTTGCCTGAAGATTCCATGGACAATACTACTTATTTCAGCTTTTATGATGTATTAGAAAAATTAGCGATTATCCTCGGTACTTTTATATTTGCCACAATGATCGAGAAATACAGCAACATGAGATTTGCAGCATTATCCATGTCAATATTTTTCTTTGCTGGATTGGTTTTAATTAGATTTCTGAAAGTAAAAATAGTAACCGAGAAAAATTGATAAATTTTTAAAAATTTGGCTTAAATTTTGTTAAAACTAAAATATAAATATTTGTTAAATATTTAGTAATTTTGCAATTGAAAATCAACGGTTTAAATTAAACTATGAGCAATCCTTTATTTTACGCTAAAATACTTCTCTTCGGAGAATATGGAATTATTGAAGATTCGCAGGGGCTTACCTTGCCATACAGTTATTATAAAGGCACACTGAAATTTTCTGAACTAAAAAATGATTTTGAAAAAAAATCAAATCTTTCCTTAAGAAAATATTCAGATTATTTAATAAATTTAGACTTACCCAATTCTTTCAAACTTAAAGTTGCGGATTTCCAGAAAGATATAGAAAATGGACTTTTCTTCGACTCTAATATTCCGCAAGGATATGGGGTTGGAAGTTCCGGAGCCTTGGTCGCAGCAATTTTTGAAAAATATTCCATCAAAAAATATACACCGGAAAACATCACAAAAGATGAGTTGAAAGATTTGAAAAAAGTCTTTGGGCAATTAGAAAGTTATTTTCACGGCAAAAGCTCAGGAATTGACCCTTTGATTTGCTATATGAATCTGCCGATTCTCATTGAAAATAAAGAGAATGTGGACCGAGTATCAATCCCAGAAAGTGAAGCAGGCAAAGGTGCCATTTTTTTGATAGACTCTGGAATGACGGGCGAAACCGGACCTATGGTACAGATTTTTTTCGAAAAAATGAAAACTGAAGGTTTCCGCAAAACAATGAAGGAAGAGTTTATCCGATACAACAATGCCTGTATTGATGCTTTTTTGAAAAAAGATATGAATCCGCTGTTCAGAAACCTCAAAAATCTTTCAATTTGGGCATACGAACATTTCAAACCAATGATTCCAGAAAGCATCTACAATGCTTGGAAAAAAGGTCTTGATACGAACGCCTACTACCTGAAACTCTGTGGCAGTGGAGGTGGAGGCTATATTTTGGGCTTCACGAAAGATTATTCCAAAGCTGAAAAAATGCTCAAAGGTTTTCAAAAAGAAGTCATTTACAGATTCTAGAAATTTAAGCCGGAAAAAATACATTGTTTGATCTTGTTCCGCTTAATTAATGAAAAATCCAATCCTTTACAGAATTTCACAGTTAATCGGTTTCCTTTTGGGAGCGCGGGTTTTCGTGGCTTTGTTGCTTACATTTGCACTGTATGTTTCCACTTTTTTTCTTTTTAATCAAGAAGAAAGTTTAAGAAATTTCGTTTTTGATTTCAAAGTTCACGGAATTATTTTTTGTACTGTTCTAAGTATTTTTGCAGGTGGAATTATCAACCAATTTTATGATCGGGAAAAAGATCAATTAACGAAACCTTTTCGTACCCGACTTCAGAATTTCCTGAAACAGAAGTACTTTCTCTACGCATATCTTACGCTCAATCTATTTTCGCTGGGAATCGCTTATTTCATCTCAACGCGAGTTTTTGTTTTCTTCTTAATCTATCAATTTTTCATGTGGTTTTATAGTCATAAACTCAGTAAAATATTGATTATTAATAATTTAACTTTTGTAGGCTTAACGCTTTACCCATTTTTCGGAATGATGGTTTATTACCATACTTTTTCGGTAAACGTTTTCCTAATGGCCGTTTTCCTCTTTTTAATTCTTTTAATAATTGATATAACTAAAGATTTCCTCACCAAAAATGCAGACAAGATTTTTGGTTATGTAACCATTCCTAATTATTTTGGAAATTCCCTTGCAAAAAAAATCGTAGTATTTTTTTTTATTATACTGATGCTGGTTTCGATGTTGCTAATCAACAAAACCGGAATACATACGATACTCAATCTTTATTTTGCAATTGGTTTATTTGTTACGATTTTTGGAATCTATTTGCTATTAAATGCTGCGAAAAAAACTCATTTTTATTTACTGAATATTCTAAGAATGTGGGTTTTTGTAGGAATAATAGCAATGTTGCTTGATGGAATTATTAAAAAATTTTAGAATCATACCTTAAAGTTTATTCCTGTTTATCATTAGTAGTTGCACCAAAACTTTCAGGTTTCAAAAGAATTGTCGATATATCAACGAATTAGTTTTATCTTTGCAAAAAATTTTTCAGATAATGAGCCGAGACAGAAACAGCAACGACAAACCAAAAAAACCAAGAATTTCAAAGATTTCCAATTCCGGAAGTTCCAGACCTGCTGCTTCCCGTGCACGCGCTCCAAAATCTGAAAATTCCGAAGAAAAGAAACCTGCGAAAACCAGAGAGCCAAGATTAATGTCGCAGGCGGAAGCGAAATCTTATGAAAAAACTTTCGACAGACCGGTTTCCAGAAAACCAGCAGGAAAAAGAATCGGAAAATCTTTCGATAAAGACGCTAAATTTTCCAAAGGTGACCAAAAAGCTCGTCCTACCAAACTTTTCAAAAATTACGAAAGGCCACTTGGGGAGAACGAAAAAACAAGATCTTTTGTACAGAAACGTCGATTCGATAAACTGGCCAAAGAAACACCAAAAGAAAGTATTCGCTTAAATAAATATATCGCCAATTCCGGAATTTGTTCACGCCGAGAAGCAGATGAATTGATCACTCAAGGTTTGGTTCAGGTAAACGGAAAAGTAGTTACCGAAATGGGATACCAAGTTCAAAAAACCGACAAAGTAATTTTCGATGGACAAGGAATTACTCCTGAAAAACCGGTTTATGTACTTTTAAATAAACCAAAAGGATATATTTCAACAACGAAAGACGAAAAAGCGAGAAAAACGGTGTTGGATTTGGTAGCAAATGCTTCTCCGTATCGCCTTTTCCCAGTAGGAAGGTTGGATCGATCGACTACAGGAGTAATTTTACTTACGAATGATGGTCATATGACCAAAAAATTGACGCATCCATCTTTCAACATGAAAAAAATCTATCATGTTACTTTAGACAGAAAACTCGACAGAGCCGATCTGAACGCAATTGCAGAAGGAATTCGTTTAGAAGAAGGTGTTGCCGAAGTGGACAGCATATCCTACATCGAAGGAAAACCAAGAAACGAAGTTGGAATCGAAATCCATATCGGGTGGAATAGAGTAGTACGCAGGATTTTCCAAAGATTGGGCTATGAAGTAGAAGCTTTGGACAGAGTAATGTTTGCAGGATTGACCAAGAAAAATATCAAACGTGGACATTGGAGAATTCTTACCGACCTCGAAGTGAACAATCTTAAAATGATGTAATCTTCAAATGATTGATTGCTAAATACAAAGCCTTTCTGTTTTTTACAGAGAGGTTTTTTTTGTGTATTTATAATATTTCTGTAACAAATATTTTAAATTACTACTTACTTCAAAGATTACTGCATGATGCCAACATTAGAAAAAAAATTTTTAGAAAAAATTGAAAAGCACAAAGGGGTGATTTTCAAGATTTCTAAGATGTATATGGATGATTTCGACGATCAGAAAGATCTTTTTCAGGAGATTACATACCAAGTCTGGAAAGCGTATCCAACTTTTGAAGGAAGAAGCGAATTTTCAACTTGACTGCACAGGATCGCTTTGAATACGGCAATTCTTTTTTTGAAATCTGAAAAACGGAGAAGTTTTATTCAGAACAATGAAGTGAGTAATTTCAAGATTAATCAGGATGAATATGATGATGAAGACGAGCAAAAACTAAAGAAAATGTATGAGGCGATTAACCAACTGAACGCAATTGACAAAGCTTTGATTTTCTATTATCTTGAGAATTATTCGGGCAAACAAATTGCTGAACAAATGGGAATTTCTGAAGTAAATGCCCGTGTGAAAATGAACCGCGCTAAAGAAAAATTAAAACAACTTATTAATACTCAACCTCATGGAACTCGATAATTTAAAAGAAATCTGGGAGAAAGAAAAAATAACCGACACCCCGGAAATTAGCACAGAACAGCAAAAAAAAATTCATCTTCCGCTGGAAATTTTGAGAAGAAAGATGCGAAACGAATTCTGGAGTACCATGGTTCTGTTCGTTTTTATTATTTTATTTTTCATTTTTAAGGATTTTCATTTTTTCAAATTCAAAGTGTATTGTATCACTTTGGTGGCATCGATGATGTTAGTAACAGGATTTTATTTTGTTAAATTTTTCAAATTCTATAAAAATATTGGAGAAATCAATCTGAATGCTAAAGACAATCTGAAAGATTTGATGTTTCAGTTTAAACTTAATGAGCAATATTACGTGTCCTTTTACGTGGCATTTGTTCCTTTTGTGGTGTGCGAAATGCTTTTAATCTTTGATTATATGCCGAATTTGAAAATGCTGGATGGTGTTAATTTCATTCTTACATTTATTGGATGTTGCCTGTTTATGTTGGTTACACTTTATTTTTTCGGAAAATGGTGGTTCAATCATTTTTACGGTAAAAGCATAAAACAAATTCAGAAAATATATAATGATTTAAAATAAAAAACTCCCCGAAAAAATATCGGGGAGCTTTCTATGTAGTTTATAACTTTTCTAATTTAAATTTAGACTGACTCAATGATTGAATTCAAGATTGAGGAAGGTCTCATCGCTGCATCGGTTTTCCCAAAATCTGGCTTGTAGTATCCACCAATATCTTGTGGTTTACCTTGAGCTCCGATTAGTTCTTCGTTAATTTTAGCTTCGTTGTCAAACATTGCTTTTGCAACAGGTGTGAAAGCTTCTGCAATCTCTTGGTTTTTGGTTTGATTAGCTAAAGCTTCGGCCCAATACATCGCCAAATAGAAGTGAGAACCACGGTTATCAATCGAACCAACTTTTCTAGCAGGTGATTTGTCTTCTGCCAAGAATTTTTCGTTTGCTGCGTCTAAAGCGTCTGCCAAAACTTGTGCTTTTTCATTATTTTGAGTTTGTGCTAAATGTTCTAAACTCGCTTGTAAAGCCAAAAATTCACCTAAAGAATCCCATCTCAGATATCCTTCTTCGATGAATTGCTCGACGTGTTTCGGTGCAGAACCACCTGCTCCGGTTTCGAAAAGTCCGCCGCCATTCATTAGTGGAACGATAGACAGCATTTTCGCAGAAGTTCCCAATTCCAAAATAGGGAAAAGATCGGTTAGATAATCTCTCAGTACGTTTCCGGAAACCGAAATCGTATCCAAACCTTTTCTGATTCTTTCTAAAGTTAAAGTCATGGCGTCTTCGATATTCATAATCTTGATGTCCAGACCGTTGGTATCATGATTTTTCAGGTATTTTTCAACTTTTTTAATCATTTCGCGGTCATGCGCTCTTTGATTATCCAACCAGAAAATTGCTGGAGTATCCGAAAGTCTCGCTCTGTTTACCGCAAGTTTTACCCAATCCTGAATTGGCGCATCTTTCACTTGGCACATTCTGAAAATATCGCCTTTTTCTACTTCTTGCTCCATGAAAACATTCCCATTCGGATCCGAAACTTTAATGGTTCCTTCTGCATCCGCCTGGAAAGTTTTGTCGTGAGAACCGTATTCTTCAGCTTTCTGAGCCATTAAACCAACATTCGGAACAGAACCCATGGTTCGTGGATCAAGTGCTCCGTTTTTCTTCATATCATCAATTGCAGCTTGATAAAAACCTGCGTAGTTTCTATCAGGAATCATCGCGATGGTGTCTTCTTCCTGTCCTGCTTTGTTCCACATTTTCCCTCCACCTCTGATAAGTGCAGCCATAGAAGCATCTACAATTACATCTGAAGGAACATGGAAATTAGTAATCCCTTTATCGGAGTTTACCATTGCAACAGCCGGTCCGTTTTCAAAAGCTTTTTCAATATCAGCTTTAATTTCGGCTTCTTTTTCATTGCCGGAAATTTTATCGAAAAGATCTTGAAGTCCGTTGTTTGGGTTGATATCTAGTTCATCGAACAAGTCCGCATATTTTGTGAATACGTCGCTGAAGTAAGTTTGAACGATCGCTCCAAAAATAATTGGATCGGAAATTTTCATCATCGTTGCTTTCAAATGTGCAGAAATCAATATGTTTTCAGATTTTGCTTCCGCAATTGCATCGGCTGCAAAACTTTTCAATGCCGCTAAATTCATCACCGATGTATCGATAATTTCACCGGCTTGCAATGGAGATAGATCTTTCAAAAGCTTTACAGAACCATCTCTTCCGAAAAATTCTATTTTAAATTGTGATTCATTTTCAACAGTGACTGATTTTTCACTTCCGTAGAAATCTCCAGCGGTCATGTGAGCAACTTTAGTTTTAGAATCTGCAGTCCAAGTTCCCATTTTGTGTGGGTGTGCTTTCGCGTAGTTTTTCACTGCTTTCGGAGCTCTTCTGTCAGAATTTCCTTCTCTTAAAACTGGGTTTACAGCACTTCCTAAAACTTTAGCATATTTTGCTTTTATTGCTTCTTCGTCAGCATTTTTAGGTTCTGCAGGGTAGTTGGGAACAGCAAATCCTTGTTGTTGTAATTCAGCAATTGCAGCGTCCAACTGTGGAACAGACGCGGAAATATTAGGAAGTTTGATGATATTAGCTTCAGGAGTTGTGGCTAGTTTACCTAATTCTGCTAATGCATCTTCTACTTTTTGATCTTCATTCAAAAATTCCGGGAAATTGGCTAAAATTCTTCCGGAAAGGGAAATGTCTTTTGGGGAAATTTCAATATCTGCTGTTTTGGTAAATGCCTTTACAATAGGTAAGAAAGAATGAGTTGCCAACATAGGCGCTTCGTCGGTCCAAGTGTAGACGATTTTGGATTTTTCTGCCATTCTGATATTTTTTATTAAAATTTTGAAGTACAAATTTACGTATTTTTATAAAGCTATGAAAGAGAGCTAAGACGAACTTTATGATTAATTTAACCTTTAATTAAAATATTTTTCAGCAGATAATTGCTATTTTTGAGAAACTAAAAATTATAAAATTATGGCAGATATTACCTTAAAAGGAAATCCGATTCACTCTATTGGCGAATTGCCGGAATTGGGACTTACTGTGAAAGATTTCGCTTTGGTGAATGAAAAATTAGAAGTAAAAACCCTTTCCGATTATGATGGGAAGAAGAAGATTTTTAATATTTTCCCAAGTATCGATACCGGAATCTGTGCTGCTTCGGCAAGAAAGTTTAATGAAGAAGCAGGAGCATTAGAAAATACAGTAGTTATCAATGTTTCCAAAGATTTACCCTTTGCTTTAGGCCGTTTTTGCGCTGCCGAAGGTTTAGATCATGTGGAAACATTATCCGATTTTAGAGGAACTTTCGGAGATGATTATGGAGTAACTTTAATTGATTCTCCTATGAAAGGATTGCTGAGCCGTGCAGTAATTGTAACCGATGAACAAGGTAAAGTGATTTACACCGAACAAGTTCCGGAAATTGTTCAGGAACCGGATTATGACAAAGCTTTAGCTGCTTTGAAGTAATATTTTTTTTTAGAAAATTATCAATCGCTGAAACAGCATTATCAAAAGAACGATTTTTTCACAATCGTTCTTTTTTAGTATATTTAAAGAAAAAAACACAATGGAAAATCCTATTACCATCAAAATTACAATCTTGCAACCGGTGCATAAAGTTTGGGATTATTTTTATAACCCTAGACATATTGTGAAATGGAATTTTCCGACCTCTAATTGGCATTGCCCGAAAGCAGAAAGCGATTTTCGCGAAGGTGGAAGATTCAATTATAGGTTGGAATATAAAGACAAAAGTTTCGGATACGATTTTGCAGGTTATATCGATGAAATCAAAATATTGGAATCAGTAAAAAGTCATCTTGACGATGGTAGAAAAGTGGAAGTGAAGTTCAATAAAATTGATGAAAATACCACCGAAATCATCGAGATTTTTGAACCCGAATTGCAAAATTCCATCGAAATGCAAAGAGTAGGTTGGTATGCCATTCTCGATCGTTTTCATAAATATGTGGAGAATAACTAATTTCATTCTTTAAACTTTCACCAATGAATGAAGTTGAAATTTACATCAAATCTTTTCCGGAAGAAGTTCAGGAAAAATTGCTGGAAATTAGAAAAATAATTTTCTCCATAGCTCCCGATGCAATGGAAAAAATCAGCTACGGAATGCCTGGTTTTTTTCTAAATAGTAAGCCTTTAGTTTATTTTGCTGCCTACAAAAATCACATCGGTTTTTATGCAACACCAAATGGGCATGAGAAATTTGCAAAAGAATTATCGGTTTACAAACAAGGAAAAGGTTCCGTTCAGTTCCCATTAAATAAGGAAATTCCTATTGATTTGATTCGTAGGATTGTTGAATTCCGAAAAGAAAATCAATAAAATTCTCTGCTATTTGCACTATTTTTTACCCTTTAAAATTTTAATTATAAAAAAATAATGAACAATAATATTTTCCCTTGTCTTTGGTTCGACAAAACCGGCAACGAAGCGGCTCATTTTTATACCGAAATCTTCGGTGGAAAGGTTACTGTGGACACTCCTGTGGTTATAAATTTCGAATTATTCGGACAAAAAATGATGATTCTGAATGCCGGTCCGCAGTTTGAAAAAAACGCATCGGTTTCTTTCATGGTTCTTTGCGAAACTGAAGCAGAAGTTGATCAATATTGGAAACAGCTTTCCGAAGGTGGAATTGTTTTAATGGAACTCGGCGAATATCCTTGGAGCAAAAAATACGGCTGGGTTCGCGATCGATACGGCGTTACTTGGTAAATGTATTTAGGCGAAAAACAAGGTGAACAAAAAATTATTCCTACTTTAATGTTTATTCATGAAAACAACGGAAAAGCGAAGGAAGCCATGGAACTTTACACTCGAGTTTTTCCTAATTCGTCTATTGGAAATGTCTTAAAATACGGCGACGGAATAGGCAATGAAACGCATGAAAACCCAGAAAATATTCAACATGCACATTTCGAAATTGATGGTTATTCCTTTTTTTGTATGGATAATTCTTACGATCATCAATTTGATTTCAATGAAGCAATTTCAATCGTGGTGATGACTGAAAATCAAGAGGAAACCGATCATCTTTGGGATTCTTTGATCGAAGATGGAGGAAGAGCAAGTATGTGCGGCTGGCTGAAAGATCAATTTGGCGTGAATTGGCAAATCGTTCCTAAAAAACTCATCGAATTGATCAACGATTCCGATCCGATCAAAGGTCAAAAAGTAATGCAAGCGATGTCGACAATGCAGAAAATCATCATCAAAGATTTGGAAAATGCTTATCACAATTAATAAAAATTTTAAATGAAACTACTCGAATTCACTACGCAAATTTCGGCAAATCCGGAAAAAGTTTGGAACGTACTTTTCACCCAAGATTCTTACGGAAAATGGTCATCAGCAATGAATCCGGGAACGTATTTTGAAGGAAATTGGGAAGAAGGAAGCATCATGAAATTCCTCGATCAAAAGAACAACGGAATGTACAATTTGGTCGAAATCAACAAAGAAAATCAGTTGCTTAGAATGAAACACATCGGTTGGATTATGGACGGAGAACTCAGTCCGCAAGGTTGGGAAGATTCCACCGTAACTTACATCCTCGAACCCAATGATAACGGCACTTTACTGAAAGCGGAAGTGAACTCTTTGGATGAATTTGTTGAGTTTTTTAACATCAAATATCCACAAAATTTAGAGTTGATTAAAAATCTTTCAGAATCGGAATAACCTAAAAAATCAAATTATTATGGAAACATTAAATTTTGAAATCATTATCGATGCGCCTATTCAAAAAGTTTGGGATTTGCTTTGGAACCAAGATTCTTATACCCAATGGACTCAATTTTTCGGCGAAGGTTCGCATTACAAAAGCGATTGGAAAGTAAACGGGAAAACCTATTTTCTGGGAGCTTCCGGAGAAGGAATGGTTGCTACTATTTAAAGTTTAAATGAGCCGAAAGAAGTGGTTTTCAGTCATCTAGGAATGATAAAAGATGGCGTGGAAGATACTAAAAGCAAAGAAGTTGCAGAATGGAGCGGAAGCGAAGAATCTTATTTTCTGAGAGCTATTTCTGAAGATTCAACGGAACTTCGGGTAATTCTTCATACTTCGAAAGACTATTCGGATCATATGAAATCCGGGTTTGACCAAGGTTTGCAATTGTTGAAAGAATTAGCAGAAAAATAAACATCTGGAAAACAAGATTTAATAAAACGGAAATCAATTCCGTTTTTTTTTATTTAAATTACATTTAATCAAAATATCACACATTTAAAGTAAACTGCAATTTCGGTCGTCTACTGAAATATGGAGCTGGAAATTATACCCATGTCACAATCCGAAAAAGACAGCATGATTGCACAAACCGTGAAAAATTACGGTGGAAAACTGTTGTCTTTTATCCGTCCGAAAGTGAATAATACGGAAGATGCTGAAGATATTTTGCAGGAAGTTTGGTTCCAGTTCAGCAATTTGACGAATGTTTCAGAAATCATGAATGTCGGTGCGTGGCTTTATCAAGTAACCCGAAACAAAATTACCGATAGTTACCGCAAGAAAAAAACCGAAAACCTTGAAGATTTCGTGTACGAAGATGAAGATGGAAGCTTCTCCATTAAAGACATTTTGTTACTCGATGATTCAGAAAATCCCGAATTATTGGCATTTCGGGAAGAAGTTTGGCGAGAACTTTTTTCCGCTTTGGAAGAACTGCCCGAAAAGCAACGTTTGGTGTTTGTGGAAAATGCAATTGAAGGAAAAAAACTACAAGAAATTGCCGATGAACAAGGAGAAAACATCAAAACCATCATCAGTAGAAAAAACTATGCGATGAAATATTTAAGGACAAGAATGTCACCATTGTACCGTGATCTTGACAATTAATAATTAAAAATACTCCTTTAAAAAAGGTAAAAGAAAATAGTGATGAGTAATAAAGTAAAAGGTAAAATTGCATTTTTTGTATTGGCTGGAATTGCCATGTTTTTTGCAGTTTCCGGGATTGTAATGTGGCTTTGGAACGCGCTTTTGCCCGAAATCATCGGGGTAAAAAGCATTGGTTTTTGGCAAGCAATGGGAATTTTAGTACTCTGCAAAATTCTCTTCGGTGGATTTGGCGGAAAAGGTGGAAAAAAATGTTTTGGAAAAGAATCCTTCCAAAAAAATAATGAAGAAAAACTCAAAGGAATGACTGATGACGAAAAAGAAAAACTTAAAGAAATCTGGCGAAAACGCTGCGAAGGAAATTTCTTTTGGAAAAACAAACAGTAAAATTGAAACGGGCTTTTGTCCGTTTTTTTTTGAATAGTTTTTCATTAAAATAATAAAACTTTTAAAGTAAAAAGCAAGAAATTCCGTCTTCTATAAAAAGACTTTATATAAATTTTAAAAAGTAAAAAATGAAAAATTCAAATTTAAAAGGCGCTTTAGGAGCTGTCGCAATAGTAGGTTTAGCAATTGCAGTTAAGAAAATTTCTCAGAAAAGAAAATTTTTGAAGGCAATTTTTGAAGAGTATGACATTCAAGAAAAAACACCTTTCGGATTTGCCGACAAAATCCGTGAAATGGATGACGAAAAATATGCTGAATTAAAAAGTAAAATGAAAGAAAAATTTGCATCGAAATGTTGCAAAAGCGCTTGCAGAACCCAAAAATCTGAACCATAAAAGCACGCTAAACTCAATTGTTTTGTGAAACGGAAGGAAATATTTCTTTCCGTTTTTTTTATGGTTTCCTTGAGAAAAAAAGTGGCTTTTCAGGGCGAAATACAAAAAAAAACTTACTTTTGTTCCTCTAAAAAGTTCGAACCCGAATCTTCCAGAATGAAAAACTACTATTATTTTCTCAGCCTTCCGGAGAACGCTTCTGAGGAAGAAATAAAAAAAGCTTACAGGAAATTATCGCTGAAATATCATCCGGATAAAAACGAAAACGATGATTTTTTTGCAGCTCGATTTCGCGAAGCTCAGGAAGCGTATGAAATATTGATGGATAAAGAAAAAAGGAGGATTTATGATGATAATTTAGGGCACCAACAGCGAACCAATCGACCAAATTTACCACCATCTATCAAAACTTTTTCAGCCAATAAAATTCATGCGGTAAAAGGCGAGGAAATTATCATTACTTGGCAAACCAATCATGCAGATATTGTGAAAATTTTGCCTTTTGGGCTCGAAAAAAGTTATGGTGAAAGGGCTTTTAAAATTACAGAATTTAAAGACGGTAAATTTCAGCTTTTGCTTCACGCAACCAATTCTTTGCTAAATAAAACGGTGGTTCGGTCCATTACCATCATCGAGGTTTTTGAAAATGATAAGGAAAAATTCCGAAATGAAGTGGAAGAGCTGTTTAAACCACAAAGACCTACCCGTATAAATCCAAACGGTCAACCAAAGTTTTTGCGAATTTTTCTGGCAATTCTTTTTTTGGTAATCGCAATTTTGCTTTTGGTGAAAAATTTTTCGGAATAAAAGAAGTTTTTTTACGCCATTTTTAGTCTTCCAGGACATTTTTTACAACGTTTTCCCTTCTTGAATTTTTTACAACATTTCTTTTTATCACAGTACATTTCTTCGTTTTTTTCGTAGAAAGGAGTAAGAGGAGCGACTTTAAAAGGGATGATGGTTGAATTCATGCTGCAAATATAATTCTAATTTAGAATTAATCAAAATAATAAATGATTATTTTCGAAACTCGAATTGTATTCACAGCCGTTGTGCCTTTATGCAAAAAATTGTACTTTTACGAACCTTTATTTCTAAATAAATCTAGTAAAATTATATGAACACAACACAGTTTGTAAATCGCCACATTTCCTTAAACGAAGCCGATAAACAGGCAATGTTACAGAAAGTTGGCGTTTCGGGTATTGATGAACTAATTGCCCAAACCATCCCCAATTCAATTCGTTTAGAAAAAGATTTAGACATTGCCGAGGCACTTTCGGAATATGAAATGTTGGCGCATTCCAAGGATCTTGCCTCTAAGAATTTATTGTTTGACAATTATATCGGTTTCGGTTACCACGATACCATTTTGCCAAGCGCAATTCAGCGAAATATTTTAGAAAATCCTTCGTGGTATACGGCTTACACGCCTTATCAAGCGGAAATCGCTCAGGGAAGATTGGAAGCACTTCTGAATTTCCAAACGGTGGTTTGTGATTTAACGGGCTTCAAATTGGCAAATGCTTCTTTGTTGGACGAAGCTACTGCTGCTGCAGAAGCGATGCACATGTTTTTTGAAAGCAGAACCAAAGACCAGAAAAAGTTTAATGCAAACAAGTTTTTCGTTTCAAATCTGGTTTTACCGCAAACTGTTGCTGTAATGAAAACAAAAGCAGAAGGTTTAGGAATCGAAATCATAGAAGGCGATCATCAAACCCAGTCTTTAGATGAAACCTATTTTGGAGTTTTGCTTCAATATCCAGGGAAAAATGGAGTGGTTTTAGAATACACAGAAAACATTAAAACTTACAAAACACTTAACCTTCAAGTAGTTGTAGCATGTGATCCGATGGCCTTAGTAAAATTGAAATCTCCGGCTGATATGGGCGCGGATTGCGCTGTTGGTACCACCCAAAGATTTGGAATTCCGATGGGTTATGGTGGTCCTCACGCTGCTTTTTTTGCTTGTAAAGATGATTATAAAAGAGATATCCCGGGAAGAATTATCGGGGTTTCCCAAGATGCTTACGGAAAACGCGCTTTGAGAATGGCGTTGCAAACCAGAGAGCAACATATTAAAAGAGAAAAAGCGACTTCCAATATTTGTACTGCACAAGTTCTTTTGGCGGTGATGGCAAGTACATACGCTGTATATCACGGTCCGAAAGGGTTGAATTTCATTGCTGATCAAATTCATTTTAAAGCCAATACTCTTCTTAGCGGTTTGAAAACTTTAGGATATGACATCGTTGAAGAACCGATCTTCGATACGGTGAAATTCCGTTTGGGTGAAGAAGACAAAAAAGCATTGAAATATTTAATGTTGGATCGCAAAATTAATCTTAATTATTTTTCAGAAAACGTAGTAAGCATTGCAATCAATGAAACTACAACTGCTGAAAAACTTCAATACCTTTTTGATGCTTTAGCGCAATTCAAGAAAACTCAAGGATTTAAACTTGAAATTAAAGAAGAAATACAAATTCCTGCTCCTTCGTTGAGAACCGACGCGATTTTAGAAGAAGAAGTTTTCAATAAATACCACACCGAAACCGAATTGATGCGTTATATCAAAAGATTGGAACGCAAAGATCTTTCATTAACTCATTCCATGATTTCACTTGGTTCTTGTACCATGAAACTGAATGCTGCAACGCAAATGCTGCCACTTTCTTGGGCAGAATGGGGAAATATCCACCCTTTTGTTCCCGTAGAACAAGCAGGAGGATATCAAACTTTAATTCATCAGTTAGAAAAAGATTTAGCAGAAATCACCGGTTTTGCGGGAACTTCACTTCAGCCGAATTCTGGTGCGCAAGGAGAATATGCAGGATTAATGGTGATCCGCGAATACCACAAATCTCGTGGAGAAAGTCATAGAAATATCGTTCTAATTCCTCAATCTGCACACGGAACCAATCCTGCTTCTGCAGTAATGGCCGGAATGAAAGTGGTAGTAGTAAAAAATCTAGAAAGCGGACAAATCGATTTCGAAGATTTGAAAACTAAAGCCGAAGAACACAGCGCAAATCTTTCTGCTGCGATGATTACTTATCCTTCAACTTACGGATTCTTCGATGATAATATTAAAGAAATTACCCAGTTGATTCACGATCACGGCGGCCAAGTTTATATGGACGGTGCGAATATGAACGCTCAAGTTGGTTTCACTTCTCCGGGAAATATCGGAGCGGATGTTTGTCACCTTAATCTTCACAAAACCTTCGCAATTCCGCATGGTGGAGGTGGACCTGGAGTGGGACCAATCTGCGTTGCCGAACATTTGGTGAAGTTCCTTCCTTCCAATCCGAACATTAAAATCGGTACAAAAGAATCCATCGATGCCATTTCAGCTGCACCTTACGGTTCTTCTTTGGTATTGAATATTTCTTACGCTTACATCAAAATGCTGGGAACTGCAGGTTTGAAAAAATCTACAGAACACGCTATTTTAAATGCTAATTACTTGAAAGAAGTCTTGGCAGAGCATTTCCCTATTCTTTACGCTAATGAAAAAGGAAGAGTTGCCCACGAATGTATCGTAGATTTCCGTCAATTCAAACCGCTAGGAATTGAAGTAGCCGATGTTGCAAAACGATTGATGGATTACGGTTTCCATGCACCAACAGTGAGTTTCCCTGTTGCAGGAACATTGATGATTGAACCTACAGAATCTGAAAGCAAAAGAGAATTGGATCGTTTCGCGGAAGCACTGATTTCCATTAAAAAAGAAATCGACGAAATTGCAGAAGGAAATGCTGATCCTGCGAATAACGTATTGAAAAACGCGCCTCACACCGAGCAAGTGGTGATTTCCGATTCTTGGGACAAACCTTACAGCCGTGAAAAAGCTGCCTATCCTTTGGAATGGGTGAGAGATCACAAATTCTTCGCCACCGTTTCGCGTGTTGATGAAGCATTTGGAGATCGAAATTTAATTTGCACCTGTGCACCAATTGAGGAGTATATGTAAGTATTGTTTGTAGAAGCAGGCCAAAAAGGCGTGTCCAATATATAGAAATCCCGAAAATATTTCGGGATTTTCTTTTTCATGTTATAATTTTGTTATAACTTTGATAAAAATTTTGAGATGACGACAAGAATCAGAAAAATCGGAAATTCTTCAGGAATCATTATTAGCAAACGAATGTTGGAAGAATTAAATATCGAACCAAAAGATGAGTTAGAGTTGACGGTGAAAGATGGAAAAATCCTAATTCAAAAATTTGACGAGCCAAGAAAAGATTGGAAAGAAAAGCTTTTAAAAGCCGGTTCTATGCAAGAAAAAGGAGATTTAATCGAGTTTCCAAACGATTTTGATACCGAAGAATGGACATGGTAAAACGTTTTGAAATTTATTTTATTGAATTCGACCCAACCAAAGGAAGCGAAATCAATAAGACTCGTCCTGCAGTAGTTATTTCTCCTGATGAAATGAACGAAGCACTGAATACGGTAATTGTTGCGCCATTAACTTCTACTTTAAAGGATTATCCTTCTCGAGTAAATTGTGTGGTGAAAAGTAAAAAAGGTCAAATCGCTTTAGACCAAATTCGGACGATTGATAAAATCAGAATTAAGAATAAATTATCTGTTTTAAAGGAGCAAGAACAGGAAGAAGTTTTCGGGATTTTAAATGAAATGTTTAGAAAATAGAATTTTCAGTCCTTTTTTATTAGATTGATTATTTTTAGAAACTTTTTATTAATTATTTTAATAAATAAAAAAGTTAGTGGAATCGATAAAATAATGCTGATCATTGCAGTAAGAGTGAAAACGGAAAACAGTTCAATAAATTTAGGACTAATACCAAAAATTTCAATAAAGTAACCCGTAGTGCATTATTAAATTATTGAAACTTTAATCTTGTTCATTTTTCTGCCGAAGACAAAAACATTCACAAATTGGATAAAGGTCAGTGCGGTTATCTTGCTTAAAATCCTCGTTTTAAATCCACTGAAGGATTTTGCGTAATTGTTTCGGATCCTAAACTGGTCGCAAAGTTGCGAGAACAACGTCTCAATTTTCTTTCTGGATTTCCTAAAGGCATATTTCTGTTTCTGGTAATTTTTCTGATTGGCCCTCATTGGGGTATCGAGCGTTATATTGGCATAGTTGAACAGATCGGTCTGTATCGTCGTCGACAAATATCCTCTGTCTCCGATCAATGTGCAATTCTTCATCTGATGCTTTATGTCCTGCAGAAAATGAATGTCGTGGACGCTCGCCGTGGAGATGTCAAAGCTTTGGAACACCCCCGAGGCGGAACACACCGCGTGCAGCTTGTAGCCGTAATAGTAATTGGACTGGGAGGCGCAATAACCCTTGCTGGGGAATGAAAACTCACTCTCCTTGCATATTTTGGAGCGGTTCGCCCTTGCGTTTTTACAAATTTCTAAGGGCATTGAATCCACTATAAAGATATTTTCCGTTTCATCGAACCTGGCGACCATCAGCTTTCTAATGTCTTCCATGTGCGGGAAAAGTTTTCTTTTTCTACGGTTGTACACGCTTCTCTCAATCATGCCGTTTAGTTTTGAGTTTGATATATGTCTGAACAATTGATATTCAGAATCAATTGACAGATATTCCGCAGAGATATTAATCGCGATGAGTTCTAAATCAGACAGCTTTGGTTTGATGGGTTTGAAATAAAAGTTCTCGTCCAAAGCTAGTTTCCTTAATTCATTCAAAATAAAGTCGTAAATTGCATCTAGGTTATTCATATAGTATTTGATTGGTAGTCAATACAATATACGAAATTTTCGTGTTATGAATAACCTTTTTTATAATGCACTACGAGTTAAAGTAGAAATATTTATGAAATATCCGGTCAATTATGTAAAATAGGAGAGTAGAATTTAAAATGTATATAAATTGAAAATTAAAATCTAAAACTTCAAGTTTTTCATTATCAATGTTTTTTGTGCTCAAATTATTTTCTTTGAGCGCTCCAAGAATGTATTCTCTTGTATTTAAACCAATTAAGAAATAAAATGGTATACTTAATAATATAGCCCAAAAAAGAAAAAGTATAAATTCGAATATTGTTTGTGGTTGATTTGAGAATAGACCTTTTTTAAAAATTATTTCTAATACAACAATTCCGGGTAAAAATGTATTTATGAGCAAAAAAAATTTCTCACTTATAATTTTGTAACTTTCGTTATTCAAGTTTATCATCTAAATATTTTTTACAAAAATAACTTATATCTTAAGACAAATTGTAGTTTATGAATCTTAATACAATTTTCACCAACCAACGCACTGGAAATCATCCCGCAACTTCCGCTTCAAGAACTGATTTCCAAAGGGATTTCGACCGCATTATTTTCTCGGCGGCTTTTCGAAGATTACAAAATAAAACTCAGGTTTTTCCGCTTCCGGGAAGTGTATTTGTGCATAACCGATTGACGCATTCCCTCGAAGTTTCCTCTGTTGGCCGAAGTTTAGGAAGTGCGGTGGGAGAATTTATCGTGAAGAATTATCAACCTGACCTTTCGGAAGATGCGAAGAACTTTTACCACAATAATTTACATAATGTGATTGCGGCTGCCTGCCTTTGTCATGATGTCGGAAATCCTGCATTCGGACATTCCGGCGAAGATGCAATTGCAAGTTATTTCGAGAAAAACGAATCCGATTTAAAGCAAAAATTCTCTGAAAAAGAATGGGCAGATTTGGTAAATTTCGAAGGAAATGCCAATGCAATTCGTGTTTTAACCCATCAGCAAAACGGAAAAGATGAAGGCGGAACACAGTTGACGATGACCACTTTGGCGAGTATTGCGAAATACCCATGCGAAGCGGTTGCCAAGAAAAAAGGAGTGATTCACCGCAAGAAATTTGGTTTTTTCCAGAATGAAAAAGAGACTTTCCTGAATATCGCCAATGCGGTAAATCTCATGCAAGAAAACGAGGAACCTACAATTTTCAAAAGACATCCTTTTGTATGGTTGGTGGAAGCGGCCGACGATATTTGCTACAATATTATCGACATGGAAGATGCGCACCGATTGGGAATTGTATCGACTTCGGATTGCGAGAATCTGTTTCTAGACCTCATCAAATCTGAAAATCAAAATACCAAAAGGGTAGAAGATAAATTGGCGATTTTGACCAATGCTAACGAAAGAATTTCTTATTTGAGAGCGAAAGTCATCAATGCGTTGATTAATAAATCGATTGAATTGTATGAAACCAATTTCGCTTCCATTTTAGATGGAAATCTAGATAAAGCGCTGTTGGATATTTATAAAACTGAAAACAAATCGCTACAGGAAATCGAGAGTTTTTCTATTGAAAAAATCTACGGACATAAAGCCGTTATCGAAATAGAAAACGCTGGTTACAATGTGATGTACGAACTTTTGAATCATTTTATTCCGCCAATTTTAAAGGCTAAATCTGAGAGAAAATCTTATGATAAAATGGCGCTGAAACTTTTGCCAAAACAGTTTCTATATGAGGAAGGTTCCGACTATCAGAAGGTTTTAGGAGTGATCGATTTCGTTTCCGGGATGACGGATAATTTCGCGACCGATCTTTACCGAAAAATAAAAGGAATAGAAATCGGTATGACAATGTAGTTTGGATAGCACAAAAGTTTTTACTATCTTTATAACATCAGCAACGTACGTGCTGTAGGATTATTAACCATTAAAATTCATTTACTATGACCTACTTAGGTGTACTTATTTTTCTAGGACTTATCGTCTTATTTGCTTCGTTTTTTACGGTAAAGCAGGAAACCGCTGCGATTGTGGAACGATTCGGGAAATTTCTTACCGTGAGACAATCCGGTTTGCACTTGAAAATCCCTTTTATTGACCAAGTTGCGAAACGCTTAAACCTCAGAATTCAGCAATTGGATGTGATTATCGACACCAAAACACTCGATAATGTATTTATCAGAATGAAAGTTTCTGTGCAGTATCAGGTGATTAGAAATCAGGTTGGAGATGCATATTATCGTTTAGAAAATCCAGAAAACCAAATTACCTCTTATGTTTTCGATGTGGTGAGAGCAGAAGTTCCGAAGTTAAAATTGGATGATGTATTCGTGAAAAAAGACGATGTCGCAATTGCCGTGAAAGGTGAACTTCAGGAAGCCATGCAAAGTTACGGTTACGACATCATCAAAGCTTTGGTTACCGATATCGATCCCGATGAACAGGTAAAACATGCGATGAACAGAATTAATGCAGCTGAACGTGAAAAAACCGCGGCAGAATACGAATCTGAAGCACAGAAAATTAGAATTATTGCGGTCGCAAAAGCCGAAGCGGAATCTAAAAAACTACAAGGACAGGGTATTGCTGATCAAAGAAGAGAAATCGCCAAAGGTTTGGAAGAATCTGTGAAAATGCTCAACGATGCAGGAATCAATGCTCAAGAAGCATCTGCTTTGATCGTGGTTACGCAACATTACGACACGCTGCATTCGATAGGAGCAAACAACAGAAGCAACTTGGTTTTACTTCCTAATTCGCCAAGTGCAGCGAGTTCAATGCTCAACGATTTAGTCGTTTCAATGGCCGCTACCCAAAAAATGGATGAAGTGAACAAAGGAAATTATCCGCCACCACCGGCTTCACATACGCATTAATTAGATGTTAGATGTTAGAAGTTAGATTTTAGACTTTAGACTTTTAAATGGTGAATTATTTTCGTCGTTCATGAATATAAAAACTCCCGATTTGTTGGACAGATCGGGAGTTTTTTTTATTTTAAATCTTTCGTTTTGTACGGAAATTTCGACGCTGCAGTTTTAATTAATGAATTGGTGAGTTTTTCTGTAGAGGTGAAGGTTCCTCCCGTTTGCCAATTGTAATTCCAAAACATTTATGCAAATTAATCATCCAAATGTTGTTCTCGATTTAGATAAAGGTAAAGGTGATGCTAAGCTTGATGAAGGTGAAATAGAAGCGAAAAATCTCGAACTTATTTTCAATAGTTTAAAAAATAACTCTCGGTCGCAATGATCGAGAGTTTTTTTTATGAAATTTAGATTTTAAATTTTTCTTTGCCAATTAATAGTTCGAAAAAAAGTTTGAAGTCTGAAATCAAGCTCCATAGAGGATATTTGAACGTCGTAGGTTTATTTTTCTCGATAACCGCATGGCTAAACCACGCAAATCCGTATCCGAAAATTGGCATATACCACAGAAAACGCTCTTTCCCGGATTGGATAACATAAATCAAAACAGCAAATACAAGTAGCGTTCCGACAAAATGAAAAATCCTTGTTCCCAATTTGCGGTGTTCGTTTAAATAAAGAGCGTAAAATTCCTTAAATGTTTTTATCCTTTCAGCCATTTCTTTTAGTTTAAATCGCCATTTAACTCATTGTTGAGTTTGCTATTGTTGTAGCCATAAGAGAAATAAATAATCATCCCGATGGCAAACCAAAGCAGAAACCAAAACCAATTGTTGTGGCTCATTCCTGTTAATAAATACAAACAAGAACTTAAACCAATCAGCGGAATTAGGGAAAGGTTTTTAAGGAAAGCCAATACACATAATACCAAATTAATGATGATAAAGATGACTATTGAAATACGGAATTCGCCTTTTTCAGGGTCATTCCAATCGGTTATATGATTGAAAAATGCAGGTTGCCAAAAGTAGAAAAATACCAATCCACCAATAAAAATAACAGGGAAAATAATTTTTCCATTGATATATGGAAGGTGGAAACGGCCTTTTAGCTTCTCTTTTGCCGGCAACATCAATACTCCACCACATACCAACACGAACGCGAAAATGGTTCCGATACTTGTGAAATCGAGGATGAAAGATTTGTCCGTAAATAGGATAGGAACCCCCACTACAATTCCGGTGATTATGGTCGCAAAACTGGGAGTTTTATATTTTGGGTGGATTTCCATGAACTTTTTAGGCATTAATCCGTCTCTACTCATGGCATACCAAATTCTCGGTTGTCCCATTTGAAATACCAAAAGAACTGTAGTAATGGCAATAATTGCCGCCAACGAAACCACAAATTCCATCCAAGCAACATTGGCATTCGATTTCTCGAAGATGAAAGCAAGTGGATCGCCTACGCCGTCGAATTTTCGGTAATCGACCATTCCGGTGAGTACCAACGTTAGAACAATATAGATAACCGTGCATAAAACCAATGAAATAATCATCCCTCGTGGTAGATTCTTCTGAGGATTCTTGGTTTCTTCTGACAAAACACTGAGTGCATCAAACCCTATATAAGCAAAGAACACGCCCGAAACGGCACTCATCACTCCTGCAAAACCATTCGGCATAAATGACGCAACACCCGTTTCTGTGCTTACCGGAAACCAGTTATCGGTATTGATATACGCAATTCCTACTGCGATAACCAAAAGGATGATAAATAGTTTTAAAAGAACAAAAATATTGTTGAAATTCTTCGATTCCTTCACTCCAACATAGCAAAGCCAAGTGATTAAACCATTGATAACCAAAGCCGGAACATCTACAATAAATTTTAAATTTCCAATGATAGGTGCGGTTTTCCAAGCGTTGATCAGTTCTTTGTTTTCCGAACCTCCCAGGAAAGCTTTCTTGGCTTCAGTGTAGCTGCAAGTAAGATAATCAGGGATGTGTACGCCAATTCTTTCCATAAAACTGGTGAAATAATCACTCCAAGAAAAGGCTACATAAATATTCCCGAATGAATATTCCATAATAAGTGCCCAGCCAATAACCCAAGCAATGAGTTCTCCAAAACTTGCGTAAGCATAGGTATAAGCAGAACCAGCAGTCGGAATTCTACTGGCAAATTCCGCATAGCAAAGTGCGGTGAAACCACAAGCAAAACCACAAATGATATAGAGAATAATGACTCCCGGTCCTCCACGGAAAACTGCTTCGCCCAAACTGCTGAAACTACCGGCTCCAATTATGGCAGCGATTCCAAAAAATACAATATCCCACACCCCTAAAACACGCAGCAAGCCCGAAGGAGCTTCCTGATCACTGTATTGTTTTCTTCTGAAAAGCTGATTCATAAAAATAATAATTTACACAAATGTAAAAGAAAATTCTAAAAATCATATTTTTTTTGGTTCTACATAATAAAATTGGCCAAATTTTGGTTCATAATAATGTCGTAATTTTGACTAAACATTTATTTGATGCGGAAGATCTATTTTTTACTGTTTATTTTATCATTTGTCTCAGGTTTTACCCAATCTGTAAATATTATTAATCCTGCGGATAATGCAGCATATCCTGCACAGCAGTATTTCTGTGCCGGGGAAAGTTTTGATCTGAAGGTTGATGCAATAGCTACTTCGACGGGCATTTCGCCAGTTACGGGTTTTAATTTGCCTGCTGCAAGTATTAATGTTCCTTTTTCAAATAAAGTAGGGAATAATCATTTTAGCAACCCAATCTCCATACCTTTTACATTCGATTTCTATGGTAAGCAATATTCGAAATTGGTAGTTGGCTCAAATGGGAGACTGCTTTTTGGATCTGGAACCGATTTTGATAATTTGCATACCTCTCAATATGTAGATAAAATACATAGCGGAAATGATAGTAGTTCTACCAATATTAAACTTCCCAATGTTGCTTATAACCAGATTGATTCCGCCGATCCTTCAAGAATAGTCAATTTTGCCCAGATTTTTTTTGGCTATACGGATATTGGATATTATGATGCCAATTATTACAACAAATTAACTTACGGACCTATAACCTACGAAGGAAAGCAAGGCTTGCTCATTAATTTTAATCAAGTTTTAGAAAGAACAGTTTCTGGGGGTTATAGTTCTACCATTACCAGTCAAATTCTTATTTTAGAAGATCATAAAATCTACATTAAAGTTACAAAAACCAATAGCACAGGTCATGCAATTATTGGTTTACAAAACGAAACAGGAGATCAAGCAAAATGGCCAGTAGATTCAGAAACAACTTCACCTTATAACAATGGCCAATGGAGTAATACAATTCAAACATGGCTTTTCACTCCCAGCCAAAATCTCACTCCAAAATTCAAATGGACTAGAAATGGAGCAGAAATTGTGGGGCAGACCAGCGATACATTAAATAATTTTTCTCCCAATGCAGATGATATTCTGAAAGTTGAAGTCACTTTTTATGATTCTTCAGGAGCTCAGGATGGTGCAGCGGTTTCGGATCAGGTAACTTTTACAAAGGTGAATACACCGGTGATTGAAGCTCCAATTTATTCTACTTGTGGAAATCCTGCGATACTTAGGGTTAATAATCCAGATCCTTCATTACTTTATGAATGGTATAATACTGAAACAGGGAATTTGGAGGGAACAGGAAATAGCATTCAAGTAGGAACAGGAAAATATTATGTTCAAGTAAAAAATACAGCAGGCACTTGTATATTGAAATCAACAGAAGAAACCGTGAATATTAGTTCGAGTTTACCACCATTTATTAGTGCCAATAAGACCATTTATAAGTGTGATGAATCAAATTTAGCTTCGCAAACATTTAATTTAGCAACGGTTACAGGCTATCCAACTGGTTCTGGTTATTCCTTCTATTTTACTGAATCTGGTTCTACAACGCCGATTACTACAATTAATTTAAATTCTGGACAGATTAAAAATTTCACACTCCATGCCACCACTAATTCAGGGGTTACACCAGTTTGTTCACTCACCTCCAATTTTAGTATTTCTTATCTTTCATTTCCGGAAAATAATAAAGTTTTAACTTCAAGTAAATTGTGCGATAATGTTACCACTTATACAACCACAGATTTTAAAAACACCTTTTATCCAGGAAGTGCTTTTAACATATCGTTCTCTACAGATGGAGTCAATTTTAGTAATAATCCTGTAAATCCTAAAGCGAATAACTTAATTTATGTCAAATTAACCGCACCTGATTTTAGCTGCGAAAGCGTTATATCTCTGAAATTTGATATTCAACCTCCGGTTATTGCTAATCAACCGGATCCCAACGATCCCAATTTACAGCAATGTGCGAGCTCCACACAAACGTATGATTTACATGCTCTTTTTGACAATCAAGTAAATACAGGAAACGTTACTATAAGCTATCACACCACATTAGCGGGAGCGAAAAGCGGAGACAACTCTGTTCCAAATGCTTCAGCTTTCAGAAGTGGAATGGGTGATACCTCCCTTTACATAAGAGTGGTAAATAATCTTACAAGTTGTGTTTCAGATAATTTCCCTACCATTACATTGTATGTTTATAACACTCCTAAATTCAAAAATCCTTCAGGGATTAGATTGCAAAAATGCGAGGGAGAGGACTTCAATTTAACTCAAAATATAGCCGATTTGTTAGAGTCCGTTGATCCAAAAATAAATTATGTCATCGACTATTTAGCTGAAAACGGGACCAAACTGACCAAAGAACAGTATGAAAATTATGATCCTGCAGTTTTTGGTTTTAAACCTAAAATCCAGTTAAAATACAACCCAACTTGCTCTGGTACGGCTGCTTTTAATTTGAGTTATTATCAAAAACCTGCGGCTATTCTATCTGAGCTAGTAGTTTGTGAAGAATTAAATTATTTATTAACTAGTTTTCAAAATTCAGTAATTACTAATTCAAGTCAATATACATTTACCGATGAGCTTGGTAATGCGCTTCCTGCAAACTTCGATGTGTCGGTATTGCCTAAAACAGTTAAGTTTTTAATAAAAGATAAGGCTACAGGTTGTTTTTCGGATGTTCAGACTGTGACTTTTGTTAAAGGTGCAAATACTCCTTTACTTGTTTCTGAAACTAATTTTGTAGTTTGTGATACTGATTTCGACGGAAAAACTGCATTTGATCTCAATTCAAAAAAAACGGTTTTCAGTACCGATCCAAACGCTGTTTTTGAATATTTTAAAAACGCTAATTTCACCCAGCCAATTGCTGAAAACTATACCAACGAAACCGCTTTCGCACAAACTGTTTACGTGCGAATCACCGTTCCCGGTTTTTGTCCGTCTCTTGGCAAAATAAATCTGAAGGTGAATACCCCGACAAAATCTTCTACCTTGGAGAGCAAATATTACATCTGTTTCGGGGAAACTGTAACAATTGATGCCGGACCGGAAAATCCTGCCAGAACCTGGAGTACCGGAGAAACTTCACAGACAATTGCGATGACGAACCCTGGAAATTATTCCGTAGAGTTAACCAATTCCAATGAATGTACTTACACGCATAATTTTATAGTTTCAGACGAAAATCAGCCAAAAATCGGACTGATCAACCAAACCAACAATTCCATTGAGGTAATTGCTTCTGGAGGAGCGACGCCGTATCTTTATTATTTCAATGGGGTAAGACAAACTTCTCCAATATTGATGAACCCTACAGCAAGTTCCTATATCGTTCAGGTGGAATCGGCAACGGAATGTTTGGGTGAACCTAAAACTATTTATTTCATTAAAATCCACAATGCATTCTCACCCAACGGCGATGGAATCAACGACACTTGGACCATTGAAAACCTCGACAAAATGGAAAGTTTCACCATCCAGATTGTTGATCGTTACGGGAACAAAGTTTTCGAATCTCAAAACAAAAACAATGTTGTATGGGATGGCAAATCCAACGGCCGCGCCTTACCAACCGGAACCTATTGGTACAATGTGGTTTGGTTTGATGCTCTAACCCAAAAATCAGAACAAAGACAAGGTTGGGTATTGTTGAAGAACAGGAATTGATTTTTTGTAGAGAAAATGATAAAGAGGAAATAAAAAAGATTTTACAAAAACAATAAGAGAATCTGCTAAATCCGTAAAATCTGCGAGAGACTTTTATTATTCTCGCGGATTTGAATACTTTGTACTTATTACATAATACTTCATACTCCATACATCACAAACAACACTTATCCACATATCCACAATATGTAATTTTTCTTGTGTAGGCAATAAGTTTTCTTTAATTTCGTTGACTTAATGTGGAAAGCTTTATTTCATTCTTGAAACAAAAGAACTCCACAAAACCTTTCTGAAAATAAGGAATAAATGAAGTCAAAAAACATCATCATTGCCACCGCGATTTTCTATTACGGACTTTCCGATGCGCAGCAATCTCAATATTTCAGTGACCGCGAAAACTACCGTTATGGTCTTGCTGAAAATCTTTATCAAAATAAAATCTACAACGCCGCTCAGTTCGAATATGCGCGACAGTATTTCTACAACGGAGCACTTTCAAATTCCCGGAAAGAAGCCTCGCAGTTCTTCGACAATGTAATTGGTGTGATTTTAAGAAAAAACCACGCAGAACAGGGGCTGGAAGCTTTTATTAAAGAATATCCTAACTCTGCATATTTTGCCCAGGCAAATTTACCGCTGGCAGATTATTATCTGGCACAAAAAGATTTTGATAAAGCACTGGAAACATTAAATAACGTAAATCAATACCAGCTTTCGAAAGACGAGAATACGCAGTACATTATGAAGCTTGGTTATGCCAAATTCATGACGGGTGATTCGGCTGGTGCGATTGAAGCTTTAGAGGAAGCCTATAAAAATGCAGAAGAAAGCGACAAAAATGACATCGCTTATATGTTGGGGCACCTTTACTACGCCGACAAACAGAATGACAAAGCATTTACCTTTTTTGATCAAATAAAAGATAACGAAAAGTATGCACACTTGGTAAAACCTTACTATGTGCAGATGTATTTTAATGAAAAAGATTACGACAAAGCCATCAGTGAAGGAAATTATCTCCTCGACGAGTCTATTTCTACCGAATACAAAGCTGAAGTTCATAAAATTATCGGGGAAAGTTATTTCATGAAAGGCGATTATTCATCGGCTTATCCACATCTTAAAAGTTATCTCGAAAGCAAGCCAAATCCTTCGGAAAGTGATCTGTACGAAATGGGATTTGTTTCGGCACAGCTTAAAAAATACGACGAGGCAGTTTCTTATTACAACCAGTTGATAAACAGCAACTCTGCGACTTCCCAGAATGCGTATTATCAATTGGGGAATGCTTATCTTTCTGTGGGTAAAAAGCAGGAAGCGCTTTCGGCATTTCGATCCGCTTATCAAATGAATTATGATGCTAAAGTTCAGCAGCTTGCGCATTTGCAGTACGCTAAACTAAGTTATGACATCGGAAACCCGTTCGAATCTGCTCCGGTCGTGATTCAGAATTATATCAATAAATATCCGAAAAGTTCCGAAATACCGGAGCTGAAATCACTTTTGGTAAAATCTTATTTGTACTCAGGAGATTTCAAAGGAACTTTGAGCGCCATCGATAAGATGCCGAATTCCACACCTGAGCTCAACAAAATCGATCAAGAAGTTTCTTTCCTTTTGGGAACCGAAGAATTTAACAAAGGAAAGTTCGACGAGGCAGAACATTATTTTTTGAGAAGTTTAGAATTTAACATTAATAAAGAATACAACACTCGCGCAACCTATTGGCTGGCTCAAACCTATTATCAGAAGGGAAATTACCCTTCCGCGATTGTACGTTATGAGAGATTGCTGAACCAGGATTTCGCAGAAAAACAACAACTTTCCTACGATTTGGGTTATGCTTATTTCAAAGCCAAAAATTTCGATAAAGCCAAGCAATATTTCTTAGAATATTTAAAAAACCCAAAACCTGAGTTTAAAAACGATGCGGAACTTCGATTGGCAGATACTTATTACGCAGACAATCAGCTCAATGAAGCGATTGCCATTTATGATAAAGCAGAAAATGCAGACGATTATACCTTGTTCCAAAAAGCCATGGCACTTGGTTTCAAAGGTGATACCGAAGCTAAAATTTCTTCGCTTAAAAAATTGATTTCTCAGTACAAAAATTCCGAATATGTTGACGATGCACAATATGAAATTGCTACAGCGTATGCTGCAAACGACGATTACAACAGCTCCAACGATTATTTTTCACAGGTGATCCGAAGCAGTTCTGATAAAGATTTGGTTGCTAACGCACAGATTTACCGCGCACAGAATTATATCGATCTCAACCAGAATGACAAAGCGCTTTCTGAATTAAAGTCACTCGGAAATCAGTATAAAAACACTGCTTATGCCAGTAAAATTGTTCAGGCTGCACGTCCGGTTTACGTGAAAAACGGTGATACTGCGGGTTACGAAAGTTTTGCAAGAAGTTTAGGCGTAAAAATCGATGCGTCTGAACTCGATGAAATAAATTTGAACAGTGCCAAAAACTATTACGCAGCCAAAGATTACAAAAAAGCAATTCCGCTTTACGAAAAATATTTAACCCAGAACCCGGCGGGAGACGGACTTTACCAGGCGCAGTATGAACTTGGCGAAAGTTATTACCAGACCGCAAACGCAGCCAAAGCACTTTTGGTTCTGCAGGAAGTGGCCAATGTGCAGAACGATTATCAGGAAGATGCGCAGACCCGACTTGCCCAGATTTATCTGGAACAGAATAATACCAACGAAGCCAAAAAATATCTGGAGCCACTTTCGAATTCCACCAACGTGAATCTGAAAAACTTCGCGAATCTGGAACTGATGAAAATTTTTGCGGCAGAGAAAAACTTCACCAAAGCAGAATCTTTTGCGGATTTGGTGCTTGCCAATTCCAAAAATCCGGCGTCTGTTATCGAACAGGCCAAAGTAATTAAAGCAAGAAGCCTGATGAACAGAAGGAAAGACAGTGAAGCTAAAGCGGCTTACACAGCCCTGGAAAAATCATCGAATACCGAAGTTGCCGCGGAAGCTTTGTATGCGAAAGCATTTTACCAGAACAAGGCAAAAGCGTTTAAATCATCCAACGAAACCATTTTCAAACTTGCTAATAATTATGCATCCGAAGAATATTGGGGCGCCAAAGCTTTGGTCTTGATGGCGAAAAACTATATCGGGCTGAAAGATAATTATCAGGCGAGTTACACGGTGGACCAAATTATAGCCAACTACCAGGATTTCCCGGAAATCGTTGCCGAAGCAAAAGAAGTGAAAAGTCAGATTAAAAAATAACATTAAACCCCAAAAGGTTTTAAAACAGAAAATATGAATTTAAGAATTCAAAATATATTTTTATTAGGAATGTTGGTTTCTTCTACCGCTGTTTTCTCACAGATTAAAGAAGAAAAGCTGATCCTAGACCGAAAACGCGAGCCGGAAGTAAAGAAAATCGAGAAGAAAAAAACATCGGTTGTTGCGGAAAAAAACTATCCACCCAAAGAAAAGAAAACACAAGATTCACTGAATCTAAAATACACGATCACTGATGTTCCGGCAGCTTCAGATTTCAAAACTTCTACTATTCAAGGCGAAGATATTTCACCGAAATTCAATGCCGATTATCAGAACAACTATTTCCAAATCGGAATGGGGAATTTTGGTAAAGTGCTTGCCGACGGAAATATTGCTACCACTTTGGATAACCAAATGGAAGTAGGCGCAGATTTGCACTTCCTTTCTACCAAAGGTCTGAAAAAGGAATACAGCTGGGATTCCAGCCAAAGTTCAGCGAATATTGGCGCTTATTTGAATGGCTTTGGTGAAAAAGGAAAATTCAATATCAACGCTGATTATGGTTTGAACGATTATAATTATTACGGAATTTATGCGTTAACTCCCAATTCTGAGGTGAATTTGCAACATAAAACCAATCGTTTTAGGGTGAATGGATATTATGATTTCTATTCAAATAACATTTTGAATGACGTTCGTGTAAAATCGTCTATTTTAACCGACAAGTTTGATGCGAAGGAAGCTCAGGCAGAAATATTGGTGAATCTTTCTAAACATGGTGTTGAAATTCCGATGGATGAGGTGACGATGAATGCGGATTTGGGAATTAATGTAGAAACGTTGAATTCTGAATTTTCCATTGTAAATGAAAATAGATCCAATTATGTTAATGCAACAATATCCCCAAAACTTACTTTTTTTAAAGGAAATTCTTATTTAATGGTAGGTTCGGGATTTTCTTTTCTTAATGCCAAAAACAACAGTATTCTTTTAGCAGAAGAAGCAAAGAATAGCAAAACGTATTGGTTCCCAAAAGCGGAATTACAAATCGCTGCAGCTGATGAATTAAAGTTTTATGGTGGAATAGATGGAGGTTTGAAATTGAATTCCTACGCAAATTTATTGGAGGAAAATCCATATTTGGTTTCCGATCAGGAATTGAGACCGACGGAAACGAAGTATAAATTCTATTTCGGAATTCGCGGTGATGTGGACCAAAGCATTAAATACGATGTAAGCGCTGGTTACGGAAAAATGAATGACATAATGTTCTTCCGTGCCAATGGTCTTTTCAATGATGCGTTTACCCTAGACCGTGCGCCGTACGATTTTGCGAATACCTTCTCTGCCGCTTACGACAACGGAACAGTGAGCGAAGTGAAAGGAAGTATTCAATATTTTCCTTTGGCTAATTTGGTGTTGGATGGTGAATTGAGTTTTGCAAAATACAACCTTGATAATAACAAAAATATATACAATAAACCTTTGGTTGTGGCATCTTTGGGCGGAAAATATTCTTTATTAGGTAAAAAATTAAATCTTGGTGCCAAAGCTATTTTCAGCACGGACAAGACGACTAATTCCTTCGCCTTTGCGGAAGCAGGTACCACGCCGAATGTATTTGTAGCTACCGAGGACAAAAACGATAAAGTTGGCGGTTTTGCAGATTTAAATTTATCTGCAGAGTACAAAGTTCACAAAAATTTCAGTATTTTTGCACTCGGAAATAATTTACTGAACACCAATTATCAGACTTTCAAAGGTTATAAAGTTTTGGGAGCACAGTTTTTGGGAGGCGTAAAGATTTCTTTTTAGTAGTATCGGGTTGGCGAGTTGGGAGTAAATTGAGTTATAAGTACTCAAAAACTCATCTATTCAAAACTCACTCACTACAAAATGGCTGCGTAGTTCAACTGGATAGAATATCAGATTTCGGCTCTGAGGGTTAGGGGTTCGAATCCCTTCGCGGTCACAAAAGCGGCAAACTTCAAAGAAGTTTGCCGATTTTTATTTTACGTTTTACAGTGTAAAATTAGTTATTGGTAACATTAAGCGTTACTTCAATATTATTTCTTGTTGCATTAGAGTAGGGACACACCTGATGTGCCTGTTCCACTAATGATTGCGCTTCTTCCAGGGATACCCCGGGTACATTTACATTCAGTTCCACTTCCAGACCAAAACCACCGTTTTCGGTTTGTCCGATTCCGACTTTGGCATTTACTTTTGTTTCGCCCGCCGCAGATTTCGATTTTTTAATCATCAGATTTAAGGCACTATCGAAACATGCCGCATATCCTGCGGCGAAAAGCATTTCGGGGTTGGCATAATCATCATTTTGTCCACCAAGCGATTTGGGAGTGCGTACATCGAGTTCCAGAATTCCGTTGTCACTTTTTACGTGTCCGTCGCGCCCGCCTGTTGCGGTAACGCTAGTTGTGTATAATGTTTTCATTGATTTTTTTATTTTTTATTTATTTTATCTAAAAGTTTAGAAATCGCCTGTTTCAGTTCCTGTACATCAGTTTCCGAAAGATCCAGTCTATCATTCATTTTTTCGGGAATCAGGCAAGCTTTGTCCTGAAGCCTTTCACCTTCATCAGTCAAGGAGATTTCTACAACACGCTCATCCTCAATTTTTCTTTGGCGTACAATATAAGATTTTGCTTCCAGCCTTTTCAACAACGGAGTTATCGTACCGCTGTCTAGAAAAAGTTTTTCACCAATCTGATTTACCGTAAGCCGCTGATGCTCCCAAAGTACCATCATTACAAGATATTGCGGATAGGTAATATCCAGTTCTTCAAGTAACGGACGGTAAAGACCTGTGATTTCCTTCGCGATAACATACAAAGGGAAACATAGCTGATTACCAAGCTGTGGAGTTTTGTGTTGATCCATGAGAGGATTTAGTGATTTTCTAAATTATTTTTTGATGATGAATTCATCCATTGGGATACGAACTTTTTTCATCTTTGAAAGCCAGTCGTTCTCCGAATCTCTGTATCCTAAGTACAGTAAAGTTACACTTTTAAGTCCCAATTCTTTTAAACCCAGAATTTCATCGACCACCTCATTGCTAAAACCTTCGGCAGGAGTACTGTCAATTTTCAGTTCTGCTGCCTGTGCCATAGCTAGACCTAGTGCGATGTAAGTCTGTCTTGCAGTGTGAGCGAAATTTTCTTCTGCGGTCTGCGCGCCGTAGATTACTTTCAGTTGATCTGTATAACTGTTGAAACGACCGCGTGGCAACTCCCGTACATCGGTATGATAATCGTACACTTTGTCTATTTTTTCAGCGGAATAATTGTCCCAGGCTGCGAAAACCAAAACATGGGAACAATCTCTCATTACCTCCGGATTCAGGGCTCCCTTTACCATTTGCTCTTTCAGTTCCTGATTTTCTACTACGATTACGCGGAAAGGCTGTAATCCGGAAGAGGTAGGCGCCAGTCTTGCAGCTTCTAGAATTTTATTCAAATCTTCTTCTGAAACTTTTTTGGTAGAATCATACGCTTTTACTGCGTGTCTCCATTTTAAATCTTCAATTAATGACATTGTATTTTTTTTAAATTTTACTATTTCGAGCAGCAAATATAGACAAGAATTATATTGCGCACAATTTAATTGAACGATAGATATTTTGAATGAAAGATTAAAGGTTATTAAAAAAGAAACCGCCTGAGCAGTCAGGCGGTTTTTAGTAATAGTTTATTTTCTTAATCCATTTTCTTAGCATCAGCAACAAATTGTGCTAAACCACTATCGGTTAAAGGATGTTTAAGTAAATTTAAAATCGAAGCGAGGGGAGAAGTCACCACATCTGCGCCAATTTTCGCACAGTTGATAATATGCATTGGTGAACGGATAGATGCTGCAAGAATTTCAGTATCAAACATATAATTATCAAAAATAATTCTGATTTCTTCGATTAAATTCATTCCATCAACTGAAATATCATCTAATCTACCCAAGAACGGAGAAACATAAGTAGCACCTGCTTTTGCAGCTAGCAATGCTTGTCCGGCAGAGAAAATCAAGGTACAATTGGTCTTAATGCCTTTGTTTGAGAAATATTTAAGTGCTTTCACGCCGTCTTTAATCATTGGGATTTTTACCACGATATTAGGGTGGAGCGCTGCCAATTCTTCACCTTCTTTGATCATTTCCTCGTAAGTTGTGCTTAGAACTTCCGCAGAAATATCGCCATCAGCAATTTCGCAAATGGTTTTGTAATGGTTAAGAATCGCCTCTTTTCCGCGGATTCCTTCTTTGGCCATCAGTGATGGATTGGTTGTAACGCCATCTAAAATTCCCAAATCCTGTGCTTCTTTAATTTGCTCCAGATTGGCTGTGTCGATAAAAAATTTCATAAGTTTAAAGTATATTTTTATTATATTAAAGGTGGCTAGAAATTAAAATATTCAAATTTCCTCACCAACTCTTTCATTTTTTACAGTTTCCAAATATAAGATTTTAAGTGGCAATTAAAAAACCGCCTTTCCAGATAACGAGACTGAATTTTGATATAATAAGTGGCAGTTTGGAGTATTCGCTGGCAACTTCACGCTTTATATTTCCGCAATTTTCTGATAAATGTCAATTAAATGGATATTTTTTTTGTTGAAGAAATAATTATGTTTAATTTTGCTATTTAGATTTATTATAAATAAAAATTACAAACGAATATCCCAATTTAATATGAGAAAAACTTTTTTTGCAGCACTTTTTATTTTTGCTTCATTCCTTGGAAAAGCTCAAAAAAACACCTTGCTTGACGGTGGATTTTGGAAAAATAACCCTTCAATAGAAACCGTAAAAACGGAAATATCGAAAGGAAACGATCCTGCTCAACAGAACCCGGGATTTTTTGATCCGGTGGTAATGGCCATTAATAATAAAGCTTCCAATGAAGTAATTGAGTTTTTACTTGCCCAAAATGGGAATACAGTTGATAAGAAAACACACCATTCGAGAACTTATCTGCAGTGGGCAGCCGCTGCAGGAAATCTAGAATTGGTGAATCTTTTGATTAAAAAAGGTTCGGATGTTCATTATAAAGACAGCCACGGTGCATCGGTAATTGGTTACGCAGCAGAAAGCGGAAATCAGAATACAGCGGTGTACGATGCTCTTATCAAAGCCGGAGTTGATCCAAAGGAGAAAAACGAAGATGGAGCCAATCTCATCCATTTGACTATTGCTAATGATGCGGATTTAAAATTATTGGATTACTTCACTTCAAAAGGAGTTTCCTTTAAAGAAAGAGATCAATACGGTCGCACCGCCGCTGATTACGCTGCCAAATTAGGAAATCTCCAAATTATTGATCAACTTATTGCTAAAGGTGTAAAACCTACCGACCAAGCGTTATTTTTCGCAACTCAAGGTTCGAGAGCAAAACAAAATGGGCTAGAAGTTTACCAAGCTTTGGTAGAAAAATATGGTCTGAATGCAAAAGCTGTAAACCCGCAAGGCGCTACGATTCTTCATTCATTGGTAAGAAGACCGAATGCGGAAATTATCTCCTATTTCCTTTACAAAAATGTTGATGTAAGCAAAGCTGATAACGAAGGAAATACTGCATTGATGCTTGCTTCAGGTGGAAAAGATTTAAAAACCGTGGAAACTTTATTATTAAAAGCAAAAAACATCAATGCCAAAAACGAAAAAGGCGAAACCGCTTTGATGAAAGCTGCGGAATCAGGTTCAACTGAAATTGTAGCATTTTTAATCAAAAACGGAGCAGATGTAAAAGCAGTTGATCTTAAAGGAAATAATCTCGCATATTATTGGTTTAATTCCTACAAACCAGTCGCAAATCCTGGAAAAGACGCTCAAGCTGATGAATTTTCCGAAAAACTTACTTTGTTACAATCTGCAGGTTTAGACGTGAAAACGCCACAAAAAAACGGAAATACTTTGCTTCATCTTGCCGTTGACAAAGGCGATTTATCTTTGGTAAAAAAAGCCATCGAACTCGGTGTTGATCTTAATGCACAAGATGCTGATGGAAATTCCGCGCTTCATAAGGCAGCTCTTACCGCAAAAGACAATCAAATCATGAAATTTCTCGTAGAAAAAGGGATTAAAAAAGATTTAAAAACCGAGTTTGGGGAAACCGCTTACGATTTGGCAAAAGACAATGAATTTCTTACAAAAAACAACATCTCCATCGAATTTTTGAAATAGTAAAACAATGAAAAACACTTGGAAAACAGCAGCTCTTGCCGCAATCGCATTATTTATTTCCACTGCTTTTGCCGCACAAACCACCAAATATAAAGTGATGTTGCAAATGCAAAATTATACCGGTAAAAACGCTTATGTTATTATTTCTTTAATCAATCCAAAAGGTGGATACGACAAAACACTTTCTGTTCTTGGCGACGATAACGAGTGGTACAACACCTTAAAAGCTTGGGACAAATTCAGAAAAGTAAAAAAAGAAAAACTCAACGGAATTACGGGTGCTTCGGTTGCTGGTGGTGGTCGAGCTACAAGAGTAATCGAATTTGAAACTGCAAAACTAGAAAAGGGATATAAAATCCGTTTTGAAAGTGCAGTAGAAACTCAAAAATACCACACCAAAGATGCCGAAATCGATTTATCTTCATCAGCACTGGATAATCGAGAAGGTGTGAAAGGCAACGGGTACATCCGAAATGTGAGATTTATCAAAGTGCAGTAAGGCGTATGACATTATCAATTTGGAGGTATGCGCATTTGGCGCTTGCCCTTGTTTCAAGCGCTTTTCTTATCATACTTTCCGTTACAGGTGTTATTTTGGCTTATGACGCCATTGCCGAAAAAACGCAAAATCACCGTATTGAAAACTTAGAAAATATTACCCTTGCTCAGGTTTTGCCGGTTTTGCGTGACCAGTATTCTGAGGTTCTCGAACTTAAAATTGATCACAATCAATTGGTTTCCATCGATGCGATGGACGAAAATGGGAATTCCATTAAAGCATATATCGATCCCAAAACCGGGAAAAAATTAGGAGAAATAAAACCCAAAAGCGATTTCAATCAGTGGATTACCGCTTTGCACAGATCATTATTTTTAAAGGAATCCGGTCGAGCAATCGTCGCCGTAGTTTCCTTTCTGCTGATGCTTATTTCCGTCAGTGGTTTAATCCTTATCATTAAAAGACAAAAAGGAATTAAGCATTTTTTTGATAAAATTAACAAAGATTTTTTTGCACAATATTTTCATGTGGTGACCGGAAGATGGCTTCTGGTACCGGTTTTCATCATCGCTCTTACGGGGACTTTGGTTTTTCTTGCCAGATTAGATTATTTCAAAGGAGAAAATACCGAAATCACATCGAAAACTTCATCTAATACAAAAGCAACTGAATTAAAAGATATTCCTTTTTTCAAAGAAACTCCACTTTCGAAGGTAGAACGAGTAGAATTTCCTTTTATTCCTGATGATGAAGCAGAGCCTTTTATCATTCATTTAAGAAAAAAATCGGTGACGGTCAATCAAGTTACCGGAACCATTATTTCGGAGACGAAATATCCGTATTCTGCGGCAGTTGAAAAGTTTAATCTTGATCTACATACTGGCCGAACGAATGCAATTTGGGCATTTATTTTAGGATTAGCATCTTTGAACATCTTGTGCTTTATATATTCAGGATTTGTAATTACTTTCCGCAGAACACGTACGAAAATCAAAAATAAAATAAAAGCAAAAGATGCAGAAATTGTTTTATTGGTAGGCTCTGAAAATGGTACAACGCTCTTCTTTGCGAACCAAATTCATCGCCAATTATTGAATGAAGGAAAGCGTTCGTATCTGGCAGAAATGAATCATTTTCAAAGTTTTGAAAATGCAAAAGAAATGGTAATTTTTACTTCCACATACGGTTTGGGAGATCCTCCGAGCAACGCCAACCAATTTGAAACTTTGCTGCAGAAATTCCCTCAGCAAAATAAAATTGGCTATTCTGTGGTTGGTTTCGGCTCAAAATCTTATCAGGAGTTTTGCGCTTTTGCTGTGAAAGTAAATGATTTATTGGCAAAGCAAAATTGGGCAGAACCCACTACTTCAATTTTCACTGTAAATGATAGATCTGCAGAAGAGTTGGCAGCATGGGCACATGTTTGGAGCGAAAAAACACTGCATCCACTTGCAACAGCTCCGGCGGTTTACAATACTAAAATTCCAGGGCTAAAGCAATTTATTGTTACCGAAAAAACAATGGTTTCTGATGATAATCTTACCTTTAAAATTGTCTTAAAACCAAGAAAAAACCAAAAATTTTCTTCCGGAGATTTGTTGGCAATTTATCCTGCAAAGGATAACAGAGAAAGGTTTTATTCCATAGGGAAAAATCAGGATTCAGTACAATTAATTGTGAAACTTTTTCCGAATGGTTTCGGCTCCGGATTTTTGAATAATTTAAAAATTGGCGATGAAATTCCGGCAAGAATTATGGAAAATCCGAACTTTCATTTTCCACAAGCTGCCGAAAATATCGCATTAATTGCCAACGGAACTGGAATTGCTCCTTTTTTAGGAATGATTCAGGAGAATATTTTAAGAAAGAACATTTCGCTATTTGCAGGTTTCAGACATGATAATGATTGGGTAAATTCTTACAGAATTTTTGCTGAACACCAAATTAATCAAGGACAATTAGAACATTTCGATTTTGCATTTTCTCGTGAAGAAAACAAACGATATGTGATGGATCTTATCCGCAAAAACGAAAATTATTTCGCTGAATTACTTGCTAAAAATGGAACCATTATGATTTGCGGTTCTTTAAAAATGCAGAAAGATGTAGAAATAATTCTCGATGAAATTTGCCAGAAATTCTTAGGAAAACCATTACAGCATTTTATTAAAAACGGACAAATACTTTCGGATTGTTACTAAAAAATTGCTTTTTCGATAAGTTAAAATTTGTTCTTGCGATGTTGTTCATCATCGCAAGTCAGATTTCGGTTGCTGCACAGGAAAATGTTTTGGTAGAAAGACAAATTACATTGATGGGTTCAATGTTCAATATTACAGTTGTAGATCGCGATTCCACTGTTGCAAACCACAATATTGATCGATGCATCGATGAAATTACCCGGATCGAAAATCTGATTTCTGAGTGGCAACCGCAAACCCAGATTTCTGAAGTGAATCGAAACGCCGGAATAAAACCTGTAAAAGTGGATCGCGAAGTTTTCGAACTGACTGAAAGAGCCATTTCATATTCGAAAATGTCGGAAGGCGCTTTTGATATTAGCATTGTTGCGTTAGATAAAATATGGAAATTTGATGGATCGATGACCGAAATGCCTTCGGAGGAATCCATAAAAAACTCAGTTCGAAACGTGAATTACCAATTCATAAAGCTCGACCGAGATTCATCAACGATTTTTCTTCAGCAAAAAGGAATGAAAATCGGTTTTGGTTCGATTGGTAAAGGTTATGCTGCCGATAAAGGTCGGGAAATTCTGCAAAAATTAGGCGTAAAATCTGGAATCGTCAATGCATCTGGAGATATTGCAACTTGGGGAACGCAACCGAACGGTAAACCATGGGCAATCGGAATTAGAAATCCATTTAAAAATCATAAAATTTCCAAAATTTTAAAACTAAAACACGGTGCAGTAGCCACTTCAGGAAGTTACGAAAAATATGCAGAAATCGATGGAGTGCGGTATTCGCATATCATTGATCCGAAAACCGGTTATCCTGCAACCGGACTTACCAGCGTAACGATTTATGGTTGGTCTGCGGAATTCGCCAACGCTTTGAGCACTTCAATTATGGTTTTAGGGAAAGAAAAAGGGAAAAAGTTAGCGCTCCAATATCCTCAATATCGTTATCTTTTTATTACAGATCAAGGTAAAATTATCAGGTAAAGAAAAAAGATTTAATTCTTAATAATCAACACTTTAAACTCTTTTAAATTGTTTTTTGTTAAATAATTTCTTGAAGTCTTTTAAGAAAAAAAGAAATTTTGATGAATGATAAAAAAAGGGTGTTTTCACGGTAAAGAATCTGTTTGCAATGATGTAAATTTGCTACAGAAAAAGAATTGAAAATAGTAGCTATGGGTAAAAACTAACTCCATGAAAACTTTTTCCCTATTTAATAATTAACATCTAAACTGAAAATATTTAGAGAAAAATATTAAAAAAACACAAATGATGGGAAAATCTTTTAAAAAGGTGCATTTTTAGTTAAATGCACCTTTTTTTATATTAATTTTTCTCCGCAGATTTTACAATAACGAGCATCATCATCCACATCATCATTTCCGCATCTTCCGCAAATTTTTTCTAAATTCTGACGTTTGTTCCGCATCTCAGCAGTGACAATTCCCGTGGGAACCGCAATGATCGAATATCCCGAAAGCATTAACAAAATTGATAAAAATTTTCCTAAAGGTGTTACCGGAGAAACATCACCGTACCCAACAGTAGTAATCGTAACAACCGCCCAATAAATGCTTTGTGGAATGCTTTCAAATCCCTCACGATGACCTTCAACCATAAACATCAGCGAACCTACAATCACACAAAATATCACCAAAAACAATAGAAATATATATATTTTGCGAGAGCTGTGTTTCAATGCACGAACGATCAGGTAGCCATCATTCATGAAATCCATCAAATTGAAAATTCGGAAAACCCTGAGCATTCTTAGCATTCTCAGAATGAGGAAATATTTGGTCACCGGAATAAATAAACTCAAATAAAATGGCAAAATTGCCAAAAAATCAATGATCCCGAAGAAACTGAAAATATAGGACTTTTTATTTCGGATGGTAATGATTCTCAGTGCATACTCAATGGTAAAGAAAATGGTGATGATAATTTCTAAAAATACAAAAAGCGAATGCAATTTCGCATCGAAAATACTCACACTTTCCATCATTACAATGAAAGTACTGAGAAGGATTAAAACCAATAAAATAAGGTCAAAAAGCAATCCCAATTTGGTATCTGACTTAAAAATAATATTGAAAACCAAACGTTTCCATTTCGCTTCTTCAGGAATATAATTGTGTTCTTTTTCCATGGATTTGTATTGAAATTTAGATTATTAATTCTTAATTTCGTTGCAAACTTAAGAAAATGACAGTAAACGAGGCGATTTTTGAAATCGAGAAGAAAATTCCGGTTTCTCAGGCCGAAGATTTTGATAACGTAGGATTGCTCTGCGGAAATCCATCGCGGGAAGTAACGGGAATTCTAGTTTGCCACGATGCTTTGGAAAAAGTAGTTGATGAAGCGATTGCCAAGGACATGAATCTGATTGTCACTTTTCATCCCATTATTTTTTCGGGGTTGAAATCGATTACGGGCAAAAATTACGTGGAACAGGCGGTTCTAAAAGCCATTGAAAACAAAATTGCGATTTATGCGATTCATACCGCTTTTGATAACGATTTTTTCGGAGTTAATTATCGGATTTGTGAGGAATTAGGACTCATTAATCAAAAAATTTTGATGCCCAAAACCAAGGTTTTAAAAAAACTCGAAGTTTATGTACCGCACGAATATTCGGAAAATCTAAAAAACGCACTGTTCAATGCCGGCGCCGGAAGTATAGGTTTTTATGATGAGTGTAGTTTTACCGTTTCCGGGAACGGAACTTACAGGCCGGTGGAAGGTTCTAATCCTTTTTCTGGAACAAAAAATGTTCGCGAGTTTGCGGATGAAGTCATGATTTCAGTGATTTTTGAAAATGCAAAACAAAATGAAATTATCAACGAAATGAAAGCTGTGCATCCGTACGAAGAAGTTGCATATCAAATCATTAACCTTGAAAACGAAAATCAATACACCGGATTGGGAAGATTTGGTGATTTAAAAGACGAAATGGAGGAAGCTGATTTTCTGGCTTTTGTGAAAGATAAATTTAATTTAAAAGTCATCCGTCATTCCGAATTTATTTCAAAAAAAATCAAAAGAGTAGGCGTTTTGGGCGGCAGTGGAGCAAGTGGAATTAAGGCGGCGAGATCCCAAAAATGTGATGCTTATTTAACCGGAGATGTGAAATATCACGATTTTTTCCAGAGCGAAGGTAAAATGTTGATCTGCGACATCGGACATTATGAATCGGAACAATTTGTAACCCAACAATTAATTGAGATTTTATCGGAAATTTTTCCTAAATTTGCAGTCTCAAAATCTGTTGAGAAAACCAATCCTGTAAATTATTTTTTATAAAATATGGCTAAAAAAACTGTAGAAATCTCTGTTGAAGATAAGCTAAGAGCACTTTACGATTTACAAATTATCGATTCTAGATTAGACGAAATCCGCAATACAAGAGGTGAATTGCCGATTGAGGTGGAGGATTTGGAAATTGAAATTGAAGGCCTTGAAAAAAGAGCAGAAAAATTTCAAAGCGAAATTAAAGAGCAGAATGATGAAATCAATACAAAAAACGAAGTGATTAATCATGCAAAATCTTTAATCGAAAAATACAAAGCTCAGCAAGATACGGTAAGAAATAACAAGGAATTTGAAGCATTGGATAAAGAAATTGAATTCCAATATCTTGAAATTCAGTTGGCTGAAAAAAGAATCAAAGAATTTGGTGCTAAAATAGCTCACAAAAACGAAACTTTAGAAGAACTGAATGCGAAGATCAGTGATTTGAAAAACCACTTGAAATTCAAGAAAGAAGAACTGGAAAATCTTGTTGCTGAAACCCAAAAAGAGGAAGATTATTTGTTGGAAAAATCCAAAGAATTTGCTCAGAATATCGACGAAAGATTGTTGGCATCTTACCAAAGAATCCGCAATAATACTCCGACAGGTTTAGCAGTGGTAGGTCTGGAAAGAGGCGCTCCGAAAGGATCTTTCTTCACACTTCCTCCACAAAAACAAATGGAAATTGCACAAAGAAAGAAAATCATCATCGATGAACACAGTGGTAAAATCCTTGTAGACGATGATTTGGTGAACGAAGAAACTGAAAAAATGAAAGATATTATCAAGTTTTAATACTTTCTAATTAGATAAAAGCGGGTTGAAAATTTTCGACCCGCTTTTTTATTTGAAGATTTTTTAAAATCAGCTTAATGACGCATTTTCCAAACAATCTTTAATTCTTCTCATCGCTTCTTTCAACTCATTTTCTGATGCAGCATACGAAAAACGGATACAAGTCGGATTTCCGAAAGAAACGCCTCCCACGGTTCCTACATGAGCTTCCTCTAGCAAGAACATTGCGAAATCATCAGCATCTTTAATAGATTTTCCGTTTAAATTTTTACCTATATAATAAGAAATATCCGGGAAAAAGTAGAAAGCGGCTTCCGGGTAATTCACCTTGAAACCAGGAATTTCTTTCACCAATTCGTATACAATTTCTCTTCTTTTCTTAAATTCATCAATCATATAACGGTATTCCGACGGATCATTTTTCAAAGCAGTTACGGACGCTTTTTGCGCCATGGTATTGGCACCGCTCGTCATTTGTCCCTGAATTTTTTCGCAACCTTTAGCCAACCAAGTAGGACATGCGGAATAGCCAATTCTCCATCCCGTCATCGCAAAAGCCTTCGACATTCCGTTAATAACTGCAGTTTGTTCATAAACCTGTGGGAATTCCGCAATCGAAGTATGTTTTCCATCGTAATTGATGTATTCGTAAATTTCATCAGAAATAATAGTGATTTGCGGATATTTTGCCACCATATTGGCAATTTTTTCAAGTTCTTCACGTCGGTAATAACTTCCTGATGGATTGCAAGGCGAACTGTAAAGAAATGCTTTAGTTTTTGGAGTAATAGCTTTTTCCAATTGTTCGGCGGTCATTTTGAAATCATTATCGATAGAAGTTTCAATGAAAACTGATTTTCCGCCCATCATTTTCACCATTTCATCATAGCTCACCCAGTATGGAGCCGGTAAAATCACTTCGTCTCCATCATTGATAATGGATGCTAAAACATTGATGATGGATTGTTTTGCGCCATTGGAAACGCAAATCTGCGATGGTTGATACTCCAAATTATTATCGCGCTTCAGTTTGTCGCAAATAGCTTGGCGAAGATCCAAAAATCCCGGAACAGGGGAGTAATGGCTAAAATTATTATTAATCGCTTCGAAAGCAGCAGTTTTTATATTCTGCGGAACATCGAAATCGGGTTCACCGAGGGTTAAGCTGATTACATCAATTCCTTTGGCTTTCATCTCGCGAACTTTGTTGCTCATCACAAAAGTTTGCGAAAAGCTCAGTCTGTTCAGACGTGCTGAGTATTTTTCCATAAATATTGTTAAGATTCCCAAAGATAATTTTTTTATGCAGAGTTCTAAAGTTGTTTTTTTAAATTTGTGGAAATTTATAATAAAAATGGCAGTTGAACTCATCGAAAAACACTTTCCCAACCTCACGGAAGAACAAAAAAATCAGTTTGCAAAACTCGAGGAGCTTTATAAGGAATGGAACGAAAAAATCAACGTGATTTCCCGGAAAGATATGGATTCACTTTACGAAAAACATATTCTTCACTCGTTGGGAATTGCAAAAGTGATGGAGTTTGCGCCCTACACAAAAGTATTGGATATCGGAACGGGCGGTGGTTTTCCGGGAATTCCGCTAGCTATTTTGTTTCCTGAAGTTCAATTTACATTGATAGATTCTATCGGAAAAAAAATCACAGTAGTAAAAGAAGTTTCAGCAGGTATCGGCTTGAAAAATGTAACCGCGATCCACGGAAGAGCAGAATCTTTGAAGGAAAAATTTCATTTTGTTGTAAGTCGCGCTGTTACACAAATGCCGGTTTTTCTTCGATGGTTAAAGGGAAAATTCGAGAAAGAACAATTTAACCCAAAACACAATGGCGTTCTGTACCTGAAAGGAGGCGATTTGGCAGAAGAACTTGCTGGTTTGAAATGTGAAATTTTCTCGCTGCAAGACTTTTTCGAAACCGAATTCTTCGAAACCAAAAAAGTGGTATATTTATCCAAAGGAAACTTTAATTCTTAATTTGAGATAATAAAAAGTCAGCGGATAACGTTTTACAATTAAGTATTATTTACAATGGAAAAACTATACAGATTTGCAGTTCTTATTTTTTCAGTTTTCATGCTTAGCAGTTGTAATGATCGTTTTGAAGGCGATGAAATAAACAATATTGAGCAATTAAAAATCGACAGTGTGACGATTCCGCAGGACACGATGGATGTTTACAGCACCCAAACCATCAAAACCTATTCAAATTATTCTGCCAATTGTGAAGGTTTTTACGGCTACGATTATTTGCATACCAACCAGTTCGAAAGGGAAGTAACTTCTTATAAATTTAAAACTTCGGCGACGTGTGGAGAAGTATTAACCAAAGCTTCTCAGATCAATTTCAGACCGCAACAAACGGGAACTTTCACCTTTAAATTCTGGAACGGAACCGACGCTTCCGGTGAAAATATTTGGATTGAAAAGAGCGTCGTTGTAGAATAATTCTACCCGAAATTAATAAAAATCGCATCAGAATAAATCAATTTTCTGGTGCTTTTTTGTATTAAATTTTATATTTTTAAGGTTTATATGATTTATGAAATTTCTCAATAAAATTATCACCGAACTGCTTTCGCAAACATCCGATTTATCCGAATTCAATATTGTGATTCCGGGAAAAAGACCGATTGTTTTCATCAAAAAAATCCTAAAAGAGAGACAATATTCTGGTTTTTTACCCAATTTTTTCACCATTGAAGATTTAATTAAAGAAATCTCTGAAAAACAACCTGTTCAAGGAATCGGATTATGGCTTTTTGCATTCGAAATTTATCGAGAAATTCAGCCTTCAGAAGATTTCGCCAGTTTCTTAAAATGGTTTCCTACGATTTTAAAAGATTGGGACGATATCCTTAAATTTTCGGGAAAAGATGAAGCCGTTTTGCAATATATGTTTGATGAAGAACGTATTAAAAACTGGTCAGAAAACCTTGGCGATTCCGAAGAAATCCCGAGAAGAAAATTCCTGAATTTCTGGCAGAAAATGAATCTTTTTCTTCCGATTTTAAAGAAAAAACTTAACGAAAAAAACTGGGCTACTTCAGGAATGATTCACGAAGCAGCAAATGAAAAAATTGAAGATTTCGTACTGAAAACTGAAAAGAAATTCGTTTTCTGTGGATTTAATGCCTTTACTCCGGTTGAGGAAAAATTGGTAAAAAGTCTTTTGCAATGGGACAAAGCACAATGTTTTTTTCAAGCGGACGAATATTATATCAACGACACCCGACAAGAAGCAGGAAAATTCTTAAGACAACATAAAACTTGGAAAGAATTCAATGACAGTCGTGCTTTTCATTGGATTGAAAATGATTTCGCAAAAGATAAAACCATCAAAACCTACGAAGTTTCCGGGAATATCACGCAAACCAAAGTTCTTCCGGAGATTTTCAAGGAATTAAAAGATCGAAATCTTTCGAATACCGCTGTGATTTTATTGGATGAAAACCTTTTACCAGCAACTTTGGAAGCAATGAGTACGGTCGATCATGTGAACATTACGATGGGTTTTCCGCTGAAAAATTTGGGTTTCAGCAATGCGATGAAGCACATTTTTTATCTTCAAAAACAATTGGAAAAGAAGGATTCATCCTACTATTATCATGATCTTCTTTCGATTTTGGAGGAACTTCCAAATGAGCCCGACGACCAAAAAATCATTGCTGCTTTCAAAGCTAAAATTGAGGAAAGAAACATTGTATATATTTCGAAAAACCATTTGAAAGAACTTCTATCCGGACTTTCTTATATTCAACTTTTCAGCAAACCCGATTCGGTAGTTGCGTTTCTCGATTTGCTGATTGAATTCTGTTACCAATTGAAATTCAAGGAATTGGATGATATTTTATTTGAAAATATTTCCCATTTCGAGAAAAGTTTTAAAATTATCAAAAATCAGATTTCTCCTTATTCCTTTGACATCAAAATGGATACTTTGGAAGTTTTGATTAATCAATTGGTAAATTCAGAAACTATTGATTTTCAAGGAGAACCATTGCAAGGTTTGCAAGTTATGGGACTATTGGAAACTCGACTTTTAAACTTCGAAAACATCATTCTACTTTCTGCAAACGAAGGGAAATTACCATTGGGAAATACCCAAAACACTTATCTTCCGTTCGATGTAAGAAATCATTTTGGTCTGCATACTTTTTTAGAAAACGACAGCATTTATGCTTATCATTTTTATCGTTTGATTCAAGATTCACAGCAAGTTCATTTGCTTTTTAATGCGTTAAATTCTGGTGTAAATACAGGGGAAAAAAGCCGTTTTATTACGCAAATGGAAATTGAAGATCCTCATCATACGATAGAAAACATAATCATCGAAAATACTTCTGATCCGATTATCCAGGAACCAATTCGCATTGAAAAAACGGCTAAAGTTCAGGAAAAACTGGTGGAATGGAAAAGCAGAATTTCCGCTTCACATCTCACTTCCTACATTTATAATCCGATCGATTTTTACTTGACCAAAATTCTCAATACCAAAGAATCCACTGAAATAGAAGAAGAATTATCGCAAAGAAGTTACGGAAATCTGGTACATTATTCACTTCAACTCATCTACGAAAAATTAATTGGTAAAATATTGTCAGTTAATGATTTAGAACTCTCAAATCAAAAATTAAATGAAGTGATCAACGCAGCGATAGAAAAATTGAAACATCAGGTTGAATTCTACGAAAAAGGGATGAATTACATTCACCGTTCGATTGCAGAAAGGGTAGTGCGCAATGTTTTGGAACATGACCGAAAACTCATTGAAAATGGTAATACTTTGGAGATTTTGAGCGTGGAAGGAAATTTCGAAAATATTGGTTTTCATCTTGATGAAGAACAAAAAGACCAAGTATTTTTCTACGGTTTCATTGATCGAATAGATCGGCTGAACGGAAATTTGCGAATCATTGATTTTAAAACTGCAAAAACAAAAAACCTATCGATTTCTGAACCGAAAAAGCCCGAAGATGAAGAAAAACTGGAACGATTATTTTTCCGCGAAGATTATAAACAAGCCATGCAGCTTTGTGTGTATGCATATTCTGTTTTGAATGAGAAAAAATATCCCGACAACTTTGTAGAATGTGGAATTTGGAGTTTTGCGGAAGTGAATAAAGGAGTTCAAAATCTTCACATTTTCGGAAATAAAGATATTTCAGCAAATCAGTTGACAATTCCCATGAAATCGATAAAAACTGTGATTTCTGAAATTCTGAATCCTGAAATTGATTTTGTGGAAAATGAAAAGGTAAGTTGGGGTAATTAACAGAATTATTGCTTTAAAACTTTAAAAAATATTTGATGCAAATTTTCAATCTTAGCGTTCAGAATTTCTTTGAATGAAAATTACGATGGTGGAGAAGTATTGCGTAAATTTGGCCTTTAAAAAAATTAAATTATTATGAATTTAAAAGGAAAAAACGCTATTATAACCGGTGGTGGAAGGGGATTAGGAAAGGCAGTTGCTATTGCTTTGGCTAATGAAGGGGCGAACATCGGGATTACCGGAAGAAACGAAGAAAACCTGAAAAATACCATAGAAGAAATTAAAAAATTAGGTGTTACTGCTGCTTACTCGGTATTCAGTATTGATGACGAAAAAGCGGTAAAGACAGGAATCGATGCATTGGTAAAAGATCTCAACGGTGTTGATATTTTGGTCAATAATGCAGGAATTGGAAATTTCGGAACGCTAGAACAAATGCCATCTGAAACTTGGGAACAAGTGATGAAAACCAATCTTTTCGGAGTGTATTACGCAGCACAGGCAGTTCATCCTTACATGAAGGAAAAAGGCGAGGGGGATATTGTTAACGTGGCATCAACTGCAGGTTTGAAAGGCGGTGCTAACATGTCTGCATATGCAGCTTCGAAAGCAGCTGTAGTTTCTTTATCTCAATCGATGATGGCAGAATGGCGAAAGGAAAACATCCGTGTGATTACGCTTACTCCAAGTACGATTGCTTCCGATATGTCAATTCAAGGTGGACTTACGGACGGAAATCCGGAGAAAGTTTTGCAACCTGAAGATTTCGCAGAATGGGTGAGAGATATCTTGAAAATGAACCGAAGAGCATTAATTGCCAACGCCTCAATTTTCTCTACTAATCCTTAATATCAGGAAGTTTTTTAACAAAAAAGCTACGAAATTCGTAGCTTTTTTTATTCTTGTAAAGAATGATTAGTGTCCGGAATGTCCATCGATTCCGTGTGCGTGACCGTGAGAAAGTTCTTCTTCGGTTGCGGGCCTTGTTGCCACTACTTCCACATCGAACTGCAAAGTTTTTCCGGCCATCGGATGGTTCAAATCTACGGTTACCACTTCATCTGTAACGTCAAGAACTACAGCATTTACTTGGTTTCCTTCAGGATCTTGCAAAGGTAGGATCACTCCCACAGGTGGCATCCCGCTTTCTTCAAACATTGATGCAGGCAATTGCGCGGTCGCGTTTTCTGCTTTTTCACCATAACCTTCTTCCGGAGTAATGGTAAAAGATTTTTTGTCTCCCGCTGCCAAACCGTGAAGGTTTTCTTCAAACTTTGGCAACATCATTCCTACTCCGTATAAAAATGCGAAAGGTTGATCGGCATCGGTTTTTTCAATGAACGTTTTTTCTCCATCTTCTTCAACGGAATTTAGCGTGTAATGTAGTGCTACTACGTGGTTTTTGTCTATTGTCATTATATTGGGATTAGAAAGGAATTTTTAAATCCTTTATTATTTTTTTAAGGAAGAGAAGATTTTCTTCTCTTTACTGTTTCAACAAAGGTAGTATTTTTGAATTTGAATTATGTGATACTGAAACAAAACGATTAATTTCTTTATCAAATCTATTTAAAAATCTTAATCGTAAAGTTCGACACTGTTATTTTCTGTTAAAGATAAAATCCCTTCAGATCGCTGATTTGGGTGTTCTGTAAAACCTTTCAATTTCGTCGTTTTTCCTTTTGAAATTAAATCTAAAATCTGCTTCTCGGTAATTTTTTTTCCGAAAATTACAAACGGAATTTTGAAATCGCAATTTTTAAAATTGGAACAGCCGACTGCTGTTTTCCCTTTTATCAGCGAGCTCGATTTGCATTTTGGACATTGCTGTTCTTCCCATTGAATTGTTGCCGTTTTCCGAGTAACTTTTTCCTTTTTAGGCAACTCTTTTTCCTCATTTTGAAAGGAGATAATTTTTGCCTTTTCGCTGATTACTTTTCGGGTCAATTCGTTGACCATTTGGATTAGTTCATCCTTGAATTGAGACGCTTCGTATTCGCCTTTCTCAATTTTTCTTAATTTGAATTCCCATTCACCGGTGAGTTCCGGGCTTTTCAAAAGTTCGTCTTCGATGGTGTCAATCAGTTCTACGCCGGTGGTTGTAGCCATCAGGTTTTTCTTTTTCCTTTCAATATATTTTCTTTTGAAAAGAGTTTCAATGATATTTGCTCGTGTGGAAGGTCGGCCGATTCCATTGCTTTTCATAAGTTCGCGAAGTTCCTCATCGTCCACTTGTTTTCCTGCTGTTTCCATTGCTCGGAGCAGGGTTGCTTCCGTGTAAGGTTTTGGCGCACTGGTTTTTCCTTGGTGAATGAGCGGGGAATGTTCGCCTTTTTCACCAACTTTAAATTCGGGAATTAATTGTTCCTCGTCCTTATCTTTTTTCTCGGAATCGTCTTTTTTATCTTTTACATAAATTTCTCGCCATCCTAATTCTAAAATCTGTTTTCCGTTCGCTTTAAAAATAATCGTTCCCACTTTTCCTTCAACCAACGTATTTGAAATTTTACATTCCGGATAAAAAACCGCAATAAAACGTCTTGCAACCAAATCGTAAATTAGTTTTTCTTCTTTGCTCAAATTAGAAGAAGGAGGAATTTCGGTCGGGATAATCGCATGGTGATCAGTCACTTTGCTGTCATCAAAAACAGCCTTGGACTTTGGAATTTCCTGTTCCAAAAGAGGTGCGGTATATTCGCTATAAAAATTCATGGAGCGCAATATTCCCGGAATTTTTGGATACAGATTTTCAGATAGGTAGGTTGTATCTACACGCGGATAAGTTGTGTGCTTTTTTTCGTATAAACTTTGGATATATTTCAAAGTATTATCTGCTGAAAATCCGAATTTTCTGTTGGCTTCTACTTGCAGCGCAGTCAAATCAAACAATCGTGGATTTTTTTCTTTCCCTTCTTTAATTTCAAAAGATACGATTTCGAAAAGGTTTTGCTTCAGATATTCTAGGCCTTTTTCTGCTTTTTCCTTGGTTTTAAGTCGGTCAATCGCCGCACTGAAAATGACATCCCGGTAGTTGGTTTTCAGTTCCCAATATTCCTCGGTTTTGAAAGCATCAATTTCTTTTTGCCTCTGAACCAACATCGCAAGGGTAGGAGTTTGAACTCTACCAATGGACAATACGCCTCTGTTTCCGCCAAATTTTCGGGTAAAAAGTCGGGTTGCGTTAATTCCCAATAGCCAATCTCCAATTGCACGGGCATTTCCTGCGAGGTAGAGATTTTGATAATCGTCGGCAGGTTTCAATTGATTAAAACCTTCTTTGATGGCGTCTTCGGTTAATGAAGAAATCCACAATCGTTTCACCGGTTTTTTGCATTTCGCCTTTTGCAACACCCAGCGCTGGATCAGTTCTCCTTCTTGCCCGGCATCACCACAGTTGATGACTTCATCGCATTCTTCTACTAATTTTTCAATGGTTTTAAACTGTTTTTCAACTCCTGAATTAGGAATTAGTTTAATGCCAAATTGTTCAGGAATAATCGGTAGGTAGATGAGATCCCAAGATTTGAAATGCGGACTATAATCGTGGGGTTCCTTCAAGGTGCAAAGATGACCGAAAGTCCAGGTGACCCAATATCCATTACCTTCGAAATAGCCCTGTTTAGGCATATCTGCGCCTAATACTTTAGCAATATCTCTTGCAACACTTGGTTTTTCGGCAATGCATAATTTCATTTTTACAACTTCATTTTTTGTCGATTGCAAATTACCGATTTTTTTTGAATTTTTGGCTGCGAACTCTTTCTTATGAAAATATTTGGCGCGCAAAAATAGTAAGAAAACCAGCATTTCATTTCCTGAATATTTGATGGATTAATGCTGTTTTATTTGTTACAATTTTCTGAAAGTTTCCGGAGAGTGCCGCGTAGCATTCTTAAAAAAAAATTTTCCGAAATTCGGATATTTACTCTGTATAAATTGCTTCTAAATTTTTACTAAAACTTCATCCTTTGTATTCTAACCGCATTTAAAATCGCTAATAAAGCAACCCCGACATCTGCGAAAACGGCTTCCCACATAGTTGCCACACCTCCTGCTCCAAGGATTAGTACAATACCTTTGACTGCGAAAGCGAGGATAATATTTTGCCAAACAATTTGTTTGGTTTTTTTTCCAATATTGATTGCCATTGGAATTTTACTTGGCTTATCATCCTGTATTACAACGTCTGCAGTTTCGATGGTAGCATCACTTCCCAAACCACCCATCGCGATACCTACATCGCTTAAAGCCACCACAGGAGCATCGTTTACGCCATCACCAACGAAAGCTACAGTTTCATTTTTGGCTTTTATTTCTTTTACCTTATTTACTTTATCTTCGGGTAATAAATCTCCGAAAGCGTTGTCAATTCCTAATTCTTTAGCTACAAATTGTACTACTGTATTTTTGTCGCCACTTAGCATGGTAGCTTTCACATTCAATTGATGGAGTTTTTCAACGGTTTCTTTAGCATCGGTTTTTATGCTGTCTGCAATAGTCAGATAACCAGCAAATTTTCCACCATAGGCAATTGCGATTACTGTATAAACGATCGTTGAAGGATCCAAATCGTATTTGATATTAAACTTATCCATCAGTTTGAAGTTCCCTACTAATAAATCTTGACCGTTAATATTTGATTTTAATCCATGACCTGCTATTTCTTCAGTATTTTTCAGTTGAATGGAATGATCAACTTCGCCAACATAATTATGAATTGCGGTTGCAACAGGATGTGTGCTTTGGCTTTCCAATGCGTTTACCATTTTTAAGATTTCATCCTTGTTAAATTCCGGTAAAATATTAACTTTCTGAACTTTAAAAACACCTTCCGTCATTGTTCCTGTCTTATCCATCACTACATTTTTAATGGTTGCCATTACATCGAGAAAATTGCTGCCTTTAAATAAAATTCCGTTTCGTGAAGCGGCTCCAATTCCTCCAAAATAACCTAATGGAATCGATATTACCAATGCACATGGACATGAAATTACCAAGAAAACCAAGGCTCTGTACAGCCATTCTCTGAAAACGTAATCGCTAACGAAAAAATAGGGTAAAACGCAAATACCAATCGCCAAAAAAACTACGATTGGCGTATATATTTTTGCAAATTTTCTGATAAAAAGTTCTGTTGGAGCTTTTTGAGCGGTAGCATTTTGTACTAATTCTAATATTTTGCTCAGTTTACTATCGGTATAATCGGTTGTAACTTTTACCTGCGTGACCGTTTGCAAATTAATCATTCCTGCCAAAACTGTTTCGCCTTTGTTTTTGGTATCGGGTTTACTTTCACCCGTTAAAGCTGCGGTATTGAAAGAAGCGGCATCTGTTAACAGTTCTCCATCCAAACCTAATTTTTCACCAGGTTTTAATTGTATAATATCTCCTATATTTACGGTTCCTGCTTTCACTGTTTTTGGCTGATTGTTCTCTAGAATCGTTACCTCATCTGGTCTTTGGTCTAATAGAGATTTGATATTGCTCTTTGCCCGTGTTACCGCTAAAGTTTGAAAAACCTCTCCAACAGCGTAAAATAGCATTACAGCAACTCCTTCGGGATATTCTTTTATCGCAAAAGCACCGATCGTGGCAATTCCCATTAATAAAAATTCAGAAAAAACATCACCATTTTTAATGCTTTCAAATGCTTCTTTTAAAACAGGGACGGCAACAGGAATATAAGCAGCAATATACCAAGCCAAACGAACCCAATCCTTAAACCATGATTGCGGTAAGAAGTTGTCCATCGCAATTCCGGCTAACAATAAAACGAATGAAATAATTGAGGGTAAAAAGAGCTCAATGGTCGTTTTGTCGGTACTGTCATGGTTATGTCCGTCATCACTATGACTATGGTTATGTCCATCTCCTTCGTGATGTTGTTCTTCTTTCAATAATTTATTAGAATCTTTATCGATTTTAAGTTCCTGTAGTGTGCAGCAAAGTTGTTTTCCTTGTGCATCGTATTTATGTTTGTGTTTCATTAATTGAGTATTTTTATTGAGTATTGTTTGTAAATGCTCCGGTATTTCGATTGGTTTTAATGATAGAACATTTGCACCGATGGTCTCGTTCCTACAAAAGACTTTACTCCTATAAAAACTAATGTGGTTATTTGTCCTGAGACTTCTTTTGTGGTTTTTATTTTAAAACTGTCGCTTGGCGTATTTCAGATTGTTTGTCTCGATAATTTTCTCATGGATTAAGTTTATTTCGTTGTTCATCTAGTTCGTTTAATTCATCACAAAGGGGAAGATATTTTGTGATATAATTATTTTTATTCTTGTCAAGAAATTCTATAAAATTTAATAATGCTTGTACTTTTTCTGGTATCATATTTTGTGCAAAGAATTTTGACGTTGTGTTATTGAGCCATTCTGACTAACGTTAAATATAAACATTGATAATCAGTTAGTTATATTTTTAATATTTTATATTTAAAAATAGTGAAATTTTATTCGTTAGCGGCTAAAAACAACTCCGTTTTCGAGTAGGGGAATTGCCGCTAACACTCAAATATACACATACTTTCGAACACCGTTTAATATTTTGTTAGAATGTTTATTAAAAATAACAATTCTTTGGTTCATGAAATCTTACGAAGTACGGCAGTTGCGGATTTCGAATCATCACCAGGGTTTGCAATTGCGGAACATGAATTTTAAGGAACCAGAAACAATATCGAAATAAAATTTTCTGAGACCAAAAACGGATATATTCCATTGAATAAGAAAAAAATTCCCGGTTCATCGTGAGCCGGGAATTTTCTTTTTTGAGATTAATTAAGGCTAGTTTCTGCCTCTGCTAAAAAGCCAAATAACCAAACCGATAATGGCAACAACAAGGATGATTCCCCACCACATTCCGGCTTTAAAAATAGTTTCAATTGCTTCGCACGAAGTCAATAAGGTCAATGCGAATACTGACAAACCAAGTAATGTAAACTTTTTCATATTATTTATTTTTTATGTTGGTTGATCGTAAGAAATTTAAACTCGATGAAAATCCGGTTTCCATTTTTTGATGGATCTTTTTATCGCATCTCCGGAAATATTGTCTTTTAACGCTTTTTCCAGTAAAATTTTAAATTCATCATCATAGGCAAATCTCAAAGCTGCTATTTGTCCAAAATTGAGTTTTTCTTCAATTTCATCCGATCTTTTTCCGAAAATTTCGAAATATCTTTGCTTAAATTCCAGCCGGATAATACGATTCTGATTTCCCAAAGCGTAATGCTGCCGCAGCATGATGGCCAGATACAATAGAAGAAAAACTACAATGGAAAACAAAATCCAGTTTAATTGATTTGCGACATCATTGAAAGATTTCACCACACCAATGATCAATAAAATCATCAATAAAGGCAGTAAAACAAAGTGATGTGGCGGATAGTATTTCCGGTGATTGGAATAATTTTGTGTTTTCATAAAATTACACAATCAAAAATGCAACCAAAATAATTTAATTCCCAAGCAAATCCAAAAATTGCTGTTCATCGAGAATTTCAATAGTTCCGATATCTTGTGCTTTTTTCAGTTTGCTACCCGCTTTTTCGCCAACTACCAAATAATTCAGGTTTTTGGATACAGCAGAAATGTTTTTTCCGCCATGTTTTTCCACCATTTCTTCGGCATCATCTCTTGTGAAAAGCGATAGTTTTCCTGTAAAAAGAAAGGTTTTGTTTTCCAGAACATTGCTTAAAATCTCATTGGTATTTTCGCGTCTTTCGAGTTGAACTCCATAGGACTTTAGCCTTTCTATCATCAAAATATTTTCGGGATTTTGGAAGAATGCGATGATGCTTTCGGCAATTTTTCCGCCAATATCTTCCACCTGAACCAATTCTTCAGCGGTGGCTTTTCTCAAGTCATCTATTGAAGTGAAATTTTTGGCTAATTTCTTGGCAACGGTTTCTCCAACATGTTTAATTCCAATTCCATACAATACTTTTTCGAAAGGAATTTCTTTAGACTTTTCGATTCCATCGATGATATTTTGCGCAGATTTCTCCGCCATTCTCTCCAAAGGAAGCAGTTGTTCTTTGGTTAAAGCATAAAAATCTGCCGGATTTTCTACCAGTTTTTCGCGATACAATTGTTCGATGGTTTCGCTACCGAGATTTTCAATATTTAATGCTTTTCTCGATACATAATGAATCATCCGGCCGACAACTTGTGGCGGACAATGCAACTCGTTCGGGCAAAAATGAATTGCCTGATCTTCAATTTTAATGAGTTCTGTTCCACATTCTGGGCAGTTTTTGATGTATTGAATTTCCTGATTTTCAGGATTTCTTTTGTCTAAATTTACCCCCACAATTTTAGGAATAATTTCCCCACCTTTTTCCACATAAACAAAATCATGGTCGTGCAAACCCAATTTTTTAATGATGTCTTCATTGTGCAAACTCGCTCTTTTCACGACTGTTCCGGCCAGTAAAACAGGTTTCAAATTCGCAACAGGAGTGATGGCTCCGGTTCTTCCCACTTGATAAGTTACGGATTGTAATTCGGTTTCTACTTTTTCAGCTTTAAATTTATAAGCCATTGCCCAACGCGGAGATTTCGCGGTGTAGCCAAGCGCTTTTTGCTGACTCAAATCATTTACTTTTATTACAATTCCATCAATATCAAATCCCAATTGATGCCTTTGTGTATCCCAAAAATTAATAAAGTCCTTCACTTCATCCAGCGAGTTGCACAGTTTCGCTTGTTCAGAAATTTTAAAGCCCCAAGACTTGGTTTTCTGAAGCAACTCCCAATGTGTTTTCGCAGGAAAATCATTAGCGATAAATTGATAAAGAACCGCTGATAAACCACGTTTCCTCACTTCAGCGGAATCCTGAATTTTCAAACTTCCGGATGCTGTATTTCGAGGATTCATGAAGGGATCTAAACCTTCTTCCTCACGTCTTATATTGATTTTATCGAAGTTTTTTCTTGTTAAATAAATTTCGCCGCGCATGTAGAATCTTTCAGGAAAATCGCCATGAAGTTGAAGCGGAATATCAGAAATCGTTTTCACATTTGCGGTAATTTCATCTCCCTGAAAACCGTCGCCACGAGTTACTGCTTGTTTCAATTTTCCGTTTTCATACAAAATCGAGATCGAAGCGCCGTCGTATTTTAGTTCTGCTACATAAGAAATAGGTTCATCGAGAGATTTTTGTAAACGTTTTTCCCAATCTTCCAAATCATTAAAATCGTAGGAATTATCGAGGGAATACATCCGAAACTGATGTTGAACTGTCGGGAAATTTTTTGTGATTTCGCCACCAACACGCAAAGTAGGAGAGTTGCTGTCGAAAAACTCGGGATGTTTCGCTTCCAGATACTGAAGCTCCTTCAATTTTAAATCAAATTCAAAATCTGAAATCGTAGGTTCATCTAAAGTGTAATAATTATAGTTATGTTGATGAATTTCTTCACGCAGATCTTCTATTTTTTTTTGAATATTTTCGGACATTTTGAACGTAGATTTTTACAAAAATACTAAATCTGACGAAACCTTGTTTTTTAGTAGTTGTTTTAATTCAAAAGATGTCTTTATTTAATTTAATGTTAAAAATTACAGGGGTTATCATTCAAATTATACATTTATTTAAAAATTAATATTAAATTCGCAGGGGTAAAAATTAAAAACTATGAAAATTGAGAAAAGATGGATTGCTTCTTTCGTGATTATTACAATCATTTCAATCGCTGCATTGTTCTGGAAAACTGAAATTCCCCTTGCAAACACGGGCGAATTCCTCAGCGAAGACAAAATTGTAGGCGCCGATGTTGCGTGGATTTTAGCTGCAGCAGGTTTGGTTTTATTGATGACTCCCGGACTTTCGTTTTTCTACGGCGGAATGGTGGGAAGCAAAAACGTGATTTCCACGATGTTGCAGAGTTTTATTGCATTAGGCGTGATTTCTATTTTATGGGTTGTGGTTGGTTTTAGTCTTTCATTTGGTGAAAGTTTGGGTTTCAATTACAATGGAGTTCATTACGGAATCATCGGAAACCCTTTGAGTTATCCATTTCTCAGTGGGGTAGGGACACTTCCGCATCATTTAATGGCACCCACAATTCCTTTTATTTTGTTCGCATTATTTCAAATGAAGTTTGCGGTAATTACGCCCGCTTTAATCACTGGTTCGTTTGCTGAAAGGGTTCGTTTTATTTCCTATCTGTTATTTATGGTGCTCTTCAGTTTGCTTATTTATACACCACTTTGCCACATGGTTTGGCATCCGGAAGGTTTACTGAATAAATTTTTCGGGGTAAAAGATTTCGCAGGAGGAACGGTAGTTCACATGAGTGCAGGTTTTGCAGCACTTGCCGGAGCCATTGTTTTGGGAAGAAGAAAAAATCCACATCACAAACCTTCGAATATTCCATTTGTTTTATTAGGAACCGGAATGCTTTGGTTCGGGTGGTTTGGTTTCAATGCAGGATCAGCCTTAGCGGCTAATGCAACCGCTGCGATGGCTTTCGGTACTACCACAATAGCGTCGGCTTCAGCAATGATCACTTGGATATTTTTCGATCGAATCAATGGAAGAAAAGTTTCCGCTTTAGGCGCCTCAATCGGTGCGGTTGTCGGTTTGGTAGCCATTACCCCAGCTGCGGGATTTGTAACGATTGCTGAAAGTTTGTTCATCGGATTTATCTCAGCAATTGTTTCTAATTTAATGATGAATTGGAAAAAACTCAAAAAAATTGACGACACTTTGGATGTTTTCGCTTGTCATGGAGTAGGAGGAATTATGGGAATGATTCTTACCGCAATTTTTGCTCACGGCGAAAATGCAAGTTTGTTGCATGGCGGCTGGTCGGTTTTTGCGCATCACATGATGGCTTTGGTTTTGGTTTCTGCGTTTACATTTTTTGGAGCGTTGTTGCTTTACAAAATCACCGATTTCATCATTCCACTAAGGGTTTCCGAAGAATCAGAGCACCTCGGACTCGATCTTTCTCAGCACGATGAATCCATTAGTTTTTAAATTTTAAATAGAAAAAGCACTGTTTCAATTTCGGTACTTTTTTGTTTTTAATGACTTAGCATTTCCCTAATTTTTTCAGAAACTTTTTCCGCGTTTGGAAGCATTTCTTTTTCTAAAATTAAATTGATTGGAACTGCAGGTAAATTCAGTGAACCCATGGCTTCAACCGGAGCATCGAGGAAACGGAAACACGCTTTAGAAATACGATGAGCAAATGCTTCCGCAAAGGAATTATTAATTTGCTCTTCCGTTAAAACCATACATTTTCCATGGATTTTCACCCTTTCGAAAACCAAATTTTCATCTAAAGGAATCAATGTTCTTAAATCGATAATTTCAACACGACCAGGATGATTTTTTACAGCTTGTTTTGCCCAATAAACGCCCATTCCATAAGTTATAATCAGCATCGTTCTCCCTTTGGAAATCTCATTTTCATCAGCTTCTGAGATGATTTTTCCCTTCCCAAAAGGTAAAATATAATCTTCTGCGGGTTCTATAGTTTTTGCATCTTCCGTTCCGGGAACTTTGCTCCAATATAAACCTTTGTGCTCGAGCATAATCACTGGATTAGGATCGTAATAAGCCGCTTTTAACAAGCCTTTAAAATCCGCAGCGTTGCTTGGATATGCGATTTTTATTCCTTTAATATTGGCCAAAATACTTTCCACACTTCCGCTGTGATACGGTCCGCCGCCGCCGTAAGCACCGATGGGAACACGAATAATATTGCTTACCGGAAATTTTCCGTTGGATAAATAACATGATTTTGAAATCTCGGTAATCAGTTGATTAATTCCCGGATAAATATAATCGGCAAATTGCACTTCAACAATCGGTTTCAAGCCAACAGCGCTCATCCCAATCGTAGATCCAATTATATAAGCTTCCTGAATCGCAGTATTGAAAACTCTTTTCTTGCCAAATTTTGCTCCTAAAGTCACCGCTTCACGGAAAACACCACCAATTCTTTCGCCAACATCTTGTCCGTAAAGTAAAGCTTCGGGATGCTTCCACATCAATTCCTGAATGGCATGGATCGCAGCATCAACCATTACAATTTTTTCCTGACCTTTCGGTTCTCTTTCTCCGGTTTCCTCGGTGATTGGAGTAGGAGCGAAGACGTAATTTTCTACCGTTTCGGGTTTTGGATTTTCAGCATTTTGAGCTTTTTCGAAAGCTTGTTCCGCTTCCAGCCGAGCTTTCTTTTCAATTTTTTTTAATAAATCCTCATCAACACCATTCTCCAACAATTGATTTCTAAGAATATTTCCCGGATCCTGTGCCCGATGTTTAATTAAATCTTCTTCATCACGATAAAATTCTCTGCGAACACCGGAAGTATGATGACCAATTAAAACCGTTTTTGCACATACCAACATCGGTTTACGTTCTGCACGAACGAAATCTACGGCTTTTTTCATCGCCAGAAAGCTGGCCTCGAAATCGGTTCCATCCACTTTCATTCGGTTGAGCCCCACAAATCCTGCAGCGAAATCGTAGGCATCGGAAGATCGAGCTTCTTCTTTGGTTACGGAAATTCCCCATTCGTTATCTTGAACCAAGAAAATAATCGGCAATTGATGAAGCGCTGCAAATTGAAAAGCTTCCGAAACTTCGCCTTCAGTAACGGAATTATCACCCAAACTGCAAACCACCACCGGATTTTTATCGTAAGTTTTTAAATTAAATTCTTGAATATATTGAATTCCTTGAGCGATGCCGGTTGTGGGAATTGCCTGCATTCCGGTTGCGGAACTTTGGTGAATAATTTTCGGGAAATTTTCAGCTAAACTAGATGGATGAGCGTAATAGGAACGGCCACCGGAAAAAGGATCTTCTGCTTTTGCTAAAAGTTGCAACATCAATTGATAAGGTTCAAAACCAATTCCGAGCAGCAAACTTTCGTCGCGATAGTAAGGCGAAACCCAATCTTCGTTGGTTAATTGATAAGCCGTTGCCAGCTGAATGGCTTCGTGGCCACGAGAAGTAGAATGAACATATTTGCAAATATTTCGGTTTTCTTCATAGATATCTGCCATTGCTTTGGCAAGCATCATGTGGTTGAAAGCCTTTAATAAAATCTCCTTTGAAACATTTTGTTTTGTATCAATTTCCATATTTAACAAAGATAAAAATTTTAATGAAAGTGAAAAATCTTAGTATTTTCGGTGAAAAGAGAGTGGTTAAGTGCCGGAAAATTGCATTAACAAAAAACCAAAGCAGTTTTCATACTTTGGTTTTGTCTATTTTTTTAATACAAATTTTATCCGAATGCGTTAATTCCCGTCACATCCATTCCAGTAATCAGCAAATGGATATCGTGGGTTCCTTCGTAGGTGATAACTGATTCTAGGTTTGCAGCGTGGCGCATCATCGGGAATTCGCCCATGATTCCCATCCCGCCGAGCATTTGTCGGGATTCTCTGGCAATATCGATCGCCATTTTCACATTGTTTCTCTTTGCCATAGAAATTTGTGCAGGAGTGGCTTTATGCGCATTTTTCAAATTTCCTAATTGAAGGCAAAGCAACTGCGCTTTGGTAATTTCGGTAAGGAATTCGGCGATTTTTTTCTGTTGTAACTGGAAAGATGCGATTGGTTTCCCGAATTGTTTTCTTTCTTTAGAATATTGCACCGCAGTACAGAAACAATCGATTGCAGCACCGATAACTCCCCAGGAAATACCGTATCGAGCAGAATTTAAACAAGATAATGGCCCTTTCAAACCAACTACTTTTGGCAATAAATTTTCTTTGGGAACTTTAACATTATTGAAAACCAATTCGCCAGTTTTGGAAGCGCGAAGACTCCATTTGTTATGAGTTTCCGGAGTTGTAAATCCTTCCAAACCTCTTTCTACAAGCAGTCCTTGTACTTTACCTTCGTCATTTTTTGCCCAAACTACTGCGATATCGCAAAGAGGCGCATTGGTAATCCACATTTTGGCACCATTTAATAGATAATGATCGCCTTTGTCTTCGAAACGAGTTTCCATAGATCCGGGATCCGAACCATGGTTAGGTTCCGTTAAACCAAATGCTCCGATCATTTCACCGGAAGCTAACTGAGGAAGAAATTTTCTTTTCTGTTCCTCTGAACCATATTCATTAATAGGGAACATCACTAAAGAGCTCTGAACCGAAGCCGCGGAACGAACAGCAGAATCGCCTCTTTCTAATTCTTGCATGATAATTCCGTAGGAAATCTGGTCCAAACCGGCTCCTCCGTATTCTTCAGGAACATATGGACCGAGGGCTCCAATTTTCCCCAATTCTTTCATCAATCCCGGAATATCGGTGTGTTTTTGCGCGGCTTCATCTATTTTGGGCATCACAAAACTTTCAACCCAATCTCTAACAGATTGACGGATTAACTTGTGTTCATCGGTTAAAAGATCATCCATCAAATAATAATCTGGGATGGTTGTGAGCGGATAATATGACATAATTTTTTGATTTGCCTAAAAATAGGATTTTTCAGAAATATGGCAAATTTTAAAGGAAAATATTAGAATAAGATTTTAGTTTTTACGTCTAAATCTATATAAATAAGGAGCTTTGTTTGCCGAACCATCAAAAAACTTCTCTAATCTTTCAAGAATGTTGAGCGCAAGAATTTTCCGTTGGAAATTGTTTCTTCTGTATTTTTCATCGAGTACCGTTTCGTAAACGGTTTGTAAATCTTTCATGGTGAATTTTTCCGGAAGCAAATTATTCGCAACGATTTGTGTATCAATATTTTTACGGATATGATTTAATCCCACTTCGATAATTCTTTCATGATCGAAAGCCAGTTTGGGAAGTTTGTTCACCTCAAACCAAGCGCAGGTTTCGTTGAGAGAATTGGGAAAGGTTCCCGCTAAATTAAAATCTATCAGACTGCAATATCCCACCGTGATAAATCGCTGGAAAATCCAGTGATCGGGTGGAACTTCTATATTTTTATGTTTGAGTAGGATTTGGTGTGCATTGTTGGCTGTGCGATTAATCTGTCCGAAAGTATGGAACTGTTCGAGGAAAGTATCCGACAAATGGGTTCTCTCAAAAAGCACACGGGAAGCGGCATCAGATAAGTCTTCATCATTGAAAATAAAACCACCCGGAAGTGACCATACATCCAAATCATGGTACTTCAGAAGTAAGACTTTCAAAATACCATTATCAAAACCAAAAATGGTACAATCAACCGAGATATGTTCAACAAATTGCTGGGTATCAATCAATTGCTGTAAATCCTGCTTATTTTTACTATCGTCGATTTTCATATAAAGCAAATCTAATAAATATTTTCTTTTTTTTAAAAGATAAGATTTAAAATAAAAAAACTTCGGTGAAAGCAATTTTTCACCTTCACGTAAAAGAGCAACCAAGTTTCGGTTGCTCTTATTTATATTTTGTAATATCAGTCCGATTATTTGATATTAAAATTTTTCTCAAAACCGTTACAATCAATTTGTTTCAAAGTGTTTCCTTCATATTTTAGTTGATTTGGATTCGCATAAAAATCTTTGTTTCCTTCAGTTTTATGATCGCCAATTCCTTCGATTAATTCATTATTCTTTTTCAAGAAATAAATTTCTCGTTCGGATGTCGTTCCTTCAGCTTGAAAAGTATAGCTTAACTTAATCGTATCGCCGTTTTGCGTGCCCATTACATCACCGAAAGAGCTGTCTTTTTCGAAGTTTTTATAGCGCATTTTTCCTGTAATTGTGCCTAAATTATCATCCAAAGAAACAAAAATAGAATCTTTTCCGTTGGCCGCAAAATAGCAAGATTGTAGAGTAGAAGGCTCTACCGGTTCATTCGATTCGGGAACGGTGACAGAATCGGGTGCTGTGGTTTGGGAACTTACTGTTTCAGTAGATTTTTTCTCACAACTCAACGCTGTAATGACGATAAATGCTGATAAAATATAATTTTTCATAAGAATAGCTATTATGGTAAAAGTAATTATTTTTTTTTAAAAAATTACATATTATGTTAAATTAAATTGGATTTATCATTAATATAATTTAGGAAAGAAAAGTAAAATATTAAAGATGAAAATTGTTCTGATTTTAAAGTTGATGATGTCTTAAAGTTCAATTTCAAATATAATTAATGAAGATGTTTAAAAGAAAATATTTAAAATTTCAAGAGAATCTAATCGCTGAGAATCCTCCAGAAAAAAATATTTGGTCAATTATTCAAATAAATTTGATTTTAAAATTATGAAAAGATATTTCGAGAAATTATATAAATATAAATTCATTTAAATAAGATTGAAAAATTTTAGAAGAAGAAAAAAAATCCTAATCGTTGAGAATCGCCCAAAAGAGAATTTCTAGTCAGTTATCTAAAAAAATGAAATTTAAAAGTTTGTTTACATCTGGAAATTGAACTATTTCTCTTATTTTTGGTAATTTTTAAAAAAGTCCTATAATTTATATTATGTTAAATAAAATATGGAATGACATAAAAAAACCTCCGTGTAACGAAGGTTCAAAAATATGGTGAACTTTGCAATAACTACCAATTGGAAGTTTCTCTTCTTCTCGAAATCAAATGATCAATCGAATATATTCCGGGTCCGAAAGCCATTACTAAAAGGTAAATCGATAAATATAACAAACTGGTTTCCTTTCTTTCAAAAGCATCTCCACTATGAACAATCAATCCGGCAACTGCCATGGTAATGATCAAGAAAAATACAGCAGGCCTCGTGAAAAGTCCCAAGATCAAAAATATCGAACATACAAATTCTGCGAAAACCGCCAATATTAATGATATTTTCGGGCCTAATCCCAGAAAATCAAAAAACTTTATTTCTTCGCCGGATAATAATTGCTGAAGTTTTGGAAAACCGTGTGACAACATTGCAAATCCTACAAAAACCCTGATCACAAGCAACACGACATCAACTAGCTGTGGATTGCTCTTGGCTGAAGTTAAAAAATTCATGAAAAAAATATTTTATCAAAAATAAGAAATTTCCTTCGCAATGTCAATTAATTCGTGAATTCTTTATCGATACCCGAAATTTTTCAGGTCTCGATCGTTTTTGCGCCAATCTTTTTTCACTTTCACGAAAAGATTCAAATGGATCTTTTTGGAAAAGAATTTCTCCAAATCTAATCTCGCTTCGGTTCCTACTTTCTTAATCGCTTCCCCTTTGTGGCCGATGATGATTCCTTTTTGCGTGTCGCGTTCAACATAAATAATGGAATCAATGAAAATAATTCCTTCTTTTTCCTTGAACATTTCTGTGACAACCTCCACCGAATACGGAATTTCTTTCTCGTAATTAAGCAAAATTTTCTCTCGGATTGCTTCATTTACGAAGAATCTTTCAGATTTGTCAGTATATTGATCTTTGTCGTAATATGGCGGATTTTCTGGTAAAAGAGATTTCAGTTTCGGTAAAATAACTTCGGTGTTAAACCCTTTCAATGCGGAGATCGGTAGAATCTCTGCCTTTGGAATTCTTTCGTGCCACATTTCCATGGCTTTTTCTAGATCTTCCTGGTTGGAAGCATCAATTTTATTCACTAAAATCAATACCGGAACCGGAATTTTATTGAGTTTTTCAACCAAAAAATCAAATGGTTCTGTTTTGTCCAAAATATCTACAATAAACAAGAAAACATCGGCATCTTGCAAAGAATCTTTTACAAAATCCATCATTTTTTCTTGCAAACCATATTTCGGTTCTAAAACCCCCGGAGTATCGGAAAAGACGATCTGTAAATCCTCTTCGTTATAAATTCCGAAAATTCTATGTCTCGTGGTTTGTGCTTTTTGGGTAACAATTGCGAGCTTCTCTCCCATCAATTGGTTTAGAAGGGTTGATTTACCTGCGTTGGGCTTCCCAACGATATTTACGAATCCTGCTTTGTGCATTTTTTTATTAAAATTAAAGTAGCTCAGTTCTGATCATTTTATGAAAAAAAATCATTCTGAAACTTTTGCAAAGATAGTGAATAAACAATTGAGTTATAATTTCTTCACGATCGGAAGAATTTCATTTTCTATCAAACCGAATTTTGTTCTTTCTGCTGTGGAAAATTTTTTCGAATAAAAATTGGCATCCACTTGAAAACCACTATTTTTTAATCTTTCAAAATAATCCATTCCATACCAACGAACGTGATCGTATTGGCCAAAATGTTTTTGTCTTTCTTTAGGATCTTTGATGGAAAAATCTTCGTAAGTTTTCTCTAAAGAATTCTTCATCGGAACTTGGAAAATTCCCCAACCGCCTTTTTTCATTACGCGATAAAGCTCACTCATGGCTTTTTTATCGTCTTCGATATGTTCCAAAACGTGGTTGCAGAAAATCACATCGAAACTTTCATCCTCAAAAGGCAAATCCAAAATATCGGCTTTTACATCCACGATTGGTGAAAATAAATCGGCAGAAATATATTGCAGATTATCCATTTTTCGAAATTTTCTGAGAAATTCTTGTTCTGGAGCTATGTGCAAAACTTTGTATTTTTTAGTGAAAAAATCGGTTTCATTTTGCAGATAAAGCCACATTTGACGATGTCTTTCTAAACTTAAAGTTCCTGGAGAAAGCGCATTTTCACGCTGTTTTCCGTAACCATAAGGTAGAAATTTCCGGTAAGAATTCCCATCGATAGGATCGGTAAATTTGTTTCCTTTGAAAAATAAATAAATCAACGGACGCAAAAAAATGCTTAAATTAATAAGCATCGGGCGAGGAATTTTATTGAGTAAAAATTTCGCGATTTTTTTCATTAAAAATCTAATGTAAATGGTGCTTCTTCATCACTCACAATTCCTAATGCGTCGTAAATATACTGATAGGTTGAAAGTAAAACAGGTTTTCCATTGATGATCGTCACATCATGTTCGAAATGCGCTGATGGTGAGTTATCGAGTGAAGTCACCGTCCATCCGTCGCTATGAAATTTTACTTTTTCAGTTCCCAGATTAATCATCGGTTCGATGGCGAGTACGATTCCGTCTTTCAACACTTTTCCACTACCTTTTCTACCATAATTGGGAACTTGCGGATCTTCGTGCATTTTTCTACCCAAACCATGTCCTACCAATTCACGAACCACGCCGTAACCGTGTTTTTCACAATATTCTTGAATTGCGTGTGAGATATCTCCTACTCTTTTTCCACGAACGCATTGCTCGATTCCTTTGTATAAAGATTCCTTGGTGACTTTCAATAATTTTTTGGTTTCTGGAGCAACTTCACCTACTTCAAAAGAGTAAGCGTGATCGCCATAAAAACCATTCATATAAACTCCACAATCCACAGAAAGAATGTCTCCTTCAACCAAAGGTTTATCATTTGGAATTCCGTGTACAACCTCTTCATTCGGGGAAATACACAAGTTTTTTGGGAAGCCATACATTCCTAAAAATGCAGGTTCGCCACCATGATCGCGTATAAATTCGCCACCAAGTTTATCCAAATGATTGGTCGTCACACCTGGCTTTATCTCTTTGGCGAGCATGCCTAAAGTTTTGGAAACCAATTGTGCGCTTTCCTTCATAAGTCGCAGTTCGTCGAGTGTTTTTAAAATAATCATAACTAATAATTCTTACCAAAAGAGCCCTTTTTTCTTCTCTTTCTTCATTTTGGAATAAGGTAAAACTTCTTTACCTTCGACTCTGAATTCTATCCTTTCATTGATGATATTATAGATTTCACCCCAACCTGGAAAACCTCCTAAATTACGGTCGTCGATAAATAAATCTGCATCGATTTTTCTGGAAGCGGCATTAGAATCAAAAACTTCCCCTTCAAAACTTGAATTTACGGCATAAAATTCTACACCATTTTTTTTACAAAATTCTACGGCTTCATCTAAAGATTGCCCGTGTCTATACGTCCAAAGAATAAGTCTATACCCTTCAGACTGAAGTTTTTTGAGCGTTTCGAATGCGAAAGTTTTGGGTTTACCAATTCCCGGATATGCATCTTCTACAATAGTTCCGTCGAAATCAATGGCCAATTTTTTATTGCTTTTCATGTGAATAAAATTTCAGATTGCAAAGATACGAAAATAAAAGAGCGATTGAAATACTCAACCGCTGGTGTTAAAAGAAAATTAGCAAAATAAGGGATTAAGATTTCACCCATTTGAATTGATACTGCAAATCGGGAGTAGCAATTCGGTCGGTAATTTTTTGTAATCTTCCTGGAAGTTTCATCAGATATTCCTGTGCTTTTTCGGCTTTTTCGTTAAGTCCGGAGATGTGTTCTATCTTCCAATCATTCAGTAAATCACTTAAAATATTGATATAATCTTGTCCAGTATAGACCATCGCTCTTTGTGCCGCATCCGAAAAATGGTCCCAAAGTTCTCCAGCTTTTTGGCCGGATTCGCGCATCAAATGTGCGGGCATCACAATTTTTTTGCGCATCATATCTTCGAACGCAAGCATCATTTCGGATGGATCTAATTCGAAAATTCGGGTTACAAAATGTTTGTAAGCTTTTGCGTGCCGTGCTTCGTCCGCAGCAATTACACCACACATTCTGGAAAGTTTGGTATTCCCGGTTTGTTTGGCCAAGGAGCCTACTCTTCTGTGCGAAATATTGGTGGCCGTTTCCTGAAAACTGGTGTAAACAAAGTTTCGGTAAGGATCCATGGAGGTTCCGATATCGAAACCATCCTGAATTAAATATTGTGTGGTAATCTCTACTTCGCGCATATTTACACGACCACAGAGATACAGGTATTTGTTGAGTAAATCACCGTGACGGTTTTCCTCGGCAGTCCAACTTCTAACCCATTGCGACCAGCCGGAACTATTTTCGGGTTCCACCCCATCAATTCCCATAATCCAAGATTCGTAGCTAGGTAGCGCTTCTTCGGTAATGCAGTCACCGATTAACGTTACGAAGAGATCATAATCCATTTCCTGAGCGTAGGTTTGTAGCTCTTCCACATCGTATTTGAAGGTTTCAGCGGAAGGATCCGGAAGGAAATCTGTGGGTTGCCATATTTTTTCAACGGGAGTTAGATAGGAATTGATGAAATCGTTCACTTCTTTGCCCAAATTTTTCATCACTTCCAATCTTACTAATTTATTGTACATTTTTTACATTTTAAAGAACAAATATAAACTAAAAAATATTATTCCCTGCATATTATTTTAAAGAAAAAGATGCATTACGTATTATTAATATTGAATTTTTAAATATTTCTATACTTTCACTTTCTAAATCTGAAAGAAAACACTTAATAGTTATTCATTAGTTAAAAAGGATAACCAATCGCAATATTCAACACTAAATTTTGTCGGCGCCAATCTTTATTTCCGAAATCGATTTTATCGAACATCCAACGATCATTTTTCTCGTAGTAAGGTACCCGCAACGGCATTGCCAAATCAAGTCGAAGAAGCAGAATAGAAAAATCCAAACGCAGTCCAACGCCCGCTCCTACCGCCATTTCGCTCAGCCAATCTTTGGAAAATTTCGCTCCTGGGCGCGTTGCATCTTCATTGACCAGCCAAACATTTCCTGCATCTGCAAAAACACCTACATTCAAGAATTTATAAATATTCGCGCGATATTCCAGATTGGTTTCCAACTTAATGTCGCCGGCTTGATCGAAAAACAATTGGCCGGTTTGCGTCCGCGGATCATAACTACCAGGACCTAAAGTTCTCGCCCGAAATGCGCGAATACTATTGCTACCTCCGGAAAAAAATTGTCGGGAAAATGGAACCGTGAGCGAATTTCCGTACGGATACGCAATTCCAGCAATTACTCGCGCGGCAACACTTTGTTTAGTGGAAAGTTGATGGTAAAATCTAAAATCGTTTTCCATTTTAGCATATTGGCTGAATGGTACACCGAAAATTTGCTTTTCCTTACCTTCCTTAGCATTAGCTCCGGAGATTAAGCCTGTGAGATTTCCCGCCAAATCAACATAACCGCGATAGTACATCGTGTTGGTTTTAGGAAACATAGTATTGGTATAGGTGTAAGAATAAGTAGGACCGTAAATTAATTGCTTCTGAATTGCCTGCTGCAAATATGGTTTGTCCTGAATATAATTTTGGTAAACTTCCGTCACATTTTCAGGTGCTACCAACGTAACATCGAGCAGTTTCAATTCATGTTCCTTTCGGATATTTTCTTTCCACATATATCCAAACGACGCATTGAAATTGTGCAAAGTGTACCATTTGCTGCGGCTTACATATTCATAACCGATTTCGGCATTGGTACGCGGCACAAATGCGCTTGAGGATTGAAAATTAAAAGGTGTTAACAATCTTGGAACAGACAATTGAACATTCGCGCCCGCTCGATAGATATTGCCTTCCCCCCGTTCGTAAGCGGAAGATCTCCCACCCATCTGCATATCAAAAGAACCGAAAACAGATGCCTTCAATTGTTCCGCACCTCGGAAAATATTTCGATGGGTCCAATTGAGATTGAGTTCTGAACCTGCATAATTTGCCGAATTGGTTTTACCCAAGGCTTCCACTCTTAAAGACTGAAATTCCTTAGGAGTCAGCAAGTAATAGGCATCAAATTTATTTTTTAAACTATCAGAAATTACGAATTCATTTTTTACGAATTTGAAAACTCCAAGACTGATCAATCGGTTCAAAGTCAAATTATGGTCCGCACGATTGTAGATGTCGCCTTTTCTGAAATATAGCGCCCTTTCAAACATGACCGGACGAAATTTTTTGTTGGGATCAACATAATAAAAATCCTTGTAAGCTTCTATGGAATCTATATTTACAGGGATTTTATATACATTTTCTTTCACATCGCGTAAGTTGTAATCGGCATAGACAATTACATTATTGATGCTGAATTGCTTTTTGGCCAATTCTGGCGTTTCTTCTTTCAATTTTACAGCAAGTTCGACCTCCGGCTTGTTGGTAACGGTACTGTCGGCTTGAACAATGATATTATCCGGATGAAAGTAATAAAAACCATTTTCCTTCATCCGATTATCAATTCTTTCACGCTCAGCTTTGATGACATCGAGGTCGAAAGGTTTCCCCTTTTTCAGTAATGTTTGATCTTTTACCAATTGAATTTCACGGTTAATTTTGGTGCTATCTTCCGGGAATTTCACATCGCTGATGAGATATCTTGCGCCGGTTTTCACATCATAAACTACTTTTGCAGTTTTCCCATTGATAATAGTATCGTACTGTGCTTTCGCATTGAAATACCCTTTATTTTCAGAGTAATTTTCAATGATATCTTTGTTAAATTCCCGGTCGACATCGCCCAAAAGAACAGGTTTCTGCCCCACTTTATTTTTCAGCCAGTTGGTAATTCCTTTGTCTTTTTTGGGTTCCGGAGTAATATTGTAAATCCAAACACGTGGACGCAAACCCAAAATCGAAGAATTGGGTTTTGGGGTAAGATTATCCTCCAAACCATCTTTTAATGAGGATTTTTCTTTCTTGGAAATCGTGTCATTAATGATATTAATTTTCGCTCCAGTGTAAAGTTTTTCGTTGGGTTGTAATCTTTCGGTACCGCATGAAAAAAGAAGTGCTGCGACAGAAAAACCTGTAGCTATTTTAATATTTTTAAACTGAATTGTATTTCCCATAAATTTCATCATCAATTATTTGAATTCAACTGCGCTATTTTTCTGCAATGCTTTTTTGGTTCGTCTGATCTCACGGTTTTGTTTCGCTCTTTGGAAAATATCTTTGAAATCAGTATAATCTAAAGTGATAACAAACCCAACTCCAGTTTCGATAATTTGGCCTTGCAAAGCTACTTGATACTGATTTTTCTGATATGCGCGGAGGGTATATCTGCCATCTTTCGATAAAGCGTAATCTGCAGTAATATTACCCGCAATATTGGTCATTTCTTCGTTTTGTCGCGCTTCTCCTTCGATGCCGAAATTGCTTCCAACGGTGATCTTCAAGCGATCATTTAATAATTTCTTACTTAAATTAACATTCAAATCGGTTCTTGTATTTTTATTTCCCAAAGAATATTCTTCATAACTATCAAAATCGAAGGTCAGATCTACACCAGCGATTAAATCCTGTGCAATATTATTGAGTTGCTGGGACAAGATTTGGCTCACACTCTGTCTCGCCATCGTACCGGCAGAAATTCCGCTTTGACTTTGGAAAGGGTTATCGCCAATGAAATGATTCAAAATCAAGAGTGCAAAAACCTGTTTGTTGAGTTCCGATTCATCGCGACGGAGCTGGGTCAGCTTAGTTTCAACATTATCGATAACTTCTTGATTAACCGCGTTGTTATTTTCGTCCGTTTGAATATCGAAAGAAATCACCGGTTTCAGCAATTCTCCTTTTAAAACCAATAAAGTATTGAAAGGAATTCTCTGTTTATAATAATTCAGCTGATCTTCGGAAAGTTGCTGCTGCACCAAATCAATCGGCGCTGCATTCGTTTTGTAAATCGCAGTAAGATCCAGGTTTGCGGTGGTTGGTTCGCCGGTCCAAGTGATGGTACTACCCTTTTGGATATCGAATTTTCTTTTAATCATGTTAAAAGACATTTCATACGCTCCACTTTCTACCTGATAAACGCCTACCAACGTTGTTTTTCCCGATGGATCCACACCTCCCGTCAATTCAGCTTCACCTTGAAGTTTTACGAAATCTCCGCTGGCTTTATCGATTAATAATGAAATTTTAGCTTCCTTGGTTAAAGAAATATTCACATTCACGTCCATTCCTTTGATGCCAGTTTTCGCATCGATACTATCTGCTTTTATGGTTTTATTGAGAACAATTTGGTCCTGATCGATAAATTCCACAATACCTTCTCGATCTTTTAACGTAGGCGATGATTGCGGGATCACAAAAGTAAAATCGGTTTTGTCGGTCACTGCTAATTTACCATCAACTTGCGGCAAATCCAGATTTCCGGTAATACCAAGATCGGCATCAATTGCCAAAATTCCGAACATCATCTTATCGTTATCCGGTTGTGAATCTACGGCCATGAAATCTCTTGCCCTAAGTTTTAAATCAAAAGCAAAGTCCTTGTAATTTTGGGTTAAAATATCGCCATCAAAGGTCAATGCATTTCCTTGTGAATCCTTCACTTTAAAATCATCAAACACAATTCCTTGCGATGCAAATCTTATTTCATCATCAAGATGTCTGAAATTGCTTCCTGTTTTCACAATTTCTAAACCAACATCATTAAATTTCAACTTCCCTAATATTTTCGGACTTTCGGTTTTCCCCGTGATATCGAAATTTCCGGAGAGGTAACCTTCAGTATTTTCAATGACATTTAGCGTAAAACCTTGAACCGATTTCATTTGAAGTCGATTAATTTCGGCTTCTAAATCAAGCAATTGCGATTCTATATTATAATCTCCCGTAATTTTCATATCGTTTTCAAAACCAGTAAGTGCAACATCGGCATACAAAAGTTTTGAAGTTTTAGTGTTCACTTTTGCCGCGATATTTCCGACTGGATTTCCATACATTACCAAATCTGTAACATTTACATCCGAAGTGAAATTGAGGTTTTTATAATCCTTTAACCTCACATTTCCATTGATTGTACCTTTTGCCAAAAGAGAATCCTTTTTCAGCATTTCGGTAATGGTTTCTATTTTAAAATTTTTCAAATCCACATTCAACGGGCTATTTGCGTTTTCATTATCAGAATTAATTGCAAGGCTGCTTTCTCCGTTGCTGAGGACAAAATTGCGAGCGAAAATTCCATTATTCCCAAAACGTAGCACATTATCTGGCGCGACATTCCAGTTACTGTAATTTAATTTTAAACCATCCGGATCCAAAGAAATTTGTGTTGCATTTTTCAGCGATTGCGCATTTCCGGCAATTAAAAATTGTTCAACATTTTTGTCGTCTTTTGTAGAAACGCGGTATTCAATGACATTGTTTGCAACGTTTCCGGTTGCGGCAAATTGATTCAGAGCCAATTTTTCACTTGAAATTTTCTGAGCTTCAAGTTGATATTGCAATGCATCATTTTCATTATAAATTCTAAACGAAGCATTTTCAATTAAATTTTCGCCATATTTTAAATTCGGAATTTGCGCATTAACAGTGATGTTTTGGGAATCTGCGTTGTAATTTCCGTTCATGGTAATCGTTTCAAAACTTTTGAGTTCCGGCAAGAATTTCCGAATTAAATCGTCATCTTTCAAAGTCGCAGCAAAATCAAAATATTGATGCGGATCGATTCGCTGTTTTTTCTTGCCCAAATCATAGTAATTGCTCACTGTATTTTGCAACGCGCCGAAAATTTGCGATAGTTTGTATTTTCCGGTCATGGTAAAATCCGCAACTTGAGAGTTGAAATACAAAGCGTTTGAATTCGCAGTAGTTTCAGCCTTCAGACGCATTTCCTGAATTGGGAAAACTTCTTTGGTATCTGAAATTGCAAACTGATCCAAATTCAAATAACCATTCAAGAAATCAGGATTTAAATTGCTGAATTCACCATCAATGTTTCCTGCCAAAATCAGCGGGTCTTGATAAAAACCTAATTTATAAAGATCGAGTTTGGTGATCGTTCCACCCAATTTTACGCTTGAATTTTTATCATCCAATTCTCCGGAAGCCAATAAATTGAGATTTGCATTAGGATCACGTGAAAGTAGATGAACATTATATCTACCAGAATTCAATTTCCCGGAAACATCAACATTTTGATAGCGGTACTTTTGATAATCAAATGCTGCCAAATTTCCTTTAAAATCTAAAGTTCCGTTTTTAAAATCAAAGCTTCTTCCTTTTGCACTCAAAGTTCCTCGAACAATCCCGAGGTCTTTATTTTGGATAATTTTTCCGATCTGCAAATTCATTAAATTCGCATTGACAACATACGTTTCAGCATTTTTTTTACGCATATCAACCACTGCATTCAGCGCTACATTTCCCAAAGTTGACACCATTTTCAGTTTCGTATCGACCACTTTTGTTGTTCCGCGGGCAACTCCCGAAATCGCAAAATAAGAAGGCAGAGAAATATTGGAAGGAAGGGTATTTTTCGGCAAAATCTTCAGAATAGTTTTTGCAGATGAGCCTAAATTTCGAATTTTCAAATCATAAAATAAATTTTCGGGATCGGTTGCATTTCTTACCACGCCAGAGAGCGCCAACTTCAAATCGCCCAATCCGGAAGCTTGTAGATTGGCAATTTGCATCTCATTCATCGTTCCTTTTACCCTTGCGTCCAAATTGATAATACCATTAGGATAAGTATTGAAAGGTGGTGTATTTCGCAAATCCGGAGCGAAATTTAGCAAATCTGCCAAGCCAATTTTTGAATTATAGATATTTGCTGAAACACTTACTGCACCAGGATTTGCGGATAGTTGTTCTATGGAATTATAATTCAATACGATTTCGTCACGCAATACGGTTCTTGAAGTTTCTAAATAAAGGTTTTTCAGGTAAGCTTGCCTTTCGCCATACACAAAGTCGGTATTGAATTTTCGTATTTCTAAGTTGTTCTTCTCCTTAATCTCAGCTTTTTTCACTGTTCCTGCAAAAGTTCCGTTCTGCATTTTAAAATCTCTCAAATCAAAATTTATTTGAGAAAAATCGAGATGGTTGAAATCCATTCCCCGCGATTTTTTTGGCATCGCGGTATTGTTGTATGAAACCTTTACATCATCTAAAATAGCTTTACCCAGAAGCAGATCCAGCGATTTTTCGGCAGGTGATGGAAGATCAGAGTCTGTCGCATTTTTTTGAGGTGCCGAAAACATTTTCGCATCAATATTTGCACCTTTCAAAAGAAATTGATCGACCTCATAATTCTGGTTTTCAATATCGAGTTTATTAATTTTTGTATTCAGTTCATTAAAAAGAATTTTTGCATACGTTTTTGAATTATCGTCGCCATAATCTACATTAAAATTGGTGAATTTTATTCCATTTAATGCTAGTTTCATTGGTTTTTTTGCTCGAAGAGAATCCGCTTTTTCATCAACAGTTTCGGCAACTTCTTCCAATAAATCTTGCTTCAGTCTTAACTTCAATCCATCCAAAACAATATTTCCCACGGCATACGAATTGCGATCAAGATCGAAGGTTTTCACCCGAGTATCGAAATATTTAAATTTAAGACTAATATCATTCCTGGCTTGATTGTCTATAAAGGAAACATTGATATTCTGCAACTTAATTTTATCTAAAGAAATGACGAATGGCTTGCTCTCGCTTTCCTGAGAATCTTTTCGGGCAAAAGCATCGATAAAATAATCGAAATTAAAAGAACCATCTTTGTTTCTTACAACATTAGCTTTCACCCCGTCCAAATCGATAGAGGTAAGATCGATGGTGTTTTTTAAAATCTTGGGAATATTTAAACCGACATCAAATTTTTTGGCATACAGCAATGTATCCACGGTTTGGCCTTGCAGATACAGATTTTCCATCACCAAACTATTCGGAAATGTAACATAGAACCGGTCGAGAGAAACTTTGGTTTTGACCTTCTTCTCTAAATATATTACCAACCGATCTTTTAAAAAATTTTGAATTACGGGTAATTGTAAACTCAGAACACCTGCGCATAAAATTGCTACAAATATTCCGAAACCGATGAGAATTTTTTTGAAGTATTTTTTTGTGTTTGCCAAACCTTTTTTTTACAAAAATATTTAATCTTAAATGAGATATGGTCAACTTTTGCTAAATTAATTGCACCATTTTTAAAATAAAGCTATTTACTAATTTTCAGCCACTTCCAATTAATTATACAAGATAGTTATGATGTAAATAAAATAAAATACCATATTGAAGATTTTACAGTTCTATTAATAATAGTATTTTTGTTTTATGAAACTGCGAAATCTCAAATATCCTTTGATCATTGCATCAGCGATTTTCATTAATTCCTGTTCCACACAGCAACCAGCAAAATCTGTTCCTAAAACTAGCACTGGACCAACTAGACCTATTGCAACTAAACCAAATCCTCCAGTTTCAGATTCGGAGAAAAAAATCACGGTAAATCTGCCGGAAATTAACAGAGAATTTCGTGCAGCATGGATTGCTACGGTTGCGAACATCAACTGGCCGACAAAAAACACCCTTACTACACAGCAACAAAAAGATGAGGCAATACAACTTCTCGATCTGCTAAAGGATGCCAATTTCAATGCTGTTATTTTTCAAGCTAGACCTTCTTCCGATGCCTTATATAAAAGTGATTTGGAACCTTGGTCCTATTTTTTAACAGGACAAACCGGAAAAGCTCCTTCTCCGCTTTACGATCCGCTGGAGTTTTGGATTTCCGAAGCCCATAAAAGAGGAATGGAATTGCATGTGTGGATGAATCCTTATCGGGCACATCATACCACAGGTGGAAGCGTATCATCTTCAAGTATGGCAGCAAAAATGTCCGAAAGTACCTACCGCTTGAAAAACGGAATGTATTGGATGGATCCTTCGGATGAGCGCGTTCAGAACCATGTTTCCGCGGTAGTAAAAGATTTAGTAAAAAGATATGATATCGATGCGGTGCATATCGATGATTATTTCTATCCTTATAAAGAATACCATGGTGGAAAAGACTTTCCGGATGACCGAACCTGGAATGCCTACAAAAAAGCAGGAGGAAACCTTTCTAAAGCGGATTGGAGAAGAGCAAACGTGAACAAAATTATAAAAAGACTCCACGATGAAATTCATCAGGAAAAGCCAACCGTAAAATTCGGAATCTCACCGTTCGGAATCTGGAAACCTGGTTTCCCAGCAGGCGTAACCGGTTCTTCACAATATGATGAACTTTATGCTGATGCAAAACTATGGCTCAATGAGGGCTGGTGCGATTATTACTCTCCACAACTATATTGGAAAGAAGGCGGTGCACAAAGTTTTTCCGCATTGCTGAAATGGTGGAAAGATGAAAACATTAAAAACATCCATCTTTGGCCAGGACTGAATACAGTCGCTGTAAAATCAGACAACAAACCGGCGGAAATTATCGGACAAATGAGTACCATCCGCAGAATGATGCCAAAAAATACCGCCGGCGAAATACATTACAGCATCGATGGACTGAAGAAAAATCCGGAAATGTTGAGAGAGATAAAAAAACTTTACAAAGAAGATGCATTGGTTCCTGTAAGCCCTTGGATCAAAGCAACAAAACCTGCAACGCCAAATATTAAGGTTGAAAAATCTTCGGAATCTTACAAAATCAGTTGGAATTCAAAAGAAAAGGTTTTTCGATGGGTTCTTTTCGCTAAGTATGGAGATATCTGGATTACCGATGTACTTAACCCTGATCAGTTAAGTAAAAGTATACCTGCAAACCAATTTGGGAAAAAGCTCAATACTATTGCAATTATAGCGATTGACCGCTTGAGCAACGAAAGCGATTATGCTGCGGAAAAATTCTAAATATTTTTGGTAAGTATTGCCAAATACTGGTTGCTATCGTCTTCGAAAATAATTTTTACGTCGAAACCGTATTCCTCGGCAATTTCCTGCATGGTAAACTGATCGATATAGAGCCAGCCAAACCAATCTGTTAACAGCTCGTGATATTCGTAGCGGCACTTTACTTCTCCGTAATAACGATCGGAAGGCATTTGAAATTCTTCATACATATAATCGATATCGCAGGAATCGAATATGATTTGCCCATTTGGAAGAAGCAGTTCATCTGCTTTTTCGAAGAATTTTCTAAGACCATCAACCGTTGAAGAAATTCCGATTCCGTTCATCAGCAAAAGCAAAGTATCAAATTTTTGTCCGGAGAACTTAAAGAAATCTTCGCAGATTACATTTACCACGCCTCTTTCGTTCATTACCTTGCAAGCATTTTGCGAAATTTCGAGGGCAGTAACAGGAATTCCTTTTCGTTGTAATTCGATCGCATGCGAACCTGCAGCTGCTCCAATATCAAGGGTTTTCCCTCTACAGTTTTCTATGGCAACTTGTTCCAGTTCGGGCATGGTATCCAAATTTCTAAAATAATACGAAACCGGCATTTCTACCTTAGGACCAAATTGATCGTGAACAAAAAGTTGATATCTGTGGGGAGTAAAATAGAAATCGTAAATTGCTTTTCCCGGAAGATCTTTCATACCTTTGAAATAAATATAAAAAAAAGACTGCTCAAAAGAACAGTCTTGCTTAGTAGCGGGGACACGACTCGAACGTGCGACCTCCGGGTTATGAGCCCGACGAGCTACCTACTGCTCTACCCCGCGTTATTGTGGTGCAAATATACAACTTTTTTGTAATGTTCCAAATTTTTAGCAAAAAAAATTATAAATCAATTTTTCTTAAATTTGTATATGGCAAAAATTCTGAAAATATACCCCGAAAATCCTCAGGAAAACCTTATTGCTGAGGTCATTAAAACTTTGAATGATGGAGGCATTATTATTTATCCATCCGATACTGTCTATGCATTAGGTTGCAATATTTTCGACATCCGAGCGATGGAAAAGCTGGCGCAAATCAAAAAAGTAAAACTTGAAAAAGCACAGTTTTCGATTATTTGCAATGATTTAAGCCATCTTTCAAATTTTACCAGAGCAATTGATACGCCGGTTTTCAGATTTTTGAAAAGTAAAATTCCCGGTCCATATACCTTTATTTTGGAAGCCAACAAGAATTTGCCACTCGCCTACAAAGGCAACAAAACCGTAGGAATCCGCGTACCAGACCATCCTATTCCGCAACTTATCGTCGAGAAACTTGGGCATCCAATAGCTTCAACTTCCATTAAAGATGATGATGAAGTAATCGAATATTCCACCGATCCGGAATTGATTGCTGAAAAATATGATCATCTTGTCGATATTGTAATTGATTCGGGTTATGGTGACAATATTGCGTCAACAATTGTTGATTTAACCAGTGGAAATCCGGAAATTATTCGTCAAGGAAAAGGAGAAATTTAGAATAGCAATTCATGTTTCAACCGAATTAATCTTTGATTGAATTTATTCAATTTTAAAAAATCAATTTTCAACTTTTATTATATTAAATGAAAATCATTACTTCACCTGCCAAACTGATGAATACAGAGAATTCCACCGAATTCTTAAAACCAACGACTCCGAAACTTATTGAAGAAGCAACTTTCATTCAATCTTATTTAAAAGAAAAAACGCCTAAATATTTATCGGAATTAATGGAAATTTCATCAAAATTAGCCGATGAAAATTGGGAAAGAAACCAAAAATGGAAAGCAAAACCCACCGCGAAAGAATCTGCTCCAGCAATGTTTGCCTTTACCGGCGAGGTTTACCGAGGTTTGGATGCGAAAACTTTAGATAAAAAAGCAATTGATTATCTTCAAAAAAATTATCGAATGCTCTCTGGGCTTTATGGATTGCTGAAACCTTCGGATAAAGTGATGCTTTACCGCCTAGAAATGGGAAGAAATTTCGAATTTGATCATTATAAAAATCTTTATGAATTTTGGCGAGAAAAAGTAACTGATCAACTGAATAGTGAATTGAAAACCAATGATTTAGTTTTGAATTTGGCGAGTTCAGAATACATCAAAGTAATCGACAAAAAGAAATTGAATGCGCCGCTGATCGATTTCGATTTTTATGAAATAAAAGATGGAAAACCGAAAACCATCGTGGTTTATACCAAGCATGCAAGAGGCCTCATGGTTCGATATTGCGCTGAAAATCAAGTAAAAACATTAGACGAAGTGAAAGGTTTTAATTTGGAAAGATATCGAATTGACGAAAAACTATCAACCGATAAAAAATTGGTTTTCGCTCGATAAACAACTAACAAATAATCATTTAAAATAAAATATATGAATTACCATACTAGAAAATGGATCAAACCTGAAGATCTAAACCCCAATCATACGCTTTTCGGAGGTAGATTACTTCAGTGGATTGACGAAGAAGCTGCTCTTTACGCTATTGTTCAGTTGGAAACCCCTCGTTGCGTGACCAAATATATTTCCGAAATCAATTTCATCAGCTCAGCAAGACAGGGCGACATTATCGAAATAGGAATTGAAGCAACTGATTTTGGAAAAACTTCGATTACTTTAACTTGCGAAGTACGAAACATGATGACTCGGCAAACGATTATTACCATTGATAAAATCATCTTTGTAGGCGTTGACGAGGACGGAAAACCTACCAGACACGGCAAAACAAAAATCGAATATGTAAGCGACAGGCTTCAGAATATTGACAATCCTTCAAGTTGAAAATCTTTATTAAAAATATGGTTTGTGGCCGTTGCGAAATGGCGGTTTCTCAAATTTTTAAAGATTTGGGAATTGAGACCGTTTCCGTTCAGTTAGGCGTGGCGGAAACTCAGAATGATTTGCATGAAAAGGAACTAAAAAATCTAAATAACCAACTAAAAAAAATCGGTTTTGAAATTTTGGAAGACCAATCGCAGAAACAAATCGAGCAAACCAAAAATCTCATTATCCAGAAAATTGCTGAACTGGATATTTCCGAAGATTTCCTGCTTTCCGAATTTTTGAGCGACAAAATGCACCGCGATTACAGTTCGATTTCCAAACTTTTTTCACAAAACCAAGGTAGCACACTGGAGCAATTTTTCATCCTTCAAAAAATTGAAAAAGTAAAGGAACTGCTTTTTTACAACGAATTTTCACTCACCGAAATTACCGGGAAACTGGGCTACAAAAGTGTGCAGCATCTGTCGGCGCAGTTTAGGAATACAACCGGATTTACACCAACGGAATTTAAAAAAATGAAAGGCGAAAACCGTCTGCCACTCGACAAATTCTGAATTTCATAAATCTTTTCCCGATATTTGTAACTGCCGGAGATTTCAACTCCCGAAATTTGTAGCAGAAAAATAATCGTATGGAAAAAACCTATCGCGTAACCGGAATGACTTGCTCCGGATGCCAAAATAAAATATCAAAAACTTTAAATTCAATCGACGGAATTCACGCGGAAATTAATCTTGAGGAGGCTTTGGTTAAAGTTCATTCTCACCATGAAATTTCTTTAGATGAATTAAATTCCAAATTGAAAGAAGCCGGAAATTATGCTTTGGTTGAATTAAATTCAACAGAAAAAAACATTAAAATTCCACCAAAAAACCGCATTTCCCCAAGTTCTGTTTACTATTGCCCTATGGAATGCGAAGGCGAAAAAGTATATTTTACTCCCGGAAAACGCTGTCCGGTTTGCAATATGTTCCTAGTTCCGATCGAAGAAAGGGCTGATTACCAAAATAAACCTGCCACTTTCTCCAAAACAAATCTCCCGGAAAATTTCAAAGAAAAAATCGGTGAATATTTTTGTCCGATGTTCTGCGAACGCGATAAAACCTACAATTCCGACATTGGTTGCCCGGTTTGTCACATGCATTTGGAGGAAATTACCCCGGAATTATTGGCGGGAAGTTCTATACAAGAAAACCATCAACATGCTCATTCAAAACCAGCTCAAAACCAGGAAAATGCAGGAAAATATTACTGTCCTATGTTTTGTGAAGGCGATAAAGTGTATGATTCCAACGTAGGATGCCCTGTTTGCGGAATGGATTTGGTAAAAATTCCCGAAAAAAAGAAATCAAAATATACTTGTCCAATGCATCCCGAAATTGTAAAAGATGAACCGGGAGATTGTCCGATTTGCGGGATGGATTTGGTACAAATTCCGGGAAAATCCGATGAATTTGCAGAAGATAATACTGTAAAAATTTTATCACGAAAATTGTGGATTGCTGTAGCTTTCACCATTCCGGTTTTTATTCTTTCGATGGGTGGAATGTGGATTAAATGGCCGTTTTCGCATCAAGTTCAGGGAATTTTGGAATTGATTTTAACGCTTCCGGTTTTGTTTTATGCAGGTTGGTTTCTCATCGTTCGTGGCTACCGTTCCTTCAAAACTTGGAACCTGAATATGTTTTCGTTGATTGCTTTGGGAGTTGCTGCAGCTTTTCTTTTCAGTATTGTTGCCTTACTTTTTCCTAATATTTTTCCACACGAAATATCGCACGAAGGAAAAGTTCCGCTTTATTTTGAGGCTGTTTCTGTAATTCTTACTTTGGTTATTTTGGGACAATTGATGGAAGCAAAAGCACACCAAAGAACAGGAAAAGCTATAGAAGAACTCATGAATCTGTCTCCCGATGAAGCCAACATAATGATTAACGGAGAAGAAAAAAGAGTTCCGCTTTCCGATGTAAAAGTTGGAGATATTTTGCGTGTAAAACCAGGGGAAAAAATTCCTGTTGATGGAAAAATAACCGAAGGAAATTCTACGGTTGATGAAAGTATGATTACCGGAGAACCGATTCCTGTGGAAAAAAAACAGAATGATCGTGTAACTTCCGGAACCATCAACGGGAATGGAGTTTTCCTCATGAAAGCTGAAAAAGTGGGCGACGAAACGTTGCTTTCGCAAATCATTAAGATGGTGAACGAAGCCAGCCGCAGCAAAGCGCCGATTCAGAAATTGGTTGATCAAGTATCAAAAATTTTTGTTCCGACCGTTATTGCGATTTCGGTTCTTACTTTTTTTGCGTGGTATATTTTCGGTAATGAAAACAGGTTAATTTATGCATTTGTAAATGCCGTTGCAGTACTTATCGTGGCTTGCCCATGTGCTTTAGGTTTGGCAACGCCGATGAGTTTGATGGTAGGAATTGGAAAAGGTGCGAAAAACGGAATTCTCATTAAAAATGCTGAAGCTTTGGAGCAAATGGAAAAGGTAAATATTTTAATTACCGATAAAACAGGAACATTGACCGAAGGAAAACCTAGTTTGGATGAGATTTTTGTTTCGGAAACTTCCAATAAAAATTTAATTTTAAAATTAGCTGCATCTCTCAATCAAAATTCCGAACATCCTTTATCCAATGCTGTTTTGGTAGAATTTAAAAAAGAACATCAGGATTTTGAAAAAGTTGAAAACTTCGAAAATATTGCAGGAAAAGGAATCAAAGGAACGATTCATTCCGAAATTATTTTGCTTGGAAATGAAGCTTTATTGAAACAATTTAATATTACAATTCCGGAAAATATTAAGCAGAAAGTAATTGAGAAACAGAACCTTGCAAAAACCGTTTCGTTTGTGGCTAAAGGAGGAAATGTCTTAGGATTTTTAAGTTTTTCGGACAAAATAAAAGCAACTTCCAAGGAAGCCGTTGATTTTCTTCAAAAAAATAATGTTCAAGTCATCATGATGACTGGTGACAATGAACAGACCGCAAAAGCCGTCGCAACCGAATTAGGCATCAAAAAATATTTTGCAAGCCAACTTCCTCAAGATAAATTAGCGGAAATTAAAAAGCTGCAGGCTGCTGGAAATATTGTTGCGATGACCGGCGACGGAATAAATGATGCGCCTGCTTTGGCACAATCGAATGTAGGAATTGCAATGGGAACCGGAACCGATGTAGCGATTGAAAGTTCTGAAATTACGCTATTAAAAGGTGATCTTCTGGGAGTTGCAAAAGCGAAAATCCTAAGTGAAAAATTATTAAGAAACATCAGACAAAATCTCTTTTTCGCATTTTTTTATAATACGATTGGGATTCCAGTAGCTGCAGGATTGCTTTATCCGTTTTTCGGGATTTTGCTAAGCCCCATGATTGCAGCGGCAGCGATGAGTTTCAGCTCGGTTTCTGTAATTTTAAATTCGTTACGATTGAATAACGCAGATTTGAAAGTTTCGGAAAAATAAAAATGGTAAATCAACAACAAACAAGAAAACTACATTCAATCTAGAACTTTCTTTCGATTACATAATCCAGCATTAAATGCAGAGATTCTTTCGCTTCGGAATCGGGAAATTCATTCAGAATATCTTTTGCTTTTTGCTGGTAAGCTTTCATCTTTTCAATTGCGTAATCTAAACCTCCGGATTTTTTTACAAAATCGATAAGCTCTTTTACTCTTTTAGAATCGTTATTGTAACGTTTGATTGTAGTGAAATAATATTTTCGATCGGTTTCGGAAGCCGTTTTTAAAGCATGAATTAACGGCAAAGTCATTTTTTGTTCTTTAATATCGATTCCGACAGGTTTTCCGATGATATTTGAAGTAAGATAATCGAATAAATCATCTTTAATCTGAAAAGCCATTCCCGTTAACGTTCCGAACTCGCGCATTTTTACCGCCAAATTTTCGTCGGCTCCATTCGATAAAACTCCTATTTCACAGCATGCAGCGATTAAAGTTGCCGTTTTCTGTCGAATAATTTCGAAGTAAACATCTTCGGTAATATCGAGTTTTCTGGCTTTTTCAAGCTGTAGCAATTCGCCTTCACTCATCTCCCGAATGGTTCTGGAAATAACCGAAAGTAAGTCAAAATCCTGATGATCTGTAGAGAGCAAAACTGCTTTAGACAAAAGATAATCGCCAACCAAAACAGCAATTTTGTTTTTCCATAAAGCATTGATTGAAAAAAAATTCCGCCTTTTGAAACTTTCATCCACCACATCATCGTGCACCAAAGTTGCGGTGTGAATCAGCTCAATCATGGAGGCCCCGCGAAAGGTTTTTTCGTTCACTTCTCCCAATAGTTTTGCACAAAGAAATACAAACATTGGTCGCATTTGCTTGCCTTTGGTGGTTACGATAAACCTTGTAACTTTATCTAAAAGCGCAACATTGCTTTGCATAGATTCATAAAACTTTTGTTCAAAAAGTTTCATTTCACTGTTGATCGGTCTTCGGATTTCTGCTACGATATTCGCCACGAACTATTAAATAAAGAATGTTTGATGAAAATGATGACAAATATAACTAATTTTCCCTCCAAATAAGCCAAAACCAGAGTTGATTTATGACTTAAAACGATTTCATTTTTCCATGAGGAACAAAATACAAAGCAGGTTTTGCTTTTCCTAAGGGAGTAATAAATTCTTCTCCTGAAATAAAAATTCCATTTTCATCGATCTCGATTCCTTCGATTTGACCGATGGACAAAGCACTTCCTAAGTAATATTTCTGAGGTTTTGCATTAAAGAAAAATCCAGGTTCAGTTTCTTTAAAAATGGAAAGAAATACTTCTGTTTTCTTCGTGTATCCTATTAAAAAAAGCTTTTTCTGAAAATAAGCTGCATCAGTAACTACAAAATCAGTTTTGAAAGTCTCGACTTTTTGGGCAGGATTATTGTCGGAAATTTCAGGGTCGATAATATAATGAGATGTAGATTTTGAAGCCCATTCTTTGGTGAAAACATGAATTTTCCCGTCTAAAAAAATCATCGCTTCCGCGTCGAAATCATTATTTAGGTTACGGCTCGAGAAATCGGTTTGTTCCGGATAGAAATAAGAAATCACTTGAACAGAATCGGTTGTTTTTTCTTTATTAAAAGGGATTTTATAAATCTTAAGATCTTTTCTTGTTCCTGCATTATTCCCAAAATCGCCGATATACCAATTCGCTGAATCGGCCGCCATTGCTTCCCAATCCTTGTTAATTAGATTGGTTTTAAAGACATTTTCAATGTTCCCTGATGTTTTATTGATCTCGAAAATTTCAGAAGAATTTCCCCCATCATTGAAAGTGAAAAGTTTATTATTGAAAAGAAATAACCCCGAATTTTCCTTTAAAACCTCAGAAAGCTCCGCTACTTTATATTTTTTTATTCTTAAAAAATCTGTTTGCTGTGCATTACCGATTTGAAAAAAAACTAAAAAAACCAGAATCAGAAAATTTGAACTTATAATTTTCATTTTAAAATTAGTCGCTTTATTTTATTGAAATTACACAGAAATTCGATAGTTCATCAACATCAATTCTAATTTCCACGCGCTCAAATTTTCTAATTTATTTTCGTTGCGGAATTTTAATCGTGCCTGAAATTTACTCACCAGATTTATTCGCCAACTGACCACAAGCTGCATCGATATCGCCTCCGCGGCTTCTACGAATCAAAACAGTAATTCCTGCATTTTCTAGCTGGCGCACATAATTTTCTTCTGCATCTTTGTTGCATTGGTCGTATTTTCCGTCACCAATTGGGTTATACTGGATTAAATTCACTTTGGATGGAACCTGTTTGCAATATCTTATCAGCGCTTTTATATCTTCATCCTGATCATTAATCCCTTTCCAAACGCAATATTCGAAGGTTACGGTATTTCCTGTTTTTTCGTACCAGTATTTCAAAGAATCCATAATTTCAGTCAATGGAAATTTATCTGAAAAAGGCATTATTTCATTGCGTTTTTCCTCAATGGCAGAGTGCAAAGAAAGCGCTAATTTCACCCGCAAATCCTCATCAGCAAGCATTTTAATCATTTTCGGAATTCCCGATGTTGAAACCGTTATTCTTCGTGGCGACATGCCCATTCCTTCCGGCTCGGTAATTTTTTTGATCGACTCTACTACGTTTTTATAGTTCATCATCGGCTCGCCCATTCCCATAAAAACAATATTGGAAAGCGGTCTATCGAAATACAATTTACTTTGCCGATCGATCAGCGCTACTTGATCAACAATTTCTGCAACTTCCAGATTTCTCATTCTCTTCAGCCGGGCAGTTGCACAAAACTCACAGTTTAATGAACAACCGACTTGGGAAGAAACACAAGCTGTAGTTCGGGTTTCGGTAGGAATCAGTACCGATTCTACTAAGAGGCCGTCATGCAATTTTACTCCATTTTTAATGGTTCCGTCGGTAGATTTTTGTAATTGATCAACAGAAATCGGATTGATGGTATATTCCTGCGCAATTTTTTCCCGAAGTTCTTTTGAAAGATTCGTCATTTCATCAATAGAATGGAGATTTTTGCTCCATAACCAATCATAAACCTGCTTTGCACGAAAGGGTTTTTCACCCAAAGTCACAAAATAATCTTTGAGCTGATCGAGCGATAAAGTACGGATGTCTTTCAAAGGAAAAATGTTTAATTAAAGAAGTTGCAAAGATACGGTTTTTCCATAAATTTTTTCAAGACGAGGAAAGACTTAAAGTAAAAGAGAAATCCCAACGTCTTTAAAATTATTACTTGCAATAATCATTATCTTTGCTAAGAATTGAGAAATATGTCCTTTAAACCTGTTTTTAAAAGCCCGATTGTATTTAATTTTTCATTTGAAAAGTTGCTGAACCAAATGCGGGAGAAAGTTTATCTTTGAATTGCTGAATTACAAAACGCTCAGCATTGTCTAGAATGTCCATTCTGATAATTTGATTCAAATTTATGAAATTACATATTTTCCGTCGTGCTATTTTTTATTTTTCAGGAATGGTCTTGGTTTCTTGTGCTACAGAAAATGCCCAATATGGAAAAAATGTAAGAAATACTCCTGTTGAAAGAATAAAATCCGGAAATATTGCCCATCGTTTCTATCTTATCGGTGATGCCGGTAATGCCGATCAACAAAGTGCCCAATCGATACTCGAACAGTTCAAAACGCATTTGGATTCCGCCGGAAGCAACAGTACGGTTCTTTTTCTTGGCGACAATATTTATCCTAAAGGTTTACCCAAAGAGGAAGGAAAAGATCGAAAATTAGCGATTGAAAAATTGGATGATCAAATAAGTTTGGTGAAAAACTTTAAAGGTAAAACCATCTTTATTCCAGGCAATCACGATTGGTACAGCAAAGGAATCATTGGATTAAAAGAGCAACAAGACTACATCACCGAAAAACTTGATGATCAATCGGCCTTTCTTCCAAAAAATTCTTGCGCCATTGATCGCAAAAAAATTTCTAAAAACATCACCCTTCTCACCATTGATACCGAATGGTTTTTGGCAGACTGGGACAAAAACTTAGGAATTAATGAAAAATGCGACATCAAAACTCGTGAAGATTTTTTCTCAGAATTTGAAAGTGAACTCAATAAAAATCAAAATAAAACGGTAATCGTTGCCCTTCATCATCCACTGATTGACCATGGTTCTCACGGTGGATATTATTCCCTAAAAAAACAAATTTTTCCTCTGGAAGGCAAATTTCCATTGCCAATTTTAGCAACAGGAATTAATCTTGCTCGCGCAACCGGTGGCATCACTCATCAAGATTTGTCGAATGCCAATTATAGAAAACTCACTTCCCGATTAAAAACATTGCTTGCCAATCGCGATAATGTGATCGTAGTTTCCGGGCACGACCATAATTTACAATATATCGAGGAAGGCAAAATCCGCCAGATCATTAGCGGTGCCGGCTCCAAAAACGAACCTGCAACAACAGTTGGTCCGAACGATTTTTCGTACGGCAAAAACGGATATGCTGTCCTGAATATTTCGGAATCAGGAGATGCTTCTGTTTCTTTTTTCGGAAGAGAAAATAATCAGGAAAAACTCCTGTTTCAGAAACAGGTTTTAGAAAATTCAGAATATAATCCTGTAATATTTCCGTCGGAATTTCCCGCAGAAACGACTTCTTCTGTTTATCCAAAATCCTTCACCAGAAAAAGCCATCTCTATGAATTTTTGTGGGGAAAAAATTACAGGGAAAATTATTCAACTCCGGTGAAAGTGCCGACCTTGCAAATTGATACGCTTTTTGGTGGTGCTAAACCCGGCAGATCAGGTGGTGGACATCAAACCAATTCTCTGCGTTTAAACACTCCTAAAGGTGAATACGTGATTCGAGCTTTGAAGAAAAGCGGAGTGCGGTTTCTGCAGTCTGTTGCTTTTAAAAATCAATATATAGAAGAAGATTTTGCAGAAGGTTTTGCAGATCAGTTTCTTTTAGACTTTTATACTTCATCACATCCGTTTACACCTTTAGCTATAGGAGATTTATCGGAAGCTGTTGGCTTGAAACATACTGACCCAACTTTGGTTTATGTTCCTAAACAAAATGGATTGGAAAAATTCAATCAGAATTTCGGAGACGAACTGTATTATCTGGAAGCAAGACCTGCGGAAACCGAAGAAAATCCTATAGAGGTATTGGGAACAGAGGAAGTCATCAAACTTTTGGGAAAAGACGAAAAATATAAAATTGATGAAAAAAATTACATCAGAGCGCGACTTTTCGACATGTTGATTGGCGATTGGGACCGACACCACGACCAATGGAAATGGGAACAAAAACCTGAAGGAAAATTGATCTATCTATCTCCAATTCCTAAAGACTGCGATCAAGCTTTTGTGCGTTATGACGGTCTTTTGACGAAATTTATTCTCGATTTTCCGGGACTACGTCATATGCAGAGTTTTGATGAAAAAATCAAAAATATAAAATGGTTCAATATGGAGTCCTACCCTTTGGATCTGGCTTTTACTACAGCTTCTACCGAAGAAGATTGGCTTCGCGAAGCAGCATTTATCCAAAATCATCTCAACTCAGAAATTATAGCGTCTGCATTTGAAAAACTGCCAAAAGAAGTGCAAAGCAGCGACATTGATCGTATTAAAAAAAATCTGGAAATCAGAAAAAATGACCTGCAAAAATACGCTTCGGAATATTATAAAATCGTTCAAAAAACCGTATTGCTGACCGGAACAAATAAAAAAGACAAATTTGCCATCACCCGACTTCCACAGGACGAAACCGAAGTGAAAATCTATCGACAGAAAAAAAGTGGTGAAGAACTGGTTTTTGAGAAAAAATATTCCAAAAAACAAACGAAAGAAATTTGGATGTATGGATTGGGCGACGATGATCAATTTGAAGTTAATGGAAACCAAAGTAATCCAATAAAAATTCGTCTTTTAGGTGGATTAAATAATGATGTTTACACAATTAATAAAGGGAACAACGTACATATTTACGATTATAAAAGCAAAAAAAACACCTTCAATACTAAAAATGGCAAAATTACCCTTTCCGATAATTATGATCTGAACGAATATCAATATAAAAAGCCAAAATTCAACGTATTTTCCACTAACCTTAATTTAGGTTACAACCCTGATGATGGCGTGATTGTAGGATTAAATACGAGTTGGACAAAAAAAGGTTTTAACCAAAATCCATTTTCATCAAAACATACTTTAAAAACCAATTATTTTACCTTATCAAACGGTTACGAAATCCGCTACGAAGGAATTTTCCCGAGAATTGTCGGAAACTGGTTCTATCAAATCGATGCGGGTTATACAGACTCACATTATATTCGAAATTATTTCGGAAATGGAAATCTCACCATCAATAACCATGATACTTTTGAGGAAAAATATTACCGTGTTCGCGCCAGAGAGTTTTATGCCAAACCATCCATCAATTGGAGAAAAAATGCGAGCTTATTCTCCGCAAAATTAATTTATGAAGGTTTAAAAATCGAAAAAACAGAAAATCGTAGAATTGCGATTCCAAATATTGTAGATGAAAATGTTTTTTCAACCAATTATTTTGCAGGAATAGATGTAGGATTTCACTTCGAAAATGTAAATAAAAAGGTAAATCCGAGTCTAGGAATGAAGTTTGACAGCAAATTTACCTATCGACAAAACCTTAACAACGGCGACAAAAAACTTCCTACTTTCGAAACCGGTTTAGGATTCACTCATTATCTCACCAAAAATGAAAAACTCACCTTTTCCACTTACGCAAAATCGAAATGGCTGCTGAGCGATGACTATGAATTTTATCAAATGGCAACTTTAGGCGGAGACGACGATCTTCGAGGTTTCCGATTTGATCGTTTTTATGGAAAAAGTTCTTTCTACCAAACTTCGGATATTCGTTGGTCGATCGGGAATTTCCGAAATGCTTTTGTCCCTTTAAAAATCGGAATTTTCGGTGGTTTTGATTACGGACGGGTTTGGCTTCCGAATGAATTTACCAAAAAATGGCATACTTCTGCAGGTGCAGGAATTTGGCTCAATGCGATCGATATGGTGGGAATTCAGGCTTCCTATTTTCGATCGTCGGACAAAGGGAGATTTGTTGTTGGATTTGGAATGAATTTTTAACTTACAGTTTTAATTGATAAAGAAAAGATTCTCCTTTTTTCTCTGATTCATCAGTAATCAAAATAGTTTCTTTGGTTTCAAAACACAGTCCTTCTTTTTGAGTAAAATTTTCCAATTCAATCATTTTCGATTTTCCTGAAAAGAAATTATCATCTTTAAAATCAGTGAAAATCCATACTTTATCGGAACTCAAAAGTGCAACTTTCTTTTTATCCGGACTTATGGCTGCACTTGTTACAGCGCAATGGTTGAAATTACCACAAGTCACAAACTCAGCTAATTTCTTCGCTGGAAGTTTTGTTTGGGAATTGTTATCCAAGCGGTACAGAGAAGTGGTTCCATCAAATTTTGAACTTCTGTTTTTAGTAAACAAATAAAAATGATTGTTATAAAAGAAAAAAGATTCTACATCAAACACCTTTTCTTTCTTCTTTGGCGGGAAATCTTTTTGTTCAGGATAATAGAACTGGACAATTTCCGAAGCATTCGCTTCACCTTTAATCAAATCAGAGGCATTAATTTTATAAATGGCCAAATTCTGTCTCTCGTTATCATTATTCCCGAAATCCCCGATGTAGAGGTTCCCTTCGTCATCAGAAGAAAGGTCTTCCCAATCAATGTTTTCCACGTTTGAAATTCGGATTTTGCGAATCAGTTCGCCATTTTTATTAAATCCGAAAAGCAAATTTTCATTGCCTTGATCTTCTATGGTCCAAATTAATTTAGATGCTTTCGAAATTTCGCATGCCGATGCTTCTTTGATTTCCTTGGGAAGCGTAGTAACAACTTTGATACGTTGTTGCGCATTTTGTCGGCAGTTGGTCGCGAATAAGATGATGGCGGAAAAAAATAAGGCTTTCATAATTTTTATTTGAATATTCAAAATCACTAAAATAAGAATGCACAACCGAAATTGTGCATTCAATAAATGTTTTATATCTCTTTCGTACTTATTTACAAAATCAGCATTGCGTCACCATAGGTGAAGAATTTGTATTCATTTTTAATGGCTTCTTCGTAAGCGTGCATCACGAAATCTTTCCCTGCAAATGCCGCGACCATCATCAACAAAGTCGATTTTGGCGTGTGGAAATTGGTAATCATTGCATTTGCGACTCCGAATTCGTGTGGTGGGAAGATAAATTTATTGGTCCAACCGTGGTAAGCACCAATTTTTTTGTTGGAAGAAACTGAGGTTTCCAAAGCGCGCATTGTGGTGGTTCCTACTGCGCAAACTCTTCTTTGTTCAGCAACGGCTTTGTTAATAATATCAGCATTTACCTGATCAATAATAGCTTCCTCAGATTCCATTTTGTGTTTGCTCAAATCTTCCACTTCAATCGGGTTGAACGTTCCTAGGCCAACGTGAAGCGTAATTTCAGCGAAATCGATTCCTTTGATTTCGAGTTTTTTCATCAAATGTTTCGAGAAGTGCAAACCGGCAGTCGGAGCTGCTACAGCACCTTCGTGTTTTGCGTAGATGGTTTGGTAACGTTCAGCATCTTCCGGTTCAACTGGTCTTTTGATGTACTTTGGAAGTGGAGTTTCACCCAGTTCCTTTAATTTAGCACGAAATTCTTCGTAAGAACCATCATACAAAAATCTTAAAGTTCTTCCTCTAGAAGTCGTGTTATCGATCACTTCTGCAACCAAAGATTCGTCTTCGGTGAAGAATAATTTGTTCCCTATTCTTATTTTTCTTGCAGGATCTACCAAAACGTCCCAAACTCTGGTTTCTTTATCGAGTTCTCTTAACAGGAAAACTTCTATTTTTGCTCCGGTTTTTTCTTTGTTTCCGTACAATCTTGCTGGGAAAACTTTAGTATTGTTGAAGATAAAAAGATCGTGTTCTTCGAAATAATCGACTACATCTTTGAATAATTTATGCTCAATGGTTTGTGTTTTTCGATCCAAAACCATCAGTTTCGATTCGTCTCTATGCTCAGCGGGATGTTCTGCCAAAAGTTCTTCCGGTAAATGGAAATTGAAATCAGATGTCTTCATTTTTTAAATTACGGTTTAAAAATTAATATCCGAAAACCCAATGATTTCCGGCCTGCAAATATACGACATTGAGGAGGCTTTGTCAAGTTTATTATTAAAACGCAATTTTTTTAAAAATTTCATTATTGCGGAACAGTCAAATCCAGACTTACATTTTTGTACTCAGCTAAACGAAAATCGCAGCTACAAGGAGGATAATTGCATGTGTACTTCGCATTTTCGACCATAATATTTTCATCAATATTAATATTTTTCTCATTTTCGAAAGGATGCATTATTGCAATTCGAAATACTGGAAACAAATTTTTATTGGCTTTTTTAAAGGAAAATTGATATTCTTTACTCGGTTTTTTAGCTTTTCTGGTTTTAAAAATTTTCAAGGTTGCTCCAGTATTGCTTTTGTTACTCCATTCATATCGATAGTGTTTCTGCGATATAGGGTGTTTATGTAAACTATTCGTTTTTATATATTTAAAACTAAAAATAATTCCCGTTCCATTTTTAATTTCAGTTACCTCAAACTCGTGTACTTTGTTTTGCTCCTCATCCGTAAGATAGGCATAGAAATTTTCTGAACCTCGTAAAAGTCTTAAATAATAATTGAAATTATCGGTATTAAAATAGTTCACAACTTCATTCTGTACCTTCTCATTTTTACCAACCGCAATATATTTGGTAAGAAAATCAAATGAATAAGTCTGTGAATTAACTATAGCAAAAAGCAGTAGAAAAGTAAAAGCATAAATTTTTTTCATAAAAACGATTTTAAGATTTCCCATTCTCTGAGTTTTTTTTCGAAGGAAATCGTGTGAAGTGGACTGGTTGACGGCAAAACGAATATAGGAATTGCACATTCTTTTCCCATTATTTTTTGTAAATTTTTAAATGATTTCTGCCCATTGCAAAAAATAGCTTTAATACTTGGGTAGTTTTGCAGCAATTGCTGAATATCGTTCGCTTCTTCATTTCTAATTTCAGAATCTAGACTTCCTTTTCGTTCGCAAGTATCGATTACATCCCAAAGAGCAATATTATTTCTTTTTAAAAATTCTAATTTTTCACCATAATCTGACGTCAAATTTTCATTAAATAAATGAAAAATAATCTTCCAAAATTGGTTTTGCGGATGTGCGTAATATTCTTGCATCTCCAAAGATTTCGCGCCCGGTACAGAACCTAAAATTAAAATTTTGGAATCTTCCGAAACTATTGGATCAAAGGAAGAAATTCGGTTTGGCGACTCTTTAAAATTCATTTGATTTTTTTTGCAACTAAATAATTTTTTGGAATGATTAATGCAGTTTTAAATATATTAAATTTTTAATTATGAAAAAATTATCATTAATTTTTGGAATGATGGTGTTGCTTTTTACGACAAGTTGTAGAGAAATCGCCAATTCAGTACTGGATGCATTACCACCTTTCGATGTTCCATTTACCACCAATGTAACTGTTCCGCTTGCAACTTTGAGTACAACTTCCTACACACGAACGCCGGAAATCCCGATGAATATTGATTTGGATAAAACCATTAAAGAAAACAACCCCAAATTTTCGATCAATAATCTAAAATCTGTGAAGCTCAATTCGTTACATATGCAATATATAAGTTCACAATTTGATACAAAGTTGGATGTCATTAAAGACGCAAAAATTTACATCAAAGCACCAAATCTTCCGGAAAAGTTAATTGCAACAGCATTGAACAATACGAATCCAGATACGATTACTTTCACCGTTGCCAACGAAGAACTCTTGGAATATTTTCGAACTTCTCAGAATTCATTGATTTTTGAAATTCAAGGCAGCAGACTTTCGGCAGACCAAATTACTCTGAAAATCAACTCAGGTTTCAATGTGAAAGTTCAATTATAAAAAACACAATTTCTGATATAACAAAAAGGCTTCCGAACAATTTCAGAAGCCTTTTTTTTATTTGGAAGTCCGATTACAGGGTTTCTCTTAACCAATCGAAAAATTCTCTCTGCCATACCAGACCGTTGTGAGCGTTCAAAACCCAGTGATTTTCGTTCGGAAAATACAGGAATTTCGCCTTCAAACCGTGAAGTTTTGCAGCTTGAAATGCTTCCTGACCTTGCTCATAGGGCACTCGATAATCGATTCCGCCCTGGATGATCATCATTGGTTTATTCCATTGATCCACAAAGTTAATTGGATTGAATTCGGTGAAAGCTTTAGGAAGCGGTTTTTCCATTGGACTTCCCACATCCCAATTGGCAAACCATAATTCATCGGTAGTTAGCGCCCAAGATTTCATATCGAACAACCCATCGTGCGCGATGAAGGTTTTAAAACGATTATTATGAATTCCCGCCAACATGAAAACGCTGTATCCACCGTAGCTAGCTCCTACCGCTCCCATTCTATCGCCATCTACATAAGGTAAAGTTTTCGCGTAATCTGCGGCAGCAAGATAATCTCTCATCGGTTGACCGCCCCAATCTTTCGAGATTTCCTCGTTCCATTGTGTTCCCCAACCCGGCATACCTCGGCGATTTGGTGCGACCACAATATATCCATTAGCAGCCATCAAAGCAAAATTCCATCGGGTGCTGAAATATTGCGTCAAAGCCGATTGTGGACCACCTTGGCAGTATAAAAGCGTAGGATAATTTTTGTTAGGATCGAAATTTGGTGGATAATGGAACCACACTCCCATTTCTTTGCCATCCGTGGTTTTCACCATTTTCAACTCGGATTTTCCGGGAGTGATTTTGGAGTAGTTGTCTTTATTAACGTCTGTAATCTGCTTCATTGCACCATTTTTCAAATCGACAGAAAATAAATCCGCATTGTGATTGATGTCGGTTCTGGTAACTAGCAATAAATTTTTGTTGAGCGCCAAAATTTCATTCACATCGAAATCTCCTTTGGTAATCTGCTGGATTTTAGCGGTTTTCGGATTCAAAGAGAATAGTTGCTTAGTCCCTCTGAAAGCTGTGGTATAATAAATCGTCTTAGAATCTGCAGCCCAAAAAACGTCACCCACTACACTTTCGTCCCAATCTTTGGTAAGGTTGGAAACTTTTTGGGATTTCCAATCCATGATTTTGATATCGTTTTTATCCGCTTCGTAACCATCTCTTTCCATCGACATCCACAAAAGTGTTTTTCCGTCAGGTGAAAATTTCGGTCCCATATCGTACCCCTTATTGCTTTCTGTAAGATTTTTGGTAATACCTGAACTCAAATCATACGCGAAAATATCAGTATTGGTAGATTTTGCATATTCAGCGCCGCTCAATGGTTTAGTAACATATAGCAATTGGTTAGAATCCGGACTCCAAATAAAATCTTCAGCTCCACCAAATGGTCTTTGCGGAGAATCCCACATTTTTCCTTCGAGCAAATCCTTGGCATTTTCTACGTTTTGTGAAACATTTACGACAAAAACATGGTTGTATTTTCCTTCATTAAAATAATCCCAATGACGGTGATTCAGGTCTGTATAAATGTGTGCTGTAGTTTTCGGAACATCGGAATATTTATCTTTTCCCATCACTTTTTCCACCAGAACCTGCTTGCTGAAAGCTACTTTTTTTCCATCAGGCGAAATCACAATATTATCTGCATCACCAATGGTGTAGAATTCTATCCATGTTTTTCCGGCATCTTTCGATAGATAAATTTTATCGCCTTCATGAGCATAAATTCCGTTTTTATCCCATTGGATCAAGGCTTTTTTCCCTAAATCCAGATTCGTAGATTCTGCCGTTTTTATGTTAAAAAAATAGTTTTTCTTATTATTCTTTTCGGTTTTTAGGTCGGTTTTCCCGATGGAATAAATCAAGGAAGACTGATCCGGAGAAACTGCGGTAACACCCAATTTATTGAGCGTCCAAAGAATTTCCGGCGTCATCACATTTTGTGCATTCATAAGAAAAGGTGCTGCAATAGCGAGAATGGTGTGTTTTAGCTTCATAAAAATTAATTTAAAAAACTGCAGTAAGAAATTCTAGACTGCAGTTTGACAAAGATAAAGAAAATTAAGCCGATTAATTAATACACCAGCTCTAGTTGTCTAAGGTAATCTTCGGTATTTTCGGGCGAAATCATGTAGATTTTTCCGGATTTCATGGTGATTTGTATTTTCTTGTTGAGATTGGTAACATACCAAACGTCATTTCCATTAAAATAACCAAAATAACCAAACAATCCTCCAACTCCAAAGGTTCGAATATTGAATTTTTTTCCTGTAATTATCTCGACATTTGCTAATTCCTCTCTTACTATTTTGAAATTGACGAAGCTGTTTTTAATTAAAATATTCTTTTGCGCATCCACAGAAATTTCCGGAATCATCAAATAGGACGAAATTAATGCAATGCAAACTACTGCCACAGGAAATAGTAGAAAAAAAGCTTTTTCGGTAAAAATTTCATAACCGCCAAAACCAATTACAACAAGGCAAATTAAACCAAAAAGAATAGTAAAAATCTTGGTTTGAAGATCCATTTTGGCTGTTGGAAAAGTTTTCATTTTCTCAAAATAAAAGGAAAAATTGAAGTTGAAATTAGTCTTTTGAGGAAGTAAAAATCCCGCTGAGCAATGATGTGATTAATGAAAGTGCGATGCTGAAAATAAATGCCCACCAGAATCCATCAACTTGCATCCCATCGATAAAATAATCGGCAATTAAAATTACCAAAGCATTGATTACTAGAGAAAAAAGTCCGAGGGTAAGAATTGTTAATGGTAATCCTAAAATTTTCAGAATTGGAGTAACAATTAAATTTAAAACACCTAAGACGATGGCAAAAACAATTGCCGTAGAAAATCCATCGATGTGAACACCTGATAATACTTTGGTAAGGAAAAAAGCAACTATAGCAGTTACTAAAAGTCTGATAATTAAGTTCATATAAATTATAATTTAGTTAATACATCGTTTGATATTTTCTTAAATGTCATGGATTTTCCGATCCATTTGAATTTCCAAAAACCTCGTACTTTTAAGATTCCATCTTTGGTTAAACTAGCGGAAGAATCCCAATATCTACCGGAGGTGGCATCATAGATTTTTCCATTTTCCCACGAATGATTGTGAGCATTATAGCGCAATCCTTCTAGAATTTCCATTCCGAGTATTTTTCTTTTACGAAGAGCAGGGTTGGGATTTTCCGTATCGTAGCGCTTATTCATAGGTTTTCCGCTGCCCAAAGTTTGATCGAACCATAGTACTTTTGCCCGAAATTCATTATTTAATTTATACACTTCTACCGCTACACTTTTATCCGTGGCAAGCCAACTTCCCAAAACAAAATCTGCTTTGGTTTGCCCACTCATATTGAAAAAAATAAAGCTGAACGCTATTAAAAAGAATCTTTCCATCATTCGATGCAATATACAAGTTGTTTGCCATTTTTTCAAGAAAAATCGTGAAATTTTTACATTTTAATTAAAAAAATTACAATAAAAGAAAAATCCCAACTCAAAGCTGGGATTTTATACTAATTTATTATGTCTTCTTTAGAAACTCAGCACTCTCACATCAATTCTTCTATTTTGTGCTTTGCATTCGTCGGTATCATTGGCTTCGCAAACCGGGAATTGCGAACCATATCCTTCCGCTTCTATTCTGTCGGCAGAAATTCCCATTTCTAGCAATTTCAATTTTGCAGTTTGTGCACGAAGGTTTGATAATTTCAAGTTGCTACTTTCGTTTCCGGTATTGTCGGTATAGCCACCTAATTTTACTTTCAGATTAGGATAAGCATTCATGATTTCGGCCAAATTATTAAGTTGCGCTTCGGAACCAGGCTTCAAATCTCCGCTTCCACTTTGGAAATAAAGGTTTTCAATGGTGTACCATTGGTTGGGATCAAGAATCTTTTGATCTTCCAATTTCACTCCGTTATACAAAGCATACAACTGGCTGTTTTCTCCGATAGCAATGGATTTATTGGTTAATTTAATTTCTTGAATATCACCAGTATCATACACAAAATCTCCTTCTTCATTCAGGCTACCTTTTACTTCTTGGGCTTCTAATGAAGTTCCTGCGTTCATTCCTTGGACAGCAACAGTTGTAGCGGCCATAGTTCCAGCATTTGCCATCAAAGATTCTAATTTTAATTTTCTGTTTTCCTCGATTTTATCTTTATGTAAAATAGCCAATGTAGGCGCTATTACCAATGAAACAATCGACATTAATTTGATTAAAATATTCATCGAAGGACCGGAAGTATCTTTGAACGGATCTCCGACTGTATCTCCGGTTACGGACGCTTTGTGAGGATCAGAACCTTTGTAATAAGTTTGTCCATTGATATCAACACCTTTTTCAAAAGATTTTTTTGCATTGTCCCAAGCTCCACCAGCGTTATTCTGGAACATTCCCATCAACACGCCGGAAACAGTAGCTCCTGCTAAAAATCCACCTAAAACTTCAGGCCCAAAAATAAAACCAACAAGAAGTGGGGAAACGATCGCAATTGCTCCCGGAAGTAACATTTTTTTAATGGAAGCATCCGTAGAGATCGCGACACATTTCTCGTACTCAGGGGTGGCTTTTCCTTCAAGAATTCCGGGGATTTCTCTGAATTGTCGTCTCACTTCCTCCACCATGGCCATTGCAGCTTGCCCAACAGCGGTGATGGCTAATGAAGAAAATATAAACGGAATCATTGCTCCAACAAACAATCCAGCTAAAACATCAGCGCGATAAATATCAATTCCATCGATACCCGCAATTCCAACGAAAGCTGCAAATAAAGCCAAAGCCGTTAATGCTGCTGATGCGATTGCAAAACCTTTTCCTGTTGCAGCGGTAGTATTTCCAACAGCATCCAAAATGTCTGTTCTTTCTCGAACTTCCTTCGGTAATTCGCTCATTTCAGCAATACCACCAGCGTTATCAGCGATAGGACCGAAAGCGTCAATTGCTAATTGCATTGCAGTTGTAGCCATCATTCCGGCTGCTGCGATTGCGACTCCATAAAGTCCTGCGCAAAGAAAAGATCCATAAATTCCACCAGCTAAAACCAAAATCGGTAATAAGGTAGATTCCATTCCGACAGATAAACCACCAATAATATTGGTTGCGTGACCAGTTGAAGATTGTTTTACGATACTTTTTACAGGTCTTTTGCCCATTGCGGTATAATATTCGGTAATGATACTCATCAATGTTCCTACAATTAATCCTACTATGATGGCTCCGAAAACACCCATTTTTGTGAATTCATGACCTCTTAAAGTCATTGTTTCCGGCAATAAATAATTAACAAGAAAATAAGAGGAAACCGCTGTAAGTATGATACTCCCCCAATTTCCTAAATTCAAGGCATTTTGCACAGGTGCGGTATCCAATTCTGTTTGATCTGCAATTTTCACAAATAAAGTTCCAATCATTGAAAAAATAATTCCCGTTCCTGCGATAAGCATTGGCAAAAGAATCGGTGCATAACCACCGAAGGCATCTTGTGAAAAAGTTTCTCTACCCAAAACCATTGTTGCTAAAACAGTTGCTACATAAGAACCGAACAAATCCGCACCCATTCCGGCGACATCTCCTACATTGTCGCCCACGTTATCCGCAATTGTAGCTGGATTTCGGGGATCATCTTCCGGGATACCCGCTTCTACTTTACCTACTAAATCAGCACCTACATCGGCAGCTTTGGTGTAAATACCGCCACCAACTCTTGCAAATAGTGCAATAGATTCTGCTCCCAATGAAAATCCGGTAAGAATTTCGATGGTTTTTTCCATTTCATGAGAATCAACGGGCGAACCCGGTGCGAAAATTTGCTTAATGATCAGGTATAAAGCACCTAATCCCAAAACCGCCAAACCAGCAACACCCATTCCCATGACGGAACCACCGGTAAAAGAAACTTTCAAAGCTTTAGATAAAGAAGTTTTCGCGGCTTCGGCAGTTCTAACATTAGCTTTTGTGGCGATTTTCATCCCAATAAAACCTGCTAATGCCGAAAGAATTGCGCCAACAATAAATGCCAAACCGATGCTCCAATGGGAATTAGCATTCGATGCGCCCATCACACCAAGCAAAATAGATACAATGACCACAAAATACAGCATGATTTTGTATTCTGCTTTTAAGAAAGCCATTGCACCATCCGCTATGTGACCGCTGATTTCTTTCATCCGATCGTTTCCCGCGTTTTGTTTACTCACCCATGCGCTTTGAACAAAGGTGTAGATTAAGGCCAAAATACCAAAAATAGGTACTAAAATAAATAGATTCATAGATTATTTTTTAATGTTAACAAATTGTTAAATAAAACCTTAAATCTAAAGTACACATTTATTTTCAAATACCTGTATTTTTTTTCATGAAGAAAATCAACAAAAAAAAACAGATGCGAACATCTGTTTTTATTATAAATAAAAAGTATTTTGGATTAACCGCCAAATTTACTTGCGTAATCTTTCTGAGAAGCTTTGATCACTTTTTTAGCATGTTCAGCTCCGTAAACTTCTTCAATTCTACATTTTGCCGGCTCATCCGGAAGATTTTTGTAGGTCAGGAAGTAGTGCATCAATCGCTTGATTTCTGCTTGTGGTAATTCTGAAACATCGCGGAAATGTCCAAAAGCGTGATCACCCTTCATCACCGCAACGATTTTATCATCTGCTTCTCCTTTATCAATCATTTTGAAACCTCCGATTGGAATTGCCTCCATCAACATTCCTCCTGCGTGAATATTGTGCGAACTTAGCACACAAATATCAAGTGGATCTAAATCTCCAACAGTAACATCTGTTGCACCACTTTCGATGGCCAATTTCAGCACTTCATCGTGGCAATACGTTCTTGGAATAAATCCGTACAAAGCTGGAATAATATTGGAAAACTGTTGCGGACGGTCAACTTTAAGGTAACCACTTTGTTTATCGATTTCGTATTTGATGGTATCGGAAGGAACGATTTCTACAAAAACGTTCACAACATCTGGCGCTTCTGCACCTGCAGAAATCCCATGCCAAGGATGTGCTTTAAAATTTGGTATCATTTATTTATATTAATTTACTATTAAATTTTCTTTTCTTAATTCTTCTAAACAATTCGCGATGAAATCTTCTTCATTCATATAATTCATCAAAAAAATTGTTTTATAATCGTCCAAAGATAAATTGTTGCCTAGATTTTCATAGGTTTTATGAAGCAAATGCAACATGTTATTTTTGCAATTGGCTACATTTTTCCAAGTTTTAGCGGTGATATAAAGCTGTTGTGATGCATTATAATCAAATTCGTCATTAATCGTCTTTTCAATTAGAAAAACAAATTCGTGAGGAGCAAGATTTTTATCAAATTTTGTGACTAAATTCGAGGGTTTTAACCTCTCTAAAAAAAGGGTGAGTCGCTCGTAAGCATGAACCCGCTGTTCGGAATTGCCTTTAATTGTTAATAATTTTATTTCCTGATTTTTGAGTTTAATATAGCTAAAAACAAACTGCCTGATGAAAACCACAAATGGCAATGCTACCAACAGAGCAAAAGCATACGGAAAATAAGGCGAATCGATCATTGTTTTTTTAAGGTGCAAAATTAGTGATAATTCTGTATTTCTTCCACAACTTTTTCAATAAAGTAAATTTGTTGTTGCTCAGCAGTGGATACGGGTACGAAAAACTCCCAAAACGCTCGTTAAACTTGGCCACATTTTCTATTTCGCTGCCCATAAAATCGAAATCTTTATCATCAATAAATTCTTGCAAACATTGATCAATCATTATAGAAGGAAAATTCGGATTAATCTGCGGAAATCGATTGATAAACAAACTCAAATACCTACGATTTTTTCCTTCATATAAATAAACGAAAGATTGAACATTGTTCTTAAATTCCAAAATCCTGAGTTGACCAATTTTGTTTTCGAGAAGTTTTTCGAAAATTTGAAAATAATGGCGATTATCCGCTTCCTTAAAAGTTCCTTTTATATTTTTTAAAAAGAAACTCTTGTCGATTTCTTGCCAATCATTTTTCACCTTGATATTTCCTACCAAATCACCAATAATACGCACGTTTCGACGACGATGACTACTATAATTTTTCTTTACGATCGAGTAATCATTTTTCTGAATTAAATAAGAAGTTTTCTTCTGAACATGCTGGGAAAACTGATTATCACCATTAAAAGCGTAAATAGCTACCAAAAAATTTTGGTCTAAAAAATCATAAAATTTTTGATTAATTTTAGGATCATCATTTTCAGAAAACACCCCTAACTGTTGACAAAGTTTGGGCATCAAAATAAAAGTAAACCCATATTTTCGTAAATAAGAAACAGGCATAATCGCTTCATAATTTCCATAAACCAAAAGAAACCACTGGCGATTCGAAACGATATCTAAAAATTGATAATCAGCGTAATCTGTATTTTGAATAGCTTTTTCTAAAAACCGAGAATATCGATCAAAATCAATTTCGTTGTACTTAATTATTTTAATCATAACAAATTTTCGTCAGCAAAACTGAAATAAGAATTTTGTGAAATAATTAAATGATCCAAAAGTTGAATATTGAGCAATTTTCCTGCATCGCTGATTTGTTTGGTGATTCGCAAATCCTCTTGGCTGGGTTTGAGATTTCCTGACGGATGGTTGTGAGCAATGCCAATTGCGGTAGCAAAACATTCCAATGCAGTCTTAAACAAAATCCGGATATCAACAACCGATTGGTTAATTCCTCCCGAAAAAAGTTTGGATTTTCCTAAAACTTTATTGTTTTGGTTTAGAAAAACTACCCAAAATTCCTCCGTTTGCAAATCTGATAAATACGGATGTAAAACCGAATAAAAATCTTTGCTGTCGCTGATTTTCACTCTTTCTGGAACTTCTTGTGAAGCCCTTCTGCGACCGATTTCGAGTGCCGTGGCAATAGAAACAGCTTTTGCTTCGCCTACTCCTTTAAATTTCATTAAATCTGAAAGGGAAAGCAATGATAAATTGTGCCAATTATTCCCTACCGAATTCAAAATTTTTCTACTTAAATCCACTGCGGAATCTTCCCGATTGCCGCTACCCATAATGATTGCCAGCAATTCTGCATCAGAAAGAGAATTTTTACCTTTCAGTAAAAATTTTTCCCGTGGTCGGTCGTCTTCCGCTAGAAACTTTATGGACATGGTGAAGGTTATTTAATGCTGAATATTCAATCTTTTAAAATTACTAAAAAAAATATGAATGGGAATTCCAATTACAATTAAGAAATGATTTGACCATCTTTCATCACAAATTTTCGATCTGTAATGGCCGCTAAACCCGCATTGTGCGTTACGATAACAAATGTTTGGTTGTACTTATCACGAAGATCAAAAAAAAGTTGGTGCAAATCGTCTGCATTTTTGGAATCTAAATTTCCTGTGGGTTCGTCTGCAAAAATAATCTTCGGTGAATTGATCAATGCTCTTGCAACCGCAGCTCTTTGCGCTTCACCACCCGACATTTCGTTGGGTTTATGATGAAGTCGGTGCGCGATATTCAAATCTTCAAACAGTGAGTATGCTTTTTCCAAAGACTCTTTTTCATTTTTCCCGGAAATTCTGGTCGGTAGCAATACGTTTTCTAAAGCCGTAAATTCCGGTAGAAGTTGATGAAATTGAAAGACAAAACCAATATTTTCATTGCGAAATTTAGAAAGTTGGCGGTCATTCATATTAATAAAGGATTTCCCTGCCAAAGCGATTTCTGTATCGAAATTTTTAGGATCCGTGGGAGTATCGAGCGTTCCAAGAATCTGCAGAAGCGTAGATTTTCCGGCGCCGGATTCTCCAACGATAGAAACAACCTCTCCCTCCAAGATATGAATATCGACTCCTTTCAAAACCTCTAAATCTCCGTATGATTTATGAATATTTTTTGCTCTTATCATAACTTCAAAAATAGTGAAAATGATTGTAATATTTAAAGAAAAAAATCCTTCCAAAAATATTTTGAAAGGATTTTGAAATATGTTTTATGAAAACTAGAGCAATAAAGTCAAAGGCTGCTCCAAATAAGTTCTCAAAGTTTGCAAAAATTCTGCTCCCGTAGCGCCATCGACTACTCTGTGGTCACATGCCAATGAAAGTTTCATGGTGTTTCCAACAACGATTTGACCATCTTTCACGATAGGTTTTTCTATAATTGCACCTACGGAAAGAATCGCGGAATTCGGTTGATTGATAATTGAAGTAAAGGTTTCGATACCAAACATTCCCAGGTTGGAAATAGAAAAAGTAGAACCTTCCATCTCATTGGCTTTCAATCCTTTAGACTTCGCTCTACCTGCCAAGTCTTTTACCGCAGCGGAAATCTGATTGTAGTTCATTTGATCTGCATTTTTCAAAACAGGAACCACCAAACCATCTGGAATTGCTACTGCCACACCAACATTGATATTACCGTGGTGAACAATTTTATCAGCATGCCATGTAGAATTCACTTGTGGATGTTTTCTTAATGCCATTGCGGTAGCTTTAATCACCATATCGTTGAATGAAATTTTGGTATCCGGTAGGGAATTAATTTCTTTTCTGGCCTCAATTGCTTTATCCATGTTGATTTCTACAATCAGATAATAGTGTGGCGCAGTGAATTTACTTTCAGAAAGTCTTTTTGCAATGATGTTTCTCACCTGAGAATTTGGCGTTTCAGAATCTTCTCCTTGAACAAAATTCATTACTTGTGGAGCTGATTTTGTTTCAGTTTCAGCCGGTTTCGGTTGATTTGAAGAAGTTGCAGCAGGGCTGAAACCTTCAACATCTTTTTTAACAATTCTTCCGTTTTCACCCGTTCCTTTCAAAGCATGAACATCGATGCCTTTTTCCTCCGCAATTTTCTTGGCTAAAGGAGAAATTGCAATTCTTTCATTTGATGAACTTGCAACCGGCGCAGTTTGTGACTCCGTCAATTTTTCTACTTTCTCTTCAGCAACTGGTTGAGATTCGGATTTTTTTCCACCTCCGGAAAGAATTCCGGAAACATCAGTTCCTGCTGGACCAATAATAGCTAAAACTGCATCTACAGGGCTTGCTCCACCTTCTTCGGTACCGATATATAAAAGATTTCCGTTGAATTCTGATTCGAAATCTTGAACAGCTTTATCTGTTTCTATTTCTGCTAAAATATCGCCTTCTTTAACGGAATCTCCTACTTTTTTATGCCATTTCGCTACTTTTCCTTCAGTCATTGTATCCGAAAGACGAGGCATGGTAATAATTTCAACACCTGCAGGAACTTCAGCAGCAGTTTGCGCTTCTTCTTTTTCCACAGGTTTTGTAGTTTCCACAGCAGTAACATTATCTTCAGTTTTATTTTCTTCAGGAATTCCTGCAGCTTCATTTCCACCTTTTAAATCTGAAATATCTTCACCTGCCTCACCGATAATAGCCAAGACCGCATCAACGGGAGAAGATCCACCCTCTTCGGTGCCGATGTATAGAAGTGTTCCGTTGAATTCCGATTCGAAATCCTGAACGGCTTTATCGGTTTCAATTTCAGCCAAAATATCTCCTTCTTTTACTGGATCACCAACTTTTTTGTGCCATTTAGCCACTTTACCATCCGTCATTGTATCGGAAAGACGCGGCATTGTAATTACTTCAGCCATATATTTTTCTTATTTAAAATTTAAAAACGATTGCGAGAAAGTCTGTTTTCGTTTTCAAAATAAATGATTAATTATTTTCTAATTTATTAAGGAATGGATAATCTTCTTGCGCGTAAACGTATGCGTACAATTTATCTGCAGTTGGATAAGGAGATTGTTCCATAAATTCTACACATTCTTCAACGAATTCTTTTGATTTTTCGTCAAGAGCACTTAACTCATCTTCGGTCGCCCAATTATTGTCCAGAATTTTTTTCTTCACGATTTCGATAGGATCATCCTTTTTATGTTCAGCTACCTCGTCTTTAGTTCTGTAAGGTTCCGCATCTGACATCGAGTGACCTCTGTATCGGTAAGTTCTTGCCTCGATAAAAGTTGGTCCGTCTCCTCTTCTTGCTCTTTCGATGGCTTCGTATGCCGCTTCAGCTACTTTTTCAGGATCCATCGCGTCTACAGGAAAACATGGCATTTCATAACCAAGTCCTAATTTGTAGATATCTTCGTGGTTAGCAGTTCTTTTTACAGAAGTTCCCATCGCATATTGATTGTTTTCTACAACGAAAACTACAGGAAGTTTCCAGTTCATCGCCATGTTGAAGGTTTCATGAAGAGAACCTTGTCTTGCTGCCCCATCACCGAAGAAACAGATATTCACGCCACCAGTTTCGAAATATTTATCAGCAAAAGCGATTCCTGCTCCCAAAGGAATTTGACCGCCAACAATACCGTGGCCACCATAGAATCTTTTTTCTTTGCTAAAAATGTGCATTGAACCACCCATTCCACCTGAAGTTCCCGTAGCTTTACCGCAAATCTCCGCCATAATCCTTTTCGGATCAACCCCCATCGCCATAGGATGGATGTGGCATCGGTAAGCGGTAATCATGCTGTCTTTTGTAAGATCCATTGCATGTGCAAAACCAGCGGGAATTGCTTCCTGCCCATTGTATAAATGCAAAAACCCACGGATTTTCTGTTTGAGGTAAAGAGATCGGCATTTGTCTTCAAACCTTCTCCACATCGTCATTTCTTCATACCATTTAAGGTACACATCTTTTGAAAATTCTTTCATATTTAATCGAAATATTTAGCAAAAATAATAAAAAACTTTGTCTTTACTGCTAGCTTATCTTGATAAATATTAATTATAAACAGATAAAAAAACTTATTTTTGAGTCACTATTTATTTTTATGTTCAAAAATACCACTACAACGAAAACTAAGGTTTGGAAAATCATTTCCGATTTCTTCAATCCTCTCACCTCTCTTTTCCTGTATTTTTTGTATTCCAGTTATGAAAATTACTCGGTACAAGAAACTATTCGTCGCTTTTTACCTTTATTTCTTTTAACGGCACTTCCTATTTCAATATGGATTTTCTGGAATGTGAAGACAGGGAAGTATTCCAACATGGACGTTTCCAACCGTATACAACGAAAAAGTCTTTATTTCTTTATTATCGCTGCTATTGCCGGATATCTTCTGTATGATTTTGCCGTTAATAAAAATGCTGATCTGATAATGGTTTTTATCATGGTTTTACTTATAGTAATGCAGATCAGCAATTATTTTATCAAAAGTTCCATGCATACCGCTTTCAACCTTTTCGTTGCAGCTTTATTTTTTTCAAGCAATCCCATATTGGGAATGGTATGGTTTTTCATAACGATTATTGTAGGAATATCCCGAGTTATTCTGAAAAGACACACCGTAGGAGAAGTCCTTTCCGGCGCCCTTATCGCAGGTTTCATATCTTTTATTTATCTTTATACCCATATCCAAATTCAGCATTAAAACTATGAAAATAAATCAGCTCACCCATGCCGAAGAACTTTTAATGACCATCCTTTGGAAACTGAATTCCGCTTACATGAAAGAGGTAATGGAGCAATATCCCGAACCAAAACCTCACCAAAATACAGTTTCTACTTTTATAAAAATTTTGGTGGAAAAAGAATTTTTAACCACAGAAAAAGAAGGCCGAATCTTTAAATACCGGGTTGCAATCCCTTTTGAAGACTATCGCGAGTACCGAACCAAATCTTTTGTGGAGCAATATTTCGGAAATTCCGGAAGCGAACTGGTAAAAACTCTCGTTGATGTAAAACTGCTTAATCCTTCCGAACTTACCGATCTTTTCGGGACCAAAATTCCTGAACAGGAAAATCCGATCAGTGATTTTGTAGAAGAATTAACTTCGGGTAAGAAAACCGGCAAAAAGGATAAGAAGAAAAAGAAAGAAAAAAAGAAAAAATAAAATTTTTCTCCTTAACGCTACTTCAGTCCATTTTTGTAAAATTTAACCCTAACGTAATGCTAAATGTATTTAAGGAAATAACAGGAAAAGCTGGTCTTGTGATCCGCCAATATCCAATGGTTCTGTTGATGTCTTTTTTAGGAGCAGTTTCGATGATATGCTTTGCACACGGCAATTACAATTCAAATCCTAATTTTTTTGTTTTTATAAAATTCGCGCTGGTTTCCTGTCTCGGAATTTCACTTATGTTTGCTTTGAAAATGCTTTCGCAACGGATTGGAAAGCAAATTTTACTGGAGATTTCAGGTGTTTTGTTCTTAATATTTTTCTATTTTCTTCTTCCCGAAGAAGAAAAATATTTCACCGAGCGTTATGCGTTTTTGATTGTACCGACTTTTATTCTTTCACATCTTTTAGTATCGTTTATTGCTTTTTTCGGAAAAGAGAAAGAGCTGAATTTCTGGCAGTACAACAAGAATTTATTTATTAATTTATTTCTTACCGCGATTTTTACAGGTGTTTTAACAGGCGGTGTAGAACTCGCGATTCTGGCAGTGGATAAACTTTTCGATTTCAATTTTAACGACCGCTATTATCTGGAAACGTTCTATTTCCTCTCCATTTTCGGCAGCAGTTTTATCTTTCTTCTGTTTAATGAAAAGGGACTTCTGCAATTGGAAAAAGACGGAACCTATCCTGTAATTCTGAAATTTTTCACCCAATATATTTTAATTCCGCTCTTAATCATTTATGCGGTAATTCTTTACTTTTATTCTGCTAAAATCCTTTTAAACTGGGAGCTTCCGAGGGGCTGGGTTTCGTATTTAATTTTAGCATATTCAGTCGTAGGGATTTTGGCTTTACTTCTGGTGCATCCTTTAAAACAGGAATCTACGGCTTCTTGGGTAAGAGTATTTTCGAGAATATTTTATTTTACCCTTATCCCGCTTCTTGTTTTACTTTTTACCGCTATTTTCACAAGAATTTTAGAATACGGCTATACCGAACCCAGATATTTTGTCCTTTTACTGGCGATTTGGCTGACGTCGGTTGTTTTCTATTTTATTTTCACAAAAAGAGCGACGATTAAATTTGTTCCAATCAGCCTTTTTGCGTTTGGATTATTTTCGCTGGTTTTTCCTTATCTGAATACATTTTCTGTCGCGACAAGGAGTCAGAAAACAGAACTTAAAAATATCCTGAATCAGAACAAGGTACTGAAAAACGGGAAAATAGATTTCACTGCAAAAGTTTCAGACACTGTGGCAGATGAAATTTCCAATAAAATCGGCTTTTTGGTAAAACGTGATGAGACGGATTTCGTCTTGAATTATATGAATTTAAAGTATCAAAAGATAATTACCAGCAAAATTAATAAGGGAGAATTATACGGAATACAAAGTCAGATCCGGTCTTCATTTTCAAATGTTGACAAAACCAAAAACTCTTTTGGAGAAAATTTCGAACTTGTTGCTGAAAACAGATTACAGTCTGTGCAAGGTTACGATTATTTTGCGAGGGTTGGCAATTTCCGGGACACAGAAGGGTTAACTGTTGGCCAGGATATTTTTACCATCACCAGCCAACAAAAAGAAAAACTTTTAATTATTACTTTAAACAGCAATGAAAAGTGGGATGCAAGTGCAGAAATAAAAGCCTTGATGGCAAAGCACAGCAACAGAACGGGGCGTCTTTCTGTTCCGGAAATTACGTTGGAACACGATCTGGTAGATTATCATATCAAAATCATTTTCGATAATCTTATCAGGGAAAATTTCGGGACAGAAAATATCTATTTCAGTGACGCGTACATTTTAATCCGCAAGAAATAGATTCTCCCTTTCGAAAATAATTACATAAAAAAAGCGGCTAAAAAGCCGCTTCATTATTTGTAGAAAAATCTTACCAGTTTGAACCGCCACGATTTCCTCCACCGTAACCACCGCCACGGTTTCCTCCACCGTAACCGCCACCACGGTTATTGTCGAAACTTCTTCTTGGTTTGTCTTCTCTTGGCTTAGCTTCAGAAACGTTAAGTTCTTTACCGTCCAATTCTTTACCGTTTAAAGCTTCGATCGCGTTCTTACCGTCTTCGTCGCCCATTTCTACGAAACCGAATCCTCTAGATCTACCGGTTTCTCTGTCTGTGATAATTTTAGCAGAAGATACTTCGCCAAATTCTGAAAAAAGATCCTGCAATGACTCTTCTCTTGTAGAGTAATTGATGTTTGAAACAAAAATGTTCATCATAAAAAAAATTAAAAAAATTAATACTTGTTGAAATTATAAATGAAAGTCAACAAAGGATGAACAAATATTGATTTCGGATATAAAAACAGGTGCAAGATACAATTATAAATCAAAAAAACAACTTTTTTATGATTAATATTAATTAACCTCCTTCCCGTGCGAGGCTTCGAGGAGTTTAAACCAGTCTTCCCTTTCCAAATTAATATCGAGGCTTTCTTTGAACTTTTTAATCATTTCCCATCTTGAAGTACCAATAACAGGAAGAATTTTGGCGGGATGTTTGAGAATAAATGCCAAAAGCAACTGATTTTCATCGGCATTATATTTTTTGCACAATTTCACTAAAATCAATTTTATTCTGCTATTCTGCTCAGATTCCTTTAAAAAATAGTTGCCCAAAACAGACCAAGCCATCGCTTGCAATCCTTTTCTCATCAATTGATCCAAAGTTCCATCATCAAAAGCGTTGGTATGATTAATCGAAATTTCTACCTGATTGGTAACCAACGGAAAAGCATCATTAATGAGCTCAAATTGCGAAACTGAAAAATTAGAAACCCCGAAATGTCTTACCTTTTTCTGTTCCCTTAATTCATCAAAAGTTTCAGCAATTTCTGTAGGGTTCATCAATGGAGAGGGCCGATGCAGCAACAAAAGATCCAAATATTCAGTTTGCAAATTTACTAAACTGTTTTCCACCGACTTTATGATATGTTCCTTAGAATAATTGTAGGATTTAATTTGATAATTTCGGTCTTTACATGGCATTTCAATTCCACATTTAGAAATTAATTGTATTTCTTCCCTATTGATATTCATTTGAGAAAAAGCATCACCAAAGAGTTTTTCCGTGGTGTAGTCTCCGTAGATATCCGCATGATCGAAAGTGTACAAACCTTCTGATAGACAAGTTTCGATAAGTTTTTGGACTTTTTCTTTTGAATGGTTTGCTCCCCAAATTCCCCAACGCAGGGTTCCTATAATAATAGGTGAAAATGTCATAATGCTATATTTTTCATCAAAAATAAATATTAAAAATAAATTTTTGATAAATAAAATCTCATATTTTCAGCATAATACTTGGTTGTTATTCAAATTTATTAATTACAAACCGCAATTAGAAATTTAAAACTAAAAACTTGTATTTTTTCATTTAAATATGAATGAAACATCACAATTATTTAATTGAAATTTAAAACCAGTGTAACCTTTTTGTCATTCGCATCGTATAATCTATTGCAGTCCTAAAGTGGACAGGTTTTAATACATGAGACAATTAAAAATTACCAAGCAGGTTACCAATAGAGAAACCGCTTCACTAGACAAGTATCTACAAGAAATTGGTAAAGTGGACCTTATCACCGCCGATGAAGAAGTAGAATTGGCACAAAAAATTCGCGCTGGCGATAGAGTTGCCCTTGAAAAACTAATTAAAGCCAACTTACGTTTCGTGGTTTCTGTTTCGAAACAATACCAAAACCAAGGACTTTCCCTACCCGATTTGATCAACGAAGGGAATCTTGGTTTGATGAAAGCTGCTAAAAGATATGATGAAACCAGAGGTTTTAAATTTATTTCTTATGCCGTTTGGTGGATTCGCCAATCGATTTTGCAGGCTTTGGCAGAACAATCCAGAATTGTAAGATTGCCTTTAAATAAAATTGGTTCGATCAATAAAATCAACAAAGCTTACGCACACCTGGAGCAAGAAAACGAAAGACCACCTTCTCCGGAAGAATTGGCGGAAGTTTTGGATATGAGCGAAGACGACATCAAAGAATCAATGAAAAACTCCGGAAGACACTTGTCGATGGATGCGCCATTGGTTGAAGGTGAAGATTCCAATTTATATGACGTTTTACGTTCGGGAGAATCGCCAAGTCCGGATAAAGATTTGATGCTGGAATCGCTTCAGATCGAAATCGAAAGAGCGTTGCAAACTTTAACGCCTCGTGAAGCCGATTTGGTTCGTTTGTATTTCGGTTTGAACGGGAAACATCCAATGACTTTGGAAGAAATCGGGGAAACTTTCGATCTTACAAGAGAGAGAGTTCGTCAGATTAAAGAAAAAGCAATCAAACGCTTGAAACACAATACCAGAAGTAAGATTTTGAAATCTTATTTAGGTAAATAATTTCAAAAAGAAACAAAGGAAAAGGAACTCGATTTGAGTTCCTTTTTTTATGAAGGCTGAAAATTCTTCCGCGCCAATTCTTTTCTTACTCTACTCAAACTTTCCGGCGTAATTCCCAAATAAGAAGCCACCATCCATTGCGGAACACGCAGCAAAATATCCGGATACATTTTTATGAAATTCATATAACGTTCTTCGGCAGTTTCTGCCAAAAGTGAATTCACCCGATTCTGTAAATTTCGGATATGTTTTTGCAAAAGCAAATCGTTTTTTTCAGCAGTCTTCGGGAAATGTAAAGCCATATTTTTAAAGAAATCGTTTTTTAATAACAATATTTCTGATTCCTCCACCGCTTCTATATAATATTTCGATTTTTCATTAAAATAAAGCGAGCTTCTATCCGAAATCAACCATTTTTCCGGGGCAAACTGAATGATGTGTTCCTTTCCGTGTTTATCAATGGAATACATTCTCAGCAAGCCTTTTTCCACGAAATAAGTAGCATTACATACCTCACCATCCTTCAGGAGAAATTCGTTCTTTGCAACACTTTTCGTTTCATAAAAACTGCTGCAGTGGGTAACTTCATTTCTCGGAATTTCTAAGATTTCAGATAAATAAGTTTCGATATTTTCCATGTAAAAGATGCAAATTTAGATTAAGGATAAAGAAATACTTTGATGAGAAGCATGATTCACCACTACTCCATTTTCCAAAACGATCAGTTGCGGACTTTGATGAGTTACTCCCAAATCATCGGCAATTTTATTTGATAAATCCCTGTGCGCAAGCAAATCTAGAAAATAATAATCCACATTTTTATCAGAATTTTCAACTTCTTTTTCGAAGTTTTTCAATACCGTTTTGCTGATAAAACATTTTGTGGAATGTTTAAAAATAGCCACTTTTTTTTCTGCAGAAGTTGCAATTGCACGTTTCAAATCTTCTTCAGATTCAATATATTTCCAAAATTTCGGTGATGGTTTTTCTTCTTCCGAACTTCCAAATATTTTATTAAAAAAACTCATACTCCAAATTGTTTTAAATGATGGTGAAGATGTTTATACTCCATAAAACCCCAATCTTGTTGCGTCATTTTCCCGAAAAGCGGATGCTCGGAAAGCAAATTATTCTTCAATCCTTTTGCAACAAAATCGTCGAGTGTTCCCAGAAGCTGACTTTTTGATTTTTCAAAATTACAGTTTTCTGTGGTAATTACCTTCGCAAAAGTCGGCATATTTGGCGGAATTCCATTATTGAAAATTTTCATTTCAAATTTCGTGAACATTCCAATCCATTTTATTCCGGGAGAAATTTTGGGCAAAATGATTTTACCAAAGCCGATCTGCAGAATTTTATCGCAATGTCGAAACATTTGCGCAGCATTCATTTTTCCCCATTTTCTCTCAGATTGTGGGCTAATTTTGGAAATTCTCAGTTTTATTTCTTCTAAATCTTCCGGATTGAAAATCGATTTCTTGGCTACCAACCTTTTTCTTTTTTTAAATTTTCAATATGTGCAAAATGATGATCGCAATGCCAAGCGTAAAATGCAAGCATATCTCTTAGATTCATACTTTTTTGATGTTCCGGATGGTAAAAACTTCTGCTAAAGTCCTTATTAGTCATCGTTTTCAGCAAATGCGCCCATCGGTAATGCAAACCTTCCAAAATGAGAAGTGCCGATTTCACCGGTTCGCTGCGGCTATCTTGCAACTCCGCCCACTTGGCTTCATCATAAGGTTTTATGGTCGGATTTTCTTCTGTTAAAGCCCATTTGAATCTCGACAAACTCTGCATATGGCTATCCGCGAGATGATTGATGAGTTGCCGAACCGTCCAACCACCCGATCTGTATTGAGTTTCCAGCATATCATCAGTCCAATTTTCTATTAATCTTTTTAATTTTTGAGGGAAATATTTCAGCGTTTCTATGTGAAGATCAATCTCTGCATCCGAAATATTTTCCGGCCATTGAAAAGTTCCGATCGGATATTTTTTTTGTTCTAAATTGTCCATTTTAATATGCTATTTTGTCGATTTGGCTGATTAATGATTTTGGCTAAAAATTTGACTTTCTATTTTGTAAATTTACCCAAAATCTCAAACGATTCTATTTTTTTTTAATACAATTTAACTTATGAAAAAAGCACTGATAATAGTAGATGTACAAAACGATTTTTGTGAAGGTGGCGCACTTGCGGTTCCGGGAGCCAGCGAAATAATCCCGTACATCAACCTTCTGATGGAAGAAAATGAATACGATCAAATCGTCCTCACCCAAGATTGGCATCCTGCGAACCACAAAAGTTTTGCCTCCAACAACGGAAAAAAAGTAGGTGAAACCATCATTTTAAACGGAATTCCACAGTTTATGTGGCCAGACCACTGTGTGCAGGGAACTTTCGGGGCAGAGTTTCATAAAGATCTTAACCGCGACAAGGTAACCCACATCATTCAGAAAGGAAAAAACACCGATGTCGACAGTTACAGCGGCTTCCAAGATAACAACCATTTTGTGAAAACTGGTCTGGACGATTTCTTGAAATATCACGATATTCAATTGCTGGAAATCGTAGGTTTAGCGCTTGATTATTGTGTAAAATTCACTTGTTTGGACGCCACCCAATTGGGCTATATCACATGTTTGCATTTCAACGGAACACGCGCTGTGAACGTGAAACCCGACAATGGTAAAGATGCTTTGTACGAAATGTTACAAAATTCCGTAACTGTTTTGGGATAAGAACTTTAATTCATTGCGAATAGACTCTGCAAAATCACTTTGCGGAGTTTTTTTTTGTTTTTCATCTCGATATTTTTGCAGTCGGTTTCTTGCTTCTTCCATTACTGTTTGATAATCGTGTACTCTACCGTTTTTTATGTCTTCCTCTAATTTCATAAGTGATTCCAAAATTTCCTCTTTGGTTTCGTTGTGCCATTGTTTAGGTTCTATAGTTTTTAGTATCAATATCTTATACAAATACAATTCTTCTATTTTTAGAAAAATAAAACCTGCCAATGGACAGGTTGATGATGGTTTATTTTCTACAGAGTTGGATCTTCTTCTTTAGGTTTTACCTTAGAATTGCTCGCCGCTTTTACCAACTCGTTGATGTCGGCATAGAGCAGCTCCCAACCCGGAACCTCCTTCATAGCGGTGATGAGATTAAGGTACGAACGTAGCGTTTGCTCCAGATTCCGGCGAATGGCGGATGCACTCGTCATATTTCTTAAATCTGCATTAGCTTCCGCTTGTTCGGCAAACAGCGTTTCGAAAGTTTCATGCTTGGTTTTCATCTCTGCGAAAGCGGCGGTTAATGATAAAGTCGTTATTTTCTGTGCATTTTCCGGTAGTTCCAGGGTTTCTACCAGCTTTTTCATTTGAGCCGTTTGCGAAGAGTAGCTCAGGCGGTTCATATCCAATCCGAACGTTTTGAAGACCTGATACAAGTCTTCCGCCAACTGAAAATTTGCCGCCGAAGGCAACTTTCGGTATCCGTTCAGGAAAGCCTTCAAATTGTTGTAAGCCGCGTCTCTCTCGTGGTCTGCTGCAGCTACATCAGTCCCTTTTCCGCTGTAGATTTGTTTCGTATAAACCAAATCGTATTCGTTGTAAGAAGCTTGTAAAGCCAATAAAAGCGGGTGGTTTGCAATCACTTGATAATTGCCGGAACTAGAAGAAGAAATCACTCTTTGCGCCAATGTGGCAAGGTTTTTTGTGCTGAGTGCTGTTAATTTGATTTTCATAATTTTTTTATGTTTTATTTAATGATTTGATAATAATTTATAATATCAAATATAAAAAAAAATATCATTTTCTTACAAATACCCCTAAAACAAACTACCCGATCACTCGGAAGGTTTCCCGCAAATTGCAGAAGACTTCCCGACTCCTCCGGAAGTTACAAACACCCTTGTTTTAAACCTCCCGACACCTCGGGAAAGGACAAACACTATTGTTTTACACTTCCCGAGAGGTTGGGCAGGTTCCCAACAATGTTTTGGTGAGGTTCAAAAAACTTTGACAAAGTTGAATTAAAACAAACGCTCATCCACAAAATTCGGCAATGTCACTTTCAAATTCGGTTCCGCTTCCATTGCGCGTTTTATGGCGAAAATTGCACCTTCGTTTCTAGCCCAGCTTCGTCGGGAAATTCCGTTGTTCACATCCCAGAAAAGCATGGATTTCAGCCTTCTATCGGCATCATCGCTTCCATCGAGCAACATCCCGAAACCACCGTTGATTACTTCTCCCCAACCAACTCCGCCGCCGTTGTGAATAGAAACCCAAGTCGCCCCACGGAAACTGTCGCCAATCACATTGTGAATCGCCATATCTGCTGTAAATCTGGAACCGTCGTAAATATTGGAAGTTTCACGGTACGGCGAATCCGTCCCAGAAACATCGTGATGGTCGCGACCGAGCACAACCGGCCCAATTTCACCGTTTTTAATGGCTTTATTAAAGGCTTCTGCGATTTTCATTCTGCCTTCCGCATCGGCATATAAAATTCTCGCCTGTGAACCCACGACCAGTTTATTTTCCTGAGCGCCTTTAATCCACTGAATATTGTCTTTCATCTGCTGCTGAATTTCAGCGGGAGAATTTTTAATTATTTCCTCTAAAACCTGGCAGGCAATTTCGTCTGTTTTCTGTAAATCTTCCGGTTTTCCGCTGGCACAAACCCAACGGAAAGGCCCGAAACCGAAATCGAAACACATCGGCCCCATAATATCTTGAACATAAGAAGGATATTTAAATTCTCTTCCCAAAGTCGGTTTTTCTGCCAAAACATCGGCTCCAGCTCTGGAACATTCGAGTAGAAAAGCATTTCCGTAATCGAAGAAATAGGTTCCTTTTGCTGTATGTTTATTAATGGCTGTAGCGTGTCTTCTCAAGGTTTCCTGAACTTTTTCTTTGAATAATTCCGGCTGTTCCGCCATCATTTTATTGGAATCTTCAAATGAAATTCCTACAGGATAATAACCTCCTGCAAAAGGATTGTGAAGCGAAGTTTGGTCGGAACCAATATCAATTTTCAAATTTTCTTGGTCAAATTTCTCCCAAACTTCTACCACATTTCCGAGATAAGCCAAAGAAACAGTTTCTTCATTTTCTTGCGCTTTTCGCACTCGTGAAACCAATTCGTCTAAATTTTCGTGAATTTCATCAACCCATTTTTGTTCGTGTCTGATTTTAGTGATTTTAGGATTCACTTCTGCACAAACCGTGATGCAACCTGCAATATTTCCTGCTTTTGGTTGAGCTCCGGACATTCCGCCTAAACCTGAAGTCACAAAAAGTCCACCTTTTGGTTCTTTATTTATTTTTCTGAAAGCATTCAGAACGGTAATCGTTGTTCCGTGAACTATTCCCTGCGGACCAATGTACATATAAGATCCAGCCGTCATTTGTCCGTACTGCGTCACTCCCAAAGCATTAAATTTTTCCCAATCATCCGGTTTAGAATAATTTGGAATCATCATTCCGTTGGTCACAACCACTCTCGGAGCATCTTTGTGCGAAGGAAACAAACCCATCGGATGACCGGAATACATTGTTAATGTCTGCTCGTCTGTCATTTCAGACAGATATTTCATTGTCAAAAGATACTGTGCCCAGTTAGAGAAAACGGCCCCATTTCCACCGTAAGTAATCAGTTCGTGGGGATGTTGCGCAACGGCATAATCCAGATTGTTCTGAATCATCAGCATAATGGCTTTTGCCTGCTCAGATTTTCCGGGATATTCTGCAATATCTCTCGCTTTCATTTCATAATCTGGACGGAAACGGTACATATAAATTCTTCCGTATTTATCCAGTTCTTCCTTGAATTCCGGCAATAATTCTGCGTGAAATTTTGGTTCGAAATAACGTAGAGCATTTTTCAAAGCGAGTTTCTTTTCTTCATCCGTTAAGATTTCTTTACGTTTCGGAGCGTGATTGATGGTTGAGTCGTATGGTTTTGGCTGAGGTAATTCTGTGGGAATTCCTTGTTTTATTTGTTCTTGGAAAGTCATGTTTAAATTTGAGATTTCTTATCTGTGATTTGAAATTTTGTGGTTTTAAAGATATTCAAATTAGAAAATCTATGCAAATATTAACAGATATGGAATTTAAAATATATTGAGAATATCAGATTGCTTTAAGATTATTTTTATCAATTAAATTTTTTAAAAACTTGATCTTCCAATTTAAATTTTCTATTGCTTGATTTTCCAATTTTGTTTGAAATATTCAGTTTTAAAAATGAACTCAAAGTGAAGAAAATCAAGGTATTTTAGTATTCTGTACTGATGCTTTAAATATTAACATAAGGAAAAATCTAAACAAGATTTTTTACTAACAAAAAACCTTACTTAAAAAAGTAAGGCTGTTATTATTCGATCAGGTCTTCATTTACTTCCTCGTGGTCATCTTCATTATCACTCAAACTGTAATATTCATTTTCTTCGTCTGGAATTTGGCTTGTAATCTGTTCAAAATTATCGTCATCTTCCGAACCCGGAATATCCAATCCATAAGGCATTTCGTCAGCTAAATTATTTGGGTTGATAATTGGATTGCCATCCCCGTCCATCGGGATTGCTTCTTCTTTGTTGAAAATATCTTCTTTAGGACTATAATCTAGTTCTTCTAAATTTTTTTCTAATTCTTTGTCTTTATCTTCTGTACTCATAATAGTGGTTTTTAAAATTAATTGGTTAACTCAAAAATGATTCCAATTTTAACTTATTTTCCATAAACTTTCGGATTTGCACAAGTCGGCAATTTTTCGAAATTTAAAAATTCGACCTTATTTTTTCTACATTTTAAAATCTGCGTCAATTGCCACTAAGAAATCATCAAATTTTTCACAAAAACCGCTATATTTGCCGGCGAAAAGGGTGAATCGTGTGCAACTCACGATCTGTCGCGCAACCGTAATTTAGAAATAAGAAGTCGGATCCCCAAAAACTTTCGCGATTTGAAGTAGAAAGAATTTCTATTCATTTCAAATATTAATTTTTAACCCCACAGAAATGAATTACGAATCAAAAATTAAAGATTCCGAAACCCATGTTTTCAAAGTCGTATTTCCGAACATTACCAATCATCACAACACCATGTTTGGAGGAACGGTGATGGAAATGATGGATGAAGTTGCGTTTATGACCGCAACAAGATTTGCAAGAAAGTCCTTTGTAACCGTAAGTTGCGACCGAATTGATTTTAAAAAACCGATTCCTGCAGATACGCTGGTTGAACTTATCGGTAAGGTAAAATATGTCGGCAACTCCAGTTTGAAAGTGAATGTAGAAGTTTTCGTTGAGGAAATGTACGAAGAAAAAAGAGAGAAAGCGGTTTCAGGCGATTTCACGTTGGTTGCTTTGGATGAGAATAAAAAACCGGTCAAAATTTTCAAGGATTAATTATTGAATCAACTTTAAATAGAAATTCCACCTCAAAAGTGGAATTTTTTTTGTTTCTGAAATCTAAAAATCATTATCAAGATTTTGATTTTTATTGTTTTTCCAAGCGTCGTCATAAGCTTTTTTCTGATTCTCCCAAGCTTTTGGCGGAACTGCATTTTCGGCATTTTCTGGAAGTCTGTCTCTATTTTCAGGCGCTGATTTTGATTGGTTGTCTTCAGCAGATTCTAAATTTTCGGGAGCAACTTTTTTAGAATTTTCTTCGTTGTTATTTTCGTTGTTTGGATTCATTGTGATTGATTTAAATATTGTCAATCGAGTTCAAATATTATTCCACAAAAAATCATCATATCGAAATTTGTCATCAATTTAAAAATCACCATTTATTTCTCATTACTATTAAAAATTTAAAGAAAAATAGAGAAAAGTTCAACATTTTAATGCTAAATAAAACTGAAAACTTGGTCACAATTTCTTAAAATTATTATTAAATTTGCCCTCATTGATATTATGGAAAAAAACACTAAAAAAGCTCCGAAATCTACTTCCGAACAAAGTAAAATCTTATCAAAACCACGTATTTTTTTTGGTGTGTTGTTCGTTCTTATTTCTATTGTGCTTACTTTTTCTTTCGTTTCATATCTATTGAATTGGAAAGCGGATCAAAGCCAAGCTGGTACGATGCTCGATAAAACTGTGAAATCTTCGAATGTTTTCGGTAAAATCGGCGATTGGTTAGGCGATCTTTTCATTTTCGAAAGCATTGGTATTGCTGCATTTGCGGTAGCATTTATTTTTTTTGTTTTCGGAACGATGATTATGAAAAAAAATTATTTCAAACCTTGGAAAACCTTTGGCCATTCTCTGTTTTTCATTTGTTGGTTGCCTATTTTTATGGGCGCAATTACGAAAGGTGAAGGTGTTTTAAGCGGCGTATATGGTTTCCAAATTATGGATTTTCTAAATTCGGTAATCGGAACTGCAGGACTTTGGCTGGTTCTTATTGTAAGTATTGCTCTTTATTTTGTTTTAGAATTTAATTTAAACCCAAAAAATATCAAATCGAAACTTAATGATTTGAATGAAAATACTTTAGGAAAAGTAAAAGCAATGATGCCAAGTTCTGAAAACTTCGAAGCAGACGAGGAATTAGAAGAAATTGCTAAAGTTGATACTGAAAAAACAAATATCGTTTCTCCAACTTCTGCGCCGGTGACTCCCGTAGAAATTCCAGTGAAAGGTTTTCCTGAGGTCGAAATTAGTAATGATTTTGAAACGATTAAAACTCCCAATAAAACGACCTTCGATGAAGGAGAAATTCCACAAAAAATCACGGTAACCGAAACTTCCGCGGCTGAAATCAATTTAAATCCAACAACTACTCCAACTCCAAAAACAGATAACATCGAATTCAAAGTAGAAGTTGCAAAAACGATGGATATTTTGGATGAAACCGATCAGAAATCACAGGAACTTATTGATAAACACGGGCTTTACGATCACAAATTAGATCTTGCGAAATTCCAAATGCCGACGATCGATTTGCTAAGGGATTACGGAAACGAAGAAATTTCAATCAACCGGGACGAATTAGAAGAAAATAAGAATAAAATTGTTGGACTTCTAAAGAATTTCAATGTTGGAATTGCTGAAATAAAAGCGACGGTAGGACCAACCGTAACTTTATACGAAATCGTTCCTGAAGCCGGAATCCGAGTAGCTTCCATTAAAAAATTACAAGACGATATCGCGCTGAATCTTTCCGCTCTCGGAATTCGAATTATCGCACCAATGCCGGGAAAAGGAACCATCGGAATTGAAGTTCCAAGAAAAAATCCTTCGATGGTTTCGATGCGAAGTGTGATTGCTTCGCAGAAATTCCAGAATACCGATATGGATTTGCCGGTGGTTTTCGGAAAAACGATTTCGAACGAAATTTTCATGGCAGATTTAGCAAAAATGCCTCATTTATTGATGGCAGGTGCAACCGGACAAGGAAAATCAGTAGGAATTAATGCGATCCTCACTTCCCTACTCTACAAAAAACATCCGAGCGAATTGAAATTTGTAATGGTGGATCCGAAAAAAGTGGAACTTTCGCTTTATTCCAAAATTGAAAGACATTATTTGGCAAAACTTCCGGATGGTGACGACGCGATTATTACCGATACTCACAAGGTAATCAATACGCTGAATTCGCTTTGTATAGAAATGGATCAACGATATGATTTGCTTAAAAATGCATTTTGTAAAACCTTAAAAGAATACAACAAGAAATTTTCCGAAAGAAAACTCAATCCTGAAAACGGACATCGCTATTTACCTTATATCGTTTTGGTGGTTGACGAATTTGCAGATTTAATTATGACCGCAGGAAAAGAAGTAGAACTTCCGATTGCAAGATTGGCTCAATTAGCAAGAGCAGTTGGAATTCACTTAATCGTTGCGACTCAACGTCCTTCTGTGAATGTAATTACAGGTATGATTAAGGCGAATTTCCCGGCAAGAGCAGCGTTCCGTGTGATTTCGAGTGTAGATTCAAGAACGATTTTAGATTCTCCGGGAGCAGATCAATTGATCGGAAAAGGTGATATGCTTTATTTTAATGGAAACGAAATTTTAAGGCTACAATGCGCATTTGTCGATACTCCCGAAGTTGAAAAAATTGCAGAATTCATCGGTGAACAGAAAGGTTACGCAAGCGCATTTATGCTTCCAGAATATTCTAGTGAAGAGTCAACTTCAACCGTTGGTGCTTTCGATCCAAATGAAAAAGATGCCCTTTTCGAAGATGCGGCAAGAATCGTTGTTTCCACACAGCAAGGATCTACTTCCATGTTGCAAAGACAACTGAAATTGGGTTACAACCGAGCCGGTAGAATTATGGATCAATTGGAAGCCAGCGGAATTGTAGGCGGCTTCAATGGGGCAAAAGCAAGGGAAGTGTTAATCAGTGATTTGAATTCTTTGGAACAATTTTTGGAAGAATTGCGCAAATAATGTAAAACTTTAAACAACGGTTTAACTTTAGAGAAAAGCTTACATCCAAAAAATAAAAGAAATGAAGAATATATTAAAAAAAATTACTGTTGGAGTTTTCGTTTTGGGAACAGCTGCAACATTTTCTGCACAGAAAATCGATGCGAAAGCAAAATCAATTCTCGATGCAGTTTCCAGTAACTATAAAGCAAAAAATAATGTCTACTTTAAGTTTGTTTACGGGACCGGCCATAACAAGAAAGTAACCAAAACCGAACCCGGCGTCTTCTACTCTGCCCAAGATAAATACAAATTGAAAATCATGGGAACAGAACAGATTTTCGATGGGAACAAGGTTTACAATATCTCCGGCGAAGATCAGGAAGTGACGGTTGCTAAACCAACGCCAGATTCTCAAATATTTTCTCCACTGAATTATGTAGAAGAATATAAAAAAGGATACAACGTAAAATATCTCGGAAAAATTACCGTAAATGGCGTAAAAACTGACCATATTAAATTGATTCCAACGAAGAATAACGGAATTAAAGAGGTTAACCTTTTCGTGAATGATGCGAAAAAACAATTGGTAAAACTAGAGCAATTTTCAACCGACAATTCGGTTTCTGTAATAGCAATCAGCGATTACAAAGAAAACCAAACATTGAGCAACTCGATGTTTTCCTTCGACAAAAATCAATACAAAAACTATCTCATAACCGAGTTATAATCACAAAATCCTCTCAATTTGGGAGGATTTTTTTCTGTGAATTTTTAAAAACTTTTTTGGTAAATTTGGTGCATGATAAAAAAACTCGACGGCTACGTCATTAAAACTTTTTTCGGCCCGTTTCTTTTTATTTTCAGTGTATTGTTTTTCATTTTCGTGGTGAACATCATCTGGATCCGATTGGCCCAATTCACAGGAAAAGGTCTTAGTTACTGGGAAATTCTGAAGTTGCTTTCCTACCTTTCGGCGAATGTCGTCCAGTTGGTTCTTCCACTTACGATTTTGCTCGCCTCCATCATGACTTTTGGCGATTTTGGGGAAAGGTACGAACTTGCCGCGATGAAAGCAGCAGGAATTTCATTAACAAGAATTATGTTGCCTTTGTTTGGGGTTGCCTTTATTTTTTCGCTATTCCTTTTTATATTTTCAAATAATGTAATTCCCGATTTCCAGCGGAAAGCCAAAAATATGCTCTACAATATCGCTGCGACAAAACCGGCTCTCAATTTCACACCCGGGCAATTTATCCAACAAATTCCAGGTTACAGTGTAAAGTTCGATAAAATTTCCGGCGAGAATGGTGAAAATTTGGAGGGCGTTTTTATTCACAAAATGGCAAATTCTTTCGAAAACCAACAATCAATTGTCGCCGAAAAAGGAAAATTTGTTCCTGCCACCAACCGAAATTTCTTGAAATTGGTGCTTTTCAATGGGCATATTTTTGAAGATAATATTTCTAATTCAGATTACAACCAAAGATTGAAACAACCGGATCAAGCGATTAAATTCGATACTTTGGTTTCACATTTTAATATTTCAGATATAATTAATAAAGCTTTAGAATCTCAAAAAATTACCGATGATTATTCGTTTCAAAATTTCATCGAACTCAATTCCACCATTGAAAAAGCTAAAAAAGAAAATGATAATGTAATTGGCAACATCAGCAATGAACTGATCAACCAAACCAACGGTTTTGTGAGCTATATCGATAAAACAAAATTAAAAGGAAAAATCGTTGCTGCTCCTACGATAGAAAGTTTAGAACAAAAGAAGAGGGAAGAATTATTGTATTCCGCGTACAACAAAATCGACGGAATCAAGAGTTTGAACACCAGTAAGAGTTCCCAAATAAAAGAGCTTCACGGCTATTTTTCGCGGGTTATTTTATACCAACAACGTATTTTCGCTTATTCGGTAACATGTCTTATTTTCTTCTTAATTGGCGCGAGTTTAGGATCAATTATCCGAAAAGGAGGTTTGGGACTTCCGGTGGTCATGGCTATCGTGGTTTTCATTATTTTTTATGTTATGAATCTCTCGGTAGAAAACATGGCTTGGTCCGGAAAATTGGATCCTTACGTAGCGGCATGGCTCCCAAATATGGTTCTTTTCCCTTTCGGTGCGTGGCTTACTTACAAAGCACTTACCGATTCGCAACTATTTGATATCGAGAAATATAAAAGTTTATTCAAACCAATTACCGATCGATTTACGAAAAATAAAGAACACGAGAGATATCGATAAAAATGAAGAAAAGAAAAGCCGCAATTTCCAAAAATTGCGGCTTTTTTTATTTTAAATATTTGGTAATTGCGTCGTCTGTTGGCTTGGTAGTACTTATGAAACTATCAATTAATTTTCCGTTTTCATCCAGCAAAAACTTGGTAAAATTCCAGAGGATGGTGGTATTTTTTACACCGTTCAAATCTTTATCCGTGAGATATTTGAAAATTGGTGCAGTATCATCACCTTTTACCGAAACTTTTGCAGCCATCGGAAAACTTACCCCATAATTTTTTTGACAAAAAGCACCAATTTCAGCATTATTACCCGGTTCCTGGCCTCCGAAATTATTGGCTGGGAAACCAATGACCACCAATTTATCTTTGTAATCCTTGGAAAGTGTTTCTAGATCAGCGTATTGCGGTGTAAATCCACATTCGGAAGCGGTGTTCACAATGAGAATTTTCTTCCCTTTAAAATCAGCAAAATTAATTTCTTTACCGTCCAAACCTTCTACTCTGTAGTCGTAAATGCTTTTCATAATAACATTTTTATCCTGTGAAACTTCCTTCTTCTGTTGGGTACAATTTTGCAAAAAAGCTGCAGCTGATAAAAGAAGAATGAATATTTTTTTCATAATTAAAGGTTTATTATTGTGAAAAATTTTCTTGTGAAAATTCTTTTATTAAAACTTAAAAGTATTTGCAGGCAAAGCTTTATTGGTTTCTATAGTGTTGAGAATCATCACATAATCGCTGTCTTTTTTCTGTGAAGAAGCCTCAATTTTGTAAGGCATTAGCAAACTACCGACTTTTCTATAATCGCTGTACGAAAGGGTTTCATCGCTTTTTACTTCCTTCAACAACATATAATTTTTGGTATCGAAATAATAAATGGTTTTGTTGACATTTTTGGTCAATTCAACTTTGTGACAATAAATTTCGCCAACTTTTTCTTTTCCAAGATATTTGGCTTCAAAACCTTTGTTTTCCCAATCGATAAAATCGGTATCGAAACTTTCCGCGTTGTAGTTCGGATATTCCTGAAGTTTATTGGTCGCGTAATTCATCGCGTAACCTTTTTTTCCGTCGTAACCTTCGATCGCCGTTTCTTTTTTATTAATGGTGATTACGGTTTTGGTCAAGTTTGGTCTTTGTTGATAAATTTTTATCGGATAAGAATCATTGATTCCTAGCGTGAGTTTACCTTGTAAAATAATGGAATTCAACAGTTTCCAATTAGTTAATCCACCCGATTTTTCTATATTTTGGTCGATAATTTCTTTGGCAGTTTGTGCAGAAATAATTCCACTCACCAATATCATCAACACCAATACGATCTTTTTCATTCAATCAATCAATTTATTTTTTCAAATATATACTTTTTGAATTTAAGTAAGCCATAATTAAATTCCTGCGCTCAAAATTGCTCTTGCTTTTTCCAAATCTTCAGGAACATCAATGCCAACTCCCACAAAATCCGTTTCAATCATTTTGATTTTCATGCCATATTCCAAATACCGGATGCATTCGATTTTTTCAGAAATTTCTAAAGGTTTCATAGTCAATTGCGCGAAATTGAGTAAAGCATTTTTCCTGAATGCATACACGCCAATATGCTTAAAATAAGCAACATCCGGATGAATTTCTCGCGGATAAGGAATTACCGAACGGCTGAAATATAGCGCAAAACCATCATTATCGGTGATTACTTTCACATTGTTTGGATTCTCGATTTCTTCCTTGTTTTTTAATTGAATTTTCAATGAAGCTAAAGAAATTTTCTCCTCGAAATCATCATTAAAAACCGAAATTAACTGTTTCAGTGGTTCAGTTTTCAAGAAAGGTTCGTCTCCCTGAACATTTACTACGATATCGCACTCAATATCGCGAACGGCTTCTGCAATTCGGTCGCTTCCCGTTTCATGCTCGCCGGTCATCACAGCATTTCCACCGATTTTAATGATTTCTTTAAAAATAATCTCAGAATCTGTAGCGACAAAAACTTCATCGAACAAACCGGTTTCTACCACGTTTTGATAAGTAGTAGCAATCACGGTTTTTTCGCCCAAAACTTGCATCAGTTTTCCGGGAAACCGGCTGGCTTGGTATCTCGCAGGAATTACAGCTATAATTTTCATCAATTAGCTTAGTTTTGAAAGTGCGTTTTCTAATCGTGGCAACATTTTTTGAATTTCATTTAAGGACAAACCACCAACAGAAGCCCTGAACCAAGGCATATTTCGTGAATTACCAAAAGCCGAAAACGGAACTAACGCAACACCGGCTTCATTAATCAGGTAAAAAACAAGATCGGACGAATCTACAATTGATGAACCATCTGGTTTAGTTTTCCCAAGATAATTAAGCTCGATGGTTAAGTACAAAGCTCCCATCGGTTGAATACTTTCGACAGCAAATCCGCGGGATTTCATATCCTGAATTCCGTGGTGAAGAACGGAAAGACTTTCTGCGATTTTTCCCTTGAAATCATTTACAAATAGCTCTACACTTTCGGTATCATTTAAAAATGTGGAAACCGCCTGTTGTTCAGGTTTTGGAGCCCATGCACCAACGTGTCCGAGCAAAGCTTTCATTTTGTCGATTACTGCTGCAGGTCCGAAACTCCAACCAACGCGAACGCCTGTTGCAGCGAAACATTTTGAAGTTCCATCGATAAAAATCGTGTATTCTTTGAGTTCAGGAAATAGAGAAACCGGGTTGAAATGTTTTTGCCCGAAAGTGAGCATCGCATAAATTTGATCATACATCAAATAAAGAGGTTTCTCATTTTCGCCACGTTTTTTGTTTTCTTCTAAAACCAATTTACAAATTTCGGTAAGTTGTTCTTTTGTAAACATCGTCCCAGTTGGGTTCAACGGAGAACAAAGCGCCAACAAAACCGCACCTTCCAAATGAGGTTTTAAATCTTCAGCAGTTGGTAGAAAATTGTTGGAAAGCGAAGTTTCTACTTCAATTTTTTCGGCGTTGGTTAAGTACGCATAATGATTATTATTCCAAGACGGAATCGGATAAACTACCTTGTCCCCATCGTCCACAATAGTTTTGAAAGTGGCATAAATCAGCGGTCTAGAGCCACCTGCAATTAAAATTTCTTCGGCAGAATATTCGAGATTCCAACGATTTTTTAAGTCTTTGGAAACTGATTTTCGTAAGGATAAAAGTCCGTTTGCTGGCGGATAATTTGTTAAATTATTTTGATATGCTTTCTGAATTTCTTCTTTCAGTTGCGCCGGAATCGGATAAATATTGGAATCTAAATCACCAATAGTTAGGTTGGCAATTTCAGCTCCTTGAGCTTTTAATTCGTTGACTTGATTTCCGATTTTGATAATTTCTGAACCAATGAGGTTTTGGGCGATTTTGGATACTTTCACGTGGCTTATTTATTAGTTGATTAAAAAATAGCGGCAATAAGAAAAGTTACCGCTTTCTTTGTATTAATTGATGATTGAGTCGATATTACAAGTTTAAATCTGCTTTTACTTGATTTATTTTTTGATCTAAAAGCACTAATTTTTCTTTGAAATCCTGCTCAGAAACGATAGAATCTTTCACAGAAACATAGAATTTTATTTTCGGTTCTGTTCCTGAAGGACGAACGCAAACTTTGGTTCCATCTTCGGTATAATAGATCAATACATTGGATTTTGGAATCCCGTCCATCACCGATTTTTCGTTATTTAAAAGATTTAATGAAGTTTGTTCAAGATAATCTCGTACTTCAACAACTTTTGAATTTGCGATTTCTTTTGGTGGATTTTCGCGGAAATCGGTCATCATTTGTTTAATTTCATCTGCTCCTGATCTTCCCTTTCTTACTACATTGATGAGTCCTTCGTAATACATTCCGATTTCTTTGTAAATATCGATCATGTACTGATACATGGTTTTGCCATTAGCTTTGCACCAAGCTGCGATTTCACAAGCCAGCAAAACAGATCCGCAAGAATCTTTGTCGCGAACGAAATCTCCGGTCATGAATCCGAAACTTTCTTCACCCCCGCAAATGAATTTTTCTTTACCTTCAAAATCGCGGATCATTTTTCCTATCCACTTAAATCCGGTTAACCCAATTTTGCAATCAACACCGAATTTTTTAGCGATATCAATGAAGACATCGGAAGTCACAATCGTCGAACCGATGAACTCTTTTCCAGTGATTTTTCCAGCTTTTTTCCATTGATCCAAGATATAATAAGTAAGAATCGTGTTGCATTGATTTCCATTTAAAAGTTGTAATTCCCCATCTAAATTTCTCACCGCAACTCCCAAACGGTCACCGTCCGGATCTGTTCCGATTACGATATCTCCGTTGGTAATTCTTGCCAAATCCATCGCCATTTCCAACGCTGCAGGTTCTTCCGGATTCGGGGAAACTACCGTTGGGAAATTTCCACTTGGAATCATCTGCTCTTTAACCAAATCAATTTTCTGGAAACCTGCTTTGCGCAAAGCTTTCGGAATGGTGGTGTAAGTAGTTCCGTGAATGGAAGTAAATACGATATTGAGATTATCATATCCCGTTTTATCCTTTTGATAAAGGGAATTTTCAATACATGCATCGATATAAACGCCGTCTTGCTCCTCTCCGATCCATTCGATTAATTCATCGTTTCCATTGAATTTGATTTCATCGAATTTCACTGCATAAACTTCCTTAATAATCGCATCGTCATGAGGAGGAACAATTTGTGCTCCGTCGTTCCAATACACCTTATAACCATTATATTCAGGCGGGTTGTGAGAAGCTGTCAGAACAATTCCTGCATTACATTTCTTGTCGCGAACGGTAAAAGAAAGTTCGGGAGTCGGGCGATGTTCTTTAAACAACAAAACTTTGATTCCGTTTGCAGTAAGCACATCTGCACACATTTTCCCAAATTCTTTGGAATTATTTCGTACGTCATACGCGATTGCGACTTTTATTTCTTCGCCAGGAAACTGGGCATGTAGATAATTTGCCAAGCCTTGTGTAGCTTGTCCCAATGTATATTTATTAAGACGATTGGTTCCAACTCCCATTACACCGCGCATTCCGCCGGTTCCGAACTCCAAGTCTCGGTAAAAAGAATCTTCCAGTTCGTCAGAATTGGTATCAATCCAATTTTGGATGGTTCTTTTGGTTTCTTCGTCGAAAGTATCTGTAAGCCAGAGTTTTGCTTTTTCTAAAGTTGTCATATTTTTTTACTTAGAAGATGGAAGCTCGAAGATGGAAGTTTTTAAACTTCACAAACTCATTTCCATTTGTTAAACATTTATTTTAATTTTTTAATTGATTTCTGAAAGCAATAATCTGATTCATAAGATTAAAGCTATCATTATATAATTTATTAAATTTTTCTCTATCGCAGTAATTTCTTCTTTCAGCTTTATACAAGCAAGTTACGACTTCGGCTAAGGAACGAATTGAATATCCCAAAAACTTTTTGAATTCAGCATTAGATTGCAAAATAGAACCTTCAGCAATATTCAAAGCGATTGAATCACCAGCTCTTTTAATTTGAGAAGTCAAATTATAAATTTCTTTTTGAGGAAAAGTATCCGACAAACTATGAATTTCTTCACCAAAATCCATCGATTTTTGCCAAATAATTAATCTTTCAAATTTGAAACTCATTCTAAAATATTAATTTTAATACATCTTTCCTTTCATTCCTCCCTCTTCCAGCTTCCATCTTCCAGCCTACAGCTATTTCAATTCTTTATTATTCACGTTCGCTGTTTTCTCAATCTTGAAAGCTCTGATTGGATCGTTGTAATACACAAATTTCGCTGTGTTTTTGATATCTCCTTTCAATGAATCTTTCACATTTACTTCAGCATAATTTCCGTTTTTGGAATCGATTTTCAAGTTATCAATGAACCAATAAGGAGCGATCAAACTTGCTGTATCAGCTATTTTTATCACTGCATCTTTGGTTTTTCCTAAAAAATTGGCGCGGCTTTTCTGCGTCATTTCCACTTCTGCTCTTCGAGAATTTACCGACCCAATAAATTTAGCATTATTTTTTAAATTTAATTTAAAATTATCGGTTTTTATTTCACTAGAAATGTTCATTTCAACAGAATCTGAAATGGAAACCCTTTCTAAATTATACTTTGAATAAATGGTAATATTATAAAAATCAACTGATTGCGTTTCTCTTTTTTCTTCAATGTTTAAAGTTTTATCTTTCACATTAATCTTTAAATTATTGATGATATTTGGATAAGTTTCCACATTTACAAAATTCTTATCAGAATGGATGTAAAACAACCGAAACTTTCCTTTGACATTGAGATTCACAAATTCTTCCAACGGAATATCTTTGCTTTCAATATTACCTTTTGGTGAAATTTTTCCACAAGAAATCACGGAAAATATCAAGAGGAGAAAAAACAGCTTTTTCATAAGTTTTTCTTTAAGTTCTATTTTTTTAGACAAATCTTAAATCACTTCGTCGATATTATAATTTTTGTGTTCGCGGTTCGATCTGATAATCATTTCACCCAAAAATCCTGCGATGAAGAGCAAAGTTCCCATCAACATCATCGTTAAAGCAATGAAAAACCAGGCATTATTGGTCAAAAGGTGCCCATAAATTCCTCTCGAAACATCGATTAATTTTGAAATTCCGAGCCAAAGTGCTGATAAAAATCCAATGATAAACATCAAAGTGCCCACAGCGCCGAAGAAATGCATCGGTCTTCCTCCGAAACGACTTACAAACCAGAGCGTTACTAAATCTAAAAATCCACGAATAAATCGTTCAGTTCCAAATTTTGATGTACCATAAGGTCTTGCCTGATGTTTCACTTCTTTTTCGGTAATTCTCCGGAAACCTGCATTGGCAGCTAAAACCGGAATATACCGGTGCATATCACCATAAACATCTATGGATTTTACCACTTGTTTTTTATAAGCTTTCAAACCACAATTGAAATCGTGAAGTTCAACTCCCGAAACCTTTCTGGCAGCTGCATTGAAGAGTTTTGAAGGAAGATTTTTGGTCATCACATTATCGAAGCGCTTTTTCTTCCAGCCGGAAACAATGTCGTAATTTTCGTTTTTTACCATCTCGTACAATTCCGGAATTTCTTCTGGAAAATCCTGTAAATCAGCATCCATAGTAATAACTACATCGCCGTTTGCTCTTTCAAAAGCTGCGTGAAGTGCCTGAGATTTCCCGTAATTTCTAGAAAATTTAATCCCGTGAATCTGCGGATTCTGCACCTTCAAATTTTCGATAATACTCCACGAAAGATCGGTACTTCCGTCGTCTACAAACCAAATTTCGTAGGATAAATTTTCGGTTTTGCAAACCAAATCAATTCTTGAAAACAATTCTTCAAGAGATTCTTCTTCATTAAGAAGCGGTATGATGATGGATAAATTCATTGAATTTTTTATATTTTCACTGTTCGGTCGAACAATATAAGTTTTAATTAAAATAATTGATAATGAGATATTTACTCTTCGATTCTGCTTCGGAAAAAGCTTCCGAAAAACACGGATAAAATTACGTAAAAAACCATAACTGCTCCGAAATAGTAGGTAAACTGGCGAAACGAAAACATGTCTTTGTCTTTAATCATTTCCGGAGAAAAACTCTGAAGTCTGGCTTGGTAATTTTTCTCGAGCTCCTTTCTTTCAGCTTCCTCTTTTAGGCCAATCTTTGCCTTTTCATACTCGTTGTTGAGTTCCGTTTTCTGTCTTTCGATGTATTGAAAATTAAGTAAATCTTTTGCATCTCGATCTACAAAATTCAGAAAAGCGAAGATTGTGAGCATCGAAAACAATCCTCCGATAAACATCGGTTTGAAAGCGCTTCCAAAAACTGCCCGAAATCCCATTGGAAATCCTAATTTTTTTGCAGAAGTTACGGAATAATATGCTCCGGCAACGTACACCACCGGAAGCAAAAATGCATTCAAAAGCATTGAATTGTTGAAAAAATCAACATTCATCCCGAAAAAATACATCCCAAAAAAGAGGACCATTGTCGCTATAAACAACATAAAACCAACTGCATAGACGTTTTTTACCATATCCGAGTATTATAATTTTTAATTTTTTTTGAATTAGATTTTTGAATTTTGAATTAAACCCTTATCTTTGCATCGGCAAGTCCTAAACAACCAGCTCCTGTGAATCCTCCAGGGTGGGAACGCAGCAAAGGTAAACGGTTGTAGCGGTGTGATTTAGGTAGCTTGCCATTTTTTGTTTCTTTATTTTTGCATTTCTGCTTTTAGTTCACTCACTGTTTTTACGTGGCTCCAGTTTTCTCCCGTTTTGATGCGGTGAATCTGCATTTCTGAAACCCCAAACTGATGTGCCAATTTCTTCATCGTCACTCCTTTTTTTCCCAATTTTGATTTGATGAAAAGCACGTCGTTTTCCGAGAGTTTGCTACTTCTTACATTCGGTTTTTTATCTTCGAATTGCTTTTTGAATTGGTTCAAAATGACTTTCGGATGTTTCATTTGGCGTTCGGTTAATTCTTCCTGATTTGCCCATCCTAAATTTTCCACATTATTATTTAACTTATCGAAATCGTGGTGAATTACAAACTTTCTAGACTCATCTAAAGGCTTTCCTATAAATAATTCCGCAATCGCTTTATGAACCAAAATCGCTACATATTTTGAGACTTTCTTTCTAAACTTTTTATTAAGTTTTGACCTTGTCTTAACGAGTTCAGCTCTTCTTTTCTTTAAATCATCTAGTTTATCACGCAAGTTTTCGGATTTATTCTCGATAGGTGATTTTAATCCAAAGTTTTTAATTTCGGCATTAAGTTCGGCAATCTCTTTATCGAGTTCTTGAAGTTTTTCGGCATCTTTAGGTTTGAGTTCATCCGTAAATGTAGTTCTGAAAATGGGAAAACCGCCTTGTAAGGAACCACTAATAATATTTCCTTTTGGAGCAAGTCTAGAAAACGTCTTCATTCTACCCAAATTTGAAAACTCGATTCTAAAATCAGTTGCAAATCCCAAATTTAAAGGATACTCCTTCCAAATTTCTTCATTTTTCTTAATCATATTTCTAAATTTTCAACAAAAATACAAAAAATAACGCAGGGTATTGGCGAAGTATAAATTAAATTTCAAATTCCTCTCCCAATTGCGGTAAAGCAAAATCGATATTCCGTTCTGCAAAAAGTTCTTTCGCTTCTTCGTGATTGATTTTAATTGGCGGAAAAGTGTCGAAATGACAACCAATAACTTTTTTCGTTTTCAATAATTCAGCAGCGGCAAAACTTGCTGTTCTTGCACACATGGTGTAATGCGCACCAATTGGAAGTACCGCCAAATCAATGTTTCCGAATAGTTGTGGGAACAATGCCATGTCCGCGATCACGCCGGTATCGCCTGCAAAATAGATGTTTTTTCCAGGAAATCTGAAAATATATCCGCAAGGTTCTCCGCCATAAGTTCCATCTGGAAAAGAGCTCGTATGACTTGCGGGAACCATCGAAATCTTCAAATCATCAATCTTTGCAGATCCGCCAAAATTGATATCAATGGAATTTGGATGAGCAAAATATCCGCAAATTTCCGGTTGACCAATCACCGCCGCTTCCGGATGATGTTGCAAAACTTCTTTCACATCAGCAGTATGATCGCCATGAGCGTGAGTAATGAGCACATAATCAATATTTTGTGCAGAAATATCGAATCCCGATTCTTCTTTCCCGAAGTTGTAAAAAGGATCTGTTAAAATATTTTTTCCGTTATAAGTGAACAAAAAACAGTTTTGTCCGAGGTATTGTATTTTCATTTTTTTTAGGTATTAAATTTAGTTTTAAATAGAAGTAAACATATTAATTACGAAACAAATAAAAACTGTCTCGATCATATTTAAGATAAATAAAGATTTATTTGTTTGCGATTTATTTGCAAATGCTATTTTCATATTCTAGAAATAATTCAAACCGAAAGCCACTAAAATCGCCATCATCAAAGTCATTATTCCAACTTGTTTTAAGAAAGGATCTAGTTCGCTTGGTTGTTTTACCTGCATAATTTTTCTTCGAAGTCCCGTCATTGGAAACATCAAAATAAAAAAGATGAAAGCATAGTATTTTCTTTCGGTGTGCAAACCGTTCATCATCATAAAAACCAGCATTAGAATCAAAGGAAGCTGTAATAAAATCACTTCATAAACCATTGCATTCCTAAAACCTAAACGCAAAGCCAGCGTTTTTTTACCGCTGATTGCATCGTTTTCAATGTCGCGCATATTGTTCAGATTCAAAACTGCTGCACTCAACATTCCGATTGCGGTAGCAGGAAGAAGCATATCCCAGTGAAAAGTTTTGGTGAAAAGGAAATAACTTCCGCAAACGGAAACCAATCCGAAAAACACAAACACAAAAATATCGCCCAAACCTAAGTATCCATAAGGTTTTTTACCGACTGTATAACATATTGCTGCCAATATACAGGCAATTCCCAATCCTACGAAAATGTAGAATTCTTTCATTAAATTTTCTTTGAAAAAAGCAAGATATAAAAGCCCAACCGTTGCCAAAAAAGATAGAATTGCGAACAAAATCACTGCATTTCTCATTTGATTTGCTGTAATTTTTCCAGAGGCTACTGCTCTTTGTTCGGCTTCTCCTATCCTATTTTTGTCGGTTCCTATTACTCCATCGCCGTAATCATTAGCAAAATTTGAAAGGATTTGATAAAGCAGCGTCACCAAAATTGCCATCGCAAAAATCTTCCAGTCCCAAGTTCCGCCGTTTTCGATGACTCTCCATCTTGCGATGAAAGATCCCATTATAATTCCGCTCATTGACAGCGGCAAAGTTCGCAGCCGCGCTGCTTTTATCCAATCAATCATATATTTTAGATATGAGATTTTAGATATGAGATTTTAGACAAAATTTAAAAAATCTGTGTCAATTTCTCTTATCTAAAATCTATTTTTAAGAAATCCATTTATTTTCGCCGAAATCAGGTTTTCTTTTTTCGAGGAATGCATTTCTGCCTTCTTTGGCTTCATCGGTCATGTACGCCAAACGCGTTGCTTCGCCTGCAAAAACTTGTTGACCAACCATTCCATCATCGGTTAAATTCATTGCGAATTTCAACATTCTAATGGATAAAGGTGATTTTTCTAAAATTTCCTGAGCCCATTGGTAAGCGGTATTTTCCAGTTCTGCATGCGGAATCACGGCATTTACCATTCCCATTGCTTCAGCTTCTTTGGCAGAATAATTTCTTCCTAAAAAGAAAATTTCACGGGCTTTTTTCTGACCAACCATTTTCGCCAAATAGGCCGATCCGTAACCTCCATCGAAACTCGTCACATCGGCATCAGTTTGTTTGAAAATCGCATGCTCCTCGCTCGCTAAAGTCAAATCGCAAACCACGTGCAAAGAATGTCCGCCACCAACTGCCCAACCGTTTACCACGGCAATCACCACTTTCGGCATAAAGCGAATCAAACGCTGAACTTCCAAAATATTCAAACGATGTCTTCCATCTTCGCCTACGTAGCCTTGTTCACCACGCGCTTTTTGGTCGCCACCACTGCAGAATGCATGTCCTCCATCTTTTGGACTAGGACCTTCGCCGGTAAGCAGCACGACACCTACAGAAGAGTCTTCCGAAACGTGATAAAAAGCATCGTATAATTCTGAGGTTGTTTTTGGGCGAAATGCATTGCGAACTTCAGGTCTGTTGAAAGCAATTCTAGCTACAGCGCCACACTTTTGATAAGTAATATCTTCGTATTCTTTTACGGTTTTCCAATCGATCATTTTCTTGTAAAATTTGAGCCAAAGATACGGAATTTATGAGGCAGGACAAAAGGAAAACGAAGGGTTTTGGGAATAAAATCGGATAATTTTCCGTGTAGAATTGCACTCAAAATATTCTTAAAAGTTTTAAAATACGGCTTGAAAGATATAATTTATTCCGGATTTTCTTCTTCGGTGATTTCGTTGGTTTCTGCTAGAATTTTCTGGGCTATTTCCACATCATGTTGATTGACTAACAGAAAATAATTCTGAGAAATGGGAAAAACTGCCACATTATTTACATATTCATTTTTAATGTGACTCGGAATATCACGCGATGCGAGTTTGGTTTTGGCAAGCTCTATTTCGTAAAGGTAGGATGACTGAAAAATCGGAACGAGTTCTGACATTTTTTTAATTTTTATTAAAAGTAAGGTAAATTTGGGGAATCTTCAAAATAAAAACGACAGAACTTCTAGCCCTGATGGAAGTGGAAATCCTTCCGCCGACAAGGTCGGCGGAAGATTGCAACGGACAGCAGGTGGAGTCTTGAAAAATATAGAAAACCTTGATGCTCCTAAAAATAATTAGTCAGTTTTTCGTCTGTTGATAAACCAATACACCGGTAAACCTAGCAAAATAAGGAGGAAACCAGGCCATGTATATTGAGGTTTGAACCAAATCAACAGGATACAAAATGCACTGCCGATCAATAGATATAGGATGGGCGTTATGGGATAAAGCCATGTTTTGTAGGGCCGTTCCATGTTTGGTTTTTTGACTCTGAGGTAAATAACTCCGAAAACCGTAATCATATAGAAAAGGACGATAACGAAGGAAATCATATCCAGCAAATCGCCGTATTGACCGCTGAGCGCAAGGAATGAAGCCCAAATTCCCTGCATCCATAGTGATTTTTCGGGAACTTCATTTTTATTGTTTTCTATGGCTTGTTTGAAGAATAATCCGTCTTTCGCCATAGTCTGGAAGACGCGTGCGCCGGCTAAAACCAATCCATTGATGCAACCAAACGTAGAAATCATCACCAAAATCGCCATAATTACGGTACCTAAATTTCCGAAAATAACTTCCGACGCTGCTACCGCAGGACGATTTTTATCCGCAAATGCGATTTCGTCTCGATCAAGTACATTCAAATAAACGAAATTCACGAGGAGATACAAAATCATCACAACGATGGTTCCCAAAACCATTGCTTTTACTACATTTTTCTTTGGATTTTCAATTTCGCCCGACATGAAAGTTACGTTTTCCCAAGCAACAGAACTGAAGACCGACCCGACCATCGCAGCTGCAATTCCGCCAAGAAGTGTAACACTTCCGATCGATTGCCAACCGGTTGGAACCAGATCATTTCCTACTTCCTTCCCAAAATCCTGGAAAGCATTCCAGCCAAAACTCATATTTTCCGTCCATTGCGAATCTTTAACCAAAAGAAATCCGAAAACGATAATTCCAAGTAGCGCTAATATTTTTGAAGTAGTGAAAATATTCTGCAAAAATTTGCCATTTTTCACTCCTTTGGTATTGATATAAGTGAGCAAAAGAATAATCACAATTGCTAAAATTTGCACCCAAGTAATTTTGAAACTTCCGCTTTGGAAAATCGGTTGCGAATTATTAAGCGCTGGAATCAAATAAGAGGTAAATTTTCCGAAAGCCATTGCAACAGCTGCAATCGTACCGGTTTGGATTACCGTAAACAATCCCCAACCGTAGAGAAAACCAGTCATTCTGCCGAAAATTTCGGTCATGTAGGTGTATTGCCCGCCCGCTTTTGGAAACATCGCAGAAAGTTCACCGTAAGAAATCGCCGCAGCAACCGTCATTATTCCAGTAATGATCCACACTGCAATCAGCCAATATCCGGATCCCAAATTCCGCATCATATCGGAACTTACAATGAATATTCCGCTACCAATCATCGAGCCCATTACGAGCATTGTAGCATCCCAAAGTTTGAGTTTTTTTTCCATTAATTTTGAATATATTTTAAATAAAAAAGATTAGTTCCGGATATATTATTTTTTAAAACATAGTTAGTAAATGTATAAATTTAATTTAAAGGTTTTAAGTTTTAATTAAGATTAATATAGGATTTAAACTTAAAAACACCTTTTCTAAAAATAAAATTGGAAAAATTTATTATTTTTGTGAAAATTTGGTTTATGAAAAAATTAGTATTTATAGTAAGCATCGCATTATCTACGATGGTTTTCGCTCAGAAAAGCGAGAAAAAGATGGGTCCACCTCCAGGAAACGCTTTAGTAGGAGATGTTTATGGAAGTGTAATTTCTGCAAAAGCTGAAAAAAAAGCAATTTCACCAGAAAAATTGGATAAAAAGCTGGCTCAATCAAAAAAAATAGAAAATATTGCGGTGAAAGGAAAAGTAACCGATGTTTGCGATAAAAAAGGCTGCTGGTTGACTCTAGAAACAGAAAACAACGAGAAGTTTTTTGTGAAAATGAAAGATTACGGATTCTTCGTTCCTACTGCTTTGATTGGAAAAAACGTAGTATTAGAAGGCAACGCAGAGACGAAAATAATTTCAGTCGATGAGCAGAAACATTACGCTGAAGATGCGAAAAAATCGCAACAGGAAATTGATGCCATCACCAAACCACAGGAAGAAATTCGATTTGTAGCATCCGGAATCAAGGTTGTGAATTAATTATCAACAGTTTACAAATTTAAAGCGAGACTTTTAAGTCTCGCTTTTTCTATTCTATTTTAAAATCAACTTCCGCATCCAGTTTTGGAAATTTCTTGTCGGAAATAAATTTTTTCCCGGTACAATCAATTTCTTTCCAACCCTTTTTTTTGCCAACGTCACCTACTTCCATCACGATAGGCACAAAAGAAATTTCATCATCACCGGCGCGAATTTCTTCCTTGAACTGTACTGCGATGTCGAGCATACAATAATGATCGGTGTTCAATTTCACATTTCTGTAAATTATGTCGTAATGCGACTCCTTATTCTCCGGTATTTCCTGATATTTTTCCCAAAAATCAGTTGCACCTTTCAATTCCGCAATCGCCTTTAAACCTTCGTATAGCGCCAAAGTATAATATTTTCGGGTACCTTCTCTTTTATAATCATTCGGAAAATGACCACCTTCATATAAAATTGTCGGGATTCCCATTTTAGTAAAGTTATCTCCCGTAGAGGTTGGATAAAATTCATCCGAATATCGAGCAATCTGGTTCGGAATCTCAGTTTTCAACGCCTCAAAAATCTTGACAATCACCGCCATGGATTTTTTTCGGGTTTCAGTGACCTCTCTTTCTCTATTTATTGAAGGTGCTAAAAAAGAAAGCGTTGCCGGATTTTCACCATCCGTAGTAAAAATCGTACGTTGTTCATGAAGATTTAATGCATAGTCATAATTACCGTTTTCAGCGATATTTTTCAAAATAGGAAATTCTTTGCTCGAAAGCTTTAGAAAATCACGGTTTATATCAATATCTATCGCATTTCTGCGGGACCATTTTTCTGATCCATCTGGATTCAACATGAAAATAAAATCCAAAGTTATCTCCGAAAACAATTTTTCTTTCAATTCGGGTTGATGTTTAAAAATCTCCAACAAATCAAGCATTGCGTGTGTAGCATTCGATTCGTTCCCATGCATCTGCGACCAAGCCAAAACCTTTGTTCCACCCGATCCGATTCGCATTTTATAAATAGGTTGATCCAGAAATGATGTTCCGATCTCTGAAATACAATCGCTGTAATTCGTCTGTAGGAAAAAAAATAATTTTCCCGGGGAAATATAGCGGTTTGGGAAATCGGGGCATTTTCGATAAATGAGATTATCTCGCATAGAAAGTTATTTTACAATTTTCAAATTTAATTTTTTTAAACGGATTTAAAAAATTCACTTTTGTAAATTAGCTAAACAGGTGAAAATGTCAGTTTGTCTGTTGATAAAATTGTGGATTGCATTTTATTTAAAAAATTTTTATATCAAACTAAATATCAGTTATTTATTATATTTAAATAAACTACTTTTTTAAATGTACTTTAAGCTAAAAAGTACACTGAATTGCCTATTTGTAGGGAAAAAACGTAAACACATTATTTTGTGGATATCGATATAATTTACAATAAAATTACAAATGTAAATCAGAGTAAAAATGATTAATTTCTTATCTTTATACTAAATATTTTATATGAGTAGCGAATCACTTTTCCTTATAGGATTTATATTATTTATCTTTTTGATCCTCGCATTAGACTTAGGATTATTAAACAAAAAATCCGACACCATTTCAATGAAACAAGCAGGACTGATGAGTTTCTTTGTGGTTGCATTGTCCATGTGTTTTTATTTTATTTTGATCACGTACGGTCACCTACTCCACGGCATCGATAACATGGAAAAACTACAACAGGTGATTACTTCTCATCATCATCCCGTCAAAGTTATTCCGCAAGATCTGGAACACAGTATCCAATTGTATAATCAAAATTTGGGTCTGGAATATCTAACCGGATACGTTGTTGAGTATGCCCTTTCTGTGGATAATATCTTTGTAATGGTACTTATTTTCTCAGCTTTTGGAGTGGCGCAGAAGAACTATCACCGGGTTTTGTTCTGGGGAATTTTGGGAGCGATTGTGATGCGTTTTATCTTTATTTTCGTTGGCGCTGCACTGATCGAGAAATTCAGTTGGATCATGTATGTATTCGGAGCATTTCTCGTTTTCACAGGAATCAAAATGTTTTTCGATAAAGACAACGATGAGAAAATTGATACTCAAAATCACCCGGTGGTAAAGTTTGCGAAACGATTTTTTAAAGTTCATGACCATTTTGTTGGAAACAAATTTTTTGTGACAATAGATGGTGTGAAGAAAATTACCCCGCTTTTTCTGGTTCTCCTTATTATTGAAGCTACGGATTTGATCTTCGCAGTCGATAGTATTCCTGCAATTTTTTCGGTGACTAAAGATCCTTATATTGTATTTTTCTCCAATATTTTTGCGATTATCGGGCTTCGATCGATGTTCTTTTTATTAGCAGGAATTATCGATAAATTCCGTTTCCTGAAGTTAGGATTGGCCATGCTTTTAACTTTTATCGGTTTGAAAATGCTTTTCCATTCCTACCTGGATTCATTTGGATTTACCACAACACATTCATTGCTCATTATTGTAAGTATTTTAGGACTAAGTATATTTTTCTCGTTAATATTTCCTGAACATAAAAAGGAAAGAAAATTAAGAATTGATGATGATCATAAGGAAAATTTACATCGGTAATTTATAAAAGTAAACACCTTAAACATTTAAAAACCAGCAATCATATTGTTGGTTTTACTTTTGTAAACACGTTTCGATTTCATTTATTTACATTTGTATATTATTGTAAGTAAATATTTATTTACATTTGTAATTATGAATTTGAACGAAAGAATTTCAAAAATTATAGAATATTCAGAACTTTCTTCTTCTGAATTTGCAGATACGATCGATGTACAACGTTCGAATATTTCGCATATTACTTCCGGTAGAAATAAACCATCCTTGGATTTTCTCATTAAAATTAAAGAACGTTTTCCTGAAATTCAGTGGGATTGGCTGATCAAAGGCGAAGGTGAGATGCTCATCAAACCAGAACCGGAAATAATTGTTGAAAAACAAAAACCCACTTCCCTGCCCGATTTGTTTACTTTAATTGATGATGATAATTTCGGAATTACGGAAAGTGAAGATTCAACACAAAAACATATTCCGCGAGAATCGAAAATTTCTGCACAAACTCCCGAAAAAGAAAAAATATCCGATTTTCAGCGATTAGGCGTGCAGGAAAATCAAACTCCCTTACAAACACCTGAAAATCAAAAAAGTAAAATTATCAGGATTGTAATGTTTTATGACAATGGGAAATTTGAAAGTTTCGAACCTTAATTTCTAATAAAAGTACCTTTTCAATTATTTTTTTTCAGACTATTTCTCTCGGGTAAGGAAATTTCTATTCAGCATGATTTTTGCAAATGTGATAGTTGCAAAAAAAAATTTATAAAATGAAATTAGCCGAACTCGCAAAAGAACTCCAAATATCCACCGAAAGCTTTATCAATTTTATCCAGGATTTCGATTTGGAAATTTCAGAATGCATTTCGACAAATTTTGAGGTAAAGAAAGATTTCATAAAATTCGCTAAAGAAAATATAACTTTTTTGAAGAAATATGAAGAGGATTTAGGCCAAAATAAATCCGTAGAAGATATCGCCAAAACCATAAAGCAACCCCAAGATAAAGTTTCCGAAATATTAAAAAAAGATAAGGTAAAAATCTATGACAATGGTTTTTATAAATCCTCAGTTTCCAGCTATGTAATCGATCAAAAGCTGGGTGGCAATTATCAATTTGTTTATGATTATTTCGGAAAAAAAACCAGTCTTGCTGAGCGAGATTTCATCGGTTATCGTGACCTTTTTTTCTTTATTTCCAAAACCTTAGATCCGTTTTTACATCACTCGCTGCTTACGGATTGGGGAATTCATAAATCAGCAGGAATTATTTTATACGGACCTCCCGGAAGTGGAAAAATTTTCTGGGCTAATAAAATTGCAGAAATTGTCGATTTTCAGTTTAAACAGATTAAAAAATATTATTTCGGAACTTCATTTGTGGATGGTCGGAAAACCAGTTTCAACGATTTTTTGGTTGAAATGATGAAAGAAGACAAAGTTGTGCTTTTCATGGACGAATTTGACAACATTATGAGCGAAAGAAGCGAGGAAAGATCGGTTTCGTCTTGTGATGAAGAAACCAAGGAAATTATTTTGCATTACGTAAGCCAATTCGAAAAAGAAGGTTTACTGATGATCGGTTCCGCCAACGCTTTGGTCGACATCGATCGAGAAATTCGAGCTCCGGGAAGATTTGATGTAAGTATTCCCATTTTTCCGCCAAATGCCCAGGAACGCTCCGAAATGATCCTGTATTATATAAAGGAAAATCTTTCCAAAGATGCTGTTTTAATGGAAATTTTAAAAGCGAACGATGCCGATCATTTACCGTTCTGGAAAGATATTTCGATGAAAATGAAAGTGTTTTCGAATACGATGATCATCGATTTCACCCAAAGTTTGAAGAAGAAAATCAGAGATATTTATCTAAAAAACAGATCTCCAAATATAAAAATCACTGAAAAACTTTTGGAAGCCGCTTTTCGAGAAGCTTCCGCAAAACTTACAGGAGAATACCTAAATCACGTTGCTCAATTTGTACAGGATGTTTCGATCAACAATTATGATGATTTTTCCAGTAGAATTGAAGCTCTGAAAGCGGAACTTGATAGCTATAAAATGGTTGAAAAACCAATAAAAACCATTGGTTTTACTCATAATGGAGATCAGGACGAGTAATTTTTTTTGAGAAAACACCGGCTCACTTAAAGGAAAAACTTCATATTTTGGTTAAAAAATTTTTCAAACAAAAGGAATCCCTATTGTTGGAGAATGATGGACGCATTTTGATAATTTTGTTATCTTTGATCATTATCAAATTTTTACAATGAAAAAAATCTTTTTATCCGTTTCTATTTTAGTTTCTGTAGCAACTTTCTCACAGGAAATAACTTTAGATAAAATTTACTCCGGATACTACCGCGGAAAAGGAATTGCAGGGATTGCTTCCTTAAAAAATGGTGAAAATTATGCCGTAATCGAAAGAGGTGGAATTGCCAAATATTCTTATAAAACATCCGCAAAAGAAGGAAATATTGTCGATGGAAGTTTCGAATCTTATCAATTTAATGATGATGAGTCGAAGATCCTATTACTAAAAAAAAGTCAGCCCATTTATCGCCATTCTTTCCTCGGAAAATTCGATGTAAAGGATTTAAAATCAGGAAAAACATTAAGTTTAAACAATGGAAATTACGTTCAAGAACCCACTTTTTCACCAGACGGAACGAAAGTAGCATTTATTGCTGAAAACAATTTATTTTACCAAGATTTATACTCAGAAAAGATTACCCAAATCACTCAAGATGGGAAGAAAAACTCAATAATAAACGGACTTGCAGATTGGGTTTATGAGGAAGAATTCGGGCACGCAAAGCAATACGAATGGACCAAAAATTCGGACGCAATTGTCTTTGTAAAATCTGATGAAACGGAAGTTCCGGAAATGTACATCCCGATTTACGGAAAACAGCTTTATCCTTCTGAACTGCGGTTTAAATATCCAAAAGCGGGTGAAAAAAACTCGATGGTTTCAGCGCATTTATATCGTTTGGATTCTCAGAAAACAGTAGCTTTAAATTTATTGAACTTTAAGAACTATTACATTCCGAATGTTTATAAAACCGCAAAATCTGACGAAATTGTATTGATTACTTCAGACCGATTACAAAATTCGTCGGATGTTTTAAAAGTGAATACAAAAACCGGAACTATTCAGAAATTATTTACCGAAAGTGATGATAAATGGATAGAAACCGATAATGTTACGCTGGAATTTCTAGATGACAATTCATTTATCTGGGGCAGCGAAAGAGATGGGAACAGACATCTTTATTGGTACGACCAAAATGGAAAACCGAAAAAACAAATCACCAAAGGAAATTGGGAAGTAACTGATTATTACGGATTTAATCCAAAAACAAAAGAAGTTCTGGTACAAACCACCGAAAAAGGAAGCATCAATAAAGTAGTTTCTAAGATCAATATTGAAACCGGTAAATCGACGTTGCTTTCTAACGCTGAAGGAAATAACAGTGCGAGTTTCAGCGGAAATTATAATTATTTTATCGAAACTTCCTCCACTGCGACGAAACCTTACACTTATGTTTTAAAAGACGGAAACGGAAAAACAGTGAAAGAACTTCAAAATAATGATGAGCAGCTTAAAAAACTTCAAGCTGATAATATGGTGAGCAAGGAATTTATTACGATTCCGAACGAAGCCGGCGATCAAATGAATGCCTGGATGTTAAAACCTAAGGATTTTGATCCTAGCAAAAAATATCCGCTCTTTATGTTCCAGTATTCCGGTCCGGGATCGCAGAGCGTTTCTAATTCATGGGATGCAGGAAACGGATTATGGTTTAACCACCTTGTACAAAAAGGTTATATCGTTGTTTGTGTAGATGGACGCGGAACCGGCTACAAAGGAACCAAATTCAAAAAGGTAACCTATTTAAATTTAGGAAAATACGAAATCGAAGATCAAATTGCTGCTGCGAAATGGTTCGGTAAGCAAACCTATATCGATAAATCCAGAATTGGTATTTTCGGCTGGAGTTACGGTGGATATATGGCAAGTTTAGCCCTTACTAAAGGTGCAGACGTTTTCAAAGCCGGTATTGCAGTAGCTCCGGTTACCAACTGGAGATATTATGACACGGTTTACACCGAAAGATTCATGAGAACCCCGCAGGAAAACGCAAAAGGCTACGATGAAAATTCGCCAACAGAATTTGCAAGTTTATTGAAAGGAAAATTCTTATTAATCCACGGAACTGCCGATGACAACGTACATTTCCAAAATTCAATGGAGTTTGCAGAAGCTTTAATTCAGAACAAAAAACAATTCGAATTTATGGCATATCCTGATAAAAACCACGGGATTTATGGTGGAAATACAAGACCACAACTCTACCAAAAAATGACCGATTTTATTTTGGAAAATTTGTAGAATTTTGAAGAAGAAAAGTAAATTAAAACCGCAGAAGAGAAATTTCTTTTGCGGTTTTTTAATAATTATGTGAACTCCTATTATCGATAATGGTAATCAGAACAATCGTTCGATTGCGTTCTGGGTAAATCAAAGAATTGTTTTCTTCAATTTTGCAATTACTGAAATTTAATAGCTTAGATTTCGGAGAGTTTTCTTTGTGAGATTTCAATCTTTGAATTAATTAATCGAAATTTTTTAAAATTTTACGCTCGATTTTTTCAAATTTTCAGCCAATTGACTTGTCTAATTTTTGTCTAAATATTTCTTCTTCAACAAATCAATATCATCATTCACATTCCCTAAAAGTTGATTGGGAATCGTTTTCAGATTATTTTCCGAATCTTTTTATAGTTGATAATCTCTGGGCTATTATTTTAATCAACATTAGATAAATTTTTAATTCCATTTAAAAATCCTATTTTTGGGCAAATTCAATTTTATATGGAAAAATCTACTGCCAAACACCCTAAGGGCTTACCTTACCTTTTCTTTACAGAAATGTGGGAAAGATTTGGGTATTATCTGATCCTCGGAATTTTCGTTTTATACATGATCGACCCGACTGATACCGGAGGATTGGCTTTTAATGACAAAAATGCAGATGATATTTTCGGAACTTTTATCGCGCTTACCTATCTCACCCCATTTCTTGGAGGATTCTTGGCCGACCGCGTTTTGGGATACATCAAAGCAATCTATATTGGAGGTACCTTGATGGGATTGGGTTATATCGGTTTGGGAGTTTTTAAAGACATTCCCATGTTTTACGCATCAATGGGTTTAATTATCTTAGGAAACGGATTTTTCAAACCAAGTATCTCCACATTACTCGGAAATCTGTACGAAGAAGAACCCTACAAAGCCAATAAAGATGCGGGTTACAACATTTTCTATATGGGAATTAATATTGGTGCTTTCGTTTGCAACATCATCGCAGCATTTATGAGGAATAAATTTGGTTGGGGCGAAGCATTTATTACAGCGGGAGTCGGGATGTTTATTGGGTTGCTGATTTTCTCTTTAGGAAGGAAACATATCCTTAAAGCAAATGTTATGAAGCCAGTGCAGGCAGGTGATACGAAAATTTCTGATGTCTTGGTTAAAGTTTTCTTGCCGGCAATCATAGCGGGAATTATTGGCTGGGTTATTCCAGGAAATATCTTCGGAAGTGATTCTACAGATGCCTTTATCTTCGCATGTTTGCCTGTAGTTTACTTCTATGTGATGCTTTATGTGAAAGCAAATTCAGATGATAAAAGACCAATCGGAGCGCTGCTGGCAATATTTGCAGTAAGTTTAATGTTTTGGGCTGTTTTCAAGCAAAACGGAACCGCTTTAACACGTTGGGCAAACTATTATACCGACAGAAGCGTACCCGCGGTAGCTGAAAAACCTCTGGAAGCCATTTATCTCGTGGAAACAAAAGACTATACATCAAAAGAAGTAAATGTTTACGATGATCAGTACCAGGCTCAAAAAGATGAGGCCGGTAATCCTTTAAAAGAGCAGGGAAAAGACATCTACTTCAGAAATGAGTTGCCTGAGAAAAAAGCAGCCATGGAAGCCAATCCGGAAGGAAAAGTTTATCTTTATAACACCGAGTTGTTCCAGTCGGTGAATCCGTTTTGGGTAATTGTTTTAACGCCTATTGTTGTTGGATTTTTTATGTTTTTAAGAAAACGTGGCAAAGAGCCTACAACACCGGCTAAAATTGTATTGGGACTCTTTATTTCTGCGCTTTCCTGCTTGGTGATGATTGGAGCCGTGTATGCCGGAGATAATGGCGCATTCAAAGTTTCTGCACTGTGGCTCGTAGCTGCTTATGGGGTAATTACAGTCGGCGAACTTTGTTTATCACCAATGGGACTTTCTTTAGTTTCTAAATTATCTCCTCCTAGACTTACTGCCCTGATGATGGGAGGATTCTTCCTTTCCACCTCAATTGGTAACAAACTTTCGGGAGTGTTGGCAAGTTTCTGGTACGATTATGAAAACAAGGCTAATTTCTTTATCGTAAATTTTGGTTTACTGCTTCTCGCTACCCTTCTTGGTTTATCTATTCTGAAAAGATTGAATAAGATCATGAAAGAAAAAGGAGTGAATTAATCTAATTTTTCAAAAATTACTGGAAAGTGCCGGAGAAATTCGGCACTTTTCTGTTTTAAAACTGAAATAATCATCCCTTGAAAAAGAAAAAAAACTATATTTGCTCCTTAACAATTATTAACAAATAAAAAAAAATGGACACAGCAGAGCAAAAAGGGCACCCTAAAGGACTCTATCTTTTGTTTATGACAGAAATGTGGGAACGTTTCTCTTATTACGGTATGCGTGCAATTTTCGTTTTATACATGACGAAAATGCTTTTAATGGATGATGCAGAAGCTTCACAAATCTACGGAAGTTATACAGGTTTGGTATATCTTACGCCGCTTCTGGGTGGTTATCTTGCAGACCGTTTTCTGGGCAACAGACGAAGTATAGAAATTGGGGGTGTACTTATGGCACTTGGGCAGTTTGTAATGTTTTTCAGTGCTTCCACTTCAGGCAGTTCAGCAATTACGCTGATGTGGATTGGTCTTACCATGTTAATCATTGGAAACGGCTTCTTCAAACCAAACATTTCAACGATGGTGGGTCAGCTTTATCCAAAGGGGGATCGCAGGGTAGATTCAGCATTTACCATTTTCTATATGGGTATTAACCTGGGAGCTTTCTTTGCACCGCTTATTTCTGGAACGCTGGCTGAAAAAATTGATTTTAAGTGGGGCTTCCTGGCGGCAGGTATCGGTATGGTAATCGGGTTAATTACTTTTATGCTTCAGAAAAATAAACTGCTTGTAGATCACGAACACAAGCCAATCGGGATGCCAACCAATAAATTTGGTATCGCACAGCTTGGAATGGTTTTAGGCTCAATAGCGATTATTTTCTTCTTAATGAATTTTAAAACCATGTTCCAAAGCGATTGGGATATTATTGGATATCTTATTTATGGTGCGATGATCGTGATGCCGCTAATTGTTCTTACAGATAAATCTTTGACCAAAGAAGAACGCGAGAGAATTATGGTCATCTTCATTTTGGCATTTTTTGTAATTTTCTTCTGGGGCGCATTTGAGCAGGCCGGGGCTTCACTGACAATTTTTGCTGACAGACAGACCGACAGAACGATTTTCGGCTGGGAAATGCCTGCCAGTTACTTCCAGTCAGTAAACCCACTGGCAATTATTGTACTTGCACCATTGTTCTCTTCAATTTGGTTGCGTCTTGGTAACCGTGGTATGGAGCCGTCTTCGCCAAAGAAAATGGCGATTGGTTTAGCATTGGTTTCTTTAGGATACGTAGTTATTGCATTTGCCGTTTATGGTTTGGGAATGATGGACAAAGTTTCTATGTTCTGGCTAATCGCATTATATGTAATTCACACAATGGGTGAACTTTGCCTTTCACCAATCGGACTTTCAATGGTGTCAAAACTTTCACCACTGCGTTTCTCTTCTCTTTTGATGGGAACATGGTTCTTGGCTAATGCTGCTGCAAACAAATTTGCAGGAACTTTATCAGCATTAATTCCGGGAAGTGGTGAAGAGGGTCAGGGTGCGAAAGTCACTCATTTCTTAGGATTTGAAATCACTAACCTTTTCGATTTCTTCCTTGTATTTATTGTGATGTGTGGTGCTGCAGCTTTAATTTTGTTTGCAATGAGCCGTTGGTTAGAGAAAAAAATGCACGGAGTAAACTAATCCAATCGCATTTAACTATACTAAACCACCGATTATTCGGTGGTTTTTTCTATTTTCGTTGAAAATTATTCTAAAATGAATCTTACGTTAGAACAAATTCAGGATTTCAAAGGAAAATATCCAAAGCAAATCTGGTCACTTTTTTTCTCGGAGATGTGGGAACGGTTCTGCTTCTACGGAATGCGCGGAATGCTTGTTTTCTTTATGATTTCTCAATTAAATTTTGGAGATCAGCAAGCCAATCTGCAGTATGGAGCTACACAAGCGTTTGTTTATGCATTTACTTTTGTCGGTGGAATTTTCGCCGATAAAATTTTGGGGTTCAGAAAATCACTCTTCTGGGGTGGATTGTTGATGATTGTCGGAAGCTTGATTCTGGCCTTCGAACCACATCAGTTTTTCTTTTTGGGAATTGCATTTACTGTCGTTGGAACCGGTTTCTTTAAGCCAAATATTTCCACCATGGTGGGAAAACTTTATAAATCCGATGATTCCAGAAGAGATGCGGGATTCTCGCTTTTTTACGCCGGAATTAATCTTGGCGCACTTCTCGGTGGCTATTTATGTATTGCTATCGGGAAAGGCGAAATGCTTTCTTCCATGATTCCTGAAGATAAAAGATGGAATGTCGCTTTCGGTTTGGCCGCAATTGTAATGGTAGTTAGTTTAATTAATTTTGTTTTTACCCAAAGAAGATTAGGACCAATTGGTTTACCGCCAATGAAAATTCTGGCTGATGGTTCTGCCGTGGCGTTAGAAAAATGGAAAGAATATGGTGTTTACATTTTATCATTAATCTTCGTTCCTCTCATCATGAAAATGGTTTCCGTTCCGCAATACACCGATTTATTCATGTATATCGTAGGTCCGGCAACATTGCTTTATCTATTTTATGAAATGACAAAGGTGACTTCTGCTGAAAGAAAAAAACTTTGGGCGGCTTTAGTTTTCATCATTTTTTCTATTATTTTTTGGGGAATTTATGAGCAATCGGGCGGTTCGCTAAGTATTTTCGCGGCTAATAATCTCAATAAAGATTTGCTTGGTTTAGATCCCAATGGTGTTAACAATTCCGGCGGAGCGTTTTTCATCATATTTTTAGCACCATTGGTAGGTTTATTCTGGATTTGGTTGAGCAAAAGAAAACTGGAACCGAATACCATCATTAAATTCGGCTTAGGATTTATTTTCCTTGGTTTAGGATACTACGTATTGTTTGCTACCAGATTATTCGCTGATTTACAAGGAATTACCTCTCTTAAAATTTTCACCATCGCATTATTGGTCATTACTTTTGGTGAGCTTTGTCTTTCACCGATTGGGCTTTCAATTATGACCAAACTTTCCACCGAAAAACTTCAGGGAATGATGATGGGAATGTGGTTTCTGGCTTCTGCTTACGGGCAATATGTAGCAGGGATTATCGGAGCAAATATGGCGACAGCAGACGAAAACGCTTCCAATTTAGATAAATTTTTAACCTACACCGAAGGTTATAAACAATTGGGAATTTATGCCCTTATCGCCGGAGTCGTACTCATTATTATTTCACCTTATGTGAAAAAATTAATGCAAGATGTAAGATAATATTTAACTAAAATCCATTTTTGCTATCCAACTCGCGATGAAAAAATTCACCTACATACTTTTTCTGTTAATCGCATCTTCGTCTTATTCACAAGTGAAATGGATGAATTTGGAACAGGCAATAGAAGCTCAACGAAATCAACCAAGAAAAATATTGATTGATTTCTATATTGATAGTTGCGAACCATGCAAAATAATGGCGAAAAACACCTTCAACCATCCGATTATCGCGAAATATTTGAATGAAAATTACTATCCGGTAAAGTTTAATGCCGAAAGCAAAGAAAACATCACACTTTTCGGAAGAACATTCTCAAACAGTAATCAAGTCGATCATAAAGGCAAAAATTCGTTGCACGATTTCGCTAAATTCATGAATGTAACTACCATTCCTACGACTGTTTTCTTGGATGAGCAAAGCATGCCAATTACCATTTTGCAGGGCGCACTTACGGCAAAAGAAATGGAACCTTACATCCCATTCATTGCAGAAGATCAATATAAAAAAATCAATACTCGAGAACAATGGGAAAATTATCAGAAAAAATTCAGATCAACGATTAAAGATTGATTTTAAATGAATATTCGTCAATACTGTCCTAAATAAAAAAACAGATATATTTTATGCACATATAGATAGGCTTTAAGCGGAATTTTCTATAGATTTTCAAAAAGAACCCCTTGATAATATGTTTTTTGAGATTCAGGTGGTTGGTCAAAAGGTTTGTCGAGCCAATACTGGAGATTAATTTTCACAAAAATATTCAGTCGGATAAATGCTACTAGATTTGATAATTGCCAAGGATATTTTGCGATTGATTTTAGGTATTTTAGGATAAGAATGGTAATTAGAGCCGTCCAAATTTGTATTTTAACTGCATTTTCAGATGTTCCGATAAATGTTTTGATATGAAGCAATTGCTTGATGTCTCTGAAAAAAATCTCAATCTGCCACCTTTGTTTGTACAGTTCTGCAATGGTGGAAGCTGCCCAAGTGAAATTATTGGTGATAATTTCGATTTTTTGTTTTTTTTCATCGCCCAAAACCGCCACTCTTCTTAATTTTTTAGGGTATTTTTCTTTTGAAATAGGGTTTGAAAGGATTATGTCTTCGTCTTTCAAAATGTTTTGCGCTCCTTTTGGTGGAAGTTCTCGTTCCTGTAAAGTTTCAAATTTTAGGTTTTCCTTATGCCTGATTACAAAAAAAACACCTTTGCTGTCCCAAATAGAAAGCATCGGAAAATCGTTGTAAAAACGGTCGGCTACAATCACCGCACCTTTCTCTAAGGGAATGTTTTCAGCCCCTTTATTATCCGCAACGCTTCCTTTGGTAATATTCACATAAACCGGAAGTTTCCCATCGTATTCAAGCAAGGTATGCATCTTTACAGCTCCTTTCTTAGTGCGATACGTTGCCCAATCAAATAAAGAAAGACACAGGGAAATAAGAGTGGAATCTAATAGATAAACGGGAACTTTTATTTTCAGCTTTACTCGTTTTTGTTTGGTGTGCTGTCCTAAATGTTCTAATAATATGAAATACAAATCTTTGAACAAGTCTGCATCTCTTTTCCCATTTTGGTAACTGATGGAAGATTTGGAAGGTGCAGTTTTTATTCCTAAATGATTGAGGTTGCCCGTTGCGCTACGAAGTCCATTGGAAATATCCCGTACCGAGGTGCTTTTCGCAAAATGACAGAAAAGCATAGAAACTAAATGGGTCCAACTATCGAATCCTTTATTTCGGTAATCGGTCTTTTTTTCTTTGACTATTTTTTTGAAAATTACTCGGTCTATTTTTGAAATAATCTGAGAAAATAATGTTAATTTTGAGTCCATAAGAAGGTTTTTTTGTTGTGCAACCTCAAAGGTACTTTGAGTTACTCTAATTCCTTCTTATTTTTTTTATTTAGGACGCTATTGAATATTCGTTAAAAAACCAAGACTTTCAAATTAATTTTTGGAAGTCTTTTTTATTTTACCGAAATTCGCCTTCATCTTAATTCAAGAAAAATCGACTTAGAAACTCCCATAGAATTCATCAAAGGAATCGGTCCGGAACGCGCCAAATTCATTCGGAATGTTTTGGGAATTACGACAGTTGAAGATTTTCTTACTTTTTATCCTTTGCGTTACATCGATAAAAGTAAAATTTACCAAATCGGAGATTTAAAGCAAGAGCCCGAAACCGAAATTCAATTTAAAGGAAAAATTACTGATTTACAGGAAATCGGTTATGGTAAAGGACAAAAACGGCTTTCCGCAAAATTCCGCGACGAAACCGGAACCTTGGAACTGGTATGGTTTCGATATTCAAACTGGATGAAAGAACAAATTCCACTGAACCGCGAAATCTTTATTTTTGGGAAAGTAAATCTTTTCAATGGCAATTATTCGATGCCGCATCCAGAGATAGAAGTTGACGAAAAAAAAGCGCTTTACGGTTCACTTCTTCCGATTTATTCAGGAAGTGAAAAACTATCGAAAAGAGGGATTAATAATAAGTTCTTTCAAAATATCCTATCAGAAATTACCCAAAGTTTACCATTATTGATGCAAGAAAATTTGCCCGAAGATTTAATGAAAAATTTAAAACTAATCGGAAGAATTCCTGCATTTTACCATATTCATTTTCCAAAGGATTTCTATCATTTTGAGCATGCCAACCGAAGAATTAAATTTGATGAAGCATTTTTCTTTCAGTTGGGTTACGGTTTGAAAAAACTACATCAAAAAACTTCAGTAATTGGGAATCCTTTCCCTAAAATTGGTGAAAATTTCAATAATTTTTATGAAAATGCACTTCCTTTCGAGCTTACCAACGCACAAAAACGGGTTTTAAAGGAAATCCGAACGGATATGAAAAAGCCAATTCAGATGAACAGGTTACTGCAAGGAGATGTAGGTTCGGGGAAAACGATGGTCGCATTACTCACCATGTTGATCGCAATGGACAATGGTTTTCAGAGCTGTATGATGGCTCCCACAGAAATTCTGGCTCAACAACATTTCAATTCGATTCACGAATTATTAAAGGACACGGATATCAAAGTTCGCCTCCTAACCGGTTCCACAAAAACTTCCGAAAGAAAAATAATTCATGAAGAGTTACTCAGCGGTGAACTTGCAATTTTGGTAGGAACACATGCTGTTTTGGAAGATATTGTGCAGTTCAAAAACCTCGGACTTGCGATTATCGATGAGCAACATCGTTTTGGAGTGGCGCAACGAGCGAAACTTTGGGCAAAAAATAAAATCCCTCCACATATTTTGGTAATGACTGCAACACCGATTCCGCGAACCTTGGCGATGAGTTTTTACAGCGATTTGGATGTATCGGTAATCGATGAAATGCCTGTCGGTAGAAAACCCATCATCACTGCTCACAGAAGGGAACAAGATCGACTTTCCGTCTTCAGATTTGCCAAGGATGAAATCGAAAAAGGCCGGCAAATTTATTTCGTTTATCCATTAATTGAAGAATCCGAAACTTTGGATTACAAGAATCTCATGGAAAATTTTGATCATATTACCACTTTTTTTGAAGGAAAAAATGTGACCATGCTCCATGGACGAATGAAACCGGCAGAAAAAGATGCCGCGATGCAATATTTCGCGTCCGGAAAAGCTGAAATCATGGTAGCAACCACCGTAATTGAAGTTGGCGTAAACGTTCCGAACGCCTCAGTAATGGTGATAGAAAGTGCAGAACGGTTCGGTTTGTCCCAACTTCACCAGTTACGTGGCAGAGTTGGTCGTGGTGCAGAGCAAAGCTACTGTATCCTGATGACTTCTGATAAACTCAGCAAAGAAAGCCGAACACGGATCAAAACAATGACCGAAACCAACGATGGATTCAAAATTTCGGAAGTTGATATGCAACTCCGTGGTCCGGGCGATATCTTGGGAACACAGCAAAGTGGCGTGGTAGATTTTAAAAAACTGGATTTGGTAGCTGACGGTAAAATCATTAAAACAGCAAAAACTGCTGTAGAACTATTGCTTACAACCGATCCACAACTGACCAAACCGGAAAATTTGGACATGAGAAATTACTATATAAAACTCTATAAAGGAAAAAATAAATGGAGCCGGATTTCCTAATCATAAGAAATAACCGACTCAGCGCTATTAAAACATTCAAAAAACGATTTCATTCGGATAATTTAAATACTTTTGTTTCTATGAATAAATTGTCAACATTGCTTTTTTTATTGGTTTTTCTGAATATTTTCGGGCAATCACAAATCTCTGTTTTGCAAGCTGGTGAAGGGAAACCCATCCAAAATGCAAGGGTGTTATGCAACAATAAAATCCTAGGAGAAACCAATGCTCTTGGGAAACTGAATTTTCGAAGTAAATGTAAAAAAGTAACCGTGAAAGCTGCCGGATATCATGAAGATGATGTAGTGGTTGACAAAGTAATGGAAATTGCGCTCACCAAAGTTGATCCAAAAACACAATCGATTGAAACCGTAATTATCAATGATAAAAGCGATCCTTTGGCACTTGAAATTTTACAAAAAGTAAATGATAATTACGAAAAAAATTCGCCAAACAGTTTAGACTCCTACTCTTTTAAATCTTATGAAAAAATCTCTTTAGATATTGATGAAGACAGTATTAAACATTACAATAATTATCTCGAAAAAAGATTAGATTCTTTGAAGAAACTTCCGGTGCAAATTCAGACGCACGAAAGAAAAAAAGATTCCATAGAAAGTGTGAATGTGATGAAACTAATAACTTCCAGCAAACTTTTCCTTTGGGAAAAAGCATCTGAATATCTTTTTTCAAAGAAATATGGCGAAAAAATCAATGTTCTCGACAACCGTGTTTCCGGATTGAAACAACCGATCTACGAAATGATGACCTTGCGCTCCAACAGAAATCGCATTCCGCGCGAAATCCGTGAAGAAAACCGTTCCCTTTACCGCTTTTTCCTCACCGATTCCATTGACATTGAAGGAAGAAAAAATTATGTGATCCGCTTTCGTCAGGTGAATTACAAGCAAGCTCCCAATAAAAGAAAATTCAATGGTTATCTTTATGTTGATGCAGAAACATACGGCTTAAAAAAAATCGAAAGCAACAGCAAGAAAAAAAGCGATGGAAGCATCACAAGCATCTGGAAACCCATTAACAACAAATGGTTTCTGAGCAAAGAAAATTATAAAGTAAGAATGGGCGCCACGGCTTTTGAGACTCAAAAATCAGATGATAAGGAAAAGGAAAAAAATAAGAAAAAATTCGGTAATTACGTTTTTGTAGTCGCTGATTATTTCGATTTCAAAACTCCGATTGACGAAAATAAAAAAGATTTCTCTGGTTACACCATATCGGTGAAAAATTCCGACGGAAGTCTTATCAACCAATTCCGAACAGATTCTTTAACGGCCAGAGAAAAAATGACCTACGAAAAAATCGACAGCGTTGGAAAAAAATACAAACTCGATCAGAAAATCAATGCATTTACCGGACTTATCAAAGGAAAAATAAGAGTGGGAAAATTCGAATTGATGCTTCTCAAATCATAAAATATAACCAATATGAAGGTATTCGGCTGGGAGTTGCTACAAAACTCAACGAGCGATTCAACCAATACATTTCGCCGGACGCCTATATCGCTTATGGTTTTAAAGACGGAAACTGGAAGTACGGAGCAGGAATTGATATAAAAACCACGCTGGAAAAGAACTCATTTTTCCGCGCTGAATATTACAAAGATGTAATGACGGCAGGACGTTTCAATGAAAATTTGTGGAATTTCAAAATGAAAATTATGAATTCCGGAATTGATCTTAAAAATGATAGATTCTATCATTTCGAAGGCTTTAAATTATCGTTTGAAAATGATCTTAGCAATGCATTAACCATGAAAATTTCCGCAAAAAAAGACAAAGAAGAAGCTACTTTTAATTATGATTTCATGAATCGAGGACAACGTTTCGACAATTTTGCCGGACAAATTACTTTAAAATACGCACCGAAATCGAAAAATATCATGACGCCTTCCGGAAAATTCACTTATGAGCAGAATTTTCCTGAATTTTATTTGAATTTTGAGCAAGGTTTGAAAACCCTTGGTGGAGATTTGAATTACAGCAAATTCGACGTTTTGGCTCAACATAATTTCAAGACAAAAGCCGGCGTGACGGGCATTCGCGTGTACGGAGGCTTGGTTTCAGGTGAAACTCCAATTTGGCATCATTTCACGATGAACGGGCTTGGAAATGGAAAAAACAGTTTCAACTTCAACCTTACCTCTTTCCTCGGATTTGCAACAATGGAAAGCGGAAAATACTATAACGACAAGTTTGTTGGTTACTATCTTACCCATCGAATTCCGTGGTATTTTAAAACATTCGGGAGAAATACTTCGAGTTTCGATTTAGTTTACCGAGGAATTTCCGGTGATATGAAAAATCCGGAAGTACACCATTTTGAGTTCCAAAAACTCAATCATCTCTACCAGGAAATTGGTTTAGAAAGCAATCATTTTCTTGGGACACCATTCAATCTCGGATTTTTCTATCGGGTTGGCCACTACTCCACGTCTTCTTTTAAAGAAAATTTTGCCATTCAATTAAAGCTTAACTTTTTAGGATTTTAAGAATTAAGGTTACTTTTGCAAAAAATAAAGATCATCAAATGAAAATCATTCAAATAAAAGCTTCTCAATTTTTCGAACTTTTGAAATCGAGAGACACTTCCATGTGGGAAATTTTCGCCCAAATGATCGATGGCGAGGAAAAAGAACTTATTTTTTTGGATGATGAAGAGCAATTGCTTTTCAATTATATTTTGCCAGAAAACTTAGAAAAGCTCAATGAAGATCGCGAAATTTTCGCAAAAGAATACGCTGAAAAACTTTCCTCGTTAAATTAATTTTTTTTAAACGCTTAAAGTTCTCTTGGTCGCGGCAACATCATGTACGCGAAAAATTCGCGCTCCTTTATTAAGCATTTTCAGATGAAGTTTTTGCGTTTCCTCCTGTATTTCCAGCGGTCCCTTTCCTAAAGGTTTGTAGATAAAAGATTTCCGTGAAATCCCTATTAACAGAGGAAATTTTCCGAATCCAATATGCTCGATCTCATCAATCATTTGATGTTGTTGCTCAACCGATTTTCCAAATCCGAAACCTGGATCCAGAATAATATCTTTCACCCCAAAACTTTGTAATTGCTGGATTTTCTCTGAAAAATAACGATTAATATTAAGTATAATATCTTCCTCGATCAATTTTTCATGCATTGATTCATAAGTCGGATTCACATGCATCAAAATATAAGGAAGTCCTGTTTTTCCGACAGTTTCAAACATTATTTCATCAAACATTCCACCGGAAATATCGTTTACGAGATCTATACCTTCATTAAAACCGAAATCCACCACTTCGGCATAAAAAGTATCTAATGAAATCAAAGTTTTAGGAAATTCTTTTTTAATCAAAAAAATCATTTTCCCAATCCGTGAAATTTCCTCTTTTGACGATAAAAACTGGGCATTCGGACGAGTTGATTGCGCTCCTATATCGATTATTTCGGCTCCGTCATTAATCATTTTTTCAGCATGAAGCAAAGCTGATTTTTCGTCATTAAATTGACCACCATCCGAAAACGAATCGGGAGTTAAATTGAGAATTCCCATAATTTTCGGAGAAGACAAATCGAGAAGATTGCCGCGACAATTAACAGAAAAAAAAGGCGAAAAATTTTTATAAACTTCAGGTTTCATAGGCGCAAATTTAGCAAATACTTGCCAGAAAGTTTCTGCATTGAACTTCCAACTTCCTATCAAAATTCTTATCTTTGAAAAGTTTAGAAATTTTTATGCAGAAAACATCATTACAATACGACGAAATTATCAGCTCCTGTCGAGATTTATTCAGTAAAAAACTTAGTGATTACGGTGCTTCCTTCCGCGTACTCAGAACTCCTTCTTTAACGGATCAGATTTTCATTAAAGTAAAAAGTTTGAGAAATTTTCAAACCACAGGAATTTCCAAGGTTGGTGAATCTGAAGAGGAAAATTTCATCGCCATTGTGAATTATGCAATTATCGGATTAATTCAGTTGGAAAAAGGATTCGCAGATGATTTTAAGCAGGATACAAACGAAATTTTGAATTTGTACGACCATTTTGCAAACGAAGCAAAAGAACTGATGTTGCGCAAAAACCATGATTATGGTGAAGCTTGGAGAGAAATGAGAATCTCATCAATCACCGATTTAATTTTCCAGAAAGTACTAAGAACCAAACAGATAGAGGATAACGCCGGAGCAACTTTGGTTTCGGAAGGAATCGATGCCAATTATTTCGATATGCTGAATTATGCGGTTTTTTGTTTGATTAAACTTTCGGAAGAACAATTTGAACATAAAATAATCTAAGGAAATTTAAACTAATTTTATCCATGAAACACATTTTAAGAATCATCATCGCCCTCATTTTTATTGCATCCGGCCTTGTGAAAGCGGTTGATGTGGTGGGATTTTCGTTTAAATTGGAAGAATATTTTTCACCATCGGTGTTCAATATGCCATTTTTGGAAAATCAAGCATTAGCGATTTCAATTTTCGTAGTGGTTCTGGAATTGGTTTTAGGATTTATGTTATTGCTAAGAATACGTCTTAAATTCACGCTTTCTGCGCTTATTGCGGTATGTATATTTTTCGCATTCCTCACGTTTTATTCGGCATATTTCAATAAAGTTACCGATTGTGGATGTTTCGGAGATGCCCTGAAATTCAGGCCTTGGCAAAGTTTTTTCAAGGATTTAGTGCTGTTGATCGGTTTAATTTTGTTGTGGCTTTTGTACAGAAATCAGTTTCAGTTGCTTCAGGCAAAAAATCCATCGAAATATGTTGCACTTTCACTATTTTCAATCATCATGGGATTCGTCATCGCTCATGGAATTTTGCACGAACCGCTCATCGATTTCAGAGATTATAAAATTGGTACAGATTTGAATGCAGAAAAATCGAAATTAGAGAAAGACCCTTCTGAATACAAAACTTTTTATTCATTAAAAAACACAAAAACCGGCGAAGTTTTAGAAATAAATCAGGATGAATATGTGAACGACAAAAAATATTGGGAAGAAGGTTCGCCCTGGAAAATCGAGGACGGCAAAACAACTTCAAAAATCGTGAAAGAAGGTTATTCATCAGAAATTTCGAAGTTTAAACCTGAAACTCCGGAAGGAATGGAATTGACCGATAAAATTCTGAAATCACCGAATTCCATTCTAATTTTTTCATACAAACCCAACGAAGCCAACAAAGATTTAATCGCTGAAACCGAATCGAAAGCTAAATCTCAAAAAAACGCGTTGGTATTGGGAATTTCAACCCAGCCAAACACTTTTAAAACGATTGATAATGCTACAATGGATGCTACTGCGATCAAAACAATTGCAAGAAGCAACCCATTTGTTTTAACTTTACAAAATGGAAAAATCGTTGACAAAATGTCGGCAAAAGATTACTTGAAAAAATAAATTTCAACAAATATAGACTACCATACAATGCAAAAATCTAATAAATCCATCGCAGGTTATCATCTTTTAATGATCCTTTCGTCTGTTGATGGGGAATTTGCTCCCGCTGAAGGATTAAAAGTGCAAGAATATCTTGCAGAAGAATTTCCTTTTAAAATGAATCTAGATAACGAACTTGATGTCATTGCCACATTGCAACCGGAAGATTGGAAAGATCATTTCGAATTTCACGCCAGATGTTTCTACGACGATTCGGTTGAAGATGAGAGAAAAAGTTTTGTCGAATTCTCAAAATCATTAATTAAAGCGGATGACAAAGTGAGCGAAGATGAGCACCGATTTTACAAATTATTAAAAAACATCTGGAATCTGGACTAAAAATCCAATAATCTGGAAAAACATACAAATTGAAAATTATGAGAAAAAACATCGTTGCAGGAAACTGGAAAATGAATAAAAATGTGATTGAAGCCCAACACTTAATGTTTCAATTACTGGAATACAAAAAAAACAACGCCACCAACTGCGAAGTTTGGATTGCACCACCTTCACTTTATTTAATGATGGCTAAAGATATCTATGAGCACGATGAAATCGGGGTTTTTGCACAAGATATGAGCGAGCATGAAAGTGGCGCTTATACAGGTGAAATTTCCGCTGAAATGCTGAAATCCATCGATGTAACCGGTTCAATTATCGGGCATTCCGAACGCAGACAATATCACGGAGAAACCGATTCGCACTGCAACAGAAAAGTAAAATTGGCTTTAGACAAAGGATTAACTCCAATTTATTGCAATGGTGAAACTTTAGAACAAAGAAAAGCCGGACAACATTTGGAAGTCGTGAAAAACCAAACTGAAGTTGCACTTTTCACGCTTTCTGCTGAGGAAATCAAGAAAGTAGTGATCGCTTACGAACCAGTTTGGGCAATCGGAACCGGCGAAACTGCATCTCCGGAACAGGCTCAGGAAATTCACGCGCACATCAGAAGCTTGATTGCTGCGAAATACGGACAGGAAGTTGCCGACGAAATTTCAATTTTGTATGGTGGTTCTGTAAAACCGGATAATGCTAAAGAAATCTTTTCTCAACCGGATATCGACGGAGGTTTAGTTGGCGGCGCTGCTTTGAAAGCTGAAGATTTTGCGAAAATTATTGAAGGTTTTAACTAAAAAATATCCCAATAACATAAAAAAAGAACGCAGATTTGCGTTCTTTTTTTTGGAGCAAAGTAATGGTTTTGATTACTTTTCTACTTTTCTTTCTAAAACTTCGTCCACCATTCCGAACTCTTTTGCTTCGGAAGATGTCATCCAATAATCTCTGTCAGAAGCCTTTTCAACCCATTCATAGGTTTGCCCGGAATGGATAGAAATAATATCGTACAACTCTTTTTTAAGTTTCAACATTTCTCTTAAGTTAATTTCCATATCAGAAGCAACACCTTGTGCGCCACCTGAAGGTTGGTGAATCATCACTCTGGAATGTTTCAATGCGGAACGTTTCCCTTTTTCTCCGGCTACCAAAAGTACAGCACCCATCGAAGCTGCCATTCCGGTACAAATTGTAGAAACATCCGGCTTGATGATCTGCATCGTGTCATAAATTCCTAAACCGGCGTAAACACTTCCACCAGGCGAGTTGATGTAGATTTGAATATCTTTGGAAGAATCCGAACTTTCTAAAAACAGAAGCTGAGCCGTCACGATATTCGCTACCTGATCATCAATTCCGGTTCCCAAAAAAATGATTCTATCCATCATCAAACGTGAAAAAACATCCATTTGTGCCACGTTTAATCTTCTTTCTTCCATGATATACGGCGTAAGATTGGTTGGTCCAAACATTCCCATATATTGATCGGTCACCAAACCGCTGTTACCCAAGTGTTTTACAGAGAAATCTCTGAAATCTTTTTTTATGTCCATACTATTTTTAATTACAAAATTTAAGATATATTTTTAATGATGACTAATTTACAAACAATATTCCACAACTGAAAATCCGACAACCTGTCATAAAACTCTGAAAAGCTTTTCATCAAGCTCTTTTCTAAGTTGGTTGAGACTGATGATTTTTTTATACGTTTCATCATTGTTTTCATTTTCCGAAAGTTGCATTTTCATATCATTAATGATTTTCAGGATATACTCTCTTTTATACCGAAAAATCACATCCTGAACCAATTTCGGAAGCACTTCTTCTTCCGTACTGAAAAATATTTGATACTTACCCCAATCACTATTTTCATAAGGTTCCACCAAAGCATTAGCAATTTTCCCTGTAATTTCTTCGTCCATTAGCGTCATGAAAAAATTCCCCGAACGCAACTCGTTTTCAGCAATTCCCGATTTTATTTCATCAATAATTTTCTGGTTCAATGGTGACTGAATTTCGCACTGGTCGACTTCCAAATGTGTGATAATTTCTTCGATAACCGTTATTTGATAAGCATTATTTTCTTCATCAGTTCGGTTAAGAATTCGGTCACCATATTTCAACATCAGTTCCACCATTTTTTCCTCCAAAACCAAAATCGGATTTACCGAATCAATGACTTCGGGAACTTTTTCCAGTTTAGTTTTTATCGGCGCTTCTTGCTTATGTTGTGGCGTGTTTTGTTGTTTTTGAAGCTGTTTCTGAACATTCAATTCATTAAAAAGTGATTGTTCGGAAAGCTGAAACTTATTCGAAACTTCCTTTAAATAAACCTCTTGTTTTAGTGCATTTTGAACAAAACCGACCGATTTCACGATATCACGGATGGATTCTGCCTTTTTTATAGGGTCATCGCCAGCTTCTTTCAAAAGAATTTCGGCTTTAAAATCGATGAAATCTTTGGCTTCTTTTTGAATGAAATTTTCCACATATTCTTGTGAATGTTTTCTGACAAAAGAATCCGGATCATCGCCATCAGGGAAAAGCAAAACGCGAATATTCATAGACTCGGAAAGCAACATATCGATGCTTCGGAAACTCGCTTTAATTCCTGCTTTATCACCATCAAAAAGAATGGTTACATTCTCGGTAAGTCGCTTAATCAGCTTGATTTGTTCTACCGTAAGTGCAGTTCCGGAACTAGAAACTACATTTTCTATTCCGCTTTGATGTAGCGCAATAACATCCATATAACCCTCCACCAAAAGACAAAGATTGTTTTTGGAAATCGACTGTTTCGATTGGTTTAAACCATAAAGAACATTGGATTTATGGTATATTTCCGTCTCAGGGGAATTGAGATATTTGGCAGTTTTGATGTTATTTTTAAGAATTCTCGCTCCGAAACCTAAAACTCTGCCCGAAAAACTGTGAATGGGGAAAATCACTCTTTCTCGAAATCGATCGACACCGTTAGGTGAGTTTTCAGGGAAAATCGAAAGTCCGGATTTCTCTAAAATTTCTTTGGAATAACCCTTATCTAAAGCATATTGCGTGAAAGCATTTTTCTTTTCCGGGGAATATCCCAATTGAAATTTTTTAATGATTTCATCGCGAAGACCTCTTTCTTTAAAATAAGAATAACCGATGGTTCTGCCTACTTCAGTTTCAAAAAGTTGCTCCTGAAAAAAGTTGCTAGCTATTTCATGAATTTTATATAATAATTCTTTATCGGTCTGTGACTTTTTTTCGTCTTCAGTAAGTTCGCGGGTATCCTCTTCTATTTCGATCGCGTATTTTTTTGCTGCATGCCGAAGCGCTTCGGGATAGGTGAAGTTTTCGATTTCCATTAGGAAAGAAATGGCCGTACCTCCTTTTCCACTGGAGAAATCTTTCCAGATTTGCTTGCTTGGTGAAACAACAAAACTTGCAGTTTTTTCGTCATGAAAAGGGCTTAATCCTTTAAAATTGGATCCCGCTCTTTTCAGTTGCACATATTCACCAATAATTTCTTCAACACGAATGGTGGAGAATATTTTATCGATGGTTGCTTTTGAAATCATGGTGTAAAAATATGAATTTTTTAGAATAAAAAACGGGAGCTTTAAGGTTAAACGAAACGCCTCATGAGATTATTTTTCAATAATGTAATGATGAATCCTGAAAAGTTTTAAGTAAAAAAAAGATTTATAACATTTGTTATGATTCCACTTTTTGGCGCTCGCTTCGCTCGCGCCCAACAAATTTTAATTATTTTTGAAAAAATAATCCAAAATGCAATTCAACATCAATAAAATAGAAGATTGGCAAAATGTAGTGAATGAAATTTTCCCGGAATTACAACATCCTATTTTGCTTTTGAAAGGAAATTTAGGAGCAGGAAAAACGACTTTTACACAGTTTTTATTGAAAAATCTGGGCAGCATCGACGAGGTTTCTTCGCCAACTTATGCGATTGTGAATGAATATCATACTCCGAAAGGAAATGTTTTCCATTTTGATCTGTACCGGATGAAAAACCTCGCTGAAGTTTATGACATCGGTATTGAGGAATATCTCGATAATTCATATCTGTGCATTATCGAATGGCCGGAAATTTATGAAGAAGAACTCGAGGATTTCCCACATCATGAACTCCAAATTGAAAATGATGGAGAAACAAGAAGAATTGATTTCGTTTAAAAAAAAGATTTTAAAAACTTTAAATAAAACCGATTCTCAGCAAGTTTTAAGCAACCGAAGTACAGATCCTTACGAAATGATTATCTTTGCAGTTAAATGATAAGATTTCTATTAAATAATTATTGATTTCTAATGAGCAATACACATGTTTTCACTCCTTTTTCAGAGGAAGAACTCATCCCAAAAGAAGAGAAATTGGAAGTGATCAAAAAAGGCAAACAGTTCAGCATCGGGGTACCGAAAGAAACCTGCCTGAACGAACGTAGAACTTGCCTCACTCCCGATGCAGTACAGGTTTTGGTGGCGCACGGTCACCAGATTATCGTAGAAAGTGGCGCGGGCGAAGGTTCATTTTTCACCGATTTGCAATATTCGGAATCGGGAGCGACCATTACGCAGGATCCGAAAGAAGCTTTCCAGCAGGATTTGGTGCTGAAAATAAATCCTCCGACTGAAGAAGAAATTGAATATTTAAAACCTTGTACCTACCTAGTTTCTGCGTTGCAAATCAACCTCAGAGATCAAGATTATTTCAAGAAACTTTCCGAGAAAAAAATCAATGCCATTGCTTTTGAATTCATTGTGGATGAGTATAAGCAACTGTCTTTGGTGAGATTAATTGGTGAAATAGCGGGAAATATCTCCATCCTTTATGCTGCGGAATTATTGGCATTATCGAATGGATTAATGTTGGGTGGAATCACCGGAGTTCGACCAACCGAAGTGGTGATTTTAGGAGCAGGAATCGTTGGAGAATTCGCTACCAAAGCCGCTTTAGGATTAGGAGCAAGTGTAAAAGTTTTTGATAATTCATTATCAAAACTCCGCAGATTACATATGATGGTTGACGGCAGAGTACCGACTTCTATTATTGACCCTAAAGAACTTTCTAAAAGTCTGAAACGCGCAGATGTTGTGATTGGTGCACTTTCGAAGAACAGTTTAGCTCCTGTCGTGACCGAAGAAATGGTTTCGAAGATGAAAAAAGGAAGCGTAATTATCGATGTAACCATCGATAACGGAAATATTGTTGAGACTTCGGAGCTTACCGATATGGAAAATCCTTACATCATCAAACATGGTGTAATTCATTGCGGATTACCGAACCTTACCTCGAAAATGCCAAGAACAACTACGAAAGCTGTTTCTAATTTCTTCCTCAGCTATCTCCTTAATTATGATGAAGAAGGCGGTTTCGAGAACATGCTGGTTCGTAAAAACGAAATGAAGCAATCTTTGTATATGTACAAAGGTCGTCACACGAAAAAACTGGTTTGCGACCGATTCAATTTAACTTACCACGACATCAACCTTTTAATTTTTTAAATGAGAAAATTGAAATTTTTCTTTATCGGCCTAATTCCCGGGCTGATGTTGGTATTTTTTATCCTAAACAAAAAAGGCGCAAGCTGTAGCGGATATCTTCCAAACTCCAGAGTAATAGCAGAAACCCTTTCTAAAAAAATAGTTTATACACCTGCGTTTTCAGAACAGATGAAACTGAACAATATTGATGAAAAATTTTTGAAGGACAGCATTATCACTAAAGGTTCAATCGATTTTGATAGAAGCCAAGCTCAGAAAAAACCTTGCCCTGAATATCTGCTTACGTACCCGAATAAAAACCCAAAATTTGAAATCGGTTTTGAAAAATGCAAGGAAAATGCAACTTTCAAGACCTTAAAGAAACTTCGTTAAGATAAAATTCTAATTAAAGTATTGTTGAAGGATGAAAATTACGATCATCGGTGTTGGATTAATTGGAGGTTCCATGGCTTTGAAACTGAAATCTGCAGGTCTCGTTTCTTATGTTTTTGGGGTAGATCAAAATGAAAATCATTTAACTGAAGCCAAAAATCTTGGAATTATCGACGAAATTTCTTCTCTCGAAAACGCGGTGAGCCAATCGGAATTGGTGATTATCGCTATTCCTGTAGATGCGGCAAGAAAAATTTTACCAAGCGTACTCGATTTAATCAATGACAACCAAACAGTGATGGACGTAGGTTCCACCAAACACGGAATCGTAGAAACCGTTCGAAACCATCCGATGAGAAAGCGTTTCGTTGCTTTTCACCCGATGTGGGGAACGGAAAATTCGGGTCCTAAATCCGCAATTTCAGCGAGTTTTTCAGGCAAAGCTGCCGTAATTTGCAATCGTGAAGAATCTGACGAGGATGCTTTAAAAATAGTAGAAAAAATAACCAAAAACCTCGATATGCATTTGATTTACATGAATGCAGAGGATCACGATATCCACACGGCTTATATTTCACACATTTCCCATATCACTTCTTATGCACTTGCGAACACTGTTTTGGAAAAAGAACGCGAGGAAGAAACGATTTTTCAGCTTGCAAGTACCGGTTTTTCAAGTACGGTTCGCTTGGCGAAATCGCATCCAGAAATGTGGGTTCCAATCTTTAAACAAAACAAAGAAAATGTGCTGGATGTACTCAATGAGCATATTTCGCAACTAAGAAAATTTAAATCTGCTTTAGAAAAAGAGAATTATGATTTGTTGGAAGATCTCATTAGAAATGCCAATAAAATCAGAGGAATTTTAGATAAATAATTTGATAAAACTCCTCAATTTCGGCTTAACATTCTGCCACATTTACCGCAATTGCCAATCCACCTTCGGAAGTTTCCTTGAAACGATCATTCATGCTTTGCGCGGTATCCCACATCGATTGAATTACCTGATCTAGGGAAACTCTGGCTTTGGATGGATCCGATTCAATGGCGATATTCGCCGCGGTAATCGCTTTTATAGCGCCCATCGAATTTCTCTCAATACAAGGGATTTGTACCAAACCTGCAATAGGATCGCAGGTCATTCCCAAATGGTGTTCCATTGCAATTTCCGCTGCCATAAGCACTTGTCCGGGAGTTCCGCCCATAATTTCCGTAAGACCGGCTGCTGCCATTGCCGACGACACTCCTACTTCCGCTTGGCAACCTCCCATTGCTGCAGAAATCGTTGCATTTTTCTTGAAAAGTGTACCTATCTCGCCTGAAACCAAAAGAAAACGGACGATATCTTCTTCTTTATTGAATTCTGTAAAAGCTTGTGAATACATCAAAACCGCGGGAATCACTCCACTTGCTCCGTTGGTAGGTGCTGTGATGATACGCCCGAAACTCGCATTCTCTTCATTTACCGCCAATGCAAAACACGAAACCCATTTGCTGATGTTTACAAAATTTTCTTCAGCATCTACCACCATTTGGAACCACTCGTCGATGTTTTTATAGATTTTATCATTCAATAATTTTCGGTTCAATCCGGCTGCGCGACGCGTTACATTCAATCCACCAGGAAGCGTTCCTTCCCTGTTTACGCCTTTGTAAATACATTCTTTAATCTGTTGCCAAATATAAAGTGCTTCTTTCTCTGTTTCTTCTTTTCTGCGCCAAGATTCTTCGTTGAGGAATATTAAATCTGAAATTCGGTTCAAATTTAACAAATTAACATATTTAATGATCGCTTCGCCATTATGACACGGATATAGCGTTCTGATACAATGCTTCTCCAGCGAATTCTCTTCCTGAGTCGCAATAAAACCGCCACCAACTGAATAATAATCCTGGGATAATGTTTCACTATTTTCGAAAACGGCTTGAAAAATCATTCCGTTTGGATGAAAATCTAAGGATTTTTCTTTATTTAAAATTAAATGTTTACCATAAACGAAAGGAATTACCTTTTCACCGGCAAGATTTATTTGGTTAGAAGATTTTATGGTTTCAATTTTCGAATCGATGGACGATGTATCAATGGTCTTGAAATTTTCGCCGGAAAGTCCCAGCATTCCGGCAATATCAGTTCCGTGACCAATTCCTGTTTTGGCAAGCGAACCGAAAAATTCAACAAAAACTTCTTTTACTTCAGAAATTGAATGGCTTCTGCGAATTAAATTTAAAAAACTTTCTGCCGCATTCCAAGGACCCATAGTATGCGAACTCGATGGACCAATTCCGACTTTGATGATTTCAAAAACACTGATAGATTGCATAATGATACAAAAATAGCTTTTTTGTTGAATATTAAAATTAACCAAGAGAAAACATTTCCCGGAAATAAATTATTTTTAAGTTTTAATTAAAAAACCGTTTAAGAAACATAAATTTATTCATTCGATGAAGACAAATCCGGAGCGAAAATCTCCTCTAAAATCGCGGAAACTTCTCTCGGCTTTGTTGCGGGAAAAAGATGCGTTCCGTTTTCGATGACGTAATTGGGTTTGGAATATTTGATGGGAAAAACAATGTCTTTATCCGCTAAAATCTGTATCACTTTAGGGTTTTCTTCAAATTTCCAAGCGGCAATTTTTTCGATGCTCCATTTCAAATAATATGGATTTCGAACGGTAAAATACTCCATTATTCTTGGGTTATTCGGATCGAAAAGTTTCCTAATAAATGAATATCCAAGCGCTGATTTTTCGGTAAAAATATTTTCGGGAAGATATTTCGGTATGCGTGTCACCTCACCTACTTTGATAAATCTGGATTTTTCTTTATCGGATTTTATACTTCCCAGAATCACGATTTTTTCAGCAGGTTTTATCTTATCGATTTCCTGCACCATAATTCCACCAAAAGAATATCCGAGAAGAGAAAACGGTTGGGAATCATCGATGTTTTCGGCAATTCTCAAGACATAATCTTTAAAATGTTCGCCTTTTTCTGGAATCAACCAAGGAACGAAAATCACTTCGAGATTTGCTGGAAATTTTATTTTTTCCAACACCTTAAAATCTGCTCCTAATCCGCTAATAACGTAAAGTTTCATTTGGTAAAAATAAAAAATAAGATTTTCATTGTGCAATTAATTCACTAGAAAACTCCGACGAATGCCGGAGTTTTATATTTATTGAATGCAGTTTTAAGAAAATGCAGCATACAAAGCAGCACCATTGATGATGGTTTTCTCGTCTTTTACAAGATAAATTGGTATATCCTTCAGTACCACTTCCATTTTATCGCTTACGATAAAACTTTTGTAAAACTTATCGTTTTTAAGGTATTGCTGAAGTTTCACCGGAATTTCACCACTCAGGAACAAACCTCCGGTTGCTTTTAACTTCAATACCAAACTATTGGCTTCTCTGGCAAGATACATGATATAGGCATCCACGGTCATTTTGCAAATTCTATCTTTATTTTCCAAAGCACCATTAATCAAAGCATCGGTGAAGTTGTCTGCTTCGATTTCTTTGGTTAGCCATTCCGGTTGTGGTTGCTGTTTTACGTCTCTTAGGAATCGATAAATATTAAATAAACCCGATGTGGACAGCACAGATTCCCATGTTACAATGTGATAAATTTTTTGGAGAAATTGATAAAATTCAATCTCTTCATTGGTTCTTGGCGAGAATTCGCAGTGGCCACCTTCTGTAGCAAAAGGTCTTAAACAATCGCCATCCCAGAACAATCCGGCTTCTCCTAATCCCGCACCTGGAGCTAAAACAGCAATATTTCCGGGGATGAAATTGTCGGACTGATGTATGGTAAGAAAGTTACTTTCGTCAACATTTCCTAAACCATAGGACGAAGCTTCCATATCGTTGATAAGATAAACTTTTTCTACCTGAGTTTTTGCTTTAATTTCTTCAGAATCCAAAGTCCAAGGCAACCGAACAGGCGCACTTTTGCCACCAATTACCGGACCTGGAACTGCTACAGCAATTTTTGAAATTCCGGAAAGCGAAAAATCGGAAATAAAACGATTGGCGATTTCGGAAAAAGAAGCAAAATCCTCCGTTGGGTAGCTGCTTTCGTGTTTCTGAACAACTTTTTTGTCAACAGTTTCATACAAAGCAATATAGGTGACATTGCTCCTTACATCGGCGGAGAGCACTGTAATTTTACTGTTGGAATCTTCCGTAATTTTTGGCAAGAAAAGTTTGAATTTATTTTTAGTTTCCATTGTGGTGAGTGTTATCTACCAAAGATAATAATTGTTTTGTAATAAATATAAAAAACCTTCTCAAATAAAATTCGAGAAGGCTTAGTTTTATAAAAAATCAAAAGATTGATTATTTCCCTAATGGAATGTTGTAACCAACACCTACGCCAATTGCGCCAGCGTTGTATTTTTGAGATCCGATTTCACCTTTATCACCAGTGAAGGTTTTTTGATATTGAAGAGCGAAGTTCCAATCTCTGTTGTGGTAACCGATTTCTGGCTTGATGTAGAAACCTCCGTCAGGTCTATCAACATTTTGGTTAGAAGCAACTTTTTCATCACCAACGATGAAACCGTAACCAAGGTCAGTTCCCAAATAGAAACCAGTTTGTTTTGGATATACTCTAATTAGAGCAGCTACAGGAACTACACCGAAATCATTATTATTATTTCCGTTGTTTTCTTTCCCGAAGAAGTGGCTATAACCAGTTGCGATACCCAGACCAAATCCTGGAGTTACCAAATTTTGGTAAGCAACGTCTAGACCTAAGTTTGCAGAAGCATTTTCAGCCGGAACTGCTAAACCAACATTTGCACCTACTTTAATCATGTTTCTCATATCCGAACTTTGTGCACTTACTAATCCTGCTGTCATTACTCCTAAAGCTAGGATTGTTTTCTTCATTGAATTCATAATTCTAAATTTTAAGTTTTACGAAATGATTACTTGTCAAAATCGTGCCAAAAATGATTTAGAAAGAGAATATATTTACCAAGAACATCATAAATAATTGATAATCAATTAACAAAAATTAAACAAACATTTATATTTTTTGACTTTTATTATATGACATTTGGGTAAAAAAATAAGCCAAATTAACAATCTGACTTATTTTTAGTGTTATAAACTTTCGAGCGTTTCTTTCATTTCTTCATAACCACCTCCGTTGTACACATCGGTCATCCCTTGAGATCTGAAATATTCTACGGCTTGCCCGCTTCTGTTTCCGCTTCTGCAAAAGAAAATTTTGAAACCGCTAAGATTCAGAATTTCTTGCTTTCTATCTTCTAATTCACCCAAAGGAATATTTTGAGCTTCTTCAATATGACCGTTCATTTCCAGTTCCATAGGTTCGCGAACGTCGATTAAATGATAATTTCCAGATTTTAATACCTCTACTAATGACATATAATTTGTTTTAAGGTTACATAAAAAACTCTTTACAAAATCCAAGTATGGGAACAGGATTCGCAAAATCTAATAGCAAATTTATGAAATAATGTTAGTTTTGCAATGTCAAAATGAATTACGCCGAAAAATATTCTCAACTCGTCAAAACCAAAGCAAAAAAATTTGGTTTCCAAAGTTGTGGAATTTCAAAAGCTGGTTTTCTAGAAGAAGATGCCAAACCGCTCGAAAATTGGCTAAACAACAATTATCACGGGGAAATGGCTTACATGGAAAATTATTTTGATAAAAGACTTGATCCTACTTTGTTGGTCGAAGGTTGCAAATCGGTAATTTCTCTATCTTATAACTATTTCCCGAAAGATAAAATTTCGTCAATTGATAATTTTAAAATCTCAAAATACGCTTACGGACAAGATTATCACGAGATTATCAAAGAAACCTTAAATGAAATGGTGGCGGAATTGAAAGAAGAAATCGGAGATTTTCATTGTCGGGTGTTTGTAGATTCCGCGCCGGTTTTGGAAAGAAGTTGGGCGAAAAAATCCGGAATCGGTTGGGTAGGAAAAAACGCAAACCTCATCACCAAACAAAGCGGTTCTTTTTATTTTTTGGCAGAAATCATGATTGATTTGGAGCTTCAAGAAGATTCCCCAACCACCGATCATTGCGGTACCTGTACCAAATGTATAGAGGCTTGCCCAACGGACGCAATTGTTTCTGAGAAAATTATCGATGGAAGCAAATGTATTTCCTATGCAACCATTGAACTGAAAAACGAAATCCCCGAAACATTTAAAAATAAAATGGAAGATTGGATGTTTGGATGTGACATTTGCCAAGATGTTTGTCCGTGGAATCGGTTTTCAGCACCTCATCATCAGGAAAAATTCAAACCGAATCACTTTCTTGAAAATGCAAAAAAAGAGGATTGGAAAGAACTTTCGCAAGAGATTTTTTCAGAAATCTTTCGAAAATCTCCGGTGAAAAGAACCAAGTTTGCGGGCTTAAAAAGAAATATCGAATTTTTGGGTAAGTAATGCCTTTCGGAAATTTCGATTTTCCAAAAATGAGAGAAAACTAGCTGTAAAACTTTAATTCAATTAAAGTTCAAAAAAAACAGTATAAAAACCTGAAAAATTTCAGTTGAAAATCAACGTCTTTTCGGGACTCTTTTCGGAGCTGTTTTTACACGAATTTTTAATCTTTTGTTTTTTTTAGATTTCTTAGGCATCCATTATTGTTTTTTGTCTGTTTAAATTTAGTAAAATTTTTCATTCGAAAAACCATTTTAAACTTTCTTTGCATTAATTTTTTGTTACATTTGAAGATGAAGAAATTATACTTTTTTTACTGAAGCCTCTCGTAGTAATCATGGGATTAGTGGGACTTTATGTTTTATGTGCGATGCTAATTCCGTATATTGAAATTCCTAAAAAGCCTGTAACAGAACGGGAAAACATAGAAATTTACATATTAACCAATGGAGTTCATTCCGATTTGGTGCTTCCTGTGAAATCTGCAGAATTCGACTGGAGCAAAGAAATTCCGTTTGAAAATACCTTATCAGTTTAGACATTTTAATTTTTATTAAATAGTCTGAGTAAATCGCATGCTGAAAATCGTCCGAAGAAAGAAAAATCCCGCTTGATTTACTCAAACGGGATTAGATATTTTGAAGTTACTACATACCACGATCAGCTCGCTTGAGGGCAAGAATGAAAATGATAATGATGTAATTGATTGAACATAATTTTGTTTTTGAACTGTGCAAATGTATATAATTATTATTAATAATCTTCAAAAATTCTGATTTTCCATCCAGATATAGTACATTTTAAGAAGTTTTGAAAGCCTTCAGAAAGCGTTGAAACGATGGAATAACCTGATAAAAATACGAGCTGCAAACCTGCGAATTGAGCCTGCGCAAATCCCAGGCAATTTGTTTTGATCAGAAGAATGATCATCAATCAAAATATAGGGCCTTAAATAAAATTTTAATCAAAATTTTTGTCGAATACGGACAAATTGTGGACAAATGAACTAACGTAAAAATACAAAACGCCGCTAATCAATGATTAACGGCGTTTTTTGTACCCAGTGCCGGAATCGAACCGGCACACCTTGCGGTACTAGAGTTTGAGTCTAGCGCGTCTACCAATTCCGCCAACTGGGCTGCTTTAAATTGGTGTGCAAATATAGAATTATTTTTTATTTCTGAAAAATAATTTTTCTATAATTTTCAATATTTATAAGATGTTTCAGCGATTGCGTCGCTTTTTATCAAAATTCAATTTCCAATCCATCATAAGCAAGATGTACATTTTCAGGGAGTTCCGATTCAGTAACAGCATGCAAACCCATGTGGTGAGAAATATGCGTTAAATACATTTTTTTTGGCTGCAGCTCCTCGAAAAGTTCCAAAACTTGGGGCAATATGAAATGCGCAGGGTGGAAGTGCTCTTTTCTAATACAATTCAGAATCAAATAATCCAGATTTTTCAACTTTTCTTTTTCAGTTTCCGAAATAAAACTCGCATCGGTAATATATGCCAATTTCTTCAACTTAAATCCAAAAATCGGCAACTGATAATGCATCACCTCCACAGGAATCACTTTAGCATCAAACAATTCAAAATTTCCTGTTATCTCATGGAGTTCAAACGAAGGCGCTCCGGGATATTTATCCTCGGCAAACGCATAAGCAAAACGAGTTTTCAACTCATCTCCTACTCTTTTGGAACAATAAATTTCCATATCTTTCCTGGTCTTGAATATCAATGGGCGCACATCGTCCAAACCAATTACATGATCATTATGTTCATGGGTAAGGAGAATCGCATCCACACGGTCTTCATTATTCTGCAACATTTGCATCCTAAAATCCGGTCCACAATCGATAAGGAGCTTTTTTCCGGCACCTGTGGTAACCAAAGCTGACGAACGAAAACGTTGATCTTTGGGATCAAATGATACACAAGCTTCACATTTACAACCAATTACAGGAATCCCCTGAGAAGTGCCGGTTCCTAAAAATTTCAACTTCATTTTTTTTGACGTTGGTATTATTATTGGTAAATTTACAAAAAAATAGAATTGCCAGTGATTAATCAAAAATTAACACCAAAACAGAAAGCTTTAGCGATTAATTTAGACCCGACAATTTACGGAACTTTTGCCGAAATCGGGGCAGGACAAGAGACTGTTCGACATTTCTTCAGAGCTGGTGGATCTTCACAAACCATTGCGAAAGCGATGTCCGCATATGACAAAGATTTTAGCGACGCGATTTACGGTAAAGAAACCAAAAACAGATATGTGACGCAAAATCGTCTCCGTAAAATGCTTCGCTACGAGGTTGCGTTAATTGAAGAACGATTAACTAGAGAAAATAATCCAGGCAGAAAATTCTTTTCTTATGCAAATACGGTAACAACCATCAATTTCAACAAAACCATGAAAGGTCACGGCTGGGTGGGTTTACGTTTTCAGTTGAACGAAACCGATGATTATAGCGAAATCGTCCTTCATGTTAAATTCAAAGAAAATGATGCGACATTGCAGCAGGAAACACTTGGAAGTCTAGGTGTAAATTTAATTTACGGCGCTTTCAACTTTTCCGATAATCCAAGAAAGCTGATTCAATCACTTTATGATGATATTTCTACCGACAAAGTGGAAATTGACATGATAGACTTCAGCGGTCCGGCTTTCACTTATGTTGATAACCGATTGATGAGTCTGCAGCTTGTAAAAAGTGGTATGACGGATGCTGTGATTTTCAACTCGGAAGGTAACAATATGTTGCCCGCAGATATACTTTACAAAAAAAACATCTTCGCGGTACGAGGAAGTTTCCGACCGGTAACGTTAGTCAACATCGATATGTTCGAGAAAGGTCTGGAAATGTTTATGAACGATTCCAATTGCGGACACGAAGAAACCGTTGTACTTTTCGAAATTACCATTTCAAATTTAAGAGCTGCCGGCGATATTGATGAGAGGGATTTCCTCGACAGAGTGGATGTTTTGGCTAAATTGGGTTACACCGTTATCATTTCGAATTTCTCCGAATATTATCGTCTTATCGATTATTTTGCTAATTATACCAATGGTAAAATCGGTGTCGCAATGGGCGTAAATAACCTGTTGGATGTATTTGATGAAAATTATTACAAAAATCTTTCCGGTGGAATTTTGGAGGCATTTGGGAAATTCTTTAAACAACACATGAGAGTATATCTTTATCCTTATAAAGATCCTGAAACACACGAATCATTAACTTCCAATAACTTAAAAGTTCAAGATAATTTAAAGGAATTATACAAATATTTCAAACTCAATCAGCGAATTGTTGATATTAAAGATTACAACCCAGATTACTCTGAAATCTACTCGCGCGAAATACTCAACAAAATTGCCAACCACGAAACCGGTTGGGAAAAACAAGTACCCGAAGGCGTTGCCGATATGATTAAAGAACGCGGAATGTTCGGCTACAAAGATGAACTAAAACTCAAAGAATTTTCTTAAAATCATACAATGTCAGAAATAAAAAAAAGACTTTCATCAATCTTAGAAAGTCCAACACAAAATACTGAGGATAAACTTCAAAAAATTTGTCAACTTTTGGATCAAGAAATATCCTACTTCAACTGGACTGGATTTTACTTTAAAAATGGCGACAAAGAGGAACTTATTTTGGGACCTTATGTGGGCGCAGAAACCGATCACACCATTATCCCTTTTGGAAAAGGAATTTGCGGACAGGTAGCGGTTTCCAACGAAACTTTTGTGGTTCCGGATGTGCATGATCAGGACAATTATCTAAGCTGTTCTATTGATACAAAAGCTGAAATCGTGGTTCCTATCATCAAAAATGGCGAAAACATTGGTCAGATTGATATCGATTCTCACACTTTAGATCCATTTACTACCGAAGATCGCGAAATGCTGGAATGGCTTTGCGACGAGATTGCAAAGATTATGTAATGAAAACTTTTTCTTAAAAAGAAATAAATATCACAAAAAAACCTTCGGAAATTCTCCGAAGGTTTTTTTTATAATACGAACTACTAAATTTCAGTATTCAAATCCCAGTTCTGTAAATAATCATGGACATGTTTCAGGAACATGCCTCCCAAAGAACCATCTACCACACGGTGATCGTATGAATGTGACATGAACATCAGACTACGGATTGCAATTACATCGCCGTCTTTAGTTTCGAGAACTGCAGGTTTCTTAACGATTGCGCCAACGGCAAGAATTGCGACCTGTGGCTGTGGAATGATCGGTGTTCCCATTAAATTACCAAAACCACCAACATTGGAAATGGTATAAGTTGCACCTTGTGTATCTTCAGGTCTGAGTTTTTTGTTTCTTGCTCGGTATGCTAAATCATTAATTGCTTTTGCCAACCCTGAAAGTGACAGCTGATCGGCATTTTTAATTACCGGAACAATCAAATTTCCATCTGGAAGTGCTGTTGCCATACCAATATTGATATTCTTTTTCTTAATGATTTTATCACCGTCCACAGAAACATTAATCAATGGGAAATCCTGAATTGCTTTCACGATTGCTTTCACAAAAATCGGCATGTAAGTCAATTTTTCGCCTTCTCTTTTTTCAAAAATATCCTTATGCTTCGTTCTCCATTTTACGACGTTTGTAACGTCAGTTTCGATAAAAGAAGTAACGTGTGGAGAAATTCTTTTCGAATTCACCATTGAATCAGCGATAATTTTTCGAACCCGATCCATTTGGATGATTTCATCGCCCTCTCCCACTTTCACAGGCACTGCCACAGGAGCTGAAACCTGCATAGGAGAAGCTACAGGAGTCGATGTTTGAACAACTTCTGCAGGTTTACTATTGCCTCGAATTGCAACGTAGGCCAATATATCTTCTTTGGTAATTCTTCCTTCCAAACCGCTTCCTTTGATGGATTGCAATTCAGATTCGGAGATATTTTCCTGCTGTGCGATATTTTTAACTAATGGAGAAAGGTAAATTTCACCGGAAAACTCTTGTGGCGCATAATTTTGCAAAGGTTTTTCCAATTCTTTTACTTCTTCTTTGTAAAGCTGAGGAATTTCAGTTTGCACTTCGGCATGAGATTTACTTTCCTGTGGCTGTTCTGCTACAGCATCACCGGAACCATCAACTTCCAGAATCGCGATCGCCTCACCAATTTTAGCAACTTCATCTTTCTGCTTTAGGATTTTAACAATTTTACCCGAAACTGGTGTTGGAACATCAGAATCTACTTTATCGGTCGCAATTTCAACGACAGAATCGTCTTCTTTTACGGTATCGCCTTCATTAAACAACCAAGTGATCACTGTAGCTTCCATCACACCTTCTCCCATCGAAGGAAGTAATAATTTATATTCTGCCATTTTTACATTTTGGATTTTCACAAAGATAAAAATTTTTACGGATTAAAGAAATCTTAATTTTCATGCCTCTTTTTTGCTTTTATGATAAACAAATTTTCAATTCGGATTCTTCTGGTTTTTGGAAAAGTTTTCAACAAATTTTAATAGGCTTTGATTAAATTTGCATTTATATTTTTATAAAAATGAAAAATTTATACATCGTAGCCTTATTTCACATCAAAGAAAATTATTTAATGGATGCTATCGAACTCCTGAAAAAACTGGTATTTGAAACGCGCAATGAAGATGGGTGTTTGCAATATGATTTGATTGAAGATATCGACCACAAAGGCATATTTTTTCTGGTTGAATTATGGGAAACCCAGGAACACCATTACCAACATACCGGCACCGAACATTTGAATGAATTTAGATTACAGATTTCGGGAATGCTCGAGAAAAACACCGAAGTTTACAAAGGATTTAAAACCTTTTAACCCATGAAACGGCTATCGATTTTCTATCTTTTCCTAGGCTTTTTAGCTTACGGACAACAATATACTAAATCTGAAAAATCCAGAATTATGGAAGGAGAAATCACCACTCCACTTCCGATTTTTCAAAAAGAAGATTCGTTGCAGCACAAGGTTTTGCTAGCAAAATCAATCAAAGTGAAACCGCGAAATCGATATACCAAAATACTAGTAAACCGCATGAAACTCGCATTGCTTTCTACCAAAAGCGGCGTTGGAATTGCCGCACCACAAGTAGGAATAAACCGGAATATTATTTGGGTTCAACGGTTTGATTTGCCTCAAAAACCATTACATTATTTCCTTAATCCGGTTATTACCTGGAAATCCGAAATTTTAAATCTAGGACCAGAGGGCGATTTGTCGATTGCAGATTTTCGGGATCAATTTTATCGAAGTAAAGTGATACAGCTTAAATATGAAGATTTAAATGGCAAAAAACACATCGAAATTATCGAAGGGTTCACCGCTGTAATTGTACAACACGAGATTGACCATCTTTTTGGAATTCTAATTTCAGATAAAATTAAAGAGCAAAAAAACAAGAATTTTCAATCTGTACAGACCTATCAAGAGGTCGTAAAATAAACAGACTTACTTAAATTAGTTCAATTCAGCATCAAACACTTCCTTGAAGTGTTTTTTTATTTTGTCTTTTAATTCACTTACTTCTTCTTCGGAAAATTCTTTTTCGAGTTCGCGCTTCAATGAAGTAACCGTTTTATCCTTGATGCCACAAGGGATAATATATTCAAAATAGCGCAAATCTGTATTCACATTGAGTGCAAAACCGTGCATGGTGACCCATTTGGAAGTTTTCACACCCATCGCACAAATTTTTCTTGCGTATGGTTTTCCCACATCCAACCAAACACCGGTTTCACCTTCGCTTCGTTGACCTTTCAGCCCATATTCTGCGATAGTTCTTATAATAACTTCTTCCAAATTTCGCATATAAAGATGAATATCCGATTTGAAATTATCCAAATCCAAAACCGGATAACCCACAATTTGTCCGAAACCGTGATAAGTAATGTCGCCACCGCGGTTGGTTTTTACAAAAGTTGCATTTATTTCTTTTAACTTCTCGGAATTTGCAAGCATGTTCTCTTCATCACCAGATTTTCCTAAAGTATAAACATGAGGATGTTCCACAAAAAGAAGATAATTAGGGGTTTCTTCGTAATCTCCATCGGTTCTGTCACGGTTTTTCAATTTCAGTTCAATGATTTCTTTCATCAGTTTTTCCTGATAATTGAAAGCGTCAAGATATTCCATCAAACCTAATTCCTGGAAAAATAAAATTTTATTTTGTGTGGTTGTCATTATATTAATTTAGGAAATCATAGAGATTTTAGCAACCTATGATGTTGAATTTTTGAAAGCCAAACTTACAAAAATTAATTATTATGCATTAAATAAAAACATATTGAGTTTTATTTTCTTATAGGACGAAAAATAATTGTAAACCTTGAATTCGTCATCCATTTAATGATATTTTTCGTAAGCATTATCCACGATATCACCCATCACTTCAAGGAAAATATTTCTGTCGTCGGGATCATTAATATCCAATCCAAAGAACTTGCTTCCGTTCGATTCTGCATGAAGGTTCAAATAATAAGTCGAAGAAATAAGGATGCCCAAAATTGCGCGAAATTTTTTGTGATTGGCTTTAAAATAAGGATGCATAATACTCTGAAAAATCTGTTCACCCAACTCTTCCCGATGATCCGCCAGCTTTCTTAAAATATCATTGTACTCATACAATTCCCACACAATTATTTTTTGCAACTCCTTATTTTTTGAAATTGCCTCAAACATATTTTCAATAAGTATTTTGGTAAATCCTTTGCCATGATCAGAAACATCTATATTGGCAAAATCAATATTTTTCATACAACTTCCATAGTCTTCAGACTGAAGATAAGAATTAATGAGATTTTCAACAGTCCCGAAATATTTATATATCAATTTTTTATCTACTCCCGCAACTTTCGCGATATTGGTGATTTTCAATTCATGAAAACCCTTGGACTTGATAATTTCGCCAACTGTTTTAATCAGTTTTTCTTTGGTGCGGTGTTTGTCTCTTATCGGACCACTAACAACTTTTCGTGACATGATAACGAATTGATTTTAGGATGTAATGTATAATATTTTTTTATTCACTGCTTTGTGAATTATATTAAATGTTTATATTTGCAAAACATAAATGATGAGAGATCAATAGCGTCCTAAATAAAAAAAATAAGAAGGAATTAGAGTAACTCAAAGTACCTTTGAGGTTGCACAACAAAAAAACCTTCTTATGGACTCAAAATTAACATTATTTTCTCAGATTATTTCAAAAATAGACCGAGTAATTTTCAAAAAAATAGTCAAAGAAAAAAAGACCGATTACCGAAATAAAGGATTCGATAGTTGGACCCATTTAGTTTCTATGCTTTTCTGTCATTTTGCGAAAAGCACCTCGGTACGGGATATTTCCAATGGACTTCGTAGCGCAACGGGCAACCTCAATCATTTAGGAATAAAAACTGCACCTTCCAAATCTTCCATCAGTTACCAAAATGGGAAAAGAGATGCAGACTTGTTCAAAGATTTGTATTTCATATTATTAGAACATTTAGGACAGCACACCAAACAAAAACGAGTAAAGCTGAAAATAAAAGTTCCCGTTTATCTATTAGATTCCACTCTTATTTCCCTGTGTCTTTCTTTATTTGATTGGGCAACGTATCGCACTAAGAAAGGAGCTGTAAAGATGCATACCTTGCTTGAATACGATGGGAAACTTCCGGTTTATGTGAATATTACCAAAGGAAGCGTTGCGGATAATAAAGGGGCTGAAAACATTCCCTTAGAGAAAGGTGCGGTGATTGTAGCCGACCGTTTTTACAACGATTTTCCGATGCTTTCTATTTGGGACAGCAAAGGTGTTTTTTTTGTAATCAGGCATAAGGAAAACCTAAAATTTGAAACTTTACAGGAACGAGAACTTCCACCAAAAGGAGCGCAAAACATTTTGAAAGACGAAGACATAATCCTTTCAAACCCTATTTCAAAAGAAAAATACCCTAAAAAATTAAGAAGAGTGGCGGTTTTGGACGAAGAAAACAAGCAAACTATCGAAATTATCACCAATAATTTCACTTGGGCAGCTTCCACCATTGCAGAACTGTACAAACAAAGGTGGCAGATTGAGATTTTTTTCAGAGACATCAAGCAATTGCTTCATATCAAAACATTTATCGGAACATCTGAAAATGCAGTTAAAATACAAATTTGGACGGCTCTAATTACCATTCTTATCCTAAAATACCTAAAATCAATCGCAAAATATCCTTGGCAATTATCAAATCTAGTAGCATTTATCCGACTGAATATTTTTGTGAAAATTAATCTCCAGTATTGGCTCGACAAACCTTTTGACCAACCACCTGAATCTCAAAAAACATATTATCAAGGGGTTCTTTTTGAAAATCTATAGAAAATTCCGCTTAAAGCCTATCTATATGTGCATAAAATATATCTGTTTTTTTATTTAGGACAGTATTGATGAGAGATTATTTTATTTTCTTTCTTACAGTAACCGCTTCGGCGGTTATTTTTTTTATCATTCCATAAAGGGTTAAATTAAAATTTGTGTTGCATTTTTTTTAAACCTTCAAACCAGCTAACAGAGCATAATCTCTTAATCTATTTGCATTGTAAATTTACAACTTTTCTCCCTTAATACTATTAATAAATTCTGCAGCCTCAATTTTCCAGTTTTCTTTTTCGAGAAGAATTTTCACAAAAGCAGTTCCGATAATTCCGCCAGTTGCTCCTGCCGTCACTTCATCAAAATCTTTTTTATTTTTAATTCCGAAACCGATGTATAACGGATTTTTCAATGGTGAAGAAGCTAATTTCTGAAGATAATCTTTATTATTAATTGACTTATTTTCGTTTCCGGTGGTGGAAGAAGAACTCACGGCATACAAAAATCCTGAACTTAAATCATCAAGATATTTTATTCTTTCATCTGAAGTTTCTGGCGTTACCAAAAATGTAAACGTAAGACCATATTTTTCTAATATTCGACGGTAATTTTTCTCAAATTCAATCGGTGGAAGATCGGGAATTATCAATCCAGAAACACCTGATTCAGCGCATTTTTCACAAAAATTCTCGAACCCGAAACTCAAAACCGGATTGATATATCCCATCAAAATTACGGGAATTTCAATTTCATTTTTAATGGATTTCAATTGTTGAAAGAGTTTCGCGATCGTCATTCCGTTTTGCAACGCCAGTTCGTGCGCTTTTTGAATGGTCTCTCCATCAGCAACGGGATCCGAATAAGGCATTCCGATTTCCAACATATCCGCGCCGGAGTTTTGAATAAGTTTTATAATTTCAACGGTATCTTCCAGCTTCGGAATTCCGGCGGTAAAATAAATATTGAGTTTTTTACTGATCATTTTTATTAATTTTTAATCCAGATTTTTCAGATAAGTTTCCATGTCTTTATCCCCACGTCCGCTAAGGCAAATCACTACGACATCGTCTTTTTCAAACGTTTTCTTTTCCAAAACTGCCAATGCATGAGCCGATTCCAGCGCTGGAATTATCCCTTCCAATTTTGTTAATTCAAAAGCAAATTTCAGCGCTTCATCATCATTAATACTAAAAAATTCCGCCCTTTTTTCTTTAAATAAATTCGCGTGAAACGGCCCAATCCCAGGATAATCTAAACCCGCAGAAATAGAATGCGGCTCGATGACTTGTCCGTCCTCCGTTTGCATCACCAGACTTTTACTTCCATGCAAAACGCCTAAAGTTCCCAAAAAAGTAGTCGCCGCAGATTTCCCGGAATCCACACCAAAACCGCCGGCTTCTCCTGCGATAATTTTCACGTTTTTTTCATTCACGAAATGGTAGAAAGTCCCTGCAGCATTGCTTCCTCCACCAACACACGCAATCACATAGTCCGGATTTTCACGCCCGATTTTCTCATTCAACTGCCATTTTATTTCTTCCGAAATCACACTTTGAAATCTAGCTACCAAATCCGGAAACGGGTGCGGACCAACCACACTTCCGATAATATAATGTGTTGTAGTAGAATTATTGATCCAATCTCTCAAAGCTTCATTTACAGCATCTTTCAACGTTTTCGAGCCAGAAGTCGCGGGAATTACCGTTGCTCCCAACATTTTCATTCGTGCAACATTTGGCGCCTGTCTCGCAATGTCGATTTCGCCCATATAAACAATGCATTCCAAACCAAGTAATGCGCACGCTGTAGCCGTTGCAACGCCGTGTTGACCAGCTCCGGTTTCTGCAATGATGCGTTTTTTGCCCAATTTTTTAGCCAGTAAAGCTTGACCGAGCGCGTTGTTGATTTTGTGTGCGCCGGTATGGTTCAAATCTTCCCTTTTCAGATAAATTTTGGTGTGATATTTTTCACTTAAATTCTTTGCAAAATATAACGGAGTGGCTCTTCCAACGTAGTTTTTCAGCAAATCCTGAAACTCCGCTTGGAATTCTTGGGATTCAATGATTTTCAGATAATTTTGCTGCAGTTCCTCCACATTCGGATAAAGCATTTCCGGGATAAAAGCGCCACCAAATTCTCCGTAATATCCGTTTTTATCGGGGTTTTGGTAATTCATATTTTTATTTTTTTTTATTTTGTACAACGGTTTTAAAATCTATTACTAAACTTATTTTACATTATACCACATTATACGATTTTATAAATTCTTTTATTTTATCTAAATTTTTCATCCCCGGCTCCAATTCAAATTTGGAATTGATATCGAGGGAAAAAGGATGAGTGTTTATCGTTGGGATTTGATGGACGTTTTCTAAAGAAATTCCACCGCTTAGAAAATATGGAATAGAGATTTCTACTTCATTCAAAATTTTCCAATCAAAAGTTTTTCCTGTTCCTCCGAAAGCTTTGGAATCGGTATCAAACAGCAGATAATTAATAGTTGATGGTTGTTGATTAATGTTTTTTTGGAGTTCTTCTGAAGTTTGATTTCCAATTCTGATTACTTTGATCATTTTAATTTGGTTAGGCAAATTATTTTTCAAATTCGCAATATAATGATCGTCCTCATCACCATGAAGTTGAATAAAATTAAGATTTGCTTTCACTGAAAAATCAATCACATTTTCAATCGTTTCATTCACAAAAACTCCAACTTTACCTGCATGCGGAATTTCCGATATTTCTTTTAAGTTTAAATGATTAAGAACATATCTCGGTGATTTTTCATAAAAAATAAAGCCCAAGAAATCTACTTCCAAAGAAATTAATTCCTGAATTTGATCGAGTTTTGTTAATCCACATACTTTTAATTTCATCTTTTAAATACTTTCTAAAGCTATTTTCAATGGTTAAATTCTAAAATTTCTACCTAGCTAAATGTGAAATAAATTCCTCAAATTTCTGTCCCGGATTTTCATTTTTCATAAAATATTCGCCCATCAGAAATCCATCAAAACCTTTGCTCTTCAGAAATTGATAATCCTGTACACTATAAATTCCACTTTCTGCAATGGATAAAGTTCCGGCTGGAAGTAGGTTTTTCAAATCCACGGAATGCTGCAAATCCACTTTGAAATCTTGCAAGTTTCGATTATTAATTCCGACCAAATCAATATTTTTATTAAAACATTTCAATTCTTCTTCGGTATGAATTTCGAGCAAAACTTCCAGTCCTAATTCATGGGAAAGTTCCGTAAATTCCTGAACTTGAACCGGTGACAAACACGCAGCAATCAGCAAAACAACATCTGCTCCGATGGATTTTGCTTCATAAAACTGGTATTCGTCAATCATAAAATCTTTCCGCAAAATTGGTATTTGAATTTCATTTCTAATTTTTAAAATATCGTCAAAATTTCCACCAAAAAAATCAGAATCTGTTAATATAGAAATGCCACTTGCTCCACATTTTTCGTAAGTTTTCGCAACTTCCAGAACATCGGATTGATTATTTATAATTCCTTTGCTTGGCGATTTTCTTTTAAACTCAGCGATAATTCCGGACTTTTGAACCAGAGTGTCCTTTAGTGAAAAGGTTTTCCTTTCAAAAAAAGCTGAATTTTTCAGGTCTTTCAAAGAAACTTGAGATTTAGACAAAGAAATTTCTTCTTTTTTTCTTGTGATAATTTTGTCTAAAATATTCATCTTAATTCAATAGATTTTTTAAACATTGCAACGCTTTTCCACTTTCTAAACTTTCTTTAGCTGCGGCCAAACAATCATCGTAACCACCGAATTTTTCGGTATTTTTTAAAGCCATCGCAGCGTTCGCAATCACCACCGAATTTTGTTCTTCAGTTCCGTTTCCTTCCAAAATATCTCTAAAAATTCTTGCTGCATCTTGTTTTGAATTTCCACCGAAAATGCTTTCTTGATTGATAGTACTGAAACCTAATTCTTCTGCGGAAAAAATATATTCGCCCGTTTTGTCGAAAATTTTGGTATCCGAAGTCAAGGAAATTTCATCATATCCGTCGAGCGAATGAACGAGCAAGAAATTTTCTTGATTTTTTTGAAGCAAATACTGATAAATCCTCGCAATTTCTAAACTATAAACGCCAATCATGGAAAATTTTGGTTTCGCAGGATTAACAAGAGGACCTAGAATATTGAAAAAAGTTCTCAAGCCCAATCCTTTTCGCAAAGGTCCAACCGATCGCAAAGCGGGATGGAAAACGGGCGCATGAAGAAAACAGATATTACTTTTTTCCAAATCCTGGCGTAAATCTTCGGAATTAGTTTTGAATTGATAACCCAATTCTTCCAAGACATTTGAAGATCCGGAAATCGTCGAAACTCCGTAATTTCCATGTTTCGCAACATTTTGTCCGGCTCCGGCAACCACAAAACTAGCCAATGTGGAAATATTAAAAGTATTTTTTCCGTCGCCGCCAGTTCCCACGATATCTACTAAATCATGAGTTCCCAAATCCGCCGGAACAGAAAGTTTGAGCAAAGCTTCCCGAAAACCTTCCATTTCTTCGAGCGTAATGCTGCGCATCAAAAAAACGGTAACAAAAGCGGTTACTTCATTTTCATTGAATTTATTTTGAGCAATTTCGGTGAGAATCGCTTTCGCTTCGGACTTTGAAAGCGTATTATGGTTGAATAAATATTGTAATATCTCTTTCATTTTATATTATTTGAAGGTTCGGAATTTAAGCCAGAAAATTTTCTAAAATTTGTTTTCCTTTGGGAGTTAAAATGCTTTCCGGATGGTATTGTACAGCGTGTACATCGTAGTTTTTATGTTTTAAACTCATAATCATTCCGTTTTTATCTACACTGGTAATTTCTAATTCATCAGGGAAATTTTCAGGATTTACCGCCCAGGAATGATACCTTCCGACTTCTAAAGTTTCAGGTAAATTTTTAAAAAGCTTATGTTGATTAATTTGGGTGGATTCCGTTGCAACACCATGGTAAATCTCAGAAAGATTAATTAAAGTTCCTCCAAAAGCTTCAGCAATCGCCTGCTGACCCAGACAAACTCCGAAAATAGATTTCGTAGGTGCATATTTTTTAATCAATTCCAAAAGTATTCCCGCTTCCTCCGGAATTCCGGGACCAGGAGAAAGTATGATTTTATCGTATTTTTCGACCTCTTCCAAAGAAATTTTATCGTTTCTGAAAACATCAATTTTTTCGTTTACAATTTGCTCAATCATTTGAACCAAATTATATGTAAAACTGTCGTAATTATCAAGGACTAATATTTTCATCTTATTAATTTTCAATTGTTTATACTAATTTTTCTGCTTTTAGGATGGCTTTTTTCAAAGCGCCCAATTTGTTATTTACTTCCTGAAGTTCATTTTCAGCAGAAGATTTTGCGACAATTCCGGCTCCGGCTTGGTAAAATAGCGTGTTATTTTTACTTAAAAAAGTACGGATCATAATCGCCTGATTACAACTTCCATCGAAACCTACAAAACCAATAGATCCGCCGTAATAGCTTCTGGAAGTCTTTTCATAATCATCGATAAGTTGCATTGCACGGTATTTTGGAGCGCCACTTAATGTGCCCTGCGGAAAGGTGGTTGCAATCATTTCATAAGGATTTTGATCTTCGGAAACCTCAGTCGTAACTTCAGAAACCATGTGAATTACATGTGAAAAAAACTGAATTTCTTTCAATTTAGACACTTTGGTATTTTTCCCGAAAATGCTTAAATCGTTTCTCGCCAAATCAACCAGCATCGTGTGTTCCGCATTTTCTTTATCGTCATTTTTAAGCTCTTCTGCGGCTTTCAAATCTTCTTCCACATTTCCGGTTCGTTTAAAAGTTCCAGCAATCGGGTGAATAATTGCATTTCCATTTTTTATAATTAACTGACTTTCAGGACTTGAACCTAAAAGTTTATAATCACCATAATCGAAGAAAAACAAATACGGCGAAGGATTGATATTTCGCAAAGCCCGATAAACATTGAACTCGTCTCCCATAAATTTCTGCTGAAATCTTCGGCTCAAAACCAATTGAAACACATCACCTCGGAAACAGTGTTTTTTGGCAGTTTCTACAGCGTCTCTGTATTCTTCGTCAGTTAAATTCGATGCTTCCTCTCCTATTTTTTGGAAGGGAAAAATTGGTGCATTTTTTTGTTGAATTAAATTTTCAATGACGGAGATCTCCGATTTTAATCCTGAGATTTTGTTTTCAATGAGGGACATTTCGTCGTTGTGATGATTAATTGCAATCACGTACTGATAGAGACGATATCGCAAAAGTGGAATCTTATTTTCCTCAGAAGCTTCTTTGAATTTTATATTTTCAAAAAACGGAATCGCATCGTAAGAAGTGTAGCCAAAAAAACCTTGCGCGGATTTCCCGATTGGAAGATTGGGCTCTTCACATTCGAAAGATTGAGAAAAATCTTGAAGCAAATCGGTTAGTTTTTCCTTTTCAATGTTGATTTTTTCGGCACTTTCGAGTGGAAATTTGATGTGTGCTTCTTGGTAATTTCTGATTTCGATTCCGGCAATGGCATTTACAGCAATAAACGAAAAATTGTTATCATTATTTTGATTTCCGGCACTTTCGAGAAGTATGGTATCCCGAAATTGATCACGTAAACGCAAATAAATTCCAATGGGGGTAAAGAGATCGCTCAAGGTAGATTTCACCGTTGTTTTCAGCTGAATATTTCGATTGAATTTCATGATATTGTTTGGATTTTTGAATAAAAAAAAGACTTCAACATAAAGTCAAAGTCTTTTAATTTTTTGATAAAATATAATTTTTTACACAAAAGAGTAATGCTCAAGACTTTGAAAGTTTTGAGGCCACCACCAGTTTGTATTGTTGATTGTTTTCATTGGTACAAATGTATTAATGTTTTTTAAAAAAACTACATTTATTTAAAAAAAATAATTGATCGGTTCTTTCATCGCATAATTTTACACTTATCATTGAAGAAGATATCAGTGAATGGATATTTGATCTTGACTATAAATAAGAATTAATTAATCTGTTTCCGATTTATATCACTAAAATTGAAAAATTAATTTTGAAATTTCTATTTTTGCTCAAATTAAATTTATTATGAAAAAATTATTGGCAATCGCATTCATCGGAAGTTTGGTATTGGCAAGCTGCGCAAAAAAAGAAACAACAACAGAAAGCAACGTGATGTTGGAAGAACCTGAAGTAACGGTAACTGACACTGCAAAAGCAGCTCCTGCTCCTGCCGCAGCAACTCCGGTAGCTACAGATTCTGCAACCGCAAAATAAATGTTATGAAAAAAGCTTTGGTTTTCGGTTTCGCCATTTCGCTGATGGTTTCCTGTTCAAAATCTGAATCCTCATCTATTCCCGATCACAGCAATGTAACGGTAACTTCAACTCCGGAACCTGTCGTGAAAAAGGATTCCATCGAAGATTTAACCAAAAACATCGAAGAAGGAAAAGCTTTGGTGGAAGGTGCAGATTGCATGACTTGTCATCAAACCGGCGAAAAACTCATTGGTCCGTCTTATCTGGATATTGCCGGAAAATACGAAAACACTCCTGAAAATACAGAAATGCTCGCTGGGAAAATCATCAATGGAGGAAGCGGCGTTTGGGGCAGTGTGCCGATGTCTGCGCATCCGGCCATGAGTCCGGAGAACGCGAAGAAAATGGTGGCTTACATCATGAGTTTAAAAAAATAGAATCAAAGAAAAAAAATAAAGAAGTAGTCAATGAATGGCTGCTTTTTTTGTGAAAAAACACATCAAAAATCCAGAGAAATTCCCTAAATTTGCAGACTTAAAAAGCAAGAAAACATGCAGTTATCAGAACAGGAAATCATTAGAAGAGAAAAGTTGGCAACCCTTGAAAAAATGGGTATTAACGCTTTCCCTGCGGAAGAATACAACATCACAGAATCCACCAAATCCATAAAGAACGATTTTACAGAAGGTAAAAAAGTGAAGATTGCAGGTAGATTGATGAGCCGTAGAATTCAAGGTAAAGCCAGTTTTGCTGAACTGCAAGATTCTGAAGGAAGAATTCAGGTTTATTTCAACCGCGACGAGATTTGTCCAGGTGACGATAAAACGCTTTATAATGAGGTTTACAAGCATCTTTTAGATATTGGCGACATCATCGGAATTGAAGGAGAACTCTTCAAAACACAAGTTGGCGAAATGACGGTTAAGGTTGAAAACTTTACCTTACTGACCAAATCATTAAGACCACTACCTCAACCCAGAACCGACGAAAACGGTGTAACTCACGATGCTTTCAACGATCCGGAACTAAGATATAGACAGCGTTATGTGGATTTAACAGTAAATCCTCATGTAAAAGAAGTTTTCGTGAAAAGAACTAAAATGTTCAACGCGATGCGTCAGTTTTTCAATGATGCAGGCTATTTTGAAGTTGAAACTCCAATCCTGCAATCGATTCCCGGCGGAGCTGCTGCAAAACCTTTCATCACCCATCACAATGCTTTAGATATTCCATTATATTTAAGAATTGCCAATGAACTTTACCTGAAAAGACTCATCGTAGGTGGTTTTGACGGAGTTTACGAATTCTCGAAAAACTTCAGAAATGAAGGAATGGACAGAACCCACAACCCGGAATTTACAGCAATGGAAATCTATGTTGCGTACAAAGATTACAATTGGATGATGGATTTCACAGAAAAACTATTAGAATACTGTGCGACACAAGTAAACGGAAGTGCAGAATCTACTTTCGGGGAACATACCATAAGCTGGAAAGCGCCTTATCCAAGGGTTTCAATGACCGAAGCTATTTTAAAATTCACAGGTTTCGATATCACCGGAAGAACTGAACAAGAACTGTTCGACTTCGCAAAATCCATCGGAATCGATGTGAACGAAACAATGGGTAAAGGGAAATTAATCGATGAAATCTTCGGAGAAAAATGTGAAGGAAACTTCATTCAACCAACGTTTGTTACGGATTATCCGATCGAAATGTCGCCTTTAACCAAAAAACACAGAAGCAAGGAAGGATTAACCGAGCGTTTTGAATTAATGGTTTGCGGTAAAGAAGTCGCAAACGCATATTCAGAATTAAATGACCCAATCGATCAAAGAGAACGTTTCGAAGAACAACTAAAACTTTCCGAAAAAGGAGACGATGAGGCAATGTTTATCGACAACGATTTCCTTCGCGCTTTGGAATACGGAATGCCGCCAACATCGGGATTGGGAATCGGAATGGATCGTCTAATTATGTTCCTTACGAACAATGCATCCATCCAAGAAGTTTTACTTTTTCCACAAATGAAACCTGAAAAAGTTGCTCCTCAGTTCGAGTTGGATGAGGATGAAAAATTGCTTTTAGAAATTCTAAATTCCCAAGAAGAGCCAATGAATTTGGCAGATGTAAAAGCTAAAAGCCAGCTTTCCGGAAAAAAATGGGACAAAGCGACGAAAAATTTAACCAAAAACAATTTAATTAAAGTTGAAAAAACTGAAGATCAAGTTTTGATGAAATTGTTTTGATGAGCAATAAAATATGAATATAAAAACGGACTTCGGTTCGTTTTTTTTGTTAAAACTACCTTCGTTGTCTGCTGAAAGAGAACATCAAATAAAACAAAAACGGTAGAATAAACATTGAACCCAACACCAAAGCCCAACCCAAAGCAGAAATAGTTTTCGCAGAAGCCGCATGTTCTAGCAAAGAAAGATGCTCCCCGTTTCCGAGAAGAATTAAATTTGGATTATGCTGATAAGTCGCGGCAACCAAAATCATCACCACCTGAAAACCTGCTAAAATCCTTACAGGAAATAACTTTTCACGTTTCATCGCTCTTAAAATTAAAAACAAACAAATCGTAGCAGAAACCGAAGCAATAATCCCAATTGGTTTCGAGAAAACCCAGACCAGTAAAGGAATATTGGACAAATAAGCGGTAAGAAAAACTAAAATTCCGGTAATCACCACAAAAACCATGGTTTGTTTAGATTTTTTTATCATTAAATTCAATTCAAGCCGATCGCTGGTTTCTCTTAACGCAAAAACCGAAGCCAGATAAGCGCAGATAGAAACCGTAAAACATCCTACTGCAACGCCAAACCAATTCAACCAGCTGAAGATATATAAATCTAGAAAATTCGTAGCTTCCGGATTGATAGCATGTGAAATCGTAGCCGCTGCGATTAGTCCTAAAAAAAACGGAGTAAGCAAACTGGAATAGTAAAAAATTTGAGTATAAACTTCTTGCCAATCGTCTTTCACCGCGTCGTAATGCCTGAAAGTAAATGCCGTTCCGCGTGCGATAATTCCCAAAAGCATTAAAACCAAAGGAATATGCAGATAAATGGAAAGCGTAGTATAAATTTCGGGAAACCCTACAAATAAAATCACAATTGCAATAATCAGCCACATGTGATTAGCTTCCCAAACAGGTGCGATGGACTCATACATAAGTTTTTTCGTTTTGGTACGATTGCTTTTTCGGGTAAAAAGTTCCACAATTCCCGCCCCAAAATCTGCTCCGCCAAAAATAATATACAGACAGATCGAAAGCCATAGAAAACCTATTACAACGTAGATCATGATGGTTTGTTTTTAGAATTAAACTGTGGGTCGGTAGGATCGTAAAGTTTCGGAACCATTTGAATCTGTCGTCTTAAAAGAAAGATAATAATACACGACAACGAAACAAAAATCGCGGTGAAAAAATAAAAAGAATATTGAATTCCCGGCATCGGAGTTACCGCATCAGCAGTTCGCATGATTCCGTAAATAATCCATGGTTGCCGACCGACTTCAGTGACCGTCCAACCAGCTTCCAATGCAATATAACCAAAAGGCGTTGCAAACATGAACATTTTCAAAAGCCAATTTTTGGTGAGCCAATTTTTCTTAAAAAATACCGCAAACAAATAAATTCCACCAATAATAATCATCACCACGCCAAAGAAAATCATGATTTGAAAAGCATAGTGAACCACCGCAACCGGCGGCCATTCGTCACGAGGAAAATCTTTCAAACCTTTCACTTCCGCATTAAAATCATTGCTGACCAAAAAACTCAAAACTTTCGGTATTTTTAATGCATATTTAATTTCACCTTTTTCTTCATCCGGAATTCCTCCAATCACGAAAGCTGCACCTTTTTCTGTTTCGAAATGAGCTTCCATCGCAGCTAACTTGATCGGTTGTCTTTCTGCTACCGATTTCGCAGCTACATCACCACTCAATGGCGCTCCGAATGCGCCAATCAAGGCAAAACCCGCAGCAATTTTGAATGCTTTGGTATGAAACTCAATATTTTTCTTTTTTAAAATTAAATAGGCATGAACACCAGCAACCGTAAATCCGGTTGCACAAAAAGCCGCAACCGTCATGTGAAATGCCTGTGGAAACCAAGCCTCATTGAACATTGCTTTGATCGGATCGATATTTTGATATTGCCCGTCGATATAATCGAAACCTGTTGGCGAATTCATCCAAGCATTTGCCGCCACAACTAAAATTCCGGAAGCTAAACCACTGATGCCAACCAGAAATCCACAAAACCAATGAAACCATTTGTTGAATTTTTCCCAACCGTAAAGAAAAAATCCCAATGCAATGGCCTCAATAAAAAAAGCAGTTCCTTCCAATGAAAAAGGCATCCCGAAAATAGGACCTGCGTGTTTCATAAATCCAGGCCAAAGCAATCCTAATTCAAAGGAAAGCATTGTTCCGGAAACAGCGCCTGTTGCAAACAAAATTGCCACACCTTTGCTCCAAGCTTTGGTAAGTCCTTTGTAGACGAGGTTTCCGGTTTTCAAATATTTCCAGTGAGCGAATGCCATCAGAAATGGCATCACCATACCAACACAGGAAAAAATAATGTGAAAACCAAGCGACATCGCCATCTGCGAACGCGCTGCAATGAAATCATCCATGATTTTGAAATTTTGGGTCAATAAAAGTAAACATTAACCTTCAATAATAAACATGATTTATCACAGTTATTTTCGATTTTAATTGATATTTTTTGTTTATTTTTTAAATAATTAAAGCTAAAAATCATCTTTCGAAAAGAAAGGTTTTGTTGTGGAAAACTTCTTGTGTTTTTTGGGAAGAATTAACTTTTTTACCTCGAAAAAAATCACGATATTTGTAAGCATTTTTAAAGAAAAACAACAATAAAAAAGAGGAATAAAAGTATCTGAAATTTCGATTTCGGGATCTTTAAGAATCTATAAAAATATGAGCAACAAACAGTATACAGCAAGTAGTATTCAGGCATTAGAAGGAATGGAGCACGTGAGAATGCGTCCTTCCATGTACATTGGTGATGTAGGTAGTAGAGGACTTCACCATTTGGTTTATGAAGTAGTAGATAACTCTATTGATGAAGCTTTAGCAGGTTATTGTGACTCGATTACCGTTACCATCAAAGAAGGTAATGCAATAGAAGTAAGCGATAACGGGCGTGGAATCCCAGTAGATTTACACGAAAAAGAACAAAAATCGGCTTTGGAAGTCGTGATGACGAAGATTGGTGCAGGAGGAAAATTTGATAAAGATTCCTATAAAGTTTCCGGAGGTCTGCACGGAGTTGGGGTATCGTGTGTGAATGCACTTTCTAATGTAATGATTACCACAGTTTACCGTGACGGAAACATCTACCAACAAACCTATTCTAAAGGTAAAGCACAAACCGAAGTAACCGAAATTGGACACAGCGACAAAAGAGGAACCAAACAATTCTTCCAACCCGATGATACCATCTTCACCGAATTGGTGTACAATTACGACACTTTAGCAAGCAGATTAAGAGAGCTTTCTTACCTAAACAAAGGTATTACGATCACTTTAACTGATGAAAGAGAAAAACTGGAAGACGGAAATTTCAAATCTGAAATCTTCCACTCTGAAGGCGGTTTAAAAGAATTCGTAGAATTTATCGACGGTAACCGCGAATCGATCATGAGCAATGTGATCTTCATGGAAGGTGAAAAAGATGATATCCCGGTAGAAGTTGCGATGCGATACAACACTTCTTATAACGAAAATCTTCACTCATACGTCAACAATATCAACACCCATGAAGGTGGAACTCACCTAGCCGGTTTTAGAAGAGCTTTAACGAGAACTTTGAAAAAATTTGCTGACGAATTAGGAATCCCTGCTAAAGAAAAAGTAGAAGTTACCGGTGATGACTTTAGAGAAGGTTTAACTGCCGTGATTTCAGTAAAAGTAATGGAACCACAGTTCGAGGGACAAACCAAAACCAAACTCGGTAACTCCGAAGTTTCGGGAGCGGTAGATAAAATCGTAGGCGAAATGCTTACCAATTTCTTGGAAGAAAACCCTAACGAAGCGAAAATCATCGTACAGAAAGTTGTTTTAGCAGCAAAGGCAAGACAAGCAGCGAAAAAAGCAAGAGAACTAGTTCAAAGAAAATCCCCAATGGGCGGAAGCGGACTTCCCGGAAAACTTTCTGATTGTTCATCGAAAGATCCGGAAATTTCCGAATTATTCCTCGTGGAGGGAGATTCCGCAGGTGGTACAGCTAAACAAGGCCGAGACCGTCATTTCCAGGCAATTCTTCCTTTAAGAGGTAAAATTTTGAACGTTGAAAAATCAATGCTTCACAAGGTTTATGACAATGAAGAAATCAAAAACATCTACACCGCTCTTGGCGTTTCTGTAGGTACTGAAGAAGACTCCAAAGCACTCAATATTTCCAAACTACGTTATCACAAAATCGTGATTATGACCGATGCGGATATTGATGGATCGCACATTTCTACGTTGATTTTAACGTTCTTCTTCCGTTATATGAAAGAACTCATCGAAAACGGATACATTTATATCGCACAACCACCACTCTATTTGTTGAAAAAAGGAAACAAAAAAGTGTACGCCTACAACGAGAAGGAGCGCGAAGACCTTACTTCGGAAATGGCTCCGGACGGAAAAGGTGTGGAAGTTCAACGATACAAAGGTCTTGGGGAAATGAATCCTGAACAACTTTGGGAAACTACATTGAACCCTGAAAATAGAATCTTGAAACAAGTTACCATTGAAAGTTTAGCCGATGCTGACAACGTCTTCTCGATGTTAATGGGTGATGAAGTACCTCCAAGAAGAGAATTCATTGAGAAAAATGCAATCTACGCAAAAATTGATGTTTAAAATGAAAATTTAACATATTATCTCAATAAAACCGTTCATTTTGGACGGTTTTTTGCTCAAAAGTTTAATCATCAAACACCATGAAAATGAAGAAAACTTTAATTATTACTTCCGCCGCATTTTTATTATTTTTCAGTTGTACAAAACCTGAAAAACAAACATCAGAAAATTCCGTAAAATCCGATTCTACAGTAGTTTCCACACCAGTTTTCGCAATCGATTCCGTAAAAGTTACCGATTCTTTGAAGATCGATAAAAATCTTTCCACAATTTTCCAATCGAAAGCGTTGGTTTTCCCGAATATTTCGAATAAAACGGTTCTCGACAGTGTCTATTCGCCAATGAACATTAAATTGGAATCTTATTCAAAAGATCAAATTCTGGAAGCTCTCGAGAAGCAAAAAACAGATTTTTTCCAGAATTCTAAAGAAAACATTACTGATTGGAAGCCTGATTTTGAGCAAACCTGGGATCAAACTTCCGACATGAAGATGTTTTCCAAAATGGACGATTTCATAACCATTCAATATACTGCGAGTGGCTACACCGGTGGCGCACATGGCTATTACAACGAAATTTATAAAGTTTTTGATTTAAAAACGAACAAAACTCTGCAGCTTTCTGATATTTTGAAAGTTCAAGATGCGGAAATTTGGAGCCGTATTTTGATGGATCATTTTCTAAAAAATGATTTAGAAAAAGGACAGGCAGCAGCGCTTTTGGTAAAAGAAATACCACTGAATAACAATTTTTACTTCGACAAGGAATATCTTTATTTCCTTTATAATCAATATGAAATTGCCGCATACGCCGCTGGTCCAGTTCTCATAAAAATTCCGCTTTCGGAAATAAAACCATTTTTAAACGACGAGTTCAAAACGAGACTGAAACTTTAATAAAAAATAGAGAAGCCTGATGAAACACCATTTTATCAGGCATTTTAATCTTATTCTTATGGAAAAAGTCGCCTTCATCATCAATCCTTTTTCAGCGAAAAAAAATTATCAACCTTTTCTGGATGCACTCTTAAAAAAAGTTGGAAATCCGATATATTACATTTCAGAATCCATTGAAGGCACTTTCGATTTTATACGTGAAAACTTCGACAGGGTCGATATTTTCGTGGCAGTTGGTGGCGACGGAACCATTTCTACCGTTGCTCAAAAATTAATTAATACTGACAAAATTCTGGCAATTTTCCCTGCTGGTTCCGGCAATGGATTTTCAAATGAAACCCATTTTTCCAAAAATTTAAATCAACTTTTAGATAAAATTAAAACAAAAAATTCCAGAAATATTGATACATTTTTAGTCAACGACAAACTGTCGATCAATGTTTCAGGAACTGGTTTTGACGGAAAAGTAGTTAAGGAATTCGAAAAAACGGAGCGTGGTTTCAAAAATTATATTAAAGTTTCTATCCAAACTTTTTTTAATTATAAACCGATCAAAGTAAAATTCATCACCGAGAATTATAAACAATACAACGGAAAATATTTGATGCTGAACATCGCAAATACCCGCCAATTCGGGAATAATGCATACATCGCTCCGAAAGCGAGCAAAAGTGATGGCTTGGTAGATTTGGTTCTGGTGAAGAAATTTCCACTTACCTATTCGCCATTTTTCGCATTTCGAATGTTCACAAAACGCCTCAGAGACGACGATTATGTAACCTACTTACCAGTTTCGGAAATTGAATTTAAGGTTTCCACAAAAAATTGGCATCTTGACGGAGAATTCAACAAAATAAAATCTCCGGTTCACATCAAAGTTTTACCGAAGAGTTTAAGAATTTTGGTGTAATTAGAAACTCCTTATTCTGTAGCCACCGAATCATCGCCACGTCCATCTGCTACAGCGGTTGCGTTTCCGTTTTCGTTGATTACAATTATTTCGGTTTTCCCAATTTGGTTAATTCTGTCAAATTTATAATTTTTACTTTCTAAAGCTTTAATCGTGCTTTCCGGAAAACCTTTTTCAACCGCAATTGTTTCTGGTAGCCACTGATGGTGAAATTTAGGAGCATTTACGGATAAATTTGGGTTCAATTTAAAATCAAGAACATTCACAATCGACTGGTAAACCGATGTTGGAATGGTAGTTCCGCCCGGTGTTCCCACTACAATATAAGGTTTACCATTTTTCAGGACAATCGTTGGTGTCATCGAGGAAAGCATTCTTTTTCCGGGTTCAATTTTATTAGCTTCACCACCAACTGCCCCAAACATATTCGGAACTCCCGGTTTTATGGAAAAGTCGTCCATTTCGTTATTTAAGAAAAATCCGGCTCCTGCGACAACAACTTTGCTTCCATAATATCCGTTCAATGTAGTGGTAATCGCTACTGCGTTGCCTTCTTTGTCAATAATCGAAATGTGTGTGGTTTCTGTGGACTCTTTCGGTTGAGGAATAATTTTTCCGACTTCCGAACTTGGCGTTGCCAGATTTTTATTGAAAGATTTCCAACGATTTTTTAAATAAGAATCGGAAATCAGCATTTGTGTTTTATCTTCTATAAAGTTGGGATCTCCCATGAATTCGGCTCTATCAGCAAAAGCTCGTCTTTCTGCTTCTACCATAATTTGAACTGCTTCAGCAGAATTTTGTTGATATTTTTCGAGATTTTCGTAGCTCGCCATTTTCAGCATTTGTGCCAATAAAATTCCACCACTTGAAGGCAATGGCATTGAAACAACTTCATTACCTTTATAATCAAAAACAATAGGTTTTCTTTCGGCAACTTTATAATTTTTCAAATCATTTAAAGTAATAATTCCGTTTCCGCGTTTCATTTCGGCAACGATTAATTCAGCTGTTTTGCCTTCATAGAAACCTTTCTCCCCATATTTTTGAATTCTTTTCAGTGTTTCTGCTAAATCTTTTTGCACCAAGATATCGCCTTGTTTCCAAGGTTCATTTTTTTGGAAAACAGTTTTTATTTTATTGTGTTCATTAAAATGTTTCATTTGATCATTCAACAAACGAGCTTCTTTTTCGGTAATGGCAAAACCTTGTTCAGCCAAATCAATTGCAGGTTGAATCAGCTTTTCCATCGGAAGTTTTGCGTGTTTCAAAGTCGCATAAAATCCGGCAATAGAACCAGGAATCCCTACCGCTAATCTTCCATTTTGGGAAAGATCAGTGTTTGCTTTTCCGTTTTTATCGAGATACATATCTCTAGAAGCCCTTGCAGGAGCTGTTTCTCGAAAATCTATCGTGAATTTTTCGCCATTATTTTTTACACCAACCAAAAAACCACCACCGCCAATATTTCCGGCTTGCGGATAAACTACCGCCAATGCGTATTGAGTTGCAATCGCTGCATCATAAGCATTTCCGCCCATTTTCATAATTTTCGCTCCGGCTTCACTCGCAAGTGGATGTGCGGAAACGACCAATCCTTTATTTTGGGTATGAATTTCTTTAATAATATTAAAATCGGTAAACTGTGCAAAAACAGCATTCGCAGAAAATACAAGTAGGAAAAGTGATTTTTTCATAATGGAAATTTCAACAAAAATACAGAAAAAAGGGCTTTACGATCAAGTATTGTAGTAGAATAAAGTTTTAACATTGATAATTATTTACCAATTTCATCATCGGTAATTGCTTAAAATTTTTAAATTTGCTTAACTGTAAATCTAAATTCACAAAATGGAATCCTACACGGAAAAAATTCTTATCACAGGAGCTCTCGGACAAATTGGAACAGAACTTACCAATCGTTTGGTTAAAATTCATGGTGCAGAAAACGTAATTGCTTCCGGCCTCGATCGCTGGGACAAAAACCTCACTTCTGCCGGATTTTATGAAAGAATGGATGTAAGCAATACCCAACTCGTTCGCCAAATTGTGAAAGATTATGAAATTACCACGGTTTATCATTTGGCGTCATTGCTTTCCGGAACTTCCGAGAAACAGCCACTTTTTGCATGGAAACTGAATGTAGAACCATTATTGAATTTCTGCGAAATGGCAAGAGAAGGAATGCTGAAGAAAATTTTTTGGCCAAGTTCCATCGCTGTATTTGGGAAAGGAATTCCGAAAGAAAATGTAGGTCAAGATGTAGTTTTGAATCCAACAACCGTTTACGGAATTTCGAAAATGGCGGGAGAAAAATGGTGCGAATATTACTACGATAAATTTGGTGTAGATATAAGAAGCATTCGATATCCTGGTTTGATTTCCTGGAAAACCCCTGCCGGTGGAGGAACAACAGATTATGCTGTCGAAATTTTTTATGAAGCAGTAGAACAAGGTAAATACACCAGTTTTATCTCTGAAAATACAGCAATGCCGATGCTTTATATGGACGATGCCATCAATGCAACCTTGAAATTAATGGATGCGCCAAAAGAAAATTTAACTGTTCGAGGTTCTTATAATCTAGGTGGATTGTCGTTTACACCAAAAGAATTGGCCGAAGAAATCAAAAAAGAAATGCCGGATTTCGAGATTGATTATCAACCGGATTTCAGACAGGCAATTGCAGACTCTTGGCCGGCTTCAATAGACGATTCCATTGCCAAAAAAGATTGGGGATTATCCTACGAATTCGATATCACTGCGATGACCAAAGACATGCTGAAAAACCTCAAAATAAAACTTGGAAAATAATTTTTAATGATTTTACTAACCTTCAACATCATTAATCATCATCGGAAATTCAGAAAAAACGAGCTGATTAATGATGACAAAATTTTAAAAATCACTGAAAACAACGTCTCCTCCATTCTGCGAATTTTAGAAAACCATCATGTTTTGGCTTCATTTTTCATCGAGATTTCTCTCGTAGAAAAAGTGAAACCTTTGATAAAAAAAATCGTGAGCAAAGGTCATGAAATCGCATTGTATAATGACAATTCGGAAATTTCGGAAATAGAAACGGTCAAAAGAAATACGGAAGATTTCATTGAAAAAATTATCCGTGGAATTCGGCAGAAAGATGTTACTGTTTCTGTAAATGACCTGAAAAATTTAGAATTCAGTTACGTCTCGAATATTGAAAACGCCAATATTCTTTTTCCATTCAAAAGATTGAAAAGAAGCACTGAAATCTTCGAAGAAAATGGTTTGAGCATTATCCCTGAAAGCATTTCGCCTTATTCGCAAATTCCCTATAATGATTTTGTTTTTCAGGTAGTTCCGCTGAAATTCTACCAAAATATGGTTGTAGAAACTTTAAAAAACGAAGATTTTGTTCTTATATATTTGAATTCATGGCAGTTTACCGATTTGGAAAAACACCAGTTCCAAGTTCCATTTTACAGGAAATACAACTCTGGTCGAAGAATGGAAAATAAATTAGAAGATTTCCTGCAATGGATGAACGAGAATGAATTTGCATTTTCAAGGATGAAAGATTTTGTGTTTTAATTCGGCTATAATAAAGCAAAAACTAAAGTATACTTTTGTAATTAAAGTTTATTGTGTTGAAATATTGTGACTTTCAGAAAAAAATATTATTTTTGCACCTCGAAATAATTAACAAATTTATTTAACATTATGAACAATTACGAAACTGTTTTCATTTTAACTCCCGTTCTATCTGACGCACAGGTGGAGGAAGCAGTAAAAAAATTCGAAGATCTTTTGACTTCAAACAATTGCGAAATCGTTGCCAAAGAAAATTGGGGACTTAAGAAATTGGCTTATCCAATCCAATTGAAAAAGAATGGTTTTTACACTTTAATCGAATTTAAAGGCGAAGGAAGTGTAGTTGCAGATTTAGAACTTGCTTTCAAACGTGATGAAAGAGTTATCAGATTCTTGACTACTAAATTAGACAAGCACGCTGTAGACTACGCAGTAACTAGAAGAAACAAACTAAAAACTGCAAAAGCTTAATTTTAACCCTCTAAAAATTTACAACAATGGCAATAGATGATATGGCTAAACAAGCCTCTGCTGGAGGTGAATCTGAAGTAAAATTTCTTACTCCACTAGATATTAATACAAAATCTGAAAAAAAATACTGTAGATTCAAAAAATACGGAATCAAACATGTTGATTATAAAGATGAAAAATTCCTTCTTCAGTTCGTAAACGAGCAAGGTAAAATTTTACCAAGAAGATATACAGGAACTTCTTTGAAATACCAAAGAAAAGTTTCTGCTGCAATCAAAAGAGCAAGACACCTTGCTTTGATGCCTTACGTAGCAGATTTATTAAAATAATTATAAAACAAAATAGTTGTTGGTTGTTTTACATAAACGCCTAACTTCTAAATAAAAAAGGACAACAACAATGGAAGTTATTCTAAAAAAAGACGTAGAAAACTTAGGATTAGAGTTTGATACAGTAAACGTAAAACCAGGGTATGCAAGAAACTACTTGTTACCACAAGGTTTAGCTCTTTTGGCTACTCCAAAAAACAAAGCAAATCTAGAGGCAACTTTAGAAGCTAGAAAAGAAGAAGAAGCAAAATTGATCGCAAACGCAAACGCTATCGTTGAGCAATTGAAGAAAACAAGCATCACAATCGCTACTAAAGTTGGTTCTGGTGATAAACTTTTCGGATCGATCAACAATGCTAACCTTTCTGAAGAATTGGCGAACGCAGGTGTGAATGTAGACAAAAAATACATCAAAATCCCTGGAAATACCATCAAGAGAACTGGTAGAGTAATTGCAATCATCAGACTTCACAGAAGTGTAGAACACAACTTCGAATTCGAAATCGTTTCTGATGCTCCACCAGCTCCTGCAGCTCCGAAAGCCGCTCCAGCTAAAAATGTTGAAGAAACTCCTGCTGAAGAAGCGTAAGAATTTTCATAATCATACAATATCCGGTAATTTTTTACCGGATATTTTTTTTGCGATAGATTTTACGATCTTAATTTTAAAAATGATAATTTTGTGATATGCTGTCAATCATTGATTACGTAAGACAAAGTTTAAAAAAATCATTCGATAATCTCCACAACGAAAAACTGAAATACAACCTGTTGCAGGCGATTCCGTTTTGGATTGCATCCTTGATTACGGGAGTATTCGCTGTTTTATATGCCAAAATATTCACTTGGGGCGAACAGCTCATGAACTTTATTTTCGATTGGAATCCGTTGATGATTTTCATCATCGCGCCCGTTGGTTTTGTGGTGTCGTGGTGGCTGCTCAAAGAATTTGCACCTTACGCAAAAGGCAGCGGAATTCCTCAAGTAATGGCGGCTGTAGAATTAGCAAATCCAAAAGAAAATAGAAAAATACGCCAATTATTAAGCTTAAAAATCATCATTTTTAAAGTTTTGTCAAGCGTGGCTTTGGTTATTGGTGGTGGTGCGGTCGGTCGTGAAGGTCCAACGATTCAAATTGCAGGATCCGTTTTCCGGAAAGTCAATGAATATCTCCCCGATTGGTGGCCAAAGATTTCAAAGAAAAACATGATTATGACCGGTGCAGCGGCAGGTTTATCAGCGGCTTTCAACACTCCTTTGGGAGGAATTGTGTTTGCGGTGGAAGAACTTGCAAAAACGCACATCAACTACTTTAAAACAGCGCTTTTTACTGCGGTAATTATTGCAGGTTTGATGGCACAAACTTTAGCAGGTTCCTACCTTTATCTTGGTTACCCGAAAACCTCAGACGTAAGTCTTACCATTATGTTTCCTGTCATGTTGGTTTCCGGAGTTTCAGGAATTTTTGCCAGCCAACTTTCAGTTTGGATGTTGAAAATTAGTGCTTGGAAAAAAAGACTTAAAACCAACAGTGCAAACATTATTTTTCTTGTAATTTCAGCATTAATCATTGCTTCACTCGCCTATTTTGTAAACCGAGAAATATTAGGCTCCGGAAAAGAAATTATGGAAAGAACGCTTTTCAGCGAAAACAAGCACGAAGATTGGTACATTCCTATTTTTCGAATGATTGGCCCAGCTCTTTCATTTACATCCGGTGGTGCAGGAGGAATTTTCGCGCCTGCTCTATCAGCCGGAGCTAGTATCGGCTCTGTAATTTCCGGATGGATTCACTTATCACCAAACGAAACCAATGTCGTAATTCTTGCCGGAATGGTCGCCTTCTTGACGGGAATTACTCGCGCTCCATTTACCTCAGCCATTATTGTTCTTGAAATGACCGATAGACACTCTTTAATTTTCCATCTTATGCTTGCCGGAATGGTTTCGTCACTCATTTCATTGATGGTCAGCAGAAAATCTCTTTACGATTCATTGAAAATTTCGTATTTGGAAGAAATTCGCAGCAACGAAGAACTCAATAAAAAATCCGATAAATAATTTTACCGGATTAATTTAATTAGTTTGAATTAATAAGTCGTTGACTTCTGTTTTACATTTCCTAAAATATCCGGGAAATACACATCCGAAAGATGCTCAAATTCATCGCCTCGCATAAACATGGAAGCATCAACTTGGTCATAAGAATCTTTTCCGGCTGCGGCAATAAGTTCGTTGCAAGTGTGCAAAGTATTCTTGTGGAAGTGATAAACTCTCTCACTTTTATCAGTTACATCTAGTCCTTTGATGAGCATTTTATCTTGTGTAGCAACTCCGGTCGGACAATTATTAGTATTACATCTTAATGCCTGAATACAACCCAACGCAAACATAAATCCTCTCGCGTTATTGCACATATCCGCACCCATCGCAACGGCACGAAGAATATCTAAACTCGTCAACACTTTTCCACTCGCGATCACGCGAAGTTTGTTTCGAAGATTAAAGTTGTTCAAAGTTCTATTTACAAAAATTAAAGCTGGTTCCAAAGGCATCCCTACTCCATCTGAAAATTCTGGCGGAGCAGCTCCAGTTCCTCCTTCTGCTCCATCGATGGTGATGAAATCTGGGTAAATTTTAAGAACATTCATTTGAACGCAAATATCTTCAAATTCTTTGGTATCACCGATACAAAGCTTGAATCCTATAGGTTTTCCGCCTGATAATTCTCTTAATTCCTGAACGAATTTCAGCAGTCCTGCAGCATCTGAAAATGCGGAATGCGACGGTGGAGAAATAATCGTCATTCCTGGTAGAACGTGTCGAATTGCAGCAATCTCGGGAGTGTTTTTAGATCCTGGTAGTACTCCGCCATGACCTGGTTTTGCTCCTTGGGAAAGTTTAATTTCAATCATTTTCACGTTCGGAATGGTGGCATTTTTCTTGAAAATTTCAGGTGAAAATTTTCCTTGTTCATCTCTACAACCGAAATAACCGGTTCCGATTTGCCAGCAAAGATCGCCTCCTTCCAAGTGGTAAGGTGAAATTCCTCCTTCACCGGTATTATGATAAAAATTTCCTTTTTTTGCGCCACGATTTAATGAAATTTGCGCGCGATCACTTAACGATCCGAAACTCATCGCAGAAATATTGAATAATGAAGCGTGATATTTTTGGGTACATTGTTCGCCTCCAACCCAAACTCTCGGCAATTCTTCTTTGGGAGATTTAGCATAGATAGAATGTTTAATTCCCTCATATTTCCGTTGGTTTACTTCCAACTGGGTTCCAAATGGAACGGTATCGCTAATGTTTTTTGCACGTCGGTACACTGCGGAACGCTGATTTCTTGGGAAAGGTTTTCCATCGGTTTCTCTTTCGATGAAATACTGTTGCATCTCCGGGGAAATTCCTTCAAAAAAATACCGAAAATACCCTATTACAGGGAAATTTCTAAGAATTGCATGCTTTGTTTGAAAACAATTATAAATTCCTACTGCGTAAATGCAGGTCAGTAAAATCGGAATCCAATAATGCGCTTTAATGAGCAATGCCGTCGCCCACACCAATACAAGAATTACGATTCCCCAATTAATGAATTTGTCTCTCATTACATTAAATAAATTAAAGATTGACCCCCAAATTTAGGAATAATAAACCAAGTAAAAAAGCCGTTTCCAAAAATTTGAACACGGCTGATTTTAAATGAATTACCTTGCTCTATTTAGAATTCATTAGTACACAATGTTTTTTTTAACAGCTTAGAAAGCTATGCAGTATATTAGCTTTTCAAAATAGATAATTATTTGGCTTAATATTTGTCAAATATCAGGTCACATATAATAAATTTGCATCATGAAAAGAAATACAATATTAGTAGCGACCATGGTCGTAGCTACTTTGGGAACTACCACACAGTCTTGTGTAGCATTGGCTACATCTAGTGTGGGACTTGCTGTTCTAAAGCAAATACTTCTTGGCGGAATTACAAAAGGGCTGAACATTTTCAGTGACAAAGACAGCTTTCTCGCCAATCAATTAATTGAAGCAGCGATGCCACAAAACCTTAAGGATTTGAACAGTACGTTGCAGAAATTAGGTTTAAACAGTTTGGTTCAGAAAGAAAAAGAATACATCGCTCAGGCCGCGGCTTTTACCGTAGATGTTTCTCGACCAATTCTTACCAATGCTGTAAATAGTCGTTCCTTAACAAAACCCACTATTTAATTTATTTTTAAAAACAGGATTAGAAAACAGCATAATTTGTATCTTATAAAATAAGAAAATAATTTTCTGTTTCAGTAGTTCCATCATTTTCTTCATGTTCCAAGCGGTTGCAGCTAGTAATGCATTGATTTGTGGTCCCGTTTCTCCCATGAAGTAATTTTTTGCCAGCCTAAAATCGGTTTTTAAATGTCCGATGATAGGTTCTATTGCCGCTCTGGTTCTAAATTTTTTGCGCTTTGTCTGCTTTTGATAAGCAGTGTCTTTTTTTCTTGGAGTGCTTGGGATGGAGATTTTCACGCCCTTTATTTCTGATTTTCCTCTGCCACCTCTATCGTAAAGGAGTTCTTTTGGGAGCTTTTGACCACCGGTTTCCATCTGTTCCAAAAGTGGTTCTATGGTGTGACCATCGTAAGGAGTTTGCAAAAATGCTTTAATCCCGAGAATGATTTTCTTGCCTTTGTTGGCGGTGGTTATCAAACCTACCTTATTCCCAAATTCATACTGGCTATGCGCTTTTCCTTTGGCAATACATCGGGTAAAAGGCTTGTGAATGCTGTAAATTTTATCGGCATCGTTTCTTTTTTGTGTGACAACCTTGGTGTACAATGTCATTAAATCTTTATAAAATTCTTGCTGTTCTGCATTAAAATTCCGTTGCAATTCACGAATCAGTCTCATGGCGATGGTTTTGAGCTGTCTTTGAGATTTCCTTGCCGCTTTTGCCCGCTTGGGATGTTTTCCGTTGTAAGTATTGCGGACCATTTGTTTACTGACTTTCGTGTAGCGTTGTCTCTGTTTTATCCCTTCTTTTTCGGCTATTTTGTTGCAATAATCAATCACTTTTTTGCACAATTTTGCATCGGTAGGAAAAGTGGTGTTATTCTCCTGAACGGTCGTGTCCGATAAAACAAAATTCGAGGTATTCATCTTTGCATCATGCATTCTTACGCTGTAGGCAAAGATTTTTTCGATGCCTTTTTCTCCAATTCTTTTTCTGAAATGAACAAAATTACTCGGGTCACAAGGAAACTCGTGTTCAAAGAAAACTCTTCCACAAAAATACTGCATGTAAGGGTTCATGATCCAAGCTTTTTCCAACGTCTCATCGCCCAAATTATACAAATGTTTCAGTAGCAAACAACCCACCATAAACCGAATCGGATGGCTCGGATTGCCCACTTTGGAATACAAGGACGAAAATTCTTTCTCAAAATAATTCCAATCTATTTTTTCTGAAAGTAGAACAAGTTCATGCTCGTGGTCAATAAAATCCACCAACATTGGGCGGAATAATTCTGGCTTCTTTTCTGGATTTTTCCCCAACATATTTGCAAGGTTTTAAAGCTCTAAGATACAAATTCTTGCAATAAAAAACAAGCTATTTTAAACCCAAAATACTAATAATCAGTAAATTATAGGTGGTTTAAGGAGAGACTAAATAATCTCACTGCAGAAGATGCTGCTCGTATTGTACAAGGTGGTAGCGGAACTGCAACCCAAATCCTAAAAGAAAGAACTTCCGAACAATTGATAGCGGCAATTGCCCCAAAAGTTGAACAGGAATTTAACAAATATGGTATCGTAAAAACCATCAATACAGCTTTGTCTGGAAGTAATCTCTTGGGAAGTTTATTGGGAGGAAACAAAAGCAATGTAAATGCAGGCGGATTGACTATGTTGGCTTCTGAACAGATTGTCAATGGATTATTCAATATTATAGATGATCACGAAAAGCAGAACTCGGCAGCACTTCTCGGATCGCTTGGAAAATAATTTAAATTTTATTATATTTATATAAAATAATTAGCAAGAATGGACATATTACAAGGAAACCAGCACGCAAATCCTGAAGATTTTTATATTTCACTGAAAGAAAAACTCGAAGCAACCCACGATTTTCCGGGAGATTACCTCTTCAAATTCATTGTAACCAATGACGAATCGAAACATACCGAAATTTACCGAGTTTTCGATGACGTGAAATTCACCCTCACCACGAAAGATAGCAAGAACGGGAAATACACCTCTATCAGCATCAATGCATTTGTTCTCGATGCCGACCAAGTCATTAAAATCTACAAAGAAGTAGGTAAAATCCCTGGAGTAATCATGCTTTAAGAAAAACTTAATTGGAAAAATGAATGTCTTAATCACGGGCGCAAGCGGATTTATAGGACAATCTTTAGTAAGTAAACTCAGAGAAGGAAATCACCATGTTCGGGTTTTGACCAGAGGAAATCCCACTCAAGAAAACGAATTTCAATGGAATCCAAATGAACAGTTCATTGATGAAAAAGCATTAGAAAACCTCGATGCGATCATTCATCTCGCCGGTGCCAACATCAGCAAAAGATGGACGAAAAAGTATAAAAAAGAACTTTTTGAAAGTCGCATCAACACTGCCAATTTGCTGAAAAAATATTGCCAGAAAAACAACATTCATTTAATAGCCTTTATTTCTGCATCTGGGGTCAATTGCTACGGAACTTTCACTTCCGATGAAATTCTTAACGAAGATTCGAGAATTATTCAAAATGATTTTCTATCTAAATTATGCGCCGAATGGGAACAAGCTGCCGATCAATTCTCGGATCTTTCCGATAGAGTTGTTTGTCTACGAACCGCTTTGGTATTGGGAAAAAACGGCGGTGTATTTCCTTTTTTAAGAAAAATTACCGATCTTAATTTGGGCGCCGCAATCGGTTCCGGAAAACAATGGATGAATTGGATTCATCTGGAAGATTTGGTAAATTTGTATGTCTTCGCACTTGAAAAACCAACTATAAATGGCAAATACAACGCGGTTGCAGATGATATCCCACCGAATAAAAAATTCATGAAAACATTGGCAAGAACGTTATGTAAATTTTTCATTTCCGTGCATGTTCCGGCTTTTTTGATCAAATTGATGTTGGGTCAAATGAGCATCATCATTCTGCATGGAAGCCGCGTTTCCAACAAAAAAATCAAATCCAGCGGATTTGATTTTCAATATGATAAACTTCAAAAAACGTTTAAGACTTTAATTTAGTTTTCAATAAAGAAATTCACGTTTTCAATTGGTCTTGCAATCATCGCGACATTTCCTTTGATTAAAATTGGGCGCTGAATTAAGGATGGATTTTGCACCAAAACCTTTATCCATTCATCATCCGATAAATCCTGATTTGCAAATTTTTCCTTAAACAATGCTTCATTCTTGCGAATAAGTCCCTGTACATCGGTATTCAGCTTTTTGAGCACTGTTTTTAATTCGATTTCCGACAACGGATTTTCTATGAAATCAATGATTTCAAAAGGAACATTATTTTCGTCCAAATGCTCTAAAATGGCTCTCGATTTGGAACAATTGTTATTGTGAAGAACTTTAATCATAATTTTCAGTCTTTTAAGGTTAAATTTATTCTCGAAAAACGTTCTTCATCAAAAGTTAACCTTCATTTTTCAACTAAAACAAACCATGCAGTTCTGTTTCAATTCTTTCGAGAATATAGCCGAAATCTTCCGGTCTTTCTACGAAATCCAAATCGTCAACTTCTATAATCAATAGTTTTCCTTCTTTGTAGCCCGAGATCCATTTCTCGTATTTTTGGTTGAGTTTAGAAAGATATTCTATGGAAATTGTAGCTTCGTAATCGCGACCACGCTTATAAATTTTCTTTACCAAATTAGGTACATCGGACTTTAGGTAAATGAGCAAATCTGGTGCCGAAACAAAACTTTTCATCAACTCAAAAACTGCAGAATAATTTTTGAAATCGCGTTCTGTCAGAAGATTCATGTCGTTCAGGTTCTCCGCAAAAATGTGTGCGTCTTCGTAGATTGTACGATCCTGAATGATGTTTTTTCCACTTTCGCGAATTTCTTTCACCTGTCGGAAACGGCTTCCAAGAAAATAAATCTGCAACGCAAAACTCCATTTGCTCATATCCGCATAAAAATCTTCCAAATACGGATTATGATCTACATCTTCAAACTGAGCATCCCAACCGTAATGTTTTGACAACATGGTAGTTAAAGTAGTTTTTCCCGCGCCAATATTTCCTGTAACCGCAATATGCATTCTAATTATTTGTTTTAAAAGTTTTGTGAATGATGCCTTTCTGAAAGCTAAAAACCTCTATTATTTTTCGTTGGAATTTGCTTTTTTCTAGGCATTTTTTGGATGGGGTAAAGATAAAGTTTGTTGTCTCTGATAACAAAATAAGAAGCGCTGTTTTTATCCACAATTTGCGCATTTTCATCTTGAAAAATTGGATTCAATTCCTCATTTTCGAGCAGTAGAATTTCTTTTTGGGTGATTACCAAGATGTTCTGGTTCTCCCGAACGATTCTTCTCCCAGAATTGATCGGAATTTCTTTCTGCTTTCTTTCATTAAAATCGTATACAGTAAAGGTTTTTGAACTTAAAACATACACTTTTTGTTGATCAACTAGAAAGTCGATGATATTTTCGAAATCGATATCAAACGGATATGCGTTGATAATTTTATCATCCCTAAAATTGTATTTCAGCAAGCGTTTTGAACTTTCGTCGAGAAGCCAAATTTGTTGTAAATCTTCAGCAAAAACCATTTTGATCTGCCCGAATTTTTCCCGGAAATGGATCTTCTGAATCTCATTCAAATTCTGGTCAAAAAATTTCAACTCCTGAGCGTTCTCAGAAAAGGTGGGAATACTCAACGGATTCTGCACCGATTGAATTTTGAAAGGCAAAGTGAGAAGCAATTTTCCTTTCTGTTTTCCGAGCGAATCGTATTTGGTAAAGCTAAAATCTTTGTTTTTATAAAGATAAATATTCCCGTAATCATCGGCTAACAGCTCTTTTGTATCCTTTAATTTTAAAGAATCAAAAGGGAGTTTTTGCTGCGCAGAAACCGCGAAGAACGAAAACAGCAAAAAGATATTTAAAATTCTCAAAACAATGATTTCATCAAATATAAAAAAATGACGTCGCAAAAACGTCATTTCAATAGGAATATTGTAAAGCTATTATTGAATGCTTACTTCGTAAATTTTGTCCCAATTTTTACCGGTTACCAACATATTTTCACCTTTGAAAGCAATTCCGTTCAGTACATCATCTTCGTTGGTGGTATGTTTCTGGGCAATTTCAGTGAAATCAAATTTCCCTACTACTTCCCCATTTGCAGGATTTATTTTCAGAATAATCGGTTTTTGCCAAACATTCGCGTAGATAAATCCGTTGTGGTATTCCAGTTCATTTAGTTTTTCGTAAGCTTCGGTATTTCCGGCTACAGAAATATATCGTACGATTTTCGAAGGGTTATTGGGCTCAAGGAAATAAATATTTTTAGTTCCGTCGGAAAGAATCAGGTTTTTACCATCAAAAGTCAATCCCCAACCTTCACCAATCAAGTTCGGGTAATCAAATTCGCTGATCAAACTCAAATCGCTTTTGTTGTATATAAATCCTTTCTTATTTTTCCAAGTAAGTTGATACACTTTGTCTCCAACGATAGCAGATCCTTCCGAAAAAACATCGGCAGTTTGCGGTGTAGAAACAATTGGTGTGGTGCTTCCAAGATTGTATTTTAAGATTCTTGATTGTCCGTTTTGTCCATCAGATTCGTAAATGGTGTTCCCTTCCAACTGAAATCCCTGAACGAAGTTTTTCGGATCGTGTGGATATTCTTTTACAATGGCATAGCTCAATTTCGCTTCAGGATTTTTCGCAAAAACATTGATGGTAGCGTCTTGCGAAAGGATTTCACCGTTTTTCTTTTTGATGTTAAAAGTAACCGCATTATCACCTAATGTGAAAAATTTCGGATCAACTACAAGACTTGAAGTTTCTTTGTCACCAAAACTGATAGAAATGCTTTCCGCATTGTCTGTAACCTCTTTCGGAAGCGCTAATGCATCACCAAAATGATATCCTTTGGTTTCCATTGAGAGGTTATATTCATTTAAAGTATTGAGGATTTCCTTGTCTTTGTTGCAGGAAACGAGTGCAGTAAAAGCCAGAACAGCAATTAGGTTTCTAATTTTCATTAAAAATATTTTTTTCAAAAGTACTGATTTTTTTGAACACAAATCGAGCCAAACAGGAAAAGCCATTGGCTAGCAAATAATATTTATCTTTGTTTCGTATTACCTATCCTGTTTATGAGAAAAATTACGCTGGTTGCTTCCCTTTTGTATTTCGGGATTGCAACATCACAAAACCTTTTCCCTAAAGGTGAAACCATTAAAAATGAAGATTCATTGAAAGGTTCGAACACTTCTTACCGCGATTTTTGGGATGTGAAAAAATATGAACTTTCCGTAGAACCCAATTTCGAGAAGAAGACGGTTTCGGGAAGCAATACGATTAGTTTCGAGATCACAAAAAACGTAACGAATCCAACATTCCAAATCGATTTGCAACAACCGATGGAATATCAATTCATTGGATTAAAAAAATGCTTTACTCCGAAAAGAAAAGGCGATTTTATCTTTATTGAAACCAAGAAATCCTTTAAAAAAGGAGAAAAATACACTTTCAATATTCAGTTTTCTGGGAATCCGAAAGTAGCCAAAAAAGCGCCGTGGGACGGTGGTTGGGTATTCAGCAAAGACAAAAAGGGCAATCCTTTCATGAGTGTTGCACAGGAAGGAGACGGAGTTTCGCTTTGGTTGCCATCGAAAGACCTTTGGAGCGACGAACCGGACCAAGGAATCGTAATGAAAATTATCACTCCAAAAGATTTGGTGGGTGTTGGGAACGGAAGATTGATTAAACAAACCCAAGAAAAAGACAAAAATACATTCACTTGGGAAGTTAAAAATACCATTAACCCTTATTCCATTGTTCCGAATGTAGGAAAATATGTAAATTTTAAAGACAGTTTCGATGGTGAAAAAGGAAAATTGGATTTAGATTACTGGGTGCTGGATTATCAGTTAGAAAAAGCAAAAAAGCAATTTCAGCAGGTAAAACCGATGATGCAGGCTTTCGAATACTGGTTTGGTGCTTATCCGTTCTACGAAGATTCCTATAAATTGGTCGAAAGCCCGTACTTGGGAATGGAACATCAGAGCAATGTAGCGTACGGAAACCACTATGAAAACGGGTATTTGGGAAGAGATTTATCCGGAACGGGTGTTGGGTTAAACTGGGATTTCATCATCATTCACGAAAGCGGACACGAATGGTTTGCCAATAACATCACTGCGAAAGATCAGGCAGATATGTGGATTCATGAGAGTTTCACGGCATATTCCGAAACTTTGTTTACCGAGAAATATATGGATAAAAATGCTGCAGAAACCTATGTAAGAGGGACAAGACAGGCAGTGCAAAACGATATTCCGATTATTGGGAAATACGGCATCCGAAACGAAGGAAGCGGCGACATGTACTACAAAGGCGCCAATATGCTCCACACCATTCGCCAAGTGATTAACGATGATGAGAAATTCAGACAGATATTGCGTGGTTTGAATAAAGATTTCTACCACCAAACCGTTACTACCCAACAGATTGAAAATTATATTTCAACAAAATCCGGGATTGATTTTTCATCGGTTTTCGACCAGTACTTAAGAACTACGAAAATCCCGACTTTGGAATATTCGCAAACCGGAAACCAATTGAAATTCCGTTATCAGAATAGCGTTAAAAATCTGAAACTTCCTATCCGAATCAATGGAAACCAGGAGATTTCGCCCACGGAAGCATGGCAAACCATCACGTTGAAAACTGATGCTCCACTAAAATTTGACTCAAATTATTATATTAATTATTCCTCCTTGTAAATTAAAGCTCCAGTTAAGCCGGAAGTAATAAAGAAAAACGCGCAAGCATGGCGAATCATTTCTAAATTATTATTTATTTTTAAAATATAAAAATGAAGTGGATTTCATAAAAATTAAGCTGTAAAAAGCTAACTACAATCTAACTACGAGATTTGGAAAAAACACCGATATATAAGCCCTTCTCCTACGCTGTTTATCAATAACAACCTGATCAGAACTTTTTTCAACTTTCTAAATCAACAGTAATGCAAACACCAGTAAAATCAATACATGAAATATTAAATAACTTGCCTCCCGAAAGAGCAGACGCCTTCAATGCATTGCATAAAACGATCCTGAAAAATCTACCCGCAGGATTTGAAGCGGCTATGAGTTACGGAATGTTGGGCTATGTAGTTCCGCATCGGATCTATCCTGCTGGTTATCATTGTAAACCTGCCGAGCCATTGCCTTTTGCCTATATTGCTTCGCAAAAAAACTCGATTAATTTCTATCACATGGGGATTTATTCTAACCCTGAACTTTTGGATTGGTTTGTAGCGGAATTTCCCAAACACAGCAAACAAAAATTGGATATAGGCAAAAGCTGCATCCGATTTAAAAAATTGGAAGAAATTCCGTACGAACTCATTGGAGAATTAATGACCAAAATGAGTGTACAACAGTGGATTGATCTGTACGAAAGTAAGTTTAAAAAATAAATTTCGCGGAGCGCGCGACGATAAAATGAGAACCTGCTCCAACAAATCAAACGTTGATAAACAAAACTCAGAAAAAAACCTTACGGATTTTTCATTATAATCCGGAAAGTGGTTCCATTCCCTACTTCAGTATGCGCAATTCGGATGTCGCCGTTGTGGTATTCTTTAATCACTCTTTTTGCTAAAGACAAACCTAAGCCCCAACCGCGGCTTTTGGTCGAATATCCTGCTTTGAAAGCGTTTCTTACCTGAAAAGCCGTCATTCCCGAACCGGAATCTTTGAAATCGATTACAATATTTTTATGCTTTTCGAAGAGTTCTATTTCCAATTTACCTTCTCCTTTCATGGCGTCTACAGCGTTTTTCACAATATTTTCAATCACCCAACTCAGCAAAATTCGGTTGTGGGGAATGAGTATATTTTGTTTAGGAAGAATGAGCATGAACCGAACTTTGGTAGATATTCTGGATTTCAGATAATCGAAATTCTGCTGTAAGGTTTCATTAATATTCAAATCGTTCAACTCCGGAACCGAGCCTATTTTAGAAAATCTTTCGGAAATGGTTTTCAAGCGGTTGATGTCGTTTTCAATTTCTTTTACCCCTTCGCTGTTTTCATTTTCCATGCGGAGAATCTCGATCCAGCCGATCATTGAAGAAAGCGGCGTTCCGATTTGATGAGCGGTTTCTTTAGCCAAACCAGCCCAAACATAGCCTTCATCGGTTTTTTTAATCGTCCTTAGAAACCAAAAAGAAAACGAAATATAGGCAATTACCAACAAGCCCAAAATATACGGCGTGTACCGAAGATTATTCAGCACATCGGAGTTCATGTAATACACATATTGGTTGTTTCCATCGGGCATTTGCAACTCGATAGGTTCGTAGGAGCTTTCCATTTTTCTGAGTAAGGAACGCATTTTAGCGTCATCATCTAGAATATTTTCCGGAATATTTTTTTGTAAACCTATAGGTTTTTTGTTTTTGTCGGTCACGATTACCGGAATTGTATTGTTCGTTTCATTGATTTTTAATAACAAATCCAGCGTCATCGGATCTTCGATGATCTGCGCTTCTTGTTGGTATTTCATTGCGGTTGCAAAAAGTCCAATCCGCTTGATTTCTTCTTTTCTTAAAAAATCAATCAAAATCACAGACGCAATCACGACCCCGCCAATTGCCGCGGTGAGCAAAATATAAATAACCCAGTTGTTGATTTTAGAAAAAAAACTTCTTCGTTTCATTGAAATTGCTGATTATTTCAGAACATTTAGGACTTTGTATAAAGCATCACTGATATTGGAACCCTGATAATTGTTGATGATAATGGCGAATACATACTTTTTCCCATCTTTGGAGGTGTGATAGCCTGCAAAGGATTTCGTGTCTTTCATCGTTCCGCTTTTCATTTTCATGCCGTTGCCTTGTGTAGGGAAACCATCAAAAAACTCATTAAACCACTGCTGTTTGCGGCTCCAAAGCAAAGATTGCACTTCGGCTCTGGCGGAAACATAATTTTGTGGAGAAAGCCCGCTTCCATCAGCGAAATTAATCATCGCAGGATTAATGCCTTTGCTTTTCCAAAATTCTTTCAGATAAGAAATTCCTACATCGAAACTTCCTTCATTTTTCTTTGCTTTTCCTAAAGTTTTAATGAAAGTCTCCCCATAAAAGTTGATGCTTTTCCTCATAAACCAATAAACCATTTTGTCTAAAGTCGGCGATTTATATTCTAAAATCACGTTATTTGAAGGCGCATTCGGAATGGTTTTCCCTTTGATTTTCTCAACAGAAACCGAAGTGATAGTTCCATTCCATTCAATTCCCGATTCCTTCAACCATTTCTGAATTTCGCTCCCCAAAGAAAGTGGTGGATTGGGATTCGCTCCGGAAACCGTAATTGCTTTTGCAGGAAGCGTTCCGGTGATTAGTGCGACTTCGGAATACGGCGCAGTGTACACCAAACTTTGATCAGAACTTCCGCCGGTTTTCACATCGTTTATCCATTTTACATTCGGCAAATCAATGTTTAGACTTTTCATTTCTTTACCGTTCATATTGATATCAAACTGATTTTCTCGCCAATTCACGCCCCAAACTCCGGCTCCGTAATAGTTTCCCATATCGTTCCAAGGCCATCCACCAGGAACCTTCTGGAAATCAAAATAAGTATCGTCAATGATCAAATCACCCGAAATTTTGGTAATTCCTTTTGCCTTTATGGCTTCAATTAATTTTGCTTTAAAATTTTCAGGACGATAATTTTCGTAGCGCCAACTTCCCAAAGTAGGATCTCCGTTGGAGTTGATGTAAAGATTTCCAATGAGATTTCCGGACGATAAATTCCCTGTGTAAGAAGCGGTTGTGGTATATTGATAATCCTTTCCTAAAGTTTCTAAAACCGCAGCAGCCGTGAAAATCTTCTGGGTAGAAGCCGTAGAAAGTCCCTGATTTCCGTTGTATTCATAAATAAAATTCCCGGATTCATCGGCAACATACAACGACAAATTCGCCGAATAAGCGGGAGCCGAACTGAGTAAAGATTTGGTAGCAACCTCCAATTTCTGAGCGATATTCTGAGCAAAAAAAAGGGTTGAACTCAGAAGCAGGATGGGAAAAGATTTGTTCATTCTTCTTTTTTATTTTCAAATATAACGAATAATATCTTCGGAAAGTGCCACAGAATCCACATTTTATAGAAACTGCCTTTTCACTTTTATGAAAGATGAACAAAACGATCTTTCATTCCTTGATTTAATCAATTTCATGGCAATAAATTCATATAAATTTCGTATTTTCGTGTAAATAACGATTTTTTGAAGATGGTTTACGATTTAGAACAAGAAAACAAGGAAATCCTCGCTCGGTACAAAGATTTGATTTCCAATACGTACCGCACTTTGGATGAGGAACAAAACAAACTGATCCGAAAAGCGTTTGATATTGCTTTGGATGCCCACAAAGATCAGCGTAGAAAAACCGGCGAACCCTATATTTATCACCCAATTGAAGTGGCGAAAATTGTGGCCAACGAAATCGGTTTAGGTGCAACTTCTATCGCTTGTGCTCTGCTCCACGACGTCATTGAAGATTCCGAATACACTTATGAAGATCTGAACAAAATTTTCGGAAAAAAGATTGCAGATATCGTGAACGGCCTCACCAAAATTTCGGTGATGAACCATCAGAACATCTCCATTCAGTCGGAAAATTACCGTAAACTTTTGCTTACCCTTTCCGAAGATTTCCGCGTTATTTTAATTAAAATTGCAGACCGGCTCCACAATATGCGAACCTTGGAAAGCATGACGCCTGAAAAACAAAAGAAAATCGCTTCGGAAACCGTTTACATTTATGCGCCACTTGCCCATCGTTTGGGACTTTATAACATCAAATCGGAATTGGAGGATTTGTCTTTAAAATTCAACAATCCTGATGTCTATTTTGATATCGTCGAAAGATTGGAACTCGCGAAAGAAAGCAGAGAAAAATACATCGAAGAATTTAAGAAAGAAGTTTCTGAACAGTTGATCAATGAGGGATTAAGCTTCTCGATAAAAGGCCGCGCAAAAGCCATTTCATCGATTTACAGGAAAATGCTGAAACAGGGCGTAACCTTTGATGAAGTATATGACAACTATGCAATTCGAATTATTTACCGTTCGGATGCTAAAAACGAAAAATTCCTTGCCTGGAAAATCTATTCCATCGTAACAGACCTTTATCACAGCAATCCTCAGCGAATGCGCGACTGGATTACCCAACCTCGATCGACCGGATACGAAAGTTTACACCTTACCGTTTTAGGACCTGATAAAAAGTGGATTGAAGTACAAATCCGGTCCGAAAGAATGGACGATATTGCCGAAAAAGGTGTGGCGGCCCATTATAAATACAAAGAAGGATTCCGACAAAACAGCGACGAAAAAAACTTCGAAACTTGGGTTACCGAAATCCGCGAAGTTCTAGAAAACCAACAATCGCTGAGTACTACGGAACTTTTAGATAATATCAAACTGAATCTGTACTCCAAAGAGGTTTTTGTTTTCACGCCAAAAGGGGAAATAAAAATTCTTCCGACCGGTTCCACCGCTTTAGATTTTGCATTTTCAGTGCATTCCGACTTGGGAACCAAATGTCTCGGTGCGAAAGTAAATGGAAAATTAGTTCCCATTTCCTATATTTTGCAAAATGGGGATCAAGTTGATATCCTGTCATCACAAAACCAAAAACCCAAAGCAGATTGGCTTGATTTCGTGGTCACTTCAAAGGCCAAATCGAAGATTAAAGCGATTTTAAATTCTGAAAAAAATCATTTGGTAGAAGAAGGAAAAGAAATTTTGCAAAGAAAAATGCGCCACGCAAAACTGAATTTTAATGATGAGGAAATCAATAAAATGCAGAAATTCTTCAACCTAAAATCTTCGCAGGAATTATTTTTAGGTTTCCAAAATGGTAGTTTGGATATCGGCGACATTAAAAAATACTCTGAAGGGAAAAGCCTTTTCAGCAATATTTTGCAACGTTTCCGAAAATCTCCCAACAAAAATGAGGCCTTCGAAGAAGCTCCGGAAACCAATTTAGATTTGATTGTTTTTGGGAAAGATGAAGAAAAAATGAACTACAGTTTCGCGAAATGTTGTACCGTAATTCCGGGTGATAAAATCTTTGGTTTCATCACTATTTCTGATGGGATAAAAGTCCATAACGATAATTGCCCGAATGCAATTAACTTGCGTGCACAATACGATTATCGGGTTCTTCCCGCAAAATGGGTGAATGAAGAAAGCTTCAAAAACAGAATTAAAATTGAAATCGAGGGCTTAGACAGAATGGGAATGATTAACGATATCACCGCGGTGATCAGTAATTCAATGAACATGGATATGAAAAGTATGTCGATTGAATCCAACAATGGTATTTTCTTGGGAAACATCAATCTAGAAGTGAAAAACAGAAGTCAATTAGAGGAAACTTTCAAACAACTGAAAAATATCAACGGGGTTTCGCGTGTAAAACGACTTTAACAAAAAAAATTAATTAATGCTTATTACTCAACATTTCAAAAAATTTCTACATAATTCACAATCTTCAGGTATTTTACTTATATTCTGCGTTGCCGTTTCCTTGATGGTCGCAAATTCATCACTTGGCAATGCCTTTCAAAATCTGCTCGACACGAAAATAGGCACTGAAATTTTCCACCTAAATTATCCGGTAAGTATTTGGATTAATGATGGTTTGATGGCGATATTCTTTCTGGTTGTCGGTTTAGAAATAAAGCGCGAAATCGTAGAAGGCGAACTTTCCAGTTTTTCGAATGCTTCATTGCCGATTGTTGCTGCACTTGGTGGAATGCTGGTTCCCGCTTTAATATTTTTCCTTTTCAATCAAGGAACCGATTTTGCGAAAGGATGGGCAATTCCGATGGCAACGGATATCGCTTTTTCATTGGCAATCATTTCGATGTTGGGAAAAAAAGTACCGGTATCTCTGAAAATTTTTCTTGCTGCACTTGCTATTGTTGATGATCTGGGCGCAATTGTAGTGATTGCCATTTTTTATACCGACCAAATTCATTGGGATTATTTAGGTTTGAGCGCTTTGATGGTTGTTATTTTAATCATTTTGAACAGATTAAATGTCGTAAAACATATTTTCTATCTTATTCCGGGAGTTTTTCTGTGGTATTTTATGCATCATTCCGGCATTCATGCGACGATCGCAGGCGTTTTGCTGGCTTTTGCGATTCCTACTAATGTTTCGACGACTGAAATTTCACCGCTCGAAAAATTGGAGCAAAAACTCCACTTACCGGTTAACTTTATCATTATGCCGATTTTTGCACTTGCCAATACCAATATTGCATTCAAAAACGGAATGGTAGACGGACTTTTCAGCAATTTCGGTTACGGAATTATTTTGGGACTATTTTTAGGTAAAGTGATCGGCATCAACTTATTTTCCTATATTTTTATCAAACTGAAAATAAGCACATTACCAGACAAAAGTTCGTGGTCTCAAATGATCGGAGTCGGGCTTTTGGCAGGAATTGGTTTTACCATGTCGATTTTCATCGCTTTGCTTTCTTTCAAAGGATTTCCGGAGATTCAGGACGAAGCTAAATTTGCCGTTTTAGTGGCATCTTTACTATCCGGTCTTGTAGGATTTGCCGTGCTTAATTTCTCTTTCAAAAGAAGAAAAGGATTACGGTAAATCTATTTTTTGGCAGTAATCGTGTGCGATTCTTCGGCTTCTTCCATATCTGGCAAAATATTCGGATCAAAATATTGTGCATTCAATTTTACTTCATCCGCGATCATTTTTTCGACTCGAACTTTCTTAATAGCAATGTTTAATTCGTTGCCCAAAAGAATCAAAATGATATTGATATTCACCCAAACCATCACCAAAATAATAGATCCAATCGATCCGTAAAGAACATTATATCTGGCAAAATCTTTAACATAAATCGCGAAAATATAGGTAAGAATCACAAATAAAACTGTGGTAAATACCGCTCCCGGCATTGCTTGTTTAAACGTAGTAATTTTAAGGCAACCCACCCAATAAAAAAGAGCCAGCAAGATAAAATAGAAAATAGGAAAAGAGATAAATCCGATGATTTTCGACATATTATCTACCAACCAGGAAATATTAATTTCAGGGGTGAAGAGTTTCAGGACGACTTCGCTATAATAAATCCCCAATAACGAAGCGATAATGAGAAAAATAAACGCAATGGTAATTACAAATGCTACCAAATATTCCTTTACAGCACCTCTTCTAAGATTGGTATTAAGATTAAACCCATTGATCAAAGAATGCGTTCCGTTCACCGCAAAAATCAATGCAAAAATAATGGTTAAATTACTGATATTCTTCATATTAGGAAGAATAAAAGTTTGAATATAACCGGAAACATCTTTCTGAATATGTGCAGGAAAAATATTATGCATTAAAACCTCAAAAATATAGAACTGAAGCTTGTCGTAATGCGGAAGATAGGGTAATAAAGACAGCAAAAAGAGAATAAAGGGAAACAAACTAAGGAAAAAACTCCACGAAATACTCGCAGCAATTCTACCAATTTGCATTTTGAAAACGCCCTGCCCATAAATCTCAAACATTTTCCATAGCGAAATGCCTAAAAAAGGGATATGAATACTATCAAGAAATTCACGAATTTTGAGAATGAATTGAGGAGTTTTAATGCCCATTAATCTATATTTGCAGAACAAAGATAAGAAATGAGAATTAATTTGGTTTGCATGGGAAAAACTGACGATAAAGAAATCAGCGGGCTTGTAAAATATTATCAAAATCGGCTCCCGAAACACTGGAATTTCGAAATCACTGAAGTCCCGGATGTGAAAAATGCAAAATATCTTTCGCCCGATCTTCTCAAAAAAGAAGAAGCAAAACTGTTCCTCAATCAAACCGAAAATTCCGATTACATCATTTTGCTGGACGAGAAAGGAAAACAGTTCACCAGCCGAGAATTTGCCTCAAAAATCGACACTTGGATGAATGCTTCTGTAAAAAGGATTTCTTTCTTTATCGGTGGCGCTTATGGTTTTTCGGAGGAAATTTATCAACGGGCAAACGAGAAAATGTCTTTATCGAAAATGACTTTCACCCATCAAATGATTCGGCTTTTTTTTGTTGAACAAATCTATCGTGCCGATCAAATTCTTCAAGGAAAACCTTATCACAACGACTAATTTGCTATCCCAAAACCGATACTTCCCTTTTTTTGTGTATTTTTGATTTTATGGATTTATCTCTTAGAACTGTTACGGTGATGCGCTACATTCTTCCACTCCGCGAAGGTGGTTCGTTGCCTGCTTTGGCGGAAGCTGATGATGATTTTAAATATGTTTTAAAATTCCGTGGTGCTGGTCATGGAGTTAAAATGCTGATCTCCGAACTTTTAGGTGGCAAAATCACAGAAGTTCTGGGTTTGAAAATTCCAGAATTGGTTTTTGCGAACCTTGATGTGGACTTCGGCAGAACGGAAGCCGACGAAGAAATTCAGGATTTGCTAAAGTTTTCCGAAGGATTAAATTTGGGTTTACATTTCCTTTCCGGAGCAATTGCTTACGATGCTTCCGTAAAAATAGATCCGCTACTGGCATCGAAAATTGTATGGCTGGATGCATTCATCACCAATATCGATCGTACGTTCAAAAATACCAATCTTTTGCTTTGGCACAAAGAATTGTGGGTGATCGATAACGGGGCATCATTTTATTTCCACCATTCTTGGCAAAACTTCGAGTCCGCAGCGAAAACACCTTTCAAATATGTAAAAGATCACGTTCTGCTTTCTCAGGCTTCGGAACTGGACAAAGCTGATGCCTTTGCAAAATCAGTTTTGAATGATGATGTTTTCCGGGCAATTGTAAATTTAATCCCTGAAGAATGGTTACAATGGAACGACGCCGATGAATCGCCAGAAGAAATACGAGAAATTTATTTTAATTTCCTGAAAACCAGATTAGAAAATTCTGAAATATTTTTAAACGAAGCCAAAAATGCAAGAGGATAAAATTTACGAATACGCGGTAATAAGACTTGTTCCGATGGTTGAGAGAGAAGAATTTTTCAATATCGGTCTCGTATTGTTTTCGAAAAAGGAAAAATACATCCGAATGGAATTTCATTTGTGCCCGAAAAAATTTGAGTTAATGCATTCCAAATTGGATTATGAGGATGTTACAAAAAATCTGGAAAACTTCAAAAATGTTGCAAATGGCGAAAAAGCCGGTGGCGAAATAGGAACTTTGGATATTCCCGAAAGATTCCGCTGGCTGACTGCCGTGAGAAGTTCGGTGATCCAAACCTCGCGGCCTCATCCCGGGAAAACAAAGGATTTAGATGCAACTTTTAACCGTTTATTTGAAGAATTGGTGAAATAAAAACTTTCATTTAATAGACCTCATTATATTTAACACAACGACACGAAGATTATTTTCTTTTCAAACACAATAGGACACAAAGATTTACGGATAAATTAAGAAGTCAGCTTTGTGTCTTAGTAAACCAACGTTGATAAGTTCCCTTCGTGTCTTTGTGATAAAATATACATCATGATTGTATTTATTCTTAATTAAAACTTAGTGTCTTTGTGATAAAATATAAGACCTTCAATCGATTATTTGAATAACTAGTGAGGAATAAATTCCAAAAAATTTAACTTTTAAAAACAAAAAAACGGACTCAAAATAAATTGAATCCGTTTCTTTATCAAAAATATAATTTAAAAACTAAAATTTAATCTTGAAAACACATATCTTCCGTTGAGCCCAAACTGTGAAGTTGATCTGGAATAAATAAATTGATCATTATTCGTAGAAGCAGTAAGATTTTTCGTAGGATAAATATCAAACAAATTGTTTGCACCTAATGTAATACTCAGATTATCAGTAAGTTTATATGCCACAGAAACATCAGTGATGATTTTATCGGTAATCGTTTGATGTTCATTCAAAGATACCACTCCATCGCCATTTGCATCAATAATATCCGGACTGGTAACTTTTCCGAAATAGGTATTTCTAAGATAAAATGTAGCATCTTTCCAAGTGAAACTGTGCGATAAACTCGCCTTAACTTTTGGCACCGCTTCTTCCAGATAAATCCTGGATGCTTCTGAAAAGTAAACGTTCTCTAAATTAGCTGCTTGTAAAGCGCCGGAAGAATGAATATCGCCCACTCGCTTAGTTCTGTTAAGGTTTATCGCAAAATTATTGTCGAGTTTCGCCTCAGAAAATCGTGCGTGATGTGAAACTACCACATCCAAACCTTTCGTTTCAGTATCGATACCATTGGTAAAGAATTGAGCGGAATTCACACCGGATTGATCAAACAATTCAGGAGCAACCGATCTTGGGAACTGGCCTGTAAGAATAATTCGGTTGTCGATCCTTGTAAAAAATCCATCAGCCGTAAAAGTAAGATTTGCCGACGGTATTTTATAGGTAAACCCAACACTCGCAGATTTGGAAGTTTCTTCTTTCAACTTCGGAATTCCCAATAAATGCGCGATTTGCGAATCGTTGCTGAAAGTTCCAACTTCTTTCAAAACCCCATCACTAAACAAAGTTGATGTTACATTATAATAAATTTGATGTATTGAAGGCGCCCTAAATCCGGTAGAACCTGCAAATCTAAAATTAAAATTGTCGGCCAACTTCACTCGTGAAGCTATTTTATAATTAAAAGTAGAGCCAAAATCTGAATAATTTTCATATCTCGCAGCGGCATTTACCAAAAGCCAATTGGTGAAATTCATCTCCAAATCGACATAACCAGCAACAGATTGACGGTTTTTATCCACTGCATTTGCCGGACGGAAACCTCCGAAAACCTGCGAACCTCCGGGAAGTAAATTTCCGAAGAAATCGGTAGGTTTTATGCTGTTTGGCGTGGATGCTGTTTGCGGGTTTCCGTAGATGTCATAAGCGGTATAAGATGCTTCTTCACCAGCAGTAATAAGAAAGTTTTCAAAACGATGTTCCGCTCCGAATGCAGCATTAAAACCTTCTAGAACATCATAATTCTTAGAAAAATCTAAATTAACGGTGTTCTGAGAAAACTTCAGTCCACCTGCATCAAATTCATTTGGTGAGGCAAATCTTAATGAAGTATTTCCGGTATTATTAATGGTATAATCAAATGAGTTTTGGCCAAATGTATTGCTTAAATCTATGTTCCAACCATTCCATTTTCCCTTAATTCCCGCCGCAAGCGAAAGGTCCAAAATATTGGTTCCGATCTCCGGTAAGTAACCATTAGGATAAATCCCGGTAAAGGTTCTGCTTTGATTTGGTCGTCTGTAAAACCCACCGGAAGTTCCATTTCTTAAACTGAAACCTCCAAAAGTGTACACCTTCCAAGTATCACTTATTGGCATTTCGATATTAGCAAAAAACTGATGGTTATTGAGCTTGGATTGCCCAACTTGCATATTGAAATCTTTTCGGTTCAAACCACGGTAAGACAATTCCTGATCCGTAACATTCGCTGCTAATAGACCTTGCAAAGTAGTAATTGTATTGGCATTTTGTATCTGATTCTGGAATTCCTGGGAAAAATAGTTTACCTGTTGCGAATATTGGTGAATATTATCAATGATTTGCTGCGTGTTTGCAGTGTTGTTGATATTACTATAGAGCGAAGAAAGATTTACACCATTATTTAATGCTCGTTGCTCAATCGCGTTGTAAGCATTGTAGATTGCGCCACTTTCCGTTCCGGCTCTTGAAGTTGGATTTCTAAAAGTGGATGCCCAGGTTAGGTTATAAAAACCTCCTTTTTTCCCAATTTTATTACCATAATTAAGGTCAACCTGAATGGTTTGTCCATCAAAATCTCCGGTATGATCGTTAGCTGTAGGAGTTAAATTTCCTCCGTAAGAAACCTGGCCACCCAACTTTCCGGTATCGTTCTTTAAAGCTAAATTGATCACTCCTGCAATTGCATCAGAGCCATACTGCGCTGCAGCTCCATCTCTCAATACTTCAATTTTTTGAATCGCAAAAGACGGAATCGCATTTAAATCTGTACCAACTGTTCCTCTACCTGGACTTCCATTGACGTTCACCAAAGCGGAAGTGTGTCTTCTTTTTCCGTTTACTAAAACCAGAACCTGATCAGGTCCTAAACCTCGCAACTGAGCGGGATCCAAATGATCTGTTCCATCGGCGTTGGTTTGAATCGTTGAGGTAAACGATGGCGCAACTGAATTTAAAATTGCAGAAATATTAGTTTGAGGCAATACCAAAGATTCCTGCTTCAAATTGAAAACATCTACAGGAACCGGACTGTCGATTTTGGATCTTGCTCCATTTCTGGATCCTAAAACAACCACTTCCTCTACATTGCTCACTCTAGTGCTGTCGGTTTGTGCATAGGCATTGGATGCCATAAAAAACAATACCGAAGCCGACAAAATAGTTTTTCTTTTATTCATATAATGATATATTAATTAATGTTTTTTCCAAATTTCGATCCGCAAAAGTAAATCATTTAAATTAGTCTACAAAATAAGTAGACTTTTAATGTAAAAAAAATATTGAAGAGTTTTCAATATCTTTTTTATTTAAAAAATTGCATTTGAGCTTGATTTACAGAGGATTAACTAATTCCTTTTTCCTACAAGATTAGATCTTTGTCAATTTTGCAAACTTAAGAATCAGATTTTTCTCGCCTTCATGCTGGAATTTTACTTTCGCTTTTATATTATCAGGGTCGGTTCCATCAAGGAAAAGCACTTCTCCCACTCCAAAACGGTCATGCCGAACTTGATCACCAACTTCAATATTTTCTGAAGAAGCTCCGCTAGGATTGGTAATTCTAGCAGTTGCAACGGGTTTTAGTTTTTGTGAAGCTGGCAGAGCTTCGCTTCTCTGAATGCTTTTCTTTTCTTCTTTCTTTTTGAAAGATCTTGGTTCGGCAGGTTCATCATCAAAAATATTCGATTTCAAGCCGGAACGATTGATAAAACGAGTTTCTGCAACAGGATTGATAAATTCTAAATGTTGGGCATCCATTTCACTCAAAAACCGCGACGGTTCCGCATTGGTAATTTTTCCCCACTGAAACCTGGAAACTGCATAAGTGAAATATGCCTGTTTTTCGGCTCTGGTTAAAGCCACATAAAACAATCTTCGCTCCTCTTCAAGCTCTTCCCTAGTCGAGGAACTCATGAAACTTGGGAAAAGATTTTCTTCCAAACCAACAAGGTGCACAACTGGAAATTCCAAACCTTTGGAAAGGTGAATCGTCATCAGCGAAACCTGATCTCCTTGTTCGTCTTTATCGGTTTGCGTATCAGCTGACAGCGCGATGTTTTCTAGAAAATTGGCTAATGAAGGATCACCGTCTTCAATTTGTTGTTGTTCTTCGATGAAACCCTGCATGGAGTTCATCAATTCCTGAATATTTTCCACTCGTGAAATTCCTTCGGGTGTTTGATCGTCTTTCAAAAATTTAATCAAACCACTACGTTTGGCCACTTCCATCGCTACATTGTAAGCATTTTCGGTTTTCAGCATTACCTGAAAAGCTTTAATCATCGACCAGAAATCTGAAAGTTTGGTTAAAATTCCGTTATTCAATCCCAATTGTGGGGCATAAATTCCTAAATTATCCAAAACTGAAGACACAGAAACATTCTGCGAATCCGCAAAAACCACTAATTTATTCTGAGTAGTTTCACCGATTCCACGAGTCGGATAATTGATGATTCTGGAAAGCGCTTCATTATCATTTTCATTAATCAAAATTCGTAGATAGGCAATTAAATCCTTTACTTCTTTTCTTTGATAAAAGGAAAGTCCGCCATATACTTTATAAGGAATATTTTTTCTTCTCAACGCATCTTCGAACGCACGAGTTTGAGAGTTGGTACGGTACAATATCGCAAAATCGGTAAATTTTCTTTGCTCGGAATTGTGTTTTTCCCAAATATTCGAAGCCACAAAACTTGCTTCGTCCGCATCAGAAAGAGCACGATAAACTTTAATTTTATCTCCTTCTTCGTTCTCACTGAATACATTTTTCTTAAACTGCTGAACGTTTTTAGAAATCACCACATTAGCAGCATTTACAATATTTTGCGTGGATCGGTAATTTTGTTCCAGCGAAACCGTAACCGCGTCCGGATAATCTTTTTTAAAGTTTAAAATATTATAAATATTCGCACCTCGGAATGAGTAAATGGATTGTGCATCGTCGCCCACCACGCAAATATTTTCAAATTTCGAAGCCAAAGCTTTTACAATCAAATACTGCGAATGGTTGGTATCCTGATACTCATCGACCAAAATGTACCGGAAACGATCCTGATATTTCGCCAAAACTTCCGGAAATCTGGTGAGTAACTCGTTTGTTCTTAAGAGCAAATCATCAAAATCCATCGCACCGTTTTTAAAACAAGCTTCCACATATTTTTGATAAATCAATCCCATATGTTTCATGTTCGCACGTTCATCATTTTCGATGAGTTCGGGATTTCCGAAATACGCTTTCACCGTGATGAGATTGTTTTTGTAATTGGAAATTCGGGACTGAACTTTTTTCGGTTTGTACAAATCCGCATCGATATTATTATCTTTCAACACTTTCCTGATGACATTTAGCGAATCTTGAGAGTCGTAAATCGTAAAATTTGACGGAAAACCCAATAAGTGCGCTTCACTTCTAAGAATCCTTGCAAAAACCGAGTGAAAAGTTCCCATCCAAAGAGATTTCGCTTCACTTTGTCCGACCACTTTTCCAATACGCTCTTTCATCTCTTTTGCTGCTTTGTTGGTAAAAGTAAGCGCAAGAATATTAAATGGATCAACGAGATTGGTGATTAAATGGGCAATGCGCATGGTGAGTACACGGGTTTTGCCGGAACCTGCGCCTGCGAGCACCATCAGCGGGCCTTCCAAAGTGGTTACTGCTTGATATTGTGCTTCATTTAATCCTTTCAAATAATCCATTAGAACAAAATTTTGGGTCACAAATTTAGTGAAATATATACGGAAGTCAAAGTGAAGATCTGCGTCCGAACTGTTAAATTATTTTAATTAAAATCACAAAAAAGCTCCAAATATGGAGCTTTCAATGAGAATTATTTTGATTATTGTTTTCTCAATAATTATTTGATGAGTTGAATATTCACCGCGGAAAAACCTTTCGGGGAACGTTCTTTATCGAAAGAAACTTTGTTTCCTTTTTTCACAGGGTGAGCACAGTTGTTTTCGTGAAAGAAAATATTGTCTTTCGTGCTGTCTTCGGTGATGAAGCCGTAACCTTTATCGCTAAGGAAAGTGATGATTCCTGATTGGATTTTGTCTTCCACAGGAATCGGAGCTGCACCGAGCTGAATATCGTTAAGATCAATTCCTTCGCGGTTTTGATCATCGGGACGGGTTTCTGTAAGTTGCCCGTTTTCATCGACATAAAGAAACATTTCCTCTAAACCTTTTCCCTTATTGTTATTGGTTTTGCGTTCTTCACGCTTAAGAGTTTTCTCTTTTTGTTTCTGTAATTTTTTCTTGAAATTTTCTTTTTTTGAGAAAGAATCTGCCATATATTATAATCGTATTTAAGTTTGTTTTAGTTGCTATTCGGTTTAATTATTGACACCAGTATACCGAAAAATCTGCGGGTGATAATGTATAAAAGCAACTGCGAAAAAACGATAACTGAGTAAGAAAAATTTAGAATTCTAAACGGTAATAGAGTAAGCAAAGGCAGCAGCCTTTTATAAATTATAGTGCAAATATACAATAATTAATCGGAGCACACAAAAAGACTGTAAATTGCTGTGATACGGAAACTATAAAATTTAGTATTCAGATAATTTATAACTAACATAATGTAACAAATACTTAGTTCATAAGACTAATAACCTAAATTTTAAAAATAATATGAAAAAACGACTCCTTTCTGCTGCTGCCGTTTCGTTCCTTGGAATGATCATCAACGCACAGCAAATTAAATTCGAGGAATATGATCTTCCTAACGGACTGCACGTAATTCTTCATCAGGACAACACTGCGCCTGTGGTGACAACCGGTGTAATGTATCATGTAGGCGCCAAAGATGAAGCTGTTGGCAGAACCGGTATGGCGCACTTTTTTGAACATTTGCTTTTCGAGGGAACCAAAAACATTAAACGCGGCGACTGGTTCAAAATCGTTTCCTCTAACGGCGGAACCAACAATGCAAACACCACCAACGACAGAACTTATTACTATGAAACTTTCCCGTCGAATAACGAACAGCTTGGTTTGTGGATGGAAAGCGAAAGAATGAAAAGCGGCACTGTAAACCAAATTGGTGTAGACACCCAAAGAGAAGTTGTAAAGGAAGAAAAGCGCCTCAGAATGGATAACCAACCCTACGGAAATCTTTTCACAGCAGTGCAGAATAATCTTTTCACCAAACACCCTTATCACTGGTCAACCATCGGTTCCATGGAGGATTTGAATGCCGCTACCCTATCAGAATTTCAGGATTTTTATAAAAAATTCTATGTTCCGAACAATGCAACTTTAGTTGTAGCCGGCGACATAAAACCTGAGCAGACCAAAAAATGGATTCTCGAATATTACGGCGACATTCCAAAAGGAAAGTTGTACCCAAAAAATTTCCCGAAAGATGAACCGATTACAAAGGAAAAAGAAGTAACAGTTACTGATAAAAATATTCAGCTTCCGGCCTATGTTTTTGCGTACAGAACACCTTCGAACAAAGAAAAAGATGCTTATATTCTTGATATGCTGTCTTCTTACTTAAGCAACGGGAAATCATCTGTTCTTTATAAAAAACTGGTAGATCAAGAGAAAAAAGCGCTTCAGGTTCAGGCTTTCAACCAAGGTTTGGAAGATGCAGGAATCTTTGCATTCTTCGCCATTCCTATGGGTTCTACAGCTAAAAACACGCTTCAAAGCGATATTGACGCTGAAATTAAAAAACTTCAGACTACATTAATTTCTGAGGAAGATTACCAGAAACTTCAGAACCAGTTCGAAAATCAGTTTGTAAACTCAAACTCTTCAATTCAGGGAATCGCAAGTTCTTTGGCGACCAACCACGTATTGATGGGCGACACCAATCTCATCAATAAAGAACTGGACATTTACCGTTCTGTATCAAGACAAGATATTATGAATGCCGCAAAAAAATACCTTAACCCAAACCAAAGAATCATCATCAATTACTTACCTGAAAAAAAATAATCCATGAAATACAACTTTAAATATATCGCGGCCGCATTTTTAATTTCAGGAATGCTGTCTGCACAAAAAATCAATAAGGACGAAATGCCTAAACCAGGCCCTACTCCTACAATCAACATAACGAAACCGAAAACTTTCACCCTGAAAAACGGACTTACCGTAATGGTGGTTGAAAACAATAAATTACCAAGGGTAAACATGAGCCTTTCTATAGACAGGCCGCCGGTTTACGAAGGTAAAATTGTGGGTGTGAGCCAAATTATGGCAGATCAGCTCGGCAGCGGTACAACATCAATGAGTAAAGAAGATTTCAACAAGAAAATTGATTTTCTTGGGGCAAATTTAAACTTCTCTTCAGCCGGTGCAAATGCCAACACGCTTTCGAAATATTTCCCTCAGGTTTTAGGTTTGATGGCGGATGCGATTGTAAACCCTAAATTTTCTGAAACAGAAGTAAAAAACTCAAAAGACAGAATGATCGAAGGTTTGAAAGCCGACGAGAAAAACGCAAGTTCAATTGCGAACCGCGTTTCAACCGCGCTTACGTACGGAAAAAACACTTCCAGAGGTGAGTTTGAAACTGAGGAAAGTATCAAAAACATTCAGCTGGCTGATGTACAGAATACGTACAGCAAATATTACACACCAAATAACGCCTATCTGGTTGTGGTTGGTGACGTGAAATTCAACGAGGCTAAAAAAATGATTGAAAAAGCATTTTCAGGCTGGAAAAAATCGAGCACAACTTTCAGTCCGTTAGAACCAGCTTCTAATGTTGCTGCAACAGAGATTAATGTTGTCGATGTTCCAACCGCGGTTCAGTCGGTGGTGTCGGTCGGAAACATCAATAATCTGAAGATGAGCGATCCTAACTATTTCTCGTCAATGATCGCCAATTACATTTTAGGCGGCGGCGGTGAAGCGAGACTTTTTATGAATCTTCGGGAGAAAAACGGATTTACGTATGGCGCTTATTCATCAATGACTGCAAGTAAATATTCTCCAAGTTTTTCTGCAAACTCAAGCGTAAGAAATGAAGTTACCGATAAAGCGGTAAAAGAATTCATGAACGAGCTGAATGCGATTTCTAAAGTAACACCTGAGGAACTCGCCAATGCAAAAGCGAAACTGAAGGGAGATTTCATCCGTTCTCTTGAAAGACCGGAAACGATCGCGAGATTTGCGCTTAACGAAAAAGTGCAGAATCTGCCTGCAGATTTCTATGCAAATTACCTTAAATCCATAGATAAAGTAACGGCAGCTGATGTTTCTGCAGCAGTAAAAAGTACGATAATGCCTAATCAAAGCAGAATTTTTGTTGCTGGTAAAGCAGCTGATATTGCTGAAGGTCTTGAAAAATTAGGTTATCCGGTGAAATATTATGACACCGAAGCAAATCCCACGGCAAAACCGTCAACCCAGAAAATGGATGCCGGAATTACGTTAGCTACGGTTGCCGACAAATACATCGATGCAATCGGAGGTTTATCTGCAGTACAGAAAGTAAATTCTATCACCACAGATGCTTCTGCAAAAGTACAGGGTATGGATCTCGATATGAATATGATTCAGGCGAAAGGCGGGAAAATGAAAATGGAAATTAAAATGATGGGCAACACCTTCCAGAAGATTGTTTTCGACGGAAAAGAAGGCTACATGGAAATGCAGGGACAGAAATCCCCACTGCCAGACGATTCTAAAAAAGAACTTGCCGACGCAAAGGAACTTTTCCCAGAATTAAATTTCGCTAAATCCGCAGATTACAAATTAGCCGGAATTGAAAAATTCGAGGATGAAGATGCTTACGTAGTAAAGAAAGATAAAAACAATTATTATTACAGCGTAAAAACAGGCATGAAACTGGGCGAGACCAAAATGCAGAAAGGTCCTCAGGGAGAAATGACCGTTCCTACTATTTTCGGTGATTACAAAGTAGTTTCAGGTGTAAAACTTCCGTACAAAATGTCGCAGAATATGGGCGGAATGCCGGTAGATTTCACCGTGAAGTCTTACCAGATCAACCAGTCCAAAGATTCAGACTTCAAATAACTTTAATTTAATTATTTATAAAAAACGGCAGCGGGAGTTGCCGTTTTTTGTCTTAAAAAACGTCATCTTTTAAGGAAATCAGAAAGTTATCAACGACAGTTATTACAAAAGGCACAATAATTGTAAATATTTTTACATCAATCAAAAAAAATAAAAAGCCATGTCAGAAAATATACTTTCTATAGAAGATCTGAAATTTTTGGAAAAACTTCATTCTCATTACGGCCTAGAATTTATAAGATTTGATGATGCCGGAATTAAAATCAACAATCAGGATCTTCTTAATGATGATCTTTCGAAAACCGATCATTTCAACCTTTTAAATGAAATTTCGAAAAAACTTTAGTACAGATTAAATTCTAATTTCCAGATGAATTTTACAAGTTCTTTTAATTTCGATGTAGTTCGCGTTTAAACTATCACTTTCATATAACACACAAAAAAGACAAACTTCATGGTTTGTCTTTTACTTTTCTAGCTTTAAATAAAAAATTTATTCAGTCAACTGATGGAGTTTATCAACCACTTCATCTATTTCGAATGGTTTTGCGATAAAAGCGTTGGCACCAGACTGTATTGCGGTATGCTCTAACCCTCGGCTGGCCGACATCATGACCACGGGAATATTCTTCGTGGTTTCATTTTCTTTTAACTTTTTACAAATATCTCTGCCATCTTCGCCGGAAAGCCACATGTCGAGCAGGATAACATCCGGTTTAGACACCGATTCTACATAATTCATTATTTCGGATCCGCGTTCGAACGCATTTACTTCGAAACCTTCAAAATCAAGCATTAATCCTAGAGAATCAAGGATCGCTACATCGTCATCTACAATTACTATTTTTTTTGAATTCATGTTGATTAGATTTAATTTCGTACTAAAGGAAGAGAAAAAGAAAATGTAGATCCTTTTCCTAAAATACTATTGACCCAAATTTTCCCGCCAGAGCGTTCCACGATTTGTGCCGCGATATACAAGCCCAAACCTAATCCCGGAAACGTACTTTCCTCATCGCCACTTACCCGATAATATTGTTCGAAAACGTGGTCTTTTTTATCAGGCGGCATTCCTATTCCGAAGTCTTTCACTGTAAAAATAATGTCGTTGCCTTTATGCTCAGTTTCCACAATGATGCGATCTGCATCGGGGGAATATTTAATCGCATTTGACATTAAATTCGTCATCACCTGCCCTATACGCTCCCGATCAGCAAAAACCGTACCTTCTTTTTCGCCATAAATTTCTATTTTATGGTAGGTTGACATTTGCATTTCTTCTGCTATTTCCATCACAACTGTTTGGAAATTAAAATGGGTTTGGTTCAGGTGAATTTTGCCGGAGTTAATTTTAGTTACATCCAATAAATCTCCGATTAACGAAGTGAGTTTCACGACTTGCAAATCCATTTTTTTAGCGAAATCAGCATTTTTTTCATCGCCGGTTTTTCTGAGCATTCTTTCCAAAACTTGGGCATATAATTTCAATGAAGTCAAAGGCGTTTTCAGTTCATGACTTGCGATTCCTAAAAACGTATCTTTCTGTTTCACTAGATTTTTAAATTCAGTAATATCGGTACTGGTTCCAATCCATTTGCAAAATTCACCATCTTTGAAAAATGGAGTTCCCGTGGTAAGATACCAGATATATTCATTCTTTTCGCGGTCGAACATTCTGTACTCCAACTCGAATTGTTTTGGATCCTCCGAAATATCTCGCCAAACTTTCGCAACGCTAGGCAAATCATCCGGATGAACGATTTTAGTAAAATCAAATTTGTCGATTTCATCAATCGTTAAATTAAGCAATCTCAACAGATTAGCATTTCCATAATCTAATTTCCCGGTAGGACCTGCACTCCAAACCATATGTGGCATTGCGTTGGCAAAATTTCGGTATTCATCTTCGGCGGATTCTGCTATTTTCCTAGCATTGATTAATTCTGTTACATTTACGGCTACATTTATGATTGCATATACCTTTCCATCGGCATCACGCATCGGTTTGTAGGAAAAATTGTAATAAAAAGTTTGTAAAACCCCATCCACAAATAAATCTACACGATCTTCCTGTGAGAAATAGGGTATTCCTGTTCTGTAAACGTTTTTTAGAATATCAATAAATGGTTGCCCCTGAAGTTCCGGCAAAGCATTCTGTAAGGTCTTACCAATTACCGTTTTGTCTTTTCCCCAGGTTTTAATCATTTGATCATTGGCAAATTCTATAATTAAATCTTCTCCTTTATAAATGGCCGTGGAATAATCCGAAGATTCTACAAGTTCCTTGAAACGGAGTTCACTTTCCCATAATTTCTTCTCAGAAAGAACCTTATCAGTAACTTCTGTAGCAACCACACTGACTCCAATAATATTTTCATCATTAAAAATTGGTGAGTACAGAAAATCGAAATAGCAATCGGTTAAAATACCATTTTTCTCTAATTTAGCCAGCATATTGTTTCCTTTATAGGGCTTTCCTGATCGATAAACTTCCTGCAAAATCTTGGGAAACTCTTGATCCTTAATTTCGGGAAGTGCTTCCAGTAGTGGCAACCCAATAACGGACTCGCTTTTACCCCATAAATCCAGGATCTGCTGGTTGGCAATTTCTACCACCTGATTTTCTCCCATCAACATTGCTAATGCGATCGGTGCTTGACCAAAAAGTGTAGTTAAAGATTCAAAACTCACTTGGTGCTGAAGAAAATTTTTCATACTTGCGAATTTATAAAAAAAATAGGCTGATGACCACTAATATCCTATGTCCGATAAGAAATAATTATAAAATTTCTTTTCATAAATAATAGTTACTAGATGACATTTGCTGCTAACGAAAATAGACCTACTTTAATGTTTTATATTTGAAAATATTAATTATATTTGCACTTCTTAAACTTCGAACAAAAAATGAGCACAATATTTACATTATTCATGATTCTGATCATGATTGCGAGTATCTTACTAATCATCATCATCATGGCACAAAACCCAAAAGGTGGAGGCTTATCCGGAACTTTCGGTGGAACCTCATCTGCTCAGTTTGGAGTACAACGTACCAATGATTTCATGGAAAAAGCGACTTGGACTTTAGGAAGCGCAATTATAATTCTTATTTTACTAAGTGTTATTCTTACTGGGAAACCTAGCACCACGGTTCCAACTGCTCCGGTAAAAACAGAAGCTCCAGCTCCACAAACAGCGCCTGCTACAAACAGCCCTGCAACTGCTCCGGTCAATACTCAGGCTCCAGCAGGAAATTAGCATTACGCTTTACACAACAAACAAAACGGCTTAGTAATTCTAAGCCGTTTTGTTTATGATTTTATTCAAAGTTTCGCTCTTTTATTCCCCAGTATTGATCCTGATGCTGGAAGAACAAACACTCAATCCAGCTGTCCAAATACATTTTGGATAATATTTCATCATCGATTTCAGAAAAACTTGTTTTGAAAAAATCTTCGCTGATTTTCAAATTTTTTCGGTTCAAAATCATCACATTTTCCTCCGAAAAAAAAGGATAATTTTTAATGTCTGAATTTGTTGTTAGAATTTTTTTTCCGGATGCCAATGCTTCAAATGTTCGAATTGTTAAACCATTTTGAAAAGGTTTATTAATATCCAAAACGGAAAAAGATTGGCTATAAATTTCAGCAATTTCGGCGTGTTTCAGTTTGGTAAAACTAAGTTTTTTGATGTCAAAATGTTGCAAATTCCGATCGAATAACCGCTTCAACAAAAATGCAGTTCTTCCTGGAGCATAGTAATAAAAAAACGTTTTCAAATGATGTCGCTCCGCAATTTCCCGAACCTTTTCACCGATTGCGTAACGGTCGGTATGCGCAGTTCCGATAAAGGTTATATCATACTTTTGTTCTTTTATTTCTCGGATATTTTTGTAATCATCAATAAAAAACAAAGGCCGAAAATGCAGATCAAAACGTTTAGCATCACGTGGTTCAAAAGTGAAATTTTTATCAAAAAAAGGATAGAGTTTTTTGAATTTTGGATACTCATCACCTGCGTCGTAGGAATAGAAAATTTTCTCAGCCAACGGATTTATATCTCGAAAAGCATCAAGAAAGAAAAACGGAATGCTTTCGCCTTTTATTAATAAGAAAAAATCATATTTTTTTGTTGAAATTTCCACCAAAATTTTGCGATAATAGCGGTTTATTCTTCTTTGATACCAACCGCTATTTACGCGGATAATTCCTTTAGACAAAAGAGAATCCGATGGTCTTTCGTTATAAAAATCTACTTCAGCTCCCCATTTTTTCAATCGTTCGATAATCGCTTTTTCGTAACCGAAAAAATGGGCTGAAATGAACAATATTTTTTTTCCTGTCAGATTCATGTTTTCAGGAAACCCTTTTGTTTCATTTCTTGCAATGAAGCTTCAAAATCATTTTCCAAAACCGGCTGTTTCAAAACCCATTGGGTGAAAGCTTGCATTCCTTGCGAAAAACTAACCTTAGGTTCATAATGCAAAAGGTTTTTCATTAAATAAATATCTGCGAAATTGTGGCGGATATCGCCAATTCTGAAATTTCCGGTTACCGAAACTGTGACGTCTTTCTGATATTCTTCTACAAGATTTTCTGCCACAGATTTTACAGTGGTTGCAATTCCGGTTCCTATATTGATGGTTTGGTTATTTGCGGCATCCATTTCCAAACTTCTTATCGTAGCTTCTACGACATCTTCGATGTTGATGAAATCCCTTGTAGGCAAACCATCTTCAAAAATATTGATGTACTTTCCATTCAAAATTTGCGAAGAAAATATCGACAAAATACCAGTATAGGGATTGATAAGCGATTGCCCAAATCCATACACATTTTGGTAACGCAGAATCACATAATCAACGGCTATCGTTGGACAAACGAGTTTTACCATTTGTTCCTGCTGCAGCTTTGTGAGTCCGTAAAACGAAGTTGGATGAAGTTTAGAATCTTCAGAAGTTGGAAGTGGCTTCATGATTTCACCTTTTTCATCGGTCATTTCGAAGATTCCTTTTTCCATAAAATCCGTTCTTCGGTTGCTAGGATACACAATCTTCGCAGATGAATCCTGGTATTTACCTTCACCATATACCGCTCTGGAAGACGCTAAGACAAATTTCTTTACACCATTTTTTTTATTAACTAAAACATCAAGAATAAGCGCTGTTCCCGAAACATTCACCCTGTTATATCTTTCGATTTCATACATCGACTGACCGGTTCCAGTTTCTGCCGCCAAGTGTAAAATCGCATCTTGGTTTTCTATGGATTTTTCGAGGTCAATCCTATTCGAAACATCCCCTTTAATGAATTTTACTTTCCCTAAAATACGTTGATAAAGCGGTGAATTCTTCTCGGGATTTTCACTGTGAATCTGCTCTGAAAGGGAATCTAATACCGTCACTGAATAGCCACGATCAATCAATTTCAGTGCAAGTGAACTTCCGATGAACCCGGCTCCACCAGTAATTAATATGTTTTTCAATTTATCCACTTATTTTCTCCCAGATTTGAGTTTCCTGGTTATATTTTTTTATGATTTTCGCTGGCGAACCTACAATAACACAATAATCCGGGAAAACCCCTTTCACCACAGAATTAGCACCTACAACGCATTGTTTTCCCAACACGGTTCCGGGCATAATTGCGGCGCCCATTCCTATAAAACAATTTTCTCCGATGGTTGTTTCTTTAACGGTAATTTTTTGTTTTACAACATGTTTTCCAATTTCGGTGTAATCATGATCGATATTGGTGATGAAAACATTGGCTAAAATCAGCGAACGCTTCCCTATTTTTAGTTGACCAGCGGAAGTAATGTGCACATTCTGAGAAATCACCACATCATCTTCTATTTCGATGGTTCCTCCGTTTTGGGTTTCCATTCTTAGGTGCGGAAGAATTCTCACTTTTTTTCCAATAATAATATTCCGGATTCCTTTCAGGAAAACAGGTTTCCCAAGATATGAAGGCATCCCAAACTTGCCAAAAAAAGGTGCATAACACAACGCTCTGATTCCCCAAAGTATTTTATCCATCATAGTTTTGCTCTTATTGGCCTCACAATATATTTTAATTTGGAAAATACAAAATAAAAAAGATATTGCAACAAATTAATCCGTTTATTTCGATACATTTCCGAAATATTTTTCTGGATGCCTTTCTCCATTTCTTTTAAATTCGCAGAAAGTCCCGAAAACCCGAAAGATTTTTTGCCATTTCCTGCGATTACAAGTTTTTCAGGAAGTAGAAACATCGAGTTGTTTTCGCTGATTCTCATCCAATAATTGGCATCTTCGGAATATCTTTGTCGTTCATCAAAAAAGCCCGTATTCTCCAGAATTTTCTTTTTAAAAATTGCCGTAGAAGTTTGCCCGGTCACTTTAAATAATAATTTGTTCAGATTTATAGCAACTAGACCATTACCACCAATTGCATACGGAAAACTTACTTTTTCATCGTTCCATAAAGATGTAATAAAATCCACCCGAAAATTCTTATTTACAAGATATTTCATCTGTCTATCGGTTTTTTCCGGAAGCCATTCGTCATCGGAATCGAGCAAAGCAATGTAATCTCCTTTTGCGATTTTCAGTCCTGCATTTCTAGCTTTGGAAACTCCGCCGTTTTCCTGATTAATCAATTGAATTGGCATTTCTGGATTTTTTTGTCGGTAATTTTCAAGAATTTCTCCACTTCGATCTGTGGAACCATCATTAATGACAATGATTTCAAACTCGCCTTTCCAGGTTTGTTTTTTAATGGAATCAAGGCATTTTTCGATGCTTTCTTCGGCATTATAAACGGGAATAATCACAGAAATCACCATTGAAATTTGTTTAAAATCTTAAAAACCACAAATTACAAAAAAGCTAAAATAGAAATTTTGTGTGGGAAATTAATCTTTTTCGTTGTAAGGCAACCGGTTCTGAATCGATCTGCCCAATGAAATTTCATCCGCATATTCCAGCTCATCTCCCACCGATATTCCGCGAGCGATGGTAGAAAAATTAACCTCAAAATTTTTGAATTTTTTATAAATGTAATAAGCCGTCGTATCGCCTTCCATCGTTGCGCTCAGAGCGAAAATCAGCTCTTTAACTTCTCCCCTTTCCAGTTTTTTTCCAATCGAAGAAATATGAAGTTGATTGGGACCAATACCTTCCATCGGCGAAATTTTGCCACCCAAAACTAAATATTTTCCTCTGTATTTTCCGGTATTTTCAATCGCCATCACATCTCGCACGTCTTCAACAACGCAGAGGATTTCTACATTTCTTTTCGGATTGGCGCAGATTTCACAAATTTCCACGTCGGAGAAATTATGACAATATTTACAGTATTTGATTTCTGTGACGAGTTTATTTAGCGCATCTCCCAAAGCAATTGCTTGACTTTCGGGCTGCTTCAGCAGATGTAATGCCAATCTCAGGGCCGATTTTTTTCCGATTCCGGGCAATCCCGAAATTTCTTCTACTGCTTTTGCTAATACTTTGCTCGGATAATCCATTCCACAAAAATAAAATTTAAAACCTCAAGGTGCAAGTTTCGCCCCTTTTATTATCTTTGGTGAAAATAGCTTTATGATTCTTCAAAATCTAAATTATCCTCTCGATTTCAAATTTAAAATTACCACCCTTTCCAGCGATTTTAATATCACCGATAAAAACGGAAATTATGTAGCATACGTTCGACAGAAAATGTTTAAATTAAAGGAAGATGTCATTATTTTCAATGATGAAACTCGCACTCGCGAACTCTTCCGAATTCAGGCCAACCAGTGGATCGATTTTAATGCTTCCTACTCGATGACCGATTTAGAAAACGGGAAAAATTTCGGAACACTGGCTCGAAAAGGAATGCGCTCTTTGTGGAAATCTCACTACGATGTTTTGGATGAAAATAATGCTTTGAAATACCAAATCAGCGAAGACAACGCTTGGGTGAAAATTTTGGATGGTTTTATTGGCGAAATCCCCATTGTCGGGATGTTTACCGGATATTTCCTGAACCCTTCCTACACCGTGAAAGATTCCGCAGGAAAAGAATATTTTCGCCTCAAGAAAATGCCATCATTGATTGGACGAAGATTTCAACTCGACCGGTTAATCGATATCGACGATAAAGACGAATCACTCGTTGTTTTATCTTTATTGATGATGGTACTTTTGGAAAGAGAACGAGGATAAATTACAAAAAATGTCTTGTAGCAATCTTTAAAAATAAAATTTTCCAAAACCTCCATTTTTTTTAAATTCAATAAATAATTGCCTGACTTTTTTTCAGGCATTTTTTTATTCTTAAATTTGAGGAAAATATTATTTATAATGGAAATTACGCAGATAGAACCTCAAATAGTCTGGAAAAATTTTGCTGCATTAAACGCAATACCTAGACCTTCCAAAAAAGAAGAAAAAGTAATTGCATTTATTAAAAACTTTGGTGAAAATCTTGGTTTAGAAACCATCGTTGACGAAGTAGGAAACGTTATCATCAAAAAACCTGCAACTCCGGGAATGGAAGACCGAAAAGCAATCGTGATGCAATCTCACCTCGATATGGTTTGCCAAAAAAACAATGATGTTCTTTTCGATTTCGAAACCCAAGGAATCCAAATGGAAGTAGATGGTGATTGGTTAAAAGCAAAAGGAACAACTTTGGGCGCTGATAACGGTTTGGGAGTTGCCGCAATCATGTCGGTTCTGGAAAGTTCGGATATTCCACATCCCGCTCTGGAAGCACTTTTCACTATTGACGAAGAAACTGGAATGACCGGTGCGATTGGCTTAAAACCGGGGCAATTATCCGGTGAAATACTTCTTAATCTAGACACCGAAGAAGATGACGAAATCGATATCGGTTGCGCTGGTGGAATCGACGTAACAGCCTGGCAAAACTACAATTTGGAAGACGCAAAAGGACAAATTGTGAAAATTGAAATCAAAGGTTTGCAAGGTGGACATTCCGGAATGGACATCCATAAAGGTTTCGGAAATGCAAATGTAATCTTAGGAAGATTATTGTATACGGGAGTTTACAACCAAAACATTCAGCTCATTTCGATTGATGGTGGTGGTTTGCGAAATGCGATTCCTCGCGAAGCGAATGCTGTATTTTCTGTGAGAAATGTCGTAGAATTCATCGATAATGCCAATATTTTAATAGCTTCAATCCTAGAAGAATTTGCAAATGTTGAAAAAGATCTGCAAATAAATATTGAAAATTTCAGTACCACAGAAAAAGCTATTTCTGAGGAAGATTCCAAAAAAATAATTTTAGCATTAAAATCCGCTCACAACGGTGTTTACCGAATGTCTCCGGATGTAGCTGATTTGGTAGAAACTTCCAATAATATCGCTCGTGTCGAGCTGAAAGATGGTACATTAAAAATTTTAAATCTTTCCAGATCATCGGTTGATTCTACAAAATTTGCTGTTGCAGAACAATTGAAATCCGTTTTCGAATTGGCAGGTTTTGAGGTAGAATTCAGCGGTTCGTATCCGGGTTGGAAACCAAAACCAGGTTCGGAAATAGTAAAAATCATGGAGAAAATTTACGAAAGAGATTTCGGATCAAAACCGCACGTAGTCGCTTGTCACGCAGGTTTGGAATGCGGAATTATCGGTGCAAATTATCCTGAAATGGAAATGGTAAGTTTCGGACCTACGATTCGTGGAGCACACTCACCCGAAGAAAAAGCGAATATTCCTTCTACAAAGAAATTCTGGGGATTTTTGAAAGAAATTTTAAAGGAAATTCCGAAAAAATAAGTTCTTAAAAATGGACAAAGATTGGCTTTTAAAAACCCTTGAAACCCGTTTCAATGAAAACATGCACCGTCATGAAAACCTAAAATGGGAAAATGTTCTGCAGAAACTGGAAACACAGCCGAAAAAACTGGAAATACTTCAAAAAATGGAAAATTTTGGTGGCGAACCGGATGTGGTTGGTTTTGATGAAAAATCAGGTGAATTTTTATTCTTCGATTGTTCAGTTGAAAGTCCGAAAGAGCGGCGCAGCTATTGCTACGACAGAGAAGCTTTGGACAAAAGAAAAGAAAACAAGCCCAAAAATAATGTTTTGGATGCCGCCAAAGATTTAGGAATTGAACTTCTTACAGAAAAAGATTATCGTTTTCTGCAAACTTTGGGGAATTTCGACATGAAAACTTCAAGTTGGTTGAAAACACCAGAAAAAATTCGCAAACTTGGTGGCGCAATTTTCGGAGATTTCCGTTATGCAACCGTTTTTATTTATCACAACGGAGCAGAATCTTATTACGCTGCTCAAGGATTTCGAGGAAAACTTAACGTATAAAAAGTACATCATTAAAAATAAAAATCCCGTAACATAGAGTTTCGGGATTTTGTTATTTAAAAAAGTAATTATTTTCTATGGATAAGGCGCGATTTGAACTTCCAATCCATCGATTTCTTCGGTAATGTGAATTTGGCAACCCAATCGGGAATTATCTTGAACGTGAAAAGCTTCAGCAAGCATTGCATCTTCTTCAGCGCCCATTTCTTCCAATTTTTCGGCACCATTAATTACATAGACCTGACAAGAAGCGCACATCGCCATTCCGCCACAAACCCCGATGGTACCTTCTTCCGCCAATTCGTAGGAACGCACCACTTCCATTAAATTCATGGACATATCGGTTGGCGCAATAACTTCGTGAGTTTGGCCGTTTCGGTCGGTAATTTTTAATTGAATATCCTGCATTTTTTTGATTCTAGTATTTAATCAATCTTTTTCACTACAGCTTTTTCCGCTTCTTTTCGGCTTCCATCAAAACCATCTACTCCACTTACTGTTGTATATTTTAAAACATATTTTTTACCCGGATTCAGCATATTGTAAACGCTTTGGCACATTAAAGTAGCTTCATGGAAACCACATAAAATCAGTTTCAATTTTCCTGGATAAGTATTGATATCGCCAATCGCATAAATTCCTGGAATATTGGTTTGATAATCCAATGCATTGTTCACAACGATGGCATTTTTCTCAATTTCTAAGCCCCAATTTGCAATATCTCCCAATTTTGGAGTAAGCCCGAAAAGCGGAATGAAATAATCGGTTTCCACATCGAATGTCTCGCCTTCTTTTTCCAAAGTAATTGCGGTAACTTTTACTTCCCCCTTAATTCCAGTCACTTCAGCGGGAGTCACCAACTTTATTTTTCCTTGATCCTTCAGAGCCTGAACTTTTTCAACAGAATCCAAAGCACCACGGAATTCGTTTCTTCGGTGAACCAAAGTTACTTCACTTGCAACATCGTCCAAGAAAATGCTCCAATCCAAAGCAGAATCTCCACCGCCTGCGATCACTACTTTTTTGTTTCGGAAATGTTCAGGTTCTTTAATGAAATATTCCACCCCTTTTTCTTCGTAATCAGCGATGTTTTCGATGGTCGGTTTTCTAGGTTCAAAAGTTCCCAATCCACCTGCAATTGCTACAGCTTTTGCGTGGTGAACGGTACCTTTGTTGGTTACCACTTCGAAAGTTCCATCTTCAAGTTTATTTAAAGTTTGAGCGGTTTCGCCCAAGGTAAAGCCCGGTTGGAACTGCTTAATTTGCTCCATTAAATTATCGATCAATTCTCCTGCATTCACTGATGGAAAACCTGGAATATCAAAAATAGGTTTTTTCGGGTAAAGCTCTGTCAGCTGTCCACCTGGTTGTGGCAAAGCATCGATAAGATGGCATTTCATTTTCAGCAGACCTGCTTCAAAAACTGCGAAAAGCCCGGTTGGTCCAGCTCCTATTATTAATAAATCGGTTGTAATCATTGATGATTTTTTTAAGAAATTTAGTGCCACAAATTTAAGAAAAATAAAAGAACAGCGAATTACATAAGAGTGAAAAATGTCATATTAAATTGCTTCCAAATCAATGTTTTATATTTGTGGCAAATTTTTTGCAAAACGAAAAACTATGAAAAAATTGTTAATCGCTTTCAGTATGATGATTTTTGCTTTGGGATTCTCTCAAAAGCTCGATAACATCCAATCTGGCGAATATTTAAATTATAGAATTCACTACGGACTTTTGAATGCCGGAACCGCAACTTTAACCACCTTAAAAACCACCTACAAAGGTCAACCGCATTTCTATGTGAAAGGTTATGGGAAAACTACCGGTGCTGTTCGCGCTTTCTTCAAAGTAGAGGATTACTACGAAAGTTACATCAATTACAACACCGGTTTACCAAGTTTTTATGTGAGAAATGTACAGGAAGGAACTTATACCCAACATTTCGAAACCAGTTTTAATCATAATAACCATACATTAATGTTAACGGATAAAGAAAAAAATACTTCCCGCGTGGTAAACTCTGTTAAAGGAATTCAGGATATGCTTTCGGCGTTTTATTATTTAAGAAGTTTGGAGCCGACTGAACTGAAGATTGGAAGTGTAAAAAAACTGAACGTGTGGATCGATGATGAAATGTTTCCTTTCCAGATTAAAATTGTAGGAAGTGAAAATATTAAAACAAAATTCGGAACTATCAATGCTTTGAAAATTGTTCCTCAAGTCATGAGTGGCCGTGTTTTCAAGGATAAAGAAGGCGTAACAATGTGGGTGAGCAACGACAAAAACCTAGTTCCTTTAGCGATAAAAGCTGAACTCGCAGTTGGCTCTTTGAAAGCCAGCATCGATTCGTATAAAAATGTGAAGTATCCACTGAATTTTAGCAAATAAACTTAAAATCCTTTTGCAAAAAGATATTCGCAAAAGAAAATTATAAAAAAAGACCGTTTCAATACTCTTGAAACGGTCTTTATAATTTTTTTAAAGAACAATTAAAGCGATTTAAACTGCTCCAACATTCTCTTATCATTTTCAAAAAACATTCGGATATCGCTCATTTGATAAAGCAACATCACGATTCTCTCAATTCCCATCCCAAAAGCGTAACCGGAATATTTATCCGCATCGATGTTGACGTTTTTCAAAACTGCAGGATCCACCATTCCGCAACCCATAATTTCCAGCCAGCCGGTTCCTTTGGTTATTCGGTAATCGGTTTCGGAATTCAGTCCCCAATACACATCCACTTCCGCACTCGGCTCTGTGAAAGGGAAATAGGAAGGTCTCATACGGATTTTCGATTTCCCGAAAAGTTCGGTGGTAAAAAACTGAATCGTTTGTTTTAAGTCTGCAAAACTTACATTTTCATCAATGTATAAACCTTCAATTTGATGGAAAATACAATGCGAACGAGAAGAAATAGCTTCATTTCTGAACACTCTACCAGGCGAAAGAATCCGCATTGGTGGTTGGTTTTCTTCCATATATCGAATTTGCACGGATGAAGTGTGGGTTCTCAGCAAAACATCGGGATTGGTTTCGATGAAGAAAGTATCTTGCATATCCCTCGCCGGATGATATTCCGGAAGGTTTAGCGCAGTGAAATTATGCCAATCATCTTCGATTTCCGGACCGTCGGCCACTGCAAAACCGATAGATTTAAAAATCTCGATGATTTTATTTTTTACCAAATTAATCGGATGGCGCGTACCGAGTTCAGTGGGAAATCCAGGTCTCGTTAAATCTTCTTTTTCCAGAATGAGGTTTGATGTAGATGCATTTTTCAGGGAATCAAGTTTTGCCTCGACTGCCTGTTTCAGCGTGTTGATTTTTTGCCCGAATTCTTTCTTCTGATCGTTAGGAACATTCTTAAATTGGGCAAAAATATCATTTAAGATTCCTTTTTTGCCATTGTATTTAATTCGGAATTGCTCAATATCATCTTTATTCGTCGTGCTGAAATTGCCAACCTCAACCAATAATTCATCAATCTTTTCTAACATCTTTAATATTTAGTAAGCTGCAAAAATACAATTTTTCAATGTAAATTTAAGCGTAAAATCACAGGTAAATTCTGCAAATACCCTTTTTTTTAATGGAATAAAATGCTACTGCTTTAGAAAATCGAGAAACAGTTCAATGGCTTTTTTTCTGTGGCTGATTGCGTTTTTATCTTCCGGTTTCATCTCTGCAAAGGTGATTTCATGATGATCGGGAATGAAAATCGGATCATAACCAAACCCTTTTTCACCACGAATTTCCCGGGTTAAATTCCCATAAACTCGACCTTCAAAATAATGAGTTCCATCGCCATCAACAAGACACATCACAGTGACGAAATAAGCTTTGCGATTGTCTTCATTTTTCATTTCATCGAGAACTTTGGCCATATTTTTCGCAAAATCATGGTTTCCGGCATAACGAGCGGAGTAAATCCCAGGTCTTCCGTCCAGAGCTTCCACCACCAATCCCGAATCGTCTCCCAAGCTTGGTTTCCCGGTTTTTTCGAAACAATATTTTGCTTTAATTAAAGCATTTTCGTGAAAGCTATTTCCGTCTTCTACAATTTCTTCGTGCAAATCGTAATCCGCTAATGAAGTGACGCTGAAATCGCTTCCTAATATCTGTTGAATTTCTTCTTTTTTATGCTGATTATGCGTTGCAATAAGGATTTCCTGGCTCATAAATATCAGTTCTTATAATTTTAAATTTCAGAATAATGGACTCTGTATTTTCGGGTAAACAAATAGTAAAAAACGGCAAATAAAACAATTCCTACAAACAAAATAATCCATTCGGAAACTTTGAAAGCATCGGCAAAACTTTCGGTATTTCCATAAAAAATGAGAATCGAGGAACATAAATTATTGAAAGCATGCAACAAAATCGGCAAAAGCAACGATTTGGTTTTATAATAAACAAATCCCAAAACACTTCCCAGCAAAACCGCTCCCACGAACTGCCAAGGATTGCCATGTACAAGCCCAAAAACTATGGATGAAATCGCAATCGCAACACCGGGTTTTGTACCTTTATTGATCAGTCCTTTCTGAATAATTCCACGGAAAACGATTTCCTCAAAAATTGGAGCCATAATCACCGCCATCACAATCATGGTGGCTTTATCATTGGTCATTTGCTCCATCATTTTCGAAAAATAGGCGTAATATTCTCCGAAAAATGGCCCGCTAATAGGAATTTGTGCGGTGATGAATTCGGCGATCAACATCATCCCAAACATCATCGGGAAAACCAAAAGATAAGTTCCAAAATTGGTCGGTGAAAAGTTGAAATTAAGTTTTTTGCCGGTTTGCGGTCTCACGACAAAGTAATCGAAAGCGAAAATTGCACCCAAAAATCCCGCCGCATTGACCACCATTAAATAAAAATCCTGATATTGAAAATTATTTTTAAATATCATCATCGAAAAAACATTGAGAACCGCGATTAAGGAGGTTCCAGCAATCATTCCTGCGACCAATGCAAAAGCGCCTTTCCAGTTGAAAATGTATTTTTTTTGAGGGTAATTTTCTTTCATTTTCCTATTTTAATTGAAGCATTTTTTTCATTTCTTCGTTCATTTAACTAATTTCATAAGCTGATAAGGCTCCTAATTTTCCTGCAACTAAATCTTTATCTAGCGTTGCTATTTTCGAAGTTTTCAAAATAGAATCGACTTTAAGACCATTGCTATTTGATTTTTTTAAAACTAAATCAAACTTATTTTTCCATCTTAAATTGGAGGTTATGAAAGAAACCGTCACATCTAAATCATTGGCATATAAAACCACAGCAGGACGCAATTTGCTATCTGACAAATCCGTGAAAGGAAAAGGGATAAGAACAATATCACCTTTCCTCATTTCCATATTTTATTTTAATATCCGAAACGGAATAGGTTATTTCGTCCTCATCCAGAAAATCATAAGCTTTGCTTTGTTCTACAAGTTCAGCGATACCATCTTTCAATAAGTTTTCTTCATATTTCATCAAAAGAAAATCCGCAAAATCTGAAATTTCTTCTGCTTTGCGATTAGGAAGCTTATTGATGATGTTTATGGTTTTTTCAATAATGGCAGACTTATCCATTGCTGTATATTTTTCAACAAATATAAATCAATTCTCAGAAAAAGTGGCGTAACTTTTCGACTTACCAAACTTCGTTTTCATTTTCCATAAAAAAACACGATTTTTGCACATTCAAATACAATTATGTCAGAACTCATCAAAGAAATAGAAAGACGAAAAACCTTCGGGATCATCTCGCACCCGGATGCCGGTAAAACGACCTTAACGGAAAAACTCCTTCTTTTCGGAGGTGCAATTCAGGAAGCCGGTGCCGTAAAATCGAATAAAATTAAAAAAGGAGCAACCTCCGATTTTATGGAAATCGAAAGACAGAGAGGAATCTCGGTGGCGACTTCGGTTTTGGCTTTTGAATACCGAAATCATAAAATCAACATTCTCGATACACCCGGTCACAAAGATTTTGCGGAAGATACCTACAGAACTTTAACTGCAGTAGATTCGGTAATCGTGGTTATCGACGTTGCAAAAGGGGTCGAGGAACAAACCGAAAAACTCGTTCAGGTTTGTAGAATGCGAAACATTCCGATGCTCGTTTTCATCAATAAACTCGATCGTGAAGGAAAAGATGCATTTGACCTTTTGGATGAAGTGGAACAAAAACTGGGATTAACGGTTTGTCCGCTTTCTTTGCCAATTGGGATGGGAGGCGATTTCCAAGGGATTTATAACATCTGGGAAAATAATATTCAACTCTTTTTAGAAGAGAAAAAACAAAAAGTGGGTGAGGCGATTAAATTTGATGACATCAATGACACGACAATCGATGAAGTTATCGGAGCAAAAGCTGCAGCAACTTTGAGAGAAGAACTCGAATTGGTACAATCGGTTTATCCGAAATTTAACCGTGAAGATTATATGAAAGGCGATTTGCAACCAGTTTTCTTTGGTTCTGCTTTGAATAATTTCGGAGTTCGTGAACTATTGGATGCCTTCATCGATATCGCGCCGAAACCACAACCTAAAGAAAGCGAAACCCGCTTAGTAAAGCCCGAAGAAAAAGATTTCACGGGATTTGTTTTCAAAATTCATGCGAATATGGACCCGAAACACCGCGACCGATTGGCTTTCGTGAAAATCGTTTCCGGAACTTTTAAAAGAAATGAAAATTATCTGTTGGTAAGAGAGAACAAAAAAATGAAATTCTCTTCTCCAAACGCCTTCTTTGCCGATAAAAAAGAAGTAGTGGACGAGAGTTTCCCGGGAGATATTGTCGGACTTCACGATACCGGAAATTTCAGAATTGGCGATACTTTAACTGCCGGAGAAAAAATCAACTTCAAAGGAATTCCGAGTTTTTCACCGGAACATTTCCGATATATTAATAATGATGATCCATTAAAGGCAAAACAACTCGCGAAAGGAATCGACCAATTGATGGACGAAGGTGTGGCGCAACTTTTCACCCTCGAAATGAACAACCGAAAAATTATCGGAACCGTGGGCGCACTTCAGTATGAAGTAATCCAATACCGTCTGGAGCACGAATATGGCGCGAAATGTACCTATGAACCACTTTCGATCCACAAAGCTTGTTGGATTGAAGCCGACGAAAAATCCGAAGAATTCAAAGAATTTGCGAGATTGAAACAACGTTTTATGGCGAGAGACAAATACGGACAATTGGTATTTTTGGCAGATTCATCGTTTACCATTCACATGACTCAGGAAAAATTTCCGAATGTGAAACTCCATTTCATCAGTGAATTTAGAAAGAATCAATAATCAATACTTAAATCTTCAGTTCATCTGAAGATTTTTTTTTGTAAAATACTTTGTAAAATATTTTGCAAAGCACTCATTTACAATAAACTAATAGTTTTCACCATTTTTAGGGAATACTATTTGATTCTACTCCACAGTTTTTAATTTAAAATCAACCATGAAGAAAATATTTCTTTCCATTTTCGTTGCAGGCGCTTTAGTTTCTTGTGACAAAAACACGATTCAGCAAACCACCGACAGCATCAAACAAGCCGATAGTTTGTTGACGAAAGCCAACGATGGCATCAAAACTTTGGATTCAATCTCGAAAACCATCAACGATTCCGACGGAATTACCAAAAAAGTAATCCTTCCGGAAATTGAAAAGCAAAAAAAATCAATCGACAGCACCATAAAATCCGGAAGTTGGCAGATCGATTCCATCAACAAAGAGATTGAAAAAATTACCAAAAATGTGAAAGTAGGAACCGAAGTGGTGAAAACTTTGGATTCCGCAAATCGGTCTTTGGAAAAAGGTGGAAATGTGATTTCTGTTCTAACGAAAACCGCCGACAAAATCCTTCAACAAACCAAATCTCAACCGAAAGTTGCGGAAAATCCTGCGCCAAATCCGCCTTCACAAAGCCAAAATAATTCGGTAACAACGCTTCCGGAAAAGGAAATTTCGCCTTTGGTAAAAACCGCGAGATTGGAAATTCAAGTGGAAAATCTTGAGGAAGCAAAAGTTTTATTAAGACAAAAAATCAGGGAAAACAACGCCGATTTGGTTTCGGAAAATTTCACTCAAAACGAAGGAATTATGCGAGAATATACTACGGTAAAAGTTCCGCTTCAGTATTTTGATGGCTTGGTTTCTGACGTTTCCTCGCAATTGGGCGATGTGAAATCGAAAAGTACCGAAACTGAAGGTAATGATCGGATCGCTTCGCAAATGTGCGACGTCGAAATTACTTTAGTGCAAAACGAAAATATTTCCGGAACTGCCTTTGCCAAGGAGAAAGTTGAGGAAGATCCTAACAGTTTAAGCGGGGCTTTTATGAAAGGTTTCAACGTATTGGGAGATGCGATGCTTTTTCTACTTCCTTTCTGGCCCATTATCCTAATTGCTGTGGGGCTTTGGTATTTTATTGCGAAAAGAAATAACAAAAAACGCGAAGAAGAATTCCAAAGACAATTGGCTTTAGAAAGAGAAAAAATAAAAGCGGCAGAGGCCTTAAAACCATCAGCAGAAACGCCTCAAAACACTGAACCAACCAATGCTGAAGAAAATAAAAACGATGACGATATTTCTAAATACATGCCGAAAGAATAATGATAATTTGAGATATAGAAAATAGGCTGTTCATTTTTTGAACAGCCTTTTTAGTATTTTTCATAGAAAGATGTTGAAAAATTTAGAGGTATAGTAATTCTAGATTTTACAGGAACGCCATCTAATATAGCAGGATTCCAATTTCCTTTTGTTCTATTGATGGAGCGAACGATATCTTTGTTAAATGATTCATTATCTATTTTGGGTGAAACAATAGGGTTAATAATTTCACCATTTTCATCAACTACAAATTCTAAAAAAAGGTTTCCATTAACATGATAATCGTTAAAAATAGACATGAAATTATCATGAATATCCTTGTCCATCACTTTTTTGCCACCTTTGTAAGTAATAGGAATATAAAGTTTTTCAGGAGTGTAATTTTCTGTGTATTTATCCAGCAAATGATTGGGAACAAAAAATAACCTAACAATTGAATCAAAATTTTGATCTTTAATTTTCGCAGGAATCCACTTGTCACTAAGTTTTAGTTCTCTCAAAACATCTAAAGTGAAATCGTACGCACATTTATTTTTATTGATGTTGACAGAGTCAAAATCGGTGATAAATTTTATTTTGGCTTCCTTGGTCAATAGTAATTTGGCTTGATAAATTTCTTTTTTATCACAAGAAGAAAGTTTTTTCTCAGAAGCAATGGTGTTGATATCCTTGTATAATTCTTGTAATCCACCTTTGTAAAATTCTTGATTTTTTGGAAATTCATCTAGAATTTGTGCATTTAAAAATGCTGTGAAAAATAAAAAAATAGAAAATAGTTTCTTTGTTTTCATAATTATCATAAAATTTCTATTATTTATTACTCAAAGCATACACCGCAAAACTCGCCAACCAATGATCGCCACCATAATTTCCTTTAAAAACCAAAGGCAAAGCATTTTCTAAAAATTTGGCAGAAGTATCCTCGAAATGTTTTTTGTATCGGTGATTTTTAGGTAAAACTTGAGCAATATTTTTCATGCACCAACTTCTAGTAAAACTTAAACCAACCAAGTGAACGGTTTGATAATCATTAATATCCGAAATTACAGGAATCTGAGAAATATTCTCAATACTTCTTTTTTCGTAGAATTTATTAAACCATTTTACATATTCATCTTGCGGGAGAATTCTGGTCATCAAATCAGCAATTTCTAAACTTGGCGAGAAGAAATCACTTCCGTCTGGTTCTAAATAAGCAGGTGTTTTTTCGTCTTTTAGATAGAAATATTTTGCTTTTTCGATGAGTTGGTTTTCAAAATCTTTTTCGCCAACCGTTCTTGCCCAATCTATGGCAAAACTTAGCGCAAATGCCGTGTTCGGATGAACTCCTGTTCTATTGGGATACGTTTGTTTCGGTAAATATTCTTTCCATAATTTTACGATTTCATCGGTGAGTGGTTTTAAATTTTGGTGCCAAGTTTTCGCTTGTGGATTTTCCCAACTCGCCAATTCTGCATCTAATTGAAGCAACCAAGCCCAACCATAAGTTCTCTCAAAACCTTTTGCAACTTGATATTTGCTGAAATATTCTGCTTCGGATTTTATTTTCTCAGGTTGAAAAGAATTATCGAGAATGTTTAGAATTTCATCTCGATTTTTGAGAAAAGGTTTGTCTTTCAGTAATTTGATGAGCATCCAATGTCCGTGAACCGATGAATGCCAATCAAAACAGCCATAAAAACTTGGGTGCAACTCTTTTGGAGTCAGTTTTACTTCGATCTCATTATTAATAACATGCGCTGTTTTATTAGGATATTCTTGGTTAATGCAATGCACAGGTTTTTCGGATAATTGAAACGCAATTTCATCAGTAGGCGTTCTAACTTGTGCTGAAAAACTCAAGGAAAACAAAACGGCTAAAAGACTCATTTTTTTCATTGAATAAATGTATAAAAAATAACTAAAATTTAAACAAAAAAAGCCCTCCACAATCGGAAGGCTTTTCTTTATTTCATATTCACTACTCTATCGACGATATAAGTGGTATTTCCCCGCCAAGGAAGCACTCCGTGATATTCTTTGTAATGCAAATCGAAGGTTTTCCCGTTGTTGATTTCGAGTTGTTTGAAAATGGCTTCATCTTCAACAGAAAATTCGAATTCGTAGCTGGTTAAATTCCCGGTTCTCGGATTGGCTCCGAAGCCTTGCTGAATAAGTTTTCCTTCATAAGTTTTGAAAATATTGCCTTTTTTCACGGCATAATTTAATACTCCGGATTTTACGCCTTCACCGAAAACGAAATAATACCGGTAATAAAAAACACCTGCCAAAACCAAAAGTATTGCAATAAGAGACATCCACACGTATTTCATAGCGAATTTATTTAGGTTTAATTATTTTGCGATACTTCTGGAAATTACAATTTTCTGAATTTCAGAAGTTCCTTCGTAAATCTGGGTGATTTTCGCATCACGCATCATTCTTTCAACGTGATATTCCTTCACATAACCGTATCCACCGTGGATTTGTACAGCCTCAATCGTGGTATCCATCGCAACTTGCGAAGCGTAAAGTTTTGCCATTGCACCGATTTCCGAGATGTCTTTTCCTTCATCTTTTTCGGTTGCAGCTTTGTAGCAAAGCATTCTCGCAGCGGTAATTTGGGTTGCCATATCTGCTAATTTGAATGCAATCGCTTGGTGATTAATGATTTCCGTTCGGAAAGCTTTTCTGGTTTTAGCATATTTCAAAGCCAATTCATACGCTCCGGAAGCAATTCCCAACGCTTGAGAAGCAATCCCGATTCTACCACCATTCAAAACCGCCATTGCGAAATTGAAACCGAAACCATCTTCCCCGATTCTGTTTTCTTTAGGTACTTTCACATCGGTGAATAATAAAGAATGTGTATCACTTCCGCGGATTCCCAGTTTATCTTCTTTGGGTCCGATTTCGAAACCGTCCCAACTTCTTTCTACGATGAAAGCGTTGATTCCTTTATGTTTTTTCTCCGGATCAGTTTGTGCAATTACGACATAGTAAGTTGCGTTTCCGCCGTTTGTAATCCAGTTTTTAGTACCATTAAGGACATAATGGTCGCCCATATCTACTGCAGTGGTTTTTTGGGAAGTAGCATCCGAACCCGCTTCCGGCTCCGAAAGTGCAAATGCCCCAATCACTTCGCCGCTTGCCAAAGGTTTCAGATATTTCATTTTCTGTTCTTCATTGCAGAATTTTTCCAATCCGGCGCACACCAAAGAATTGTTTACCGACATGATCACGGCAGCTGAAGCATCTACTTTAGCGATTTCTTCCAATGCCAAAACATAAGAAACACTGTCCATTCCGGCGCCGCCATATTTAGGATCTACCATCATTCCCAAAAATCCCAATTCTCCCATCTTCTTCACTTGCTCATAAGGAAATTTCTGTTCTTTGTCTCTTTCTATTACGCCGGGCAAAAGTTCGTTTTGGGCAAAATCTCTTGCAGCCTGCTGAATCATCAATTGTTCTTCGGATAAATTAAAGTCCATAATAATATTAAAATTGTTTGTCCGTAAAGCTACAATTTTTCTAAAAATTTTGAAAATTAAAATGATATCACCTTTAAAATATTCATAAAAAATTACTTTTTATAGAGTTAAACTTCATTTATTTTTTCAAAAAAAAGGTCAAAAAAAAATGTTTTTGCTGTTTAAAATAAAAATGATATTTTTACCAAAACCCAATATTAAATTGTGTTTAAATTAGAATATCTTTTATAAAAAATTACTATGTCGATAAAACGAATTTTTGATTTTGCCCACCAAGCCTTGGAAAAATACCCGCAAGATGATATGTTCATCACTAAATATCACGGGGAATGGGAGAAAACCTCAACCAAAGAATTTAATAATCTTGGGGATAAAATATCCCGTGGATTATTGAAGTTGGGCATCAAACCGGGAGATAAAATAGCATTGATTACCACCGCAAGCCGTACTGAATGGGCAGTAATGGACTTGGGAATTGCTCAAATTGGCGCAGTTTCCGTACCGGTTTACCCTACTATTTCACCGGAAGATTATGATTTTATTTTCAACAATGCGGAAGTTCAATACTGTTTTGTTTCCGACCGTGAATTGCTGGAAAAAGTACAACAAATCAAGAGCAATGTACCAAGTTTAAAGGGAATATTCACTTTTGATAAAGTGGAAGGAGCTGCAAACTGGAACGAAATCCTGGATTTAGGTAATGATGATGCTACCCAAAATGAAGTTGAGGATCTATCCAACAGCATTAATGCTGAAGATTTGGCAACAATAATATATACCTCGGGAACAACAGGACGGCCAAAAGGAGTAATGCTCTCTCATCAAAATATCGTTTCGAATGTATTGGCTTGCGACCCAAGAATTCCACGCATCAAAGGTTTCGATTATAAAGATATCCGAATCCTAAGTTTCTTACCGATTTGCCATGTTTTCGAAAGAATGTTGTTTTATCTGTATCAAAACAATGGCTATTCGGTGTATTTTGCAGAAAGCATTGAAAAGATGGGCGACAACATCAAGGAAGTGAAACCTCATATTATGACGGTTGTACCTCGATTGATCGAAAAAGTTTACGATAAAATCTATGACAAAGGAACCAGCGCAGGTGGTTTGAAAACGAAAATTTTCCTTTGGGCACTCGGTGTCAACAAAGCGAAAAAAAACCTCGGAAAACCTTCAGGTTTAAAAGAAATCATCGCAGACAAACTGGTATTTTCAAAATGGAGAGAAGGTTTAGGTGGAAACATTATCACTTTGGTTTCCGGTTCTGCAGCGCTCCAACCACGTTTAAATAAAATGTTCCAAAACGCAGGAATCCCAATTCTGGAAGGTTACGGATTAACGGAAACTTCACCGGTAATCTCGGTAAACAGTTTCGGGAAAATCAAAGTAGGAACCGTGGGTCATGTTTTGGATAATCTCCAAGTGAAAATTCAGGAAGATGGTGAAATCACCGTGAAAGGACCTTCTGTATTCAAAGGTTATTTTAAAAATGAAGAAATGACCAAAGAAGTATTCACCGAAGAAGGCTTCTTCAAAACCGGCGACATCGGACATATCGATGAAGAAGGTTATTTGCATATCACCGATCGTAAGAAAGAAATGTTCAAAACTTCCGGTGGTAAGTACATCGCTCCGCAAGCTATTGAAAACCAAGCCAAAGCATCGAAATTCATCGAGCAGATCATGGTCGTTGGTGATGGCGAAAAAATGCCTTGCGCACTCATTCAGCCGGATTTCAATTTCGTGCAACATTGGGCAGAGCGAAAACAAATCAACGTAGGAACAACGCCTGAGGAAATCGCGAAAAGCCCTGAACTAAAAGAAAGAATAGGCAAAGAAATCGATTACCTGAACTCCAAACTAGGAAATTGGGAACGAATCAAACGTTTCCAACTCACACCGGAAGTTTGGTCCATTGAGACGGGAATCCTCACGCCAACGCTAAAACTGAAGCGTAAAGCAGTGAAAGAAAGATTCATCGACCTCTACAACAAAATGTACGACCACGATCAGGAGGCGTAAACAATAATAAAAACACGGTTTCGGCCGTGTTTTTTTATTTAGAATATTATTATAAATATTTGATGATTTTGGAAAGATGCGTAAATTTAAGTATTAGTAGAAAGTTTCTCCAACAATATGGTTAAAAGAAAAGTATTAGAAAAATTGAGCGATATAGAGCTCGAAAAATATATAAAACCTGAAAGTAGATTTGTACCTGAAGCAATTGAATTTGCTTTTGATATTTTAAAACAAAGAGGAAGAATTTTTACTGAAACCGAAATTGGGCAAATTCAGAATTTAATAAAAACAAAAAAAGATAACGAACCCAAATTTGAAGAAATAAAAAATAATGGTTGGGATAAAAATTTCACTGAGGATGAAAATGCAATTGAATTATATACCAACAAATTAATTTGGATTTATTGTTTACTTGTCGGCGTTATTTTCGGCTCTTTATTACAAGTTTATAATTTTATTAAGATTAAAAATACCAAAGCAGCTGTTGTAACTTTAATTTTTGGTATTATTTATTCTACTTTACAAATCATCTTGATGAGTTATATTGGTGACATAACCTACGGAAGATATTCCCTCAGAATTTTCTTGTCTGGAATTGGTGCATTTGGTTTAATAGTTATTAAAGAAAACATCTTTAAAGACAAAACTAAATATCGAGCAAAATCAATTGTTTTTCCTGTAATTTTTGCTGTAATAATCCATATATATTTGATTTATACAATATTTTATGAATCTTAAATAAAAAACCTCTTCTATTTATCTCCAGGATGGATGTAGAACTAACAGCAATATTCAGAATTCACTCCGCAAGTGCAAGAAATGATTCCGCAACTTCTAGAAATGATTCCGCAAGTTGTAAAAATGGTTCCGCAGCCTTCAGAAATCATTCCGCAAGCCGCAGAAATCGTTCCGCAAGCTGCAGAAATGACACAACAACATTGATTATCCATTTCTGCAATTGATAATTTATTTATTTGTATAAATACTTAATATATTTACAATTTAACATCGAAATTTATATCAAATCAATAAATTCATTACCACACAATGATATTCTGTGGCAATTATAAAATATTTAAAACCATTAAGAAATTAAGAGAATTAAGAATACTGAGAAGAAATCAACACACCCATCATCAGTGGATTTTTATACTTTAATACAAGAAAGGCAAAGCAATGTCAAAGGAATGTCAAAGTAATGTCAAAGTAAATTATAAGTAATGTCCGGCGATAGATTTTCCTTTCCCCACTTCCCTATTGATTCGTTCGAGGAATTCTTCCTATTTTAGCGGTCTTAAAAATAATGTATGACGGCGACCGGTTTTATCCAAAAATTTCTAAATATTTCCGATAAAAATATCCATGCAACCCTGAAACTTTTGAGCGAAGATTGCACCATTCCCTTTATTTCACGCTATCGGAAAGATGCAACCGGCAACCTCGACGAAGTGCAGATCGAGCAAATCGCAAAACTAAATGCCCAGTTTGAAGAACTCATCAAAAGGAAAGAAAGCATCCTGAAATCCATTGAAGAACAAAATGCCCTCTCCCCCGAACTGAAACAGCGCATCGAGGAAAGTTTCGACCTTCAGGAACTGGAAGATTTGTATTTGCCCTACAAAAAACGCAGAAAAACCAAAGCCGACACCGCCAAAGAAAAAGGCCTGGAACCTTTGGCAAAAATAATCATGAGCCAGAAACCCAATGATCTGCATTTGCTGGCCTCGAAATACCTCAATCCCGAAATAGCGTCCGTAGAAGATGCATTGCAGGGCGCGAGAGACATCATCGCGGAATGGATTAACGAAAATGGCTATGTCCGCAAAAACCTTCGCCGGCTGTTCCAAAGAAAAGCCATGATTTCCTCCAAAGTGGTAAAAGCCAAGAAAGACGAAGAAGCTGCCCAGAAATTTTCGCAGTATTTCGAATGGGAAGAAAACCTGACCAGAATCCCCTCGCACCGGCTTTTAGCAATACTCCGAGCGGAAACAGAAGGTTTCGTGAAGACCAAAATAGAAATCGATAAAGATGAAGCCTTAGACCTCATTGAAAACGCCATCCTGAAATCCAATAACGAATGCACGGACCAAATCGCCATCGCAATCAGCGACAGTTACAAACGCTTACTGGAGCCTGCCATCTCGAATGAAACCCTGCAAGAAGCCAAACAAAAAGCCGACGAAAAAGCCATCAATATTTTCTCTGAAAACCTCAGACAATTGCTACTTGCGCCGCCTTTAGGAGAAAAAAGAATCCTTGCGATCGATCCTGGATACAGAAGCGGTTGTAAAGTAGTTTGCCTCGATGAGAAAGGCGATTTACTCCACAACGAAACCATTTTCCCTCACGCTCCGCAAAACGAAGCCGGAATGGCGATGAAGAAAATCAGGTCGATGGTGAACGCCTATAATATTCAGGCAATCTCAATTGGAAACGGCACCGCAAGCCGCGAAACCGAATTCTTCATCAAGAAAATTGCTTTCGATACACCACCACAAGTTTTTGTGGTTTCAGAAGCAGGCGCATCGGTATATTCTGCAAGCAAAATTGCAAGAGATGAGTTTCCGAATTTTGACGTAACCGTTCGTGGTGCTGTTTCCATCGGCAGAAGACTTTCCGATCCGTTGGCAGAACTCGTGAAGATTGATGCAAAATCCATCGGGGTGGGACAATACCAGCATGATGTAGACCAAACCCAACTGAAAAACGAACTGGACACCACCGTGATGAAATGTGTAAATTCCGTAGGCATCAACCTGAATACGGCGAGCAAATCGCTTTTAAGTTACGTCTCAGGAATCAGTGAAAAAATGGCAGAAAACATTGTGAATTACCGTGCAGAAAATGGCGCTTTTGAGGACCGAAAACAGCTGAAAAAAGTTCCGAGATTAGGTGAAAAAGCATATCAACAAGCAGCTGCGTTCATTAGAATCGCCAACGGAAAAAATCCGCTCGACAATTCCGCCGTGCATCCGGAAGCGTATCCGGTTGTAGAAAAAATGGCAAAAGAGTTAGGCATCAAAACCATTGATCTTATCGCCAATAAAGAAAAAATCGCATTAATAACCCCTGAAAAATACACTACTGAATCCATCGGAATTTTAGGAATTAAAGATATTCTGAAAGAACTCGAAAAACCCGGCCTCGACCCAAGAAAAGCCGCCAAAGTATTTGAATTCGACCCGAACGTAAAAACCATCAAAGATCTAAAACCCGGAATGATACTCCCCGGAATCGTGAACAACATCACTGCCTTTGGCTGCTTTGTGGATCTTGGGATCAAGGAAAGCGGTTTGGTGCATATTTCTCAACTTAAGGAAGGATTTGTATCGGACGTCAGTGAAGTGGTGAAGCTGCATCAACACGTACAGGTTCGAGTAACGGAGGTAGATGAAGCCCGGAAAAGAATGCAGCTGAGCATGATTTTGTAGATTGTTAAAATTTAAAATAATAAAATTCTTATTTAAACAAATTCACCGAAATCCCTTCACAAAATCCGAAATTACCGGATTGCTTTTCCCGTAACTTACCATTCGGACATCCAATGGAACGTTCTTGAATTTTTCTAAAGATGATTTTATAGCGCTTAAAATCCATGATAATTCATTTTGAAAAACGCCGCCTCCGACCAAAGTGAGATAAAGGATTGGACATCCGGTTTTTTGGTAATTTTCGGTTGCAGCGTAAAAGGCAGATTCGTAAGTTGCATCCAACACCAGTGAAGCAAATTCCTTCCAATCGCCAGAATAAATATTGGAATATCCAATCGGTAACGCCGAACAATATATTTGCGAAACGAGTTGTTTCTGTGTAAAATTGGTCACTTCAGTATTCCACTGAATACCGGTTTTCAGGAGGTTTTTCAGTGCTTCATATTCTTGGGTTTTCATTTTTCGGATGGATTCAGAAATCGTTTTCAAACCCTTTTCTGTGGGAAAACAATAACCGTTCTGCATCTTCCACAATGCTGATTTATCATTTCCGAAAAACTTTCCAATTTCTTCCAAACCATCGATTTGGTTCTCGGAAGTTTGTCCATTTTTCCCATTGATTGGTGCAAAATAATTTCGGTAAATGGTTCCCGCACCACATGCAATGGCACAAGCCGGACCTTGAGTATGGTCGTTTTCATATCGATCAACGCCCATTTCCGGAGTTACAGACGGACTGATCATTTCCAACATATTGAACTGCGAAGCTGCCTGAAACATCGCATTTTCATTATCTCTCAAACAATGAAGTGCACGAACATTTCCTATAATTTCTGTGATTTTAATGCTTCCATCAAACACCGATAAATCGATTCTGTTTTTTAATTCTTTCAAAGTCGGAACTTCTAAAACTCCGTGTTGGTAAGACTTTCCGTTAACTAATGAAGTCATCAACTCTCCATCAATAGCAATATTTTCTTGTACTTGTAAAGGATTAATTTCATTAAAACCCATCAAATTTCTGAACCACATTATTCTTAAAAATTTTTTATCTAAAATACGAAATCTTTAATGATCTGAAATTACCATTAAATCAATTGTTTGCAGCTTGAGCTTAGATTTAAATGTTTTTCGTTGCGGACTTCTTTAATAGTAAAATTTAAATGATGATTAAATAAAAAAAATCTGTAGCCTCAATATTATTACTATTAATTTATAAATAATGATTTCAATTTTTAAAAATCAAAAATAAATCCAAAATAAGGCAACGGCGTGGATCGGTCTGCTTCGCCAAAATTTAATTGGTACATCTGCTCATTCTGCGGCGCGGAAGGATTAAAAATAATTCCGTTTCCGTTGGCATCACGTTCCAGGGTGATTACAGGAAGAGCGCTGGGTTTTTTGGAATCGTAAACGTTCACCACATCGACGTAAAACGTTATCTGCCATTTGTTGAAAATCCATTTTTTCTCAGCACGAATATCCAGTTGATGAACCAAATTTCCGCGTCCGGAATTGAGCAAAGTATAATCCGAAACCGGTAAATTCGCGATATTCCAAACATTCACGATTTGGCTTCTTTCAAAATCATAAGGCGTTTCCGGAAGTCCGCTCTGCAGTCTAAATCTTGCCCCGAAATTCCAATTTCTATTGAAATATTTCCCCGCGGTTAAGGACAAAATATGACGGCTGTCCCAACTCGATGGTTTCAAATCTCCGTTGATGTCGCTAAATTTCGATTGTCCGAAAGTGTACGATGCAATTCCGTAGAAATCGTTAAGTGTTCTTTTTTGCGCCAAAATTTCAAAACTATAGGTTTCGCCAGAACCTCTGCTATCCAAAGGTCCTAAAAATACAATTTTTCATTTTTTAAACTTTTGACATTTTTAAAATAAAGAAAATTGAAGGATACCAAATATACTATACTATGGAAACGCTAATTACTATCAGGAAAATATCGTAAGCCTTAAAGATAACAATAAAATGAATGGGTAATTAAAAAAATGGACTTTAACGGGAATAAACAGGCACCTCGCCTCCTAAAAAAATAGGAATCTCCACTTCTTCCGAATTACAGAGAATTTGAAATTTCTTTAATATTTAAATTTTACAAAATCAAATGCGTAAACAACTCTTTCTGCTCATTCAGATGCTGATAATCGATTTTTTTTGTTTTCATTTTTTGTTCCATACGATCTAAATCAAATCTGTTTTTTAATTCTACACCCACCACTGCCGGACCTTCTTCGCGGTTGTTCTTTTTGGTGAATTGAAAATAAGTGATGTCATCATTTTCGCCTAAAACTTCGTTTACAAATTCTTTTAATGCACCGGGACGTTGTGGAAAGTTGACGATGAAATAATGCTTCAAACCTTCATAAATCAAGGAACGCTCTTTGATTTCTTCCATTCTTGTAATGTCGTTGTTACTTCCGCTCACAATGCAGACCACATTTTTTCCTTTGATTTGATCTTGATACAAATCCAAGGCTGCGATGCTCAGAGCTCCTGCCGGTTCTACCACAATGGCTTCTTCGTTATATAATTTTAAAATCGTGGTGCAAACTTTCCCTTCTGGAACCAAAATGATGTCGTCTAATGAATGTTGGCAGATTTCAAATGTTTTGTCGCCCACTCGTTTTACGGCAGCTCCATCTACAAATTTATCAATGTCGGTGAGTGCAGTATTTTTACCGTTTTCCAACGATGTTTTCATAGAAGCGGCACCTTGTGGTTCCACGCCGATAAGTTGGGTTTCGGGACTTAACTGTTTAAAAACCGAAACTACTCCTGCTGCCAAACCGCCACCACCAATCGGGAAGAATAAGAAATCAATCGTATTTCTGGAATCCTCAATAATTTCCAATCCCACAGTTCCTTGTCCGGCAATCACCCATTCATCATCAAACGGATGTACAAAAACCGCTTTATTTTCATTGCTGAAAAGCAGCGCTTCGTTGTAGGCATCATCAAAAGTATCTCCTTTGAGAACCACTTCTACGTTTTCTTTTCCGAAGAGTTTTACCTGTTTTATTTTTTGTGCAGGTGTAGTGATGGGCATATAAATAACGGCTTTTATATTGAGTTTTCTACACGCAAAAGCTACACCCTGAGCGTGATTACCCGCACTGGCACATACAACGCCTAATTTTCTTTCATTTTCGGAAAGAGAACTGATTTTATGATACGCACCACGCAATTTATAAGAACGCACGGGCTGCAAATCTTCCCGTTTCAGATAAACCTGAGCAGCAAATTGCTCACTCAGGTTTTCGTTTTTTACCAGAGGCGTATGCACCGACACGCCATTGAGATTTTCCGCTGCCTCTTGTATTTTTGTCAAATGTATCATTTGGTTTGAGGTCTTAATTTTCGAACTTGCATTCCGGTTTGCCACAACTCACTTTGCTGTAATTCTTCGAGTTCTGCATTGAGTTTTTCACGGTAATCCGGCTTGCTGTTGGCTTCGATAACGATGGCTGCTTCTTTGCCAGAAAGCACGTCATCATACAATTCATTAAAAACAGGGGTTGTGGCATCTCTAAATTTTCCTTTCCAATCCAAAGCGCCTCGCTGTGCGGTGGTGCTGCAATTGGCAAACATCCAATCCATTCCGTTTTCCGCTACCAAAGGCATTAAACTTTGGGTTAGTTCTTCTACGGTTTCGTTAAATGCTTCGCTTGGTGAATGGCCTCGCTGACGAAGTACATGGTATTGCGCTTCAAAAACGCCTGCGATAGCTCCCATTAAAACGCCACGTTCTCCGGTTAAATCGCTATATACTTCTTTTTGAAATGTGGTTTCAAACAAATAGCCCGATCCAATGGCAATGCCTAATGCCAAGGCTTTCTCTTCTGCTTTTCCTGTAGCATTTTGATAAACAGCATAACTGGAATTTAAACCTTGCCCTTTTAAAAATAATGTTCGTAACGAGGTTCCCGAACCTTTTGGGGCGACTAAAAATACATCTACATCTTTAGGTGGCACGATACCTGTTTTTTCATGAAAAGTAACGCCAAAACCGTGTGAAAAATACAATGACTTTCCTGTAGTTAAATGTTTTTTCATGGTTTCCCACGCTTGTATTTGCCCAGCATCTGATAATAAATTCATTAGCAAAGTGCCTTTTTCGCACGCAGTTTCTACTTCAAAAAGGGTTTCGTTTTCTACCCAACCATCTGCTAATGCTTTGTCCCAGCTTTTTGTTCCTTTTCGTTGTCCTACAATTACATTTACACCGTTATCTTTCAAATTTAATGCTTGTCCAGGACCTTGTACGCCGTAACCGATTACTGCAACGGTTTCATTTTTTAGTACTTCTCTTGCTTTCTCTAATGAAAACTCTTCTCGTGTTACGACATTTTCCATTACGCCGCCAAAATTTAATTGTGCCATTTTTATTGTTTTATTATTAATTGATTTCTAATTCTTTTAAATAAGTGCTTAATTCTTTCATTGATTTTGATACCGCAACCCTGCCGGATCGGGCAAATTCTAAAATACCGAAGGGTTTCAGTTTCTCCAATAAAGCCTGAGTTTCTGCTTTGTATCCAGTTTTTTCAATGACGATAAAATCGGGATCTACGGTGAGAATTTTAGCGCTGTTTTCTTTCACTACCTGCTCCACATTAATTGATTTAAGTTCTGTTGTTTTGATTTTATATAAAGCTATTTCCCTATGTACCACTTCATCATCTTCGTGTACAAAGGCTTTCAGAACATCAATTAATTTTTCGATTTGCCCAACAACTTTTTCGATTTTTTCCCTGCTCGTTCTTAAAACAATTGTATAACGATGTACATCCTTTACTTCTGTTTCTGAAGCGGTTATACTGTCAATATTCAAGTGTCTTCTTGTGAAAATGATGGTGATGCGGTTGAGCATTCCGATTGTATTTTCCGTAAATATGGATACGGTGAATGGGCGGTCTAATGATTCCATTTTGTTCATTTTTTTTAATTTATTGTAATCGAATTTCAGCAACCGAAGCTCCTGTGGGAACCATCGGGAAAACATTGTCTTCTTTGGCTACTTTTACTTCGAGTAGAAAGGCATTTTCTGTGTTTAAAAGCTGATCTAAAGCATTGCTTAAATCTTCCTGTTTTTCCACTTTTACTCCTTTGATGTTGTAAGAAGCCGCCAATGCTACAAAATCTGGACTTTGTATGTTGGTAAAGGAATATCTTTTCTCGAAGAACATTTGTTGCCACTGCCGCACCATTCCTAGATATTCATTATTTAGAATGATAATTTTTACCCCGATATTGTTCTGCATGATGGTTCCCAATTCCTGCAAAGTCATCTGGAAACCGCCATCGCCAATGATGGCTATTACTTGTTTTCCTGGGTTGGCCATTTTTGCTCCGATAGCTGCCGGAAGTGCAAAACCCATTGTTCCCAATCCGCCAGAGGTAACATTGCTTTTGGTTTGATTGTATTGATAAAACTGTGCTGCCATCATTTGATGTTGTCCCACATCGGTTACTATCACTGCATTGCCATTGGTTTTTTGAGAAAGTAAATCGATGACCAAATCCATTCTTAATTCATCAGAAAAATCGTTATTTCTGTTTTTAGACAACACCTGCAGTTCATTTTCTTTTGCCTGATGAAATTCATCTAACCAACTTTGATGGTTTTGCTTTTCTACCAGATCCGTTAATAATGCTAATGCTTCTTTAGCATCGGCTAAAACGGGTGCATCTGCTTTGATGATTTTATTAATTTCGGCAGCGTCAATGTCTATGTGAACCACTTTTGCTTGTTTTGCATAACGAGAAACATCGCCCGTAACACGATCGTCAAACCGCATTCCGACTGCTAAAAGGACATCGCACTCATTGGATTTTACATTAGGTGCGTAATTACCGTGCATACCAACCATCCCAACAAATTGGGGGTGATTTGCGGGGAAAGCACCCAATCCCAAAAGCGTGGACGCCACCGGAACGCCAGTTTTTTCGGCAAAAACCAATAATTCTTCTTCCGCATTGGAAAGCATAATGCCTTGACCGACAATCATCAACGGTTTTTTTGCTTCATTCAAAAGCTTGCTTGCTGCTTGTAGTTGATCTGCATTCAGTTTGGGTTTCGGGTGGAAACTTCTAACCGCTGTACACTTTTCATAAGAGAAATCCAGCTTTTCAAACTGAGCATCTTTGGTAATGTCCACCAAAACAGGACCTGGACGACCCGAACTTGCGATGTAAAATGCTTTAGCTAAAGCAGGAGCGATATCTTCCGCTTTGGTGACCTGGCAATTCCATTTGGTTACAGGCATTGAAATTCCCATCACATCGGTTTCTTGAAAAGCATCCGTTCCCAAAAGGTGAGAAGCCACTTGTCCGGTGATGCAAACCAAGGGCGTAGAATCGATTAATGCATCGGCTAAACCTGTGATTAAATTGGTAGCACCCGGCCCCGAAGTTGCGAATACAACGCCTGTTTTTCCGGAAGTTCGGGCATATCCTTGAGCAGCGTGAATAGCACCTTGTTCGTGTCTGGTCAGCACATGGTTTACTTCTTCAAGATGATCAAACAGGGCATCGTAGATGGGCATAATCGCACCACCTGGGTAGCCAAATATTGTTTTTACACCTTCGGCTTTCAGACTTTGTATCACCGCTTCTGCACCTGTGGTTTGGAACAGCACCGTAGTTTGTTTGGGAGTTTCTAATTCAATTGTTTTCATTTTTTAATTTATTTATCGGTTACACAGCCTAAAGAAGCGCTTGAAACACATTGTGCGTATTTATACAACACTCCTTTGTTCGCTTTTAAGGAAGGTTGCTTCCAGGCTGCTTTTCGTTTTTCCAATTCCTGTTCAGATACTTTTAAATTGATCGTATTGTTTTTAGCGTCAATCGCAATGCTGTCGCCATCCTTTACCAAAGCAATTGTTCCGCCTACAAAAGCCTCCGGTGTGATGTGTCCTACCACAAAACCGTGGGTGCCGCCTGAAAATCTGCCATCGGTAATTAATGCTACTGAACTGCCTAATCCAGCACCCATTATTGCTGAAGTAGGCTTAAGCATTTCAGGCATTCCCGGTCCGCCTTTCGGTCCGCAGTAACGGATGACTACCACATTGCCGGGTTTTACTTCTCCGTTTCGAACGCCATCAATCACGGTATATTCATCGTCAAACACTTTGGCAGTTCCCTCAAAATAATCACCTTCTTTACCGCTTATTTTAGCTACGCTTCCTTCGGTAGCCAGATTTCCGTAGAGCATTTGCAGATGTCCGTTTGCTTTAACGGGATTTTCTAAGGGAAGAAATACTTGCTGACCTTCGGTTAAATCCTGCACCGATTCTAAATTTTCGGCAATGGTTTTTCCGGTGACCGTTAAGCAATCGCCGTGAAGTAAATTATGTTTCAATAAATACTTCATCACTGCCGGAACACCGCCAGCTTCATGAAGATCTTCCATAAGGTATTTACCGCTCGGTTTCAAATCTGCCAATACCGGAACACGGTTACTTACCTTTTGGAAATCATCCAAAGTCAGTTCTATATCCACCGAATTTGCCATAGCGATCAGGTGCATTACGGCATTGGTAGAACCGCCCAAAACGGTGACCATCGTCATAGCGTTTTCAAAGGCTTTTCGGGTCATAATGTCTTTGGGTTTGATGTCTTTTTCCAACAATACTTTAATAGCATTTCCTGCATCAAAACATTCGATTTTTTTATTGCTGCTCAATGCTGGATTAGAAGAACTGTAAGGCAAACTCATTCCTAAAGCTTCAATCGCAGAAGCCATCGTGTTTGCTGTGTACATCCCGCCGCAAGCACCCGCTCCGGGACAAGCGTTTTTAATTACTCCTTTGTAGTCTTCATCAGAAATTGTGTTGCCAAATTTTTTACCCAAAGCTTCGAAAGCCGAAACGATATTGAGCGATTCGCCTTTCCATTTTCCGGAATGGATGGTTCCGCCATACACCATGATAGCAGGACGGTTTAATCTTCCCATAGCGATGATTGATCCAGGCATATTCTTATCGCATCCCACAACTGCCACAACTGCATCGTACCACTGTGCACTCACCACTGTTTCTATGGAATCTGCAATTATATCTCTGGAAACCAAGGAGAAACGCATTCCATCTGTCCCGTTGGATATACCGTCACTTACGCCAATGGTATTGAATATCAACCCGACTAAATCTTCCTGCTGCACACCGGCTTTAACTTCTTTCGCCAAATCATTGAGATGCATATTGCAAGGATTTCCTTCGTAACCCATACTCACAATTCCCACTTGGGGTTTTTGCAAATCTTCTTCCGTTAATCCTATGGCATAAAGCATGGCTTGTGCAGCAGGTTGGGTTTCATCTTGCGTGATGGTTCTGCTGTATTTGTTGAGTGTTTCCATTAGTTGAGGTGGTTTTGTTTTAATGGTTCTCTTACCAAAAGGGAATAGGCATTTTGAAGTTTTTTACCCAAGGAATCGTTCCAGTTTTTAGGAAATTGATAATCATCTACCGATGCTATTCCTACCACTTCGGCAGCCGTTCCGCAGTAAAATGCGCTGTCAGCTTGTAATAAATCTTCTTTGGTAAAATTTCCTTGTTGTACCTCCAAGCCTAATTGTGCGGCTAATTCCAAAACCGTAGATCTGGTGATTCCCGGAAGGATATTTCCCAATTGGGGCGTGAATAATTTTCCATCTTTCTCAAAAAATAAATTCGCTCCCGGACCTTCGGCCAAGAAACCATCGCTATCCAACAGCAAGGCTTCATCAAAACCTTTATCTTTTGCTTCGGTAGTTGCCAAGATAGAATTGACATAATGACCGCAGATTTTTGCTTCGATATGGATGGATTTTGGATGCGGGCGACAAAAGGAAGAAACCGTTAACCGCAGTAATTTTTCACCTAAATAAGCTCCCCAATCCCACACAGCGATCATCAGCGAAACGCTCGTAGGTTTTGTCAAACTCATATTTGGGGCGCAATATACCAGCGGTCGGATGTAGGCATTCCTTAAATTGTTTTTTTCCAGCAATTCGTAGGTGGCTTCAACTAATTCTTGCATGGTATAGTTGAAAGGAATTTTCACCAGTTCGCATGATTTTTTTAGGCGTTCGTAATGTTCTTCGGCTTTAAAAACCTTGGTTCCGTGTTCTGTTTCGTAAGAACGGATGCCTTCAAAAGCACCATAACCATAATGAAGGGTTTGACCATACAGATCGGTTGTAGATTCGGTGGCTTTTACAAATTTTCCGTCCAGATAAAGGACTGTTTCGTTGTTGAAATACATGTTTGTTTTTGTTTTTTATTGAGTTGATATTTGCTTTTTAGGAATAAAAAAAGCCTTTCCCGAAAGTGAGAAAGGCTTACAGTTTGGCATACAGCAGCATCTCTCACGGTGGCGAGCTAATAATAATGCTGATAATAATATTGTTGTTATATAAATTCATTTTCTTGTTTTAATTTCCATAAAAAAAGCCTCCTGATTTCTCGGGAGGCTTTCAAATATATCTTTCGATTACATCAAAATTATTCCTCCCCGGAATGTGAAATCACACCCGTAATAATAATAGAAGAAATAATAATTGAGTTGTACATTTTCTTTGTTTTGTGATGCAAACCTAACTCGTAATTTTTAAACCAGCAAATTTTTCAGCGTTTTTTTTAATTAAAATTTTCATTGCAATTAAAAATTATTTAAGAATATATGATTAATTGATGATAAAAACCTTGTAAATATCTACTATTGAAGCATATTTCTTTTTTTAAGATTTAAAATTTATCATCCTTGATTTGGCCATAGAAGATAAGAATATCAGTTTAGCATTTTCTTCCTTGGAAGTCCTATTTCTTTTTCCTGTGGATAAGGTTTTCGCCAGGTCATGCTCACATCTTCATTGATTTTCTGATGAATTTCGTAGGATTTTCCGCTGTCCACGGAATAGCGAGGATCTGGGATGAAAGGCATTTTCGCCATCTTTAAAATGGTGATGGTTGGGAAATGAAAATCTACTTCCACCAAACCGAGCAAAAGGTAGCAACCGCCACCCTGAAATGGATAGTTTTTAAGATTGTCAGGAAAGTGGGCCGTGTCGAAATATTCCCCATCGGAATCTATCCAAGTTCCGAAATACATCGTGCCTTTCTTGGTGGGCACGTGCTTGCGAGAAATAAGATAAGCCAACATGCGGACTTGTTTTTTATGGAATTTCAAAAGGTCTTTCGCCATCACATCGCCCCGGAACTTCGTCGCCAACAAATCAAAGGGACTGCAGGAAACAGGAAAACCAAGAATTTCAATCTCATCAAAAGCATCTTCGAAAAGATTTCTTTTCAATTGTGGCAATTGATAATCCTTTCTTGGTTCCTCAAAAAATGAGAGATATCGGTTCTGAGGTTTGAAATTTACCATAATTAGCCGTGCCTCTATCAGCAACTCATTTTTCTGTTTTCCCGTAAACCGAAACGCACCACAAAAAATTAAAATCTGCAAGGTTTCAATGCCAATCGGAACTCGTTTTATAAAATTTTCCAAGGAACTGTATTCGCCATTTTCCTGACGTTCTTCTGGGATAAATTGCGCAATTTTTGCCTCAAGTTTTTGAATGTGCATCAGACCTAAATAAACATCTTCGCCATAAAGAGTTGTTTGCAATATACTTTTGTTTATACAAGGATTATGAATTTTTCCACCGGCCATCCTGCATTCGTGGACATAGACTTCGGTGCGGTAAAATCCCCCACCATTGTTAATCGCTGCCACCATAAACTCAATGGGATAATACACTTTCAGATAAAGGCTTTGGTAACTCTCCACTGCGTAACTCGCGGAATGTGCTTTGCAGAAAGAATATCCTGCGAAACTTTCAATCTGGCGATACACCTCCTGCGAGAGTTTTTCGGGATGCCCGAGCTTTTTACAAGATTCAAAGAAGTGATCTTTAACTTTTTGCAAAGCCGAAAGCGATCTGCCTTTTCCACTCATCGCACGACGGAGTATATCACCGTCTGCAGCAGCCAAACCACCGTAGTGAAGCGCAATTTTAATCACATCTTCCTGATAAACCATGATGCCGTAGGTTTCACCAAGTTGCTGCTCGAAAACAGGATGAAAATATTCAAACTGACCGGGATTATTATGCCGGAAAATATACTCGCGCATCATGCCGCTCTGCGCCACACCGGGACGAATGATGGACGAGGCCGCCACCAAGGTTTTATAATTATCGCATTTCAGCCGTCGCAACAGTCCTCGCATAGCGGGACTTTCGATATAGAAGCAGCCGATGGTTTTTCCCTTTGTTAAAAATTCGTTGGCTGTTTTTTCATTTTTGAAAATTCGAGTGTTGCGAATATCTACGTCTATTCCCCTATTTTTTTTAATGAGTTTCACGGCATCGTCTATCGTTCCTAATCCTCTTTGTGAAAGGATATCGAATTTTTCAAAACCTATGAACTCTGCCACATGCATATCAAACTGCACAATCGGAAAACCTTTGGGAGGCATCTCCAGGGCAGTAAAATTGGTGATAGGTTCTTCTGAAATCAAAATTCCGCAGGAGTGCATGCTCCGCTGGTTAGGGAATTTTTCCAAAAGCATCCCGTATTTCTGCACCATTTTCACCACAGAATTATCATCATGAAACGCCATAGGATTTTTTGCCAGAGAATCCAGTTCTTCTTTGGGTAAACCGAAAGCTTTACCGACCTCTCGGAATATCGAGCGGTACTTAAACTCCACATTGGTGCCACAAAATGCCACATGGTCTTTGCCGTATTTCTGGAAGATGTATTTCAGAATTTCATCGCGCTCGCGCCAGCTCCAGTCAATGTCGAAATCCGGTGGTGATTTTCGGTTTAAGTTTAAGAATCTTTCAAAATAAAGATCCAGTTCGATTGGGCAAATATCTGTAATTCCCAGACAATAGCTCACGATGGAATTAGCACCCGAACCTCGACCAACATGCATGAAACCACGGCGGCGACTGTATTCTACAATATCCCATGTAATCAGGAAATAGCCGCTAAAATTTAACTGATCGATGACTTTCAGTTCTTTTTCAACTCTTTTTCTGGCGACTTCGTCATTCTCGGGATAGCGGAATTTCAAACCTTGGTAAGCCAATTTTCGCAAGAGTTTCTCATCATGATCCTTACTATCAGTGAAATGTTTTTTATTCCTCGGTACACCAAACTCGAACTCGAAACCACATTGATCAATAATTTTTTTAGTGTTCATGAGAATTTGTGGATGGTGTTTAAAATCATTTAAAACTTCCGCAGGCGGTTTTAAAGTTTCCGAAGTCCGGCAGACATCCCCTTCATCTAACTTGGAAAGCAAGGTGTTGCGATCTATAGCACGTAGAATCCGATGAAGGTTGTACTCCCTTTTTATGCGGAAGGTTACAGGTTGCAACACCACCATTTTGTTTGAAAACTGCTGCCACTTTTTTTGGATTAAAATATTCAGTTCCTCCGAACGGATGCCGATGAATTCATTATCCTCTAATACTTCGGGGGTATTTTTTAGTGGATAAACAATGAAGCAGTTCGGTAAGTCTGGATTTTGTCTTGGTAAAATTTCTCCCTCGCAGTTATGTTCAGTCAACATACGGCAGATTTCAGCAATACCTTGGTTATTTTTAGCTAAGGCAATAAAATATGATTCATTATCCAACCGAACATCTACCCCGACAATGGGTTTTATCCCAAATTCTTTGCACAGTTTATAAAAATCATAAATCCCAGTGATGGTATTAATGTCCGTGAGCGCCAATGCTGAAATCCCTGCCGCCGCAGAATCGCGCACTAAATCTTCCACGGAAATAGTTCCGTAGCGCAGGCTGTGGTAGGAATGGCAATTTAGGTACATGTTATTGGTTTTGGCTCTTGATTCTCAGTTCTCGGTTCTTGCATCTATTGGATTAAAAGTCCTGATGCGCGACCTACTGCGGTTTTTCCGAATCTGTTTTTCATACGGTCCATACTCTGATAAAGATTCATGAGTTCTTCGGTATCTTCGAATAAATCCATCTGATGACTGCCGTGAACCAATCCTGAAAAACGGATTCCTATCAACCTCAGGCGCATCCGCCTTGTATAGAGTTTTTTAAACAGTTCAAGAGCATATTTTAACAGCGTATGATCGGCAGATGTGTAGGATATGCGGCATTGCTTTGTTTCGGTATCGAAATTAGCATACCGAATTTTTATGGTAACCACCGAGGTCAGCCATTTTTCTTGTCTTAGTTGAAATGCAAGTTGCTCCACCATTCCGGAGATTATACTGCGCATATTTTCCAAATCGATGCTGTCTTGTGCAAATGTATGCTCTGCGGAAAGCGATTTCCTTTCTGAATAAGGAACCACGGGCGAATCATCTATTCCGTTGGCTTTTTTCCAGAGTTCAGCTCCGTTTTTACCGATCATCTGTTGTAATACATCTACAGGCATTTCAGCCAAAGTTTTTATGTGTCGGATTCCGATTCTTGAAAGAAGCTGAAAGGTTACATTCCCAACCATCGGAATTTTTTTAATGGACAGAGGATTAAGAAAAGGTTGGATTTCCCGGTTTGGAATTTCAATTCTTCCCAAGGGTTTCGCCTCTCCTGTTCCGATTTTTGCTACGGTTTTATTAGCAGAGACCGCAAAACTTATTGGCAAACCTGTATTTTTCTTTATGGATTCTGCCACTTCCGTCGTCCATTGATAGCACCCGAAAAAGCGATCCATCCCCGTAAGGTCGAGATAAAACTCATCAATACTCGCTTTTTCAACCAAGGGAACTTTTTCCTGAATAATCTCGGTGACTTCATTTGATAGCTTTGAATATTGTTCGTGATCACCTTTTATTACTTTTGCTTCGGGGCAAAGTTTCAGTGCCATTCTAATTGGCATTGCAGAACGAACACCAAAATATCTCGCCTCGTAGGAGCAGGAAGCTACTACTCCACGATCTCCACCACCGATGATTACAGGAATTCCGTTCAGTTTCGAATTTTGAAGCCGCTCACAGGAAACAAAAAAAGTATCCAAATCCAAGTGTGCAATTGTTTTTTCCATACCGACAAAATTATTATGTTTTATAACAAAAATTAGTATATTTGTAGTTATAATTTATAACAATGTCAATTTTCTCTGAAAACATCAAGCATTTAAGAAATCGCCAGAAACTTACCCAACAGACCATAGCCAATGATCTGAATATTACCCGTGGGAGATATGTGAAATACGAAGATGGCAGTTCGGAACCGCCAATGGATTTATTGGTGAAGATTTCGAAATATTTTAAAGTAAGCATCGACCTTTTGCTGAGTATCGACATCAAGAAATATCCTCTGGAGGAAATGATAAAGCTTTCAGAAAATAAAATTTTGGTGCCTGTAGCGGTGGACTCCAAGGGAGAAAATAAAATTGAAATTATCCCCATAAAAGCATCTATGGGTTACCTGAACGGCTATCAGGATCCCGAATATATTGAAGGCTTGCAAACACTTTCGCTTCCATTCCTAAGAAATGGAAAATTCCGGGCTTTTCCGGCAACCGGAGACTCCATGCCGCCATATAAAGATGGAACCTACATCGTTGGGAAATATGTGGAGAATCTTGCAGATTTGAAAACAGATAAAACCTATGTATTCATCACCGCGAACGACGGGATCGTCTATAAAAGGTTTCAGTTCCACGAGGTGGACCACATCTGCGTGAAATCAGACAACAATTTTTATGAACCTTTAAAAATTCCGCTCTCCGAAATCCATGAGATTTGGGAGTTTGCGTGCAGCATCAGCACGGCAGAATATGAGCCGGAGGAGTTTTCTGATCATGGCATTCATAACATGTTCAACGAGATTAAGACTGAAATTAAAAACATTAGTGAAAATTTGAAATTTTAGTAGGAAAATTTTATAGTGATTTAGTAATTTAATGCAAAGCGCACTCTATTGCCGACTAAGTAAAAACCGGAAACTTAAAAAAAAAAAGACACTTACAAAATTCTGTAAGTGTCTAATTTTCAGTGTGGCCCAGCTTGGGCTCGAACCAAGGACTTGCTGATTATGAGTCACTTTTTTTATGTTTTATTATATTTTTAGTTTAATTTATAATACTTTATTTCTCTCTGATTATCAATATTTTACACCGTTTTAATTTTCAGATTATTTTATTTTATCTTACTTTTACAACATAAATGTTCGTCAAATGTTCGTCAAATGTTCGTCAAAAATTTAAGATAAAATCATGACTACTTTTCAATTTACTCTCAAAAATGGTTCAAAAGCCAATGGTGAAAAAAGTATCGTTGCGCTGTTTATTAAAGACCGCAAAAATACCAGCTTATCAATTCAGAAATCGTGTAAAGAAGAACAATGGAGTTTTGAAACAGAACGGGTAAAAAAGAGTCATCCGGAATACCAAAAAATCAACACTTTTATTGAAAAATATAAAGTGATTATCCAAAAAATCATCGATGATTTGGAGGATGAGAATATCCAGTACACCCTACCTGATTTAATTGACCGCATAAAAAACTTTAAGGGAAAAGGAAAGACAAAAACTTTTACCGAATTTATTTCTGAAAACACCGAAAATCTTAAATCTCTGGACAAATTAGGTTCTGCTAAAATTGAAAAGCAGACGCTGCAATCGCTACAAACTTTTCTTGGCAAAAAAGATATTGGGTTTAATGAGCTTTCTTTCCAATGTCTAAAGAAATATGAGAATTATTGCGTTTTGAAGGGAAACAAACCAGCTACGATTGGAATGAGACTTCGCACGATCCGCTATATTTTCAACTTGGCGATAAAGTCTAAAATTATTAAGGAATCTCAATACCCGTTTAAAGAATATAAAATATCAAGTGTAAAAAGCACGAGCAAAAAGGAATTTCTCACGCAGGAAGAAATCGGCAAACTTGTCAATTACGAACCTGCAAACGAGTACGAACAATTTGCCAAGGACATGTTTCTCTTCAGCTATTACGGGCGCGGAATCAATTTTATAGATGTGTTAAAATTGGAAAAGAATGGCATCTACAATGATACGGTTAGTTATCTGCGGACTAAAACCGGCGTTGCTGTACGATTTAAACTTACCGAGATTTCCAAGGAAATTATTGAACGGTACCAGTCGGAGCCTGAATCTAAACTGATATTCAGAATTCTGAAGGACAACAATACGGAAGTAGCCTATGTAAAAAACAAGTCCGCCAAATATTTACAGGTGTATGTAAATCCTTATCTGAAAACGATGATGTCAAAACTAAAAATCAGCAAAAACATTACTTACTATTGCGCAAGGCATTCCTTTGCAACTGCTCTCAAGTTTAATAATGTTTCAATTGAAATCATCCGTGAAGCATTGGGACATAAGGACATTAATTCTACCATGTCTTATCTCAATTCTTTACCTGATGCAAAACTGGATAAGATTATTGAGGATGTTATTAAATAGGGATTTTACTTTCTGTTCAACGAAACTGGTATTCAATGACATTGAAGTTGTGATTTTATCGAACATTCCTCGTCCTATAATCTAATCATTATTTAATATCTTCATAATTTCTTCCATTGTTTGAATTAAAATTTCAAAGCTTGGACTTTCCCCTACAATCATATTGCTTTGCATAATTTTATAATCGTTTTCCCATTCTTTAATCACTTCTTTGGGAGGAATAATATTGATAAATCCCTTTTTGTGATTTTCATAATTAATCCATTTGGAACGATTCATTTTCTCTCTAAATACCACAATCTTCTCAAAAAGCTCATCATCTGCTAAAGCATTTTTACCATAATCGGTATAATAAAGTTGATACAAATCGAACAAATGACGACTCATCCTCTCACCTCTAATTCGATCTTTCGGTTTTGAAAACTCTTCATGAAGCAAAAGAATTTTTTCCAAAAAAGTTTTTGTCGGCACGGTAACCAATACTTCAAATGGCGGTAGTGAAAATGGAGCTTCTTGGTAATAATCTTCAATAAATGATTGAACCATTTTTCTCTCGGAAGGTTCGGTCATTGCTCTTGCGCCCATTTCAATCAATACCTTTTGCTGAACATAACTCTCTTGAGGCATTACACTTTTATAAACCAACTCTAAGTGATTAGGATCACTTAAATCGTCCACAATTTCTGAATATTTGATTTCGTAATCGTTTGGAGAAATACCCAAGTTATTCAACTGGAATTCTAATTCTTCTCTAAAATCCGATATCACAAACTTCCCCGCAGTTTTACGCAGTTTCTTCATTTGTGTTATTGTGCCGGGCTCCGCAGAAAACCCCAATAAATTTCTATCAATAATCAAATCAACATCTTCGGAAAAGCGTTCGATAATTTGATACGCTTTACTTAAAGAAGTTCCACCCTTAAAAATAATCTGATCCTTATATTTTGACTGAAAAACGGCGCGTAACACCATACAAACCCACCAATCCTTTTCTATTGCAAATGGCGCATAACCTGTAGATAAACCTAACTGGTTTAAAGTTTCAACCCGTTGTTCCTTAGTAAGTTGTTGATGCCACATTTTATGATAGGTTTATATTTCTAATTCTTTTCTGAATCCAAACTGGTGCAAATTTCAACTGAGAATTCAAGATATTTTCGTCTAATTTCTTAATATATGGGATAAGTTTTTCTTCAAAAGCTTGTGAAATATTTTTCTCGCCAGTAATTTTATACGCCTGAATGATAAGTTGCAGCAGGCCATCTTTTACAGCCAAATTTCTCGGAGAAGTTTTCTTGAACTTAATTTTGCTTTTCCCTATGTTGATTTCCCGTTGCGCACCATCGGTTAAATATACAGCGTGCAAAGGAATTTGAGTGGAAAGTCCCAGAAGATACATTGCCATAACCCCCGTAGGTGCAATCCTGGCTTTATCTCGTTTGGCAATCTCTTTAGCAATCTGTTCTATACTTGGATAAACAATTCCTAAAAGCTCATCCTTTTTTGGGTTTAAATAAATTCCATGAGCCAAGCGAACGACAACCCCTTGCTCTTCCAATCGACGAAGGACTTGGCGGATATTTTCCGAAGTGCCAAATTTTTGAAAATCTTCTGCGAAAAATATTTTTCCCTTTGAAGACTTCCTTATCTTATTTTCTATTTGATTATGAGTATTTTGCGTCACTTTTTGAAAATTATTTGTCACAAATTTAGTAAATATTTGTGACAAATTGCTAGACATTTGCATCTTTTACTTAGTCTTGCTAGCTTTGCAACAGTAGCTACAAAGCTAGCAAGACTAAGTTGAACTAAACCTCCGGTAGCTTTTCCCATTCGCCGTTTTAGTAACTTTGTTTTTATTAACCTTTTAAAAACTCATGAAATGGCTACAAAAAAAAATCTCCGGAGGATTTAAGGACCAACAAATTCCTTAATCGTGCCTCGAGCGAAGTTAAAGGTTTTGCCGAACTTCGGCAACGCTTCGAAAGAAATATTTCCATCCTGGGCAGAAGCAAACGTACCTTCGACAATTATTCCCGTCACGTTGCAGCCTTGGCGCTTCATTTCGGTAAAGTCCCTACCGAATTAGACCCGGAAGACATCAAAGATTGCCTTTTTGAACTTCAAAAGCGATCAAAAACCCCTTCTCAGTCGTACTTTAAACATACCGTTTACGGGCTGCGGTTTTTGCTGAAAACCGAAGGCTTGCCTTACAGCTACCTCCATCTTCCCGCGATTCCAAAGGTGAAAAAACTTCCCACTATTTTAAGCCGTGAAGAAATCTGGCGAATGCTTCAAAGTGCTGAACTCCTGAAACACAAACTGCTCATCGGCCTGATCTACGGTTGCAAACTGCGCTGTATGGAAGTAAGGAATATCAAGCTTCACACCCAAAACGCTGCTCAATAAATGCCGGTGCTGCAAGGAGGGAAACCTGGTAACCATTGCCATTTTCGGGCAGCGCGGTCCGCCGCAGGACTTTCTTTTCGTCACCCAACCTTTGTCTGCAAAATAACCTTTGTGGGTAAGGGAAGCTGTGCCCTACAGCCAGTAAAACCCCGCAGAAACCACTTCCAAAGGCTACCCAACGCCACAAAAAAAGCAGTCCTTCCGAAAAAACTGCTTTGTACCTCTAAATTCTAAAAACGACATCCCCATAAGAGGACCATCATACTGCTGAAAAGCTACCGGAGCTTCCGTTCAACGGGCTTTCATTTCTTGTTTTGCAGACAAAACGAAAGCTTAGTTATTAGCAGAAGTTTTTCTTATTCCAATTGTTTTTTAATTCTTTCGGTGGTTTCTTTTGGTAAATCTATCAATGTCATGATATGTTCAGAGTTATTTTCCCAATAAGTTTTCGGAAATTTTGCGGAATTATAAAGGTTTTTTCCTCTAATTACAGGAACAATTTTGTCATTTTTCCCTTGAATAATTATTTTAGGAACATTCTCAATATACTTTATGTCTTGTACAGCAACATATTCTTGGTTAAAATCTTGAGGAGAATTTTTCGCTTTTTCTTTCAGAAATGAAATTGGAGAATAATCCATTGCTAAAGTTTGTGCAGATTCAATAGAACTATCAAGAACTAATAAATTGATTTTAGATTGATTTTCTTTAGTTATTTTTACGGCAAGTTGACCTCCTAAAGACATTCCATAAACAACTATTTTGCTATTTCCATTGTTTTCTGAATTTAAAAAATCTTTAAATGCCATTTCAGTATCTTTCAAAACCCCTTGATAATTTGGAATTCCATTTGATTTTCCAAAACCTCTCCAATCAAAAGCATAAACTTCAAATCCGTTTTCAACCAATGGTCTTATCATATCTTGGTAAGTGCTTACATTTCCTCCGCCTCCATGAATAAAAAATATTTTTGAATTTGTTTCTTGTTTTGGCTTAAACACATAAGTATAAATGTTAATTGACTCATTAACTTTTAAAACTTTTTCTGAATGTGGCAACTCTTTGAAAGGTAGCATTTCTTTGCTTGGAAAATAAAAAAGTTTTGATTCGTCATTATTTACAATTCCTTCAAAAATTGGTTTTGTTTTGTAAAAATAAACTCCTAAACCAATAATTCCTACTAATCCCAAAAATAAAATTAAGCCGATAATTTTCAAAATTTTCTTTGTTTTCATTCTTTTCACAATTTGATTGGTAAATTTGACTAATTATTTTTTGTTGAAGAATTTGTTTTGATTGAACTGTCAAATATGATTTCCGAATTGTTAAATTTTGTTCCCGAGTTGTTTTTTGCGGGGTTTTCGATAAAATTCTGACTAACGTTAAATCAATTCAGTGATAATCAAATAGTTATAGATTTTAATTTTTGACCATTTGATTATCCAAAATAGTGAAAATTTCTTCGTTAGCGGCTAAAAACAACTCCGTTTTCGAGTAGGGGAATTTCTGCTAACGGGAAACGGCTTTGCGAAGGCGGGGCTTTGACAATCAAATAGTTATACTAAAACTGCACTGAGCAAAAACCATTTTCGTTTTTGTAAAATTACTAAAAATTTAAAAACGAAATGGTTTTTTGCGACTAAAAATTACCAAAGGCTCAACTTTGTGAAAATCCCCCGCTTTTGCCAAACCGATGTTGAACTAAACCTCCGGTAGCTTTTCCCATTCGCCGTTTTAGTAATTTTGTTTTTATTAACCTTTTAAAAACTCATGAAATGGCTACAAAAAAAAATCTCCGGAGGATTTAAGGACCAACAAATTCCTGAATCGTGCCTCGAGCGAAGTTAACGGCTTTGCCGAACTTCTGCAACGCTTCGAAAGAAATATTTCCATCCTGGGCAGAAGCAAGCGTACCTTCGACAATTATTCCCGTCACGTTGCAGCCTTGGCGCTTCATTTCGGTAAAGTCCCTACCGAATTAGACCCGGAAGACATCAAAGATTACCTTTTTGAACTTCAAAAGCGATCAAAAACCCCTTCTCAGTCGTACTTTAAACATACCGTTTACGGACTGCGGTTTTTGCTGAAAACCGAAGGCTTGCCTTACAGCTACCTCCACCTTCCCGCGATTCCAAAGGTGAAAAAACTTCCCACTATTTTAAGCCGTGAAGAAATCTGGCGAATGCTTCAAAGTGCTGAACTCCTGAAACACAAACTGCTCATCGGCCTGATCTACGGTTGCGGACTGCGCTGTATGGAAGTAAGAAATATCAAGCTTCACACCCAAAACGCTGCTCAATAAATGCCGGTGCTGCAAGGAGGGAAACCTGGTCACCATTGCCGTTTTCGGGCAGCGCGGTCCGCCGCAGGATTTTCTTTTCGTCACCCAACCTTTGTCTGCGGAATAACCTTTGCGGGTAAGGGAAACTGTGCCCTACAGCCAGTAAAACCCCGCAGAACCCACTTCCAAAGGCTACCCAACGCCACAAAAAAAAGCAGTCCTTCTGAAAAAACTGCTTTGCACCTCTAAATTCTAAAAACGACATCCCCATAAGAGGACCATCATACTGCTGAAAAGCCACCGGAGCTTCCGTTCAACGGGCTTTCATTTCTTGTCTTGCAGACAAAACGAAAGCTTAGTTATTATCGGCAGGCGTTTTTTATTTTTTAGGATATTTTAGTGCTTTATTGAGTTCAATCGGATTGTTGTTTTTGCGTAAATAATTTTGTTCTTGTTCAATTATTGGTCTTAATTGGTCTGCTTTAGTATACCTTACTCCGTTAAAATCTACACTATTTGTCGTTCCACTCTCCAATTTTGATTTAATATCGTGAATTGGGTCATTAAAATACTCCAATTTTTTATTTACGAATATTTTTTCTGAAACGGGAATTGGTTTGTTTCCATATCTTACTTCTAAAAAATTTGAAGTGTCATAAGTCTCTTTAAGATTTACATTTTTTACAAATGAAAAATTATAGTTGTCTTTTTCGTCCTGCAACAAAATTATTAATCCAGGCAAACCTTGAAATTTGTATGGCCCCTCTGAAAAAGGAAAATCTTTTGTAAACCACGCTGTCCATTTTCTTCCGCCAAAGTTTGTCGTTGCTTTTTGCAAATTCAAACCTTGATATTTTTTTGTTTCATTTGTCAGTTTCCAATTTAATGCGTTATCTGTTTGGTAAGAATAGGTTTGGAAATCAATCATCCCAAAATTCGTATTCTTGTTGGAACCTCTTTTTCTTGTAACGGGAATTTGACTTGTCCAATTTGTATTTTGAGAATTAAATTTCTTATTTATGGAGTCTTTTTCCAAAAAAGCATTATCATAATATTTAGTTTCTTTTGGATTTATGTCCAAAACCATTATTTTCTTTGACGGTTCAGTTTGCGTTGAGTCTGATTTAAATTTCAGTTCATAAAAAAATCTGTGAGTTTGAGAAAAAGTCAAACCCGAAATAAAAATTAAAAGTGCAAAAATTCTATTCATATTCTTTGTTTTGGGAAGGTTCTGATACGCTTGCCGATAACGGAAAACGGCTTTGCGAAGGAGCGGCTAAGAAAGGCAAAACTTTCTATAATCACGAACCTGAGCAAAAACTTTTTCCATTTTTTAAAATTACAAAAAAAAATTAAAAATGGAAAAGTTTTGCGACTAGAAATGCGAAAATCTTCAACGCAAGAGCCTTTAATACCCCGCTTTTGCAAAACCGATTTTGAACTAAACCTCCGGTAGCTTTTCCCATTCGCCGTTTTAGTAATTTTGTTTTTATTAGCCCTTAAAAAACATATAAAATGGCTACAAAAAAAAATCTACTGAGGATTTAAGAACAAACAAATTCCTGAACCGTGCCTCGAGCGAAGTTAACGGTTTTGCCGAACTTCTGCAACGCTTCGAAAGAAATATTTCCATCCTGGGCAGAAGCAAGCGTACCTTCGAAAATTATTCCCGTCACGTTGCAGCCTTGGCGCTTCATTTCGGTAAAGTCCCTACCGAATTAGACCCGGAAGACATCAAAGATTACCTTTTTGAACTCCAGCAGCGAAGCCAAACCCCTTCTCAGTCGTACTTTAAACATACCGTTTACGGACTGCGGTTTTTGCTGAAAACCGAAGGTTTGCCTTACAGCTACCTCCATCTGCCCGCGATTCCAAAAGTGAAAAAACTTCCCACTATTTTAAGCCGTGAAGAAATCTGGCGAATGCTTCAAAGTGCCGAACTCCTGAAACACAAACTGCTCATCGGCCTGATCTACGGTTGCGGACTGCGCTGTATGGAAGTAAGGAATATCAAGCTTCACACCCAAAACGCTGCTCAATAAATGCCGGTGCTGCAAGGAGGGAAACCTGGTGACCATTGCTGTTTTCGGGCAGCGCGGTCCGTCGCAGGATTTTCTTTTCGTTACCCAACCTTTGTCTGCGAAATAAACTTTGCGGGTAAGGGAAGCTGTGCCCTACAGCCGGTAAAACCCCGCAGAAACCACTTCCAAAGGCTACCCAACGCCACAAAAAAAGCAGTCCTTCCGAAAAAACTGCTTTGTACCTCTAAATCCTAAAAACGACATCCCCATAAGAGGACCATCATACTGCTGAAAAGCCACCGGAGCTTCCGTTCAACGGGCTTTCATTTCTTGTCTTGCAGACAAAACGAAAGCTTAGTTATTATACGATATTTTTCTTTTTTCTCATTGATTTTTTTAGTTTCAGTAAGAGCGTTATTAAAAAATAGAATAGTATTCCAAGTAATATTGTAACTGGAATAAACCAGTTACCAAGAATTTCGTAATTCTGTAATTTTTCATTTTCAATAAAACCTCCGTATTGAAAAATTTCTCCTTTTTTGTAAAAGAAACCAACATTATTTGGATAGAACAATTTCCCGAAAATTAGAACAACAAATGAAAAGAGAAATAAATATAAAATGAAGAATATGAAATAAATTATTCCATAGGAAAAATTTAAAATCAACGCTTCAAAAATGTGAATTGGATTAAAAGTTTTTGTCGCTTGATTGAGTTTTTTTTCTGCAACAAGCGGTTTTAGAACATCGTTCGGAATTCCTATTTTATCCAGAGTATTGATCAAATTTTTCAACTCACCATTTTCATCTTCGTTTTTAGGCATACTTTCATAAATATGGCTATTCATTTCCATCAGAATATCATTTTGATCTTCTTGATTGAGTTTTTTAATTGCTGATTGAATCTGTTTTAAATAATTTTCGTAAATCTTTTGCGCATCAGCATTTTTGAATTGTATTTTTTTGAATTCCATTTTTAGATTATTTTGTTTATACCAATTTGTAAGTTTGACCATTGAATTTTCATTTCTTCAAGAGTTTGTTTTCCGGTTTCAGTCAAGAAGTAATATTTTCTTGGAATTCCAGTTTCTTGCTCAATCCATTTAGATTCCAGAAGATTATCAGTTTTCAATCTGTTCATTAATGGATAAAGCGTTCCTTCTGCAATCTCAATATTGGTTAAAGTTTTTATTTTTTCAATAAGTTCATAACCATAAAGTTCATTCTCTTTTAGCACAAGCAATACAATAAAGGATAAAGTTCCTTTCTTAACTTGTGATTGCCATTTTTCAATAAATTCCTTATTCATTTTACAAATGTAAAACAAAATACATAGTATAACAAAGTATATAGTTAAAAAATATATTAATTTTAAATATCTATTTGTAAATCAGTGCTTTAATTTTATGCAGGAGTTTGGATAAAATGTCGTATAACGTTTGGGTATTTCTGTTGGCGGGGATTATGATAACGGGTTTTTGTAAATATAACAAAAAGAACAACTAACGAAAATCTTCATGATGTAAACTTCAACCCTGCTAATAGAAATACCGTGTTGAACTAAACCTCCTGTAGCTTTTCCCATTCGCCGTTTTAGTAACTTTGTTTTTATTAACCTTTTAAAAACTCATGAAATGGCTACAAAAAAAAATCTCCGGAGGATTTAAGGACCAACAAATTTCTGAATCGTGCCTCGAGCGAAGTTAACGGTTTTGCCGAACTTCTGCAACGCTTCGAAAGAAATATTTCCATCCTGGGCAGAAGCAGGCGTACCTTCGACAATTATTCCCGTCACGTTGCAGCCTTAGCGCTTCATTTCGGTAAAGTTCCTACCGAATTAGACCCGGAAGACATCAAAGATTACCTTTTTGAACTTCAAAAGCGATCAAAAACCCCTTCTCAGTCGTACTTTAAACATACCGTTTACGGACTGCGGTTTTTGCTGAAAACCGAAGGCTTGCCTTACAGCTACCTCCACCTTCCCGCCATTCCAAAAGTAAATAAACTGCCCACTATTTTAAGCCGGCAGGAAGTTTGGCGCATGCTTCAAAGTGCCGAACTCCTGAAACACAAACTGCTCATCGGACTGATCTACGGTTGCGGACTGAGCCTTCATCCGCACCTGCACTGCATTGTTCCTGGCGGCGGAATTGATCATCACGGAAAGTGGAAAAAGAAAGTACGAACCGATAAATATCTCTTCTCTGTAAAAGCGATGAGCAAAGTATTCCGGGCAAAGTTTGTGGCTTTATTGAGAACTTCGGGAGTAAAAGATTCCAATTTAATGGATAAACTCTTTACCAAAAAATGGGTCGTCTATGCCAAAAGACCTTTTGGCGGTCCGAAACAGGTGATTGAATATTTAGGCAGATACACGCATTCACCCCGTTGGATTTTTTAGATATTCCCTTAATCTATTTCTAAGATAAATTTTTCCATTTCCAGACTTAAGATATTTCTCTCTTCTGGTCGCATCTTGCTGATTTAAACAGCCTTCCCAATAAATCAATTTGAAAGGCAATCTTCTTGCAGTAGACTTAACCTCTCCATTATTGTGTTGTATCAATCTATACTGCAAATTAGAAGTATATCCTGTATAAAACAATCCATCTCTTTCGCTAAGTAAGACATAAACATAATAAAACATATTCTCTTTTTAGCAAAGTTAGAAATCCTACGGGGTAAAGTCGCCATCAGCAACCACCGCATCAAAGAAGTAACGGATCAGCAGGTCCGGTTTGGCTACAAAGATTACCGAAAAGGCGGAGAGAAAAAGGAAATGACCCTGAGCAACCAGGAGTTTATCCGGCGCTTCAGTCTTCATATTCTGCCCAGAAGGTTTGTGCGGATCCGCCATTACGGGATTTTGAGCAGCAGCTGGAAACGTGGGAAACTTCAGGCTCTGCAATCCGATTTAAAGATCAAGATCCCGGAGGTAACACCCAAAACGCTGCTCAATAAATGCCGGTGCTGCAAGGAGGGAAACCTTGTGACCATTGCTATTTTCGGGCAGCGCGGTCCGCCGCAGGATTTTCTTTTCGTCACCCAACCTTTGTCTGCAAAATAACCTTTGCGGGTAAGGGAAGCTGTGCCCTACAGCCAGTAAAACCCCGCAGAAACCACTTCCAAAGGCTACCCAACGCCACAAAAAAAGCAGTCCTTCTGAAAAACTGCTTTGCACCTCTAAATTCTAAAAACGACATCCCCATAAGAGGACCATCATACCGCTGAAAAGCCACCGGAGGTTCCGTTCAACGGGCTTTCATTTCTTGTCTTGCAGACAAAACGAAAGCTTAGTTATTGTGCGTTCGTACTTCTTTGTCAGCTCGTTGTTTTCTTATGTTTTTTACCCCATTCTTCCAATTGTTTTAAGATAGGGTTTAGTTGTAATCCGCTTTTTGTCAGCTCGTATTCAACTCTTGGTGGCACTTCGGCATATACTGTCCGGTTTACCAGTTTGTTTTCTTCCATTTTCCGTAGTTGCAAGGTCAACATACGTTCGGTTATGTTCGGAATACGTTTTCTTAATTCCCCGAAACGAAGTTTTCCGTTAGCCAAATGACAGCATATAGCCAACGTCCATTGTCCGCCTATGAGATTTACTGCATAGATTTCGGTACACTCCAAACCAAGATTTTGCTTGTTCTCATAATTGGTAGAAGTTTCTTTTACTTTACTCATACTTACATTTTTGTTAGTACCATACAATTGGTCGATAAGGTACAAAATAGTTTGTTACGTCTGTATATTTGTACTGTTAATTATAAAAATCAGTTTCAAAATGTTTAGACTATTTGTATTGTCTGTTGCTTGCACCATTTCTTTTGTCTGTTTTGCACAAACTAATAAATCAGAAAGAAATAAAATTACAATGAATAAAAATATCGATACCACTAAAACCATTAGTCTTTATGGTTTTTTACGTCCGAAAAAAGGATATGAAGAGGAACTTCGTAAATCACTTTTATCACTTGTCCAACCAACTCGTTCGGAAGAGGGAAGTTTGATTTATAATGTCCACGAAGAAAAGGACGGTTCGTTTTTTCTTTATGAAGTCTGGCGTTCGCAGGAAGATTTGGACAAGCATTGGCAACAACCTTACCTGAAAAACTTTATGAGTAAGGTCGAAATTTTGTTAGACGAAAAAGTTGCTTATTCGGGAAAACTGATTTCGGGCTTGTCGGATTAGTTGTCGGTTTTTGATTTCGGTACGGTCGGTCGGTATGACGCACAACGGTTGGGTATTTCTGTTGGCGGGGCTTATTATAATTACTTTTTGTAAATATAACAAAAAGAACAACTCGCGAAAATCTTTATGATGTAAACTTCAATCCCGCTAATAGAAATACTGTGTTGAACTAAACCTCCGGTAGCTTTTTCCATTCGCCGTTTTAGTAACTTTGTTTTTATTAACCTTTTAAAAACTCATGAAATGGCTACAAAAAAAATCTCCGGAGGATTTAAGGACAAACAAATTCCTGAACCGTGCCTCGAGCGAAGTTAACGGTTTTGCCGAACTTCTGCAACGCTTCGAAAGAAATATTTCCATCCTGGGCAGAAGCAAGCGTACCTTCGACAATTATTCCCGTCACGTTGTAGCCTTAGCGCTTCACTTCGGTAAAGCCCCTACCGAATTAGAACCGGAAGACATCAAAGATTACCTTTTTGAACTTCAAAAGCGATCAAAAAACCCCTTCTCAGTCGTACTTTAAACATACCGTTTACGGACTGCGGTTTTTGCTGAAAACCGAAGGCTTGCCTTACAGCTACCTCCATCTTCCCGCGATTCCAAAGGTGAAAAAACTTCCCACTATTTTAAGCCGCGAAGAGATCTGGCGCATGCTTCAAACCGCCGAACTCCTGAAACACAAACTGCTCATCGGCCTGATCTACGGTTGCGGACTGCGCTGTATGGAAGTAAGAAATATCAAACTTCACACCCAAAACGCTGCTCAATAAATGTCGGTGCTGCAAGGAGGGAAACCTGGTAACCATTGCCGTTTTCGGGCAGCGCGGTCCGCCGCAGGACTTTCTTTTCGTCACCCAACCTTTGTCTGTAAAATAACCTTTGCGGGTAAGGGAAGCTGTGCCCTACAGCCAATAAAACCCCATAAAAACCACTTCCAAAGGCTACCAAACGCCACAAAAAAAAGCAGTCCTTCCGAAAAACTGCTTTGTGTATCTAAATTCTAAAAACGACATCCCCATAAGAGAACCATCATACTGCTGAAAAGCCACCGGAGCTTCCGTTCAACGGGCTTTCATTTCTTGTCTTGCAGACAAAACGAAAGCTTAGTTATTATGCGACGTCCTTCTATAACGCAAGATTTTGATGATTAATTTCCACATTGAATCTTACTTTCGCTCCCAATGCTTCAAAAACTTTCATTATTGTTTCAAAACGAGCGTTTTTAACACTGTTTTCTATTTTAGAAATTTGAGATTTTTGAACACCAACAAGTTCTCCGAGTTGTTCTTGAGTTAAATTTCGTTCTTGTCTTGCTTGTTTTATAGCTTGACCTAGAAGTTCAATTCGTAATTCATTTTCAAAATCATCTCTTTTTTTTGTTCCAATTTTTCCAATATGTTTATCAATCATTTTGTCAATTGAAACAGTTTCAAATTTTTTATTTTTTGTTTCCATATTTATATTGAATGTATTGTTTCCTAATTTCTTCTGCTTTTTCTATTTCTTTTTTGGGCGTTTTTTGAGTTTTTTTCATTATTCCATGAGTTGCAAGAACCATAGATTTTTGATAATTATCCCAAAAAGCAAATAATCTGTAAGAATTTGAATTGTATAAAGTTCTAAATTCCCATATCGCATCACTCAATTTTTTAAAAACCTCTTTATCGTTTGTCATTTGAGATTTTTTAATATTGAAATAAACTTTCTTACGAACTTTTTCATCTAATTCATCCAAAAATTTTTGAGCTTCTGGCAATAATTCGACGTCAAAGTTATTTTTCATTCTCTAAATTTTTCTCAAAGATAATAATTTCCCAATTGGGAAACAAATTTTGTAAAGAAAATTGTCAAACAGGATGTCGCATAACGTTCCGAGTATAGGCGAAGGAGCGGATTTCAGTCCCTGAAATCCGATTCAAGCTGTAACCCCGCCTTTTGCCAATACGATGTGCCTGTTGCACAACCTCTTTTCAAAGATACGGTAAAAAGATTTCAGAAATAGAAAATGTGGTTATAAACGGGTTTAAAATATTGAAAATCAATTGTATATATCGTTTATTCTCCGTAAATTAGCGTATGCAAGGCAGAAAAACATTTGAACCGAAAATCTTCTACGAACTCAGCCTGGAGGGGCTCGTTCCCCAGGATGATTTCTACCGTAAAATCAGTCAGGAAGTACCCTTTAGCTTCCTCTACAAGTCAACCTCTCATTATTACGGCCGTTGCGGGCAGGACAGCATCGATCCTGTGGTCTTTTTCAAGATACTGTTAGTGGGCTACCTGAACAATTTAAACAGCGACCGCGCCTTGCTGCGGTTCTGTTCAGACAGCCTCTCCATCCGCCTTTTCCTGGGCTACGACCTGGATGAGGAGCTTCCGTGGCATTCCACCATATCCAGGACGCGGGCGCTTTTCGGGGAGGAACTCTTTATGAAACTGTTCCAAAAAATCCTGAGCCTCTGCATAGAGAAAGGCATGGTGCGCGGGAAGCGCCAGGCGGTGGATTCAGCCTTCATTAAGGCCAATGCAAGCATGGACAGCCTGGTTGAAAAGGAAGTTTTGGAAGACGCTTCAGCGTTTGTGGAGGAACTGGAGGAGAACAGCGAGTACAAGGTAACTTCGGCCCGAAAGAAACTTGTAGAACAGCACCACGCCTGGAAGGAAAAAGAATACAAAGACATGCCCGGAGCCAGCAAAAACGAGGACAGGAGGGACGAGGACGGCAACCCGCGGCGTCCCAAGTTCCTCTCCAATCATACCCATTATTCTCCCACGGATCCGGATGCCAAAATCTCGGTAAAACCGGGCCAAGCGAGGCAGCTCAACTATGCCGGACAGATAGCGGTGGACGACAAATATCATGTTATCACGGGAGCCTGCGCGAGCACGGCCGGCAGCAAGGACAGTGCAATCATGCACGAGATTATGGACCGCATGCTGGAAAACCTGGAACAGCACGGCATAAGGACGGAGGAAGCATTGCTGGATGCCGGCTACAGCAGTGGCGAGAGCCTGGAGTATTGCGAAAAGAACGGCATCAATGCGTTTATCCCGAACTTCGGGCAGTACAAAGCGGAACGGGAGGGATTTGAATTTGTAAAAGGAGAAACGCAGGAGGAGGATCATTACCGCTGCACTCAAAAAGGCGGCAACGGAGCTGTCTTACAGTTCAAGAGAATCCTCACCGACAGCAAGGGCTACCAAAAGAAGAGCTACCGCAGCAGCGAGCGTGACTGTAAGGACTGTCCGCTGCGTGCCCAGTGCTGCGGCAGGGTAACTAAGTTCAAGAAGATAGAGGACAGTATCCACAAGCCGCTCTACGATGCGATGCACGAGAAGCTGAACAGGGACAAAAACTACACACGCTTCCTCACCAAACGCCGCAGCTCCACGGTGGAGCCGGTGCTGGGCACGCTAATCAACTACCACAGCATGAAGAGGGTCAACACGCGGGGCATGAAAAACGCCAACAAGCATGTTTTAATGGCCGCTTTGGCTTACAACCTGAAGAAGTACCTGAAGTTTATCTCCCGGAAACCAAAAAGCAATGCCCAGATTATGCACCTTCCGGAAGGGATACTCCGGCTTTTTCTAAACCGGTTCCACAGTTCGCTGATCACTTCAATTTAAGCCACCCGAAAACCTCAGCTCCTTTGCCCGACAAAAATAGAAACCTCCCTTAAATCGCTTTAAAGGAGGCCGTTTTTTATGCTTTTACTTTGGAAATTACTGAAAATGTGGAGTTGTGCAACGGTTACCGATGTTGAACTAAACCTCCGGTAGCTTTTCCCATTCGCCGTTTTAGTAACTTTGTTTTTATTAACCTTTTAAAAACTCATGAAATGGCTACAAAAAAAATCTCCGGAGGATTTAAGGACCAACAAATTTCTCAATCGTGCTTCGAGCGAAGTTAACGGTTTTGCCGAACTTCTGCAACGCTTCGAAAGAAATATCTCCATCCTTGGCAGAAGCAGGCGTACCTTCGACAATTATTCCCGTCACGTTGCAGCCTTGGCGCTTCATTTCGGTAAAGTCCCTACCGAATTAGACCCGGAAGACATCAAAGATTACCTTTTTGAACTTCAAAAGCGATCAAAAACCCCTTCCCAGTCGTACTTTAAACATACCGTTTACGGACTGCGGTTTTTGCTGAAAACCGAAGGCTTGCCTTACAGCTACCTCCATCTTCCCGCGATTCCAAAAGTGAAAAAACTTCCCACTATTTTAAGCCGTGAAGAAATCTGGCGATTGCTTCAAACCGCCGAACTCCTGAAACACAAACTGCTCATCGGCCTGATCTACGGTTGCGGACTGCGCTGTATGGAGGTAAGAAATATCAAGCTTCAGCATTTGGATTTCGACCGGAAGATGCTGCTCAATAAATGCCGGTGCTGCAAGGAGGGAAACCTGGTGACCATTGCCGTTTTCGGGCAGCGCGGTCCGCCGCAGGATTTTTCTTTTCGACACCCACCCTTTGTCTGCGAAATAACCTTTGCGGGTAAGGGAAGTATTGCTCTACAGCCAATAAAACCCCGCAGAACCCACTTCCAAAGGCTACCCAACGCCACAAAAAAAAGCAGTCCTTCTGAAAAAACTGCTTTGCACCTCTAAATTCTAAAAACGACAACTCCATAAGAGGAACATCATACTGCTGAAAAGCTACCGGAGCTTCCGTTCAACGGGCTTTCATCTTCTGTCCTGCGGACAAGACGAAAGCTTAGTTATTATCTGTAGTTGCATTTATTTATTTATTCATTAATTATTCCGTAAATAACGTGATTTTGATACTCTCCATTTTTGCAAGTATGACAAAGCAAAACGCCTTCTTTTTTCATACCTGCATTTTGCATAACTTTTCCCGAAGAAGTATTAAAATCAAAATGGGTAGCAAAAATTCTCTTTAAGTTTAAAGTTTTGAAACCAAAATCAATTACGGCTTTTACAGATTCAGTTGCATATCCTATATTCCAGAATCTTTGGTCAATCCAGTAACCAAGTTCTGCTTTGTTAAAGCGTTTGTCAATTCCTAAATCAATTCCACCAATAATTTCTTCACTATTTTTCAAGCGAATTGCAAAAACATATTGATTTTCATTAATAAAACCTTCTTCTGATAATCTTAACCAAAATTCGGCACTTTTATCAGTATAAGGTGAAGGTATATTTACTGTATTTTTTGAATAAACTTCACTATTCAGGATTTCAGTAATTTTTTTTAAATCACTATTTTTAGGTTGGTTTAGAATAAGTCTTTCTGTTCTTAATTCTGGAAATTTCGTTTTATCCACGGGTTTTTTTTTGCAATTATAGATAACGGAAAAAGTATTTGCGAAGGGCGGGCTAAATTGGACGAAAAGGTCAATTTAAACTGAACTGAACAAAAAACTTTTTCCTTTTGCTAATATACAAAAATTGTAAAAGGAAAAAGTTTTTTGTTGCTAAATGCAAAAGGTAGTTCTATTATAACTTCAACCCCGCTTTTCGCAAATAATATGTTATCACAATATTTCAATTCTGTTGTTCAAAATTCTCTGTAATGCCTATTAAATAAAGATTTGTGTTTTTTCTTTCTGCAAACTAAAGTAAAAAAAAGTAAAGAAAATAACGATTTGTTCTACCAAAAGTTCTACCTTTGTATTAGGTTGCATTGAGATACTTTGAACACTTTTCAAGACCTCTCATTCCCTTGCTTCCGTTTTCAAATTTAGTTTAAACTTTTCAAAACACAAATCTTATGGCATCAGTCAAATTTATCCTCAGAACAGACAAAACCGACAATAACGGTTACTGCCCGATTTACATCATCCTGATTAAGTACCGCAAGAAAAAATATGTTTCAACAGGAATTAAAGCCAAGGAAAGCCAATGGGATGACGAACAGAAAAAGGTTAGAAAAAACTTTCCTAATTCTGCAAGAACAAACGCACTTCTTTTACAGAAATTAGCAGATGCTTCGGGAACTGTTGCCGATATGGAAAGAAAGTCAAAATCCGTATCTGCAAGAAAACTCAAAGAAGCCGTAAAAGGAAAGGGAGCACAGAATTACTTTGCTTATGCCGAAGACAGATGCGAAAAAATCAAGGGGACAGTTTCTGCAAGAACCTACAAAGCCTACAAAAGCAGTCTGAAAAAATTTGAAGAATTTACCAAAACTAAAGATGTAGATTTTGATGATATCACAGTGACAATGCTAAAAGATTATGTGAATTATTGTAGTAATACCCTAAAAAATTCAAATACTACGATTAAATATTCGTTGGTGATTTTGGCGATTTTTTTCAAGGAAGCCATAAACGAGGAGTTGGTAGATGCAAACCTTTATCCGTTCAGTAAAATAAGTATCAAAAGAGATCCAAGCAAAAGAAGTTTCCTCAGCAAAACCCAGTTGGAAGAATTTAAAAAGTATGAAGTAAATCAAGAGAGTAAAGCACCGATTGTAAAGGATATGTTTTTATTTTCGGCGAATGCAGGAGGTTTGAGATTAAGCGATGTTATCGAATTGACTTGGGAAAATGTAAATTTTGAAGAAAACAAAATCAGAAAGCAAATCAGAAAAACAGGCAGAACGCACAGTTTTAAATTTGGAAACTCTGCTTTGACAATACTAAACAAATACAAACCCAAAGAAATCAATCCAAAACATTTCGTATTTCCTATGCTTGAAAACGGTTCGCCCTACTTCGAAAACGATGCTTACAGATTAGCGGAAGTTGGCAGATGCACTTCGCTTTGCTCACTGCATCTTTCCGCAATCGGAAAAAAGATGAAACTTCCTTTTCCTCTGTCTTTCCACTTGGCAAGACACACTTATGCAACACAGGCACTGAACAACGGAATGCGAATAGAACACGTTTCAAAACTGATGGATCACACCGATATTGGCACCACACAGATTTATGCAAAAATCATTTCCCAGGAATTGGACGAGGCTGTTGAAAAGTATATGAATTAGAAAAAAAATGTTGAAAACTCAATGCTCTGTATTTCAGTACGGAGCATATTTTTTTTCTCAAGATATGAAACTTAACTTAAAAAATTTGCTTTCATTTTCCTAATTTAGCATTATGATGAAAAACACAGAAAAAGCAAAATAAATCGCAAAAAAAATTGATAATATTTGCCAAATATCACTCTGATGCTTCTAATCTGCAATAATCAAGTAATTTGTGAACTGAATAATATTTTCGGCTATGTCGGAAAAATATCAACTAAAGGAAACAGCACCTTTCGTGCAATTTTCGTCCGTAAAAGTTACGGATGCATTTAACGATTTATTTGATATTGAAGCCATACCAAAACAAAGTTTGGAAGATTACTGCCAACAGATTCTAAACAAAATTTTTTCCCTTCCTTTAAAAAACATACCAGCATTTATTGCACACCATTGTAATTTGGTGAAGAAACCTCTGTTGTGGCTCAATAAATTTGAGAAACTAATAGAATTGAATATCGAACTCTTTTCGGGCACAAGAAACCAAAGTAGACTTTTAAAAATTTATACCTGTCTTGAAACCAAAAGAGAAAAATTGGAATCCCAGGATATTGATGAAAACAAAATCAAACCTGCCAAAAAATATATCAATGCTGAAAGTGAGGAACGTTATTTTTCATTTTATGAAGTCCAAAAAGAAGTGGACCGTATTTCAACAGATCGGGAAAAAATATTATTTCTGACTAGAGAAAAATTTGCATACGAACGGGCAATCATAACAGTTCAATACCTTCAATTACCACTTTTTCCAAAAGAATGTGATAAACTGATCAATGAAATAGAAACATTGGCAAAACTACAGGAAGAAGAAAAGTCCACCGAATTATCAGAAAAGTCCACAGTGGACTTTTTTAAAAAAGTAAAAACCAATCTGAAAGTCAATCAGTTAGTTGATGTTTTTATTCAGTTGCAACGAGAATACTTCGTGGACTCGCGTCCTGCCATTGAAGCAGAAAACAGCGAAATAGTGCAGTTGATATGTAATAATTTCACAGATAAAGACGGAAATCCGATAAGTCCACAGACTGTCAAAACGATAATGATGCCTTCCAAACCCGAGAAGCGACCTAAAGGCTCTAATATTGTGGACATTAGCAAACATTTTTAAAATTATTTAGTCCACGTGGACTAAATAAAGACCAAAAGACTTTTTCTAATTATACACCTTTGCTTCATATTCTTAAACCCAAAAATATTATGGAAGCAATTATTATATCCAAAGAGCAGTTTGATGGTCTAATCTCAAAAATTAATGAGATTCACGAAAAACTTAACGCTAAGACAGCACCAAAACAGGAAGTATTCCTGGACAATGAAGAATTAATCGCAATGCTGAAAATCTCTCGCAGAACTGCACAGACTTGGCGTGATGAAGGCAAAATTTCTTTTTCTCAGGTAGGCAGTAAAATCTACTACAAACTGTCTGATGTTGAAAAAACAATGCAGGATCACTACAACAAATCCTTCGCAAAAAAGTGAATAACACTTTTCTATGCACTGAAAAAACCAAGCCCTCAAATTCAGTGAGGGCTTTTCTCTAAAATCTAACTTCTAAAATCTAACTTCTAACAAAATGAAATCCACCATATTCAAAAACTTCAAGGAAGTAACCGAACAGAAAGATATTCTGAAAATCCTTTCCGATATCAAAACGGGAGTATACCAAAATGCAATCACCTATTTAAGAAAATCCCTAGCCGACGATAAAAAGGAAGCCGCAGAAAGAGCCAAAAAATAACTTCCGGCATTTACACCCAGTGCAACATTTAACGGCGGCAGAAAAATGGAATTCCTTACCAATTACAATGCGTTAATGGTATTGGATATAGACAAACTCGAAAAAGAAAAAATGCAACAGTGCAAAACCAAAATCAGAATGGATGATTTTGTATTTGCTTCATTTGTAAGTCCTTCCGGAAACGGACTGAAAATTTTCGTGAAAGTTTCATCCGATAAAGAACAGCACAAAGAAACTTTTTTGGAGTTGCAGCGATATTTCGAAGAATTATTGGAGGTAGAAATCGATAAATCCAGTAAAGACATTACCCGGCTTTGCTTCTTTTCTTACGATCCTGAATTATACCTGAACGAATATGCAGAAGTCTTTGCTGATGATCCGAAAATAGAATATTGTCATTCCGAGCAAAAGCGAGGAAACTCAAAACATCAAAATAATCCGCAAGCGGATTATGATGTTTTGTATGAGCACGCAGTCCGCTTCACCGAAAAGAAAATCCAGTTTACATAAGGCAACCGCAATAACTTCGTTTTTGCTTTGGCCAACAATCTGAACCGCAAAGGAATTTCAGAATCAATGGCTTTAGGCTACATTTTAGCGGATTACGGCTATGACGCAAAAGAAGTTACAACCGCCGTTCAAAGTGCCTACCAAAATACCGCAGAACATAATACTGACACTTTCCAACCGAAAACAAAATCTGGTCAATCTCTGCAATCTGTGAACGTTAAATCAAATTCCGGTGAATCGTCCACGACCAAAACCAATGACGGCAATTTTTCTGATGACGAGGAAGAACAACCTTCCTATATCGACAAACTGGAAATGTTCCTTAACAATCGTTACAACTTCAGATATAATACAGTTCTAGGAAAATTGGAATTCAAAACACTAAAAGCAACCAAATGGAAACCCATGACTGATTTTTCTGAAAACTCAATCCTTCGTGAAATCCTGAAAGCCAAAGTAAAATGTAGTATAAATTCCTTACGCAATTTACTGCATTCCGACTACTGCGAAATGTATGATCCGTTTGAAGATTACTTCAACAATCTGCCTGAAAATTCTGATGAAACAGACTACATTGAACTGCTTGCAGACACCATAACCACTACAAAACAGGATTTATGGAGAGTGTGTTTCAAAAAATGGTTTGTTGCGATGGTTGCCTGTGTTCTCGATGAAAAGCAAGTCAATCAAACGGTTATCGTATTTTCAGGGAAACAGGGTTTGGGAAAAACAACGTGGATAGAAAAACTGATGCCGCAACCATTGAAAGAATATATCTTTTCCGGGACCATAAACCCGAGTAATAAAGACACCTTAATTCACTTAGCAGAATGTATGTTAATCAATTTGGACGAACTGGAAAACCTCAATAAAACCGAAATCGGTTCCCTTAAAGAAATCATCACAAAAACCCACATCAGAATGCGAAAAGCCTACGGGCACAACAATGAAAATATGCCAAGACGAGCCAGTTTTGCAGGAAGTGTAAATACTTCACAATTCTTAAACGATACAACCGGCTCACGCCGTTTCCTTTGCTTCGAAGTAGAAAATATCGAATACACCCATAATATTGATATCAACAAAGTGTATGCTCAGGCAGTATCACTCTACAAATCAGAATTCCGCCATTGGTTCAATCAGGAAGAAATCAAAGAGATTAACGCCAACAACGAACAGTATCAGTTAAGAAGTCCGGAGGAAGAATTGTTGCTTACTTGGTTCAATGTTTCTGACAAAGAAAATGCTAATGCTTTTCTGAACACAACTCAAATAGCCGTTAAATTGGCTGAAAGAGCAAAACTGAATATCACAGATGGTACGGTTCACAAACTCGGGAAAGCACTCAAAAAACACCAGTATTTAAGAATCAAAAAAAGCGGATCTTATGTATATGCTTTACAGGAAAAAACATTTGATGAAGTTGAAATAGAAAACCTTGCAATGCTGAACTCAATTTCAAATAAAGAAACCGAAACTCAAACTAAATTTCGATTTCAAAATGACAATTAGAATTCACAAAAATGGGTGAAGTTTCCAACTTCACCATTTTTCTTTCAAATCATCGGGTAAGTTGGGTAAGTAGTTTTTTTATAAAAACTTGTTTTATTTTTTTCTGCGAAAAAAAACCTGCAACATATGGTAAAACCAACGCAAACCACCCTTACTACTTCCTTAGTTTTTATTCAAATCATCGTATAAAATAGTTTTTTTTGTAAAGAAAAATTTTTATTTTTTTTTACTGAAATTCTCTTACCCATCTTACCCGAAATTACATTGCTTTATTTTTTTATCTTTTGCATATTTATTATATTTACACTTTTACAAAAAAAGCGACAACCATCCCTTTAATATGTTAATAAATCAATCTTTTATATCTGAAATTAAGGCCATTATTGCAAGTTCAAAAGACAAGGCAATACGTGCGGTTGATAATCAACGAACGTTAATGTATTGGCAAATTGGGAAAAGAATCTTTGAGGAAGAGCAAAATGGGAAAGACCGTGCAGATTATGGCAAATATCTAACGGAATATATTTCTAAAGAATTGGAGCCACAATTTGGAAGTGGCTTTTCTAAAAGGCAAATAGAATTATTCAGGCAATTTTACAGAATGTTTCCAATTGCGAACGCACTGCATTCGCAATTGAGTTGGACACAGTATAAATTTCTTCTAAGAGTTGAAAATCAAGAGCAAAGAGAGTTTTACATTGCAGAAACAGTGAAAAATAACTGGTCCTCAAGACAACTTGAAAGACAGGTGTACTCCAATCTTTATGAAAGACTTTTGGTAAGTAATAACAAAGAAGATGTTTTAGCCGTTGCAAGAAACGAAAAACAGCCTTCTGATGCCAAAGAAATTATTAAAGATCCAATGTATTTGGAATTTCTTGGTTTGAAGCGGGAAGCGTCTTACTATGAAAAGGATTTGGAACAGGCAATTATTACCCACTTACAGGAATTTCTTTTAGAACTGGGCAATGGCTTTTCATTTGTGGCACGACAGAAAAGAATTCACATTGATGGCGACGAGTTCTTTGTGGATTTGGTATTCTACAACCGCTTGCTTCAGTGCTTTGTAGTTATCGAGATAAAAACCGATAAAATGACTCATCAGGATATTGGTCAACTTCAAATGTATGTCAACTATTACGACCGTATTGAAAAAACGCCAGCGGAAAATCCAACAATCGGAATCCTGCTTTGTGCCGATAAAAATGACACAGTTGTAAAATTCACACTTCCGGAAAACCAAAAACAAATTATTGCGAGTAAATACGAACTCTATTTGCCAACTGAACAGCAATTGCTGGATGAAGTAAGCAAAGAACTTGGAAATTTTGAAGATAATGAAGAAGAAAAATAATAATCAAATGAAAGTCGTAGATTTCTTTTGTGGTGCTGGCGGTTTTTCAGAAGGCTTTCGACAAATGGGTTTTAATATTGTACATGGTTATGATTATTGGAAACCTGCAGTAGATACTTACAATTACAATTTTGAATTAAACTGTACCTCAAAGAATATACAAGAGTTTTGGGAGTCAATTGAGGAGATAAACAAGGTTGAAAATACGGAAGTTATTATAGGAAGTCCGCCTTGCGTTAGTTTCTCAAGTTCAAATAAGTCGGGGAAAGCCGACAAGTCCCTTGGAGTTAGACTAACAGAAGCCTTTTTAAGAGTAGTTGCAGTAAAAAAATACCAGCCTAACTCTATACTAAAGGCTTGGTTTATGGAAAATGTTGTAAACTCGAAAAAGCATCTAAAAGAACAATATAATTTTATTGATTTGAATCTTAAAGAATGGGCAGAGGAAAACAATCTTAATCCTTTGCAAATTGCAATTGATTTGACCAATAATACCACAGTAATTAATTCAGCAGATTATGGTTCAATACAAGCGCGTAAAAGACTGATTTCGGGGGAAATAATTAGAAATAATCAATTAGTCATTCCTGTGCAAACACATAATTCTGATGGAAAAGATAGAAAAAAGAAGTACAGAAAACTAAAGGATTTACTGCAATGTTTCCCAACACCATTTAGCGAGAAATCGGATAATCTCATTTCGGACATTCAATATGATTTGAACCTTGCGCAATCAAAGATTACCGATCATTTTTACGATAGCGGTATTTATGAATCAGAATGGTCCCTGTCAAAATTTTGGAAAACTAATCATCCTTTTATGGGTAAAATGTCATTTCCAGAAAACCAAGAAAAACCAAGCAGAACTATTACAGCAACTAAAATCGCAAATTCAAGAGAATCAATAATTTACAAAACAGAAATTGCCAGAATTGGTGATGGTGAATATAGATTGCCTACAGTAAGGGAAGCGTCGATAATAATGGGATTTCCAATTACTTATCAATTTGTAGGTTTAGAAAGTAGTAAATGGCGACTTGTTGGAAACGCGGTTTGTTGTTCGGTTTCCAGAGCGTTTGCTACACAAGTTTTACAATCTGAAGGTTTACCTGTTCCAAGAAAGTTGAATGTGCGAGAAAGCTTTGATGAAAAAAGAGTCTTAAATCTTAATAATTATTTGCAAAAAGAATTTCTCAATCCTCCGCAAAAGAAAAAGGGATCCAGGTTTAGAAGACACGCAATTAAGGAGGGAAATCTCACGGTTACTTTATCCAATTATGATATTGAGGAGGGAAAACAGACCAATGGTAAATGGTACACGTCTATTCAGTATGGCACAGGTGACGGATTCCCAATTCAAAAAATCAACAATAATTATTTTTTAAAAATCGAAGATTTAATTAGAAAAGAAAAAAACGGAGAAAAATTTTTAGGAATTATAAACAACGGTTTTTCAGAAAAAATTCCTTCATCAAAAATTTTACAAAATTTATACGAAAAACAAATACCTGGAGAAGAGTATCATAATCCAATATTATTAGTCGATAAAATCAAAACAATATTGAATGATTTAGATATTAAAAAAGATATTCAATTTGAAAATAAGAATAAGGTTTTCAAACACAAATCTCGTGTGCCTTTGAGGCAACTATTTGCCTTGTATGCTATTAACAAAATATCTACTACGGCTAATCAAACGTAATTTTTATGCCAGTCCAATTCTTTCCTTCAAATCCGGTAGACTCATTAGAAAATATCATCTTAAATGAAGATGGTAAACCTTTATACGGAGAAATTGACACATATAGGCAGTTATATAAAGATTTATCAGAAAGTGACAAAGATTGGCTTGTTTGGTATGATTTAAAACTTCCAAATCATTCGGACAATTTTAACTACTATAAGAAAACAAGTTCTCAAATTGATTTTTTAATAATTTGTGAAGAAGGAGTTCTTGTATTGGAAGTAAAAGGTGGTGCAATCTCCACAAAGGAAAGTTCATTTTTCTACGGTAAAAATTTTGATACCGTAATGAGACAAAATCCATTTAAACAGGCTGAAGGCTATAAACATACTTTAAAAGATTTGATTTTAAACAATTTAAAAGATTGTTTTTTTTGCGAAGCTGTTGCATTCCCTCACGTAAATTATGCATTTGAGTCAAAAATTTTTGATAAAAATTTACTTTGGTCAATAGCGTCCTAAATAAAAAAAATAAGAAGGAATTAGAGTAACTCAAAGTACCTTTGAGGTTGCACAACAAAAAAACCTTCTTATGGACTCAAAATTAACATTATTTTCTCAGATTATTTCAAAAATAGACCGAGTAATTTTCAAAAAAATAGTCAAAGAAAGAAAGACCGATTACCGAAATAAAGGATTCGATAGTTGGACCCATTTAGTTTCTATGCTTTTCTGTCATTTTGCGAAAAGCACCTCGGTACGGGATATTTCCAATGGACTTCGTAGCGCAACGGGCAACCTCAATCATTTAGGAATAAAAACTGCACCTTCCAAATCTTCCATCAGTTACCAAAATGGGAAAAGAGATGCAGACTTGTTCAAAGATTTGTATTTCATATTATTAGAACATTTAGGACAGCACACCAAACAAAAACGAGTAAAGCTGAAAATAAAAGTTCCCGTTTATCTATTAGATTCCACTCTTATTTCCCTGTGTCTTTCTTTATTTGATTGGGCAACGTATCGCACTAAGAAAGGAGCTGTAAAGATGCATACCTTGCTTGAATACGATGGGAAACTTCCGGTTTATGTGAATATTACCAAAGGAAGCGTTGCGGATAATAAAGGGGCTGAAAACATTCCCTTAGAGAAAGGTGCGGTGATTGTAGCCGACCGTTTTTACAACGATTTTCCGATGCTTTCTATTTGGGACAGCAAAGGTGTTTTTTTTGTAATCAGGCATAAGGAAAACCTAAAATTTGAAACTTTACAGGAACGAGAACTTCCACCAAAAGGAGCGCAAAACATTTTGAAAGACGAAGACATAATCCTTTCAAACCCTATTTCAAAAGAAAAATACCCTAAAAAATTAAGAAGAGTGGCGGTTTGGGACGATGAAAACAAGCAAACTATCGAAATTATCACCAATAATTTCACTTGGGCAGCTTCCACCATTGCAGAACTGTACAAACAAAGGTGGCAGATTGAGATTTTTTTCAGAGACATCAAGCAATTGCTTCATATCAAAACATTTATCGGAACATCTGAAAATGCAGTTAAAATACAAATTTGGACGGCTCTAATTACCATTCTTATCCTAAAATACCTAAAATCAATCGCAAAATATCCTTGGCAATTATCAAATCTAGTAGCATTTATCCGACTGAATATTTTTGTGAAAATTAATCTCCAGTATTGGCTCGACAAACCTTTTGACCAACCACCTGAATCTCAAAAAACATATTATCAAGGGGTTCTTTTTGAAAATCTATAGAAAATTCCGCTTAAAGCCTATCTATATGTGCATAAAATATATCTGTTTTTTTATTTAGGACAGTATTGTACTTTGGTCAAGTTACTGTGCACCAAATTATGATAACTCAATCGAAAAGTTTATTTTAAACGCTTTTAACTACACAAAAGAAAAGCATAAAAAACATTTCAGAGAATATCCTAAACTTGATAAAAGGAAACTATTGTCATTGAGGCACATTTTAAGCCCTTTGATTTCCGATAAGAACAAATTTAACTCCGTTGATACTTTGTCTTGGCTAGGCGTTCAAAATCTTGAAATTTTGGAGAGCCTATATAAGAATCAAAGAATAATGATTGAAGGTCCTCCCGGCAGTGGAAAAACAACATTAGCAAAAGCATTTATCGATAAACAAGTAAATAAAAGAGGAATATATCTTTGCTGGAACAACCTTTTAATGCATTATACAAAAGGTATTCTAAAAGAGAGAAACCCAAATAATGAAATTGAAATTACTACGTTCTTTAGATTTTTTCAAAATTTAAATAGACACATTTCCAATGAACAACTTGTAAATTATACTGAAGAAGAATTTTACAATTTGGTAAAAGAGACGCTTAATAAATTTGACTCATCAGATTCATTATCGTCTTATGACTATATTGTGATTGACGAAGCACAAGATTTTTTTGACAGAGGTGCAGATTTATTCATTAACCAGCTTTCAGGATTTAATAAAAACGGGCTTCATAATGGGAATTCACTTATTTTATACGACATAGATCAGAGTTACTCAATGTCAGGGCGTAATGTATCTGAAATAGCAGATATTCTTTCTTCATATTATTCTCACTTTAAATTAAATGAAACAAAAAGGAGTTCACAAAATCCTTGTATTAGAAAATTAGCAAGTTGCGTTATAGAAACCCCAGAAGTGTTAGAGTCAACTAATTTTGAAGAAGAGTTTCCTGAAATAAGTGTTGTAAAACACAAATCTTTGCGAGATTTAAAAAAACATCTTCTAAATAATGCACTCAATCCAATTCGAGATTCACATAATTCTTTAAAAGGGCAAGATTGCATCCTTTTGTTTGAATCGAAAATTTTCAGCGGAAAAAAAATGAATTATGAGGATGTTCTTTATGAATTAACTATCAAAGACATTGAAGAATTAACACCAGAAAACATTGTAGACACTGCAAATAAATTAAGATATACATCCATTCTTAAGTATAAGGGGCTTGAAAAGAAGAACGTATTTCTCGTAATTAGTAACCCATCTGAATTGAATAAATATGAAATTTTTGTGGGTGTAACAAGAGCAATTTTAAATTTGGAAATTAACATCGTTTATGAATGAAATTTATTGATTCCCATATAAAAAAACATTTGACAAATTTCATAAACTCATCGGAAAATAATTTTGATGAAATATTTGCTTTGCTTCCCACAGAAAACAAGGAAATATATATTGAATTGTTGAAGTATGTGAACAGACTTCTCGATGAAAATGATAAAATTCAACAAGATGATTTTGTATTTTTCCACATTCATTTTGAGCAGGATTTAGATGATGAATTTGTAAATATTTTATCACAGTTTCTTGTATTGAAGTATCATTTGATGTCGCTCCAAGATTCTACAAAACTTGAGGACGACTTTAACGAAATTCTTTTGTCTAAAAGGAATGAAATTAGGCAGAAAATAATAAGATTAAGTCGTGCTCCTGACGATGCCAGTGGTGCGAGAGGTAATCGTATTTATAAAAGATGGTTAAAAGAGAAAAAATATTGTGAAATGCTTTCAAGTTTTTATAACTCTTTTGATGAAAAAACTGTTATTGAACCAATAAATTTATTTAACACCAAACTTTCCACTGCAAAAATTTTGCTGGAAAATTTTGCTGAATTCCCATATTTAACCGATTTAGAAAATGAAAATAATGATTTGACATTCAATAGATGTAATCCAAATTTATCATTGCATCAAGTTGATAAATTACATTCTAATTTTATTGATAATTGCGAAAAAATATTTTTAATTGATTGTGAAAGAAAGAAAAATTTGAAAACATTTTCTTTCAACGAATTAAAAAGTTGGAAAAAGGAAAATGGCTTACCTATAAAACAGATGGTTTTGTTTTCTTTTGGTAAATCGAAAATTAATATCGAGAATATTCGGACGAAACTGAAGCGCTTAAAAGACATTTTTAAGATTCCCGAAAGTTCAACTTACGTTGTTCTAAATTCGGAGATAAATAAACTGCTAAGGGTATCTAATAACCATTTCAGGAAAATTTCTTTTTTTGGAGCGGATGAAAATGTATTTTGGGATACACTTCAGTTAGAATGCAGTATAAGAGATTTGTATGAATTAAAATCGAATAAATTACTTAATATCTATGGCTTATGCATTAATGAAGAAATTAAAGATTTTATCATTGACGATTTGTTTTCTGAACACGAGTACTCAAAATTGATTTCTGCGGAAACCAAGTTTCAGATAATGGAAATGACAGAAAAGGATTTAAAAGAGTTTAAAGAGACTTTTGTTAATTTTCTTGATTCCCTTATTGATATGAAGTTCGCAGATATTATTAATAATCATTTAAATACAAAGAAAACACTCATATTGCCAAACCTATTTGTAGAGAACGAATATTTAAGTAAACTTTTATTGCATGATTTAAAAAGTGAAAATATTCAGGGTATTGTTACTTGGAAATCAGTGCAGTCTTGTAACGTTCAAAATTTTTTAATTCTTTCTTTTCAAGATCAGGGTAAAAGACCTTTCTATTTTTATCCTAATTTACTCGAATTCTATATTAATCATCATTTTTACGCTCGTGGCGCCTTCGTAAAATTTTTATGGCTCAATCAATTCAACTGGTCAAAATATAATCTTGCAAACGATTTTAGAAAAATAATTGAACACCCAATTCGTAACACGTATTTCGATATTGTTCAACTAAAGAAACAAATTTCTAGTATAAAACCTGAAAAAACAATTTCAATAGATTGGGAGTTCGAATCTAGATATTCTCATAATTTAAACAGAAGTGTTATAAAAGTCAAATTTCAGAAAATTTCCAGGAGCAAAACCTATCCCTATAGTAGTTTATTTATTGTAAGAGCAAATGAAAATAGCGAATTGCGTGTTTTATCAGGAGATGAACTTCAGAATTATGATTTGAATGAGGAAATTATTGAAGTACAGTCACTAGATGATATTTTAGAAGAAACAAATATTTTTGAAAAATTTGCAGAGACCAAAAATTTAGAAGAAGAACTAAAAATCATAAGAAAAAAATTTGACGTCCACGAATCTGAAACAGGTCGTCTATGGAAGATTCTTCTTAAAAGAAAGTGTATTAAAAGTAGCGAGTCTGATATTTATAAAGAATTGACTGCGTTTTTGGACTCCAAAGGTTCAAAAATGGTATCCTTTAAACATTTTGACGAATCTTGGACAAATCCGGAAAGTGAAGCATTTGCGCCATTGAGTAAAAAAGCATTTCTTGGTGTTTGTGAATATTTAGATTTGGGCACCCCATATTATATAATTATTCAAAGATTGAGGAATTCTTCAAAGCAAGCAACAAGGCAAAGCACACATCAAATGACATTATTGCTTTGTGATTTATTTAACGATGGATGTTTTGATGATTTAACAAAAACTACGGAAGTTCTACGTAATAGATTGTCGAAATATCAGCAAACACACAGTCTACAGGATATAGGAATAGACCAAGACAACCTTCTTGTAAATCTTAAGTCTTTGGTAGATATAGTAAATGATGAAATTAAATTAAAAATAATATCCAAAATAGAAATAGTAAGCAATGAGTAAGGTATTAGAAAAGAGAAATTCATTAGAAAGATTTATTCGTGAACAAACATTCGGCCCCGGCATTAGCGGATACCGTTATGTGGATTTGACAGATGAAGATTTATTACAAAATAAAATCATTGGTAATATTCCTCTTGAAAACGACAAGGAAATTATTGATATTGTACCTGCAGCGGTTTATAGTACAGGAGTTTTGTTTCCGATAGATAATTCTTCGTCTATTAAAGAAGGACTTGCACTGGATAATAATGAAGTTATTGAAGAAGATGAAGAAGGGGGTAAGGATTCTCAAGAAAATTTAGAAGAGGAATCTGATTTAGTAAATGGCGTTGAGATAAATCAAATGTATCCTAGCAATGTTGCTATTACCTGTTGTTTAGATAGTAGCATTTTAAAAAAAAATAAAATTGAATTTGACATTAATTTTAGATATTACAAAAAACTGCAATCTGATAAAGGAGGAGAATTCAATAAAAGATATGGGGTTTTATGTGAATGTAATGTCACTAAAATTAGAGATTTTATTACGAAGCATACATTTACTGATTTTGTGTTGAGCGAGCACTTTGGGAGGCATTATTTGACTTTAAATAAAATGTCAGCAGATAACTTGGTTGTTACAAGGAAAAGATTGATTGATATCCAAAAGAGTTATGCCCAAGAGTTATACAAGCAAACAAAAGTTCTTATTAATCTTGAAAAGATTACAGAACAAAGTGCGTATCTAAGTAATCTGAAATCTTCTATTTATTACGAATTAAAGAAATCAGTAATCGATGTAGAATTAAGAAAAAAATTGTACATCATTACACAGGAAATTGAGCAAATTGAGAGCATTGGCGATCATTTCAAAAACCTTTTTGATGTTTACTCTGGCGGTTATGGTTTATGGCAATCGGAAACGATTCAAAAGAAAATTGTTGTTGAAAATCTGATTTTAGACAAAAAGAAGAAAGTTCTACTACACAATAAACCAGAAACATATAAAGAAAAGATATCTGTTCTCCATGCAGACGGTACAATTACAAATTCACTTAAAAATATTTTTTTAGTTAATTTGGATGAAAAAGGTGAAGACTTTGCCTCTCTTTCCTTAAACCTTCAATTCACAAAAGACTCAAGGAAAGAGTCGGATAATATTTTTTTTAAGATTCAATTACTTAACACCAGTAAACCTGTAGAAAAGGATCCAAAAGGAAAAAGATATTACTCAACATTTAACGAGAAGGTTAATGAAAAGGCCTTTTTTGGAGTAAGAATAAGATTTCAGAATGACTATTTAAGGCCTTACAGTAACGCAAATTATATTTTAAAAGATGGTGTGTTTGACGAAGATACTACCACAAAATTTATTTACAATCAGTTCAAAGATTTTGGTATTGGTCACGGATGTTCTGTGATTTGGAATGAAAAAGAAAGATTTATAGAATCCGAGTATTTACCAACTTCAGAAACACCTGATGTTGATCCAATCCCGAGAAATAAAGAAATTGATGCTGTTTTACAAGGTGAAACATATAATGCACCTGTTTTTTTGTCAAATGCCAATGCTCAATCTTTTAAATGGCTTTCACAATTTTCAGATGCAACTAACAATGATGTACTAAAAAGTCTAAACGAATTTGTCGATTCTTATGGGAAATGGATTGACATAAAGAAAAGCAAATACACAAGTATACCAAAGTTTAGTGATATTGCAACACAGGAGTTAAGTAAATGTGCATCGGATTATTCCAGAATGAAAAATAATATCAGTAATTTCTTAACTGGAATTAATAACGAAGAAAATCTGGAGTCTTTCAGATTGATGAACTCTGCAATGTTTATGCAGTTATGGCATTCGGAAAAAAATAAAAAGAATGAAATTACAGAAGAAATCAAAGGTAATGATTTCAAAGAATTTGATTTTGATTTTTATAAAAATAATGCATCAGATTTTCTTTTTTCACCTACAGAGCCTGCTTCTTGGCGTGCTTTTCAATTGGCGTTTATTCTCTTAAATCTCGACGGAATTTTTCAACTTGAGAATGATGAAAAATGGTTGGCACGAAATGAATTAGTTGATTTGGTTTGGTTCCCAACAGGCGGTGGTAAAACAGAAGCATATTTGGGACTTATCGCATTAACAATAATAAATAGGCGAAAGAAGTTTCAGAGCGAGGGAGGAGGTACTGCTGTCATTATGCGGTATACATTACGATTACTAACTATGCAGCAGTTTCAGCGAGCTTCTTTGGTTATAATGGCACTAGAATTAATGAGAAGATGGGATTTGTATAAATTAGGTGACGAACCTATTACTATTGGTTTATGGGTTGGAGATAATTCTCTTCCAAATAAAACTGAAGATTTAATTACAGAGTTTGAAAAACTGAACCATGAAAAACCTAACAAAATTCCTTTTTCTAAATGTCCTTGGTGTGGTTCAAAATTAATAGGTGGTGAGAATGAAGACGATGATGCTTCAACATCTGTTTTTGATAAAAATAAAGTTCACTTGAAATGTGAAAATCATAACAAATGCAACTTCGGATATTCTAGACCAAGCAGAAAGAAAAAAACACAAGGTTCGTTACCGTTATTATTAAGCGATGAAATAATTTATCAACATCCACCAACACTTCTTTTTGGCACTGTAGACAAATTTGCACAATTAGCACATAAGGTTGATGGAGATCCGGCAAAAAGAAATAAAGACTCAAGGAGACTTTTTGGTAGAGGGAATTGGGAAACAGGAAAGCCAGCAGAAGGTTACTTAGCACCAGATCTTATTATTCAAGATGAGTTACATTTACTTTTGGGTCCTTTAGGTTCTGCTGTTGCTTTATTTGAATCAGCCGTTGATATTTTATCAAAAAATAAATTTAAGCATAGACCTAAAGTTATTTCATCCACAGCAACTACAAGAAACACACAGTTACAAATTGCCGCACTTTTTGATCGGGAAGTTAATTTGTTTCCAAAGCCTGGAGTTGAATGTGATGATTCATTTTTTGCTTTTTACAAAAGGCAGTACTCTGATACTAATAAGAATAATCAGACTTTCATCTCAAAAAGAAAATATATGGGAATTCTACCAACCGGAAGAAGTCAAGTATGGATGCAAATGAGACTTTCTGCAATAGTTATGACTCATCGTGCAATTTTTGAGTTACAACAACTCAATGAAAATTCCCCAATAGAATTTGAAAAATATGATAGGGACACTATTAAAGCAATGGATTATTACCATACTTTAATTTCATATTTTAATAGTTTAAAAGAAGTTGGCAAAACACAGTCACAGGTTCAAAGTTATATCTTAAAAGAAGTTCGGAGAGTTTTTTCGAGGGTTGTTAGACCGTGTAAATTAATGCATAGTTTTTATACATATGGTCCAATTAATGAGGCGGAATTAACAGGAAGGTTATCAGGTGAAGAAGTAAAAACAGAATTGAAAAAAGTCGAAGAATCCTGGGATGCCGCAAAAAGACTTGCTTTTAGTAATGGAGGTGAAACGCTGTGGGGAAAAGTACCACCGGAATTCATTGTTGCAACTAATATGATTTCTGTTGGTATTGATGTTTCAAGATTTAATACAATAATTATGAACTCGATGCCACGAAATACTGCAGAATATATTCAAGCAAGTAGCCGTGTTGGTAGAAATGATTATGGTTTAGTTCTCACTGTTCATCATCCTTTCAGAGCAAGAGACATTTCGCACTATGAAAGATTCATTGAATTTCACGAAAAAATGTATAGTTATGTGGAACCAATATCAATTACACCTTTTACAAAAAAGGCGGTGGATAGATATTTAAGTTTGTTTTTTGCAACTTTGGTCAGACATAGATTAGGCTTTGAAAACCGTAAAGATGCTTCAAAAATTGCAGATTGCACAAGAGAAGATATTACACAGATTCTTAATGAGATTAAAGATTATTTTGAACAAAGAAAATCTAACCTTGCAAATTTTGAAGTCCAAATTCAAAATCTATTAAAAGAACAAAATTTAGACATAATCGTTTCGTGGGTTTCTGAAGCAATAAAAGAATGGGAAAATGCTTACAATTTAGCAGTGGCTGACTCCAAAGAATTTGTTTTCTCAAATAAGAAAAATACGCCGACAACTCAACAAGAACAACTTTATATTGATATTGAAGAATATATCGAAAACATTGAAAGCAAGAAATGGCAAGTTCCAATGTCTTTGCGCGTAATTGAACCAGAAGCTGCAATCAAAATTAACTCATACTAACTATGAAAATTCTGTCCCAATATCAATATAATCAGGGAATTGGTAAATATAAACTTTTGTCATCAACATCAGGAGTTGGATCTATTATTACAACAAAAATCGGTTCCTACGTGCTAATATCCGATATTAACAAATGGAAATTCTTTGACAAGATTAACAAAAAGTTAAAAGTAATTAGAGAAAATAATTCGGATGAAAAAGTAATTTACAAACTTTCTGAAGATGAAGTCAGTTACAGTGGAATCCGGTATATTGATGACAAAAGGTTTATTGATTTTATAAAGGAAGATAAGTCATTAAAAAATTTGATTTGCCTTATTGGAATTCCACAAATGAGTCTCAACGAGGTGTTTAATAGTCCTAATTGGAATAACCATCCAATAAAGAAAACGATAGAAAAAAATGGTGAAGTTGCAATTGCGAGCACGTATATGATAACTGGTACGCTTTTTCCGAAATGGTTTAAAAATAAAAAGGGGCAACTAAAAAAACTAAATGAATGGTATAAAATTTTTGAAGAAGAGTGTAAAAAACAAGATGGTAAGGTAAGAAAGATAAATTTCGCACCTCCTAGAGACGGAAAAGATTATTTGAGAACGATTGAAGTAAAGAACGAAGATGGGACAAAAGTTCAGTTAAGAGAATATCGCGAATTGGATCAGTCAAACTTGATATTAGTTTGTCCAAATGGGCATTTATCTGATATTCCATGGTCAAATTTCTTAAGATGGCGCACCGAAAATTTTCTGAATGGGTCTACTGAAAATGATAATGCCGAAAACCTTTTTAGCACGGATTCATGTGGGCCTTGTTGTGGCAATCCCGATTTAATTTGGACAGAAAACACAACTAAATCTGAAGGATATGGCAGTATTTATATTGAGTGTAAATCGTGTGAATTAGGATCAGGGAAGTCAAAAGAAAAACCCAAAATCAATTTAGAGGGTATTAACGGCATCAAACCCAAATGTCCTGGACATATGCCTTGGCAAAAAACTTTAGAGGAAAATCAACCTATTCCTTATGAAGAATGCTTAAAAGAAAATAGCGCATCCGGTAAGGAAAGGGAAACGATGCAGTTGGCACTTGTTACGGCAAATAATATTTATTATGCCAATGGCTTTTCAAGTATTTACATTCCTCTAAATCTTGCACTAAATAAATCTGAAGAGTTGTTGGAGGCATTAAATCAATTAAATCTGAAATATCAAAAACGTCTGGAGAGAAAAGAAATTTCGAAAGTTGATTTTTGGATATCTTTAGATTTTGAAGACTTTTTGATTGACAATGATTTCAAACCAGAAGATGAAAATAAATTCAAGGAAAGTTTAGAATTAGAGTTTTTGAATGAAACAGGTGGTGAGGAGAATGAAGACAAGCACGAAATCTATAGATTGCAAGAATATAATTGTTTTGTAAATAATTCAAATATAAATGTTCCTGGATTGATGTTCAACGATATTGTTTTACCACCAAAAATATCAGAATATTTTTCAAAAATTTGTCAGGTTGAAGAACTTCGATTAACAAGCATTCAACTAGATTTCACTAGAGTAAAACCCAAAGAAAGAATAGTTATCGACGGCAACATCAGAGAATCTTCAAGTGGACAAAATATTTTCTCTTGTGATAGCAATGAATTGTTTGTATTACCAGCAAACGAAACCTTGGGAGAAGGTATATTTTTAAAATTTAATGATGAAAAAATTGTTGATTGGATTGGAGAAAATACTAATGTATTGAAGGATAGATATGCTAAATATTTTGAAGAATCACCTGATTTGAATTCACAGGGGATTTCTTCAAAAATGAAAATCTTCAATAATCAATATAAACACTTTATAATTCATACTTTTTCACATTTGTTTATGAGAGAATTAGAATTCTCTTGTGGATATCCAACTGCTAGTTTGAAGGAGCGTTTATATATTTCAAACAATGAGAACAATGGTATGTCTGGATTATTAATTTACACAGCAGAAGGTTCTGAAGGTAGTATGGGTGGATTAGTTTCCCAAGCAGAACCCGAAAAAATAATGGAAATCATTATTAAATGTCTTAATAGATCTATAGAATGCTCTTCTGATCCCTTATGTTGGGAATCTGATGGTCAAGGTCTTTTTGATTTGAATTTGGCGTCTTGCTTTTCTTGCTCATTAGTATCAGAAACCGCATGTGAAGAATGGAATTTAGGATTGGACAGAAGATCATTAGTTGATGAAGAATTCGGATTTTTTAAAGAATTACTATGATAAAACAAACTGATAATTTAAAGTTGTGAGGCAGGTTGCAAATTATTATGATGAACGTCATGACGATTTCTGTGTTTACTGTGGTAACACAATAAAAGGTTCCAAAACCAAAGATCACGTTCCTTCAAAAATACTTTTAGATGAGCCGTATCCTGAAAATCTACCAAAAGTTTATTCCTGTAATGAATGTAACCAATGATTTTCTACGAATGAGCTTTATTTTAGTTGCATAATTGAATATTTAATTTGCCAATCAACAGATATTGACAGTTTTCAACGCGGAAAAATTATTGAAAAATTAAGACAAAAGCCCCATATAAGGAAGGAAATTGAAAGTAAGTTATTCATTAAAAAAGATTTACTATTTTATCCTTTTGATGATATAAAATTCTTAACAGTAATTCGGAAACTTTTGCTTGGTCATTTAGCCTTTGAGTTTTCGATACCTACAGTCAACCAATTAGAGACGGTTGAAGTAAAATTAAGAAAAGAAATTTCAGAAGAAGAATTTCAGAAATTTAAAACCGTTCAAAAAATAGAAATTGCACCGGAAGTTGGGAGTCGCGCAATGGGAGCGTTTTTGATGAATAATCTTTATCTTAAAAATGATTGGAAAACGGTTCACAAAGATTTTTATGAATATTTAGTTTATCAAAACGAAGATGAATATTCTGCAAAGATTATTATCAGAAATTTTATTCTAATTAGAGGAGACTGGTCAATTAAAAAGTTTGTACGTAACACCTCTCTGCCACAGCAAGTTACATAATGAGCATGAGGCATTAGTTTCTTTTCAATTTGTTTTTTTTTCTTTTTAATTTCTTTCAGGCCATCCATATAAGATTTCACGCCATAACCAATTCCGAATGAAGGTTATTAATATTGTTTTAGGGCATCTTTCAGTTCATATTCAATTTGGTTTACTAAAACTTCAGGATATTCTACTTTTACAGCCTGTCCGTGCCACATCAATTCCTGTAGAAAATCATCTGTCGGAACCAGTAAGTATTTAAAATATGTCCTGTCATTTTCTTCCTTTAAAAACGTCTGCGAATGATGAAGGGGTAAAGACTTTGCATAATTGCCCTGTTCCAAGGTAAAAGACAGTACAATTTCCATTGGTTGTTTTCCTTCGGTTGATATAATGCCAAAAGAGTTTTCAAATGTTTTCCGCAGATCAAATTTTTGTCTTACAAATGAAGAACTTTTAATATCCAGATTCTGTATACGGTCTAAAGCAAATGTCTTTACCAGAAAATCACTTTTTTTATGTTCGTTTGCAAGCAGATACCAACGGTGCTGAAACTCTTTCAATGCATAAGGTTCTACGATCCGTTCAGAAGTTTCATCTGTCCAGAATTTGTGGTAAGTAAATCCTAATATTTTTCGGTTCTGTATAGCGTGAATAATTCCGTTGAGATGGTTTAAACCCCGTGCTTTTCGCGGTTCGAAAATCATAATGTCCGAGTTGCTTTTGGTCTGTCGATAGGCTTCTATCAAAAGCAAATTATCTAAAACAGATTCTTCGGCGTTGGTCAGTTCCTCTTCAGAAATATAATAAATGTCGCGCGATCGGCTGTAGGAAATTTCAATACCGGTAACTTTCAGAATGGCTTTTTTATCGCGTTGAAAAGTCCGCTCTGTAAATTTTAGTTCGCCCAAATCTTTCTCTTCAAATTTCTTTTCCAGATAGGATTTAATGTCTTGATAACTTGCGCCTTTTTCCTTTTTGCTTCGCAAAATATCCTGAATATATTGCAGGCGGAGCATTTGTTCTTCTTTGGCCATATTATATCTTTATTTAAAAGGTGTTTTATCTGTAAAAAACTGTAGTCTGACTTCCAGTTCAAGCCAAACATCGTCAATATGCATAAAGTCGTCAAAATCTAGTTGGGAATGAAAGACAAGGCAGTGCATCAAATAACCGAAATGCAGGCCTTTAAAAGGGTGATTTTTACTTCCCTTAAATTCATTTCCATTCAAATAAAAAAGGTCACTGGGTAACCCAAAAAGCATATAACTGATTTCTTTTTCGGTAATGATCTCATCTCCGAGCTCTATGTTTTCGGATTTACAGTAATCTTCATCGTAACTGAAAACAGAAACCCGGGGTACAATCTCAAAATCATCAATTAAACCTTCATTTTTTTGTTTTTGCAATAATGGCTCAAGTTGTAAAAGATAATCTTTTGCACGAACTTCTACTTTTCGGACTTTATCATTTAAATTAGAGAATTTATTAAGTTCTTCGGCAGTAATTTGGAGCATTGCTATATCGTTTATTCTAGCAAATATAAATCAGTAAAACGACAAAAAATGTCGTTTTACTAATTATTTGATGTTGTTTGAAGCAAACAAAATAAATAAAATGAAAATAAAAGTGTGAAAAAAAGTAGCATTATAGTTCCAAAAAATCTTAAAAACTTCTTTCTAATTATAATTTTTTCTGTTTCATTATCTTCAGTTACTTCCTCAAAATACCGTTCTCTAATTTTTTTCAGTAATTCCATAAATTAATTTTAAACCGTAAAAATATTAGCAGTATCAGCCAAAAGAAGTCATTCATAAATCTTCTTTCAGCGACTTTATTTGTCTTTTTAATAGGTTATCTTTGTGAAAAATAATTTAATGAGGACACTTGTTGACAACTATATTAATTTTAGCAGGACATTCGTTGAAAATCATAAAGAAGAACTTGCAAATAACAATATCTCAATATTAACAGATTTTTTAGATAATGAATTTTATATACGTGAATTCTATAAAAAGTTTGTAGAACCCAATACACCTAAAATTGTCTTGTGCGGAATTAATCCGGGGAGAAAAGGTGCAGGAAAAACAGGTGTTTCCTTTTTGGATTTTAGATCTTTATCTAAGATTCTTCCTGAATTGAAAAAAGATGATTTTGAAAAATCAGGAAGTTTTATATATAGTGTGATTGAAGAATTTGGCTGTCATAATTTTTATGAAAATATTTATGTTACTAATATTTCGTGTGTTGGATTTCAAAATTCAAATAATAAAAACAATATGAATTACTATCAGGTTAATCCAGATATCCAGCAAATTTTATTTGAAAACTTCATTAATGAAATGAAAACTATTCAGCCTGAAGTAATAATTCCTTTAAGCAAATGGGTTGCGTGGGATTTGAAAAAATTAAATGATGAAGGTCGTCTTAATTTTAACATTGGAGCCAGACTAAATCACCCTGCTTATCGAAATGTGAAAAAGGAGGATTATGTGTCAAGAATTCACTCACTCATAAATTAGATTTAAAATGAAAAAAATCCACCCTTGGGAAGCCAACGATTTGGCAGGAGATTACGAAGAAAGAGGGTTTCATCCTACTAAATGGGAAGAAGTGACCGAATTTGATGAAGAAGGTTATGGTTGGGTTTGCACTGATAATGGGTGGGGTTTTGTTAATCAGGAAGGTTATCTTGTCATTCCGGATGATTATGAAATGATTCAGTATCCATTTTTCGAAAACGGCTATTGTATTGCAAAAAAGGAAGGGAAACTTGGAATTTTTGACCGTAAAAATTATGAGGTTTTTCCATTTATCTACGATCAACTCTTTGGGGATTTATCAGCCAAGAATCCAAAAGTAGTCGTTGCACTTAACGGAAAGTGGGAAATGATGGACATCCACAGAAATACGATTTTACCATTGGAATACGATGATATTTTTAGTTTCAATGATAAATATATTATTGCCTCAAAAAATAACAAATACGGTCTTATCGACTATCAAGAAAACATCATAATAGATTTCAAATGGGACCATCTGGAGTTTGTAGGAGAAAATTACTGCGCGGGAAAAACAGTGGATGTTTTCTTCGATAAAGTACAATTGGAATATGAGGGTATTTATTATTCAGATTATTTTAAACATTTTACAAAAGATTACCAAAAAATTATTTTCGGCATTATTGATATTGAGGGTAATGAACTCTTTCCGTTTATTTCAGATATGGTAATCCGCGAGTTTAACCCGCAAAATGGCAGAGCAAAAATTGCATTGAATTATTGGGAATATCCTGAAACGGATTCCGATGAATTGTGCTTTATTGCAGACCGCAATGGTAATAAAATTCCATTTTCACCACCGTTAACACAGGAGGAAAGAGATAATAATTTTCATTCAAGATGTCAGCAACTGATTTGGGAAAATTAATTCTTTCGAAACTAAATCTGCATCCAGTTTTGTCCTGCATCTACCGATCTGAACCTGCCTTTTGTCGTAGTTGCAAATATCGTCTCACCACGCCTGAAGATATCAATAAATTCCCCAACTTCATTAGAGCCGGGAAATTTTATTTCCCACGAAATCCCTGCATTATAAGAAATTTCAAGGATAAATGGAGTACTTTTAGAAATTTGAATCAGTCTTAAACCAATGGAAACAATTAGGGGCATTTCAATTTTTTTGAAAATTAAATTCCTCAAATATATCCTATGAAGGAGACAAAAGAAGTCTTTCTAATGGTTTTTGTTGAAATTTTTAAGAAGAAATTCAATATTTTCCTTACCAACAGGATTCTGACTGTGAACTTGGAAATTAATTTTATGAATTTGGTTATCCAGGCAGTATTCTACCAAAAACTTGGCACAGTCGAGACCGGTTTTCCCTTCACCCAAATCGTGGTCAAAACTGATGAAGTCAGGAAGCCCATTTTGTGAGATGTAATTTACAAATTCTTTAAAATCATAAACGCGTTCAAAACCTTCCGGTGTTGGTCTTAAATCATCCAAATAAAGTCTTTTTGATTGAATATTTATTGAAAACTCAAAGAGAACAGGTTGATTGACAAGTTGATAATGTTCATTAAGCAAACTGCCGTTAATGAAAGTTGTTTTATCGGTATTCAATATTCCATATCCTTCGTGAATATGACCAAACAAATGATATTTTGGTTTAATCTTTTTGACTTTTTTCAGCAGATTTTCACAGCCAACATTCAGTTGGTCTGCAGTTCGGTCTAAAATACCAAGAGGTGGACCGTGTGTTACCAAAATATCGGTATCATTTGGAATTTCGTTCCAAACTTGTTGAATATCTTTTCCTCTGTCAAGATTAAACGCCCAGTTAAAAAAAGTTGGAGTGAATGGTGAACCCCAAATTTTTAAACCTTCTATTTCAATAGTAGAATTAAATAAATAGAATGTATTTCCATTTAAAAATCTTGCGATGCTTTTTGTGGTTTCATTTTCAAAGAAAAAATCGTGATTCCCCGCTATAAAAACTTTGTATTTGTAATCTAAAGCGCTGAACCATCTCATAAAATCTTCAACTTCGTGGTCTCTACCCGTTTTAGAAGCATCACCGGCGTGAATCACCATATCTGCTTCCGGCAAATTTTTCAGTTTGCGGTGTTGGGAATGGGTATCGGAAAGGAAGAGGATTTTCATTTTCTTAAGTTAATTTCAAAATTATAAAAAATTCGGTTTAATCATTTTGTGTTTTGCTTTGTAAATTCATTATAGGAGATAAATTTTTTGGCATCTTCAGAAAAGAAAAATCCTTTTTCTGTGTAGGCAATCATCCAGTGTGGACCCGAACCGATATTATGGATATGTCTTTCAAATGAATAAATTTTCTTCCATTCTTTTGTCCTTTTGTTGTACAATAATATTTCCTTAGTATTGGCCTGGTTAATTTTGATGATTTTGTTTTTAAATAAAACTACTTGTCCCATTTTTTTTCTGTAAAATTAATATAGGAAAAAGACAAATTAAGTCTTTTGGTAGAATGTCCTGTTTTGTCTGATTGAACATCTTACTTTGTAAGAAAAAAAATGGAAGATTTTAAAATTGAAGTTTTTAGAGATGAAGAAATTTACTACAGAAAATTGGGTAAGTTACTATACCACGGCTTTTTCATTGTTGAAAAAGATAAAAAATTTGTTATCACTGACGAATTTTTTAATGTTATAACAAAGGGTATGTTTGATGAAATAAAACCTGCTTTCAGAAACCACTTTTGGGGTAGATTGAATGAACATTGGAGGCTTTATAATATGGAAAACCATACCGTTGGCCACTATGCTTTCAAATTTGTAGATACTTTTATTTTAGATTTTGCCAATGTAAGTATCGATGGCACTGCTTTTGGCTTCTGCAATCGCAAAGGAAATTTTGTGATTGAGGCCCAATACGGTGCAGGTGCTTATTTAGGAATGAACTATTTTTTAATTTCAAAAGGAAATGAGTTTGCAGTAATTGATAAAAATGAAAATTTTATTATCCCATTTTCCTGTGGTGATGCTCCAACTTTTTCTGTTGTAATTCAACAGATTTTGAAAAACAAAAAGCCACTGAAAGAGTGGCTTAGACTGTAACTTGTCTTAAAAATTTTATTCCAATTTATTATTAATTTCGAGGAACATTTTTCTAGTTTCTTCGTTTAGATGAGGTTTAAGAATATTTGCTATTGTATCAAACAAATTGGTGTTGTTTGCTTCCCAGGCAAATTCTTCTTCGTCTTTAAACATAAGTTCTTCATTTTGGTTAAAGACCATTACATAGGTTGTGTTATTATGGAATTCATTGTCTATGAAATGAAAATCTGAAATGCTTCCGATTAAATCCTCTTTGATTTTTTCTTTTTGCTCAATGGTAATTCCTTCTTTCCAAATACTTAATCCCTTTTCATATTCATACACAAAGCAGATTCCCCAATTATCAGAAGGATAAATTCTGAAATCACCATAGTTTTGTTGATAAAATTTCCAACCTGAACTTTCTGAAAGAAATTTTAATTTTGCCTTAAAATTTTCGATCCAATTTATTTTCGTCTGCTGTTTTTTTGAAAGTATTTCTTTTAAATCGGTCCACGTTTGTTTGTTTGTAAAATGTTCTTCTAATCCGTTCATAATAGTTTCATGTTTAAAGTTAGTTGCTTCCCAATAATTAATATAATCTGTGATGAATAATGAAATTTTTTGTGAATGTTCGTCAAGATTTTTTAAGCATTCGTACAGCCAATCTCTAAATTCACTTCTAAAGAACCAATTGTCAATTTTAATTGGTACTTTTTTTTCAGGACATTCTTCGTAACCTTTTTCAGGCTTACATAAAGAATGCTCTTCATAATATTTGTTTTCGTGGGGCGAAAGGTAAATGATTCTGTTGATAGTCTTATCTCGTGATTTTATACAGTCTCGATTGTGGAATAGATAAATATGGTCATGCCAATACCTGTAAAGTTGATTACTTTGGTCTTCTGCCCAGTTTGATTTGTTCTCTATAATTATTGTTTTTCTTATTGGGTAGGTGGACTGTATTAGCACATCTGCGTTTCCTTTTTCTGCATAAACTTTCCAGTGGTCATCTTCATAGTTTTTTAATTCTAACCTTTCCAGAAACAAATTGAGAAACAATTTACCCTGCCCATGTGGTGCATCAGGATTAAGTAAAAAAGCAATAATTCTGCTGTGTTTAGTTTCACCAAGTCCAAAAATCTCGCTCATAAAGTCAAACACATTGAAGTCTTTAGCTTCAGTTTTCTGGTTTTCCTCATAACATTTAATGATTTCCTGATAGTGCTGTATAAGATGATCAATTTCCATGAAATAATTTTTGATAAATTTAGAAATATAATTTTTCTAATGATAATTAACTTCAAGTTCACCGTTAATATGCGTTTGTAATATGTTCTTTAAAGACACGTCGGTTTCACTTTTTAGTTTTTTGCTGAAAAAATCAAATATTTCCTTGATAAATGTTGAAGCCGGATTTACAGGTTCTGCATTTTTAATTTCGATTCGGTCAACAATATAATCTCTAAAAAATTGATTGCTTTTTGCATTAATGTTTACGCGGTATTGTGTTTCAAACTTCAAAATGTCGTTGAAAATTTGATGTAAATTTTGGACAGTTAAACCTCTCTTTTTTATTTCATTGATTAAAGCGGATATAAAAATAAAATGGGTTAAAAAGCAGTAATCATCGAGTGTCATTTGAAAAACACTTTTATTTTCCTGTAAAATAATTCTGCCATAGAAAATTTTCTGATCTTCTCTTTCATTAGCATAATGCAGAACTAAAGAATAATAATGCTCAACGTCATTCCATATTTTTTGTTTGTATTCTGATAAATAAACCGAATTAATTTTATCATAAATAATTTGAATCGTTTTGTCCTTTACCAGTTCATGCAAACTTTGAATTTTTTTTCTGCTCATACTTAAATTTTTCTCAAAAATAATGTCGTATACCGACAGAAGATGACATTTAAAATTTTGAATGTAACCACCGCTCTGCCACAGCAAGTTACATAATCGAAATTATGGTCAAATTGCCGTCGCAAAACGTTGCCCTCCAGTCCGCAGGCTCCCTTACGTGCAAAACCAACCGCATCATTGCCCATAATTTGAGATTATGTAAAATGCTTTCCTTGCAACGGGCGAAGCCCTTTTGCGCCAACGCCTTCCAGCCGCCAGTGCAGTTATAATTTACACGGTTAGTCCTCCAATTCAAAACCAACAATTCCCCGCCACCCTTTCAAGGATGCAGAAAAATGGTGCAGAGAGTTTAGGGATTTAGCCAGTTCCTTCAGCCACTGTATTGCTTTTTTTCAGAGGAAAAGTTTAGTGGCAATACAGTCGCTTTCGTCACCGCACACAGTCGTATTCCATACTGAAGAAAATACTTTCGGCAGCCGCCATATTTTCACCACATTCCAAAAACACTTCAGTTTCATAGGCAAACATTTGTAGTGTGTTTGTGGCGCGTGCTGAAAATTCCCAAGCAAAGCATTTTCTTTCAGCATTCCATACCACTGTCTTTGCAGCCGCTTGTTACCATTCCGTCTTGCATCTCGGTTCTCGTATCTTGACTCTGTTGTAAAGCACCATTTTTCTGCGAGTTTGTTTCCCCGGTTTTCGAACACTTTCATAAATCCTTCTATTCAATAGGAATTGCGAAAGTGATTTTTGAAAAGAACTTGTATTTAACCTGCGACGATAACAACATAAAATTTTTTGGTAAAGATTTTGTTATCTGTCGTTTATGAAATTTTACTTTACTTTTCTTATTCTTTTTTTGCTTTTCAGTTGTGAAAGTAAAAAGGGCGCATCAAAACAGATGATAACTCACCCTGTAATTCAAGAGAATGTGGCGGAAACAATATCTTCAAAAACTGAAAATATCAAGAATACCATTTTAAAGAAAAATAACTTGTATTAAACACAATGATTGCTACTAAAACCAAAACACCGATGCTTACAGAGAAAAAAAATTTCTGCAATTGAACACAATGCTTAAATTCCTGCAACAATCTCTTTAAATCTTGAAATAGTTTTGATGAATATTCATCGAATTGCAATTCAACATTTTCGGGAATTTTCTCTTGAAATGATTGAATTAATTTTTTGACTTCCAAATAAGTTAATTTCGCCTGATTTTGGGTTTGAATGTTTTCTTCATTACTTTCAACCACCTTTTTCAGCAGTTCATAAATATCGTTCTGTTGTGTGTTTTGATTTTCCATTTTATCTAAACTTTCGTTTTTTGCGTTTTAATAATTCGTCGTCGACAGCGGTGTAAGTTGGTTTTAAAAATTCATCGACTGTTTTTCCAATCTCTTTGGAAACAGAAGTCTTCGAAATTTTTGTTTCTTCACTTTCCCTCATTTGTTCTAGCAAGGTTTGAATATGTTCAGCTCTTTCAAAGTTGGAGTTTAAAGTCGTTTTGATACCTGCAATTTTCAGTTTGTTGGTGATTTCTGAAAGTTTGTAGCCGGGTTTATATTGTCGCTCAGTTTGGTGGTTGATGTCTTCATATCGCACAATTCGCATTCCCGAAATTCCGTCTTTCACATTTTGTGAAAGTGTTACTCGATAACCCTTTAAATGCATTTTCATTACAAGATCGTCGAAGTTTTTAGCATATTTTAGCGAGTTCGTTAAAGCATTATACATCAACCGCTTTTTCTCGCTTCCAATCTCGATGTCTGTTTTCAAGTTCAGTTCCTGACAGACTTCTCGGACTGCTTTTCCAAAATCTTCTCCGATTTTATGTGCTGTAATCGTGTTTTCGCCAAAAGTGTTCACTCGGTTTACGATGAAATGAATGTGTTTTTGCTTCGTGGAAGAATGAATATCCAAACGGATTTGATTATCATCAGTAACCCCGACTTTCCTTAATGCCTTTAATGCCAAATCGGTCAGTTCTTCATTCGACAATTTATCACCAATCGATTTCTCCGGAGAAACATATCCTGTTAATGCCCAATTTTTCACATTCATATTTCTGCTGGCGACCGTTTTCATTTCTTTGAACTGTAGTTCGGAATCCTCGCTCAAAAGATTATTGCTGTAAATCATTTCCGCAGTTCCTTTGTCGTTTCCATTATATTCGACAGCGATTTTGGAAATTCGTCTAGTCGTTGCACTGTTATTCATCTTCTTGTAAATTATCTTCTGTTGCAGTATTCATTTTATTGTAGAGATAATCGTAGATTAATTTCGTCACAATTTCAATTTGGCTTAAAATTACTTTGGTCTGGTCTAGTTTTGAAAATTCTCGATGTCTCAGTAAATTTTTGATTCTGATGAAATTATTTCCGTAGTCGAGCAAAATTTTATCGGTTTCGAATTCTTTAATCTTTAGTTCTTTTTCGGTGATTACTAATCGATAATATTCTGAAAGTTTGAGATTGAATCTATCCGCTTTTCTTGAAACTTTTTCAAATTCCTTTTGTGTCAATCTTGTCGAAATCACGCTCGAAAATTGGTTCGCCGTCTTCTTTTTCAAACCTCCCTTTCGACCAATTTCTCGGAACCGGTTCTTTCTTTTTTCTTCTGCAACCTTTGCAATTTGCTGCTCGGAAATCTGCCTGACAAACTGTTTTAAAAAGTCATTTTTCATCTTGTGTTTATTTTGTGTTTAATTTTTTTATGATTATAAATTACTGGCTTGAATTCCATTTCCAAACAAGTGTTTCCGACGACAGGAGGAAACCAAAAAGCCCGATTTTTACGACAAGCCCCACGCTTGTTGTAAACATTGGGTACTTTTTGCACTAGACACATGGCAAGTTTTTACCCAGCCTTTTTAGAGCATTCCACCTGTGCTTATTTTGCGCAGGCCGGCTTGTATGAATCTTCATCTTTTTCTCCTGTAAATATTCCGGTTTTCCTCGGACTCGTGGATGGCTGTTTGATTTTTTTCAAGCTTATATTCAAGTGTCTTTTCTTCCTGTGATATCAGGAAATCATTCAGATCTTGATGAGGGAAATATTCATTCGACCGGTCATCTGCCTCCGGGAATATTTTCGAAATTGAATCCCTGCACTGTTCGCCGGCGCGGTCGTTATCCAAGTACATTTCGACACATTTATAATTTCCAAAAAGCCCGGATGCCTTGTGAACCATGGCGACAGAGTTCAGAATTAGATAGTCGGAAGGTGTCTTTTCCGGTTCTAAAATTTTAAGGGAGAGGTAATCGGTAAATCCCTCGAAAACCTTGAGGTTTTCAGAATTATTTTTTATCGTGGTGATATCCTTTTTTCCAAGACAGATTTTGGAAAAACTGCTGCGGATTTCGTAGCCTCCCGAATCGTTTTTGAATCCTAATCCGAAATAGTTCTTCCCATTCATTTCGTAATGAATTTCCTGAAGTTCAGATTTTTGAGATTCGAGTTTTCTATATTTTAAATATTCAATCAACGCTGGATGTGACACTTCTTTTACTTCTAATATTTGATAAGATTTAGTTTCTTCTTTTGGATTGTTTAAATTTCCCTTCTGCTTTTGAAAAGAAAAATCAAATTTTTCAAGATATTCAAGAGCATCGGATACAGTGCATTGTTTGAGCTCCTGAACTATCGACACGACATCGTATTGTTTTCCAGTGCCAAAATCGAAGGCAATATTTTGCACATAATTCACTAATAAACTTGGCGTTCGTTCTTGTCGATTGATAGCATAATAATAGGCTGTTTTCGGATGTTCTTTGCTTGGGAATAGAGAAAAACTTTCCATTACTTCTTTGATGCTGATATTCTCGTTCGCTTGTTTGCAGTTCATTTTTTGTGTTTTTTAAAGTTTATTTTTTTTATATCCAGTTATGTTTTTACCGTTTTTCCATACCTGCCTACCTAAATATTGAATATCAGTTAGTTATATCATTTTATGACTTACCTTGTTGTTACCTGTTAATTGGATCCCTTCTTTAACTATGGTAGTTTAGGTAAAGTCTTAGCTATTTTATTACCTTGATAAAAATTTGAAAATGAGTTATGTAAGTCCACTTAGGTAAGTAGGTAGGATAAATTGAATGTCAAGGATTTAAACTTTCTTTCAGTCAATCTTTCTTCGGATCAGGTAGCCGTACACCTGGAGTTTCGGATGCTTGATTCTTTCATACTTGAGCCTGGTGAGCGCCTTTCCGACCTTGATGTTGTTCAATCTTAAATTCAGGGCGTTGTTCATTGCCACAACGATGTCCGTCGCCGTAAGAAAGTCCTTGATGTCCTTCGATTTCTCGAAGTGAGCGGAAACGATTTCCTGCTCCAGTGAAAGCTGGGAAAACTGCTCGTTCCTCAGCTCGTTGGCCTCTATGTCCGAGAGAGTCATTTCCGGTTGGTAATTTTTTCTTTCAAAAGCATTGTGGTACGCCTGCGCCCATACCTTGTCTATTTCTATTTCCTCCACATAGGCGAAATCAATGTTTAAAACTTCGAAAACCAGCCACCTTACGCTTCCTGTCTCGTCGGTAAGGAAATCTGTTCTGTTGGTGGAGGCAACAAAGGAACATATCCTATCCATGTTCTCCGGCTTTCTCCCATACGGAACCCTTACTTTCGCGCCGCCCATCGAGATGAAGGATTTCAGCGTGTTGACATCCGATTTGGACAGGACGGCCAGCTCGTCGGCATTGAGGATAAAGTTTTTGCAGATGGCGATGATGCCGTCCTTGTCCACTGTGACATTTTCGGAATAATAATCCCTGAGCCCGTCTGGGATGAGGAACCGCAGGAAGGTGGTTTTGCCCGTGTTCTGTTTGGAACTTGCCAGCACGAGGCACTGCTTGTTGACATAGTCTTTCTTCAGGGCGCAGAGCACGGCGCGGGTCAGCCACTTCTCGAGATGGTAGCGGAACGCTTCGCTGTCGTTGGTCCGGACAAATCCCGCCAGCTTCCGAATATGGTCTTCGCCGTCCCAGCGGGTGAGTTTTTCAAAGTATTCCGCTATCGGGTTGTATCTCTTTATCAGGTGGCTCCGGACGAGAATCTCCAACTTCTGCATGGTGATTTGCATCCCTGCCTGTACGAGTTCTATCAGCAGGGAGTTGATGTTCAGCTCTGTCCAGCCCTCCTTTCCCTTTAGCGATATTTCTATCTCCAGGGCGATGGCGTTAAAGCGAAGGTCATACTTGCTTTCCAGATACTTGATCACCATATCGAAAATGGTAGTGGTCTCGGAAGCGGTTTGGTAAAGTACTGGGATTTTTTGCTCTTCAGCCGGCTTGTTGGTTATTTCTTCCATCGCTCCAGAATTTCCTGCTCGAATGCATCGTAGTCATCATTTTGTATTTCCTCCACATTATCCCCCAGAAGATAAGCTTCCAGGTCTTCTTTGCGAAAGTAAATTTTCTTTTGCCCCTTCTTTTTGTAGGCCTTCAGTTTGCCGTGGTGTTTGAGTTGGTAGAGATAGTCCGGATCCAGGTTGAGGAACAGCGCGGCCTCTTCCTTAGAATAGATGTTCTTGGTTCCGAGGGCGAGCATCTGTAGCGCCTTGGAGGTAAACTCTTTTTGCGAGTTTACCAAGGTGGACATTTGGCTTTCTAGCGCAGCTAGTCTTTCTTGGTCTTTCATTTCGTTGAATTTTGTTGAGGCCAAGATATTTCCCAAAGAAAAAGCCGCCTAAAAGCGACTTAAAAAGTTTTTTGTAAAATAAAACAACCTAAAGAAATGTGCGTTCAATAGGAGGTTTTGTTTTATAATATATTATGAAATTTAATTTTTAAAACGATAATAAATCGCATTTAAATAATTGATTTACAATAAAATGATTAATCTAAAATATTTATCTGACAAATTGAAAACACCCATATTCCTACTAAAAAAGACATCAAGAAAGATATTTCGACAAATTTTTAGAATTTATGGGCTGGTTTTCTAGTTCTCCCTTCCGTGTCAGGGCAGAAGCTGTTTCGTTTATGATTTCGGCAGTCTCCGCCTGAGAATATTTTTCTGCCTTGCAATTTTCAATCAGGTCGGTATATCGGGAGAAGAAGTCAAGGATAGGTTGAATACTCACGCCGTTTCGTGCAATTTTTGTAAAAACAATCTTGCCATTCTTTCTTTTTCTTAGCAGAAAATCCTCTAGCGGCTGTCTAGATTCCTCACTTATAAAATACTCCGTCATAAGGTTAGATATATTCAAATTTGTCGTGTTCCTTAACTCAAATGGAAAGTCCGAGGTTTTCAGCAATCGGTTATTTTCGTCAGCCAATAAATGAATCTCGGTGCTGATATCCTTATGAATCTGTATCTCTCCTGCTAGGCTTTCCTTAGTATGCTGAATTTCTTTTTTCAATTCGGCAGCATGATGGGTAACCGTATCGGCAGCATTTTGCTTCTCCAAGAAAACAAAGCGTTCGTCATATCTCTTCCTTTGAAATTCTCGAAACGCTTTCAGAGGTTTTCCGGGGTGATCCATTTTTGCCTCAAGCAATACCAAAATAATGATCTGTATAACGATATAGAAAAAGACTTCAACAAAGTCCGGCTCCACCTCCCGTATCTGCCTCAGTATCTTTACGCCCCAGAAGAATGAAAGTAAAACGGATATCGCCACGCCCGACACCACTATTAAAAAACGGTCTGTGTTCCAACTGTTATACCAACTGGCTTTCTCTGAACGATAATAATTGATGACAAATGGGCTTACAGCGAACCAGATCCGGCCAAGAAGAAAGCTCGGAATGAGTATTGTGAAAATTAGTATCGTGGTATAAGCGACAAGATATATACTATCCATTTAGTTTCTATACAAAATAACAGCACTAATATAGCAATAAAATAAATTTAAAATGTTCGTCAAATGTTCGTCAAAAATAAAAAAAGACACTTACAAAATTTCGTAAGTGTCTGATTTTCAGAGTGGCCCAGCTTGGGCTCGAACCAAGGACTTGCTGATTATGAGTCAGCTACTCTAACCAACTGAGTTACAAGGCCAAAAACTTCGGAAACGAATTCCCTGCGTTTTTACGAGGTGCAAAAATAAACTTTTTTCTATAGAATCAAAAATTTTCACAACTTTTCTTGACATAATTCTACCAAAACACCATTGGTAGATTTTGGATGCAAAAAAACCACCAGCTTATTATCCGCACCATCTTTTGGTTCCTCGGAGATGAATTGGAAGCCTTCTTTTTTTAATCTTTCAATCTCATCGAAGATATTATCCACCCCAAATGCTATATGATGAATCCCTTCGCCTTTTTTATCAATAAATTTTGCAATAGGACTATCGGGATTAGTCGCTTCCAAAAGTTCTATTTTGCTATCTCCTAACTCATAAAAAGAAGTAGTAACCCCTTCCCTTTCTACCGATTCTTTTTTGTAATTTTCTTTTCCTAAAAGCCGAGCAAAAAGGTGATCAGAAGTTTCGAGGGATTTTACAGCGATGCCGAGATGTTCTATTTTCATATTAAAGAATAATGATATTATTTAATGAATTTAGCAAAAAACCTTACAAATATTGCAGATCAGGTCTTCATACATGGGTTTTTAATTCAAACAAAAATAGTAAATTTGCGCCATGAACGAAAGCAACAGACAAAGAAAAGTAGCACAAATCATACAGGAAGATTTCGCAGAATTTTTCCGCAAGCAGGCTTCAGAAAGTAAACAAACGTTTCTGGTAACGGTATCGGATGTAAAAATAACTCGTGATTTGAGTATTGCAAAAATTTATTTAAGCATTTTCCCGCAAGAATTCCGCACGCAGATCATGAAGGAAATTAATGAAAATAAGGCGCAGTACCGAAATTTCATGGGGCAGAAAATGGGAAAACAAGTGAGAATTATTCCGGAAATCAATTTCTATTTGGACACCACGCTGGATGATGTAGAAAAAATTGAAAAAGAGCTGAGAGGCGAAGGCGATAATCCGATTCTTTAATCAAAATATTTTCCGATAAAATTTCCTGTTTTGAAAAACACCGCATTCTACATCGCAACCCGGTACTTGCTTGCCAAAAAAGGAAGTACTGCAGTTACCTTTATCACTTGGCTTGCTGCTTTGGCGATGATGGTTGCGGTGACGGCGATGTTTATCATTATTTCGGTTTTTTCGGGACTCGAGGATCTCAACCAGGATCTTATTGCGAATCTTCATGCGGATCTTACCGTAAAAAGTAAACAAGGAAAAACAATTCCTGACCTTGATAAAGTCACGAAAATTCTTCAGAGCGAAAAAGAAATTCAGCATTTCTCTAAAGTCATTGAAGAAAAAGTATACATCAATTTCCGGGAAAATGGCGACATTGCGAATTTGAGAGGGGTGGATTCGGCTTATATCTTGGTAAATCCCATTCATAAAAATATTTTCTACGGTAGCTATCCGAGTTTCAAATATTCCAATGAAGTTCTCATTGAAAATAAACTCGATAACCGACTTGCCATTCCGATCGGTGAAGGCTCCGAATTCGCAACTTTAATGATGCCCAAACCGGGAACCGGCCTTATCAGCAAAGAAGAAGATATTTTCAATAAAAGAGAGATTTTTCCATCGGGAGTTTTCCCAGGAAATGATCAGCTCGACAATATGATTATCTCACCGATCGAACTTACTTGGGAATTGCTGGATTTGCCAAAAAAATCCGCCTACCAAATTGTGATTAAACTTAATAATCCGGAAAACGCAGATTTGGTAAAGCAAAATCTTCAAAAATTATTAGGAAACCAATACGATCTGAAAACAAAAGCTGAAGAAAATGCTGCTTTCTGGAAGATGATCAATACTGAGAAACTGTTTATTTATCTGATTTTCGCGCTGGTAATTTTCATTACGACTTTCAATTTGGCAGGTGCAATTATTATTCTTCAACTCGACAAAAAGGAGCAGGCAAAATCGCTGATTTCTTTGGGAATGAATTTGAATTCATTAAGAAATATTTACTTCTACACCGGAGTTTTAATCGTGTTATTCGGTATTTTTAGCGGTTTAATCATCGGCACAGCGGTGAGTTATCTTCAAATTAGCACCGGATTTTTCAAGGCAGGAGCCAACACCGATTTGGCTTTCCCGGTTCGGATAAAATTCATCAATTACCTTATTGTAAGCGGAACTGCTGCATTGTTTGGTTTCGGAATTTCGTGGTTTTTCTCGAAAATAAACCGTTCTTATTTTTCTAATAATTAAGAATTTTTGCGTCGGTTTCTTTTATCTGACTTCTTTAATTTTTAGTATAAACTAAAGATAGATTCCGTTTCATAATTCAATTTGCCTTTACCAATAGTCTTTAAAAAGGATTAAATTAAATAATTATGAATTCCTTATAAATAGAATCTAAAGATTTGTTTTTTTCCTAACTTTGCCCTCCAATTTTATTTATAATTTAATGAAAAAATTCACTACTCTTTTGCTTGTCTTGATGTTTTCGATAGCATTGGCACAGGCTCCTGCCACTTATTATAATGGTACAGAAGGTTTAACCGGAGCAGCCTTGAAGACAAAACTCAAAAGCATCATTACAGCAGGTCATCAAGATCTCGGATATGAAGGTCTTTACACCGCATACCCGAGTACAGATACCGATCATTACTACGAAAACGACGGTTCGGTTTTAGATATGTACTCCGAAAATCCAACTGGAACCGATCCATATACTTATCGTCATGGTATTAAAAAATGCGGAAATTATAGTGTAGAAGGCGATTGCTACAACAGAGAACACGTGGTTCCACAAAGTTTGTTCAGCAAGAATGCACCGATGGTTTCCGACATTCACCATATTCGTCCAACCGACGGAAAAGTAAACGGAATGAGAAGCAACTATCCTTTCGGAACAGTTTCAAACCCTTCATTTACTTCAAAAAACGGAACTAAAGTTGGTCCAAACACCGCCGCAGGATATTCAGGTACTGTTTGTGAACCGATTGATGAATTCAAAGGCGATATCGCGAGAATGATTTTCTATTTTGTAACAAGATATGAAACGCAACTTTCTGGATTTTCTTCCGGAGGAATGTTAGGAGGTTCTGCCTATCCGGGACTTCAAACTTGGGAAAGAGATATTCTGATGACTTGGTCTGCTCAGGATCCAGTTTCTCCATCTGAAATTGAAAGAAACAATGCAGCTTATACTTTCCAAAAAAACAGAAACCCTTTCATCGATCATCCGGAATGGGTTCAGCAAATTTGGGGAACACAGGTTGTAGATACCCAAGCTCCAACTACACCAACAAATTTGCAAGTTGTTTCTACTTCAACCAACTCTGCTAACTTAGCTTGGACTGCTTCTACTGACAATATCGCAGTAGCGCATTACAAAATTTACTCAAACGGAAATTTTCATAGCAACGCAAGTTCCAATTCCGCAACCGTTTCCGGACTGAACCAAGGAACAACTTATAATTTCTATGTGATTGCTGCTGATGCTGCAGGAAATCTATCCACTCAAAGTAACACTGCTTCAGGCACCACTTTAATTGATACGCAAGCGCCTACAGCTCCTACTAATTTAGCAGTAACTTCCGTAGGAACCAACAACATCTCGGTACAATGGACTGCTTCAACCGACAATATCGGTGTGACTGCTTATGATATTTATGTAAATGGAGATTTGATGGGATCTACATCAGCGACTTCAACGAATATTGCGAACTTAAATCCTTTGACAACCTATACTATTTATGTAGTGGCGAAAGATGGCGGAAATAATGTATCGCCACAAAGTAATTCTGTAACCGCTACCACCACTGCAGTTGGAGCAAATTGTGGAGATGAAAACTTCGACAGTATTCCTACAAGTTCTTCCACCTACTCTACTTATAACTGGACCAGCAACGGAGTTTCTTGGACTTCAGAAGATTCCAGAACCGATCAAACCATCAACGGAAAAGCAATTACCATCCGAAACGGATTCCTTACCGCATTGTCTGTACCAAACGGAATTGGTGATTTAACCGTGACTACCCAATTGAAATTCAGCGGATCTGCAGGGACTTTAAAAGTATTGGTCAATGGTCAAGATACCGGAAAAACCATTCCTTATAGCTCCACCGCAACTACCACTACCGTAACCGGAATCAACGTAGCGGGAACGGTAGAAATCACCCTTCAAAACAGCAGCACTTCCAACAGAGTTGCAATTGATGATATGAAATGGACTTGCTACACTTTGGCAGCTGTAAACGAAAACGGAATCAACAAAAATGCTATTTCCATCTATCCGAATCCGGTAAAAAATGGTGAATTAAATGTTTCCGGTAAAAATTTATTTACCATTGAAACCGCACAAATCTTTGATTTCACCGGGAAAATAGTTCAGTCGATCAATCAGCCATTCAAAATTTCGAGCAAAATTACGTTGAAGAATTTACCGAAAGGTGTTTATATTCTGAAAGCTGCGAACAACAGCGCAAAATTTATTGTGGAATAATCGTAGATTTCAATTATAATTCATTCAAAGACTGGTTTTTTTACCAGTCTTTTTTTTAATTTTGAAGAATGGAACAGAAAAAATTAGGAATCATCGGGAAAAACATTTCGTACTCCTTTTCTAAAAAATATTTTGAAGACAAATTTCAGCGCTTGATGCTGAAAAATTATGCTTACGACGTTTACGATTTGCAAGACCTTTCCGGAATTGAAAACCTTCTCGAAACTCCTGATCTATTAGGATTGAACGTGACGATTCCTTTCAAAGAAAAAATCCTTCCTTATCTCGATGAACTGAGTGATGAAGCTCAAAAAACAGGTGCCGTAAATTGTATTTTATTTAAAAATGGCATCAAAAAAGGTTTTAATACCGATGTTTATGGCTTCGAAAAAACATTGTTGCTTCACCGAAAACCATCACATGATTCCGCGATTATTTTGGGAAATGGCGGCGCCGCAAAAGCCGTTCAATATGTTTTAGAACAACACCAGATTCCTTACATAACCGTTTCCAGAACCAACGATTTGAATTACGAAAACCTCAGTTCCGAAATCGTTGCAAAACATCCTTTGATTATCCAATGTACGCCGGTGGGAACTTTCCCGAATGTAGATGATTGTTTGAAATTTCCTTTCGAAGGAATCACGGAAAATCATTTAATTATTGATCTGATTTACAATCCCAACTACACCAGTTTCATCAAAAAAGCGGCAGAAAAAGGCGCAAAAACCGCCAATGGGTTCTACATGCTTGAGCAACAGGCAGAAAAAAACTGGGAAATTTGGAACTTTCGATAAAAATAAGTTAATTTAGTGCTTTAGTTACCAATAAATTGATGATTAAGAAATTTTGCCCTTTTTAATACTAATAAAACGTTTGCTATGATTACAGAAGATTCAATCTCTGACCACAATGAGAAAAAACCTGTCACCGAAGAGGTTTTCACAGAAAAAAACACAGAAACTCCAGCTGAAAAACCGGTAGAAATTGCTGAAGAAAAACCGGAAACATCGGCCGAAGTCTTGCAGGAAACTCCTGAACATCAAGCAGATGTAGACACCCAAAAATCGGCAGAAATCCCTCAGGAAAAAGTGCTTTCTGAAATCGATCCTGAAAAAGCAGACGATGGTGAACCGCACGATTTGCATCAAGAAGATGAATTGGAAAATGTGGCTCATTTGACTTTACCGGAAGTTTTGCAAGAAATGGAAACCGTCATCAATAAAGAAAATGCGGGTGCTTATTTCAGAAATTTCAACCAATTGAAAGAGCAAGCGAACCATTTTATTCATGATGAAACGGAAGATCAGAAGAACGAATTTGTTTCCGCCGGAAATCCTGAAGAAAATTTCAGTTTTCATCATCCAATGCAGGCAAAACTATCAAGTTTAATCCATATTTTCCGTGAAAAGAATGATGAATACGCCAAATTACAGGAAGAAAATCATTCAAAAAATCTGGAAGAAAGGCAAAATATCATTGAACAACTCAAGAATCTTTATACCCATACCGAAGCCGGAACCAATCTTTTCAAAGCAATTCGCGAGATCAAAGAGGCTTGGAAAAATGCCGGTCAAGTTGCAAAGTCAGAATTCAAATTGCTTAACAATAATTATTTCCATCATTTGAATCAGTTTTATCAAATGCTGGACATGAACAAAGAGTACATGGAGCAGGAATATGCTCATAATTTAGAGAAAAGATTGCACATCATCGAAAGAGCTAAAGAACTGGAAAAAGAACCTGCAGTACAAAAAGCACTGAACGAGCTTCAATACTTGCACAAACTTTGGAAAGAAGAAGCAGAGCCGGTTGCCGAAGAATTCAGAGAGAAAACTTGGGAAGAATTCAAGGAATTATCGAATAAAATTCATGAAAGAAAATCTGAACTTTCCGCACAAATTGATCAGGAACAACAATCCAACCTCGAGAAGAAAAATAAAATTATTGAGGAAATAAAAAAACTTAGTCTTCCCGAAAAAGAAGCCAACCACAATTATTGGCAAAATGCCATCAAAAAAATCGAGGATTTAAGAACCGAATTCCTGAAATTAGGAAGCGTTCCAAGGAAAGAATCCAACCAAAACTGGAATGATTTTAAGGTAAACCTTAGAAATTTCAACACCAAGAAAAACGAATTTTATAAAGGCCTAAAAAATAACCAACAAACCAACCTCGAAGAAAAGCTGAAACTGATCCAAACAGCCAAGGACAATAGCCTTTCTGAAGATTGGGAAATTACCGTTCCACTTTTCAAAAAACTGCAAGAGGACTGGAAAAAAATCGGACACGTTCCGAGAAGCATGACCAACAAAGTTTGGGACGAATTCCGTGAAGCGTGCAATACATTTTTCAACAATTATCGTGAGAAAAACAACGCCGTAAGCGACAACTGGAAAGAAAATTTCAAGAACAAAAAACAACTTCTCGATCAACTGAAAGAAATTACCGATCAGGAAGGAAGTATTGAAAAAATTGAAGCAATCAAAACCAGTTGGAATAATATCGGAAAGGTTCCTCGTGAGAAAATCGGCATCAATACAGAATTCAACAAAACGCTTAGAGAAAAACTGAAACTCAACAAAATCTTCGAATTTGATTTGAAAGAAGAAGGACTTTCTGAAAATCAACTGACCGACAAAGCCAGAAAAATCAAAAACCAAATTGCGGATTTGGAAGCTGAAATCGTGAAGATGGAAAATAACTTGAGTTTCTTCAGCAATTCGAATCGCGAAAATCCTTTATTGAAAGATACTTTCGAAAAAATAGACGAGAAAAAAGCTCAATTAGAAGCGATGAAACTGAGTTTGCACAAAATATTGTCCGGAGAAAATCATTAAATCGAACTATGATTAAGAAGTTATTTTTAATGTTGTTGATTGGAAGTTTGAGTTTCGTGAAAGCTCAAGAATATGCCCAGAGTATTTTGTCGATAGCCAATCCTATTGAATTTGACGGAACTGAATTTTTCCTGAATGAATCGAAACAACGCTCGAAAACACTGTTCCAGGAACAATACATCCCGAAAGATGAACGCCTTGAAAATTTCAACCAATTGATCGATTTTTCTTTTTTCAATAAAGAAATCGATATGGAACTTGCGGTTCGGCAAAAAGTGGAAATGGTGCAAAATCGCCGAGAAAAAGATAAATTTTCCCACGTCAATGTAACCGAAAGTCCGGATGGTGGGGAATACATTGTTGATTATTTCATCTCGGAAAGCCCTACAAATGGCGATTCGTATGTGGAATACAACATTTACCGGTTCAAGCAATCTGAAATTGGAGGTCAGAAAACTTTTTTAATGATTTCTTATGCAAAACGAATCTATGGGGATTTGAAATCTGCCGCGAAATCTTTGTCAAAACAACGCAACCACTTGATGAGCACAATGATTGAGTACAAAATTCCTGAAGTAAAAGTAACCAAAGCTTCTACCGGAAATTAATTTTTACAAAAAAACAACTACGAAACACCCGGCAAAAGTTGGGTGTTTTTCATTAAAACAAATTTTATTTCATCCAAAATGACCGACCAAATTTACATCAAACGCTGTATCGAACTTGCCCAAAAAGCTAGAGGAAAAACCTATCCAAATCCTTTGGTAGGAAGTGTGATTGTGCACAACGGTGAAATAATTGGTGAAGGATTCCATGAAAAAGCCGGTCAAAATCACGCAGAAATCAATGCGATTAATTCCGTGAAAAACCCGGAATTATTGAAGGATTCTACAATTTATGTTAGTTTGGAACCTTGTTCTCATTTCGGAAAAACTCCACCGTGCGCCAATAAAATTATTGAAATTGGATTTAAAAAAGTAGTGATCGGAACTTTGGATTCTCATGAAAAAGTAAATGGAAAAGGAAAAAAATTAATTGAAGACGCAGAAATAGAAGTAGTTTCAGGAATTTTGGATGAAGAATGCAAAGAACTTAACAAAAGATTTTTCACTTTTCATCAGAAAAAAAGACCTTTTATTGTATTAAAATGGGCGCAATCCGGAGACGGTTTTATGGACAAAGATTTTAAGCCTTTTCAAATTGGAAATCCTCTGACAAAACAATTTGTTCATCAATTAAGAAGTGAAGAACATACTATTTTGGTGGGAACTAATACCGCTTTACATGACAATCCAAGCTTAACGACGAGAGAAGTTGTCGGAAGAAATCCCGTTAGAATTTTGATTGATTTCGATTTAAAAATACCTGAAAATTTTAATGTTTTTAATGAAGAAGCGCCAACTTTGGTTTTAAATTCCATCAAAAATTCGGTGGAAGGACACATTCAATTCATCAAAATAGAAAAAGAGAATTTCATTGAAAATTTAATGAAAACCCTTTACGACCAACAAATTCAATCGGTTCTCGTTGAAGGCGGAAGATTTACTTTGCAACAATTTATAGATGCCGGTATTTGGGACGAAGCCATCATCATTAGAAATAAAAATCTTGAGTTGGAAAACGGAACGCACGCGCCAAATTTCCCAGCAAAAAGTTATAAAACTGAAATTTTCAGAAATAATAATGTGAAATTTTACAAAAATTATTAATCCTTGGAATTCTCATTCAACACGATAAAATCTGCAATAGAAAACGTTCTTTTGAAAGAAAAAGGAAGTAAGTTTTTGAGTTTTGCATTTCCATTAAATGATGAAAATGACATCAAAAAATACTTATATAAAATTCGCGAAGAACATCCGAAAGCAACACACCATTGCTACGCTTTTCGCTATGGCATAAATGGTGAAAATTATCGCGCTAATGACGATGGAGAACCTTCTGGAAGTGCAGGTTTACCGATATACAATCAATTGTTGGCGCATGAAATCACGAACGTGTTGGTGATTGTAGTTCGATATTACGGTGGAACAAAATTGGGAGTTTCCGGTTTGGTGAAAACATATAAAGAATCCGCAAAATTGGCTTTGGACGAAGCGGAAATCATTACAAAAGAATTGGAATCCGATCTTGAAATACATTTTGAATTTCATCAACAAAACCAAATTTTCACTTTGCTGAATAAATTTGATGGAAAAATAATGGACTTTTTGACCGATAAAAAATGCACCATTAAAGCCAGAATTAAAACTTCATTAAAAGAAAACATCTCGGAACAATTGTCCGAGATGCAACATATTTCTTTTGAGTATTTATAAAGCTTAATCCCTTCTTCCCATCAGCATCGAAGCCCAATAAAGCAACTGCGCCAATGATCCTAGAGCTGCCACCAAATAAGTTCTGGCTGCCCATTTCAGAGCGTCTTGAACGCCAACATATTCTTCTGGAGTTACGGTTCCGGTGTCTTTCAACCATTTCATCGCTCTGTTGCTCGCGTCGTATTCCACCGGCAAAGTAACGAAGGCAAACAAAGTGGTTACCGCAAACATCAACACGCCAATTGCCAAAACAGTTGTGTTTCCGTTCGGATTGTCGATGGTTCTTGTCGCAGCCATCAAACCAATACCAGCAATGAGTACAAACTGCATTAAATTAGAACTGATATTCACAATCGGAACCAATTTGGACCTCAATTGCAACATGGAATAACCAACTGCATGTTGCACTGCGTGTCCACATTCGTGAGCCGCAACCGCTGCTGCTGCTGCATTTCTTTGCATATAAACTCCTTCGGATAAATTCACGGTTTTATTGGCAGGATTATAGTGATCAGTCAACTGACCAGGAACAGAAATCACTCGAACATCGGTAATTCCGTTATCCCTCAACATTTTTTCAGCCACTTCTTTTCCGGACATCCCATTTCGGAGGTGCACTTTCGAGTAATGTTCAAATTTAGATTTCAGCCTTGCAGAAACCAACCAACTTACGAGCATTGAAATCCCAATAATTAAATAATAGCCTGTCATTTTATTTTATGTTTTAATAGGTTTTAAAATCGCTTTACTGATGTAAAAAATGTGCCAAAGTTTTGAAATTTATTTTAATCAATTATATTTGTTTATTCAAATCAAAAAGCATGTCTGAAATCTCAGTAATTGAAGTAAAAACATCAAAGGATTTAATGAATTTCATTAAATTTCCAATGGAACTTTACAAAAATAATGAAAATTATGTCCCATCCTTAATTAATGAAGAAAAAAACATTTGGAATCCGTCGGAAAACCCGGCTTTAGGTTATTCTGAGGCGAAACAATTTCTTGCGTACAAAAACGGAAAAATTGTAGGTCGAATAGCCATAATGATTAATCATAAAGAAGAAAAAGAACTGGGTATCAGCAAGGTGCGTTTTGGATGGTTAGATTTTATTGATGATCTTGAAGTTTCGAAAGCACTGATTGACACTGCGATTTCATTTGCCAAAGAGAAAAACATCAACAAGATTGAAGGCCCGATGGGTTTCACCAATCTGGACAAAGCCGGAATGTTAACCATGGGTTTTGACAAATTGGCAACGATGATTGGCTTATATAATTTCGATTATTACCCAAAACATTTAGAAAAATTGGGCTTGGTAAAAGAAAAAGAATGGGTAGAATTTGAAATGAATTTCCCAACAGTTTTGCCGGAACGAGTTGAAAAATTCAGCAGTTTAATTGCACAAAAATACAAGCTTAAAGTAATCGATTTTAAGAATAAAAAAGAAATTCTGCCTTTGGTAGAACCCATGTTTAAGTTGCTGGATCAAACATATAATTCCCTGTCGACCTACACGCCGATTACCGATGAACAGATTAAAACCTACAAAGAAAAATATTTTCCCTACATCGACAAAAATTATGTGATTTGTGTGGAAGATGAGAATCATCAGTTGGTTTCTTTTGCCATTACGATGCCTTCCTATTCGCAGGCTTTGCGTAAGTCTAAAGGAAAACTTTGGCCTTTTGGTTGGTGGCATTTTTTGCAAGCGGGCAAAAAAAATGATCGAGCCAATTTTTATCTCATTGGCATTCATCCGGAATATCAGCGACGTGGCGTTACTGCTATTATTTTTAAGGAAATTTTTGTAAGATTTAATAAAATGGGAATTAAATTTGCCGAAACCAACCCGGAGTTAGAGGAAAACAAAAGTGTGCAGGTTTTATGGCAGGATTACAACCCGGTAAATCATAAGCGCAGACGTACCTACTCCATGGAAATTGATTAGTTGAAAACCATAAAAATCATAAAATAAAAAATGAAGAAGCAACTGTATATTTATTTAGCGATGATTATAGCATTCATTGCATATAATCAGTTTTTTCAGGTTCCGGATGAGCGGTTGAATACCTTGATCAACATCCTTTTTGCCAGTTTTTTATTTTTATACATTGGTTATGTAGCTTATCTTGTACTGAAACGTCTTAAGAATTCGGGTAAAAAATAGGTTATTTTTATTGATTCTAAATTAGTGAAAATCTCTTTTTACATCATAATTTCAGGGGTTAAATTTCCTCTTTAAATCTTTATTCATTAAATTTGCAGATTGAGAAAATAATGTAGACATGAATATACCAGAAAACTATCTTCCGATTCTTATACAGATAGCTGTAGGTTTTGGATTCGTTGTACTTTGTATTTTAGGCACCCACTTTTTAGGACCTAGGCAAAAGGTCTCTTCAGTTAAGAAGAACGAAAGTTTTGAGTGTGGTGTGGAAGTAGAAGGAAATGCTAGAAACCCTTTTTCTGTAAAATATTTTCTTACTGCAATTCTATTTGTACTTTTCGATATCGAAATCGTATTCTTCTATCCATACGCGGTAAATATCCGTGAATTTGGTATGGAAGGATTTTTTGCTGTACTTACTTTCATTGCAGTATTCTTCGTCGCTTTCATTTATGTATGGAAACGCGGTGCTTTAGACTGGGACAGGTAATCTTGTTTCATTTACTTTAATTAATCTTAAGAAAACAAAAAAAATGTCAGATACTAAACCAATCATTAGAATGGATGCTGAACCACCGGAAGGTTTTGAGGGCGAAGGCTTTTTTGCCACCAAACTCAGCAGCGTGATCGGAATGGCCAGAAAATATTCTCTTTGGCCGTTGCCATTTGCTACTTCTTGTTGTGGTATTGAATTCATGGCCGTACTGAACCCTACTTATGATGCTTCCCGATTCGGAATGGAGAGAAACTCTTTCTCCCCAAGACAAGCGGATATGTTGATGGTATGTGGTACAATATCGAAAAAACTAGGTCCTGTATTGAAGCAGGTTTACACCCAAATGGCAGAACCAAAATGGGTAATTGCCGTTGGTGCATGCGCTTCTAGTGGAGGTATTTTCGATACCTACTCTGTTTTGCAAGGTATAGATAAAATAATTCCGGTAGATGTATATGTACCCGGTTGCCCACCAAGACCTGAGCAAATCATCGAAGGAGTAATGCAAGTACAAGCACTTTGCGAAAGCGAAAGCATCCGAAGAAGAGACATGCCAGAATACAAAGAATTACTCGAATCCTACGACATAAACTAATTGGAAATGACAAACGAATTCGTTTTAGAAGCAATTACCAGAGAATTTCCAGAATCGGTGATTTCCCATTCGGAACCTTATGGTTTTCTCACGATTGAAATAAAAAAAGAGGATATCAAAAAAGTAATTCACCACCTTAGAAATTCTTCTTTAGAAATTAATTTCCTCACGGATATTTGTGGTATCCATCATCCTGAAAATTCGGCAAAAGAAATCGGAGTAGTCTATCATCTTCACAATATGATGACCAACTTTAGGATTCGTCTTAAAACATTTATGCCAAAAGAAAACGCCGAGGTAGATTCTTTGACCGATTTATACGCTGGTGCAAACTGGATGGAAAGAGAAACTTATGAATTCTATGGCGTAAAATTTAAAGGTCATCCGGATCTACGGGTGATCCTCAATATGGAAGACATTGGCTATCATCCTATGTTAAAGGAATACCGCCTAGAAGATGGTACCAGAACGGATAAAGATGACAAAATGTTCGGACGATAAAAAATGCAAACCGCTTTTTGCAGATTTTACTCAATTTCCGCCAAAAGCCAAAAGCCAAAATCAATTATGAAAGACAACGCGCTATCCAATATACTCAGCCAACACGATTCAAAAGAACATATTGATGGGCAGCTCTATACCCTGAATTTGGGACCAACACACCCGGCTACTCACGGTATTTTCCAAAATATTCTTACGATGGACGGAGAAAGAATTCTGCACTCCGAGCAAACCATCGGTTATATTCACCGTGCTTTCGAGAAGATTTCTGAAAGAAGAAATTTTGCACAGATCACTACCCTTACCGATAGAATGAACTATTGTTCTGCTCCAATTAACAATATTGGGTGGCATCTTACGGTTGAAAAACTCATCGGTTGTGAAGTGCCAAAAAGAGTGGATTATATGAGGGTCATCATGATGGAATTGGCTAGAATTGGCGACCACATGATTTGTAACGGTGTAACGGCAATGGATGCCGGCGCAATTACAGGACTTACCTATCTCTTCCAGGAAAGAGAAAAAATATACGAAATGTATGAGCAAATTTGTGGGGCAAGAATGACCACAAATATGGGAAGAATCGGAGGTTTCGAAAGAGATTTCAACCCGAAATTCCATGAGCTTTTACAAAATTGGTTGAAGACATTCCCAAAAATCTGGGGCGAATTCTGTGCATTAAACGAGAGAAATCGAATTTTCATGGACCGAACCATCAAAGCCGGCCCGATCTCTGCAGAAAGAGCATTGAGCTATGGCTTCACTGGGCCTAACCTTCGCGCAACCGGTGTAGATTATGATGTGCGAGTAGCAAGCCCATATTCCTCTTACAACGATTTCGATTTTATTATTCCTGTAGGAACTTCAGGAGATACTTATGACCGATTTATGGTAAGACAGCAAGAGGTTTGGGAATCTTTGAAAATCATCGAACAAGCCTATAAAAATTTACCAGATGGTCCTTTCCATGCGGATGTGCCGAAATTTTACCTTCCAGAAAAAGCAGATGTTTACACCAAGATGGAAGCATTGATCTATCACTTCAAAATCGTGATGGGAGAAACTGATGTTCCTGTTGGTGAAGTGTACCACGCTGTAGAAGGTGGAAACGGAGAATTAGGATTTTATCTTGTAAGTGATGGTGGCAGAACCCCATATCGATTACATTTCCGAAGACCTTGTTTCATCTATTATCAAGCTTATCCCGAGATGATCAAAGGGGCAATGATTTCCGATGCCATAGTTACCATGTGTAGCATGAACGTGATTGCGGGCGAGCTGGACGCATAAAAAATGTTGACTTTAGATTATCAATTTTAAAATAATCTAAAGTCTTTAAATGTAAATTAATATCAAAATTGATAGGATTTTTAGAACTACGATTTTCATCTAAAATCTAAAATCTAAAATCTAAAATCTTTAAATATGAGCGAAACTATTGCTTTTAAACCTGAAACCTTAGAGCAGGTTCATAAAATTATCGCAAGATATCCGGAAGGAAAGCAGAAATCTGCCTTAATTCCAATCCTGCATGTTGCACAGAAAGAATTTGGCGGTTGGCTGGATGTTCCGGTAATGGATTATGTTGCTTCGTTGCTAAGCATTAAACCTATTGAAGTGTATGAAGTTGCAACTTTCTATACGATGTTCAATATGAAACCCGTAGGAAAATATGTATTGGAAGTATGCCAAACGGGACCTTGTATGTTGAAAGGAAGCGACGATATCTTAAGCCACATCCGCGAAACTTTGAACATCAAAAACGGAGAAACTACAGCAGACGGACTTTTCACCCTGAAACCGGCGGAATGTCTTGGTGCTTGCGGATACGCACCGATGATGCAGTTGGGCAAGTTTTATCACGAAAATTTAACAAAAGAAAAAGTAGATGAAATCCTGGAACTTTGCAGACAGGGTGCAGTCGCTTTAGACTAATATCGATTATAAAGATGAGTAAAAAACTTTTACTTAAAGACGCACATGTAGAAGGAATCCGCTTCTTCGATGTATACCGCAAACAAGGCGGGTACGAAGCTGCGGAAAAAGCCCTGAAAATGACTCCTGAAGAAATCACCGAAGAAGTAAAAACTTCCGGATTGAGAGGCCGTGGAGGCGCTGGTTTCCCAACGGGAATGAAATGGAGTTTCCTTGCAAAACCCCAAGGCGTGCCAAGATATTTGGTAGTGAATGCCGACGAATCTGAGCCGGGAACTTTCAAAGACCGATATTTAATGGAATACATTCCGCATCTTTTGATCGAAGGAATGATTATTTCGTCATTTGCTTTAGGAGCCAATACATCATATATCTACATCCGTGGCGAATATTCTTGGATTCCCGATATTTTAGAGCAAGCCATCGAAGAAGCCAAAAAAGCAGGATTTTTAGGTAAAAATATTTTAGGAACCGGTTACGATTTAGAAATTTACGTTCATCGTGGTGCTGGAGCATATATTTGCGGAGAAGAAACCGCGCTTTTGGAATCTTTGGAAGGAAAAAGAGGAAATCCTCGTTTGAAACCACCTTTTCCAGCTGTAAAAGGACTTTGGGAATCTCCAACTGTAGTAAACAATGTTGAAACCATCGCTGCTGTAGTACCGATTATCAATATCACCGGTGCCGAATATGCAAAAATCGGTGTTGGTCGCTCCACAGGAACAAAATTGATTTCTGCTTGTGGAAACATCAATAAACCAGGTGTTTATGAAATTGACATGACAATCACTGTGGAAGAGTTCATCTATTCTGCTGAATATTGCGGCGGAATTCCGAATGGGAAAAAACTGAAAGCATGTATTCCGGGAGGAAGCTCTGTACCGATTGTTCCTGCCAATTTATTATTGAAAACCATCAACGGTGAACCGAGATATATGAATTACGAATCATTATCTGATGGCGGATTCGCTACAGGAACGATGATGGGTTCGGGAGGTTTTATCGTTTTAGATGAAGACCAATGTGTGGTGAAACATACCTTAACTCTTGCGCATTTCTACATGCACGAAAGTTGCGGACAATGTACCCCATGCCGCGAAGGAACCGGCTGGATGTACAGAATCCTAAAGAAAATTGAAAATGGAGAAGGAACCATGGCAGATATCGATTTGCTTTGGGATATCCAAAGAAAAATTGAGGGTAATACCATTTGTCCGCTTGGTGATGCAGCAGCATGGCCGGTTGCAGCAGCAATCCGTCATTTCCGCGACGAGTTCGAATGGCATATCAATAACCCCGAAGCATTAACAAGAAATTATGGATTGGCCAATTATGCAGATCCAATCCCTGCAGCTGCGAAAGCACAATAAGATGAAGAAGTTCTTTAAAACAATTGCAATCCTATTTTTGGGAATCAATTTGGGGTTTGCCCAAGAAACCCATTCAACCCAGGAAATCTCTGATACCATTGATTTTGGGGTAAAACCACTTTCAAAAAAAGGCCAGATGTTCGTTTTTTGGGGTTGGAACAGAGCGGGATTTACCAATTCTGATATCCGATTCAAAGGAGCGGGTTATGATTTTACTTTAGAAAATGTAGTAGCTCACGATCGACCATCGCCTTTGAGTTTAGATTATGTTAATCCGGGGAGTTTATCGATTCCTCAGTTTAACTTCAGATTGGGTTATTTTATTAAAGATAATTTAGCTTTGGTTATTGCACAAGACCACATGAAATATGTGATGGATCAGGATCAGTTGGCTGATTTCAAAGGCCATATCTCCGATCCGGTTTATGCAGGAATGGTACAAAACGGACAGGTAAATTTAGCCGACGAGCAATTTCTCACTTTTGAGCATACCGACGGACTGAACTACATCAATATCGGTTTGGAAAAATACCAATCGTTATCGAGCAAGAAAAATGTAGATATCGTATGGAGCTACGGTGGCGGAGTTGGAATGATGATGCCCAAAAGTAATGTGAAATTATTCGGAAACGAAAGAAGCGACCGTTTTCACATTGCTGGTTTCGGAGCTGATGCAAGAACCAATATCAACTTCATCTTTTGGAAACATTGGATGGCAAGAGTAGAAGGAAAAGTGGGCTATATCAATATGCCCGACATAAAAACCACGCTAAACAATAAACCTGATAAAGCAATGCAGGATTTTATGTTTGCACAAGTGAATTTCGGTATCGGATATACCTTTAACACGAAAAAATAATTAATTCATTTTTGAATTCATATATAATGAGCGAAGAAATTAAAAAATTTAAAATCACTATTGACGGACAGACTACAGAAGTTTTGCCCGGAACTTCCATTTTGGAAGCAGCCCGACAAATCGGCGGTAAATCTGTACCACCCGCAATGTGTTACTACAAACCGTTGGAGAACAGCGGTGGTAGATGCAGAACCTGCCTCGTAGAAGTTTCTAAAGGTTCAGACGCAGATTCGCGACCGATGCCCAAACTCGTTGCTAGTTGCAGAACCAGCGTGATGGACGGTATGGAAGTGAAAAACCTGACATCTGAAAAAACCCAAGAAGCCAGAAAAGCAGTTACTGAATTTTTGCTGATTAATCACCCACTCGATTGCCCGGTTTGCGACCAAGCAGGAGAATGTCATTTGCAAGATTTAGCTTACGAACACGGTGTAGAAGCTACCAGAACCGAATTCGAAAGAAGAACTTTCGAGCCCGAAGATATTGGTCCGTACATAAAATTAAACATGAACCGTTGCATTTTGTGTGCAAGATGTGTACTTGCAGCGAACCAATTAACCGAAGAACGTGAGCACGGAATCCTTTTCAGAGGTGAGCATGCAGAGATTTCAACTTATTTGAATAAAGCTTTGGATAATGAGTTCATCGGAAACGTAATTGATGTTTGTCCGGTTGGTGCATTAACCGATAGAACTGCGCGTTTCGCGAGCAGAGTGTGGTTTACAAAACCGATGAACGCTACCTGCAAATGCGACAAATGTGCTGGAAAAGCCGTAGTTTGGATGAAAGGTGACGAGATCATCAGAGTTACAGCAAGAAAAGACCAATATGACGAAGTGGAAGAATGGATCTGTAACGAATGCCGTTTTGAGAAAAAAAATCTTAAAGATTGGAACATCGAAGGACCAAGACATATCGACAGACACTCCGTGATCTCGCTTAACCACTATGACAAGCCGAAAAATATGATCCGCCTTTTGAACAATCCTGATGCAAAAGAAATTGGCGAAAAAGACGAAATAATTTAATTTGAAAACGATTTAATTTAAGTATGTATTGATCATATTTAAATTTCAAATGATATTACCTATGGATTTACTTACCTTTAAAATCATTTTAGTTCTTGCACTTTTCGCCCTATCGATGGGTGTTGCCGCCTACTCCACTTGGGGAGAAAGAAAAATTGCTGCTGCATTGCAGGATAGAATCGGACCGAACAGAGCCGGACCTTTCGGGATATTGCAACCTTTGGCAGATGGTGGAAAACTCTTCTTCAAAGAAGGATTTGTACCACAAAATGCCGATAAATTCCTTTTCTATCTCGGGCCTGGAATCACGATGTTTGTTTCCCTGATTACCGGTGCGGTCATTCCGTGGGGGAAATCATTGAATATCGGTGGAACTTCATTTGATATTCAAATAGCTAATATTGATATTGGGGTTCTTTATCTGATCGGAATGGTATCTATCGGAGTTTACGGAATGATGATTGGTGGATGGGCTTCGAACAACAAATATTCTTTAATTGGAGCCATTCGTGCGTCTTCGCAGATGATTTCTTATGAATTGGCAATGGGACTTTCTTTGTTATCAATTATTTTAATGTCGGGAAGTTTAGACTTATATTATATCACTTCAGCACAAGGAACTGGAAAAATCTGGGGCATTATTCCTGCAGACGGAATGAACTGGAATATCTTCTATCAACCATTGGCATTCATTATTTTCTTCGTAGCAGCTTTGGCAGAAACCAACCGTCATCCATTTGATTTGCCGGAATGTGAATCTGAATTGGTGAACGGATATATGACCGAATATTCTTCCATGAACTTTGGGCAATATATGTTCGGGGAATATGTAAATATGTTTATTTCCAATGCATTGATCGCTACTTTATTCTTCGGAGGATTCAATTATCCAGGAATCAACTGGGTTTCTGAAAACTGGGGAGAAAACGTAGCTGGTATTTTAAGTATCGTTGCCATGCTTTCGAAAGTAATTTTAGGAATCATCATTTTCATGTGGATTCGTTGGACGATCCCTAGATTCCGTTATGATCAACTGATGCATCTAGGTTGGAAAACCCTTATACCGCTCGCTTTGGTGAACTTGATTATCACCGCTGCTGTAATTGTGTTTTTTGCCCAATAATTAAAATAAAGTAAAGTTTTCATGCTAAAAAGCTTAAGCCAATAGCTAAAAAAAAATAATATGAAACTGACCAACAGATCTAAAGTAGTCTCGAATAAAGAGATGACTTTTATGGAAAAAATATACCTCCCGGAAATTTTCAAGGGAATGGCGATTACCATGAAACATGCGCTTGCTGGTAGCAAAGGCAAAGTATATTCTTACCCGGAAGTACAAAAACCAAGAGCAAAAGTATGGCGCGGACAGCACGTGTTGAAACGTGATGAAGAAGGTAGAGAACGTTGTACAGCATGTGGACTTTGCGCCGTGGCTTGTCCTGCAGAAGCGATCACCATGACCGCAGCGGAAAGAACTAAGGAGGAAAAAGATCTTTACAGAGAAGAAAAATATGCATCCATATATGAAATTAATATGTTGAGATGTATTTTCTGTGGAATGTGCGAAGAGGCATGCCCGAAATCTGCAATTTACCTTACCGATAGATTGGTAGATGTGGAAACCAACCGCGGAAGCTTCGTGTACGGAAAAGATAAGTTGGTAGAAAAAATCAATGAAAGAATTGATGTTTCTGAAAGACAGAGTGAGTTACAAAAAAAATCAGTAAAATAAATGGAACAGATTATATTTTTCTTGGTCGCATTTTTGGCAGTAGCAAGCGCTGTATATTTTGTATTTGCAAGAAACCCGTTGTACTCCGTACTTTCCCTCATCGTAACTTTCTTTTCCATCGCAGCGATGTATATCTTGCTCAATGCTCAGTTTCTAGGAATCGTTCAGGTTATTGTATATGCAGGAGCCATCATGGTATTATTCCTTTATGTATTGATGATGTTGAACTTGAATAAAAACGATGAAAGTAAGAAGCAGAATCTAAGCAAATTCATTGGAGTTTTCGCAGCCGGAATTCTTTTAATAGGACTTCTTGGAGCTTTCAAAGGTCTTAAAGGAAACAGTTTCGCAGGAAATGTAGATTCATCAGTCGGATTGACCAAAAACCTTGGCCGGTTATTATTTAACGAGTATGTATTGCCATTTGAACTTGCTTCTATCCTTATTCTCGCGGGAATTGTAGGTGCAGTTTTAATCGGTAAAAAAGATTTATAGTATTATGGGAGAAGTAAATTCATTTGTACAGACCGTCCCTTTGGAATATTTCATTATTCTGAGTACAGTTTTGTTCTGTTTGGGAGTTTTGGGAGTATTAATCCGAAAAAATGCGATCATTATTTTGGGATGTGTAGAGCTGATGTTGAATTCTGTAAATCTTATGCTCGCAGCATTTTCCAGCTATAAAGGTGATGGAAGTGGCCAAATCCTGGTGTTCTTCATCATGGTGGTTGCAGCTGCTGAAGTTGCAGTAGGATTAGCGATTATAGCAATGATGTACCGAAATACCAAATCGGTTGACGTCAGTATTTTTAATAAATTAAGAGGATAAATAAAGGATGGAAAATTTAGTTTACGCAATTGTTCTATTACCCTTATTCGGATTTTTGTTCAATGGACTTTTCGGGAAAAGTCTTCCAAAAATCGTAGTGGGAAGTATCGCAACACTGGTAGTTTTTGCATCTTTTTGTATCGCTGTCAGTTTATTTTTAAATTTTAATGCAGATTCGCAACCGGTTATCGTAAGAGCTTTTGAATGGTTCCGGGTCAATGGAATTCAGGTGAATTTCGGTTTCCAAATCGATCAGTTATCATTGATGATGATTATGATTATTACCGGAATCGGATCGCTGATTCACCTCTACTCTATTGGCTATATGAGCCACGACAAAGGTTTCTATAAATTCTTCACCTATTTGAATTTATTTATCTTCTCTATGCTTTTGTTAGTAATGGGAAGCAATTATCTAATTCTTTTTATCGGTTGGGAAGGCGTAGGATTGTGTTCTTATTTATTGATTGGTTTCTGGTACACCAACAAAGAATATGGAGCAGCGGCCAGAAAAGCTTTCATCATGAACAGAATTGGAGACTTGGGTATGTTGATCGGGATTTTCATGATCGCTTATCAAACCAACGCTGTGGATTTCCTTTCTGTAGCACAAAATTCTTCTAAATTCCAACTCGATTCTCCTGTTATTATTTTTATCACCATAAGTCTTTTCATCGGTGCAATGGGAAAATCAGCTCAGGTACCTTTATTTACATGGTTACCGGATGCGATGGCAGGTCCAACGCCGGTTTCCGCATTGATCCACGCAGCAACGATGGTTACAGCAGGAATTTATTTAGTGGTAAGATCCAATTTCCTTTATTCATTGGCACCAACTACGATGGATGTAATCCTTTTCATCGGGTTATTGACCGCTTTTGTGGCCGCGTTTATTGGTTTAAGACAAAATGATATCAAAAAAGTTCTCGCTTACTCTACTGTTTCGCAGTTAGGATTTATGTTTGTTGCACTTGGCGTAGGAGCTTACACCACTGCAATGTTCCATTTGATGACGCATGCTTTTTTCAAAGCATTGTTGTTCTTAGGTTCAGGTTCAGTAATCCACGCGATGAGCGGCGAGCAAGACATGAGACTAATGGGTGGTTTAAAAAAGAAAATTCCAATTACGCATTTCACTTTCCTTATCGGAACATTGGCAATCTCTGGTTTCCCATTCTTTTCAGGGATGATTTCCAAAGATGAAATTTTAACCAATGTTTACGGGAAAAACCCACTTCTATGGGCTGTGTTATTTATTGTGGCAACAATGACGGCGATTTATATGTTCAGAGCGTATTACTTAACCTTCCACGGGGAATTCCGAGGAAGTGAAGAGCAAAAACATCATCTTCATGAAAGCCCAAAAACGATGACCATTCCATTGATCATCTTAGCTGTATTATCAATTTTTGGAGGTTTCATCAATCTTCCGCATTTCATTGGTCATGGTCATTATGCGAAATTAGCATATTGGCTGAAATCGATCTATGTATATGATGTATCATTGCCTGAAGTAAAATTCGGAACCGAAATGATCTTGTTGGGATTAACGCTTGTAATGTTCTTCACAGTGTGGTATATTGTAAAAAATATCTACGTCAACAAGAAAAAAATGGCTTTACCGGAAGAGAAATACACCGGCTGGGAAAGGCTTTCGAACAAGAAATTGTTTTTGGACGAAATTTATAACGCAACCTTCGTGAAAATGACGGAAGGTTTGGGAATTGGAGGAAATATGTTCGACAAAGGGGTTTTGAATAGATTCGTAGAATTTATCGGAACAGGCGCTGAAGATTCTGGTAGAGCAGCAAAAAGACTTCAAAACGGAAACGTGGAGAATTATGTGCTCATCATGTCATTGGCGATCGGAATTATTTTAATTGTTAACTTTTTATTACAATAGTAAATGTCGTATCTATTATTAACATTATTACTATTACCTCTCGTAGGTTCTGCATTGGTGTTCGCGTGGAAAAATCCCGCAAGTAAGTTTTTAGCATTGGGAATTGCATTTGTACAAATGTTCCTTACCTTTTATATGCTATCGAATTTCGATTTCAAACCAACTGTTGACGGAGTTCTTCAGTATGAAATCAATTATCCTTGGTCACAATTTATCAAGAGTAATTTGCATTTCGGGATTGATGGAATGAGTATGTTGCTGGTATTATTAACCAATATTTTAACGCCACTCATCATCCTATCATCCTTTAACGAAAAACCGGGATATAGAAACACTTTCTACGGATTAATTCTCTTGATGCAATTCGGTTTGGTTGGAGTTTTCACTGCTTTGGATGGTTTGTTATTCTACATTTTCTGGGAAGTTACCCTTATTCCAATCTGGTTAATCGCGGGAATTTGGGGACAAGAAAACAAGAAAATCGCATTCACGACAAAGTTCTTCGTATATACATTTGTAGGATCTTTATTTATGTTGATGGGATTGATTTACGTTTATACCCAATCGGCATCATTTGCACTTACGGATTTGTATAACGCAAACCTGAATCCATCGGAACAAACGGTGATTTTCTGGTTCATCTTCTTTGCATTTGCAGTTAAATTACCGGTTTTCCCTTTCCATTCTTGGCAACCAGATACTTATACCTATTCGCCAACCCAAGGTTCCATGCTTCTTTCGGGAATTATGCTGAAGATGGCGGTTTACGGACTTTTAAGATATTTACTACCAATCACTCCCGAACCTATTCTTGGAATTTCAGGGCAAATCGTTTTGGTGCTTGCAATCATCGGAATTGTACACGGAGCTTTAATTGCCATTATCCAGAACGACTCGAAAAGAATTATCGCTTATTCTTCCCTATCCCACGTTGGATTGATGGTTGCCGGAATTATGGCATCAGCAATTTTAACGGTAAAAGGAACTTTAGTAATCGAAGGCGCAGAAGGCGCCATGGTACAAACTTTCGCTCACGGGATCAACGTGGTAGGATTGTTTTATTGTGCTGATATTCTTTATAAAAGATTCAAATCCAGAGATATTCGACAAATGGGTGGTTTAGCAAAAGTAGCTCCGAAATTTGCTGTTTTGTTTTTGCTTATTTTGTTGGGCTCAGTTGGTTTACCTTTAACAAATGGCTTCATTGGAGAATTCATTTTGTTGAAATCGGTATTCGATTATAGTGGACTTGCAGCGATATTTGCGGGACTTACGATAATTTTCTCGGCGGTATATCTTCTTAGATTTTACGGAAAAGCCATGTTTGGTGAAGGAGATGAAGCGATCTTGGCTTCAGCAAAAGACCTTTCGACAGTGGAATTTTCAGTATTGGCGAGTTTAGCAGTTTTTGTAATTCTACTAGGAGTTTTCCCTCAGCCGCTAATTGAAATGGTGAACAGTTCGCTGAAGTTTATTTTTACTTCAATGATGAATTAGAAAAAATAAAATAATTAAGAAATAAAAGACAAAGATCGCAGACCAAAAATCTGAAATCTGAACTCTAAAATCTCAAATCTAAATTAAATGAGCGTTTTAATCATTATATTCCTAACTGCAGTTGCCGCATTGTTTGCAGGAGTTTTCGAAAAAGGAAAATTTTCACGATATATCGGTATTTTAGGGCTTCTCATCGCGTTATATGTAAGCTTTCTGCCGGAATGTTCTTTCTTTAGTCAATACAAAGCCATGTTCGAATTTGGTCCGAACGCGGCGCTGTTTACCAAAATTTCTATCCTGGTAACCTTGTTGCTTTTCTTTTTGGGAAGTTTTGCATTCAACAATCACAGAAGTCATCAATCCGAATTGTACGCGTTGATTTTATTCTCGCTGTCCGGAGGAATTATCTTGTTTGGATTCCAAAATTTGGTGACTTTATTCCTCGGAATTGAGATTCTTTCCATTCCGTTGTATGTTTTGGCAGGTAGCAATAAGACTAACATTCGTTCCAACGAAGCTTCTATCAAATACTTCTTGATGGGTGCATTTGCCACCGGTTTCCTTTTATTTGGAATTGCCCTAATCTATGGAACTGCAGGAAGTTTTGATCTTTACACGGTTCATCAATACTCCATCGCCAATCCGAAAGACTTGATGTTTGTTGCAGGAGCAGTATTGATGTTGGCTGCGTTATCATTTAAAGTTTCTATGGCACCTTTCCACATGTGGAGTCCGGATGTTTATCAAGGTTCACCTTCTTTGATTACTGCTTTCATGATGTCGGTGGTAAAAATTTCAGCGTTCTTCTCTTTGTTTAGAGTAATGACAATTGGTTTTGCAGGAATTATCGGTGAGTGGATCAATATCATCGGGGTTTTAATCATCATCACTTTGTTCCTTGCGAATACGATGGGACTTGCACAGAGCAATGCCAAAAGAATGTTGGCTTATTCTTCCGTATCTCACGTTGGATATCTGGGATTAATTTTCTTTGGTTTAAATAATCTTTCAGCATACAACCTTGCATTTTACCTTTTCGCCTATTCTATCGCAACAGTTGGGGTAATGTCTTGTTTGATCTGGGTAGAAAAACTTAAACGAGAAACCTCGTACAACGCATTCAAAGGTCTTGCCCAGTCGGAACCGATTATGGCAGTCGCGGCCGCTGTTTCTATGTTATCTATGGCGGGAATACCACTTACTGCAGGTTTCATGGGAAAATTTTCCATCTTTGCACAAGCCATTCAGTATCCAAAAATGGGAACTTTCATGGTATTAATCGCAGTATTGGGATCAGCAATCTCTATCGCTTACTATTTACGATTGATCATGATGATGTTTTTCCCGAAAGAAAGCAGTTTCAAAACTTCGGAAAGAGTACCACTTACCTATAATATTGTAGCGGTATTCATCATTGTAGCGCTTTTGGCAATGGGTATTTTCCCGGATTTGTTTGCAAAACAATTTGGTTTATAAACCTACATGAAATACATTTTAAAACGCAATTCTTCGGAGTTGCGTTTTTTTTATTTAAGTAAAAAATTAACCTATTTCATTGATTTACAAACGTTTTTTCATAGTATTGAAATAATCGATCAAAGTAAATAAAGTCATCAATGAAATTTTAACAAATTTTGGCTTTTCCGTTCATTAAGGAATCGATAACTTTAATAAAATTATTAAATAATTCAACAATGAGTTCAAAAGTTTATGACAGAGTACAACTGAAAGAAAAGTACGACAACTACATTAACGGACAATGGACTCCACCGGCAAGTGGAAAATATTTTGATGTAATCACCCCATTGGATGGAACAGTGATGAGCCAAGCGGCACATTCCAACGAACAAGATTTGGAAATGGCAGTGAATGCTGCGGAAGCGGCTTTCGTAACTTGGGGAAAAACTTCCGTAACCGAAAGAAGCAACATCCTCAATAAAATTGCGGATCGCATGAAAGCCAACCTGGAAAAAATTGCGGTGGTAGAAACCATGGACAATGGAAAACCAGTTCGCGAAACCCTGAATGCCGATATTCCTTTGGCGATAGACCATTTCAGATATTTCGCCGGGGTAATTCGAGCAGAAGAAGGTTCCTTAATGGAATTAGACAACGATACGGTTTCCTTAATTGTGAATGAACCTTTAGGAGTGATTGCTCAAATTATTCCTTGGAATTTCCCGATTCTGATGGCTGTTTGGAAACTTGCTCCAGCTTTGGCAGCAGGAAACTGCGTGGTACTGAAACCGGCTGAAAGTACGCCAATCTCAATTTTGGTATTGATGGAAATCATCGGCGATTTGCTTCCACCGGGAGTCGTTAATATTGTAAATGGTTTTGGAGGAGAATTAGGTCATGCCTTAGTTACCAACAAAAAAGTGGCAAAAGCAGCATTCACGGGTTCTACTGCAACAGGAAGACTGGTGATGCAATATGCTACTGAAAACATCATTCCGGTAACTTTGGAATTGGGAGGTAAATCGCCAAACGTTTTCTTCGAATCCGTGATGAATGAAGATGATTCCTTCTTTGACAAAGCGTTGGAAGGAGCCGTATTATTTGCCTTAAACCAAGGTGAAATCTGTACTTGTCCATCCCGATTACTGGTACAGGAAAGTATTGCTGACAAATTCATCGAAAGAGTCGTAGAACGCGTTAAAGCCATTAAAGCAGGAAATCCTCTCGATACTTCGACAATGATCGGTGCGCAAGCTTCAAAAATCCAGTACGACAAAATCCTTAGCTACATCAACCTTGGTAAAGAAGAAGGTTGCGAAGTGCTAACAGGAGGCGACGCTAATTCTTTGGAAGGCGAATTGAAAAACGGGTACTACATCCAACCTACACTACTGAAAGGCCACAATAAAATGAGAGTTTTCCAGGAAGAAATCTTCGGACCCGTACTTGCGGTAACCACTTTCAAGGATGAAGCAGATGCGATCGCGATCGCAAACGATACCATTTATGGTTTAGGAGCCGGAGTTTGGACCAGAGATGCTCACCAATTGTACCAAGTACCAAGAGCAATCCAGGCAGGAAGAGTTTGGGTAAACCAATACCATTCTTATCCTGCAGGAGCACCTTTCGGAGGTTACAAACTGTCGGGAATCGGTAGAGAAAATCACAAAATGATGCTCTATCATTACCGCCAAACCAAGAATATGCTAATTTCTTACAGCAAAGAAAAATTAGGATTCTTCTAAATAAATTAAGGCGGATTTCTCAAAAAAATCCGTCTTTTTTTTCTTGTAAATGAAAGAATCTTTCACCATAAAAATCATTAACGATGAACAATACACAGCGACTTTCCGCAACCCCAAAAGCTTTGGAACTGATCAAGGAACTCTATGAAGAATTTGGAGATTTGATGTTTTATCAAGCAGGTGGCTGCTGCGAAGGTACCCAGCCACAATGTTTTCGCAAAGGACATTATTATCCGCGAACAAAGGATGTATGCATCGGTACTGTTCTAGGTTTTTATTTTTGGGTGGATCACGATTTATATGAATATTGGAAATACAACCATTTTGAACTCGATGTTACCGATGGTTTCGGAGCAGGCGGATTTTCACTGGAAACTGCAAAGAAAAAAACCTTTAAAATCAATTATCGGGTTTTATCCAAAGAAGAACTCGAAAATCTCGAAGAACCACTGCTTTATCATCAGTATTTGATTCAGGAAAAAGAGAATTCGCAGAAAATTTAAATCAGAATAAAAGATATACCCGGCAAATATTATTTTTAAAAGCTGTTAATTTTTTAATTGACAGCTTTATTATTCATATTTTTTACTAATTTCATTATCAACTAAATATTCAATTATGGAAACAAAAACTACTCTTTTCACTAAACAGGATTACCTTCCAAAAGCCCTTTCTTTGCGGATTCTGAACAAACGTATATCTTCCGTTGTCATAGGATTTATGATGATGGCCGGATATACGACCACCAAGGCACAAACAGCTTTGGTAATACCCGATTCCAATGAGGGCAGTGCATTCATCGGTCCTTATGGAAATGCCGCTAGACAGTTACAGATGATTATCGATGATACGCTCCTTACTTCCCTCGTCGGAAAAAACCTTACCTCCATTTCCTTCAGGCTGCCGGCAAGTACAGCTACCAGTTGGCCACCGAACAATTTGACGATGAATGCATTTGATATTTATCTGAGTGAGAGTGTTGAACCATCGGAGCGACAGCTTAATTTTGCCGCTAATGTGGTAGGTACACAAACTCAGGTACGCTCCGGAAGTTTACAGATTCCGGCAGGTGCGCTCACGATCGGTTCCAATCCCAACAATTTCAGTTTTAAGATTAATTTTACAAGTGCATGGCAGTATAACGGTGACAACCTCCTGATAGAAGTCCGACACAGCGGAACCGGAATTCCTTAAGAAGTGTTCAGGCAGCTTCTACAAGTTCGGCGGGTTATGGGACTTTATATTCAGCACTGTGGCAATCTACAGGCGACGTTTTACAGGGCAACTTTACACAGGTAGAAATTACTTCAGATGGTCCGTTAGGTACAAATTCAGTGAAAATTGGAGCGGCTGTAAATATTTACCCAAATCCTGTAAAAGACATGCTGTTTATAAAATCTGGGCAGGAATTTTCTTCTTATTCTGTTTATAATATGGCCGGACAAAGGGTTGCTTCAGATAAAATGACCGGAAAGAGCATCAATCTTTCGCGCCTGCCAGTGGGTTCTTATGTTCTGAAACTTACGGACAAGGAAGGGAATACAGAATCTACAAAATTCATGAAAAATTAAAATCTGCTCACCCCGAATTCTGAGGCACAACGTGATATGTAATCATTTTAATAAAAGACATTTCTCTCGAAGTGTCTTTTATTTTACACTTTCAGAAATTTAGTGTTCCTTAAAAGTCCTTTTGTGGCGAAAGGCTAACGAACATTCAAGACTAAAACAAATTATATGTTACATACACTCACAATAATGATGGGTCTTTATCGGATCATGACTTTGGCTTCTTCCCAAAGTTTATCCATTTCCTCCAGCGAGAGGTCTTCCAGTTTTAAATTTTTATCCGATGCCAACTGCTCCATTTTCTGAAAGCGGGAAATAAACTTGATATTGGTTTTTTCCAGAGCGGAGTCCGGATTAATGCCCGAAAGTCTGGCATAATTGATCAGCGAAAAGAAAACATCGCCCAATTCCACTTCTTTTTTTGCTAAATCTTTTTCTGCGTGGAACTCCGCGAGTTCTTCATCTACTTTTTTCCAGGCGTCTTCAGCGTCCGCAAATTCGAAACCAATTCCTTTTACTTTTTCTTGAATTCTAAATGCTTTTACCATACTCGGAGTTCCTTTGGTAACACCGGAAAGCACCGATTTATTGCCTTCTTTCAACTTCAGTTTTTCCCAGTTTTGCTTTACTTCTTCTTCATCTTTTACCTCAACATCTCCGTAAATATGTGGATGACGGAAAATGAGTTTTTCGTTTAAAGAATTGATGACATCCGCGATATCGAAACTACCTTTTTCGGAACCAATTTTGGCATAAAAAACCAAATGCAGCAATACATCGCCGAGTTCTTTTTTAATTTCGGTTAAATCCTCTTTCAACAATGCGTCCGAAAGTTCGTAAACTTCCTCCAAAGTAAGGGGTCTCAGAGATTGTAAATCTTGCTTTCTGTCCCACGGACATTTCTCCCGAAGATCGTCCATAATGTCTAAAAGGCGGGAAAAAGCATCGAGTTTCTGTTGTTTGGTGTTCATGTTGATGGGTGTTGGATGCGGGATGATGGGTTTTGGATGTTGGGTATTTGATGTTGGTGACGAATTACAAATTTACGTGATTTAAATAAAAAAACCTTGCTGTTTAAGACAAGGTTTTAATTCGTATGACTATTGTTTAGCCCATTTTTCTGTGCGTACTTTTCGGGGCACCTTTTGCGGAAGAAGTTGAAGCTTTAACTTTAGGTGCAGCTGGCTTGTCAGTTTTCGGTGTCGCTTTTTTCGCAGTTTTTTTCTCTGTAACCTCAGCAGCAGGTTGGTTCTCCGTTTTTTCTTCGGCAGGAACTTCTGCTTTTACGAAACTTTCAGGAGTGATGTATCCAGCTTTGTTCAGGATATTGTACCACTGCGCCAGTTTCTTGATGTCTGAAACATAAACTCTTTCAGTATCATAATCCGGAAGAGATTCCAACATAAAAGCTCTAAGGTCAGCATCTGAAGATTTATGAGAAATCGTTTCTTTATAATCGTTGTTTTTTGCAATGTTTTCAAAGACTTCAAACAAAGGAACCTCTTTATCGAAAGTGAACATCGCGATGTTATCTAGCAAACTAACCTGTGAGGTATTGCCAATACTTACTTTCTTCTTGGTCATAACATCTTCAATGATAAAACCATTTTTCAACTGTGAAACTAATTTGTAAAGCCCTGGTTTTCCAGAGATTGAAATTATTTTTTCTAACTGCATTTTCTTATTTTTTTGTTTGAATTTTTATGATATTTAAAGCGGATTACCGATTGATAAAACTTCCGTTGTTCGTTTTTACTTATTTTGGAAATCTCATTTTATAGTTTACAGCTACGTCACCATGAGAGATTTTCACCAATTTGCCTTTTACTAGTTTTTTCTTCAAAGAACTTAGGTGATCGGTGAAAAGAATTCCCTCGATATGGTCATACTCGTGCTGAATTACACGGGCTCTCATATCGGAGAAAGTATCGGTATGTTTCACGAAATTTTCATCGTAGTATTCGATAAGGATGGTTTCTTTTCTCTTCACATCTTCGCGAACATCGGGTATGGAAAGACAACCTTCATTAAATTTCCATTCTTCACCAGATTCCTCGAGGATTTTAGCATTAATGAAAACTTTCTTGAAATCTTTCAATTCTTCAGCAATATCGGCATAATCTTCATCTTCCGCCAGAGGCGAAAGATCCACCACAAAAAGACGGATATCCAATCCAACCTGTGGCGCTGCCAAACCGATACCGTTTGCTGATTCCATAGTTTCATACATGTTCTGAATGAGTTCATGGAGATCAGGATAACCCTGATCGATATTGTGGCAGGTTTTTCTTAAAACTGCATCGCCGAATGCACGTATTGGTAAAATCATTTTTGTTTCTGTTCTAAATAATTTTGCAAAATCAGGGTAGCGCTTACTTTGTCAATCAACCCTTTTTCTTCTCTTTTCTTTTTGTTTTTTCCACTTTGGGAGATAAAAAATGAAGCCATTTTGGAGGTAAACCTTTCATCAAAACGGTGCACCGCAATCTCCGGAAATTGGCTTTGGAACTTCCTGATAAATTCCAGGATATCTTGCTCGACTTCCGAGAGGTTTCCTTTCAAATCAGTTGGTATGCCAACCACTACTTCTTCCACTTTGTTTTCAGCAAAATAAGCAGTACAAAACTCAAAAATATCTTGGGTAGCTACGGTCGGCAATCCGGTCGCAATGATCTGCATATCATCCGTTACCGCGATTCCACACCTTTTTTTTCCGTAATCAACCGCCATTATTTGCCCCATAGTCTGCAAATTTACAAATATTTGTCTTTGCGCACAAAATTAAAAAAAACTAAGCCTCAACGGTTAGAAAAGCACACTTTAATTATTTAAAAACCAATAAGATTATGATGGATTTTTTTATTTTCATTAAAAAAAAGACCTAAAGTGAGTGAAATTTATCATCTTAAAGCAGATTAATGATCAAGTTGTTAAATTTTTGATTAATTTTAATTTTCCAAAATTTCGATACGTATGAAAACACTTATACTGGTGCGCCATGCCAAAAGCGATTGGCCCGAAGATACCGAAGATTTCGATCGTCCATTGGCCGAACGAGGCATTGAAAACGCCCATAAAATGGCTGCTTACTTAATGCAAAACGGAATCCACATCGATCAGTTCATTTCCAGTCCGGCTTTGCGCGCTTTACATACTTGTGAAATTTTCAACGAAACGTATCACATTGAAATATTAACCAATAGAAAACTCTATAATGCCAATGAAAGCAATTTCGAATCGGTGATTTATGACTTGAACGATGACGTGAATTCCGTGGCGATGTTTTCGCATAACAACGGGATTTCGAATTTTGCCAATATGATCAGTGAGCAGATTTTCTCGTTTCCTACTTGCGGAGTAGGCGCTTTTTCCATTGATTGCGACTCATGGTCGGAATTTGAAAATGCTGATAAAAAGTTGCTGTTCTTTTATGAGCCCAAAAACTTGAAGTAAGTTTTCAAACTTAGCCTACAATTTGAGTTTAGACAAATGTAGGTGTAACTATTTTACTTCACTTTGATTTAATTTTAATAATTTTACAGCATAAATATTAAAATTACTGCTATATGCGAGGACAAACTGCAGGATTTCAATGGCTGAAAGAACATTTGAATCTTCAATACTTTAATTTAACGCATGTTTCGATTATTGGATCGAGAAATAAGATCGAAATAGGAATTGATAATGTAGTTGAAGAAACTTTTGGGGCAAAATATGCTCCTGTAGAAGATGATATGCTCCCCCATATTGAATTTGGATTAAAATATGATGATTTCAATCTGGATTTTTTGAATGCAGTTTTTAAACAAACGGACGAAGATGAGATTATTCGATACATCCAAAAAAATCCTACAGGAAAATATTCTCGGAAGATTGGCTTTCTTTACGAGTGGCTTACGGAAAAAAAACTTTATCTTGATTTTTCAATAAAAGGAAACTACGTAGATCTTTTAGATTCTGAAAAATATGTTACAAGTTCCGTCAATAAAAACAGTAAATGGAGGATTAATGACAATCTTTTGGGAGGAAAAGATTTTTGCCCGATTGTTAGGAATACCCACCAATTAAAAGAATTATTAAATGTTGATTATTCAGGTGAAATTGAGCATTTAAAATCCGAGTATTCTGCAGAAATTTTCAATAGGGCAACTCAATATCTTTACCGTAAGGAAACTAAATCTTCTTATGAGATAGAAAGTGAAAAGCCTACGGCTGATAGAATGAACCGTTTTGTAAATTTACTTTACGATGCAGGTAAAAAATCTGTACAAGAAACTTTAACGGAAAAAAACCTCACCCATCTCCAAAATGCTATTGTAGATCCGAGATATAAGCAGGATGGTTATCGAAAATTCCAAAATTATATAGGGCAAACCAATTATCGTTTAGAAGAAATCTATCATTATGTTTGTCCGCCTTCTATGTTGGTTCACCCTATGATGGATGGCCTTCTAATCTCAGAAGAAAAAACCAGGAGCCTTTCCTCCATCATTCGAGCTGCCATTGTTTCGTTTGGATTTGTATTTATTCACCCGTTTTTAGACGGAAATGGAAGAATTCACCGTTTTTTGATACATGACTTTTTAGCGAGAGACGGGTTTGTAGAAAAAGGTGTTATTATTCCAGTTTCTGCACATATGCTGAATAATATGGCTGAATATGATGCAATTTTAGAATCTTATTCAATGCATTTAATGAAAAGAATACAGTTTTCAAAAGATGAAGAAGGTGAATTAATTATCAACAATATTGAAGAAGTAGAAAGTTATTATAAATATCCAGATTTAACAGCCCAAACTTTATTTCTTGCAAAAACAATCAAAGAAACCATAAAGCAGGATCTTAATGATGAATTGGTTTTTCTAGAAAGATACGATGAATTGAAAAAGGAAATTTTAAACTTAATCGATATGCCAGATCAACGCGCCAACGAAATAATTGTATTTCTTCACCAGAATAAAGGCGTTTTCCCAAACCGTAGAAAAAAGAATTTCTCAGAAATAACAGAAGATGAATTTTCAAGAATCGAAGAAATATACCAAGCAATATTCTCCTGAATATTAGTCCCCACTTCAAAAATAAGGGACTAAATAGGGAAATCATTCAGTGGATTCCAATAGTAAACCCCGTAAATCTTAGTCAATCATGATTTCCGGGGTTCTTTATTTTAACTGAAAAAGAAAACTAGTCTTTTCTCTTCAAATCCAAATCATCAAAATCGAAACTGAAATCGGTGACATCGGAAATGGGTTTCATTTTTGCAGATTGCGCTTTGCCGTTTTCATCATAATTAAAGATTACAAATGCATCTGCATCATAGCTTCTATCATCCCATTTTGCAATAAAGGTATTGTTGCTATAAGGTAGAAGTTCACCTTTCAAACGCGGAGAGTTCTTGCAATAAATTCTGTAAGTTTTTCCTTCCTGCGCTACAATTACCTCTCCGAACCATTCATCACGATAAGTTCCTACTACCTGTTCCGGTTTAGGTTGAAGGTTTTTTTCTTTCTGGAAAGCGGTTGCTTTTGCTAAAATCTCTTTTTTCCCTTTGGTAAAATCGGCGTCCACTTTTGCCATTCTGTCGCCGTAGGTTTTCAGCCAATTGCGATCTTGTACACCGAGGTAAGCATCTTTCACAGTATTGGTAATGGTATTGAAAGCCGCACCACTCTGCTGATTCGTGAGCACCACAATGCCCAATTTCATATCAGGAATCAGGGTAAATTGAGTTACAGTACCAATTAATCCACCGGTGTGGTATACTTGTTTATGCCCCTTAACATCAGTAAGGAACCAGCCCAAACCATAGCCCCCGAAATTAGAATCATAAGCATTTTTAAGTGCTACAGGTGTAGAAATCTGTAGGTTCCACAGTTGCTGAATTTGTTTATCTGAAACGAGTTTCTTGCCGTCTTTGGTGGTGAAACCATTCATTAAGAACTCCGCCCAAGTCGCCATATCGGTGATGTTGCTGATGATTCCACCGGCTGCGTTGGCTGTTTCGTTCCAGTCATGAGGTACTGCTACTACTCTTCCATCCACCGGAGCGTGTGCATCGATGATGTTGGTTACTTTCGCTGCTTTTGCTCGGTTATAGCTTCCGAAGCTGGAGTTCATCCCCACCGGTTTAAGAATTTTCTGCTCAATAAATTCTGCCCAAGAAAGTCCAGAAACACGGTGAATAATTTCACCTGCTACAATGAACATGATGTTGTTGTAATCCAAAGTGGTGCGGAAATCGTTTTCAGGTTTTAGGTACCGAACATTGTGGATGATGTCATTCACCGTAAGATTTCCGCCTTCTGGGAAGAACATCAAATCGCCCTGCCCTAAACCGAGTCCTGCTCGATGGGTAATTAAATCCTTGATGGTGATATTTCGGGTAACGTAGGGATCGTACATCTGAAACTCCGGGAGGTATTGGGTGACTTTGTCGTCAAAACTCAGTTTGCCTTCATCCGCCAGAATCGCCAATGCAGTTGCGGTAAACCCTTTGGAATTGGACGCAATTCCCACGAGGGTATTTTGATCCATTTTCTTTTGAGTGGTCAATGAGCTTACACCAAATCCTTTTGCATAAACCAATGCTCCGTCTTTGATGATGCCGACCGACATTCCGGGTACGTCAAAGGTTTTTAAAGTATTTTGTATCAGTTCATCCAGTTTTTTCTCTTCAACTTGGGAATAAGCCCATAAAGAAATCAGGATGAACAGGAAGGAAAAATTACGTTTCATGAAGTTAAATTTTAATCCCTACGAAGATATAAATTTTTTCAGAGCATGTGCATATCGGGAATGAGCAAGCTTTGCAATAAATTTGATTTTTGAATGAATGTTTCTAAAACCCAAAACAAAGCATCGCTAATCTTTTGCTTAATGATCATCTCAAAAGAGATCTGAAAATCCCGTCCAATCCTTTAAAGAAAATTGTCCTGAATGCTGTGAGGCCAAAGGATGCAATTACGCTGAAATGAGAAGAGCAGAAATAACCGGAAACGCCAAAATACAATTGGCAGTAAGTCTTGTCACCCTTTTGTTTTTGTCAGCGATTCTTTTCATCGATCCGGTGACTCGGTTTTTCAAAGTTACCACACTTTCTGCGCAGGAGATTGGTTTTGCTGCGTTGGTGGCTTTTGCTTCTGTGATTTGGTTTGAAGGATTTAAGTTGTGGAAAAGAATGAGGAAATCGGAGGGTTAGCTTTTTTGAGAGGAAAGAAGAAAGAAGAAAGAGAAAAGATTTATTTTTTGCAAAGTTGATTTTCCCTCAAAAGGATTCCGCTGAATTGCCTGAATCCGTGAGTCTATTCCAACAAATTTCGAAAATTTAGCGAATTTTTTTTTAATTAAAGATCCTTAGATTCACTAAGGGTATTAGTGAGAAGGTTTTCATTCGGGTAATTGTAACCTTTTACGCCTTTTAATCTTTTAACCTTGTAACCTCTTAACCCTGTAACCTTTTAACCTTTTAACCTTTTAACCTTTTAACCCTTAAACCTCTTAACCTCTTAAGATTTTTTAACCTAATAAGAACCCGAAAAATTTCTCTGAAAACCCTAACTTTGTCCTAAAGTAAAAAGTAAATGGAAAATAAAAAGGAATTCTTTCTCGAGTGCTACCAACTCGGCATTATCAAATTCGGACGGTTTACCCTGAAAAGCGGTATTGAAAGCCCGTTTTATGTAGATCTTCGGCCATTGGCTTCTGATCCTAAAATATTAAAACGACTCGCCAATTATCTTTTGGATATGCTTCCGCTGGATAATTTCGACCTCATTTGTGGTGTTCCATACGCTGCACTTCCGATGGCAACGGCGATGTCGCTGGAAAGCTACCTTCCTTTGATTATCAAAAGAAAAGAAGCAAAAGACTACGGCACCAAGAAAATGATTGAAGGGATCTTCCAGAAAGGTCAAAACTGTCTTTTGGTGGAAGACGTCATCACGAGTGGGAAATCGCTTCTGGAAACCATTCCGGAAATTGAAAATGAAGGAATTTCGGTTTCTGATATTGTGGTTGTTTTGGATCGTCAACAAGGAGGAAAAGAAATGCTCGAAAGCAAAGGTTATCGCGTTCATACATTGTTTACGATTTCGGAAGTTTGTTCGATTTTAAAGGAAGAAAATCATTTATCCGATGATGAAGTAACGAGAATTGATGACTTTCTGAAAGGAAATGTGGTGAAATTTGAAGAGAAAAAACGCCCAACTTATGAGCAGAAACTCGAAAATGCAGAACATTCTGTTGCCAAAAAACTATTGGAAATTTCGATTGAAAAAAAATCAAATCTGATTGCTTCCGCCGATGTCATTACCACTCAGGAACTATTGGATTTTGCTGAAAAAGTGGGTCCGCACATCGTTGCCCTAAAAACTCATATTGATATCGTCACCGATTTCGATCCCGATAAAACCATTCTTCCGCTGAAAGATTTGGCCACAAAATATAATTTTCTTTTGATGGAAGACCGAAAATTTGCCGACATCGGAAACACCCAGGAATTGCAGTTTTCTTATGGAATTTATAAGATTTCCAACTGGGCAGATTTCGTGACTTCTCATGTGATTGGCGGTTACGATTCTTTGGATTGCTTCCTGAATGTGGGAGTTGTAGCGATTTTAGGAATGTCGTCCAAAGGAACTTTAACAGATAAAAATTATCAGGAAGAAGCGCTGAAAGTGGCTCAATCTCACCCGAATGTGATTGGTGGCGTTTCCCAAAAACAATTGCCGGAAGAACTTTTACTTTTCACTCCCGGTGTGAATTTATCGGATTCTGGTGACGGAAAAGGGCAACAATACAACACACCGGAACACGTTTTCAGGAATTTACAAACCGATTTCATGATCGTTGGCCGCGGAATTTACAAAGCCGATGATGCCGAAAAAGCAGCGCTTAATTACAAAATTGCCGGCTGGAATGCATATTTGGAAAGTTTGCAAACGTAAAAATAGAATTGTTGGCTAATCTTATTCTGCTGTTTCTCTGTTTATTTCTGGGATTTTTTTTCAGAAGAGCAAAACTTTTTCCGGAAAACGGTCATGTCGCGCTGAACTCCTTTGTTATTAATATTTCACTTGCCGCGCTTTCGCTGTATTACATCCCGAAAATCGTGATCAGTTACGAGGTGGTTTTTCCAGTGGCTGTTGCGTGGCTGAATATTTTTTTGGCAATGGTTTTTTTCAGCGTTCTTGGTAAAAAAATGAACTGGTCGAAATCCGTAATCGGCGCGCTAATCATGTGTGCCGGTTTCGGAAACACTTCGTTTGTAGGAATTCCGGTCATTCAGGCGATTTACGGGGGAAGTGGACTGAAAACCGTGATGCTGGTGGATCAACCCGGTTCTTTTGTAGCCCTTTCCACAGTGGGAATTGCAGTGGCAAATTATTATTCAGGAACCAAAAGTACAGTTTCGCACATTGCAGGAAAAATCATTCGGTTTCCTCCATTTTTGGCATTTTCTGTAGCAATTATTTTGAATGTTTTAAATATTCAAATACCGCATGAACTTGATGAAGTTTTAAATAAATTGGGAGCTACAACTGTTCCGCTGGCATTATTTTCAGTGGGCAGTCAGCTTCATTGGCAGAAATTGGACGCCGATACCAAACCTTTATTTTGGGGTCTTTTATTTAAATTGATGCTCTTTCCAGCATTTATCTTTCTGTTTTATTTTATCATTTTAAAACAGAGCGGTGAAATGATTGAAATATCGCTCTTGGAATCTGCAATGGCTCCGATGATTACCGCGGGAATTATCGCCGCAGCACATAAATTGGAACCGAAACTCTGCAATTTGATGGTTGGCGTGGGAATTCCTCTAGCTTTTATTACGCTGGCTTTTTGGTATTTGGTTCTTCATTTTTTCGTTTGAATTGAATAATGAAAACCTTTTGTAAATAAAGCAAAAACAACATACCTATTTGATTATTTGTTCTTTTGTCTTGAAAAAAAAAGGTTATAAAAAAATAAAGTTCGGGCGTCGCTCAAACAGTGGAGATAATTTAACAAAACTCTTGTTTATTTCCTTAGTGTTTCCGCTTCGTACGTCGTAATAAACAGATTTCAGGCAACTATGTTTTTATCTAAATGCACAGCAAATAATGAAATCGATTTATTAACTTGCATCAAGAATTATTCAACAGAAGGTTTGTATCTTTGATTCATTAATTGATGAATGAAAATTTTAATAAAAAAAATGCTCATTTCATTAAAAATAAGATTATTATGAAAGTAGATATTTGGAGCGATATTCGCTGTCCGTTTTGTTATGTCGGGAAGAAAAAGTTTTAAAAAGCATTAGAGAAATTCCCGAATTCCGATGAAATTGAAATCAATTGGCATAGTTTTCAGCTGGATTCCAACCTGGTTACACAACCAGAGAAAAATCCGTATGAATATTTCACAGAGGTGAAAGGAATTTCACTGAACGAAGCTAAAGCCATGCACGAGCACGTGAAAAATGCCGGAAAAGAAGCCGGAATTGAATTCAATTTTGACGATTCAAAAGTGGCGAATTCATATCGCGGGCATCTCCTCATTCAACTTGCAAATTCGAAAAACTTAGGCAATGAAATGGAAGAAGCGATGTTTAAAGCCCAGTTTATCGATGGAAAAAATATCGATGATGAAGCGACGCTTTTGGAAATCGGACAATCTGTAGGACTTTCGGAAAAGGAAATTCAGGACGCTTTACAATCCGATGATTTCGCACACGCCGTTTCACAAGATGGTTTAATCGCTCGACAATTGGGGATTAGTGGTGTTCCTTTTTTCGTATTTAATGATAAATATGGCGTTTCCGGGGCGCAACAACCTGAACTTTTCCTAGAGGTTTTGGAAAAATCTTTTGCAGAATTTTCTGCTGGAGACCAAGGTTTGCAAATCATCAACAGCGGTGCGCAATGTGACGTGGATGGAAATTGCAACTGATTTCTTACCGTACATCAACGCCAATAAAAAATTTTCGAAATATCTTTGCAGTATTAATTTTAACAATAAAAAATAGTATCATGAAAAAAATCTTATCCCTCATTACCGTTGTGTTATTTTCGGTTTCCACCTTTGCACAATTAGTTTTAAAGAACGATCCGGCTCACTCTAGAATTCAATTTGCAGTAATGCACCTTGGAATCAACGACATCACCGGAAATTTCGACAAAGCAGCTTTAACCATCAATGCAGATGAGAAAAACTTTGCGAATTCTACCCTTGCTTTCTCAGCTGATGTAAACTCGATCAACACTCATGTTGAAGCAAGAGATAACCACTTGAAAAGTCCAGACTTTTTCAATGCAGAAAAATTCCCAACTCTAGAATTCAAGAGTACTTCTTTAACTAAAAACAAAAAGAACTACTACACTTTGAAAGGAAATCTTACGATGCACGGTGTTACAAAACCAGTTACTTTAACTTTGGTTTACCGCGGTTCTACGGTAAATCCGATGAATAAAAAAACTACTTATGGTTACCAGGTTTTGGGAACTTTGAAGAGATCTGACTTCAACGTTGGACCTAATTTCCCTGCACCAATGATCAATGATATGGTGAGAATTAAAGGTGATTTTGAATTAACAGCAGAATAATAGTTAGTAATTTTTTTTAGTTGGAAACGGAAATTCGGGAAACTGGGTTTCCGTTTTTTTTTGTTGAAATTTAAATGAAAAATAAAAAATTCAACATGATACAAAACGCAAAAAAAATTCGTTATAAAAATCAACAACTAACAAAAAACAGCTTAATAATAGAATTTCATTTAGAAAAACATCATTATATTTGATTGAATTTAAAAGATGAAAATATTTTTTTGCGGTTTGATGCTGGTTACCAATATTGTTGCAATTTCTGCTCAACAAGACAGCATATACATTGAAGCTAAAATCCCTGAAAACAAGAGACAAATTACTGTATATCAGGAAATTACTTACTATAACCATTCTGAAAGCAATTTAGACCAGATAAAACTCCTCAATTGGATTTCCGCGTACAAAACCCATAACACATCATTGGTTTACCGAAAACTGGAAGATCGAAAAATCGATTTACACTTTGCAAAACCCAATGAATTAGGCAATCTAGAAAATCTCAACATTCAGATTGATGGACAAACGATAACAGGAATTGACGGATCAAGAGAACAGATTTTTCTTCCGCTTTCAGAGAAGCTTGCGCCCGGAAAAAAGGTGAAAATCACTTTAAATTACCAGTTGAATTTGCCTTCGCAGAAATTTACCGGTTACGGAAGCGACGGAAAAAAAGTAGCTCTGAAATACTTTTTTCTGGTTCCCGATGGTTTTGATAATCATAACCAAATTCAAAGAAATTTCATCGATATTGAAGAAAACCAAAATCCGGGAAGTTACTGGAGAGTGAATCTTGATATTCCTATCAACCACTATTCGCAAAGTAATCTTCCGGAAATTCAGCCCAATTATTTTGAAGGCAAGTTGGTCAATGATCCAGAATTTCTAATCTCGGAAAACAGTTTCCCAACCATTACAACAACTATTGAAGGACAAAAAATTACAATCAATTTCGGTTACCAACTGACCGAAACCGAGAAGCAAAATCTGGAATTTTATCTTCCATTGCAACTCAATTTCATTAAGGCAAAAACAGGTTCTTTACCCTCGAAAATATTCATCAGCGAAAAATTCCGGGAATCTGAGAATTTTATGGGAATTGATGATATTAAATTCTGGAAATTCCGTTATCCACTTTTCACTGAAGCTGAAAAAATTGATCTGAATTATTTCAGTATTTTATCGAAAAAAATTGTTGAGCAATCTTCTATTTTCGAGAAAAGTGGCGATCATTGGTTGATGAACGGGCTGAAAACCTACCTGGAAATTCAGTACATCGAAAGGTATTACCAAGAGCGAAAATTGCTCGGCGATCTTCCCGATAATTTGAAAATTCTCGGTTTAAAACCTTTGAAAATATTCCATGCATCAAAGCTGAAGCTTTCGGAAAGATACGGACTTGCTTACCAATATATTTTGACTCAAAATTTGGATCAAAAAATAGGACAACCTTTCGAAAATCTGAGCAATTTCAACGCTACTGCGATCAGCCATTTCGAAACAGGGAGTTTATTTTCTTTTGTGGCAGAGAAAATGGGAAAAGAGAAATTTGACGATTTTGTGATTCGATTTTTGCAAAAAAATACCGGAAAAAGAATTGATAAAGAAGCATTTTTAAATGAATTAACGGTGGCTTCCGGATATTCTTCGGGCTTTTTGGAGCACTTTATACAAAATAAAAACCGAGTAAATTTTAGGCTGAAACGATTTAAGAAAATCGGGGATGAATTTCAGGTAAAAGTGGCTAAAAACACGTTACAGGAAATCCCTTTCAAGATTGAAACCGAGAAAAAAAACGGTGAGAAAACCGCATTTTGGTTCGATACCGAACGTTCCAAAGAAGCAAAAATTTACAATATCCCACAAACTGATGCTGAGAAAATCGTGATCAACAGCGAATACATTTTCCCGGAGAAGAATTTCCGCGACAATTATCTTTATGCCAAAGGTTTTTTCGCAAATACCAAAAAAATTCGGCTCAAGTTTTTCAAAGACATTCCTAATCCGGAATACAATGAAGTATATCTGAATCCGAAACTGAATTTCAACGCGTATGATAAAGTTTTGTTGGGTTTAAATTTTAAAAATTCATCATTATTTGACAGAAAATTTGTTTATTCGTTTACTCCTTATTTTAGTTCGGGAACGGGAAAATTAACTGGTGCAGGCGGTGTTTCTTATTCATTTCAGCCGGCAAACAGTTTTTACAGAAGTTTAGATTTGGGAGTTTCCGGTTCATATTTTCACTATGATTATGATTTAACTTACCAAAAATTTTCGGCATTTGCGAATATTAATTTTAGTAAAAATCCGCGCAGTGACATCGGCAGAAGTTTAGGCTTTTCGTATAATTTCTTTGAAAAAGAACTCACTCCTGCGATGATTGCCGCGAATGAATACGGAAAATACAATCTTTGGAATGTTGGATATAGCTATTCGGACAGAAGACTCATTCATGAAAAATACCTAAGTGGAAACCTTCAATGGATGGAAGATTTTCAGAAAGTTTCTGCGGAAGCTTTTTACCGTTGGGAATTTGCACAAGATCAAAAAGTGAGTTTCCGGTTTTTTGGAGGTTATTTCATCACCAATAAAACAAAAAACAATTTGTTTGATTACGGCATTTCGAAGGTTTCAAATTATGCGTTCTCGTATGGACTTTTGGGACAAAGTGCGACGAGTGGTTTGCTTTCCCAGCAATTGATTTTGGCGGAAGGTGGTTTCAAATCTTATCTCGGGAAAACAGCCAATCGGTGGATTACTTCGGTGAATGTTGATGCGCACGTTTGGCGTTGGTTTAATGTGTATGCGGATGCAGGCGTTTACAAAAACCAGATGCAAAATCCTCAGTTTATTTGGGATTCGGGGGTAAAGGTGAAGGTAATTCCAGATTTTCTTGAAATCTATTTTCCGGTGCAAAGTTCGCTCGGTTTTGAACCTTCATTTAAAGATTACGGAAGCAGAATCCGATTTACTTTGATGTTGAATTTCTCAGCGATTACGGGGTATTTTAGGAGAGGTTGGTTTTGATAATGAATAATTAATAATTAATAATGGATAAAATAAAAAAGCCACTTCTTTTCGGAAGTGGCTTTTTTTATTGAGAAAGGAATTCTTAGTTTTTGATGATTTTCTGAGAAACTTTTTCACCGTTTACTTCAGCTGTTACGATGTACATTCCTTTTGCAAGAGAAGAAACATCAAGAGAAGTTCCATCAGATACAGCAGCTGATTTTACAACTTGTCCGTTTACGTTTACAATTTGAACATTTGCTTTAGCTCCGAAAAGAATTGCATTACCAACATTGGTATTTTTCACCAAATTTACTTTCGTGCCATTTACATCAGACACTGCTAATGTACCATTGTATATAGTAACATTATCAAATCTTAACGCACCTCCAGAAGCGTAAGTAGAAGTAGTTCCAATTGCTGAATAAGAAGTGTTGTTTGCAGGATCAAATACAGAAACAACTCTTAAAGCAAAATTAGCATTATTACCTGCGGTAGCAGGTAAATTAGTTGCCACAGTAGACCATGTACTTGGAGCAAGTGAAGTGGGAGTTGCAGTAACATTTATCCATGTCGAACCATCAGTTGTATATTGTACTTGCACATATTTAGATGCAGTATTTGATCCGTAAACATCAACAGATGCTGAAATTGCTGATACACCTACAGTACTTACAGAAAATTGAATCCCCGCTGTTCCTGATGCTGTACCCTGCGCAGGATAAGTTTTTGTTGTGTATGCCTTTCCTGTATTTGGATTTCCGCTAACGTAAGGACAATTACATGCAGTTGTTCCTGTTTGAGTATTTTCAACAACACCACCAATAAGAGTGATTGTTCCTACTCCTGTACTTGTAGCTACCGGACTCGGACTTGCATCAAAATTCCATTGAGTAAACACAGTTTGTGCAGACATACTTGTAATAGCTGCAATTCCTAAAATTGTAAAGATTTTTTTCATAATATAAAATTTTAATTTTTTCCTTAAAATTGGATTGCTAAATTACATAATTTTCTAACATAGAAAGCTAAATTTTTAAATTTAACAATTAGTTAATTTCCTAATCGATAGGAAACAATCCTCAAAGCCTTATACTATCTCATTTATTTGAAAAATTCAGATATTCTTTCGACTTGTTTTACATTGCAAATTTAACCAATATTTTGCTAGAATTCAGATGATTAATGTTATGTTTTATTAACAAAAAAAGCTCCCAAAAGGAAGCTTTAATAATATTTTAAAGTAAAAAAAATTATTTTTTGATGATCTTCTGAGAAACAGCTTGTCCGTTTACGTTACCTGTAACGATATAAGTTCCTTTCGGTAAAGAAGCTACTTCCAAAGAAGTGTTTTCGTTTACAGCAGCAGATTTTACTACTTGTCCGTTTGCGTTGATTACTTTTACATCAGCTTTTGCAGCGAAAATAATGTTGGTATCTACAACAGTGTTTTTTACTAATTTTGCTTTTGAAGCGTTTGCATCAACTACAGCTAATGGAGTATCAGTTGTTACAACTTTAACATTGTCGATATAAGCTCTTTTTGCTGTAGTCTCAATTGTCACAGTTGAATTTGCAACACCTCCTGTAAAACTTACAGATTTGGATTCTAAAGAACCAGACATTAGTGCTGTGTAAGATACAGTTTTTGAAGCTTGACCAGTAATTGTTACTTTAATATCACCTTCTACTGAAGTCCATCCTTTAACATCGAAAGAAACAATTACATTTCCTCCGTCTGTAGATAAATCAACAACTTTTGAAGTCACTGATCCTGCAGCACTAGCTCCTCCAAATTTAGCCATTCCACCTGCCATGTAAACTTTACTACCAACAGGAAAATTCGCAGATGGAACACCAGCTGGTAATGCGGTAGTACCAGGGCTATAAACGTCAGTACCGTCTGGACCGTTTGTTCCACTACTTGAAGTGTTTCCACCTTTAATATAAGCTGCAAAATCTTCAGAAAGAACTGTAGTTTGAGTTTGAGAATACGCTGAAGCAGATAATACAGCTACTGCAATTAATGAATAGAATTTTTTCATTTTTAAATAATTAGTTAATTAATAATTTCTTGGGCAAAAGTACATTCTTTTTTATATAATTCATAATTATAAGGTTAATTAATTGTTAAATATTTAACAACAATTTAAAAGACAGTTTTTCGTTACTTTTACACCACTTTTTTTGAAGAGATTTTGCCGAGAAAATTACTTTTATCCATTTTCATGACTTCAGCATTTTGTTTTACAAATGCTCAGATTTTCACATGGAAAAACCCCAATCTTCCGAAAGACTCCACCAAAAAGGATTCAGTTATTGCAGCAAAAATCGACAGAGATTTTTTTACCAAAGACACTTTGGACTTCATCCGAACTCCCAACAAAGTCATTCTTGATGAAGGAATTTTGGTTAAAAATACGCGATCTCAAATCCTGGGCGACCTCAATTCCAAAGGTTCCATCATCCGCGGAATTACGTTTGGAAACAACCAAGGACAAAGCGTTCAAAGTTCGATGGATCTTCAGATTTCAGGAAAAATATCGAAAGACGTCACGATTTTGGCATCGATTTCCGATCATAATTTGCCCATTCAAGCCGACGGATACACGCAAACTTTGGAAGAATTCGACAAAATTTACCTCCAACTCAATATCAAAGACCGCTCTATTCTGCGCGCCGGACATTTGGATCTGCTCGATGAAAATACTTATTTCGGGCGTTACCAAAGACGAAGTATGGGTATGCAGTTTCAAACCAATTTCGGAAAAGATAACACAACTTTTGTAGATGTTTCTGCCGGAGTTGCGCGAAGCGAATTTCACCGAATTCGTTTTCAGGGTATAGAAGGAAACCAAGGTCCGTACCGACTGAACGGGAAAAATGGGGAGCAGTTTATCACCATAATTTCCGGATCGGAGCAGGTTTTTATTGATGGTATTTTGATGAAACGCGGCGAAAACCAAGATTATGTCATCAATTACAACACCGGAGAAATCACTTTTACCAGTTTCAGGCCGATTTTAAAACAGAATTTCATTACCATTTCTTATAATTACGCCAACAGAAATTACACTAGATTTTTAGTTACGGGAAATATTCAACATCAAAGAGAAAAAGCCAAATATGGTTTCAGTTGGTTTCTGGAAAATGACAATAAAAACGCTCCACTTTCTTTGAATTTAAGCAAAGAAGATCAACAAATCCTCGCCAACGCAGGCAACGATATCAACCAAATGTACGCACCATCCGGAACGGTTTCGGAATATGATGTAAATAAAGTTTTGTATCAACTTATCGAAGATCCGAACGGAAATTATTATGAATTTTCAACCGATCAAACGCAGACTTTGTATCAGGTTTCTTTCACTTATTTTGGAGCGAATTCCGGCGATTATCGCATCAAGCAAACTACGAATAACGGACGTGTTTTCGAATATGTAGGAAATAATTTGGGCGATTACAAAGCGGTTCGAAAATTACCCGCGCCACAAAAAACTCAGGTTTTTTCCGGAAATACGGAATTTTTGTTGAAAGACGGAAAAGTAGGAGCCGATTTCTCGCTCAGCAATTATGATGTAAATCTTTTCTCCTCGAAAGATGCGCATCAAAATATCGGTTACGCCGGACGGATTTTCGGGTTTAAAACTTTTACTAAAAACAATTGGAAAGGAACGCCAAGTTTTGAATTTCAACACATCAATTCTCAATTTCATATTCTGGATCGGATCAATGATGTTGAGTTTTCCCGGGATTTCAATTTGGCTCAGGAATTTAATCAAATTACTCAAAACCGATTGATTTTCAGTTTTTTAAACCAATGGAAAAACCATTCGTTCCTGAATTATAAAATCAATTATCTCGACGAAAAAGAAAGTTATCGCGGAATAAAAAACGATCTTGATTTTGGATTTAAAAAAGGAAAAATCAGCACGAAAGGAAACTTTTCCTACCTGGATACGAAAGCTACTTTCCAAGATACACAATACCTTCGAAGTGGCATTATCACTGAATATACGACCGAAAAAGGAAGTTGGGGAATCGGTGCAAATATGGAAAACAATGTGAAAACCTTCAACGAAACGAAGCTTTTGGATGTGAGCAGTTTCCGCTGGAAAGAAGCATTTCTTCAGAAAAAAATCGGGGATTCTGTTCGTACAAAATTGCTTGCGAAAGCTTATTTTCGGGATAATGATTCGGTGCGCGGAAATTCATTGGAAAACATGAATCATATTTTGGGAATCGTAGCAGAAAGCCAAATCATTAAGACTGAAAAAACCACGCTTAATGCATTGGTTCATTACCGGAAATTTTATTATCAGAATCAGGATATTGCGGAAAATTTCAATCAGGATTTTGTGGTGGGAAATCTGATGTACAACCAACAGTTATTTCGAAACGGGATGCGTTTGCAAGCGTTTTATGAATTAGGAAACGGGCAGGAAGCGCAACGCGAATTTCAGTACATCAAAGTGACCGATGGACAGGGCGTGTACAAATGGACCGACTACAACGGCGACGGAATACAACAACTGGACGAATTTGAAACTGCAGAATACGCAGATTTAGCCCAATACATAAGGGTTTATACCAATACGGTGAATTATTTACCTTCCAATAAAAACAAGTTGCAACTGGCTTTGTTTGTGAATCCTTCGGTAGTTTTCAACTCAGAAAACAGGTTTTTGAAACGTTGGAATTTTAATATTTCGTTGAATTCTCAAAATTCGTTTTTCAAGAGAGATCGGGTTTTCGTACTCAATCCTTTTGAGAAAAATGAAGATCAAATTCTTAAAAATCAAAATCTACTCGCTTCGGCGCAGTTTAATTCTACCGAAAAATCCGGTTGGAATGGGAATTACCGTTTCATTGCCAATGATAATTTAATTAATGCCAATTTCAGCAATGAAGAACGATCACAAACTTCGCATTTCCTGAATTTGGGATATTGGTTCAATAAAAATTTCCGTGTGGATTGGGAAAACTCGGTGCATCAAATTGAAAATGCATCGCAACTTTTCAGCTCAAGAGATTACCTTCTGAATAATTTCGAAACGAAACCGAAAGCCATCTATAAATTTACCGAAAAACTTCAGGCAGAAGTTTCATCAGCATGGCGACAAAAAATCCGAAAAGACGGAGAAGAACTGCTGAAAACCCTTGATTTAACCGGAAGTTTGCAGTGGGACTGGAGAAAAACATCGGTTCGTGGCAATTTTTCGTTTATCAATAATGATTTCACGGGGAATAATTTCACGATTGTCGGCAACCAAATGCTGGATGGATTGAAACCCGGAAAGAACCAGGTTTGGTCGGTATTTCTACAACAAGCGGTGAATTCGTTGATTCAACTCAACGTCAACTATGAAGGCAGAAACTCCGGAGAAAGAACAATCCACATCGGATCCGTTCAGGTTAAGGCGAGTTTTTAGGAGACAAGAATTTGAAAATCAGTCTTCATAAATCACATATTTTGCTCTAATTCGCTGAAAGTCTTCGAGATCCTTATTCCATGAAGCTTTGATTTCTTCCGCCGTTTTTCCAGAAATAATTTGTTTCCTCAACTCATCTGAACCCGCCAATTTATCAAAGAAAAGATTCTTTAAAAAGAAATTTTGATCTTTGTTTTTGTAATTTTTGTAAGCATTCACCAACCAATCCATTCGAAGTTCGCGCAAATCGGAATGGTTTTGCGAGAGATTCTCTCCGTAGCATAATTTTCCGTTCAAAAAAGGATCTTTCGCACCAAAATTGGGTTTCGGTGTAAACTGATAATTCATATTTTTCAACCACGGACTGCCATAAATCTGAAAGGGCAAATCGGTACCACGACCTACGGAAACCTGCGTCCCTTCGAAGAAACACAAACTTGGATATAAATTAATGGATTGATTATTCGGTAAATTTGGAGACGGTTTATCGGAAACTCCATATCGTTGTTTTTTATGATAATTCAGCATCGGAATCAAGGTGTATTTTGCTTGAATTTTATTACTCAACCATTGTTCACCGTTCACCATTTTTCCGTATTCACCGATGGTTAAGCCATACACAACGGGAATTTTATGCATTCCGACGAAACTCTTCCAAGCATCCTTCAGCACGGGACCGTCAATGTAGCCATCATGTGGATTCGGACGATCCAATACAATCACTTCCACCTTATTTTCCGCTGCAGCTTCCATCACATATGTTAACGTTGAAATATACGTATAAAAACGAACTCCAACATCCTGAATATCAAACAAAACCACATCAATATCTTTTAATTGTTCGGGTTTCGGTTTTTTGTTGCTGCCATAAAGCGAAACTATTGGAATACCGGTTTTCGTATCGACTCCGTTTTTCACATGTTCACCAGCATCTGCATCGCCACGAAAACCGTGTTCCGGAGCGAAAATGGATTTAATTTCGACATTATTTTTCACTAAAAAATCCACTAGGAAAGTTCTGTCTTGCAACAATCCGGTTTGGTTGGTGACCACCGCAATCGTTTTATCTTTCAACAACGGAAGGTAAAGTTCAGGCCGATCTGCACCGGTTTTGAAACAAGAATCCGTAGTATTTTGCGCAAAATTCAAAGGGCAAAACCCAAAATAAATTAGCACAAGTAGAAGTAAATCTTTAAATTTGAGTTTTAAAATCATCTGCTTGAAATTTCCATTATATTTTTCCAAAAAAATAGCTTTTTCCAAAGATAACAAAAATAATCTTTCGCGCGTTATTGTCTTTATTGGTAGGCTTTCCGTTGCATTAGGCGTTATCGTTTCCTTGATCACGGTTTCCACCGGTTTGGGTTCAAAAAAAGCCATCAAAGAAAGAATGGCCGATTTTTCCGGGCACATTTCCATTAAATCTAAACAGTCCAATAATTCCTACAATTCTTCTATATTGAGTTCGGATGGACTTCAAATCAATAAAATAAAGGCATTACCCGATGTAGCAACCACCCAAAGTTATGTGTCGGTAAGCGGAATTTTAAGAAACGAACATAATTTTGCGGGAATTATTTTCAAAGGAGTCGGTAAAGATTTTGATGCCGAAAGGTTCAAGAAATTTTTGATTGAAGGAACTACTCCGAAAGCTAGCGAAATAGGCTACGACAGCGGAATCTGCATTTCCAAAAAGATTGCGAACGATTTGAATCTTAAGGTGAAAGACAGTATTGTAGCAATTTTTTCTAAAGAAAATCAAAGTCCGATTTACCGAAAATTTGAAGTCGTAGGCATTTATAAAACCGACATCAAAATGATTGATGATTTATTCATCATCGGTGGAATCAATCATGCACGAAAAATTCAGGGTATGAAAGACGGAGAAGTTGGTGGTGTGGACGTTTTCTTGAAAAACATTAATAATATCGACGAAGACGCACCGAAAATCGACGAGCTTGTCGGGTACAAAAATTACACAGTAAAAGCCACGGACGAATATCCTCAAATCATGGATTTTATTGCAATTTTCGATACGAATATTGCTTTAATCATTGTCATCATGCTGGTTGTAGTGGTCATCAATATCGTGATGGTTTTGCTGATCCTCATCATCGAAAGAACCAATTCCATTGGAATGCTGAAAACTTTAGGAGCAAGCAACGGACAAATTCGCGCGATTTTCATCAATTACACTTTGCTGATTATGATTCCCGGATTAATTATCGGGAATATTATTGGATTAGGATTTTTGCTTTTACAAAAGTATTTTGGCATCATTCAATTAAATCCGGAAAATTACTATTTAAGCGTAGTTCCGGTTGACCTCAACCTTCTTTACATTCTTGGCATTTCCCTCGGGATGCTTATTGTATCGGCCATTTCACTTATTTTACCGAGTTATTTAATCAGTAAAATTTCTCCTGTAAAAGCCATTAAATACAATTAATATTTAAAATTATATCTTTGCAAATTCGTAATTAAATAAAATATTTTTACGAAAAATTCAATTCAGAAAAAGGAATTTTCCCCAGAAAAAAATATCATTTAGAAATAAAAACTTATATGAAATACGCGCAAAATATCCTCGAAACCATCGGGAATACGCCATTGGTAAAGCTTAATAAAGTTTTGGGTGACGATTTTCCGGCATTGGTTTTGGCGAAAGTAGAAACCTTCAACCCCGGAAATTCTGTGAAAGACAGAATGGCACTGAAAATGATCGAAGATGCCGAAAAAGACGGAAGATTGAAACCCGGCGGAACCATTATCGAAGGGACTTCAGGCAATACCGGAATGGGTTTGGCATTGGCGGCAATTATCAAAGGTTACAAATGTATTTTCGTAACCAACTCCAAACAATCGAAAGAAAAATGCGACATTCTTCGTGCTGTAGGTGCTGAAGTAATCGTTTGTCCGACCGATGTGAAGCCGACCGATCCACGTTCGTATTATTCTGTTTCCAAAAGATTAGCAACCGAAACTGAAAACGGATGGTACGTGAATCAATATGATAATTTATCTAACAGACAAGCGCATTACGAGCAAACCGCTCCGGAAATTTGGGAACAAACCGAAGGAAAACTAACGCATTTCGTGGCTGGAGCTGGAACCGGCGGAACAGTGACCGGTTGTGGGAAATTTTTCAAAGAAAAAAATGCCGATATCAAAGTGATTGGTGTGGATACTTATGGTTCGATTTTAAAAGAATTTCATGAAACCGGAGAATTGCATTACGACCATGCCTATACCTACATCACGGAGGGAATTGGCGAGGACATCATTCCGGAAAATTACGATATGTCGGTGATTGACCATTTCGAAAAAGTAACCGATAAAGACGGCGCAATCTACGCAAGGAAATTAGCAAAAGAGGAAGGTATTTTCTGTGGATATTCAGCGGGAAGTGCTATTTCAGCGTTGGTTCAGATGAAAGATCAATTTACCAAAGATGATGTGATTGTGGTTTTGCTTCACGATCATGGCTCCAGATATGTTGGGAAAATTTACAACGACGACTGGATGAAAGAACAAGGTTGGTTGTAGAATTTACAGTAAAATATTGAGCGGGTTTCGGCCCGCTTTTTTGTTGAAGAATTTTTTGATTTTAAAGAAAAACTAAAGAATTTCTGCTAATTTCTTTGTTAAATTCTTCCTGGAAAACTGCTCGATATTTTCTGTATTTGAAGAGAGATTTCCGGATTTCCAATCATTAAATTTTTCTAAAATAAATGCTTTCAAACTTTCATAATCATCGTAAGAAAAATGTTTTCCGGCGTGGGTTTCTTCTAAAATGCGTTTCACATCGCTGTCTTTCGGACCAAAAGAAATAATTTGATTTTTCGTTGCCAAATATTCGAAGATTTTCCCGGGAATAATTCCTTTGGATTTATCTTCAGGGAAATTGGTAATCAATAGCAAATCAGAATTTTGCATTTCCAAATTCGCTTCCGAGTGAGGAAGATAACCTAGATTTTTTACAGAATTATTAAGTTCCGAACTTGTAATTTTATCTAAAATTCTGTCATCAATTCTCCCGACAAATTTTAGCTGAAAGTTTTTTCTAAAATCTTCGTTTTCTTTGATTAAATCATTCAAAACTCTCCATAAAACCTCGGGATTTCTCAGCTGTTCCAACACACCGATATAGCTTAAAGTAAATTGAGTTGATGGTTCCGAGTTTTCGGTTCCTAATTCTTGATTGTCAACATCAAAACCATTGGTAATACAAGCCGCATTCGCTCCTTTTTTCTTGAAATTTTCAGCATCTGCATAGCTTGTCGCCAAAGTGATATCCGCATTTTCAAAAACTTTTTGTTCGAGATTTCGGTGTTTTCGATCGGCAAATTTTGTCAATTTCAAATGTTGGTAATAGGAAATTTCAGTCCACGGATCCCGGAAATCGGCAATCCATTTTAGATCAGGAAATTCTTTCTTTAAATTCAAACCAATTAAGTGCACGGAATGTGGCGGTCCAGTCGTAACCAAAGCATCAAAATGGTTTTCTTTTAAAAATTTTTTTAGATAATTCACCGATGGATTTACCCAAAAAACCCGTGCATCGGGAATGAAAAAATTTCCACGAACCCAAATCGAAAGTCTGGATTTCAAGCTTTGATTCTTTCCAACATCAAACTGTCCGGCTTTGAATTTTTTGTTGTCTTTCCCGAAGAATTCTGCGATTTGATAAGGTTCCCAAATTTTAGTTTTGATAATTTCCAAATTTTTAGAAACATCCTTCTCCAGCGTATCATCTACAATCGGATAACTCGGATTTTCAGGAATAAAGACAGTGGGTTCCCACCCGAATTCGGGTAAATATTTCACAAATTTTAACCAACGCTGAACGCCCGGCCCTCCTGCAGGTGGCCAATAATAAGTGATGATTAAGATTTTTTTGTTGTTCATATTTTTTACCACAAAAGGCACAAAAGCATTGATATTCTTTTAGTTATAAAAGAAATCACAATTTTGACTTACTCTATATTTTCAAGTTTATTTTCATCCTTTTTGCGGTAAAGAAAATAAACTCCGCCCAAACTTAGCAACAAAAATAGCCCGAAACAAATCATGGAAATCAATTTTCCTTTTGCGATAACATCCGGTGCGAAAATCATTTTCACTGTATGATTACCAGCTGGAACGTGAACTGCGCGCAACAAATAATCAGCCTTGATGTAAGGAACTTCTTTGTCGTCCACCAAAACTTTCCAACCTTTTGGATAATAAATTTCGGAAAATACGGCTAGCTGTGGCGTTTTCGATTGGGTTTTAAATTCCAATTCGTTGGCTTGGTATTTTGTTAAATTCAAGAAAGCGGTAGAATCTGCCTGCAAAGTTTTTCCCTCAAAATATTTTTTGTCGCTGTTTGCAACCACCGCAATTTTCTTCGTATCCACTTCGCCAATTTGCTTGATTTCTTCGTTCGGAGAATTCACAAATTTAACTTCAGAAACAAACCATGCATTTCCGTTCGCCTGTGGATTAACCACTGCTTCAGGTTTCTCTGGATCACCAAAAATCATGTATTTTGCATTGAGCATATTTAGGATTCGCGGAACTTTTAACGTGTCCATTTTTCCGAAATATTCATTGATCAAATCATCATAACGACGTAATTTTACGGCATGATAACCACCGATTGAAGATTTGAAATAGGAAGTATTGGTCTCGCCGAAAGTACCTAAAACCTGGTTGTAAATACGGTAATGTGTTTGATCTTTATTGGCGATCGTTTCTAAAGTTTTGTTAACATTTACATTGTCCAATAATGCTTTAAGATTGGTATTATCGCCTACTTTCTGCATCAGCAGTTCTGAATTTTCCGTTTGGAATGGATTCTCAGTAAAAGTTTTATCGATGAAATTATCGTTGTTTAAATAGCGTTTGTTCACGCTCCAAAGATCAAATAAACTCACCAACCCGATGATCACAATCGCAATATTTTGATTGATTTTTTGCTTTAATCCTAAAAACAAAACAGCTGCTGCGATTCCGACATAAATAATCGCCTTTATCGCATCAATTCTAAACATATTGAATCTTTCATCCACCAAAAAGTCTAAAAGATAAGGTGGCAAATACGTTTTTTCGTTCGGAGTATAAAACCCTAAAAGCGACTTTCCGAAGATCATCAAAATAAAAGTAATCCCAATAACAGCTCCTGTTACGTAGGTTAAAATTTTCTTTTTATAATCTTCTGTTAAGATATTTTCCGCAGAAGTTTCTGTATTTTCATTAGAATTGAAAAATCGATAAAGCCCTACAATTGCAATTAAAGGAAACAATAATTCAACCACCACCAAAATTGAACTCGGTGCCCGGAATTTATTATAAAATGGAATATAATCAATGAAAAAATCAGATAAAATCATGAAATTGCTTCCCCACGCTAAAAGAACGGTGAGAATTGACGCGCCCAAAATCCAATAACGGTATTTTTTCCAAGCAAAGAAAAAGCCCAAAATTGCCAGAAAACAAACGATTGCACCTTGATAAGCCGGCCCGGAAGTTCCCGGTTGATCGCCCCAATACGTCAACGAACCAAAACCTTTGGAAATTTGATTCATTTCTTCTTGTGACGAAACATTACTTTGCACCATTTCCTGCACTCTGTTCATCATTCGATCGGAACCTTCTTCGTTGCTGGAACCACCCATCAATCTTGGGATAAAGAGGTTTAAAGTCTCCAGTTTTCCGTAACTCCACATCAAAATGCTTTCATTATCCATCCCCGATTTTTCCGAAGAATGAACTCCATTATCGAGAATTTGTTTCCCACGAACAGTTTCGGAAACATACTCGGCGTTGGCCATAATTCTCTGGGAATTCATCCCGACACCGAGTAAAAAGGCCACTGCCAAAACTCCAGAGGAAATTCCAAAATGTTTCCAATCGGTTTTTCCCTGAACTGCACGAATTAATTCTGACAAGAATAAAAATCCAAGTGCAAGGAAAAGATAGTAGGTCATTTGCGGGTGATTTGCTGCAATTTGCAACCCCATAAACAGCGTGGTCAGTATGAAACCTGTGATGTACTTTTTGCGGATATAAACCAAAAGAATTCCCGCCAAAAGCGGCGCAAAATAAGCAACGGTGTGAATTTTCCCGTTATGTCCAGCTCCGAGCGCAATATAGAAATAGGTAGAAAGCCCGAAAAAAGTTGCGCCTAAAAAAGCATATTTCCAGTTGCGAACAGCAACCATCCCGAGGAGAAAAAATCCAGAGAAAAGCAGAAAAATATAATTCGCAGGTTTGGGCAAAAAATTCAGAACATCATCAATTTTTTTAATGACATCACCACGAAACTGCGCTCCCATTTGGTAAGTCGGCATTCCTCCAAACATGGAATCGCTCCAGTAGGTTTCCTCTCCGTTTTGTGCACGATAATCCAAAAGCTCCTTTGCACCACCTTTGTATTGTACAATATCGTGTTGGAAAAGCTGTTTCCCCATAAGAACCGGATTGTTGTAAACCAAAGCCAAAATAACGAAAGCAACGATGCTCCCGATGATGAAAATGAGATTTTTATTTTTTACCATGTTGCGGTTTTAATGAATAAAAACCCTTTCAAAATTTTATATTCAAAAGGGTTCAGGTTTATTTTTCTGGTTGTTTATTTTCTTTTATCTCTTCGTATTCCACAGTTTCGGCATCCCAATTAATTTTGGAATCGACCTTTGCAGTGGGTTTTTGCATTTTCGGTTTTGGATTTTCATCCGACTTTGGAAATTTATAAAAGGCAGAAAAAAACATTCTTTTTAAAATATTCCAGAGAAAAAAAATAATGATGGTCGTAAGAATTATTTCTAAAAGGTATTTCATTTTTTTAAGAATAATTAATGATAAGTTTTCACCAATAATTTACTTCGTCGGATTCACCACCACTGTGGAGTTGGAAACACTTTTCATGCTTTGAGATTGTTTGCCATCCGACAGGGTTTCCGTTTGGGTGGTTTTCACCGAAACCGTTTGGTTTTTGATCCAGCCGGTATTTTGATCCAAAGTAATTATTCCGTTTTGGGAAAGTTCAGAACTCATGCTTCTGGTAACTCCTTGCTGCGTTTTTTTGTCGCTTTTTTTAGGAATTCCGCCATTTACAGCAATCGTTGCCACGCCATTATCCACACTTTTCAGGATGTAATTGGTGGTTAATTTTATTTTTCCGTCTGGCGTTGCGTTTTCACTTTCGCTCCATTTTTCGCCAATTTTCGCCCCTTTTGCTGGAATTAAAATTAAGTTTTTAGAAAATTGATCTTTAAGAACTTTTTCGTTAAAACTCTCTTTGAAACTATTAGCAAACGCTGTTTTTTGTTTTGCATCCTTGATGACGCTGCCCACAGAAGCTGCTACTTTGCTATAAATTGGATCAAAACCAGTGATCGAAATCACCTTTCCGTATTGATCCATTTTAAGGTTCAGTTTATTGCCCACCAAAGCTTTGTTCACTTTCCACATCATTTTTAGTTGCTCTTCTTTCGGTTCTGCAAGCTTGGTATCGACCACAATCGATTTTCCGTTTGCTGATTGTGAATTTCTTTTTCCTAAAAGATTGATGGTGATATCATAAATTCCGTTCTCGAAATTATTGACTAAAAATGACATTTCATCGGTCGTTTCACTCGTACCGCTTTGGGATTTCCCGTCCGGAGCCGTCATTGTTTGCACATCTTTTTGATAAGTTGTTAGCGGATAAGTTTTTCCTTTTTCCAATTGAAAAGTTTGCTTATAAATTCCCATGGAATCTTTGATTGCCACGTTTGACACTGCTTTTTCGGCAGTTGCAGAATCGCTCACTGGAATTTCTACGGTAATTGTTTTTCCGGTTTTGGGATCAACTTTAGTGATCGTTTGGCTTTCTTTTTTACAAGAAATTAAAGCTATTGAAATAAGCGCAATGGCTGTAATTTTTTTCATTAAAATAATTTTCGGATTGATAAATCTGTTGCAATCATCAAAAAGCTTACCTATTTTGAAATCGCAACGACAAATTTAAGGTAATTATTTTAAGAGCATTTGAATACTCAAGAAAAAAAAGGAAATTTCAGCAAAAAAAAAAGAGTTTAAAACTAAAGCATATCAATTTACAAAGAAATTCCTCCGTATCGAGCGAAACTTCCCAAAATAAGCATTAAAACGCCGATAACCGTTACGGAAATAATGTGAAAAGCCATCAAGGGTAAATTCTTCACTGAAAGTTTTGGCAATACAAAAAAGTTGGCGCTCAGTGCAAAAAGTACGGTTATGAAAAGTAAAATTAATTTCAATGAAACCACCGTTTCTATTGGATTTGAAAACCGAAACCATGCAGATACGCCAATCCCAAATTGGTAAGCCATCCAAACGCCGGTTATTACCATTACCAATAAAGCCGGGATTCCTATTTTCTCGAATTTTCTTTCAAAATTGAGTAAAATTTCAGGATCATTTTTCTTTAAAACTTCCGGCAAAATTCCGATCGCCAAAACCAAATGACCACCGACCCAAACCGCCGCTCCCAACAAATGAAAAATTAAAAGTAAATGATGTGACATTATTTCTTGAATATTTTTTTAGCTTCTGCAAACCGCCTCCGTAGGATTTATCCAATGATGCGTTCATGAAGAATTTAATGAGATTCATCGAATCATCCAACTCGCCATCCATATTCCTGGTTCCTTTTGTGGCATTTCCATTCGTCGCAAATTTCAAATCGGAAGTAGCACCGTTTTCAAAATGTTTTCATGACGAAATTATTAGTTGTTCAATAAACAAATGTAAAAATTATTTTTGAGTAAATTTGTATTTTAAAATTCGTCGTTTTTATCGGCAATTAATACCTATCAATATGCAAAATCCATTATTAGAAAACTTCCAAACTCCATATCAATCAGCACCTTTTAACGAAATTAAAGAAGAACATTTTCTTCCGGCCTTTCAGGAATTGATCAAAATATCCGAGAAAGAAATTGATGATATTGTCAAAAACCCTGAAGCGCCAACCTTTGCAAATGTGATCGAAGCATTGGCTTTCTCGGGCGAAAAACTCGATGTCGTTTCGGGAATTTTCTTTAACCTAAATTCTGCGGAAACCACCGATGAAATCCAGAAAATCGCTCAAGAAGTTTCGCCACTTTTAACAGAATATTCAGCGAAAATTTCGCAAAACGAACAACTTTTTGAAAAAATAAAGAAAGTTTACGACGAAAAAGAAAAATACGAACTCAATGAAGAGCAACAAACTTTGCTGAAAGAAACATACAAAGGTTTTGTGAGAAGCGGCGCACTTTTGAATGAATCTGACAAAGAAAAATTCAAAATTATCAGCATCGAATTATCAAAAAAATCGCTTCAGTTTGGGCAAAATGTTTTGGCAGAAACCAATAATTATTTCAAACATATTACTGACGAAAAAGATCTCGCGGGAATTCCAGCCCCAATTTTGGAGCAATATCGCGAAGAAGCGAAAGAAAGAAATCTCGATGGATTTGTGATTACGCTGCAGTACCCGAGCTATCTTCCGTTGATGACTTATGCTGAAAATCGAGAACTAAGAAAGGAACTTGCGTTGGCAAACGGAAAAAAATCATTTAATAATAATGAATTTGACAATCAGAATTTAATTAAAGAAATTGTTGGTTTAAAACAAGAAAAAGCTGCACTCTTAGGTTATAAAAACTACGCAGATTATGTTTTGGAGGAAAGAATGGCGAAATCTCCCGACAAGGTGTATACATTTCTAAATGAACTTTTAGAAAAAGCAAAACCATTTGCCGAAAAAGAAATTGAGGAATTAAAATCCTTAGCAAAAGCCGATGGAATCGACGAAATGGAAAGCTACGATCATGCTTATTACGCTGAAAAACTTCGCAAACAAAAATTCGACATCGATGATGAAGAGCTGAAACCTTATTTCCAATTGGAAAAAGTTCAGGAAGCGGTTTTTGGATTGGCTTCAAAATTATTCCAACTCGAATTCAAGGAAACCGATAAAATCCAAAAATACCACGAAGAAGTAAAAACGTATGAAATTTTCGAAAATGGCGAGTTTAAGGCGCTTCTGTATGTTGATTATTTCCCACGAAAAGGTAAAAGAGCCGGCGCGTGGATGACGAGTTTTAAAAATCAATTTAAGAAAAACGGTGAAAATTCAAGGCCTCATATTTCAGTGGTCTGTAATTTCTCGAAACCTACTGCCGACACCCCTAGTTTGCTTACTTTTCAGGAAGTGACCACCCTTTTCCATGAGTTCGGTCACGCTTTGCACGGTGTTTTAGCAAATACGACCTATCCAAACCTATCCGGAACTTCCGTAAAATGGGATTTTGTGGAGCTTCCGTCCCAGTTTCTGGAAAACTTTTGCTATGAACCGGAATTCTTGAAAACTTTTGCCAAACATTATAAAACCGGCGAAACCTTGCCCGACGAAAAAATAAATAAAATCGCAGCATCTAAAAATTTCTTGGAAGGTTATCAAACTTTAAGACAAATCGGTTTTGGACTTTTGGATATGGCATACCACAGCAAAAATGAAAAAATAAACGATATTAAAACATTTGAAGTGCAGGAAACGAAAGCAACAAACCTGTACCCAAGTAATCCAGAAACTGCGATGAGCACAAGCTTTTCTCACATTTTCCAGGGAGGTTATTCAGCGGGATATTATTCCTACAAATGGGCCGAAGTCCTGGATGCGGATGCATTTCAATATTTCAAAGAAAACGGAATTTTCAACCCGGAAATTGCCGCAAAGTATAAAGTCTTGCTGTCCTCGGGAGGCACAAAAGATCCGATGGAACTTTATATAAACTTCAGAGGTAGCGAACCCAAAGTAGAGAGTTTACTGAAAAGAGCATTTGGGTAATAAGAAAAGATAAATCTAAAAAAACACATGAATTTCATGTGTTTTTTTTATTATAATTACTTATCAATAATTTATCTGGAGAGCAAGCGTCCACGTTCCTTTGCAAGCATCGGCATCGAAATAATTCCCATCACAACCATGATAGCCAATTGCATGGTATGGGAAATAAATGCGTAAGAAAGTCCCACTTCGCCGCCTTCTTCGGGATTTTTACCCATAGAAAGGAAAAGTGCCATAATCCCCAATTTCAAGGCAAAGTGAAAGGCACCGATTCCGCCAGATGCTGGAACCATCATACCCAAAGTTCCCACCACGATAATGAAAAAACCGTCAGCGAAAGTAAATCCGGAGGTTTCAGGCAAGGCAAAACACACCAAATATGCTGCAAAGTAATAGCAAATCCATATTGCCAGGGAGAGTAGAATAAACTTTAATTTTTGTTTCAATTTAAAAATGGAAGTCAGGCCGTGAAAAATTCCTTTTGCGAAATTAATGGCTTTTTGATAAATTGGATATTTTTCAAGATGTTTTCTTAAAGCAAAAAATAAAATTCCCAAACCAACGAAAACACCCATCAGCAGATATATTTTATTCCCTGATTCCGCTTTTGGAGCATTGCCACTTTGGGCGGTAACATATTGATAAAAGGACAAAATTGCATCGTACTTAAAAACCAAAGTCAGAAGCAGGAAAAATCCCATACAAACGAGGTCCACTACCCTTTCCAAAATGATGGTTCCAAAAGATTTATCTACCGGAACATTCTCCACCCCAAAAAGTGCGGTAGAACGCGCTACTTCACCACTACGGGGAATGGTTAGGTTCATTAAATATCCGAAAGAGATCGTCCACAGTGCGTTGGAATTGGAGATTTTATATCCTAAAGGTTCCAAAAGCAAATTCCAACGAATCGCACGAAACCAATATGCCAAAACACCAAAAACGGTGGCTGCGAATACCCAAAAATAGTTTGCCTTTGCGAAATATCCTGCAATTTTTTCAAACTCAATACCGCGCAGAGCGAGCCACATAAAAAGAGCAGCAATTGCTAAGGAAACAGCAATCGTAATGAAGGATTTCAAAGGATTTGATTTTTTGGTTTTTTCCAAAATAAAAGTGAGTTTTCTAAAGAGAATTAAGTAAGAAGGTTCGTCTTCTCGTCTGGGAAAATAATTTTTGGTTGGAAAGTTTGCGCTTCCTCCGGCGTCATCTGTGCATACGAAATGATGATGATAATATCGCCCTTCTGAACGCGTCTTGCAGCAGGACCATTGAGGCAAATTTCGCCAGATTTTCTTCTTCCTTTAATCGCGTAGGTATCAAACCTTTCGCCGTTGTTCACATTTACGATGTAAACCCGCTCTCCTACTACGATTCCGGAAGCTTCCAAAAGATCTTCATCGATGGTAATGCTTCCAATATAATTAAGGTCGGATTCGGTTACGCGAACTCTGTGAATTTTAGATTTAAAAACTTCAATTAGCATGGTGCAAATTTAATTATTTAAATGAAACCACGCAGAAATATTTAATTTTATTGATTCATTTATTTTCAAAAAAGAAGTGTTAAAAATAGGATGAATAGGCATTATCAGCACAAAAACACAAATTATAAACAAATAAGTGAAATTTTGATATGAAATTCAATAATTCATAATTTCATATTAAGAAATAATTAACCGCAGAAATGTCTTTACAGAAAGGATTTGGCATAATATTAGAACTCGCAAAGCCCGATTAATTGATTATAATTAAATTCATGAGTTTTTGTTAAATTCAAGATTTTAATTAATTTTTAATTAAATATATCTGAAAAATTTGCACAATTTGAAAAATGTTTTATATTTGCTTTAACAATAAAACTAACCTTAATAATAATTATTATGAACAAGTCTGAATTAATCGACGCAATCGCAAAAGATGCAAACATCACAAAAGTAGCTGCTAAAGCTGCATTAGAGTCTTTCATATCCAATGTAACCGCTACTTTGAAGCAAAAAGACGGTAAAGTTTCTTTAGTTGGATTCGGTACTTTCTCCGTAGCTGAAAGAGCTGCTAGACAAGGAATTAACCCTGCAACAAAAGAACCAATTAAAATTGCTGCTAAAAAAGTTGCTAAATTCAAAGCTGGTGCAGAATTAAGTGATGCGGTAATGAGCGGAAAGAAAAAATAATCCTTAGATTATAAAAAAAATTTAAGCCTCATCTGCAGATGAGGCTTTTTTATGTGATCATATTAAATTTTACGGCGCAAGTCGGGAGATTTTCCAATTGTAATCTTCCTGACGTTCATAGATAATTCGGTCGTGCAAACGGTTTGGCCTACCTTGCCAAAATTCTATTTCGTAGGGTTTTGCCAAATAACCGCCCCAATTTTCCGGTCTTGGAACTTCTTTATGCTCAAATTCTTTTTCCAACTCTTTCAATTTATTTTCCAGAAAATCACGATCCGGAATCACTTGACTTTGTGGAGAAACCACTGCTCCGAGCTGGCTACCTTTAGGCCTCGAATGAAAATATCCGTCACTGAGATTTTCCGGAAGCCTTTCCAGATCTGCTTTAATAATTATTTGCCTTTCCAAAGTAGGCCAAAAAAAGTGAAGGCAAGCCTTTTTGTTGCTCTCAATCGCTTTGCCTTTGCGGCTATTGTAATTGGTGTAGAACACAAAGCCTTCCCAAGTATAGGATTTCAATAACACCATTCTGGTTCGCGGACAACCGTCATCCTCAAGCGTGGAAATCGCCATTGCATTAGCTTCCGAAACATCGGGATTCTCACTTGCATCTAAAAACCAGTTTCGGAACTGCTCCATCGGATTTTCTTTTATTTGGTTTTCAAGAAGTTGAGATTTTTCGTAAATTTTTCTTTTATCGTGTAAGTTTTCCATTCAATTTTTTTATTACATTTGAGTATAGGTTTTTTAGTCGACCTCTCGTTTCAGATGAATTATTCTTACAAAGGTAAAATTTTAATTTCGACTCCGGATATTTCCAGTGATATCTTTTCGCGTTCTGTTGTGCTCATTATCGAACACACTGTGGACGGCGCATTCGGATTGATCTTGAATAAAAAAAACACCAAAATGAGTGCAAGATTATTCTCAATTTTCGGATTCCCGGTCGATGTTTACGAAGGTGGTCCTGTAGAAAACGACAAAATTTTCTTCATTAATAAAGGAGAAAGAATTACGGAAAACTTCACCGAAATCGGCGAAGATTATTACCTGACGGAAGATGTTGAAAATGTGGTTTCGGCAATGATCGACCAGAAAATTTCCACGGAAGACATCAAAGTTTTTTCCGGATATTCCGGTTGGGGATCGCAACAACTGGAACAGGAAATTCGACAGAAAGTTTGGACAGTGGTTGATGCTTATAATCTAGATTATACATTGCCTACCGATCATCATTTATGGAAAAATATTATGCAAAATCTTGGTGGCGAATTTTTGCTTTGGGCCAATACTCCGGAGAATATTTCGATGAATTGAAAGCATTCAAAAACTTTAACAAAACTTTAATCATTCAAAGATAATTTCCTCGCAAAAGAATCGTTCTCTATTGAACTTCAATTAATCAAAACCCGGTAAATGACTTTCTTTAAAGGTTGTTTCCCGGGTTTATCAATTGTTATTGGAAATGAGTATTCCATTGATTGACCATTTCTTCAAAACGGCTTTTTCCGAATGTTCTATTTCGGATTTTACTGACTGCAAAAATCCCTTTTTCATCGGAAATCACGAGGACTTCTTCTGCTTTTTGAGATTCAAAAGCAATCATTTCCGCTTCCTGAATTTCGGCTAAATTATTTTTATGAATGAAAGTCACGAAATTCTCCATCAAAGGCGAAATATAAGCTCCTTCTGATTGCTTCGGGATTTTAATCGTATTTCCTTCTAGAAACAATAAATTCCCAGAAATACTTCTAGCAATTCTTTTGTTTGGATTCAGTAAAATAACGTCGTCTAAATCATTTTCTTTTGCATAAATTTCCGCGTACGTATTTTCCGGAAAGTGCACACGAATGTTACTTAGCAAATTGGTATTCACATTGATTTCCTTCATTAAATCCATCTCATAATTCCCCTGAATGGCTAAAACATCCTTGTGTTCATCTACTTCTGCGTAAAAAGAAATATCCGCTTTCTGCAAAAAATCCTCACCTAAATTTCTGTACATCAATATTTGGATAATTCCGTTGGTAACTCCTTTATTAATCACGTTTGCCACGAAAAGTTCTTCGAAGAAATCCAAGGTAAAACTAAGCGGAATATTCATCCTCATTTTTCGCATCGATGCCATCAGGAAAAAGTAAGATTCCTCGGCCATAATGAGTTGGGAATTGCGGACAAAGAAAGAAGCTTTTACCGCATCGCCATAAAGAAATGCTCGGTTTTGAGGTTTAAAATTTTCGGAAGTAAAGGTTATTTTTTCCAAAACGAGATAAATTTATATTAAAAAAATAATGAACGAAAAATCGTCCATCAAGTTTATTTTTGTTAAATAAAAATTAAGAAGCTCCTAATTTAATTTTAAGGTTTTCAATGAGATTTTCCCAGTAAAGTTGGTTTTCATCCTCGTCGCCGGGTTCACAGAAATCGGTGATATTAAGGGAGAGATCATCAGTGATATCATCTATTGCAATTGTCATCTCGAAGAAATTTTTTGTTCCTTCATCTTCTTCCCAACGAAAGCGCACGAAACTTTCTGGCTTATAGCGAATAAGCGTTGCTTTTTCAGACGGGCCACCATTCCAACTAAAGAAAAAGTCATCACCTTTTTCTACTACTTCATCGGCAAACCATTCAGAAAGTCCTTCTGCACTTGCCATATATTCATACAAAATTTCCGACTGACAGTGCATTGGAAATTCATACTGCACTTTCGTTTTCGCCATATTGCTCCCTGTTTTTTTAATGTGTCGCAATATATAAATTAATTTTTAATCTAAGCAAAATATTTATCTGAAAATGCGAAATATCATATTACGTTAACAGATCGAGATGTACGCAAACGATTCGCCAAAAAAGTTAATATTCATCGAGGACTTCGAGGATGATCTTGCAACCTTCCTTAATCTCTTCTAATGACAAAGTTAACGGTGGAGAAATCCTCAAATATTCATTTCGGTACAACTGCCAAAAAACAATTAAACCTTTATCCATGCATCTTTTAGCAACATCGATCGTGTATTCCGGCGAACCCAAATTCACGGCCAACATCAATCCACGACCGTTAATGTTTTTAATTTTAGGATGAACCAAAAGTTCACGGAACAATTTTTCTTTTTCGTGCACTTCATTCATCAAACCACTTTCTAAAACCTCTTTTAAAGTAGCATAGCTCGACGCAGCAATCAGCGGATTACCACCAAAAGTTGTGATATGTCCGAGTTTAGGGGAATGAGATAAGCTTTCCATGATTTCACGGGAACTCATAAACGCACCTACGGGAACGCCGCCGCCCATTCCTTTTCCCATCGCCAGAATATCGGGAACAATACCGTAATGTTCGAAGGCAAAGAGCTTTCCGGTACGTCCAAAACCCGGCTGAATTTCATCGAGAATAAGCAATACTCCCACCTCCTCGCATCGGGCTTTTAGTTTTTTTAAATAATCTTCTTTAGGAAGCAGAAAACCCGCAGCACCTTGAATGGTTTCCAGGATGACGCCTGCGGTTTTTTCAGTGATCTTTTCTAAATCTTTTTCATTATTAAATTCAATAAAACTCACCATAGGCAAAAGCGGGCGAAATTCACGTTTGTGATATTCATTGCCGGCAACCGATAAAGCACCGTGAGTATTGCCATGATACGCGTCTTTAAAGGAAATAATTTCTTCTCTTCCGGTATATCTTTTGGCCAATTTCAAGCTTCCATCAATCGCTTCCGCACCAGAATTAACGAGATAGGTCATCTCCAAAGGTTCAGGAGTTGCGTCAGCAAGCAGTTTACAAAGCGCAACAGGCATTTCCTGCGCATATTCGCCATAAACCATTACGTGCAAATATTTTTCAGCTTGGGTTTTTATGGCGTCTACAATTTTCGGGTGGGAATGTCCCAAAGTATTGGCTGAAACTCCTGCAACGAAATCGAGATATTTTTTTCCGTTTTTGCCATAAATATAGCTTCCTTCGGCTTTTTCTACTTCGAAACCTGACGCAAATGGAGTGGTTTGCGCTTGATAATTAAAGAAATCTTTATGCATAAAAATACTACGTAATTTAGAATAATAAAACTGCTGCAAAGTTCGGGAAATAAAATTGTCTTACCTTAAAATTTAAATAAAAATAAATTCGTAACGCGTTTTGAACTTTAAAAACTAAAGTCGCTTTTTCCTAAAGGTAAAATAAACAATTACCGCACTGATGGCCATCAGTATAAAGCCGAGAAAAAAAGGTGCTCCCGGAAATTTGAATGGGGCAGCATCGTGCGTGAAATAATAAAAAATATTGGTCATCAGCGGTGGTCCAACAATCGCTGTTAAGCTCACCAAACTCGCTAGAGCTCCTTGCAATTCTCCTTGCTCATTTTTCGGAACCTCGGAGGAAATTACCGATTGCAAAGCCGGGCCGGCAATTCCTCCCAATCCGTAAGGAATGAGGAAAGCAAACATCATCCAACTTTCGCTTGCAAAAGCAAAAAGAATCATACCAACGGCATAAAGCGACAGACCGTAGAAAATGCTTTTTTCATTGCCTAATTTGGGCTGAATAAATCGAATTAAATACCCTTGAACCAAAGCTGCCATAAACCCCGAAACACCCAGCGAAATTCCGACCAATTTCTCGGTCCAGTTGAATTTGTACATGGTGAAGAAAGTCCAGTTGGTTTGTACCGCATGTCCGGCAATGTACACAAAAATTAATGCCGCGATGAGTCCCAAAATCTGAGGATACTTTCGCAACTGAAGCAGAGATCCTACGGGATTTGCGCGCTTCCAATTGAACGGACGGCGATTTGCTTTGTCCAAACTTTCTGGAAGGATAAATAAGCCATAAAGAAAATTCACCAAACACAATACAGAAGCTGCATAGAAAGGAACTCTCGGACCATATTGCCCTAAAATTCCTCCGATGACCGGTCCGATGATAAAACCTAAACCGAAAGCAGCCCCGATCATCCCGAAGTTCTTTGCGCGATCTTCATCCGTAGAAATATCAGCAATGTATGCACTTGCGGTAGTAATACTCGCGCCAGTAATTCCTGAAAAAATTCTACCTACAAAAAGCCAAAAGATTGTTGGCGCAAGCGCTTGAATCATGAAATTAATAGAAAATCCTAAAAGAGAAAACAAAATAATCGCTCGCCGGCCATAGCGATCACTTAAACCTCCTAAAACGGAAGCGAAGACAAACTGCATCGCGGCATATACAAAACTCAGCCAGCCACCATATTGAGAGGCAACGCTGAGATCGGGATTGTGAATAAGCTCCTGGATAAGTTTAGGAACTACAGGAATTACAATTCCCCAGCCTGTAATATCAATAAGGAGGGTAATAAAAATAAATCCTATCGCTGCAGATTTCTGATTTTTTTTCATGTATTACAAAGATAGTTGATGTGAAAATAAGTTTCTTATTTTTTTAAAATAAAAATGTCCCTCTTTCGAAGGACATTATATAGAATTTAAAAACGGATTAAGCTTTTTTTGCTTTCTCTACTACTTCTTTATCGATAGAAGATTTTCCGTGTACAGCTTCTTCTTTTCCTTTCCCTTTCAGGAAGTCGTAGGCAATTGCCGAAGCGATAAAGATCGAAGAGTAAGTACCGAATACTATACCCAATAGCAATGCAAACATAAATCCTCTCAGGTTATCTCCACCGAAAATAAAGATGGCAAGAATTACCAAAATGGTAGTAAACGAGGTGTTGAACGTTCTACCTAAAGTACTCGAGATTGAATCATCAAACAGACCTGCTAAAGTAAGCGATTTTTTCTCTCTTAAATACTCACGGATTCTGTCGAATACAATTACCGTATCGTTAATCGAATAACCCAAAACGGTAAGAATCGCAGCGATAAAATCCTGGTTGATCTCCATATTGAACGGCATATATTTATGAAGGAATGAATATACCCCCAAAATAATAATCGCATCGTGAGCAAGACCAGCAATCGCTCCTAAAGAGAACTGCCATTTGCGGAATCTCAATAGGATATAAAGGAAAATACCAGCCAAAGCAGCAATTAGTGCAAAAGTTCCTCCTGTTTTGATATCATCCGCTACGGTAGGACCAACTTTAGTTGAAGACACAATACCCGCATGGTCTTTGTCAGCAGATTTGAAATCCTGCAAAGTCATGTTCGCCGGAAGTTCTGATTTCAAACCTTCAAATAATTTTTCTTCAATCGTTTGATCCGCTTTCAAGGATTCATCATCGATCAAATAATCGGTTGAAATTTTCAGTTGATTATCGTTACCGAAAGTTTTCGCTTCTACAGAAGAGTTTTTGTTATCAGCAGTTTTGAAGATTTTCAATAAGTTTTCTTCTACTTTATTTCCATCAACCGGTTTTTCGAATCTTACTACATAATTTCTACCTCCTGTGAAATCGATTCCGTATTTAAATCCGTTGGTGAAGATTGAAATTAAACTTGCAACAGTAAGAACAGCTGAAATGATGTAAGCATATTTTCTTTTCCCGATGAAATCGATCCAGACATTTCTGAAGAGATTTTTGGTTGGAGCAGTCCAAACTGAAAGTCCTTTTCCTTTGTTAAGTCTTGAGAAAATCATTACTCTTGAAAGCAATACCGAAGTAAAGAACGTCATCAAGATACCGATAATTAAGGTTACCGCAAAACCTTTGATTGGTCCTGTTCCGAATATGTACAACACCACCGCAGTAAGAATCGTGGTAAGGTGACCATCGACAATCGCAGAAAGTGCATGTTTGAAACCATCTTTATAAGCTTCCAGAATGCTTTTACCAGCGAAAAGTTCTTCTTTGGTTCTTTCATAAATAATTACGTTGGTATCCACCGCCATCGCCATTGACAATACAATACCCGCAATCCCAGGAAGTGTAAGTGTAGCATCCACAGAATCCATGATTCCAAAAATGTAGAAAAGGTTAATAACCATTGCAATTACCGCATAAACACCGGCTCCACCGTAATAGAAAATAATATAAGCAATGATGATTAAGAAAGCTATACCAAACGAAAGCATTCCCGCGTTGATCGACTCCTGACCTAATGAAGGTCCTACAACATCTGCCTGCACGATTTTCGCACTTGCGGGCAATTTACCGGCACCTAAAACATCTACCAAATCCTGAGCTTCCTGCTGAGAGAAGTTCCCGGAAATCTGAGTTCTTCCGTTTGGTATTTCGTTTACTACGTTTGGAGCGGTATAAACCACGTTATCCAAAGTTACTGCAACCGGTTTGTTTACGTTTTTCCCGGTAAGTGTTTTCCAGTCTTTAGAACCTTTAGAGTCCATTTGCATATCCACCACCACTCTTCCAAGTTCATCATAGTTCACTCTTGCAGATTCTACCGCACCGTCAACCGGAGCTTTTTGGGTAATGTTTCCGCGGATCGCATACAATACCAAGTTATTTGGGTCTGTCGCTTCTGGCTTATAACCCCACATAAATTGGGTATATTTAATGTTTGCCGGACGAAGATTTTTTGCTATATCAGAATTTAAAATTTTATTAACAATCGCGGTATCCGAAACTTTAATGTTCGCTACTCCATTGGCTCTAAGGGTATTCAACTGAAGCATGTTGATCAGATTGGTATTTTTAGCAACTCCAATAGAATCTCCGCTTGCTGCGATTACAGTATTTAATTGTTGGAAATATGGATATACTTCTTGTGCTTGCTGTACTTCCCAAAACTGAAGTTTAGCAGAAGTTTGCAACATTTTCTTAACCCGATCAATGTCTTTAATTCCAGGCATTTCTACAGAAATTCTTCCCGTTCCCGGTACTCTTTGTACGTTCGGTTGGGTAACACCCATTTTATCAATACGGGTACGAATAACTTCGTAAGCAGAACCTTCCGCTGCTTCAATTTTTCTTCTGATGATATTTTTAACCTCATCGTCGGAAGAGTTGTATTTGATTTCAGATAAATTGGTATTCCCAAAAATTTCAGGATCTGCAAGTTTCAGGTTGGTATTTTTCTCTTTGTTCACCAAATCGAATTGTACGAAGAAATTCTCGATATAATTCTTGGTAGAGTTTTTCTGCACTGCATCTGTTCTGTTTAGCGCTTCCTGAAGAATCGGATTCGGTGAATAATTGGTTAAGCCATTTACTAAATCTCTTTGGTTGATTTCAAGCAAAACGTTGATCCCTCCTTTCAAATCGAGACCCAATTTCATTTCTTTTTCCTTGGCTTTGGTATAATAAAGCTTAGTAAAACCGAGATTCAGGGTGTCTTGAGAGAGTCTGGCTATTTCTTTTTGATACTTTGCCGGGTTGTCTCCAGCAAGTTCTGCCGCTTGCTTTTCAACTTTACCAGCATACCAAGTTGGCAGCAATTCGTTAAGACAAATAAGTCCTAAAATAACCGCAACCAGCGTAATAAGTCCTTTTCCTTGCATTGTTAATAGTTTACAATATTAAAATTATAGTCGGCAAATATAATGATTTTAAGAAGAATTAAGAATTTTTTAACAAAAGAATTTGCTTTGATTTTTTTAAATAGAAAAAACCCAAAAAACATGCGTACATCGTGGTCAAATTGCGATATCTTATCATTTTTATTTAATTCAAGAAAAATAAATATGGGTATCACTCGCTACTAAATTCTTTGAAAAATATAATTCATCGCTGCACTTTTCGGCGTGCATGGAAAACCGAAAATCAAGGATGAATTTCAAAAAATAATTTCGCAACCTCGATTAAATGGTCATGGAGAAAATTCTGGTTTCGGGCTTGTTGCGCATCATTCTCAGGTCGAAAGTCATCGCTACATTTCTAGTAAAAGCGCGACCTTGTTCGGTAATTTTTATTGAATTTTTTGAAAGAACTACCAAACCGTCAGCTTCCATTTCCTTTAAAGATTCCAGTGCATGTTGAAGTTCCGGAAAATCGGTCGTTGCATCCCAAGAAGTTTCGAGGCGACACATCAAATTGAGAATATGTTGACGCACCAAAAGATCTTCCTGATTTAAAATATGACCTCTAAACACAGGAATTACTCCCTCTTCTACCCTTTTTTGATAAGCTTCCACGGTTTTTTCGTTTTGTGCAAATGCATACCACGAATCCGAGATGGCGCTCATTCCCAATCCAACCATCAATTGGGTTTTGCTGGATGAATAGCCCATGAAATTTCGGTGAATATCTCCAGAAATCATGGATTGATAAAGGTCATCATGCTCTAAAGCGAAATGATCCATTCCCACTTCGATATACCCCAATTCTTCGAGGAGTTTTTTTCCGTTTTCGTAGAGTTTTCTTTTCTCTTCACCACTTGGCAAATCGTTTTCATCAAAACCTCTTTGTCCAACCCCTTTAATCCACGGAACGTGTGCATAAGAATAGAAAGCCAATCGGTCCGGTTTCAGTTCCAAAGTCTTGCGGATGGTATATTCCATTTTTTCCCAATTATGAAAAGGAAGTCCGAAAACCAAATCGTGGGAAACGCTTTTATAACCGATTTCTCTAGCCCAATTGGTCACTCTTTCTACATTTTCGAAAGGTTGAATTCGGTTGATCGCTTTCTGCACTTGCGGATCATAATCCTGTACCCCGAAACTGCATCTTCTGAAGCCTAAATCGTATAAAGTTTGCAAATGCGCTTTCGTGGTATTATTCGGATGTCCTTCAAATGAAAATTCTGGATTTTCAGCAATTTCTGCGTGCGCGAATATTCCTTCCAATAAAATTTTGAGATTCTCTGGCGAGAAAAATGTTGGCGTGCCACCACCCAAATGAAGTTCTTTGATTTTCGGTTTTTTACCAAATAATTGCAGGTATAATTTCCATTCCTTCAGCACGCTTTCCAAATAAGGTGTTTCCACAGAATGTTGTTTGGTAATGCGTTTATGACATGCACAAAACGTGCAAAGTTGCTCGCAAAACGGCAAGTGAATATAGATGGAAATCCCTTCAGCATCGTTGCTTTCATTGAAAGATCGGATGACTGATTGTTGCCACAAATCCGCGGTAAAAGCCGCTTCGTCCCAAAAAGGAACAGTAGGATAAGAAGTGTAACGCGGTCCGGGAATATTATATTTGTTGATCAGAGAAGTATTCATGATGCAAAAGTAGGAAATTTATTTCCTTTGCTTTACTGATTAATGTCAACTGAAAAATTGCATATCATGAAATTTTACTTTCGATGGAATTTACCTCATCGTTTTATTTTTTTTTATGCAGTCGTTGATTGGTAATTCATTCTTTTCCGGTATTGACATGATTCTATAGCTTCTAATTTTCTCTACCAATCCATAAGAATTCCATCTACCATATTTAAAAAATCCATCAAGAGCGATGGATTTTTTGGTTTCAATAGTTTACATTTGGAGTCAACAATTCTTTTGTTTGCAATTAAGAATGATAAAATTATGAGTGAGATTTTAAGACGACAAATTGAGAAAATTACTGCATTAACTGACCAAGAGTTCGAGTATATTCTGTCTCATTTTACCTTGAAAAAATTTAAAAAGCATCAGATTTTAATTCAAGAAGGAGATACCGTACAAAATGATTATTTTGTGATGAATGGTTTGTTAAAAGCATCATACCTGAATAAAGAAGGGAAAGAGCACATCATGCAATTTGCAATGGAAGATTGGTGGATTACCGATTATCAAGCGTATTTTAATCAAACGGAAGCTACTTTTACCATTGATGCATTAGAATCTACCGAAGTATTTACCTTGTCTCTCTATAACCGAGAGAAACTCTGTGCAGATATGCATAAAATAGAACATTTTTTCAGGAAAAAGTCTAATAATGGTTATATCGCGCTCCAAAGAAGGATTTTGTCTTTGCTGAACAGCAATGCCAAAGAACGCTACGAACAATTCATTTCTCAATATCCCACACTTTTACAACGATTGCCCAAAACGTTAATCGCTTCATATTTAGGTGTTTCCAGAGAAACCTTGAGTCGGCTTTCGGTGTAATGTGATATAGGTCACAAAAAAGTTGTGAGGTATGTCCTGTTGTTTGTGAGGAGCTGCATTTACCTTTGCACTATCAAATCATTAAAAATCAATAGTAAAATGAATCACAACAAGTTTTTATCCAAGATTATTTTCTTAACGAGTTGTATTCTTTTTTTAGGGATTAATATGATCAATGCACAAACAATAAAATCTAACAAAATGAGCAAAAAAGTATTATTCGTGGTTACGAGCCACGGCGAATTAGGAAACACTGGTGAATCTACCGGTTATTATTTAGGTGAAGTTACGCATCCTTGGGCTGTATTAGTAGATGCTGGTTACGAAATAGATTTCGTGAGTCCAAAAGGTGGAAACCCGCCGTATTATGGAAATACTCCAGATGATAAGGTTAACGAAAGGTTTTTGGCAGATGAATATTATCAAAATAAAATTCAGAACACCATGACGCCTTCAGAAGTAAATCCTGATGAATATGTGGGGATTTTTTATGCTGGAGGTCACGGTACGATGTGGGATTTTCCAGATAATGAAGAATTGGCAGTAATCGCACAAAAAATCTACGAAAAAAATGGAATCGTAAGTGCGGTTTGTCACGGTCCTGCTGGATTGGTGAACATTAAACTCAGCAATGGAAAATATTTGGTAGATGGCAAAAAAATCAATGCTTTCACCAACGAAGAAGAAGCTGCTGTGAAATTAGATGAAGTGGTTCCATTTAGATTAGAATCTAAATTAATAGAACGCGGAGCCAAGTTTGAAAAATCTGGTTTATGGCAAACGCACGTTACCGTAGATGAAAGAGTGGTAACAGGTCAAAATCCTCAATCTGCTCATGCAGTTGGCGAAGCTGTTTTAGAAGAACTTAAAAAACTCTAATAGTTAAGAATACAAAAGAGACTGTTTTCAGTCTCTTTTTTTTGTGCTCAATTGAAATTTTATTCGAATAATCAAGATAAAACTTTTATACATAGCAAAGGTTCAACCTTTCACAAAATGATATAAAAAAAATGGAGCCGGGGAAATGCCTGGCTCCATTTAACTGTATTAAAAATTTTTGTTCGATTGCTTATTTTACCGCAAGTAGATCTACCATTTCAAGTACAGGATCTTTCGCAAGTAATTCAGAAGCATTGGCCATTAAAGCCTTTGCAATCTCACCATTCAAGTGAGCATCTCTTGCATCTGTTGTTCCGAAAGTATCGAATATTCCAAAAGTAGAAGGACCGATTTGTAAAGCATACCATCTTACGGTTCCTGGCTCACCTTCCGCAAGTGGTAAGGCTGACTTTAGGAATTCCAATACGTCATTTTCTTTACCCGGTTTTGCTTCTACTCTAGCTAATATTGCAAACTTTTCCATAAATTAAAATTTTAATGTTATAAAGAGTGTTCTTCAACTCTTTCTAACAAAAATATGTTTTCCTAATCAAACTAAAAATACAAAAGATGTTAAATAACGTTAATGTTGATCATCGCAAATCAGCAATCTTTTTTTATGTTCTCTTGCATTAGAATTTGTTTATGATAAAGTGATTCACATTAATGAAAATTACATAATTGCTAAAAAACAACACGCACAAAAAAAGAGACCTTTTTGAAAGTCTCTTTAATATCTTTAAAAAATTTTTGCGATGAATCTAGAATGCTGAAAAAAGCTCCCGAAGCTTCCGTTCAACAGGGTTTTCATTGTTCGTGCTTCGCACGCAACGAAAACTTAGCTATTATTAGCTGATATTTTCTTAGGTTTAAAATTACTAAATAAATAACCTAAAATTGCTCCAATGATTGTTACTAAAAGCGAGAAAATGATATTAGAATAAGTATTCAATTTATCTTCTAACTTTTCTACTTTAAGATTGTTTAATTCCTTTTCTCTATCAATTATTTGATTTAATCTTTCAAAATGATTATCTATTTTTTGTAACTCAAGAATATTCTTAGGGTCTTGAGTTATTAATTTTTCAATATTTATTAATCTTTTCTTTATCTGTTCGATTTCTATATCTGTTTTAGTAATAGTATCCTTTTTTGAATCAATGATTGACAGCTGAAGTTTTAACTTTTCAAGTTCTTTATAAATATTTGAATTTACAATATCATTTTCTTTCTTAGTCTTAGTATTATCAAAATTAAAAATGTCCAAACTTTGAGTCAAAAGCATTGCAATGATAAGAGAAATAATTGCAGTTGTTAATGTTGTGGTAATAACATTTTTCTTATTAATGTTTTCTTTTTTTTCTTCTTCTATTATAGATTCTAAATCAGCTTTTTCATCGGCTTTTCGTTTAGCAATTAAAGTTTGAAAATTCGGAAATTCGTCCTTGCTAACATTTATCAATTCACTATTGAAAAGTGTATAAATAGAAAAATCGTCATTCGTCTCATTCGGTGTTACAACATAGAATATAGCATCTTTTTGACTCAAAACTTTTTTATATAAATTATAATTTTCAATATCATGATTAGAAATATTGTTTCTAAAATCTATTAATGCTATATAATTATTGGTTTTTGTATCTAAAATTGCTAAGTCTACATAGATTATACCTCCTTTATCAACATAGTGATAATTCAATAAGAAGGAGTCATCAGGAAAATTTTTATCTGATTTTAAAAATTGAATAAATTTATTTTTAATGAAGAGTTCTGTCATAACGTATCAGCTAATGGTTCGTGGCTTGGCGATAGTGTGGGTTAAATTGGGCAATAAGTTCAATTTAGCAAGAACGTCAGCAAATGCTGTGAGCCTTTGGCTAAGTTACTAAAAAAAGTCAATGCTCACAGCATTGTCGACTAAAAAACTAAAATGTACAACCTAAGCGGTTCAGCCCACTTTTGGAAAACCCATGTTGAACTAAACCTCCGGTAGCTTTTCCGATTCGCCGTTTTAGTAATTTTGTTTTTATTAACCCTTAAAAAACATATAAAATGGCTACAAAAAAAAATCTCCGGAGGATTTAAGGACGAACAAATTTCTCAATCGTGCTTCGAGCGAAGTTAACGGTTTTGCCGAACTCCTGCAACGCTTCGAAAGAAATATTTCCATCCTGGGCAGAAGCAAGCGTACCTTCGACAATTATTCCCGTCACGTTGCAGCCGTAGCGCTTCATTTCGGTAAAGTCCCTACCGAATTAGACCCGGAAGACATCAAAGATTACCTTTTTGAACTTCAAAAGCGATCAAAAACCCCTTCTCAGTCGTACTTTAAACATACCGTTTACGGACTGAGGTTTTTGCTGAAAACCGAAGGCTTGCCTTACAACTACCTCCATCTTCCCGCGATTCCAAAAGTGAAAAAACTTCCCACTATTTTAAGCCGTGAAGAAATCTGGCGAATGCTTCAAACCGCCGAACTCCTGAAACACAAACTGCTCATCGGCCTTATCTACGGTTGCGGACTGCGCTGTATGGAAGTAAGGAATATCAAGCTTCACACCCAAAACGCTGCTCAATAAATGTCGGTGCTGCAAAGAGGGAAACCTGATGACCATTGCCGTTTTCGGGCAGCGCGGTCCACCGCAGGACTTTCTTTTCGTCACCCAACCTTTGTCTGCGAAATAACCTTTGTGGGTAAGGGAAGTTGTGCTCTACAGCCAGTAAAACCCCGCAGAACCCGCTTCCAAAGGCTACCAAACGCCACAAAAAAAGCAGTCCTTCCGAAAAAACTGCTTGGTACCTCTAAATTCTAAAAACGACATCCCCATAAGAGGACCATCATACTGCTGAAAAGCTACCGGAGCTTCCGTTCAACGGGCTTTCATTTCTTGTCTTGCAGACAAAACGAAAGCTTAGTTATTAGGCGGCGTTTTTTCTGTTAACCATCATGTCTCCGTAAAATAAAGTCAAAAGGGAAATTGATAAACAAACAAGTAATCCTGTTACAAAAGCGGTTGGGAATCCCACAAGAATAATGGATGAAACAATATATATTAAAAATCCACTTCCAAATTTTAAAAGTCTTTCAATTTTAGTCATAGATTTTGTCATAAAAACAATAAATATTGGGATAAAGAAACTTAAAAGTAAACCTGCAAATCTTGTATTTAGATTTGCTTCAGAGTCTAAAGTCATCCAACCTATAATTCCCATTAAAGACATATTAATTATGAGCAAAAAGAAATACTCAGAAACCAATTCTCCATAGTTTCGTTTAACAGTAATTTGATTAAATTCAGAAATTGGGTCTTTAATTTCAAGCACCTCAAACAACATTCTTAATGTGCTTTCACGCGGTTTGTTTTCATTATTTTCAATTCTTTGAATTGTTCTCAAATTAACCTTTGATAATTCTGCAAGTTCTTCTTGCGTTATATTTTTGTTTTTTCTAGAATTATAAACTAATTCGCCTAGTGACATCATTATAAAAGTTTTAAAGTTAAGTGCCAAATTTAAAATTTTAATCCAATAATTTTAACGACTTTTATTGACATATAAACGACATTCCTTTGTCAAACGTGTTTTTAATAAAATGTCGCCTAACGGCCCGGCGGCTTTGCGAAGTTTCCTCTGCGAGCTTGCTCGCGTGAGGGAATTTTGCAAAACCGATTGATGTGCGACGTCCGCGCAGCGGCGGCACATCAGGCGGTGGGAGCCGCCGGGCCGATGTGGCGAAAGGAGCGGAGCGGATTTCGCCACATCGGGAAACGGCTTTGCGAAGGCGGGGCTTTTACACCTAAAATTTCTATTAAAACTGCACCAAGCAAAAACCATTTTCATTTTTTCAAATTTACAAAAAAAAATGAAATGGTTTTTTGCGGGTATTTTCTAGAATATTTCTGAGATTTCCTTGAACCCCGCATCTTGCAAAACCCTTGTTGAACTAAACCTCCGGTAGCTTTTCCCATTCGCCGTTTTAGTAACTTTGTTTTTATTAACCCTTAAAAAACATATAAAATGCCTACAAAAAAAAATCTCAGGAGGAGTTAAGGACCAACAAATTCCTGAACCGTGCCACGAGCGAAGTTAATGGTTTTGCCGAACTTCTGCAACGCTTCGAAAGAAATATTTCCATCCTGGGCAGAAGCAGGCGTACCTTCGACAATTATTCCCGTCACGTTGCAGCCTTAGCGCTTCACTTCGGTAAAGTCCCTACCGAATTAGACCCGGAAGACATCAAAGATTACCTTTTTGAACTTCAAAATCGATCAAAAACCCCTTCTCAGTCGTACTTTAAACATACCGTTTACGGACTGCGGTTTTTGCTGAAAACCGAAGGCTTGCCTTACAGCTACCTCCATCTTCCCGCGATTCCAAAAGTGAAAAAACTTCCCACTATTTTAAGCCGTGAAGAAATCTGGCGGATGCTTCAAACCGCCGAACTCCTGAAACACAAGCTCCTCATCGGCCTGATCTACGGTTGCGGACTGCGCTGTATGGAAGTAAGGAATATCAAGCTTCACACCCAAAACGCTGCTCAGAAAATGCCGCTGTTGCAAAAAAGGAAACCTGGTGACCATTGCCATTTTCGGGCAACGTGGTCCGCCACAGGATTTTCTTTTCGTCACCCAACTCTTGTCTGCGAACTAAAATTTGCGGGTAAGGGAAGCTGTGCCCTACAGCCAATAAAACCCCATAAAAACCACTTCCAAAGGCTACCAAACGCCACAAAAAAAAGCAGTCCTTCCGAAAAACTGCTTTGTGTATCTAAATTCTAAAAACGACATCCCCATAAGAGAACCATCATACTGCTGAAAAGCCACCGGAGCTTCCGTTCAACGGGCTTTCATTTCTTGTCTTGCAGACAAAACGAAAGCTTAGTTATTAGTTGTAGTTTCTTTATTTGTACAAGTTTCTTTCAATGTAGTTGTTATAATATTTGAAATATTTTCTATCTCCTTGTTCTTTATTTCGAATCAAATCTTGTTTCGACAATGGACTTTTAGTATTTGAATCATAGAAAATTGTTTCAGCCATTTCTGAAGAACTGTGAATTTGCTTAATGTTTTTAGCGGGATCACTTCTGTATTCATTCCATAATTTATTGAATTTTTGCTCAGTTACAGTTATTTCCTTTAATTTAAAGTGATTAATAAATGTTCTTGAATATTTTTTCTTGATTCCAATTATATTAAAAATATGATCTCCATGTTCATCTTGCATATTTAATATTAAACCAGGTAGTCCACAAAATTTATAAGGTCCATCTTGCAATTGAATATCATTTGCGAACCAAGCAATCCAATTTCTTCCTGCAAAATTCGTAGTTGCTTTTTGAACTTTAAATCCTTCTATAATATTAGTCTCCGGCTGAATCTTCCAGTTTAAAATTTTATTTTCTTTTACGGCTAGATTTAAAGCGTTAAATGAAGTATGTAACGTAATTTCTAAAGATGGATATTTTTTTGAAATTATAAAATTTGCTTGACTTTTCTTAATCTTTCTAAAATCAAGCGTTATATTTCCAGATATCTTACCTTTCTCAACTTGGTCCATGAAGATTGAATCTTTATCTAATAATAAATTACTGTAAAAAGTGGAACCCTCATCACTAATATCTAAATTCATAATTTCTTTTATCACATTTTCTTTATTTAGAGAGTCAGGTTTAAATGAATATTCATAAATAAATCTTTGTGTCTGTCCGTCAATCTTCAGAGAAAGAAAAAGTAGAAAAAATAAAATAATATAGTTTTTCATTTAAATATCAATGTTTTGTGAAATTACAACTAACGGTTGGGTATTTCTGCAGGCGGGCTAAAAATACGAAAACTTTCTACTTGCTAAAACTTTATTAATGGCGAAAATCTTCGATGAAAACTTCATAACCGCTTGTAGAAATATTTTGATATCTGTTGCCAATTTTGCGCTGTTATAATTCCAACCTACCTTCCTTCGCATAAAAAGTAACAACATCTAAATTTGGTTTATCCTGGTTCTTGATGTTTACAGTTTCCATGGAAATAAATTTGAAATTCTTGGGTTTATAAATTTCCATTTTTTGATTTTTAGTATCTAACATAATTTTGTCTGCACAATCAAATGTGATATTATCAGAAGTCAACGAAACGTTTCCTTCATATACAACGATACTAGTCGTATTATCAATTTTTATGTTATCAGCTTTTAAAGTTAAATTTCCAGATTTAAATTTTTCGTTTACATTCTGTGCAAAAGTATCTTGAGAAGTTATGAACAGAAGTCCAAGTCCTAAAATTTTGATGGAATTTATCATATATTTTTTTTTTTTAATTTAATTTTAAGCGTAGTTTATATGGTAGCAGATAACGGGAAAAGTATTGCCGAAGAAGCGGGCTTTTTATAACCGAGATTCCAAAAGAATTACTTCCCGAAGCAAAAATTTTTTCCCTTTTTCAAACTTACAATTTTCTTTGGAAAAGGGAAAATTTTTTGCGACTATTTTCCCTAAACGCTCAAAGATTTCCTTCAACCCCGCATTTTGCCAATACTATGATGAACTAAACCTCCGGTAGCTTTTCCCATTCGCCGTTTTAGCAACTTTGTTTTTATTAGCCTTTTAAAAACTCATGAAATGGCTACAAAAAAAAATCTCCGGAGGATTTAAGGACAAACAAATTCCTGAACCGTGCCTCGAGCGAAGTTAAAGGTTTTGCCGAACTTCTGCAACGTTTCGAAAGAAATATCTCCATCCTGGGCAGAAGCAAGCGTACCTTCGACAATTATTCCCGTCACGTTGCAGCCTTGGCGCTTCATTTCGGTAAAGTCCCTACCGAATTAGACCCGGAAGACATCAAAGATTACCTTTTTGAACTTCAAAAGCGATCAAAAACCCCTTCTCAATCGTACTTTAAACATACCGTTTACGGACTGCGGTTTTTGCTGAAAACCGAAGGCTTGCCTTACAGCTACCTCCATCTTCCCGCGATTCCAAAAGTGAAAAAACTTCCCACTATTTTAAGCCGTGAAGAAATCTGGCGATTGCTTCAAAGTGCTGAACTCCTGAAACACAAACTGCTCATCGGCCTGATCTACGGTTGCGGACTGCGCTGTATGGAAGTAAGGAATATCAAGCTTCACACCCAAAACGCTGTCTGCAAAATAACCTTTGCGGGTAAGGGAATCTGTGTTCTGCAGCGAAGAAAAACAGCAGAAAACACCCACAAAGACCACAAAAGGTCACAAAAAAAAGCAGTCCTTCCGAAAAACTGCTTTGTGAATCTAAATTCTGAAAACGACATCCCCATAAGAGGACCATCATACTGCTGAAAAGCCACCGGAGCTTCCGTTCAACGGGCTTTCATCTTCTGTCCTGCGGACAAGACGAAAGCTTAGGTATTGTACGATGTTTTTTTATTCAATTATTTCTATGGAATTTTCATTTATTAAATTTTGTTGTCTTTGTTTTTGTATATCTCTCAAATTTTTCAAACCTTCTGATGTTATAATTGTTTCGGAATTAGCTAGTGAGCCAGCAAGATTATTATTAGCATTTTTTTTAGCTATTATTAATTCATTTAAAGTTGTTTCTTTAGCATTTTCGTATCTAAGTTTATTAATTGTTGCAAACTTTCCTTTTAAGTTATCACTTGAAACAGATTTTACAATTTCAAAACTATAATCTCCTTTTTGATCTGATATTTTTATAATTAACCGAGGTAATCCAGTAAATTTATATGGACCATATGATAAAGGTATATCAGTAGAATACCAAGCTGTCCACTCTCTCCCTTTATAATTCAATACAGCTTTTTTACAATTAAAAGAATCTATTATTTTTGATTCATTAATAAGTTTCCAGTTTTCTATTGTTCGTTCTTTATAATAAAGCAAAGTCATTCCAACTCTTTCAAAGTATCGAACATCTTTATTGCTTTGTATTATTGTATAACGAAATTTAGTTTTTGGAAATGTTTTTCCTCTGAAATCAGTATTAGTTGAACCTCCTATAGTTGCTTTTTGGTATTCAGATTGAAATATAGAATCAAATTTTAATGCTTTATCACTAATAAAAAATGCTTGATCTTTCAATACTTGTAAAGAAAACAATTCTTCATGGGTATAATTTGGAGTAGATTTATCTGTTTTAGCCTTTAACAAATAAGTGAAATCTGCAATTAGTAGTTTTTTATCGTCAGTTTGAGAAAAAAAAACGTTAAATAAAAAGACCGTAAAGAATATTAAATTTTTTTTTAAATTATTCATAATGTTTGTATAAATAGTAGAATTGCACTCAATAGCGTCCTAAATAAAAAAAATAAGAAGGAATTAGAGTAACTCAAAGTACCTTTGAGGTTGCACAACAAAAAAACCTTCTTATGGACTCAAAATTAACATTATTTTCTCAGATTATTTCAAAAATAGACCGAGTAATTTTCAAAAAAATAGTCAAAGAAAGAAAGACCGATTACCGAAATAAAGGATTCGATAGTTGGACCCATTTAGTTTCTATGCTTTTCTGTCATTTTGCGAAAAGCACCTCGGTACGGGATATTTCCAATGGACTTCGTAGCGCAACGGGCAACCTCAATCATTTAGGAATAAAAACTGCACCTTCCAAATCTTCCATCAGTTACCAAAATGGGAAAAGAGATGCAGACTTGTTCAAAGATTTGTATTTCATATTATTAGAACATTTAGGACAGCACACCAAACAAAAACGAGTAAAGCTGAAAATAAAAGTTCCCGTTTATCTATTAGATTCCACTCTTATTTCCCTGTGTCTTTCTTTATTTGATTGGGCAACGTATCGCACTAAGAAAGGAGCTGTAAAGATGCATACCTTGCTTGAATACGATGGGAAACTTCCGGTTTATGTGAATATTACCAAAGGAAGCGTTGCGGATAATAAAGGGGCTGAAAACATTCCCTTAGAGAAAGGTGCGGTGATTGTAGCCGACCGTTTTTACAACGATTTTCCGATGCTTTCTATTTGGGACAGCAAAGGTGTTTTTTTTGTAATCAGGCATAAGGAAAACCTAAAATTTGAAACTTTACAGGAACGAGAACTTCCACCAAAAGGAGCGCAAAACATTTTGAAAGACGAAGACATAATCCTTTCAAACCCTATTTCAAAAGAAAAATACCCTAAAAAATTAAGAAGAGTGGCGGTTTGGGACGATGAAAACAAGCAAACTATCGAAATTATCACCAATAATTTCACTTGGGCAGCTTCCACCATTGCAGAACTGTACAAACAAAGGTGGCAGATTGAGATTTTTTTCAGAGACATCAAGCAATTGCTTCATATCAAAACATTTATCGGAACATCTGAAAATGCAGTTAAAATACAAATTTGGACGGCTCTAATTACCATTCTTATCCTAAAATACCTAAAATCAATCGCAAAATATCCTTGGCAATTATCAAATCTAGTAGCATTTATCCGACTGAATATTTTTGTGAAAATTAATCTCCAGTATTGGCTCGACAAACCTTTTGACCAACCACCTGAATCTCAAAAAACATATTATCAAGGGGTTCTTTTTGAAAATCTATAGAAAATTCCGCTTAAAGCCTATCTATATGTGCATAAAATATATCTGTTTTTTTATTTAGGACAGTATTGAATTGCACTTATAAAATAATCATTTATAAGTGCAAAGTATAAATTTAAAGATTAATCTTGGCAGTAATTTTCTTCAAGTGCATATGCCCATTCCATCATTCTTGGACCAGACCAACCACTTTGACAAGTTACCGCTGCTACACCACAACTTGTTGTATGATAAATATTGATACATTCAACACTCAATTTTGATACTTTTTCAATTTCTAACGAATTAGCCTCTTCTTCGTTTATCGAAGTAGTTGATTTTTCACTGTTTATTGAAATTGTATTTGCACTTGTAATACCAGCTGTTAAAATTCCAGCAATTAAAATACTTTTTTCATTGTTTAAAATATTTAAATTAATAATTTATTTGGGTGTAAATATTTTAGATACAGCATCTTTGTTGTCAAAGCGTTTCTTCTCTTTTCATTTTTATAAATCTCTACTTATCTGTATTTTCTATCTTCATTTGTGTTTCAAAAATGATATTCTGATAACGTGTGTTTTTCTAAAATATCGTACAACGGAAAAAGGCTTTGCGAAGTGCGGGAATTCGAAGAACTAAAAGTTCAAGAATTCAGAAACGTAGCAAATGGCTTTTTCAGATTGTTAAATTAATAAAAAAAATCAAGATGAAGAGCCAATTTGCGGATAAATATCTAAAATAGTTAAAATTAGACTTATCCCCCGCATCTTGCAAATACTATGTTGAACTAAACCTCCGGTAGCTTTTCCCATTCGCCGTTTTAGTAACTTTGTTTTTATTAACCTTTTAAAAACTCATGAAATGGCTACAAAAAAAATCTACTGAGGATTTAAGAACAAACAAATTCCTTAATCGTGCCTCGAGCGAAGTTAACGGGTGTAAAAAAAGTAGTCTTTCTGAAAAAACTGCTTTGTGTATCTAAATTCTAAAAACGACATCCCCATAAGAGGACCATCATACTACTGAAAAGCCACCGGAGCTTCCGTTCAACGGGCTTTCATCTTCTGTCCTGCAGACAAAACGACCCGAACGAAGTGAACAGAGCGAAGCTAAAGCTTAGTTATTATTGGCTGTAGTTATTTTTCTGCATTATATTTTAGAATTTGCAGTTGAAACTCCTTAAATAATTCGTCAGAACTCATTTTGTCAATTCTTTCAAGTTCCTTTTGATATTCAGCATCTAGTTTTTTTATTCTTTCTTTATAACTATTCATATGTTTATTATACTGTTGGACGGATGCTTCATTTTTTAATATAGACAGATTTAATTTTTCTTCTTCAGTCAATTTTATTTTTGAATTTAGATATTTTACTTCTGCATTTATTTCTGCAATTTTCAAATTTTTGTTATAATTTTCTTCTTCAAGTTTGTCTAATTCAACTAATCTTTGTTTTTCATTTTGATATTCCGTGAAAAGTTTATTTTCATAGAATTTTTTGTCTCTTAAATTTTTATTATTTAAGTTATTAATTTCATTTCTAGAATTTCCTAGACTATTATTTAAGATTTCTATTTTATCAAGTAATGACTTTTTGTACTTTTCGTAGTTTTCAATTTGAATCTGCAATCTATTTTTCACACTGTCTTTTACGACAATGGTTTTTGATAATTCGTCCTTTTTCATCTCAAAACGGGTAATATCAAGTTTTAATTGCTCTTTCTGTATTTCTAATTTTGCTTTTTCAGAATCAATTAATCCTTTTCCAAAGGTAAAATACAAAGAAGCGATTACTGCAATGGTTGGAAATGCAACTTTCCAAAATTCTAAATTTTTCCAAAAAGGAAGATTTAGTTTTTTTATTTCCAACTTTAATTTTTGAATTTCAAGAGATTCTTTACTCATACGGTATTAATATAATTGCAGATAAAAGATGTTGAACTAAACCTCCGGTAGCTTTTCCCATTCGCCGTTTTAGTTACTTTGTTTTTATTAAACTTTTAAAAACTCATGAAATGGCTACAAAAAAAAATCTCCGGAGGATTTAAGGACCAGCAAATTCCTGAATCGTGCCTCGAGCGAAGTTAACGGTTTTGCCGAACTTCTGCAACGTTTCGAAAGAAATATTTCCATCCTGGGCAGAAGCAAGCGTACCTTCGACAATTATTCCCGTCACGTTGCAGCCTTGGCGCTTCATTTCGGTAAAGTCCCTACCGAATTAGACCCGGAAGACATCAAAGATTACCTTTTTGAACTTCAAAAGCGATCAAAAACCCCTTCTCAGTCGTACTTTAAACATACCGTTACGGACTGCGGTTTTTGCTGAAAACCGAAGGCTTGCCTTACAGCTACCTCCATCTTCCCGCGATTCCAAAAGTGAAAAAACTTCCCACTATTTTAAGCCGTGAAGAAATCTGGCGAATGCTTCAGTCCTTCTGAAAAACTGCTTTGTACCTCTAAATTCTAAAAACGACAACTCCATAAGAGGACCATCATACTGCTGAAAAGCTACCGGAGCTTCCGTTCAACGGGCTTTCATCTTCTGTCCTGCGGACAAGACGAAAGCTTAGTTATTATCGGCAGTGGTTTTTTATTTAAATTCTATCGGATTATTCCTTTTTTTCATATTCGTTTTAACTCTATCTACACTTTCAGGTGCAACAGTAAATCCTGACATTGACATTTCATTAATAATATTTTCATTGATATTATTTACTGCTTTAAAATATTCTTCTTTACTAATTTTTTTATGTTGAGTAAAATAGCTATCTTTTAGTATTGTATTTTCAAATAAAATACCCTTCTTAATGCTAATTAAATCAAACGAGTAGTTGTTTTTTGTATCAGAAACTTTTACAATCAATCCTGGAAGATTATTAAATTTATATGGTCCATCATAAATTGGAATTTCTGTTGTATACCAAGCAATCCAAGTTCTTCCGCCATAATTAGTAATTGCTTTTTGACAATTAAAATCACCAATTTTACTTTTTTCACTTAATAATTTCCAATTGAAATTAGATAGCTCAGTGTAATTAAATTTATATTTTAAAAGACTTTCATAATAATTAATTGTATTATCTTCTTTTACAATTACATACTTAAAACGAGTGTTTGGAACTTTTGAAAAATTTAATTCTAAATTTTTATTAATTTTCATACTGTTTACTATAGAATCCCTCTTTAAAAAAATATCACTTGTAAAATAAGATTTACCTCCTTCAACCAATAATGTAAAATCCTCTTTTTTTCTACTGTTGATGTCCGTAGAATCAGACAAATATTCTAATCTATAACCTAATTGATAATTTTTATCAATTTGAATCTGGCTATATGCACTCATGGAGACTAATAAAAAAAAAGTCAATAATATATAATTTTTCATAGTATATAATTAAAATAAAAAGAGCATTACTTGTTAGTAATGCCCACTTTTTAGGTCGTTTCTTTAGTTTGGACAAGCAATATCATATGCGTCCCAAGCATTCATAATTATTTCCAATGTAGATCCACCACAAGCCCAACCTGTAGTGCCACAATCATAAGAAACTCTAACACAACTCCAATCAGCACTTGCTGTTTTTTTCTTAATAATTTTTGTTTCAATTTTTTTTGGTGCAGTAGTTGTAACTTTCTTAACAACTTTTCCCGTTGAAGCACTTACTAAAGTTATGCCTCCTAAAGCGACTGTTAAAAGTAATTTTTTCATATAAATTAAAAGTTTTATATTGAGTTGATAAATTAATAAAAAATCTTTTAAAGAACAAAATTTATTTTTATTTTTTTTTCAATTTTGCATCAGATTTCGTAATTTTTATATCATTGCCGATAACGGAAAAAGTATTGGCGAAGTGCGGGCTAAATGGAACTGAAAGTTCAATTTCGACCAAACATAGCGAATGCTTTTTCAATACTGCTAACTTACAAAAAATTGCAGAATTGAAAAGCATGAGCGGACTATTTTTGTGCTTTTCAATTTCGCACTTCTCCCCGCCTTTTGCAAATACTATGTTGAACTAAACCTCCGGTAGCTTTTCCAATTCGCCGTTTTAGTAACTTTGTTTTTATTAACCTTTTAAAAACTCATGAAATGGCTACAAAAAAAAATCTCCGGAGGATTTAAGGACCAACAAATTCCTGAACCGTGCCTCGAGCGAAGTTAATGGTTTTGCCGAACTTCTGCAACGCTTTAAAAGGAATATTTCCATTTTGGGCAGGAGCCCCAGAACGTTCGACAATTATTCCCGGCATGTGGCAGCCCTGGCACTGCATTTTAAAACCCTGCCTACCGAGTTGGATCCCGAACAGGTCAAAGATTATCTTTTTGAACTGCAGCAACGCTCCAAAACTCCTTCCCAAACTTACTTTAAACACACCGTTTACGGACTTCGCTTTTTATTGAAAACGGAAGGCCTGCCTTATAGTTTTCTGCATCTTCCCGCGATTCCAAAAGTCAAGAAACTGCCCGTAATCCTGAGTCGGGAAGAAATCTGGCGAATGCTTCAAAGTGCTGAACTCCTGAAACACAAACTGCTCATCGGCCTCATCTACGGGTGCGGACTGCGCTGCATGGAAGTGCGGAATATCAAACTTCAGCACCTGGATTTTGACCGACAAATGCTGCATATCGTTCAGGGTAAAGGAAGCAAAGACCGTTATGTACCTTTGTCGGAACATTTAATCAGAGGCTTGAAAACCTTCATCAGTATTGAAAATCCGGATCAGTATTTATTCAACGGAAATCAAAACAGAAATATTGAAGAAATTGATTTAAAAACACATCAAAACGCTTTACAGAAACCTGATTTTGACTCCCGCTACAGCCAGCGCGGCGTTCAGTGGGTAATAAAAACCATTTCTAAAAAAGCAGGCATCACCAAAGAGGTTCACACCCATACTTTGCGCCACAGCTACGCCACGCATCTGCTGGAAGACGGCGTTCCGATCATCATGGTTCAGAAACTTCTGGGTCATGAGCGTATTGAAAGTACCATGGAATATCTTCATGTGTGCCAGCTCTCGGACCAAAAACCGCACAGTCCTTTGGATACGGTATTTACTTTATGCAGCAGGAATGCAGGCCCGAAGTAAAGGTGCGAGTGTAGCAGAAGTTCTTCGCAAAATCAATTTATCATCCCAAAACTTCAGCGTTCATCAGGAAAAGACATTGCGGGCATTGTCCAACTGCCGGACTTCTGCCTTGGGTGGTCATATTGATACGTGTGATGGTTGCGGAAATCTTTCCATCAGTTACAACTCCTGCCGTAACCGGCATTGCCCGCAGTGTCAGGGACACAAAAAGGAAGAATGGATCCAAAAGCGCGAACAGGACCTCTTGCCGTGCAGCTATTATCATCTCGTTTTTACGCTTCCCGAAGAGCTGAACGGTTTGTCCATTGCCAATCCCACCCTTGTTTACAAAACCTTATTTGAAGCCGCCTGGGCAACTTTAAACCAATTCGGTAACACCGAAGGAATACAGCTGGGAATGATTGCGGTTTTGCACACCTGGGGACAGAACCTGAGCTTGCATCCGCACCTGCACTGCATTGTTCCTGGCGGCGGAATTGATCATCACGGAAAGTGGAAAAAGAAAGTACGAACCGATAAATATCTCTTCTCTGTAAAAGCGATGAGCAAAGTATTCCGCGCCAAGTTTGTGGCATCCTTAAGAACTTGTGGAATTACAGACCGGGATTTAATGGACAGGCTCTTCGCCAAAAACTGGGTCGTCTATGCCAAAAGACCTTTTGGCGGCCCGAAACAGGTGATCGAATATCTGGGAAGATATACCCACAAAGTCGCCATCAGCAATCACCGTATCAAAGAAGTTACCGATAAAGAAGTGCATTTTAGCTACAAAGATTACCGAAAGGGTGGCGAAAAAAAGGAGATGACCCTATCCCATGTGGAGTTTATCAGGCGCTTCAGTCTTCATATTCTGCCGAAAAGATTTGTAAGGATCCGCCATTACGGTATTTTAAGCAGCAGCTGGAAACGTGGGAAACTGCAGAATTTACAGGCAGAGTTGAAAGTCGAAAGAATCGTTTTCCTTCCCCAGACTTTGCTTAAAAAATGCCGCTGTTGCAAAGAAGGAAACCTTGTGACCATTGCTGTTTTCGGGCAGCGGGGGCCGCCGCAGGATTTTCTTTTCGTTACCCAAACGCTGTCTGCAAAATAACCTTTGCGGGTAAGGGAATCTGTGTTCTGCAGCGAAGAAAAACAGCAGAAAACACCCACAAAGACCACAAAAGGTCACAAAAAAAGCAGTCCTTCTGAAAAAACTGCTTTGTGTATCTAAATTCTAAAACCGACATCCCCATAAGAGGACCATCATACTGCTGAAAAGCTACCGGAGCTTCCGTTCAACGGGCTTTCATTTCTTGTCTTGCAGACAAAACGAAAGCTTAGTTATTGAACTAAACCTCCGGTAGTCTTTCCCATTCGCCGTTTTAGTAACTTTGTTTTTATTAACCTTTTAAAAACTCATGAAATGGCTACAAAAAAAAATCTCCGGAGGATTTAAGGACGAACAAATTCCTGAATCGTGCCTCGAGCGAAGTTAACGGTTTTGCCGAACTTCTGCAACGTTTCGAAAGAAATATCTCCATCCTGGGCAGAAGCAAGTGTACCTTCGACAATTATTCCCGTCACGTTGCAGCCTTAGCGCTTCACTTCGGTAAAGTCCCTACCGAATTAGACCCGGAAGACATCAAAGATTACCTTTTTGAACTTCAAAAGCGATCAAAAACCCCTTCTCAGTCGTACTTTAAACATACCGTTTACGGACTGCGGTTTTTGCTGAAAACCGAAGGCTTGCCTTACAGCTACCTCCATCTTCCCGCGATTCCAAAAGTGAAAAAACTTCCCACTATTTTAAGCCGTGAAGAAATCTGGTGAATGCTTCAAACCGCCGAACTCCTGAAACACAAACTGCTCATCGGCCTGATCTACGGTTGCGGACTGCGCTGTATGAAAGTAAGAAATATCAAGCTTCAGCATTTGGATTTCGACCGGAAGATGCTGCTCAATAAATGTCGGTGCTGCAAGGAGGGAAACCTGGTTACCATTGCTGTTTTCGGGCAGCGCGGTCCGCCGCAGGACTTTCATTTCGTCACCCAACCTTTCTCTGCAAAATAACCTTTGCGGGTAAGGGAAGCTGTGCCCTACAGCCGGTAAAACCCCGCAGAAACCACTTCCAAAGGCTACCCAACGCCACAAAAAAAAGCAGTCCTTCTGAAAAAACTGCTTTGCACCTCTAAATTCTAAAAACGACATCCCCATAAGAGGACCATCATACTGCTGAAAAGCCACCGGAGCTTCCGTTCAACGGGCTTTCATTTCTTGTCTTGCAGACAAAACGAAAGCTTAGTTATTATGTGCAGTGCTTTTTATTTTTTTAATGTATGTTTTTCCATATTTCCTTTTAAATTTCTAACATCAATCACAGAAAAGTCTGGCTTATAATATTCAATATCCTCTCTTTGACCAGTTTGATAAAACCTTTGTGTTGAGTTATCAAGTCTGAGATTTTCAGGAATTTTTAAACTTTTTCTTAAGGCAAAGTATTCCATTTTATTTAAGGGTCCGTAAATACTGTCATTATTCAGAGTAATTATCCAAAATGTAGAAAATTTAGTATTGAAAATTTTTGATTCCATTGCTTTGAAGACAAGGTCTTCCTCTGATTTATAAATGCTATCGCTTGGTTTTTGATTAGTAATTATAAAATCTTTATTATGTCCATAAAATAGAATATGTCCAGGAATTTCAACTTTTTGATAGCCATTTTCAGTTTGCGTTACTAAGTTAATCTCATTATTTGGATCATAATCCAATTCATAATTTTTTTCAAGTTTTTCGTTTCCACACGAATTCAAAAAAAACACTACTAAAAACAAAGTGAAAAATCTCATATTTTCTTTTTAGGACGCTTTTTACAGCATTGCACATAACGGAAAAAGTATTTGCGAAGGGCGGGCTAAATTTAACTGAAAGTTCAATTTCGACCGAACGGAGCGAAGCTTTTTCCACGGAACTAAATTACTAAAAAAATGTGAAGTGGAAAAGCAGGCGCGGCTGAATGCAACGGGTCTTTCTATTAAAGTTTCAACCCCGCCTTTTGCAAATACTATGTGCCTGTTGCACAACCTCTTTTCAAAGATACGGTAAAAAGATTTCAGAAATAGAAAATGTGGTTATAAACGGGTTTAAAATATTGAAAATCAATTGTATATATCGTTTATTCTCCGTAAATTAGCGTATGCAAGGCAGAAAAACATTTGAACCGAAAATCTTCTACGAACTCAGCCTGGAGGGGCTCGTTCCCCAGGATTATTTCTACCGTAAAATCAGTCAGGAAGTACCCTTTAGCTTCCTCTACAAGTCAACCTCTCATTATTACGGCCGTTGCGGGCAGGACAGCATCGATCCTGTGGTCTTTTTCAAGATACTGTTAGTGGGCTACCTGAACAATTTAAACAGCGACCGCGCCTTGCTGCGGTTCTGTTCAGACAGCCTCTCCATCCGCCTTTTCCTGGGCTACGACCTGGATGAGGAGCTTCCGTGGCATTCCACCATATCCAGGACGCGGGCGCTTTTCGGGGAGGAACTCTTTATGAAACTGTTCCAAAAAATCCTGAGCCTCTGCATAGAGAAAGGCATGGTGCGCGGGAAGCGCCAGGCGGTGGATTCAGCCTTCATTAAGGCCAATGCAAGCATGGACAGCCTGGTTGAAAAGGAAGTTTTGGAAGACGCTTCAGCGTTTGTGGAGGAACTGGAGGAGAACAGCGAGTACAAGGTAACTTCGGCCCGAAAGAAACTTGTAGAACAGCACCACGCCTGGAAGGAAAAAGAATACAAAGACATGCCCGGAGCCAGCAAAAACGAGGACAGGAGGGACGAGGACGGCAACCCGCTGCGTCCCAAGTTCCTCTCCAATCATACCCATTATTCTCCCACGGATCCGGATGCCAAAATCTCGGTAAAACCGGGCAAAGCGAGGCAGCTCAACTATGCCGGACAGATAGCGGTGGACGACAAACATCATGTTATCACGGGAGCCTGCGCGAGCACGGCCGGCAGCAAGGACAGTGCAATCATGCACGAGATTATGGACCGCATGCTGGAAAACCTGGAACAGCACGGCATAAGGACGGAGGAAGCATTGCTGGATGCCGGCTACAGCAGTGGCGAGAGCCTGGCGTATTGCGAAAAGAACGGCATCAATGCGTTTATCCCGAACTTCGGGCAGTACAAAGCGGAACGGGAGGGATTTGAATTTGTAAAAGGAGAAACGCAGGAGGAGGATCATTACCGCTGCACTCAAAAAGGCGGCAACGGAGCTGTCTTACAGTTCAAGAGAATCCTCACCGACAGCAAGGGCTACCAAAAGAAGAGCTACCGCAGCAGCGAGCGTGACTGTAAGGACTGTCCGCTGCGTGCCCAGTGCTGCGGCAGGGTAACTAAGTTCAAGAAGATAGAGGACAGTATCCACAAGCCGCTCTACGATGCGATGCACGAGAAGCTGAACAGGGACAAAAACTACACACGCTTCCTCACCAAACGCCGCAGCTCCACGGTGGAGCCGGTGCTGGGCACGCTAATCAACTACCACAGCATGAAGAGGGTCAACACGCGGGGCATGAAAAACGCCAACAAGCATGTTTTAATGGCCGCTTTGGCTTACAACCTGAAGAAGTACCTGAAGTTTATCTCCCGGAAACCAAAAAGCAATGCCCAGATTATGCACCTTCCGGAAGGGATACTCCGGCTTTTTCTAAACCGGTTCCACAGTTCGCTGATCACTTCAATTTAAGCCACCCGAAAACCTCAGCTCCTTTGCCCGACAAAAATAGAAACCTCCCTTAAATCGCTTTAAAGGAGGCCGTTTTTTATGCTTTTACTTTGGAAATTACTGAAAATGTGGAGTTGTGCAACGGTTACCTATGTTGAACTAAACCTCCGGTAGCTTTTCCCATTCGCCGTTTTAGTAACTTTGTTTTTATTTACCCTTAAAAAACGTATAAAATGGCTACAAAAAAAAATCTCCGGAGGATTTAAGGACGAACAAATTTCTCAATCGTGCTTCGAGCGAAGTTAACGGTTTTGCCGAACTCCTGCAACGCTTTGAAAGAAATATTTCCATCCTGGGCAGAAGCAAGCGTACCTTCGACAATTATTCCAGGCACGTTGCAGCCTTAGCGCTTCATTTCGGTAAAATCCCTACCGAATTAGACCCGGAAGACATCAAAGATTACCTTTTTGAACTTCAAAAGCGATCAAAAACCCCTTCTCAGTCGTACTTTAAACACACCGTTTACGGACTGCGGTTTTTGCTGAAAACCGAAGGTTTGCCTTACAGCTACCTCCACCTTCCCGCCATTCCAAAAGTCAAAAAACTTCCCACTATTTTAAGCCGTGAAGAAATCTGGCGCATGCTTCAAAGTACTGAACTCCTGAAACACAAACTGCTCATCGGCCTGATCTACGGTTGCGGACTGCGCTGCATGGAAGTGCGGAATATCAAACTTCAGCACCTGGATTTTGGCCGACAAATGCTGCATGTTGTTCAAGGTAAAGGAAGCAAAGACCGTTATGTTCCCCTGTCGGAACATTTAATCAGAGGCTTGAAAACCTTCATCAGTATTGAAAATCCGGATCAGTATTTATTCAACGGAAATCAAAACAGAAATATTGAAGAAATTGATTTAAAAACGCATCAAAACGCTTTACAAAAACCTGATTTTGACTCCCGCTACAGCCAGCGCGGCGTTCAGTGGGTGATCAAGACCATCTCAAAAAAAGCCGGCATCACCAAAGAGGTTCACACCCATACTTTGCGCCACAGCTACGCCACGCATCTGCTGGAAGACGGCGTTCCGATCATCATGGTTCAGAAACTTCTGGGTCATGAAAGAATTGAATCGACGATGGAATACCTTCATGTCTGCCAGCTTTCGGATCAGAAGCCTCACAGTCCTTTGGATACCGTTTTCGCTTTATGCCGCAAAAATGGAATCCCGAAGTAAGGCAAAGCATCAAAACGGAAGCGTTGCAGATGTTCTTCGTAAAATCAATCTATCGGCCCGGAATTTTACGGTTCATCAGGAAAAAACACTTCGGGCTTTATCTTACTGCCGGACTTCAGCTTTGGGTGGTCATATCGATGCGTGCGACGAATGCGGAAATATGAGCATCAGTTACAACTCCTGCAGAAACCGTCACTGTCCCCAGTGCCAGGGACACAAAAAGGAAGAATGGATCCGGAAGCGCGAAGCGGATTTACTCCCGTGCAGCTATTATCATCTCGTTTTCACGCTTCCCGAAGAGCTGAACGGTTTGGCAATTGCAAATCCCACACTCATTTACAAAACATTGTTTGAAGCCGCCTGGGCAACTTTAAACCAATTCGGTAACACCGAAGGAATACAGCTCGGAATGATTGCGATACTTCACACGTGGGGACAGAACCTGAGCTTGCATCCGCACCTGCACTGCATTGTTCCTGGCGGCGGAATTGATCATCACGGAAAGTGGAAAAAGAAAGTACGAACCGATAAATATCTCTTCTCTGTAAAAGCGATGAGCAAAGTATTCCGCGCCAAGTTTGTGGCATCCTTAAGAACTTGTGGAATTACAGACCGGGATTTAATGGACAAACTTTTCTCCAAAAACTGGGTAGTGTATGCCAAGCGGCCTTTTGGCGGCCCGAAACAGGTCATCGAGTACTTGGGGAGATACACTCACAAAATCGCCATCAGCAACCACCGCATCAAAGAAGTTACCGATAAAGAAGTTCGTTTTGCCTACAGGGATTACCGAAAGGGCAGCGAAAAAAAGGAGATGACCCTATCCCATGTGGAGTTTATCAGGCGCTTCAGTCTTCATATTCTGCCCAGAAGGTTTGTGCGGATCAGGCATTATGGAATCCTGAGTAGCAGCTGGAAACGCGGGAAACTGCAGAATTTACAGGCAGAGTTGAAAGTCGAAAGAAGGGCTTTTGTTCCCAAAACTTTGTTCCGGAAATGCCGGTGCTGCAAGGAAGGAAACCTTGTGACCATTGCTATTTTCGGGCAGCGGGGGCCGCCGCAGGACTTTCTTTTCGTCACCCAACCTTTGTCTGCGAAATAACCTTTGCGGGTAAGGGAATCTGTGCTCTACAGCCAGTAAAACCCCGCAGAAACCACTTCCAAAGGCTACCCAACGCCACAAAAAAAGCAGTCCTTCTAAAAAACTGCTCTAATATCCTAAATTCTAGAAACGATAACTCCATAAGATTACCAAGTGGGGAGGAAAAGCCACCGGAGGTTCCGTTCAACAGGCTTTCATTTCTTGTCTTGCAGACAAAACGAAAGCTTAGTTATTGTACGACGTTTTTTTTATGCATTTATAGGATTAACTCTTATTTGTCCTCCAACTGCTTTCAAAACTTTCATAATTGTTGAAAACTGTGGTTTTGCACCTTCAGATAGTGCTTTGTACAAACTCGGTCTGCTCATTCCTGTTTCTTCTGCAATTTTTGTCATTCCGATTGCTTTTGCAATATTACCAATTGCTACAACAATTTCAGAATCATCGCCTTCTTCAAGGACAACATTAAGATATTCAGCAATCATTTCGTTGCTGTCCAAATAATCTGCAATGTCAAATTTTGAAATATCCATTCTTTATTCTTTTATTTTTTCCCAAATTTCTTTCGCTTTTTCTATATCTTTTTGTTGGCTTGATTTGTCACCACCAATTAACAAGATAATAATTTTTCCATCTGTCTCTTTGAAATAGATCCTGTAGCCCTTTGCAAAATTTATTCGTAATTCGCTGATTCCATTTCCAACAGGTTTGCAATCTCCAAAATGTTCTTCGTTTTGTAATTTCTGGATTCGGAACAAGATTTTAGCCTTTGCTCGGATATCTTTTAATTTTCGCAACCACTTGTCAAACTCACTTGTTTTCTCAATAAAGTACATTTTGTATTCATTTGGATACAAATATAGTAAAAAGTTAAATCAATGCAAAATTTTTGTTTTAAAGCGGAATCTTTCTAAAATGTCGTACAACGGAAAACGGCTTTGCGAAGGAGCGGAATAGAAAGAAAGAACTTTCAACTTTGCACAAACGTAGCAAAACCATTTTTTACTTTTGCTAAATTACAAAAAAGAGCAAAACAAAAATGGTTTTGCGGATTAAAATGCACAAACTTTTAATTTAGACTTTAACCCGCATTTTGCCAATACAATGTTGAACTAAACCTCCGGTAGCTTTTCCCATTCGCCGTTTTAGTAACTTTGTTTTTATTAACCTTTTAAAAACTCATGAAATGGCTACAAAAAAAAATCTCCGGAGGATTTAAGGACCAACAAATTCCTGAACCGTGCCTCGAGCGAAGTTAATGGTTTTGCCGAACTTCTGCAACGCTTCGAAAGAAATATTTCCATCCTGGGCAGAAGCAAGCGTACCTTCGAAAATTATTCCCGTCACGTTGCAGCCTTGGCGCTTCATTTCGGTAAAGTCCCTACCGAATTAGACCCGGAAGACATCAAAGATTACCTTTTTGAACTTCAAAAGCGATCAAAAACCCCTTCTCAGTCGTACTTTAAACATACCGTTTACGGACTGCGGTTTTTGCTGAAAACCGAAGGTTTGCCTTACAGCTACCTCCATCTTCCCGCGATTCCAAAAGTCAAGAAACTGCCCGTAATCCTGAGCCGCGAAGAAATCTGGCGCATGCTTCAAAGTGCTGAACTCCTGAAACACAAACTTCTCATCGGCCTGATCTACGGTTGCGGACTGCGCTGTATGGAAGTAAGAAATATCAAGCTTCAGCATTTGGATTTCGACCGGAAGATGCTGCATATCGTGCAGGGAAAAGGCGGCAAAGACCGCTATGTTCCCCTGTCGGAACATTTAATCAGAGGCTTGAAAACCTTCATCAGTATTGAAAATCCGGATCAGTATTTATTCAATGGGAACCATAACAGGAATATTGAGGAGATTGATTTAAAAACGCATCAAAACGCTTTACAGAAACCTGATTTCGACTCCCGCTACAGCCAGCGCGGCGTTCAGTGGGTGATCAAGACCATCTCAAAAAAAGCAGGCATCACCAAAGAGGTGCACACCCATACTTTGCGCCACAGCTACGCCACGCATCTGCTGGAAGACGGCGTTCCGATCATCATGGTTCAGAAACTTCTGGGGCATGAAAGAATTGAATCGACGATGGAATACCTTCATGTCTGCCAGCTTTCGGATCAGAAGCCTCACAGTCCTTTGGATACCGTATTTGCTTTGTACCGCAAAAATGGAATCCCGAAGTAAGGCAAAGCATCAAAACGGAAGCGTTGCAGATGTTCTTCGTAAACTCAATCTATCGGCCCAGAATTTTACGCCTCATCAGGAAAAAACGCTTCGCGCTTTATCGTATTGTAGAACTTCTGCTTTGGGCGGTCATATTGATGCGTGTGATGGCTGCGGAAATCTTTCCATCAGTTACAACTCGTGTCGTAATCGGCATTGTCCGCAATGTCAAGGTCATAAAAAAGAAGAATGGATTCAGAAGCGCGAAGCGGATTTACTCCCGTGCAGCTATTATCATCTCGTTTTCACGCTTCCCGAAGAGCTGAACGGTTTGGCAATTGCAAATCCCACACTCATTTACAAAACATTGTTTGAAGCAGCTTGGGCAACATTAAACCAGTTTGGCAAAACGGAAGGAATGCAGCTCGGAATGATTGCGATACTTCACACGTGGGGACAGAACCTGAGCTTGCATCCGCACCTGCACTGCATTGTTCCTGGCGGCGGAATTGATCATCACGGAAAGTGGAAAAAGAAAGTACGAACCGATAAATACCTTTTTCCGGTAAAAGCGATGAGCAAAGTATTTCGGGCAAAGTTTGTGGCTTTATTGAGAACTTCGGGAGTAAAAGATTCCAATTTAATGGATAAACTCTTTACCAAGAACTGGGTCGTCTATGCCAAAAGACCTTTTGGTGGCCCGAAACAGGTGATTGAATATTTAGGCAGATACACCCACAAAGTCGCCATCAGCAATCACCGCATCAAAGAAGTTACCGATAAAGAAGTTCGTTTTGGCTACAAAGATTACCGGAAAGGTGGCGAAAAAAAGGAGATGACCCTCAGCAACGAAGAGTTTGCGCGAAGGTTCTCCCTGCACATTCTGCCAAAAAGATTTGTGCGGATCAGGCATTATGGAATCCTGAGTAGCAGCTGGAAACGCGGGAAACTGCAGAATTTACAGTCTGATTTAAACATCCGGGTTCCGGAAGCAAAACCCAAGACTTTGCTCAATAAATGCCGGTGCTGCAAGGAGGGAAACCTGGTTACAATTGCTGTTTTCGGGCAGCGGGGGCCGCCGCAGGATTTTCTTTTCGTTACCCAAACGCTGTCTGCAAAATAACCTTTGCGGGTAAGGGAACCTATGTTCTGAAGCGAGGAAAAACCGCTGAAATCCACCAATAAAGGCTACCAAACGCCACAAAAAAAGCAGTCCTTACGAAAAAACTGCTTTGTGATCCTAAATTCTAAAATCGAAAACTCCATAGACTGCCAAAATACCGCTGAAAAGCTACCGGAGCTTCCGTTCAACGGGCTTTCATTTCTTGTCTTGCAGACAAAACGAAAGCTTAGTTATTGAACTAAACCTCCGGTAGCTTTTTCCATTCGCCGTTTTAGTAACTTTGTTTTTATTAACCTTTTAAAAACTCATCAAATGGCTACAAAAAAAAATCTCCGGAGGATTTAAGGACGAACAAATTCCTGAACCGTGCCTCGAGCGAAGTTAATGGTTTTGCCGAACTTCTGCAACGCTTCGAAAGAAATATTTCCATCCTGGGCAGAAGCAAACGTACCTTCGACAATTATTCCAGGCACGTTGCATCCTTAACGCTTCATTTCGGTAAAGTCCCTACCGAATTAGACACGGAAGACATCAAAGATTACCTTTTTGAACTTCAAAAGCGATCAAAAACCCCTTCCCAGTCGTACTTTAAACATACCGTTTACGGACTGCGGTTTTTGCTGAAAACCGAAGGCTTGCCTTACAGCTACCTCCATCTTCCCGCGATTCCAAAAGTCAAAAAACTTCCCACTATTTTAAGCCGTGAAGAAATCTGGCGCATGCTTCAGTCCCTCCGAAAAAACTGCTTTGTGTATCTAAATTCTAAAAACGACATCCCCATAAGAGGACCATCATACTGCTGAAAAGCCACCGGAGTTTCCGTTCAACGGGCTTTCATCTTCTGTCCTGCGGACAAGACGACCCGAACGAAGTGAACAGAGCGAAGCTAAAGCTTAGTTATTAGCTGCAGTTTTTTATTTTTCAGATTTTACATCAATATTAATTGCGGGAACTATACCTCCAGGAAGTTTTTTCCAGTTTTCTACGTAACTTCTTATAAATGTATTTCCTAAAAGTCCTGCACTTAACCAAAAATTTCCAGAAAAATTTCTATCAAGAGGTTGAAAACTAACAAATATTTTATCTTTAAACCAAATATTTTTATCGGAAATGTTTAGACTCAAAACATTTTCTTTTATATTTTCATTATTTACAAGAAAAATAATATCCTCTGAATTTATAATTTTGTCAGGTTTTCCGTCTAATTCTGAATAAATTATAAATCTTGCAGGTATTGGTGTGCTAATATTAAATTTTGCGAAATTTATATTGATTTTTATAATTTTAGATTTCGACTTAGCTTGGATTGGAACAGCAATTTCAACTTGTGGCTTATCCAATTCTTCTTTCGAATACTTTTTCAAGGCAGTTGGTGAGTTTCTTGGAAGATAATCTAAATGTATTTTTTTAGATTTAGAGGTAAATCCTAAGTTTTTTTCAATATATTTTTTGTTTAGAATTGAAACTTCTTGAATTTCTGTTATTTTTGGATTTAATATAATTTTTGAAGAATTTGTTTGTTTCAAATTCATTACACTAATTTTGTATGTTTCAAAACCTGCAATCTCAATTTTTAAAATTGAATTACTATCAATATTTGACAAGTCAATCGAAAAATTTCCCTTTTCATCACTGAATGTTCCTTTTTCAATATTATCAAATCCAATTTTAGCATATTGAATTGGAGAGTTGTCTTCACTTGATATTATAGTTCCATTAATAATTTGTGAAAAGCTATGATTTATAGTGAAGATAATTAGTAACAAAATTAACTTTTTCATAAGTTTTGTTAAAGATTTTATAGGTTGTAGACGATCAGAATTATTCAACATATTTTTTTATTACATCATTTATTTGGTCCAATTCTCCCATTTTTCTTGCTACAATTTTTCCGTTTCTGTCAACCAAAATTTGTAAAGGATAACCTGCAGCATTTAATTTTTTAGGAAACTCTTTTTTTAAATCAAAATAGTTTTTCCAAGTTACCTTATTCTTTTCCAAAATACTATTTGCTAAATCAATTCTATCATTTTGGTTTTCATCTGTAACACTTATGAAATTGACATTTTTATCTTTGTAAATTTCGTAAAGATTAACAAGTTTAGGTAAGTCTTGAATGCAAGGTTTACAAGTTGTTGACCAATAGTCAATTAAAGTTAAATCATTTTTAGAGAATTCGGATTTTGTAATTTTTTCGTTGTTTTCAAAATTGATATCCGGAAAATTTCCGCCAACATTTGTAGAATTTTCAATATCGATTATTTTTTTAAACTCAATATAGCTAAATGTTTTTTTGATATTATTTGAAAAAAGAGATAAATTATTAATGTAAGATTTGTTAAATCCTAATCTTGAAAAATCGTTTACAATTTCCCAAAATGCAACAAATGAATTTGGATTTTTTCTGATATAATTCTGAAGGAATTGTTGTTTAGCGTCAATATCTTTTGAATCATTATCTTGAAATGGTTTTAATTTTTCATCAAAAATTTTTAGTTTTTCTTTTAATATTTTATATTCTTTATTTGCAGGACTATCAGAATTTAGAATTAGACTTAAATTATTGGTTTTATTCACTTCTATATTAAAGTTTCCATTTTCAAGAAAGAAAGGTTTCGTCTCAAATCCGCCATTGATTTTTGGGTCGTAATAGGATATTGAAAGAGGTTGTGGATATAAAATTTCCCCCTCAATAATATTTTTAGATTGTATTTTAGTAATTACGGAATTAAAATCTTGGTCAAATTTGGTTTTATCGTTCGTTGATACTTCAAACTTATAAATTTTATAGGTGTTTCCTGAACTCATTGGTGCACCAATAAACAAAGAATCTTTTTTGAATTCGGGGGCATTTAGATTGATTTTAAAATTGTTTTGAGATAAAAGAAAGTTAGAAATTATTAAAAATGATATTTTTATAATGTGTTTCATTTGCGTAGTTTTTGGGAATTCTGACTAACGTTAAATTAATTCAGTGATAATCAAATAGTTATAGATTTTAATTTTTGACCATTTGATTATCCAAAATAGTGAAAATTTCTTCGTTAGCGGCTAAAAACAACTCCGTTTTCGAGTAGGGGAATTGCAGCTAACGAAAAAAATATTTGCGAAATGCGGGCTAAATTTAACTGAAAGTTCAATTTCGACCAAAAGAAGCATTCTTTTTTTCGTGGAACTAAATTACACTTTTTTGTGAAACGAAAAAGCAATTGTGAATAATTTTGACAAAATTTTCTATTATGATTTTAAACTCGCATTTTAACAATACAATTTTGAACTAAACCTCCGGTAGCTTTTCCCATTCGCCGTTTTAGTAACTTTGTTTTTATTAACCTTTTAAAAACTCATGAAATGGCTACAAAAAAAAATCTCCGGAGGATTTAAGGACCAACAAATTCCTGAACCGTGCCTCGAGCGAAGTTAATGGTTTTGCCGAACTTCTGCAACGCTTCGAAAGAAATATTTCCATCCTGGGCAGAAGCAAGCGTACCTTCGAAAATTATTCCCGTCACGTTGCAGCCTTGGCGCTTCATTTCGGTAAAGTCCCTACCGAATTAGACCCGGAAGACATCAAAGATTACCTTTTTGAACTTCAAAAGCGATCAAAAACCCCTTCTCAGTCGTACTTTAAACATACCGTTTACGGACTGCGGTTTTTGCTGAAAACCGAAGGTTTGCCTTACAGCTACCTCCATCTTCCCGCGATTCCAAAAGTCAAGAAACTGCCCGTAATCCTGAGCCGCGAAGAAATCTGGCGCATGCTTCAAAGTGCTGAACTCCTGAAACACAAACTTCTCATCGGCCTGATCTACGGTTGCGGACTGCGCTGTATGGAAGTAAGAAATATCAAGCTTCAGCATTTGGATTTCGACCGGAAGATGCTGCATATCGTGCAGGGAAAAGGCGGCAAAGACCGCTATGTTCCCCTGTCGGAACATTTAATCAGAGGCTTGAAAACCTTCATCAGTATTGAAAATCCGGATCAGTATTTATTCAATGGGAACCATAACAGGAATATTGAGGAGATTGATTTAAAAACGCATCAAAACGCTTTACAGAAACCTGATTTCGACTCCCGCTACAGCCAGCGCGGCGTTCAGTGGGTGATCAAGACCATCTCAAAAAAAGCAGGCATCACCAAAGAGGTGCACACCCATACTTTGCGCCACAGCTACGCCACGCATCTGCTGGAAGACGGCGTTCCGATCATCATGGTTCAGAAACTTCTGGGGCATGAAAGAATTGAATCGACGATGGAATACCTTCATGTCTGCCAGCTTTCGGATCAGAAGCCTCACAGTCCTTTGGATACCGTATTTGCTTTGTACCGCAAAAATGGAATCCCGAAGTAAGGCAAAGCATCAAAACGGAAGCGTTGCAGATGTTCTTCGTAAACTCAATCTATCGGCCCAGAATTTTACGCCTCATCAGGAAAAAACGCTTCGCGCTTTATCGTATTGTAGAACTTCTGCTTTGGGCGGTCATATTGATGCGTGTGATGGCTGCGGAAATCTTTCCATCAGTTACAACTCGTGTCGTAATCGGCATTGTCCGCAATGTCAAGGTCATAAAAAAGAAGAATGGATTCAGAAGCGCGAAGCGGATTTACTCCCGTGCAGCTATTATCATCTCGTTTTCACGCTTCCCGAAGAGCTGAACGGTTTGGCAATTGCAAATCCCACACTCATTTACAAAACATTGTTTGAAGCAGCTTGGGCAACATTAAACCAGTTTGGCAAAACGGAAGGAATGCAGCTCGGAATGATTGCGATACTTCACACGTGGGGACAGAACCTGAGCTTGCATCCGCACCTGCACTGCATTGTTCCTGGCGGCGGAATTGATCATCACGGAAAGTGGAAAAAGAAAGTACGAACCGATAAATACCTTTTTCCGGTAAAAGCGATGAGCAAAGTATTTCGGGCAAAGTTTGTGGCTTTATTGAGAACTTCGGGAGTAAAAGATTCCAATTTAATGGATAAACTCTTTACCAAGAACTGGGTCGTCTATGCCAAAAGACCTTTTGGTGGCCCGAAACAGGTGATTGAATATTTAGGCAGATACACCCACAAAGTCGCCATCAGCAATCACCGCATCAAAGAAGTTACCGATAAAGAAGTTCGTTTTGGCTACAAAGATTACCGGAAAGGTGGCGAAAAAAAGGAGATGACCCTCAGCAACGAAGAGTTTGCGCGAAGGTTCTCCCTGCACATTCTGCCAAAAAGATTTGTGCGGATCAGGCATTATGGAATCCTGAGTAGCAGCTGGAAACGCGGGAAACTGCAGAATTTACAGTCTGATTTAAACATCCGGGTTCCGGAAGCAAAACCCAAGACTTTGCTCAATAAATGCCGGTGCTGCAAGGAGGGAAACCTGGTTACAATTGCTGTTTTCGGGCAGCGGGGGCCGCCGCAGGATTTTCTTTTCGTTACCCAAACGCTGTCTGCAAAATAACCTTTGCGGGTAAGGGAACCTATGTTCTGAAGCGAGGAAAAACCGCTGAAATCCACCAATAAAGGCTACCAAACGCCACAAAAAAAGCAGTCCTTACGAAAAAACTGCTTTGTGATCCTAAATTCTAAAATCGAAAACTCCATAGACTGCCAAAATACCGCTGAAAAGCTACCGGAGCTTCCGTTCAACGGGCTTTCATTTCTTGTCTTGCAGACAAAACGAAAGCTTAGTTATTAGCTGCAGTTTTCTAAAATTCTTGTTTCAAAATATTTTATAACAAGAGCAATAACAAAAGCAACAATTAATAGCATAATATTTTTTGAATGTCTTGTTGGGCTAAATAACATTGAAAATATTTTTTTTAATTTTTCTATATCAAATAAAAATATGATCAATACTAATATTTGGTAAATGATAGCGGATTTTAGAGCTACAATTCCATAAATGAAATCTTGGATAATTATGTTTGAAAGTATTATAGTCAATAATAAGCAACCGAAAATACGACTTTTGTTGATTAATAGTGATACACCTCCCAATACTTCAAAAAACCCAATAATTAAAGGGTAGGTTAGAGAATATGAGTAAAAAGTCCACATAATTTTATGTCCTTCTGAAACATTTAAATTAGTGGAGTTTGTGAAGTCAGAAAATTGAATAGGTTTTGCTATTCCGTAGATTGTCATTGAAATAGCTACAATAAAAATTACTATCCATTTAATAATATATCCAACTTTTTCCTTTAATGACATAATGATGTTCTAAAATTCTGACTAACGTTAAACTTTACTATTGATAATCAAGTTGTTTTGAATTCAATATCCTTATTAGTCAGTCCAAATTTAGTGATTTGTTTTTGTATTCTTTTGGCTGCAGCAATTTTTCTTTTCTCGTCGAGGAACAGATATAGTGAAGGTGGTTGGTAGCTTTGCCCTTTCACAAGCATGTTCCAGATGATGACGGCAAGTTTGCGGGCCAGTGCAGAGACAGCAGTTGCTCTTCCTTTCTTGTAGTTCAACCTTTTGAAAAAGTCTGCGAGCCAGCCTTCTTTGAGATTACCGATGGCATTGGCAGTGTTTCGAAAGGCAATCTTGAGCCTTGAACTTCCTTTCGGGATGTGGTTGGACAGCACCTTGCCTCCGCTTATCTTGTTGTTTGGCGCAAGCCTAAGCCAGGCCGTGAACTGTTTAGCAGTGGGGAATTTCCTAATACCGTCTAATCCGATTTCAGCAATAAGGGTCATAATCAATCCCTCACTTACCCCTTCAATAGCCATCAGATCTACACCTTCGAAGTATTGGTAAGCAATTAAATTCATATCCGTTTGGCTTACCGCATTTTTGTTTTTTCGCTTGTGCTTTTTTTTTCAATGGTATGTTGTTTCTTATGGTCGTCTTTATCGATGAGTTCTTTCAGCAGTTGATCAATTTGTAAATCTGTCTCTGTGATTTGCTGTTGAAGGTGTTTATAGGAGTTCCACTCCTGTTGCAAAGCAAAAAGATAATCTTTACGACCGTTAAATTGCAGGGCTTTTGCAATTTCTTCCTCTGATTTCCGGCAATTATAATGACGGAGTTTTGCCAAGTCCTCACCTTGATGCTCACCATTTAAAAAAGCCTCAATAATCGATGATCCGGTAAGGCCAACTACATCCCTTACCACGACTTCTAACCGCATATTCATCAACCGAAGGTATTTTTGAATTCTCCTGACGCATGATGCGGATTGCTTCAGCAGATTCTGCCGGTGTCTGGAATAGGTCCGTACAGTATCCGTGTCCGAATCTGGCAAAAAACTGGCACTCAAAAGCCCGAGAGAATGCAGTTTCTGTATCCACTGACAATCTTTAATGTCGGTCTTTTTTCCTTTGATGTTTTTGGTTTGTCTGCCATTCACCAAAATCACCTCAAAACCCTGGCCCACCAAAGTGGAAAACAGGTTTTGCCAGTAAGTTCCGGTGGATTCCATTGCAATGGAGGTAACACCTTTTGAGTGTAGCCAGTTACACATCTCGAGCTGATCTTGGCTGTACACCCCAAATTCTTTTACATCCTGCGCATTTTGCCCTACAGCTGCCCAGTGGCTGCGGCTGCCAATGTCTATTCCACACGCATTGGGATGTACCACTTCGAGTGAAATCTGCTTCTTAATTTCCATGTCTTAATTTTTTAAATTAAACCAATAAAAACTCCAAGGATTGCACTTTGCTAAATTTGAAATTATTCTGATCGGGATATCTGCTTTTGGCGGACTCACCATTAAAAACTAACACCGTCTGAAGTATTACTACCAAAGACTTTTGTGCAATCTTACCTGAATTGCAGACGGGTTTTTTAAACACCATTGCTTAAACCGGTCTTTTCAAGGAGCAGGTACTAAGGTAAGAAATAATGGATTTGGAATATTGAATTTTTCACGCCGACTCCTCCTCGTTAGCGGCTAAAAACAACTTCGTTTTCGAGTAGGGGAATTGCTGCTAACGGTTGGATATTTCTGCAGGCGGGCTAAAAATACGAAATCTTTCTACTTGCTAAAAATTGAATTAACCGCGAAAATCTTCGATGAAAACTTCATACCCGCTTGTAGAAATATCTTGTTGAACTAAACCTCCGGTAGCTTTTCCCATTCGCCGTTTTATTAACTTTGTTTTTATTAACCCTAAAAAAACATATAAAATGGCTACAAAAAAAAATCTCCGGAGGATTTAAGGACAAACAAATTCCTGAATCGTGCCTCGAGCGAAATTAAAGGTTTTGCCGAACTCCTGCAACGCTTCGAAAGAAATATTTCAATTCTAGGCAGAAGCAGGCGTACCTTCGAAAATTATTCCCGTCACGTTGCAGCCTTGGCGCTTCATTTCGGTAAAGTCCCTACCGAATTAGACCCGGAAGACATCAAAGATTATCTTTTTGAACTTCAAAAGCGATCAAAAACCCCTTCTCAGTCGTACTTTAAACATACCGTTTACGGCCTGCGGTTTTTGCTTAAAACCGAAGGCTTGCCTTACAGCTACCTCCATCTTCCCGCGATTCCAAAGGTGAAAAAACTTCCCACTATTTTAAGCCGTGAAGAAATCTGGCGAATGCTTCAGTCCTTCTGAAAAATTGCTTTGTACCTCTAAATTCTAAAAATGACAACCCCATAAGAGGACCATCATACTGCTCTTGAAAAGCTACCGGAGGTTTAGTTCAACATGGGCTTTACTTCGTAATTTCTATTTTTTCAAGGTCTCAGTGATTTATCAATTCATTTGGCTTCGCCGAACCTTCGGTTTCTTGTCTTGCAGACAAAACGACTCGAACGAAGTGAACAGAGCGAAGCTCAAGGTTAGTTATTATCTGCAGACTATTCTATTTTGTTATTTGGTCAATAAAACCGTGAAGTTTTTTAAGTTCAATTCTTCCACGATTTTTTTCTCCAAGAAAACAAGTTGTAACAATTATCATTCTTAAATCAGGAACAATACAAATAATCTGTCCTCCATAACCAACTGCTACAAAGGCTTGATGTCCATTTGTTTTTCTTCGCCACCAATAATATCCATAACCATTTGCATTTGGTAAAACATCCCAAGAATCCAATTTTACTTGTTCTGCTGTAGATTCTTCAATCCATTTTTCAGATACAATTTGTTTGTTTTCAATTTTCCCTTTGTTGAGAATTAAAGACCCGAACTTTAGCATATCATTTGGTTTCATAAAAAGTTCAGAACCTGCCAAATTTCTGTTTAGAACATCTGTATCCCATTTTGTTATTTTTAAAGATAGTGGATTGAACAAGTTTTTGTCAGCAAAATCCTTCAAACTGGAATCTACCAATTTTGAAAGTGCTGCTCCGAAAACATAAGTTTCGCCAGAACTATAGTTGAATGTATCTCCTGGATATTCTTCAAAAGGTAAGTCTAGCATAAATTTTACAGGGTCTGAAGAAAACCCCATGGCGCGAGAAAGTTGACTATTTTCAGTATAATCAAAACCACCTTGCATTGTCATTAAATGTCTTAATGTTACTGTTTTTCTAATAGAATCATTGGTAATTTTTCCTTCAATGTTTGAAATGTTATTAAAATTATCTCGTGAAATATCATATTCTGTAAGAATTTTTAAAATTGGAGTATTAAGGTTAGAAAGTAATCCTTTATCTTTTGCAATTCCCGCCAAAATTGAAGTGATACTTTTCGTTACAGATTTTACATTAAAGATTGTTTCTTTATTAGCTCCGTTAAAATATTGCTCATAAATAATTTTGTCATTTTTAGAGACAATGAATGAGCCAATAGAAGGAATTGAATCATTAATTTTTTTTGTGAATTCTTCAAAAAAAGGTTTATTTTTTGTTTGTGATTTTATAGTTGAGGAGAAAAAAATAAAAAAGAATATAAAGGAAATTTGATATATTGATTTGTTTTTCATTGTTTTACGTTTATTCTGATGAGTTTGCCGATAACGGTTGGGTATTTCTGTTGGCGGGGCTTTTTATAACAGGTCTTTGTAAATATACCAAAATGATCAATTAGCGAAAATCTTTATAAATGTAAACTTCAACCCCGCTAATAGAAATACCGTGTTGAACTAAACCTCCGGTAGCTTTTCCCATTCGCCGTTTTAGTAACTTTGTTTTTATTAACCTTTTAAAAACTCATGAAATGGCTACAAAAAAAAATCTCCTGAGGATTTAAGGACGAACAAATTCCTGAACCGTGCCTCGAGCGAAGTTAACGGTTTTGCCGAACTCCTGCAACGTTTCGAAAGAAATATTTCCATCCTGGGCAGAAGCAAGCGTACCTTCGACAATTATTCCCGTCACGTTGCAGCCTTAGCGCTTCATTTCGGTAAAGTCCCTACCGAATTAGACCCGGAAGACATCAAAGATTACCTTTTTGAACTTCAAAAGCGATCAAAAACCCCTTCTCAGTCGTACTTTAAACATACCGTTTACGGACTGCGGTTTTTGCTGAAAACCGAAGGCTTGCCTTACAGCTACCTCCATCTTCCCGCGATTCCAAAAGTGAAAAAACTTCCCACTATTTTAAGCCGTGAAGAAATCTGGCGAATGCTTCAAAGTGCTGAACTCCTGAAACACAAACTGCTCATCGGCCTGATCTACGGGTGCGGACTGCGCTGTATGGAAGTAAGAAATATCAAGCTTCAGCATTTGGATTTCGACCGGAAGATGCTGCTCAATAAATGCCGGTGTTGCAAGGAGGGAAACCTGGTTACCATTGCTGTTTTCGGGCAGCGCGGTCCGCCGCAGGACTTTCTTTTCGTCACCCAACCTTTGTCTGCGAAATAACCTTTGCGGGTAAGGGAAGCTGTGCCCTACAGCCAGTAAAACCCCGCAGAAACCACTTCCAAAGGCTACCCAACGCCACAAAAAAAGCAGTCCTTCTGAAAAAACTGCTTTGCACCTCTAAATTCTAAAAACGACATCCCCATAAGAGGACCAAAATGCTGCTGAAAAGCTACCGGAGCTTCCGTTCAACGGGCTTTCATTTCTTGTCTTGCAGACAAAACGAAAGCTTAGTTATTATCTGTAGTCGTAATTTCAATTTTGCAAGTCAAATATACACTTTTCTCTTACCTCCCAAATTTTTTCTAGATCGAATTGCGGTTTATCTTGTATCCATTTTTCAAAAAAGAGTTTATGAGTTTTGATTTTTTCTTCATATATTTCGTTGTATTCTATTTCACTTTCTTCTAATATTTTATCTTCAAGGTCAGAATACTGAGAATTCGGATTTGTGAAATCATAATATTCGTTCACAATCTTTAAATAGTTATGTGCCTCAGGAATATATTCAAGACCATATTCATTCAGTGTATTTTCAATCTTTTTGGTGTATTCAGCATCCATCTTAAAAATACCAAGAATCAGTTTAATGTCATTCCTATCATTTTCAAGTGCCAGTTTTCGTAGAGTTGAATGTTTCGTGCTACAAGTTCCAGCTTTATCTTCAAATACGCATAAAAGGCTCTTCTTGTTTCTATTCCTCTTGTAAGGAAGTTTTGAGATAAAGTCACACGCACCTTTAAAATCTTTAATTCCTCTTTTTAGAAATTCGTTTGAAACATCGCCTTTATTTTCAATGGTAAAATTCATTTATTGACAGGGTTTTGGAACGATTACAGATAACGTTTTGGGGCTTTGCGATGGTGGGGCAATCGAAGCACAAATCTTCAATTTTGCACAAAAGTTGAACCGAAGAACAACCTTTGAACTTTGCAGTTTCGCCCCACTATTGCAAAACCCTTGTTAGCCGTTCGCCCTTTTTGTCGGTCGTTACATTTTTGAAATTATGTTGTTCCATTCCGTTTTGTGTTCAAATTTCAATGCGGTGTCCGTTTCAATTAGGTTCACATAGTTTTCAATGAACTCCGAAGTGTCGGAAAGCAAACGCAAATAGTATTTCAGCGAATTTGTCAAGCCGTTTGCAATAACGTGGCAACCGTGAATGTTTTTAATGCGGTCAACTTCTTTGTTGATTTCGTCTGCTTGTGAAGCGTCTATGTTGGCGGTTGAAAGCAAATAATAGCGAGATACTTGTGTGGTTTTAAATTTTTCAAAAGCGTCCTTTACAAGTTGGGCTGTAATTGCAATTCCGTGTTTTACTTCAACGGCTTCAAACGCTCTTTCCTTTTCGTCAACAATGTCAATGTCGCCAATTCGTCCGCTTCTTGTGTCGGCTGATGTGTGGCTTTCTATTGGCCACAACGTTTTTCCTTCAAATCTTTTGGTTTCATTTACCAAACATTGATAAGCCGCATACAAAGCCAAAACTGGTAAACGAGATGCTCCTTCTGCCGAATATTTTGTATCAAAGTGTTTTGTCAGTAGGTCAATTATTGTAGCTATTTGCAAATTGTGTGGTTTTGCCAAATCAATTTGCTGTGCATTTCGTTGAATGATTAAACCTTGAAACAGAAAACTCAATACTTTGTCCAAATCTTTGCCTTTCTGAATGAAAGCAATTGTTTCTAAAAATGCTGTTTTCAAAGAGTCGGGGCGAATTGCACCCGAATAATTTGAATCGTAAGGAACTTTCTGTTCTAACGAACGAGTTAGCCAACCGCTTTCTGCCATTGCGGGAAACTTTACACTTTTCAAAAACGGCGTGATGAATTTTGAATCAAATGTTCTGCCCGAATATCCATTTGGAATACTTGTTTGATGGTTTCTAATGTCTTGTTCGTGATTGAGCATTTTATAAACTGCACTTGTAAGGATAACAGTAATTACGGCTTTTGCCGATTCTGACCTGCCTAAAATTTCGCTTAAATGATTGGCGGCTTTTGGGTCTAAATCTGATTTAATTGTATTATCAGAACCAACAATCGCCATTGATTCATTATAAATCTGTTTCAAAAATTCTATTGGCTCCATTCTATTTATTTACGCTTAAAAGTTGTGATTTAATTTCTTCCGCAACAGCTTTAATCATTGGAATTGCAACTGAATTTCCTATTTGTTTGTATAGCTCTGCTTTGTTGTTCAGCAATTTGAATTTGTTGGGAAAGCCCATAATTCGGTAACATTCTTGAATAGTTAATTTTCTAACTGTTCCTTCGTGCCAAATCCAAAATCTACCCGATGATTCTTGAGAAGGCAATGCAGGGTGAACACCTTCGGTTGAATAAATCCGATTCGGTTGTTTATGAACTCTTGATAAATGTTCAGTCCCTTCTCTAACACCTGCTTTGCGAATGGTTTTGTTTCTGTAACCCGCAAATACCAAACCCGAATCTTGCTTTTTTTGCTCTTCTAAAATGGTATATGGCTCATTCAAATACTCAAAATCATTTTCCTTGTCTAAAAATTTTTTCAATGCAGGTTTGGATTTCTTTTTGATGTTGGAGAAATCAAATTTTTTGTCTTTGTGTCCGATGATAATAATTCTTTCACGATTTTGTGGTAAACCAAAATCCGAAGCATTTAAAACCTTTTTAGATACTGTATAGCCTAATTCTTCTAAATGTTGAATAATGGTCGCCAACGTTTTTTTCTTGTCGTGATAAACCAAATGTTTTACGTTTTCAAGAAAAACGACTTTCGGCTGATGTTTTTCAATGATTTCAAAAACGTGGTAAATTAACGTTCCTCTTGTGTCTTCAAAACCTTTCATTTTCCCCGAAATGCTGAACGGTTGGCACGGAAAACCCGCACAAAGAATGTCGTGCTTTGGAACGATGTCTGTGTTTATTTTTGTAATGTCGCCAAATGGAACTTCACCAAAATTCAATTCGTATGCTCTTTGAGCGTGGTAATTAAATTCAGAAGAAAACACACAATTTCCGCCAAGTTCCTGCATTGGAATACGGAAACCGCCAATTCCTGCAAACAAATCAATGAATGTAAATTCAGGTTTTTCAGGTGCAGGAAAAGGAATGTCCCATTTTATAGGAAGCATTGCTTGTAATTCGGGTTCAGCGACAATGCTTAATTCTTCATTGATTTCATAAAAGTATTCTTTGGCTCGTTTCTCGTAAGATTTTGAAACGCCATTTTTATGGTTGTGCAGATAATGCGTGAAATACGCCAAATCTTCTGCATTTCCGTTTAAGGTTTCAACTTTTAGTTGCTCTCTAAGTTTTGAGTATTTAATCATAGTCTAAAAGTTTAGTTTTCCTTGTTCTTGATTTCTTATTCTCATATACTTTGCCTTTTCTTCTGCTACTTTCAGAAGTTGTTTTGGCTCTTCTTGCAGATAAATAATTTCAGCGATTTTTTCGCTGAAATATTCATGTTCAAGTTTTTTTAAGTCAAGTTGAAAAACGGTTGAAAGTTTCGGTAGAACGTTAACGGGAACATTTCGTTTACCATTTTCAATTTTTGAAAGTGTAGATTGGTCAATGTCCAATGCAGCGGCAAGTTTTGTCAGAGTCAGTCCGCTGTCCGACCGAAGTTTGTGAATGTATTCGCCAAATGTTTCTTTCATTTTCTTGATATTTTCGCCTTGACAATTTTGGCAAAGTTACAATAAAATTGAGAATTCAAGGTAGAAATAGAAGAAAATCACTCACGTTTTTTCCGATGGCAGTTGGGCTTGGTCAGTCCGTTTTTTGTAGGTCTGTTGATGTCTGCGCGTTGGTCGGTTAGGGTGACGGCTAACGGAAAAAGTATTGGCGAAGGACGGGCTACTTTGCTGACAATTTCAAAGGAAGACCGAACCTGAGCAAAATGCTTTTTCAGATTTCTAAATTACTGAAAAAAGAAATATGAAAAGCATTTTTGCGGATATTGCTAACTGAATTCTCAAAGACAATATTCACCCCGTCTTTTGCCAATACTATGTTGAACTAAACCTCCGGTAGCTTTTCCCATTCGCCGTTTTAGTAACTTTGTTTTTATTAACCTTTTAAAAACTCATGAAATGGCTACAAAAAAAAATCTCCGGAGGATTTAAGGACCAACAAATTCCTGAACCGTGCCTCGAGCGAAGTTAATGGTTTTGCCGAACTTCTGCAACGCTTCGAAAGAAATATTTCCATCCTGGGCAGAAGCAAGCGTACCTTCGAAAATTATTCCCGTCACGTTGCAGCCTTGGCGCTTCATTTCGGTAAAGTCCCTACCGAATTAGACCCGGAAGACATCAAAGATTACCTTTTTGAACTTCAAAAGCGATCAAAAACCCCTTCTCAGTCGTACTTTAAACATACCGTTTACGGACTGCGGTTTTTGCTGAAAACCGAAGGTTTGCCTTACAGCTACCTCCATCTTCCCGCGATTCCAAAAGTCAAGAAACTGCCCGTAATCCTGAGCCGCGAAGAAATCTGGCGCATGCTTCAAAGTGCTGAACTCCTGAAACACAAACTTCTCATCGGCCTGATCTACGGTTGCGGACTGCGCTGCATGGAAGTGCGGAATATCAAACTTCAGCATCTGGATTTTGACCGGAAGATGTTGCATGTTGTTCAGGGTAAAGGGAGCAAAGACCGTTACGTTCCCTTGTCGGAACATTTAATCAGAGGCTTGAAAACCTTCATCAGTATTGAGAATCCGGATCAGTATTTATTCAATGGAAACCATAACAGGAATATTGAGGAGATTGATTTAAAAACACATCAAAACGCTTTACAGAAACCTGATTTTGACTCCCGCTACAGCCAGCGCGGCGTTCAGTGGGTGATCAAGACCATCTCAAAAAAAGCCGGCATCACCAAAGAAGTTCACACCCATACTTTGCGCCACAGCTACGCCACGCATCTGCTGGAAGACGGCGTTCCGATCATCATGGTTCAGAAACTTCTGGGGCATGAAAGAATTGAATCGACGATGGAATACCTTCATGTCTGCCAGCTTTCGGATCAGAAGCCTCACAGTCCTTTGGATACCGTATTTGCTTTGTACCGCAAAAATGGAATCCCGAAGTAAGGCAAAGCATCAAAACGGAAGCGTTGCAGATGTTCTTCGTAAACTCAATCTATCGGCCCAGAATTTTACGCCTCATCAGGAAAAAACGCTTCGCGCTTTATCGTATTGTAGAACTTCTGCTTTGGGCGGTCATATTGATGCGTGTGATGGCTGCGGAAATCTTTCCATCAGTTACAACTCGTGTCGTAATCGGCATTGTCCGCAATGTCAAGGTCATAAAAAAGAAGAATGGATTCAGAAGCGCGAAGCGGATTTACTCCCGTGCAGCTATTATCATCTCGTTTTCACGCTTCCCGAAGAGCTGAACGGTTTGGCAATTGCAAATCCCACACTCATTTACAAAACATTGTTTGAAGCAGCTTGGGCAACATTAAACCAGTTTGGCAAAACGGAAGGAATGCAGCTCGGAATGATTGCGATACTTCACACGTGGGGACAGAACCTGAGCTTGCATCCGCACCTGCACTGCATTGTTCCTGGCGGCGGAATTGATCATCACGGAAAGTGGAAAAAGAAAGTACGAACCGATAAATACCTTTTTCCGGTAAAAGCGATGAGCAAAGTATTTCGGGCAAAGTTTGTGGCTTTATTGAGAACTTCGGGAGTAAAAGATTCCAATTTAATGGATAAACTCTTTACCAAGAACTGGGTCGTCTATGCCAAAAGACCTTTTGGTGGCCCGAAACAGGTGATTGAATATTTAGGCAGATACACCCACAAAGTCGCCATCAGCAATCACCGCATCAAAGAAGTTACCGATAAAGAAGTTCGTTTTGGCTACAAAGATTACCGGAAAGGTGGCGAAAAAAAGGAGATGACCCTCAGCAACGAAGAGTTTGCGCGAAGGTTCTCCCTGCACATTCTGCCAAAAAGATTTGTGCGGATCAGGCATTATGGAATCCTGAGTAGCAGCTGGAAACGCGGGAAACTGCAGAATTTACAGTCTGATTTAAACATCCGGGTTCCGGAAGCAAAACCCAAGACTTTGCTCAATAAATGCCGGTGCTGCAAGGAGGGAAACCTGGTTACAATTGCTGTTTTCGGGCAGCGGGGGCCGCCGCAGGATTTTCTTTTCGTTACCCAAACGCTGTCTGCAAAATAACCTTTGCGGGTAAGGGAACCTATGTTCTGAAGCGAGGAAAAACCGCTGAAATCCACCAATAAAGGCTACCAAACGCCACAAAAAAAGCAGTCCTTACGAAAAAACTGCTTTGTGATCCTAAATTCTAAAATCGAAAACTCCATAGACTGCCAAAATACCGCTGAAAAGCTACCGGAGCTTCCGTTCAACGGGCTTTCATTTCTTGTCTTGCAGACAAAACGAAAGCTTAGTTATTATTAGCAGAAGTTTTTTAAAAAGTATTCGATAAGTTTTTCCCTCCGTATAGTTTTATTAAGTGATTGAATGCTTTTTCAATTCTTTTTTGTAGATCTTCAGAAATTTCAGAGTTCATTTGCATAGATAATTTGTTATTTTTAAAAGTATCAAAAGAGGAAGCTTCTCTGCTTTTGATTCCATCATTAACACATTGTCCATCATAACAGGAAAGATAGATAGCAGTATGTCCCTTTGTTCCACCAGAAACTTTAACCCCTGCCAAATCTTTGATTGCAACACTTGCTCTTACATGTAATCCTATCGGGTCATAAGGGTCTTCATGTGTTAATATTCCATTTTGAAAATTAATAGTACCATTACTGTAAGTACTAATAAAACTTTTTATCCAAGTTTCTGTTTCTGATTTTGTTTGCGAATAGTAAAAATTACTACATAATAACAGAATAAGTAATAAACTGATTTTTTTCATTATTAAATTATTTTAGTGAGATATTTTTTCAATGCGATTGGATAGAATTTAATTGTTTTATTATCATTAGCAAAAGTAATTAAGGGGACTGAATATTTGTTTTCACTAAATACATCATTATTTATTCCTCTTTTTTCAGTAAAAATATTTTCATTAATTAATGTTAACTCTTTTGCTATTTCGTAATCAAAGTTTTCAATTTTTGAAATTTCCAATTCAATTTCGTTTGGAATTAAAATTCCTTCATTCTGATCTTCAACATTTTTTAGAAGTTTTTCAATAAATTTTTTATCTGTAGTCATTTTTGTAAAATTTCTGCTAACGGAAAAAGTATTTGCGAAGGGCGGGCTAAATTGGACGAAAAGTTCAATTTCGACCGACCGAAGCAAATTGCTTTTTCAGATTACCAAATTACAAAAAAAAGTAATATGAAAAGCAAGTTGCGACTAAATGCAAAAAATAGTTCTATTAAATATTCAACCCCGCCTTTTGCAAATACTGTGTTGAACTAAACCTCCGGTAGCTTTTCCCATTCGCCGTTTTAGTAACTTTGTTTTTATTTACCCTTAAAAAACGTATAAAATGGCTACAAAAAAAAATCTCCGGAGGATTTAAGGACGAACAAATTCCTGAATCGTGCTTCGAGCGAAGTTAACGGTTTTGCCGAACTTCTGCAACGCTTCGAAAGAAATATTTCCATCCTGGGCAGAAGCAAGCGTACCTTCGACAATTATTCCCGTCACGTTGCAGCCTTAGCGCTTCATTTCGGTAAAATCCCTACCGAATTAGACCCGGAAGACATCAAAGATTACCTTTTTGAACTTCAAAAGCGATCAAAAACCCCTTCTCAGTCGTACTTTAAACATACCGTTTACGGACTGCGGTTTTTGCTGAAAACCGAAAGTTTGCCTCACAGTTACCTCCATCTGCCCGCGATTCCAAAAGTCAAAAAACTTCCCACTATTTTAAGCCGTGAAGAAATCTGGCGAATGCTTCAGTCCTTCTGAAAAATTGCTTTGTACCTCTAAATTCTAAAAACGACATCCCCATAAGAGGACCATAAAGCTGTTGAAAAGCCACCGGAGCTTCCGTTCAACGGGCTTTCATCTTCTGTCCTGCGGACAAGACGAAAGCTTAGTTATTAGCGGCAGTATTTTATTATGAGCAAACTTTAATTAGGAATTTAATTGACTCTCCTAATTCCTCTTCACTGTAGAAATGAATGCCGTCTGGATGATCTATAACATTCCTTATATAAGTAGGTAAAGTTTCATAAGTAGTTCTTCCGTTAGGATGAGGATATATTTTTTGATGCTTACTTGCGTCATACTCTATTTCAGTAAGTATTTTATTGTCAGTATCTTTTATGGTAGTTAATGAATTTTTATGCTGATAAAAACCATACAGTTCGATATGGTAATCATTCGATTCAATTCCAAATGCCAAATAGTTCGTTTCTGCGAAAGTTATGCTAGGCAGGACTGATGGTGCGTCTATTTTGTGTGATCCACTCGAATTTATAACAATTACAATATTTTCATTCTTGTCTTGAAGAGCATTATTTATAACATGCTCAGAATGTGTTGAAAAAAACAATTGTGAAATTAAACTCCCCGAATCGTTTGTAAACAATGTTTTATAGTAATTTAAAATTTTTCGTTGCCATTTCGGGTGCATACTTATTTCTGGTTCATCAATCATAATGATTGCACCTTCCAACTTATTAATGTTTTTTAATAAATAACTACCTCTGAAAACAATTTGTTTTTCACCTGTACTCAAATTATCAATATTAATTGACGCAGCTCCTTTTTTGAAAAGTATTGTTTTCTCGCCATTTATGTCTGAAACTTTCTCGTATTTCAGATAATCGAAAAAATTATTGAATGCATTGGTAAATCTAAACATTTTTGAAGTGTTATAAAAATCGTCCCATGTTTTGGGGTTCGGACCTAAATTTCGATTAAGATTTGAATATTCCGAATTGTCTTGATTTTCTATATCAACTATTAATTGTTTTAGCTGAGTAAAATTGTCCGATTCATCGATGTCATATTTATCAGTGTCGAGTTCTTTAGTTGTTGTGTGACTAATTTTCTCAGTTTTAAAATCTGCTCTTGCTTTAGAAAAAACAGAACCATGGAATCGAATATTTTTAGAGTCATTGTCAATTGTAGCATTAAGATGATTTTTATCCGTGTTGACATTGATAATTTCATCATCATCTTTTATTCTAAAAAAACTTTTTCTATCACCTGTAGTTGGTAATGCTAAATAAATCTTTCCATCTACTTCATATTCTATAAAGTCAAAAAACTCGAACGTTCCTTTGTTTAAAAAAGTACTAATAGTCTGTAAAATTGAAGTTTTACCAACACCATTTTCACCGGCAATAATTATAGATTCATATGCTGTATTGTCATTTTTTACGAAACTTAATTCTAAATCTTTTAAAATCGGATGATTGTCCCATTTTACTTTACGTATTCTCATTTCTGGTAACTGTTTTTATAATATTGCCGCTAACGGAAAAGGTATTGGCGAAGTGCGGGCTTTCGAAGAACTAAAAGTTCAATAAAGACCAAACGTAGCGAATGCTTTTTCAATACTGCTAACTTACAAAAAATTGCAGCATTGAAAAGCACGAGCGGATTATTTTTTCTGCTTTTCAATTCTTCCCTAAATCCCGCATTTTGCCAATACAATGTTGAACTAAACCTCCGGTAGCTTTTCCCATTCGCCGTTTTAGTAACTTTGTTTTTATTAACCTTTTAAAAAACATATAAAATGGCTACAAAAAAAAATCTCCGGAGGATTTAAGAACAAACAAATTCCTGAACCGTGCCTCGAGCGAAGTTAGTGGTTTTGCCGAACTTCTGCAACGCTTCGAAAGAAATATTTCCATCCTGGGCAGAAGCAAGCGTACCTTCGACAATTATTCCCGTCACGTTGCAGCCTTGGCGCTTCATTTCGGTAAAGTCCCTACCGAATTAGACCCGGAAGACATCAAAGATTACCTTTTTGAACTTCAAAAGCGATCAAAAACCCCTTCTCAGTCGTACTTTAAACATACCGTTTACGGACTGCGGTTTTTGCTGAAAACCGAAGGCTTGCCTTACAGCTACCTCCATCTTCCCGCGATTCCAAAAGTCAAGAAACTGCCCGTAATCCTGAGCCGCGAAGAGATCTGGCGCATGCTTCAAACCGCCGAACTCCTGAAACACAAACTGCTCATCGGCCTGATCTACGGTTGTGGACTCCGGTGTATGGAAGTGCGGAATATCGAGCTTCGGCATCTGGATTTTGACCGGAAAATGCTTCACATTGTGCAGGGTAAAGGCCGGAAAGACCGTTATGTACCTTTGTCGGAGCATTTAATCAGAGGCTTAAAAACCTTTATTAAAGTTGAAAATCCGGATCAGTATTTATTCAATGGAAACCATAACAGGAATATTGAAGAGATTGATGCGCTCAGCACAGGGGCTTCACGGTCTGCCAGCAAAGATTTCGATTCCCGCTACAGCCAGCGCGGTGTGCAGTGGGTGATTAAAACCATCTCTAAAAAAGCCGGCATCACCAAAGTCGTTCACACCCATACTTTGCGCCACAGCTACGCCACGCATCTGCTGGAAGACGGCGTTCCGATCATCATGGTTCAGAAACTTCTGGGGCATGAAAGGATTGAATCGACGATGGAATACCTTCATGTCTGCCAACTCTCGGACCAAAAACCGCACAGTCCTTTGGATACGGTATTTACTTTATGCAGCAGGAATGCAGGCCCGAAGTAAGGGCAGAAGTGTAGCCGACGTTCTGCGCGCAGTCAGTTTATCAACTCAGAATTTTACGGTTCATCAGGAAAAAACACTTCGGGCTTTATCGTACTGCCGCACTTCAGCTTTGGGTGGTCATATCGATGCGTGCGACGAATGCGGAAATCTTTCCATCAGTTACAACTCCTGCAGAAACCGTCACTGTCCCCAGTGCCAGGGACACAAAAAAGAAGAATGGATCCGGAAGCGCGAAGCGGATTTACTCCCGTGCAGCTATTATCATCTCGTTTTTACGCTTCCCGAAGAGCTGAACGGTTTGGCAATTGCCAATCCCGCACTCATTTACAAAACATTGTTTGAAGCAGCTTGGGCAACATTAAACCAGTTTGGCAAAACGGAAGGAATGCAGCTCGGAATGATTGCGATACTTCACACGTGGGGACAGAACCTGAGCTTGCATCCGCACCTGCACTGCATTGTTCCCGGTGGAGGCACTAATAAACAGGGAAAATGGAAAGGCAAAGTACGAACCGATAAATACCTTTTTCCGGTAAAGGCTTTGGGCAAAGTATTTCGGGCGAAGTTTGCAGCTTCATTAAAGGCTTGTGGAATTAAAGATGCTGATCTCATGGACAAGCTCTTCGCCAAAAACTGGGTCGTCTATGCCAAAAGACCTTTTGGCGGTCCGAAACAGGTGATTGAATATTTAGGCAGATACACCCACAAAGTCGCCATCAGCAATCACCGCATCAAAGAAGTTACCGATAAAGAAGTTCGTTTTGCCTACAGGGATTACCGAAAGGGCAGCGAAAAAAAGGAAATGACCCTCAGCAACGAAGAGTTTGCGCGAAGGTTCTCCCTGCATATTCTGCCAAAAAGGTTTGTGCGGATCAGGCATTATGGAATCCTGAGTAGCAGCTGGAAACGCGGGAAACTGCAGAATTTACAGGCAGAGTTGAAAGTCGAAAGAATCGTTTTCCTTCCCCAGACTTTGCTTAAAAAATGCCGCTGTTGCAAAGAAGGAAACCTTGTGACCATTGCTATTTTCGGGCAGCGGGGGCCGCCGCAGGATTTTCTTTTCGTCACCCAACCTTTGTCTGCAGAATAAACTTGTGGGTAAGGGAATCTGTGTTCTGCAGCGAAGAAAAACAGCAGAAAACACCCACAAAGACCACAAAAGGTCACAAAAAAAAGCAGTCCTTCCGAAAAACTGCTTTGTGATCCTAAATTCTAAAATCGAAAACTCCATAGACTGCCAAAATACCGCTGAAAAGCCACCGGAGCTTCCGTTCAACGGGCTTTCATTTCTTGTCTTGCAGACAAAACGAAAGCTTAGTTATTATCTGCAGGTTTTCTTTATTTTAGATGTATTTTAGCAGGATTTTTAGGAAAAATATCTCCCGTCATATAAAAATTTGCTTTGTTTTTTGGGATAATTTGTCCATAAATTCCATTAAAATCTCCATACATACGTTTTAATTCACAAGTTTTTACAGCCCTTTTATCTTTTATGAATATTATTAAATTTATGTTGTCCAGAGACTCAATGGATTTGCTAACATTCGCTAAGTCAAGTTTGTTTTCAGCTGCAATTTTTTCAATACTTGAATAAGGACTGATAATTATTAAAGAATCCCAATCAAAATCATTATAATTTGAAAGATTTAATTCTTTTTTTTGAATAATTTCAGCACTAATTTTACTTTCTAAAATGTAATCATTTTTATTACAAGAAAAGATGGCAAAACATAAAATTAAGGTTGTTAAAGTTTTTTTCATTTTTTAGGTTTTAGCGATGTTTTGGATAAACTTGCAGATAACGTTTTGCGGCTTTGCGAAGAAGCGGATTTCGGAGTACCAAACTGTCAACATACCACAAAATTTGATGCGTTGCAGAATGTTGAATTAACCACTGAACCCGCTTTTTTGCAAAACCGCTGTTACCTGCTGTGTTTCTTTCGGTCGTCATATGTTGGTCGTGTCAAAATAGTGTTTAGCAAAGTCAGAAATACGTTTGTGTCGTTCCGTAATTTCCGTTTCTGACCATTGAGTTTTTTCTCTGATTTCTGTGTAACTTGATAAAGCTGTGTCCTGAAACAATTCACTTTTCTTGTCAAAGGATTTGTTACCGAACTTACTGTTTTGGCTCTGTGTCAATAAAGCCAAGTTGCCTGCAAGTTGTAAAAAGTTCTTTCTAAACTCTTCGCTGTATTCTTCGTCTGTCGGGTTTTGTGGTTTGATATGTTCAATTGTATAACTGTTATAGAGTTCTTTGTCTAACAATGCACCTGAACGGTTTTTAAGTCTTAAACTGTTTTCGTATTGCCACAAAACAAACTTGATTGTATTTCGGTTGTAATGCCATTTTTCGTTGTCAAAATAGTTTGTGATTATGTTTTTAAATCTGTCTCCGTCATTCCAATACCACTTAAATCCTGCTTCTGTTACGTTCTTAATGTCTTGATACAGATTGTCAATATTGTAAGCAACCTTTGGGTTGAAATACTGCTTTGAATAATGAGACAAATAGTCTGTCCGATAGTCGCCAAGTTTAAGTTTGAAGCAAAGCACTTCTAATAATTTTAAAATCTTTTTGAATGTGTCGCCTGTTACTTCTCCCTTGTAGAAAATTGTCAGCAAAACAAGTTTCCAATTTGCTTCGTTACCTACAAAAAATAGGTTTGTAATATCTGATTGGTTTTTGTTACTCACAATACTTTTAGCACTATGAGTTAGTTCAACGAAGTTTTCAAAGAACAACTTTATCCATTGCGTTTTATTTTCTTCTTTGTTTAACTTTTCTTTTATGGCTTCAATGTTACCACCAATATTGAAAAACAAATTGCAGTAATTATCTAAAAGTTCATTTTCCGTGAAGTAGCCTTCAACTGCTTCAATGTATCGGTATGTTTTGGAAATAATGCTTTGAATTTCCGCAATGTCATTGTTTGCTTGGTTGTTGTTTGTGCTGTGAATGTAAATCTGGTGCATTAAATATGCTTTGATTACTTCAAATCTTGAAAGTTCTTTGCCACGATTGTTTTGATATTCAAAAACCTGTGTTGCTTCAACTTTATTGGTAATATAAAAGGTGCTGATTACAGCATTTTCTAATGTCTGCTGAATTAAGTTTAAATTCTCATTGTCAAGTTTGCTCAACTCTGTTTCAAAGAAGTTAAACGCTTCAATAATTCTCTTTTGTGAAATGGTTTCGGTGTCGTCAATTGCTGAAACCAAATGTTTTTGAGTTACTTTTTTGAAAATCACTTGGTCGTCATCTATAGTCTTGAAAACGTCTGTCAAATAGATTTCTCTAATGCTTTCAATGTTTTCGCCTTTTAGAATTTTGATTTTGGCGATTGCAGAAAGAAAAAGAATTGTTGTTGTAAGTCTTTGCTGTCCGTCAATTATAAAAAGTGTGTTCCCATCTTTTTCAAAAAGGAATTGCCCTAAATAATATTTCTTTCCTTTTTGTTCTAAAAGGTCTTCAAGAAATTGAGAACATTGTTTGTCACCCCAACTGTAAGCTCGTTGATATGCTGGTATTCGAACGCAGTCCGAATTTTTGAAAAGCTGTTGAATGCTTTCTGCTGTTTTATTTTCTGTTTGATTTGCTTCCATTTCTTTGAATTAAAAAATAAAATGAAGGTGGCGAAGCCACCTTCATTTTATCGTTTTAGAGTTTTGTCCACGAGTGAAAAGTTGCGTCAGGACAACCTGAACTACTTGGTGAAGATTTTGCTTGAATTGTCGTTCCGCACTTTTTACAACTGTAATTAGTGTCGCCAACTTCAGCAAGTTTTGTCCACGAATGAAATGTTTTTGCAGAACAACCCGAACTGCTTGGGCTACTGTCCTTCTTGATTGAAGTTCCACAGTTTTTACATTGATACCAACTTAAAGCCATATTTAAAATTGTTTTTTTGTTTGTGCTTACTCTATTCGGTTTTCAGCTTTCCCCGTTTTCTGCAAATTTCGTTTGTCAGTCCGTCAAACTGTGTCGTTGTGAACGGTCGTCTTAACATAGCAGGTAACACCCAAATATACGCAGATTTTTGAAAGAACCAAGTATTTTTTAAAATAAATTAAATATATCGCGTAATGTATTGTTAAATAGTGAATTATATGTAAATTTGTATTGCGTATTATGAATTGTTTTACCATAATTCCGCCTAATTTATTGAGTTTTTAAGAAATTTTAACATATACAAAAAACGAAGCGTTTTGAATGATTTTGCTGATAAAAGATATAGTTTTTCCGTCGGCACCCACTATGGATCTAAAGTGATTTGGGTAAGTTTTGATAAGGATAAAGAGCTTATTAGCCACCTCAGATCGCAAACCAAAGCTCGCTGGTCGTCGACCCAAAAAAAATGGTACGTAGCTGATACCAGATCTCACCGCGCAATTTTCGGTCTTCCGCAAAAAATAACAGGTGAAGCTGTTTTAGCAAAAATCCATGTTATCAACTTACCAGAATTCACGCGTTTTCAGGAGCATCTGCTATTGAAAGGCTATAGTGCAAATACGGTAAGAACTTACAGCACAGAGTTTGCCCAGCTGCTCTATGTAATGAAAGGAAATCCTATACAGGAACTTACAACTGAACGGTTGCGGTCTTATTTTCTCTACTGCCATGAAAAGCTAAAACTATCGGAAAGCGAAATCCACAGCCGCATGAATGCAGTGAAGTTTTATTTTGAGCAAGTACTGCACCGCCAAAAAATGTTTTTCGACATCCCTCGGCCAAAGAAAAAGCTGTTACTGCCCAAAATGCTGAACAAAGCAGAAATAAAGAAAATAATCGCCGCCACAGAAAATCCCAAACATGCACTCATTCTGAAAGTGTGTTACGGCATGGGGCTTCGCGTGAGCGAAGTGGTGGCATTAAAACTATCCGATATAGACAGTGCAGAGATGCTGGTGCGGATAGAGCAGGGCAAAGGTAAAAAAGACCGCATCGCAGTACTTCCGGAGAGCCTATTGCCTGAACTGCGGGAATATTACCTGAACTACCGCCCAAAGATTTACCTTTTCGAGGGGCAGGAAGGCGGGGCGTACTCTGTACGGTCTGCACAGGCTGTTTTTAAAAAGGCGATGGAAAAAGCAGGCATCAAAAAGAAAGTGGGCATCCACGGCTTGCGCCACAGTTTTGCCACGCACTTATTGGAAACGGGTACCGATATTCGGTTTATTCAGGAGCTTCTGGGGCATCATTCCATTAAGACTACCCAAATCTACACCCATGTGACAGATCTGTCAAAATCTAAGATAAAAAGTCCGCTGGATTCTTTATAGATATATTTAAAATGACTACCCCTTCCTATTTTCATCCTTTCTTTTAAAATAATCTAAACACGCGCATTCTTATCAATTCTTAGCAATTGATTAATGGTGAGATTCCTTACCTTTTCTTCTCAGTCCGCTTCCCATTTTCTCCCAGTCCCCTCCGACTCTCTTTCGCTATAACTCCAATATAAGTCCATTATAGGTCCAATATAAGTCCAATAGATTATTGGAGAAATAATAGATTTATATTGGATTTTTATTGTACCTTTATCGAAGTTAACTCCTTGTTGGTCAGTAGCAATATCCTTTAGTACTGGCTTGAAAGGAACGCTAACCTAACCCAAAAAAGTAATCGTTATGGCAAATCTGAAGAAGAATGGCAACCTGAGTGGTGCAATTGGGAATATCGTTTTTGTGAATGATGGCAAACGCACCTTCGCACGGGTAAAACCGGATAAAGTAAAGCAAACGCCCGAAACTAAGGCTGCTGCAGGAATTTTCGGGTTGGTGAGCGCTAGAGAAAAAATGTTCCGCTTGCAACTATTGAGGATTTTGGGAATTCCTCCGATACAATATTTTGCAGCCCGCCACCGCGCAAGAATCCGGAAAACCATTGTGGGAAATCCAGCTACCAATTCAGAAAACACCCCACAATTCGGGGATCCGCAAGGTTTAGCAGGATTCTCATTCAATCCAAAAATGGAATGGCAAAGCTGCACAAACTTTTTCCCGGAGGTTGAAAGCACTTCCACCACCGAAATAAAGGTTCATTTACCGGAAATCAAATGGAAAACCCAGATCATTCCTCCGAAAAACTGCAACTCCGCAGTGGTGACGCTATTTGTAATTTCAGCATACCTCAACAGCATCTATACTCCCGTAAGAGTACTTTCGTCCATAGAAATGAAGATCAGTGCAACAGATTCGTTTCCTGCTCAGGAATGGGTGATTCCGACCGATTCTGCGGAAGGATGGTTGCTCATGGTAGGTTGTGTGAAGTTTGCCTCAAAAAATCAACCTTTAATCGCGATGGACGAATTTTCAGCCGCTTATCTTTGGGCACAGCAAGTTGAAGGGTAAAGAAAATTTAGAGCTTGGATCACAATTCTCTAAACGTTATAAGAAAAAAGTTAAGGCTTGATTTTCACGATTTTATTTTCACGCATCACCACAACTTTGCTGTTATTTTTGCGCTTAAACTCGAGCATTTTTTCATAGGCCTTTTCAAGACCTTTTACAATTTTATCTCGTCTTTCAATATTACTTTCCTTTTTCATAGTATTTTCTTATCTGGTTGAATTCTTCTTCTCGAATGATTGATATTTGTTCCCCATCATTTTTTTCAGCAATTAATTTATGCTTCCCTTCTGAATTATCAAAAATCAAAAGTTGATCCACAATCGGAAGATAAATATAGAACAGATTAAGGATTCCATTATAATATCGTCTTTCAATAATATCGTCCGGAATATGATGACCTCCTTCTAAAACCCTTGTTTTTACACGTTCTTTAGCAAGTTCTGTATTTTTAAGCCAAAAGAAAAGTAACGTTACAAAGTATCCATTCTCCTGAGCCTTTAGAATTTTTTCTTTATAGCTTTTAGTTGCTAAAGTAGTTTCAAATGCGAAATTTTCATTTTCAGAAAACAATTCATCAATACGTTTTAGCATAATTCTTCCCGCTTCAAAAGAAACTTTTTCAGGTTGAAAAGGTGATAAACCTCTTGCTATTTCGTCTGCATTTACAAATTCTTTACAATCTAAAATCTCAGGCAGAATAGTAAACGAGGCGGTCGTTTTACCTGCACCATTACAACCAGCGATGATATAAAGATTTTTTTCTTTCATTTCTACAAATGTAATATTATTTTTTCTTTTAATATTTCATCAAAATAATCAATATCTATCGCTTGATTAAATACCGAAAACCATCCGAAAATCACCAAAATACATTTAGAAATTTAGAGAATAATCGAGATACAAAAGCATGTTCTATTCAGTCCTCGAATTTACCAATTCCTCTTAGCTAATTTAAACATTGATATTAGAATTTTCAGCCGCTTATCTTTGGGCACAGCAAGTTGAAGGATAAAGAAAATCCGGAGTCAAGAAAACCACTTCTTCCCTACTCCGGATTTGTTTAAAATTAAAATTCGATTAATGGAGCGTCATTTTCACTACTCTGTTTTTCCCGGCAAGAACCAAGGTGTTTTCATCCATCCACTCACCAACAAAAAGCCCTTTTTCTTCTGAAATGGTAGTCCAGGTTTTCCCGAAATCGGTGGAAAGTTCAATATTTTGGTCTCCCACCGCGATGATGTCTTTCCCTTTAGATTTCGGGCGGAATTTCACATAGGTTTTGTAACCGCCATTCTTTCCTGATGCCTGAATTTGCCAGGTTTCGCCTCCATCGTGGGTGGTTGCGATATTGTTAACGTTTTCTGCTTGTTTGGTATAGTCGCCGCCCACTGCGATTCCGAAGTTTTTATCGTAAAAATCGATGGAGTAAATACCGGTTGAAGAGGTTCCTTGAACGAAAGGCGTTTCATAAATTTTCCAAGTGAAAGGATGGCTCCAATTGAATTTGAAAATTCGGGATTTCATTCCACCAGTAGCGATCCATACCCAGTTTCCGTGCATTGCAATATTGCTATTGCTTGCTGCGAAATGCGCTTCACCAGGAAAATATTTTGGAAATTCAGTTTTTGGATTTTTGCGGGATTTATAGGTGAAAATTAAATTTTTACTGCTTCCATCTTCGTTGGGATCGCTAATTGCAATGCCACGATTTTTAACCTGGTCAAAAGCAAAAGCATCATAAAATACGGTTTTGGTGGTGTCGATCATGTTTAATTTAACCTTCAAATCACTTTTCTGTACGGTAAACCATTTTGCAGGAGTACCCACATTAATCGTGTAAAATGCATGTTTGGTCTGTGCTAAAGTTCGAAAATCCAGTTTTTCTGCAGTGATTCTCATTTGCATCTTGTCTGCAGTATCTTTCAAACTCACATATCCGAATTTGGAATCAGTACCGGAATACCATACTTTGCCGTCCCAAATCTGTAACGCCCGAATGGAGATTTTATCGTGTAGTAACGTCTGGAATTGCACTTTTTGAGCAGCAACAAAACTGCAGTGAATGAGCACGAAAAAAACGAAGAATTTTTTCATAAAAGTGAGGTTATTAAAAACAAAAAAAAAGAGGCCGCCTCCAACATGAAACGGCCTCTTTCCATCAATTATTTTTTGTTGTCGATATCGATATCAATGTCTTCTAAAGGTATTTTTTCAGCTTTAAAGGTCTCGCCATAACCTTCTTTTTGAAGTTTTGAATGTCGCTTGCTGTAAAGGAAATAAATTACGAAACCAATAAGCAACCATGCGGTTGAGTACATTTTGGCTTCTCTACTAAGGTTGAAAATTAAATACACATTAATCAGAATTCCTAAAGTAGCAATCAGCGGCAACGCAGGAACTTTGAAACTTCTTTCCACATTCGGCTGTTTCACTCGAAGCACCCAAACTGCCACACATACCATGGTAAAGGCGAACAAAGTACCGAAACTCGTCATGTGAGCCAAATCGTTGATCGGAGTAAGCGATGCGATAACCGCAATGATGGCTCCCAAAATCATTAAATTTTTGGTAGGAACTCCCGTTTCACGATTTACTTTAGAAAAGGTTTTAGGGATCAAACCGTCTTTCGACATCCCTAAGAAAATACGGGATTGTCCCATAATCATTACCATTAACACTGAAATTAAACCAACAGTCGCCGCAATGGTGATGATATACCCTGCCCAAGCTTGTCCCGCAATATCGAATGCATAAGCCACAGGCGCTTTAATCGCGTCCGGATATTTGCCTAAAGGATTGAAGTCCGTATAATGCATCATCCCGGTAAGCACCAGTGAAACCAAGATATAGAGTATCGTACAGATCACCAGTGAAGTGATGATGGCAAAAGGAACATCCTTCTTCGGATTGATAGCCTCTCCCGCTTGGGTAGATACCGCATCAAAACCGACATACGCGAAAAAAATCGCAGACGCACCCGCTATAATTCCCCCATAACCGTACGCCGAATGGGAGACCCCGTTCTCGGTAATTACGGTCGCTTCAGGGATAAAAGGCGTCCAGTTTTCAACATTAATAAAGAAAAGTCCCGCTATAATTACAAAAATAATCGCAGAAACCTTCATGATGACAATCATATTATTGGCTTTTGCTGCTCCTTTGGTTCCTCTGATCAAAATAGAAATAACAAATAAAACAATGAGCAAGGCAGGAAGATTTAGAAAAATTTTCATATCGAAAATTTCCGGAGCTGCATTGAAATTATTGATAGTTTCCTGAAAAGTCTGCAATTTATCGGTCGGAAGATTGCCATTCGCGATCTGTCTGGTCGCTTCACCGAAAGCTTTTTTAGCAGTTCCCGGATCGGTGGTCATCCAATACGGCAAATGCAACCCAAACATCTTAAGCAATTTGGCAAAATAGCCCGACCACGAAACCGCTACCGTCATGGATCCCATCGCGTATTCCAGGATCAATCCCCAACCGATAATCCAAGCGAAAATTTCGCCCACGGTTCCGTAAGCGTATGCATAAGCGGATCCTTCAACCGGGAGAATAGAGGCAAATTCCGCATAACATAAGGCCGCAAATACACAAGCTATACCTGCTACAACAAAAGAAAGCGCCAAGGCCGGACCTGCATTGTAATAAGCTCCTGTACCGGTAAGTACAAAAATTCCTCCTCCAATAATGGCTCCGATACCAATCGCGGTAAGGCTCCATTTGCCAAGAACCCTTTTTAATTCACTTTTTTTAATGTCCGCTTCATAAGCTTCCATTGGTTTTTTTATCCAAATATTCGCCATAGCTTTTAAATAATATTATTCTTTTTTAAGATTTTCAAAAATATAAAAATTTGGTAATGATTAACTATTTTTCGTCACTTTTCTTTTTTAAATCATCAATTAACCCCTTTAGTTTTCTGATTTTCATAGAGAAATGGCAAATGAAACAGCTCGCATGCATTAGAAAATAAAATATTTATCTTTGAAAGCATGAATTTCTACGAACTTTTTCTGTTGCCTTACGAGTCTTATGAACCCTACCAAATCATCTTGGAAGCGGTTGCTGCTGTTTTCGGTTTGCTGAGTGTGTATTTCTCCATCAAAAAACATATTTGGGTTTACCCGACCGGGATTATCTCTACGGCTTTGTATGTGTATATTTTGTTCAAATTCGGGCTTCTGGGCGATATGATGATTAATTTTTATTACACCGTAATGAGCATTTATGGTTGGATACTTTGGGCAAAAAGTTCGGAAGATCAGGTGCATGTAGAAGTTTCTTGGACTGAAAAAAAAGAATGGATATTCGCATCGGTACTTTTTTTCTTGAGTTTAATCCTCGTTACGATGGTGTATTATTACAAACCTTTTATCGATAATCATTTCTCGATGAGCAACGTAACGCTGGGTCTTGATCACCTCGATTGGGCGAACTGGCTGGATGTTTTCACCACTGCGGTTTTCCTGGTCGGAATGTGGCTTATGGCAAAACGGAAAATTGAAAACTGGATCTTCTGGATCATTGGCGATTTCATTTGCATACCTATGATGATTTACAAAGGTTTAGGCATTACTTCGGTACAGTATTTGGTATTTACAGGTATGGCCATTATGGGCTATTTTGAATGGAAAAAAAATAAGAACACCATTAACCTTTAAAACAATGAAAAAATATATTAAATACTTTGCAGTCTTAGTCCTCACAGCAGGACTGACTTCTTGTGTTGCCTATACAGACGGCTACGCAACCAACAACAGCCCTTATTACGATGCCTATTACGACAACGGATATTACTATGCGCCACAATCGTACTACGGACAAGGTGGATATTACGGAAACGATGGTTACTACTATCGCCAAAACATGAATTACTATTACGACAACGGTATACCTTACTATGTAGGACAAAATAACCGAAGAATCTATGTAGTGAGACAAAATAACACGGCAACCGGAAGTACCAATACCAACACGGCAACTTTCCGAAACAATAGCCAAACGCTTCGTAATAATAACCGAAACACCACTACGAACAACAGAACTGGAAATAATTCCAACAGTGGTTTCCGCAGCAATACGAACAACAATAGCGGAACAACTAACAGCAATACTCCTTCTTCAACGCCGGTAACCCCTAGAACATCTACAAATCAGGGAGGTTTCAGAACAGGCACAACGGAGGCGAAACAACCCTCTTCAACACCGGAAAACTCAGTACGGAATACTTCCAATAATAACTAAGCTTTCGTTTTGTCTGCAAGACAAGAAATGAAAGCCCGTTGAACGGAAGCTCCGGTAGCTTTTCAGCGGTATTTTGGCAGTCTATGGAGTTTTCGATTTTAGAATTTAGGATCACAAAGCAGTTTTTCGGAAGGACTGCTTTTTTTTGTGACCTTTTGTGGTCTTTGTGGGTGTTTTCTGCTGTTTTTCTTCGCTGCAGAACACAGATTCCCTTACCCACAAGTTTATTCTGCAGACAAAGGTTGGGTGACGAAAAGAAAATCCTGCGGCGGCCCCCGCTGCCCGAAAATAGCAATGGTCACAAGGTTTCCTTCTTTGCAACAGCGGCATTTTTTAAGCAAAGTCTGGGGAAGGAAAACGATTCTTTCGACTTTCAACTCTGCCTGTAAATTCTGCAGTTTCCCGCGTTTCCAGCTGCTACTCAGGATTCCATAATGCCTGATCCGCACAAACCTTTTTGGCAGAATATGCAGGGAGAACCTTCGCGCAAACTCTTCGTTGCTGAGGGTCATTTCCTTTTTTTCGCTGCCCTTTCGGTAATCCCTGTAGGCAAAACGAACTTCTTTATCGGTAACTTCTTTGATGCGGTGATTGCTGATGGCGACTTTGTGGGTGTATCTGCCTAAATATTCAATCACCTGTTTCGGACCGCCAAAAGGTCTTTTGGCATAGACGACCCAGTTTTTGGCGAAGAGCTTGTCCATGAGATCAGCATCTTTAATTCCACAAGCCTTTAATGAAGCTGCAAACTTCGCCCGAAATACCTTGCCCAAAGCCTTTACCGGAAAAAGGTATTTATCGGTTCGTACTTTGCCTTTCCATTTTCCCTGTTTATTAGTGCCTCCACCGGGAACAATGCAGAGCAGGTGCGGATGCAAGCTCAGGTTCTGTCCCCACGTGTGAAGTATCGCAATCATTCCGAGCTGCATTCCTTCCGTTTTGCCAAACTGGTTTAAAGTGGCCCAAGCTGCTTCAAACAATGTTTTGTAAATGAGTTGGGACTGGGATATTGCTAGCCCATTCAACTCCTCCGGCAGGGTAAAAACCACATGGTAATAGCTGCACGGTAGTAAATCCGCTTCGCGTTTCTGGATCCATTCTTCCTTTTTGTGTCCCTGACATTGCGGGCAGTGCCGATTACGACACGAGTTGTAACTGATGGAAAGATTTCCGCAACCGTCGCACGCATCGATATGACCACCCAAAGCTGAAGTGCGGCAATATGACAGGGCCCGAAGCGTTTTTTCCTGATGAGCCGTAAAATTCCGTGCCGATAAACTGATTTTACGAAGAACATCTGCAACGCTTCCGTTTTGATGCTTTGCCTTACTTCGGGCTTCCATTTTTGCGGCACAAAGCGAAAACGGTATCCAGAGGACTGTGCGGAGTTTGATCCGACAGTTGGCAGACATGAAGGTATTCCATCGTCGATTCAATTCTTTCATGACCCAGAAGTTTCTGTACCATGATGATCGGAACGCCGTCTTCCAGCAGATGCGTGGCGTAGCTGTGGCGCAAAGTATGGGTGTGAACCTCTTTGGTGATGCCGGCTTTTTTTGAGATGGTCTTGATCACCCACTGCACACCGCGCTGGCTGTAGCGGGAATCGAAATCCGGTTTCTGTAAAGCGTTTTGATGTGTTTTTAAATCAATCTCCTCAATATTCCTGTTATGGTTCCCATTGAATAAATACTGATCCGGATTTTCAATACTGATGAAGGTTTTCAAGCCTCTGATTAAATGTTCGGACAGGGGAACATAGCGGTCTTTCTTCCCTTTACCCTGTACGATATGCAGCATCTTCCGGTCGAAATCCAAATGCTGAAGCTTGATATTCCTTACTTCCATACAGCGCAGTCCGCCACCGTAGATCAGGCCGATGAGCAGTTTGTGTTTCAGGAGTTCAGCACTTTGAAGCATGCGCCAGATTTCTTCACGGCTTAAAATAGTGGGAAGTTTTTTCACTTTTGGAATCGCGGGAAGATGGAGGTAGCTGTAAGGCAAACCTTCGGTTTTCAGCAAAAACCGCAGTCCGTAAACGGTATGTTTAAAGTACGACTGAGAAGGGGTTTTTGATCGCTTTTGAAGTTCAAAAAGGTAATCTTTGATGTCTTCCGGGTCTAATTCGGTAGGGACTTTACCGAAATGAAGCGCCAAGGCTGCAACGTGACGGGAATAATTGTCGAAGGTACGCTTGCTTCTGCCCAGGATGGAAATATTTCTTTCGAAGCGTTGCAGAAGTTCGGCAAAACCGTTAACTTCGCTCGAGGCACGATTCAGGAATTTGTTGGTCCTTAAATCCTCCGGAGATTTTTTTTTGTAGCCATTTCATGAGTTTTTAAAAGGTTAATAAAAACAAAGTTACTAAAACGGCGAATGGGAAAAGCTACCGGAGGTTTAGTTCAACTCCGGATTCAGAGGTGGCAACTAAAAAATAACGAGAGAGAGCTTTCAACATGAAAGTTCTCTTTTTTTTTCTAAAAATTATTGAATATAAATTGATTCAAAATATCGTAATTTTGTCGGTTCAAATTTTCATGAGATGGAATTCTACAAATACCAAGGCACAGGAAACGATTTTGTAATGATCGACAACCGCGACCTGCAGTTTCCCAAAGAAAAAGAATTAATTGAACAACTTTGCGACCGGCGATTCGGCATTGGTGGCGACGGCTTAATCCTCTTGGAAACGGATCCAAACGCAGACTTCAAAATGGTGTATTACAATTCCGACGGAAACGAAAGTACCATGTGCGGAAATGGCGGCAGATGCATCGTTGCTTTTGCCCACTTTCTCGATATTTTCGAAGATAAAACCCAATTTCAGGCAATCGATGGAATGCATGAAGCGGAAATGCACAACGGCATCGTAAAACTAAAAATGATTGATGTAGACCGTATCCTTCAAGATGGTGAAAATTCCGTATTGAACACAGGTTCCCCACATTTTGTTCAGTTTGTAAAGGATTTAAATCACTATAAAGTTTACCAACATGGTAACGAAATCCGAAATTCAGCGACTTACCAAAAGGAAGGAATCAATGTGAATTTTGTAGAGCAAATTTCCGATGATGAAATCTTCGTGAGAACCTATGAGCGCGGCGTAGAGGATGAAACCTTCAGTTGCGGAACCGGAGCAACGGCTGCAGCATTGGTGTTTTTACAAGATAAAAGCCAAAAAGCTGTACAGGTAAAAGTTCTCGGTGGAAAATTGAAAGTATATGCAGATAAACAAGGAAATTCCTACCATAATATTTGGCTCGAAGGTCCTGCGAAACAAGTATTTAAAGGGAAAATAAATATATAATTTTTTTTCAAAGCATTAAAAGACAGACAATTAAACTATGAAAAAAGGCGCATCCGTTTTTGCAATTTTCGCCCTCATCATCATTCTTATCGGTAGTTTTTTCGGCTACCAATATTATAGCAAATATTACGGCAACAACGTGGAAAAAGAAGGTTATATCCTCATTCCTCACACCGCCAACTTCAATGCTATTGTTGATTCTATTTCGCCTTATTTGAAGAATAAAGAGCAATTTGTTCAAGTAGCTAAAAGCAAAAGCATGAACCACTACTTCAAAGCGGGGCGCTATCGAATTGTTTCCGGAACCAGCAACACGAATTTGGTAAACATGATAAAAGCCGGAAACCAAACCGAAAACACCTATCGCATCGGCGATTTCGGAGATGTGTACCAAATGGTGGGGCGCGTTACCCGTAAAACCGAACTCGATTCCTTGCGATTTGTAAAAGATTTCAATGAAATTGCTGTAAAGAAAGGTTACAATAATGCGGAAGATCTTAAAAAATATTTCTTTATCGATACCTACAATTTCTTCTGGACGGTAACTCCAAAGGAATTCTTCAAGAAATTTGAAGACGATTACAATGAATTCTGGACCGCCGAAAGAAAAGCCAAAGAAGCCCAAAGCGGACTCACCAGAGATCAAATTTATGCTCTCGCTTCCATTGTTTACAAAGAATCCGGAGGAAAACCCGACGAGCAAAAAACAATTGCCGGACTTTACCTGAACCGTTACAGAAAAGGCATGAAACTACAAAGTGATCCCACAGTGATTTATGCCATCAATAAAGATTCAAACTTCACTACACCGATCAAAAGGGTACTTTATAAACACTTGAAACATCCATCTCCTTACAATACGTATGCGAACGCGGGAATTCCGCCGGGACCGATATGCGTAACCGACAAAAGTTCTGTGGACGCGGTATTAAACGCTGAAAAGAACAATTACATTTTCATGGCAGCAGATCCGAACCGTTTCGGGTTTCACCGCTTCACCGCAAGTGATACGGAACATGCAAAAAATGCACGCGATTACCAGGAATGGCTGAACTCCAAAAACATCAAGTAAAAAACTTTCAACAGTTTTTAAATTAATAAAAATTTAACGGCAACTAAAGCATTGTTTACTTAACCCGCTTCCATTAAAATCATCAATAGAAGTATAAACTAAAGATATGACAGACAGAATTGAGATTTCATCAATTATTAGAAAAAGAACTTTGGGACTTGTATTCGTCCTTGGAGCTGCAAGTTTAGCTTTCGCACAACAGAAAGTAAACGTCTCCGGAAAGATTGTTGACAAACAAAACCAGCCGGTTCCTTATGCTTCGGTTAGTTTCAACAACAAAGCGAGCAAGCTCAATAGCGATGCTACTTTAACCGATGAAAAAGGTGATTACAAACTCGATTTGATGCCCGGAAACTACGACATCATCATCGAGGCCATCGACTTTAAAAAATCAACCCTCAACAGACAGATTACCGCAGCGGGCAACTTGGGAAATTTCTCAGTGGAAGCTGAAGCTGCTGTAACCAATACCAAAACGCAAGACATCCAAGGAGTGGTAATTACTGCGCAAGCCGTAAAACCTTACCGCGTGGAAATCGATAAAAAAGTGTACGATCCTTCCCTCGACATCGTGGCGAAAGGTGGAAACCTACAGGATGTTTTGGCAAACGTACCTTCAGTGGATGTGGATACCGACGGAACAGTTTCTATGCGTGGAAACTCCAATGTTCGTTTCCTCATCAACGGAAAACCTTCTTCCATGCTCGGAATTGATGATGGTGCGAATGCTTTACAATCAATCCCTGCCGACCAAATCGAAAGAATTGAAGTGATTACCAATCCTTCTTCCAAATACGAAGCCAGTGGAACCGCTGGAATCCTGAACATTATCTTGAAGAAATCTAAAAAAGTAGGTTTCAACGGAAGTGTAGAAGGAACTTTAGGTTATTTACCAAATACCCGTTTGAACACCAACCTCAGCTGGAGAAAAGGCGCCTGGACTTACTACATCAACGGTGGTGGTGGCTACAACAGAAACAAATCGAAGAACAACTCCGATTTCAATTCTTACCTCGATCCGCAGACTTTGAATGATGGTTTTTCAATGAGATCAATCCAGAACGGAATCAGCGAAGGAGAAAACAAAAACTACAACGTAACGACCGGTTTTGTGGTAGATGTAACCGATAAATCGACCTTGAACGCGTCCGTAATGTTCAGAAATTTTAATAATGAATCCACAGGACAGACCGATTATTTCGACAATGTTATCATTAAAGACAGAAACGCAACCGGTTATCCGAACGTACCTTATACTCTTCAGGAGCAATACACCAATCGGTTGAATACCGGAACCAATGTCAATAATTCCTTCCAGGCAGATCTTGGTTTCGAACAAAAAATTGGCGATAAAGGGCAGTTGCTTTCCTTAGCGACCAGCTACCAAAAAAACAAAAGCGACGGAACTTCTCTAATCACCGAAAATGGCTACGATAACGAGTTTGATATCGCCACCAATACGATAAATAATATCATCACCAATTCCATCAACACCACTTTCTTGGCAAAAGCCGATTATGAATTGCCTATCGGAGAAGCTTCGAAATTGGAAGCCGGTGCAAGATTTGACGCCAATAAAAACGACTATGATTACTACGTGGATCAAAGCCAAAACAACGGACCTGTAAGTGTTTTGCCTAATTTTACGAGCAATACATTCTACAATGAAAATATCCTTGCAGGGTATGCACAGTTCAAAAGTAAGATAGAAAATTTCGGATATCAAGTCGGTTTAAGAGCGGAAAACACGAATATTAACGTTGATTTCCAAAGAGTTATCGATGCAGAAAAAAAGAATGTAGAAAAGAATTATCTAAAATTTTTCCCAAGCGTATTTTTAAGTTACGATTTAGGCAAAAACAATCAATTATTGTTGAATTATTCCAGAAGAATCAACCGCCCAAGATCTTTCTTCTTGATTCCTTTCATGTCGTATAACAACAACAGAAACCTGTTTAGCGGTAACCCGGATTTGAATCCTACCTACGAAAATTCTTTCGAATTGGGATACAGTTTATCGAAAAGCAAATTTTCCCTTAACCCAACTTTATACTTCAAAAAATCTGAAGATGAGGTGAACATGTATCAATACAGCGGCTTGAATGAACAAGGAAATACCGTACTCTACACCATGCCGGTAAATGCCGGAAGTGAAACCCAATACGGTTTAGACCTAAATGCGACCTATGACCCATTCAAATGGTGGAAAATCATGGCAAGTGCGGATATTTTCGGGTATAAAAGCGATGGATCATACGAAGATTTTGATTTCTCCGGTGATGGTTTTTCGAGCAGATTCCGTTTGACCAATACCTTCAAACCAACCAAAACCACAAGTTTCCAAATCCAAGGTTTCTACCGCGGTGCTCAGAATACAGTTTCTACGCAGAGAAAAGCTATGTATGCTGTAAATTTAGGAGCCAGCCAAACGATCTGGAAAGGCAACGGAACCATCTCTTTCAATATTCAGGATATCTTCAATACCCGTTCGAGAGAGAGTTTAGTGACCACCCCATCCTACTCGCAGTATAATTATATGCAGTGGCAACCGAGACAGTTTAGCGTGTCGCTAAGCTACCGTTTCAAACAAGGTGACAAAGTGGAACAGCCGAAACGCAAAAAAGACATCAACAACAATGCTTCCGGCGACGAAGACCAGGTACCGATGTAACAATACCGATCCCTCGATCAACCCAAAAAAATCCGGCTACAGTGTCGGATTTTTTTTTGTTTAAAGATTTTCAAAATTTCAATATTAAACCCCAACCGAATTCAAAAAGAGAGAGTTCATCAATAGCTTCGGGCTTTAGCCCGACATAAAAACCCCAAAAACAAAATCGGCTTTAGCCAAAACCTACTGGAAATCCCATCAATTAAAAATCACTTTTTTTTCCTACTTTTATCCAATAAAATTTCCAAATGATGAGCACTGCAGATTTAAAAATAGATTTAATAACCCAAATCGCCGGTATAACCGATAAAGTTCGACTGATAGAACTCATGCAGATGCTGAAGTTCGAATCAGAAAATTCCCCATACATCACCAATGACGAGGAAAAACAAATCGTCGCTGAAGCAAGAACCCAAATCGCCAACGGAGAATCCATCTCCAACGATGATTTCCAAAATGAAATTCAAAAATGGCTAAACAAATAATTTGGTCGAGAAAAGCGCAAAACGAACTCCTAGAAATTCTAGAATATTGGGTCAACCGGAATAAATCCAACACTTTTAGCTTAAAAATTGAATTTCCTTATTGATGAGCAACTAAAGCTAATTTTAGAATTCCCAAAAATCGGAAGGAAAACAGATATTGACAATGTTTACATTAAGGTGATTTATAAATACCTCTTGTATTATGAATTCCAAAATGGAGATTTACATATTCTTACCATCAGAAATGGAAGTAAAAATCCAGATACCTTAAAAATTTAAGAAAAACAATCACCCAAACCATCCGCCCATAAAAAAAGTCCGGTAAACCTACCGAACTCCTTTATTCTATTTTCCAATCGTTATACCGACCTAGATTCCAAATATTTCTGCCATTCCCACGTCGTTCGCAATGCTTCTTCCAAGCTCGTATCAGCTTTCCAGCCCAATTCTCTTTCTGCTTTATCAGCGTTGGCATAAGCAATCGTGATGTCTCCTGCTCTACGGTCGCAAATCTGGTAAGGAACCGCTACATTATTCGCATTTTCATACGCTTTCACCACTTCCAAAACCGACGAACCTTTCCCCGTACCGAGGTTGAAGATATCGATTACTGTTGCTTCATCAGAAGCGATCAGTTTTTGCAAAGCTTTCACATGGGCTTTTGCCAAATCCACCACATAAATATAATCGCGAATCGCGGTACCGTCTTCTGTCGGATAATCATTTCCCCAAATATTCAACTTTTCGCGGATTCCGGATGCAGTTTGCGTAACATAAGGAACCAAATTATTAGGAACCCCAATTGGCAACTCGCCCAACAAAGCCGTCGGATGCGCCCCGATTGGATTAAAATACCTCAACAACGAAATCTTTCTTTGATGAGCCGTTGCAAAATCTTTCAGGATTTCCTCGCCCATTTGTTTGGTTTTCCCGTAAGAAGATTCTGGCATTTTCAGCGGAGTTTCTTCATCAATCGGCATCTGGTCTGCTTGTCCATAAACCGTGCAGCTCGAACTAAAAATAAAATTGGAAATCTTTCTTGTTTTAAATTCCTGAAGAATATTGATCAAAGAAAACAAGTTATTTTCATAATAATCGATTGGCTTTTCCTGGCTTTCTCCCACCGCTTTGAACGCAGCAAAATTGATGCATCCTTCGATATTATGCGCATCGAAAACCTGAGTGAGCAATTCTTTCCTCTTCAAATCAAAAGGATAAAAAACAGGCTTTTTCCCTGCTATTTTCTCAATGTTTTCTAAAATAAACCTTTCCGAGTTGGATAAATCATCAACAATAACGACATCGAAATTGTTGTTTAAAAGTTCTACCACAGTGTGTGAACCGATATAGCCGAGTCCGCCGGTAACGAGTATCGTCATATTGTGTTTTTAAATATTCTTTGATTGCTTTTAAAGTTGAATGATCTACTATTTGAAGAATTCCAAAACAGCATCAGTAATATATTTCAGTTGCTCATCATCGAGTTCAGTATGCATCGGAAGCGAGATTACTTCACCTAAAAGTTTATCGGTGTTCACGAAATCCTTGTCGTCGCTGTCCTGAAAATAGGCTTTCTGTTTTCTAAGCGCAACCGGATAATAGATCATCGCCGGAATTTCTTTCTCCGCTAAAAACTGCTGTAGTTCGTTGCGTTTTCCGTTAAGGATTCGCAAGGTGTATTGATGAAAAACATGCGTTGAATTGTCCGCTCTTGCTGGAACTAGGATATTAGGCTGATTGGCGAAGGCTTCATCATAATAATCCGCAGCTTTTCTTCTTGCTTCGTTATAATTATCCAAAAGAGGCAATTTTTTTCTAAGAACGGTCGCTTGCACACTATCTAAACGTGAGTTCACGCCCACTTCATCGTGGTAATATCTTTCGTACATTCCGTGGTTTACAATTCCGCGAAGTTTGTGCGCCAACTCATCATCATTAGTAAAAATAGCACCGCCATCGCCGTAGCATCCCAAATTTTTGGAAGGGAAAAAAGAAGTTGTTCCCATCACACCCATGGTTCCGGATTTCTTTACAGTTCCGTCTTCAAAGGTAAAATCAGCGCCGATCGCTTGTGCGTTATCTTCAATTACGGCGAGGTTATGTTCTTTGGCAATCTTCAAAATCTCTTCCATATTGGCACACTGTCCGAAAAGATGCACGGGAATAATCGCTTTTGTTCTTGGCGTAATCGCAGCTTTCAATTTCTCTGGATCGATGGTGAACGTATCATAATTCACATCCACCAAAACAGATTTCAGTTTCAGCAGATGAATCACTTCTACCGTCGCTGCAAAGGTAAAATCAGCAGTGATCACCTCATCGCCTTCCTTTAAATCAAGTGCCATTAACGCAATTTGAAGCGCATCGGTTCCGTTCGCACAGGGAATTACATGTTTTACATCGAGATACTGCTCCAATTCATTTTGGAAAAATTTCACTTCCGGACCATTGATGAATGCTGCAGAATCCAGTACATTCAAAACGGCATTATCGACATCAGCTTTTATCTTATAATATTGACTTTGAAGGTCAACCATCTGAATTTTTTTCATAGGTTTTTCTATTTTTATTTTTTTTAATCGGTTACCTTTCCTGTTGGGTTAGGTTTCTAAAAAAATATTTGCTCAAATTTAAGAAAATTAAATTTTCAGGGAAATTAAAACTCCTTTTGTTTTCATATTTCATTTCTAAATCGCTTGAACTTGCTTTAGGAAATATTGGTATTATTATGAATAGTAGTAAATCCAATTAAGAAATAAACAATGCAAAACACATTCGAGCAAATTCATTCAAATATATTTCTCATATTAATAATCAATTTTCAATTTTTTCCTAATTTTGTTAAAATTCATCAATCTTATTTTTTATGAAAAAAATATTATCTTTTTTAATTATTTTACCTTTCGCTGTTGTCAGCGCGCAAACCGAACTTGTTTTTGTATTCTTTAAGGATAAGCCAAATAAAGCTGCTTTTTATGCTAATCCGCTTTCCGAACTTTCCCAGAAATCACTCGACCGACGCACAAAATACGGCATCGCGCTGAATGATCAGGATGCGCCGCTGGAACAGTCCTACGTTCAAAATATCAGGAATCTTGGCTTCACGGTAACCGATTATTCGAAGTGGATGAACGGAGTTGCGGTAAACGCCACTGCTTCGCAAATCGCTTCGTTACAAGCTCAAAGTTATGTTCAATCAGTAGAAAGTTTTATCAAACATCCTGCAGGAGGAAAACAAGGCGTAAAAAAATCGGATAAATTTGAGGTTTTCAAGAATACGCTCGGAAAAACCGAATTCAATTACGGAACAGGACTTGCTCAAATTAACCAAATCAATCTCCGTCCGCTACACGTTGCCGGATATACCGGAGCAGGAGTAACAATTGCCGTTATCGATACCGGATTTCCGAGAGTAAACACCGGATCTGCTTACGCGAGAATCCGCAACAACGGACAAATTAAAGGTGGCTATAATTTCGTGAACAAAAGCACTGATATTTACAATACTTCCTTAAACAACCATGGTTCTTACTGTTTAGGAGTAATCGCAGGTTATATTGAAAACTCTTATGTTGGATCAGCTCCAGATGCCGATTTTTACCTTTACGCATCCGAAGACGCTGCAAATGAGATCCCGGAAGAAATGATTTATTGGGCAGAGGCTGCTGAAGAAGCCGACAGAAAAGGCGTTGACATCATCACAACTTCTCTTGGATATTACGATTTTGATGACAGCCGCTACAATTTACTGTACTCTGATATGGATGGCAGCACTTCTTTTATCGCAAGAGCTGCACATATCGCAGCTGAAAAAGGAATTTTCGTTCTTGCAGCAGCCGGGAATGAAGCTCAAAACTCTTGGCATTACATCATCACTCCTGCCGATAACGAAAAAGTTTTCACCATCGGTGGAGTAACTTCCAGTGGGGCGAGTTCTTCTTTTTCATCTTACGGGCCAAATGCATTAGGCCTCATTAAACCTGACGCAAGCGCAAGAGGAACCAGTACCGCAATGGCTTACAATAACAGCGCAACCACAAGCAGCGGGACTTCCTTCGCTACTCCTCTTGCAGCGGGCGGTGTGGCGTGTCTGTTACAAGCGGTACCTACTAAACCTTTAGATGATGTGAAAGATATTTTAAGACAAAAATCATCATTATATCCAAACCATACCGACCCGATGGGCTACGGAATTCTGAATTTCGGAGCATCGCTTACTGAAGCGCAATTAGCGACAGCAAACGCTAGCAAATCTTCGATTAAAATCTATCCGAATCCGGTAAGTACCACTTTCACAATCAAAACTACAGAGAAAATTGTTTCGGTAGAATTGTATGATGTTTTGGGCAGAAAATCTCAAAATCTTTCGAGCGAAAAAAATCATAATATCGAAAAACTGATTAATGGAATTTATTTCTTAAAAATAAAAACGGACAAGAACGAGTATATCGAGAAAATTATTAAGCAGTAAAAAGTAAGAAAATCCGACTCAGTGGTGAGTCGGATTTTTTTTATGCTCTCAAAATCTTTTCCATCGCTTTTCCTTTTGCCAATTCATCGATTAATTTATCCAGATAACGAACTTTTTGCATCGGATCATCGATTTCTTCTACTCGATGACCGCAAATGACACCGGTGATTTTCGAAATATTCGGGTTCATTTTTGGAGCTTGATTAAAGAAATTCTCCAAATCTGTTTTATCGTCGATGATTTTTTTCAGCATTTTCTCATCGTAGCCGGTGAGCCAGAAAATAATTTGGTCAACCTCCGCTTTTGTGCGGCCTTTCTTTTCAGCTTTTGCAATATAATGTGGATAAACACTGGCAAAAGACATTCGATAAACGCGGGAATTATTGTTCATATTCAAATAATTTACGCCGAATTTCTACTTGCATTAATATTCCCGAACAAGGAACGCATCACAAGTTTTTCGTACGCTTCGATATTTCCTTCTTTTTTCTGAATTTTCATTAAAGCATACTGTTGAATACTCAGTAGCGGAAGCACAATTTTCTCCCGAATTTTCACTGATTTTCTAGAAAGTGGATCTTCTTCCATCAGCATTTTGAATCCGGTAAGTTCCAACATCATGGATTTTGAAAGTTGATACTCATCAAACAAAATATTCCAAAAACCGCCAAACTTCGCATTGTTTTTCATGTAATAAGTAAGCGGAAAATACGATTTATTCATGCTCATCATCGAGTTTAAAACCAAAGTTTTAAAGAAATCTGAACCTTTATAAAGCGCATGAACTTCATCAAATCTACCTTGATTTTTAAGCTCATTTAACGCAAAACCAAACCCGAAAAACCCGGGAACATTCTGTTTCAACTGGCTCCACGAACCTACAAACGGAATCGCGCGCAAATCTTCGAATTTCAGTTCATTCGTGCCACCTCTTTTGCTTGGTCGGCTACCTATATTGGTTCTTCCGTAATATTCCAAAGTGCTCATCTCTTGCAAATACGGTACAAACATCGGATGCGCCTTCAAATCTGAGTATTTCTTGAAGCTAATTTCCGCCAATTCCTGAATAAGTTTTCTTTCCTTTTCAGTTAAATCTTTTTTTGAATTTTTAAAAACATCATTCTCTATTCCGGCAGTTAACAGTTGTTCGAAATTATATTTCGCCTGATCTTTATTGCCGAAAACACTGGTAATGGTTTGTCCCTGAATCGTAAGTTCTATCTTGTTATTGGCGATAGTTTTCCCCTGAGAGGCGTAAAAATCGTGGGTTTTGCCGCCACCTCTTGCCGGTGGGCCGCCACGTCCGTCGAAGAAAATGACTTTAATATTGTTTTCATTAGAAATCTTGGTCAGCTGTTCTTTGGTTTCATAGATTTCCCAATTGGCTTTCAAATAACCGCCATCTTTAGTTCCATCGGAAAAACCTAGCATAATCGTTTGCGAATTTCCGCGTCTTTCCAAATGTTTTCGATAAATAGGAAGTTCATAGAGTTCTTTCATCACCTTTTCACCGGCATCCAAACCTTCCATCGTTTCAAAAAGCGGAACAATATCGATATTGATATCCTCTTCCCGATAACCGCAAAGTCTGAACATTCCGAAAACATTTAAGACATCCTTAACCTCATCCGAATTGGAAATAATATATCGGCTGAGTCCTCGTTCGCCGTTTCTCTGTTGAATTTTTTTAATGTTGAAAATATTCTCCAAAGTATCTTTGGTAATGCCTTCGAAATCGTTGGGATCCAAGACGACATCGGTTTCCAGCAGCCACTTCAATTTTTCCTTCGTAGAAATATTTTCTGATGTAAAGCCTGCTTTTTTCACAATAATTTCATCGATTACCTGCTGATGAATGCGGCTGTCCTGGCGAATATCGAGGGTTGCAAAGTGAGTTCCGAAAATCTTCACCCGATCCTGAAAATCTTCCAACAGATTTTTAAAAAGTCCGTTGTGTTGCTCTTTGAGGATTTTTTCTGCTTCTTTTAATCTTTTTAAAATTTGTACGGCACTGATATTCTGATCTCGAAAGATGGCTTCATAAAGTTCGTGACTCAAAGTTTCCAAAACTTCCGAAACTCCTCGGAAACTTAACCTTCTACGCAAATTTTTCAGATGCGCATAATAAGATTTCAAAATTGAGGTATAAAGTTCTTGTGCTACTTGCTTCGTGATCTCCGCGGTGACAAAGGGATTTCCATCTCGATCACCTCCCGGCCAAAATCCTAATTGAAAAATATCTTGGGGAGGAACAAAATGCTGATTGCCAAAGGTGTTTTTAATGCTACTATAAAGTTCGCCTATCGAATCATAATACACATATCTTAGGTAAAAAATGATGCTCATTGCCTCATCTAGCGGTGTGGGTTTCTCCCGATTCAGGAAAGGCGTTTTACCCAACTGTTGCAAAAGCATATCGATTTCTGTAACAGAATCTTTCATTATTGCAGACCGAAGATCATGCAAAATTCTTTGCACCGAGTTCGGGTAAAACTGCGTGGGATGCGCTGTAAAAACAACTTTTACGGCAAAATCCTGCATTTTTTCTCGGGTTTCTTCCAATTGATGTTCTTGCACCGCCCGATCGTGGAGATGCGATAAAGTTCCGGCCTCATTCACAGAATGCAATTGCGGAAAAGCAGCGTCTTCAATACTGTCAAAAAGCACCACTTGTCTTTCGATATATTGGATGATTTTGAACAAAAGTTCGGTTTTTTGTTCTTCGGAAACCAAATCAGTGTGTTTACCGAAAAACTCTTCTACAATCTCTTCCGGACTCAAACCTTTTTCGTATCCGATCCTGCTTTCTTCATATAAAAAAGGGAGCAGCATGCCGATATTGGTCATTTTATCATAAGGCAAACTCATGAAAAGTGAGTTGTAGATTTGGAATTTGTTCTCGACGATTTGTCGGAATCTTTCTGTTTTTGCTTCGTTTTGCATAGAACAAATTTAGGATTTTTAATGTACTTATTTTGATGATTTTAAATCAAATTGATGAAATTATTGTATCTTCAATCAATGAAACGCTGTTTTCTTTTATTACTTTTTGCATTTGCTTTTTCTTTCGGGCAAAAGGGATTCGAAATTACCGATGACAAGAAAACAGTAATCCCGTTTCAGTTGATCAATAATTTAATATTTGTTCCTTTAAACATCAATGGCGTTAACCTTACTTTTCTGCTGGATTCAGGGGTAAATGAAACGATTCTCTTCAGTCTGGACAATAAAGAAATCAATTTTAACGACATCGAAAAAGTTAAGTTTTCCGGTTTGGGTGAAAGCGGAGATATCGAAGGTTTGAGTTCGGAGAATAACATCGTGAAAATAGGAAAAGATTATAAAGATTTCAATCATAAAATCTTTATTATTCTTGACGAAAGCATCAATTTTTCCTCGCATGTTGGAATTCCAGTGAACGGAATCATTGGTTATCATTTCTTTAAAAATCATCCGATTTCGATCAATTATCTCACCAAAAAAATCACCGTTTACCAAGACCAAACGCTTTTTAAAAAGAAAGTAAAAAGACACGCCGAATTTCCCACTACTGTTGAAGGCAATAAACCTTACATTATGGCAGGAGTAGAAATGACTTCAACTCGCGTAGAATCGAAAATGCTAATTGATCTGGGAAATAGCGATGCAGTGTGGCTTTTCCCGAAACTCATCAAGGAATTTGTGTACAACCGCCCAAATATTGATGATTATTTAGGACAGGGTTTCAACGGGGATATTTTCGGAAAAAGAAGTAGGATTCACCGAATTTATCTTGGCGATTTTGCTTTCGAAAAACCATTAACTGCCATGCCCGATGAATATTCGATTCAAAATTTGAAGCTGGTTCCCAACCGAAAAGGTTCTATAGGAAGCGATATTATGAGGCGCTTTGAAGTAGTATTTAATTATCCGGAAAATAAGATTTACCTTAAAAAAAACAAACATTTCAACGATCCATTTCTTTTTAATAAAAGTGGATTAGACATTCGCCACGATGGGATGACCTGGGACAGAGATTTGGTTACCTTGCAAACCACCAAAAACAACCAGGTAAATGAAGAAGAAAATGTTTATTCCGCAAAAGAAAATTTCCAATATCATTTTGTTTTGAAACCCAAATATTCAGTCGCCGGATGCAGAAGAGAAGCACTCTGCTACGAAGCCGGAATTCGGAAAGATGATAAAATTATCAGTATCAACAAGAAGAAAGCGGGAGATTATACTTTACAAAAAATCAATGATTTAATGAAAGGTAATGATGGAACCGTAGTGAATTTCGAGGTTGAACGAGGTGGCCAAACCATGATATTTAAATTGATATTGAAAGATCCAATTCCTTACCAAGATGAAAATTGAAGAATCCGTTTTAGATCAAATACGTTCGCGTCCAAGGTTTAAAATTTACACCGAGATCACCCGTGAAAAATATGTGGAGATATTGAAAGAATTTCTCAAAAATCAATCAGAACACTACACCGGAAACATCAATTCCGAAACCGCAACAATCATGGTGAAAAGCGAACAAGACTACTATTGGAAACCCTGTTTGTCGCTAAGAACCGAACACGATTCCGAAGAAAATAAGACTTTAATTCGCGGAATTTTTGGGCCTACAAGCGCCGTTTGGACATTTTTTATGTTTCTTTATTTTATTGGAAGTATTCTTTGGATGGTTTTCATCACGATGTGGTTTGTGGAAAGACAAATCAATAGCAACGATTTTCCTTGGGCACTTTCAGCGTCATTTTTCACCGTTTTTTTCTTGGCTTTAACTTATTTTGCTACTAAAATTGGACAATACCAAGCCAGAGAAGAAATGCGAAAACTTCGGGATTTTGCGGAGAAATCAATTCTACAATTTGAACATTAAAAACTAAAATTTTAAGCTGCAGGTTTTACTTCCGTAGGTTTTTGCGCAACCACTTCTTCCCTATTTCTTTGCTCTTCGAGGATTTTCTCAAGATGTGGATTGATGATATTATTAAGTTCTTCCACGGAAATATCATTGGATTTCGGATCTAAAATAAGGTTTTTCCAAGGTTTTTTTCCACCCCATTGATAGTCTCCAAAGACGATTACCGGCGTTCCGTTGGCTTTTACGGTCGCTCCGCCTTTATTCAAAATCCATTGATCGGCCCAGTTGTACATGAATTTAGCATCGTTCATCAGTAGTCTCAAACAAGAATGCGAAGCCGGATAACCCGGCAAATCGTACTGATGCCAACCAATTCCCAAAGTATTATGAATATTAAAATTGAAAGGCAATTTCCAAGAGCTGTTGACGGTAGAAATGGCGAGTTCTTTTTTCCAATTCGCAAACATAAGTCCACGCTTGGTTTGCGCAGCTTTTTTGCCCATACTTGTTGGTCCCCATTTGATCAATTTTCCGTTTTCATATAATGCATAAGCTTGAATTGGATAAGAGAAAAAGACCATTTTCTTCACTTCTTTCAGTACATCCAACTGGGTCGGAAATGGCGAATACATCATCAAAGTATGATCTATCTTATCGGGAATAGCAAGTGTATCAGCGCGCCATTTATTTTTAGAATCAAGACGGTTTAAAGCCAAAATGGTGTAACGATCTTCTTCGGAAAATTGTTTATTGAAAGCCACCATTGCAGAATCTTTTTTTTTCGCAGAGAAAATCATTGAGGTATATTTAATTGCAGGTTTCGGAGCTGCAGTTTCCACCAACGAATCTTTTTTCTGAGGAAGAGGTTGATTAGTAGATTGGTCCGCTATTTCTTTGTTTTTTTTACATTGTACAAGAATCGTGAACACTAAAGCTAATGCAATTCCAAGTAAGGGTAAATTCTTCAATTTTTCTGCGAACATATACTTTTTTCCCATGAACTTTGCAAGAATAATACCATAAACAAAGCGTTTCTAGAAGTTTCCTGAACTTTTATCCATGAAAATCAGCAATTCAATTAGCGTCGATACATTTCCATGTACTTCTCGGCTGATTTTTCCCAAGAGAAATTATAACTCATATTCTTTTGCACCAAATCTTTCATCAGCTCTTGTTGTCGGTAAACAAAAAGCGCCCGATGCATCGCATGAACCGCATCATCGGCAGTTGCTGCACCGAAATTGAATCCGCTTCCACCGGTTGATATATCTTCTACTGTATCGCGCAAACCGCCAGTATATCTTACAATCGGAATGGTTCCGTAACGCATCGCATACATTTGGTTGAGTCCGCAAGGTTCCACCCGCGAAGGCATCAACAAGAAATCGGAAGATGCATAAATCCTATGCGAAAGATATTCTTTATACCCCAAATCGAGTGAAAAATTGGCAAATGAAGTGTTGAGATGACTCAATTCATGTTCGATATGCGGATCGCCGGAACCCAAAACCATAATATTGATGGCGCCATAAGTCTGTTGGATGCTTTTCCATACAATTTCGGGCAGCAAATCGGCACCTTTTTCACCGGCAAACCGACCAATAAAACTGAATAAAGGCAAATTTTCATTCAAACCATATTCTTTGCAGATCTCTTTTTTGTTTTTAAGTTTACCTTCTTGCGCATTTTTTCGGGAATAATGAAAATCCAAGAAAGGATCGGTTGCGGGATCCCAAACTTCCACATCGATTCCGTTGATAATTCCGTACGCCTTGGAACTTTCATTGCGCACAAGCACTTCCAAACCATGAAAACTATGAAATAATTCATTCAAATAACCTTCAGAAACAGCATTGAAAGCGTGACAACATTTAATCATTGACGCCAAAGGATTGATGTATCCGTCCCAATCGAGAAGTCCCCAGTTTTCGCCATAGAACCAAGGCATATAACTGGTCATTTCCCAACTCATTTTTCCTTGATATTCGCCATTGTGGATGGTTCCTACGGTTTTAACACCTTTTAAAAAACTGAATTCCGGGCAATATTCTACCATAAAAGGCACCAAACCCGTATGATAATCATGACAATGCAAAATATCCGGCCTAATTTCCATCGCAGAAAGCCAATGCAAAACCCCATGCTGAAATGCCAGAAACTGCTGACTTTCGTCCCAATATCCGTAGGGATTGTCGCGATCTAAAAGTCCGGGAATTTTCACCAAATACAAATCAAAACCCAAAACTTTCGAGCGCTCCTTCATCACTTGTACCTGAAACATTTGTCGGCGTTGGTGGATCCAGCCATCAAAAACAATTTCGAAACTGTGGTCGTGCACAAAAGGTTTATTGTACCAAGGCATGATCACGCTGGCTTCCACGCCTTCAATTTTGTTGAGATATTTCGGTAAAGCTCCCACAACATCGGCAAGACCACCTACTTTAGCAACAGGATAACATTCAATGGAAAGGTTAAATATTTTCATTTAAAAAGTTTACGGTTACAGGTAAATATAAAGCTGATTAGTCTTTTTTCGGTGAGCTATCTTGCACTTCAACCCTTTTTTTGGGTTTTCTTTTGACTGTTTTTTTCTGTTTCAGTACGACGCCGGCAAGAGGTGGTAATTTCAGAATGATGGAGTTCGGTCGATACATCCATTCATCATCTTGTTCATCTACAATTTCAGCGATTACGCCACTTCCGCCGTATTTTTTATCATCAGAATTTAAGATTACTTCCCAGTTGGTTCCTTCATTCACACCAATTTTATAATCGAAAACTCTTGGAGTAAGGTTGAGGACCGTCATCGTTACTTCATCTTCATTTTTTCCTTTTCTCAGATAGATATAAATGGAATTTGTATCATCATTAGCTTCTACCCATTCGAAACCGTCGCAATTGAACTGATTTTCGTACAAAGAAGGTTCGCTGGTGTAGAGGTGGTTTAAATCGCTTACAAAAGTTTGTAATCCTTTATGAATCGGATATTGCAACAAATGCCAATCGAGACTTTGTTTAAAATTCCACTCGCTGGTTTGTGCAAATTCATTCCCCATAAACAAGAGTTTGGCTCCCGGATGGGTGAACATATACGTATAGAGTGCTCGCAAGTTAGCAAATTTCTGCCATTCGTCGCCCGGCATTTTGTAGATTAAACTGGATTTTCCGTGTACAACTTCATCGTGAGAAAGCGGCATCATATAATTTTCATTATACATATACATGGATGCAAATGTAATTTTGTGATGCTGATATTTTCTATGGATTGGATCTTCTTTGAAATATTTTAAGGTATCGTGCATCCATCCCATCATCCATTTCATTCCGAAACCTACTCCACCATCGTGAACCGGTTTGGTAAGCATCGGAAAATCTGAACTTTCTTCAGCAATGGTGATGATATCCGGGAAACGTTTATAGACCGCAGTATTGAATTCCTGCAAAAACTGTTTAGCTTCTAGGTTCACATTGCCTCCATAAATATTGGGTTCCCATTCGCCATCGTTTCTGGAATAATCGAGATGAAGCATTGAAGTTACCGCGTCTACGCGCAATCCATCGGCATGATATCGGTCGAGCCAAAACATCGCATTGGACACCAAAAACGAGCGCACTTCCGGTCTTCCGTAATTAAAAATATGAGATTTCCAGTCGGGATGAAAACCTTTCCTAGGATCTTCGTGTTCGTAAAGATAAGTTCCATCGAAAAAATGAAGTCCGTTCGCGTCTCCCGGAAAATGCGAGGGCACCCAATCGAGGATGACCCCAATTCCGTTTTGATGAAGCTCATCAATAAGGAACATCAAATCCTGTGGTGCACCGAAACGCGAAGAAGCTGCGAAAAATCCGGTGATTTGATAACCCCAACTCGGATCGTAAGGATATTCCATCACGGGCATAAATTCCACATGGGTGAAATTCATTTCTTTTAAATAAGGGACCAATCTTTCTGCAATTTCTCGGTAACTTAAAAACCGGTCCGGATCGTCCACGCCGCGCATCCAAGATCCCAAATGCATTTCGTAAACAGACATTGGAGCTTCCAAACTGTTCCTTTTGGAGCGTTCTTTCATCCAATTTTTGTCGTTCCATTCATACCAACTGGTTGAAATTACCGAACTGGCTTGTACATTCTGTTCCCAACTCAGGGCAAAAGGATCGCCTTTTTCCAGCAGAACTCCGGTGTTGGTTCGGATCGCATATTTGTAAATATTGCCCCAATTTAACCCGGAAATAAAACCTTCCCAAATCCCTGAACCATCCCATCTCGGGTAAAGTTTATGCGATTCGGAATGCCAATTATTAAAATTCCCTACCACGGAAACTTCTTTCGCATGAGGTGCCCATACCGCAAAATAAACTCCTTTTTTTCCTTCAACTTCCAAGGTATGAGCACCGAATTTATCGTAGAGTTGGTAATGTTTTCCTTCACGGAAAAGATAGATATCGTCGTCTGTAAATAGCGAGTAAGGGAGAACTTTTTCCATGGTGACGGAGTTTTCTGAAAGGTTATTTTAAAGGCATTTTATTCACAGCCTATTGTCTCTTCAAATATATTTAAATTTCAGGGAAAAATCTGAGAAATGATTATTAAATATAAAATAATAATTTACTGTACCTAATTCTAATAAAAATCCCGTTTATTCTGCAATTTCAACAGCTTAAACGGGAGTTTGAATCAGTTTAAAAACCGATGCTATTTTGGATTAATCTTCTTTCTCCGATGGTACTTTCACCGCGAGTTCATAAAGATTTCCTCGCATGAGAAACTTAATTCTTTCCCTAGTGGTTACGGTGTTCACCTCGCCGTCTTTCATGATGATAATGCGGTCGCCTTGTGCAATATTCTGATCCGCAAGCCAATCTTCGGGAGCGACATCATTTTCTTTTTCTTTCATTTGTTCCAAAATTTGTTCCGCCAATTCCTGGAAACGCTCATCGTAGGAATATAAAACTTCATATTCAGGATCTAGACCTACCTTAAACGTTTTTTTTCGGCAAGTAAATTTCCTGCAGCATTAGGCATCGGGTTATCCGAACCATCTGTAAATCCTACTTCGATAATTTCACCATTGTTAGCGTTCGCATAATCCACGACATCCTGATAGGTTTCAAAATTGGTAACTACCGTATAATTTTCATACTGGTATTTTTGTAGTCTTTCTGTATTTTCCATTGTTTATTTTTTTAATAATTTATTTAATTTCTTCTTTCACTTCATGCCATTCATTGTCTTTCAATTTAGCTTCTATTTTTTCTAGTTTTAAACTTTGCCTTAGATATGCAAACAAACTCATATAAATATTTGCAGCCATTACGATGATAAAAAAAGCCACCAAATAGCCTCGCCAATCATCAAAAAAAATATTAAAACCAGTAATTAACAAGAAAAAAAGCGTTACATAGTGGCTAAAACAATACTCGCAGGTAATTAGATAAAAAAATTTCCTTTGATACAATTTTCGGCAACTCTGCGATTTTTCTATGCAAAATTCCCTTGGTTCCCTAAAAATCTCCTCGTGGGTGACGGTCCATGCAATACATGCGACCGGTATGGCGAGGATCAACAATTTTAGCAACTGTTCCGCAATGATTTCCATGTGTTTTTCCGTTTGAACTTCAAAAGTGATGCCACAAGACCGCAATATTTCAGTTTCTAATTCATTGAAAAGCTCGTGATCAAAATTCCGATTCCTAAAATTTCCTTACTTTTAAGGCAAATTTTAAAAAATGAAAAGAAGAAACTTATTGCTTTCCGCAATACTTTTTCCCGCAGTAATGGCTTTTGCACAGCAATACGGCGGTATGTGGATTCCCACCGAACTCAACGAAAAAGAGATGAAAGATTTAGGAATGAAAATCTCGGCAAAACAGATTTTTGATCCTTCAAAACCTAGTATTAAAGATGCCGTGGTACAATTTAATGGCGGTTGTACGGCAGAAATCATCTCGCCTCAAGGTTTGTTGCTTACCAATCACCACTGCGGTTACGGGCAAATCCAGAAGCATTCATCCGTAGAAAACGATTATTTGAGTGATGGTTTCTGGGCAAAAAATCAAAATGGAGAACTTCCGAATCCCGGTGTAACCGTAGATTTCATCGCTGATATCAAAGAAGTAACGAATGAAGTTTTAGCAGGAACCCAAAACTTGGATGCTAAAGCAGCTCAGGAACTTATCAGTAAGAATTTAGAAACCGTGAAAGCCGGATTCAAGTTGGAATCTTGGCAAAAAGTAGCCATAAAACCGATGTATTACGGTAATAAATATTACGCTTACATCATTGAAACATACAAAGACATCCGTTTGGTAGGAGCACCGCCACAAAGCATCGGAAAATTCGGTTCTGATACCGACAACTGGGTGTGGCCAAGACATACCGGAGATTTCTCGATGTTCAGGATTTATGCGGATAAAGATAATAAACCCGCGGAATATTCCAAAGACAATATCCCTTACAAACCGAAATATTTCTTGCCTGTTTCCATTAAAGACAAACAAGAAAACGATTTCACTTTCGTATTCGGATTTCCGGGAAGAACAACCGAATATTTACCAGCAATTGCGGTAGAGAAAATTATGACCGAAACCGATCCTGCAATGATTTCGGTGCGTGAAGTGGCATTAAAAACTTTGGATGAAAAAATGCGTACCGACGCCGAAACCAGGATTAAATACGCTTCCAAATACGCTTCCGTAGCCAATTACTGGAAGAAATGGATTGGCGAAGTAGAAGGTTTAAAAAAATCTGATGCAGTAAGTAAAAAGAAGAATTATGAGCAAAATTTAATCGCTAAAAATGCTCAAATAAAACCGACCATCGATGAGTTGAACCGCCTTTATACCGAGCAAGCTCCTTATAACCTGAACAAAGCATATTACTCGGAAGTTTTGAGAAATGCAGAAACATTAACCCTTGCAAACTTCTATTACAATTTCGTAAAAGCCGTGGAATCCGGGAAAATGGACGCCAAAACTGCCGAAAATTTCAAAGCCAGACTTGCTGCAATTTATAAAGATTACGATGCGGTTTTAGATGCTAAAGTGACTGCGAAATTACTCGCTCTTTATGCTAACAAAACTCCGAAACAATTTCTACCAGCAGGTTTCGAACAATATAAAGATGAAAACCAAAACCTGAAAACCATCGAAGAACTTTCCAAGAATTCCGTGATGACCGGACGTGGCGCATTAAATGGAGCGACAACTTATTCCGACCTCAATAAGGTATTTGCAGATCAGAACGCGTTGGTTCAAAATCTGAAAAAAGATCCTTTAATGAAGCTTTTCAGCAAATTAAGAGAACATTACATAGCAACAACCGATGCGAAAGTGACTTCGTATCAGCAGCAAATTGATGCATTGCAGAAAAAATTCATGGCTCAACAAATGGAAACCGACAAAGACCGAAAATTCTTCCCGGATGCCAATTCTACCCTTCGCGTAACGTATGGACAAGTGAAAGGTTCCAATCCGAGAGATGCAGTTTATTATGGTTATCAAACGCATATCGCAGGAATTATGGAGAAATATATTCCGGGAGATTATGAATTTGATGTTCCGAAAAAATTAATCCAATTGTATAACGCTAAAGACTACGGAATTTACAAAGATAAAACCGGCGATGTACCCGTGAATTTCACCGCAACCAACCACACTACCGGCGGAAACTCCGGAAGTCCGGCGCTGGATGCTTACGGAAATCTTGTGGGACTAAACTTCGACAGACAATGGGAAGGAACGATGAGCGACATCAATTATGACCCACGTTTCAGCCGAAACATCATGGTTGATACCAAATATATCCTTTTCGTGATCGATAAATACGCCGATGCAAAATGGCTGATCAATGAAATGAAAATAGTGAAGTAATTTTTTTAATAGTTAGTAGAGGACGCGCCCTTGTGGTGCGTTCTTTTTTTTGGGGAATTACTTTAAAAGAGGTTTTTATTTTCTTGGGTAAGTGTTTTTTATTTCAGAGAATATGAATATATTTGAATGGTGTGGATTTGAAAAATTCATTCTCATGAGTAGACTAAGAAAGGAAATTTTGCAAAGATTCTGGGCTGTTTGTAAATTCAACGAAGATCCTTAATAAAAACAATCTCAGTGAAAATATTCAAAATAATTTTCTACATTTTAATTATACTTGGTTTGACTTATGTTTTGTTTCGAACATTCAAAAAAAAAGAAATTGAATTAAATAAAACTGAATTAATTAGAGGAAAATTTAAATCGATTTATGAAAGTAAATCAGCAAGAAGAACAAGCATATCATATCATATTGAAATTGAAAATGATTCAAATATTTTAAAAATAATTCCTGAATACTCTAAATGTTTTAAGTTTCAAGAATTTCTGCAAGAAGTGAAAACTAATCAAGAAATTGAGTTAAGAATTGACAACGATGAAAAATTTCTTTCAAAAAACGTTAAAAGTATAGTATCGATACAAGCTAACTCAAAAGAGTATTTAAATCTGCAGTGTGAAAATAATTCAATTCAAAATTCAAAATTTAGAATTCCATTAATTATGATTGGAGGGTTAATTTTAATATTCGTAATAAGATTTTTCGAAATAAAATTTCTTAAAGTTTGAAAGGAAAACTCAATAATCACCCTTTTATCCCGTCCGCAAACATTACATGAAAAAAAATAGATTAAGCTTTGTAAACTTAACCACTTTTTTTTACTTTTCCTCCTTATCGATTTCTTTTTGCAAAAGCCTCCAATCGTAGATATGAAAAACATTTCCGTTGCTCATGGTAACCAAAATGCCTTTCGGATAATTGGTTCCTAAATTTACATTGGTGGCATCAACTCCGTCGCACTCAATAGCAGAAACCGGAATATCGGCGATCAGTTGATGATGATTGGGATCCATTTCGGAGCCTTCTCTTTTATAAACCATCATTGAATTATTTTGTTGATTGGACACAAGCAGATACCCTGTTGTATGGGTTGTTTTGTAAATAGCAATCCCTTCGTGATCACTTTTTGCATCATTTTGTGCAAAAAATGCAATCTCATTATTTCCTTTTTCAGGATCAGCATAATATTTTCGGACACCGCTACCTTCGTCGGAATAATAGATATACCCCAATTCGTTATCTACTGCGATGGCTTCTATTTCTTTATTTCCGCTGTAGGTTCCAAACTTACGGATCACCTCGGCGGTTACAGTTCCCTTCGGGGTTATCGCGAGTTTATATTGCCATAAATAAGTTCCTGAAGGCCCGGTTTTTCTACCCACTATGGCATGAATTTCAATTGCGTTTGTACCGGTTTTTTTGGTGTAAAGCGCAATTCCCATTCCTTCGCGTACTTCCTCTCCTATTTCCCCATCAAAAATAGAAATTCCCCCATTATCAATAGGTTTAAGATCGGGAAGCGAAAAAACCCGAAGGCGTTTTGCATTGCGTTCTGTGGTTACTGCGATATCGGTTTTAACCCCATTAATGAGTAATCCATAAGCAATGTCGACATTATTAGGACGCTGCATTCCTATGAATTTGTTGATAATTTTCCCATTGAGATCGTAAACATACAATCCACCACCGTCTTCTTTATCGGTTCCTACGATTAAACTTTTGGTAGCATCTGTTGGATGAATCCAAATTGCAGGATCATCGGTATCATTAGGTGTAGGTTGGGTGATCGCCGTCGGACGAAGGGCATTTTCTGCTACTGGCGCAAATTTGCTGGCGCATGAAAGAGTAACTAAAGTTGATGCCAACAATGGCAGAAATATCTTTTTCATTATTATTAAATAGGTATAAAATTAAGAAATTAAATTTTCATCAGATTTTTTTTGCAAACGAAAAGGAATTTATTTACTGATTTCGTGTTGATGCAAAACCTGAGCTCCATTCGCATTGGCTTTAACCGTTTGTACTAAAAGTTTATTTTTCAGAATAGAAAAAGTCATAAAACCAGGTTCTGCAGCTGCGAAAATGGTTCCTTCCCGATTTCCGGTAGTGCGAACTTCACTACCCGAACCCGATAAAAACTGAGCTGTTTTTCTTCCTTTTGGTTTGATGATTTGTAGATCGTGTTCGTGGCCACAGATATAAGCATCTACTTTATATTTCTCGAAAACATTCGCAAATTTCTTTTCGAAACTTAAAGTATTTTTATCGGTTTTTCTTTTTCCACCGCTGTATAATGGATGATGACCAACTACGATTTTCCATTTTATTGATGGATCGGAAGTTCCCAAAGTTTGCTCCAGCCATTTGGTTTGTGCTAAAGTATCTTGCTTCTTAATTCCGTCGTATTTTTCCGGGCTTTTATGGTAATCCTCGATGAATGGGTTGGTGTCCATCACCACTAAAAGCAACTTTTCTCCATTTTCTATTTCAAATGTTTTGCTGTAATATCGACTTGGCAAATGCCATCTTCTGGAGATTTTGGAGTAATCGATTTGTGCCTGAACGCTCCCCCGATAATCATGATTCCCCAACGCAACATACCAATCTGTATAAAGACTTGGATTGGTATAAATGGATTCAAAAGAAGAAATCCAATGATAATCCTGAGTGCTTTGAACACCATTTGGATAAAAATTATCGCCCACCGAAACGATAAACTCCGCATCTAAAACCACCGTAGCATTTCCCAATTCTCGGGCAACATCTTTTTGGTAATAATCTCCTACTCTTCCGAAATCTCCCAAAACCAGAAAGTTGAAACTGTCTTCAATATAGGTTAATCCGGGGATATTATTTCCCTTATATCCTGTTTCTTTTTCGTATTCGAAAGGTGTTTGAGCATTAAAAAAATTTAAAACCAGAAAAAAAAGCAGGCTAAATTGTACTTTAAAATTGATCATAAAAGGTTTCATTAAAAAGAAATAAAAGCTCACCGCTTTTGCCAGCGAGGTTTTTAATTTCGGTTCGGTTATATTTTTAGAAATCTATTTTAACTCCCAAATTAAATTTTGGTTGATAATATTCCTCCTGCATCGTACGATCCGAAACGCCTTGGTAATAGCGAAGCGGCTGATTGGTTAAGTTATTGGCTTCGGCAAAAATTCTGAAATTTTTGTTGATTTTATATGAAGCATTCGCATCCAAAAAGGTTTGTTTATCGTAATATCGGTCTTCAAAATCATCTCCACCCAATTCATCCAGATAATCCGAGGCGTGATTTAAAGAAACTCTTGCAGAGAATTTTTTATTTTCCCAAGAAAGTGAAGCATTGAAAAGATGAGGAGCGGTTCCCGGCAAACCAAGACCAGATCTTTGTTCACCATCCTCATTGGTAATGCCATCCGCAGTAGATTTGGTGTAAGTATAATTTAAATAAACCCCAAAACCTTGAAGAAATTTACCCGGTAAAAAGTCCAGTTGTCTTTGCAAAGCCACTTCGAAGCCGAATAAATCTACCTTGTCTCCGTTTCTTTGTTGGATATAATCCCATTCTTCTCCCGTAGGAATTGGATTTGTTTCGTTTCCGTAATCATTAGCAAAATCGGATGCCGAATAATTATTGCTGCTGTAAGTGTAGATGAAATTCTTTAAGTTTTTGTAGAAAACACCTCCAGAAATAATCCCAATAGATGAGAAATATTTTTCTACCAAAAGATCAAAATTATAAGCATAAGTCGCTTTCAAATCTGGATTTCCAACGAAGATTTCTTGGTCATCCGGAATTGCATTCACATAAGGAACCAATCCGTAGTAGTTTGGTCTTGCCAAAGCAGTGGTTGCCACAGCTCTTATAATGAAATCGGGCTGAACATCGTACCGCAGGGTAAGACTTGGAAGGATATTGGTATAGCTGTTTTTTCTGTTGATTTGGTTGACTAATTCTTCTTCATCCAATACAAAATTTCCGGTATAATCAATCGTTGTATGCTCTACTCTGGCTCCGATGATCGCGGAGAATTTGTCAGTAAAATTCTGATCCCAACGGATGTAAGCCGCGTAGATATTTTCTTTGGCTTTAAAGTTTTCTGATAAAAATTCAGAAGGATCAGATTCCGATTCAAATGAAGCCGGATTATTTAAATCTAAACCTCCTAAATAAGCCGCTGTTGCGAAAGTTCCCGGTACATATTGAGAACCCGGGTTGAATCCTTGCCCTGAAAAATAAGTTGTTGGAACGTCTGAAAGTCCAAATTCATTCACAGGTTCATATTCAAAATAGTCATTGTTGCGGTCTTTGTCTTTAATTCTTACCCGCGCTCCGGTTCTGATTCGCCCCTTCTGATCCGCTACCACAGAGAACGGGAAGCGAAAATTAAGTTTTGCGCCAAGCTCTGATTCTTCGGTAAGTCCGTTGCTTTGTGACAAACTTGCAAGTTTATAATCTCCTAAATCCTCTCCAACAGCAATAATTAAAGGTTTTCTTGGATTTCGCAAATCAGACATTAATGTTATATCTTCATTTTCGAATTCTATGTAACGTTCATTTGGTTTTTTCTCACTTGCAAAAGCGTAGTTTACGGACCAATCCATATCAACAGAAGAACCCAACAAATGTTCTCCGGCTAATGAATAATTTTGAACTTTCTGAATTTCTAAACGAGTGTTTTTATTCTTATTATCTCCGATTCCTCCTTTGTTTTGTCGGAACATATTGCCTTGGTAACCAATAATTTCATTATTATCATCATAAACAGGATCCACTTCGTACCCAACAGCAAACCGGTTTTCTCGGTCATTTCTTTGGTTGTACATTGCATTGAAGAATAGTTTATTATTTTGGTTGAATTCATAATCCAATGCCAAAGCTACACTGCTTCTGACACGCTGTACATCATATTTTCTAATTTCAAAATCGGATACATAAGGTTGATCACCATCGCCCAAAGCCCATTCTGCCTCTATATTATCAGAACCAAAGGTATTGTTGTTGTATGAAGCGCTTAATACCGCACCCAATTTACTATTCAAAAATCGGTTACCATATACAAATCCGGAAGTATAGTTGCCATGCTCACGAATAGGAGAATACCCACCTGCTAAAGTAGCCGAAATACGCTCTTTGTTTGGTGCAGCTCTCAAAATAAGATTTACAGATCCACCAATCGCATCAGCATCCATATCAGAAGTCAAAGTTTTATTCACTTGTATGGTAGAAATCATATCAGAAGGAATAAGATCCATTTGCACATTTCTATTATCGCCCTCTGCAGAAGGGATTCGATCTCCGTTTAATGTTACCGAATTCAAGTGTGGAGCCAAACCTCTTATAATGATATTTCTCGCTTCACCCTGATCGTTTTGCATCGTAATTCCTGGAACTCTTTTTAAAGCATCGCCCACATTCGCATCCGGAAAACGCCCGATTTGATCTGCCGAAATAATGTTGGTAATATTCGCATTGGTCTTCTGTTGGTTCATCGCTTTTGCCTGCCCACGAAGATAATCACCCAATACTACCACCTCTTTTATGTCTTGAAAACGAGCTTTCAACTGAAAATCAGCCGATGAGGTTTGGTTTTGAGTAACTACAATTTGTTTCGATCCCGAAGTGTACCCAATATAATCCACATAAACGGTATAAGTTCCTACGGGCAAATTCAAAAATTCATAACTCCCGTTTTGGTTGGAAATTGTAGTTCGGTTAGAATTTTCAATCTTGATTGTAGCACCCGGCAATGAAAACAGGTTGCTTTCATCCACAATTTTACCCGCAATAACACCCGATTGAGCATAAGACCAGACACTAACAATAGAGGTAAGCGAAACAAATAAATACTTCAATTTCATAATTACATTTTTTATTAAATGCGAAAATACAGTTTAAAATACCCCATGTTATTAAGCCCAAGTTACGTTTTTATTAACAATTTTTAACAAAAGAGTTCCCTATTGATCATTTAGAAATGAAGGGTGAAAAAATTGGTAACCACAAACGCTGCTACAAAAAAATTCTCATTATATTCTTATTCACCTCTTTTCACCTTTGTTTTTCTTTAAAATCGAAAATTTAATAGAAATGATTGAAAGAAATATTCAAAATCAGATATTGGAGCCATTGACAGAAAACTTCGCGTGAAATCGCCTTTTTTTGAAGGAACATAATGCCCTAAAAACAACAAAGGTGAAACCGAAGCTTCACCTTTATTTGAGTATTTAGAAAACAGATTAATATCCGAAAATTTCTTCCAAAGTTACTTCATGGAAAGTTCCCATTTTGTTGATGGCCGACATATCCAAGTTTTCTTTTTTGCCGATGATTGCAGTGTTGTACTTCATCGGTTTCACTTCGTTATTGTAGAAATTGGTCACATCCGCCAAAGTCAGTTTTTCAATTTCTGCATACATGTCTTTTCTTAAATCATAATCGATTCCCAGTTTTTTAAGGTTCATTTGATTGAAGAAAATGTTCGTTCTGTTGATCCTTCCGGAAGCAATTTGTTTCAAGGCTGCATTTTTAGCATTTTCGAATTGAGCAGGAACTTGTGGTAAATTCGCCATCAATTCATCCATTGCGTTCACCGCTTGCGGAAGTTTGTTTGCTTGCGTTCCGATATAAGTTGTTACATAATCCGGGTGATTCAGCTCACCATTAGCAGCATAAGAAACATACGCCGAATACGCTAAACTCTTGCTCTCACGGATTTCTTGGAAAACGATAGACGACAATCCTCGGCCGAAATATTCATTGAAAACATTGATTTTTCCTAAATTTTTCAAGTTCACATTGTTCCCCTTCCCTACTTTGCTCATTTCAGTTTGTACCATGTCGTAGTTGGTGAAGAACACTTTGCCTTCAGTAGCCGGTTCCGGGTAGTTTTTCTTTTCTGGAGCTTTTATGGTTTCCTTTTCCACAAAAGGTTTCGCATATTTTTTGAACGCATTGAAATCATTTCCGTAGAAGAAGATTTCATAAGGCATATTCAACAGGTTTTTGATTTTCGCGGTCATTTCTTCAGACTTGATGGATTTCAGTCTTTCCGCAGAAACTACATCCGAAAACCTTGAAACTTTTCCGTATTTCGCATAGTTGGAAAGTGCAGCCATGATTCTCCCTTTGTCTTTTTTGGCTATTTCACGGCTTTCGAGAATGGTTTTTATGTTTTCTTCGTAAACTTTTTGGTCAGGTTTTGCGTTTTCCAACCAATTTTTCAACAATTCGATTCCTTTCGGCATGTTTTCTTCCAAACCACTTAAAGAAATAATCAACTGATCGGGAGCAGTACGGAAATCGTTGGAAATTCCCAATTTGAAGAATTCTTTTTTCAAATCTTCCGCAGAAAGTTTGTTGGTTCCAAGATACTGCAACACCTGAGTCGCCAATCCCAATTCCTTGTCGTTATCGCTACCGAATGGGAAAATGAAGTACGTTTGCGCAATATCGTTGTATTTGTTCTTTACAAAACTCGCTTTTTTACCTGCAATTTTATCGGTTTTAATAGCTTTGGAATAATCAATAAATTCCGGTTTAATTTCGGAAGATTTTTCGCTAATGATTGATTTTAAGAATGGCGATTGATCTTCTTTATTGAGTTTAATTGGGGTAATACCCGGATTTTCAACTCGAACCAACTTATCGTTTACCCCTTTTTCTTTCTTAATGATTACGTAATTATCCTTGAAAAACTCATTGGCAAATTTCACCACATCATCTTTGGTAATTTTCTCGTACTCATTAATTTGGTTGAGTTCGCTATCCCAATTCTGATTGTTGATATAGCTTCCGTACAGTGCAGTTGCCAATCCATCGGCAGTTTCCAGAGATTTCATCTGCTGAATTTTCATATCATTAATGATTGCCGGAATTTGCCAATCCTGAAATTCTCCTTTTTTGATAAGTTCAATTTGATCGAGCAATAATTTTTTGGCTTCATCTAAAGTTTGTCCTTTTTTCGGAACAATCATCATTGAAAAATTCCCATAAGTTTTGAATGGAGACGAATAAGCCATCGCACGAAGGGCTTTTTGGCTTTGGTTGATATTTAAATCGATCAAACCGGTTTCTCCGGAATTGGAAAGCAAGTTGGCTACAATTTCCGCAAGTCTTGCATCTTTAGTTCCGTAAGAATCTGTTCTCCAAGCAATTTGCAAACGCTCTGCAGAAGGACTTTTCACAGTTCTTTCCACGATTTTGGTCATCGGATCTTCCGAAACCATTTTCTTCATTGGCAATTCTTTGTATTCGAAAGAACCGAAATACTGGTCCACAAGTTTAATTGTTTTATCGAAATCCAAATCACCCACCAAAACCATCGCATAATTATTCGGAACATAATACGTATCAAAATACTTATGGATCGCTATCATTGAAGGGTTTTTCAAGTGTTCGGATTTCCCGATGGTGGTTTGCTGCCCATTCGGATGTTTCGGGAACAAAGCGTCCATCAGTTCATAATTTACCAAGCGAGAATCGTTGTCTTGCGCACGATTATACTCTTCGTAAACAGCCTCTAATTCTGTATGAAACAACCTCAGAACCAATTCAGAGAATCGTTCTTTCTCCACTTTCAACCATTTTTCCAGTTCGTTGCTTGGAATATTGTTTTTGTAAACTGTTTCGTCGAGCCAAGTGTGCGCATTGGTTCCTGTTGCTCCCAAAGACGAAATTGCTTTATCGTACTCGTTCGCAATCGCATATTTGCTGGCTTCTTGGGAAACCTCATCAATTTTTTTATAAATTTCCTTTTTCTTCTCAGGATTTTGTTCAGCTTTATGTTGTTCATAAAGTGCTGAAATTTTGTCCAAAAGCGGTTTTTCTTTAGCCCAATCTGCCGACCCGAGTTTCGAGGTTCCTTTAAACATCATGTGTTCAAGGTAATGCGCAAGGCCGGTATTGTCTGCCGGATCGTTGTTACTTCCTGTTCTTACAGGAATATAAGTTTGGATTTTTGGAGCATCAAAATTTTGGGCAAGATAAACTTTCAACCCATTTTTTAAAGTATAAATTCTTACTCCATTTTTATCGTTGACTACTGTTTCATAGGTATAGCCGGCTTTGTCGGTCATTTTTTTTGTTTCAAATTGTTGTGCATTCATCATTGTTAGCGCTCCTATTAATGTTAATGTAGTGAGGATTTTCTTCATATATAAATTGTTAAAATAGTTGTCTTTAATTAAAACTGATGCGGTTTCAGCATGTTTTCCGGATCGAGAATTTCATCTAATTTCTCTTGAGAAAGAATGCCTTTTTCTAAAACCAAATTGTAAACACTTTTTCCGGTTTCAAGGGCTTCTTTGGCAATTTCTGTAGAGTTTTTATAACCGATATAAGGATTCAGCGCCGTTACAATTCCGATACTGTGTTTCACCATATTGAGGCAAACTTCTTTGTTAGCGGTAATTCCGGTGATGCATTTTTCTCTTAAAGTATCCATTGCATTTCCAAGGAAATTAATGCTTTCCATAATGGAATGCGAAAGAACCGGTTCCATCACGTTGAGCTGTAATTGTCCGGCTTCTGCGGCAAAAGTCACCGTCAAATCATTTCCTATTACTTTAAAACACACTTGATTTACCACTTCCGGGATTACTGGGTTTACTTTTCCGGGCATAATCGACGAACCAGGTTGCATCGGCGGAAGATTGATTTCAAAAAATCCTGCGCGCGGACCCGATGAGAGCAGTCGTAAATCATTACAAATTTTAGAAAGTTTCACCGCAAGTCTTTTCATTGCAGAAGAATAAATCACGTAAGAACCCGTATCCGGCGTAGCTTCCACCAAATTTGGCGCGGAAATAATCGGATAACCGGTAATTTGAGAGAGATTTTTTGCGCAAAGATTTGCATAACCAACCGGTGCGTTAATTCCTGTGCCAATCGCCGTTGCTCCCATATTAATTTCTACAAACAAATTTGCATTGCTGTTGAGTTTAGAAATATCTTCTTCCAAAGTTGCTGCAAAAGCTTCAAATTCCTGTCCTAAAGTCATCGGAACCGCATCCTGAAGCTGGGTGCGTCCCATTTTTATTACCTTGCTGAATTCCTGTCCTTTTGCTCTGAAAGCAGCAATGGTTTTCTTGAGTTTTTCAACCAACTCATCATTCATCTGAATAAGCGCCATTTTTATTGCGGTAGGATACGCATCGTTGGTCGATTGGGAAAGATTGACATGGTCATTTGGCGAACAAAACTGATAATCTCCTTTTTCTTTTCCTAATTTTTCCAAAACACGGTTGGCGATTACTTCGTTGGCATTCATGTTGACCGAAGTTCCTGCTCCACCTTGAATCATATCGATAGGAAATTGATCATGAAGTTGTCCTTCCATGATTTCATCGCAAGTTTCTGCAATTTTTTTGTAAAGATTTTCTTCCAATAAGCCCAACTCGTAGTTGGTTTTTGCAGCTGCTTTTTTCACCATCGCCAAAGCTTTGATAAAATGCGGATAAGAAGAAAGATACTGCCCTGAGATTTTAAAATTTTCAATAGCACGCTGAGTTTGAACACCATAATAGGCGTTTTTCGGAACCTGCAAAGTACCTAAAAGGTCGCTTTCATTTCTGAAATTTTCCATAAAAATAATTTGATGAAAAGTTAAGGTAAAATGTTGAATTTGAAAAACGGATTTGAATTTTTTCCAATAAAAACGGGCGATAGATTACCGCCCGAAATATTTTGTTTGATGATGTTTAAAATTATTTATTCGGATATTTCGAATTTAAAGCCTGCAAAATCGCCCATGTTTCTGCATCCATCACACCATCATATTTTCCCGGCCTGAAATGGTACTGAAAAGCTTCAATAGTCTTCTTGGTCGCATCATCTACCGTTCCGGATGGTTCCAACCCATAACCTAGCGATTTCAGTGCAGTTTGGTACTTAAAAATAAATTGAGGAGTAGAAACTTCTGTTACGAATACTTCCGGAACAATTTGGTCGACAAAGCCTTGTTTCACGGTTTCATCATACCACATTCCTATTTGGTATTCATCATATAATTTTTTCCATGGAAATTTCGGTCCCGGATCTTGTTTTCTGGTTGGTGCAATATCCGAATGAGCAAGAATATTGGTTGGGGGAATCATATAACGATTGGCAATATCTTTAACCAAAGCTGCAACTTTTTTAATTTGCGCATCAGCAAATTCAGGGAAAATTCTATTTCCTGAAGCATCAGTTTTGTAACCTGGATTTACAATTTCGATTCCTATCGAAGTATCATTAAGCATTTTATCGTTTCTCCATGAGCTTACTCCGGCGTGGTAGGCTCTTTTATTCTCATCTACCAATTGATAAATTTCGTTGTCGCCTAAATTATTCACCAAATAATGTGCGCTTACTGATTGTTGAGTGAGCACGGTAACCGATTTATCATCATCTAAAGCGGTATAATGAAGAATAATGTATTTCTGACGAAAATTTTGTGCGACAGCCGGAAAATAAGTATATACCACTTTATATCCCGAAGGATTTGCCGAAACAATAGAGCCATAACTAATCGTATTATCGTTTTTGGTAGCGTCGGCGATATTTACTTTATAAAAATAATGCCCATTTTCTCTTTTTAATTCCGACTGAGCAGCCGTCGGAGCAGGATTATTAACCGGTGTTTTTACCGTTGGAACATTTTTTTGTGGTGTTGGTGAATTTTTCTGAATATTTTTTTGAGAAGTGCAAGAAAAAAGCACCACGCTTAATCCCATGAAATATAATGAATTACGCATTTTCATTCTTTTTTAATTGATTTATTTTTCAAAAATACAAAAAAAATATTGCAAAAAGTTTTGGTTAGTATCAAAAACAATCCTATATTTGCACTCGCAATTACAGAAAAGAAGTTCTTAAAAATATTGCAAAGGAGGGTTGCCGGAGTGGTTAACGGAGCAGTTTGCTAAACTGTCGACCCGAAAGGGTCGCGTGGGTTCGAATCCCACACCCTCCGCAACCTTTGCACAAATTATTCGGGGCGTAGCGTAGTCCGGTCATCGCGCCTGGTTTGGGACCAGGAGGTCGCAGGTTCGAATCCTGCCGCCCCGACTTTTTTTTCACAAATTCCTTCGGGAATTTTTTATTTTCACTTCTAGGGTGCGTAGCTCAGCTGGATAGAGCATCTGCCTTCTAAGCAGACGGTCTCAGGTTCGAATCCTGACGCGCTCACCATTATTTTAAACCTCGATTAATTCGAGGTTTTTTTATTTAATGAAACTGCATAAAAAAAACACCGAAAATCAGTGTTTTTATGTTGCTTTAAAGCTGAAAATATTATTTCCTCACTCTTTTGGGCTTCTTGGCCTCTTCTTTCAGTTTTGCATCATCTATCACTTTCTGCGCAGCATTGTATAATGCATCATCAGACTCGTATTTCACCTCGTCGTAGCCAGGCGTATTGAGGAAGATATCTTGCCATTTCCTTAGTCGGTCTTTGGTATTCCAATTGAAGTCGGGGAAAAAGCGTTTCTCCCGAGAAATATGGCTCATCGGAAAGGTATCTACATTTGCTCCTACGTTGCAAGTGATAATTTGTACTTTATTTTCTTCAAATTCAGCTTCGATGGTCCCACACGTTGATAAGGACACTCCTATTCTTTCAGTTTCTTTGGTTTTCTCGTTCTGATCATCGGCATAGGTGATTGCTTGGGCATTTCCGATTACTTTAGCCAAATTAACTTTATTTTCTTTGTAGTAAACCGTCATCAGCTTCCCTTTCACTTGGTTGAATTCATCTTTTAAATTTAATGAATCGGCTTTACTGATGGCGAAGGCATTTCCCACTACTTTCAATGAATCAATATACTCGTTTTCAGTATCGAAATAGGCCTCAATTTTATCTCCAGTCACTTGTTTTTCGCCGCTCCACGCGATAGGTTTCCCGAAGAGATGCATGATTCCGTCGGTTTCATTAAAAGTTAAAGAATCTGCCCGAAGTTGAATATTGGATTTAAACATCCTCGATTTTCGGTAAGCTCTTAGGAAACTTTTCTTTTTGATAGGATTATTTTGATCTATTTTTTGATAAGCCAATATTTTTTCAGCCGAAAAATACATGGAATCCTTCTCCAAAATCTTCACTGCATAAGGGCGATCGGTCATCATCGCTGAATCTTTCTTCTCGAAAATCTCACCATAACCGCCTTTCATAAAGCGTCTTTCTTTAGGATCACGCAACATAACATTGCCTTTTGCCCTACCAAAACCTGTAATTTGATTAAAGTACATATCGTCTCCCGTAAGGATTTTACCATTATAGTTAATCCTGGAATTTTTCTTGAGGTACACTTCTTTGGAATTCATGTTGTACGAACCTCTTTCGGTGTACACTTGATTTGCCGGATTTTGCTTATTTGTAATGGTGGTGGGACCAAAGAAATCCGCAGTATTGGTGTTTTGGTTTTGTTTTATGTTGGTTCCTTCCACCGTATATTCGGGGTTGTTGATTTTCACATTACCGGTGAAATCGATCATTTTAGAGCTGAGATCGTAGGTAGCGGATTTGGTGTACATCACATTGCTAGCGTCCGAAATAGTTCCTCCGGTGTTGAAATAGGCTTTATTGGAAATCCTGTCGTAGTAGAGTGTTTCGGTTTTTATGGTCTGTTTTGGGTCTGTAAGGACTACATTTTTCTTAGCAATTCCTTTTTGGGAGTTACCGTCGTATTCCATTTCTCCCGCTGTAATTACGGATCCGTCGGCATTTTGCAGTTTCACGTTGCCTATGGCTTTCACGAAATTCTGTTCTTCATAGAAAATTACTTCATCTGCGCTGAGCAAAGAGCCTTGATGTTCGAACTGAACATTGCCTGAAAAATACGGATTTCCATTATACTTTTCTGGAGTTTTCTGAAAGAAATCTGAGTGGATAAGACGCACCTTTTGCCCTTGTGGAGCATTCTGGGCGCTATTGAAATACGGATCTTTCACCAAAGGATCCTTTGGCGTGGTGGTAATCTGTGAAAAAACATTCCCACTGATTAACATTAACAAAACGAAAAAGTTCTTCATTAATCTTTTTTGGTACCGTAGAAATAAAGTGAGTGAGAATCAATAGTTACGCCAAATGCACTTTCAATGGCTTCTTTAATTCCCTGAATTCTCGGATCACAGAACTCGATAATTTCTTCGATTTCCTTGTCGGAATCTTTCTTGTAAATCACCAAATGATCATGTTGTTTATCAAAATATGATTTTTCATAAGACGAGGAAGTAAGGGTTTTCTCACCAAATTGATGCTTGCGTATAAGACCAGCGTCGAGAAAGATTTCGATGGTGTTATAGATCGTAGCTTTGGAAACGTGATACTTTTTCTGCATCATGAGGAGGTAAAGATCGTCCACATTGAAGTGATGCTCCATATTGTATATTTCTTCCAAAATAGTGAATCGTTCGGGCGTATTTCTAAAACCTTTTTCTAGGAGGTATTGTCTTAAAACCTCTTTTATCGTTGTTATATTAAGTTCTTTCTGTTTAGTGTCCATTGAAAAAATTATCTACAAATTTATTGATTTTATTCTAAATGAAAACCGGTGAACCAACCACTAAAAAAATTCCCGGCAAGAACCAGGAAGAAATTGTTAAGCGTCGTAATGTTTAAAATTGACTTGCTGAATTCTTTTGGTAACAATTGTTTGATCCAGCAATGGTGCGGATTCAACAACAGCATTGTGTGGCGAAACTCCCCATGCTTTGAAATCGTCACTACCGATATATTTCACAAAATGGTAAATACTTAAGGTCAATTTTTCTTTCACCGTTAATAAAGTATCGTTAATATAGGTGTTATCAATGATTACATACTTCAAATCTGGTGGGATATTGTGGATTCTAAGCGACGGATGACTGCTTCGGGAAGGTATTGTACCTTCTTGCATCATATCCTCTAAAACCTGATCGAAATAATCGTTGATTCGTCGATCAATCTTAAAACCAAGTAGGAAATTAATTCGGTAAATCGTACCCGGCATAATTTCATCAATCGTATATTTAAAAGTAAAAGGATCTTCCTGATTGATAATATTCAGAATAAAATAATGATCTGCTCGCTTCGGTTGCTTTCGAAGAATGGAATAAATGATTTTCGCTTCAATTTCATCTTCTTTTTTAGCACGGCTAAGAAAAGCAAGATTTGTCGCATATTTAGGAATTGTTACATCGAGTTTTAAATCTTTAATGATAGAAACATATTTACTTATTTTAACGAAATTAATAAACTTCGCTTTTATCTGTCTTCCATTGTACCATGAGTACATGCAAATTCCTATAAAGCCTGCAAGTACCACCGTAATCCAACCTCCATCGAAGAATTTAATAATATTTGCACTAAAGAAACCTAATTCAATTGCACCGTACATTAAAAAGAAACTTAAAACAATAAGTTTATTTACTCTTTTCTTCAGCAACCAGAATGTAAGTAAAATGGTAGTCATAAACATGGTAACTGTTATTGAAAGACCGTAAGCAGCTTCCATCTTATGAGATTCTTTAAAATACAACACAACGATGATGCAGAATAGCAGCAATCCCCAGTTTATTCTTGAAATGTACATTTGCCCTTTTACACCAGAAGGATAATCAATTTTTTGGTTTGGCCATAAATTAAGAGACATCGCTTCAGAGAAAATAGTAAAAGAACCTGTAATTAATGCCTGAGAAGCAATAATTGCCGCAGCTGTTGCCAATACAACTCCAGGAAGAATCATCCATTCCGGCATAATTCCAAAAAAAGGATTTACCCCATTTCCTTGTACAGTTTCGTAATTTTTCAATAACCAAGCTCCTTGTCCTAAATAATTTAAGATAAGCATTAATTTAACGAAAACCCAACTTACGCGTATGTTTTTTGCACCACAATGACCAAGGTCGGAATATAAAGCTTCCGCTCCTGTTGTACATAGAAAAACCGCCCCCAAGATAATAATTGCACTTGGAGAGTTAACAATCAGTTTATAAGCATAATAAGGATTGAAAGATTTTAAAATAGAAAAATCCTGCACCAGATGCAAAACCCCTAAAATCCCCAAAACCAAGAACCAAATTACCATTACAGGACCAAAAAACTTCCCTATAAAGGATGTTCCGAACTGTTGAACGACAAAGATTACAATTAAAATAGCACACGTAATGGGTACAACCGGTGTATGTGGATTGTAAATTTCTAAACCTTCAATTGCTGACATTACAGTAAGTGACGGAGTAATGACCCCATCTGCAACCAAAGCCGATGCTCCGATAATAGCAATGAGGTAAAGCCATCGTTTTTTCAGATTTTTAATGAGCGAAAACAGAGCTAAAATCCCGCCTTCACCTTTATTGTCTGCACGAAGTGCTATAATTACATATTTTAAAGTTGTCTGAAGAGTAAGAGTCCATATAATACAGGAAAGCGCACCTTCTATGTACTCATCAAACGGCATGGTAGCGCCAACTTGCCTTGCATTTACAATCGCTTTCATTACATAGAGCGGTGATGTACCAATATCTCCAAAAACGATTCCTAAAGAAACAAGAACTCCTACAAATGAAAGTTTTTTCAGGTCAAAATGATGACCTCCTTCTGTAACTTCTGCCATTTCAGCTGATTATTTTAAGGCGCAAATTTATATCAAAATAACGAATCCTCAACACATTAGTTATGAATAGTATAAATGAAAAAACTTCCTTTCGGAAGTTTTTTTCTATAATTACGTCAAAATTATTTTGCAAATTACTTTACGTACATTGCTTTTTTAATTTCTTCTTTTACTTTTTCCAATTTCGGGAACCATTCCGCAAATAATGCAGCCGAATAAGGCGCAGGTGCATCTGGTGTTGTAATCCTCTTAATCGGAGCATCAAGATAGTCAAAAGCTTTCTGCTGAACCATATATGTAATTTCTGAAGAAACAGACGCAAAAGGCCATGCTTCTTCCAAAATCACCAAGCGGTTGGTCTTTTTTACAGAAGCAATTACGGTATCGAAATCTAACGGACGAACTGTTCTAAGATCAATTACTTCCACTGAAATACCTTCTTTCTCCACATCTTCAGCCGCTTGCATCGCCAGTTTCATAATTTTACCAAAAGAAACCAAAGTTACATCTTTACCTTCTTTTTTGATGTCGGCTTTTCCGATTGGGATATAATATTCCTCATCAGGAATTTCCATTTTATCGCCGTACATCTGCTCAGATTCCATGAAGATTACCGGGTCATTATCCTGTATTGCAGTTTTCAGAAGTCCTTTTGCGTCGTAAGGGTTGGACGGCACTACAACTTTCAGCCCCGGGCAGTTGGCATACCAACTTTCAAAAGCCTGTGAGTGTGTGGCACCAAGCTGACCTGCAGAAGCCGTCGGGCCACGGAAAACGATTGGGCAGTTCCATTGCCCGCCGCTCATCTGACGGATTTTAGCAGCATTGTTGATAATTTGATCAATTCCTACTAATGAGAAATTGAAGGTCATATATTCTACAATTGGGCGATTACCATTCATTGCTGAACCTACTGCAATACCGGTGAAACCCAACTCGGCAATCGGAGTATCTATCACTCTTTTAGGGCCAAATTCATCGAGCATACCTTTTGATGCTTTATAAGCACCGTTATATTCCGCAACCTCTTCACCCATTAAATAAATTGATGAGTCTTTGCGCATTTCCTCGCTCATTGCTTGTGCAATTACTTCTCTAAAAGTATATTCTGCCATAATTTTTGAAAAATTTAGAGTACAAAAGTAAAGTTTTTTTCGCAAATTTTCGGGCGCAACAGGACAAAAAAAAGCAACTCTTTCGAATTGCTTGTTTTTTCTTGTTGTAATGATTCTTTTATTTCACTGCGTGCCAAGTTTGGCTTCTTCCGATCAGTGAAAATCCAATATAACCTCTAACATTCAATTTATCTCCTTCTCTGGAGATGTTGCACTTGTAAGTTTTTCCAGTTTTTGGATCAGTAATGGTTCCTCCTGTGAATTCATTACCTTCTTTTTTCAATCCTCTCACGATTTCCATTCCCAAAAGTGGTTTGTTTTTTCTATCGTCTTTACAATCTACACAATTTGGATTAGCAGGTTTTATCAAAAGTTGAGAGATTTTTCCGTAGTATTTACCGTCTGATTTTTTGAAAATTTCTACGATAGATTTAGGCTTCCCTGTTTCATCATCAATTGTTTTCCATTTTCCTTCAATCTGAGCATATGAAAGAACACTGAAGAATAAAGCGAAAAATGCGAATGCTAATTTTTTCATGTTTCTAATTTTAAATTTTTGTTAAAAGTAAATATTTTTTATTAAACAACAAATTTATTGTTATTCTTATCATACTAATAACAAAGCAGGTGCCAAAATTCAGAAAATTAAACACTAGTTTAATATCTCTAATAAATAAAGCTTTTTAAGCTTTTCATTTCTGGTTTTAGGATTCAGAAATTTCAGAGAAAGTTTAGTAATTCTAAAATGCGTTTCCTGATGGAGAATTTTATACGGTTGTGTAATATTTTGTAAATCATTTTCGTATACCAGAACTCTATCCCCTTTTTTCAACAGAGAAACCTCTTTTCTAGGCGTGTTTTGTTGGGTATAAAAATCAAAAGACCAAATTTCATAATCTTTCGGCATGAAAAGATTTTGGGTTGAAAGTTGATTTTTTTCAAAATATTGAGCCATTTTTAAACCACCTTGATATTGCGTCAAAACAGGATAAAACTGCGAATTGAGAAAAACATTAATGGTTATAGCAAAAAGCAATGAGACCAAAACCCATCTTCTCACCATATTTTCTTTTTTGAAAATGTAAAGCAGTAAAGTTCCCACAAAAAACAAACCTACCACAAACAAGACCACTTCATGAATTCCTGTAAAATAATACGTGAGCAATAAAACGCCTACTAAACTTACCGAAATCACCACCAACTGAATCACCCAAAAAACTCTGGCTTTTTTCCATTGATTTTTTTCGAAAATTTCAAAAATATAAGAAGCGGTAAAAACAGAAAGAATGGGAATTAGTCCATTTAAATAATGAGGCAACTTAAATTTAGAAAAACTAAACACCAACATCACCAACCAGAATCCGCCTAAAGTTAAAAATTCTACGCCTTCTACTTTTTGAAACCTTACTTTAATCAAATTTTTAGTTCTTTCGAAAACACCCGTGTAAAATGCGATTGAAAAAGGTAAAAAAGCCCAAAGTAATGTGTGAAAAAAGAAAGAATAATCAGGACTATTTTGCTCAAAACCTTTGGCCTGTAAACGATTTACACTTTGATTAAAGAGAATAAATTCTACTCCTTCGTTTCCAAATTGATGATAATATGCGTACAAAATCGGTAAAATTCCCACTCCAAAACTGAGCGCGGCAAAAATGATTTTCAGATTAAAAAATTTCAACCATTCTCTAGAATACAGCAAATAAGAAAATACCGAAAATCCTATAATCACAATCGCCATCAAACCTTTTGAAGAAAAAGCCAATGCTGTAAAAAAACCTGCTAAAATAACATTAACGATTTTTTGTGTTTTAATAAAAGCTAAAAACTGCCAAACAGAAAGCGCAATAAAACCCGTCAAAACAGCATCTGTTCTTACATCGTGTGCAGAAAGAATAATGGTTTGAGACGCTAAAAATATCAGTGAAGCAGTATAACTTAGATTTTCATTTTTATACAATAAATCAGCAATCTTTTTTACAGAAAAAGCAGCTAAAAACAAGCATAAAATCGCTGGAATTCTATATGCAATATGACTAATGCCAAAAATCTTCATCGATAAAGCTGCGAGCCAAAAATGCAAGTGCGGTTTGTCTAGATAAGGATTATCTCCTTTATAAATTTCTAGAAAATTGCCAGAATTGGCCATTCTCATCGCCATTGTAGCATGTTGAGCAGAATCATTTTCCATGAGTGGAACAAATTGCCCAACTAAGTACACCAAAACAAAGCCTCCAAAAAGAAAAAAGATTTGATTTCTAGAAAGTAATTGATTTGGATTCATTATAAAAATCAGGTTTTTTAGTATTTTTGCAAAAATTTGCATTGCAAAGGTAACAAATCAAGCGCTACAATGGATAAAAATAAATTCTACTCTCTCGTTATTCCTATGTATAACGAAGAAGGAAATGCAGGAATTTTAATCGACAGAATTTCTGATGCCATGAATGGATATCACTACGAACTCATCTTAATAGACGACAATTCCACGGATAAAACCATACAAGAAATCAAAGAAAAAAAACATCCAAATGTAGTATTGATTGAGCTCAAAAAAAATTACGGACAAAGTTCTGCAATGATGGCTGGTTTCGATTATGCAACTGGTGATTATGTGATTACACTTGATGGAGATTTGCAAAATGATCCTTCAGATATCCCAGCAATGGTAGAACTTTTAGAAAATGGAAATTACGATTTGGTGGTAGGAAAACGTCAAAAAAGAAAAGATTCTTCCATCAGAACCATTCCTTCAAAAATTGCGAATTTCATCATCAAAAAATCTACAAAACTCAATATTTCTGACCAAGGTTGTGCGCTGAAAGTTTTCACCAATGAAACAGCTAAAGAACTTAATCTTTACGGCGAAAACCATAGATTTATTAGTTTAATGGCGCATTTAAACGGTGCTAAAATCACAGAAATCCCCGTAAAACACCACCCAAGACAACACGGCGTTTCTAAATACGGCATGAACAGAACTTTCAAGGTGATTAATGACTTGCTTTTGGTTTTATTCAATAAAAAATACCTTTCTAAACCGATTTATCTTTTCGGAAATATCGGTTTATTCACTTTTACATTGGGAGTTTTGGTTAATATTTATTTATTGGCGCTCAAAATTTTAGGAAATGACATTGGCGGAAGACCTTTACTAATCCTAGGTGTTTTACTTATTTTCATTGGCATTCAGTTTTTCACCACAGGAATTATTGTAGACATGTTGATGAAAACCTACTACGAATCTCAAGAAAAAAGACCTTTTAACATCAGAAATATCACAACATTTGGAGAAAGTCAATCTTAAAAAACTACTCATCAACTTTGCTAAAATTTTCATTAGCATTGCTTTGTTGTATTTCGTTTTTCAGAAAATTCCTTTTCGGGAAGTCACTGTTTTATGGGCAAAAACGAATGTTTTTTATCTCGTAATGGCTGCTATTCTCTTTTTGGCATCTCAAATTATTTCTACCAAAAGACTTGAACTCTATTTCAAAGCCAATAATTTCCATTTGAGTTTCAGAAGCAATTTAGAACTCTATTTTTTGGGAATGTTCTATAATTTTTTCATTCCAGGTGGAGTTGGTGGAGACGCTTACAAAGTCTATCTTTTGAATAAAAATTTTGGCTGGAGTGCCAAAAAAATTACCTCATCACTTTTTAATGACCGATTAAGCGGACTTTTGGCGATTTGCGTATTGATTTTAATATTTTCATTCAATTTGCTAGAAGCCAAATTCTTCCCAATCTTATTTGTGCTTTTATTGGTAGGATTTTTCTTTACTTATTTTTTGACTAAAAAGCTTTTTTCTACTTATACCAAAGTTTTTTTTAAAGCTTTTTCCTACTCATTTTTAGTCCAAATTTTACAAGTCATCAGTTTTATATTTTTATTAAAAAGTTTAGATGTAACTGACAATTTCACCATTTACGCGGTAGTATTTTTGGCAAGTTCTGTGCTCAGTTTAATTTCTTTTGCAGGAATTGGAGTGAGAGAAATGCTCTTTTTACAAGCGTCTAAATGGTTCAGTTTTCAGCCAGAGATTTCAGTTTCTGCGTCTTTACTTTTTACAATGATTACTGCATTTTTTTCACTTTTTGGAGTGATATTTCAAATAAGAAAGTTAAATTTGAAACTTACTGAAACGCCATGAATTTTATAAAAAATAATTTAGCCAATGCTTTCACTCTCGGGAATTTATTTTCTGGAAGCATCGGTGTTATCAATTTAGTAAACGGAAATTATAAAGTTGCCGCAATTTGCATCATCATTTCTTTGGTTTTAGACTTTTTAGACGGATTTGTTGCTAGAGCGCTCAAAGCCAATTCTAATCTTGGCGCGCAATTGGATTCTCTAGCAGACATGGTAAGCTTCGGACTTTTGCCTGGTGTAACCATGTTTAAAGCACTAGAAGGTTTCGGCAATCAATTTATGGATTTTGAACTTCCATTTCAGTTGAAATATTTAGGACTTTTCGTGGCTTTATTCTCATGTCTTAGATTGGCTATTTTTAATTTAGATGAAGAGCAAACGTATTATTTTAAAGGATTGAACACGCCTTCAAATACCATTTTAATTTTCGGACTTTATTACGCATTTCTCGAAAACGGAAGCTTTCAATTTATCTTTGAAAACCCTTTGTTAATGGTAATATTTACTATAATTTCTTCGTGGATTTTAGTAAGTCCTATTAAAATGATCGCCATGAAATTCAAATCGATGAAATTGGAAGATAATTATCCGAAAATCGCTTTGTTAATCGGAGCTCTATTGATTTTAATTATCTTTAAAACCGTCGGAATTCCATTGGTGATTTTATACTATATTTTGATTTCACTTATTTTTCAAAAGCAATTGAAATAAATTTTCAAATTACCAAATTAGTACATTTCCAAATTAAAAAAATGAATTTAAAACTCTATAAACCGCTCTGCATCTTCGATCTGGAAACCACCGGAACCAATGTAGCAAAAGATCGAATCGTGGAAATCTGCATCCTGAAAGTAAATCCGGACGCTTCCCGAGAAAGCAAAACCTGGCTCGTGAATCCCGAAATGCTCATCCCAAAAGAATCAACCGCAGTACACGGAATCACTGACGAAGACGTGAAAAACGCTCCAAAATTTAAAGAAATCGCTCCAAAAATTATGGAAATGATCGCCGGTTCGGATTTGGGCGGCTTCAATTCCAACCGATTTGATGTTCCGCTTTTGGCTGAAGAACTTCTGAGAGCCGGAATCGATTTCGATTTAAGCAAATTCAAGTTGGTTGATGCACAAACGATTTTCCACAAAATGGAGCCAAGAAATTTGACGGCAGCTTACAAATTTTACTGCAATAAAGAGTTGGAAAACGCCCATTCTGCTGAAGCTGATGTTTTAGCAACTTTCGAAGTATTGGATGCGCAAGTTGCTCACTACGACGAACTTCCAAACGATATTGCTGCACTAAGCGAGTTTTCTTTTCACACCAAATTTGCAGATTTAGCGGGAATGATTCATTTTGATGAAGAACATCAAGAGATTTTCGCGTTCGGGAAATACAAAGGACAACGCGTGAAAGACGTTTTCCAAAAGGATTTGGGCTATTACGGCTGGATTCAAAGCGCTGATTTTCCGTTATATACTAAGAAAATTTTGACAGGAATTCAACTTCGTTCGAAATTTTAATTTTTTAAGTCACAAAGATTTATTTAAGGATAAGTTTTTCAAAAGGTAACAATTTAATTATGAAAATAATTTGCATCGGCAGAAACTACGCAGAACACGCCAAAGAACTCGGAAATGAAATCCCTGAAAATCCCGTGATTTTCATGAAACCCGACACAGCGGTTTTAAAGAAAGGTTCGGATTTTTATATCCCGGAATTTTCGGAAGATATTCACTACGAGTTGGAAGTGGTTTTGAAAATTTCAAAAGGCGGAAAATATATTCAGGAGGAAAAAGCCGGAAATCATTTTGACGAGATTGCTTTGGGAATTGATTTCACTGCAAGAGATTTACAAACGAAACTGAAGGAAAAAGGACTTCCGTGGGAACTTGCGAAAGGTTTCGATGGTTCTGCCGTGATTTCGGATTTTTATAAAAAAGAAGATTACGATTTGAAAAACCTTCAATTTTCTTTGCATAAAAATAAAGCGGAAGTGCAGCATGGCAACACATCATTGATGCTTTTCAGTCCAGGAAAAATCATTGCATTTGTTTCGCAATATTTTACCTTAAAAACCGGAGATCTTATTTTCACGGGTACTCCAAAGGGTGTTGGAAAAATAGCTGAAAACGATATACTGGAAGCTTATCTTGAAAATAAAAAAATGCTGGATCTCAGAATTCAGTAAAAATTCGTAACTTTATACAACAAAATTTTTAAATTATGATCAATATTATACTACCTGTAGATTTCAGTGATTCTACAGACCAATTGATTGATGGATCAATAAAATTTGCAAAAGAAATCGGGGGAAAACTTTGTTTAATCCATGTTGCGCCCGCAGATATTGGTTTTGCAATTGGCGATATGGGATTTCAGTATTTTCCGGAAGTGGAGCAAAATGAGATTAAAGAAGAGCTGCTTCGGTTGAATAATATTCAGCAACGTGTACTTGCGGAAGGTGTCGATTGTGAACATCTATTGAAACAGGGTATTGCAGGCGATATTATCTTAGAATACGCCAAAGAAAAAAATGCGGCTTATATGGTGATGGGTTCACATGGCAGAAGCGGAATTTATGATGTATTTGTGGGAAGTCTTACCAAAGAACTTACTCGCCGCTCGCCAATTCCTGTACTGGTAATTCCGATTCATTAATAATTTTTCTACAAAAAAAACAATCCCGTAATTTTGAGAATTACGGGATTTTTATAAATAATAATAACTCGTAGTGCATTATAAAAAGGTTATTCATAATACGAAAAAAAATCGTATATTGTATTGAATACCAATCTAATACACTATGAATAACCTAGATGCAATTTACGATTTTATTTTAAATGAATTAAGAAAATTAACCTTAAATGAAAATTTTTATTTTAAACCTATTAAACCAAAATTGAGTGATTTAGAACTTATTGCCATAAATATTTCTGCAGAATATTTATCAATAGACTCAGAATATCAGTTATTTAGATATCTTTCAAATTCAAAACTAAATGGAATGATAGAAAGAAGTGTTTATAATCGCAGGAAAAGAAAACTCTTCTTGCATATGGAAAATATCAGAAAGATTATGGTTGATAGATTTCATGATCTTGAAAGGATTTTTATTGTAGACTCAATGCCTTTAGAAATTTGCAAAAACGCAAGAGCAAACCGCTCTAAAATCTGTAAAGAAGATGAATTTTCATTTCCAAGCAAAGGATATTGCGCTTCTCAATCGAGTTATTATTATGGCTACAAATTACACGCTATATGTTCTGTTTCAGGAATATTTCAAAGTTTTGATATTTCTACTGCAAGCATTCATGATATCCATTTTTTGCAAGACATAAAGCATCAAATAAACAATTGCACATTAATCGGAGATAGAGGTTATTTATCAACTCAAGTACAAACAGATTTGTTCAATTATGCAAATATAAAATTAGATACACCTATGAGAAGCAACCAAAAAAATTATCACAAGCAGAAATACATTTTTAGAAAATCAAGAAAGAGAATCGAAACGCTATTTTCTCAACTTTGTGACCAATTTAAAATCAGAAATAATTATGCGAAATCATTTAATGGTTTTAAAACCAGAATCTTAAGTAAAATTACGGCTCTAACTTTTATTCAATTTGTAAATGTTTTTGTTTTTAATAGAAAAATGAACAAAATTAAAGTATCTTTAATTTAATAATGCACTACGAGTAATAATAAGAATCAATTATTTAGTTTTCTTAGAATGGATTTTTGGATCGTAGTAAGGGTGATGTCCTTCTGTCGGTGAAAAATATTCTTTGTCTTTGTCACCTCCTAAAGTAGAAACCAAAACATAGCACCAATAGGTAAACAATGCCGAAGCAACGAGAAATAAAACCCAGTTAAGAACATTACCTGCAACATCAAAAAATCCGAAAGACCATTTGAATGCATCGCTTAAGAAGAGAAAGAAAGACGTCATTATTTTCCTTTTTTAAATTAACTTTGCACAAAATTAATAAAAATGTTTCGATTACTTTCAAAAGAAAGCAATATTTTTTCAATACCCATTTACATTGTCATTCTTCTTTTAATTGTAATAGGATTTAACTTCCTTGATTTCAATTCATTAGACATAATTTCTGCAGTGATAACTTTTGCAGGTGTTGCTTTGGGATATTTTTGTTTTAATGCTATTTCACTGAATTATCAAACGCATTTGCCTTTATTTCTTTATACTGTCTTTATATTTGCGCTATATCCCGGTGATTTGGATATCGGAATTGCGGTTTCTCTTTTCACCAACTCCATTATTATTCTGTTGCTTACCGATAATGATTTGGCAGTTCGCAAAAACGCAATCATCCTTGTAGGCGCTATTTTAGCTCTGAATTTTATTTTTTTACCCACCACTTGGCCAATGTTTATTTTTGTGATTTTTCATCTCATTGGGACTTCTGATCGCGTTGGACTTCATATTTTCAAACTGCTGTTTGGGATTTTGCTCGTTGCAATTTCCTATTTTAGCATTGCGTTATTTCTTGGAATGAATTCTTGGAATGAGGTTTATTTTCCGTTTCAAAATTTTGAACCATCAAAAAATATTAAACAATTACTCTGGCTTTTGCCCGTTGCTTTGATGCTGATTCATTCAGTGATTGATCATTTCAGGAATTTCAATAAAAAAAGTCCAACAAGCAAATTTAAATATACATTTTTGCTCATTTATTTATTCGCGCAACTTGCTACGATCTTCTTTTACATGGGGAATGTGTACGAATATTTGCTGCTACTTGCACTTCCGGCTTCCATTATCCTCAGCAGAATGTTAAGATTTTTGCCCAAATATTGGATGAAAGAAGCAGGACTTTGGGTCATTATTATCTCTTTGATACTTTTTAAAATGACCAATTATTTACAATTTTAACACTAAAAAAACATGATACAAATAGGCAATAAACTGATTTCTGAAGATATTTTTGAAGAAGAATTTGTGTGTAACCTCAGCAAATGCAAAGGCGCGTGTTGCGTTGCAGGCGATGTAGGCGCACCGCTGGAAAAATATGAAACAGAAATCCTCGATAAGATTTTCGATCAAGTGAAACCGTATCTTCGTCCGGAAGGTGTGGCTGCGCTAGATGAACAGGGAACTTGGACCATCGATCCACACGATGGCGATTATGTAACGCCGATGGTAAATGGCGAGGAATGTGCCTACGTGATTTTCGACGAAAAAGGAATCACAAAGTGCGGAATTGAAAAAGCATACGAAGATGGCGCGGTAGATTGGCAAAAGCCTATTTCCTGCCACCTCTACCCGATTCGCGTGACCGAATACTCCACCTTTACCGCGATGAATTACCACGAGTGGGAAATCTGCAACGATGCGTGTGTTTTGGGCAAAGAATTGAAAGTTCCGGTATATAAATTCCTGAAAACGCCGCTGATCCGAAAATACGGCGAAGAATTCTACACCACGCTTTGCGAAGCAGCCGATGAATGGAAAGCGGAATTTGGTTCGTAAAAAATTTCTATCTTTAAATAAAAAATGTCGGAACATTTTGAATTTTTAGATATTTACAAAGCAATTATTTCCATTATAGCAGGGCTCATTTTAGGTTTTGAAAGGGAAATGAAGGACAAATCCGCAGGGTTGAAAACAATCACCATCATTTGTCTGGGTTCTACTCTTTTTTCGATTATTTCCTATAAACTCGCCGGTGATGGCGATCCTACCAGAATCGCTTCCTATATCGTGAGCGGAATTGGTTTTCTGGGGGCCGGCGTAATTTTTAAAGAAGGTTTCACCGTGTACGGACTTACCACAGCGGGCATTATCTGGATTGCCGCCGCAATCGGGATGTCGATTGGATTTGGTGAGGTTTATATTGCTTTTACCTTCCTTATTTCTGCCATTATCATCATTAATTCGGCACAATATGTTTCGAAAAATTTGCTTCCGCAGCATCACAGTAAACTCCTGAAATTGCAGCTTCCTATAGAAAAGTTTTCGCGTAAAGATGACATTCTCACGGAAATTAGAAGCATTACGAAAGATGTTTCAGAAATTGCTCTCGAGAAAAAAAACAGCAGTGTTCTGATTACACTCGATATCCATATCAAAAATAGAGACATCAGGAAACTGGAATCTTATCTTATAGGAAACAGTGATCTGGAATATTTCAGCTACTAAAAATCCATCATTAATTCATAAAAAAATCCGTTCTGCAAAAAACAAAACGGATTTTATATTTATTAAAGTAAAATTACTTTTTCAGTTCTTCTAAAAACTCGTCGTGAGAGATTTTAGTTTCTTTTTTAGATGCTTTCTCCAGGATTACATCTTTTAGTTTTGCCATTCCTACTTCACTAGAAATCTGACGAACTTGCTCCTGATCTTTCAACATTTCTACTGCGTATTTCTGAATTTCTTCATCGCCCAAATGGTGAATTCCGTAGATTGCCAATTGATTTCTTACCAACTGCTCAGCTTGGGCCAAAACATCGCTATAATCTAATTTGATTTCGTTATCGTTCATCAATTTACCTTCCAAAATCTGGTATTTCAGTTGATTTTTTTCTGCTTCAAGGATTTCTTTTGCCTGTTCTTCAGACTGGATATTTTGGTTACTGAACATTAACCATTTTACCAAGAAAGTTTCAGGAAGTTTCACATCTTCTTTCTCGTTGATTTGTTCCAAAATCTTGTTCACGAAATGTACATCTGCATTTTGCTGGAAATATTCGTCAAGTTCTGATTTTACTTTTTCTTTAAGTTCGTCTTCAGATTTAATGTTTCCTTCACCATATACTTTATCGAATAATTCTTGGTTAAGTTCTGCCAAATTCAATCCGTAGAAATCTTTCACAGTAACTTCTAGTTGGTCGTGGTGCAAATGTTCAACTTCATCTTTGCTGAAGCCTAATTCTTTTGCTAAGTCCTCGTTTTTCTGTAAATCTTCTTTAGAAATTTTTACAGATCCATCCATTTTCAAATCTTTTACCAATTTGAAAGCTTCCTTCTTCTCAGCATCTATTACCACATTTTTCGGGTGATGGTGGTGCTCTCCTTCTGCATCTTCTTCTACAACTTGGCTGATTTGCAAAGCAACTTGAGAATCATCAGCGATGTTTTCTTGTACTACTTTTTCTGCAAATCTTTTTTGCATGTTTTCAATGCTTTGGTTGATTTCTTTATCAGAAGCTTCTACTTTGAAGTGTGGCGCTTCGTATTTTGCCAAATCAATTTTGAAATCTGGTTCGTAACCTACTTCGAAAGCAACGGTAACCTGATCAGCATTGTGGTTAAGCTCTTCAACCGGTTGTGGAACTGGCTGCCCAACCAATCTTAGATTATTTTCGTTTACATAATTATTAAGCGCTTCAGAAACTTGCTTGTTAATTTCTTCGAAAGCGATTCCTGCTTCATATTGTTTTCTTACCATGCTCAATGGCACTTTTCCCTTTCTGAAACCTGGAACTTGTGCATTTTTAGCATAATTGATAAGTTGTTTTTCAACTTTATCTTTATAATCTGCTTTATCTAGTGTAACTGTAAGTAACGCGCTTACTTCATCATGGTTTGTCGCTGTAACGTTCATTGTTATGTTTTGAAAATTTAGGTTGCAAAAATAGTAAAAATTTATTAAAAGATTCTCGCTAAAAAATCATAAAAAATACTAAAAAAAATCATCTGCAATTAAGCAAATGATTTATTTAAGCAAAATACCACAAATACACGCTTACCGAAGATTAATCGCATATTTGTGCATGAAAAATTTTTAATGAAGATATACCAGTACATTCACATCGGTTTCTCCACCGGAGGTTTGACCTTGTTGGTTATCAGCTGTAGGATAATTTTGATTCACAGAATTTGGGGTATGCACCAGTTTGATATTGGCTTTCCCTGTTGCTGAAACCGAATTAATTTTCCATTCAGTGCTTAAACCTACTTTATTTCCATCAGTTCTTACTACATCGTCGGAAGCACGTTTCACGGCAACATCAGAATCAGAGAATTGGAAAGTAATGAAATGCTCATCTTTTTCTGCGGTAATTTCTTCGTTTACACTTTCATAATGATCATCGTGTTTCACCTGGAAGTCCAATTTCACAGCGTAGGTTGCGCCTTGTTGCAATTGCAAAAATCCATCTGCTACACCTCCGATATAGTTTATTATCTGAACATCTGAAGCATTATTTTTATTGGTTGCAGTAATTACCAATTTTTCAATTTCTTCGTGTTCATGAATATCTTCGGGGATTTCGTTGCTATTTCTACAAGAAAACAAGATAAAAGCCGCAAATAAAAGTAAAGTGGTATTATATAAATTTTTCATTTTTTTATTTTTTTAAAGGTTAAAGGTTAAAGGTTCTTATTAATGAACTATTCGATTTTTTATTTAAAATTTAAATTGAACTGTCGCCACGAAATTTCGTCCGGGTTCCGGCATGAAATACCTCAATCTATTGAGATATTCTTTGTAACTGGTATTAAAAATATTGTTGACTCTGAAATTGAAGTTTATATTTCTTAAAACATCAAACCCAAATGCCGCATTGAAAATTGAATACGAAGCCGGTGTAGAACTGTAATCAATTTCTCGGGTAACCATAGTGCCGTTTTCGATGAAATCCACATTTTGGTTTCGGATTGGATATCTTTTCTGCTGAAATACGGTTTCGTTTTCCAACTTTACAAATAGATTTCCAGCTTTTTCAGATTTCCATTCCAGGGAATTTCTCCAATTGGTAGGCATCATTAAAATTAATGGTTCCTGATTTCCCAAATCGTCACCGCGCAAAGTACTGAAGGAAGAATTCAACTTCAACTGATCGGTAAATTTCAATTCCGCATCAGCATCCACTCCGAAAATTCTCGCTCTGATTTGCTGATAACTCCACACCACAAACACCCCTCTGTTGGTAGATTTCACCCCGGTTGGGATCTGGTTAATAAACGAATCCGAGAACATAAGATATGGATTGATTTCGAAAGATAGTCCCTTCATAAAGTCCACTTTTGCGATGGTAGAAAAATTCAGATGGTAGATGCTTTCTTTTTTCATGTTCAAAACACCTTCTTCCATAATCGCAGCAGAATGGTGTAGCCCATCCGCAAACAGTTCCGCCGCATTCGGAGCGCGTTCTGCTCGGGAAAAATTCAGTTTGAAATTCCAATTTTTATTTAATAGATAATTGAATCCCACATTTCCCGAAAAGTTATGATAATCTAAAACAGGATGTGTCAAAACTCGGCTATCGCTTTCTTTTAAAAAGAATTCCGGAAAAAGGTTCGCATATTTTTCCCAAACGGATGCATCGTAATATTTGTAAGCATCGTATCGGTTGAAATCGTATCTCGCACCTGCTTCTGCATTCAGCTGATCATTGATTTGAAATTTGAAAACAGAAAAAATTCCGGCATCGTAGCGAAAATAATCTGGAATCAAACGTCTTGCTTTAGTCGCCGGATTCGGAAAATTATCTTGCAAACCAACAGAAATTCCGCTTTCAATGTTCCATTTTCCTCTCTCCAAAAGATGGGTCAAGCTTGCATTATGAGTAGTTAATCGCAATTCCATCGAAGGAGTTTCGCTCAAATCACCTTTCCTGATGTCGTATTCTTTTCTATTATTCAACTGAAAACTATATTGCAAAGAGATCTTCCCGATATTGTAAAACCGTTTGTACGCAGAAATTTTTGCCAAGTGATGACTTACTTCCTGCTTTGGATTTTCGATATTATAACTGAATTCATCCAAAAAATAAGGCTGCCCCAAATTGATGGCTTTATAAAAATCTTCCGGGCCGCCAAGATGCGCACCTTTGAAAATTCCAAATTCCTGCTGAATTCCGCTGTAAAAAACATCAAAACCCTGCTTGAAAGAATGATTCCCGAAGGAAAAATCAAAAGAGCTAACTTCCGCTCCCGTATTTTGCAACGTGTGATGCGGAATGTATTGATCGCCCAACTTTTTATAGGATCCACCGGACTTTACAAACCACTGGTTTTCCCAAGTTTTAGCGACATCTACAGCAACTTCGCCACCTTTTCCGTTCGATATTCCAGAGAATTTCAATCGTCCTAAAATAGTATCTTTTTTTGGGGTAATTGCCGGTTCCAAAATCACCACTCCACCCACACTTTCGTTGCCGTATTTCAATGCAGATGCACCTTTTACTACATCAATATGTTCAAACATTTTCACATCAACATTCGGTGCATGCTCCACTCCCCACTCCTGTTCCGCCATTTTCACACCATTGTTCATGATCGAAACTCGCGTTCCGTACAAACCATGGATAACAGGTTTAGAAATATTATTCCCTGTTTTTAAAGCGGTGACACCCGAGATTCCGGCGAGCAGATTACCGAGATTTTCGGTAGAATTCCGGTCGATTTCTTCTTTGTTTAAAGTTTTAATCAAAACAGATCCCTCTTTTTTATGAATGGCGTGAATTTTCACGGTTTCTATTTCGGAGATATGATGTTCCAAATTAAGGGTAATTTCCAGATGTTTATCTACCACAATTTCCTCAGAAAGCGTTTCGCAATCCGGATGTGAAGCGAGCAAGGTGTACGTTCCTTTTTCAATGGCCTTAAAAATAAAATTGCCCTTTTCATCTGAAGTTTCGGTTTGATTTCCGATTTTGACCGTAGCGTTCTTCAATGGAATTTTATCATGAAAATCGATGATTTTACCTTGAATTTTAAAAGTTTGCTGTGCGCTGAAGAATGTGAATCCAAAAAGGATCAACAAAATATTGAAAGTAAATTTCATTTAAATATAAATTTCAAATTAATTAAATACGGGAAGTTTAAAGATTCAATCATGAACTTTAACAATACATTTCGCTGCAAATGTGTTAATTAAATGAAATTTGAAGGAGGTCCCCGAAGTTCGAAGTAACGGATTTCAAGTTTAGAAAACCGCTGTGCATATGCGAAAATTTCTTTTTGAAAATCATCAGTTTGAATATATGCCAAATGAAAATCTTCGGGAAGCAAAGAATGGCCATCATGAAGAAGATGACAAGATAGACAGTCGATGAAATCTGTTGAAAAAGAACTTTTGGAAAATGTTTTTTCAGATTTTTTTAAGTGATAATCCTTGAAAACTTCGCCACTCCCATGATTATGAAAATTCTGAGAGAACAAAGCCACGAAAAGATAAAACCCTGTAAATACAGTAGCTAAAAAACTTCGCAGATGTTCTTTAATCATCATGTTGCAAAAATAATGTTTTTTTTACCAAATGTTATCAAGCAAAACTTTATTCTTTAAACTTGTTTTTGTAAATTTGTAAAGAAATTATTATGTATGAACAAAAGTGCTGTAAAAAAGATTGCGGTTCTCACTTCCGGTGGCGACGCACCCGGTATGAATGCCGCTCTGAGAGCAGTTGTAAGAACTGCTAACCATTATGATATTGAATGTTTTGGGGTAAGAGAAGGTTATAACGGCCTGATTAATGACGATTTTACGAAAATGGGTCCCCGATCCGTAAAAAACATCATCGGCGCAGGTGGTACCATTTTGCGTTCCGCCAGATCTTTAGAATTCAAAACTAAAGAAGGTAGACAAAAAGCTTACGACAATTGCGTAAAACACGGCATCGACGGGCTAGTTTGCATCGGTGGTGACGGTACATTTACTGGAGCAAAAATCTTCAATGAAGAATTTGGCATCAAAGTAATCGGAGTTCCGGGAACGATCGACAACGATATTTTCGGAACCGACAATACAATCGGCTACGATACTGCCTTGAATACCGCAATGGATGCCATTGATAAAATTCGTGATACCGCAACTTCCCACAACCGCGTATTCTTCGTTGAAGTAATGGGTCGCGATGCCGGATTCATTGCATTGAATAGCGGATTAGCAACCGGCGCTGTAGACATTCTAATTCCTGAAAAGAAAGACAGCATTGAAGATCTTTTTGCTACTTTCGAAAGAGCAGAAAAAGCAGGTAAATCATCAAGCATCGTGGTAGTAGCCGAAGGTGAACAACTGGGCAGCATCTACGATTTAGCAAAAGCAACCAAAGCCGGTTTTCCGGATTATGATATTCGAGTTGCGATTTTGGGGCATATCCAAAGAGGTGGTTCACCAAGTTGTGCCGATAGAGTTTTGGCGAGCCGTTTAGGTTTTGGCGCTGTAGTAGGATTAATGAAAGGAAAAACCAATGTGATGGCCGGTTTGCAATCGAATAATTTGGTCTTCACCCCGTTTGAAGAAGCCATTAAAAAACACAATGAAATCAATCAAGAACTTATGTTGCTATCCGAAATTTTAGCGATTTAAATTCTAAAAAACTCAATTAACAGAACAAAAAATAATTATTAAACAAAATATTATGTCAACAATCAAAGTAGGAATCAACGGATTCGGTAGAATTGGTCGTCTAGTTTTCAGAGCAATGACCGAGAGAGAAAACATCGAGGTAGTAGGAATCAACGACCTTATCAATGCAGAATATATGGCTTACATGCTAAAGTATGATTCTGTACACGGCGAGTTTAAAGGTACTGTTTCTGTAGAAGGAAACGACCTGATCGTAAACGGAAAGAAAATTAGAGTTACCGCTGAAAAAGATCCTAACAATTTGAAATGGAACGAAGTAGGTGCAGAATACATCGTAGAATCCACAGGATTGTTCCTGACTAAAGAGTCGGCTCAGGCTCACATCAATGCAGGTGCGAAAAAAGTGGTTCTTTCTGCTCCTTCCAAAGACGATACTCCAATGTTCGTAATGGGTGTTAACCACAATGAACTGACTGACGATGTTAAAATCTTATCTAACGCTTCTTGTACAACCAACTGTCTTGCACCATTGGCAAAAGTAATTCACGATAATTTCGGAATTGTAGAAGGTTTGATGACGACTGTTCATGCTACAACAGCAACACAAAAAACTGTTGATGGACCTTCAGCAAAAGACTGGAGAGGTGGACGTTCCGCTTTGAACAACATCATCCCATCTTCTACCGGAGCTGCAAAAGCAGTAGGAAAAGTAATTCCTTCATTAAACGGAAAACTAACCGGAATGTCTTTCAGAGTTCCTACAGCAGACGTTTCTGTAGTAGATTTAACAGTTAGATTAGAGAAAGCAACTTCTTACGAAGAAATCTGTGCAGCAATGAAAGCCGCTTCTGAAGGCGAACTGAAAGGAATTTTAGGTTACACTGAAGACGCAGTAGTTTCTCAGGACTTTGTGGGCGAAAAAAGAACTTCAGTATTCGATAAAGATGCAGGAATTATGTTGTCGCCAAACTTCGTGAAATTGGTTTCTTGGTATGACAACGAAATGGGTTATTCTAATAAATTGACTGATTTGTTGGTACACTCCGCTTCATTATAATCGGCTTTTTAACTATATGATAAGAACCTCCTAAATTTTTTGGAGGTTTTTTTTTGAGTTGGCGCGAGCGAAGCGAGCGACAAAACGGCCGCATTGCCATTGCGAGGAGTGAAGCGCAGCGAAACGACAAAGCAATCTAAGTAATTTATTAATGTGGCAATACCCTCTCCAACGCCAAAGCAGCAACTCGGGTCGCTACGTCCACTACAATCTTTTTTTTGCGCGGCGGCTTCGCCGCCGCGCAAAAAAAAGGATTTTCGTTACCATCGCTATTGCGGATTCTCGGCTTAAAACTTGCAGCGTTTTAAAAATGAAAAATTCCATAAAAATTTCTTTAATATTCGTTGGATTACTTATACAGTTTTTCCTAGGAAATTTTATCGTGAAAGAATTCGTATTTGGTGATTCAAATGCAACTTTTTTAGAAATTATCTTATATCAACTTGTCGTTTTACCTCCATTTTTGCTTGCAGTAATTTTACTACTTGAAAGCAAAAATTTCGGAAGAACAGTTTTCTACTCAATACTATTTTATGGCTTTGCAGCCATCATCATTCATCTTTTCCATAACGTTCCTAATTCAGTAGAATATCCATCAGGAAATATAAGTTTGGGAAGTCATGGTTTTTATGTTACTGGTGGCGGTGTAGATGCATTTAGTATTATCCCGCATTTTGTTCTGACTTTAGTAATTTTATGGCTGTTAAAAAATTCTTCAAAAAATGCAGATTGAGCCAAAATTTAAAGATTCCGAACATTTCAAAACCTTTTGGGCAAAAGGCAACGGAAAACAACTGCTCGATTGGTCGGGCTGGAAACCGACTTTCGAAAATTTTGAAAAATTCGCGCATCTTTATTATCAAGTCGATGAGTTGGGCGACAATGCGGTGAATGACACTTATCTCAAACTCCCCTACAATGAAGCTTCAGCCTCAGTTCAGCAGTTTTCAAAAAACAAAATTTCGGAAAGCGATGACGCACCAGAAAGTGTAAAAAAATTATTTCTGCAGATGCAGGAAGTTCCCGCTTGGTTTGATGAAAACTTAGCAAATATCGGTGCCAGATTATGCTTGAGAAGCGGAACGAATGCATTGATTATCCTTCGGGATTTTGTGCTGATGGGCGGTTACGACTACGCTTACCTCAACAAACCCTTAATTTTTACTGGTGCGTTAAAAAAAGGTGCAGTAAAACGCCTGAAAGATACGCTTGAATTCTGGGTTCATGTTACCCGTGAAGATGCGCTGAAAGTGAATTCTGAAGCCTATCAATTAATTGTAAGAACGCGTTTAATGCATTCTTACGCAAGACTCACTATTAAAAAGAAAATTGTGAACTGGGATTACGAAAACTGGGGCGAACCCATTAATTCCTGGGACATGATTGCGACTTATACCGGTTTTAGCTTGGAATTCATGCAGGGTTTGAAAAAATTAGGAGTAAAAATTACAGAGGAAGAGGAATTGGGCGTTTTTCATCTTTGGAAGTATATCGGTTATCTGCTTGGAATTCCGCCCGAATTTTTACCCGAAAATAAACAGCAAGCCGTGGAACAGCTTTATCTGTGGAGTTCTTTACAGGATAAAGGAGACTCGGATTCTGTACATTTAGCCAAAGCTCTGCTGGATGAAAATCTGGAAAACACAATTTACAGATATCCTTTCCAGCGAAAACTACTCCTCAATCTCCATCAGAGCATGAATTGGTTTTTACTCGATAAGGAAATTAATGAAAGGCTGCAGATTCCAAAAGTTGGCATCACATCGGTTTTTCCAAGATTCATTACTAAGGCCAATCAAATCGCTCAGCAGATTTTTAAACTGGATGATGAGAAGAAATACCGAAAACTGGTTGAAATTGGAAACCGGGACCAGATGAAGGTTCTGGAAGACTATATCAAACACACACCGAAAGATTTTCAGTATTAAATAAAAAACGGTCTGCAAATTTGCGGACCGTTTCAGTTTGTATATTAAGATTGCTATTTCACCATCATCTTGGTAACAGCAACTCCTTTGTCCGATTTCAGCTGAATGAGATACATTCCTGTTTTCAATCCATTGATCGAAATGGCTTCGTCACCGTTATCCTTTGAAATTTTTACTGTTTTAACCAAAGCTCCGGACAAGTCGTAAATCGCAACTGTTCCATTTTTCGCGTTGGTGTATCTCAGGTTTGCGGTTCCGTTCGTCACAGGATTCTGGGTTAGGGTTAAAGAAACTGCATTTTTAACGGCACCTGTTTCATCCGTTGCCAAAGCAGACGCATTTCCGAAGATTCGGAAGCCTCCCGGTTCAATGGTAATTGGTGCAGTAGTGCTGGAAACAGGAACCGAAGTATTATCCATCAAGTTCACCCAACTTCCGGTATAAGGGAAATCAGGAACGATATTCTGTGTTGTTAAAGTGAAATTCGCCAGAATCACTACGTTCTTCAGTGCACTTGTAGCATTGTTATTCCAGATAAATATTCTCGGCATCAGGTTTCCGGATTCTACTGTGAAAGTTTTCGTATTGAAAACTTCATTGGAAAGTCTCAGTTCCAACATTTTCGCCCATGTATCGTAAACGGATTTTCTTGCGGCGTCAGTATCATAACCCAATCCAAATGCAGTTGGTTTCGGACTCAGTTTACAGTCGCCAGGAATCGCGTCGCTTTCAGTGTTTACAGTAACACCATCCTCACAGGTATAGATGCTTTTATCAAAACCTAATTCAGCGAACTGCCAGATCATTTTCGGTCCCGGAACAGTTAGGAACACTGCGCCATAAGCTTTCTGTCTCTGCAGTGCATTGTTTAGATCTCTTGTACTGTAACCGGCGGTTGATGCCCCGAAATTGATATTTTTATACATGATTCTTTCCTCATCATGACTTTCACCATAACTCATGGCTCTTCTTTCGGAGAACCCATGAGCTTCGAAATCCACTCTGTTAAAGTTGCTGCTTGCAGCAAATCCCATCGTGTTCTGGTTATAGGCATTTGTATGTTTATCCCACATCATTACACCTTTTCCTTCACCAACACGGTAATTAGCCCACTGTCCTTCTTCAGAATCCGTTCCGAGATGTTCGAAAATAATATAGGAAGTTGGATCATAACTCCACTGTTTGTCGGCATAACCTCTTAAAATATTCACCCTATCCTGCTGGTAAGCGTTGGTACATGCATCATCGCCTGCAGTACAGTTTTGCGTAAATCCTTTGGTCAAATCCCAACGGAAACCATCAACTTTATACTCCTTAATCCAATGTTCGATGACACGGTCTACATAATATTTTGTTTCAGCTTTTGAATGGTTGAAGTCATTGAATACGCTGTAGGAATGTCTTGCGACCTGATTAAAGTAAGGATTGTCTGCCGCCGGATCACCAAAGCCGTCGCCATCAGGATCAACCATCCACATTCTTTCGATTGGACTTCTTCCAGTAGCATGATTCAGCGCGATATCAAGAATAACTGCGATACCGTTCTGGTGGCATAGATCAATAAATTCCTTGAATTTTTCAGGCGTTCCGTACGCTTTATCCAAAGCATAATGGAAACCTGTATTATAACCCCAGGAATTATTTCCGTCGAATTCCATCACAGGCATGAGTTCAACGGCATTGATTTTCAATGACTTTAAATATGGAATTTTATCAATCAGCGACTGCCAGGTTTTCTGGGTCGTGAAATCTCTTACAAGAAGTTCGTATACGATAAGATTTTCCTTAGCTGGTTTATTGAAATTGTTTACCACCCACGGATAAGCAGGTTTTGCAGTCTGAATCACGGAAACCTCAAAACTCTGTCCCGCCGGATAAGCCGGAAGATTCGGATAAACCATTGCGTTCTGATTGATATACGGATCATCGTAAGGCGAAAGAACTAAAGGTGAATAAGGATCCGCTACTTTAATTCCATCCGCAGTTCTGTACTGGAAGGTATAGATTTGCTGGGGGGTAAGTCCGGTGATTTCAATCCAATAAAGATTCGGATTTGTGGTATCTCTTTTCATCAGATAATTTGCGCTTACCGTCCAGTTATTGAAGCTTCCTATCACATTTACATAAGCTTTTCCGGGTGCGTAAAGCGCTAAACCTACCTTGGTCGGATCAGCTGGATCATAAGAAATTCCTTGTTTCATATAAGCCGGAATTGTAGCCGTTTGTACCGGAGTTGCAAGAGAAACAGTGAAAGTTTTAGTAACCACAGTTCCGTCCGAAGCACCGGTTGCAACCACTTCCATATTCGCATCTTGAGTTGCGGTATAAGGAAAATTTAAAGAGGTAGAAGCCGAAGTACTTGTATAAACAGGATTTCCATTGGCTTTCACCACATAATTTGCAGGCTGCGAGGAAGTTCCGGTAATATTAATCACCGTTCCGGAATTCACCACATTGGTACTTCCCGCAACAGGATTGGTTAAATTAAATTGAAATTTACCCACATTCAGAATAATATCCTGAGATTGAACGGATCCATTGATGGTTTTTATCAAAAATCCGATTTTAGAAAGCGGATTTGGGCGGTTTCCGTAGAAAGATTTCACGGTATTCATGGTAAACGTGTAAGTTCCCGTAGATCCTGAACTGGAAACATGGGTTAGTTTATTAGCAGCATTCGAGGCGGTCCAAGTTCCGTTGGTTGGGGAATCCGCGCTGGTGTTGTTCGAATCAACCGACCACGCCCACAAATAAAGCGCGTGCGAAGTTGCCACTCCAAAATTGGTTTCGTTCAGTGTAAAAGTTACCGTAATCGATTCGGTTTCGTTGAAAGTCGGCGGATTCACCGAATAGGAAACAGTTTGTTGTGCGATGGCCAAATAAGGCAATAGGAAAGCCATCATCAGCGTATAAAAATATTTCATAGCATTATAAATTTTAATGTTTGTAAAAGTAAGAAAATGTACCATAAAAAAAACATTCTATACAAATTCTCCGCTAAATATCATTAAAATTTAAATAATATGAATCTTTAATTAAGAAACAATAAAAGAATCGAAATCGCCTGAAAGTTGGATAGAAAAAGGAATTTCCTAAGAAACCAACAAGCTGCAACCACGAATATCAGAATGATCGATCCTGCCCAAAACCTGAAACTTCGGACTCGAAATTTCATTTTCCGAAGCCGAAAAAGCCGAAAAATCTTCCATAATTTTCCCCAAATCTTGCGTCGCAATGAAACTACAAGAATGAATATTCGCCAAATCGATGATATTGATCGCGCCGGTTCTTCCATTTTCCACATAAGAAAATGGATCTTCGGTATTTCTAATGAGAATCCGCATCCAGTTGGGCGTTTCGTAAATATTTTCACCTAAAGAATACGCTTGAGAAAGCAATTCCGTCATGGAATATTCCGAAAAAATCCGGTTAGTTCCGAAACCTTTTTGCAAAATTTTCAGCAATTCATCTTTCGTCATTTCTTCTTTTCTGCCTTTCATTCCGCCGGTTTCGATGATGAATAAATCAGGAAAATCAAGTTGTTGTGAGAACGAATCCAAAAAATCCAACAGCGCAAAAGAAACTCCAAAAAGAATGACTTTCTTATCCTTTAAATTTTGTAAAAGTTCCAATAATTCCTGATGGTTGTAAAGAAAATATCCATTTTCAGATTTACCGGATTTTTTCATGAGAAAATCAACCATATAAATCAATGAAGAATGTGGATTTTCGGAATAATTGGGCAATAATCCTAAGAAAATAAAATCTTCGGGCTTTCCGATAAATTTTGCAAAACTGTGATAAATGCTTTCTTCATACAAAGCAAAATCTGCAATAAAATGCTTGGAACGGTTCATTTGAGTAGTTCCCGAACTTTGAAAATACTGATCCGTAGAAAAATTTCGATCTAAAACCAAATGATTTTTGAACATTTCAATTGGCAAGAAAGGTATTTCGTGAATATCCTGAATTTCAGTCGAATCTATGTGCAGATAATCGCAAAATTTTCGGTAAACTTCCACATTTTCATATTGATAACGGAAAGTTTCCAAACATTTTTGCCGAAAATCGGTTTCAGTTTTTATATTGAAGATATTTTTCAAATTGTTTTATTTTTTATAAACACAATAACACAAAAGGTTCACAATTACTATATTCTGTTTTTATGACACGATGCAAAATGTACTTACTTAAAATTGTATTCCTTTTTTATAGTTAATTATCAGCGCTTTTTTTCTAAACACAAAGACACAAAGGTTTCACAATTAAAACTTTCTGTTTTACGACACGACGTAAGCTGTTTCTGCTAGAATTTGATAAAATTGTTTCAAAAGTTCATGATTAAAGTGTTCCGTTGATGACACGCCTTACGCCATTTTTGAAAAGAAAGGTATTGAAATTGATCAATAAACCCAATTTACAGCCACTCAGTTTTAGGTAAGTTAATAATTGTGCAAAGTGCAGATTACTAACCTCTTCGCAAGCTTTTATTTCGAGAATTAGTGAATTTTCCACCATCATATCGACTCTAAATCCGGAATCTAAAACGATTTCTTCATAGTGAAGTGGCATTGGTTTTTGCCTTTCAACAAAAATCCCTTGCTTGGTGAGTTCATAAAACAAACATTGTTCATAAGCACTTTCCAAAAGACCTGGACCAAGACTTTTATGAACCTTTAAACCTGCATCATAAACTATCCTTGATAATTCGTTTTCAGTCATATTAACTTGTTTCAAAAATTACTCAAAATTCGAAAAAAAAATCACAAACCACTTCGTGTCATAAGATTACACAATATTCCTCGTGAAATCTTCGTGTCTTTGTGTTTAAATATAAAACAATTTCATAAACAGCTTAGTGTCATAAAAACACATCATATTCTTCGTGAAACCTTCGTGTCTTTATGTTAAAATTAAAAATTCATCACTCCCAAATTTTCAATTCAAAATCTTTCTGAAATTCGCCATAAGTAAAATAAGAAATCCAATCGCCGAGATTAACGTATTTTGCTTCGTTTTCATTCATTTTTAAATCCAAAACCATCGGCAAATGACGATGACCATAGACGAAATAATCAATCTTTTCATTTCGAAGTTTTTCCTTGGAATAGAGAATTAAAAATTCTTTGTCCTCACCCAAAAATGCTTTGTCTTCTTCACCGGAAATCATCTTATTTTTAGTTGAAAAATAAATGGCTACTTTCATTGCAATATCCGGATGAAGCCACTTGAAAGCCCATTGCGCAAGCGGATTGGTAAATAATTTCTTCATCCTTTTATAACCTTTGTCGCCCGGTCCTAAACCGTCGCCGTGAGCCAAAAGGAATTTTTTCCCATTGATTTCAAAGAATTGTTTTTCGAAAAAAACTGTGCAACCAATTTCTTCTTCAAAATAGTTTTTCATCCACAAATCATGATTTCCTACGAACATAAAAAGCCCAATTCCAGCATCTTTCAATTCAGCTAATTTGCCCAAAACACGTACATATCCTTTCGGAATAACATGTTTCCATTCATGCCAAAAATCGAACAGATCACCCATGAGAAAAAGCACCTGCGCGTCAGATTTTATTTCATCTAACCAACGGATAAATTTCTCTTCGCGGATTTTGCTTGCCTGTGGAGTTGGAGCTCCAAAATGCTGATCGGAAGCGAAATATACTTTTTTGTGCTGTTCTAAATTTATTTTCATGGATGAATTTCAGGTGCAAATTTTAGATTTTTTTTAATAAAATAACCAAGAAAATTTTTAGTTATTATCTTCAGCAAACCATTCTCCGTAGGAATTTTCCGTTTCGTGAAGTTTCAGATAAGCAAGTTGCACCTCTTTTGGAAGTTTATTTTGAATTTTTTCGGCAATATCGTACAACATATTTTCGCAAGTTGGTTGGTAATTGCAAAAAATTACTTTGTGACCTTTTCCTTCCAAATCTTGCCCCAATTCTTGGTGTGGAGAATCACCATTTACCAAAACTGCATGATCCCAAACATCGATGATTTCGGAGTTAACGATCTTTTTGATATCGCCAAAATCCACTACCATTCCGTTTTTCGGATCGTCTAAATTATTGATCGGTTTTCCTTTTACCGTAACAAAAAGTTTGTAGGAATGCCCGTGCATATTTTTGCATTTTCCGTCGTAATTGTACAGAACATGGGCCGTTTCAAAAGTGAAAATTTTGGTAATTCGTATCATTTTGCAAAGATAAAGAAAGTTAGAAGATCGCAGGAACGATGAAAAAATTTTATTAAAATGAATTGAACAATTATAAAGTATAAAACTAAAAAAAATCCTTCCGCCAAAAAAGCAGAAGGACTTCAAAATAACAATTATTAAAGAATATAATTAATGGAACTGCGCCGATTCGGTAGAGTCTTTCATCGCGACTACCGAAGAATTCCCAGCAGTAATCACGGTTTGCAATGCATCAAAATATCCGGTTCCTACGAAACTTTGGTGTTTTACCGCACGGAAACCTTCTTTCTGCAATGCGAATTCTCTTTCCTGAAGTTCAGAATAGCCCGCCATTCCTCGTTTTTTGTAGGCTAAAGCCAATTCAAACATCGAAGTATTTAATGCGTGGAAACCTGCCAAAGTGATAAACTGGAATTTATATCCCATTTTCGCAAGCTCTTCACGGAAAGTTTCCATTTCTTCAACCGAAAGTTTTGCAGCCCAATTAAATGAAGGTGAACAGTTGTAAGCAAGCATTTTCCCAGGAAACTTAGCATGAATTCCTTCCGCGAATTTTCGGGCGTAATCCAAATCCGGATTGGAGGTCTCCATCCAAATCAAATCTGCGTATGGCGCGTAGGACAAACCTCGATCGATTCCTTGTTCTACTCCATTTTTCACTTCAAAAAAACCTTCAACTGTACGGGTTCCGGTTACGAATTTCTTGTCGCGATCATCAATATCCGAAGTCAACAAATCCGCGGCATCAGCATCAGTTCTTGCCACCAAAATCGTCGGAACTCCGCACACATCAGCCGCCAAGCGAGCCGCAACCAATTTATTAACCGCTTCTTGCGTAGGAACCAAAACTTTTCCTCCGAGATGTCCGCATTTTTTAGCAGACGACAACTGATCTTCGAAATGTACACCCGCTGCACCGGCTTCTATCATTTGTTTCATCAATTCAAAAGCATTCAAATTTCCACCGAAACCAGCTTCCGCATCAGCAACAATAGGCACCAAATAGTTTTTTCTGTTTACTTCGTCCACTTCGTTTACCGATTGAATTTGATCCGCTCTGAGCAAAGCATTATTAATTCTTTTCACCACACTCGGAACCGAATTCGCAGGATAAAGACTTTGATCAGGATACATTTCTCCGCTCAAGTTCGCATCTGCAGCGACTTGCCAACCGGAAAGATAAATTGCTTCCAAACCGGCATCAACTTCTTGAACCGCCTGATTTCCGGTAAGTGCGCCCAAAGCTGCTACAAAATCCTGATTGTTCAGTTTTTCCCATAATTTTTCAGACATGAGTTTTGCAACCGTATAATCGAGTTGATAAGAACCTCTCAATTTTAGCACTTCTTCGGCCGAATAAGGTCTTTTGATTCCGTTCCATCTTGGGTTTTCCAACCAATCTTTTTCCATTTTCTGGATTTGCTCGTGATTTTTCATAATATTTTAGATTTTATTTTTTGTTGAATTTTTAATGAATCTTTCTTTTAAATAAACTGATAAGCCTCTAGGGTTAAGAATTCTACGAACCGATCATTTAAAACAATTCCGTTGAAAATTTCTGTTGCCAGTTCAAATTTCCCTGAAGTGAACCTTTTTTCCCCGACATATTCTTTAATTTTTTGAAGTTCTTCAACTTGCCAATTCAGAATCATCTCCGGAAGAAGCGTTCTTCCATCGTCTAATTTGGCTTCGTTTTTCAGCCATTGCCAGATTTGTGTTCTTGAAATTTCGGCGGTTGCTGCATCTTCCATTAAATTGTAAAGTGCGGCCGCTCCAACACCCATCAACCAAGATTCGATGTAAAGAATTCCTACATTGATGTTTTTTCGAACACCTTTTTCGGTGATGGTTCCTTTTGGAATTTCCAGCAAATCCGCTTCTGAAATCTGATATTCATCGAATTTTTTATCGATTTGATTAGGAGAAGGCATATATTCATCAAAAATATCTTTCGCCACTTTCACCAAACCTGGATGTGCAACCCAAGTTCCGTCGTGACCATTTTTCACTTCTCTTTCTTTATCTGCGCGAACTTTTGCATAAGCAATTTCATTTTCTGCTTCATTATTTTTCACCGGAATTTGTGCTGCCATTCCGCCCATCGCATGAACGTTTCTTTGATGACAAACTTTGATTACCAACTTTGAATATGCGCTCATAAAAGGAGTAGTCATCGTCACTTGATCGCGATCCGGAACTAGAAATTCTGGTAGATTTCTAAACTTTTTAATGTAAGAAAAAATATAATCCCATCTTCCACAATTCAGTCCGGAGCTGTGTTCTTTGAGTTCAAATAAAATTTCATGCATTTGAAAAGCCGCAGTAATCGTCTCAATTAGAACCGTTGCTTTAATCGTTCCACGCGGAATTTTCAGATAATCCTGAGAAAAATTAAACACATCATTCCACCATTTTGCTTCGTTATAATGCTCCAATTTTGGGAGATAAAAATAAGGTCCGCTTCCGTTTTCAATCAGTTGATTTGCATTTCTAAAGAAGAAAATCCCGAAGTCAATTAAAGAACCAGAAGCATTTTTCCCATTAATTTTAATATTTTTTTCTTCCAAATGAAGACCTCTCGGCCTAACCAAAAGCGTTGCTAATTCTTCATTAAGTGAATATTTTTTTCCATTTTCATTTTCAAAACTGATGGTTCGGTTTACCGCTTCGGAAAGGTTAAGTTGTCCCTCCATACAGTTTTTCCAAGTCGGCGAATTGCTGTCTTCAAAATCTGCCATGAAAGCCGAAGCTCCCGAATTTAGCGCATTAATAATCATTTTTCTTTCTACCGGACCAGTAATTTCTACTCGTCGATCCATCAAATCTTTGGGAAGCGGATTGCAAACCCAATCTCCAGTTCTGATATCTTCAGTTTCAGGAAGAAATTGAGGTAATTGACGATGATCAAATTCTATCTGTCGCATTTGTCGGGCGATCAAAAGCCTTTCTCTTTCCTCCCCGAAAGCATCGTGAAGTCTATATAAAAACTCAACAAGTTCAGGCGTAAAAACTTCTTTGTACTGCTCTGTTGGAAGAATTTTGAAATGAGTGGCTGTTTCCATAATGAAATATTTTTCGGTATTGCTTTCACAAACTTATACAAAATATTTCAATTAGCGAACGTTCGCTATAAAATATTTTTGCGAACAGCTGAGATTTTTTTTATTAACTTTGTATCAATCGTATTTTCAAGAGCATATTTAGAAAGAATATAAATTGCACTCAGCAGAAAAATAATGACACAAGACGGCAACTTTATCAAAACAGTTTTCGGACTGAAAATCAAGCAACAAAGGCAGAAAAAGAATTGGTCGCTACAGGATTTAGCCAATGAAACCGGCATGTCCAAATCCTACTTGAATGAAATTGAGAACGGAAAAAAATTCCCAAAACATGAAAAAATCATTCAACTTTGCGAAAAATTAGGCTGCAACTATGATGATTTGGTTTCGACAAAACTCGATAAAGGCTTGGCTCCATTCACCGAAATCCTGCAATCTGATTTTTTCAAGGAAATTCCGCTCGAACTTTTTGGTATTAACAAAAGCAACCTCATCAGCATCATCAGTGATGCACCGAAAAAAGTTACCGCATTCATCAACACCCTTATTGAAATTTCACAGAATTACAATTTGGGAAAAGAGCGGTTTTATTTTGCAGTTTTACGGAGTTTTCAGGAGTTGTACGACAATTATTTTCCGGAAATCGAGGAAAAAGCACAAGAGTATTTCATTGAAAATAATTTGCATTCAAAACCAAAAGTTGAAGATTTTGAACAACTTTTAATTCAATCTTTTGGCTATGAAATCAGAACGATGAATTTCGAAAATTTCGGTGCTTCCGGGAAGCTGAGATCACTTTTTATTCCTGAAAAAAAATTGCTTTTGCTGAACGAAAAACTCAGCGAAGACCAGCGAACTTTCATTTTTGCTAAAGAAATTGGTTTTAATGTTTTACATCTAAATCCACGTCCCAACACTTATTCCTGGCTAGATTTTACCAATTTTGAAAACTTGCTAAATAATTTCCATGCATCGTATTTTGCCGGTTGTTTACTCATCCCGAAAGCAGCTTTGACGGAAAAATTGAATGATTTTTTTCAATTAAATCAATGGGAACCGGATGTTTTCGACCAATTAATTCAAGAGTTTACCAATTCGCCAGAAACCTTTTATTACCGATTGACCAATATTCTGCCGCCGGAATTTGGAATTAAAGATCTCTTTTACCTTTGCTTTACCAAAAAGAAACATTCTGATAAAATACATATTTTAAAGGAATTACACCTTAATCAACAACAAGCTCCGCACGCCAACGCAACCAACGAACACTATTGCAGAAGATGGATTGCGGTGAAAAACCTCGTGAGTTTAAAGGAAAATGAAAAACTAACCGATGCGCAAATTTCGCACTACAAAGACAGCGGACTTTCTTATTTAGTGATTTCAACTTCTCAGAAAAATCCTTTTTCAGACGGGACAAACCGCAGTTATTGCTTGGGAATTTTGCTCAACACCAATTCTCTGAAAAAGATAAAATTTGCCAAAAGTGATCGCATAAAAACAATCAGCGTTGGCGTTACTTGCGAGACGTGCAGCATTTCGGATTGCGAAGTAAGACAGGCGCCGCCAATTCGTTTGGAGAAAGAACTTTTCAATGAGGAAATGAGAAAATCCATCCAAAAAATCAGGAAAAATTTGTTGTGATTTCAGTGCATTATTTTTGTAATTTTAAAGCTTAAATAACTGAAAGTGAATATTCTGCAAATCCTTTTTCCTAATCGATGTCTTAAATGTAACCGAATTATTCATTCAGAAGAAGTAGTTTGCGATTTATGTTTTGATCAAATCCATTTCACTCATGATCATTTTGCGGATAATAATTTGCTTAAAGAAAAATGCACTTTGCTTTTCCCGACGGAAAATGCGGTTGCTTTGATGCAATTTGAAGACGAAAATCTGAGCCGAAAAATTGTTCATCAGTTGAAATACGGAAATCGCGAAAAAATTGGAAAAATTTTAGCTAAATGGACATTGGAAAAAACAGACCTCAACATTCTTAACCCCGACCTTTTTGTCACGGTTCCACTTCATCCTAAAAAATTGAAAAAACGTGGCTACAACCAGCTACATCTCTACACCGAAACACTTTCTGAAGAACTGAAAATTCCTTTTGATCACACTTTAATTCAAAGAAATTTCTATAAAAAAGCACAAGCAAAAAGAAGCATAAAAGAACGCGAGGAAACGCAAAACCTCTTCAGTAGCACGAAAGAAGTTTCGGGAAAACATATCCTCTTAATTGACGATGTATTCACGACCGGTAATACGATAAGTTCTGTGGCGTGGGAACTCCTGAAATATCCAAACAACAAAATTTCTGTTTTAATGATTGCCACAGATTAATCCCAAAAAAAAACCTTCATTACTGAAATGAAGGTTCTCAATTTTATACTTAAAATCGTTTATCTCTGAAGCTTTTCGCCATAAGACAAATCTCCGGCATCGCCTAAACCTGGCGTGATGTAACCTTTTGAGGTGAGTTTTTCATCGATCACACCTACCCAAATTTTAGCATTCGGATATTCATTTTGAATCGTTTCAACGCCTTGTCGGGAAGCGATTGCTGCCACAATATGAAGCTGGGTTGGTTTGCCGTGATTTAACAAATCTTTGATGGCCTCGATTAAACTTGCGCCGGTTGCCAACATCGGATCTGCGACAATCAAAGGTCTCCCATCTATATTCGGACAAGTAAGATAATCTTGTTTGATAGAAAAATAGTCGTTTGCATCGTGCTTTCGGTAAGCTGCAACGAACCCACAATCTGCTTTATCAAGATAATTTAAAATTCCTTGAAATAAAGGAACTCCAGCTCTTAAGATCGTTGTAATCACCGGCTGAACAGCGATTTCTTTAACTTTAATAAGATCCAGAGGCGTGGTAATTTCTATTTCTTTCTGTTCTAAACCTTTGCTGATTTCAAAAGCAGCAATTTCTCCGATTCTTTCCATATTTCTACGGAATTTCATTCGGTCGTTTTGCACTTCTACATTTCGCAATTCATTAATCCAGGTATTCACAAGTGAGAATTGATCGGATAAAACAGTAATCATAGCAATTATTTATGTGGTAAAGTTCGGGAAAAATTCATTTAATAAAAAACCTTTCAGAAAAAAAACTGAAAGGCTGTGAAATTTTATTTTTGTCGGAAATACACCTCAATTGGGACTCCGGTAAAACCAAAATGTTTTCTCAATTGGTTTTCGGTGAACCTTTTGTAAGATTCTTTTACATACTGCGGAAGGTTGCAGAAAAAGACAAATTGTGGACTCGGCGTTGGAAGTTGTACACAATATTTTATTTTTACATACTTTCCTTTGATTGCCGGCGGTGGCGTTTGCTCGAAAACAGGCAACATCACCTCGTTTAGTTTTGAAGTTTTGATTTTTTTAGCACGGTTTTCATACACTTCCATCGCAACTTCTACTGCTTTCAGAATTCTTTGCTTGGTTAAAGCCGAAATAAACAGGATTGGCACGTCGGTAAATTGCCCAATTCTTTCTTTGATCTGGTTTTCGAAATCACGGGTCGAATTGGTACTTTTATCTTCAACAAGATCCCATTTATTCACCAAAATTACGATTCCTTTTCTGTTTTTCTGTGCCAATCCGAAGATATTCATATCCTGAGATTCCCAACCTAAAGTCGCATCAACCATGATGATTACAACATCAGAATATTCGATAGAACGAATGGAACGCATCACGGAATAAAATTCCAAATCTTCTTTCACCTTGGCCTTTCTACGCATTCCGGCAGTATCAACCAAAACAAATTCATGACCAAATTTATTATATAAAGTTTGAATTGAATCTCTCGTTGTTCCGGCAATATCGGTTACAATATTTCGTTCAACATCAAGCAAAGCGTTGGTTAAAGTCGATTTTCCAACGTTTGGTCTTCCTGCGATAGTGATTTTTGGCAAACCTTCAAAAGGATCTTTGTATTCGGTTGTTGGGAATTCTTTTACGATATCATCGAGCAATTCTCCCGTTCCGGAACCCGTTGCTGAAGATAAAGTGTAATATTTTTCAATTCCTAATTGATAAAATTCTGTTGCAGCAAGTTCTTCTGTTGCGGAATCTACTTTATTTACAGTGATATAAATAGGTTTATTGGATCGGCGAAGCATTTCATAAATCTCCTGATCAGTATCTGTTAACCCTTCTTCCACATTCAGCATAAAGATGATTGAAGTAGCTTCATCTACTGCCAATTCTACTTGTTTGATGATTTCTTCCTGAAAAACATCTTCCGTATTTACTTCATAACCACCGGTATCAATCACGGTGAATTCTACCCCATTCCAGTCGGATTTTCCGTAATGGCGGTCTCTGGTAACACCAGAAGTGGAATCTACGATAGCTTCTCTTCTTTCTAAAAAACGGTTAAACAGGGTTGATTTTCCTACGTTGGGGCGCCCAACAATTGCAACGATATTGCTCATTAAATTTTGTTTAATAAATTAATTATTAATGGGTTACTTCAACTTTTGAAGCCCAAAAATTTTTGCAAAGATAACGTTTAAAACTTAGAAATTAAAAAATCCGCAAAAAAAGCGGATTTATTTTATCTAAAATTAAATTTGAGAGACTATTTATACTCTTTCTATCTCTGCACCTAAAGCTCGTAATCTTCCGTCGATATTCTCGTAACCACGATCGATCTGCTCGATATTGTGAATGGTAGAATTTCCTTCCGCAGAAAGTGCGGCTATCAATAATGCATTTCCCGCTCTGATGTCGGGGGAAATCATAGTGGTTCCACGCAAAGGATATTCATGATTCAAACCTACAACGGTTGCACGGTGCGGATCGCACAAAATAATTTGTGCACCCATATCGATTAATTTATCCACGAAGAATAATCGGGATTCGAACATTTTTTGGTGAATTAATACGGTTCCTTTCGCCTGAGTAGCCACGACCAAAATAATAGAAAGCAAATCCGGCGTGAATCCTGGCCAAGGCGCATCGGAAATGGTAAGAATAGAACCATCGATGAATTTCTGAATCTTATAATTTTCCTGAGCAGGAATGAAAATATCGTCGCCACGTCTTTCCAGATGAATTCCCAATTTTCTGAAGGTATTAGGAATTACGCCAAGTTCATTCCAGTGAACATTTTTGATAGTAATTTCCGATTTTGTCATCGCAGCGAGCCCAATCCAAGAGCCAATTTCCACCATATCCGGAAGCATGGTATGCTCTGTTCCTTTCAAACTTTCAACCCCTTCAATAGTAAGTAAATTGGAACCAATTCCCGAAATGTTCGCGCCCATTCTGTTCAACATTTTACAAAGTTGTTGCAAATAAGGTTCACAAGCAGCATTGTAAATTCTAGTTTTTCCTTTTGCCAGAACGGCCGCCATCACAATATTTGCAGTTCCCGTTACAGAAGCTTCTTCTAAAAGGATAAACTTACCGCGAAGCTCAGTTGCTTTTAATGAATAAAGATATTCGTTTTCATCATAATGAAATTCCGCACCCAGTTCTACAAATCCTTGGAAATGAGTATCCAGGCGTCTTCTACCAATTTTATCTCCTCCGGGAGTCGGCATATACGCTTCGCCAAATCTCGCCAACATTGGGCCTAGAAGCATAATGGAACCACGGAGTTTAGAACCATCTTCTTTAAATTCTGGTGATTTTACATAATCAAAGTTTACTGCATCCGATTTAAAGGTATAATCGCCGTGGGCATTCTTGGTAACTTTTACACCGAAATCCCCAAGAATTTCGATCAATCTGTTAACATCATGAATATCGGGAATATTTTTGATTCGCACTTCGTCTTCGGTGAGCAAAACCGCACACAAAATCTGTAACGCTTCATTTTTTGCACCTTGCGGAGTAATTTCACCCTGTAGTCTTTTTCCTCCTTTTATCTTAAATGATCCGCTCATGCTTATTTTCGGTTTTTATTATATTGAAAGTTTCTTCTTTTGTTTTGGTTATTTTGGTTTTGATTTTTTCCGTTGGATTTTCCGTTTCGGTTGGTGGCATAATAAATTTTACTTTTTTCAAGGGAATCCAAACCGGTTAAATCCAATCTGTTTTCGGAAAGGTCTTTTAAATGCCTGAAAATCACCTCATCCTGAACATGTTCTTTGTTATAAACATTATAGGATTTCTTCATATTATTCGCGATTACTTGGATTAAAGCATCTTTTTCATCGCCATCTTCCAGCTCGATGGCTTTATCGATTAATTGCAAAATACTTTTTCCGTAAAATTTAAAATCACCTTGAAGTTTTGGGTATTCCATTCTTTTGGGCTTTTCCTTCAATTCTTCCATAGTTGGAAAAGGATAAGGAGAATCTACGTCTAGATCGTAATTAGCCATGATAAAAAGATGATCCCAAAGTTTATGTTTATAGTTTTCTTCGTCTCTAAGTTGCGGGTTGCGCTGCCCCATGAAATCCACGATGGCTACTGCCATTTCGTTGCGCTGTTCTTTAGTTTCCAGTTCTTTGCAACGCTCTACTAACTGCTGTATAATTCTGCCGTATTCGGGCATGTGCAGATGCGTTCTCTTGGTATTATATTCCATTTTGCAAATATAAGAATTAGTTTGAGGTAAAAATCGGGCGATAATTTAATTTTCAAGCGTTCATAATACTTGAAAATTCCCGATTTAATCATTATTAAAGATAAATTTCTTTCTTTGATCCGGTGAAAGAACCATGCAGTTATTCGGCGACAACCGATGACGATTTGCTGCAACTTGACTGTAAACAAAATCTGTTAAAAATTGGGGAAAGTATTTCAGATAACTCAGCAAACGGTATCTTCCTCCTAAAACATAGCCAATTTTAAAGATTGCTTGTGATTTGGTGAGATAAAAAGATTGAGGTTTCCAGAGGTAAATTGTGTTTAAATCCTGAGTTTCGAGCCCTCTTTCTTTTAAAAAATTTTGTCCAAAATCGGATTGCAAAGACGAAAAAAGAAACTGATCCCGAGCATCATTTTCTAAAATCCATTGAACCCAATGATTACAAAATCCGCAATCTCCATCATAGAAAGCATAATATTTAGAAGAATCAATCATGCTTATTTTCTTTGTTCCGGAGCCAAATTATGGGTAGTTCTAATGTCATTCTCTATTTTTTTGAAATATTGAAGCACTTCTTGCTTTTGCGCTTCCGTGTATTTCGCTTCGGAATGGATTATAGTGTATGAATCCAAAGGCATTTCATCTTTTTCGACCATTTCGATGGCTTCAAACAATTTATGCGCTTGTCTTTTCGGTTCATAAGTAGCAAAAGTAGAAAAATTCAATTTTCTTCGGCCTTCATCGATGTGATCTTTCAGGAACCATGCGACAGGCTGAAAATTACTGTACCAAGGATATTTCGATTCATTGCTATGGCAATCGTAGCAACCATTTCTTATTAATTTCGCGGTGCTTTCCGGGGTATTTTTTATGGTAAGAAAATCCATTTGTGGCGTAGGCGCTGGATTATTTTTATCAATCGGGAAAAATTGGATTAAAATGAACGCAACCAGAAGAATAACGAGGATTTTTTTCATAACTTTATACTTTTAAAAGGTGAATTTACAGTAATATTTTTAATTATTTCAGAAAAAAGATCAATTCGAATAAAGATCGCTTTGAATTCATACCAAATCTTTAACTGTTATAGATATTATAAATCGGAAAATAGTTTTCAATTGATAAAAACTTTGTATTTTTGTACTATTAAATTTTAAAAACCAATTATTATGTCACTAGTAGGAAAAAAATTCCCAAACGTAGCAATCGACGCAATGAGCGAAATGGGAGATGATTTGAAAATCAACATCTTTGAAGAAGCAACAAAAAATCAACAAAAAGTAATTTTGTTTTGGTACCCAAAAGATTTCACGTTTGTTTGCCCAACTGAGCTTCACGCTTTCCAAGAGGCTTTACCAGAATTCGAAAAAAGAAACACCAAAGTAATCGGAGCTTCTTGCGATACCAACGAAGTACACTTTGCGTGGTTAAATACTGCAAAAGATAATGGAGGAATCGAAGGTGTAACTTATCCGATTCTTGCCGATACTCACAGACAATTGGCGAACATTCTTGGAATTGTAGATCAGGATTTCGAATTTGACGAAGAAGGCAATGAATTCTACACTGGTTCTAACGTTACTTACAGAGCAACTTACCTAATCGACGAAACCGGAAAAATCTTCCACGAATCTGTGAACGATATGCCATTGGGAAGAAACGTAAAAGAATTCTTAAGGTTAATTGATGCGTACACGCACGTACAAAAACATGGTGAAGTATGCCCTGCGAACTGGGAAGAAGGCAAAGATGCAATGAAAGCGGATAGAAACTCTACTGCGGAATACCTTGCGACTCACAACAACTAATTAAAAATAACACAACCGAAATGTACACAGAATTAACAGAAGACACTTTGCAACAAATTGTTGCAGAACAAGATCAGGTTGTAGTACAATACGGCGCATCCTGGTGCGGGAACTGCAGAATTATGAAACCAAAATTCAAAAAATTGGCTGCAGAGAACGAAAATATTCCTTTCTACTACGTAGATGCGGAGAAATTGCCGGAAAGCCGTAAATTGGCTAAAGTAGATAATTTACCAACCTTTGCAATATTTAAAAAAGGGGAATTATTCAACCAAGTACAGACCAATCAAGCGGAAAGTCTTATTAACCTTTTTAACGAAGCGAACTCATGAAACTACCTATAATTAGACAGTTTTACCAAACTCAAACTCCGGAAAACTTAGAAAAAACTTTAGAGGTTTTAGAAGCTTTCTGCGAATTTCGAGGCGCCACGGAAGAAGACCTTAATGTAGTAGGAGAACTGATTACCAATATCTGCGGAGCATTGGAAGTTCACAACAACGTGAAAAACGGACTGAGTGAAAAAGATGCACTGAACGGATTTGCACAAAAAGTTTTAGGGTCTATCGACAAGTAAAACCAACTTGCTGAATAGCAAAAAACGCGGGATATTTTCCCGCGTTTTTTATTTGTGATTTTTCTTTCCTTTTTTGTGCTTATCCTTCTTGTATTTTCCTTTTTTATAGTCGCCGTATTGGTCGTCATCTTGCCAATTTCGGTTGTTATTCCAAGACCCATTTCGCTTCTTGGTTTGTCCGTAAGCATAATCTTTTGCATTACCACCGTAGATCTTTTTAGCCTGTCCCGGAGGTAATCTTTTTGCATTTCCGTTTGGATAATAAACGGTATTATTACCATTTCTTCCCAAAACTCCCGGTCGGCCCGATACGTCGCCGGTTCTTATTACACGCCCGTTTTGGTATACATTCCCATTTCTATCACGATAAATCTCGCCTTGTCGGTAAACTGTTCCGTCCGATGATCGGTAAACAGTTCCATTGTTTGGATAATTATTGCCATAAACATCATTCGCCGTTCCACATGAAGCGAGGGTGAAAGCGAGTCCTGCCATAGCAACTATCTTAAATAGACTTTTCATTTTTTCTAACTATTTAAAGTTCTCAATAGCTATTTCAATGATGATGCCAAACGGAAAAATTTTTGATTTTAGAAAAAAGTCAAGAAAAGAAAACACTTAAGGAAACATACAAAATCGGTCTGTTTTAAGAAACACCAATTGTTTTGCTTCTTCTCTCCAGCAGAAGTACATCTCGCCAAACGCCATTCATTTGAGCAATTTTCTCGCGCTTTCCAACGATTCTGAAACCAAATTTCTGATGAATAATTAAACTCGGTTGATTCTCTGGGAAAATACCTGCTTGAAGCATCCAAAAACCATGTTCTTCGCTGGCGAGGATTAATTTCTGAAGCAACATCGCACCCAAACCTTTTCCTTGCGCAACATTCGACAAATAAATACTTACCTCGGCAACACCTTTGTAGCAATCGCGGTTGCTGATGGGTTGCAACGCCGCCCAACCTACAACATTTTCGTTTTCATCCTCCAAAATCAATCGAGCTATTTTGAAATATTTCTGGTCCCAAGCTTCCCAACTTGGTGCTGTTTGGTCGAAAGTTGCATTGCCGCCGGCAATTCCTTCTTCGAAAATTTCGATGACTTTGGCGCCATCTTCAGGTTGCATTTCGCGTATTTCGTAGTTCATTTTTAATGATATTTTTTCTTAATTCTTCTTTTAATTCTGGAATAATGGATTTGCTTATCGGTTTCGTTTTCAGAAATCACACTGATATTTCCATCCACTTCCATGATGGATAGTTTCACTTCTTCTATTTTTTCAACACCGTGTTCGCGTACAGATTCTTCAAGTTCATCAAGCGATATTTCTACTTTTTGTAAATTTTCGAGCAGAACCTTACCATCGCGAATTAAAATGACCGGATCAGACTCTAAAAAGCTTTTCACTTTAGGATTTTTAAACATCATTTTTTTTAATAAAAAATTAGTTAGAAAAAGTACAAAAGCTGCTAAAAGACCACCTTCTAATGAAGAATTTGTACCAACCATCGCATTTTGAACTGCATTGGAAATTAGAAGAAGCAGCACTACATCGCCGGCATTAAGCTGTGATAGCTGGTTTTTTCCGAAAATGCGAATACCCGCCACGATAAAAAGATAAACTACGAGGGAACGTAAAACAATGTTGAGTAAATCCTCCATTAAAAATTTTTAATAAAGGTAAAAAAATGCGAAAAAATTATGAACTCTTTTTAGGATTATATCACTTCTGACCGTAGAAAAAATTCTAAGTTAAAAAAAAAGACCTTGCCGAAAAGGCTGACAAGGTCATTATTTTGTAATAAAAGGCTGGAAATTACGCTTCCATTTCTTTCTTTAAGTACTTTGCCGTCAATGATTTTCTAGATTTAATGATTTCTTCGGGCGTTCCTTTCGCAATGATTTCGCCGCCTTTGTTACCGCCTTCTAAACCAACATCGATGATGTGATCCGCCATTTTAATCACATCTAAATTATGTTCGATGATGATGAAAGAATTCCCCAAATCCACCAGTTTATTGATGGCATCCATTAAGACTTTCACATCTTCAAAATGCAATCCTGTGGTCGGTTCATCCAAAATGTAAAGGGTATTTCCGGTTTGTCTTTTCGCCAATTCGGTTGCGAGTTTTATCCTTTGCGCTTCACCGCCCGAAAGCGTGGTCGATTGCTGACCAAGCGTGATATAACCCAAACCAACATCTTGCAACGTTTTCACTTTAGCAAAAATTTTCGGAATCGGTTGGAAAAATTCCGTAGCTTCATCGATGGTCATTTCCAAGACATCTGCGATTGATTTTCCTTTGTAGCGAACCTCGAGGGTTTCTCTGTTGAAGCGTTTTCCGTTACATGTTTCGCAGTGTACATATACATCTGGCAGAAAATTCATTTCAATCACTTTCAGGCCGCCACCTTGGCAAGTTTCGCATCTGCCTCCTTTGACATTAAATGAAAAACGACCGGCTTTGTAACCTCTAATTTTCGATTCTGGCAATTCTGCGAACAAATTTCTGATGTCGGTAAACATTCCGGTATAAGTTGCCGGATTCGAACGCGGGGTTCTTCCGATCGGAGTTTGGTCTACATCAACAATTTTATCAATATGTTCGATTCCTTCGATTTTTTTGTATGGCAAAGGTTCCTGAACACTTCTATAGAAATGTCGGTTAAGAATTGGGTATAGAGTTCCGTTGATTAAAGAAGATTTTCCACTACCAGAAATCCCTGTTACAACGACCAATTTTCCTAATGGAATTTCCAGGGTTACATTCTTTAAATTATTTCCGGTAGCACCTTTCAGTACAATCGAATTACCGTTGCCGGATCGTCTTTTTTCAGGGATTTCGAGTTTTCTTTTTCCGGTGATATAATCTGCAGTGATGGTATTGGCTTTGAGCAAATTTTTCGGTTTTCCCTGCCAAAGAACTTCACCGCCGTATTTTCCTGCTCGCGGACCAATATCAAGAACTTCATCTGCTTCCAGAATCATGTCTTTATCATGCTCCACAACGATTACGGAGTTTCCAATATCGCGAAGATGTTTCAGGGAATTGATGAGTCTTTCATTATCCCTTTGATGAAGTCCGATAGAAGGTTCATCGAGGATATAAAGCACATTCACGAGTTGCGATCCAATTTGGGTAGCCAAACGAATACGCTGCGATTCCCCACCAGAAAGCGTTCGAGAACTTCTGCTTAAACTCAGATAATCCAATCCAACATCCAGGAGAAATTGCAATCTTGTTTTGATTTCCTTTAAGATTTCGTGGGCAATTACTTTATTTTTCTCGCTGAAAGTATCTTCAACATCATTCAGCCACGTTTTTAAATCGAGGAGAGAAAGTGCGTTGATCTCAGCAATATTTTTTCCATCAATTTTAAAACTTAGACTTGATGGTTGCAACCGCGTACCTTTACATTGCGGGCAAACTTCTTCGGTGGTAAAATGTCTTTCGAGGAGCACTGCGTCATAGCTATCCTTATCCTCAATCATATCATTAATGAGTGACACCAAACCGTCAAAATTCACCTTGATTTTTTTGGTGATTCCTGCGTATTTTAAATCTTTATTAAATTCTTTGTGGCAACCGTTGTAGATATAATCCAAAGCTTCCTGAGGAATATCCTTGAATGAGGTCATCAATCCGAGACCAAATATTTCGAGAATATTTTTGATCTGCCCGAGAATCCATTTGTTGGATTTAATATCCTCCAAAGGCAATAAAGCCCCTTGATTGATGGAAAGATTGGCGTTTTCAACAAAATAATCAGTGTTTACCTTTTTTATGGTTCCCAAACCTTTGCAATGTGGGCAACTGCCTTTTGGTGAATTGAATGAGAAGGTATTCGGTTCTGGCAATGCCATGGAATAACCGCTTTCGGCATCCATTAAATTTTTTGAGAAATATTCGATTTCGTCCGAACCCAGTTTCTGAATTCCGATAGTCCCTTCGCCCATTTGCATGGCTGTTCGCAAGGATTTTTCCATTCGGTTTTCGGTTGCGTTTTCGCCTATAATCCAACGGTCGATAACAATGTCGATATCGTGAGTTTTGTAGCGGTCGAGTTTCAGGTCGATTTCAATGTCTTGCAATTCGCCATCAATTCTTGCCTGTCCATATCCTTTTTTCGCCATTTGAACGAAAAGCTCGTGGTAATGTCCTTTTCTGGAACGAACCACAGGAGCCATGAGCATTACTTTTTCGCCTTTATAATTTTGCTGGATCGCTTCCAAAATTTGCTCCTCGGAATAGCTCACAAGTTTTTTTCCACTGGAAAGTGAATACGCATCGGAAACCCTTGCGAACAATAACCTCAGAAAATCGTAAAGTTCGGTAACGGTACCTACGGTTGATCTTGGATTTTTATTGGTTGTTTTCTGCTCAATTGCGATTACCGGCGACAGACCGTCGATTTTATCAACGTCTGGTCTTTCGAGGCCACCGAGGAATTGCCTTGCGTACGCTGAGAAGGTTTCGATGTATCTGCGCTGTCCTTCAGCGAAAATCGTATCGAATGCGAGCGAAGATTTCCCGCTTCCCGATAATCCGGTGATGACTACGAGTTCGTTTCGGGGGATTTTTACGGAGATATTTTTCAGGTTGTGTTCCCGCGCTCCGTAAATTTCAATATATTCTTTGGAATCTTTCATTTTAATGCTCCGAAATTAGCCAATTCGGGATTGGCAAAAATACGGAAATTTTATGGCATTTCGCATGAAGGATTCTGAGTGAAAAGAGATAAGATTCAAGACACAAGATTTAAGAATTTAGGAAGTTAAATCAAATACAGTCCGACTATTTGATATGTTATCATCTACTTTTGGAGTTTTCCTTTTTATGTTAAATTTAAAAAAAACATTAAAAAATGAAAGTTCATTATGAGCTGAGTGCGTGATCATTAACCAAAATAATGTTTTTTAATATGATGTTTATTGATAATTCTTATCATACATCAATAAATTGATTGATGAAAGTAGTTACTTTTGCAAAGAATTTTAAATAACAATCAATTCACAATGAAAAAACTATCAATCCTCGCATTATCAGCTTTTTTATTTGCAGTATCATGTAAAGAGTCGAAAACGGACAATGCCTCAACTTCTACCGAACAAGCTGTAGCTGAACAAAAAGGTGAAACCTATACCGTAAATGCAGACAGCAGCTTGGTAAAATGGACAGGGTACCACAAAGGCGGTCTAAACCCAAGATTCGGAATCATGAAAACTTCAGGAACTCTTACTTTAGATGGTGACAACCTAACTTCAGGAAGTTTAAGCGCTGACGTTAATACTTTGGTAACCGATCCTGCATCTGTAGATCCTGCACAAAGCGAAGGAAAAACTTCTGCAGATTTAGATGGCCACTTGAAAAGCGCTGACTTCTTTGACGTAGCAAAATATCCAACTGTGAAATTCGAAATCACTAAGGTTGAAGATTTAGCAGCAGGAACTGAAAGCAAAACTGAAGGTGCTAACAAAACTGTAAGCGGTAACCTTACCATCAAAGACAAAACAGTAAACGTAACCTTCCCAGCAAAAGTAGTTGTAGCGAACGGAAAAGCAGAACTTACTTCAAAATTCACCATCAATAGACAAGATTGGGGATTGGCTTACGGAGCAGAAGGAGATCCAAAAGATTGGATGATCTCTCAGGAAGTAGATTTAGAGCTTCATATTGTTGCTACAAAATAAGCTAAAATCAAATAGTATAAATAATAATCCGCCTTAAATCGAGGTGGATTTTTTATTTTTCAGTGATAGATTTTTGGTATTTTAGCTGAGTTGGAGCCAAAAATTAACTTTTTTTTACATGAAATTTATGAATCCACAAAAAAAGAATCATTGGTACAATAAAAAACTATAAAACCATATGAAACAAACTCATTAATTATGCAAAACAATCGTTTTCAGGACGAAAATTTAAGATTAACTGATTTCGAGAATGAAGTTTTGGTTGAATGTCCAATGTGCAAAAAAAAAGGCCGTTGCGAAAACCTCTACCGAAGCCAAAAAAGTAAGACTATATTGCGAAAACTGCAGCTATAACAAGGAAATTGTTGCCGAAGCAACCGTGTTGGGCATCACCGGGAATTGGAGAATGGCAGCACATCAATATTTTGGAGCCGAATTGTGGTTGCAATATCCCTTTAAAAATGATGTTTTCTGGAGCTATAACCACGAGCATTTGGCGTATTTGGAACAATATATTTCTGCCGCTTTGCGCGAACACAGAGACCGTTCGCATTTTACTTTATTAGAAAAGCTCCCCAAATTTTACCACGAAGCCAAAAACCGAGATGCCTTACTAAAAATTATTAAAAAACTTAAAAACAAATAATTTTTTTGAATAAAAAAAGGATTACAATGTTTTGTAACCCTTTTGTAGTGGAGAATACGGGGATCGAACCCGTCACCTTTAGACTGCCAGAAAGATATTGGGCATCCCTCAAAGTGTAATTAATTGATTGTCAATGTTTTTTATTTTGCTAATTCCGTTAGTTTTTGGGCATTGTACCCCAAATTGTTACCCAGTCTGGAATTATTGTTTTTTGTATTTTTCGTAATAAACCCCCGTTGGTGATCCTATGTTAATATGGGAAATTGTAACGTGTTGATTTATAGAAATCTTTATTTTTTAAATTTGGTGATTTTACGGAATTTAAGGATGTTTTTACACGGCAGTTTACACGATTGGAACAATATTTTTTATTACTGATTTAAGCGATTTTTACCAATAAAGACTACCATTCATCTTTTCGCTCAATGAATGATTTTAACGCTGATATGTTGGTTTTCTGAAAGGAAACAATATCATCCAATAGCTTTTGCTTTGCGAATTTGGTTGCATCGTCATTTGTTTTCATAAATTGAATATAGTCAGCATAATCTTTCTCCAACTCTAAACCCATTAGGTTTTCAACTATAATTATATTTGAAATGGAGTATCTGAATTTATTATCTTTGATTTCAGTCGTTACCTTATATTTAGCTTTATCTAACTCAAATTTAGAAATGGCATATTCAGGAGTAACCTCATTATAGCTAATCATTCCAATTGACGGATCATCAACATCAATTACATATTTAGATTTATTGGTTTCCTGATTTAAGTACGTTTTAATTTTTTTATAAATTTCATCTTTTGAAGCGTTAACTTCTACAACTTCACTTAATTTATAAACTCCGTCAACTAGTTTTATTTCTTGGGAAAACCCAAAAACCGAAACAAAACCAAATAGTATAAATAATTTTTTCATAACTGTATTTTTAATTGATTTTTTCTAAAATATAGGAAATAAGTAATAAGATTCCTATCGCTGCCAAATAGTACGGCATTCTGTTGTTTATTCCGTAGGGTGCTTTCATGGGTTTAAGATAATTTATTAATATAATCGTAAATAGCCCAACAATTTTTTATTTGCAATTCCCTATCTTGATTATCTTCTATTGACTTATCAGGATTTAATGCTTCCAGAATCACATATTTAAAATGCTTATCGTGCTTTTTTACCTTCTTAATGGTGAAATTGTCGTCCTTATCAAAGAACCCCATTATTTTGCCCTCCATATTAGCATCCCAATCCTCACCTCTTTTTCTTTCTGCTAAAATCACCCACGAACCATCAGGAATCTGTTCATGACTTCCGTCAGTCATACTGTCGCCCTCAAATTCAGCTAAAATAATTCTATTGGCGTTTGTTGGTTTTTCCGTAACTGAAACGGTGGTTTTCTCTAATTTATCCTCAAAATAAGAATCTGCATAATATGTACTACCAAGTCCGAGCCTTCCCTTTACCGGTAGCACGTATGCTTCCAATGTATGGAATATTGTTTCGGATTTCGGCTTTATGTTCTTTCCGTTGGTTACTTTCTTTAGCTGTTCGAGTGCATCGGCTTTTTTGTCGGTTAATCCAACCATTTGGTCAGCTTCTTCTCGCTTTTGGATTGATAACATTTCTGTACTATTCAATCCGTAAACTTCTTCTAATTTTAATGCAATCTTCTTACTTAACTTTCGTGTTCCAGTAACAAAATTTGAAACATAGGCATCTGTAACGCCTAGCTTTTCTGCTACTCCTATTTGTCGCAATGGATCTTTTGCAACAATATCCGAAATAATTTTTTGAAAATTTGTCATTTTGTTTGTTAGTAAACAAAATTTGTTTAAATTTGTCAGACTTAAATAAACAAAATTTGTTTGACGTTTTAAATGTTGGTCAACAAAATTAATAATAATATTATTTATAAAACAAATAAAAAGATGAATTTTTTCAAATTAACACCTGAGCAGAAGCGACTTCGTAAGAAAGAAATGTACTTGGAGTACCTTAAACGCTCAAAAAAACCCAATGTTATACTTTATGAGTTACGAAGTGAATTAGCAGTTAAATATGGCTATAAAAATGAAAAGGTGGTGGAATACACTATTTTCAGAATGAAAAAACAAAAAGAATTAACACAAAAAAACCAATTTTTAAAATAAATTAATATGAACTTAATCAACATCAGCGATCCTGCATCAATCAAAAATTATTTTCTCAAAGTGAGAGAATTACAAAAATCAGGTAATGAATTTCCAGTGAATCTGGATGATGTATTTCCTTTAGTGTATTCCCAGAGAGGTAAGGCAGTTTCTCACTTGCGAGATAACTTTATTGAAAATGAGGATTATACCATTATTTCCCAAATGGGAAAAAATACAAAAGGCAGAAATAAATATGAATATTTTCTTTCTGTTTCCGCAATGGAGTTTTTCGTGGCTAAAAAAGTAAAAGAAGTCTTTGAGGTTTATAGGCAGGTATTTCATAAAACTTTGGATGAAAAACAAAAACCATTATCGCAATTAGAGATTTTAGCACAATCAGCGCAAATACTATTACAGCAGGATCAGAGAATTTCCCAAATTGAATCCAAATTAAATCTAATTGAAGAAAATCAAATTATTGCAAAAGAAGAATTGTTCGCACTTCCATTTCCAATATCTAACGAACCAATCCCTGAAATGTCTACTAGGGATAAAATACGCAGAATGGTAAATAAATTATCTGTGAAATTAAACCTATCCCAGAACGATATTTGGAACAGAGTTTACCAAGAACTATACTATACATATCATGTAAGCATTAAGGCAAAGAAAAAAATAAGTAAATCAGAAAGTTGGCTTGATGTAGCAGATAGAACTGGAAACATAGATAAAATGTATATCGTAGTAAGCAACATAATCAATAAATAAAAAATTACAATGAAAAATTACAAAGAAATTTTTACAGAATGTAACAGCTCATTAACTTGTGGAATATCATCCGCAATCATAGATCATGATTCAGATAATCCTAAAAGAATGAGCGACAACGTGAGTTTGGTAATTGAGGGATACGATGGAGAAGAAGAAACTTCGAGCGTGGTTATTCTTTCAAAAGAAAACACAATCAATCTAGCTATTACCCTACTTAAATATGCGCAAAAACTAAATATAGTGATTAGCGATGTAGAATGCGTAACAAGCGCAGTTAAAGGTGATGATCTATACACAGAAAAGAATATACCTATAAGAGAAATTTTTAAATTATATCAACTGTAATGAAAACCAGGCCAAAAAGGGGACTAAATTTTTATAACTGTATATCAACACGTTACCCCTTTTTTTGGCTTTTTAGTAAACAAATTTTGTTTGTTTGTTTGTTGGTAAACATATTTTGTTTACATTTGCTAAACAATTAACAAAAACTGTTTATTATGAACACCACACTCACCACCCCAGTATTGCTAAGCGCAGAAATCGCAGAACAGATTACAGTCTATGCAGATTCTTTGAGAATGAATTTAAGAGATGAAATGATTAACGAAATGGGCGACTTCTCATTTTTAGTTGACATCAATTTGAATTTGGATTTGATCGAAGATGGTGATGGCTACAATGAGCCGAGATACTACTCTTTCGATGTTCTTGAATGCGAAGTGATATTAAATGAGTGCTACAATGAAGATGGCGAAGAAGTGAGATTGAAAGCATCTGAAATCGCTAAAATCGAAAAGAACCTTGCAAAGAATTTATCATTTGAAATTTATAAAAAATAGAAATATGAAAACCTTTTTAAACACTCTTTTAGCACTCTTAATTCTTTGGTCCGCAATTACCGTAGAATTAGCGACAATCACTCAGATTACATACGAATTTATCGGTTTGGGTCTATTGACTTTAGCACGAATGAATTACAGAAAATTAGTTGAGTTCTTAACTGCAAATTCTTACTGATATGAAAGAACTAACACTATTTCTGCAAACCTACCAAAAGCAATGGAACGGTGTGTATCCGATAACGGCAGATGTATTTCTCAAACTGCTTGAAAAATTCAAAGACTACAATTAACCAAAAAAATATTCATCATGAAAAAACAAATTGCCGAAGTTCAAAAATACTTCATAGACAAGATTACAGCGTGCCAATTCAATGTAACTGAAATCAAAGATACCAATGATGGGTGGTTTACTCTAAACGTTGAAATTGATGGTTTTACATTTAATTTCTCAGTAAAACCAAAAAGCCAACTCTGCACCGACACATTCGGTTTTATGGATATTAAAATCCCAAATGACAGACTGCAAAACCTTATCAATCTTATTGAAGCACACAAAGAGAAAATAAAATCTGAAAAGATTGAAAAACTAAAATCTGAATTATCTGAACTCGAAAAAGAACTTTCGTGATGTCTTATCAAAAGATTTTAGATGCGATACCAAAGGCTGAAATCCTAAAGTATCTGAAAAAAAACACTTCTCTTAATACTGGCGGTCGGGAGGTAGGAGCCTCGACCGCCAGCCGAAAGGCGATGATCCGAAAAATGCACGAAATACCTGTTAAAAATTCAAAAAATGAAAAATCTATTTAAAGCACTCGCTGCATTCCAGCAGGAAGTACCCATACTTCACAAAGACACCTCCGGATATTCTTACACATACACAGATCTTCCGGAGATTTTAAGAACGATAAATCCGCTACTCAAAAAACATGGTTTAGGATTTACACAGCCACTCAATGGTAATGAACTAAAAACAATCCTTTTTCATTTTGAATCCGGTGAAAGCATTGATTCATCAGTAGTAATCCCAGAAGATAGCATGAAAGGAATGAACAAATATCAATCACTTGGAAGTGGTATTACCTATATGAGAAGATATGCTCTATCATCAATTTTAGGACTTGTTACCGATAAAGATATGGATGCTTCTACTATTGAAGATAAGCTAAGCAGAATTGATAATCTTAATGACATGAATAGATTATACAAAGGTCTTTCTAAGGAACAGCAAGATTCCTTTGCAAAATTTTTTACTAAGAGAAAAGAAGAATTAACCGAAAAAATTAAATAATCATGGGAGCAAACAAAAATTTATTCATGCAAGACCGAGAAGAAGAACTTTTCGGCTTCGAGGAAAGAACAGGATATATCGATCCATATCAATTGATTTCAGACCAATTCGTGACTGATGCTCAAGAATATGAAGATGGAAATTTAAGCGCATTAGAAGTTGCTTTGAAAATGAGAAAGGATTATGAAAAATTGGAAATCCAAATGAACCTAAGAAAGACTTGGTTTGACGAAAATAAAGAAGCCATCGAAAACGAATCATCCAAATATCCGGAAGGTTACAAAGGTTACAAGGTTGTATTGCAAACAAGAACCACTTTGAACTTTAAGAATATTGATGAGTGGAAGGTATTAGAAAACGCAAAAAAAGACTTTGAAGCAAAAAGTAAAGCAGCACTTCTGATGGTTCAAAAAGGCGGTTTAAATGTAGATGCAGACGGAGCAGAAATTCCGCTTCCGGAAGTAAGTGTTTCATCTTTCCTAAAATTCGATAAAGCGAAATAAAATGAAATCCACTACCATAATTTCCCGAGTTGAGAATGGCAAATTAATGAACAATAGAAAGAAAATGCAAGATGCTATTTCATTGCACGAAGGAAAGGAAGTTGAAATCATAATCAAACGAAAGTACAAGCGCAGAAGCATTCAAGAAAACTCTTATTACTGGGGTGTAGTAGTAAACTACTGGCAACAACTGATAAAGGAAGAATGGCAGGAAATATTAACCCCAAATGAGGTTCACGAGATTTTAAAACTTCACTGCAATTTCAAAGCTCAAATCATCGAAGCAACAGGCGAAGAAATAAAAGTGCCACAAAGCACAGCAGACCTTAAAACAATTGAATTTGAGGACTATCTCGAAAGATGTAGAAGAAAGGCACTCGAATTTTTTAATGCGGTAATTCCGCTTCCAAACGAACAATTAACAATTAATTTATAAAAAATGATCAACGCAATTTTTTTAGGTAACCTAACAGCAGATGCCAAAGTAAGAGATACCAAAGGAGACTACAAAGCAATCTCCTTCTCACTCGGAATCAACGAGAAAAGACAAAACGGAAACGATGCTTCAACTTTCATCAACTGCACCTACTGGAGTAAATCCAACAAAATTGCTCAATACCTCACTAAAGGCAAAAAAATCTTAGTCGTGGCAGATTGGTTCGATGTAACCGAGAAAGACGGAAAAACATACACCAATTTCCGTGTAAGGGATATAAAATTCGCAGACAGCGCAAAGAAATCAGACGAACCAACGCCAAAAGCAAACGAACCAACGCCAAAAGCAAACGATTTGCTCGATAATGATGACAATGACGGATTACCATTTTAATGAACACAACGATTAAACAGAAATTAGGCATATGTACTGACTGCAACGATGGTAAACAAAAGCCACTCACCGCCAAAAGATACCTATTTCATTATCAAAAATTCAGAGCCGAGCAGAACGCTTGGAAGAAAGAAAAGAGAGCCGAAATGAACGGATTTCTGAACGAAAAGAAGAAGCCGAAACCAATCCCAAAGATGAGCAAGAAAAGACAGCAGGAAATCAGGGAATACACAATAAAAAGGCTTCAATTTTTGGCACAACCCGAAAATCTGAAATGTCCTATCACCGGAGAAAGAGCAACAGAAATCCACCATATGCGTGGGAGAATCGGAAGCCTACTGCTTGACACAAGATACTGGCTTGCAGTTTCACGAAACGGACACAGAAGAATAGAGGAAAACCCTGAATGGGCAAAAGAAAACAACTACTCACTAAACAGAATTTAAACCATGCAGAAAGTAGGCAACCAAAATCACTGGTTCGGAGATTATTATTTAGGCGGAGATACTTCCGGAAAATTCATTCTCTACAACCAAAAACAAGTGATAATCCTAAAGGCAAAAACCTACAAAGAAGCATTAAAAGAAGCAGAAAAACATGACAGAAGATAAAACAGGATTCCGATTCTATTTAGACAAAGACTTGGAATATCTATTCAAAGAAGATCAACAATATCTTAATGACTACTCTGCGATGCGAAGTGCTAAAAGGCGGTTGAGGATGTATGCCAATCTTTTTAATAGAGATATGCGAAAAATATTAATAACAGAATCTTCATCATGCACCAAATGTAAAAGCGTTGATAAACTTCAATTAGACCATATAATTTCAATTTCCAAAGGTGGGAAAAACGAAATTTCAAACCTTCAAATACTTTGTTGTAAATGTAACAACAATAAATCAAACAATGATTAAGTATGGCGGAGAAAGGGTTTATAAAATTAGGGCGTGGATTTTTTGACAATCCATTCTGGAAAGAAAATAGAGAATACAGCAAAGCCGAAGCATGGATCGATTTAATTCAATCCGCAAGATTTGAATCTACTCCAGAAAAAGTTTTTACAAAAATGAATTTTATTACCATAAATCGTGGAGAATTGAGGGCTTCACAGCGTTTTTTAGCCCAACGTTGGGGCTGGTCAGTAGGAAAAGTAAACAGGTTCATAAATGTGTTAGAAATGGAACGCATGGTGGAACGCAGAGTGGAACACCAAGAAACCATCGTTAAGCTCTGTAATTATGGGCTTTACAACACAGACGAAAAAAAGAAAATGAACACCCATAGACACACGCATAGTGTGTTAAACGAAACACCAACGGAACAGCAACAGATACAAACTAAAGAAAGAAAAGAAAGAGAAGAAGGAAAAGAATATATAACGCCTTCGGCTAAAGAAAAATCTTTCAAGGTTTTATCGGAAGTAGAATTTCAAAACTCATTAATCCCTTTCGTTGATGAATTCGGTAAAAAAACAGTAAGAGAATTTTTTAACTACTGGAGCGAAAAATCAGCAACCGGACAAATGAGATTCCAAATGAATAAAACTTGGGATTCTAAAAAAAGATTAACCACTTGGAAAAACAACGAACCAAAATTCGGAACGGATAAACCTCAAAATTTAAAAACTACTCCGGCGGGACCGTGGAACTCTTAAAAACTAAATTATGGCATTCTTAGACCTTTCAATAGCACAAAAGAAAATGCGAGTGCTTCGTGAAAACGGAGAACTAAGTCCGGTAAAATTTGGTTTTCACACTTGGAATCAATACGACAAAGGGCAGTATTTAATGGGAAGCCGTAAAGTGACAATGCTTATTGGTGGCGAACCAAATCACGGAAAATCGCAATTCGCAAATGAATTGGTAATGCAATTAATCGAAAAACACAGGTTTAAAGTAGCATTATTCACCACGGAATCAGGCGATGTAGAAAAAGTATTCACGCAGTTTTGCGGATATTATCAAGGCAAACCGTACACAAAAGTACGACCAGACGGAAAACGAAACTTCTATGCAATGGATGATGCAGAAGCTGACGAAGCAGAATATTTCATGTTGCAACACTTATTTGTTTTCAAGCAAAATCGTAAGGATAGCAAATACCAAACTTTGGAAAATATCTACAACGAATTAGCAAAGGCAGAAGATTTCTACAATATCAAATTCGATTGCTTGGTGATAGATCCGGTTTATGATGTCGATGATTTCGAGCCGAAAGCCGATGAAGTTTTGCGAGTTCTTAACAGATTCAATCTGGAAGCCGAAGAAAACAACCGATTCGATATTATGGTAAACCACGTTGCCGAAACCGCTAAAACAGTTGACCGAAATGGAAACCGAAAAAAACTTTTAGCATTAGCAGATGAATTTTACGGCGGAAAAAACAACAACCGAAAAGCAATGCTTCAAGTTTTAGTTCACAGACCAATTCCAAATGATGATCCGGAAGCCGGAGAAATCGTAAAAGAAAATCAAACGAATATCCATATTCTGAAAGTTAAGCCGGAAGGAATAGCGAAATGGGGAACATACCCGATTTACTACGATTGGAAAAGCCGAAGATATTACGAAATGTTCGATGAAGAAGGTCAATTCAAGATGCAGTTTGCAAGCTGCACCAAATTCTTTGACCGAAAACCCGCAGAAGAATTAAACATTAAAACCATAACCGCTTCACCAGAAGAAGCATTTAACATTACAGACGATGAAAACGATTTCCCCTACTAAAGAAGCAAAACAGAACTTCACTAATTGGCTGAACAACTGGGACGCTTCCATAAGTACCCAAGATGACCGAGAAACCATCGAAATAACCCGAGAAAAGTATAAATGGTGTATTGGTACCATCCACAAGATTTTAAGCGACACAGACGCTTCTATGATGAAAAAATACAATGACGATGAAAGCAAGGTAAAAGCAATGTTTAAAAATCAATCAAAACCATTTTACAAAGATTTAAAAAAAGTAGCGGACTTCCTCACCTGCGAAATGGTAAGAATTGACAACCTCTACGAGCTGAAAAACAGAAAATCCTACGACAATATCAAACTGCGCACACAATTATCAAAAAATAACAAAAAATAAGTCTATGAAACTCCAAACCTCCCACTCCACCTTCGCAAAGTATGAGCAGGTGATGATCGTAACCCTCGAAAAGGGTGAATTAAAATCGGTAGCATTCCGATATGATAATGTGAACGGAAAAATTAAAGCAAAGAAAGATGAAATACAAAGTAAAAAGCGGTAATCTAAGTGAAACCGTAGAAGCAGTATCAAATCATGCAGCTGCAATAGTTGCACTAAATAATCACATGATAAAAAACGGTGGTAGTTTAGGAGTAATAATAGAAATCAAACCAAAAGGCGGTGAAGCAGTTTATCGCAGCACGGTTGCACTATTGGAAGAAATGGGAATAATGTCACATGAATCAGAAAATTAAAGTGATATGACCCCCAAACAATCCTTCATCAGCAACTATTCACGAAATAGGCGAGAGAAGAAGTCGGTAAGGAATGAATTTGACAACCTATCCGATTTTTATGAGTACATGAATATTCCGAAAAAAGTAAAAGTAAATACCCTTAAAAAAAATGACAGCAATAAATTATTTAATGACAGAAACAGCGAAAAAATCGCTTCAAAAAGAATTAAGGTATCAGAATAAAATACTACAAAGGAAAGCGACACAATTAAAGGTAACACCCGAAAATCAAGCTTTTATATGGAACCATCTCGGACAGGCATTGTTCTCTATTGATTACGCTTCTTTTCATATCAAGGCACTCAACAGATTGAATGCTTTCCCCGATACCGATTCTCTTATGGAATTTGCGAATAAAACGGAAACTAAGTTTAATATTTTCCTACAAAACCTTAACGAAGAAGGAAAATCCCGCTACCGAAAAGAGCGGACCGAATATGAAGAGTTTGCACGGCAATTTTCAACATTTAATGATGATGAGCGCAAACGAATTTACGGAATGGCTAACAGAATTGAAAAAGATAAATTTAGAGTAAAATGATTGACCAAGAAAATTTTAAACGTAATAATGGTAAATAAAGTGCGTTCGGCTTTTTCGTGTCCGCCTTATGAATTGTCACGGGATGAGTTTAATTATTTTCAAGAGTTGCACCATCCAGATTGCGCAAGCCAAAGCAAGGCAATAAAAGGAAGCCAAAGCAAGATGATACAACATTCTAAAATTTCGGAATGGCTTTCATTCGGTGTTCACAAATGGTTATTTGAAAAGGCTTTGAACGGAGACAAAGAAGCATTATTTAAAATCGAACATTCATACAATCTATATGATGAAGTTATTTTAAAAGCTAAAGAACAAAATTTGTTATGATAATGATTTTAGCGAATAGCAGTAAAATAAAGCGTTGGCAAAAAACTTTTTTGTATAACGTTCCCTCGCTTTGTGTCAGTGGCGGATTAAAAAAGACTGACTTTCCGATTAATTACTAAACATACAAAAATGCAAGAAACATTAAATTTAGACCAAACCCCGCCATTGCACAAAACGAGTGTTAGTGGCAGTACTTCCGATAAAGATTGGACTGGAAATAAAAACAGTATTTTCAAAACATTAGGAGCATCAAGTCATACAGAAAAAGAACGTGAAGAAAATGATTTTTACGCAACCGATCCAAAAGCTATTGAACTACTTTGTGAATTAGAAAAGTTTAATGAATGGATTTGGGAAAATGCTTGTGGCGAAGGTCATTTGTCAAAAGAACTACAAAAACAAGGTTATCAAGTTTATAGTAGTGATTTAATTGATAGAGGTTATGGACATAGTGGAATTGATTTTTTACAATACGATAAAGCTTGGCACGGAGATATTATTACAAATCCTCCTTATAAATTTGCAAAAGAGTTTATTGAAAAATCTCTTGAAATTTTACAAGAAGGAAATAAATGTGCAATGTTTTTAAAAATTCAATTTCTTGAAGGAAAAGCAAGAAAAAAACTTTTTACTAAATATCCTCCAAAGAAAATTTATGTAAGTAGTAGCCGATTGTTATGTGCTAAAAATGCTGATTTCGATGGAATGAAAGCTGGTGGCGGTTCTGCTGTTGCTTATGCTTGGTTTATTTGGGAAAAAGGATTTCAAGGTCAAACAACAATCGAGTGGTTTAATTGATACGTCATAGTATTGCCACTAACACAAAAATAGACGCAATGCGTAATTTGACTATAAAATATTGAACAATTTAAAATACAAAGCATGGTAGACCAAGAAAAACACAGACAAGCGGGATTGAAAGCACTCGCACTCGCAAAGAAAGCGGAGAAAATCCGTAAGAAGAAAGGAATAAAACCAATTTACGTTGGCAGAGGAGTAACCGGAGAAGATTTGAGCGGTAAAAAATACGTCATCAAAGCAGGGAGAAAATCAAACGTGAACCATAGCGAGGTAATGAAGATGCTAAAAGAAGGCTTCTCGCAAACGGAGACGGCTCAAAAATTCGGTATAACCAAACAATCGGTATCTTATATCCAAAGGAAACTAAAAACGGCTTAAAATGGAAAGAGTGATTTATAGCAAAAGCGGAGGATGCGGATTAATCCTCGATGAAAATGAACGTGAAGAAGATTTCATCTTACCAATGGGCGTTCAATTACACGGAAATGAATTAAATCCGGGCGATTACACCACACTCGATGGAATGTTTTCCGAAAAGTTAAGATTCGTTGGAATAATGACCGATTCTGAACATGTCGAAATGGTTTTTCATGCCGGAGACGATGCGGATTTGTTTGAAAGTAAAAAATATTACTACATCTTTTATTGGCTTACCGAGAACAGGATAGCCAATTCCTACGCACCGAGAACAGTTCGAGATTTCTTTTGGGTAGGACATTGGAAATAAAACCAGTACACAGCCGAAAACATTAACATAAAAAACATTAAAACAATGGCAGAACACGCACACAGCTTCACCGAAGCACACGAAATTGAAACAGATATTTCCAAAATGGAAACTACTAGTAGAAATCAAAACCTATTCAATTATCTTTCAAAAGAACACGGGGTAACTTTACTTGAAAGTGAAATAGACGATATTTTTAACGCAATTAAGCAGGATGGTTACTTCGTTTTCCCAAAAGCAGAGGAAGGAGATTTTCCTGATTTGAGTAATTGGGAAGGAGTGGAAATGGAAGGAAAATTTGGGGTTAATAACACTTTTGTAAAGTCAAATATATTGTTGAAACATGGAGATTATTTTTTAGATTGTGGTTTCAACATCACCGATTTCATCCGCCCCATCCAACCCGACCTCACCCCCGAAGAAATCGTGGAGAAACTTGGTAAGGATTATTTGTTGAACCTAATTAAAGAAAAAGAAAATGATAAGAAATAAAGTTGAAGTGGAGTTAATTCTGACTGATACAGGAAAAATAAGAATAAGTTGTGGAGGATGTAACTCTGCTGTTCCAGATACGGCATTTGGTCTTATGGCAAATTTAGAAGTTGAACTTCTCGCTTCATTAGGGTTATTGAATAAGATGAATATTAAAGAAGGAGATTTAATAACAAGTGGTGGAGTTAAAGGAGTGGTAGTAAAAGCTAATAAATATGATGAATTTATCACAGTTAAAACTGAAGATGACCAAAAAGAATATTCGATTAGTAGAAAGTATGTTGAATTAATTAAAGAAAAAGAAAACAAAAATAAATAGCAATGAAAAAAGAAGAAGTATTTATCGACCTTAGCAAGTGTTCGGAGGAGGAGATAATAAAAATATATCATGTATTAAATGATAAAAATGAAAATATTTATCACTCAGATAGAATGATTTTAAAGAAAGGTAAGTTTGAAAATAGATTTCCTTATTTAACATTAAATAGTGGCTACACACAATGGATGAGCACATTCGTTAATATTCACGGCAAAACCGAACTCACCTATCCCGAGTTTATCAAACTTTTTGAGGGTGGGGAATATGACTGGTGGATTAAAATTGAAAGTGAAGCGGATTTACCGAAAGAAGCAGGTGATTATTGGGTTTTTTGGGATAATAAAGTAATTATACAATATTGGTTTACAATAGGTGACTATGCTTTGAAAAACCAGACACAAGATTGGATGCAAGTTGTTACCCACTACCAACCCATCAGAAAGCCCTTACCGCCATTACATTAATTTTTGAAATTCTTTTCTTATCAGTTCTTCAACCATGTTAGCCATAGACCGATTTTCCTTTTCAGCAAGCTTTTTTAATTGCTCAAGTGCCTTTTCAGATAGTCGGAATGATGTTACTTTTTTACTCATAATATTTGCTTATTTAATTACAATGTATTACATTTGTATTACAATATAGTATAATTGAAATACAAAGATATGGAAAATTTAAAAAAAGAATTAGAAGAATTATTATCAAAACACATTGAAGATGCAAGATATGTAGACTTACTTGATGCTATTGATGAATTATTGACAGATTATAAAATTCTTAAGGAGAATGATTTTAACTCCATTAATGTAGAGAACGGAAATCATTACTTAGTGAAATTTAAATCTGGAAACTTTGGAGAAGTATGGTACAATGCTCACGGACAATGGATGTATCAATTTAGAAATGTAGAAGATTCAATTGATAAAATTTACACGCCTAAAACTAAATAAAATGTGTAAAAAACAGGAATACTTAAAATCGCTTAATCCAAAAAAATCAGAGAAACATATTTTACTTTTCGGTAAGACATATAAACTTTGGCGTGAAGGAAAGTATTTAGGCGAGGCTATTTGGACAAAAGACGATAATGTGGGGGATTCTTTTCAAACTCAATTTACAGACGAAAAAGGAAGAGTAATAAATCAAGTTTATATAGCCGATAAATGGATGTTAATAATTTAAAAATAAAACACAATGGAAACACCGAAAAATGAACCGTGGAATTTCTGCGAAACACCTGAAGAAAAATGCACAATGAATTATTGTGATGAAAATGGATGTCAAAATCGAAAAAGAAATTTAGTTGAACCTAAAAAATCAAAAGCAGCGACTTTCATTTTAGGTCAAATAGATAAAGCTATTGAAAAATCAACTTTAGAACAGCAAATCGAAAAGCTGGAAGCGGAGAAGAAAGAGCTTTTGGAAGCGTTGGAGAAAGCAACTGATTTATTAGAAGCAGGTTTCCCTGAAATATCAGCCGTTAAAGATTTTCAATCTCTAATCAAAAAACACAAATCATGAGTGATATACATCTAATTATTAAAAAGTTAGGAACAAAAATAGACTCGCTACAAGCGGAGAAGAAAGAGATACTCCATTTTTTGAAATATTTCAAGCAATGCGTAGAAGATGAAGATTTTATAATGGTAAATAATACCGATGAAGATGTTGCTGATAGTGTATTATCAAAAATAAATTCCCTAATCCAAAAACATAAGCAATGAAAACATACCATATAAAAGACCTGCTGAAGAAGGATTTGCTGATTGTTGAACTCCCAAGGGTTTGTGATTACGAATTAACAAAAGAAGGATTATTTGTCAAAGAACACGGAAGTCATTTATCAGATTATATCGAAGGCTCTTACACCTTACTCGGCAAACCAGATGAAATCCGAGAGGAAGATGCGAAAGAGTTGGTAGAGAATAAAGGAAAATACTATAAAAATTATTCACCAATTCAGGGTAGTGTGCAAGGAAATATTACTTTTACCGCCACTGAATCCCTACTCTCAGCGATAGAAAGCAAGATTTATTGGGAGAATCCGTATAAAGATTGGTTGTCACACGGAGAAGCGCACGACGATGATTTAGACCATTTGTGGCACGAAGCCGAATCAAGAACCTTTGACCGAAACAGAAGTATAATATTAGTTAAAAATTAGATTATGAAAACACTTCAAGAAATTAAAAATAATTACGCCCAAGAGCATGGTTGTAAGGATTGGCAGGATTTAATTATGAAAACATGGTCTGATGACGTTATGGAAAAATATTATGACGAAATCTGCATCCGTGCGCAGAAAGAATACGGAGAGAAGATAAAAGAAAGTGTAAGTATATTTATTGAAAGCGACTTAACTGTTGATGATATATTTATTGATGATTATGTTAATATTATTAGTAAAATCACCGACCCCGAAAATTTAATACTATGAACGAACTACCAAGCATAGGAGATATATTATTCCATAACCAAAAAGGTAGAATAGAAGTTTTAGGCATTCACCCACATTGCGGAGATTACGCTATAATTTATTCCGATGGGTGGGTTTATCTTAAAAATTGTACACTTAAAAATTTAATACTATGATAGAAAAAACTTTTGAGGAGCTATTTTACGATAGAATAGGAAATTTCGATACCGAACACCACGAACTAATTGAGAAATGGGAGTTTATAAAACTCCTCCAACAAGTCCGTGAAGCGACTAAATCGGAAGTTTTAACATTGTGCGACGATAATTTTTTCAGCAAAGAGCCAAAAGGAAAATTGATGGAAAATATCGAAAATTTACCAACCGACAGAATAAAAATTGATGAGAAAGAATAGAGAATTAATCAAAAGCAAGTATAATAATAGATGTGCCTATTGTGGATGTGAATTACAGAAAGGTTGGCACGTTGACCATATTGAACCCGCATATCATAATTGGAGCGATGATGACGTTAAAAAGCACCTTAAAAAGCCACGTGGTCTAAATGAAATAGAAAATTACAATCCTGCTTGCCCTCGTTGCAACAGATGGAAAGGAACATGGAGCATAGAACAATTTAGACATGAAATATTTATGCAAACCGAAAGATTAAAAAGAGATAGCGCATCATATCGTTTATTGTTAGATTTTAAACGCATTGATGAGGAATATAGACCAGTAGAATTTTACTTTGAAACATTTGAAAAAGATAGAATTAAAATTGAAGAATGAATGGATTGCCCACACTGTAAAAAACCAAGCATTTGCGGTTGTAAATCATGCAAAAATAGAAATGGTAAATATTCAAGATTAAGAAAAGATTCTTTTGTTGAAAATGGAGAAATTTATAAATGCCCATATTGCCGAAAGAAATCACACCCCGACGAAGTTTTAGATTTTGAATGGCAATTAAGAAATGATAAAATTAAAACCGATAAATAAAGAATTATGACAATGAAAGAATTAGAAAAATTAATAGAAGATAATGACCTTTTAGTACGGATACAGTATAACAAAAGAACTATTTATGAATTAAGAAATTCTGATGACGTTAAAAAACATAGCATTACTTCAAAACAATTTGATAACTTAAAAGAAAGATTAAATTTTAATCATTTAAAATCAGAAGGTTTAGGAGTTAGAAAACATTATTATAAACGATAACCACAGCCACTTCTTCGGAGGTGGTTTTTTGTAAAGAAAATCCCCCGTTGTAACGAAGGACTCCAGATAATGTACATCTCATTTTTAAATTAAACATAAGTGGTCAAATTTGACCACTTTAAAAATTTCGATTATTTAAAATACAAATCCGCTTCGATATTTCTTCGGGTGATTAAACCTTTCAGCGGTCTACCTCCTGCGTTTACCCATTTTTTAAACTCGTTGCGAATGGTTGGATCATTCGGATTTTTGTTTACCTTTTTCAAAAGCGTTGAGCCACGAAGCGCATTTACTCCCAAGTTGTAGGCAAAAGAAACCAGCGCATCAAATTGGTTTTGGTTGATGTCGTCTCGGGTGAAACTATCAACTGCCTTTTCGTAGGGGCGAAGCATCACCTCCAAAAGAGTAGTTGCGTACTTTTCTGTAATTGGCGCATCGGTGAGCTTCACTCGATTTCCATTTGGATAGTACGTTGCTCCATAACCGATAGTTGCGATTCCTACTGCATCTCGGTATGGATTACCTCTGAATCCCTCGAATTTCTTTATCAAGTCGATTCCGTTCTGTGATGTGTGTGTTATTTTCATCGTTTTCTATTTAATTGTTTTCTATTTAATTGTTCCATAATTCCACCGCCAAAATTTTTCCAAAGAAACCAAAGCAATACAAGTAACAATACTGCGAAGCCAATAATAAGATACACCGGGAATTGAAATCCTTTCGCTTTCACTTCTTTTTTTACCACTGTTGTTTTTACCTCCGATTTTTCTTTGCGGTTTTCTGTTATGGTGGAATCAATATTTTTAAGTGTTTCGCTTCCGAAAAGATCTTTGATGAAGGATTTTGCTTCTTGTTTTTTCTTTTTGTAGTCGAAAATTACAATGCCATTTCCTTTGATTTGCAGATTCAAAGTGTCTCCATCCGCAATATGGTTTACCTCCAATGAATCGTTTTTCTTAGGGTCAAACTCTACGTGCAGATTGGTTTCGGTTTCCTTTTTTTCTTCTTTTTTTTCAGCGACTTTCACGGAATCTTTTTTATTGACTTCCGAAACGTGTTTTTCTACTTGCATAATTTTTTCTACTTGTGCGCCAACCAAAGTTTTTTCTATGTTGGTTTTCCTGCTTCGGCAACCTGCCAAAGTGAAAAGTGCTACGATTATTAATATTTTATTTTTCATCACATTGGGAGCAAGGAAACCCATTCGCCTTTAGGCAAGGGGAGGAATTGCCCCATATTTCCTCTTTGGTTAATTTTTTGATTAATATATTTTCTTATATCAGAAAAAGGTCGTATCTTTACGATATGAAATTGACGTTGAAAATCAAACTTCTTCCGACTGCTGAACAGGCTGAATTGCTTCTCGAAACTATTCGTGAAACCAATACGGTCTGCAACGCTATTTCGGATGTCGCTTGGTCTAAACGTATCTTTAATAATTTCAAACTCCATCACGAAGTCTACCACGTCTATAAGTCTACGTTTAAACTTTCTTCTCAAATGCTGGTTCGCTCTGTTGCAAAGGTTGCGGATGCTTATAAGTTGGATAAGAAAACTAAACGTATTTTTAGACCTCTCGGCTCTATTGCTTACGATAGTCGTATTATGACCTACAAAACCGACAATATCGTTTCCTTGTGGTGTATTGGTGGTAGACAGAAAATTAACTTTGTTTGTCATAATCCTGCTTATTTGCCATACATTAAAGGCGAAGCGGATTTGGTTTACAAAAAAGGTAAGTTCTATCTTTTTCAAACTGTTGATGTACACGAAAATGATGTTGAGGATGTAGAAGAGTTTATCGGGGTGGATTTCGGTCTTACTGATATTGTCGTTACTTCTGATGGGGTTAAACATTCTGCCGACTGGATTAATTCCTATCGGGAACAAAAACAAAAGGTTCGCAGTTCTATTCAAAGCAAAGGCACACGAAGTTCTAAAAGACTTCTGAAACGGCTCTCTGGCAAGGAAAGAACAACGGCTACTATAATCAATCACTCTATCTCGAAAAGCATTGTAAGTTCTGCTAAAGAACAGGGTAAAGGTATTTCCATTGAGGATTTGACCAATATCCGTTTTACTTCCAAAAGGAGAAACAAAAAGTTTAGAACAAAACTTGGTCGTTGGTCTTTTGGTCAGTTGCGTTCTTTTCTTACCTACAAGGCTACTCTGAATGGTGTTAAATTGGTTGCTGTAGAACCACGATATACTTCCCAAACTTGCTCTTCTTGTTTCCATATCGGAGAAAGGAAAAACAAGGTTTTTAAGTGTACCAACAACAAATGCGAAGTTGATGTTGTGGATGCGGACGAAAACGCTTCCAAAAACATTTCTTTGCTGGGGATTTCTGTAAACAATCCCGAAAGATGCGATATGTATAGTTGTTCTGTGCATTATTGATGTCTAAAGCCCCGATGCCTTTAGGCTCGTGGGTAGTTTACCTTTTCCCATTCCAATTATGTAACATTTATCTCCTATTATTTTAGCCATCTTCCAGTATTGCCTATCTCCGTAGATGGTAGGCTCTGTAAACTCGTGAAATATCCCTTTTTGGGAACACGCTTTGTCATTATTTGCCAAGTATATTTTTACAAAATCTTTATGAAAACTTTCATCCAAAGCCTTTCCATCAAAGTCATTATGTAATTGCTTATAAATTGGATTGCTGTAAACCATTTTATGATTGTCGTATTCTAAAATCCAAATTTCTCGACTGAGCATATCTGCAATAGCTTTGAAAGTTTCCAAAAACATTTCCGCTTCGTGGAGCTTATCAATCTTCATTTCCCGATGCTTAAACGAAAATGCAAGCATTACTTGCGTTGCAATCTGAACCAGATAAAACAAAATAGAGTACCAGTCTGTTTTGAATTGTACAGCATTAAAAAGTGTAGTATTGAGTGCGGAGAATCCAAGACACACCACCGGAAGGAGAAACCTATGTGCGGTTGTAAGATATGTCCACTTTCGAAAGAATGAATACAAAAATATAGTTATCCAACCTGCCACGATAAACAGTTGGATAAAGGTATGCAAATCACTGCTCATTGTTATCTATATTTTCAGGTTCAACATTTTGCGGAGCTTCTGCATCTCCAGCAATTACACTTTCAATCTTGCGTGCTAAGCCACGTTTTGCGGCATCGCCAAAATACTTTCCGCCATCACCAATTAAAGCTCGTACAAATTCTGGTGCAACGGCACATGCAAACATCACGATTCCGTAGAACCAATGATTACGTTCAAAGTCTTCATCCGCAATCATGGAAGCTCGAACTGTTCCAGATAAATAAACTATGGCTACACAAGCCACAATAGAGTAAGCCACACGTTTAGGGGTTACTTTTTCTTTTGATTTATTATCTGCTTTTTCCACCAAAAGCATTAATGCTGTACCCAAAGCCCCTGCGATATAGAAAAACACGTCCGAAAATACAGCTTCGTAACTATCCTTCACTTGTACGGCAGAAAGAGAAATAAAAGCACTGTAAAGCATCGCCACAATGTACTTGGAGCTGGTGAATAGTATGTTCATTTTATTTTCGTAGGGCATTTTTAGGTTAATAATTTATTTTATTTTCGGTTGCCAATCCCCCTTTGTGAGATCCACTTCGTTCATTTTAATTTGTTTGATTGTTATTTTTTAGTAAAATCCTGCATTCATTTAGTTTGTTAAAAAATTACCTTTTAGTTTTGGTAGAGTTCCGTTTATTAATTTTCCGCTGCATTTGTTTTGTTTAAATTTTCGGTGATTTCTTTACAAACGCTTAGAATTTCCGCATAAATCTCCAAATCTCCATCTTGGAAATTATTGTTTTGCACATCGAATTTCCCCGATTGTGTATAAAAAGCACCCGAAATAATTCCATTCCCAGTATAGGATGGCTCACCTAATAAACCTCTATTAACATTGAAATTTACCACTTGAGGTAATTCGCCTTGTTCGTGATTCCAACTGAAATTGGCTGTGTTTCCTTTGATTACTTTTTTCGCTTGCACTGTTACTTGAGTGCTGATGATTTCTAAATTTTCCATTGTTTTAAATTATATTAATTGTTAAAATTTACGTTGCATAAACTTGTGTGTGAATAGAGTTTACTTCGACAACTTTTCCTCCTTGAAGCTTATACATTCCGAAAATTGCCGATGCTTCATAAACTCCATAATCATCCCATCCGGAAGCGATCATTTCTGTATTCTGAAAGTAATACCATCCGTCTTGAGCGTTTTCGTTTCTGTTGTAATTATTAGCTTTATAACCTGCTAATGGTTTGTATTGCTCATTGTTTGGGTGTGTACCTGCTGAATACAGAAAAACATTTCCAAGCAAATCGTTAGACAGTTTCCACTGTCTGTTGTATCTACGGTCAGGGAGTGCGTTTGGTCCGTAATCAATCATGGTATGAGTTAGCATTCCTACAAGGGTATTTTTAATGCTTTCCTCATTGTAAGTAGTGCCAAAGTATCTTGATTTCTGAGGTGAAAAGCTTTCTGGTATATAGGAAACGTTTACAAGTCCTCTATTTGGGGACATTTCATAAGTTTTAAAACCACTTTCATGATAGCCATTTATCACTATCTCCCCATCCTTAACGCCTATTTCTAACCCTAACTTTCCGTTAGGGTGGTGAAATCTATGTAAGCCATTGTCTGAAACACTCCATGCGGAAGTGTCTTTTCCTGCGTAATTACTTCCTGCATAAAATCGCACTGAATCCCTGCCCCTATCCGTAACTCCGGTAATCCCTGCATTTGCTCCGTTTACATCACCAACCTGCAAAGTCCCAGTTGCAACCACATTTCCATCAACTGTGGTCTGCATGAAGCTTGTAACTGATGCTGCTGCTGCTGCCGTTGTTTGGGCGTTTTGCGCTTGTGCAAGTGCTGTGGCTGCGTTTTGGTTGGCTTGTGTTACTGCTGCATCCACATCTTCAGGAGCAGGTGTCCAATCTGTAGCTTTATTCCCTATCTCGAGTTTTACGTTTTTAACAGAATCAGCACCGTAAATATGTGGGTAAAGCTCGCGACCTCCATAATCATTCTTGACAAACGTGAAAGTTACGTTTTTTCTCCTCCATCCAGTTCCTGAAGTATCATAATTTAATACTATGCTATTATTTAAAAAAATATTTCCACTTGGATTCCCTATCATATCAAAAGATAAAGTGTATTTCTCACCGACTTTTAAAGGTTCTTTAGTTGATATGGGAATAACAACACCAAATTCACCTTTCGAGTTTAGCATTAAATTCCGTCCCCCAACTTGAATGTTATCAATCTGCTTTATTGAAATAGCCTTTAAAGCCGCTTCTAATGCTGCTGATAATGCTGATAAAGCGTTTCGGTAATATGTGAAGTAAGAGTTAACACTATTTAATTCATCAGGTGTAATTGCCCTATCCCCCCCTGTATAACCATTAATGAGATAGAGTAGATCAGCATGACTGGTATTGTAATTATTCCAAGCCGTTTGCAAAGGTGTTTTATCTGTTAAATTAACATCGTTGTAGGCTTGTAAATATTTCTGATTTACATCCGCTTTTTCATTGTTTAAAGTTTGTGCAATATTCTTTAACGCTTTTGCTTCGGCGATATTGATAACACCATCACTTGCAAAATCCGTGAAATTGTCTTGCAGGTTTGTAAGCTTATTATCTACATCGGTAATTTCAGCTTTTACTAAAACAAATTGAGCATCAATGTCCTCAGGTGCTGGCGTATAATCTGTGCCTTTGTTACCGAGTTCTAGTTTTATATATTTCAGATAGAAATTATTAATCCCAGCTTGACCATTATAAAAAATGATAGCATCATTTACTAAACTTGCTATGATTACAACGCTTGTTTTAATATATTCAGAACCACTTGTAGGAAGTTCAACAAGTTTTGAAGTCCCATTATTGAATCCTAATTGAACTAACGTACTTTCTTGATATGTTGCTTTAGTCCAAATTGATAAAACATATTCTTTTCCAACTTGCAGTCCACTTATACCACAGTAAACTCCATGTCCATATGCACTTGTAGCAAAGTGTAAACCACTTACAGTAGGATTAATAACTCCTCCATTAATACTGAAAATTCCGTAAGCATTTTCAACTTTAGTAAAGTCGGATTTTATAATTAAATTCCTACCCCCGATCTGAATTGCGTTCACGGTTGCGGTTTCGATTGCTTTAATCGCTTCTTGAAAACGAGTTGTCAAAACTCCCAACGCAAGTCTATAAGAGCTAAATTTTGAATCAACATCCGCTTTCTCCGCTGGCGTTGTTGCACCATCAGAAATCGCTGTATTAATCGAATTTATTAGATTGGTATGCGATGAAACGTAATTATTGTAATCGGTTGCTAAGTTGGTTTTTGGCGTTCCGCTTAAATAAGAGTCATTATATATCTGATTGTATTTGTTGTCAATATCTGATTTTTCCGTATTAATTTGGTTTATGTACTTCTCAATTGCCACCGCTTCGGCTTGATTGATTATTCCATCTGAAAACGCTCCATCAACATAACCCTCTAAATTATTAACTTGCTCCGTAACATCTGCGATTTCTTGATTAACAGAATTTTGCAGATTCTCCATTTCATTAAAAACGGCAGATAAATCATTATTAACGGAATCTGTAATTGCTTTTAGCAAATTTACTTTTGCCGTGTAATAACTTGTAAAGCGACTTCGCAAGGTAACGCCATCAACATCGGAAGTATTATTTAAGTTTACAATTAATGGATTTACATAAGTCACCAAATTATTGTAGGCATTATCATAAGACGTTTTTTCAGCAGTAATAGGGTAAGGCGTTGCTTGTGCGGTAACTTGTGGTTTTTCCGCTACAATTATATCATACTCTTGCTTTAATTGTTGTTTTTCAGAAGGCGTGATTTTGTTGTCGTTCGCAATATCAGAAACCAAATTATTAACCGTTGTCGCATAAGTTTGAACCGCTGTAATTTGTTCGTTTACATCTTCTGGGGCAGGTGTCCAATCTGTGGCTTTTGTTCCTTTTTCGAGTTTTACGTTTTTAACCGAATCAGCACCGTAAATATGTGGGTAAAGCTCATGGCTTAAATAATCATTCTTGACAAACGTGAAAGTTACGTTTTTTCTCCTCCATCCAGTTCCAGACGTATCGTAAGTTAATGATATACTATTGTTTAAGAAAATACTTCCGTTTACATTCCCTATCACATCAAAAGATAAAGTGTATTTATCACCGATTTTTAAAGGTTCAGTAGTTGTAATTGGTACAGCAAATCCAAATTCCCCTTTAGAATGTAACATTAAATTTCTTCCACCAATAACAATAGCATCATTCATCTGTTGAAACGCTGGTGAATCATTAGTAAAGGTTATTTTTCCCTTAATTTCGCCCGTGTTAAGGTTGAAGTACGTTTGCCCGTCCAGGCTGGAAATTATACCGGTTCGGATCAGTCCGCCATTTATTGTAGTAGTTCCAATCGTAATAGATAAAACACGAACACCCTCTGTAACGGTATGCAAAATCCCTAATAGGAAATAATAATCGTTTACATCTTCGTCAAACTTAATTTGCGCTTGTGTAAAATAAATAGTTCCGCTTGTGCCGTTTTTAGAACACTTTGCGTAAACGTACCTTGAATTATTATCGGGAATAGTCTGTACTGAACCAGCAATCATCCAAGTTTTATTAAATGTTTGTGAAAATAACGCACCCGCTTTTGTTTCAACTTGATTTGGATTTCCTGCATTATTCACTAAAAAAACAACAGAACAGCTTAACTGCTGGCTCTGCGCTCCAACAGTAAGCATATTTGTTTGAATAGAAAACGGCTTAATATTTTCCGCATCGAAATAACCATCGGTGTCGAATACCAAATTTCGGAGTTCCTCTGTTGTTTTATACCCTAATTTTGAAAGGTTTATATCACCTAAATTGGTAACGGAAATTACATTTTTAACCTCCGTAATATCCAGCACCATTTGGCTGGCAAAACTTATCTCATAAGAATCTGCAAGTGTGATTTTGTAATTGTAAGGAGTAGGCGTGTTACTTGTAATAAAATTCCTTGTAATCGCTTGAACCCTTATCACCTTATCAATGCCTAAATTCGCATCTTTCACCCTTACATAATCTCCTATACTGATAGGAGTGGAAAGATTTTTGATATAGTCCGGGTCAACTTCTAAATCATAGCTCACTTTTACCGTTTTAAGCAAAGCGAATTGCTCATTAGCTTTGGTTAATAGCTCCGCTTCTGCATTGGTAATATAAGTTTGAGGCATTACAATATCCAACAAAACGTATTCATCACCAACTCCAATTTGGAACGCTTCCGCAACTTCATCGGGAAATTTCTGTCCAGTCTGATTTGTGAATGGAATTATCTCAAATTCTTTGGTAGTGTGATTGTAACCGCCTTTTTTTATCTCAAATTCATATCCTGCTAAATTGCCAGTATTAAAATGTACTTTCGCAGAAGTCCCAGCAATAAGATACTTTGTTGAACCATCGGCTTCCTTTTCATTCAAATCGAAATCCATTGATGAATCGTGAAACTTGAATTTTGATGAGCCAACAGCACTAACAACGCCGGTTCTTTTTGGATAAATATCCGGAAAGTCGATACTACCCTCAATCAATCCCATTTCTGCGATTAAATTAACATCTTCAATATAACCTGCATCCGAGAATTTTAATGCATCAGAAAACGCCCTGTAACCTGCTGGGATATTGTCTGTACCACCATTCACATAAAGGCGATTGACAATTCCGTTAGAATCTACATTTTTTCGGCTTAAATTGTAAAGCCCTTTGCCTTTGCCATACTCAAAATCAATCGGCAATGTAGAACCGAAAGCTCCAGTATGGATTTTGAATTTTCCACCCTCTGTTTTTACCCAAAAATCGGTTTTAAATTCTTGACAAATTTTCTGCAATGCACTTAAACAAGTATCATCGCCAAAAGTTATCATCTTGGTTTCTGTACTTGCGAAATTTCCAATTTCCCAATTGGCAGAAAATCGGTGCATATTATTTCTAATCGCTACCAAGAAAACTTCCAAATTTCCAATCAAAGGAAAATCCGTTGTGGTTTTAAAACCTTCTCCATCAGCGTTGAAAAATTTACATCGCAAAAGGTCATACATTAAGCCTTGCGCTTCGATTTCGTATGAATATTCTGTATTGCTGGTTTTTTTGAATGTCGGAAGTGTGTTTATTCTGTAAGTATTTCCGAAAACCTCAATGGTATCGTTAATTTTTACATCCAACTTGCTATTACTGCGAACGGAATATTTCACGGTATCATCAGTTAGCATACCTTGACCGAGTGAAGCAGAATCAATCGTCCTTTCACCTCTTTTGACCAAATTCAAATGCTCAATTCCATTTCTTTTTATAATTGTTCCCATAAAACATCAGCATTAGTAGTTAAGTTGGTGATTTCATCTACATTTCCTGCGATGATGATATATTTTTCATCTTCGGGAGCGGGCATATAGTCCATTGGCTTGTTGCCTTTAACTATCATTATATCTTTAATATCAACAACAGCGAATGAATCAGTAATCCATAGATACCAAATAGGATATGCACTATCAGTTGACATTACAGTCGTGTATCTTTTAAATTCAGTTGTAAGAGCGAATTCAGTTGCCCCAATTCCCCCATTGAATTCTGTATGTAAAGTCCTACCATTGCCCGAAATAACTTTAGCGTAAAAAGAAATTGCGAACTCCGTATTTAAAGGGAAAATCCCATCCTGTATAGGTTTCGGCGAGCCTTGAAGTAAAGACAAAGTTCTTGCTATACCGCCTTGAATAAAATAATTCCTCCCCTCAAATGCATATCCACTTACAAACCTATTCGCTAAGGTTTTATTTGAAAGTGAAACGTTTCCTTTTGCGGTTTCCTTTAATCCGTTGCCGTAGAATATTTCGGTTTCATTTGGTGAATTATAAGCGAGATTTAAACTTGTTCCCGTAAGATAAAGCACTTTTTTAATAGGGTTCGGCTCAATTAATTTCAGAGTGAAAACTCCTACCATTTTACCATCCTTAAAAGTCTTGTTTAAATTCACATCATCAATCATACAAACCTCGTATGGTAGTGGTTTCAATCCGAAAGGTTCAATCAATAATCTTTGAGTTCCAGCTTTTTGAAATTCAGATATAATAGCATCAAAATTTGACTTCATATCAATCCAATTAGCTCCAGTAACAAAACCTTTCAAAGAAATTTCTCTTTGTTCAAATTTCGGTGATGATAAATCAAGTGATGAGCCGTGATATTCCGCCCAATCATAAGTGTTTACTTTCTTTCTTTTGAGTGCATCAAACAAGCCGTCAGACGAAGAAATATAAACCCCGTAATCCTTAAAGTATTTGCCGTTTACGCTGTATTTTACTTCGCCCATGTCTTTTCTATAATTTCCACGTTTCCGCTTACTGTGAAGTTTGAATTTGTGCCGTACTGATATACTTTTACACTTGCGTTTTCCGCTTCAATTTCTATCGTGGCGGTATCCAACAGATTGACCACGATAAAAGCGTTTTCCTCTGCTACAATCTTAATCTTTGAATTGTGCCGGATAAATATCTCACACACCGCAAACGGCGCACAAATAACATCAGCAACAGAATTTCCAAAGAATGCTATGCTTTGATGCTTCACGGAATTTAAAAGACCAACAGACCCCACAAAATCGGTATGAAAACCGTAAGGTGCAGCGTTTGAAAAGTACTTCCTTAATAATGTGATATTTGGAAAATCATTCTCCATCGCCCAGTCAGACCCACGGAAATACATATCACAAAGCGGTTGTAAATGTGAGATTTTCAACATCTGCGCAAACCACTCTTTGCAAATGCCTTTTTTCTTCGCTTCGAGTGCTATTTCTTTTCCAATTTTCATTCTATAAAATTATTAATTATCAATGAGATATGCAATTTAATTAAAGTTAAACTTTAACATTTTTTTTATCCAAATCCTGCTAAATTTCGAGCCATTTTGCTGTTCATTTCTGAAATATCCTGTCTGATCTGAATTAAGTTCCGTGTGTTGAACTCAATCTGCACAAGTTGTTGAAGTGATGCGATAAATGTCTGCTGATTGGATTTGTGAATGTTGTTTGCTTCCACTTGGTAAATTCTGATAGCGTTTATCTGTGATTCCAACGCTCCGGCGGTTTTCTCGGTAATGCCTTTAATGTCGCCTTTCAATCCCTCTGCTGGGGAAGCTAAATCGCCAAATATTTGAGAATATGCTTCAATAAATTGCTGACCTTGAGCAGAAGCCGCTTGAACTTGCGCTCGTAAATCCGCAATTTCTTGTTCTGTAAGACCATCAAACGCTCCCGAACCATCAGCGTTGAATCCCATTGCCGTTTGCATATTAGCAATAACACCGCTCATCTGTACTTCAAGAATTTTATTTAGCTGATTTTTCAGCATATTCTTAACCAAGTCATCGAACGCCTTATTGATTGCTTCCACGCCATCCTCACCACGCGCAAACGCTTCCACTAAAGCATCACCCATCTGAGAAGCCATATCGGGAATATCGGTCTGCAAAACATCTTTGATAATTCCTTCTTGCAGTTCCGCAATGGATTGATTAATGGATTGAATTTGGGATTGATACTCGTTGATTTTGTTTTTGTCAGATTTCTTCTTTGAATTTTCAGCGTTCATCATTCCTTGAATCGCGGCTTTCTGTTGCTCAAGGTTTTTGATTAAATCCTGCTGACCGCTGTACTTCTGTGAACCGAACGCTCTTTCTGCTGCAAAGGCTAAATTATTATAAGCCATTTCCAATTCTTTAAGTTGGGCGGCTTGTTTTTTAATGCTTCGCTCTTTTTTCTTATCTCCATTGAGCCACCCAGAAACAGACTTAATTGCGCCACCAATCGCTTTGATAGTTCCAGCAACACCTTGTAGTATATTTCCACTCGCAAAACCCTCTATCGCTTTCGATGCACCTTCTCCAAATTGTTGAAGTCCAGAAATAGTTTGGTCTAAATTGCTTAAAATATCACCAAACGCAGAATCCATATTTCCACCTAATGATGTGAAAATGTCAGATACCCCGCTTATAATTTCTTTAGCGAAACCAAGTTGGTTTTGGAATTTTTCAATTTCTTCTTTTGCAATTTTTATCTTTTCGGCTGTTGATAAACTATCATCACCCAGCGCTTTAATTGCTTTTGAAAAGTTTGGAATGAAATTTCTACCCGAAATCGCTTGTTCGATTTTCTTGATGAACTCGCCAATTTTTATCTTTTCCTCAATTGTTTTTGCTTCGGAAAGTTTTTGCTGTAATATGATTTTAAATTTCTCTAATTGCTCTGTCGCAACCTCATTCATATCAATAAAAACCTTGCTCCATTCCTCTGAACCTTGCATTTGCTCGAAGAATAAATCAGTGAATTTTTTAGAATATGATTTATCTACCTTTTCCTTTTCTGCATCTGTTTTAGCCAGTGCGCGCATATCGTCATACTCCTCTTGTAATGCCAAAGATTTTTCTTCGTAGGTGCGTTGTTCCTCCAAAAGTTGTTTGAAAATATTTCTTTGTTCCGTTAATTTAGCATTTAGACGCGCATCAGCAGCCGCGTAAAAACCTTGTGAAGTTCCTTCGTCAGTTTGGGAATCCCGCAAATTAGTGAGGTATTCAATCTGCGCGGTAAGGCTTGGCAATTTCCGAAGCGCAACATCGATGCCGTCATTAAAATTGCTTAACGGGTCTTTCTGCCCGGTCAGGGAATTGATAATCTGTTGCAGTTTTTCGTATTGCCGAAGTTCCTCATCAGATAGACCTACGCCTGACGATAATTTACTTTCAAGTTCTAATCTTCTTTTGTCAATATCAGAATAGTAAGATCCTTTTAGTTCAGGGAACTGCTCATCTGCTATTTTCTGCCCATACTGCTGGGCAATCATATATTTTACTTTCCACTGCCTCTCGGTTTCGGCGAGTTCCTCATCGAAAGATAATCGTGTGATTTCTTTTTGGCGGGTCGCTTTTGCTTTTTCGAGTTTTTCAAGTTCGTCAAGTGCTTGATTAACAGATACCGTATTTCCGGTCTTTACGGTGTCGCCAAATTTGTTTTTAGTGAGTTCGTTTACCGTATCGCCGGATGCTTTTTGCAGGGCTTCATTCCAAAGCGCGATGCGTTGCTCCAAATCAGCAATTGAGTTGAGCGAATAAACTTCGGCAAGTTCTCGATCTCTTTTTTCCTTTGCTTTTTTTACATCTTCGGTTCCTGAGTTCAGCGTGTTTACTACTGAATCATCGGCAACCTTAATACCCTCTTGTATTAGTCGCTGTGTCTCGGCTTCATTTTCTCTAATCCGTTTATTTGTAGCGATTCTGTTTTCCAACATCGCTCTTTCCTTTCTTTCTTGAGCGGTCAAACCTTTGAAAACATCGCCAATCCCTTTTAAGTTGGAAAAACGCTCGCCAAAAGTAAGGTTGTTTGGGTTATCTCTGTCGATGTCTTTATTCCTCTTTTCTAATTCTATTTTTTCATCAATCAAAGCCCTCAATCTTACCTCTTTCTCCATCACCTGTAAATAAGCGTTTAATGCCTTTGCGTTTTGACCTAAACGAATACCTTCAACAGTTAATCCGCTAATTCTATTATTTGTAAGTTTATTGATTTCATTAAGCGCACCTTGTGCCACTTTATCCGTTGTGTTTTTGTCTTTGATGACTTTTAGGAGCGTATCAATTTTTGATTTTTGCTCATCAAGTGAAGTAGAATACTGCTGAACTTTTGCATTCAGTTTGTCTTGAATTTCCGCATACGCGCTCGTAGCTGTTATATTCTTGTAAATAACGTAAGTTAAACCAGCAATTAAGCCAATAACAAGAGCGATAGGATTCCCTAATAATGTAGCATTTAGAAATGCTTGTGCAGATGCTGCCGTTCGCGTTGCAAATGTCTGTATGTTTTGCATTACGGTTAGCCTCGTGGTGGATATTGCATTAGCGTTTTTTGCCGCTACTTGTGCTGCTTCCGCTGCTGTAGCTGCTGTTTTAGTTGCTACTCCGACTTTTTGCGCTGTATTCTCTAAAGATTGTTTTGCTGTGTTAAATTCCGTTGCTGCGCCTAACGCTCTTTTTCTTGCGATTGACGCACTTTCTTGAGTTGCAATAGCTGTGTTTTGCGCCTTTTCTACATTCTTTTGTGCTATCTGAATTTGACGCGCTGAACCTGTTGCCTGAATTGATGAAAGTTCAGCTCTTGCCAAAGCTAATTGCACTTGTGCCTCCTGTGCTTTAGCTGTTGCATTTATTCCTGATTGGATTGCGGATTGTTTTTTAATAGCTAAGATTGAAACCTCCGCTTGTAAAGCTGCATATTTAGCTTGCACCCCTGATAATTCAACTGCGGTTTCGCGAGCTGTTGCTTCGGCTTGTCTTTGCGTGACCATCGCTCTGCCCAACTTCATTTTTTCCGAAATACCCAATAGCTTTATTTCAGATGCAATAGTTGTATTTTGCATTTGATTTAATGCTGCGGTAGCTATAAGTGCTGCCCGATATGCTCCATAAGAAGCTACCATAACACCAATAATCTCTGCTACCGTTTCGTAATTATCAACTAAATAGGCGGTTGCTGCAATTCCATCCGTTAATATATTTTGATTCGATTCTCCTAATTTATTTAGCATTTGGTCGAATGAATCCCCTAAGTTGGCAATCTGACCAGAAAGCGATTTACTCTGCTTCTCCATCAAGTTGAAAAACATTCCTCCCTCATTGGTAAGCCCAAATAAAACATCTTGAACATCTTTGAAACCTATCTTTCCTGCTGTCACCATCTTGGAAATTTCGGCTGTACTTGTACCAAACTTTTTAGCAAGCTCAGCAACCATAGGAATACCTGCTTCGGTAAATTGTCGCAAATCATCACCCATTAATTTCCCCTTAGCCATTACCTGACCGTACACTAAATTAATACGTGATAGAGGAACACCCAGACCTGCTGCAATATTTCCCATTCTAGTAAGCGTATCAACAACTTCATTTGCTGGTACTTGAAAGGCTAATAATTGCTTTGCGCCTGCTGATACATCTTGCAAGGAAAACGGAGTTTTGGCGGCTAACTCAACCATTTGCCCCATTAATTCCTTAGCTTTATCGGTACTTTTAAGCATAGTACCAAAGGCAATTTCTGTCTTTTGAAACTCCCCCCTTACATTGATAATCTGATTGACAAATCCTCCTAATGCAGCACCTGAAAAATAAGTGGTTAATCCTAAACCTATATTTCGGAAGGAAGTATCCATCTGCTTTGTCTGCTGTTGGGTAGTATTGGTAAGACCGAGAATATCTCTGCGCATCTCATTTACGTTGTTGCGCCATTGTTGTAGGTCTATCCCTGCGCCAAAATATAAAGCTCCCTGATTCGTGTTCATCTTTTATTTGTATTTTTTGAGCATTTCTTCAATATCATCAGTAGTCTGTTCCGTGAGGTCTATTTCCTTGTCTTTTTTTTCATCGTCTGATTCATAAACAGGTGCATCAATCATCATTCGTTGGACGATTCGCCAGTCTATTTCCCAAAGCAAGTAATCTAAAGTCCATCCGAAGTGGTGGCATATTTGCCCTAATATTCCGTAGATAGATTTTAAACCGCTTTCTCTATCGGATTCGCTTTGGTCGGTCTGTTTCCGTTCATTAATGCGATAGAGGCGATAAAATTTCCGTAGTCAGCAGTTTTGAGTAGGTTTTGTGCAAATTCAAGCAAATCTTTTGGAGTGTATTTTTTCATTATGTAGTATTGCAGGAATTTTCTCACGAAATAATTATCAGTCATGCATATAGAAACTGCTTTTGCGGTTTTCTTAGCATTATTAGCCACCGATTGATATTGTGATGCTATCTGTGCTTGAAAATCATTTGATTGAAGTGCTTCTTCATCAAAATTCATCGTAATAAAAACCTCCGATAATTCAAGCAGTCGCCCCATTGAGAGTTTCTTACATCTGAAAGTCTTTTTAATACCCATTATTTTAACAGGAATATCAAAACCTTTGTTGTTGAGTAGGTTTAGTTCCTCTTGTTCTAAATGTTTATCCATAATAAAAAAACCCTACCCGATTTTTTAGGCAGGGCGATCAGAAAAAAAAAGAATTGATATTATACTCTGAAAGTAGACCAGTCTGTAACACCCGCTTTTGTCGGTGCTAATACTTTTCCGGTAACGGTTACGCCCATCCAAGTGGTTTTACCCAAGTCGGAAGTAGGACGTGCTGTAATTAGAACGCGTGGGAAAATAAACCCAAGTCCTTTTTTCGGTGTGATTTTGATTGATCTTTCGATGATTGTTGTAGTTGCTGGAGCTGTCCAAGTTGTTGCACCTGCCGTTCCGGTTTTAGTACCACCCATCAAAGCTACCAAAGTATCTTCATCAGGGTTTGCAATTACAAATTCGATTGTCTTCTCTCCACCAGTTACGATTGAATCCGCTGCTGTGTCCAATTCCTCTACCATTAAATCAGTAGTGGTTGGTTCTGCGAAATTAATTTTGGTTGTTCCCTCCTGGGTTAATCCCAACGCAGCGAATACCGTTCCTACGCCACCATCGGCAGCAATAGGAGAAACCTCAATTTTTGATACGCCTAAATTAAATAGTGCCATTTTATTTTTGTTTTTTTTAGTTAAATATTGGGTGAGCGTTCAAACTCACTCTGAAATTGTAAAAGTTTTCATTTCCCTCTTCGAAATCCTGTGAATTGACGATGTCAAGGTTATAATCGTTGTTCCAAGCATCATCGAGGACTGGATAAACCAAGTCTGCGAGTTGCTTTAATCTTGCGTTATTCTTTTGGTACTGGGTAATTCCGTTACTCGTTATTGAAATCATAGGAACATAGATGTTCACGTTGAAAACGCCATTCTGCATATAGTCGTTGGTCATTGTTAATGAATTAATGACTATATCCTCCTTTGTGCTTCCTGATGGTCTTTTATCTTTGTATATTTTGCCTGAAATATAGTTCTGAACCCCTGCCGACAAAAGCAATTCTAAAATCCATTGTTTCCCGTCAAGTACCGTTGATTTTGTCATCTCAATTGTTTTAATAGCATAGGAACTTGAACGTTTGCGAGTTGTTCTGCGCTTGTAAGTACATTATACCCCCTCGCTTCGACATAGGCTCCATACTTCATTCCCGATACTACGATTAATGCAATCTCATTGTACTGCGATGCTATTTCGTGCGCTAAATCCCTTCCGTACTTAATTGGGTTTTCTGAACTTGGCTCGCTACCATTAGCCGAGATGCTGAAATTCTCATCTACGATTTTTCCATTCACAATGATTACATAGCCAACAGAATTACGGAGATTAGCTGTTCGGTCTTGGTAACTTCCACTCGCTCGTGCTTCATTTACCGCCTTTTCGCCTACAAACCGCAATACCCTTACGATTTGATTGATATGTTGCTCTTCAGCTTGCCTAAACAAAGCATCAAATTGCCCCATTGAAAACTGTGGAATCATACCCATATCCTTACATTTAGCTGACCTCTGCCGAATCTTACCACGTTTCCACTCATGCGCTTAAAATCACCGTCCCAAACTTCTACCTTTGAACCGTTACCGATAAAAGGAGTAGATAATGGCGCATAGATTACAGCAGAATAAACATAGTTTTCACCATCTTGTGTAGTAACCCTCGCACCACTTCCGTTTATCTCGTCACGGCATTGTCCTATATCTACCCATTCAGCAGTTCCGGGAATCCAATCACCTGTATTTTGGTCAAATACAGCTTCTGTTTCCTTACATATTTTTAATCTGTATGGATATTGAATAATTGCCATTACCAGCGATTTGTTATATCAGTTATTGTGTTAGCTGAAAGATTATTTGGTAGTCCAAGTCGCTTTGATAATACCTTATAAAATATTGTCATTGCTTCTTTATCATAGGAAATTGAATAACCACCCTCGCTAACAGATTTCGGAGTAGAAAGAAGATCGGGGATAATGTTATAAAAGAAATTATCTGTGTTTGTTTCACTCGTTATAGAATCGGACGCACTTAACCCAAGTCGAGATAACTCAACTTCAATCATCGCATCGGAATAATTAACCGACCAATTAGAAAATTTCTCCTTTATATAATCCCCGATAGTCATTCTTATGCTAATTTGGTTTTAAGAATCAAACGTTTTTTCACGCTATTTAAAACTGGAGTTGCAAACGCAGCAGCTTTTGTAAGCATACGCATAGGTGCAGCACTTCCAATTGCAGACAATAAGATGAACTCATCTACCGTTTCTTTTGTAGATTCATTCAAATCAATCGTTGCTTCCGGAGAAATCGTGTATTGAGTGTTTCCAAAATCAGCAGTTCCAGAAAGGTGGATATTTCCTAAAATCCAACCACTCTTAGCAGTCAATGCACCGTCTTTTCCTTCCTCATTCACATAACTTTCCCAAATCTCAATAGTTGGTAAATTCTGTGCTAACAAGGCGGAATTAACCTGACCAATTGTTGGGGTCTGTGCCAATCCTAAAGCATTTTGAGCAAAGGAAGCTGTGAACTTAACCACTTTTTCAGATGCTACAAATTGATTAAAGGTTGCCAAGTCCATCACGGCTCTTAGGTATCTGAACCCTTGCGCTAATGCTACTTTCTGTACTGCCATAAATTCCTTAATAGGATCAAATATTGCAGCGTTAGCAGGTAAGAACCAGTCAGCACTTGCATTTTGAACTGTCACGCCAAAATCAATTTTAATCCCATTCATTTCATAGAAACCTTGAGAAAGTAAAGACTTCGACATAAACTCCATTGAAGCATTAATTGAATTTCTAACAAATAAAGCATCATCATAGATGTTATCTAAAATTTGATTACTAATATTTGTATTGGAATTATTTACAGCCAATGCGTTTCTAAGGTCTCTAATTCTGAAAAAGTCAGTTTCCGTTTTCACTCTACCAACCTCCGATTTAGGCATCTGACCCTTAATTGCTTCGCTGTTATCTCTACCTTTCAAGATCACATTAGAATCTAAAGCTACAAGCGGAGCAATTACTTTTGCTGCTGTATTGCCTTCTAAGCTTCCAAACGTTAATCCTGTTTTATAAAGCAGAGGAAAGTAGTTTTTGTAACCCAAATCGGTTAATGGGTTAGTGTCTAAGTATCCCAGAAGATCAACATTGTTGTACTCAGGAATAATTTTGTTCAATAGTATATCTGCCATTGTTTACGTTTTTGATTGATTAATAAAATTTTAAGTTTGGCAGTTTCGCTTGAATAAAAGCAATGCCAGTCTTTTCAGGTGCTGGAAGAGCATCAATTCTTACGATACCATCAGTTACAATTGAAGCTTCTGTAAAATCTTCGATTGCTACATTTCTGTGAACTAAACCCACAGCTCCGACCGTATTCACATCTGTTAATGCGACTTTTAAAACTTTAAAAACGTTTGGAATAGTCATCACTACTAAAGTTCCCGCTGGAATAATCCCATCGGTAAACCTTGATTTAGCATCCACGTTGTCGATATTCAACAATCCGCCAGGGCGTGTTGCTAATACATCATCAAAAACAACTATCTCACGTTGTCCAGATGTTTTTTTAATATTATTCATTTGTTTTTGGTTTTTTAGAATCCATGTAAGCCTGCATCGCTGCTGAAACATCTCCCTCTTTACCAGCTTCCCCAAACAATGGTTTAGCCGTTTGACCTAATGCGCTGTTAGAAATTGATTGTTCATACACATCTGATTTTGATTTCAGACCAGTAGCGAATAGTTCAATTTCCTCATCCGTTTGAAAATTCATTTCAGTTGGTGATTGCGGTAATAGATCCAAATAAGATTTAGATACTTTCAATTCCTCTAATTTCGATTGAAGTTTTTGTGCATTGGTTTGTTGCGCCTTTTCCTGTTTCATGGTTGTTAGAGTTTCGGTAAGCGACTTAATCGTTTCCGTGAATCCCTTTGCCCATTCAGGAACTCCGCCCGTTTGTTTCGGTGGATCATTTGGATTTGCTGGATTAGGGTTTTCCGGTTCTGGTGTTTCCTTTCCTTTTTTCAAATCAGCGATCTCTTTTGCCAGCGTTCGGTTTTGGTCCGCAAATGATTGGAATATTGCCAAATCATCTTCAACCCCTGCTACTGCTTCTTCAATTTCTTCCTCTGTATTGACCGCTTTTGCGAGTTGCTTCGCTTTAGCTTTCAAAATTGTGTCACTTAACCCGAAGTTTTTATACTTCGTTTTAAGCTCTGTTAGGATTTTTTCAAACATTACTTAGATTTTGTTAATTATTACTCCAAAAGTAGAAATTTAACTTAAAGTATTTGTTTAAATAACTTGTGTATATAATTGTAAATGTGTAATTTTGAACAAAAGATATTAACATCTGTTCCTATGAATGAAATACTAAAAAGAAGATGTGCGGATCTGACAGTTTTGGAAATCCTTACAGTAGCTCACTTAAAAAATAAGGTGGAAAAACCATTCATTGATATGGCTTCATTTTGTGAGGTTTCGGGAATGGATAGGAATAGAATACACAAACTTTTAATCAACGATTTAAGCGATGTACGTTCGTTGGTTTGGGGTGGATATGAGAAACATCAGCAGTTCGCTAAGAACAAGAAACTGTACTTCGATACGGAGAAGGTTTTGGAATGGTTAAAAAATAGAAAATGAAATTCCTACTCGACATATTTTTAGAAAACGGCTATAAATTAGTCAAAGGCAAACACTTAGATTACTCCACTACCCGATCCAATGGTATTGATTCACGTTATGAAAATGAAAAGGGGGATTTAGTAATTTGGGGAATTAATGAGTTAGGCAAGCCACCAACTTTGATATTTCCACGTCCTGAAATAATAGCAACAACAGATTGGTTTCGAATGATAGATTCTAAAATTGAATTGGTTAAATACAGAACGGAATGCGCTTTCAAGGACGATGTAATGAACGGATGTTTATCATCATTTGACCACCAAGATGTTTACGATGGAATAATTAATAATTGGGTATTTGACTTGGATAATAAAACAATCAGAAAATAAAATAAAGAAATATGAATTTAGAAATATTTGTCAACTCTTTAAATAGTGATGAAAAAAGAGAGTTATTAAGGTTGCTTGCGAATGAATTATTAAAAAAACCGATAGAAAATTTAACAGAGATTGGTACTTTCATTCACGATAACAGAGATAAAATATCAACAAGGCTGAGAAACATTCTAATTCAAGCAAAAGAATATGAGAGTAATTATATTGAACTTATCGATTCAAGCCGAATACACTTGTATAGAAATGCAAGCAAGAAAACAGAGTCTGAATTTATAGAGTTGCGTGGATGGTAAAAATTTAAAATAATATTATGAAAGTAGAAACAGTATTTGACAAGATTAGAAAATGGGGAACAGACAGAAACTTCTACGGAGAAGGTGGCGCAACTATTCAAAGCCAATTCGTAAAGCTTGGCGAGGAATTTGGCGAGTTAGCTGGTAATATTGCAAGAGGTAAAGACTGTACTGATGATATAGGCGATATGGTAGTGGTTTTAACCCACATTGCAGCGTTACAAGGAAAGTATATTGAAGATTGTATCGAGCATTCTTACAACGACATCAAAGACCGCAAAGGAAAATTTTTAAATGGATCATTTATCAAACAAACTGATTTAGAAACCAATAACACAAAATAATAAAATGAAAAAATCAGCAGGATTAATTTTAGGAATGGCTGCAATGTTAGCCGGAAGTGGAACGATTATAAATATTCAATCTGCACCAATTGAAACACAGAAAAGAGTAGCGGAAAAAGCAACTGCACCAACTCAAAAACCGACAGAGCAAAAGAAAGAAGCGAAAAGAGAGTATATCAGAACCGTGTACCGAGGTCAGGGAATACCTCCAAAGGTTTACGGAATGAATTATGTAAAGCGAGGAACTCACAAACGGACAAATGTTTAAATATAATGACGCTGGAAGAAATCAAAGCCAACTGGACTGAAACAGATAAAATAATCTACAACTCACCGGAGATTAAATTCAAATCTTTGGAAGCATCTAAAACAAAAGTAATAGCAAATTGAAAAATTCTTTAAAACGGTGAAATGAAAACATATTATTCCCTGCTATATTACCAGTCAAGTTTTGGCGACAGAATCAATGTAGGTTTGCTTATGTTTAGCTCTAAAGGCGTAATCTGTAGCGTAAATAATTGGAGAATGAAAAAGGTAAAACAATTTCAACCAACAGCCTTTAAACTTTTGAATTTCGGAATGAAGCAACTTACATATCATTGGAACAATATCTCAATTCCTACGGTAAAACAAATTTCTGATTTGCATAGAAATTCAAATAACATCTTCGGAATTGATAAACCCCGATTTATCGACATAGAATTCACTCAGGAAAATTTCGACCAATTTTATAACAAAATATTTAAACAATGACAGAAACATTCAATTTCGATCAGTTCCTAATGGAAAAAGGATTTTCATTCACGAACTATGGCAGTCATAATCTTTATGAAATCGCTCATGATGGGCATAATTACGCCGTAAACTTGCAGGGAAAGGTAATGACTACCAATGAAAGCAGAACATCTGAATTACTCGTGGATATTGCGGTGCCGAATGATGAGAAATCAGCAGAAAAATGGCTATCTGAATTTTACGGAATAATTCCAAAGAAAGCCCACGCGTTTTAACCGTGGGATGAATTTGTTAATAATTTTGTTTAGATATTTGCATATGTCGTAACAATATAGTATATTTGTAGTATGGAAGAAGAATTGAGAATTAGAATTAGTTCTAAATTAAAAAAAGAACTTGAAGCAAAAGCCAGAGAGCTAAATATTTCTCTATCAGCATATGTAAGAATGAAGTTGAGTAGCAATGATTAAAACGTACACATACAAAATTAAACCAAGCGAAAAGGTTGAGCAAAAGTTCAACCATTTGGTGGGAATATGCAGGTTTGTGTACAATATATCAAAAGAAGTAAAAGAGGAATCTTATAGACGTGGGTTGAGGTTGTCTTGTTTCGACATACAAAAACAATTGACTGATGCTAAAAAAGAACACACATTCTTAAAAGATGTTCACAGCCAAACGCTTCAAGCGGTTATTGACCGTTTGGATAATTCCTTTAAAAAATTCTTTAAAGGTGCAGGTTATCCTAAATGGGCTTCTAAAAAGAAATGGAAATCAATTCCTTTTAAATCAATTAAAACAACGCATAATGCTTTTAAACTACCATCATTTGGTGTGGTTAAAGTATTTAAATTTAAAGAACCTAAAGGGGACTTAAAAACCGCTACAATAATAAAAGAAGCAGACGGCTTATATTTAAAAATTGTAGTGGATGAATATAATTCTAAAGTCAAAAACAGAGATAGTCAATCTGTTGTTGCGTTAGATATGGGGATTAAATTTTTTGCCGTCACTTCCGATGGAGAGTATTTGGAAAACCCAAAACATCTTTTCAAAAACTTGTCTAAGTTAAGAATTGAAAACCGAAAACTTTCAAGGATGAAAAAGGGCGGGAGTAATTGGAAGAAACAGGTTATTGTTGTTCAAAGACTGTATCTGAAGGTCAAGAGATGTCGTTTAGACTTTCTTCAAAAACAGTCTACATTATTATCTAATAATTATGAAAATGTAATTGTTGAGGATTTGAATATTAAAGGAATGTCAAAAAATAAAAGACTTTCTAAGCATATTTTAGATTGCGGTTGGGGAACATTCTTTTCGTTATTGGAATATAAAACAAATGTAATTAAGGTCAATCCAAGATATTCAAGCCAAGAATGCAGTAAATGCGGACATACTTGTAAAGAAAACAGAAAAACACAAAGTTTGTTTGAATGCGTTAACTGTGGATACACAGAGAATGCGGATCATCAAGCGACTTTTAATCTATTGCAGAGAGGGCAATCTCTGATGGAAGCTAACGTAGTACATTAGTACAAGCGTTTTCCAAGAATCACACTTACTTTAGTAGTGGGAGTTGTCAAGGCAGTGAATCAGAAGTAGTAGAAGAAAAGAAAGCACCGGTAAGAAAGCCGAGAGAGGTAAAGAAATAATAGTTTAGTTTTTTCTTTTTTTAATTGTGGTTTGGCGCATCAGAAATTGTGCGCTTTTTTATGTAAAAACTTTAACAAAACTTTAACATTTTAGCTATTGTGTTATATATACACTTTGGCGTATATTTGTAGTATAGAAAATGAGAGACGAACCAACTCATTTAAACAGATAAGATCATGAAAGCATCTGAAAAAAGACAGTTAGAGTTTGAAAAACTTTTAGAGAGAGTAATTCTTTTAAAAGATAGTGTGTTTGGTGAAAACAACTGGTCAAAGATTTACTTACCTAAAGATGTTGAAGGTTGTAAAACCTATATTCGTTATTGTAAAGAAAATTACAATATTATTGGGTAATGAATAAATCTTTATTCATAAAAAAGTGCAAATCTGTGAGATTGCAAAAAAGAGTTCAGCACACTGGCAGTTTCTCTAATTTGCGATCTTGCGGTTTCGATTATTACGTTTATGTATGCCCTATCAATTTTGAAATATTTAACCCATTTACAGCGAAACACAAAGCAAGACCTTACAAAAGTTTCTTTAGTTCTGTGTCAGCTTATCACGCTAAAGAGCAGGCTTACGAATATATTGTTCAACAAAATGGCACGTTCAGTGACAATGAACATTAAAATACATTGAACAGAATGCAAGTTAAAAAACTATTACAACTCTACGGTGGCACTCAAAAAGAAATGGCAGCCGCTTTGGGTGTTACTCAACCCAGAATATCAGAATACATCACAGGTAAAAAAAACATCTCAGTAAAGCGTTTGCAAACGTGGTGCGATATTCTGAAAATTGATATTAAAGAATTATTTTAGAACGTATTTCCGAAACTCTTTTTTACTCATCAGTAATTCATCATCTTTTACCATATCACGCCAATATTGGAGGTTTTCAGTTTTGTATTCGTCATCGTTTTCCCTTACCATTGGTTCACGCAAAAATATCAGCAGATTAGCCAGATTATTTGCCAAGTTCTTAAATTGCGTTCGGTCTATCTCATTGTAGGCGTATTCCATCGCTTGTGAAAGACGTTCGTAATGTTCACGATAGAATGTATCGGTATAAAGGTGAAAGCAGAAATAAGATAGGTCTTTGTACTCGTTCCCGAAAACTATTTGTTCGCAGTGGTGAATGAATGATGATGGCAAACTCAAAAATTCTACTTCCATTCCTTTTGTAAGGCGGTGGTACTCTTTCAGGTCGTAGTGATCGAGTGGGGAGAATATCATTTGGTAAAGTTAGGAACTTTTCACAAACTTTTTATTCTCAGTCAGAAAAGATGGTTTTCTTTTCCAGTTTTCCATTTTGTCGGCATTATCGCTTACCCATTTATCAAATTCCTTTGGTGGTGACTTAACGAAATTCTTTGATGATTCGGGTGGAAGTTCTAATCCTTGGTTGAGTTCGGAAATAAACTCTTCGTCTGACTTTAGAACGGTTCTGCGGTGGCATTTACATTGCGGATGCCAGGCACTCCATTGAAAATCCTTGGGGTATCTTCCCGCCAAATCATCGCAGAGATCGCGGACAGAATGTTGCGGACTTAAATGAATTTCAACACCAACAACATCAGGATTCTTTGAAATTCTTATCTGCTCACTTTCTCGATATGCCATGTTAATCTCATTCGATGCCATTCTAAGGGCGTTTTTGTGAGCTGACCTATATACACCTTGCCCGGGATGAAAAGTCTTTGCGTTTTGGCTCAACACTAAGTTTCCGTGCTTATCTCTAACCTTGCGAAATAGTGCATCAGGATTGTTTAGATTGCCCTTTATACGCCTTGCAAGTTCCTGCGCTGACATTCCTTCTTTTAGTGCTACATCAATCGCTAATTCGATGTTTTCTCTTGCCTGACCTGCAATGTTCCAAACTCTTTCAGACGTGGTAAATTTGCCTTTTTTACGGGTCTGAAATGCTTCAAATGCAGATTTGTTTTGTGATTGCTTGGCGAGTTCCCGAAGTTTGTTTTCATAGGTATCAAGTGGGATTTTTGATTTAACAGCGTTCAATTTGTCGGTAATAATTCCGTCTATCTTTTTGTTGGCGAAATCCCATTCGTATTCAGAATACACCTTTACGGAATTATTCAGGTTGGTTCGATAAGTCTTAAATGCTTCATCTACCTGCTTTGTGATACGCTGGTAATCTTTGAAACGAAACATCTTATCAGCAACTCTTAACTGAATGACCAACAAAACAATTTCCCTTATCAATTCATCGTAGATACCGTTGATTGATAAGAGATATTTGTTTATCCGTTTGATGTGTTTTTCGTCTGGGGTCATTTATAAGCCTAAAAATTCTTTCAATTCTTTTGCAAACTCGTTTCCTGAATAACCATCATTACCTAAATTTCCTTTCTCTAATCGAAACCTTATTGCTTCTAAATTTGTTTCTTCAGGATCAAATTGACCCTCTAATCCATAGCAAGAACAATGACCTCCATTCACCTCGTAAAGTTTGCCGTTTTCCTCAAATAACACCCATGCATCACCTTCGTAGTTTTCATTACCGTAGGAAGCAAATAAAATATTTTTATTGTCATATTTCGGTAATACGTTTTGCATTTTATTTTTTTTCTCTATCCAATATTCTCTATTAGAAATAGGACACTCGGCTGCTTCAAATTCTTCCTTGCTTATGTAAACATCTTCAAAGTCGGCAATCAACTTGAATTTACCATCTTGCTTCCAATCGTTTAAAAATACTGGTTCTTGCTTTAATATTTCATCTATTGTTTTCATTGTATTTTCACTTTATTGATTCTGTAATTCCCGATAATAATCACCACGTCATCAGGATTCTGCTTCTTTTCCTTTGCCCATTTATTGCGGACTGTACTCTCTGTGAAGTTGTACTTTCGGATTATTCCTGATAAGGTGGTGAAGTATTCGCTTTCGAGTGTGAGTATGTTAAGTATTTGAAACATTTATAATTCTGTTGCTTCTTTGACTAATTGTTTGACACTTTTAATTTATTTCTGTTGCTTCGAGTTGTTTTAAAAGTTCGTCGGCGTAATCAACTGCGGACTTAACTGTTTCCTTTACTTCCGTTCCCCACATTCCATTAGATGCCTTTTCAGTGAAAGAAGCGAGTAATCCCTGCATCGCAATTCCGGCGAAATACTCTCTTTTGGTTAAACCCGCTGTTGGCACATTCCATTCTTTCGGGTCATTCGGTTTATTTGCTCTAAATTCATTGTCTCCAACTTGTTGCATTAAGCATGGATTAATTGGTTTGTCTGCGTTGTTCATAATCTTTGTTTTTATTTCAACAAATATACAAATAAAAACCAATAAAACTACTAATTTTAGTACAAACTTACCGTGCTGGCATACTATTTATATAACATCAGCACTCATTCTCAACTCGCTTTCCTCTTTCAGTTCATCCATCATCTTATCCACATCCTTTATCCCTGCTTTCTCCATCGTCGCTTTCTGACTGAATAACGGCTGATTTCCGTTGATGGTCATTAGCATTTCATAGAACTTAGCATCGTTGTTAATGATATATGGAGTAATCACTGGCTCTACGTTCAAATCTGAATTTCTAAATCCTACGTTCATTAATTGTAGGAATGATTTAACTATTGATGATCTACGTTTTAATGCTGGTACATAAGTTGCCATTTTTTCAGCTACTTTTAAGTGAGGAAGCATAAATAAAAACGCTGCGTTTTCTGTGGCTAACATATTTCCCAATCCTGCCAAGCTTTCAGGGGAAATATTAATCGATTGAGTGAGTTTATAGATGATTTCTTCCAATGCTTCCTGCTCGTCTTTGAGTGATTCGCTGGCATTCGGCGGTTGCACAAATTCCGCGCGCGAGCCATCGCCTTTTAGTTGTAAAACCTTACCGCTTCTGTCTTTACTGAAACTTCCCTCTGCTTCACCCGTCAAAGCTAAGATAGGTGCTGAAAACTTCTTGTTTACCTCTCCTTTGTCACTTGCGATTTCTTCAAGTCTTTCAATCGCTGGCTGGACTGCTGACCATTCTACATTTTCAAACTGATAAAAAACAATAGGGATTTTACCAATAGGATTAACGGTCTGCGATACCACTTCGATACCTCCTTTCACGTCTTTTAAAATGGCTATTTGCTGAGCGGTGTATATTTCATAGTGCTTCACTTTCTCACCACTTTCTCGCTTCTCATATTCACGGAAAAATGCAACCATATCGCCTTGGTCATTGAAGTATGGATATAGTTTATTTTTGTCGGGAGTTAAGATATTACATTTCAGTCTGTAATTTGATTTGAAACCATAGTATTCGTTCGGTTCTTCCGCTACCCACCATAACTCCGCACATTGGGTAAAACGTCCGTTTGCCTTTGCTATCTCCCTATCTGTAAACATTATCTTTTCCTTGTCTAAAATAGCCTGAAAAGCATCGTACATTGATTCATCTTCAAGATTATTGGTGTATTTTACAGGGTTTCCAAATAGGAAAGATACAGCAATAGAAACTATCTCTTTTTGATAAGCCAAAGGAATGCGATTGAGTTTCTGAATACGTTTTGTTTCTCTTACAGTTCCATCTATATCAGTATATTCATCATCAATAATTCGATCAGGGTAACTGTATAAGTCCGTCATTATACGGTGCTTGGATTCATCCCATTCGCTATTGTATTTCTCAATATCGGGAAGCGGAATGCCGTTATCTTTGAGATACGCTATCTTGTCCGCTATGGTTTTTAGGTTGTTAAAATATTCATTCATATTAGTGATGCTATTTTACTTAGGTTGTTTTTAATTGTTGGTTTGATCGGGTAGAAAGTGTTGGCTAAAGCATCAAATAAATCGGGTGATCTGCCAAGTCGTTTTTTAATATCTTCTTTGGCTTCTATTTGTATTTTGCCATCGCTTCTGAATTTCCATTTTATTTCAGTTGCTTCTTCCATGAAAACAGAATTAGGCGGTAACATAGCATTGAATCCATTTTTAGGATTTAACCAATCTCGAACACACCAAAATAAATATGCTCTCATGTTTAGAAATTCGTATTGATCCGTAATATCTTTCAATGGTTTGTCATTTTGAGATGCTCGCTCTGAATACTTACATGAGATAGCACGTTCTTCCTCTCCTAATTCCACCAAACGGGAATAAACACCTGCACCCTCTCCAATAGTATCAATTGAAACAAATGTTTCTTTATGGGATAATAGGTTTTTCAATCTTCCTGCTGATGCCATATGATCCGCTACGCCTGCGGAATTGTAAACATCAAATTTTTCTACATAATCAGTCCACTTGTGGCAATCTACGGTGTTATCCCTACCCATTCCAGCAATATCAGAACCTACAACTCTTTTTCCTGATGGTACAAAACCGTTTTCTTTTGCTTCGAGCCATCGTTTATTTGCGAGTTCCACCCATTGCTCTGGGATAAGATTATCTTCTGAAACTTTAGGAAATTTACCTAATACCTTAATTCGGAATACATCCGTTGGTCTATACCATTGTCCGTCATATTCAAAATCATCTTCTTCGCTTCGTGCTTCATGTTCATGGATTTTGGTACACCAATTTTCTAATTTATCAGCTATCCAATTATGATCTACCTGACCTGGAATAATTTCTCTTTTCGATACTACATTTGGAGCATCCATACTGTTAAGCCTGAATTTAGCCCATCTGTCACCTTTTTGGCTCTTTGCTGCATATCCTACCGTGGTATTCGGGTTAAATACGATAAGTATTCTTGAATTACCCTGTAAGTTACCCTCAATTGCGTTAAATGTATCATCTGATATACCTGATGCCTCTGTAATAGCAAACATAGTATTTACAGCGTGGAAACCTGACCATGCTTCGTGATTATGTTCATCCGCTTTAAACCCAGTCAAAAACCACTCTTCGTAGTCTGTTCTAATATCATAAGCATTTAGCCTACTAATGTCTCCAAAACCACCCATAATCTTTTTAGCTCTATTGTAAAGCCTTGAAATTTCAGGCATCATAATATTTTTAACCTGCCTATCAGTTGGAGCAGTAAGTGCTACTTTTGTATTTGCAATAAGTTCGCCTTTATCATCCCATCTTGGAGTAAGGAACATAAAGCACATTGCAGCAACAGCCGTCACGAAGTCTTTTCCTCTTGCTGTACCACTTGCAACAGAAGTTCTTGGATTCACTTGAACGGAATGTAATATTTTTTCTTGCTCCGCATCCAAATTAACACCCAACGCTTCACGAGCAAATAAACACCAGTCATTGCGCCATTCATCAACTTTCGTTATCCCTTCAACTTCTATATTACTCTGACTTGTCATTTATTGTACTTGATTTTTTTAAGAATGCTCCAAAAGAAATAGCTTCACCTTTTGATGTAACATCTGTTTTATCTGCTAAGCCTAATTTCCGAGCGATAATATTTGCATTATACGTTCCTACGGTTGCTCCTTCAAGTTGTTGAGATTCGATAATTTTTCTCACACGTGTAGTGACTCCCCAAAAATCTTCATAGCCTTTCTCTTTTTCATATCGTGAGAAAGTGTTTTCATCTATATCAGCAAACAAACAGAACGATTCTATACTCATTGGAGTAGTTATAGGTATATCCATAATAGTTCCTGCAAGATCACCGCTTTTAATGGCTTCTTTCTTATTCCATACTCTTTCTTCCATCCATTCAAAATACTTTACAGCTTCATCCCACAATCCTTCCGGCGTGTACTTAAAGTCACGACCATGTTTGTTCCTGAATTGCCAGTAGTTATTATTTTTCGGGGCTGCCATTGCTTACATTGCTATTATATCGTTTCTCATTATTTTTGTTTTATCGTACGTGTGGGTAAGTGTAACTCAATACCTATGAATAGGGCGTTTTACTTTCCATATGAACTTTTACATGTATCAACTCTCATGATATTGTAAATTCAAATACCAATCAATCAATTTCACCACGTCATTAAATTCCCATGCAAAATCTGCATAATATCCCAACTCCCGTAAATTCTTAATAGTTTCTTCCTGCGCTTTCAGATGGGCGTTTTCTAATAATGTTCCATCTTTTTTATACGGTGTTTTTACCTTTAATTCAATGAATAATCCGTGGTAATTTCCCCGGGGAGCAAATATGATTAAGTCAGGAGTTTTAAATCCTCTTTTTTGTATTGCTGCATTCCTTGTTGCTTGTGCTTCCGTAAGCTTCACACTCGCAATAGTGTCAGACATGAAAAGTATTTTTGGATAAGATAATCTCAAATACGTACATACTTGTCGCTGTAATGTAAATTCAGGATGTCGTTTCATATTTGATTTTAACTTAAATACATATACAAATATAAACATATTTTGTTAAATAACAATACTTTATAACATTTTACTTAAAGTAATTTCTACCATTAAAATTTGGCATAAAAAAACCGCTCATTGCTGAACGGCTTGTTTTAAGTTCTCGATGAAGTTTTTGAATTTCTCAAAATCCGATTCCGTGAACTGATTTCCTTTTTCTCTGCTCAACTTATAAGATGCTCCCCGAGTGGAAATTCCTAATACCTGTGCTATCTGTCGGGCGTTGTAATCGAGTGCGGTGATGAGCTGTAAGGTGCGGTCGTGTGGTGTTACTTCCATGCGCTGTACATTATCATTGCATTCGCAAATTTTGGATGCTTATCTTCACTTACTCCTTTATTTCGTAAATCTTGAATTACGGATGGTAATCTATCTTGGTAGTCTTTATATATTTCTTGCCCTCTTTTAGAGGTTTCATTTTTGAAATTACTCATGGATTCAACTTGTTCTGCGAAAGATTGAATTTGTTCTGAAATTGTTTTTTCGGTGTTCATAATAATGGATTTTTATTGTTTAAAATTTATGTTCAAAATATTCAGCGTCTGCCATTCTTTTCTGAAAGTTTTTGTAATCAGCATCAATAACAGCTTGGCTTGATTTTGCAATTTTTTTGAAAACTTTTGCTTTCGGCATTTCTTCAATTTCTACAACTTCAACCAAATGCTTTGCAAACATTTTCATTTTGCCTTTATTATCTTCAGTAATAAAGAAATCGCCTCTTTCACCTGTTACTTTATAAGTGATTTTATTATTAATAATTGCTTGCATGATTTCTAATTTTTTAAATGAGTTGGTTTGTCTCTCATTTTCTATACCCCAAAGATACGTCATTAATATAATACATTCCAAATATTGGAATGAAATAATGATTGAATGTTTCTATTAAGTTTTGAGTTTTGATAGATAAAAAATCCCCCTTTCGGAGGATTAGTACACATCAATTTCAATTTCTTTAAGGTACTCCATTTCACGTTTTTTCTTGCCTATGGTGTATAGTGCGGTTATTTCCCTATTTCTATGTCCTGCTGATAGTGAAGCGTTTTTGTTGGCTTCGTCTAATCGGTCAAGGAAGTAGTGTTTTAGTGCATAAATTGTAATATCTATATTTAGTGGTGTCATTATATTTGTTTTCCACCATTTATAAACGGAATCCCTTAATTTAAAATTCTTGTTTGGTAGGAAATTCTCCCCGAAAAGGTAATCGTCATCTGACTTGCATTTACTCAATTGGTTTTCCCAATATTTAAGCGCATTTGGATAGATTGGGCGTTGCTCATATCGGTACATTCCGCCTTTCAGTAGTAGTATCGTGAACTCCCTTTTCTCCAAATCCACATCTTTTTTTTGCACCTTCAATATTTCGGGCGTTCTACATCCTGACATCAGGAAGCAATGGAAGTAATTAACGAAGTTTGGATAAAATATTTCAATACACTCTGCAAGGTCTGCCATTTCCTGCGGTGTAAATATCTTTTTAACTTCTGTAATGTGCGGTTTCGCCTTTATGCCTGTGCATGGGTTCACTTTTATACATCCCTCATCTACCAATTCAGCAAACAATGGGGAAAGACACTTCTTCATCTTATTGAAGTCGCTGTTTGTTTTCATGGCATCTGTAAAAATACGTTTTATGTGCGGAAGTTCTACATCATATATTTTCAGGTAGTCAAGATTTAGTCGTTTTGCGGAGGTTTTAACCTTGTTTAGGTATGATTCCACCGACTTTCTGTAATCGTTGGAAATAGGTCGGTTTTCTAAAGCCATATCCAATGCTTTAAGGAATGGCAGTTCCCTATGGAATCCTGAAAGTTCCACCATGTATTCCTGCGTGCGTGGGTTGTAATCTCTTTCGTCAAGATACTCACGCATCATGTTTTCCACCACCTTTAATGCTTGCTTTTTTTCTGCGAGCGAAAGGTATGCGGAAATCTTTTTCTTGAATACAAATGGTTTTTGATCCGGCTCATAGAAACGGCACATTACAAACCATTGTAATTTTTTGGAATCCTCCTTTACTGATTTGTGGTCACGAGGTGACAAGATGAAGTCTGAACGCTTGCATCCAAATTTTAAAATTTTCATAAGTGTAATTTTTGTTACCCGGATTGTTACCCGAATTTTTACTAATTACACCCCTCTTTCTGTGTAAAGCCTTTGTAGGAGCGGCTTTAAAGTCGTGGAGAATACGAGACTCGAACTCGTCACCTTTAGACTGCCAGTCTAACGCTCTAGCCAGATGAGCTAATTCCCCTGAAAGTTTTGCAATGATACAAAAAATTTCATCATGGCGAAACTCTTATAACTAAAAATTAATACTTCCTTTTTCGGCTACCAAAGAGAAAAACATGAGGAACTTTGTTGCCAAATTGTGGAATTATGTACTTTCCTTTTTCAAATTCTTCGTTATGCCGGAAGCATGCATACGGCGACCAATCATATTCCTGGAAAGACCGTAATGATAAATTGGCTTTTAATATTCCCGCCAAAACCTCGGAAGTTGGGTGATTCCACATCACGTATTGCTGTAACAAATCGGCTTTTTGATCTGCGTAAGTTCCTTCGTAGGTTTCAACAATCGGTTTTTCGTTGAAATAATTATACTTCACATGGGTAAAATCGTCATCGAACATCCACACTACCGGATGAAATTCCACAAAAACAAATTTCCCGCCGGGTTTTAGAAAATGCGAAATTACTTGCGCCCATTTTTCCAAATCCGGAAGCCAGCCAATCGTGCCATAACTTGTATAAACGATGTCGAATTTTTTGTCTAAGATTTTTGGCAATTCATAGACATCAGAAACCAAAAAATGTGTATCAGTCTCACATTTTTCTGCTAAATCTTTCGCCGCTTCAATTGCTTTGTCCGATAAATCGATGCCTGTAACCTTCGCCCCCATTCTTGATAGCGAAATAGAATCTTGCCCGAAATGACACTGAAGATGAAGGATTTCTTTCCCCGAAACATCTCCCAAAAACTCCAGTTCAATGGAATTCAAAGAAGTTCTCCCCTTGAGAAATTCATCAACAAAATAAAAATCGGATTTCAGATGTGGTTCTACTTTGGCGTTCCACGATTTCCTGTTGATTTCGAGATAATTTTCCATTATAATTGATTTAAGAAATCGTCTACTGACCAAGTTTTCTGTTCGCCGCTTTCCAGGTTTTTCACGGTGATATTTCCGTCAGAAATCTCCTGTTCGCCGAAGAAAACGAGATTCGGAATCCCTTTCTTTTCAGCGTAAGTGAATTGCTTTTTGAGTTTCGCAGACTCAGGATACAATTCGGCAGAAACACCTCTCTCTCTGATTTTTTGTATAATTTTTAATGCTTCTACCGCTTCAGTTTCACCATAATTGGCAAATAAATATTTCACTGTACTTTCGCTATTTTCAGGGAAAAGTCCGAGTTCTTCCATCACCAAATAAATCCTGTCGAGACCGAAAGAAATCCCAATTCCCGGAATATTTTTCACCCCGAAAACCTCGGTAAGGTTATTGTATCTTCCGCCACCACCGATGGAACCCATTGCAACATTATTGGCTTTCACCTCAAAAATTGCTCCGGTGTAATAATCCAGTCCACGAGCGAGAGTGATGTCGAATTTTAAGTTCTCCGGAGAAATCCCCAAATCCATACATTTAGTAAGCACAAATTCCAATTCTTCAACACCTTGAAGGCCAATTTCGTTTCCTGCAAACTTCTCTTTCAATTGAAGGACATTTTCCAGAGCATCATCACTCTGGCTAAAGAGAAAATCCAGTTGATCGATTGATTCTTGAGAAATATTTTTCTCTAAAAGTTCTTTTACCACTCCTTCTTTTCCGATTTTGTCAAGTTTATCCAACGCCACCGTGAAATCAATCAGCTGATCCGAAATACCTGCAAATTCTGCCAAACCAGATAAAATTTTTCTGTTGTTGATATGCAAAGTGACCGGAATCTGCAGTTCCGCGAAAGATTTCAAATACAACTGCACCAACTCTACTTCCTGCCACAGACTTTCGCTTCCTACCACATCCGCATCACATTGATAAAACTCTCTGAAACGTCCTTTCTGAGGACGATCTGCTCGCCAAACCGGCTGAATTTGGTAGCGTTTGAAAGGGAAAACCATTTGCCCATGATTCATTGCCACAAACCTTGCGAAAGGCACCGTGAGATCGTAACGCAAAGCTTTTTCAGAAATCTGGGAAATCAGTTTCTGGGAATTTTTCGCGTTCCAATCTTCGTCTTTGGTTTTCGCCGCATAATCCCCAGAATTCAGGATTTTAAAAATCAATCGATCGCCTTCTTCACCATATTTTCCGGTTAAAGTTGAAAGATTCTCAAAACTCGGAGTTTCCAATGGCTGGAATCCAAAGAGTTCAAAATTCTTTTGTAAAGTATTGATGATCAACCTTCTGTTGATAATTTCTTTTGCGGTAAAATCGCGTGTTCCTTTTGCTAAGCTTGGCTTCATGCTGGTTTGTAATACGTAATGATTAATAAGCAATTTCGAATTGCTTTTAGGTCGCAAAATTAAGGAATTGGAAAGGATTTTTCATCACAAAAAGCCGAAGAATACCATCATCGGCTTTAATAAAATATATGGGAATTTGTGTTTTTGTGGAGTTAACGCAAAATAAAACAAGATTTTTCCCCTAAACCGATTCTATAATCTCGATAATTTCTTCGCCGTAATTTTCTATTTTATGCTTCCCAAACCCTTTGATTTCGAGCAGTTGTTCTTTTTTTCCGGGTTTATATTTCGCAATAGAACGCAATTCTTGATTGGTCGCAATAAAATATACGGGAAGTTTTTGATTTTTTGCCTTTTCGGTGCGCCAAAGTTTCAGAGAATCGAGGATTTTTATTTCATCGGAATTGAGTTCCGCATCGTGATCCAAAGTATATTTATCTGATTTGGTGTCATTTAATATATTTTTTGGATCTTCGTAATATAAAATTACCGACCAATAAGCTTCATCATCTTTTACAAAAGCCGATTCGAATTTTAGTACATTATTTTCGCGCAAAAAACGATCTAATGCAGCCTGATCTCGACCGATAAACTCATCAGACAATCTTACTTTTAAAACTTTTACTTTCATGATTTGTGTTTTTAAAAATGAAAAAATTGCTGCCAAAATCACTCATCCAAAAGACTTTGGCAGCTTAGATTATTTACCACCGAGAAGCAACATCTCATCCACTCTAATTTCGGTGATATAATGCTTGATTCCATCTTTATCGTCCCAGCTTCGGTACACTATTTTGCCTTCTACCGCGATTTCTTTGCCTTTTTCGACATATTTTTCTACGATATCAACCAATTTTCCGTTAAAAACCAAATTGTGCCATTGGGTTTCTTCCACTTTTTCGCCGAGTGCGTTGGTGTAAAAATCGCTGGTTGCGAGACTTACTTTTCCAATTCTTCCGTTTTCGAATTTTACGAATTCTACTTCTTTTCCTGTTCTACCGATTAAGGTAACTTTGTTTCTTAGTGACATGGCTTTCAAATTTTAAATTAAACTTAGAAACGGGTCTCACTGATCTTCCCCGAATCTCTGTTGCAAAGTTTCACCGGTTGGCAAAATTTAGTCGGTAAAGAACTATTTAATATCGTTTGTAGTCGTTTGAATTGAATACATTATTGATTATCAATTAATTAAAAATTGCATTTTTCTCGATTTTATGATATTAAAAGTTCCGTTTGTTCGGATTTAGCTTAAATATTAAATATATTTGTATAAAAAAATAAGCAATGCAATTGGTAAAAGTAGGTTTGTGCGCCTTTGGAATGAGTGGAAAAGTTTTTCACGCACCATTTTTAAAAGAACATCCCGGATTTTTCTTATCCGCGGTGGTCGAAAGAAACAATGAAGAATCCAGAATAAAATATCCCGAATCCACTTTGTACCGTTCGGTGGAAGATATGTTGCAATCGGATGTCGACGTGGTTGTGGTGAATACGCCCGTTCAAACCCATTATGAATATGCAAAAATGGCTCTGAATGCAGGCAAAAATGTAATCGTCGAAAAACCATTTACCATAAATGTCGCCGAAGCGCAGGAATTGGTGGAACTTGCCAATGAAAAGAAACTTTTCTTAAGCGTTTACCAAAATCGCAGATTCGATCGGGATTATCTTCAAGTTCAAAAAATTATATCTGAAGGCAATTTGGGAAACATCAAAGAAGTAGAAATTCGATTTGATCGTTTCCGGACTGATCCTAGCGGAAAAGACCACAAAGAAGATCCCGCAAAGCCTGGTTCCGGTACCTTACATGATTTGGGCGCACACCTCATCGATCAGGCGGTGCAACTTTTTGGCGTTCCCGAGAAACTTTTTGCAGATGTATTTTCCATGAAAGGTGATGCTTTTGCCAACGATTATTTCGAGATTTTGCTTTATTATAAAAATAATTTAAGGGTAAGATTAAAATCATCAGTTTTCAGCAAAGAAGCTCATTATGCCTACACGATACACGGTGACAAAGGCAGTTTCCTGCAGGAAAGAACCGATGAACAGGAAAATGAATTGGTTGCAGGAGCAATTCCCGTTTTCGCGGAAGATTGGACAAAACCTTTAACAGAAAATGATGGAATTTTAAATTATTTAAATGAAAACGCCGAACCTGAAAGAGTATTGACTAAAAGCGAACCCGGAAACTACATGAATTATTATCAGCAAATCTACGAACACATTGTTTTCGAAGAGCCGCTACCATCGCCCGGTGCCGAAGTCATCATCAACATGAAACTGATCGAAGCCGCCGAAGAAAGTTCCAAAAAAGGCCAAGTAATCACCTTTAACGATAAAAATCTTTAAAGTTTTTAAAAACTTCTTGCGAGAAGTGTCGCATTTGTTTTTAAGGGGTAAATTCTTATATTTGAAGACTTTTCCCACTCCATTTTAATACAATTTTTTATAAAAAATAATGATTCTAATTGTAGATGATGCTCCTGAAAATTTAATCTCCTTGAAAAAGGTACTCGAAAAAAATGATTTTGAGGTTGATACCGCATCATCAGGCGAGGAAGCATTGAAAAAAATTCTGAAAAAATCCTACGTTCTCATCATTTTGGATGTGCAAATGCCCGGAATGGACGGATTCGAGGTTGCGGAAGCGATTTCCGGTTATAGCAAAGCCAAAGAAACTGCTATCATATTTCTTTCTGCAGCGAGCGCAAATCTAAATTTAATTACTAAAGGATACTCTTCCGGCGGTCTCGATTATATCAGCAAACCGGTGGACATCAATATTCTTTTGCTTAAAGTGAAAACTTTTTATCGGATTTATGAGCAAAGCCGCGCGTTGAACGAAATGCAAATTGCCCTTCGCGAAGAAATCGAGTTCCGAAAAGAAGCCGAAAGAAAAAAAGACGAATTCATCAGTATCGCAAGTCATGAACTGAAAACACCGATGACGAGTATCAAAGGATACATTCAACTTTTGGAAAGAAGTTTGGATAAAGACGACATCGAAACAGTGCGAACCCGACTGCATAAAGTCCAGAATCAAGTTGAAAAACTCAATTTATTAATCGCAGATTTGCTTGATATTTCGAAAATTGAAAGCGGAAAACTGAAATTCAACAAGAAATATTTCGACTTCGACGATTTGGCTTCTAATATTGTTGAAAATCTGCAACAAGCCAATCCACAGGTTAAAATCATTAAAAAAAATAAAATTGATGCCCAAATTTTTGCCGACGATATGCGCATTGAGCAGGTGATTATCAACTTCATGACCAATGCCATCAAATACGCGCCGGATTCCGAAGAAATCCACATCAGTTCCGAACTAAAAGGGAATGATGTTTGCTTCTCGGTGAAGGATTTCGGCATCGGCATGTCGCTGGAACATCAACAAAAAATATTTGATAAATTTTACCGAATCGAAGAAACTTCCGAACGTTTCCAAGGATTGGGAATCGGTTTATACATTTGCCAGGAAATTGTCGAAAGACACAACGGAATCATCGGGGTCAACAGTATTCCCGGTGAAGGTTCGGAGTTTTATTTCACAATTCCCATAAATCCTGAAAAGGAAGAAATTAAAAACGAAAACAATGAGTTTTAAAAAAAATCTATTTTTCGGACTTGGATTATCACTTTTGCTGTTATTTATAAGTTCACTCGCCTCGTACATCAGCATCCATAATCTTATCGAAAGCTCTGAAATGGTTCGAAGCAGCAATCGGGTGATCAAAAATCTAGACAATACCCTTTCTCTGCTTAAAGACGCCGAAACCGGTCAAAGAGGATATCTTTTAACAGGAAAAAAACAATTCCTGAATCCTTATCTTGAAGCTAAAAAAAATATTGAAGTACAAGTCGATAAAGTTTCTAAGCAGATTTCCACAACGCAAACTCAAAAAGATAATTTTCAAAACCTTAAGAAAAATATCGATATGCGTTTGCAGATTTTAGACAATAATCTGAAAACCAAAACCAAGGAAAATAATATTGATCCAGAACAATTGGAACTTGGTAAAAAATACATGGATAATGTTCGGGCAACAGTTCTCAAAATGCAACAAGAGGAACAAATCATTCTTGCATCCCGCACGGAAACCATGAAGAAATTTGCTTCGTACACGCCAATTCTCATTGTACTTTCGTCCTTGCTCGCGATTTCTATTACCTTATTTTTTTTCAGAAGAGTTTCTAAAGATTTCACCGAAAAAACCAAACTTACCGAAGAAGTAGAACAAAAAAACGAAGATGCCCAAAACCGGCTGATTGCGATAGAAAAAGTAGCTGCGAAAATTTCCGCCGGTGATTATGATATTCTTTCGGATTCGGTTGCAAGAGAAAACCTTGGGAACGTAGCAGTACCATTGAATAAAATGGCGCGGTCTCTTCAATCTTCATTTAATACCCTTCAGGAGAAAGAATGGCTCAGTACCGCAATTGCTCAACTGAACGATAAAATGATGGGCGACAAAAGCATTGAAAAACTCGCTTCCGACATTCTGAATCAGCTTACTGAAAGCACAGAAAGTTCCGTAGCTGCTATTTATCTTCAAGGTGAAGATAACCGTTTGCATCTTGCCGGAAGTTATGCTTTGGCGGATCATAACTCCAGAAAACCATTGCAGATTGGTGAAGGAATTGCCGGAGAAGCGTTCCGTTCCGAAAAACAAATTGTGGTTCAAAATATTCCTGATGACGACCTCACAATAAGTTTCGCCACCGGAAATACCAAACCAAAAAACATCGTAGCAGTACCTATTACGCGCTACAATCTTCCACTTGGAGTGATCGAATTGGGAGCGATGCACGAATATTTGCCTCATCAACTTGAATTTTTAGATGCCGTTGCCGCCAATATCGGTCTTGCTTTTTTCAGTGCCCAAAGCAGAATTAAAATGCAGGAACTTCTGGAAGAAACCCAAGCACAATCCGAAGAATTACAAACACAACATTCTGAATTAGAAAACATTAATGCAGAATTAGAAGCTCAATCTCAAAAACTACTCGCTTCCGAAGAAGAACTTCGGGTACAGCAAGAAGAACTAATGCAAAGCAACCAAGAACTCGAAGAACGCACGAGTCTTTTGGAAGAAAAAAACATGCTTATCGAGCAGCATAATATCGAAATTCAGCAGAAATCCATCGAACTGGAGCAAAGTACCAAATACAAATCGGAATTTCTCGCCAATATGTCCCACGAATTGCGAACTCCGCTGAACTCTATTTTGTTGCTTTCCAAACTGATGACAGAAAGCGATGATCTCGACGAACAATATGTGGAATATGCCGAAGTGATGCAGAGTTCCGGGCAAGGACTTCTAACATTAATTGATGAAATTCTGGATCTCTCGAAAATTGAATCCGGGAAAATGACTTTGGAAATACAAGAAGTTCCTCTGGAAGAAATTACCACCGATATGAAAATGATGTTCGGTGCCGTTGCTAAAGACAAAAATCTTTCTTTAAACATCGAAACGTTACCGGAAACTACTCCACTTTTGCAAACCGACAAACTTCGATTGGAGCAAATCCTGAAAAATTTACTTTCAAACGCGATCAAATTTACCGCCGAAGGAAGTATTAATTTAAAGGTTTCTAATGACGAATCGAAACAAAAAGTAATTTTCAAAGTAATCGACACCGGAATCGGAATCGCTAAAGATAAGCTGAGAATGGTATTTGAAGCCTTTCAGCAAGCCGATGGATCTACGCAAAGAAAATACGGCGGAACAGGACTTGGTTTATCGATCAGTCGCGAATTGGCTAAACTTCTCGGTGGTGAAATTTCTTTGAAAAGTACAGAAGGCGTTGGAAGCGAATTCACCTTAACCATTCCGATAGAAATGGTGGAAAACCAAGAAACGACCAATTCAGAAGAACCAAAAACACTTCCGACGCCTCCGCAAATCGAAGAAAAACAAGAGAATAATCAACCTGAAAGATTTGTAACTCAAAAAATTCCGCAACCGATTGAAGATGATCGCGACCAAATTCAGGAAGGCGATAAAGTAATTCTGATTATTGAAGATGATACGGCTTTTGCCAAAATTCTTCGTGATTTTTCCAGAACCAAAAATTACAAAGTGCTAGTGGCTGTACGTGGCGATGTGGGAATCGAAATGGCGCAACATTTCAAACCGTTGGCAATTTTGCTCGACATTCAACTTCCAATAATGGATGGTTGGCAAGTGATGGAAGCTTTGAAATCGAACCCGCAAACCAAACCGATTCCGGTGCACATCATGTCTTCGATGAAATTTAAGCAGGAAAGTCTTCTTCGCGGAGCTGTGGATTTCATCAATAAACCTTTCGCCTTAGAACAAATGCAGGAAATTTTCATTAAACTTGAAAACGCACTGAATCGTTCACCAAAAAAGGTGCTGATCGTAGAAGAAAATGAGCAGCACGCTAAAGCTTTAAGCTACTTTTTGGCGGCCAATAATATCACCACGGATATTGTAACCAGCGTTTCCGATAGCATTGAATCTCTTCAGAATAAAGAAATCGATTGCGTAATTCTCGACATGGGCGTTCCGGACAGAACCGCTTATGATACGCTGGAAACCATTAAACAAAACAAAGGAATAGAAAATTTACCAATCATCGTATTCACCGGGAAAAATCTTTCAAAAGGAGAAGAAAATAGAATCAAAAAATACGCAGATTCTATTGTGGTAAAAACTGCTTATTCTTACCAAAGAATTTTAGATGAAGCAGGACTTTTCCTCCATTTAGTGGAAGAAAAACACAAGAAAAAACAAGATTCCAATTCCAATTACCAAGGCGAAGGCGAAATGAGAAACATCCTGAAAGGGAAAACCGTTTTGATCGCCGATGATGATGTGAGAAATATTTTCTCCCTTACCAAAGTTCTCGAAATACACGGAATGAAAGTTCTTCCGGCAATGGATGGAAAAGAAGCTTTGAAAATTTTAAATGAAAACCCAAGTATCGATGTGGTTTTGATGGATATGATGATGCCCGAAATGGACGGCTACGAAAGCATTCGCGAGATTAGATCGACTTATAAATTCAAAAATTTGCCTGTTTTGGCAGTAACTTCCAAAGCGATGATGGGCGACCGCGAAAAATGCATCGCAGTGGGCGCTTCCGATTATATTTCGAAACCTGTGGATGTAGATCAGCTGGTTTCTTTGCTACGAGTTTGGCTTTATGATAAAATTTAAAAATTCTGAGTATGAATAGCAGTAAGAAAATCCTCATCATCGATGATGACAGCAAAAATATTTTCGCGCTGAATGCAGTTTTGAAAGCCCGAAAATACCAATGTCTTTCAGCACTCAGTGCCAAAGAAGGTTTGCAACTCCTTTCAGGAAACGATTCAATTGGTGTGGTTTTAATGGATATGATGATGCCCGAAATGGATGGATATGAAGCGATCGCGAAAATGAAAAGTGATGAACAACTGAAAGAAATTCCCGTAATAGCCGTCACCGCACAAGCGATGACCGGCGACCGCGAGAAATGCCTAAATGCAGGCGCAGACGGATATTTATCCAAACCCGTCAATGTTGATGAATTGGTAAAAATGCTCAACCTTTTAATCCATTAAAAAAAGTGAACTCCGAACACAGCGACGAACATCTCGAAACCCTACTCGGCGATATCCTGGAAGTCTATGGTTATGATTTCACGGGATATTCTCGTGCTTCGCTCAAGCGGCGAATTGTGCGGCTTTATCAGCTGGATCATTTTGTGAGTTTCGCTGAATTTCGCTACAAAATAAGAACAGAACCCGGGTATTTTAAAAGATTTCTGGAAGAAGTGACGATCAATGTAACGGAAATGTTCCGAGATCCTTCTTTTTATAAAACTTTAAGAACCGAAATCCTTCCCAAACTTGGCACTTATCCGTTCATCAGAATTTGGGTTGCCGGTTGCAGTACAGGCGAAGAAGCTTATTCGATTGCGATTTTCTTGAAAGAACTTAACTTGTTGCACAAATCTTTGATTTACGCGACCGATATCAACAGTGCGGTGCTCGAAAATGCTGCTCAAGCGATGATTCCTTTAAGTAAAATAAAATTGTACACCGAAAATTATATCGCCGCAGGAGGTAGTGAACAATTTTCGGATTATTATGCCGCCAATTATTCCCTCGGGAAATTGAAAGACGAACTAAAATCAAAAATCATTTTTTCTACGCATAATTTGGTTACGGATAATTCTTTCAATGAATTTCAACTCATACTTTGTCGAAATGTGATTATCTATTTCGATAGACCTTTGCAAAATACCGTTTTTGAACTTTTCGATAATAGTTTGGAGAAGCGTGGTTATTTGGCATTAGGAACGAAAGAAACTTTGGATTTTTCATCAATTTCTAAAAATTATGAAAGATTAAAAGGAGAAAAAATTTGGCGCAAAATACATTAAAAATGGAAAATTGCAGCGCATTAATTATTGGCGGATCAGCCGGAAGCATCGAGGTTTTACTGAATGTATTGCCCGGGCTTAATTCTTTTCTGGATTTCCCAATTGTGATTGTATTGCATCGAAAATCCGGGAAGGACAATATCCTGACTGATATTTTATCCACCAAAACACAACTGCGGGTAAAAGAACTTGAAGAAAAAGAAAAAATAAAACCTTCAACCATTTATCTTGCACCTCCGAATTATCACACCTTAATCGAGGCCGATCAAACTTTTTCACTCGATGCTTCCGAGAAAGTGAATTTTTCAAGACCTTCGATCGATGTCACTTTTGAAAGTGCTGCGGAAGTTTTTAAAAATAATCTTGTCTGTTTACTGCTTTCCGGAGCCAATAACGATGGTACTGAAGGACTCAAAAAAGTAAAAGATAAAGGTGGAAAAGTGATCATTCAAGATCCCAATTCGGCCATTGTAAGGTATATGCCCGAATACGCAATAGAACACGTAAACCCCGATACAGTCTTAGATGAGACAGAGATGGCTGCACATATAAATAAGCTCTCACAAAAATGAATCCTACCACAGCAAAAAAAATATTTATCTTCGATGATAATCTGGAAATCCTGGAACTGTGCACCGAAATTCTTGAAGATTTGGGTTGCCAAGTAAAAACCTCGCCCACAACAAATAATGTAGAACAACAAGTGTTGGATTATATGCCGGATCTTATTTTCATGGATAATTGGCTTCCTGACATCAGCGGAATTGAAGCTACTAGAATGATAAAATCTAACGAAAATTTAAAAAACATACCTATTCTCTATTTTTCGGCAAACAGCAATATTGACGCATTAGCCAATGAAGCAGGTGCTGATGATTATCTTGCAAAACCTTTCGATATAGACCAATTTGAAGAAGTTGTAAAAAAATATATCGGAGCATAAGCCCTCAAAATTAATACTGATAACCCCAAGATGACCATTAAAAACAATACTCCCGAGAAAACACGACTTCATCTTCGCAATAAAAACCGTGATGCGTATGATCTGGAAGCTTTAAAAAAAGCCGTTCCCGAACTCGAGCAACACATTAAACCCAATAAATACGGCGCCGAATCCGTAGATTTTGCTAAACCTGAAGCTGTAAAATTGCTTAACCAAGCGTTGCTGAGTCATTATTACGGGATAAAAAACTGGATTTTTCCGGATGAAAATCTTTGTCCTCCAATACCCGGAAGAGCCGATTATCTTCATTATATCGCCGATCTTCTGCAACAAACCAACTTCGGAAATTTACCTGAAGGAAACAAAATTACCGCTTTAGATATCGGTGTTGGAGCCAATTGCATATATCCCATCATCGGGGTTACCGAATACGGCTGGAATTTCATCGGTTCGGATATTGATCCAAAATCTGTAGAAACTGCTAAAAAAATAGTCGAAGCAAACGACAGTTTAGCAGGCAAAATCGAGATTAAATTACAACAAAATCCCAACGCTTTTTTCGATGGAATTATTGGTGAAAACGACAAAGTAGATCTCACTTTCTGCAATCCTCCGTTTCATTCCTCTTCCGAAGAAGCAGAAAAAGGAACCCAAAGAAAATTAAAAAATCTTACCGGAAAAACCCCTCAAAAAAACACGCTCAACTTCGCCGGAATCAGCAATGAACTGATTTATGAAGGTGGAGAAGCCGCTTTTATCCATAAAATGATTCGCGAAAGCAAACAATTCGCTGAGAATGTTTTCTGGTTTTCAACTTTGGTTTCCAAACAAGGCAACCTGAAAGGAATCTACAAACTTCTGAACGAAATGGAAATTGTTCAAATAAAAACCATTCCGATGGGAACAGGAAACAAAAGCACCCGCATCATCGCATGGAGCTATCTTTCGAAAGCCAAACAACAAGAATGGCGAGAACAAAGATGGATTGGCAAAAACAAATAATCCCAATCAATTTTGTAGTATTCATGAGTAAATTCGTTGTTTTTTTATTTTAATTTTTAAAAAATCTATTCACTTTCATTAAAATGATTTTTAAAGATTAAAAATCAGCGGAAACCATCAATAATGAAGGAAAACGAAAGAAAATATTGGACAATTTGCACAGAATGTATCGGACTCGGCAAAAAAAAACGACGAATCCGAAAAAGCGTGCGACTTCGTTACCTTGCCGAATTAGAAAATTTTGAAAAATCCGGTAAACAAGGAAAACCACCCGTTCTCCCGATTCCTCATATCTATTCTTGCCCCGAATGTTTAGGTTCCGGTTTGATCGTTTCTGAAGAATTTCCCGCTCCGGATTTCGAACGATTTCCACATGTTTCGATTATTGGCGGCGGGATTGGTGGCGTTGCGCTTGCTGTGGCTTGTTTGCATCGTGGTATTCCTTTTACGCTTTTCGAGAGAGATTTAAGTTTCGATTCACGTTCGCAAGGTTACGGACTCACCCTTCAACAAGCGAGTAAAGCGATTGAGGGATTTGGAATTTTTAGTTTAAAAAAATCCGTAGTTTCTACAAGACATTTGGTTCATAATCCCGACGGAAAAGTCGTTGGCGAATGGGGAATGCGAAAATGGCTCGAAAATGCTGCCGAAAAAACACCCCGAAAAACCAATGTTCATATCGCCAGACAAGCTTTGCGTGCAGCGCTTTTGGAACAACTCGGCAATAAGAATAATATTCAGTGGAATCACCGACTTGTAAACCTTAAAAAAAATAAAACCGGAAGTTTAGAATTGCTATTTGAAAACGGCAATCATACAAAAACAATTCAAACCGATTTGGTTGTAGGAGCCGATGGAATTCGAAGTGCAGTAAGAAATTTTTTAATTAAAGATAACAGGTTTACATTAAGATATTTGAATTGTATGGTCATTCTTGGAATTTGTCCTTTGAGTGCATTGAAAAATCGGGAAAGTGAATTGCTGGATTCCGCAACGGTTTTTCAGACAGCGAATGGGCACGAAAGAATTTATGTGATGCCTTACGATTCGGAATCTGTGATGTGGCAACTCAGTTTTCCGATGGCGGAAGAAGAAGCCAAAATTTTGAGCGCAAAAGGATCATCCGCTTTAAAAGAAGAAGCCATTCGCAGAACTCCGTGGCATAATCCAATTCCAGAGATTTTATCGGCAACTCCGGAAGTTTTCGTTTCAGGTTATCCGGTGTATGACCGCGAATTATTATCACCGGAATCTTTTGAAAATGCAGGATCTATCACTTTAATTGGCGATGCAGCACATCCAATGAGTCCATTTAAAGGTCAAGGTGCAAATCAGGCGTTGTTGGATGCATTATCATTGGCTCGGGAAATTTCCAGAAATTGCAATCCATCTTCCGATTGGCGAAAAAATAGTATTCGGAAAACGGTATTAACAAAATTTGAATCGGAAATGCTGGAACGCAGCGCAATAAAAGTAGCCGATTCCGCAGCCGCCGCAGAGTTTCTACATTCTGAAATCGCTTTGTACGAAGGCGATGAACCGCGAGGAAAGGTTTTGAAAAGGAAAAAAAATCTGGGGAATTAATCCGCCATCACTTCGCCCTCTTGAACAATTTTATTTTTTAACAAAAAATAATACGTGTAAAAACATTAAAAAATCCACGTGTTTAATTTTATTTTGTAAATTTGTATTCAAATATAGCTACGATGAATACAAAACTCACTTTAACCATCGATCAATCCGTTATTGAAAGGGCTAAAAAATACGCGCGAAAAAAGGAAAGAAGTCTTTCAGATTTAATTGAAAATTACCTGAAAGCTTTAACAACTGAGGAAATTTCGAAACAAGACGAACTTTCTCCTACAGTGAAATCTTTGAAAGGTTCATTCAAAATGCCTAAAGATTTCGATTACAAAAAAGAATTATCCGAACGATTGACTGAAAAATATTTGTAATGGATAAGGTTTTAATTGATACCGACGTTATTCTTGATTTTCTGTTTGATAGAAAACCATTTTCAGAAGACGCAGCCCAAATTTTGAGTTGGTGCGAAAACAGTAAAATTCAAGGTTTTGTAACTTCAATCGTGTTGAGTAACATTTATTATCTGCTCAGAAAAACTGCAAAACATGAAAAAGTGATTGAAAATCTAAAAATGTTATTGAATATTGTTGATGTTATAACAACCAATAAAGATGCAGTTTTAGACGCTTTACATTCACAATTTAAAGATTTTGAGGATGCACTTCAGAATTTTTCTGCGCAAAACAGCAATGAAATCAAGGTAATTATTACTAGAAATAGTAAAGATTACAAAACAAGTAATTTAGCAGTAATGGAACCTGAAACTTACATTAAACTTGTCAAGATTTAGAACATTGACAAGGTTAAAGTTCAGAAATTAATCCGCCATCACTTCGCCCGATTTTCTATAAATAAAATTTCCGTAGATATGTCTTCTTGCAAAACGGCTCGGCGAATCGGCGTTCACCATTTTGATGTAAGTATTTCTTGGAACGCCGATGTATTCGTACATTTTGCCATTAAAATGCTGAATTTTTAAAATAGATTTTTCCAAATAAAAATCCTGAATAATAGATTGGGTAATGGTTTCCGTGTATTCTTCTTTGTATTTCTCCTGAGTTTCCGGGTTGATGCTCACCAGAAAATGATAAGCCTCGATTACTGATTTGCTTTTTTCCTCAGCATCCGCTTTTCCGGCTTCATCATTCACAAATTTATCGGGATGCGCATCTTTCATCGTGTTTCTATACACTGTTTTCAGGTCTTTCAGTGTTGTAGATTGATCAACTCCCAACAATTTTCGGTATTCGCCAATTCTTTTCATATTTGTATCTCTATTTTCGGGGTGCAAAATTAGGCTTTTATAATTAAATGAAAATCTGTGATTTAGATTTTGGCTAAAGCCATCTTGAAATTCAACTTTTGGCGGGCTAAAGCCCACCTCTATTGATCATTAAAAAAGCAAATGATTTTTTCAACTTAAATTTCTAAAAATTAGAAAACCCCCAATAATTCCGAAACTTGCAATTTGCAACTCGAAACCTTATCTTTGCTAATTATATAATTTTTAAGAGAATGAATTCCTTTATTGAAGAACTGAAATGGCGCGGACTTTTTGCCGACATGATGCCCGGAACCGAAGAACAACTGAACAAAGAAATCACTACCGCTTATATCGGTTTTGATCCTACCGCAGATTCTTTGCACATCGGAAGTCTTATTCAGATCAAAATTTTGGCTCATTTTCAGCAACACGGTCACAAACCTATCGCTTTGGTGGGCGGTGCAACCGGAATGATCGGTGATCCTTCGGGAAAATCCAACGAGAGAAATCTTTTAGATGAAGCGACTTTAAACCACTATGTGGATTGCTTGAAAAACCAACTTTCGAAATTTTTGAAATTCGATGGAAACGAAGCTAACAAAGCTGAATTGGTGAATAATTATGATTGGATGAAGGAATTTTCTTTCCTAGAATTCATTCGTGACATTGGGAAAAATATCACCGTAAATTACATGATGGCGAAAGAGTCGGTAAAAAAGAGAATTACCGGCGAAGGTGGCGCAGAAGGAATGAGCTTCACGGAATTTACTTACCAGCTTTTGCAAGGTTACGATTTCCTGCATTTGTATCGTGAAAAAAATGTGAAACTGCAAATGGGAGGTTCCGATCAATGGGGAAATATCACCACCGGAACAGAACTTATCCGAAGAAAAGCACAAGGAGAAGCATTCGCTTTGACGGTTCCATTAATTACCAAATCCGACGGTTCCAAATTCGGAAAATCGGAAAGTGGCGAAAATTATTGGCTTGACCCAAAGAAAACTTCGCCTTATAAATTTTACCAATTTTGGGTGAATGCAACCGATGAAGATGCAGAAAGATTCATTAAATTCTATACATTTTTAAGTAAAGAAGAAATCGAAAACTTAATTGCTGAACACAAAACTGCTCCACACGAGAGAAAACTTCAGAAGAAACTCGCCGAGGAAGTTACCGTTTGGGTTCACAACCGCGAAGAATTTGAAAAAGCAGTGAAAGCTTCGGAAATCCTTTTCGGAAAATCTACTGCAGAAGATTTGGTGAATTTGGACGAAGCTACTTTTCTGGAAGTTTTTGAAGGAGTTCCACAAAAGGAAATCGACAAAAATGAAGTGTTGGGAAGCAACGTTATCGATTTAATTTCCGAACAATCCGGATTCTTGAAATCGAAAGGTGAAGCAAGAAGGGAATTACAAAGCAACGCGATTTCCATCAACAAAGAAAAAGTGAACGATAGCTTTTCTGTATCCCAAAAAGACCTTATCGACGGAAAATTCTTATTACTGCAGAAAGGCAAGAAAAATTATTTCATCGTAAAAGCCATCTAACCAGAAATAAAAATCCGGAAAAGCAACCGAATTTTTTTTCATAGCAACATTTTAAGACGGTCCAACCGCCAATTTTTTAATTTTTAATTTTTTATTATTTTTTTAATGGTTATACTTATTTTCATCGCAGTTCTATGGTATTCAGGGCTGTTTTTCCAGACTTTTTTCCTTCACCGGTACGCAGCACATCAAACCTACAAGATGTCGAGATTTGGTGAGAAATTATGTTATGTACTCACTTGGATTACCCAAGGTTCCAACTACCTTTCTGCCTACGGTTATGGAGTAATGCACAGAATGCACCACGCATATGCAGACACTGAAAAAGATCCTCATTCACCGAAATACGACCATAACCTTTTCACGATGATGTGGCGCACCAAATCGATTTACCAGCAAATCAACCAACAAAAAGTAAAAATCGAGGAAAAATTCACCAAAAACGTCCCTCAATGGGAAAGTTTCGACAAGTTCGCAAGTTCTTGGGGTTCCCGAATTGCTTGGGCAATTGCCTACACTGCATTTTTCTATTTTTTCGCAACCGCGTGGTGGCAATGGATTTTACTTCCGGTTGCGTACATGATGGCGCCAATTCATGGGGTTATCATCAATTGGTTCGGACATATTTACGGATATGTGAATTTTAAAGTTTCAGACACCTCAAAAAACCTCTTTCACTTCGATTGGTTAATGATGGGCGAAGGTTACCACAACAATCACCACAAACATGGCGGAAGAGCCAATTTCGGTGGCGTAAGATGGCACGAAATCGATGTAACTTATTACATCATGATACTTTTGGATAAAATGAAACTCATCCAGCTAAAACCTGTAGCAAAAGTTACGAGAGAAATATAAATCAATCGTGTTTACGAAACTTTAATTTTATCAAAAATCTAAATCCTGAATTTCTTGTTCAGGATTTTTTTTGGCTTTAAATTTCAATTCAATAATTCAAATTGAATATTCATTTATAATTTTTTTACTTAGAAATTTGAAACGAATAAACTGCTTATTTTAAATTAAAAATGCAATTCAATTGTTCGCTTAGATACTCATTAATTCTTTTTTTTAACAAAGAAATTTAAAACAAATAAACAGCTTATTTCAATTTAAAAATTAATGCAAGGAAGTTTCAATTTTCATGAGAAATAACTCAGATTTTTCTGATGCCTTAATGATTACGAATGTGAATTGCACTCAATTATTATTTATAATTACTTAAAGTAAAATTTACTATTTTATTGTATTTAGTTTATTTTCAAATGTTAAAATATATTTTATTTAAAGCTAAACTTTAGATGAAAATTTTAAATATAAAAATGTTTAATTATGCTACATTTCTAGAAGGAGAAAAATTTAGGTTGAAAAATTATTGAAAATTTCATTGATAATTCTGCGTTGCAACTCCTAAAAAATAGAATATCTTTGTTCTATGGATTTACATTATTTGGTTCGCGAACCGCAAAACTTGAACTCGAAAACTCCACTTTTAATTTTACTTCACGGCTACGGTAGCAACGAAGAAGATCTTTTTTCCTTCGTCCCTACTCTACCCGAAGATTGGTTGGTTGTTAGTTTTCGTGCACCACTGAATTCGCAATATGAAGGTTATTCTTGGTACGACATCGATTTGATGAACACGGAAAACCGAATCGATATTCCACAAGCCAAAGAATCACTGAACGGGATTTTAGAAAATATTTTGAAAATCAGCAATCATTACGGTTTAACGGATAACGAAACCCATTTGTGTGGATTTTCGCAAGGAGGAATTCTGTCGTATGCATTGGCTTTAGAAAACCCTCAATTATTCTCCAAAATCGCTTGTTTGAGCTGTTATCCGGAAGAAAAACTCATGGAAAACATGGTTAAGGATAAAAAGAAACTCGAAAGACTTAGATTTTTCATTTCTCACGGAACAGAAGACGCCGTAATCCCATTGGAATGGGGCCGAAAAGCGGCTGATTTGTTGTACGATTTAAGCTGTTATTTCTCTTTCCGAGAATACATGAGCGGACACGGCGTGAACCAGAAAAACTACATGGATTTGATGGATTTCTTTAAAAAATAATGAAAAGTTGGCTGTTTCTGATTTGCGTTTCGGTACAATTTTCAGCTCAAATCACTTTAAAAGTAACGGAAATCCCTAAAGACACTCCAAAAAATGCGACCATTTACGTTGCAGGAAATTTCAATGGATGGAATCCTAATTCTACGCCATTAATTGCTGATGAAAAAGGAAATCATAGCATTACGTTGCCTGATGGAGACGGAACAATCGAATACAAATTCACCCGCGGAAGTTGGGATACCGCCGAAGGAAACGCTTCCGGAAAGGCAATTCCCAACCGTAATTCCACATTCACAGGCAAGCCACAAACCATTGAAGCGAAAATTATCTCTTGGGTAAAAACTGCCGAAAAAGCCAGTACTGCAGCCAAAAACGTTCGCTTGATTAGCGATTCATTTCTGATTCCGCAACTCGGAAGAACAAGAAAAATCTGGATTTATCTTCCACCTGATTACGAAACCGGGAAGAAAAAATATCCTGTAATCTACATGCAAGACGGGCAAAATCTTTTCGACAATTCCACTTCGTTTTCAGGAGAATGGGAAATCGATGAAACTTTGAACAAACTTTTTTCTAAAGGCGATTCCGGAGCAATTGTAGTAGGAATTGATAATGGTGGAAACCATCGAATTGATGAATATTCGCCATGGAAAAATCCAAATTACGGCGGTGGAGAAGGTGATTTGTACGCAGATTTTTTAGCAAAAACATTAAAACCGTTCATTGACAAACACTATAGAACAAAAAGAGGAAAAAATCATAATGCACTGATTGGAAGTTCTTTAGGAGCATTAATTTCTAATTATTGCGGCATAAAATATCATCGTATTTTTTCAAAAATCGGCTCTTTCAGTCCGGCTTACTGGATTGTCAACGAAGAATTTAATCATTACATTAAAAATTCTGATGCAAACTTGTCGAAAACACGAATTTATTATGTTGCTGGTTCTAGCGAAAGCAAGAACATGACAAAAGATCTGGAAACCGTAAAAAACAACTTGGAGAAAAAAGGTTTGAAGCCTGAAAACACTCTTGTGAAAATAGATTCCTATGGTAACCATAATGAAAATTACTGGAAAGGAGAATTTGCAGAAGCATATCAATGGCTTTTCAAAACTTCAAACACAAAAGTGAAAAAGAGAAAGTAGTACACAAAAAACAGGAAAACATCTATTAATTTCTACGGTTCAACCACTGTAGAATTTTTCACTTCTTTGATCATAAAAGAACTCTTCGTACTCGCAATTTGTTGCAAATTAGTGAGTTTCTCCACCATAAACTCCCGATATTCTTGGATGTCGCGGACACAAATTTTCAGGATATAATCGTAATCTCCCGACACATGAAAGCACTCTAAAACTTCGGGAAACTGGGAAATTTCATTTTCAAATTGGGAAATATAATCTTTTCGATGTTGAATAAGTCTTACATGACATAAAACAACGAAACTTTTCTGGATTTTTTCATTGTTGAGCAATGCTACATATTTCGAAATGATCTTCTGTTTTTCTAGTTTTTTAATCCGTTCAAAAACCGCAGTAACTGACAAATCGAGTTCTTGAGCGAGCTGTTTTGTAGTTTTTTTTGCATCAGTTTGGAGTAGAATCAGTAATTTTTTGTCTTTAATATCCAACATTGAAAGATTTTTTTTCGGTGAAACTTTGCATTAATTATCAAATATAGATTTAAATTCTATTATTTAATTAAATTTTCTACTTATTTTCTAAATTTCTAGATGTTCATTGTTATTTAATTGGAAAATAAAGATTTTTAATAAAAAAAATCATGGAAAAATTTAATGCAGCAAACAACATTCAGGATTTGCAATATTTTGGAGAATTTGGCGGAGTAAATCCCTCTATTTCCGACAGTTCCACTTACACATTTCTATCGGCGAAAACCATGTTCGATACCTTTGAAGGAAACACAGAAGGTTGTTATCTTTACTCGCGACATTCCTCGCCAAGCAACCTATATCTAGGGCAAGCTTTGGCACAAATGGAAGGAACGGAAAGTGCAAATGTAACTGCATCTGGAATGGGAGCGATCACTTCTACCCTGCTACAGCTTTGCAAAAGTGGCGACCACATTATTTCGAGTCGTACTATCTACGGTGGAACTTATGCATTTATGAAAAATTTTCTGCCGGGGTTGCAAATTAATACTTCTTTTGTAGATATCACCGATTTAGATAAGGTTGAAAGCGCCATTAATAAGAATACAAAAGTGATTTTCTGCGAAACAGTAAGCAATCCCCTTCTTGAAATTGCAGATCTAGAAGCGTTGGCAAAACTCGCTAAGAAACATCAGTTGAAACTTGTTGTAGATAATACCTTTTCGCCGCTTTCAGTAGCTCCTATTCAGCTCGGCGCCGATATTGTCATTCACAGTTTAACCAAATTCATCAACGGAAGCAGCGATGCAGTAGCAGGCGTAGTTTGCGCAACATCGTCATTCATCAATGATTTAAAGGACGTAAATTCCGGGGCATGCATGTTACTGGGACCAACTTTGGATAGTTTGCGAGCATCCAGCATCTTGAAAAATCTGCGGACGCTACACATCCGGATAAAAAAACACAGTGAAAATGCTCAATATCTGGCTGAAAAATTCGAAAATGATGGTTTAGATGTAAAATATCCAGGTCTGAAAAGCCATAAACAACACGAACTTTTCAGAAAAATGATGAACGAAGTATATGGATTCGGTGGATTGCTTACCTTAGATGTGAAAACAGAAGAAAAAGCTAACGAACTGATGGAGTTGATGCAAAAAGAAAATTTAGGTTATCTCGCGGTAAGTCTCGGGTTTTATAAAACAGTATTTTCTGCCTCAGGTAGCTCAACATCTTCCGAAATTCCCGTAGATGAGCAAAAAGAAATGGGTCTTTCTCCAGGTTTGATCAGAATGTCTGTTGGGTTAGACCACGATATTCAGCGAACGTATGAAAAAATGAAAAAATGCATGCAACAAATAGGAATTTTGTAATAATATTCTCATAATAAAAAAAGGCTTCTCTACGAAGTCTTTTTTCTTTTAGACGAAATTCTAATAATTTACCTAAAACAACCAAAAAGCTCTTACATTTTTATTAAAACCTTTGCCCCTATAAAAACACATGCTATTTCAATGAAAAATAAATTATAAATAAATGATAAATATTTGGTTTTAGATTTTTTCACTTAATTAAATCTTTTTATATTTACCTGCTTTTTAATAATAAAATAAACACACAAATTAATGAAAAAATTCATTTCCCTTATGGGCATTGCATTCTCATTCTATGCTCATGCACAAGTAGGAATCAACACCACTACGCCATCCAGTTCTTTTGATGTTTCAAAATCTTCTGTTGCTACTGTAGCCGATGGAGTACTCGTAACAAGAATTTCCGGCGAAGAACTGAAAGCCAAGGATGCTAACTATAGTACTAATCAGCATGCTACTTTAATTTATGTTACCAGCATTCCGACGACTACATCTCCAAAAACTTCCAACATTAAAACGCCCGGATTTTATTACTATGATAACACCATCAGCAAATGGGTAGGCGCTTTTCGAAATAACAATTTCCCAAAATTTTTCTACATGCCATCGGTATTGGTAAACACTTCCACCTTGGGAACAAAAACGATGGATTTGTATAATTTGTACTATACACAGTTCAATACTCCCCCCGTAAAAAGCACCGGATCGACAGGCAGTATTCCTACTCTTCCAAAAAATGAACTGGAATATTATGTTACCTATTACGATACTGCTCTGATGAACAATGTATCTATAACTGCTGATGGCGTAATGTCATACAACGTGATAGGGAACGCTTCTGATGCAAGTTTTATGAATATTGTATTTGTGGTAAAATAACCGATGATGAAGCAATTTTATAAAACCTTTTGTGGGGCTCTGCTGTTTATTTCGGGGATGGTATTCTCTCAGTTTACCATTACCAATACTTTTAGAACAAATGACGCGACTGGATTAAAGATTGGAGATAACGCGACCCTTACAGCCGCCACAGGAGTTGATCCCAACGGAAGTGGTTGGCTGCGGCTTACCAACAGTTCACCTAGCCAAAGAGGTTACATGTATGTACAACAGTCGTTTCCTACAACCTTGGGTGTGATGGCGGATTTTGAGTATGTGTCATGGAGATCTTCAAACGATAGTTTCTTAGGTGCTGATGGATTTACCTTTTTTCTTTTTGACGGAAGTATCACTGATGCCAAATTCAAATTGGGAGGATACGGTGGATCTTTAGGTTATGCCAACACTGGCAATACCCCGGGTCTAAGTGGAGGATATATCGGCGTAGGCTTTGATGAATACGGAAATTTCGCTCGTGCAGCAGAAAATAGGAACGGAGGAACTACTGTTTCTGTTCCCAATGCGGTCGTGCTCCGTGGTCCGACATCAGCAACTTATACTGCATCGAACCCGTATTTAACCCACACTGAATTGGGCGACAGAACAGGAGGAGCTAATGCCATAAGAGCCCGAAATGAAATTGATTACAATACCATTGTAACTGCTCGACCAGCGCCTAGTGAATTCTACAGAAGGGTGCAAGTTTACGTTACAAAATCTGGAAGTGATTATGTAGTCAACGTAAGGTGGAGAAAACAAGGCGAAACCACCTTCACCAACATTCTTACTTATACGATGAACGGAACCACGTATCCGCTGCCACCTACATTAAAGCTTGGTTTTGCTGCTTCTACCGGTGGTGGATATAATTTTCATGAAATCCGAAATATTTTATTGACAACGCCAGGAAACATTCGTGTGGACAGCGGATCCAATTCTGCATCACTCTGTAACGATATAAAAGAGAACCCTGTTACTTTTTCGATTGAAGTAAGTAATGATACCGCGGCAAATTTAGCTGATATTAATTTTTCCAATCAGATACAGGACGCTGCAGGAAATCTTCTGGATATCACTAAATTTAAAATAACAAGCCTGTCAACTACTGGATTTACAAGTTCAACCCTGCCAACCAGCAATTTTACGTCCAACAATATCACCGGTAAGTTAGGTTTGGCGAGCAAAACTTCTGGAATCATTACGATCACCGGGAACTACTTTAAAAAATCCATTCCAACCAATCAGAGTTTCAAAAGTGTTTCTAAGGTAAACACTACGGAAATTACAGACAGCGATCTCACGAATAATACGACAACCACTGCGATCTATGCTCGAAAATGCAGCATTCTTACGAATCCGTCGTTGCCTTCTTATAGTAAATAAAAATATGCACAATAGCGTAATAAAAAACCGCATTCGTCGAAAATGCGGTTTTTTTAATGTTTAATCAAACGAATTCGGATGGAATTGCTTGATTTCATCTACCGTATCGAGGACTTTATTTTTTAAATAATGTTGATATTTTTGCAATTTGGCTGCGACAGTTTCATCGGAAGTTCCAATGATTTTCGCAGCTAAGATTCCTGCATTTACGGCTCCGTTCAACGCTACTGTTGCCACAGGAATCCCCGATGGCATCTGCAAAATCGATAAAATAGAATCCCAACCATCAATAGAATTTGACGATAAAATTGGCACACCAATTACCGGCAAAGTAGTACAACTCGCAACCATTCCCGGCAAATGAGCCGCTCCGCCCGCTCCAGCGATAATTACCTTCAAACCGCGATCTTTAGCAGAATTTGCATACTCAAACATTCTTTCGGGAGTTCTGTGAGCCGAAACCACCGTTAATTCATAAGGAATTTCTAGAGATTTAAGAAAATCCGCTGCTTGTTGCATCACCGGCAAATCGCTTTTGCTACCCATTATAATTCCTACCATTTTTTTTAAATTTTTTCTATCGTTAAAAAGATAATATTTTCAAATTTACAAAAATAAAACTTGGCCGTTTTACTCCTGTTATATTGTTTCCGCCTTCACTTTCACTAAAGATTTGATGTGAGTGAGTTTTTCTAAAAGTTCTTCTCGGGAATTGGCTAAAACATTGATGTGACCCATTTTTCTACCGGGTTTTGTATCGGTTTTGCCATAAAGATGGATGTAAGTTTGAGGAAGTTTCATCACTTCATTTAAACCTTCGTATTTCACTTTTCCTGAGAAATTTTCTTCTCCTACCAAATTCAACATTCCTGAAAAACCAAAAATTGTGGTATCTGCTAAAGGTAAATTTTTCACCACGCGATAAAACTGCTCAAACTGGGAATTGGCATTTCCTTCTTGGCTTTGATGACCGGAATTATGGAGTCTCGGAGCAGTTTCATTCACCCAAACTTTCCCGTTTTTATCCAAGAAAAGTTCGATCGCAAATAAACCAGGTGAAGCAATTGCATTTGTAAATTGTTCAGCAATTTTGGTAATTTGATCTTCCACATCCCCAGAAATTGCCGCGGGACAAATATTAAAATCCAAAAGATTCAGTTTCGGATCGGCAACCATTTCTGTCACCGGAAAGGTTTGGCTTTCACCAGATTCGTTGATTCCGATAATCACCGACAATTCCTTATCTATATCTACCAAATGCTCCAAAACCGACGGAACATCCCACATTTTCTGCAAATCTTCTTCTGTTTTAATGATTTGAACGCCTTTTCCATCATATCCACCGGTGTTCATTTTTTGAACAAACGGAAGTGAAAAATTTCTTTCCGAAGCATTTTGAATCGCTTGAAATTCCGGACTTGGAATTTCATTTTCCAAATAAAAGGATTTTTGAAGGATTTTTTGTTGAATGATTTTTACGCTTCCAGAATTCGGAACGACTTTAACACCTTGTTTTTCAAGTGCTTCCAAAGATTCCGCATTTACATGTTCAATTTCAATCGTTACGACATCTTTGTCTTTTCCGAAAGCCAAAACATCGTCATAATTATTAAAATCACCTTTCACAAAATGAGAAATTCCAGCACACGAACATTCGGGATTTGGATCCAAAACATGGAATTCATCATCGTATTTCAACGCTTCTTGAATAAACATTCGGCCCAACTGACCACCTCCTAAAATTCCGATTTTCATTTTTATAGATTAAATTTTATTTAAAAATAATTTATTCCTTTTTTTAATTCATTTCATAAAATTCCAGCGGCAAATCGTCGGGATCCTGAGTGAAAAAGAATTTCTTGTTGGTAAATTCATCCACCCGAATTTCTTCACAAACTAATCCTTTGGAAATCAATTCCGCTCGTTTATCCTCCACATTTTCTACCGCAAATGCCAAATGCCTCAATCCGCAACTTTCTGGTCGCGAAGGCCGTGCCGGCGGATTAGGAAAAGAAAACAACTCAATAACATACTGATTTTCAATACCTAAATCCAATTTATATGAATCGCGTTCCGCTCGATAAACTTCCCGTAAAATACGAAGTCCCAAAATTTCGGTATAGAATTTTTTGGAGATTTCGTAATTCGAACAAATAATCGCGATGTGATGAATGTGCATTCTAATTTTTCTTTTTCTCTAAATTTTTCAAAATAGCTTGAGATTTTAGTTCAGTTTCCTGCCACTCTTTTTCAGGTGAACTTTCCGCAGTAATACCACCACCAACATAGATTAAAGCTGCATTTTTGAAAAACTCCGCACACCGCAAATTGACAAAATATTGTATCGTTTCCTGTGTTTCAACTTGAATATATCCAGCATAAAATTTTCGAGGGTGAGTTTCGAAATTTTCAATAGCTTTTTGACAAAAATCCTTCGGTATTCCGCAAACAGCAGGAGTTGGATGAAGTTCTGCAATAAGATTTTCGAGGTCAAATTTTTCAATTTTTGCTTTAAAATCAGTTCTTAAATGCTTGATATTTCCGGAAATATGATCGTAAGTTTCCGATTCATTGACTTCTGAAGCGAAGTTTTTAAGAATATTTTTAATGAAAAGTGTGACCGGTTTTTGCTCTTCCAACTCTTTTGAAGTCCAGGATTCTTCGACAGGAAGCGTTCCCGCGAGACTCATGGTTTCAAATTCGGAAGTTTTTTTATTGAATTTCCCAAGAACTTCGGAAAATGCACCGATCCAACAACGATCATCTTTTATAAAAAAATAGACAAAAGCATTCGGATAAGATTGACATAATTTCAGAAAAGTTTGGTTCAAATCAACGGAAAATCCATCAAAATCAACCAATTTTCTTCTGGAAATCACCAATTTTGAAAGATTATTTTCTTTAATAAAGTGAATTACATTTTCCAGTTTTTGTTGATATTCAACTTGGTTTTCTTCTTGGAAATCAAATAATTCACTTGATAAATTTGAACTTAAAAAATTCAGATTTTGAAAATCAGAAAACGAAATTTCTTTTAAATCTCCCTCAAAATCAATTCTTTCGGATTGATCAAAAGAATGAAAAGAAACATTCTGCGAAGCAAAATTTTGCTCAGTGGTCCACAACGTTTCGGAGAAAGGAAATCTAAAAAAAACCATATCTACTGCGGTCTTGGAATGATATTGTTGGTCATCGTGGTGTGATTGATCAGTGCTCCTTTTTCGTCACGAATTTCGATTTCGGAAACATGCATGGTATTTCCTTTTCTGATAAATCTTGCGGTTCCTGTTATGGTACCATCTTTCTTACTTCGCAAATGATTGGAATTAATATTGGTTCCCACGGGCACTACTTTCTCGGTATCGACATGCAAAACGGAGAGACAAGACCCCAAGGTTTCCGCCAAAACGCAGCTTGCGCCACCATGTAAAATCCCGAAAGGTTGATGAACTTTCGGAGTAACCGGCATTGTGGCAGTAAGCGATTCATCGGTAACATCTGTAAAAACGATGGATAATGTTTTGCCCAAATTTTCGCCACCCCAATTATTTAATTGATGTAATAATTCGCTTTTTTTACGGTCTTCCATATTGAATTTTAGAAATTAATAGATTTTAGGATTCCATTTTTCAGGATATTTCGGAGTGATTTTTTTGTAATAATTCTCCATTTCCTGCATGATATCTTCGAAAGTCCGGGTTTCCAAATCTTCTACAGAAATTTTATAGCCCAGATGGATTTCTTTGTGTTTGAAATCGCCTGCTGCAACCACAATCGGAACTTTAGCAGCGAGTGCCATGTGATAAAAACCTTTGCGCCATTTCGGCACCCAACTTCTGGTTCCTTCGGGAGTGATAACGAGGCTGAAATCGTCTTTTTTAAACTCATCGGCAACGAAATTGACCAAATCGTTTTTCTGTGAACGATCAATCCCAATTCCACCCAAAGCTTTTACGATAAAGCCATACCAAGCTTTGGTATGCGCATCTTTGATGATGATTTTCAGTGGCTTACCTAGCGCCCAATATGCCAAATTCCCTAAAATATATTCGGAATTAGAAGTATGTGGAGCTACCACGAGAATGCATCGGTTGAGATTATCGACATCGCCTTCGAGAACGATTTTCCACCCGATGAGTTTTAGGATTAGTTTTCCGAGGAATTTTTTCATTTTGAAATATTTAAACAAAAAAGTATAACCAGTGTATTGGTTATACTTTACAAATATATTGAATTAATATTCTTAACTAAAATAAACTGCTGATGAAATCGATGATTTTGATTGCGATTTCAATAACGAACTGTACCATGATTTGCTGTTTTTAAATGTTAACTGATAGCTCATCGAAATTAACTGTACGAAATTAGCATTTTTTTTAATTAAAATACAAATTCCGGTGTTAAATTTTATTAAAATTTGCATTGGAAGAACAAGCGAAAAGCGGATTTTTTATATTGATAAATACCTCCGCCTTTGCTTAACCACTCTCATTATTTAGTTTTGATGGAGATTTCTTTCTTCCCGTCTTTGATGGAAATATTCACATCCTGAAGCTTATCAAAATCTACTTTCATGGAATCGATCACTTTATCAGCTTCTACTTTTGGCATTTTTTTTCCGTTGATGATTACACTGTCGGCATCATTGGAATTGTACTGAATCGTAGAGCCGTTGATCTTAATTTTATCTTTTTCGATCACCACGCCGTTGTCGTCATTTTCATCATCATTTCCGTCGCCATCAATGTCGCCATCGAGGTTTACGCCGTCTTCTTTCAGTTTGAAAACTTTTGTGGACATCGGAACTACCAATTCATAATTCACATTATAATCGCGGAAACGGTGAGCGTAAGGATATTTCACGAAATTTGGCAAGAGGATTTTGTTGTTTTCAATTTCCACAGGAACGTTCAATTGAATCGGAACATTGTAACCTTCTCCTTCTTTTTTAATGATTAAATATGGTGTTTTCACATCCGCTTTTCGGGTTACATTTACGTAAGGATAATCTTCTTCATACACTTCTTTTTTGTCGGAATAAATATCGTCATCATATCCGATGAAGTTTTGCGGAATCACGACCTGTTTTATATCTACATACAAACTGTCGGAAGTGGTATTGATCGCCACGTTTTCGGTATCTACTTTATGACCTTTGTAGATCATATCTTTTTTCGCCATGTTGATTCCGAAATAAGTTCCGAATGCCAAAAGGATTAAAAATAAAGCTCCAAGTACATATCCTACATTTCTTAATTGAGTTTTCGGTGAGATTAATTTAATGGAAAGCAAGCTGAATAATAGTGCAGGAATCAATATTCCGATAATCATCATTCCGTATAAAACATTGCTCATTCCATCGTCTTCAAAGAGAAAATTGAATTCTCTCATCGGCGGAAATTCTGCACCACCACCGAATAATCCAAAGATGAAAAACGCTCCAATGATACAACCAACCGCCATGAAAGCGAAAATACTTCCTAAAACATATCTTATCACGTTCCACAAACCGCTTCCGGCTGTGTTGATATAAGGTTTATTTTCGTTGTAGATCTCGCCTACTCTTTGGGTAGATTCGTTGGCGAATTGTACCAATTTGTTGGATTCATTTTTTAAATTGTCAAAATTCATGGGCTTTCCCTTCATTTTCAAAAAATCCGTTGCAGTTTCTGCTTTTGGCAAAACGATCCAAAGAATTACATAAATTAAAATGATTAATGAAGTAGAAATTGCCGCAGTGAAAACTCCTAAAATCGCGATTCCTAACCAAATGGCGCGCATCGCGCTGATATCCATTCCAACATAATGAGCCAATCCGGCGCAAACTCCAGCGATTTTTTGTTTCTCAGGATCACGGAAAAGTTGCTTTTGGCCGCTATTTACTGCAGATCTACTTTCTTTTCTGGCATTTTTTTCCGAGAAATAAGCTTCTTCTTGTTCTTCGATTTGCTCAGGTTTTCCGATTTGGGAAATTACTTTTTCCACATCAGCATCGTTGATAACTTCTCTTTTACCAAGAGTATCTTTGAAAATTTCCACCATTCTGATTTCGATATCGTGCATTACCTCATCTGCTTCGTTTGCATCCAAAGAGCTTCGGAGCGCTGCAAGATAATCGCTGAGTTTGATGTATGCATGTTCCTCGATTGTGAAAGAGAAACCGGCGAGTCCTATTGAGAGTGTCTTGTTCATGGTTTTAAGTATTTGGCTGGAACGAGCTTTCAGGTGCGTTCGTCGGGTTATTGTTTTTAGTAATTTGGTTTACAGATTCAGTAAGTTCATTCCAAGTATTGAGCAGTTCCGCGAGAAAAAGTTTGCCTTTTTCGGTAATCTGATAGTATTTTCTTGGAGGTCCTCCGGTAGATTCTTCCCATCGGTACGAGAGGAATTCTCCGTTTTTCAATCTTGTAAGCAGAGGGTAAAGGGTACCTTCCACCACATCCAGTTTTCCTTTTTTGAGCTCGTCGATTAAATCGGAAACATACATTTCTCGTCGGTCGATAAGACTCAAAATACAGAATTCCAGAATTCCTTTCCGCATTTGCGCTTTGGTGTTTTCTGTGTTCATATTATTTGAGGTTATTAATTGGTATCTTATTAAAATTTTCCAGCTCTTAGATTTGGAATCTCATTCTTACAATGCAAAGATATAAAATTAGTTTAGTAATATGCAATACAAAGTAGTGAATTTTTTAAAATATTTTTAATTAAAAAATTAATAAACTTTGAAAATTCTTTTATTAATAAGCCTTCCCATGATATTTACAATTTAAAATTAAATTCAAAAAGAACCTGCTTCGTTGCTGAAAAAGAGATGTTATCTTAAATATGAATAAAATAAACTGTAGAAAATAGATTTTAGAATAAAAACGAACACTAAAAATATATAAAGAATCTCACCAAGTTGATATCGTTCTAAACAATTACATTTGCAAGGTTAAATTTTGAACTTTATGAAACAATTAATAAAAAATTATTCAGGAATTATACTTCTGATCATCGGGATTACCACCGGAAGTTTCATTGGGATTTTCTTTCCAAAAGCGGTGGATTTTCTTAAACCACTTGGCGATATTTTTCTTAATTTATTGTTTGTAAGTGTCGTTCCATTGGTTTTTTTCACGGTTTCCAATTCGATTGCTTCACTGGAAGAGCAATCGAAATTTGGTAAAATTATTTTCTCAATGATTTTTACATTCCTTTTATTCATCATCATTGCAGCTCTTTTTACGATTACCGCGGTGTATTTTTTTCCCACTGAAGCATTGCCTTCAACCTCTAAAGAAATCCTGGAAACCGGCAACAACGCAACTTGGGGCGATCGAATTGTGAGTTTCTTCACAGTCGGAGAATTTACCGAACTATTTTCGAGAAAAAATATGCTTGCATTATTGATTTTCGCCTTTCTCACCGGAACCGCAGCCAGAAAAACCGGTGATGCAGGAAAACATTTTACCCTTTTTCTCGCTTCCGGCTACGAAGTGATGAAAGAACTTTTATTATTAGTAATGAAGGCTGCTCCCATTGGTTTGGGTGCCTATTTCGCTTATCAGGTCGCGACGGTTGGACCTCAACTTTTTGGATTTTATGCTAAACCGCTCGGCTTATATTACGCAGCCGGCGTTGTTTATTTTCTTGTCTTTTTCTCGATTTATGCATTCGCTGCAAAAGGAAAAGATGGCGTAAAAATATTCTGGAAAAACAATATTTACCCAAGTTTAACGGCAATATCCACTTGCAGTAGTTTCGCCACGATGCCCGCAAATCTTCAAGCAGCAGCAAGAATTGGCGTTCCCGATGCCATCGCCAATATCGTAATTCCGATTGGAAGTACGCTTCACAAAAACGGTTCGTCGATGTCTTCTATTATTAAAATTTATGTAGCATTCCTCATTATTGGGCGCGATTTTTTCGATCCAATGAATTTGCTTTTAGCTTTAGGAATTACCATTTTCGTGAGTATTGTTGCAGGCGGAATCCCGAATGGAGGCTACATTGGTGAAATGCTGATGATTTCCGTTTACCAACTTCCTGTGGAAGCCATTCCGGCGGTGATGATTATTGGAACTTTGGTGGATCCGTTGGCGACTGTTCTCAATTCTACCGGAGACACCGTTGCCGCAATGTTCGTCACCAAAATTTCCGGGGAAAAATTTCAGGAACCCAAAGAATTTGCGGTGTAATTTTTTAATAAAATTTAATATCATTAATAATGAAAAGCCGCTTCAACTGAAACGGCTTCTCTATTTAAAACTAAAAATTATTGATAATGATAAAATCTTGCTCCCAAAGAAAGTGGGTTTTCAGTTTCAATACTTTTCAGTCCAAACCCTTTATAATTTGGATTTACCGAGGATTCCAATTGTTTTCGGTGGAGTTTTTCGTAGGTTTCAAAATCAATAGCTTTTCTGTTTTTCAGATTTTCGAAAACATTCCATTTCTGAACCACTTCTCGCCAAGATTTTCCGACTTTGCCTGCAAATACTTTAGCTTTCGAACCGCTTCCGTAAGCTAAAAATCCGATTTTTTGATCTTCTAAATTTTCATTTTGATCGTAGCTCACCTGCATTGCAGAAAGCAAAGCCATAAAAATAGAAGCCGTGTACATATTCCCAACTTCCGAAGAAGCGCGCTGCGAAGGTTCTATTTTTTCATTAATAAATTTCAGGTAATCTTCAGATTTGGCAACCGTTTTTTGCTCTTCGGGACTTTGGTAAGAAAGTCCGTTTTCTAAGCTGTAAATTTCGGTAAAAACCCTTTTCCCATGGAATGCATACGGCAAATGGAAAATCAGGTAGCGCCAGTTTTCATAGGGTTTTTCAATTCCTGTCTGTTCTTTATAATGCTCGTAAGCTTCGCGAATTCTGTCTTGGTAACATTGGTTGGAATATTGTCCGTCGAAAACCGGTTCATCCGTGAAAATCTCAATTTTATCGGGCATGAATTCTGTAGCTGAAGTTAAATCGGATTTCAAGGCCTCTCTTCTTGGTTTAAAGAAGTCAAAAACACTTTCTGTTGCCACTCCGTACACATTTTCTATTTCTAAAAGCTGAGGATTATTGGACAAAAGAAACGCCACTGCACCACCACCTTGGGTGTATTCTCCGGAACTTGCCAATTCATATTTTGCATAATCAGAAGCAATAACAACGGCTTTTTTTCCTGGATTTACTCTACAAAAATCTAAGCAATTCTGGAGCGCATCTACCGCGCCTACACACGCGAAAGTCATGTCCACCACATCGCAATTTTTGAAACAACGTTTCCCGAAATCTTTTTCCAAAACGTTTTCCACCATTTGCATTGCGTAAGTCGCTGTCGGTTTTGCCGCATCTAAAGCACTTTCGGTTCCGAGATATATTCGGGAAATATCTTTGGGGTTAAGCTGGTTATCTTCAATAAGTTTCAGTAAGGCTTCTGCTGCGAAAGTGGCTGCATCTTCGTGCACATCGGGAAAAGCCATTTTGTGTAAACCCAAACCTTTCTCTAGTTTTGCGGGTTCTATATTTCTTTTCTCTGCTAAATCCTTGATTTCCAAATAAAGGGAAGGAACGTGGAAGCTTGCCGCCTCAATACCATATGTCATACTGCTTAAATTTTAAACAAATTTCTGAAAAATATTTTCCACTGAAAAATAAAAAAGCCGGAACTACAAGCTCCGGCAAAAAAATTATGGGCAAAGTAAAAACTACTTGTATGCTTCAATCGCTTTATTAAGCGCATCAATCTGTTGATTGATGGTTGGGCTCGACGGATTTGCTTTTAAAACAGTCATTTTTTTGGCAAGTCCATCTTTCAAAATTTGTAAAATCATCATTTTTGCTTGTGGATTTTCACCAATTTGTTTTTTCACTTGGGTTAAAACTTTGGTTACATTTTCCGTTGCTTTTAAATTATCGGAACTCATAATCCAATTAAAACCTTCTTCAGCTGCTGCTCCCAATTCCGGATTCTGGAATTTAATGAAAGGATAAAACGCCGCTGTAGAAGCAATTGCAGGCATTTGTTTTTCGATTTTGTTTTTTACGATAACCGGTAAAAGTTCGGAAATTAAATCCTCACTAGCGCTTTCCAAATCAATTTTGTCGGCCAACGTGGCAACTTTCGCAGGATCTACAAGCGAAATTCCGCTGAGTGAACTTCCTTTTACCGAATTAGAAATAGCATTCATTCCTTTTTCGAAAAGCGGCAAATATTTTTTGTCTTTTGTTTTTGCTAAAGCTGAAATCGCCGCACTTTGAACCAGCGTTTTCGGATCGTTCGAAGCCATTTTTTCAACTTCCGAAAGCGCTGCTTTTGCCTGATCTGGTTTCGAAAGATCTAATCCGCTCAAAGCTTTCATTCGGATTCTAAAGTTGGTATCTTTCAACGCAGCAACCAATGTTTTGAGTGAAGCCGGGTTTACACCTTTGTTTTCTACCGCATTTTCTACTGCTTTATATCTACTCAAAAATTCTTTGGAGTTGGTATATTGCGTGAAATACTGTTCCGGTGTTTTGGTTTCGGTGAATTCTGCTAACAAAATTCCATCTGCATTAATATTGATGAAATCAGGATTTTTGGCAACTTGGAAAGTAAAATCGTTCTTTTCTCTCGCTGCAACCCAAACATTTTTTCTGGTTGGTTTTCCGTTTTCGTACACATCAATCGCCAATGGAAACTGGAAATTTTCTCCAATTTGATTTTGATTAATAGTCACAGTTACCGTTTTCTTCACCGGTTCAAAAGATGTGGTGTAAGAAATTTTCGGATGGCCGCTTCCGTAATACCATTGATTGAAGAACCAGTTAAGATCTTTACCGGAAACTTTTTCCAGAGAAAGACGAACTTGCTGTGCTTCGCCCGTTCCGTATTCATTGGTTTTCAAATAATCATTTAATCCTTCAAAAAATGCATCATCACCCAAATAATTTCTGAGCATATGAAGAATTGAACCTCCTTTGTTATAAGAAACTGCATCAAACATATCTTCTCTGGAATGATAATCGAATCTCACCAAATCTTTTGAAACATTGGATGGATCGCGGAAATACCCTTCGGACGCTTTCATTAAAGTATAATCGGCAAAATCTTTTCCGTATTTGTATTCGTTCCAAAGGTATTCGGAATAATTGGCGAAAGACTCATTAACAGTAAGATTGCTCCAGCTTTCCGCGGTAACCAAATCGCCGAACCAATGGTGAAAAAGCTCGTGAGAAATCACATCTTCCCATTTGTTTTCATCGATTAAATCTCCAGGTTTTTGTTGAGCAGATTCTTGGTGAAGAACCGCTGTGGTATTTTCCATCGCTCCGGAAACATAATCTCTTGCAGTAATTTGCGAATATTTAGCCCAAGGATAATCATAATTCAATCGCTTCGAGAAAAATTCTATCATTTCCGGAGTATTTCCAAAAATTTGTTTTGCGTAAGGTTCGTATTCCTTCTCCACATAATAATCTACAGGAATATTTCTCCATTTATCTTTTACCACAGCATACTCGCCTACTCCCATGAAGAATAAATATGGCGCATGTTTTTTGTCCATCACCCAATGATCGGTGCGCATTCCGTTGTTTTCTTTGGTTGAAGATTTCATCAAACCATTGGATAAAGTGACGTATTTATCCGGAACAGTCATGTAGATTTCCTGAGTGGTTTTTTGGTTGGGTTTATCGATCGTTGGAAACCACGCGGAACTAGCTTCGGTTTCTCCTTGAGTCCAGATTTGAGTTGGTTTATCGGTGTCTTTTCCTTGCGCATTGATGAAGTAAAGTCCTTTTGCGTCAGTTATCGCTGAGCTTCCTTTGTCTTTAACCTCATTCGGACGAGCCGTATATTTGATGTAAACAGTATAATCCTGGTTTCGATTATAAGTTTTGTTTAAATTAATTTTCAGGACATCATTTTTATAATCGTATTTTAAAGGCGTTTTCGAACCATTTTTATCCAAAGCCACTTCGTGAATCAACATGGCTTTTGCATCCAAAACCAAAGAATCCGATGGGTAAAAATACGGACTTGCAGTCAACCATTCTTCGCCACTCATCTGCTCTTTCGCATAGTCGAAACTCACCTTCAGTTTCGTATGTTTCAGTTCGGTAGATTTGGTATGGGTTTGTCGGTACACTTTTGCTCGTCCGGAAGTTTCGGTCTGCGCGAAGGCATTTCCGGTAAACAAAATTCCGAGTAAACTGATGGATAGGATAAGTTTCTTCATTTGAAATAATAATTTTTATTTTGCTTTTTTGGTAATTAGGATATCGAAAATATCGTTGACGATGCTTTCATATTCTCCTTTTTTCAATTGTTCTTTGCTTTTGGTAAATGCTTTTTTCAGATCGCTTTCTGTGTTTTCATCATCGATGATTTCTACAGATTTGATGCCTTTGATCTGAAGCAAAAGTTCTGTCAGTTTTTCGAAACTGGCGTTTTCATCAAGATGTATTTTTAATGATTTCATTGCGTAATAAGTCTTATAATTTCAGGAAAAGTTACAAAAAAAGTGAAGCAGGAAACTTCACTTGATATTATGTTTTAATTATCTTTTAAAATATTTTTGATAATTCTTGGATCTTGTTTGCAATGAAAGAAAAGTTTAATGACAACTACTTCTTCACTTTTAATTTCATAAAACAATTTCACTTGCTTTTTCCCAATCAATTCGACCTTTATTTGAGGAAAATTTTCTACCGATTGATGTTTAATTATTCCATCGCGGATCGTTTGTTTGAATTTCTTAATATCATTTTTAAGTATTGCTATTTCCCTTTTTGTCCAACGTCTTTTTAGAAAATCATAGATTTCGTTTAATGAAAATATTGCCGTTGAAGTTATCAAAAATTTCATTTCTTATCAAAAATTTGATCAAGCAAATCATCTGTTAATTCTTGATAATTCCCGTTCTTATAATCCCTTTCACTCTGCTCCATCACTTTCCCGAAATATTCGGAATTTTCGATTTCTTCCCAGGAATAGGTTCTATCTTCTTCTGAAACTTGCACGCTTTTTATGCCTTTGATTTGTGTCAAAAGTTTTTTGATAAAAGCCAAATCCGCATGATCTTCTAATTGAATGGTAAGTTCCATTTTGTTTAAATTTTAATTCAAAGTTAGAAAATAATTTTCTAAATCACTGAAAAAGAATAAAATAGAAAATATTAAATCGCAACCGGCGCTTTAATTCCCGGATAAGGTTCGTAATCTTCTAAAGTAAAATCTCTAAAATCGAAATTGAAAATATCTTTGATTTCCGGGTTCAATTTCATTTTTGGTAAAGCTTTTGGTGTTCTTTGAAGCTGTTTATTGACTTGCTCGAAATGGTTATTATAAATATGCACATCGCCGAAAGTGTGAACATAATCGCCCACTTCCAAATCGCAAACCTGCGCAACCATCATCAATAAAAGCGCATAACTCGCAATATTAAACGGAACTCCGAGGAAGACATCTGCACTTCTTTGGTACAATTGCAAGGACAATTTTCCGTTCGCTACATAAAACTGAAACATCGCATGACAAGGCGCTAAAGCCATATTCGGGATTTCTGCAACGTTCCATGCGGAAACAATTAATCGTCGCGAATCCGGATTTTTTTTAATCTGGTCGATCACTTCAGAAATTTGATCAACAATTTTATTATTAGCACCTTTCCAGCTTCGCCACTGCGCGCCGTAAACCGGACCTAGATCTCCGTTTTCATCGGCCCACTCGTTCCAGATGGAGACGCCGTTATCAGTTAAATACTTAATATTGGTATCACCTTTCAAAAACCACAACAGCTCGTAGATAATCGATTTTAGATGAACTTTTTTAGTGGTAACCAACGGAAAACCTTCTGACAGATCATACCGAAGCTGATACCCGAAAACGCTTCTGGTTCCGGTTCCGGTTCTGTCGGTTTTATCGGTTCCGTTGTCGAGAATATGCTGCAGAAGATTAAGATAGTTTTGCATTGAAATTAATTTGAAAAGGTCATAATTGGTCCATTCGGAAATTGAAATTCATGGGAATAAGACTGCTCAAATTTACCAAATTTTTACAATTTTTTGTTGAGTTCCATTCATTGAAAATACCTCGCTTTCCGTTTTTCCGTTCATGGCTTGTGCTAATGGGCTTTCCGGAGAAATTAAAAATATTTTCTTTTTTTCATAATCGATCATTCCCAATGAAACTGCGATATAAAATAAACCCTTATCCGTTTCCACCAAGCTTCCCAAACCTACGTTCTGATGTGGATTTACACTGATCGACTTCAGAGAATTTCTCAACCGAATATTTTCATTCAATTGGATTTGCAGATTATTGATTTCCTGCTGAACCATTTCGCGCGAGGTTTCGTATTTGTCGCCCATCGAACTTTTGGTTTCGTTATTTGCAGCGCGGGTTTCGGCAATTAGATATTCTAAATGATCAATTTTTTCAGATAATTTATAATGAATGATTTTCAGGATTTCGGGTTTGTACATCCAATATTATTTTTTCATCACCGCATAACCTCCGACTGGTAAATAGAAATTTTTATCCAAAGAAAAATCTTTCACCGGTCCACTGAAAACGTTATAAAAAACTCCTGCAGCATTGGCATCATCAATGGTAAAAGAAACATTATCTTTAGAAAAATTCAGCACCACTAAAACTTCATCTTTGCCGTTTTTTCGAACATAAGCCAAAACTTTATCGTCTGCAGAAGTTTTCAGGATATAGGTTTCTGCAGCGTCATCACCACCTCGAAGCGCAGGATTGTTCGATTTGAGCTGGAGCAAAGTTTTATAGAAATTGTGCAATTCATTATTTCCTGTCCATGGAATTGGATCTTTCTGGAAAAACTCTAATCTTTTGGTTTTTAAAGGAAGTTCCTGTCCATTATACATCAACGGAACACCGTTCCAAGTGATGCAAAACACTGCCAAAGGTTTTGCCAGAGCGCCGTACTTTTCATATTCAGTTCCGTTCCAAGTATTTTCATCGTGGTTGGAAGTGAACCAAGCTCTCATCGAGCCATTTCCGATTGCTGAATATTTCCCGAGAAGGTCTTTCAATTCACCAAAAGAAGCTTTTCCTTCGTTGAAATCTTTGGTTTTGTGCATCCAACTCCAGACATAACTTGCATCGAATACCTTTCCGTATTCCGGATTTTCCAACTCATCGAATTCGCCGAGCCAGAAAAGAGGTTTCAACTTTTCAACTTCCGGTCTTGCTTGTTGCCAGAAATCAACCTCAACCCATGATGCTAAATCGCAACGGAACCCATCAATATTGGTTTCACGAACCCAAAACTTCATGGCATCGATCATTGCAAGACGCATTTTCGGATTTTTGTAATCCAGTTCGATGATATCATCCATTCCGGAAGCTTTTTGGAAATCGTTTGTTTTTGGATCTATCAAATAAAAATCGGGATTGGTTTTAGTCCAAACATGATCCCAACCGGTATGATTCGCCACCCAATCGATAATGACTTTGAAACCCATTTTGTGTGCTTCATCCACCATGTGTTTGAAATCTTCCATGGTCCCGAATTCCGGGTTGATTGCGGTGTAATCTTGTGCTGCGTACTGACTTCCGAGAGGTCCTTTTTTGTTTTTCTGAGCGATCGGTGTGATTGGCATAAACCAAAGGGTTTTCACGCCCATTTCCTTCAGTCGCGGCATTTCTTTTTCGAACGCGCGGAAAGTTCCTTCCTTGGTATATTGTCTGATATTAACTTCGTAAATATTCGTTGTATGCTTCCATTCTTTGGGCAAATCGCTCATTTTAGTTGATTTTTGGGTAGTGCAGGAAATAATTCCTAATCCAATGATGGCTAAAAGTATCAGTTTTTTCATGCTAATGATTTGTAGCAAATGTATTATTTTTAAATGGAAAATCCGAACGATAGATTATTAAAAATCAATTTTAAAAAAAAAATGAACTCAAGTAACCGAGCATAAAAAAACCCCGACATTTCGGGGCTTTGTATGTATTTTAAATTTCGTCGGCATCTTCTTCTTCGAAGAAATCGTCATTGAAATCATCTTCTTCTTCATCATCGAACCCTTCGTCTTCATCAGCAAAAGTTCCGGAAGTGAAATTGTCATCAAAATTCTCAAAATCATCATCCAACAAAGGAATTGCAGCGTTTTTGGTTCCTTTTTTTCCACCAGATTTGCTCGGTGCTTTTAGAGGCATATTGCCGAAACGGAACACAGTGATCGGATAATTTACGGCTGGTTTTTCGTCAATAATTTCAACCAATTCGCAGAAAAATTCCCACAAATCTAAGAAACCATATTGAAAATGTATCTTGTCGCCTACTTTCTCGAATGCTTCATTAATATATACGTCGGACATGATTTCTCCGTCGCCATCGTCGCTCATATCTTCTAATGGAACCGTTTTTGTCACGGTACCATCTTGATCCAAAATATTGAAGAGCGATAAATCTTCACCCAAAAGAGAAAATGCACTTTTGATTCCCAAGTGGAGATTCCAAAGATTTTGTTTATCTTTAATTTCGACATCTCTGAAAATATCGTCCTTGGTATCTAAAATAATGCGGATTTTATAAACCATTTTAGTATGAAAGTTTAAGATGAGTTTTAGTATGAATTAGGGTGCAAATATAAAACAATTGCAATTTGACAAAAAAAAATTTTAAGCGTTTTTATTAAAAAAGTTTTGCTTACATTTTGCCGTTTTCTAAATGCTTTTTTCGAGCATAAAACTAAACTTCGTGCCCTCCAAATATACGCTTTCTACGGAAATATTCTCACCATGAGCTTCCAAAATATGCTTCACAATAGCAAGCCCTAAACCGGATCCTCCTTCGTTCCGGCTTCGGCTGGTTTCTACCCGATAAAACCGTTCAAAAATACGGGTCAGAACTTCCGGTTTTATTCCCATTCCGTTATCTTCTACTTTCACCAAAACTTTGTTTTTTAGGATATGAGTTCGGATGATGATTTGCGCTTTTTCCCGGTTGGCGTAGTGAATTGCGTTTGAGATTAAATTAATCAAAACTTGAGAAATCTTCTGCTTGTCGGCATTCACAAAAATCTGATTTGCAGAACTTTGTAGTTGAACAACAGAAGTTTTTCGTTGCGCTTCCAGATCGAGCAAATCGATTACTTCGCGGATTAAAGAATTAAGTTCGAATCGGCTTACATTTAGAGTAATTTCACCGGATTCGTATTGGTTGATCATATCGAGATCTTTCACGATATTCAGAAGTCGCTCGACAGATTTATCGATTCTTTCTAAATATTTATCGCGGATTGCGAGGTTTTCTACTCCGCCGTCGATCAATGTTTCCACATAACCTTGAATGGAGAAAAGCGGTGTTTTCAGTTCATGAGAAACGTTTCCGATATATTCTTTCCGATAGGTTTCCATTTCCTTCATGGTATCGATTTCGGTGGCATTTTTCTGGCTGAATTCGGAAACTCTTTCTCCCAATTCCTTAAAGTTCATATCATTCTCATCTTGCGGTAAAAAATCGCCGGGCAAAATCGTAGAGATTTTTTTGATTTGTTTTTTGCCGTAATAATTAAACAGATATTCTAAAATCAAATAATTGAGAGCAAAAATAAAAATTACACAAAGTAATAGGGTGAGGTAGAAATTGTTTTTTTCGGTAAAAACCACATCGTTGGTATAATCGAAAATCATTGCGATAATCGACATGACCACCGTTAGAAAAACCGATGCAACTAAAGTAAGCCTGTGAAATCTCATTTCACAAATTTACACAACTAATTTGTAACCAATCCCCTTCAGTGTTTGAATGGTTCGCAAGCCGAGTTTTTCGCGAAGTCTTCGGATATGTACGTCGATGGTTCTTTCGCCCACGATCACGTCATTTCCCCAAACTTTTTCAAGGATTTCTTCTCTTTTGAAAACTTTGTCGGTATTGGAAGCAAGCAGATACAAGAGGTCGAATTCTTTTTTAGGAAGCAAAAACTGTTGTCCAGCTTTCGAAACGCGGAAATTGTTCTTATCGATAATTAAATCACCAATTTCGATGTTTTTGGAAGAATCTGAAACTCTGGAAGTAAGCTGCAAAAGTGCATTTACTTTAGAAATAAGGATTTTTGGTTTAATGATTTTCACGATATAATCGTTGGCACCTGCCTGGAAACCGGCTAATTGGGAAAACTCTTCGCTTCTTGCGGAAAGAAAAACGATGAGGGTTTGTTGTAATTCTTTAATTTTTCTTAAATCCTGGCACGTTTCGATGCCGTCTTTTTCTGGCATCATCACATCCAGAAGGATGAGATCCGGAAAAATTTCACGGGCTTTTTCGATTCCTTCAATTCCGTTCAGTGCAGTAGAAACATCGTATCCTTCTTTTTCTAAATTATAGGAAAGAATTTCCAAAATATCCTGTTCATCATCAATTAAAAGAATTTTTTTCTGTTTCATTTTTACGTTTTAACCTTTCAAAATTAATAAAAAATACCTAGGCTAAGGCAACACTGATCTTTATTTACAAATAATTAACATTCGATTGTTTTTGTTCAAAAATCTTTAATGTAAAATTAAAAGTGAGGCAACACCCAATCGCAATACAATATCTTCCTTTGCATCGAAATAGAAACTAATTTAAAAGAAGAAATGAAAATAAGAAAACTGAGCGTTGCGGTCCTATTTTTACTTACTTCATCTGGGATGATTTACGGCCAGCAAGTAGTAAATGATACAGTGAAAAAGGAGAAAAACCTCGAAGGTGTCATTATTCGTGGTAATGGAAATAAAAAATCGGAAACAGCATTGCTGCTGGATCAAAAAAAAGCAATCATACAGAAACAATCAATTGGTGCAGAGGAAATTACAAGAAAAGGAATATCGAATGTAGAGCAAGGATTGACTAAAGTAACGGGGATTACCACCGTAGAAGGCAGAGGATTATTCGTAAGAGGTTTGGAAGAGAGATACAATACCTTGCTTGTGAATGGTTTGGGATCACCATCGAATAACCCTTTCCAAAAAATTATTGCCTTGAAACAGTTTCCGACAGATGTAGTAGGAAAACTTAATATTTATAAAACATTTAACACCAATTTGTATGCTGATTTTGCAGGAGCTACCTTCGATATAGAAACGCTTACTATTGATCGTTCTTTCTCGAAAGTAGAATTCGGTTTTGGTTACAATACCCAATCTAGCTTTAAGGATTTCAAAGTAAATCCAAATGCATACACGATGAACGGATATTTAGGGCTCAACTCACAAGACCGCCAACTTCCGGATGAAGTAAGAAATTATGTACCTTCCAACTATAATTTCACTCAGGAAGAATCAGTAAAATCATTTAAAGATGGGTGGAATGCAGATCAAATCAAAGCATTACCCAATACCAATATTGGTTTCACAACATCTCAAAAATTCAAAGTTAGTGATACCGGAGAATTAGGATTATTATTATCCCTGAACCAAGGTACAAAATATGAAATTACTTCGGGGAACAAAAACCAGTTTATCTCTTTGCAAACGGTAGGAAAAATGAATAATGATCTTTACCGAAAAGAATACATCTATGAGTTGGAGTCTTCTGCAATGGTTGGTTTGGGATACAAAAATAAAGGTTTAAATGTAGCTTTAAACGCTATTTTCTTACAAAATTCATCCAACAGCATTTCAGATTTTACAGGTTACAAAGATCAGAAGGAGCAGGATGCAGGAAAACGTTTTTTCAGGGTAGATCAAATGGATATTTCTAAATTTTTGGATGTGCAACTTTGGGCAAGCCAGAAAATCGGAGAAAGACATCTTTTCAAAATAGGTGGAAGCTGGGTGAAAAATAATTTTCAACAGCCCGACAGAAAAATTTCTGAAGGTTTCCTTACCGGAAGACCTAATGAAGTAGAAATGACTTTCGGTGGAAACAACCTCATTCGCCAGTATTTGGATGTTGATGGAAACAACTACCTTTCCGGATTGGCTGAATATTCAGTTCTATTAGGAGAAAAGGGAGACCGTCAAAGTTATCCTTGGCAACTTTCAGTAGGATACAATGGTTTTTTCGACCAAAGAAGCAACTCCTACCGATTCATCGCCTCTAACCTCGACAATGTAGCTTTAAGAACCGTAGTTGTGGATATTGATAACCCACAGAAAACTTATGACAACTATATTTTGAACGGCGCTTTCCATTTCAAAGAAGATACTAATGAAAATGGCTACCGTTCTAATCTTTATCAATTCGTAAATGCGGGGTATCTTAACCTTAATTATAAACCTGATGATTCTTGGGATATATTGGTTGGTGGTCGTGTAGAAAACAATATCAATATTACACGATACAAAGAGCAGAGTGACTTAAACTTCAATAATCTTACCAGAAACCAGTATTTTATTTTGCCCTCGCTTTCAATAAAGAAAAATCTCAATTCCAAATCCAATATTCGTTTCGCAGCTAGTAAAACCATTACAAGACCTATTCTTATTGAATATATGCCGATTGTATATATCAATCCAGATAACGAAAATATTATTGGAAATAAAGATCTGAAGAATAGCGAAAATTATAACCTCGATTTGAAATACGAAATTTTCCCTACCAATAAAGAACTTTTTGCCATCAATCTTTTTGCTAAAAAAATAAATAATGCTATCGAAAGAAGTTATACAGCCTCCGGAAACTCAAACGGTGTTGCTATTACTTTCTTAAATGCAAAAAACGCAATCTTAGGAGGTGCAGAATTAGAAGGAATATTAGATTTATCTAGGTTATCAGAATCTCTAAACCAATGGAGCTTAGGATCCAATGCTACTTTTATGTACTCTAAAGTTGAAAGAAGTCCAGAACAACTCGATCAGGAAAAGCCAGTAAACTTCACAGGAACTTTAAAAGAAAGAAAACTTCAAGGTGCAGCACCATGGACAGTAAACGCTGATTTGAAGTATGAATTCAAAAACGGACAAAACCTACCACATACAGCATCTTTGGTATATAATGTTTCGGGATCTAAAATCTTCACGGTAGGAACGTCAGGTCTCGATCATATATATGAAAGACCTTTCCATCAATTAGATTTTGTGTACAATGCACAACTTACCAAAAACTGGAACGTAAAACTAGGAATCCTCAACATTCTGAACAGTACTTATAAATTAGAACAAGGCGAAGACGGCACAATTCCTTTGGATGTACGAACCAACCTCCATACTGATTACAAACGCGGAACCTCTGTAAATTTCACCGCAGGATATACATTTTAAAATAAAAAAAATTTAATAAAAAATAAAATAATATGAAAAAGCACATCTTATCATTACTTACTTTAGCAATGGTACTTTCGGTAACATCTTGTACGGTAGAAATCCGTGAAGATGCCGATATTAATGGAAACGGGCAAACCAATACAGGAACTACAGGAGCTGTATTGAACGGAACAGGAACTCTTACCGGAACTTTAACTCAAAATACATTAGTAAAAAAAGGAAATTACACACTAGAAGGAATCGTAAAAGTTCCTGAAGGAATCACTCTTACTATAGAAGCTGGCGCAACTTTCACCGCAAAAACATCTGTAGGAAGCAGTTTGGTAGTACTACAAGGTGGTAAAATTTTAGCTGAAGGTACTGCATCTGAGCCAATTGTATTCACTTCAGACAACAAAAAACCTGGTGACTGGGGAGGAGTTACTCTATACGGTAATGCGCCTATCAAAGCTATAAACGGAGCTACAAGAGCCCTTTCGGAAGACGGAAACAATGTTTATTATGGTGGAGATAACCCTAATGATAATTCAGGTGTTTTAAAATATGTAAGAGTTGAATACGGTGGTAAAAAAATTGGAGACGGAACATCCGAAACCAATTCAATGACTTTCTATGCTGTAGGAGCTGGTACAGTGTTGGAAAATCTAGTTTCTTATAAAGGAACAGATGATGGTTATGAATTTTTTGGTGGTACAGTAAGCGGAAAAAACTTGGTTTCTTACGGAAATTATGATGATTCTTTCGACTGGCAAGATTCTTGGAGTGGACAAAGCAACAGCAACTGGTTTGCGTTCCAAACAGCTATCGGAAATTTCGGAATGGAAATTGAATCTTCAGGAAATGCTGATAATACAGCTCCAAAAATTAATAACATTACCCTTATTCGCGAAACTGGTACAAAACCTGAAACCGCTGGTTCTATAGAAATTACCGCAATTCAATTCAAAAAACATGGTTCTGGAATTTTCTCTAACGTGTATATGGATGGATACAAAAACACTGATAGCAAAAATGCTTACGCTGTTTTAATCCAAGATTCGGCAACAGAAACTGAGCAAGTAAACAAAGGGAAAATTAAAGTAGAGCCTGCTAACCATGTGAATTCTGATAACCTAAATGTTTGGGGATATGCCTTTACTCCGAATGGAGGGAAAACTTTCACCAGCGATTCTAATGTGAAAAAAGTAACATTAACTACAGGAAATTGGGCAAATGTAAACGGTGTAGATCTTTTAGCTGCATTGAAATAAGTTCTTCTTTTCTTTCATATCAAAAAAAAGCCACCTGCTTTCAGGTGGTTTTTTGATTTAAATTTATTAAAAAAAATCCTATTCCTCATCTTCGTACTGTTCAAGATAATAAGCAAATGTAAAATCATCCAATTCATCATCGGCATCTTCTAAAGTGACCAATAAATCTTCGAAGGTTTCGAGTTGTTCCACACTCATATTTACAAATTCCAAATGAAGTGGTAATGCGACAAACCCCGTAATGGAATCGTACAATGCATCCAAATTATCACCAAAAAATTCCGGAAGCTTCAGCTTTTCTTTTAATTGAACATAGAAATCATCATAGTCACCAAGCTCTGCGAAGTCGATATATACCGTGTTTGTCATGAAATTATTTTTAGATTAAGAAATCTGTTTTTTATTGTTTTTGAAAACTTTTGTAATGATTTTTTGTGAGATAAACTTCACCTTCTTTTGTAAAAACGATGCGATCGGCATTCCGGTTGCCGCAATTGTAATTTACGTCGGCTTCGAAATATTGTTTTCCGGAAGGTAAAGTTTTTTCACGGTTACTGAATTTATCACCACCAATGGCTTTTCCCGGCAAAACATCGCAAAGATTCCCTTCAGAAGGAACCCAACCTTGCTTTCTTGCCTCACTTTTGGTGATGTAATAATCGGGCAATTCGTGGTTAGATTTTACATAATTGATGACTTTAACTTCATTGGTTAAATTTTGAATCGAATGTTCTTCAAGTGAAATTTCCTCACGATTAGCTTTTTCATCTTTTCCAATGGTATTTTCAGCAATTTCCGAGTCTTGGTTTCTCTTTTCGATTCTGTAATTATCAATCAGATACATCACCAGAAAGGCACTCAGCATTCCGATGATGAAAAAAAGAGCCAGTTTCGCGCTATTTTTATTCATTTTAATGGGTTAAAATCGTTCCAAAAACTCAGTTTCTCCACTCTTCCGGAATATCACAAACCGGAATTGGCTGCATTTTGTGTTGCGCAGCTTTATTCATTCTGCTGAAAATTTTATACACTTCCAAATCTCTTCCCGAATAATCCGCTTCAGTTTTAGTTCCCCATTCTTTCTGAATTTTTTCCAGTTCCGGATAAGTTGCACCAATTTGTTGCTCATCGGTTCTGTCCACATCCCACAAACCGTCGGTAGGAATAGCGTTTTGGATAGATTCTATTAGATTTAAATGCTTCGCAAGTTCATAAACTTCCGTTTTGTACAAATCCGCAATTGGGGAAACATCTACTCCACCATCGCCATATTTGGTGTAAAAACCAATCCCGAAATCCTCCACTTTATTGCCGGTTCCACAAACCAAAAGACCATTCAGCTGCCCAAAATAATATAAGGTAAGCATTCGTAAACGCGCTCTGGTATTGGCTAAAGCAAGTTTTTCGTTAGGAAAATCTCCATCTTTTACATTAAAAGATTTATACAACTCATCGAAAGTGCTAGTTAAATTCACTGAAATAGCTTCCACATTTGGAAATCTCGATTTCAAATTTTCGATATGATCCAACGCGCGACTTACCTGATCTTCCTTTTGATGAATCGGCATTTCGATCAAAAGTGTTTTTAAGCCAGTCATCGCACACAGCGTAGAAACCACACCGGAATCTACACCTCCGGAAACCCCGATTACATAACCATTCACATGTGCTTTTTCGGCATAATCTTTCAGCCAGTTTACGATCTTTTCTGTTATTTTTTCTTTTTGCATTTTTGCTGGGTTTAAACTGAGGAACTTAGATGGAAGAATCCTTAAAATTTTCCTTATTTTTGCCTCTTAAATTTTGATGTAAAAATAATGAAGTTTTTTAGATATTTATTGTTTTCAGGTATTTTCATTTTTGGAGCAGTTGCCTGCAAAAAAAATCCTGAAAACCTCTGGGAAATCAAAATCAAAGATTCAGCAAAAAAAACAGAAATCGTCGATATTTCCAGGCTATTTTACGATCCCAATGTTCCTTTAGAAGATTTTAAAAATAAATTTCCTTGGTTTCAGGGAACCGTTTCTGATGAAGATTATGCGGTGCGAAGAGCGGACGCCAACGAAGCCAAAATTTACAAAGAAGCCATTGCAAAAATCGATGTTGCCAAACTCAACAAAGATTTATCGAGTTTATTTTCTCACATTCATCATTATTTCCCAGAATTTATCGCCCCGAAAGTTTATCTTTATTCATCGGCGTTGCAAGGAATTATGGAACCTATTTTCTATAAACCTGAAGAAAATATGTTGTTTATCGATATTTCTGCATTTATGGGAGAAAACAATCCAAATTATCAAGGTTTGGAACTTTATTTCCAGAAATCGATGAATCCGCAAAACATAGTTCCGAAAGTTTCGGAAGTTTTCGCGCAGTCTTTTGTTCCACGAAACATTAAAAATCAAAAATTTATTGATGAATTAATTTATAACGGAAAAATAGTAACCCTTCAGGATGCATTTTTACCGAGTTTTCCAGATTATTTGAAGATGAACTACACCCAAAAACAATACGATTGGGCGGTAGAAAACGAAGCGAATATTTGGAATTATTTTGTAGAAAACAATTTGGTTTTCAGCGATGACGTGCGATTGAACGAAAGATTTATCAATCCTGGACCTTTCTCGAAATTCTATACCGAAATCGACAACGATTCATCGCCGCAAATTGGTATTTTCACAGGATGGCAAATCTGTAGAAAATTTTTCCAGGAAAATCCGGAAGTTAAATTGGCAGATTTTCTAAAAATGGATGCGCAGGAAATCTTTAACAAAAGTAAATACAAACCTAAAAATTAATTGCTGAAAAGCCCTTTAATTCTCATAAAAAAGACATGAAAAAGACCCAGATTACCATAGATGTAGAGCTTGACGAAAACCACGTTCCCGAAAAAATGATGTGGAACGCACAAGACGGCGGAATAGAAAAAGAAGAAACCAAAGCCACCATGATTTCCGTGTGGGACGACAAAAAAATGGAAGCCCTGAGAATTGATCTTTGGACCAAAGAGATGCCGGTTGATCAAATGAAAATGTTCCTTCACCAAATCCTTATTTCGATGAGCCATACCTACCAAAGAGCGACCGGCGAGGAAGATGTAGCCGCATGGATGGAGGAAATTGCAGAAGAATTTGCCCAAAGATCAGCTATAAAAATGTAAATAAGCAATAAGCGGTATGCGATAAGCATTAAGCTTTTTTGCATGCAGTTTATATTTTTTTTTAATCATATTTAAGCTTTAAAGCAATAAAAGCCTATTGCCTAAAGCTTAAAGCATAAAGCATAAAAAAATCATGAATTTTAATACCAAAGTAATCCACGGTGGGCAACACCACGAATCCGCGACAGGATCGGTGAATGTACCTGTATTTTTAACCTCAACTTATGCGCAGAAATCCCCGGGAATTCATTCCGGTTACGAATACTCCAGAGCGGCAAACCCTACCAGACAAGCTTTGGAAGACAGTTTGGCAAGCATTGAAAACGGCGCGAGAGGTTTGGCTTTCGGATCCGGTTTGGCGGCAATTGATTGTGTTCTTAAATTATTAAATCCAGGCGATGAAGTTATCGCGGTTGACGATCTTTACGGTGGAACTTATCGAATGTTCACCCGACTTTTCGAAAAATACCAACTGAAATTTACCTTCGTGAATTTTGATGATGTTTCGAAAATTTCAGATTTAATTAATGATAAAACTAAATTAATCTGGATTGAGACTCCAACAAATCCACTGATGAAATTGGTTGACATCAAAGCAGTTACCGACTTAGCAAAAGGAAAAGATATTTTGGTTGCGGTTGATAACACTTTCGCGACTCCATATTTACAAAGACCAATTGATTTAGGCGCCGATATCGTGATGCACTCGGCGACAAAATATCTCGGCGGGCACTCCGATGTAATTGCTGGAGCTTTAGTCGCGAATACCCCTGAACTTGGTGAAAAACTACATTTCATTCAGTTCGCGAGTGGCGGAATTCTCGGCCCACACGATTCTTATTTGGTGCTTCGAGGCATTAAAACTTTGGCTTTAAGAGTTCAAAGACATTCGGAAAACGGAATGGCTGTTGCAAAATATCTAGAATCTCATCCTGCGGTTGATCAAGTAATTTATCCAGGTTTGGAATCTCATCCTCAACATGATTTGGCAAAAAAACAGATGAAGGATTTCGGCGGAATGGTTTCTTTCACCTTTAAATCTGGAAAAAAAGAAGATGCCATCAAATTTTTAGAAAAAGTGAAAGTGTTCACTTTGGCAGAATCTTTAGGCGGTGTAGAATCTTTGGCAAATCATCCTGCGTTGATGACTCACGCTTCGATTCCGGCAGAAAAACGAGCAGAATTGGGCATTACCGACGACTTAGTTCGATTGAGCGTTGGAATTGAAGATGAAGCCGATCTGATTGCTGATTTGGAAAAAGCTTTTTCTTAACATTAATATTTTTTAACCACAAAGTCACAAAAGTTGTTTTTTGAAAAGATGAATTAATTCTTTTTAAAGCGCAGAAAGTTGAACTTATTTTTACTTTAAAAAGTTAAATAAAACGGCTTTCATGTAATTAAGCTTTTGTGACTTTTGTGGTTTTTTTATCGTTCACTAATGACAGAATTTCAAAAGTATATTCAACGATATTTAGACCTTATTCCATCTGAAAATTGGTTGGAAGAAATGAAAAAAATGGGTGAAAAAACAGTTTCACTTTATTCATTTTTAGCAGAAGATCAATCAAATTTTGCATACGCAGAAGGAAAATGGACGCTAAAAGAACTTTTGCAACACTTAATTGATGCGGAAAGAATTTTCGCTTACCGCGCTCTTCGTTTTGCCAGAAAAGACAAAACCGATCTTCCGGGTTGGGATGAAGAAACCTACGCAAAACATTATTTTTCTACTGAGAGATCGTTGCAAAGTCTTATCGATGAATTTGAAACCGTGAGAAAATCTTCAAGTCTTTTTTTTGAAAATTTAAATAAAATTCAACTCTCGGAAACAGGAATCGCGAACGGAAATGAGATTTCGGTAGAAAACATCGGGAAATTAATTGTTGGCCATAATATTCACCATTTGAATATTATTGAGGAGAGGTATTTATCAAAATTTTAATTTTTTATAAGTTTTGGCTAAAGCCAAATTAATCCGCAAATTGAAAGGTGGGCTAAAGCCCACCCCTATTGATGTTTTTTTAATCAGAAAGGTGGGCTAAAGCCCACCCCTATTGATGTTTTTTTAATCAGAAACTTAAAATTCGATTGAAATTTTAATAATTTTTTCGCTTATAAGATTTACGAAATTCAATAGGAACGGGCTTTAGCCCGTTTTTTTGTGAACTCTAAATTTGGCTTTAGCCAAAACCTACAAAATTTTCTATATTTGAATAAACCAATTGTCATGTCATTTACTAAAATTTATGTACATATTGTTTTTTCAACTTTAGAAAGAAAACCACTTCTTAATTCCAAAGAATTGAGGGTTTCTGTGTGGAAACATATTAAGGAAAATGCTACCAAAAAAGGCATTTTTATTGATATGATTAATGGATATTCAGATCATTGTCATTGCTTGATTTCGTTAAGTTCAAATCAAAATATCGAGACTGTTGTTCAATTAATCAAAGGTGAAAGCTCGCATTGGATTAACAAAAATCAATTAACCAAAGAAAAATTCAATTGGCAAAGTGAATATTTTGCCGTATCTGTTTCTGAATCGATGGTTGAAAATATGAGAAATTATATTAAAAATCAGGAAAAACATCATCTAAAAAAAACTTTTTCAACAGAATACCAAGAATTTATAGAAAAATATAATTTTCAAAATTCAACAACATAGTTTATCTAAATCTTAATTGAAATAAATACAGCAAAGAAATATGAACTGCCCCTGTTGCTCCGGAAAACTTTACGAAAATTGCTGTAAACCCTTTCACACGGGAGAACAACACGCTCCCACTGCGGAAGCTTTGATGCGTTCGAGATTTTCGGCTTTTGCAATTCCGAATGGTGAATATTTAATGAAAACAACGCTCCCTACAAAAAGAAAATTCCATAACAAAAAAGATTTGCAGGAATGGGGAGAAATCAATGAATGGACGAAATTGGAAATTATAAACCTTCCAGCTTTAAACCAATTAGAATTTAAGGCTTACTATAATGATGAAAATGGAAAACCGCAAATTCATCATGAACATTCGCTTTTTAAAAATTTGAACGGAAGATGGTATTATGTTTCCGGAAAATTTATGGATTAATTTATTGATTCCGTTGCTCCTGCTTCTTTTTCTGTCTTAAAACGTAGAGATAAAGACTTTCCACTTTTGCCCTTGCCCAATCCGTTTTTCTAAGAAATTTCAGCGAGGAATTGATACTCGGATTATCGGTGAAACATTTGATATTGATTTGTTTTCCTAACTCTTCAAAACCTCCGTAATATTCGAGCAATTCTTCTAAAATTGCGTCCAAACGTTTTCCGTGTAAAGGATCTTTCGATTGTTGTTCCATAATTATTGGTAAAAATACTGATAAAATTTAATATTAAGTTTAAAACTTTTTTCTCTGCAAATATTTTAAATTTGTGGCAACATTAGTATAAACAAAAATCCATGCAAAATCTCATCAATACCTTACAATCCGGTGGCACCATTCTTTATCCTACCGACACGATTTGGGGAATCGGCTGTGACGCAACAAATATTGAAGCAATCAACCGAATTTTCGAAATTAAAAAGCGTGAAAAAAACAAGTCAATGATTATTTTGGTGGAAAACGAAAAGCGTTTGCAAGATTTGGTGGAAGTTCCGGAATTGGCTTGGGAAATTATGGATTTATCGGAAAAGCCAGTGACGATTATTTACGACAATCCGAAAGGTTTGCCTAAAGAAATTCTTGCGGAAGATGGCAGTATCGGAATTCGCTTGGTGAAGGATAATTACCTGAAAAAACTGATCGGAAAACTGAACAAACCACTGGTTTCTACATCAGCGAATTTAAGTGGCGACAAATCTCCGATGAAATTTTCGGACATCAACGATGAAATCATCAATTCTGTAGATGCAATTTCAGATGAAAACCACGACAAAATCTCAGAATATGCAGGCTCTTCGATTATCCGAATGTGGAACGATGGCCGCGTGAAAGTGTTGCGTGAGTAATTCAAATTCACAATTTTTAAAATCATTCAATAAAAAAATCCGGCAGAATTAACCTCCGGATTTTTGCGTTTTCTTACTTTAAATATTCATCAAAATAATCGGTTATTTTCTGCATCAAATGTACCCGATCTTTCCCTAAAACATTGTGCTCGTGGCCGGGATAAACAAAATAATCCAGTTGAACACCATTATCCACGGCAGCTTTCAGAAACTTCATTGAATGTTGCCAAACCACAACATTATCTTGCGCACCATGAATCATTAATAGTTTGCCCTTCAAATTCTGAACTTTATCCAAAAGATTGGCTTGCTTGTAACCTTCAGGATTATTTTGTGGCGAATCCATGTATCTTTCGGTGTACATAATTTCGTACATTTTCCAGTCGATTACCGGTCCACCCGCAACTCCAACTTTGAAAACTTCCGGATGTTTAAGCATAAAACTCGTCGTCATAAAACCACCAAAACTCCATCCATGAATCCCCATTTTATCGGCATCTACATAAGGTAAAGATTTCAAATAGTCCACGCCTTTCAGTTGGTCTTTCATTTCTACTTCGCCCAAATGGCGGAAAACGGCCTGTTCAAATTTTAAACCTCGGTTTGCAGATCCTCTTCCATCCATGGTGAAAACGATGTATCCTCTTTGCGCCATGAATTCGTACCAAAGATTCCCGGATGCCGGAAAACTGTTGGTTACCAACTGCACATGCGGACCGTTGTACAGGTAAACAAGGGTTGGATATTTTTTGTTGGGATCGAAATCCGTTGGCAAAATTATTTTTCCGTAAAGTGGAGTTCCGTCATCGGCTTTTAAGGTTACATTTTTAATTTCCGGTCTCTGATAATTTTTTAAAGTATTCTCGGATGTCAAAATATTTTTAGATTTCGCGGTGTTGGTATTGATTAAATTTACAACTCTTGGCGAATTAGCGTTGCTAAAAGAATCGTACAACCAAGAACCATCTTTGCTAAGAATTCCGGAGTGCATTCCGGCTTCGGCATCCAATTTTTGTGTTTTGAAATTGCTCCAATTGATTTTATAAAGATGCCTTTCCAAAGGCGTTTCCTGAGTTGAAGTATAATAAATTTCTTTCTTTTTTTCATTAAATCCCAAAACATCAGTCACCAACCAATCGCCTTTAGTCAATTGCGCAACCAAACCTTTTTCTAAATTATAATGAAAAAGATGGTTGTAACCGGTGCGCTGACTTTGCCAAATAAAATCGGTGGTAGAATTCGGGAAAAACAACAAAGGATGTTGCGGTTCCACATAAATTTCAGATTTTTCCTCAAAAATTATTTTCGTTAAATCACCTGAAGCAACATTGTATTGATTCATCTTCAAATGATTTTGATCACGGTTGAGAACTCCCACAAAAACCGATTTCGAATCCGGATTCCAAGTAATTGAAGTGAGATATTGCTCAGGATCGCCATCAACTTTCAAGAAAGTTGTTTTACCGGATTTAATGTCGAAAATTCCTAAAGTAACGTGATGCGACAGCGCTCCCGCCATAGGATATTTGATGTTATTGTTGACCGCAGGGCTTACGCTCCAATCGATGATTGGATAAGAAGTGACCATCGTTTGATCCATTCTGTAAAATGCAATTTTCGAATTGTCCGGTGACACGAAAACTCCTTTGTCAATTCCAAATTCTCGCTGATGAACCGCTTGTCCGGTTACGATATCTTCGTTTTCATCATTGGTAATTGCGGTGATTTTTCCGTTTAAATTTAAATAAAGATTATTTTTTATGGTATAAACAAAACCTTGGTTATTGCTTAATAATTCTACATTTTCTGCACCTTTGTCTAGCGCGATCCATTCTTTTACTTTCCAATCTTTTCCGGTTTTTTCCACCCAAAAATATTTTGAATTTTGGGTAAAATATCCTTTGTTATTATTAATAAAATTAATTCTTGGAAAAGATTTCAGTTGAAGATTTGGCGACAGATTTTTGTTGATTTGATAAAGGGAAACCAAAGTATCCTGTTTCAAATTGGCAACTTCAGTGGTTAAATACGCATTTTTAGTTGATTGATAAAAGGATTTGTTATCATCACTCCAAGAAAATTGGGAAATATTTTTAGTTGCGAGATTGCTCCTCAAACCATTTACTGCTTCTGCGATGGTGAATTTTTGGCTTTGAGCAAATAAAGAGCTTCCTGCAACTAGGAATAATAAAGAAAATTTTGAGAATTTCATTACTTAAAAATTAGATGGCTAAAAGTAAGAAATAAAAACGAGTTGTTAAAAAAATGTTAAGATTAGTTGGAATACCACTGCTAATCAATAAAATGCTGCAATTTTATATTCAATTAATTTAAATAAAGAAATTAAGGTTTTAATGAAAAATTTTATACCATTAAAAAAAATTAAAAAATACTTTCTTAACCTACATCAATGTAGCGAGTTGACAGACTGAACTATCTTTGCATCAAGAAATTTAAATATTAATCAAAAAAATAAAAAATTATGGCTACAAAATGGAATTTAGACCCAACTCATAGCGAAATTACTTTCAAAGTAAGACACATGATGATTTCTAACGTAAAAGGTTCTTTCACAGATTTTACTTCGGAATTGGAAAGTGAAGATGATACTTTTAAAAACGTTAAGGTAAAAACTATCATTAAAACAGATTCTGTAAATACCAACAACGCTGATCGTGACAACCACCTGAAAAGTGAAGAATTTTTCAATGTTGCCGCAAATCCTGTGATAACTTTTGAATCCAATTCTTTAAATGATGAAATTACTGGTAATTTAACCATTAATGGTATTACAAAACCGGTTACTTTAGACGTAGAATTCGGAGGAATTAATGTAGATCCTTGGGGAAATACCAAAGCAGGTTTCTCTTTTGAAGGAAAAATAAAAAGAAGCGACTTCGGACTTAACTGGAATGCTGCACTGGAAGCAGGTGGCGTAATGGTTTCCGATGAAGTGAAAATTGCAGGTGAACTGCAATACGTGAAAGCATAAATAATTTCATAGTTTATTTTTTTTCAAAGTTCATCCGGGATTTCTTGTGATGAACTTTGATTTTTTTAGATAAGAACATATCATGAATATCAACGATTTAACCAAAATTTCAGGCCAATTTCAAAATACTGAAAAAATGCCTGTTCTCTTTCTGGGCCACGGTTCCCCGATGAATGCAATTGAAGAAAATCAGTTTGTACAGGGTTTCCGGAATATCTCCAAAGAAATTCCTAAACCCAACGCAATTCTCTGTATTTCTGCGCATTGGTTTACCAACGGAACCTTTGTAACGGCGATGGATATGCCCAAAACCATCCACGATTTTTATGGTTTTCCGAAAGAACTTTTTGAGGTAGAATATCCCGCTCCGGGAAGTCCGGAACTTGCCCGCGAAACCGCCACCCTTCTGCTCCCGGAAATTGTAGAAGAAGACCACAATTGGGGTTTGGATCACGGAGCTTGGAGTGTTATTAGACATCTTTATCCGGATGCTGAAATCCCTGTGATTCAGCTGAGCATCGATTATACCAAGCCACCTCAATATCATTTTGATCTTGCCAAAAAACTCCAAAAACTGAGAGAAAAAGGAATCCTGATCATAGGAAGTGGAAATATCGTTCACAACCTCCGAATGGTGGATTGGAAAAATATCAACACCGTTGGAGCCGGTTGGGATTGGGCAGTTGAAGCCCGTGAAAAAACCAACAATTGGCTTTTGGATGGTAATTTCCAAAATTTAATTGATTACCAAAGACATGGAGTCGCGCTACAAACTGCGGTACCAACTCCCGATCATTATTTACCTTTGATTTATTCTTTAGGTTTAAAAGAAAAATCTGATTCGCTTTCGTTGTTTAATGACGAACTGATCGGCGGAAGTTTGAGCATGACCAGTGTGAAAATCGGATAAAAAAAGAAAGAGACTGCCTTTTCGTGACAGTCTCTTTTTTTATTAGAAAAAATACCAAAAATTGGAATGATAGGATTTCGAAATCTTTTTGGTACAGGTCTTTAAGGTTACCTGAACTTCTACTTTATCGATCACATGATCATTGGTAACTTCGAATTGCGGTTTTCGATCCGTTGATGTTTTTTGAGTTCCATCTCTATAAAAAGCGGTCCAGAGATAAGTATAATTTTCGTCGGCTGTTTCCGCTTCGAAAGCTACTTTCTTGTCCCCAACTTTTATTTCTTTGAAATCCGTAACCGGGATTTCGCATTTCTCGATATCTCCCGCTCTGAATTTGGTAGCAGGTTCAATAACTTTAATTTGTTTGCTGCATTTTAAAGGAATATTTTTTGAATTAATTTTTACCGAAAATACAGCATCTCCGGGAACCGAACCTTTTACTTTAATTTCACTTTTGTTAGTTTCTCCTTCGAAAATAATCTTTTGATCCGGATAAATCCATTCAAAACAATCTGCGCAAACATCGCCCTGACCGGTGACTTTATAAATCTGTTTTTCTCCAACTTCAATAGCTTCTGCACCGGTGATGGTACATTGAGCAGACAAAATACCATTCCATACTGCAAAAAATAGTAAAAACTTTTTCATGCTAATTTTTTTTAATGATTAAACCTGGATTACCCCCAAATTAAATTTTTCGGTAATTGGAGCGTGATTTGCCGCTTCAATTCCCATTGAAATCCATTTTCTGGTATCAACCGGATCGATAATTGCGTCGGTCCACAATCTTGCAGCTGCGTAAGTTGGCTCGGTTTGTTTCTGATATTTTTTTGCAATAGAATCCAAAATTTCTTGATGTTCTTTTTCTGAAATCTCTTTTCCTTGTTTTTTTAAAGTCGAAGTTTGAATCTGTGCAAGAACTTTTGCTGCTTGTGCACCACCCATCACCGCGAGTTCTGCCCATGGCCAAGCGACTATCAACCTTGGATCATACGCTTTTCCGCACATTGCGTAATTGCCTGCGCCGTAAGAATTCCCTGTTATTACGGTAAATTTCGGGACCACCGAATTGGAGACGGCATTTACCATTTTCGCTCCGTCTTTAATGATTCCACCGTGTTCAGATTTCGACCCAACCATAAAACCGGTCACATCTTGCAAGAAAATTAACGGAATTTTTCTTTGGTTACAGTTCGCGATAAATCTTGTTGCCTTATCCGCAGAATCGGAATAAATTACGCCTCCGAACTGCATTTCTCCTTTTCCGTTTTTCACCAGTTTTCTTTGGTTAGCAACAATTCCTACGCTCCAACCATCAATTCTGGCAGTTGCACAAATAATCGATTTGCCATAATCGGGCTTGTACTCTTCGAATTCGGAATGATCAACCAAACATTTAATGATGTTAAAAGTATCATACTGATCCGCTCGAGAAACCGGCATATGTCCGAAAATATCTTCAATTTTTTCTTTCGGAGGTGCACTTTCTATTCGATCGAAACCGGCTTTTTCGTAATCACCAATCGATTTCATGATATTTTTAATTCTATCGAGTGCATCCTTATCATCTTTCGCTTTATAATCGGTAACGCCCGAAATTTCGCAATGGGTAGTTGCTCCGCCCAAAGTTTCATTATCAATGGTTTCGCCAATTGCAGCTTTCACGAGATAACTTCCTGCCAAAAATATAGATCCGGTTTTGTCCACAATCATCGCTTCATCACTCATAATCGGAAGATATGCGCCACCGGCAACACAACTTCCCATCACCGCAGAAATCTGGACAATTCCCATTGAACTCATCTTGGCATTATTTCGGAAAATTCTCCCAAAATGTTCTTTATCCGGGAAAATTTCATCTTGCATCGGCAGAAAAACTCCCGCAGAATCCACAAGATAAATGATCGGCAATTTATTTTCCATCGAAATTTCCTGAGCTCTGAGATTTTTCTTCGCCGTGATCGGAAACCATGCTCCAGCTTTTACCGAAGCGTCATTGGCAACCACCAAACATTGCTTCCCGGAAACATATCCCATCACCACAACCACGCCTCCACTTGGGCAACCGCCTTGTTCCTCATACATTTCGAAACCTGCAAAAGCGCCGATTTCAATTGATTCAGAATTTTTATCGAGCAAATATTCAATTCTCTCGCGAGCAGTTAGTTTTCCTTCGTCTCTTTGTTTTTGTAAACGTTTTTCACCGCCACCTTTCTTTATTTCGGCGAGCAATTGGTTGATTTCTGCGAGTTTTAATTTATTTTTATCTTCTCTTTTATTAAATTCTAAATCCATTGTTGAAAAAAATTTGTCTAAAGATAAGTTTTTTGCGGTTATTTCTTTGAAGAATAATCTCATAGTTTAACATTCTGAATTTTAATATTTTAATTAAATATTAAAATAAATATAAAAACAATTTCTGTAAAATATTTTTCCGGATTTTTCGTTTATAGAAATGAAATCCTAAAATAGTTTCTTGGTTTTTGTTTGAGCAAACCGGTTCCTAGTTTATTTTTTTAATAGTTTATTATTTGAAGACCCCAAAAGTTGCAAAGATTTTTGGGGTTTTTTATGGAATAATCGGGAATTGAACGGATAATTTTGCTATAATTTAAAACGGAATTGTAGATTTGCAAGAAATAAAATCTAAAAAATCTGTGTTCAAAAATTCTGCGCTATTTCGTTTACATCTTATTGTTTTTTTGTGGGGATTCACCGCCATTTTAGGAAAACTCATTCATGCCAATGCTCAGATTTTGGTTTTTTACAGGATGTTTTTCGCAGCCCTTTTTTTGTTTGTTTTCATTCGGTTTATTAAAAAAGATCGCTTAAGTATTTCCAAGAAACTCTTCTTACAATTGGCTGTAATTGGTGGTTTCATGGCATTTCATTGGTTGTGTTTTTTTTACTCAATTAAAGTTTCCAATGTCGCGATTGCGCTGAGTTGTTTATCGCTTTCAACATTGTTTGCCGCAATTCTGGAACCCATTATTTTCCGTCGAAAAATTGATATTTCCGAAGTTATCATGGGAATCGTAATCGTGATTTGTATGGGACTTATTTTCAAAACAGAGTTTCATTATAAAGTAGGAATCTTTTTTGGGGTGTTGGCAGCACTTTTCGGAACTATATTTTCAGTTTTCAATGGAAAAATCTACGGGAAAACCTCTGCCGAAAATATCATTTTTTACGAAATATTCTCAGGATTTCTAATTCTTTCGGTATTTTATCTTTTTACAGGCCAACTTTCGCAAGTCTATGAAATAAGTTACCGCGATTTAGCGTTAATCATATTATTGGCAAGTCTTTTTACGGCTTTTCCAATGTTGGAATCAGTGAAATTGATGAAATATATTTCTCCTTTCACTCTCATTTTAACAGTAAATTTGGAGCCGGTTTATGGAATTATCCTTGCGTTTTTTATCTTTGGAGAATCCGAAGAAATGAGCCCGATTTTTTATGCAGCTTCGTCGGTAATGATTATGGCCATTGTTGCCAATGGTGTAATAAAAGCAAGAAAAGCCACCAAAAAATTAGAAATTTGATGAAAAAAGTTCTCTTTTCCCTCTTTATTTTTTCAGGAATGTTTTCCGATGCGCAAATCATCAGAAAATATTCTAATGAATTTCTCAATATCGGAGCCGGCGCGAGAGGCCTTGCAATGGGCGGGGCAGTAATTACCAACCAAAATGATGTATATGCTCCGATGTGGAATCCAGCGGGTTTAATCGGAATTGACCGCGATTGGCAAGGTGCTGCGATGCACGCCGAATATTTCGAGTCGATTGCGAAATACGATTATCTCGCTTATGCGAAAGCTTTGGACAATAATTCCGGAGTTTTTGCGATTTCCTTAGTTCGTTTAGGAGTTGACAATATTTTGAACACCACTCAACTTATTGATTCTGAAGGAAATATTGACTACGATAAGATTACCAGTTTTTCCCAATCCGATTATGCAGCGTTACTTTCTTATGCGTTTCGTCCTGGTGGCAATCATCGGCTTTCTGTTGGGGTGAATGCCAAATTGGTATATCGAAATGTGGGAAAATTTGCGAGCGGTTACGGTTTCGGATTTGATGCCGGAGTTCTCTATAATGCCGATTCCGGATGGAATTATGGAGCGATGTTGCGAGATGCAACCACAACGGTGAATTTCTGGACAGTGAACCAAAAAGAGCTTTCCGCAGTGGTAAATGGCGAAGAATTTAACCCTGCTCCAAAAGATAAAATGGAAATCACCATGCCAAAACTCAATGTAGGAATGAGTAGAAATTTCGAAATCAACCGCGATTTGGAACTACAACCAGAAGTTGGTTTGAACATCGATTTTGCAAAAACAGCAGCGGTAATTTCCACAGATTTTGCGAGTATAACACCTTACGCAGGTGCGGAACTGAAATTTCAGGATATGATTTTTGTGCGTTTAGGAGTGAATCGCTTCCAAACGGTAACAGATATAGAAGATTTAAAACGAAAAGTTTCCTTTCAACCAAGTGGCGGAATCGGCATTAAATATCACGGTTTAACTTTGGATTATGCAATTACCAATTCCGGAGTCGGAGGTTCTAATTTTTTCTCCAATTTTTTCTCTCTGAAATTAGATATGGGGGATTTCAGAAATTAATTTATCTTTAATTAAAATTTTATTCATGAAAAAATTGCTGTCTTTTTCCTTGTTGATGATTTTCACAACGGCTTTTAGCCAAAATATTTCAGATTATCAATCTATCTACATTCCGAAAGAATTCGCTGATGCAAAGGCCAACAAATATGGTTTGAAAGATGTCTTGAAAAGCAAATTGAAAGCAAAAAAGTTCGTCATCGTAGAAAATGCAGCCGAATTTAGCTGTGAAATGCTTAAAGCGGAAGTCTCGGATACGAGCAATTTTATAAAAAATAAAGTGCAGCTTAGCTTTAAAGATTGTAATGATAAAGTGATTGCAAACTACGAAGGAAAATCGGGCATCAAAGAATTCGAACCGGGAATGAAAGAAGCATTGCAATTTGCTCTAAATAATGTTGCAGTTTCAGCTCCAAAAAGTACTGAAACAACTATTATAAAAGAAAAATCGGAACCAATTTCTGAAAAAACACCTGAAACCAAAGGAGAAAATTCTAATCTAAAAAACGAAACTCCAACAGAAAACAAAGCAGAAAGTTTCAGCAACGGAACTTTCACTTTCAACAAAATCACTATTTCTCAAAACCAATTTATCCTTGCCAATCCAAACAATTCCGTTCCTTTTGCAATTTTTAAAACATCTACGAAAAAAGATGTTTACCACGTTCAACTGGAAAATGGAAGCCACACTTTGGGTTATTGGGAAAACGGAAAAATCGTGATTGAAATTCCTAATTCCGATGGAAGTTATACAAAAGAAGAGTTTCTGAAGAAATAAATCGTCTGGAAATTACCCGTTTTCGGAAGAATTAAAAAACTCCCAAACCTTTGTACCACGGCTTTTTCCTAAAATTTCTTCCAAGGTTTCTCTTGAAGATTCTTTCACTCTTTTCACCGATTTTAGTTTAGAAAGCAGAAGCTCGATCGCTTTTTCGCCAATTCCTGGAATTTCCTCGAGTTCAGATTTAATCGTCGAATTTTTTCTGCGCGTTCGGTGGTGTCTGACTCCAAAACGGTGGGATTCGTCGCGCACTCGTTGCAAAACTTTCAAGGTTTCTGATTTTTTGTCTAAATATAAAGGAATGGAATCTTCAGGGAAATAAATCTCTTCCAAGCGTTTTGCAATGCCTATAATCGTGATTTTTCCATAAAGTCCTAGCAATTTCAAACTTTTCACAGCCGAGGAAAGCTGACCTTTTCCTCCATCAATTAAGATCAGTTGCGGCAGAGGTTCATTTTCATCAAGAAGCCTTTTGTAGCGACGATAAATCACTTCTTCCATCGTAGCAAAATCGTTGGCACCTTCCACCGTTTTTGGGTGGAAAATACGGTAATCTGCCTTGCTTGGTTTACCATTCTTGAAAACTACACACGCAGAAACAGGATTAGTTCCCTGAATATTCGAGTTATCGAAACCTTCAATATGACGCGGTTCTTCGGGCATTCTCAGAAGTTTTTGCATCTCCGCCATGATGCGGTTGGTGTGTCTTTCCGGATCTACAATTTGTACTGCTTTCAGTTTTTCAATTCGGTATTCTTTCGCATTTTTTTCGGATAATTCTACGATTCTTTTTTTGTCGCCAACTTTCGGAACGATCAATTTTACATTCGGAATTTCCAGACTCAGATGAAACGGGATCAATATTTCTTTGGAATCAGAATTAAATTTCTGACGAATTTCTATCATGGCCTCCTCCAAAATATCTTCATCAGTTTCCTCCAACACTTTTTTAATTTCTGTGGTAAAACTTTGAATGATGCTTCCATTCTGAATTTTGAAATAATTTACATACGCCGCCGTTTCGTCACTCGTCATCCCGAAAACATCTACATCATCAATATTGGGATTCACCACGGTATGTTTGTGTTGGTAATCTTCCAACATATCGATTCTTTCCTTGATGAATTGGGCATTTTCAAATTCCAAATTTTCAGCATATTTCGTCATTTGATTGATCAAATATTGCTTGGCCAACCGGAAATCACCTTTGATAATCCCGCGAATCGCGTTGATTTTTTGGTCATATTCTTCCTTAAGTTCCAACATTTCACAGGGACCCTGGCAATTTTTAATGTGATATTCCAGGCAAACTTTATACTTTCCGGCTTCAATTTTCTCCGGAGAAAGGTTCAGATTGCACGTTCGGATTTTATAAATATGTTTAATGGTATCAAGTAACACCTTTGCCGGACGCACTTTTGCATAAGGTCCGAAATATTCCGACCCATCTTTAATTTTCGTTCTGGTCAGGAAAATTCTTGGAAAATCTTCATTTTTAATGCAAATCCACGGATAAGATTTATCGTCTTTCAGCATCACATTATAAAATGGTTGATGCTCTTTGATGAGATTATTCTCAAGCAACAGTGCATCATATTCACTAGGAACAATCGTGGTTTCCAAGCGATGGATTTTACCAACCATAATGCGGGTTCGGTAACCTGAAAGATTTTTGTTAAAATAAGAAAGTACCCTTTTCTTCAAATGTTTAGCTTTTCCTACATACAAAAGCTGATTATTTTTGTCGTAGTATCGATAAACTCCGGGTTCCGAAGGCAAAGTTTTGAGTTGAAGTTCAAGGTCGGGATTCATCTTACAAAAATAAGGAATTGATTTTTGATTTGGTCATCGATTATGATGGAGATAAAATCATTTTAAACCTGCAAAGAAGATTTAGGTTTTTATGCAAATAATTGTATTTTTAAGCAAATTTTATATTCATGATTTACGGCATCGATACCTTTACAATTTCTGATATCATGGCGATCCTTGATGATCCCCAAAAAGCAAAACTTACTAAAGAATCCAAACAAAAAATCCTGCAATCTCAGCAAAATGTGCAACAGATTGTCGCTTCGGATCGTACTGTTTATGGGATTAACACAGGATTTGGACCGTTGTGCGATGTGAAAATATCTGAGGAAGAAACTGCGCAACTTCAACATAATTTAATTATTTCACACGCAGTCGGCGTAGGAAAACCTATTGCGAAAGAACTTTCAAAGGTGATGATGATTTCGAAGATTCATGCCTTGTCAAAAGGATTTTCGGGAGTTTCGTTGGAAGTTATTGAAAGATTAATTTTCATGCTGGAAGAAGATATAATTCCGGTAGTACCAGAGCAAGGATCCGTGGGAGCTTCCGGAGATTTAGCGCCTTTGGCTCATTTGGTTTTACCACTTCTAGGACTGGGAAAAGTTTGGCAAAAAAATGAAATCAGAAATACAGCTGACGTTTTAGCTGAAAAGGAAATTAAGCCTCTAATATTAGGACCAAAAGAAGGTTTAGGACTCATAAACGGGACACAGTTTATCTTGGCTCATGCTATTTTAGGTTTAAATAAATTCGAATATCTTCTTGATTTAGCAGATTTAACTGCTGCTTTAAGTTTAGAAGCTTATCGAGGAAGCGCAAGTCCTTTCAAAAAAGAACTTCACGATATTCGCCCTTTTTCCGGAAGCAAAAAAGTCGCAGCCAGAATGCTAAAATTCTTGAAAAATTCTGAAAATCTACACGCACACGAATTTTGTGATCGCGTACAAGATCCTTATTCTATGCGATGTGTACCACAAGTTCATGGCGCAAGCCGAAACGCGTACGAGCACCTGAAAAATCTTGCAGAAATAGAACTAAATTCAGTTACCGACAATCCAATCGTCTTAAGTGCTGAAGAATCTATTTCCGGCGGGAATTTCCATGGTCAATTGCTTGCTTTACCGTTAGACTATTGCACTTTGGCAGCAGCGGAACTCGGAAATATTTCCGACAGAAGAAGCTATTTGCTCCTTGAAGGTAAATTTGGATTGCCAAGATTATTAACCGAAAGCTCGGGATTAAATTCAGGATTTATGATTCCACAATATACATCTGCTGCATTGGTTACAGAAAATAAAACTTTGTGCTTTCCGGCATCTGCGGATTCTATTCCGACAAGTTTGGGGCAGGAAGATCATGTGTCAATGGGCAGTATTTCGGGACGAAAATTCAATCAGGTTTTAGGAAATTTAGAAAATATTCTCGCGGTAGAATTGATGTTTGCAGCGCAAGGATTAGAATTCCGAAGACCGGACACATGTTCGAAATATGTTGAAAATGCTTATAATCTCATTCGTACAAAAGTTGAAAAATTAGAAGATGACCGACTAATAGGCGAGGATATGTTGGCTATCGCTGAATTAATTCGTGAGAGAAAATTCGAAGTAAATTAAAATCATGAAGAAAAATATATTAGCAATCGCTTTTCTGGTGTTCGGAGTTTTTACAAATGCACAATCTAGCAAAGACGTCAAAATTGCCGAATTGCTGGAAACGATGGGCAGTACCCAAGCGTTGAAAACATCCTTTGAGTATATGATAAACTATTACAAACAAAATAATCCACAAATTTCGTCAGAATATTGGGATAATGCATCAAAACATGTCGATTATTATGAACTCGTACAAAAATTGGTTCCTGTATATTCAAAACATTTTACAGAGCATGAAATAGTCGATCTTTTGAATTTTTACAATACATCTACCGGAAAGAAAATGATTGAAAAAATGCCTACAGTCCTTCAAGAAAGTTTGGAAGTTGGAAGAAAATGGGGTATTGAATTGGCTCAAAAAATTGAAAAAGAAGTTTCGGTTTCTACGAAAGTAGAATATTCCTCACCACCTCCGATGAATACTAAATAAGTAGAATAGCAGATTATAAAGACCCCTTCGATCAAGATGATCGAAGGGGTTTTTAGTATAATACCTTCTATTATTTTTTAGTAGTAGTATTTTTTAGGCACAAAAAAAAGCTCAATCAAAAAAATGATTGAGCTTTTAAAAAAAACTGGCGGCGACCTACTCTCCCGCTTTCGCAGTACCATCGGCGCTAGAGGGCTTAACTTCTGTGTTCGGAATGGGAACAGGTGAGCCCCTCTGCTAAAACCACCCTAAATATGTATTTAGATGACAGATTTCAGATAAGAGATTTCAGACTTTATGGTCTGATTTCTGATGTCTTACATCTGATGTCTATTTATCGATAAAAACTTTCACAAAGAGTAAACCTTTGATGCACTTACGGTGCGCCTTATTAGGCTATAAATCTACGGGTAATTAGTACTACTCGGCTATGCTGTTACCAACTTTACACCTGTAGCCTATCAACGTTGTCATCTCCAACGACCCTTAAAAGATGTCTCATCTTGAGGCAGGTTTCGCACTTATATGCTTTCAGTGCTTATCCTTTCCAAACGTAGCTACTCAGCGGTGCACCTGGCGGTACAACTGATACACCAGAGGTTTGTTCAAATCGGTCCTCTCGTACTAGATTCAAGCCCTCTCAAACATCTAACGCCCGCAATAGATAGAGACCGAACTGTCTCACGACGTTCTGAACCCAGCTCGCGTGCCACTTTAATGGGCGAACAGCCCAACCCTTGGGACCTTCTCCAGCCCCAGGATGTGACGAGCCGACATCGAGGTGCCGAACCTCCCCGTCGATGTGAGCTCTTGGGGGAGACTAGCCTGTTATCCCCGGAGTACCTTTTATCCTATGAGCGATGGCCCTTCCATACGGAACCACCGGATCACTATGTCCTGCTTTCGCACCTGATCGACTTGTAGGTCTCACAGTCAAGCACCCTTATGCCATTACACTCTACGCACGGTTACCAAGCGTGCTGAGGGTACCTTTGAAAGCCTCCGTTACTCTTTTGGAGGCGACCACCCCAGTCAAACTACCCACCACGCAATGTCCTTGATCTCTCAAGTTAGGCTCCAAATAAACAAAGGGTGGTATTTCAACGTTGACTCCACCGACACTAGCGTGCCAGCTTCAAAGTCTCCCACCTATCCTACACATTGTTTATTCAAAGTCAATACGAAGTTATAGTAAAGGTTCACAGGGTCTTTTCGTCCCATTGCGGGTAATCGGCATCTTCACCGATACTACAATTTCACAGAGCTCATGGTTGAGACAGTGCCCAGATCGTTACACCATTCGTGCAGGTCGGAACTTACCCGACAAGGAATTTCGCTACCTTAGGACCGTTATAGTTACGGCCGCCGTTTACTGGGGCTTCAGTCAATTGCTTCGCTTACGCTAACAACCTTCCTTAACCTTCCAGCACCGGGCAGGTGTCAGACCCTATACAGCATCTTTCGATTTAGCAGAGTCCTGTGTTTTTGATAAACAGTCGCCTGGGCCTCTTCACTGCGGCCAGCATTGCTGCTGGCGTCTCTTCTTCCGAAGTTACGAGACTATTTTGCCTAGTTCCTTAACCATGATTCACTCTAGCACCTTAGGATTCTCTCCTCGACTACCTGTGTCGGTTTTGGTACGGGTTGCTTCACTTCGGCTTTTCTTGGAATCTATTTCCCTGCAGCAGCTTCGCCCGAAGGCTAGGCCTTGACTATTCCGTCAGTCTCCAGCAAGTACGTAAATCCGTCCCCTTTTTAGTGTGAGCAAGTATGGGAATATTAACCCATTGTCCATCCACTTCCCCTTTCGGGTTCGCGTTAGGTCCCGACTAACCCTCAGCTGATTAGCATGGCTGAGGAAACCTTAGTCTTTCGGTGAGCGGGTTTCTCGCCCGCTTTATCGTTACTTATGCCTACATTTTCTTTTCTGTCCGCTCCACAATACCTCACGATACTGCTTCGGCGCAAACAGAATGCTCCCCTACCAGATATAACTCAAAAGTTATAAATCCATAGCTTCGGTACTATACTTATGCCCGATTATTATCCATGCCGAACCGCTCGACTAGTGAGCTGTTACGCACTCTTTAAATGAATGGCTGCTTCCAAGCCAACATCCTAGCTGTCAATGCAGTTCAACCGCGTTATTTCAACTTAGTATAGATTTGGGGACCTTAGCTGTTGGTCCGGGTTCTTTCCCTCTCGGACATGGACCTTAGCACCCATGCCCTCACTGCCGACGAACATTTATTAGCATTCGGAGTTTGTCAGGAATTGGTAGGATTTGACTCCCCCGCATCCAATCAGTAGCTCTACCTCTAATAAACTTAACATCGACGCTGCACCTAAATGCATTTCGGGGAGTACGAGCTATCTCCCAGTTTGATTGGCCTTTCACCCCTACCCACAAGTCATCCGAAGACTTTTCAACGTCAACCGGTTCGGTCCTCCACTTTGTGTTACCAAAGCTTCAACCTGCCCATGGGTAGATCACAAGGTTTCGCGTCTAATCCTACTAACTATCCGCCCTATTCAGACTCGCTTTCGCTCCGCCTCCGCACCTGAAGTGCTTAAGCTCGCTAGTAAAATTAACTCGTAGGCTCATTATGCAAAAGGCACGCCGTCACAGAATAAATCTGCTCCGACCGCTTGTAGGCGTACGGTTTCAGGTTCTCTTTCACCCTTCTATTCGAAGTGCTTTTCACCTTTCCTTCACAGTACTTGTTCACTATCGGTCTTTCAGGAGTATTTAGCCTTGGAGGATGGTCCCCCCATATTCAGACAGGATTTCACGTGTCCCGCCCTACTCATTTATCACTTTAATATGCCTTTCATATACGGGGCTATCACCCTCTATGGCTGTTCTTTCCAGAACATTCTATTAAACATATAAAAGCTTTTGGGCTAATCCGCTTTCGCTCGCCACTACTTACGGAATCTCTTCGATTTCTTTTCCTCCGGGTACTTAGATGTTTCAGTTCTCCGGGTTTGCTCCTCTTGCGAGGTGACTGGTCTTCAACCAGCCGGGTTGCCCCATTCGGACATCTCGGGATCAATTCGTGTGTGCCGATCCCCCGAGCTTTTCGCAGCTTACCACGTCCTTCGTCGCCTCTGAAAGCCTAGGCATCCGCCATACGCCCTTAACGATTTCTTTCCTAATTGTTAAATTAGTTTAGTTTTAGTTCAGATAACACAACCGTGTTACCTTATTATTTGTAAACTCCGCACCCGTAAGTGCTCGGTTTTCTCTTTGTGATGTTCTTATCGTTAATGTCAATGATCTTATTTCTTATTAAGTCCCTGATGAACAGATATTGTTTTTGGCTCTATCCGTAACTTTTAAATCAGGCTCTTAATACTGTGGAGAATAAGGGAGTCGAACCCTTGACCTCCTGCGTGCAAGGCAGGCGCTCTAGCCAGCTGAGCTAATTCCCCGCTAGTAGACTTCAGATGTCAGATTACAGACTTTAGACTTAATGTCTGATGTCTCATATCTGATGTCTTTCCATCTTTTCAATTAGTAGTCTCGGGCAGGCTCGAACTGCCGACCTCTACATTATCAGTGTAGCGCTCTAACCAGCTGAGCTACGAGACTGTCTTTTTAGACTATTAGATTCCAGATGCTAGATACAAGACTTATTCTGTCTTGATTCTTGGCTCCTGGCTCTTGTATCTCTTCCCTGTACTAATTTCTAGTGGGTGTATTTTTTTTAATACCAACCAAAGTAAAAAAACTAAAGCATCTTTTGAGTAAGTGCTTGTGATACTTTAAGTATCTTGTTTGTTTATCGTCTAAAGACGCTCTAAAATGAGATGTTCCAGCCGCACCTTCCGGTACGGCTACCTTGTTACGACTTAGCCCTAGTTACCTGTTTTACCCTAGGCAGCTCCTTTTACGGTCACCGACTTCAGGTACCCCAGACTTCCATGGCTTGACGGGCGGTGTGTACAAGGCCCGGGAACGTATTCACCGCGCCATGGCTGATGCGCGATTACTAGCGATTCCAGCTTCATAGAGTCGAGTTGCAGACTCCAATCCGAACTGAGACCGGCTTTCGAGATTTGCATCCTATCGCTAGGTAGCTGCCCTCTGTACCGGCCATTGTATTACGTGTGTGGCCCAAGACGTAAGGGCCGTGATGATTTGACGTCATCCCCACCTTCCTCTCTACTTGCGTAGGCAGTCTCACTAGAGTCCCCAACTGAATGATGGCAACTAGTGACAGGGGTTGCGCTCGTTGCAGGACTTAACCTAACACCTCACGGCACGAGCTGACGACAACCATGCAGCACCTTGGAAATTGCCCGAAGGAGGGTCTATTTCTAGACCTGTCAATTCCCATTTAAGTCTTGGTAAGGTTCCTCGCGTATCATCGAATTAAACCACATAATCCACCGCTTGTGCGGGCCCCCGTCAATTCCTTTGAGTTTCATCCTTGCGGACGTACTCCCCAGGTGGCTAACTTATCACTTTCGCTTGGTCTCTGAATCCGAAAATCCAAAAACGAGTTAGCATCGTTTACGGCGTGGACTACCAGGGTATCTAATCCTGTTCGCTCCCCACGCTTTCGTCCATCAGCGTCAGTTAAATCTTAGTGACCTGCCTTCGCAATTGGTGTTCTAAGTAATATCTATGCATTTCACCGCTACACTACTTATTCCAGCCACTTCAAATTTACTCAAGACCTGCAGTATCAATGGCAGTTTCATAGTTAAGCTATGAGATTTCACCACTGACTTACAAGTCCGCCTACGGACCCTTTAAACCCAATAAATCCGGATAACGCTTGCACCCTCCGTATTACCGCGGCTGCTGGCACGGAGTTAGCCGGTGCTTATTCGTACAGTACCTTCAGCTACCCTCACGAGAGTAGATTTATCCCTGTACAAAAGAAGTTTACAATCCATAGGACCGTCATCCTTCACGCGGGATGGCTGGATCAGGCTCTCACCCATTGTCCAATATTCCTCACTGCTGCCTCCCGTAGGAGTCTGGTCCGTGTCTCAGTACCAGTGTGGGGGATCTCCCTCTCAGGACCCCTAAAGATCATTGACTTGGTGAGCCGTTACCTCACCAACTATCTAATCTTGCGCGTGCCCATCTCTATCCACCGGAGTTTTCAATAATAATTGATGCCAATCATTATATTATGGGGTATTAATCTTCCTTTCGAAAGGCTATCCCCCAGATAAAGGTAGGTTGCACACGTGTTACGCACCCGTACGCCGCTCTCAAGTTTCCGAAGAAACTCTACCGCTCGGCTTGCATGTGTTAGGCCTCCCGCTAGCGTTCATCCTGAGCCAGGATCAAACTCTCCATTGTATGTTTGTCTGACTCACTCAAAAAAAATTGACGCTTTAGTTTTTCCTTACTTTTTTGGTTGTTATTGTATTTTCAATGATCTCTATTCTTCCGCTTTTATCTCAGTGAACTTGTTCTGTCGTTCAGTTCCCTGATTTGCGTGTGCAAAAGTATAAACTATTTTTTAATTGACCAAATATTTCTTGTAAAATTTTTAAAACTTTTTTTCGTAAGCCTTATCAATCACCATTACTATCTAATTCAATCTAATCCCTACTTAGCACACCATTAACAAATCCCTCTGTTTGGGTTTGCAATGATAACAACTTTTTCTCAAATTCCTAATGTTTTCCAACCAATTTTTCTAAATCATACTCAACTTGCTGAATATCTGAAGGAAAAAATTATTCTTACGGGGTTATGTTATTTGTTCAAGAATGAAAAACTGAATTATATTTATATTAATTCTGTCATCAATTCTAGAAAATATTACTTAAAAACAGCAGGTTGTCCAAGCACTATTAAAAAACATTGATAACGGGTTGAAATATGATATCGAAACTTTCTAAATTAATAATTAAACTAAAAAGTTACTTGATGATTAAATCAAATTGATTGGAATCAATAAAAAATATTGGGTTGAAGGAATAAGCTGGAACTACGCAGATGAATGACGAAGTCAAATTTTACCACTACTCAACTTGAATTTTAATAATCTTTATAAAATAAAAAAAATATTAGATGTCAAATATTATTCATTTGATTGATTGTTCAATCTTGATTATTTGTTGCGCTTTCGTTTAAAAATAAGATGATCTAGAAGATTCTTTTATACTCTTCCATTAAAATGTTTAGAAAGCAAATTTCACGGATGACAATAGAGGTAAAAGCGATATAACGACGTAGTTTTTCTCAACAAGTGTCTAATTTCCAAGAGTAAATTTTAAATACTATACAGACGTATTTTCTACAAAAAATGAATACACTGCACCTCCAATTTATTGTATTCGATTATTTTCTAATACTATTAGTTTATAAATAAAAAAAGCTCAATCAAAAAAATGATTGAGCTTTAAAAAAAACTGGCGGCGACCTACTCTCCCGCTTTCGCAGTACCATCGGCGCTAGAGGGCTTAACTTCTGTGTTCGGAATGGGAACAGGTGAGCCCCTCTGCTAAAACCACCCTAAATATGTATTTAGATGGCAGATTTCAGATAAGAGATTTCAGACTTTATGGTCTGATTTCTGATGTCTTACATCTGATGTCTATTTATCGATAAAAACTTTCACAAAGAGTAAACCTTTGATGCACTTACAGAGTGCGCCTTATTAGGCTATAAATCTACGGGTAATTAGTACTACTCGGCTATGCTGTTACCAACTTTACACCTGTAGCCTATCAACGTTGTCATCTCCAACGACCCTTAAAAGATGTCTCATCTTGAGGCAGGTTTCGCACTTATATGCTTTCAGTGCTTATCCTTTCCAAACGTAGCTACTCAGCGGTGCACCTGGCGGTACAACTGATACACCAGAGGTTTGTTCAAATCGGTCCTCTCGTACTAGATTCAAGCCCTCTCAAACATCTAACGCCCGCAATAGATAGAGACCGAACTGTCTCACGACGTTCTGAACCCAGCTCGCGTGCCACTTTAATGGGCGAACAGCCCAACCCTTGGGACCTTCTCCAGCCCCAGGATGTGACGAGCCGACATCGAGGTGCCGAACCTCCCCGTCGATGTGAGCTCTTGGGGGAGACTAGCCTGTTATCCCCGGAGTACCTTTTATCCTATGAGCGATGGCCCTTCCATACGGAACCACCGGATCACTATGTCCTGCTTTCGCACCTGATCGACTTGTAGGTCTCACAGTCAAGCACCCTTATGCCATTACACTCTACGCACGGTTACCAAGCGTGCTGAGGGTACCTTTGAAAGCCTCCGTTACTCTTTTGGAGGCGACCACCCCAGTCAAACTACCCACCACGCAATGTCCTTGATCTCTCAAGTTAGGCTCCAAATAAACAAAGGGTGGTATTTCAACGTTGACTCCACCGACACTAGCGTGCCAGCTTCAAAGTCTCCCACCTATCCTACACATTGTTTATTCAAAGTCAATACGAAGTTATAGTAAAGGTTCACAGGGTCTTTTCGTCCCATTGCGGGTAATCGGCATCTTCACCGATACTACAATTTCACAGAGCTCATGGTTGAGACAGTGCCCAGATCGTTACACCATTCGTGCAGGTCGGAACTTACCCGACAAGGAATTTCGCTACCTTAGGACCGTTATAGTTACGGCCGCCGTTTACTGGGGCTTCAGTCAATTGCTTCGCTTACGCTAACAACCTTCCTTAACCTTCCAGCACCGGGCAGGTGTCAGACCCTATACAGCATCTTTCGATTTAGCAGAGTCCTGTGTTTTTGATAAACAGTCGCCTGGGCCTCTTCACTGCGGCCAGCATTGCTGCTGGCGTCTCTTCTTCCGAAGTTACGAGACTATTTTGCCTAGTTCCTTAACCATGATTCACTCTAGCACCTTAGGATTCTCTCCTCGACTACCTGTGTCGGTTTTGGTACGGGTTGCTTCACTTCGGCTTTTCTTGGAATCTATTTCCCTGCAGCAGCTTCGCCCGAAGGCTAGGCCTTGACTATTCCGTCAGTCTCCAGCAAGTACGTAAATCCGTCCCCTTTTTAGTGTGAGCAAGTATGGGAATATTAACCCATTGTCCATCCACTTCCCCTTTCGGGTTCGCGTTAGGTCCCGACTAACCCTCAGCTGATTAGCATGGCTGAGGAAACCTTAGTCTTTCGGTGAGCGGGTTTCTCGCCCGCTTTATCGTTACTTATGCCTACATTTTCTTTTCTGTCCGCTCCACAATACCTCACGATACTGCTTCGGCGCAAACAGAATGCTCCCCTACCAGATATAACTCAAAAGTTATAAATCCATAGCTTCGGTACTATACTTATGCCCGATTATTATCCATGCCGAACCGCTCGACTAGTGAGCTGTTACGCACTCTTTAAATGAATGGCTGCTTCCAAGCCAACATCCTAGCTGTCAATGCAGTTCAACCGCGTTATTTCAACTTAGTATAGATTTGGGGACCTTAGCTGTTGGTCCGGGTTCTTTCCCTCTCGGACATGGACCTTAGCACCCATGCCCTCACTGCCGACGAACATTTATTAGCATTCGGAGTTTGTCAGGAATTGGTAGGATTTGACTCCCCCGCATCCAATCAGTAGCTCTACCTCTAATAAACTTAACATCGACGCTGCACCTAAATGCATTTCGGGGAGTACGAGCTATCTCCCAGTTTGATTGGCCTTTCACCCCTACCCACAAGTCATCCGAAGACTTTTCAACGTCAACCGGTTCGGTCCTCCACTTTGTGTTACCAAAGCTTCAACCTGCCCATGGGTAGATCACAAGGTTTCGCGTCTAATCCTACTAACTATCCGCCCTATTCAGACTCGCTTTCGCTCCGCCTCCGCACCTGAAGTGCTTAAGCTCGCTAGTAAAATTAACTCGTAGGCTCATTATGCAAAAGGCACGCCGTCACAGAATAAATCTGCTCCGACCGCTTGTAGGCGTACGGTTTCAGGTTCTCTTTCACCCTTCTATTCGAAGTGCTTTTCACCTTTCCTTCACAGTACTTGTTCACTATCGGTCTTTCAGGAGTATTTAGCCTTGGAGGATGGTCCCCCCATATTCAGACAGGATTTCACGTGTCCCGCCCTACTCATTTATCACTTTAATATGCCTTTCATATACGGGGCTATCACCCTCTATGGCTGTTCTTTCCAGAACATTCTATTAAACATATAAAAGCTTTTGGGCTAATCCGCTTTCGCTCGCCACTACTTACGGAATCTCTTCGATTTCTTTTCCTCCGGGTACTTAGATGTTTCAGTTCTCCGGGTTTGCTCCTCTTGCGAGGTGACTGGTCTTCAACCAGCCGGGTTGCCCCATTCGGACATCTCGGGATCAATTCGTGTGTGCCGATCCCCCGAGCTTTTCGCAGCTTACCACGTCCTTCGTCGCCTCTGAAAGCCTAGGCATCCGCCATACGCCCTTAACGATTTCTTTCCTAATTGTTAAATTAGTTTAGTTTTAGTTCAGATAACACAACCGTGTTACCTTATTATTTGTAAACTCCGCACCCGTAAGTGCTCGGTTTTCTCTTTGTGATGTTCTTATCGTTAATGTCAATGATCTTATTTCTTATTAAGTTCCTGATGAACAGATATTGTTTTTGGCTCTATCCGTAACTTTTAAATCAAAATCTTAATACTGTGGAGAATAAGGGAGTCGAACCCTTGACCTCCTGCGTGCAAGGCAGGCGCTCTAGCCAGCTGAGCTAATTCCCCGCTAGTAGACTTCAGATGTCAGATTACAGACTTTAGACTTAATGTCTGATGTCTCATATCTGATGTCTTTCCATCTTTTCAATTAGTAGTCTCGGGCAGGCTCGAACTGCCGACCTCTACATTATCAGTGTAGCGCTCTAACCAGCTGAGCTACGAGACTCTCTCTAATTAATAATTATTAATTAATAATTGTTAATTATCTCTCTTCCCTGTACTAATTTCTAGTGGGTGTATTTTTTTTAATACCAACCAAAGTAAAAAAACTAAAGCATCTTTTGAGTAAGTGCTTGTGATACTTTAAGTATCTTGTTTGTTTATCGTCTAAAGACGCTCTAAAATGAGATGTTCCAGCCGCACCTTCCGGTACGGCTACCTTGTTACGACTTAGCCCTAGTTACCTGTTTTACCCTAGGCAGCTCCTTTTACGGTCACCGACTTCAGGTACCCCAGACTTCCATGGCTTGACGGGCGGTGTGTACAAGGCCCGGGAACGTATTCACCGCGCCATGGCTGATGCGCGATTACTAGCGATTCCAGCTTCATAGAGTCGAGTTGCAGACTCCAATCCGAACTGAGACCGGCTTTCGAGATTTGCATCCTATCGCTAGGTAGCTGCCCTCTGTACCGGCCATTGTATTACGTGTGTGGCCCAAGACGTAAGGGCCGTGATGATTTGACGTCATCCCCACCTTCCTCTCTACTTGCGTAGGCAGTCTCACTAGAGTCCCCAACTGAATGATGGCAACTAGTGACAGGGGTTGCGCTCGTTGCAGGACTTAACCTAACACCTCACGGCACGAGCTGACGACAACCATGCAGCACCTTGGAAATTGCCCGAAGGAGGGTCTATTTCTAGACCTGTCAATTCCCATTTAAGTCTTGGTAAGGTTCCTCGCGTATCATCGAATTAAACCACATAATCCACCGCTTGTGCGGGCCCCCGTCAATTCCTTTGAGTTTCATCCTTGCGGACGTACTCCCCAGGTGGCTAACTTATCACTTTCGCTTGGTCTCTGAATCCGAAAATCCAAAAACGAGTTAGCATCGTTTACGGCGTGGACTACCAGGGTATCTAATCCTGTTCGCTCCCCACGCTTTCGTCCATCAGCGTCAGTTAAATCTTAGTGACCTGCCTTCGCAATTGGTGTTCTAAGTAATATCTATGCATTTCACCGCTACACTACTTATTCCAGCCACTTCAAATTTACTCAAGACCTGCAGTATCAATGGCAGTTTCATAGTTAAGCTATGAGATTTCACCACTGACTTACAAGTCCGCCTACGGACCCTTTAAACCCAATAAATCCGGATAACGCTTGCACCCTCCGTATTACCGCGGCTGCTGGCACGGAGTTAGCCGGTGCTTATTCGTACAGTACCTTCAGCTACCCTCACGAGAGTAGGTTTATCCCTGTACAAAAGAAGTTTACAATCCATAGGACCGTCTTCCTTCACGCGGGATGGCTGGATCAGGCTCTCACCCATTGTCCAATATTCCTCACTGCTGCCTCCCGTAGGAGTCTGGTCCGTGTCTCAGTACCAGTGTGGGGGATCTCCCTCTCAGGACCCCTAAAGATCATTGACTTGGTGAGCCGTTACCTCACCAACTATCTAATCTTGCGCGTGCCCATCTCTATCCACCGGAGTTTTCAATAATAATTGATGCCAATCATTATATTATGGGGTATTAATCTTCCTTTCGAAAGGCTATCCCCCAGATAAAGGTAGGTTGCACACGTGTTACGCACCCGTGCGCCGCTCTCAAGCTATCCATACCGCTCGGCTTGCATGTGTTAGGCCTCCCGCTAGCGTTCATCCTGAGCCAGGATCAAACTCTCCATTGTATGTTTGTCTGACTCACTCAAAAAAAATTGACGCTTTAGTTTTTCCTTACTTTTTTGGTTGTTATTGTATTTTCAATGATCTCTCTTCTTCCGCTTTTATCTCAGTGAACTTGTTCTGTCGTTCAGTTCCCTGATTTGCGTGTGCAAAAGTATAAACTATTTTTTAATTGACCAAATGTTTCTTGAATAATTTTTAAAACTTTTTTTCGTAAGCCTTATCAATCACCATTACTATCTAATTCAATCTAATCCCTACTTCGCTCCCCTTCCAGATCTCTCCATTTGGGTCTGCAAAGATACCAACTTTTTCTCCCTTTCCAAATTTTTTTTATCCTATTTTTCTAAATCATACTCAACTTGCTGAATATCTGAAGGAAAAAATTAACTGCTCATGAAATATACTTTTAAATAACATAAAAAATCCCACTCAGAGGAATGGGAAGATGATATTTTATTTAAATTCCAATTAAAAATTGATTCGCTTTAACTGCATAAACGCAAAGTAACCAATAATTACTCCAATAGTATCAGCAACCAAGTCGAGGGCTTCTAAAGACCTACCAAAACCCATTTCGTCCTGCAAAATCTCAGTTAAGATAGAGTAAATAAGCATTATCTGTATATAATGAATGAATTTTATTTTGGGAAATGTCGCCATAAAACAAAATCCCAATAGCATAAAGATACTTAAATGCAAAACCTTATCAATCCCTTCGAATATAAAGGGAAATTCCTGATTTTCAACTCCGGGCTTGAGGAGCATAAAAGTAAGAAATGCCCAATAAATGGGCAAAATCTTAGCAAATATTTTCGAAATTTTATCCAAGTGATTCTTGATATTGTTCTGCTGTTAGTAGTTCCGAAGTATCGGCATCGTCAGCAACTTCTAGTTTAATAATCCAACCTTTCCCATAAGGATCAGTATTCAGCAATTCTGGCTGATCCTCAAGATCCGCATTAAATTCTACAATTTTCCCAGTCAAAGGCAAAAACAAGTCAGAAACAGTTTTCACAGCTTCCACACTTCCGAAAACATCACCCGATGAAAGTTCATCATCTACAGAGTCTACATCTACAAAAACGATATCGCCCAATTCGCTCTGAGCAAAATCTGTAATCCCGATAGTTGCAACGTTTCCTTCAACTCTTACCCATTCATGATCTTTGGTGTACTTTAATTCCGACGGTGTATTCATTTTTTATTAAATTTTATTTTTTCAAAAATACTTAAAATTATCATAATCTCAAATCTTTCAATTGAAATTAATTAAAATCTTATCATACTCTATCTTATCTTCTTGATTGCAGCGAAATTATTCTTCATTCAACTAAAAAAAACCGCAAAATTCAAATTTCACAAAAAAATCAGTTTGTCTTTATATATATAATAAGATCAACTTTTAATGCTTTTAGTATATTTGTTGCTGATGAAAACGAAATTTCGTTTTAAATTTTAATCTTAAAAAAGAATCAATGAATTTAAATAATAAATTAGCAAAAGCTCAACAAACTTTTGAAGAATGGAGAAAAATTCCATTTGCCAAAAAACAACAATTGCTCTTTAAATTAGCTGAGTTGCTGGAAAAAGATGCTGAAAAATTCGGCAAAAACATCACCAAAGAAATGAACAAACCCATCTCCCAATCGATTGCGGAGATCAAAAAATGCGCTTTGATGACGCGGTATTACGCTGAAGCAGAAAATATCTTAAAACCTGAAAAAATAAAAACAGAATTTCGCGTTTCGGAAGTTCACTATGCGCCGCTTGGTGTTATTTTGGGAGTGATGCCTTGGAATTTTCCGTTCTGGCAGGTACTTCGTTTTGCGGTTCCGGCGATTCTTGCAGGAAATACAGTAGTTTTAAAACACGCCTCAATTTGTTTCGGAAGCGGAAAATTGATAGAAAAATTATTTCTTGATGCAGGATTTCCAAAAGGCATTTTTCAAAATTTAGAAATTGGTCATGCGGAAGTGAAATCTGTTTTAGAAAACCCTATTATTCAAGGAGTGAGTCTTACAGGAAGCGAAAAAGCTGGTGCTGAAGTCGCTTCTATTGCCGGAAAAAACATTAAAAAATCATTACTCGAACTCGGCGGAAGTGACGCATTCATTGTTTTGGACGATGCCCAACTGAAAAAAGCGGCGGAAAGTGCTGCCAAAGCTCGACTTCAAAACTGCGGACAAGCGTGTAATGCAGCGAAAAGATTTATCATTCAGAAAAACACGGAAAAAGAATTCATGCCGATTTTCATTAAAGAATATCAAAAATTTATCCCCGGAAATCCTATGAAAAAAGAGACCAATCTCAGCGGAATGGCCCGTCCGGATTTGGCAGATGAATTGGAAAATCAATATAAAAAAGCGATAAAAAATGGTGCAGAAATCATCTTACCTTTGAAAAGAATTTCCGAAACACAATTTCAGCCGGGACTTATCAAAGTGAAACCCGGAAATCCTATTCTAAAGGAAGAACTTTTCGGGCCACTCGGAATGGTAATGATTGCAAAAAATGACGATGAAGCTCTTAGAATCGCCAATGACATTCCGTTTGGTTTAGGGAATGCGGTTTGGACTAAAGATAAAAAACGCCAACAATTCTTCATCGAAAACCTACAATCCGGAACGGTGAGCATCAACAAGGAAACCAGCTCGGATCCTCGACTTCCTTTTGGTGGCGCTAAAAGGTCAGGATACGGAACCGAACTTTCGAGGATTGCCTTGAAAGAATTTGTCACTGCAAAAACTGTGGTGGGAAATTAACATATCATTTTAAAGAAAAGAAAAGAAGAGATCGGCTCCGATGGGAACCGATCTTTTTTTATGTAAATTTTCCACGAATTCTACTCGCTTTCTTCTACCTCGTGTTTCAGTTGGGCTTTGTATAAAGTTGCGTAGTAGCCATTTTTGTTGAGCAACTCCATGTGTTTTCCTTCTTCCACAATTTTCCCGTGTTCCATTACAATAATTTTATCTGCTTTTTCAATGGTTGAAAGTCGGTGCGCAATGATAATTGAGGTTCTGTTTTTAGTGATTTTCTCGGTCGCTCTTTGGATCAATTTTTCACTTGCTTGATCAATGGAGGAAGTTGCTTCATCCAAAATAAGAATTTTCGGATCCGAAAGATAAGCCCTTAAAAATGATAACAGTTGCCTTTGTCCCAGCGATATCGATGAACCTCTTTCACGAACCACATAATCGTAGCCGCCGGGAAGACTCATGATAAAATCGTCTACCTCGATTTCTTTGGCAATGCTTCTTATTTTTTCTAAAGTTACTGTTTCGTCACCAAACGAAAGATTCTCGAAAATACTACCATGGAAAAGGAAAACATCCTGCAAAACAACGCCGATATGACTTCTTAAATTATACAATTCATAATCTTTTAGCTCGACATCATCCAAAAGAATTTTCCCTGAATTAATATCATATAACCTGGTAATTAAACTGATAATTGTGGATTTCCCAGCTCCTGTTGCACCTACAATTGCCACAGTTTCGCCCGGATTTACTTTAAAACTAATCCCTTTCAAAACTTCCTGTTTATCATCATAAGAGAATTTCACATCTTGAAATTCAATTTTTCCGTCGAACTGATGTTTAATCACTTTCCCGTTGTTGGCCAATGAGAAATCTTCGTCCATGATACCTAAAACTCTTTCTGCGCCTACAATTCCTCTTTGTATATTATTAAAACGATCCGCAATTTGGCGAAGCGGGCGAATGAGCATCGAAATGTATTGAATAAACGCGATCACCACACCCGCGGAAATCGTAATATAACCTCCGTAAAACAATACAAACCCGATGAAAAGGGAAGAAATCAGTTCTACAACCGGAAAAAACAGCGAGAAAATGAAAACCGTTCTCAGTAAAGCTGCTTTCAAATTGATATTGATTTGGTCAAATTTTTGAAACTCGGCTTTTTGTCTGTTGAAAACCTGAATAATTGTCATTCCGGAAAGTCTCTCCTGCACAAATGAGTTTTGAGTTGCGGTCCAAGTTCGTTCATCAGTAAAAGCTTTTTTGAGTTTTTTCTGGAAGAATCTCGTAATCACCACCATCAGCGGAAGAATTGCCAAGGAAATATAACTTAAATGCACATCCACCTGGAACATCATGATCAAAACAAAAACAATCCTCAAAATATCTCCAAAAACCATCAGAAAACCATCCGTATAAACCGTTGAAATCGTTTCTACATCACCTACTGCACGAGTTACGAGTTGTCCGATTGGGGTTTTATCAAAATAAGAAGTTTTGAAATAAATCAGTTTATGATACAGTTTTTCCCGGATATCGCGAATCACATTTTGGGAAATATAATTGGAAAAATAAACCAAAAAAAAATTGAGAATGGTTTCCCCAAAAACCAAAGCGATTAAAAGATAGATATGCTTCATCATCGAAGCTTTATCTCGTAATTTAATGATGTCGGAATCCACAATTTGCATCGTAAGATACGGTCGATAGGTAGAAATTACCGATAAAAAGATCGAAATAATTAAGGTAATAATAAACCACGTCCGGAATTTCATCCCGATAACAAATAGTCTTTTAATAATATCCCAGGTATTTTGTTTTTTCATTTTAAATTAATCTTACTCAAAATTATAACCTACATCCACCAAAAAAAGTCCTTGCGCAGGAGCCGATGTACCCGCGGAATTTCGATTTTTTTCTTCGATGATGGTTCTTAAATTTTCAGGTTGTATTTTCCCGTTTCCTATTTCCACCATAGTTCCCACAATTGCGCGAACCATATTTCTCAGAAACCGATCCGCGGAAATAGTGAATTTCAGTTCCGTTCCATTTTGCTCCCAAAACGCTTTATAAATTTGGCAGTTATTGGTTTTATTGTCGGTGTGAAGTTTTGCAAAACTCGTGAAGTCTTCATACTCAAATAGGATTTTGCAGGCATCATTCATTTTTTCGACATCCAGTTTTCTTTTCCACATTTGCCAAGAATGATCCAGGGTAAAAGGATTTTTTTCTAAAGAAATATAATATTCATAAGTTCGGAAAGTGGCATCAAACCGGGCATGAAAATTTTCTTTCACCTCAAATATTCTTTTCACAGCGATATCTTGAGGCAAAAAACTATTGAGTTTGTAAACCAGATGATGATCCAAAACCAAATCGGTGTCGAAATGAGCAAACATCTTTTTTGCATGAACTCCGGTATCGGTTCTTCCTGCACCCGTGGTTTTGATGTCTTGTCTCAGCAAAGTTGAAAGCGCTTTCTCTAATTCCTGCTGTACGGAAATCTCGTTGGGCTGTATTTGGTAGCCGAAATAATTCTTGCCTTGATAAGAAAACTCGATGAAATATCTCATTGATGCAAATTTCTAAAATTTAATCCGTAAAATTCAAGAAAAATCGAGTAAATTGCTTTCCCATGAAAAAGATTTTGCTCCTCTCCGATTCTCATTCCTATATAGATGACCGAATATTAGATTACGCCTCACAAGCCGATGAAATATGGCATTGCGGAGATTTCGGCAATCCGCAAGTCATCGAAAAGCTGGAAAAAATTACCACTTTGCGTGGCGTTTACGGAAATATCGATGGGGAAAAAGTAAGAAAAATCTTTCCGGAAGTTTCCCGTTTTACCATTGAAAATGTAGAAGTTTTAATGATACATATCGGTGGTTATCCCGGAAAATATTCTCCATTAGCAAAAAAAGAAATCGCTGAAAAAGCGCCAAACCTTTTCATTTCCGGGCATTCTCACATTCTGAAAGCCATGTACGATCAAAAAAATAATTTACTACACCTCAATCCCGGCGCTTGCGGAAAAGAAGGTTGGCATAAAACCCGCACGATGATGCGTTTTGAAATCAATGGCGATAAAATTGAAAATTTGGAAGTGATAGAATTGGGGAAAAGATAAAATCCAAGCGAAAAATTTTATTAAAATTAAAAAAAAAGCGAGGATTTCCAAATTGGAAATCCTCGCTTTATTGAAAAAAATAAGAGTTACTTCACGATCATTCTTTTCACCATTCCTTCGGAAGTTTTTATTAAGTAAACTCCGGTGCTGAAGGTAGTAGTATCAATAGTTTTCGCGTTTTTCGATTTTTGAACGAGCTTTCCAGCCATATCATAAATTTCCACATCTGCTGCTCGGTTGAAATACACCAAACCTTTTGGAGCAGGATTAGGAAAGACAGCAAATGTTTTTGTTGTATTTGTAGCCTCTTTTGAATCCAACACATCGTCATTTATCTCATAAATTGTCAATGTGCCACTGATTTCGTTGGCAATTACGATGTACCCTTTCCCGGTTGCGCTTTCGGTTTTCGGAATGTAAGTAATTCCTTCGGCACCGTTGTCTCCGCCGTAAGCTGAAGTGGATCTGGTATTTTTATAATCAACAAAAACAGGAGCATTTGGATTGCTTATGTTGTAAACCATTACTCCTCCTACTCTTTCCAAAGAAATAAACGCGAAGGTTTCATTTGAAATCTTAGCAATCGTCACTCCTTCCGGTTCCGGACCTTTTGATCGGCTTCTGTTTTTAGGGGTATTGCTTTCGTGATCAGCATTGAAAATATTTGTAAAGTGCTGTGCCGTGTATCTTTCAAAATCGTCACCACTATCGAAAACGATTTGTTTTGTATCCGCATTGAAAATAGAGAAAGACCGAGATCCAACTGCATTGATTTCTTCGAAAGCAGCATCAGAATCTGTATTTCCGTTTAAATTTGTCACTCGGAATCTTCCTAAATTATGAGAGGCTTTCAATACTTCCGATTGTGGAAAAATTGCCGGATCTAAGGCATAGCTCGAAGCTCCCAATGTTGTTCTTTCATTTAAATTGCTGAATTCTTTTTCGTCACCTTCGTTTGCTGTTACTAAATAATTAGTTCCGCCAACGTTGTAAGTTGCCACAGCATCTGGGATGTAGAAGGTTTTCACCGGCCAGTTGGCGATCAATATTTCATTATTATTATCTGAGGCATCGAAACCGTTTCCTGGCAAGCTCATATCTTTTTTACCTAAAGCCCAAAGTGCAGCGATGGTTTTATAATTTAAATTAATTTCCGCAATTGCATTATTTTCTTGTATCGTTACAAAAGCTTTCTGATTATCGCTGTTTACTGCAATATATTCCGGTTTCAAATCTTGAGAAAGTGTGCTTGAAGCTTTCAGTTTTCTGATTCCTGATGCAAGTAAAGATGCTTCCTGACTGTTGAAATCAGTAAATAAAAGTGTGGTTACATTCGATTGCGAAAGCGTGGAAATTCCTCCAGAAACATCGATAATCGAAACCGACCCTTCTGGATCTAAGGAATAATCAGCGTTCGGCTCGCCTTCGTTTGCAGTAAGAACTTTGCTTCCATCGGGCGTAAACGTAATCATATCCGGTAGAGCGCCGACGGTAACTTTATTTATAAAATTTCCGTTTGTATCAAAAAATACAACAGATCCGTTATTTTGTGGAACTGAATTCGGAGAAGCAACTGCTACAATTCCATTTTTCACTGCCACACTGGTTAATCCACCATAAGCATTCATATCAATCGAACTGATTACCGAAGGAGCAGATGGATTGCTGAAATCTACAATGTCCAAAAGTCCGGAAACAGCACTTGTGGTGAACAATCTTTTGGAAATCGGGTCGTGAACTACAATTTCTGTGGTGCTATTATTCGAGCCTGATGGATCAAAACTTCCGATATAATTTAAAGAAATTTGATTATTTGGAATTGGTGCCAATTTGTCGTTATCAATGATAAAAATTGTTGCAAAAGAACTTCCGGAAATAGTAGTTCCTACAGGATTTTCTAAACTTACCACAAAATATTCCGCTTGTTGTTCCTCCAATTGATCATCAATAATAGGAATAGAAATATTGTAAATAACGGGAGTTGAAGGAGTAATTTGGATGGTTTGTGTTGCTAACGTGAAATCACCAGAATTTGCAGTGCTGAAAGGCGCAACTTTCACCACTAAATCAACCGTTGCGTTGGAAGGTGAACTGATATTAAGATCAAAAATAAGTGAACCGGCGTTTTCTTGAACTTTTACGAAATTTTTAGCAAAAGAAACAGATGTTCCGGCGGTAGTAAAAATACTTGAGGTAGATGATACTACTGCATTATCACTAAAATCTTCAACCATGTTCGGTTTTAAAGCCAGGTAATAAGTTTGATTAATGTCTAAACCTGGGATAGGGTTTACCGTAATTTCATTATTGGAAAAACTCGCAAAAAATGGAACCAAACTTCCAGTAGAATTTCCCAACCGAAGTTCTACTAAGTCCTGGGGATTGGTAATTTCAGAATTATCAATAAGACGAATATTTTCATTAAAAGAAATTTTCGGCTTTACTGTAGTGGCAACATTTGTAGCACTATTTGGCGGATTGTAAGTAACTACAGGCGCAGTAGTATCTATTCCTTCAGGTGTAGCATCTAACGTGAAATTATCAAATCGATTATTTCCTACAGAACCACCTGGAATTGCAGAGAATTCGACTTTCAATTTAAAATTAGGATTATTGGAAACATTGGCAATTGTGGAAAAATCCAAAGTTTGCAAGTTTGGATTTCCGTCTACCGGAAAAATGGTTGCAAAGGGAATAAAATTATTTCCATCAATGGAAAACGACCAAAGTTGAGTTCCCGCTCCGGACCCCGATCTTCTTGTGGTGAATTTCACTACCACATTTTTGTAACCGGTTGTGGGAAGATCAAATTGCAGTGCGCCACCAATCGGATTATTGAATCTTAAATGCGTCCCGGAAATATCACCATTTCTAGCATTTAAATTTTCAACGTTGAAGTTCTGGCCTGTTCCGCCCGCAAAATCAATTACACTCGATCCACCGGGAATCGCCTGCAGGGATGCTCCGGGAACCAATGCTACATTTGGCGTACTGATGGTGGCAAGTGAAGAGTTATTGTTGAAATTCCAGTAATGTACCAGCGTTTGCGAATTAACCGACTGAAAACTCAGCGAAAAAATAATCGTAAAGAGTTGAATCAGGTAAAGTTTTCTCATTATTTTACTTTTAAATTAGATTTATGCAAAAATCAAATTATTAAGTAAAAGAATGTTTAAAACAAGATTAAAGAATTGTGAACAAAAAGTTGTTTACAATTCCTTAAAATAGAAAAAATATTAAGATTTATCAAGGTTTTTCTTTGCCGTCAAATCATCAAAAATACTATGAATCAATCCATCGGCAACCGAAATTTTCGGCACAAATATTTTGCTGATGTCGCTCCAGTTCATCACATTATTGAAAATCTCCAAAGCTGGAACCAAAACATCCGCCCGATCCTCTCGCAAACCGTATTTGCTCATTCGTTCCGGAACCGAAAGTTCGTTCATTTCTTTGTAATATTTTTTCAGAAATGTGGTTGACATGGGTTTTCCGTCTTTCGTTTTGCTCATCGAAAATATTTTGTTGATATTTCCTCCGGAACCTATGGCGACAATAGGTTTTTTGCTATTGATGTTTTTTCTGATTTCTTCTTTCATTTCTTTCCAATGATCATCGGTTACCAAACCATTAAGCAATCGAATGGTCCCGATATTGAAAGATTTTTCGTAGATCATTTTTCCGCCTTCGTAGAAAGTAAGTTCGGTAGAACCGCCGCCAACATCGATGTATAAATAAGCAAAATCTTTGTCAAGTCCTTCTGCAACGTGATTTTCATAGATCAAAGTCGCTTCTTCATCTCCGGAAATAATTTCGATTTCAATCCCTGAAGCTTTTTTCACTTCACTGATGATTTTCTGCCCATTTTTCGCATCGCGCATCGCACTGGTAGCACACGCTCGGTAATGTTCTACCTGGTAAATCTTCATCAAATCACTGAAAATTTTCATCGAATCAATCACCATTTTTTCTCGTTCCGGACCTATTTCGCCTTTCGCAAAAACATCCATTCCCAAACGCAAAGGAATCCTCAAAAGATTGAGTTTGGTAAATTCCGGTTTGCCTTTTTTGGGTTCGATGACTTCATTAATCAAAAGTCGAGCGGCATTACTCCCGATATCGATGGCTGCAATTCTCATGGTATTTTCTTTGAAATTCCGAAGGATAAAATGAATTAAATTTGAATTTAAAGGTAAGAAGAATCAAACGAAAACGGCAACAAATCGCGGATTGTTTTGGTTTTGTAAATCTCACCATCCAATGAAGCAAAATAAATTTCAATTCCTTCTTTTTGTTTGGCTTCATACTCCAAAATCGATTGTCTACAACCACCACATGGCGGTATAGGAACGGAAGAAACCGCATCTTTTGGAGCACCGATCACGAATAATTTCTTCATTTTCACATCAGGAAAATTCGCTGCTGCCCAAAAAATTGTGGTTCGTTCTGCACATAAACCCGACGGATAAGCCGCATTTTCCTGATTACTGCCCGAAATGATCTCGCCGTTTTCTAAAAGAATCGCACATCCAACTTGAAAATTTGAATAGGGAGCGTATGCTTTTTCGCGAATCTTTTGAGCCGCATCGAAGAGTTTTTTTTCGATCGCATCAAGACTATTGTAGTTTTCGATGGATTCGAAAGTGATTTTTAATTCTTTTTCCATTTAAAAAAATTGGGAAGTAAAGATAAGAAAATTTGTGAAACAGCGTACATGAAGTTGATCGCAAAGCAAACTTTAAAAATGGGAAAAATACCGTTAATTTGCAGGTTTAAATATAAGTCCAAAAATATGTTATACACCCCTATAAAACTCAGAAATCTAGAACTGAAAAACCGTTGGGTAATGTCGCCAATGTGTATGTATTCCTGCGAAAATGGAATGCCCAACGATTTTCATTTTGTGCATTATGGGAGCCGCGCACAAGGTGGAGTCGGCCTCATCATTATCGAAGCAACGGGCGTGGTGCCGGAAGGTCGAATAACAAATAAATGCATGGGAATCTGGAATGATGATCAAGCAGATGCGCTTTCCAAAATAGTGAAATTCGTTCATGAAAACTCTGCAAGCAAAATCGGAATTCAGCTAGCTCATGCCGGAAGAAAAGCTTCCACCTGGAACGGAAAACAGATTTCTTTGGAAGAAGGTTGGGAAACTGTAGCACCCTCGCCGATTCCTTATTCCGAAGATGAAAGAATTCCACATGAACTTTCAGTTGAAGAAATTAAAAATTTGATTAAAAGCTTTAAAGAAGCCGCAAAACGCGCCATCGATGCGGGTTTCGATGTGATTGAGATTCATGCTGCTCACGGCTATCTCGTTCATCAGTTTTTGTCGCCTTTATCGAACACACGAACCGACGAATATGGCGGAAGTTTTGAAAACAGAACTCGTTTTCTGCTCGAAATTGTAGAGGCAGTGAATGAACTTCTGGATGAAAACCATCCGTTATTTGTAAGAATTTCTGGAACTGAATATGCAGTCAATGGTTGGAACATTAAAGACAGTGTAGCATTAGCCAAAATTCTAAAGGAAAAAAGTGTTGACCTCATCGATGTTTCAAGTGGAGGAAACATTCACGGCGCGAAGATCAATTTGTTTGATGGCTATCAGGTTCCATTAGCGGAAGCTGTTAAAAAAGATGCCGAAATTGCAACCGGCGCTGTGGGATTAATAAAAACAGCAAGACAAGCAGAGGAAATTTTGCAAAATAATCAAGCAGATCTGATTTTTGTCGCCCGCGAAATTCTAAGAAATCCTTACCTTCCTGTTCGGGGGTCATTTAAAAATAAAGACCATTGCTTTTTCCCACATCAATATGAAAGAGCAAAACCTTAATGAATTTTAAGCCAAAAAATTTAAATAATGAAAAAAACATTATTATTGATCGCAATATTTTGCATCACCATTTCATTTGCACAAACCCATCGCTTCTTTTATGATTTGACGATAAGAAAACCTACTGATACTGCGACAATAAATATGGTTTTAGACATAGATAAAGATAAGTCTAAGTTCTACGACGAAGAATTTCTTAAAGTAGATTCCATAAATAAGTCTTCCAATCAAAAAATGCAGACAAATTCTGAATCGAACCAGCTTCTTATCAGAAAAACAAATACCTCAGAAAACCAACAATTTCTTACCCATACTTATGACTATTTTGTTGTCAGATCCAATGATAAAATGAATTGGAAACTAGAAAAAGAAATAAAGAAAATTGAAAATATAACGCTGCAAAAAGCATCCACAAATTTTGGCGGAAGAAAATGGATAGCATGGTTCGATTCAAAAATACCTTTCCAAGAAGGCCCATATAAATTTAATGGATTGTCCGGCTTGGTTTATGAAGTTTACGATTCAGAAAATATTTTTCATTATGCTTTAACAAAGAACAAGAATTTACCCAAAACTTACGATACAACCGACTTCTTAGAAACACACTACGGTAAAAAACCAATTCCTATTTCCTTAAAACAATACCAAAAAGTAAAACTTGATTACTATAACAACATCGTTGAAGTGTTACATGAATTTGCAAAAAAAGGAGGTACTATTGCTTCTGAACATGATTTAAGCTCTCCCGAGGAAATTGAAAAAAAAAGAAAAACTCTACAGCAAAGTATAAAAAAATATTATTTGCCCATAGAAAAAGATAAAGCGATTCCATATCCTAACGATTAATAATAAAAAAGCCAACTGAAAATTTTCGGTTGGCTTTTTGTTGATGTATGTTTCAGTTTCACTTGATTAATTTTCGAAAACTGCTTCTAACAAACAGACTTCCGAAATAAAAAACGGACAGAATTAAGAACACAATTCCTAACATGAAGAAAAACTCCGTAAGTCTTAATAGTACACCTGGCACTGTAGGATCTCCGTCCATTACAAAACCAATTGTCGTCACAATCCATGAAATGCCTAATATGTTTAGTATTTTCTTTTTCATCGCTTCTTAGTTTTATCTACTAACGGCAAAATGATATTTTTTATTATTCCTTTTTTAATTTATGAGTACTCAAACTTGCGAATCACTTCCAGCGTTCGGTCGATTTCTTTTTCTTTAATCGCATCAGAAATAAACCACGTTTCGTAGCCACTTGGTGGAAGGTAAATCCCGTTTTCAAGCAGAAAATGAAAGAAATTATTGAACAACGAATGATTCGCGTTCGCCGCTTCATCAAAATTAGAAACCGAATTGATATGGAAAAAGACGCTCATCATGGAACCTTTTCGGTTGATTCGGTGTTCGATATTTTTAGAATTTAAAATTTTCCCGATTTCAAAATCAAGCGTTTCAGTTGTTTTATTGATATTCTGGTAGAAATTTTCATCTTTTCTGATGAGTTCCAGCGTTGTTAAACCCGCTCTCATCGCCAAAGGATTTCCGCTTAAAGTCCCGGCCTGATATACTGCGCCTTTGGGAGCAAGGTGATCCATAATTTCGTTTCTACCGGCGAAAGCTCCAACCGGAAGTCCGCCTCCGATTACTTTTCCGTAGGTCACCAAATCGGCTTTCACACTGTAAACTTCTTGCGCACCGCCAAAAGCCATTCGAAATCCTGTCATCACCTCATCAAAAATCAGCAATGCACCATTTTCATCGCAGAGTTTTCTCAGATTTTGAAGAAAATTGTTCTCAGGCAACACACAGCCCATGTTTCCGGCAACAGGTTCCACAATGATGGCGGCAATTTCGCCCGCATTGTGACGGAATAGATCTTCCACCTGCTCAATATCATTATATCTCGCCAACAAAGTATCTTTAGCTGTTCCGGCAGTAACTCCCGGCGAATTAGGATTTCCGAAAGTTGCAGCGCCACTTCCTGCTTTAATTAAAAAGGAATCGGAATGCCCGTGATAACAACCTTCGAATTTGATGAATTTATCTCTCCCTGTAAAACCTCTCGCCAATCTGATAGCACTCATACAGGCTTCTGTCCCCGAAGAAACCATTCTGATCTGGTCGACATTCGGAACATTTTCTACAATTAATTTGGCGATTGCGGTTTCCAATTCCGAAGGTGTTCCGTAGGAAAAACCATTTTCAGCTTGCTTTTTGATGGCTTCCAAAACTTCAGGATGGGTGTGTCCCAAAATTGCAGGTCCCCACGAATTAATATAATCGATGTATATATTATCATCCGCATCCGTCATATAAGCGCCTCTTGCAGATTTCATAAAAATAGGAACGCCTCCCACCGATTTGAAAGCTCGAACCGGAGAATTCACTCCACCCGGAATATATTGATACGCTTCATCGAATAAAGCTGAACTTCTTTGGTATAACATTTTCTTGAAATTATTTTTGTAATAAATTTAGCTTCTCGGTTTTTTACTTTGAAGGTAAATAAGTTGCCCGACTCGGGGTTGTTCGCCGTACTCCATTCTGTTTTTCGAATACAATTTCGAAAGTTTTATGCCGAATTTCTGGGAAACATCATGCATCGTCTCTCCTACTTTGGTTTTGTAAGTAGCCAAATTTCCGCTCGAAGCTTTGGATTCCAGGAAAAGAATATCGTTTCTCATCAGTTCTCCACCGTCGAGTTCATTCCATTTCATCAATTTACTTTCAGAAATTCCGAATTTTTTAGAGATTAAAGAAAGCTGAGTATCCATTGGAATAACAACAAATTTTCTACCGCCATTCGGATGGTTTTTCACCAAAATTGAATTTAGCATTTCGGCGCTGGTCTTCAATTGATTGACCTTTTGTTGCTGTTTTGCGTAAGAAGTTTGCTCGTAAGGAACTGTCACCGTTGCAGGTTTTGGCTTCACTTTGCTTTGTTCAAGCTGCGCCATGAAGATTCGGTCGCTTTCTAAATTCGGATACATTTTCAAGATGGTGTACAAAACCTCTTTGGAATTGGTATTATCGAATTCGTAAAGTCTGTTTTTCTCGATTTTATCAATTAAAATATAAGCATAGCGCGGATTTGTGGCGTAACCAGCTTTTTTCAATCCGTGCGCCCAAGCTTTATAATCTTTCATATCGAGCTTGAAAAGATTGACATAATATTGCCGATAAGCTAAAAATTTCGAATGATCTTCGTAAGATTCCCGCGGGTCATCATACACCCGGAAACATTCATTGGGCGCATCATCGGTGTGTTTCATGGTTTTTCCGGTCCAATCTTCTTTGCATTTGATTCCGAAATGATTATTCCCGATTTGTGCCAAACGGCTTTGTCCGCCGCCGGTTTCTAAAAGTCCTTGTGCTAAAGTGATGGAAGCCGGAATTTTGTATTTTTCCATTTCCTCTACAGCGTAGGGTGCGAATTTCTGTATATACTGCTCATCGTTTTTCCAGCTCTGAGCTTGGAATTTTGATAAAATAAGTATTGAAAGGATACAAAATATGCTTTTCATAAATATTTTAAATTTTGGACTAATGCCAATGTTTTTATTTTTTTGATGGGTAAAGCCCTCATTTTCCGAATTGAATCAATGCTCTGTTTTTCTTCCTCAGCATTTCGTTGGCTCCTTCTATTCCTTGCAAACCGCCGGTGTGGAACGCCAAAATCCGGCTCTTTTCCGGGAAATAATCTTCTTCGATAAGCTCGAAAATCTTCCTCATCATTTTTCCGGTATAAATTGGATCGAGTTCGATGCCGAAATTTTGGTAAAATTCATTGATAAAACGAATATTTTCATCAGTTATTTTGCCGTACCCGCCATCTTGTGCATCAATCAAATCAAAATTATTCTTTCCGGAAAGTTCCGCAACAGTTTTTTCCAATGACTGATCAATTACCACTTTAAAACCCAAAACCTTCTGATGTTGCTCCGCAAATCTGGATAATCCTGCGACCGTTCCTCCGGTTCCAACTGCGGTGCAAAGATAATCAAAACTTTTCGTTTCATTATTCAGCAGGTATTGGATGCCCTTCACTGCATTTTTGTTGGTTCCACCTTCCGGAATGATGAGCGCATGCGGAAATTCAATTTGCAAATTTTCGGTAAGCTGATTTTTGTCGCTATATTCTTGTCGGGTAACGAAACGAAATTCCATTCCGTTGTCAGCAGCCGTTTTCAATGTTGGGTTATATTGCCAACGACCGTGCAATTCTTCTCCTCGGATGATGCCCAAAGTAGAAACTCCCGATTCTTTCCCTAATGCGGCTACAGCGGCAATATGATTAGAAAATGCTCCTCCGAAAGTTATAATGAAAGGTTTTTCCGGATTTTTTTCTAAATAATGATTGATGTTGTAGAAGAGTTTCCAGAATTTATTTCCGGAGATTTCAGGGTGGATGAGATCTTCGCGTTTGATGAAAAGCGTTATGTTTTTCTCTAAAGGAATTGGAATGATGGGAATTTGGATTTCCGGGATTTTCATGGAACAAATTTCGGGGAAATATTTTGATTAAAAACCAAACTTTCGATAGGAAATCGAGTTGCGCCCCGGATTGAACGGCCTGTTTGAGCTCTTTTTGTAAGCCTTGGGAAAGCCAGGAACAAAAAAGCGAGTAGTGAAAGCCGGAAATGTGCGCCCAAAAATTATACGATAAACTTCAGAAAACTCCACCATCTTCTGGTTTCGAGGTAATTGAAATCGTTTTCCATCGCATAAGCTTCACGCTCGAATGAGATGGATTTGTAGGCCTGAAAGGAATCTCGGAGCCGGAAAAACCAGTAATAATATTCGATGACATACCATAAATAGAAGAAAATAATGAAAAGCTCCAGTTGCTGACGAAGGTGAATTTTCTCGTGATTGATGAGTACGCGATCGTGACGCGAGGCATTTTTCCGCAGAATAATAAAGGGAAAAATTGTAATCGCTGAAATTTTCGTATTTTTGAGAAGCCTTTGGCAAACCATTATCATGTAACAAAGATAAAATTTTCAGTCATTTTGATTTAACCCATGAGCAAAAATACCATCAAAGAAAACGAAGATTATTATTATAACGAGCAGGGATACAAAGTTTTCACCGAAAATTTCCACCTCAAGCGTGGCTATTGCTGTAAAAGTGGGTGCAAACATTGCCCGTATGGTTATGATAAAAAAACCGACCGTTTCATAAAACCTGTTAAAAAAAATTAAACAAATAAAATATTGGCGATGAAATCAACAATTAGCGAATACTACAACAAAAATTTTAAAGTGATGAGCAAAAAATATTTTTTCCTATTGCTGGCTTCGGCTACTTTGGGATTAACTTCTTGTAGTCCTTTTAATGTAAAATCCGATTACGCGGAAACCGCAAACTTCAATGCTTATAAAACCTATAAACTGAGAATCGACGATTTGAAACTCAATGATATTGATAAAGACCGGGTGTTAAATGAAGTCTCCAGACAGTTACAGACCAAAGGTCTGAGCGTAAGCGACAATCCCGATTTAATTGTGAATGTAAAAGCCAATCACAAGAAGATTCAGGATGTACAAAGCACTCAACCTTACGGAATGTACGGTTGGGGCGGCCCTTTCGGTTGGGGAGTTGGAGTGAACAGAACTTGGACTTCCAATTATACCGAAGGTGCATTGATTATAGATTTGATTGATGCAAAAACACAAAAATTGGTTTGGCAAGGAGTCGGAAGCGGAATTTCGGTGGATTCACCAAAACAGAAACAAAAACAAATCCCGGAAATTGTTTCGAAAATTATGGCAAATTATCCTCCACAAAAAGGAAAATAGTTTTTTTTAATGTTAATAATAAAAAAGAACGCGCTGTATTTCAGTGCGTTCTTTTTCGTTTAGTAGTTATTCAATTTTACTTTCCTAAAGCTTCTACAATCGGATTTCCGATGTTTCCACTTGGGAATTGGATTCTGAGCAAAGCGGATAAAGTCGGTGCAATATCGGTCATGTTATAATCTTTATTGCTTTCTCCGTTTTTGAAACCCCATCCCATGAAAATCAAAGGAATATGGGAATCATATGAGTTCCAAACACTATGGGTGGTTCCGGTTTTGGAATAGGGTGGCAACATTGAATCGTGGGATACCAACTGAATATCACCACTTCTCTGCCAATTGTAACCATTGATTATTCTAGATTTAATGGGTTCCGGAATGGGTGATTGCCCGATCTTTTTCAAATTCACAGCGAAAAGAACAGTTTGATCTTTATTCAACTCATCCACCAAATAATCTGCGACTTCTTCTGCATTGATTTTATTGGCTTTCATGTAATTTTGATCCAAATAAATCTGATAATTAACAATACCAATGATGAGTTTATCATACTGATATTTCAATTTCAATAAATCATTCAAGCTCTTTTCCGCATTTTCACCGAAAAATCCGGTTGCCATTTTATGCTCTTTCATGAAACCTTCTGCATGAGCGCCACCATGATCAGCTGAAAGGAAAACGGTGTATTGTCCCTTCCCTACTTTAGCATCTAACATTTTGAAGAAATCCGCCAAATCCGCATCTAATCTTAAATAAACGTCCTCAACTTCAATGGAATTGGGTCCGAATTTGTGGCCTGCGTAATCTGTTGAAGCAATATTAATTGCCAGAAAGTCTGTCACATTATCTTTTCCTAAATGTTCACCATCCAAAGCAGCTTCTGCAACTTTCAGTGTTAAAGTAGAACCAAAAGGGGTATATCTGATAATATCTTTTTTGGCTTGATAATCCTTCGCCAAATTGCTGTAAGGAAATGTAGGTGTTTTTGCACTTCCGAGCAATCCTTCCCACGGAGAATTATCCGGTGAGCTTTCGGTGTATTGATCGATCGGGAGCAAAGTGTTCCATCCGTTTGCGATTAATTTATCTGGTAAATGCTGCCCATTGAAATTCTTCAACCATTGAGGCAAATCGTTGCTATAATAAGAACTCGTCACAAAATTCCCGGACCAATCATCGAACCAGAAAGCTCCGGTTGGATTATGCCCCGCCGGAAGAATCGACGCTCGATCTTTCAATGAAACGCCCACAACTTTTGCCTGAAAGTTAGTCGCCATTCGCAACTCGTCAGTAATCGTAGTTGACCATAGGTTTTTCGGAGAGTGACTTCCTACTTTTTTGCTGGAAGTTCCTACTGGCGACACCGTTTCGTCGGTGGTGCAATATACATTTTTGCCGGTATTTTTGTCCGTCCAATCGTTCCCTGCAATCCCGTGAATCGCCGGAACCGAGCCGGTATAAATCGAAGTGTGACCTATCGCAGTAACCGTAGGAACATAATTGATATGCACATTATTTAAAGAATATCCTTGGCTTAAAAGTCTTTTAAAACCGTCATTCCCGAATTTGTCGTAGTAGCGGTACAAGTAATCCCAACGCATCTGGTCGATCACCAAACCTACCACCAACTTGGGTCTTTCGAGTTGGGTAGTTTTATTTTTCTGAGCATTCATACTGAAAGCCGACAAGAAAACAAGTGCTAAAATTTGAATTTTTTTGGACATGATTTTTACTTTTATAAAGAGATACAAAGATAATAGGTTTGATTGGCTTTAGAGTTAAGTTCCTGTTAAATCCTTTTATTTTAAGATGGAACTAAAATTTTTAAGTTCATTCATAAAAAAACCTTCCAGATTATTTCCCGGAAGGTTGTTTATTTGAATAGAGAAATTTTTAGAACTTCAAATCTCCGTTTACTTCTCTTACTGCTTTTGCAGCGGTAGTAAATTTCTCTTTTTCTGCATCTGTCAAGGAAATTTCCACGATTTTCTCAACACCATTAGCACCGATAATCGCTGGAACACCTAAGCAGATATCGCTTTGGCCGTACTCTCCCTCGAGCATCAGTGAACAAGGAATCATTTTCTTATGGTCGCAAAGGATCGCCTGAACCATTACAGAAACTGCAGCTCCCGGTGCATACCAAGCTGAAGTACCGAGTAATTTTGTAAGCGTAGCTCCTCCTACTTTGGTTTCTTCTGCAACATAGTTTTGCTGTTCTTCTGACAAAAACTCGGTTACAGGCACACCATTTCTTGTGGCTTTGCTCATTAAAGGAAGCATTCCGGTATCGCTATGTGCGGCAATCACCATACCGTCAACATCTGATATGGGGCTTTCCAATGCTTCTGCCAAACGATATTTGAAACGTGCAGAATCTAAAGCACCACCCATTCCGATGATTTTATTTTTAGGTAATCCTGAAGTTTTGTGAACTAAATAAGCCATGGTATCCATTGGATTGGAAACCACGATGATGATGACATCCGGAGAATGTTTTACCAGATTCGCAGTCACATCCTTCACAATTCCTGCGTTGATGCCGATTAATTCTTCTCTGGTCATTCCAGGTTTTCTTGGAATTCCGGAAGTGATTACGGCAACTTTAGAACCTGCGGTTTTGCTGTAATCTCCGGTAGTTCCGGTAATTTTGGTATCAAACCCGTTTAATGAAGCGGTTTGCATCAAATCCATCGCTTTACCTTCGGCAAAACCTTCTTTGATATCCACTAAAACTACTTCTGAAGCGAAATCTTTCATCGCAATGTATTCAGCACAGCTTGCGCCTACAGCACCTGCACCTACAACGGTTACTTTCATATCTAATTATTTATTGTTTTTAACGGAGATATGGAACCTTTCGGTTTCATATTTATTATTTAATTTATTATTGTTTAAAAATAATCGACAAAAAGGAAAATTTTGCTTAAAAAATCCTTCAATGTCTTAGGACAAATTTAAGAAATATTTAAGTTGTGGGCAATTCTAAATTTCGAATTTATTTATTTTATAAATGATCTTGGTTGATTATTTGTTACCCTAAATGAAGTATTTTCTTTAAATTCTTAATTACCTTTGTTAGAAATTATCCCTTATATGACTTTCACCGAACAACTCCATTTGGGCTATCAGAATAGGAAATTCGACATCGACAAGAGAAAAACCGAGGATTTTATCGATCGCTTGTTTCGTTTTATCTTTTTGTTGGAATATCAGCGATGCTCAGAAATAGAATTGATCGAGCAACGGCTAAGCAGTTTCAAAGCTGAATTCACAGAAATTTTAGCTACAGTGAAGACAGGAAATGAAGAGGCAGAAAGTGATATTTTCTTTGAGAAATTCGCAGAGATTTACCGTTCACTTGAAAATGATGCGCAATATATTTTTGAAAACGATCCCGCTGCACAAAGTGTAGAAGAAGTGATGTTTTCCTATCCAGGATTTTTTGCAATCGCTGTGTACCGACTTTCCCACGAACTTTTTAAAAACAAAATCCCACTGATCCCAAGAATCTGGACCGAATATGCCCACAGCAAAACCGGAATCGACATTCATCCCGGTGCAGAAATCGGTGAAAATTTCTTTATCGACCACGGTACCGGAATCGTCATAGGCGAAACCACCGTCATCGGCAAGAAGGTGAAAATTTATCAAGGCGTAACTCTAGGCGCACTTTCGGTTACGAAAGATTTGCAGGATCAAAAACGCCATCCAACCATCGAAGATCATGTGGTGATTTACGCCAACGCAACCATTCTCGGTGGCGAAACCGTCATCGGTGAAAACTCACTCATCGGTGGAAATGTTTGGATCACAGAAAGTGTGGCACCAAATTCGGTGGTATTTCATAAAGGACAAGTCACGGTGAAAAACAAATTCCCGGCAAATGAGCCGATTAATTTCATCATTTAATTCAAATAAAATTTAAAATAAATAATACATATCATGAAGATTAATAATGTTTTAGAAGCCATTGGAAACACTCCACTCGTTAAGATCAATACTATTTTTGATAACAATGTGGAAGTTTGGATGAAACTTGAACGCCAAAATCCCGGCGGCAGCATCAAAGACAGAATTGCACTCGCAATGATCGAAAAAGCTGAAAGAGAAGGTAAAATCAATAAAAACACCCTAATTGTAGAACCGACTTCTGGAAATACCGGCGTCGGTCTTGCAATGGTTTGCGCGGTGAAAGGCTATCAACTTGTTTTGGTAATGCCCGAAAGCATGAGTGTGGAACGCAGAAAACTAATGTCATCTTTTGGTGCTAAATTTGTGCTGACTCCAAGAGAACTCGGAACTTCCGGAGCAGTGAAAAAAGCTTTGGAAATGGCAGAAACTCTCGATAATGTTTGGATTCCTCAACAGTTCGAAAATTCATCAAACCCTGAAATTCATCAGAAAACTACCGCTCAGGAAATTCTCAACGATTTCCCCGAAGGTTTCGATTATTTGATTACGGGAGTGGGAACCGGCGGTCACATCACAGGTGTTACCGAAGTTTTGAAACACCATTTCCCAAACTTGAAAAGCTTCGCGGTGGAACCAAAAGATTCACCGGTAATTTCCGGAGGTAATCCCGGTCCGCACCCATTACAAGGAATTGGAGCTGGGTTTATCCCAAAAGTTTTGAATACGGAAATTCTCGACGGAACCATTCAGGTGGAAAAAGAAGAAGCATACGAATTCACCAAAAAACTGGCAAAACAGGAAGGAATTCTGGCAGGAATCTCAACTGGAGCTTCTTTGGCGGCGATCAACAAAAAACTTTCCGAAATTCCGGAAGGATCGAAAATTCTTACTTTCAATTACGATACCGGCGAAAGATACTGGTCTGTTGACGGACTTTTCGAGGAAAGCGCTTTCGAATATTAAAACAAAAAAATCCTGTTTCGGCAGGATTTTTTTATTAAAATAGTTTCTGACATTTCGGGCAAATGTAAATCTTCCCGTTAGTTTCCGTAGAAATAGCTATCTGAATTTCCGATTTATCTTTCGGACACAATTTCTTCTCAAAAATCAATGCTTTTGAGTTGACCTCATCATTTTTAAAATGTTCAACAAGTTCATCTGCGAAATTCACAGCGCTTATAATCAGGAAGATTAGTTTTTTTTCCGGGATATTTTTAATCAAACTTTCCGGATGAATTTTTGCCTGATAAAGCGCTTCGGTTCTGATGAGATCGCCCATTCCAACAAAAACACTTTTTTCCATCAAAGCATTTCCGATATTTTCTTCCGCGAAATATTGCTGAAGTTTGCTCAACGCCAATTCTCCATCAAATTTTTTATTTAAAATATCATTAGGAAATTGGAAATAATCATTCGGTTTTCCTTGATGAATTTTAGTTTCGCACGAATAAAAATTGATCTCGGAATGTGGAAAATGCAAAGAAAAATCGGCGGCTGTTTTTTTAGTTTTGTTCACCAACATGCTTCCCGAATTCCCAAAATCAATACTTAGAAAGAAATCATTAAACACGAAAAGCATCAAGTTCCCAAAAGAATCAAGGTCTATAATTTTAATAAAATCAATGGCAGAAAAATCGGTTTCCGCCTTGCTAGAAGCACGCGAAACGGTTTGCCCCTTGAATCGCTGCAATTTATTTTTAAGAAAAACCACGAAAGAACCTTCCTGCATTTTGGGTAAATTTTAAGTTAAAGGATTGCTTTTTTATTGTTCTTCTTCGAAATAAAGTCGGTAATATTTCCCTTTCTCATCTTGTCCGGTTTCGATGAGTTTTCGGTCGCCGTGAACGTAGATATGGAAATTTTTGTCGAGTTTGATCACACTTTTGAAACCTCGGCTTTGCTTCTTCACCGCCGCTTCACTGATGGCAAAATCTTCGGAAATGGAAACCTGCATTTCTTGCTCATAATCGGATTTGAAATTGCTGAAACTCTCGATAACATTAGGATCTTCCAAAACTTCGTTGGTAAATTCCTCGAAATCAAATGTTTCTTTTTCTTTGAAAAAATTGATGGATTTGTTCAGAAAATCGGCCTGGTCGGCTTTGGTTGTTTCAAATTCCTGGGGAAGTTGCTTGGTGATATATTCTTTGTAAACCGTGAGCGTTTCTTGGGTTTGAAAATATTCGTCGTCGCGCTGTTTCACTTTCAAGAAATCCTCGAACCAGTAATACATATCGCCATTTTTGTTGTTATCAACCACCGAAACAGCATAACCTGTTTCTTTGCTGCTGTTGTAGATCAACGCGCCTTTATCCAGCTTTGAAAGCCCGATTCCGTAGTCTTTTTCGATTTCAAAAACTTCGTTCTGAGGGAAAATTTTCAGGAAAGGATTCTTATTTTCGGTTTTGAAAATCCCGATTGAATCGATTTTGTTTCCGTCGGCATTTTCTTCGCCTTCAAAATAAACGATGAAGAGTTCGCCGCTTTGTACCCGCGGATTTTCAGCGATATCATACAAATGTTGCGCAATATTTTCCGCTTCGTAAACGAATTTGTTTTTGTCTTCAAAAATCTCGGAAACTGAGCTGTACACAGGATTATTAACCAAATAAGTGTCGCTGTAAAAACAGAACTGTTCCTCTGATTTGAAGGCTTTCAGGAAGAAATCTTTGAGTAATTCTTTCATGTCTTCCTCCAGTTGCAATTCTTCTTGGGAAAGGATTAAAGATTCCTGATTGATTCTGTTTCCTACTTTATGAACGATAATTTTTGAGAGCATTATTAAGTTTTAAATAAAGTTGCAAAGATATTCTAAAAGGCAGAAGCGAGAAAGTTTCCATGGAAATTTCCACGGAAAACATTTTATTCAAAAAAAATGGCTGATTTTAATGATAAAAACCTTAAAATTGATGATTATAAAACCGGTTTCTGTGCCTATTTTAAATTCGCATTTCAGGTTTTCGATATGTATGATAGATTGTTCCATAATTTTAATTTAAATAAAATCCAATCCGGCGGTTGTCATCTTCATCTACTCATTTTCTGTAGTTCCGGATTGGAAAGGGTTTCTCGTAATTAAAAAGTCTGAAAAATTTAAACCTTAATCTGACCAAACATATTTCTAATTTTAACATATAATCTCCAATTTATAACATCTAACTTCTAACTTCGCACTTCTCATTTCTAATCACTTTTTGACAAATGTCAAAAGATAAAAAAACCTGCGGTCGTACCTTTGAGTCATCATTAATCCACAAAAAAATTAAGTATGAACACAACCGAAAATCACAGAAAAGTAAATCATCAACCCGATGCAAGCCAAACGCGCCTGCAGAATGTTCCTACCAACACAATGCCTTTTCCGGATCAGATTGGGAATTACCAACGAAATATCGGACTTCCCGACGGCAAATTTAAGGACAGCAAAGTTTACATTGTCGGCAGCGGAATCGCCGGACTTTCTTCTGCCTATTATTTCATTCGGGATGGCCAAATTCCTGCCGGAAATATTACTTTTTTAGAGCAGTTGAACATTGAAGGAGGTTCTTTGGACGGCTCGGGAAATGCGGAAACCGGATACATCATTCGCGGCGGCCGTGAAATGGATTTTACCTACGAAAATTTCTGGGATATGTTTCAGGACATTCCCGCTTTGGAACTTCCCAAGCCTTATTCCGTGCTCGATGAATACCGGATTGTAAACGACAATGACCGCAACCACTCCAAAGCAAGGCTCATTCACAATAAAGGCGAAGTAAAGGATTTCAGCAAATTCGGGCTTAGCAAAAAAGACCAGTTGGCGGTGATGAAACTTCTGCTCGCGAAAAAGGAAGAACTGGATGATTTAACCATAGAAGACTGGTTTTCCGAAACATTTTTAGAAAGTAATTTCTGGTGGTTTTGGCGCACCATGTTTGCTTTCGAAAACTGGCAAAGTTTACTGGAACTGAAACTCTATTTTCACCGTTTCCTGCACGCCATTGACGGTTTGAATGATCTTTCGTCGCTGGTTTTCCCAAAATACAACCAGTATGACACATTCGTAGTGCCTTTACGGAAACATTTACAGGAACTCGGCGTAAAAATTCAGTTTGGAACCGTCGTAAAAGACCTGGATATCGAAATCACGAGCGATAAAAAAATCGTCAGAAATATCATCACGGAACAGAACGGTTCTGAAGTGAACATTGCAGTACGCGAAAATGATTTTGTAATCGTCACAACCGGCTCTATGACGGAAGACACACGCTACGGCGATAATGTTACGGCACCCTTGGTAGATTTTACCAAAGAAAATTCCGGAAAATCAAAAGGATGGACAGTTTGGAACAATCTGGCAAAAAAATCTAAAGTGTTTGGCAAACCTGAAAAATTCAATTCCGATGTTTCCAAATCGGCATGGATGTCGGCAACGCTTACCTGTAAACCGTCTGCTTTTGTAGAAAAACTGAAAGAGTATTCGGTGAACGATCCCTATTCCGGCAAAACCGTTACAGGAGGTATTATTTCGATTACCGACAGCAACTGGGTGATGAGTTTTACCTGCAACAGACAGCCTCATTTCCCGAATCAGCCGGATGATGTTTTGGTCATCTGGGTGTATGCTTTGCTGATGGACGAAAAAGGAAATTACGTTCAGAAAACAATGCCGGAATGTACTGGAAACGAGATTTTGGCAGAGTTGGCCTATCATTTAGGAATTGAAAATCAACTGGATAATATCATAGAAAATACGATCGTGAAAACCTCTTACATGCCGTATATCACTTCCATGTTTTTACCGCGTGCAAAAGGTGACCGTCCACAGGTTGTTCCCGATGGCTGTGTAAATCTCGGACTGGTCGGACAGTTTGTGGAAACCAATAACGATGTAGTTTTTACAATGGAAAGTTCAGTAAGAACGGCAAGAATTGCGGTTTATGAACTTCTTGACAGTAACAAACAGGTCCCTGATATCAATCCGTTGCAATACGACATCCGTCATTTGTTAAAAGCCGCCAATACTTTGAACGACGGCAAAGGTTTTCCGGGCAGCGGAATTCTGAATAAAGTTTTGAAGGATACCTATTTCGAGCATATTCTGCCGGAAATTTCGCACGACGAAGCCGATGGTTTTTTCGCGCAGCAGTGGGACAAACTAAAAAGTCTCTTTGAGCATAAGCAAGAAGGGGAGTAATTATTTAACCTGAAAAGCCTTATAGGTTTTGAATACCTCTAAGGTTTTCTAAAATTTAAAAAAAAATGACAACAATAAAAAAAATTACCGTAGCCGGAAGCGGCGTTTTGGGTTCGCAAATTGCTTTCCAATCCGCACTGCACGGCTATGACGTGACCATTTACGACATCAATGGGGAAGCCATTGAAAAATCCAAAAAACTGATTGACACTTTTCTGCCCCGATACAAATCGGACCTGCAGATTTCATCCGAAAAACTGGAAGAAGCCTATCAAAAACTGCAGTTTTCAATCAACCTTCACGATGCGGTTTCCGATGCGGATCTGCTGATTGAAGCCATTCCGGAAAGTATCGGCATTAAAAAGGAATTTTACAGAAATTTATCCAAAATCGCCCCCGAAAAAACCATTTTTGCCACCAATACTTCCACGCTTTTGCCAAGTTTATTGATGGATGAAACCGGAAGGCCGGAAAAATTTCTCGCTTTGCATTTCGCCAACGAAATCTGGAAACACAATACGGCGGAAATTATGGGCACTGAAAAGACCGATCCCGAAGTATTTGCAACACTCGTGGAATTCGCCAAATCAATCGGAATGATTGCGCTGCCACTGAAAAAAGAACAGCCTGGCTACATTCTCAATACGCTTTTGGTGCCGCTGTTGAGTTCAGGAATCACTTTATATGCGAAAGGCGTTGCGGACATTGAAACCATCGACAAAACCTGGATGCTCGGAACCGGTTCGCCAATAGGACCGTTCGGTATTTTGGATGTGGTTGGTTTGGGAACGGTATACCACATTTTTAAAACCGAAGCGGAACGCTCAGGAAATGAGGAAAAAATGAAATTTGTCAACGTGCTGAAAAATCAGTTTATCGATGCCGGAAAACTTGGCGTTTCCAGCGGCGAAGGTTTTTATAAATATCCCAACCCGACTTTTCAGGGTAAAGACTTTTTGAAATAGAAGTTTTCATTATTATAGAAAGAGCGTCCGGAAATTTCCGGGCGTTTTTTTTGATAAATGTTAAAGCCAAATTTAGAAAGAAGCCCGAACTTTGCGTTAACAAACAACAGGACAATGAAAAAGACCTTTTTACTGCTGCTGATTTTCCTTTCGGGGTTTTTCTTTTCGCAGGAATATACGCCGGATATTTTGGGGAACGGTTTTGAGCAGAAAACATTGAATTTCCCCAACGATTACGAAGGAAAGGTCACCGCAACAGTCATCCGCAAAAAAGCGGAAAGACCGACCCATAAAGCAGTGTTGTATATTCACGGGTTTAACGACTATTTTTTTCAGACAGAAATGGCCGAAAAATTCAATGAAAAAGGGTTTGACTTTTATGCTTTGGATTTAAGAAAATATGGGCGTTCATATTTGCCGCATCAAACTTTTAATAATGTCAGAAATCTGGACGAATACAATGCCGAAATCGATGAAGCTTTAAAAATCATTGCTGCTGAAAATCATAACAAAATTCTTTTGGCAGGGCACTCAACCGGCGGCTTGATTACGACACGGTATATGAAATATCACCCTGAAAATCCGAACATTGCCGGACTTTGGGTGAACAGTCCGTTTTATGATTTCAATATGGGGTTTCTGGCAAAAAAAATTGGGATTCCCATCATAAGTGGTTTGGGAAAACATTATCCTGACACGAAAATTGGCGGTGGATTTTCCACTTTTTACGGTGAAAGCCTGCATAAAAATTTCAAGGGCGAATGGAATTATGATTTAAAACTGAAACCCAATGCAAACGGGAAAGTGAATTTTGGCTTTGTCCGCGCTATTCACCGCGCACAGAAAGACATCCGCAGCGCAGAACTCAAGGTTCCGGTATTGGTGATGCATTCTGAAAAATCGGGCTATCCAAAAGTCTGGAATGAGGAAGTGACTTCCACCGATATCATCCTGAATGTGAACGATATTCATAAAAATGCTGAAAATTTTAAGGGAAATGTGACGATAATTCCCGTTAAAGGGGGTATTCACGATTTAGTGCTTTCCAAAAAACCGGTGCGAGAAAAAGTGTATGACGAACTTTTCAGTTGGCTACAAAAGATTAATTTTTAAAAGTTTATTTTTAATCAATAGCGTCCTAAATAAAAAAAATAAGAAGGAATTAGAGTAACTCAAAGTACCTTTGAGGTTGCACAACAAAAAAACCTTCTTATGGACTCAAAATTAACATTATTTTCTCAGATTATTTCAAAAATAGACCGAGTAATTTTCAAAAAAATAGTCAAAGAAAAAAAGACCGATTACCGAAATAAAGGATTCGATAGTTGGACCCATTTAGTTTCTATGCTTTTCTGTCATTTTGCGAAAAGCACCTCGGTACGGGATATTTCCAATGGACTTCGTAGCGCAACGGGCAACCTCAATCATTTAGGAATAAAAACTGCACCTTCCAAATCTTCCATCAGTTACCAAAATGGGAAAAGAGATGCAGACTTGTTCAAAGATTTGTATTTCATATTATTAGAACATTTAGGACAGCACACCAAACAAAAACGAGTAAAGCTGAAAATAAAAGTTCCCGTTTATCTATTAGATTCCACTCTTATTTCCCTGTGTCTTTCTTTATTTGATTGGGCAACGTATCGCACTAAGAAAGGAGCTGTAAAGATGCATACCTTGCTTGAATACGATGGGAAACTTCCGGTTTATGTGAATATTACCAAAGGAAGCGTTGCGGATAATAAAGGGGCTGAAAACATTCCCTTAGAGAAAGGTGCGGTGATTGTAGCCGACCGTTTTTACAACGATTTTCCGATGCTTTCTATTTGGGACAGCAAAGGTGTTTTTTTTGTAATCAGGCATAAGGAAAACCTAAAATTTGAAACTTTACAGGAACGAGAACTTCCACCAAAAGGAGCGCAAAACATTTTGAAAGACGAAGACATAATCCTTTCAAACCCTATTTCAAAAGAAAAATACCCTAAAAAATTAAGAAGAGTGGCGGTTTTGGACGAAGAAAACAAGCAAACTATCGAAATTATCACCAATAATTTCACTTGGGCAGCTTCCACCATTGCAGAACTGTACAAACAAAGGTGGCAGATTGAGATTTTTTTCAGAGACATCAAGCAATTGCTTCATATCAAAACATTTATCGGAACATCTGAAAATGCAGTTAAAATACAAATTTGGACGGCTCTAATTACCATTCTTATCCTAAAATACATAAAATCAATCGCAAAATATCCTTGGCAATTATCAAATCTAGTAGCATTTATCCGACTGAATATTTTTGTGAAAATTAATCTCCAGTATTGGCTCGACAAACCTTTTGACCAACCACCTGAATCTCAAAAAACATATTATCAAGGGGTTCTTTTTGAAAATCTATAGAAAATTCCGCTTAAAGCCTATCTATATGTGCATAAAATATATCTGTTTTTTTATTTAGGACAGTATTGATTTTTAATGTTTAGTTAGTGAATAATGCCTCATTTGTGGGGCATTATTTTTATTTTTGTACAAATTGAATCCTGATGACTTTTCCCGAAATGCTTGCCACCTACATCACCATCGACGATGATATCCGCAGTTTTCTGAACACCCAGACCGAAAAAATTTCTGTGAAAAAGGGTACCGTTATCAGCGATCAAAACACTTTAAACCGCAAGGTGTATTTTGTAGAAAAAGGGCTTCTGCGCTCGTTTTATTTTGAAAAAGGAAAAGACATCACCACCAATTTTTACCCCGAAAACAGCATTATCGCCAATAAAGACACCATTTTTGAGAAAATTCCGGCGCGGCATTCCATTGAAGCGATAGAAGACAGTGAAGTTGTCTTTTTCCGCTACTCTAAAATGGAAGAACTCTGCGAAACTTCGCTCACCATAGCCAATTTCAGCCGCCGTGTTTTGGGGCTTCTGATGTCGAATATGGAAAGGCGCATCAATTCCTTGCAGTATATGACGGCAAAGGAAAAATATATTCAGCTTTTAGAAGATAATTCTGATATACTTTTGCGTGCGCCGCTTGGGATGATAGCTACTTATCTTGGTATTTCTCAGGAAACTTTGAGTAGGATTAGAAGTGAGATGTGAAGTTCATTATAACCAATTTTAAAAAACCTGCATTTCTTGCTCATAATCGGATTTGAAATTGCTGAAACTCTCGATAACATTAGGATCTTCCAAAACTTCGTTGGTAAATTCCTCGAAATCGAATTTTTCTTTTTCCTTGAAAAAGTTGATGGATTTGTTGAGGAAATCGGCTTGGTCGGCTTTGGTTGTTTCAAATTCCTGAGGAAGTTGCTTGGTGATATATTCTTTGTAAACCGTGAGCGTTTCTTGGGTTTGAAAATATTCGTCGTCGCGCTGTTTCACTTTCAAGAAATCCTCGAACCAGTAATACATATCGCCATTTTTGTTGTTATCAACCACCGAAACGGCATAACCCGTTTCTTTGCTGCTGTTGTAGATCAACGCGCCTTTATCCAGCTTAGAAAGCCCGATTCCGTAATCTTTTTCGATTTCGAAAGCTTCGTTCTGAGGAAAAATTTTCAGGAAAGGATTTTTGTTTTCAGTTTTGAAAATCCCGATTGAATCGATCTTGTTTCCGTCGGCATTTTCTTCGCCTACAAAATAAACGATGAAGAGTTCGCCGCTTTGTACGCGGGGATTCTCGGTGATATCATATAAATGTTGCGCAATATTTTCCGCTTCGTAAACGAATTTGTTTTTGTCTTCAAAAATCTCGGAAATCGAACTGTAAACCGGATTATTGACCAAATAAGTGTCGCTGTAAAAACAGAACTGTTCCTCTGATTTGAAGGCTTTCAGGAAGAAATCTTCAAGCAATTCTTTCATGTCTTCCTCCAGTTGCAATTCTTCTTGGGAAAGGATTAAAGATTCCTGATTGATTCTGTTTCCGACTTTATGAACGATAATTTTTGAGAGCATTTTTAAGTTTTAAATGAATTTGCAAAGATATTCTAAAAGGCAGAAGCGAGAAAGTTTCCATGGAAAATTCCACAGAAAACATTTTATTCAAAAAAAATGGCTGATTTTAATTATAAAACTTTGAAAGATGAAAGATGGCAATTGCTGCTGCCACGGGCATTTTAATACATGAGTATTTTACTCCATTATAGTCAGTAATTTGTACATCATCTGCACTGTTTGATTGACCTTGCGATTGATGTTCATCAGCGCTTTATGCTTATTTAAATATTAAAAAAAAATGAAATCACCATAAATTTAATCACTGTTTAAGGCATCTTTATAATTCTCGATGGCTTTTTTTCTTTCCTCATCGTGGTTAACCATTTCCTTTGGATATTCTGATGTTCCAAATTCGGGAATCCATTTTTTTATGTAGGTGAAATTTTTATCAAATTTTTCCTGTTGCAGATATGGATTAAAAACTCTAAAATAAGGTGAACCATCTGCACCCGAACCTGCTACCCATTGCCAGTTTCCAATATTTTGCGCTTGATCATAATCCAACAATTTATTGGCAAAATACGCTTCCCCGATCTTCCAATCAATATGCAAATCTTTGATTAAAAAACTTGCTGCGAGCATGCGAACTCGGTTGTGCATGAAACCAGTTTCATTAAGCTCCCTCATCCCTGCATCCACCAATGGAAAACCTGTTTTTCCTTCGCACCATTTTTTAAATTTATCTTCGTCGAACTCCCATTTCACCTGATCATATTTAGGCTTGAAAGATTTGGTGACGGTATGTGGAAAATGATAGAGCAACATCATAAAAAATTCTCTCCAAATCAATTCCCGAAGGAATTTATCACTATTTTTCCTTGCGTAATTCACTAATTTCCGAATTCCTACTGTTCCAAACCTTAAATGCACGGACACTTTTGAAGTTGCATCTGCTGCGGGGAAATTTCTTTTTGCGCCATATTGTTTCAGTAAATCCTCACTTAAACTGGGCTTTTGAAAAATTTCTCCTGCATTTTCAAAACCAATATCTCTTAGCGTCAAATGATTGGGTGTAAATTGAAAAAAATGATCTAATAAATCTTCTGATTTGTAATCTTCTAAATTTTCAGGTAATTGAGATTCCCATCGCTTAGCATACGGGCTGTACACTTGAAACGGCGGCCCATCTTTCTTTAAAACTTCCTGTGGTGCGAAAATTACCTGATCTTTAAAAGTTTTAAATTCAATGCTTTTTGATTGTAGAAATACACGAATTTCTTCATCTCTTCTCCGTGCATAAGGTTCGTAATCTTCGTTGGTGAAAACGGATTGAACGTCATACTTTTTAATAATTTTTTCGAAAACTTCCTTTGGGTTGCCATAGTACAGATCAATTCCAGAAGCCACCTTTGCTAATTTTTTGTTTAACCTTTCAATTGCCTCGTAAATAAATTGAACCCGCTTGTCTTTCTTATCGGAAAGTTGAGTTAGAATTTGCTGATCGAAGATGAAGATGGGAACTACTTTTAAATCTTGGGATAATGCCTGATACAGCCCATGATTATCATCTAATCGCAAATCTCTTCTGAACCAGAATATATTGATTTTCATTATTAAAACTAAATTTTAAACATGGTAGTATACCGTGCGCTTACGAACTGTGAGCAGGAAATAAATCTCCCAAAATTTTGAATCTACTTTCAAAGATTTTTCTCACTTTGTTTTTCACAAAAAATCCCGCTACCAAATCGCCAACAAATCCCATCGCTAATTTGAAATTAACAATGTCCGTCATAAGAACTTTGCCATCTTTTAGTTCTTCAAAATGGTGTTCATGGTGCCACATTGCATAAGGCCCGAAGCGTTGTTCGTCGACAAAAAACTCACCTTCTTTCAGGTGCGTAATTTCCGTTACCCAATTATTTTTAAACAAAGGAAAAACTCCTATTTTATAGGTAATGATTTGTCCCTGATAGGTATAATTTGGTGGATTATTGGTGATGGAAAACGCCATATCAACTGGGGTAATTTTGTCTAAATTTTGCGGCAAAGAGAAAAATGCCCATGCTTTTTCCAGGGGCATTGGCAAAACCTGTCTAGAAGTCAAGGTATAAATGCCAGATTGTTTAGTTATTTTTATGTCCATTATTGATTCTAATCGGTTGATCTAAATTCATTTTTTTCTTTAAAAATTCAAAAAGCAATACGCTGCTATAAAGCATCGAAAAACAATAGAAAGAATCTTCCAGTGGCATGGTTCCCACACGAATTCCAAGATTTTCCGCATTGTCATAATAAACTACGGGATTTGCCGAATAACTTCCCGTCAAAGCACCATTTACAAAATAAAATGGCAGATAAATCAGGATAAAACTTAGATAAAAACGTCGGGCATATTTCCACTGATAGATGATTTGGGCCAACATGAGCAAGGCAAATAAACCGAAACTGCACAAGGTGTACAATCGATCATAATTACTCAGCACAACGCCCAATGAAATTATTAGTAGCGCGATGCTGATGATCTGAGTAGCTGTTTTACTTAACTGTAACTTTGGAAAGAAATATTCCAGTGAGTAATGGATAAAATTACTGGAATAAGGAATGAGAAGAAAGAACATCCATTCCTCGATAGGCAATTTCAATATTCTAAATCCTAATAAGTATTGATCGTTGAAACCCCAAATATCGGAATATGCAAAGAAGACATCCCAAATAATAAAGAATAACCCAACGCTGATAATTGCTAGAAAATATGGTTTCCAAAATCGCGCAAAATGCATCCACTTCTTTTCAAAACTAAAAAAAAACGGCACTGAAAATGTCGCGATATTTAAAAGGATATAGTAATATTTCTCCATAATAATGGTTAGTTCATCGTTAATCATTTATGTAAAAAGTCCAACAAAACATCATGAATCAACTATTTGCGCATTTTTCTGGCTTCAATAAAATATTTTTTGGGTACGTAAAGCATTCCGAAACATTCGCCATCTTCTTTTCCTAAATGTTTGTGGTGAATTTTATGTCCTTTTCTCAACCCTCGGAAGTACCAGTGGTCCACTTTATCAAACCATTTGAATCTTCGGTGTATCAGTACATCATGGACCAAAAAATAGCAAATTCCGTAGAGTAAAACTCCCGCTGCTAAAAACGCTAACCAAGTAATTCCGCCCACAGTACCGAGATAAAACAAGATCATACAAGGAATAGCAAAAACTACAAAGAAAAAATCATTCTTCTCGAAAACGTGTGGATAGCCAGGTTGGTGATGATCTTCATGAAAATACCAGCCGAGAAGTCCATGCATGATGTATTTGTGTGTCAGCCAGGTGATGCCTTCCATTGCTACAAAAGTAACCGCTGTTATTGCCAAATAGAGTAGAATCATTTTTTTAAATATTTTTTAATGAAAATTTTCAAATCTTCGTCCGTTGTATTTTCATAATTTTTCAAAATAAATGAGCGATCTTCATTAATATTATCGGTATAATTCAGAAAAGCTGGTGCCTGTTCTTGGGTCATCAGTCTGAACAATCTCAATTCCAAATTTTTCGAATCGCTGCTAATTGCATGATTCAGGCTTTTTTTTCCTTCTTTAAAATAAGATAATTTTTTAAAAGGATTGGCAGCATGTTTTGCCATGAAAAATTGTCCGACACTGTAAAAACCTTGGTAAATAGGCAATTTATTTTGTTTAAAAAGCGCCTCAGACTTTTCCATCAATTGTATTGCTGCAGCTGAAGATTTTTCACCTTTAATTAAATAATTTCTCAGCTCTTTTGAGATTCTGAGCAAAAATAATATTGCACATAAGCGTAAAAATTATGATCAAAAATTTCATCGAATAAAGTATAAATTATTAGTTAGAAGCATCTCTCCCATCAGATAAATTTTCCTTGCGTTAGAAACACGGATTCTACTTTTCATCAAAGTTTCTGCACGCTGTTTTCTGATTTTCTTGAAAAGACTGATGTAATACTTGTACGCCATAAAAACGGCGCTTCTGCTTGATAAAGGAAGCATCTTGATTCCGATGAGCGCCTTTTCAAAATCGCTCTTAATATTTAATTCTATTTCTGCTTTTTCTCTTTCTGAAAAATCCAGAAAATTCACATTTGGGAAATAGGTGCGATTCAAATCGTTGTAATCAGCGGAAATATCCCGAAGAAAATTGATCTTTTGAAAAGCTGCACCAAGACTTTGTGCATAAGGTTTCATTTTTTCGTAGTCCTCTTGCGTTTTCACAAAGACTTTTAAACACATTAATCCCACCACTTCTGCACTTCCATAAATGTAGAGATTATACAATTCATCATTTAAATCTTTAATCTCGCCTAAATCCATTTTCATGGAATATAGAAATGCATCGACCAAATCCTGCGGAATATTATTTTCTTTTTGAGTTCTGCAAAATGACTGAATCACAGGATTAAGTGAAATTCCGTCTTCCAAAGTTTCTCTGTAATTTCTTTCGAATTCATTAAGCAATTTCTGCTTATCATAATCATGGAAGGTATCGACTATTTCATCAGCAAACCGTACGAAGCCATAAATATTATAAATATGCTGACGAATCTCCCGACTGAATAACGAAGAGGCCCAGTAAAAAGAAGTGCTGTACTGTTTGGTTACCAACTGAGAAGTACAATCTGAAATTTTATTGAATTTTTGAAAATTATTCATAATGATTTTCTTTATTAATTAAATTTTCCTTTGCTTAAAATATATTCACTTACCACCTTTCCGGAAATTAATGCGGGTGGTACCCCAGGACCAGGAACGGTTAACTGACCTGTATAAAAGAAATTATCTAATTTTTTATTTCTTATGGAGGGTCGTAGTACAGAAGTTTGCATTAACGTATTTGCTAAACCATAAGCGTTTCCCCGACAAGAATTATAGCGATTTTTGAAATCTTGGGTTCCAAAACTTTTTTTGAATAAAATCTTCGGCCTCAGATCTTCACCTGTTGAATCCTTAATCCTATCTAAGATTAAATTAAAATAATGCTCATGAATCTCTTCCGAATCTTCTAAATCCACCGCAATCGGAATAAGGAAAAATCCAATTTCTTTACCTTCCGGACAAAGGGAGCTGTCCGTTTTGCTGGAAAAATTAGCGTAGAACAATGGCGATTTCGGGAAGGTCATTGTGTCATAAATTTCCTCAGCGTGCTGCTCAAAATCGGTGTCAAAAAACAGATTATGATGTTCCAAAGTTTCAACTTTCCTGTCAAAAGCAACATAATAAAGCAACGAGCTGGGAGCAAAAGTTTTCTTTTTCCAAGATTCTTCACTGTAGTTTCTGTTATTTTTCAGTAAATTTTCAGTGTGGGCATAATCCGCTCCCGATACAAAAACATCGGCAGCGAAGGTTTCTTTTTCCGTGGAAACACTCACTACCTTACCTTTTTCTGTCTGTATAGACTGCACTGCAGCATTGGTCTTGAAATCCACACCTAATTCCTTGGCCAGCTTCACCATTCCTAAAGCAACGGCATTAAAACCGCCTTTCGGATACCAAGTTCCCAAACCAAAGTCTGCATAATTCATAAAATTATAAAAGGCTGGTGTATCTTTTGGTTTCGCACCCAAAAACAGGACAGGAAATTCTAAAATGCTTCTAAGTTTTGGATTCTTGATATTTTTTCGGATTTGCTGACTGATATTTTTCACGAAGAGACCCAGTCGTGTTGCTGTTTCCCACGACACCAATTCCGTTACTGAAAGCCCCGGCTGATAAACCAAATCCTTCATAGCGATATCATAATTCTCTTGGGATTCACTCATAAATTTTTTCAAATGTTTTCCCGAACCTTTTTCAATACTTTCAAAAGTTTGGATAATTTTTTCTGGAGTATCCGCTATATCAATAAAATCATTTTTACCAAAAACCACTCGGTAGGCGGGAGAAAGTTTTTCAAGCGTATAATAATCTGATACGCTTTTACCAAAATCTGCGAAAAAACGTTCGAAAACATCAGGCATCCAATACCAACTCGGTCCCATATCGAACTTGAATTCATCAATCTCCATCATGGAAGCCCTTCCTCCAAGCTGTTCATTTTTTTCTAAAACAGTTACATTAAATCCCGATTTTGCGAGGTAGCACGCCGCAGACAAAGATGAAAAACCGGACCCAATAATTATAGCTTTTTTCATGAGTAAAAATAATTGTCCAAATATATACTTTTATTTTTATATTTGTAAAATATTTTACCAATTAATAATTCACTTATAAAATGAAAACAGAAGTTTTTACAAAAGGCAGCATTATAGAAGCTTATTCTGATTATATTTTACCGTATGGCGAGCGTCCAAAAAGTATTTACCAATTTACTGAAGATTTGAACACCACTGAGCAAGAATTTTATAAATAACATGGATTAAGTCATCGGCGAAATCCAACACCTGGTTGTTAAGCCTTCCCGTTTAGAGAAAGTCGGATTTTTAAACCTAGAAAATACACGGATGAATTACGGATTAGTTACGTATTTTGTACCGGAAAAAATTGCGAAATTGTCTTATGCAAAACCACATTCGCAACCTCAATTTTTAATCTCTTAATAATGAATACCAATTTTTTTATCAATTTACTTTTAGAAGTTCAAGAATTTGAAAATTCCGGACGTTCTAAAAACGATTCCACCATTGAGGATTTTCGTAATTTTTTAAATGATAAGCATTATAAAAGTCAAAGCCCACGATTTATCTCGGAGAGTGAGCACAAGAAGGTCAACGATTTAGAGAATGAAATTGCCAAGCAAGTGATCCTGCTGTCTCGTTTTACAAAGCAAATGATTCGTAGAGGACTGCAAGATTTTCCGGAATTATACAACGAAGAGTTCACCTACCTCTATAGAATTATGGACGAACCTTTGCTAACCAAAATGCAACTGGTAGAAAAGAATGCCCATGAAAAACAGACAGGAATGGAAATCATCAGAAGATTAGTGAAAAACAATCTGCTGGAGGAAATTCCGGACAGCAAAGATAAGCGGGTAACCCGATTGAAAATTTCCGAACTTGGCAAAAAGTATTTTGATCAATCCGTTGAATCTGTAAGCATCACTTCCAGAGTTTTATCTGCAAAATTAGATACTGAAGAAAAGGATAATTTACTTAAAACTTTAAAAAAATTAAACGAATTTCACTTTAATGTCTATCACCAATACAAGGGTTCTGATATTAAGGAAATTAATAATTTAATCTAAATCCCATCAACATTAAAAAAATTAAAATGAAAAAAATTTTAATCACGGGAGCTAGCGGAATGGTAGGGAAAAAATTGTATTCTGCGCTTAAGGAAAGAGGTTATACTGCACATTGCGTGGTGAGGAAAAAACAAAACATTTTCGAAAATGAATTTGTCTGGGACTACGAAAATGACTATTTGGAAGAAGGTGCCTTGGAAGGTATTCACAGCATCATCCACTTAACAGGCGCAACAATTGCTAAACGGTGGACTACCGCATACAAGAAGGAAATTATCAGTTCGCGCGTGGATTCTGCCCTATTTTTAGAGAAAAAAGTTAAAGAAAAAAACATTAAACTACAGTCATTTATTTCGGCTTCAGGAATTAATTATTACGGTGACTGGAATGATGAAAAAGCTGCTACGGAAAATGATGAGCCACAAAAAAAAGATTTTCTTACGGAAGTTTGTCGTTTGTGGGAAGATTCCGCAAACCGCTTCGAAGCAATTTCGGAAAGAATTGTAAAACTTAGAATTTCTCCTGTAATTTCCGCCCATGGTGGATTTCTGGAACCTTTAAAAAAATTAAGCAATCTTCATCTTGCTTCACCAGTTGGTAGTGGTAAGCAATATTTTCCGTGGATCCATGTGGACGATTTGGTGGGTATGTTATTATTTGCTCTTGAAAATGAAAACATGAATGGTTCCTTCAACGCCTGTGCAGACGAAGTTCCCACAAATGCACAATTGATGAAAACTTTAGCGAAATCAATGGATAAAAATTACATTCCAATGGCTGTTCCTGGCGTAATTTTGAAACTTACCATGGGTGAAATGAGCGAAATGATTCTAAACGGAGTAAATGCCAGCAACCAAAAAATTAAATCAAAAAGTTTTATTTTTAAATATAATGCGCTTGATGACGCGTTGAAAAATGTGATAAATTAGGCATCACCTTTAGAAAAATATTTATCCCTAATTTTTTTTGATCAAAAAAAATTCTGTAAACGATTTTGAAAAAAAAAAAAAACGCTGTAAACCAATAGCTTACAGCGTTTTTATGATTATTGTTAATCGGTTTTAATCGATGGTTATTTTACTTCTTCGAAAATGAACATATATAGTAGTCAATTAGTTACAATCTTTATGGTACAAATATGATTGATAAAAATAGGTCAAAAATTTTGCAATTTGTGAAGTAACACACTAAATATCATCCGTTTATGAGCAAAAATTATGATATTTTTTCTTTTTATCTAAAAACGCGATTTTGTTCAATAAAAACGGGTGTTCAATGATATTGAACATGATAAAATATTGAACATTTATTACTTTTTGGAATGGCTGGTTTCACAATGCGAGCTGATTGTTGGTTCTGTCCAGTAGAAAGTTCCTTTCATGAAATTACTTTATCCTTTTTAGTTTGTTTATTTTTTAGTAGCATATCCGAATGTTTCTCGACAAAAATTTTGGTTTCTTGCAGAGTCTTTCTCAAAAGAAACAATTTGCTAATAGAAACCACCACATTTCATTCGCCATTCCTGTCTATAAAATTGGTAACACTATATACTTAAAATGAAAAGAAATTCTATAAATGGTTTTTATCAAAGCTGTTCTTTAGATTTTCGATGAGAAACAAGTATTGATTTCGCAATCATAAGATCATCTTCAATTTTAAGTATTAATAATACCAGCAGCTTAAGCAAAATCTTATAATCATTTTCTTGCTCTTCTATTTCATGACTATTTGTTGCATGTACATATTTGTTCCTTAACCAAAGACCATTGCTAAACTTATTATTTAAATAATAATTAAAATAATCCTGCTCAGCTTCAGTAAATAATTTGTCAGTAAATCTTACCATATTTTCATCTTTCATTTTGTCTATTTCACTTCGCAGATTTTTGGGCAGATACCAATAACTAATAACATCATATTTGTGAAAATAACCTACTAATAATAATAAATCCGTATTAACCAACGACAAATGACCTTCTTCATCAGTCATTAAATATTTTTTATCTATAAAATACTGAATATAAGTTCTTTTATAACCTACGTATTCATCAATTTTGATTTTTTTAGAAAGAATCAAATTGTAAAAATTAGAATATGTCTTGCCAAATCTACCATAATCAAACAGAGGACTCATGTTATTGAAAAAATTATATCGTAAAACATCGTGCTCGTTCCCAATGGGATAAACATATTTCTTTTCTAACAAAGATGGGATTTTTTCAAAACCCGAAGTCTTCGTACTAACCTGCATAAGATCGTAATCAACAGTATCGTCCTCCACATACAATTTATATTGTTCGAGCAATGATTCAAATTCTGGAACAATTAAGCGTATTTTTTCCAATACTGTACTGTCGGAGCTTGGTAGATGTAATTTTAAATAGTCAATATTGAAAGCTTTGTTCAAGTAATCATTCGCAAAAAATTCAAAAATATCTTCCAACTTAACATTGATTGAATCTAGAAAATATTTGTAAATCTCAAAATTCATTCGTCCATCGGTTGATTTCGATCCAAAAGCCCAAGATGCTAAAAATTCATTTTTTGATCTCATAAAAGTTGTCTCGAAAGAATCGATTTCGTGACTTCTGGAAACTAAGTCAATGCATCCTTGAAAATCAAAAAAACCAAAAATTTTTCTAAAATTTAGAACTAATGTTTTTGGATCAGTATTTTCTAATAATCTCTTTTTACTGTATGAAATAATTTCTTGATCATCTCTAACAATGATCTTCTTTACTTCTTTTTGATCTTCTGAAAGAGCAACCCCTTTTTTTATGACAATTGCATTTTCGCTGTGCAATAATTCATCATTAATTTGATCTGCAAGCTTTTTTGCTTTTAATTTTACCTTATCACCAATCTTTAATGAATCTGAATCCTTGCTTTTTACAATTAATCGCAAATAATTTAGATTAGACCCTTCACTTTCAACATATCTCTCAATTAAATTTTCCTTATCTTTCAAGGATAGAGATTTTGGAAAATATTTGGTTTGTTGTTCTCTATCATGCTTTTTTTCGTAATAATCGAGTATGATTTCTGCATGGGTTACATTTTTACAAAGAAAATCCTTTATTTCTTCATCAAAGAGAGAAACAATTTTGTTACAAAATAATACATGACGAATATTGAATTTTTGTTTAGTAAGAAGTTCTTGTAAGTCTCTTTTTGAAATAGTTTTGTAGGAATCAAATCTATTTATTAGTAACCAAAAAGTTTTGGTGTAATCATAATCGATGTCATCGAAGTTTGCAAGTATTTTGGTCGAAGTCAACTGATGAAAGAACAAACTAATTGACCTTTTAAAATTCTTTGCAATTGCACGATAATATTCAATTTCGTGTGGATTCCAATCATTATGAACAAATTCATTATCAAGATATTGACCGATATGATTTAACTCGATTATATCATTAAAAGTATCAAATTCCTGTTCATATTTTTTCGCTTTAAAAAAATCGTTGATTTTATTCATCATTGAATGATGAGCCAAATCTTCTTTTGAAAAAAATACAATTCTTCTCATGTAATTCATTGAATCAATTAGTAGAGCACCAATATTTCTTGTAAATATTTTATTTCTATTCGATGACCTTTTTCAAAAATTCATAATCATAGTCAATCGCACCCCAATTCGCATTTTTGGATTTTGTGTAGTAGTCCTTAAATTCTTTAATAAAGGAATTGTCTTCGTCAAGTTTGTTTAAGAACTCACGCTCGAAAGTATCAAAGTCATCAAACAAATCTTCTACAGCACCTCTTCTAAAATGTGATTCGTAACCGTAATCATTGTACATTATTAAACTTTTCAAAAAAGGAATAACATTTTCTGTTTTCTCTAAACTATCAATTATTAAATCGTTTGATTTTTCAAAAGGTATTTTCGCTCCATCTGCTTCCATTTTTTGACAAATAAAATAAAGTGACCAAAATTCATTTGAAAACAAAACACCTGTTTCAAGCTCACTCATCAAATAGTTTTCCAGCAAATCATTGATTTCTCCATTAGAAAGAGGAAATCTTTCTGGGTCATCGGTAGTTCTTCGAAGATTCCTTTTCCGTAACTCACTTAGCAAATTCGCATAGAGGTTCAAAGGTGGTTTTGCTGAAGAAAAAAGTTCTTTAAAAAATTGCTTAGCAGTATATTCCGTTCTAAAAACAACTGGGAACAATTTAGTTCCAAACATTTTTGATACAAATTGATTCCAATCTATCGTATTATTATGGAAATTTAGACAAAGAAAAATTGCCCGTAAAGTACTTTCATACTCTCTCTGAGAATGAAAATCCCACTTATTATTTAGAGCTTTACCAAGATCAGCAAGTTTGCCTTCATTTTCCCAAGTCATTAATTGCTTTTCCAAATCTTCTAAATCCAGTGCTAAGAATCTAGCAAATTCGTCTTCAGAAATATTATTCGCAAAAATTGTGTGTGCAAAATACCTTTCAAACTTGTTTACGTACTTGACTCCCAATTTATCTTCTTCGTCAGTTTTACTAGAAAACTCAAGAGATAAATTTCCATCGACGTTTTCTCGCGGAAATAAACGTGAAACCAAATCTAGAATTTTGTGCTTTTCAATAGCACTGAAATTGTTGCTACTAATGTATTCTTCCAAATAAGAATCAAAAACTGATTCGATTTTTTCGACAATTATTTTTTGTTGACCGAAATTATTTCTGCGGTTTTGTAAGAATGTCGAAAACTGAATCTCCTTGGCTTTCACTTTATCAAACGGAGCAAAACAGTAACAATAATGACTTTTATTTATTAAGAAGATTTCGTGCTGTCTTGTATAAATCAAATTGTAAAGGAAAGGATGCTTCAACTTCAAAATTTCAAGATGCACTAAGTCGTAAAAATTAACTTCTCGATAAATCTCATTATAATTAATTGCAATAGAATTTACTACTTTTTTTATTTCTCGAAAATTCCTTAACCAATAAATGAACAGATCATTTTCTTCAAAACCTAAATCAAAAACAAAAGGATCTAATTGATACTTATTTTGAAAAAAATCAATTTTATAATGAAATCTTTGAGGAATTTCGCTTCTTAGAAGTCTAATGAAGTAATTTCGAAGTATTGATTTATCAAAATATGGCATCGATAATTCAACATTTACAATCTTATCTAAGAATTTTATTGCCATGTCACCGCTATCTTCCTTTATGCTATTGTTAATGTAATTTCGGTCGTACGCCAGCAAAAAAAATGTATTTTGAAAATTTGCTGTTTTTCTTATCAACTTCAAAAGTTCAAATATTTCTTCTTTATCTAATCGATCAACATCATCTATAAAGATTACAATTTTTTTATTAATGATGCCAATTTTTTCATTTATAGAATTGAAAATAGAATTAAGGCTTTGTTTTCGAAAGAATATGTTTCGAATTAATCTGAAAAAAGTAAAACCATCCCCATTATCCAAGAGTTCCTCACTGTAATTGCTAATTTCGTCAGAGAGATCTTGTCCGATTGCTTCTGAAAACGAATTAAAAAAGTCTTTCACCAAAACTTTTTTATCATATCCCATCCAAGGATTAAAATCAAAAAAGATTAGATCTTCGTCCTTCAATTGATTTTTCAAAAGATTGAAAACTGAACTTTTTCCATCACCCCATTCTCCATTCAAACCGATTGTGAATGATGTTGCAAACTTATTTTCTAAAACAACTTTCTTGATTTTTTCAGCGGAAATTCTTAACAATCCTTCTAATTGGTCATCTTTATCTTTTGATATTGGACTGTCATCGAGAACGGAATTCTTCTGTGTCACAATCTCCTCCTCACTAACAAAAAATTTCAGATACTGACCAAAGTGTAAAAGAACAATCGCAAAAACAACATCAAAATATGCTAAATTATCTGAAATTCGAAATTTTATAAATTCGAAAAAATCATTAAAAAACCTTTCATAGATATAAAATGAAATAAATAAAAGTAAGAAAAACGTGATCGTTTTATTAGGGATTGCAAATGCGCAGTTATTAACTGCAATACAACTATACAATACCAAAGCTACTAATACAATGAAATCTAGCAAGTAACTAGAGTTTACAAATTCTAATTTTTTATTAACAAAGAGACCAAGAAAATTAATCTCAAAAAAATTTGAGAAAGCAATTATTATTATGAACCCTAAACTTAAAAAAAATAGGTTTCGAATCCAATTTATCACATTCATATTTTTCAATGGATTTTCTCTCAACTAACTATAATATTCATTTTCTTAGACTGTTACTATAGACATTGGCAACTTTAGGCGAAATACATCCCCAAGAACATTTCTATTTCAAATAATCAAAAAATATTTATCAAACTAAAATTATCCACAGCATATTCCGCAAGATATTCCTCGATTTTTTCCATCCCATTCACTTCTGAAAACAAAAGTTTCAAATGCTCTAAAGTCATCACATTATGCACCCCATCTGAACAAATGACAAAAGAATCACCCTTTGAAAAACTCTCAATTTCAAAAATATCAGGAGCACTTTTCTCCCGTTTTCCAGAAATTGATCTTGTTACTATATGCCCGTATTTTTTTTGAATTTCAGTTGATTTTCGTAAATCTTCTTCAAACATTTCATTAATAAAAGAATGGCTCGTTGATTCCCAAGCTAATTTTTCTTTTTTCAAATAAAAGATTTTAACGTCACCGATCCAGAAACAATAAGCAATTTCATCAAAGATCAAGACACCTCCGACTGTCGCTCCGGATTTTATTTCATTCTCATCATTGAACTGTTTTATGGACAAATTTGCTTTCTTAAAGGCATTTAAAATAGCTTGCTTATTAAGTTCTACGACAGACCTTAAATGAGTTGCAATGTTTTCTGAAACTAGTTTTGCTGCGATTTCTCCTTTTTGATATCCACCCATTCCATCAACCACGAGATAAAGAATGCTGTTCTGATTAAATTCTTCAATCAAAATTACATCTTCGTTATTCTCACGAGTTCCAATTCCTGTCAAAGACAAATGTTTCATTAATTTCCTGTTGCTTGTTTAGTTGCACCACCGTGTTTTGTCACTCGTGGTCTTGTTGATATTTTCACTGGCTTTAATGTCAAACTATGATCATTGGCTTTGGTCGCCCAAAGAAATGCTTCACCAGGTTTTAAGATACTCATATCAGCTGGAGTAAGACCATTCAATTGAATCACAGATTTTTGTATATGCTTTAACCACTGTGGGGAATTAAATTTATGCAATAAAACCATACTGCTTAATTCAATGATTTCATTAGGCAAACTTGGTGGATCTTGGCTTGCTATCATTATTGAAACTCCTTTGTGGCGCATTTCTCTAATTGCTGTTACAATACTTCCTGTAAGATCCTTGTTGTCCATATATTTATGGGCTTCATCAAATACGATAAACTTATTGAAATGCTTGCCTTTAAATTCGCGAACTCCTGAGAATATATTTAACATTATTACAAAAAGTCCCAGCGCTTCATCCTTCACGATAAATTCGTCCCGAAGATCGACAATTACCAGTTTGCCAGGTTCCAAGACAGAACTCAATGAAAATTCATCATCAATATATTCCTGTGCAAAATTGAGTTTCTGTTTTGCCAACTGCTTCTGTGTATTTGAAAGCAAATCAGAAGTTTCAACACTTTCCCTAATCGCACTCATTGTAATATTTCTACGATGTTCTTTCATTATGTATTTCAACTGCTTGATATAAGAAGAATCATTGCCGACCGCACCCAACAAAAACAACCAATCCTGCACATTCAGTTCCTGTGAATTGAATTTTAAAGGCAATACTTCAATTGAAGGAAACTCTTCTCTTCTTTCACTAACTTTATCAAAAGGGGTAAGGATTACCACTTTATCTAACGATTGCGGTTCTGCGCCATACTGTAACCTTAATTTTTCAACTTCTGAAACGTTGTCATTGGCATTTATCATCGAAGTAAATTCAGGCTCATAATCCATACTTTCGCTGTAATGAAAAATTACTCCTGCCAAAGGCGCAGGCAATTTATTTACATTTTTGAATTGCTTTAAAACCATTTCTGAAATTGAACCTATGGTATAACTCTTTCCACCTCCCTGAACTCCGAACAAACTGATGGTATTGGTATCTGAAAGGTCTAACGCTATCGTTTTGTTTTGCAAAGTTTTTCCTAAGATACCATATTGTTGACTTTCACTTGCTTTACCGACCAGAATATCAAAATTCAAGTCCACAAAGTCTCCGGAAGCATTTTCAAAAACTTCATCTTCAACTGTGTTTTCAGATTCTAAATCATCATCCTGTTCATCTTTGTTTCTTTCTGTAATATTTTCGCCATCATTAGTGGATTGATTTTCTTCTTCCGTTTTAATGTGATTTTCGGTTTCGTTAAAAGTATTTTCGGTTATAGGTTTTTCTTCCTGCGGTTTCAGTTTAGACTTAAACTGCTGAACAAAGGGTTCCAGTTTGTCTTTTGTTTCAAAAGCTTTTTCAAATTCCTTTGTAAACTCTGCATCTTCCAATCTTCTCGTATTCAGGTCAGAATCAGGATCAAGAATTTCTGCAATGAGTTTTTCTCCGAAAGTGAACAGCACCGTTTCCTCGTCTAATGTTTCTTTTAAATGCTTCTGATCAAAAGAAAAATCAAAAATAAATCCAACACGATTAAATTTAAATGAGAATCCTTCATCCAATTTCTGAATAAAATCCCAATAGGTGTTGTAGGCATTTTCAGAAATATATTTATAACGATATGCCCTTTCAATATAGAACCCTAATAAAGATTTCAGTTCCTTATTCTTAATATCACGGTCGAGACGGTCTTCTGAAGTATAATTATTCGGATCGTAATGCTGTCTCAATGCCAATATGGTATTGTTGATCTGATCCATAATTTTCATCTTTAAATCTTCCCGCTCAGCAATACCAAGTGACTTACGGCATTTGATTTCCAAAACAGAAACTTTTATCGTCTTTGTGTCCTTATCCATTGATATAAAAAGATTATCTGCTCTGCTTTTTGAGTTGGAATCCAGATTATCAAATAAATTTTGGTGCAAATCAATAGGAACCAAAAATGCGTTTTCCAAGAGACCTTTCTTTTCCAAAACCCTTTTTGCAAATGCAGAGCCTATGACTTCAAAGGCCTTGTTTTTAGAAGAGTTCAATTGCATCACTAAAGAACTACTAATGGCTCTCAAATCTTCCAACAAAACCTGCAAGGCTTTTTGACCATTTTCCGTAGCAATGTCAATTCCAAAATCCTGAAAATGTGGACCTAAAATCCCAACAATTTCGCTTGAAGGTTTCGTTGTTAAGTAAGATGAAACACCTGTCATTTCCTCACCGGGAATGTAATCCAAAAGAAATGGGATTTTACCATCATCCGAAGGCATATCAAAGATCTGCGGTCCCAAATTCTTATCAAATGTAATTACCCAATCCGAGAATTCGTGTAAGTGTGAGAGTAGAACACGATCTCTATCATTGAGATTCAGGTTCACAGCCGGAACTGCATCTGTTTTGTGTGAAGCCAATGCACCTGCTGTATAAGATTGATAAGTGGTATAGAAACTATTGAGTGGCTTGTCCTTTTCCTTACCAAAATCTATAAAAGAATACCAAGAAATATTACTTCCGTTTTTACCTTCTTCCACTTCGATGGCATTATCTAAAATCAGTCCATTCAAATAATCGACCTTATATTCGCGATATGGTTTGTGGAGTGTAATATCCGACGCAAAAGGATTTACCAAAAAACTTAAATGAGAATCATATTTTGCAGGATTCTGAATATAATCTTCAATTTTATTAATGGAGTATCTTAATTTAGGGAACAGACGATTTTTAGAAGGTTGTGAAAATAATTCTGCTTCTTCCGTAATCTGGGTTTCAGGATTAATCAGTTCTTTTAGAGCCAGCCCATTTTCAATTAAAGAATCTTCACCTACGAAAATGCAGATTTCAAATTTGGTATCCACGTACTCTTTTATTTTGCTTACGTGAACCAACGCATCGGCAAAAATTTCACCATCGCCAACGTTAAAAAGATTAATAATCAGTTTGTCTGTGTAAGGGTGTTGAATGAGAAAGTTCTTCATACTTTTCACTACCACAGACCTGCTCACATCATTGTTGACCAAGTTCGAATACGAAATATTCAGCAGTGTTCTGAAATAGTATTTTACCTGATGAGTCATTGGAACCAAAGTGTCTTTTTTATCCCGCAATTCAGAGTTGAGATAAATTCCCCAACCAAAGGATAAATCGCCCAAATAATCAAAATTTAAGTAATTATTTGAATCAACTATAACATACGGATTGTTCTGCGGTGTCAGTTTACCCAAGAAAATTGTTTCAAGGGTTCCCCAGTCCTTAATGTGGCTGTTATAACTTAGAGTTTTATGATGCCAATCCTCAAAAAGATCCATCAAATTAAGGAACCAGGCCAAGCGTAAAGGATGTAAAGGCGACATTAAAACCGCAGAAACAGCCTGACCATTTGGAAGTTTAGTTTTCAGTTTTACCATATCCAAATACTGCACCGCCGAAAACATCATTTTCAGTTCTTCATTGCCTTGATCACCTTCTGCAGGATTATTGATCTGATCATACATATCTCTCAACCAGTTCTGGTATTCGAAAATATAATTTTCGATCAGATCTTTATAAGCAAAAAGGTTTACTGTTTCCAGAATGCCATTCTCTTTTTCTGTGGAGGATTTTATTGCAGAAAATAACTGCGAACGCAGTTCAATTAATTTGAGAGGTGCAATATCTGTCAAAGCACTTCTCTCCAAAAAGCAATTCTGCAAACCTGTGGCCGTCGAGTTATTGCTTAAAGAAGCGCTTACATATCCCAGAGTTTCCGGCGCAGAAAGAAATTCATTTTCGATTAACCTTAATTTGCTGGAAATAATTACCTGATAATTGTGGCGCGGAGAGTAATTGATATGAAAGGTTGAATTTAATTTTGGTTTTGTGTCATTCAGCCAAATGTTTGACGTATCACTTGCTTCAGGAATTGCAATAGGTTCGTTGTTTCTTAATTTTTCAATGTTGAATTTGAAAAACGCCTGCAAAACATTGTTGAGTTTATCTTTACGGGTATTCTCTTCCTTTTCGGCGTTTTCCTCCACCACATATCGAAAATCTTCAGAATCACTTGTTAACTTGCGATTTATTTCAAATTTTGATTCACGTGTTTTTCCTTGGTTTTTCCAATGTTCTTGTATTTCGTGATCTAAGAAGTCATCATTATTATTTAGAATATTGCCACTTTCATCTTCTGCAATTACCTTAAGAAAATAAGAACCCTCTTCCATAGAATTTGAATTCAGTTCAATTGTGGCTTCGCGATAGATTTTACTAGAATCTGTATTAGGGGCTTTCCTTAAGACATTAATCTCCTGTCCTGCTCCTCCATCAACAGCCATAAGTATTACCTTGAAAAATCGTAATTTATCAAGATTTTTAGGTTCTGGAGAAGTCGTATAACGAACTATAACTTTTGCATTAGTGGAAACATTACCTTTCAAGACCTTGATTCCATCTTCGTTGACAAAATCAGTTGATCTTATTTCAAGTATTTGCAATTTAATGTCCTTAAAATCAAGGTTTGGAATTTGCCAGTTGTTGAACCAAAGATTAGGATATTTTTCTGCAGCCACATTTACCAACGTAAAAGCACAAGTTATTTGGGTTTCATTCTTGAAAAGTGTGATAAAATCTTTTTGAAGTGTATCTTTTTCAATTTTCAACTCTTCAACCCGATCGTAAAGCGGTCTGTTGAAAGCACATAAAAGATTGGTGCTTTCCAGATTCAGATTTAGTCTTGAGCGAAACAATTTTTCCTCTGTTAGCAAATCTGTGTCAGGAAACAACGAAAGCAAATTCAAGTGCTTCCCAATAGATTCATTACTGTAATCTTCCTGTTCAATTGCCAAAAGATAATCGATGACATTGCTTTGTTTCAGTTCATTGACTTTGATTATTGCAAAAATTTGATCAATATAATTGTTGTGAAGCGGTGGAATTTTATCCTTTAAGCGTCTTTTCAATTCGGTTTCTACCGGTTCCAAAGAAATTTCTTTAAAGGTTGCGTTACCATAGGAATCTTCGGCTGCAGTTCTGTTATTAGAAGGAATAAGCACCAAAAGCGGTTTGCGCTGCTGGTTACGGTATTCGATCAGTTTTGTTGCAGAAATATATGGTGATTCTGAACTCGCCTCATTAATGATAAATGTGTCCAGATTTTCGAATTCCACAGAAAGTGCTTCCCAAAGCATCATCATTTCATCATTACCCATTCCTGTAATTTTCATACAATGACCAGGTTTTGCCTGCTCCAACTCCTCACGGTAGAGTTCAACAATCAGGTTGATAATATATTCGTAATACAGTGATATATTTTTAACTTCCATATACAAGCGGTTATTTTAGTGAGTAACGAGGTCTGATTTTCTGTAAGATATAGGCATCACTTAAATCGTTGTAGAAACCAATCTGTCTTAATTTCAGTTTGAATGCCTCCACATTTTCTTTAAAAGCAATATTGGTATGCAGATCTGCATCTTTAAAGCGTTCTTCATTTTGACCATTGATAATTAAACCGTAACGTTCACGCAGGTTTTCCATCAATTCTTCAATGGATAAACTTCGGGTAACGAATTTATCTTCTTCACGATCCAAAACCTGTATCTGCACTAAAGTTTCCAATAGACGGGTTCCTAAAACGTATCTACGCGGGTGTTTACGACTTCTACCCTGGGCAAGGAAACCGCGCTCACTATTCTTTTGGCAAACAGAATCAATAAACTGCAAATGATATTTGTATTGATAAGGTCCTTTTTCCTTCACTAATATTTCCACATATTTATCAAAATACGTTTCTTCATATTTTACTTTTTCTTCGAGTAGCGATTTGTCTGCATCATCCTGCTGATTAAAGATAATATCCCAAAATGCCTTGAACAAAGTCTCGTGTTCAGAAATGTTATTTTTCAAAATATGCAATGCTTTCGGAACTGAAGCCGAATCCGATTTATCTAAATTTAGTTTGCTTATGATTGTATTGATTTTAAAACTGGCTTTAATATACTTGTAAATTGAATTGTATGTTCTCTCTGCATCTGCAATTGCGAGTGAAGAAATTTTACTTTCGAAATTGTCCGTAACATCTAAAACCACTGCCCAATCATCATAAACATTCACAGAACCTTCCTCAATCATTTTAGGTAAAAGAGCGATCAACTTATTGATATACAAAGCCAAATGAAAAGAAGTTATAGTTTTAAGGTATTCGATAAGAACTCCTCTAGGAATTTCATTTTTATACACTAAAAGTTTTCGCACATCTTCACAATACTTATTACTCTGCTCTTCCAGCAAAGGTCTTATCTTATTTAGAGAAGTATTACTTTCCAAGAATCCAGGTGAAATGCTTTTCATCAAATGCAGAATACCCAAACTGTCTACATCCAAACGGTTTCCGCTTAAAAGTTGATTGGTTGTAGAATCGTAACCGTCCGCCAAAAAATTAATTAAGTTTTCCTTCACCTTCGGATCACTAGAAAGCATTAAATACACCTGATCTGCCGAAAAATAATCTCTTGTTTTCTGCGCATTTCTTACTCTGTAACTTTGTAAATGAATCGGCTTGAGGGAAGAAATTTCTTCCTTATCTGTATTTCCTCTGTTTACCAGATTTACAAGGTTAGTTCGCATCCACAATTCAGCGGCGTCCATATTTTCTTTGAAGCCCTCCAATTCGCCATCTTCTTCAAGTTTTGCTAAAATCATCTTTAATTTTTCAAGATTTATAAAGACATTTTCTCCACGACGAGTCCTTTGTGAAGGTCTAATACCAGAATGTTTTAGGAGCATAAATAAATTCACGAAAGTATAGTCGATGTTAATCTGTTTAGCATCCACGGTAAATATCAGTTCGTTTCTGAAAACACTTTCGTCTTTGTTGAGTTTTATGGGCATAATCAGTAGGCGAGTTTTTTTATTACAATTTTGTTGGAGTTATCTTTTTTCACCGAGAAAAATTCTTTATTGTCCGGCGTAACCACAATTTCATTGTAGTTCAAGTTTTCTAGTAGATTTTTGAAAACCAAGAGTTCAATAAATTTCCCTTTCATATCATTCAGTGAAGGACTGAAGCCTTTGTGAATGAAATACAACATTTCGTAAAGATCCAGGGAAATGGTCAAGGCAATATGCTTGTGGTCTCTGTTGCGGAATGTTAAACTGTCGGATTCATATTCCAAATATTTGGTTAGGTGATCTGTTTTGTTCACCATCAGTTCAAATTCGGAAAGCGGAAACAGTTTGAATGATTTTCCTTTATGGTCTTTCACTTCGGTAGAAGAAATTACCAAATTCTTCATATCCAGCGTTTTGTTGTTGCACCCTTCATTTAAAGATATGGCGCGAGAAATACTCTGCATAATGGATTCATTCAATTTATCAGCGCGTAGAATATTTACAAACTCAAATACAGATTTGTAAGGGATTCGCAACAGATAAGCCGGTTTATTAACTTTAGTTACCTCTCCATCTTCATTCTCAATTTCAACTACTTCTGTAACCAAATTGAAAAACTTGGCTTCAAAATATTGGTGGCGTATAAAAGATTTGTGCTTTTCCCTTATTTCATAAATCATCTGATCATCCAATTCGTGGGCAGGAATAAAGGATTTATTTTCATTGAAAATATCCAATAAATTGGCTTCACGGTCTGCAAATTCCAGATAATCTTTCTCCTGATGGTTCGTAAAGAACAGTTCCCTATCGAGGTTAGGCACTGCAACTTCGCCAATATCGGTTTCCTGCAATAGTTTTATCAGCCTGTCGTTGCTTAATTCTTGATCAACATTCGGGTTGGTGATATTGAAATAGTAGAACTGCCAATAATTTGAAGGGAAAGCATCTTTTACCGCATCTAAACCTTTAACATCTTCACAGGAATAATCTCTTGTCAGCATATAAGCGATAAAGGAACGCAGATCCCTCATTGTAATGTGCAATTCTCTCTTCAAACTTACGGTGCGAAGCAACCATTCCATTCGGGTAATGACTTCGTTTCCGGAAGCACTGTCGTTGAAACTTTCAACATTGTATTTTATGAAGCAGTCTTTTGCCAGTTCGCAACTGTCGCAACTTTTCCAAAGTTCTTTTTTGGTTAACTGTTTTATCTGCTGACGGAACAAACTGCCGTCCTCACCATTTTCTGCCACCACAGAACGAAGGTTCAGGTTGATAATCATCAAACCGGCAGGCAAAGTATAATGCCCTTGTTTATCGAAATATTTATCAATAACATCCGCCAGATTTTTATGTTTTTTCGAAGTTTCAAAAAACTCAACCAAACGTCCTTCGTTAATGGCGATAATTCTGCCTTCTTTGGCCTGATCATAATTCGATAAGCCTTCAAAAGGTTCAAAGAATTTCTCCAGCACTTCGTTGTTTACACTTTCTGCTTCATCCTGCGAACCGTCGTAGTTGCTTTCATACTGCACGTTGCCAATTTTGAAGCGTGCTCCATTTTGGTGCTCAAAATGCTGAACATCCTTTACATAAGGATTTTTCTCAATTTTCTTAATGAAAGCCGTTTTACCGTCGCCTGCATTTCCTGTGATAATTAGTAATTTGTAGGTTCCGTCCACAATTGCAGGAATGAGTTTCTTATCCAGTTTGGTTTCGGTATAAGTGGCTTCATCCAGATTTTGAGTTGAAGATCCTGCACTGACTCTTGTTCCGAAATTTCCGTATTTGGATTGGCTGTAAAGGGAATTTATATAATCTACAATATTGGCACCCTCTACATCAATTTTGTGGGCTTTAATTTTGTCTTTATTATCTTCAAAAACCTTTTTCAATGCAGAATGAACCCGATCTATGTTTCCGGCTGTAAAAGTTTTTGCACCTCCGGTCCAGAAATTTTCATTGATAATATCTTCGTTGTCCACACGAAGTATCAGTTTAATCGGTTTATCCAACTGTGGTTTGTAGGATTCAATTTTTGATTTTAACTCAGATAAAACTTTATCCACCGATTCTGACAGATTAACATACTTGGTTTGCCGATTATATAATTTGATATCGTAAGTTCCCTGACGAATGAAAATCTGAGTATGATACAGTCTGTTGGTGGTTGGAAGACCATCATCAGAGCCGGAATAATCCTCCAAAATGTTATCCTCAATTTCCAATAATGCTTTCTGCATTTCCAAAGCGTTTTTGAAACGGACATTTTTATCCGTTGCAATGGCTTTCAAAAGGAAATCTGCAAATGCTCTTGAAATTTTTGGTTCAAAAGTTTTGGGATCATTTGGAACTTCGCTTTCTCTTGCTACTTTTTTCGGATGCCACGGATAATGTTTGCAAGCCAATTCGTAAAGCGTAACACCTAAGGCAAAGACATCGGCGGATTTATCCCAATGCACCTGATAATTTTCGTGGATAAGATCCGGCGCCAAATACGGATTGGTGCCTACAAAATCTTTATTCTGCGTATTGCTGGATGCCACATTAAAGTCGATCAGCACAAAACGCTCGCCTTTGTCCCAAATAATATTCTGCGGTTTTATGTCGCGGTGCATTATTGGTTTTTCCTTGCTTTGCATTTCTACCAACGCATTCAGCATATGTTTGCCCAACTGCAACACTTTATTCAGCGGAAGTTTGGCATCGGTCTTTGTATAGTTGCTTAAATTTTCACCATCAAGAAATTCCATTACAGTGAAGAACTGTCCGTTGGAAGCCTCATCATTCCAGACAAATTTTACAATATTTGGGTGGTGCAGATTTTTCAGGGCTTCGTATTCGTCTTTTACCGAATTGAAGTTCACACTTTCGTTGAAAAGTTTCATCGTAAAGTATTTGTCCTGAATACGGTGTTTTACCTTGAACACTTTGGAATAACCGCCTTTCCCCAAAACCTTATGTATGGTGTAAGCACCAATACTGTCGCCTTCTTTCAGTTCTTCGAAAGTGGGAACAGCAGGAATTGCAACGGGTTTTGGATCTGCAGGTTTTATATTTTCGGAATGGCTCTGAATGGAAGAATTAATCAATTCCTGAAGTTCTTCCATCGTTTGCAGACGCTGTTGGTCATCTGTGAGGATGGTTTTCAGGCAGACTTCATCCAGCCATTTCGGAAGGTTAGGGTTTACCTTTGATGGCAACAGATTTTGCGGAATTTTACCTCCCATTTTGTCTAAAGCGTAAGGCGACGAAAATGGTTCTTTCTCCGTGAACAGCCAATAAATGAGTACGCCTAAAGAATAAATATCGGAAGACGCATTGGCATCATTCACAGTCAATTCCAAAGGGTGATAGGCGGTTGCATTGGTTTGGTTAATGGTTGGCATAACGGTGTAACCTTCTTCATTGTGATCGAGGAAATACGATTTTCCGAAATTTCCCAAATACGCGTAACCGCTTGCCAGATAAATATTTTCCGGATTGACATCTCTGTGGAAAATGCCTTTTTGGTGCGCCTCGCGCAAAGCCACCATCACATTTTCAATAATCTGAATTTTTTCTTTGAAGGTAAAAGTTTTGTGCCTCGCTTCGGAACGCAGAGAATTTTCGTCCATAAAATCTGAAATCTCGTAAAACAGGTGGTTTTCGTTATCTACCATAAATTCTACATTCAGAATGAAGGGCTTATTCTTCAGGTTTTTCAGTGCGTTGTATTGGTTTTTTATTTGATCTTCGCGCGTTCTTAATTCTTCCGGCGACATCCCCGAAACCTGCAATGCATATTCCTTTATCCTACGTCGAACCGGCGTGTTGCCTTCTTCTTTTACCAAGTACTCCGTAAAATTGGTTTCCTGTTGAAGGATTTCCACAATTTCGTAACCCTGCACTTCGCGTTTTTCTTCGGGAGATTTTTTGCTTTGCTGTCCTGTAAGGAATTTTACGATATCGTGCTGAATATCTCGAATGGCATTTTCGTCTTTGCCCACCTTTTCCGGAGACAGAATAAAATCCAAAAGACGCTCATTTAAACTGAAAGTCAGTTTATAGGCATCGGAAGAAATTACCGGCGTATAAATATTGTCGTAAGAAAGCGTAAGCATATTCTGCACCCACGCTTTGCCCCAGGTTGGATTGTTTTCTTTGAGTTTGGAAGCCAAAACGGCGGTTTTTTGACGGCCGGTTTTCAGCGGATTGCTCATTTGGCGGTCGTTGAGATACCAATAGTTGTCGTCGCCTTCAATACGGCCTTTCCAGTCTTTGTTTTCGATGTTGAAAACCGCGTGCGGTGTTACCACAATAACGTCGTATTCCCAATACTGTGTGCGGAAATTTTTGGGATTGGTGGAGGCGATTTCTACATTGGGAATAAGAAAGTAATGGTCGGGAAGATTGACTTCCAGAAAATCCAGCAGTTTTTTTTCGCCGGCGTTTACTACCTGTTCGAAATACGGAGGTTTTATTATTGTTGCCATTGGTCGATTTCTTTTTCTATGAGGTCGATTGCTTGGTTTTCTAATTCAGTTGATTGGTCAAGATTAGAAATATATTTTTCAGTTCTTTTTTCAATTTCAGATTGTAAACGTTCTTCCAGAATTGGCATTTCGATATTACCAATTAAGTCTTCATTCAAAGTGATAATTACTGAACCAAAAGACGAACTTTCCATTGTTTTTAATCCATATTTTGTTTTTAAGAAAGTGAATACATACAATGGAGAAATTTTTTCAGGGTTCACAACTAATCTTAATGCGTGCTCTGAAATTACTGTGCCCTGCAAATCTTTTCCAACAATAACTGTATTACCAACAGTTCCTGAACGGGAAATTAAAATATCGTAAAGACTAACTTTCATATTTTCAATTCCCTGTGTTGAAGTGCTTATTTTTTTTGAATTTCTTTTGGGATTAAACAGCATCATATCTGACGAAGAAAGAAACGGAATACCGTTCTCAACATAATTTCTTTTTCCTCTTCCACCAACAAAAATATTGCAAGCAACTTGAGCGAGTTTTGTATATTCAAGATTATTCTTTTTCTCTTTGTCTAAAGCATTCCAACCTAACTGATACTGACTGTCAAATCTTTTGTGGAAACCATAAATTTTATTTGAAGAAATTTTACCCACTTGAAATGAATGGGTTACTTTACTTTCGCCAATTTCTTTCTCAAAAATCACCACCGCTTCTTTCAACAATTTATTGGCTTCCACGCGCAGTCGTGCGGCATCTGCAATAAGGTTGTGGATTTTTTGTTGGGTTTCTTCGGGAAGAATGGGGATTGGTAATTTTGCCAATGCCTTTGCTTCAATCCTAGGAACAACAGATCCGTAAACGAAAGATTGAATATAACTATACGCAGTTTTGGAAGATAAAAAAGCATACAAATAACCATATTTCATTTTTGTATTATCTGCATTAACTCTAATAATATCTTGAGAACCAATTACATCTTCTAAATCTTCGGTAATTAATTTGACATTCCCAACAGTTCCAGCACAACTAACTAAAATTTGATTTTTAGTCAATTTCATTTCGTCTTGGCGTGGTGTATATTTTTTTGAAATATTTTTAGCAATGTCAAGTGGATTTGAAGTCATCATTTGTTGTGCTGTAATGTAGGGGACACCTCGCTCTACATTTTCAACAAAAACTCTAACGAAAATGGGGCAGGAAAAAATGTCTTCTGCCATAGTTCCTAAATCAGTAAATTTTAAACCATTTCTTTTAGCCTTTTCAAACCGCATCTTTCCAAAATTCATATGAAAATTAGGCTTCAGGATAAAAGAGTTATCGTTTATAATTGTAGATTTTACAGTAGTAATTTCCATATTTCTATTTTAGAAATTCGTTATAAGCAGCTATAATCTTCGGTAAATCGTCGTCCAGCATTTTAATTTTTTCCTTGCGGGATTTTACATAGGTTTTTCCCTGCTCATTATATGCTAGATATTTCTTTTCGCTTTCAAATAAAATTTCGGCACCATCTTCATCTCTTACATAAATGGGCACTCCACGTCTATCTTTTCCTAGTTTTTCGGCAATGGCCATAAAGACCTCATAATCTTCACCACCATCGTGCACCAAATTTCTTTGGTTTTCGGTTTTCTTTTCCAAAAACAACAGCGACGCCTGCACGCCAACCTGTGGCAGAAACGCTTCCACCGCTAGATCTACCGAAGCAAGTATTTTAAATTTATCCAAAATCCATTCTCGAACCGGCAGTGTATTGGGGTTTCCCAAAATGCCATCAGGAAGCACAATTGCCATTTTTCCGCCTTCTTTCAGGAAATCATAACAAGCTTCTATAAACAGCACTTCCGGAGCATCCGAAAACCGCGACAGGTAATAGCGTTCTGCAATTTCCTTGTCCACTTTCACTTTTGTTCCAAACGGCGGATTGGTAAATACCATATCGAACTTGGCGCGTGCATCGGGCGTATAATTGTTTGTAATATCCTGCATTGTGTTCAGACTTTTTTCAATAGCCTGCTTTATTTTTTCAATTTCCTGCGGGTGTTCCCAATTGGGGTACGCCAAAGAATTAACGTGGAAAATATTGGCGTGTCCGTCACCAGCCATCACCATATTCATACGCGCCGCTTTTTTAAGATCGGGATCAAAATCGAACCCGAAAATACTGTTTTCGGCATATTGGCGAACACGTTCGTTCACTTCGTAGGAATTGTATTTTTCGGTAATTAAAACTTCATCTAATTCCGGATACATTTCCGCCGCAATTTTCTTTCGCACGTGATCGAGAACCATTACGAGGAAACCGCCAGAACCGCAAGCCGGATCCAAAACGCGGGTATTTTCATTGGGATTCAACATTTCCACCATTGCACGCACAATATTTCTCGGCGTGAAAAACTGTCCGGCTTCCTGCTTCAAGGTGTTGCTCACAATGGTTTCGTAAGCCAAACCTTTTACATCCACCGTTGCATCCAGGAAAGAATATTTTGCGAGTTCGCCGGCAATAAATGCCAAACCTTTGTCGGTAAGGTCGATGCTTTCGTTCCCATCAAAAACACCGGAAAAAATATTGTCTTTTTTTAGTTCATCGAACAGGGATTTTATTCTGTCGGCAACGGCTTTTCTGCCTTCATTAGTGTTCTGTTCTTTTACACCAACCCAGAATTTCTTGCGGTAAGAAATTCCTTTTTCGTGGTCGGTAAAACGGCGTTTTTCATCATAGAGTTTGCAAAAAATAAGATACAATAATTGCCAAAAAGCATCTTTCTTTCGACCTTCGTTTCCGTAAATATAATCGTGAGAACGGCGGAACACTTTTATTAAAGAATCGTTGGCCGGTTTTCGGCTGTGTGAACGTTCCGGTCTTTCCAAATCGTTAAGATCTTCTCCAAAACCGGGAATATCCGAAAGGTCGCTGAATTTGTAATCGAACCCAAAATCGTCGTCTTCGCGTTGTAGGTATTTGATATCAATTCCGTTGGTCCACAAACCAAATTCGCATTGATCTAAAGCCGCCATTGCATTTTCCAAAGTCATACGAACGCCTTTCTTCTTGTCGTTGTCTTTAGTTTTATCGTCCTGAACGGTGGCAATACGGATAATATTTTCCTGCACGTGGTGTGTGGCTTTGTCAAAAATAACCAGTTCAACTTTCTGTTTTTTATTCTTGCCGGTTTCAGGATCAATAAAAGTAATGGTAAAATCGCGTTCCATATCCGAAAGATCGAAGCCGTATTCTTCATTCAGCATTCGTATGGTGGACTGCAGGTTTTCTTCCTTGGAACTTGTTTTCTTGGCTTCGCCGGTAAGAACGCAGAGAATCTGATTATCTTCCAGAACGATTTCTTCCGTGTTTTGAGTAGTGTTGCTCATAGTCAGTTAATTTCTTCGTTGATTAAGTGGATTGCTTCTGCCACGTCATCAAAATTTAAGTTTCGATTGGTTTCGGTAATTTGGTTGAAGAGTTGGCTTTGTTCTTCCTTTTTGAGTTCTTCTTCTAAAAGTGCTTTTACTTTAGATTTTACGCCGGAACCTGCATTTAGCATTTTATTCAGTTTCATTCCCAAAATCGTTGCGCCGGCTTTGAGTTCTGTGAAATGATCGTCATCGTAAACCTTGTTGAAAGGTTCTTCAAAAGACAAATCACGATTGATATTGAAATAGTTATTGAGCAGAAAACCAATATCTTCTGCATCTTTAGATGTTTTATGAAATCGATCTTTCCACGCAAATAATTTCAGCAGGAAAACCCCTTCGAGAGAAACAATATCGAAAGTGATTTCTTCATCTAGTTTTATAGTCAATAAATTTTGTTCGGCTTCTTCAAAACCAATTACAGACATTGCAAAAGATTTGTCGGGTGGCCAGTAAATTTTGTCGTTCTGATCTTTGATGCCGCCATAAGGCACAATATCTACCTGAAATTTTTCTTTGTAGAGAAATCTCTGCTTCTGTTGGGCATCTTTTGTGAAGTTTGGCAAGGCAATGATATCTTCCGATAAATTTTCAAAATCTTCCCAATGATCTACGGCGATGGCAATATCCAAATCCATCGTAACACGTTGTGATTTTTCCTGATTGAGTTCCAGAATTATATCTCTTGCTACAGCGCCAATGAGATAAAACGTAATTCCTCTTTGTTTAAAAACAGGGATTAACTCTTCCAGCACCGGCTTTAGTAGAGGATGTTCAATATTTTCACTTGTAATTTTAAAGTCCATTTTCAAGTATCATTTTGGCGGCTTCTATATTTCTGCTGCTGTTGGCTCCCATTAAGTCGGCATACACTACTAAGGGCGGCGCCGTGTTGTGGTATTTCAGTTTAAGATCATCTGTCCAAAACGTGTTATAGACTTCGACATTTCCCTGTGGATCGGGAATGAGTTTCAGGTTTTTGGTGAGCGCCGATAAATCGCCATCATAAAACAAAGTGTATTTGGTAGATTTCAGATAATTGGTAATGAAACCTGCAGCAGATTCTCCACCCCAAACAAAACCAAATTTATGATTGTCGGTATTAAGAAAACTATCCTCTTCGTTTGCCAATCGGTATTTTCTACGAAGAATACGCGGTTTCAGGATTTCGTTGTAAGCAATTACCCAACGTTCCAAAAGGACATCCATATTTTTGAAAACCCTTTTCTTATGCGTTTTCAGAATGAAGTCAGAATCCTGTAATTCTCTGAAAATATTGCTAACAGATCCCAAAGAAATATTTGTTTTTTCTGCCAACTCACGGTAAGACATCTGCAGGTTTTCAGGATCTGAAATGAGAAATAGTAACAGTTTTAAACCCGCTTCCTGAAAAGCACGACTTTGATTTTTCTTTTCTGCTGCTTCTTTCTTTTTGCCCTCAATAAAAATGAAAAGATTATTGGTTTTAATGGAAGCATTGCCTGCAACATCGAGATAATTGTGATTTTCTTTCTGGAGAATTTCAGCCACATCTTTAGCGAGATAGTCTGCAATTAGTAACCATTCTTTGTTTTTGTCCTGCACCTCCAATTGAGAAAGAATCATTCCTATATTGGATTTACGTGCATTGGCTTTTGCTTCCACATAGAATGTTTGACCATCAATCTGAATTACAGCATCGTATTCCCGACGATTTGTTTCTACATTGATTTTCAGCCCGGTAAATTCTTCCAGATTGGCAACTGCTTCGTAGATTATGTCTGTTTCCCTGTACATAGTGTTCAATAAAATAAAGCGTTCAGTGACAATGAACATTCAAATTTATTGAACATTTTTGGAATGGGCAAGAGAAATTTGTAAAAAAGAATGAGAACCAAAGTTCTCATTCAATATCCATGGTCGGCGTACCAGTGACCCAATGTTTTGTAAAGATAATAAAATTTTGCGAAGTTATTTACTTTCATACCCTTCTTTAAACCTCAAAAATTTCTCGCCATCTTTCTGATTTTTCTTCATCCATTTGTTCATCAAATCTGTATTATATTTGAGTTGATTGTAGTCTTCAATTTCGAAAATCGCTTTTCCATCTCTCTTGATTTCATCCAAAATTTCCTGCCGAATTTCACTTTTGGCGCGGATGCTTTCGGAGTACCATTTGAAAGCAAAATGTCCCGAACCAAACAAGATGATTGCCGCCAATGTCAAAATCCCGATGCTTCCAGGAAAAATAAATTTGATGTGTTTTTCAATTTTTTCAAAAAAGTTGATCGTTTTTTCAGACAAATCTGCAGGAATGCTTTCAGGAATTGAGGTTTTGAAACCTATGATAGATTCAAGTTCTGTTCTAACAAGCTGCATCGCTTTTTGCATCATATTGGTCGAACCGATAATCGCATTCTGTGCGGATTGATAAAAATTTCGAGCTTCTAAATGAACTGATTCAGTTTGTTTCGTGGATTTGATGTTTTCTTCATTCGTTTCAACCACCTTTTTTAGCAGTTCATAAATATCGTTTTGCTGTTCGTTCTGTGTTGTGTTTTGATTTTCCATTTTATCTAAATTTTCGTTTTTTTCGTTTTAATAACTCATCGTCGGGAGCGGTGTAAGTCGGTTTCAAAAACTCATCAACCGTTTTTCCAATCTCTTTGGAAGTATTGGTTCTTGAGATTTCCGTTTCTTCACTTTCCCTCATTTGTCCGAGCAAGGTTTGGATATGTTCAGCTCGCTCAAAGTTGGAGTTCAAAGTTGTCTTGATATCCGCAATTTTCAGTTTGTTCGTAATTTCTGAAAGCTTATAGCCAGGTTTGTATTGTCGCTCGGTTTGGTAGTTGATGTCTTCATATCGCACAATCCGCATTCCCGAAATTCCCTCTTTCACATTTTGTGAAAGTGTTACCCGATATCCTTTCAGATGCATTTTCATTACAAGGTCATCGAAATTTTTTGCGTATTTCAGCGAGTTCGTTAAAGTATAATACATCATCTGTTTCTTCTCTTTTCCAATCTCGATGTCGGTTTTCAGATTCAGTTCCCGACAAACTTCTCGGACTGCTTTACCAAAGTTTTCTCCGATTTTGTGTGCGGTAATCGTGTTTTCGCCAAAAGTGTTCACTCGGTTCACGATAAAGTGAATGTGTTTTTGCTTCGTGGAAGAATGAATATCCAATCGAATTTGGTTGTCATCCGTAACTCCAACTTTTCTTAATGCTTTTAATGCTAATTCAGTCAGTTCTTCATTTGTCAGCTTATCGCCAATGGATTTTTCTGGAGAGATATAACCTGTCAATGTCCAATTCTTCACATTCTTATTTCGGTTGGCGACGGCTTTCATTTCCTTGAACTGTAGTTCGGGATCCTCGCACAAAAGATTATTGCTGTAAACCATCTCCGCTGTTCCTTTGTCGTTTCCGTTGTATTCCACAGCAATTTTGGAGATTCGTCTTGTGGTGGCGCTGTTATTCATCTTCTAGGAAGTCCGCTTCTGTTTGCGAGTTCATTTTGTTGTAGAGATAGTCGTAAATTAGTTTTGTCACAATTTCAACCTCTCTTAGAATAACCTTTGTATGGTCAAGTTGTGAAAACTCACTGCGCCGAAACATATTTTTGATTCTGATGAAATTATTTCCATAGTCAAGCAAAGTTTTGTCATCTATGAACTCTTTTATTCTCAGTTCTCCATTTGTAATTTTTAGTCGAGTATATTTTGAAAATTTGAGATTATATCTCTTCGCTTCTTGTGAAGCCTCATCAAATTCTTTCTGCGTCAATCTCGTCGAAACGACTCTCGTAAATTGGTTAGAAGTCTTCTTTTTTAAACCACCTTTTCTGCCGATTTCTTTGAAGAAATTCCTCCGCTTTTCTTGTGCAATTTTCTTTTCCTGTTCTCTTGAAATTTGCTGTAAAAATTGTCTTAATTGATCATTTTCCATTTGATATATTTTTTCTTTTCTGAAGCAAAAATTTCTATTTTTTACAATTAATTTTTTTTGAATTTTGTCTGATTTTTCTTTGAAATTTTTTCGAATTTCGATTGAAAATTTCCCTGAATTTCGAATCAAATTTTGACTGATTTTTTCCAAAATCTGCGTTCAGTTTTATAGTTTTCGACGATAGGAGAAAACCAAAATGTTCCAATTTTACAATTAGCGGACACGCTTTTTGTAAACATTGGGTACTTTTTGCACTAACTATCTGCCGATTTTGCGTGCAGTTATTTTACGCAGTTCTTCATTTTCGACACCTGTATCTATTTTACGCAGGTCTGTTTCTTTTATACCTGTATCTATATTGAGCATGGTACCTGTATCTGTTTTACGCAGGTTCCCACTGATTAAAAACTCATTTAAGTCTTTGTGATTTTTGAATAAAAATCTCTCATCTGATATATTAGAATTTTGCTTTTTGAGAATTTCGGTGACAGAATCTCCTGTCCTGTCATTGTCCAAAAACAGTTCGACACTTTGATAATTTTCAAGTTGATTCTTGACTTTTGAAATCATCGAAACCGAATTCAAAATGATGTAATCCGAAGGTTCTTTTTCGAGTGATTTTTCCAAAATTTTGAACGACAGATAATCTGAAAACCCTTCAAAAATTCTTAAAGTTTGGGATTGATTATTTACTGAAGTGAGGTCTTTTTTACCTAAGCAAAGTTTGATGTACGGATTCCTGATTTCATATCCCTCCGAGTCATTTTTGAATCCTAATCCGAAATATTTTCTGCCGTTCAGTTCGTAATGGATTTCTTTGAGTTCGGATTTTAAGGAATCGAGTTTTCTTGATTTTAAATATTCAATCAAGCTTGGATGTTCGACTTCTCTGACTTCTAAAATCTGATATCCTGATTTTGGTTTGAAATCATTGGTTTCAATTTCCAGTTTTGTCGGAAGTAAATAATCAAATCTTTTCAGATATTCCAATGCTTCGGAAACCGAACACTTTTTAATGCCTTGAACCAAGGAAACATTGTCATATTTCATTCCTGTTCCATAATCAAATGCAGTGTTTTTTTCAAAATTAACCGAAAGACTCGGCGTTTTTTCTTCACGATCAAATGCGAGATAAAAAGCGGTTCTTCGGTTGTCTTTGCTCGGGAAAAGAAAAAAACTATCCAATATTTGCCTGATGCTGATATTTTCGTTTGCCTGTTTGCAATTCATAATGTTGGTTTTTTGTGTTTTTGTGTTTTGTTTTATAAAGTTTTTTGGTGTTTCTACCTACCTTCTTACCTAAGCCTTTAGCAGAAAGTGTTGAGAGTGATTTTCTTGACTTACCCTGACTTACCTTTCTACCTGCTTTCTCTAAAGATTTTTTTCCTTTTTAAATTCTATTATTAGGTAACTTTAGGTAACTCAATTAATCTATTCTTACCTGTTATAAAATTGTTTATTGATAATGGTTTCAAAGGATTTTAGGTAAGCAGGTAATTAGGTATGAGGATTTTCTATTATTTTTTCATTCATTTTTTTCGTCCTCAATTTTTCTTTTGATTAAATAGCCATAAACCTGCTTTTTGGAATGTTTGATTCTTTCAAAGTTTAAAGCGGTTAATGCTTTTCCAATTTTGACATTGTTCATCCGAACGCCCAAAGCATTGCTCATTGCAAGCATAATCTCGGTTGCGGTGAGGAAATCGTTTTTGTTTTCTGATTTTTCAAAGTGTGTGATGAGGATTTCCTGCTCCAAACTGACCTGTTTGAATTTCTCGTTTCGTTTTTCATTTTCGATAAGATCTTCCGCAGTGAGTTCCGGATTGTAATTTTTCCTTTCAAAAGCATTATAATACGCTTGAGCCCAAACTTGATTGATGTTGATTTCCTTTGAGTAGCCAAAATCTATTTCCAAGACTTCAAAAATGATCCATCGCACACTTCCTGTTTCATCGGTCAAGAAATCGGAACGGTTGGTTGACCCGCAGAACGACGAAGTTCTATACATCAACGACGATTTTCTGTCGTAAGGCAACCTTGCATTCACCGTATTTTTGGAAATGAACGCCTTCAAAATGTTGACATCTGTTTTGGACATCACTGAAAGTTCATCGATGTTGATGATGAAGTTTTTGCAGAGCGCAATAAGTCCGTCTTTGTCCACTCCAATATCTTCTGTGTAGTATTTCTCTAAACTTGGCGGAATCAGGAATCTTAAGAAACTAGTCTTTCCGCTGTTTTGCTTGGTGTTGTAAAGCACGAAGCATTGTTTGTTGATGTATCCTCTTGTCAATGCACACAAGACAGATCTTGTCAACCATTTTTCAAGATGGATTTGGAAAGGCTCTGAATCCGTACTTTTGACAAAACTTGTCAATCTTTGGATATGGTTTTCGCCATCCCATTTTTCAAGGTTTTGAAAATAGTTCTCGAAGGGATTGAAAATGGAAATCAAATGGCTTCGCATCAATATTTCAAGTTTGTTGAACGCAATGTTGATTCCCGCCTGAGTAAGTTCGATATACAGCGAGTTCAAGTTCAACTCAGTCCAATCGCCATTCTCTGTCTTTATCTCGAATTCCAAGGCGATTTCGTTGAAGCGGAGCTGGTATTTCTTTCCGATATATTTTATTATTTTGTCGAAAACCGTGACCGAACCTTTACTGCTTTTATAGAGTTCTTCTTCAGTATCCATAGCCTTTAACCTCTATTTCGTCTGAAATTTTTCTCAGCCTCTGCTTCAATTTCAACCATCGTTTTTCTTCTTCCGTTGCGAATCCATTCAAGCAATTCATCTTCGAAAAAGTATAGTTTCTTTCCGCTTTTGTAACACGGAATTTGGCGCGTTCTTACCAATGTATAAACCGTCGGTTTTGCTTTTCCAATAATTTCGCACGCCTTTTCGATGTCGATGGGTGTTTTCTTTTGAGGAATAGAAACCGATTCTTTTCTCAGAATCAATTCTTTAAGTTCTTCGACTTGATTGTTCAAATGTGCGACTGCACTTGGTAGGTTTTCAAATGAAATTTCGTTGTGTTCCATAATGATTGATTTTAATTGTTATGGTGCAAAGAAAAAAAGTGATTTCTCTGTGATGCCGATAAACACGCAATCACAGAGAAATCACTTATGAAACACGATCGTTATTGATATAATTTATTATTTTTTCGATGCTTCCCGAAAAAAATTATAAAAAGAGATCTTAAAATTAGTAAAGCCTATAGTTCACCACTGCTTTCAATTAAATAAATTTTACTATTTTTATCTTGGTGGAAAGTGTAAACAAACCCTTGAAGTTATCTTCGTTTCAAGCCAAAACACTAATTAATATTTCATATTTTTGAGAAACTTATAAATTTAGAATATAATATGGGTTCAGCATTAAAAATTGACAGCACATCTTTATTTCAAACAAAAGAAAACAAAGGAAAAAACACAAAAGAAAAGGTAATTAACACCTACACAGAAGAATTGTTTTTTTCAATTTGCTCACCAATAGGATCATTAAAAGAACCAGCCATAGCACTACTTAAAGACCAGCTTGAAAAAAAATATAAATATGTTGTTAAAAAGATAAAACTTAGCGATTTTATTGAAGAACATAAAATAAGAGATTTTGAAGCATTACAAGGAAAAACTGAAATTTTTTCAAAATATGATTTCAAAATAAAAATGGGTAATGAATTAAGAAATACATACACTAGTCAAATTTTAACTGAATTAGCGATAGCTGAGATCCATACTGAAAGAGCTGCAGAACTGGGTGACAATCATCTTAAAGATAGTGAATATAAATCACGAAGATATTGTTATATCTTCGATTCATTAAAGAATAAGGATGAACTAAGTTTATTGCGTTCAGTATATACTGACAATTTTTATCAAGTTGGTATCTTTTCACCATTAGATGAAAGAATTGAAAATCTAATATCAAAAGGTTTTTCACGCCCCGAAGCTGAAGAAATTATTCACATTGATGAATATCAAAACTTTGATGAAGGTCAAAATGTTAGGGGTACATTTGTTGAGAGTGATTTCTTTTTGAGAATATCAAAAGAAAACGAAATTGAATTAGCAAGCAAAATAGAAAGATATCTTGACCTAATTTTTGAATCTCAAGTTGTAACACCTACAATTGAGGAAACATCTATGTTTTATGCAAAATCTGCTGCAAATAATTCGTCGTGTTTATCTAGACAAGTTGGCGCAAGTATTACCGATTATTACGGCAATCTACTTTCTACAGGATGGAATGATGTTCCAAAATATGGTGGAAATTTGTATAGAGATGGAGATATAAATGATAACCGATGTTTTCTGAAACAATTTTGTTCAAATGACAAAGAAAAAGATTTATTAACAGATAATATTGCAGAAATTTTGATTAGTGATAGTAATATAAAAGAACTATTTACAACTAATAATGTATTTGACATAGTTAAATTTAATGATTTTAAAACAAAGATTAGATATTCTAAAGTTAAGGATTTAATTGAATTTTCTAGATCTGTACATGCAGAAATGCATGCAATTATTCTAGGAAGCCAAATTACAGGATCTCAGATGATAAATGGTAAGCTTTATTGTACAACATATCCTTGCCATAATTGCGCAAGACATATAATTTTAGCAGGTATTAAAGAAGTTTATTATATAGAGCCATATGTTAAAAGCCTCTGTCTAAAATTACATAATGATTCAATTACAGAAGATGAAAAAGACAAAAGCAAAGTTAGAATTTTAATTTTTGATGGTGTTTCCCCTAGGAAATATCAAATCTTTTTCACTAATTTTGGCGAAAGAAAAAATAAAAACGGAGATTTAACCGTTAAAGAATTAGATAAAATTAAACCTAAATCATCTAAATCTTTACAAGCTCTTTCGGAGCTGGAGAGACAAGCAATTCATTCACTGAAGGAATATGGTATTATAAGTGATTAATAGTGGCAAAGAAAAATTTAAATAATAAAGAAAATGCTCAACAACTTAAAATAAACTTTGATGTTGTTGAAAATATTACTTTGAAATTTAATTCCGAAGCTAAAATTATTTCTATTACTAGTAAAAAAGCTTTAAGTAGTATTAATATTCAACTTAAAGAAAAAATTTATAGAGATATTATTACAAAATCCAAATCATACTAAGAGACTCTTTTAATAACATGGGTTTCGCAGAATAAACTACTTACGCATATCTGAAAAACTCTACAAAAATCTTCTTAATTTTTGCTATTCTTGTTCTTTAGTTATCTCCTCAATCTTAATGATTCCTTTTTTATCATCATCCCGAAGATGCGATTTGATGCTGCCTTGTTCTACATCTTTCAAAGAGGCAAAAACTGATTTCAAAAATTTTGCAATCGAATCCTGATTACTCACTTTGAAATAATTCCAAATATTCCATCCAAAATGATATAGATCTAAATTGGAAAGTTCTGTTGTTGTAACTGAAACATCATTAGAAATATCCTTTTGATCGGAATAAATTTTCACGGCTTCACACAAAATAATAAGGTCTTCATCATTCGTGTACAAAGCAAATTTCTTCCTAGTATACTCTAAGGCGATGTCGAGTTTATCTTGTTTCTTTTTATCGAGCAAAATTTGTTGTTGGGTTCTGATTTCTTTTAAATCCTTTATCGATTCATTTCCATCTTTAGATTTAACTTCCGATGAAATCTCTGGTTCTTTGGATGGAACAGATTCGACGATTTCTTTTTCTTTTGTCTGAGATTCCGCTTTAGAAACTTCAGTAATTTCATTTTTAGATAGATTATTACAATCTATCAACTCTTCTGAATCAAATACATTTTCTTTAACCACCTTTTTTCTAACCCATTCTACAAAATTAGTTTTCTCCAAAAATTCATCAAGTAAAACAATAATCAGTAAATATATCACAAATGCAAATCCGGCAGCTCCCCAAAAAATAATAGTTCCGCCGAAATCATCATTAGATTCTTTCCGATAAAAGTATCTGGAAATGAATCCTACTATTACACAGGCGATAATTACTAAAAAATACTGCAGAACATAATCGCGATTTTTACGGTTCATAAATACTAATTTTTTAGTGTTTTCAATTGTATCGCTTCTGCTGCCTGATTTTTCTTCTCATCCACCACTTTCGCGTAAACCTGTGTTGTTCTCACATTGGTGTGTCCAAGCATTTTCGAAACTGTGTAAATATCGGTTCCGCTAGAAAGTTGCAAGGTCGCAAAAGTGTGTCGAAAATTGTGAAATGTAATTTTCTTGGTAATTCCTGCGGATGTAATCCATTTTTTTAAAGGTCGGGAGATCCATGCTGAATCAGGAAGTCCACTAAAAACTAACGTTGTTGATGATTTCCTTTTGCCACAAAGTTGCAGCGCTTGCGCAGAGATGGGCATATATTCCACACCTTTAGTCTTTTGCTGGGTAAAATGAATACGCGGTGCATCATTTTCCATGCTTATTTCTTCCCACTTCAATTTCTGAATATCAGAAAGTCGCAACCCTGTTAATGCTGAAAAAAGTGCTGCACGCTTTAAAACCTCATAGTCGCACGGAGTTTCCACCAATGTGTTCAGTTCATCAATAGTTAAATATTCTCTTCGGGATTCTATTTCAGAAATTCCTTTCAATTTTGCGGAAATATCAGTTAAGAAATAATCGTCGATAAAAGCTTGTTTCAATGCTGCTTTGAAGATCGAGAAATATGTTGCAGCACTGTTTTGCGACAATGTTCCTTTTTTGTTTCCGCCAAGTGGTGCGCTCAAAAGAAAGGTTTTATAATTTTCACAAAATTTCATATCAATCTTTCCAAACGGTATAAAATCATCACCATAAGATTTAAGAAACTCAAGCGTCCTTTCCCAATTAACTTTGATGGAATCCGAACTGTTTTTATGTCGCCTTTTGATTAGAGATTTGAAGTAGTCTACAAAATTCTCCTGCCTTTTTTCATTCATTGTCTCTTGCAGCAAATCAACTTCATTGTAAATATTCTTTTTATCATATTCCCTTTGTCTTATTTTTCGTACAGAATCTGCATAAAACATAGTTTCCTTATCAAGATCACTTTTGCAAATGATAACACCATTATCGTCCCTTTTCGGTTTGAAAGAAATGGAATTTTCGGTTCTTTTCGCAACTCTTTTCTTGTCAAATTCAACGGTGGTAACAGTTCTGTTTAGATACTCACGAATTCTCTGAACTTCTTCTTTTCCAGGCACAATTACAGGATAACTTTCCAAGTAGATATACCATTCTTTTCGATATTCAGACTTCCTGAGTCTTACCGTGACTTTTGTTCTTATTAATTTTTGTTTCATTTTGGATCAAAAATTTCATCAATGTATCTTTTAGGAACGTACACAAAACTTCCGACTTGTTTTGTTGGAATTTTATTTTTCTTAATCACATTACTTACGGTGCTGGGATTGGCTTTATATTTCTCACTAATCTCTGAAATCGTATAGCAGTTCCCAACTTCAAAATCTCTATTTTCTTCTTTTTGTGCTTTCACAAACTTGTCTGCAGGAGTGAACAATAATTCTAAGTCAAATTTGCTTACTCTTGTAAGTCGGTGTCCAAAATTATGCGCAGGAATCTTTCCATTTTTGATTAATCTATGGATGGTATCCTTCGAAATTCCATAAAGAATCACAGCTTCACTAACAGAAATATACGGTCGTGTTTGAATTTCAGCAATTCTATTACTCTTTTTTTCTAAAAGAGATTGCTTCTCCTTCACTTCCTTGTCTAACTGTTTCTGTCGTCTTCCTTGTTTCTCCGAACAATATTTAGAACAAAATCTTGTCGAAACAGTTTTTGCTTCGAAAGGCTTTTCGCAGAACTCACATAGTTTCGGAATTTTCAGTTGACTAAAACCCATTAAAAAATTATTTTTCGGTTTACGTGCATTTTAAGGCAATTAAGGCTAAATAAGACCTAATAAGGCGCACATTATCCGCATTTAAGGCGCGGTACAAATATGTTACAAAAATAGCATAAAAATCGATCAAAATCAAGCATTTTCAATAATTGTCAAAAATAAAAAATCGCTGCAAATTACTCATTTACAGCGATATTATGATTATTTCTGATTGATTGTAATCGGCGATTACTTCACTTCTTCGAAGTCTGCATCTTGCACATCATCTGCACCTGAATTAGCTCCGGCATTTGCTTGAGAAGGATCTGCACCTGGCTGACCTTGTTGGCCTGCTGCGTACATTTCTTCGGAAGCGACCATCCAAGCAGCGTCTAAAGCTTCGGTTTTGGTTTTCGTAGTATCGGCATCTTTTGCTTCGAAAGCGGTTTTCAATTCTGCAACGGCAGTTTCGATGGCTGCTTTTTTGTCGGCTGAAAGTTTGTCGCCAAATTCTTTCAACTGTTTTTCAGTTTGGAAAATCAAACCATCCGCTTTATTGAATACTTCAACTTCTTCTTTTTTCTTAGCATCTGCTGAAGCATTTTCTTCTGCTTCACGCTTCATTCGTTGGATTTCTTCTTCAGAAAGTCCTGAAGATGCTTGAATTTTAATAGATTGCTCTTTTCCGGTTCCTTTGTCTTTCGCAGATACAGAAAGGATTCCGTTTGCATCGATATCGAAAGTTACCTCGATTTGTGGAACTCCTCTTGGTGCAGGTGGAATATCTGTCAAATCAAATCTTCCGATTTCTTTGTTATCGTTGAACATTGGTCTTTCTCCCTGTCCTACTCTGATGCTTACAGCCGGCTGATTGTCAGACGCTGTAGAGAACACTTCAGATTTTTTAGTTGGGATGGTAGTATTCGCATCAATTAATTTAGTGAACATAGAACCCATTGTTTCGATACCTAAAGAAAGTGGTGTTACGTCTAATAAAAGAACATCTTTCACATCACCAGTTAAAACTCCACCTTGGATTGCAGCACCAATAGCTACAACTTCGTCTGGGTTTACTCCTTTTGAAGGTTTTTTACCAAAGAACTTCTCAACTTCCTCTTGGATGATTGGGATTCTGGTAGAACCTCCTACCAAGATTACCTCATCAATATCTGAAACTGAAAGTCCAGCATCTGAAAGCGCTTTTTTACAAGGCTCCATTGATCTTTTTACCAAATCTGCTGACAATTGCTCGAACTTCGCTCTTGTTAAGGTTTTCACCAAGTGTTTTGGTCCTGTAGCCGTAGCAGTGATATACGGAAGGTTGATTTCTGTTTGCATTGAAGAAGATAATTCAACTTTTGCTTTTTCAGCAGCTTCTTTTAATCTTTGTAATGCGATTGGATCAGCTTTTAAATCAACACCTTCTTCAGATTTGAAGTCGTCTGCTAACCAGTTGATGATTACATCATCGAAATCGTCACCACCAAGGTGGGTATCTCCGTTTGTCGACAATACTTCAAATACACCATCACCTAAATCTAGGATGGAGATATCGAAAGTACCACCACCAAGGTCATACACTGCGATTTTTTGGTCTTTATGTGCTTTATCAAGACCGTAAGCTAAAGCTGCAGCCGTAGGTTCATTGATAATTCTTTCAACAGTTAAACCTGCAATTTCCCCAGCTTCTTTAGTAGCTTGTCTTTGTGCATCGTTGAAGTATGCAGGAACGGTGATTACCGCTCTGGTTACTTCTTGTCCCAAATAATCTTCCGCAGTTTTCTTCATTTTCTGAAGGATCATTGCAGAGATTTCTTGTGGGGTATATTCTCTGTCATCGATTTTTACTTTTACGATATCGTTTGGTCCAGCAACTACTTTGTATGGTACTCTAGAAACTTCATTAGCAACATCTTTAAAGTGGGCACCGATAAATCTTTTGATAGAATATACAGTCTTCGTAGGATTGGTTACTGCTTGTCTTTTTGCAGGATCTCCTACTTTTCTTTCGCCATCTTCGGTGAAGGCAACAATTGAAGGCGTTGTTCTTTTACCTTCTTCATTAGGAATTACAACAGGGTCTTTTCCCTCCATTACAGCAACACAAGAGTTGGTTGTACCTAAATCAATTCCAATAACTTTACTCATATTTTTATTTTTTTAATTTAAAATTTACAAACTGATTTTCTCCAATTTTATACCAAAATAAAAAAACGTGACAAATTGACATTTTTTTCATAAAAATTGGTAGTCATAAGCTGACAATTAAAGCAGCAAAGCTCAGCGGTTAATATAACAGTTAATCTCATCTGGATTTATGATTACTGTGATAAAGCTATGGTGATTCGGATCATAAAAAAACTCCTCACAAGGATGATAACTGTAAGGAGTTTTTTTACGGAAAAGTAAAATTTGAAAGGACTTATTTCTTCAAAGTCAAAATATACTCTACCATTTTTTTTGCATTTTCTTTACTCATCCCTGCATGCGGAGTCATCGGAATTTCACCCCAGTTCCCTTTACCGCCGTCGATTATTTTGTTTGCCAGCATCTCGATATCTGCGTCAGTATATTTATCGGCAACTTCTTGGTAAGAGGGGCCTACGAGGCGGGTATCCGTTTTATGGCATGTAAGGCAATCCATTCCTTCGATAAGCGCCAGGCCTTCATGTTTTCCGGCAGCTGCAGAGTCTACCACCTTCAGTGTGGGTTCTTCCAGCATTACATTACTTTCTTTCGCGGAATCAATCGGCTTTTTACTGCAGGAAGCAGCCATAACAAGTACACAAATCACTACGTATTTCTTCATATTGCTAAATTTTTAACAAAATTATTTTTTATTCTTTAAAGATCTACCACAAATTTGGCGATAAAAGTCATATAAACCGTATGACTATGATCATACTCGAATGAGGGCAAATGTTTCTACTTTTGAGTAAACAAAAAACAATTAAATTATGTACACCCTTAAAACAACGGCACTTTCAGTTCTCACATTGGCACTTTTCTCCTGCGGAGGGGATAAAAAAACAGATTCAATTCCTACAGCAACCACCACCGAAACTACAGCTACTACTACAGAAGCTCCTGCTGCATCAGGAACCAATGAGTACGACCCAAAAAGAGGTTTAGGAAAATGGGATGCTTCTAATGTTGATGTAAGTAAGTTTGATGCTGCGATGGCGGCAGAAGGTAAAAAAATTGCCGAAGTAAAATGTACTTCTTGCCACAAAACTACCGACGAAAAATTGGTTGGTCCTGGTTGGAAAGGTATTACTACAAGACATACTCCGGAATGGATCATGAATTTTATTTCTAATCCTGATCCAATGATTGATGTAGATCCAGAATTACAGAAACAACTTGAGCTTTGTTTGGTAAGAATGCCGAATCAAGGTCTTAATGACACTGAAGCCAGAGAGATCCTGGAATATATGCGCGAGATTGACGGCGCAAAATAAATTCTGAAAAGAAAAATTTTAATCAAATATATATGAAAAGTCTTAAATTATTGGGGCTCTCTGCCATTGTTGCTGTAACAGCGCTGACAGGTTGCAAACCAAAAGGTACTGAGACCGCCGTAAGTGGTGACGCTGCACAAAAAGTATACGTTGCTCCCGGCAAGTACGATGAGTTTTACAACTTCGTGAGTGGTGGTTTCAACGGGCAGGTAAACGTATATGGCTTGCCAAGCGGAAGATTGTTAAAGGTCCTTCCTGTTTTCTCCGTAAATCCTGAAAACGGATACGGATACAGTGAAGAAACCAAACCAATGCTCGAAACTTCTCACGGGTTTATTCCATGGGATGACCAGCATCACCTTTCCCTTTCACAAACTAATGCGGAAGTGGACGGAAGATGGCTTTTTGCCAACGCAAACAACACTCCGCGCGTGGCAAGGATTGATTTAAAAACATTCAAAACGGTAGAAATTCTGGAGTTACCAAACTCTGCGGGAAACCACTCCTCACCATTCCTTACCGAAAATACGGAGTATGTGGTGGCCGGAACCCGTTTTGCAGTTCCTACAGATGATGCCAACGGCGATGTTCCTATTGATTCTTTCAAAGAAAACTTCAAAGGAGTACTATCTTTTATTGGAATCGATCAGCAAACGGGCGGTATGGATCTTTCTTTTCAGATTGAAGCTCCGGGGATTAACTTTGACCTTTCGCATGCCGGTAAGAAAAAATCGGGCGACTGGTTCTTCTTCTCCTGCTACAACTCAGAGAAAGCAAATACTTTACTTGAAGTAAATGCTTCGCAGAATGACAAAGACTTCATCATGGCAGTGAACTGGAAAAAAGCTGCTGAACTGGTGAAAGCCGGAAAAGGAAGAAAAGTAACCACAGAATACGCGCACAATAAATGGGATGAGAGTACCCACAGTGCAACATCTACAATGAAGAAAGAAGTAGTTGTGCTTTCTGTTGAAGATATGAAAGATGCTATGTTCATGATTCCTTGTCCTAAATCTCCACACGGATGTGACGTTGACCCAACTGGTGAATACATCATCGGTTCCGGTAAATTGGCTGCACTTATTCCGGTATTCAGTTTCGACAAAATGATTAAAGCAATCGCTGACAAAAATTTTGCAGGAGAATACGATGGTGTACAGGTTATTAAATACGAAGCTGCTTTGCACGGTGAGGTTCAGAAACCAGGTTTAGGCCCACTCCACACAGAGTTTGACGGAAAAGGAAATGCCTACACTTCGATGTTCGTTTCTTCTGAAGTTGTGAAATGGAATATTAAAGACCTTAAGGTTCTTGACAGACAACCAACTTTCTACTCTGTAGGACATTTGATGATTCCAGGCGGTGATTCCGGGAAACCTTTCGGGAAATACCTTGTAGCGTACAACAAAATTACAAAAGACCGTTATCTACCTACAGGTCCGGAACTGGCGCAGTCTGCACAGCTTTACGACATCAGTGGTGACAAAATGAAGCTTTTGCTGGATTTCCCAACATTTGGCGAGCCGCATTATGCACAGGCACTGCCCGGAGATATGATCTCTAAAAACCAGGTTAAATTCTTTAAAATAGCCGATAATAAACACCCTTATGCAACCAAGGGAGAAGCTGAAAGTAAAGTGGTGAGAGAAGGGAACAAAGTTCACGTTTACATGACATCAATCCGTTCGCATTTTGCACCTGATAATATTGAAGGAATCAGAGTAGGTGATGAAGTTTACTTCCACGTAACCAATCTCGAGCAGGACTGGGATGTACCTCACGGTTTTGCCATCAAAGGCAACCAGAATGCCGAACTTCTGATTATGCCTGGAGAAACCTGTACTCTGAAATGGGTTCCGAAAAAACCTGGAATGTACCCAATGTACTGTACCGACTTCTGTAGTGCACTGCACCAAGAAATGCAGGGATATGTAAGAGTATCACCCGCAGGAAGCAATACTCCGCTTATCTATTCTCTGAATAATAAGAAGGACAACGCACAGAGCCCGGTAAAACAAGGGGAAACAAAATAAATTCAGAAATAAAGGGCAGATATTTCTGCCCTTTTTAATTCAAAAAAAAATGAAAACTCATACCTTAAATAACTTAACAAGAGTTTTACTAATCGTTTGCGGAATCGCCCTTATCGTTTCCATTTTTGTACCGCTTTGGTCCATTTATCTGGAAGCACCGCAATATCCTGAAGGTTTGGCCATGTATCTCTGGGCAAGTAAAATTACCGGAGAATACGAAATCATCAACGGACTTAATCACTATATCGGTATGAAGACCATCCACCCCGAAGATTTCTGGGAGTTTACAGTACTTCCCTATGCTTTAGGATTTTTCGCAGCACTTTGTTTACTGGCTGCTTTTCTGAATAAAAAGATGTGGCTTTATATCACTGCCGTTTTATTCATGATCTTCGGCGTTGCATTTATGGTAGATTTCTGGCTTTGGGAATACGATTACGGTCACAATCTGGATCCTAACGCTGCTATTGTAGTACCGGGAATGTCTTATCAACCTCCTTTAATCGGATTTAAGCAGCTGCTTAATTTTGGCGCATATTCTTACCCGAACATCGGCGGTGGAATTATGTTTGGCGTTGCATTAATTTTGGCTATATTAGCATTTATAGAGTTCAGAAAACCAAAATCTGTCTGAGATTTACATTAAAATACGATCAACTTAATTTTAAATCAAATGAATTTTACAAAACCACTTATTCTAGCAGTCTCAGTTTTAGCAATTATGTCTTGCCAGAAGAGCGGTCCCCAAGATTTCGCTCTCGGTAAAGACCAGTGCGATAACTGCCGGATGACCATTACTGAACAGAAATACGCTACCCAGTTACTCACGGAGAAAGGGCGGGCCTATAAATTTGATGACATCATGTGTATGAACATGTACGAAAGTTCAAATCCCGACAAGGCCACCAATGCAAAAACCTATGTGATCGATTTCCCTTCCGGTAAATTTCTGGAAAAAGCTAAAGCTACCTTCATCAAAGGCGGCAGCATAAAATCCCCAATGGGCGGAAACACACAGGCTTATCAGGACAAGGCCGCTGCACAGAAGGCTGCTGCAAGCCTGGGAGCAAGTCTAATTAAATAAGGAATTCATGTTCAGATTAATGTTGCTGTTTTTTCCGGTATTTGTTTTTTCGAATATTCTAAAAGTAGGGAAAAACGAACAGTTTAAAACCATTAAACAAGCTGTCGCCGCATCGCAAGGTGGCGACAGTATTTTAGTGAAAAGCGGGGTTTACAAAGAAGGCAACCTCAGCATTACGCATCCTTTATCACTTATCGGTATCGGCAGGCCGGTTCTGGATGGGGAAATGAAGTATGAAATCCTCTCTTTCCGCGCCAACAATATCCTGCTGAAAGGATTCCGAATCATCAATTCCGGTGAAGACGAAATAAAAAACATCGGCGCAGTGAGGCTTTACAACAGCCATTACTCAACCATTGAAAATAATATTTTCGAAAACAACTATTTCGGCATTTACATTCAGCGCGGTTACCGGTGCATGATTCGCAATAATAAAATAATTTCTACGCGGGCCACTTCACAGGAAGGAATTGGTGACGGAATCCACGCCTGGGTAAGCGAGGAAATCTGGATCAAAAACAATTATATTGAGGGTCACAAAGACGGCATTTACCTCGAAAAAGTTATTAAATCATACATTTACCGCAACTACTCTAAAAAAAATCTAAGATATGGCCTCCACTTTATGTCCTCTAACGACGATGTGTATGTAGGCAATACCTTCGATAACAATAATGCGGGCGTAGCAGTAATGTACAGCAATAACGTAGGAATGGTCGCCAACAATTTTATCAATAACTGGGGTGACGCGAATTACGGCTTACTTCTGAAAGACATCAGTTTCAGTAAAATAAAACATAACAGATTTCAGAACAACACGACTGCCATTTTTCTTGATGGCGCCACGAAAATTGATCTTTTCAAAAATGATTTCGAAGACAATGGGTGGGCAATGAAAATCAATTCCAACTGTATGGAAAACCGTGTGATGAACAACAATTTCATCAATAACACTTTTGATGTCAGCACGAGCGGCACCATGGCGATGAACGATTTCAAAAAAAATTTCTGGGACAAATACGAAGGCTACGATATGGACAAAGACAAAGTGGGCGACGTTCCTTTTCACCCGCTGAGTTTATATTCTGTTCTTGTAGAGAACAATCCATCGATCATGCTGCTTTTTAAAACATTCTTTGTAGATCTGCTCGACAAAACCGAAAAAATAATCCCCAGTCTCACGCCCGAAAATTTTGTGGATGAGCAGCCTTTGATGAAAAAAGTTGAAATATAGAAAAGAAGTGAGAGTTTCCCACCAAATTTAGAATTATGATAGAGGTAAAAAATTTAACTAAAAAATTCAGCAAATTCACCGCTCTGGATGATTTGAATTTAACTTTCACCAACAGCAAATCTATAGCCCTTATAGGTCCCAACGGCTGCGGAAAAACCACTTTAATCAAATCGATTTTAGGACTGAATGTTATCGAAACCGGCGATATTCTGGTAGACGGCAAAAGTGTGAAAGACGATTATCTCTACCGCCAAGACATCGGCTATATGCCACAGATCGGCCGCTACCCGGAAAATATGAGTATCGGCCAAACCATTAAAATGATTAAGGATACGCGGAAAATATCCGAAACCCATCTCGATACCGAACTCCTGGAAAACTTCGAACTGGAGAAAATGTACGACAAGAAAATGGGAACACTTTCCGGAGGAACGACACAGAAAGTAAGCGCTGTACTGGCATTTATGTTCGATCCTAAAGTCATCATTCTAGATGAACCCACCGCGGGCCTGGATCCTTTGGCTTCAGAAATTCTGAAAAACAAGATCATCAAAGAAAAAAACAGGGGCAAACTCATCATCATTACCTCGCATCTTCTGAGTGAACTTGATGATATTGTGAGCGAAATTGTTTTTATGAATGAAGGAAAAATCATCGTTCAGCAATCGGTAACCGACTTGATGACCGAAAGAAAATCGGAAAAAATATCAGAATCCATCATCAGCATCCTAAAAGAAATGAAAAAATGAACAAGATCGCACGCTTTATCCTTTTTGATATTTTAAAAAATAAGATTGTAATTTTCTACACAATTTTACTTTTCATTATTTCCTGGTCTGTTCTCGGTCTGGAAAGCAATTATACTAAAGCGACGCTAAGCCTGCTGAATGTAGTGCTTCTGGTAGTTCCTTTAGTAAGCATTATTTTTTCGACCATTTATGTTTACAACAGCAGCCAGTTTATCGAACTCCTTCTGAGCCAGCCGGTGCCGCGGGTAAAAGTCTGGTTTAATATTTTCGTGGGACTTTCTACCGCGCTGGTTCTGGCGTTTCTGTTGGGATGCGGAATTCCGATTCTGCTGTATTCTTCCATTGAAACAGGATTTTCGCTGATCATTATCGGAATTTTACTTTCGGTGATCTTCACTTCTTTTGCGATGCTTTCGGCCATTATCAGCCGCGACCGAGCGAAGGGAATCGGAATCTCGATTTTCATCTGGATGTTTTTCAGCATTATTTACGACGGAATCCTGCTCGTTCTGATGTTCCAGTTTGCCGATTATCCTATTGAAGGAATCATGGCCACACTTGCAGGTCTCAATCCGGTGGGGCTTTCGCGCATTTTCGTTTTGCTCCAGCTTGATATTTCAGCGATGCTGGGTTACTCGGGAGCTGTATTCCAAAAAGTTTTCGGATCAGGCGGCGGCATGGGAGTTTCGATGCTGATTCTCATGATTTGGGCAACGGTTCCATTTGTACTTTCGTTGATAAAATTCAATAAAAAGGACCTTTAATTACTAAATAAATAATGTTTTTTCGCTGTGGTGATAAATATCATGATGCCAGACACTTGTATATGACCGCAGTCATACCTTACACTTAATTTTTGTGAGTAATTTTAATAAAAATTAAGCAATGAAAAAATCGATTATCATTTTAGGTTTAGTTGGGCTCGCGCTGGTTTCTTGCAAGAAAAATGAAACAGCAACCACAGATTCTGCTACAACTACCGAAGCTGTAGGTCAGGGGCAGGAAGCTGTTCAGGACGATGTCTCCAATCCAAACATTGTGCAGCTGGCGGCAAAAAATCCGGATTTATCAACCCTGGTTACCGCAGTGAAAGCGGCAAACCTCACAACATCTCTCAGCAATGCTGGCCCATTCACTGTCTTTGCGCCATTGAATTCAGCTTTCGAAAAACTTCCTTCAGGCACTGTTGAAGGTCTTCTGAAACCGGAACAGGCTGATGCTTTATCTGATGTTTTGGGATATCATACTTACGTTGGGGTTATTAAAGAAGAAAATATGACCGACGGACAAAGTTTAGGAATGGTAAACGGTAAAAATATTAAGATCACAATTGTAGACGGTAAGCCGGTAATCAACGGAAAAGCAAAAATTGTAGCGACAGTTCCTGCTTCGAACGGCGTTGTCTATGCGATCGATGAGGTACTACTTCCGGAAAAATAAATTCTAAGTTTGTTAAATTTAATTGTAGAAATAGCTCTCAAAAAAATTTTGAGAGCCATTTTTTATTTATGAAAAGTTGCAGTTATTAATTCTGTTTCTTCGTCTTTAAATTAATAAAGATGATCAGCAGTGCAACAAAAATCAGCAAAGAAATGTACAGTAGAAAGTGGTTTGCATAAGGAATCGAAATATACTTTATCGAAAAAATGCCCATCAGTCCCAGAAGAAGTTCATTAAGGAAAATCCCTAATAGGAAAAGCTTCAGCCCTAACAGCAGCGTTTTCGAAATAGTGAAGAAATTAGTTGCCAGGATCTGGTTCACCAGAAACGTAGCGATACACATCAGCAGAACCAAGTGCAGATAAGCGATTACGACATTACGGAACCCAAAAGCAAACTGGTTTACCGCAGGGATATTTGACCCCAACTGCAGCGCAATTTTCACGGCAAATGCAAAACCTACGAATAGCAGTACAAACCTCTGCATTGGCGACCATTTTAGGACAAGACTGGTCCAGCTTTTTTTTACAAAACCATAAAGTATAATAGCGCCGGCGGTTTGGCCAAGTGTTCCTAAAACGATTACCGCGAAGATCATAGCAGGCAGCTTCATCCATAAGAACGAAAGACCTACGCCTATCAGACAGCCAAAAAACATCAGCCAGAACAGCAGTTTATTTTTTTTCGCAGAAATGGGCGAACCCGCCTCCTTCATTGAATAAAGCAACAGACCGATGCAGGAAAATATAAAGAATCCGTTATACTGAAAATGAAGAAAATAATATTCTGAAGCCAGATAAAGATCCTGATTTATGTTTTTTGAACTCATCATATAAGCCAGGTTGAAAACACCAATCGAAGAAATCACGGCAAAAAATAATCCGGCAAGAAACCAGATTTTGGAGGCATCCTGAATTTTTCTAGCATCCACCACGAAGAAATAACAGAATACAAAACTAGCTAGCAGTGCGGTTGTAGAAGCTACAATCGACGCCCAAAAATAACCGCCGTAGATAAACGTACCGAGCATTGCAAAAGATGCGGCAAGGTTAATGACGATTAAATATTCATACTTTCTGAGCTTAACCAAAGGGTTCACTTTGCTTATATAATGCACGATAAGCACATACAGCACATTGGTGATCCAGCCATAAAACGCAAAATGAGAATGAGCTTCCTGAAGATGTTTCTGATCCAGATACGGAAAAGAAAATTGGATTTTATAACGCATGATGACACCCAAAAGCGCCACCAAAAAGAAATTGAAAACTGAAAATTTTAGCCAGAACGTGCGATGCATCAATAGTATATTTTATGATTAATGAGCTGTATTTTTTGTTCCCGTTCCATTTTTTTCACGGTACGGATCACGGTTTCTATTGCCAGTCCTGTAGAATTTGCAATTTCTTTACGCGTAACGTCGATAATTGTTTTTTCACTCGGCTCTAAACCTATAGTTCTCTTATGAAGATTGAGAAAACTTAAAATTCTTTCGTGAGGACACTGGTGAACAATCGATTTTAACCTCAGCGTCTTATCATAAGCTTTTTTGGCGATCTCGTTCGTAAATTCAAAAAGAATCTCAGGATTATCGAGCATGAATTTTTTGTAAAGACTTTGACTGAAACTGAAAATCTCAGCACTTTCACTTGCAATTACAGCATTGGCAGGATACCTTTCGGAGAGTAGGAATGGCGGTTCGCCGAGAAACTGGTGCTCATTCACCTTATTAATTAAAAATTCTTTACCATCGGAATCGGAGTTAAAGATCCTGATTTCACCTTCTGTAAGGTAATAAAGGTTTAAAGCCATTTGATCTTCCCGGAAAAGGGTATCCTTTTTTTTAAGATAAATCACAGGAACCTTGTTTTTTAACAATATTTCTCGTGTGAACATAGGCAAAGTTTGTCACAAATTTAACGTAAATTTATCGTTCTGCCTATGATTTCACCCCGAAAAGTGGGTAAAATTTTCCTATTTTTGGGGAAAATAAGAGACTGAAACGTGGCAAATCAATTTAATCCCCGAGACATTACCTGGTTATCATTCAACGAACGTGTGTTGCAAGAAGCGATGGACGAAAACGTACCTCTCCATCTGCGCATCCGCTTTTTGGGAATCTTTTCAAATAATCTTGATGAATTCTTCCGGGTACGCGTGGCCGGATTAAAACGTGCGATGGATTTCAAGAGCAAATATATTTCCGAATCTTTCTACCAGCAACCTACCAAAATCCTACAGCAGATCAACGAAATTGTAATCCACCAGCAGCAGAATTTCGATAAGACGTGGAAAAAAATCCAGATGGAAATGGCAGAACAGAAGGTTTTTATACGGACCGCAAAAAATCTTTCACCTGCACAGGAACGGTTTGTCAATGAATATTTCGACGAAATGGTGGAAAGTAACGTGATCCCGATCTTGCTTCATGACAATGTTCCAATGCCCTATTTACGGGACAAATCTCTGTATCTCGGCATAGCGATGCGCAAAAAAGATTTCTTATACGAAACCAAATTCGCCATTATCGAAATTCCGTCCAGGGAAATCGGACGTTTTGTTTTGCTTCCATCTGAAAATAAGGACGAAAAAAACGTAATGCTGTTGGAAGATGTGATTACCTTTAATTTGCCACATATTTTCTCATATTTTGGTTATGATGAATTTTCGGCTCATTGTTTTAAAGTAACCAAAGACGCAGAATTTGATCTCGATAATGACATCAAAACTACACTCGCCGAAAAGATTGAAAAAGGCATCAAATCCCGAAGAAAAGGCAAACCTACACGTTTTGTTTTCGATAAAGAAATGGATAAATCTTTGATCGAATTCCTGATTCGAAAACTGAACTTAACGAAGAAAGACAGCATCATTCCTGGTGGAAAAATTCATAATTTCAGACATTTCATGGATTTTCCGGACGTTTTCAAAACCTATACAAAACCGGAAGAAAGAACTTCCTTCGATCACCCAGAATTCGTTGGAAAACGGGTAACTGACGTGATTCAGAAAACTGATGTTTTGCTTACTTTTCCGTATCACAAATTCAATCCAGTTATCGATTTGTTGCGGGAATCTGCGATGGATCCAGATGTAAAAACCATTCAAATCACCGCTTACCGATTAGCAAGTCATTCGAAAATTATCAATGCATTGATCAACGCTGCCCGAAACGGTAAAGAGGTTACCGTTATGCTGGAACTACGCGCCCGTTTTGATGAAGAAAGCAACCTGATATGGAAAGAGATTTTGGAACAGGAAGGCGTGAAAGTTCTGGTCGGAATTCCCAATAAAAAAGTGCATGCGAAGCTCTGCGTAATTAAAAAAAGAGCGCACAACAAAACCATTCAATACGGATTTGTAAGCACCGGAAACTTCAACGAAAAAACTGCGAAGATATATGGTGACCATTTGCTGATGACCTCAGACAGAGGTATTATGGCAGACATCAATAAAATATTTAATGTCCTTCGAAAGCCGAAAGAAGATATTTTGCCAACCTTGAAAACTTGTAAAAAGCTTCTGGTTTGTCCGCAATTTATGCGTGAAAAAATCATTGCTCACATCGATAGAGAAATTGAAGAAGTCAAAGCTGGCCGAAGATCGGAAATGATCATTAAAACCAATTCGTTAAGCGACAGAATTTTAATTGAAAAATTATATGAAGCCGCAATGGCCGGCGTGAATATCAGATTGATTGTTCGTGGGATTTATTGCGCGGTCAATCAAAAAGAATTTAAAGAAAAAATAAAAGCGATAAGCATCGTTGATGAATATCTGGAACATGCTCGGGTAATGTATTTCTACAATAAAGGAAATGAAGATCTTTACATTTCTTCCGCCGATTGGATGACGCGAAACCTGGATTACCGAATTGAAGCTGCCGCAAAAATCACTCAGAAAAACTTAAAAAAAGAATTGAAAGATATCCTGGAAATTCAGTTGAGCGACAATGTGAAAGCCCGAATTCTCGACAAAAAATTGCGAAACGAATATGTGAAAAACGATCATAAAGAAATTCGTTCGCAAATAGAAACTTACCATTATCTGAAAAGTAAAGTTCCAAAAGAATAAAAACCAAGCCCGAAGATCATTTCGGGCTTCTTTTTTGTCTTTATCCTTGAAATTTCATCACAAAAAACTTACCTTTGTCACACTTTTGGAAAAGGGAATCACGTGAAATCCGTGAACTGTCCCCGCAACTGTAAATCACGCAAAAAATTGTTTCGAATAAACCACTGGCAACGGGAAGGTGAAACGATGTGAAAGTCAGGAGACCTTGCTAAAGGATAACAATATAAAAAAGCTTTCGGTGGAAAGGCTACAAAATATGACGAAACATTCCTTTTTTTCGGTGCTGTTCACTTTTTGTTTTTTGCTGGGATCTGCTCAGGAAAAAACTATCGACACGGTTTTTGTCTTTGATAATCAGTTAAAAAATTCTACGAAGTTTCAGCTAAGTTCTACCTTAAAGGAAGAAGATATCCTTAAAAACTCGACCAACCTTTCCGAGGTTCTGCGCTTTCAGTCTCCGGTTTACATTAAAGAAAATGGGCGTGGTATGGTTTCTTCTCCGTCTTTTCGCGGTACCACTGCGCAGCAAACAGCTTTCATCTGGAACGGTATTAATGTCAACTCTATTCTTCTCGGGCAAGGTGATATCAATAATCTGAATCTATTGGGTTACGATAATCTGGAAGTGAAATCCGGCGGCGGAAGTGTAATTTACGGAAGCGGTGCGATCGGTGGAACCATTCACATGAACAATGAACTGCAATTTAATAGAGGCTTAAGCAATAATTTATTTTTTGAATATGGCTCGTTCAATACCATTAATACATTTCTCAAAAGCGCTTTCAGTGATGAAAAATTCAGCATCAAAGTTTCTGGGAATTTTGTAAAAAGTGATAACGATTATCATGTTCCCGAAAAGCGTAATTACACGAATTTAAATGGCGGATATGACAACCGCACGTTCAATTTAGGTGCCGCTTACAAGATTAATTCAGAAAACAAGATCTTTTGGCAAACCCAAATTTTTGATGGCTGGCAGCATTACCCCGTTTTCTCCGAATACGACACCAGAACCAAATATAAAACAAATACTTTCAGAAGCTTAGTGCACTGGGATCTGAATTTAGCAAATATTAAAAACAGCTTTAAAATTGCTTATCTGGAAGATGAATTTCAGTATTTCGGAAATATCACTCAGCCAAAAACAAGCGGTGGAATGGCGAAAATTTATTTGGCAAAGAATGACTTTAATTATATTTTTAATGATAAGCTCGCCATCAATACTATTGTAGAATATCAAAATAATCAGGCGGAAGGCTTTCAGTCGGGTATTAACAAAGTGGAAAGAAATTTGGGTTCCGCTGCGTTACTTTTTCGATGGAATCCCAATACCAAAATGCAATTCGAAGCGGGTACTAAAAAAGATTTTGTTGAAAATATCCAGACTCCATTCCTTTATTCGTTTTCTGGGAAAACTTTTGTAACAAACTGGTATTCTGTCGTTTTAAATGCTTCAAAGAACTTTAGGTATCCATCATTCAACGATTTGTACTGGAAACCCGGCGGAAATTTAAATCTAAAATCCGAAATTTCGCATCAGGCTGAACTCGCTAATAATTTCAGGCACAATAATTTCAGCTTAAACATTACGCCGTATTACATCCGTATTAAAGATATGATTCGGTGGTTGCCCAATGCTTCCGGAGTCTGGTCGCCAATTAATACGAATAATGTAGAATCATACGGCCTGGAATCTCAATTGAATTTCAAGAAAAACTTCGAGAAGCAAGATGCCAAATTTTCTTTAGGTTATATTTTCACCCATTCGAAAAACCTGGAAACTGATAAGTTTTTAGCCTACGTTCCGCAACATAAAATTTTCGCAAATGCCAACTATCGCTATGATTTTCTTGAGTTTTTTGCTCAGGGAATGTTAAACGGTCTTACCTACACCAGCGATGATGAAAAGAAAGATTATTCAATTCCTTCCTATTTCGTGATGAATGCCGGTTTTAATCTTCGCCTGTTCAAGCATTATCAATTGGGTTTCAAAGTAAACAACATCTTCGATGAAATTTATGAAACTACCGCCTATTTTCCGCTGCCAAAAAGAAATTACAGCGCCAACCTTTTAATTAACTTTTAAAATAATATCAATGAAAATGACCAGACTTTTTTCCGCAGCTATTGCGTTAATGCTAACGTTTACGATTTCATGTCGTAACGACGATCCTGTTATTGAAGAGCCCAAAGGTGCGTACCAAAATGGAATTCTTGTTGCCAATGAAGGCGGATTCTCGACACCGACCTCATCCGTAGATTTCTTGTCTGCAGATTTGTCGAAACAAGAAAATAATATCTTTTCTACACAGAATGCGAATGCAACATTAGGAAACGTTTTTCAATCAATAGGGTTTAAAGGAGATTTAGCTTATCTTGTGCTGAATGTACCAAACAAAATTGAAATCGTTAACCGATATACCTTCAAAAAAGTGCAGACCATCTCTGCAAATTTGGAGCAACCGCGATATATCGCTTTTAGCGGAAACTTTACTTATGTGACGAATAATAACTTTAGCGATGTTCGCAAATTAAATATCTATGATGCTTCCAATGCCTTTGTAAAAAGCATTGATTTCGACAGATATGCAGAAAAAGTGGTTGCAGCTGATGGTTTCGTTTATGTGCAGACTGATGGGGTAACTTATGATGCCAACTATAATGCATTGCCTACAGGACATACTATTACGAGAGTAAATGCAGCGACCAACAATGTGGACCCAGCAATTACTTTAACGGATAATGGGATGATTAAAGACATGGTTGCAGACAAGAATATGGTATATGTTTTAAGTGGCGACAACACTAATAGCTATCTTTACAAAATTACCGCGAAAACCGGCACCTTCGAAAAGGTAGAATTGTCTGGCATTAAAGCAGCTAAACTTTCAATGGATAACAATAAACTTTATTTCATAAGTGCTGCGAAAAAAGTGTACAGTTTCAGTGGCAACACAGCAACGCCTTTGTTTGATGTAACTACCAACTATATTTATGGTTTTGATGTCATTGACGGCAACACCTACGTCTCTGATCCTTACTTTTCAAAAGAAAGTACGACAAGAATTTATAACTCCACCGGCACGCTTTTAAAAACGTTAACAACTGGTGTTGGAACCAACGGCTTTTATAAAAACTAATCGTTATAATATCTTTTAAAAAAAATGGCGTTCCTCCGGAACGCCATTTTTTTATCTGCTTATTATTTTCTAAACTTTTAGCCTGGAGTTAATCCCAAGATTTCCGCTTCTTTGATAACGAAATTTCGGGCTTGGTCTTTATCATTTTCAATTTCTCCTTCCAAGATGGCTTCTTTCACCTTTTCCTTTAAAATCCCGATTTCTCTTCCGGGTTTTAAGTTGAAAAGCGTCATAATTTCTTCACCCGAAATCGGCGGTTGGAAATTCCGAACCTGATCTTTTTCCTCTACTTCCTTTATTTTCTGAGCAACATATTCAAAGTTTTTCTTGAATTTTTGCTGTTTCGATGTATTTTTGGTCGTAATATCTGCTTTGCAAAGCGTGAAAAGATCCTCCAAATCATCACCGGAATCAAAAAGCAACCGTCGAAGCGCCGAATCCGAAGTTCCATCATCAATTAATGCAATCGGTCGTGACGATAGCTTTACCATTTTTTGCACATACTTCATATCGCTCCCCATCGGTAATTTCAGTCGGTAGAAAAGACTTTTCACCATTTTTGATCCCAAAAATTCGTGTCCATGAAAAGTCCAGCCTGTTCCTTCTACGAACTTTTTGGTGGGTGCTTTTCCGATATCGTGAAGCAAAGCCGCCCAACGAAGCCAAAGATTTTCAGTATTTTCCGAAATATTATCAACCACTTCCAGCGTATGCCAGAAATTATCTTTATGTGTTTGACCTTCTACTTCTTCGATTCCGCGCAATGCTGTTAATTCAGGAATAATGAGCGGTAAAAGTCCTGTTTCTTCGAGCAATTTCAAGCCAGTTGACGGTTTTTCTGAAAGCATGATTTTGTTGAATTCCACCATGATTCTTTCCATGGAAACAATTTTAATTCTTTCCGCTTCCTTCTGGATTGCCCGAAGTGAATGTTCTTCGATTTTAAAATTTAAAGTGGAAGCAAAGCGAATCGCCCTCATCATCCTCAAAGGATCATCGGAATAGGTCTGGCTTGGCTCCAATGGAGTTCGAATAATTTTATTTTGGATATCTGAAATTCCGTTGAACGGATCGATCAGTTCACCGAAACTATCCTTGTTTAGGGAAATCGCTAATGCATTAATGGTGAAATCTCTGCGTTTTTGGTCATCTTCCAAAGTTCCTATTTCTACCGATGGCTTTCGGGAATTTTCGGCATAACTTTCTTTTCGGGCACCTACGAATTCCAAATCTAAACCTTCGTGTTTGAACATTGCGGTCCCGTAATTTTTGAAAACGGAAACCTTTAATTTTGGATTGATTTCTTTGGCAACCGCTTTGGCGAGATCCATCCCATTTCCTTCGGTAACAAAATCGATATCTGTAGGAGCTTTTCTTTTCATGAGCAAATCACGAACATATCCACCTACAATGTAGATGCTTTGATTGTTGTTTTCTGCAACTTCTGATAGGGTTTTGAATAATTTGAAATTTCTATTTTGAGTAAAATTGATCAGCATACCTTGGAAATCCGAATTCCGGAAATTTCTGCAAAGATAATTAAAATAGAAAAAGTGTCTTTGTTTTGCCTTCTTCTAATTTTAAACTCGATTCTATTGAATCGGTTTATCCATTTGGATCAGCCAATCTCCGATCTCATCTTCCAAATATTCGGTTTGAAGTTTCACAGCGTTTAGGAAATCATCAGGAATATTTGAAATGTCCGTATTCTCCAGATTCCATAATTCATCGGACATCAATTCGTACTCGGAATAAATTCTTTTGAATCTCGGACTTTCCTTTTCCAAAGCTTCAATTTTTTGCTTGTGCGGAGTAAATTTTCGGTACTTTCTAGGAGTGTTCATGAGTTTTGCGTTTAGTTTTTATCGAAAAAAAATTGTTCAATTTGGTGTTCTAAGATAAAAACCATTCTCACAAACGATTGAAAATGAAAATTTTATCAGATAATATTTCTTATTTGGAAAAATAAAGTTATACATATTTTCGAAATAAAAAAATATTTTAACAAGTTTTCTTATTGTTTAACATATAGTTATAAATTTGCACATATTCTTTTTTATGAAAGAACTTTTACTGAAACAGAAACAGGTTTTGTTTTTCATTATTGCTGGTGCACTGAGTGCTGTTGTAGAAATCGGTTCGTTCAAAATACTGAGTTTATATTTGCCTAAAATATTTATTGATGAGAATAATTTTCATGGAATTCACTATCCTTTAAGCAATATCTTTTCGACATGTTGCGGAATTATTACCAATTATTTTCTTAGTATTTGGTTTGTTTTCGAACGGGGAAAACATTCCAAAAGAAAAGAATTTGCTTATTTCATGTCGGTTTCTTTTTTATCAACCATTTTGAGTTTAATTGTTTTTCAAATGTTTTTCCGTTTTGTATTTACGGATGTTATCAATTTAGGCTTTTTTGTATTTAGCCAGGAAATGATTAGTAAAATTGCGGCAATATTATTGGTTTCAATGTTGAATTACACCGTAAAAAAGAAGATGATTTTTAACGGATAATTTCCTCAGAAAAAGAAAAAATTAAATGAAAAAAATCTTGAATTATATATGGCGTGGCTGGATGATTATCTTGGGAACTGTGCTTACCATCGTCCTAGGAATTCCGGTTTTGTTGCTATCAATAAGGAAAAAAGATTACAAATATGCTTACCAATTTATCCGACTTTGGTGTTTTGGAATGTTTTACGGAATGGGATTTCGCTACGAACTGAAAAAACTGACCGATAAAAAAATTGATAAAAACACGCAATACGTTTTCATATCAAACCACACCTCGATTATGGATGTGATGCTTCCCTGTATTTTAATGCCGAACCATCCGCTTTGCTATGTTGGAAAAAAGGAATTGGTGAAAATCCCGATTTTTGGAACCATTTACAAAAGGATTTGCGTGATGGTGGATCGCAGCTCTGCCAAAAGTCGCGCCGATGTATACCGAAGATGCGCGGAACGTATGGAAGAAGGCCAAAGCATCGTTATTTTTCCTGAAGGTGGCGTTCCGGATGATACTTCAGTGGTTTTGGATCATTTTAAAGATGGTGCTTTTATTTTGGCTTCAAAACATCAATCTCCGTTGGCAGTTTTTACGTTTGTTGGGTTAAAGGAAATGTTTCCGTTTGATTATTCGAAAGGTTTTCCGGGTAAGGTGAAGGTCTATTTTAATGATATTTTGCCTCCAGACAAATCGAGCAGTGACCTAAAAGCGCTGGCTTATAGCGCAATAAAAAAGACTTTGGAAAACTCAAACTGAGAAATAATTGGTTATATTTGTTTTTAAGAAATTATAATAAATGTCAACAAACTATTCTAAAAAAACCAATTGGGGACAGTTCGTGCCGTTGGTAACCGTGTTTTTCTTCTGGGGATTTGTTGCTGCGAGCAACGATATTTTGATCCCGGTATTCAAAAAAGCCTTTAACCTCTCACAATCCCAAAGCCAGTTGGTGTCCGTTGCATTTTATGTTGCCTACACCGTTGGTTCTTTGATTTACATGTTTATATCGAAAGCCATAAAACAGGATGTGGTAAACAAAATTGGTTACAAGAATGGTTTAATTGTAGGACTTTTGATTTCTGCCGCAGGAACACTCTTATTTTATCCCGCCGCAAATATGGGCTCTTTTCCGCTGATGATTTCAGGATTGTTTATTGTTGGACTTGGCTTTTCACTACAGCAGATTGTTGCGAATCCGCTCGCTATTGAAGTAGGTCCCACCGAAACCGGTTCTCAGCGTTTAACGATGGCAGGAGGAATTAATAATTTCGGAACCACGATAGGACCACTGATCGTTTCGTTTGCGATTTTCGGCTCCGCATCAGCGGCAAATACTGAAGCGAGTATTGAATCGGTGAAAGTACCTTATCTGATTTTAGGTGCAGCATTTGTTTTGGTTGCTATCCTTTTAAAATTTTCTTCACTACCAAAAGTCACTCCAACCATAACAGAAGATACAGACGATGCTGTACCTGGCGAACACCGAGATTCTGCACTGAAATATCCACAACTGGTTTTAGGAATGATTGCGATTTTCGTTTATGTGGGCGTCGAAGTTTCGACCGCAAGTAATTTACCGGCCTATATGGAAAAGTCACTCGGATTTTCCACCAAAGATATCGCACCCTACGTTTCTTTGTACTGGGCATCACTTATGATAGGCCGTTGGACGGGTGCGGTTGACGCCTTTGATATCACCGCAGGTTTCAAGAAAATTTTAAGATTCCTGGCACCTTATCTAGCATTTGGCGTATTCCTTCTTGTGAATGCCATCGCAAAACACGATTTGTCTCATTTCTATATTTATGGTGTAATCATTTTAGTAATGATCATTGCGGACATATTAAGTAAAGGAAATCCAGCAAGAATGCTTCTGATTTTCTCCTCAATGGGAATCCTTTCCCTGGCTATCGGGATGATGACTTCAGGGATGACTTCTGTTTATGCCTTTACCAGTGTGGGACTTTTCTGCTCTACGCTTTGGCCATGTATTTTCGCATTAGCGATCAACGGTTTAGGAAAACACACCAACCAAGGTTCGGGTTATCTTATCATGATGATTATGGGAGGTGGAATTATCTCCTGGATTCAAGGAATGCTTGCGGATATGACGAATATTCACTTCAGTTATATCGTAGGAATTTTGTGCTTTGCTTATCTGGCGTTTTATGCAATTCGTGTAACCAAAATTCTGAAAGCGCAGGGAATCGAACTTGATCATGTGAAAAGCGAAAGTGGCCACTAAACAGAATTATAGTAAGAAAAAAAGGTTTTGGGCGGGTATTCTACTTGCCCAATTTCTTTTGTTCTACTTATTCTCGAAAATACCTTTTTTCATCAACGTGTTCTCGAGTTTTTTTGAATGGCAAAAGACAACTCATCAAAAACTATTTGCGCCAATACCATTTTCTGTAGGTGATATTTTCTATGTTATTTTAGCAGCAACGATTCTTATATTTCTATTTAAAATTTTAAAGAAGAAAACCCGAAACACTTATTTAGTAAAGCTTTTAGTCATTTTAAATTTGGTTTATTTCAGCTACCAAATTTTCTGGGGACAGCTCTACTTTCAGAAACCCCTAATCGAAAAATTACCACCAGAAGAAATCTCTTTGGAAGAAACAAAATCTTTAACCTTAAAATACCTTAATCTTTGTAAACAGACCCGTGAATTGGTAAAAGAAGACGAAAACGGGGTTTTCAAAATACAGGATTTATCAACGATAGAATCCGAAATTCTGTCTCAACAAAAACAGTTTCCCAAGTTTCTCAACGGGAAGAAAAGCACAACAATCAATAATTTCAAACCCAGTTTATTTCGCATAATTATGAGTTATAGCGGGATTTTGGGTTACTATAATCCATTTACCGCAGAAGCGCAGTACAATGCAGAATTGCCCTCCACTCATATTCCTTTTACTTTGGCTCACGAAAGTGCGCATCAATTGGGTTTTGCCAGAGAGCAAGAAGCCAATTTTATCGGTTATCTTTTAGGCAAAAATTCCAAAAATTCGGAATTGAAATACAGTGTTGAGTATTTTGTTTTGAGGTCTTTATTGAACTCATTAGTAGAAAAAAATCCTCAATTTGTGAAGAAAGTACTTGAAGATTACTCACCTGCGATGAAAAGAGATCGAATTCATGAAAAAATGTTTGCCCAAAAACACGATGGAATTCTTTCAATTTTCTTCGACCTCAGCAATGATCTATTCCTGAAAAGCAACCAACAACAAGGTAGCATCACCTACTCCTATTTTGTAGATTTGATGGTGCGTTACGAGAGACTGAACAAGTCATAAAAACAAAAAAGAATCGCATCTTGCGACACGATTCTAAAAACACAAATGATGAAAAAAAATTTATTGTCTTTTTGATAATTGACATCATCTTTAAGACGGCGTAAAAGTAATACTAATCTATAAACTGACAAAATTATTGGCGCAAAAACTATCACAAACTGTGTTAAAATAAATTTTCCTCCTAAAAATTTTAAGCAAAACCAAATAATATCAAGAAAATTAATCTTAAAATAAAGATTCAACAACCAAATTCGAAAAGAAAATCATTTGAATTCCCGAATAATTTTCACGGCTATTTTTGGAACCAAAACATGGTTTCTGTAAACTAAAAAAGCCCAGCAAATGCTGAGCTTTTTTTGTAGCGAAGACGGGAATTGAACCCGTGACCTCAGGGTTATGAATCCTGCGCTCTAACCAACTGAGCTACCTCGCCATTAGAGTGGTGCAAAGATAAAAATATTTTGGAATGTAGCAAAAATTTAATTCAATTTTAAATAGGAAATTACATCTGCTGCATGATCCGGTTTTGCAATAATCTTATTATTAGAATCCAAAACAAAGTAAGTAGGCGTTGCTCTCACATTGTAAGTCTCTGCAAATGAGCTATACCAACCTTTAAGCTCGGTATCATTAATCCAAGGAAGACTTTTCACTTTAGCATCGTAATTTGCTTTTTCAGAATCCAGAGAAAACGCAATAACTTCGGCATTTTGGGATTTTATCGCATTATATTTTTCGATAAGCTTCGGAAGTTCTGCTTCGCAGTGGGAGCAAGTTGACGACCAGAAAACTATAATCTTCTTACTTGCCTTCACATCCGCAATCGATTTCGCAGTGGTATTGGTCGGGTTTTGAAAAACATAATTAGGAAAAGTTGCCCCTAGTTCGGTGTTTTTATTGGTTGCAATGGTGTTACTCAACCGATCATTGATGGTACATTTTAGATTTTTAGCTTCGGTAAGATATTTCTCCTTCAAATCTGCCATACCATAAGTATCAAAAATCTCGATCAATTCCGACAAAATGGTTTGTCCGCGAGGAGTTTCCAAATTTACTGCTTTTAATAATTTATCGACATCGTTTGCAACATTTGTACTTGGTCCAACATTCAAATACGCCATCAAAACAGGCCTCAATAGTGAAGAAGTTTCAAGCATATCATTGGAATTGCTTAGATAATGAATGATTTCATCATGAGTAATGTCCTTTTTAGCAGTAGTTTTATCTAAAAACTTGGAGTAATTGGAATTATAGTACTGTACGAATGGGTATTTACTGAGATCCGCAACGCTTAAAGAAAGTCTCGCAATCTCATCATTTAGGGCTTTTCTAAAGCTTGTAGAGCTATCGTAATAATCTTTTATTTGAACCAAAGCAGGCAAAATATACTCTTTTTTCTGTTGAACATCTTGCAAATTATTCATTACAAAATTACTTTCATCCAAATATTGCACATTGGTGATTTTGCCTTTATCAGAATCGAATTTTAGTTTTACATCTTTGTTTTCGGCGATGAAATTCAGTGAGATATTCCCTTCCGGAAAATACAGTTTCAGCATTCCTGTATAAGGTTTTTCCACTTTAAATTGCCAAGTATTCCCTTTTCTGATTTCTTTGGTATTTAAAACATCTTTAGAGCCATTTAAGGTATAAAGATATACTTCCTTTGGGGTAAATGCTGCCGGAGCTTCAATATCTATTTTAAATTGCGCAGATAATGAATTCAGCGCAAGCAAACTCATAATTCCTAAAATTTTTTTCATAATGTAAATATAAAAAAACTCACCGGAATTCGATGGGGTTGTAGGGTTATAAATTGCTTATACAATTTTTTTTCTCGTTTTGTAATAATAATAGTACATAAATAATATAGCTGCAACTGCCAAAATATATACATACATATCAATTGGTGAAGCAGGAGCTCCGGGACCTACACCTCCACCCCCTCCTGGTGGGGACGGCGGGTTAGTAGGCTGAGCCCTATATAATGTTCCAATCGCTACGAACAGGAAGAATAGAATTTTACTAAATAGTTTCATAGTTTGTGTTTTATGTTATCTTACAATTTTGGAACTAATTTTTTCACCCTTGTCTGATACAGCTGTTACAATATAAGCATTGTTGTGTTTTGCAAGATTCAAGACATAATCTTTGTCTGCTAACACTTTTTTCTCGGCAAGTATTAACTTACCACTCATGTCATACACCTGAATATCGGCTGTCTTCCAGTTAGGGTCAAAACGGACCACAAAATTATCAATTAACTGATGATAAACTACTTTAGTACGCGATGGTTTAGCAGATCCATCTGTACCCAAAATACCTTTGGGTTTTCCGTAGAATAAGCTGTATCGATCAGAAATTACAGGAACCACCTGATTCTGTACAATCTCCATCGTTTCACCATTCGATGCTTTATAATAGAAGCCTGTACCAGTAGATATTTGATGTACTCCATTCTCAATCAGTTCAGTATTCTCTCTAATTTCGAATTTCAGTGATTTGATACCGCTATTATATAGCGCTAAAGGAATCGCTTTTCCTGAAAAATCATTTTCATTGGCTTCATTAATATACAGCCAGTAAGCGTTGACATAATTCATATCGTAACCACCATTTACTGCGTCTTCCTCAAATGTACCAATGATATTCTGTCCTCCTAAAATTGACTGCGTTGTAGGATAGGAAGTATGACCTGTAACTGCAGAAGGATAAACTGCATAATATGTCCTAGCAAGTTCATTACCATCAGCATCTAAAGCAATTACACCAAGCTGTTTCACTGTACCACTAGCATCCGTCCCTCTACCAGCATTTACAGAATAAGGAGTTCCGCCGACTCTGGGAGTTGATTTAAACCTCCTTAAATTATCGAAGTTTAAAGTTTTATTAGTACCTGATTCAGCATCATTATTTCTAAGTTTAACGACGAAAGTCTGCATCGGTTTGATTACAAGACCTACGTCACCAACGGGAACTGGGTTACCAGAGGTAAAATTTATATATTTAGCCCCTGATGAAAATGTACCGCTTGAAAGTGTAACTACCGTACCAGGATCATAGCGGATCCCTTGAACAGATGGTATTGCATTGTTATCTGTAACCGCGCCAGATTCAGTGATTCCGATGAATCCTAAATCCAGATTGGTCAGGTAAGGATTACCAAACTGATATATATTTCGGCCGAAAGTAGATACTGCCCAAGGATTTGCAGGAGCTACCGGATAATCCCAGTCATCCTGAAGATAAGAATTATAACGTTCGTTATAGGAGTTTAATGCATTCCCGGTTGCGCCAAAATTAACACCATTTGCGGCATTAATTAATTTCTCGGTTACACCGTTTGTAAAAGGAATTCCCTTTAAGGTATATACACTACCTGCAGGTGCTGGTGCATTGGCAGGCATTGATGCAGGTGGATTTGCTGAATCAAACCCATTGGAACCAAGCATGTAATACGTGGTACTTTTAGGAGTTAAAGATGAAACACTAAGATTATCTGATACAGCAGTTAGATTATTCCAAGTAAGTACCTCATTTTTTGAATATCTGACATTAGAGAATGTTTTTCCCAATGTACCAATACCAGTCCCCGAAAGTGTTGATATTGCTTTATTGTAAAATGGCAGTGCAATCTGCTGGTAAGTACCGTGTTTACCTGCTCTGTATTCTTTATCAACTATTGCGGAAATGTTGCCCTGCGAAATACCGTTAATGTAAAGCTGACCATACGTAGATGCAGCATATCCGGCAGGATTATTAAGTCTCAGAATAATGTTACCTCCGTCGGTTTTATTACCTGTTCCCGCATTATCCAATGTTTTTAAAACATCAGTGGAAGCGCCTTCAATCATGACATTTCCCCTAACATCTAAAATACCGTTTCCTTTAGTCTGTAAACCGCCCCCATTATAAACAAGCGCGCTTTCACCGACATAAAATACACCCGAATTGTCCACATGGACCATGACCTGGGCTGTACTGTGTAAACTTAACGCCAAGAGCGCCACAGTTAGTAGATTTTTTTTCATTTTATGTGTGTTTGTGTTTTATCAAATAAGTAATTATTCAAAAACAAAGATATTAATTAATTTTTTAATATAAAATAAATAGCCAAAAATCTTAAAACTTAATATTATCGCGGGTCAGCACAATTTCATTGCTTGCTTCAATATCGAACATATAATCTTCCAGAACCTTCTCCGTAGTGCCGCGCAAACCTCTTGCACCAAGGCCTTTTTCCATGGTTTCTTCCACAATTTTTTCTATCGCTTCGTCGGTGAATTTCAATGTAACACCATCCATTTTGAAAAGCTCCACAAACTGATTGATGATCGAATTTTTCGGCTCTTTCATTATGCGAATCATTGTTTCTTTCGTGAGCTTGTCGAGATAAGTCACAATTGGAAATCTCCCTAATAATTCCGGAATCAAGCCGAATTTTCTCAAATCGATTGCATTCAGTTGGCTCAAAATATACTCATCATCTTCCGTTTTGGCCATTTTTTCAGCACTGAAACCAATGGCTTGCTTATTGAGACGTCTTTCAATGATTTCTTTAATTCCATCAAAAGCTCCACCAGCAATAAACAATATATTTTGGGTATTTACCTGAATATATTTCTGATCGGGATGCTTTCTGCCGCCTTGTGGCGGTACATTTACAATGCTTCCTTCCAACAATTTCAGCAATCCTTGCTGTACACCTTCACCGGACACATCACGCGTAAGACTCGGATTATCGGATTTTCTTGCAATTTTGTCGATTTCATCAATAAAAACGATTCCTTTTTCTGCTTTTTCCACATCATAATCAGCGACCATCAGTAATCTAGAAAGAATACTTTCCACATCTTCCCCAACGTAACCCGCTTCAGTTAAAATAGTTGCGTCTACGATACAAAACGGAACATTCAGTTCCTTAGCAATCGTTTTTGCTAAAAGCGTTTTTCCGGTTCCTGTTTCACCGATCATGATGATATTCGATTTTTCAATCTCTACTTCTCGGTTTTCGGTTTTGGCATGAAGAAGCCTTTTATAATGGTTATAAACCGCGATCGAAAGCTGTTTTTTCGCCTGATCTTGACCAATTACAAATTGATCAAGATGTTCTTTTATTTCTTTTGGTTTTTTTAAATCTTCCATACTATCAGCTGGTGAAAAGCCTTGTTTTTGGGCATTTTCAACCACAATAGCGTGTGCTTGCTCGATACAGTTTTCGCAGATAAAACCTTCGTTTCCAGAAATCAATATTTCTACCTCTTTGCGTTTTCTTCCGCAGAAAGAGCATTGGTTTGAATTCATATATCTTTAATAATAAGTGTAAGAATGTTTGTTTTTAAAAAAATTTTGTCAAAGTTTTTCGACCTTGACAAAATAATATTTTATAAATTGATGATTGTATTTTGTATTTCCTTGTATTCATCACCCGAAAGTTTCAGTCTTTCGTTTTTGAAGTTCATATCATCCATTTTATCGATCGGAATCAAATGAATATGTGCATGAGGAACCTCCAAACCTACCACTGCAACTGCTATTCGTTGATATGGATAGGCTTTTTCGAGTTTTTTGGCAACGGTTCGTGCAAAACTCCATAAGTTTTTAAAATCCTCATTTTCCAGATCGAAAATAAAATCGGTTTCCTTTTTGGGAATCACCAAAGTATGTCCTTTTACCAAAGGCATTGCATCTAAAAAAGCCAAATGCTGCTCGTCTTCAGCAATTTTGTAGGATGGAATTTCACCCGCAATAATTTTCGTGAAAATAGAACTCATTACTTTTAGATTTTAATTTTTATTTTTTTTGATGCTACAAATTTAAGGTTTAAATAAAAATTGAGGTGGAAGTTTTGTGAAATTTTTCCATCTGAAAATCACTTTTTTACAAAGTAATTTCCAAAACTTCGAAAGAAAGTTTGTTCCCGTTTGGCAAAACGATATCAGCAGTTTCGCCTACAACTTTTCCTAAAAGTCCTTTAGCAATCGGTGTATTAACCGAAATTTTCCCAGCTTTCAGATCGCTTTCGTTATCAGGTACCAAAGTGAATTTCTGCTCAGCTTTGGTCGTATTATTTCTCAATCGAACTGTTGTCAAGATAGAAACTTTCGAAGTATCAAGCTGGGTTTCATCAATTACTTTCGAGTTGATAATCAAGTCTTTTAACTTTGAAATTTTCATTTCCAACATTCCTTGGGCTTCTTTGGCAGCGTCGTATTCTGCGTTTTCAGAAAGATCGCCTTTATCTCTTGCTTCAGCAATTTGCTGGGTGATTTTTGGTCTTTCGATGGTTTCCAGTTGTTCCAGCTCAACTTTCATTTTATCCAAACCATCTTTGGTAACATAACTTGCCATAATTTTCTTTAATTTGCGTTAGTATAAAAAAATAATCCGACATTTGCCGGACAATGATTTCTGTTTATATTCGTTTTACAAATATATAAATTTATTTTAAATGAAAAGAAACATTTCGGTTCTAATTTTATCAATAGTACTCATTTTCAGCGCTTTAAATACAACTTCATGTTCAACTCGCGAGGAAACCGTGAGTTGCTTTCCGAATGTACCTATTAACGTTGTTCTTAACCTCAATTTGCCTGCTTATTATAATCTTCAGAATGTAAACGGATGGATTTATGTGAATGAACAAGAATCCGGAACCCGCGGATTAATCGTGGTAAGAACCACTACCGGTTTTAAAATTTACGACCGAAATGCACCTCATCTTTGTCCCGACAATTCGACAACCCTGGAAGTTCAAAACAACATCAAAATAATTTGCCCGAAAGATGGTGCAGAATGGATTTTGATTACAGGCCAACCTACCAAAGTTGCGCAAATTGCTCCCAAAACCTATCGATACAATTTCGATTCAGCCACAGGAACACTTTCTATTTTTGATTAATTTTTTAAGCTATTTAATTTCCATGAAGATCGTTATTCAAAGAGTTACGGAAGCTAATGTAAAAGTTGAAGGAAAAATTGTTGGTGAAATAACTAAAGGTTTACTTTTATTGATCGGAATTGATGAAGAAGATGAAAAAACCGACGCCGATTGGCTGGTTCAAAAAATCTTAAACCTAAGAGTTTTCGGTGATGAGGAAGGAAAACTGAACCTTTCCGTAACCGATATTTCCGGAGAAATCCTCTGCATCAGCCAATTTACCTTAATCGCCGATTACAAAAAAGGAAACCGCCCATCTTTCATCAAAGCCGCAAAACCCGACAAAGCTATTCCTCTTTTTGAATATTTTAAAGCTGAAATCGCAAAATCCGGATTGAAAACCGAAAGCGGAATTTTCGGAGCCGATATGAAAGTTTCTTTACTCAATGACGGTCCGGTAACGATTGTGATGGATTCCAAAACCAAATCGTAATCTCAATCAAAACAATCAATTTCATCCTTGAATTTCCATTTTCGCAAAAAAACATGGAATGTTTAGATTTTTACCTAAATTTGAATCATTCGATTATGAATGATTATGAAAAAAAACATCCTTATCCTCTGCAGTATTTTATTACTCTCCTGCTCCAAAAAAGAAGGCGAATTCACCAATACCAAATCCGACAGTAGTAAAATCATTGATTCTCTCAACGCTGTCAGAAGCCAAATCAACGACAGCATCAAACTAAAAAACGAACAAAATCGTTTTGCAGACCTAAGTGGAAATCATCAGTTAAAGTTCAGTTCAGATGCAATTTCGTCGTTCACTGGAAGTGCAAAATTCGAAAAAATCGGAAGAGACGAATATTCCGTTTCGGGAAAAGCAGCTTCAGGGAAAAACACTTTAACAATCGAAGGAAAAATCTCTCGGGTATCCGATAAACACCTGAATTTTGAAGGAAAAATCAACCAAAATATTCAGGGAGAAAAATATACGCGAACCAAAAAAACAACATTTTTCGACGAAGGGAAAGGAAAATTCTGGCGTTTGCAAGATAAAGTGAACAGCTCCGGATTTGTGGATTATATTGACATTTATTTTTAAACCAATTTAAATTAAGACCATGCTGCATTACGAAATATCCGGAAAAGGAAAGGAAAATTTGGTTCTACTCCACGGTTTTATGGAAAATTTGATGATTTGGGAAGACCTAGAAAAATACCTTTCCAAAGATTTTACTTTAATAAAAATTGATTTGCCGGGACATGGTTTATCTAAAATTTACAGTGAAATCCACACCATGGAACTGATGGCAGAAGAAGTGAAAAAAGTCACCGACAAGCTCGGTTTGAAAGAATTTCACCTTCTTGGACATTCGATGGGCGGTTACACATCGCTGGCTTTTGCAGAGAAATTTCCGGAATTTTTGAAAAGTTTCACATTGTTTTTCTCTAGTTATTTTCCGGACGATGAAGAGAAAAAAGAACAGCGCAGGAAAAGTTTGAGGATTATTCAGGAAGCATTTCCCAATTATGTTCGAGCGGGAATTCCCAATTTATTTAATGAAAATGAAAAAGATATTTTGGAAGGAAAAATAGAACTTGCCAAAGAAATCGCACTTTCCACTAAAAATGAAGGCGCCCTCGCCGCTGTAAAAGGCATGATCGAACGAACCGATAAAACATCGGTAATGCAAAATTTCTTAGGAAAAATTTTGGTCATCGCAGGAAAACACGATAACGCTGTAAAAACCGACGTTTTATTGAAAAATCTTCCGGACAGAACCAATATCAAATCCTATCTATTGGATTGTGGCCACAACGGACATTGGGAAAAACCGGAAATCTGCGCAGCAATCATCAATACCGAACTCCTTCATAATCTCCCGAAAAACCTCATTTTCTAAATAAGAACATTAAAACATGGAAATCTTATCAAAAATATTAATCGGATTAGTCGCGAGCGAGCATCTTTACATTTTATATATGGAAATGTTTACATGGGAAACTTTGGGCAAAAAAACTTTTAAAGGCTCCTTAAAAGATGAACTTTTCAAACCAACAAAAGGTTTGGCGGCAAACCAAGGTTTGTATAATGGATTTCTTTCTGCGGGATTAATTTGGTCATTCTTCATCGAAAACGAAACATGGTCGCAAAATGTAGCAGTATTTTTCTTGGGATGTGTAATTGTAGCGGGAGTTTATGGAGCTTTGACAGCTTCGAAAAAGATATTTTTCGTTCAGGCATTACCGGCGATTATTGCATTGGCGGTGTTATTGTTGAAGTAAACTATATATCCATAAATTAAAACTCCTCCGCTTCAATTTTTTCTTTAAAATCTTCGATAGTTTCTTCAATTGATTTCATGTATTTCCCGCCCGCTGCGTTGATATGACCGCCGCCATTAAAGTATTTTCTTGAAAATTGATTTACATCTACTTGATCTTTGGAGCGGAACGAAATTTTAATAAAATCTTCGTACAAATCTTCCATGAAAAAAGCTGAAACTTGGGTTCCCATAATACTTAAACCGTAATTTACGAAACCTTCGGTATCACCTTTTTGGAAACCGAATTCTTTCAATTCATCTCTTTTCAGCCAAAGAATTGCCACTTTACCATCTTTTACCAATTCTATTCTCCCTAAAATTAAAGAAAGCAAGTGAAGTCGAGAAACTGTGTTGGTATCTAAAGTATTAGATGTAATCATCGAAGGTTCTGCTCCTTTTTCAATTAAATCTGCTACAATACGATGGGTAGTTGCGCTCGTGGAACGAAAACGAAAACCTCCTGTATCCGTCATAATCCCGGTATACAAACATTCCGCAATATCTTTGTTTACTTTTTCTTCTTCATTTAATTGCTGGATAAAATGGTACACCATCTGCGAAGTTGCTGGAATTGTAACATCCGAGTACACAAAATCGAATTGATCGGGTTGTTGATGATGATCGATCAGAATTTTCTTCGCCTTAGCCTTTTCAATCCATGGACCTACGAGATTTCCACTTCTGTGTGAAGCATTAAAATCTAGAATAAAAATTACATCCGCATGATAAATCGCTTCTCCAGCCTGTTTTCTTTTGTAATCCGCAATGATGATTCTTTTGGATTCGGGCATCCATTTCAAAAATTTCGGAAAATCGTTAGGAACGATTACCTCTGCGTCCAGACCTTTTTGCTTCAGAAAATGCTTCAGCCCCAAACTCGACCCGATGGCGTCTCCATCTGGATTGTAATGAGTTATGATAACAATTTTATTCTCTGGTATAAGTAATTTTTGAATTTCTGAAATTTCCGAAGCAGTAAACATATTTCTCTATAATTTTGAACGACAAAGATATGTTTTTTGTTCTGAGAGATTACAACGAAAATAGTATTAAAAGGCATTTAACAAATCTACAGAAACCCACAAAAACTATTTTCGACAAGAAAAAAATAATTTTTCAAAGCACCCAAAACTCGGCGTGATACCGCTCACCGAAATGAAAATTTTACCGAAAGCTATTATTTTATAAAATATCTAAAATATATTTGCAGAAAATAAAAACTTTCCTATCTTTGCAATCTGAAAAATAAGAGATAGTTTTTACTAAAAAATATAAGCAATGAGCAAGAGAACATTCCAACCATCAGAAAGAAAGAAAAGAAACAAACACGGTTTCAGAGAAAGAATGTCAACCCCAAACGGTAGAAGAGTTTTGGCGGCTAGAAGAGCAAAAGGTAGAAAGAGCTTAACTGTAAGTGCTGCGCGCGCTAAGAGATAATCTCAGAAAATCATCATATACAAATATGCTTGAAAATAACTTTTTCAGGCATTTTTTGTTGTTAAAATTTGCCAAAATTTAGCTAAACGAAAAAGTTTTCTTTATTTTTGAAGGGCTAATCAACTTACGCATTCTATGCGAAATCTGATTAAAATTTATCTTTAATATTTATACCATATGCCACATTCATCTCACGAAGGACAAAATGTAATCCATCTGAAAAATGCCAAAATAGCTCAGAAAAATTTCACTGTACTTAATGATGTAAACCTTAATATCAAACAAGGAAGATTTTGCTATCTGATTGGGAAGACAGGTTCCGGAAAAAGTTCATTACTGAAAACCCTTTACGGACACATCCCAATTTCTGCAGGTCACGGTAATGTAGCAGGTTTCGATCTCGAAAAACTTCGAGCTTCCGACGTGCCCAATTTAAGACGAAAATTAGGCATCGTTTTCCAAGATTTTCAATTGCTTACGGACAGAACTGTAGAAAAAAATCTGCGTTTTGTACTAGAAGCTACAGGCTGGAATGACAAAACCAAAATTGATGACCGAATTAATGAAGTGTTAGGAAGCGTGGGGATGAAATCGAAGAAACACAAAATGCCTCACGAACTTTCCGGTGGTGAACAACAGCGTATTGCGATTGCGAGAGCGCTTCTGAACCATCCAGAATTGATCCTTGCAGATGAGCCTACCGGAAACTTAGATCCTGAAACTTCCAACGAAATCATGACGCTTCTGAAGCAAGTTGCTTTTGAAAATAATTCAGCGGTTGTAATGGCAACTCACGATTATCACATGATCCAAAACTTCCCAGGTGAAGCGATTCGCTGCGAAGACGGAAGAGTAACCGTGCTTAATACTGCGGAACTTTTCGAATAAAATTCAATTGATATTTAAATAGAAATCCTGTAATTATTTTACGGGATTTTTTTTATTTAAATTTTGGCTAAAGCCATTGAAAATATTTCATAAAAAAAACGGACCAAAGCCCGTTTTACTGATTTATAAAATATTTTTATCCTTTGAATTGTCCCATTGCAATAAATTTTTCTTGCCTTTGAGTTTCCAATTCTTTTCCTGAAAATGTTGAAAAAGCTTTAATATTTTGCAAAATTGAAGCTTTTAAATGATCATAAGCAACTTGTGGATCATAATGCGCACCACCAAGCGGTTCTTCTACAATTCCATCGATAAATTTTTCTTTCAAAGCATCTTGCGGAGTCAATTTTAACGCATTCGCTGCGTCTTCTTTATGATCCCAATTTCTCCAAAGAATTGAGGAACAACTTTCAGGAGCAATTACTGTGTACCAAGTGTTTTCCAACATATAAACCTTGTTTCCAACACCGATTCCCAATGCTCCCCCACTCGCTCCTTCGCCAATGATATAAACAAAAATCGGAGTTTTCAGCATGGTCATTTCAAAAATATTTCGAGCAATTGCTTCACCTTGTCCGCGCTCTTCAGCTTCCAGACCAGGATATGCTCCAGGAGTATCAACCAATGAAATCACTGGAATTTTGAATTTTTCCGCCAATTTCATTAAGCGAAGTGCTTTTCTATATCCTTCCGGATTACTCATCCCAAATCTTCGGAGTTGTCTTTCTTTCGTAGTTCTCCCCTTTTGGGTACCGATAATCATTACTCTCTGTCCATCGATAGTTGCCAAACCACCGACCATTGCAGGATCATCAGCAAAATTACGATCTCCGTGAAGTTCAAGAAAGCTATCTTTATCGGTAATTCCCTTAATGAAATCTAATGTATAAGGACGATCCGGATGGCGTGAAAGCTGAACCCTTTGCCAAGGCGTGAGGTTTCCGTAAATCTCCTTTTTCTTTTCTATAATTTTATCTTCGATTTGCGAGCAAGCCAATTTCACATCTACTCCGCTTTCTTCGCCTACCAATGAACAAGTTTGATACTGATCCATCAGCTCTTTTATGGGAAGTTCAAAATTTAAGTATTCCATTTCTTTAGTTAAGAATTAATCTTTCAAATTTAATAAAAATTATAGAAAATTAGCCGATATTATTCGCTGCATTTTTTATTCTCTCGATGCTTTCCTCTTTTCCAAGAATTTCGAGAATTTCCGGAACATCGGGACCTTTCAGTTCGCCTACCAAGCTCAAACGAAGCGGCATCATCACTTTGCCCATACCAAGACCTTTTTCTTCTGCTAAATCATGGATGGATTGTTTAATTGCAACGGCTTGAAAATCTGTAAGGTTTAATAATTTTTTAGAAAAATCATTCAAAATCGCAGGTGTTTCTTCATTCCAAGCTTTTTTCACTGCTTTTTCATCATAAGAATTTGGTGCTTCAAAGAAGAATTTTCCTTCATTGTAAATATCTTTAGCAAAAGTTGCCCGATCTTTCATCAATGCGATAACTTTTAATAATTTTTCATCGCTTGATCCATCCAAATTAATTCCTTCAGCTACTTTTAATAAAGATAAAACCTCTTCATCGGATTTTGATTTAAGATATTCGTGGTTGAACCATTCTGCTTTTTCTTTGTTGAATCTTGCGCCGGCTTTATGAACTTTATGCAGATCAAACTCTTTGGTCATTTCCTCTAAAGAAAGAATTTCTCGGTCATTTGCAGGGCTCCAACCCAGCAACGCGACCATGTTAATGAAAGCTTCCGGAAGATATCCTTCTTCACGATAACCTTTAGAAATAGTACCCGTTTCGGGATCTTTAAAATTCAAAGGAAATACCGGGAAACCAAATTTATCGCCATCTCGCTTGCTGAGTTTTCCTTTCCCTTCAGGCTTTAAAATCAACGATAAATGTGCGAATTCCGGTCTTTCCCATCCCATTGCTTCATACAAAAGATAGTGCAAACCGAGAGAAGGCAACCACTCTTCACCACGAATAACGTGCGTGATTTCCATTTCGTGATCATCAATAATATTGGCAAAATGATAAGTTGGCATTCCATCGTTTTTTACCAAAACTTTATCATCCAAAGTATTTGTATTTACTGAAGTCTTTCCACGAATAATATCTTCCAAATTGAGCACACGATCGACCGGCATTTTGAAACGTACCACATAAGGTACTTTTTGATCCAATAACTTCTGAACTTCCTCTTTAGAAAGGGTAAGCGAGTTTTTCAAACGGTTTCTTGTGATATTATTATAGGCAAAGACATCACCATTTTGTTCGAATTCTTTGCGAATTTCATCCAATTCTTCCGGCGTATCGAAAGCGAGGTAAGCATAATCGGTTTTCAGGATTTCAGCTAAATATTTATCATAGATATCGCGTCTTTCAGATTGTCGGTAAGGCGCAAATTTCCCGCCGTGTTTAGGGCTTTCATCCGGGATGATTCCGCACCATTCCAGTGCTTCCATTATGTATTCTTCAGCACCTTCCACATATCTTGCAGTATCGGTATCTTCAATTCTCAACACGAAATCTCCGCCTTGGTTTTTAGCGAAAAGATAATCATATAACGCAGTTCTCACTCCACCTAAATGTAAAGGCCCGGTTGGACTTGGCGCAAAACGCACTCTTACTTTTCTCATTATTGTTCGAAATTTAGGGTGCAAATTTAAGGAAAAAATGAGTGTTGAGAGAATTTGACATATTTTATTTAGTTTTGCAATAAATTTGAACGAAAATGTTAGAAATCGGCGAAAGACCTTGGGGAAAATATTATGTTTTGGCAGATGAGCCGCATTATAAATTAAAAAGAATCGAGGTCAATCCAGGGCAAAGACTTTCATATCAATATCATCATCACCGCCAAGAATTCTGGACGGTAATCGCCGGTGAAGCAATTGTAGTTCTTGATGAAGTAGAACATACCGTAAAATATGGTGAAAGCATTTTCATCCCACTTGGTGCGAAACACCGGATTGAAAACCGAACCTTAGAGCTGCTGGAATTTGTTGAAGTACAAACCGGAACTTATTTCGGTGAGGATGATATTGTGCGGATTCAGGACGATTACGAAAGAAGGTAAAAATTGTGAAAAATTATGAGGTTTTGGAGTTTAAGAAAGAGATATAAGCAGCTTAAACGGGATATAAAGTTTAAAAAGTCTGCAAGATTTCTTAATACTTCGTTGAGAGATCTTTCCTTTTTCGAGAACAATTCCTTCAATTTCAGAGAAGAACCTGAACCGGAAGTAAGTATTATTATACCCGTTCATAACCAACTTCTTTACACCTTAAACTGTCTTTGTGCCATATCTGAATGTAACGACAATGTTTCTAAAGAAATCATTTTGGTAAATGACTGCAGTACGGATAATACCCAAAATGTCATCTCACAGATAAAAGGAATATTGCTCATTAATAACACCGAAAATTTAGGTTTTCTAAAAAGTGCAAATACCGCAATAAGACAGGCAAAAGGTTCTTATATTTATTTGCTCAACAACGACACAAAGGTTCAAAACAACTACCTAACTTCACTTTTATCTGTCTTTCAAACCCAGTCGAATGTTGGAGCTGTAGGCTCTAAACTCATTTTCGGGAACAATAGTTTACAGGAGGCAGGCCGTTTCGATTTCAAAAACAAAGTGATTGTAAACCGTGGAGCTACCCAGTCAATCGATGCTCCGCAATTTAACTTCCTGCGAACAGTAGACTATGTTTCAGGATGCAGTTTGCTATTTAAAAGACAGGATTCTAAGGGTAATCTGAATCTTTTCGATGAAGTTTATGCACCTGCTTATTATGAAGAAAACGATCTTTGCATGCGGCTGAAACATCGTCAGGGTCTGGATACTTACTATCAACCTCAGTCAGAAGTGATTCATTATGAAACCGTAAGTTATAAAAAACACCATTCGAACAAGCACAATTTGATAAAAAAAAATTCGGTTATTTTCTATGAAAAATGGCAGAATTTTCTTGAAAACATTTGGAAAGAAGGCGATGATTTTTATAGAATAAATGACGATGCCCAATATGACAAATGTATTTTGGTGGCCGAAGAGTATATGCCGAAATTCGACCAGGATTCAGGCTCTAATAGGTTTACTGAGATTATAAAAATTCTGGTAAATAACAATCATAAAATATACTTGCTGATAAAGAATGAATTTTCTGCTGATGATACTGATTACATAAAGAAATTTCAAGATTTGGGTGTTGAGGTTATAAGAGAATACTTAACCCCTGAACGGAAAATAATCCGGAAAGCAAAACAGCTTCAGCAAATAAAAAACTCCGTAGATTATATCTGGATTTTCCGACCGGAAGGCTACGAGTATTATAATGAGTTTATTAAACCAATCGGTTTCCGTGCGAAGATAATTTACGATATGGTGGATCTTCATTATCTCAGATTTTCAAGAGAGAAGGCGTATTTCTTCAAAAACAAAGCCACGTTAAAGAGGGAAAAAGAAGTTTGCGAATTAGAACGGAAAGCATTTCTACGCGCAGACGCCATCGTAGCAATAAGCGATCATGAGAAAGAAATTCTCGCGATAGAAAAAATAAGTACTGAAAAAATATTTATTGTAAGTAATATCCATTCATTAAAAAAGAATCTGAGGCAGAAATCTTTTCATGACAGAGAAGGCCTCATCTTTATTGGCAGTTTTCTTCACAAACCTAATGTAGATTCTGTGCTGTATCTGCATAACGAGATCATGCCGTTGGTATGGAAACAAAACCCGGATATTAAAGTGTATATCGTAGGCGGAAATGCCCCAGAAGAAATCACGACATTAGATTCCGAAAGATTCACAATTTTAGGTTATCAAAAAGAAATTGACAATCTCTTTACAAGTGCAAAAGCGATGGTTGCACCGCTGAGATACGGAGCCGGAGTGAAAGGAAAAATCGGCCAGGCACTGGAGTATCAACTGCCCGTAATATCAACTAAAATTGGTGTGGAGGGAATGAAGTTAACACCGAATATCCATGCCCTTGTTGCAGAAATTTCTGATCCTGAAGCTTTTGCCAACTACATCTTAGATATTTATTCCAATGAAAAAAAATGGATTGAACTCTACGAAGGCAGTAAAGATGGATTGCAGTATTTTTCAACCGAAAATCAGGAAAAAAATATCAAAAACCTGCTGGAATATCTTGATAATTGAAAAAACATTACTCAGCCTGCTATTACTCACTTAGCATTCTGAAAATCCACTCGCTGAAACTGTATTTTTTTACTATGTGCTCCGGCAATTCTTGATAAGGTCTTTTCAGGAACTCTAGAATTGCAGCGTTGTTGCCGTTTTCAATAACGAAAATATTGTCTGGATGGTAGAAATCATACTTTTTAACCATCAGATTATCGGTAATAATTTTTTTTCTGTAATACAAACCCTCGAAAAATCTGAAAGACAAACCAACCTGTCTCGGATCCACGAAATCTACAAGAACATCAGATTTTTTTACGAACTCTATGTTGAACTAAACCTCCGGTAGCTTTTCCCATTCGCCGTTTTAGTAACTTTGTTTTTATTAACCTTTTAAAAACTCATGAAATGGCTACAAAAAAAAATCTCCGGAGGATTTAAGGACCAACAAATTCCTGAACCGTGCCTCGAGCGAAGTTAATGGTTTTGCCGAACTTCTGCAACGCTTCGAAAGAAATATTTCCATCCTGGGCAGAAGCAAGCGTACCTTCGAAAATTATTCCCGTCACGTTGCAGCCTTGGCGCTTCATTTCGGTAAAGTCCCTACCGAATTAGACCCGGAAGACATCAAAGATTACCTTTTTGAACTTCAAAAGCGATCAAAAACCCCTTCTCAGTCGTACTTTAAACATACCGTTTACGGACTGCGGTTTTTGCTGAAAACCGAAGGTTTGCCTTACAGCTACCTCCATCTTCCCGCGATTCCAAAAGTCAAGAAACTGCCCGTAATCCTGAGCCGCGAAGAAATCTGGCGCATGCTTCAAAGTGCTGAACTCCTGAAACACAAACTTCTCATCGGCCTGATCTACGGTTGCGGACTGCGCTGTATGGAAGTAAGAAATATCAAGCTTCAGCATTTGGATTTCGACCGGAAGATGCTGCATATCGTGCAGGGAAAAGGCGGCAAAGACCGCTATGTTCCCCTGTCGGAACATTTAATCAGAGGCTTGAAAACCTTCATCAGTATTGAAAATCCGGATCAGTATTTATTCAATGGGAACCATAACAGGAATATTGAGGAGATTGATTTAAAAACGCATCAAAACGCTTTACAGAAACCTGATTTCGACTCCCGCTACAGCCAGCGCGGCGTTCAGTGGGTGATCAAGACCATCTCAAAAAAAGCAGGCATCACCAAAGAGGTGCACACCCATACTTTGCGCCACAGCTACGCCACGCATCTGCTGGAAGACGGCGTTCCGATCATCATGGTTCAGAAACTTCTGGGGCATGAAAGAATTGAATCGACGATGGAATACCTTCATGTCTGCCAGCTTTCGGATCAGAAGCCTCACAGTCCTTTGGATACCGTATTTGCTTTGTACCGCAAAAATGGAATCCCGAAGTAAGGCAAAGCATCAAAACGGAAGCGTTGCAGATGTTCTTCGTAAACTCAATCTATCGGCCCAGAATTTTACGCCTCATCAGGAAAAAACGCTTCGCGCTTTATCGTATTGTAGAACTTCTGCTTTGGGCGGTCATATTGATGCGTGTGATGGCTGCGGAAATCTTTCCATCAGTTACAACTCGTGTCGTAATCGGCATTGTCCGCAATGTCAAGGTCATAAAAAAGAAGAATGGATTCAGAAGCGCGAAGCGGATTTACTCCCGTGCAGCTATTATCATCTCGTTTTCACGCTTCCCGAAGAGCTGAACGGTTTGGCAATTGCAAATCCCACACTCATTTACAAAACATTGTTTGAAGCAGCTTGGGCAACATTAAACCAGTTTGGCAAAACGGAAGGAATGCAGCTCGGAATGATTGCGATACTTCACACGTGGGGACAGAACCTGAGCTTGCATCCGCACCTGCACTGCATTGTTCCTGGCGGCGGAATTGATCATCACGGAAAGTGGAAAAAGAAAGTACGAACCGATAAATACCTTTTTCCGGTAAAAGCGATGAGCAAAGTATTTCGGGCAAAGTTTGTGGCTTTATTGAGAACTTCGGGAGTAAAAGATTCCAATTTAATGGATAAACTCTTTACCAAGAACTGGGTCGTCTATGCCAAAAGACCTTTTGGTGGCCCGAAACAGGTGATTGAATATTTAGGCAGATACACCCACAAAGTCGCCATCAGCAATCACCGCATCAAAGAAGTTACCGATAAAGAAGTTCGTTTTGGCTACAAAGATTACCGGAAAGGTGGCGAAAAAAAGGAGATGACCCTCAGCAACGAAGAGTTTGCGCGAAGGTTCTCCCTGCACATTCTGCCAAAAAGATTTGTGCGGATCAGGCATTATGGAATCCTGAGTAGCAGCTGGAAACGCGGGAAACTGCAGAATTTACAGTCTGATTTAAACATCCGGGTTCCGGAAGCAAAACCCAAGACTTTGCTCAATAAATGCCGGTGCTGCAAGGAGGGAAACCTGGTTACAATTGCTGTTTTCGGGCAGCGGGGGCCGCCGCAGGATTTTCTTTTCGTTACCCAAACGCTGTCTGCAAAATAACCTTTGCGGGTAAGGGAACCTATGTTCTGAAGCGAGGAAAAACCGCTGAAATCCACCAATAAAGGCTACCAAACGCCACAAAAAAAGCAGTCCTTACGAAAAAACTGCTTTGTGATCCTAAATTCTAAAATCGAAAACTCCATAGACTGCCAAAATACCGCTGAAAAGCTACCGGAGCTTCCGTTCAACGGGCTTTCATTTCTTGTCTTGCAGACAAAACGAAAGCTTAGTTATTTTCTGCAAAGGAAATTCTCTTTGTGATATACTGGATATGAGGGTTTTTATCGTCGTTTTTGTCAAATTCCTGTAAATAAAAATCGAGTTTAAAATCATTAATAACTGCAAACTCTACAAAATTATTAATCTTAGACCGTCTGATTTCCCAATCTAAACCTACAAAATAAAAAACTGGCGGTATATTCTGCACGGGAGTCTGAGCAGCTTTGTAATTATCAAAATCAAAGTAAAAATTTGTAGTTTTTTTCACATTGCTGAAACCCGGTACCGTCTCAAAACAAAAGAACGTATTGAAGAAAGAAAAATAATTTTTCACTTCGGGGAACTTTTCAATTCCATCCCACTGGTAACCGATATATTTTGTGGTTTTATCCTTTAACTTTTCTATAAAAGAAGTAGGAAATGAATCTGGTCGGATTACGAAAATATAATCAAACATTTCATCCAATTCAGCTGCAATTCTTGAATATTCCGTTTCCTCAAATTGAGCGATAAGTTTCTTTTTATAACTTTTATCTTTTAAAAAAGTCTTCCTTATAAAATTGACCACTCGTTCAGATCCACGGTATTTATAAGCCGGAATTTTATTAATAATTAAGGATGCCTGAAATCCCAACTTTTCTAAGTTTCTGATGAAAAGTTCGGGAAAATCCGAATAATCGGGCATTACCAGGAGAATTTTTTTCGGTCGCATCTATTAAGCTATTTTAGTAAATAGGTGATTTGAAATAATTTGAATCGCTTTCTGAGGCTGTTCACTGGATTTCTGACATAATATTTTTTTATCTGGTCAAATGATTTAAGAGTGAGTTTGTTCATCGCCCGATAATAAGCCTCATTTTTGGGAGACAAATAGGTTTGGGAAGGCAAATCTGAATACGTTTTAGCCAATGATTTTTCCAGTTTTCTGATCACTTCATCGCTTAATTTTTCACGTTCACGGATGGCAAAATCCAGAAAAAGTTTCTTAAGGTAAACGTTATACCATTTTGCAATATCAAGGTTTTGCTTTTTGATGTATTTTTCATACACTTCTTCCAGCACCGAAATATACGATTCCAAATTTCTGTCGCTTAATTTACTTGTAATCGAATTTTCGTTATCCGTTCTGTAAAAATAGGTTTCGTGGTTCACGAACTTTACATTTTTTGCTAAAAGCATCGTTTCAAAAAACCACAATTCATCTTCGTGAAGAATTCCGTTCTTAAAGCGGAGATTATTTTTATCGATGAATTCTTTACTGTACAGACGATTCTGCGCAACAGGGGTTAATGCAGATTCCATCGCTTTTGTTAAAACCTCAAAATGATTATTCGCAAAAGTGATATCGCCTTCTTTCGGAGGATATAACGGTGAGATTTTCGATATTATGTCGCCAGTAATTTTTGACGTAACGGTAATCCCGGTTACGATATCGTTGTTGTCCACAGACGAAACCAATGTGCTGATTGCATCAGAACTTAAAATATCATCTGAATCCAAAAAAAACAGAAAATCTCCGTTTGAAATTTCAATTCCCCTGTTTCTTGTTGCAGAAAGTCCGGCATTTTCCTGTGTAAATACCTGGAAACGCCGATCCTTGGTTTCAAAAGATTTAATAATTTCAAGCGTATGATCACTGCTTCCATCATTGATTAAAATGCATTCCCAATTTTGATATTCCTGCTTAAGGACGGAATCGACACACGCTCCAACATATTTTTCAACATTGTAGGAGGGAACGATGATAGACACTAGTGGTTCGGAAATCATTATTTCTGAGTTAATCTGGCGTACAAGGTTGGGAAATAGTAATATAATCTCAAATAGAAGTAATACTCAAGTCCGATATCTGTTGCAGAATATTTTAAAAATGAATTGAAGGCTCTACGGATTTCGTCTTTCTCGGATTTCATTTCATCTACTTTCGTATTTCTGGTAATTCTTTTCAGAACCATCAGAAGTTTCCTGACGATATTTTTAACGATTTTGTTTCGATCCCCAACCATTGCAGAATTTCTCCAAAATTCAAAAACCTCCATAATTGCTAAAAAAAATTGGTAAGCGGTCGCCGGGGAGAGGTTATGTGAAAGGCTGTCTTCCCGCTGTATGTAATGGTATAACTTTTTATTGGATTTTACCACTTTTACTGCTTTATTGAAAATCTTGAAAAGTGTAGAATAATCCTCGAAACATTTTAGATTTTCAGGAAAGTGTACGTTTCTTAAAAGGTCTGCTTTAAACAGTTTACCCCATGGATGACTCTGGATTTCCTGATCCTCCAGTAAAAGGACTAAAGCTCTGTTGCCATCAAATATTTTCTCGTCCGAAATTGGTTTACTGCATAACACATTTCCATTTTCATCCTCGTAAGATGCTTCTACGATAGAAATATCGGCATTTTCACCGACAAGTAGACTGTATAATTCCGAACAATAATTCAATTCAGCCCAATCATCGGAGTCCACAAAGCAAATATAATCCCCTGTGGCTGCTTTTACACCAGTGTTTCGAGCTTTTGATACTCCCGAATTTTGCTGCTTTAAAACTAAGATCCTTTCATCATTACTTTGAAATTTATTATAAATCAGCGATGTCTCATCTGTCGAGCCATCATCAATAATAATGATTTCAAGATTAGCATAAGATTGTTGAACTACCGACTCTAAACACTTTTCCAACGTTTTTTCGGCGTTGAAACAAGGTATAATTATACTTATCAATGGATCATTATTCATATGAATTGCAATAGGATGTGATGTGTTAATTACTTCGGGTAAGTTTCACAATAAGTATGAAAAGCTTTTATTAATAAGTAGTTTTGCCGTCTGTATAATAACGCAATTTAATTGAAATTATTAAGTTGGACAAATTTTTGAGATCGTGGTTTTTTATAGTAAATTTGAATCAAAACCTTCCACTTACTTATTCTTGAGGGTTTAAATTATAACTGTAGCAAAATGAATATCGTATATTTAGTTTTTGGCAATAATCTGGAGCATTATCAGCAAATATATTTCTCGATCTTTTCAGCCATGGCTCGAAAAAAAGAAAATGACAGAATTGTTGTCATCGCAGAGGATCCTTCGTTGTTTAATTTTTTTGAAGAAAACGTAGAAATAATAGAGATAAACAAAGAAATTATTAAACGGTGGGAAGGCCAATATCAGTTTTTTTGGCGGGTAAAGATTAAAGCGCTACAGTTAATCGCCGAAAAATATCCTTCCGAATCTGTTCTTTATTTGGATGGCGATACTTTTTTTTACCAGGATCTCGATACCGTTAGGGAAGGCATGAACAATGGACAAAATTTTATGCATCTTGAGGAAGGTAAGCTGTCTTCACTATCATCAAAAACCGAAAAACTCATGTGGAAACAAATGCAGGGGAAAGAGTACAATCATATCAAAATTGATAAAAATTCCACTATGTGGAATGCCGGATTAATTGGAATCTCTAAACACCACTTAGACTCTTTACAGATTGTCTTAGATGTAAATGATGCAATGTGCGCCGATGACGTCACACGAAGGCTTATAGAACAGTTTGCGTTCTCTCTGGGATTGAGTAAAAATACTGAACTTAAATCTGCGGATCATATTGTAGGGCATTATTGGGGCAATAAAAAGCACTGGAATACTATTATCACTAATTTCCTGAAAGAATCTTTCATGAAAAAACACGCCCTGATGCAAATCGTAGAAAACTTAAAAGAGATGGATCTTACTCAGAATCCTGTTTGGGTAAAGGAATCCAATACGGAAAAAAGACTAACTAAGTTCTTAAATAAATTTTATCAAAACAAGAAAACTACTTATATCAAAAAGTAGCGGCTATTGTAGATCTCTTAGTGTTCGGTAAGTTTCGTTTACGTATAAACTTTGCAGGTAACTAATTCTTAATCCGTCGACTCCATCAAGAATTCCTAATTTCAGGAAATAGGTTTTCACGAATTTGAAGATCACTTTTATATAATGCACAGCAATTAAATATTTTTTTCCTGTTTCAGCGAGTTCTTCTCCCTTCAGACGCCCGTAATACAGCATCTTACTCTTGAACGACGTATAGTTTTCAAAAGAATAATGCAGAAGTTTGTTCTTTAAAACCCCTGTTGTTCCTTTAACATCAAGTGTTTCGTGCACTTTTTTGTGCTTTACATAAGATGCTTTTGACTTCTTAAACAAACGGAAATTTTTATCATTTTGTGTACCCGAAAAATTTATTTTTTCCTTCCCCACAAAAAAAATTCTGTAGATGTAATAAGCGTCCTTTGCATCCGGACGACTGATAGTTTCTCGAATCTCTTTTTCCAGCTCAGGTGTAATGCGTTCATCTGCGTCAAGAAAAAGAACCCAGTCATTTTTTGCTGCATCCAGTGCAATATTCCTTTGCTTAGTGAAGTCTTCAAATCCATGTTGAATAATTTTCACTTTGGGATTCCGCGAAGCAATTTCAACTGTGTTATCGGAACTGAAAGAATCGACAACAATAATTTCCTCACAAAAATCAAAACAATCCAGAACTTCCTGAATGTTTTTTTCTTCATTAAAAGTGATAATTAAACCGCTGATATGTTCTATAAAACTCAACCTTTAAGATTTCTTAAATTCCAAAACTGTTTTTTCGATAATCGATACGCAATCCAAAATCTCTTCTTCAGTTATTACCAAAGGCGGTGCCAAACGGATGATGTTTCCGTGTGTTGGTTTGGCAAGCAATCCATTTTCTTTCAGTTGTAAGCAAAGATTCCAGGCTGTTTTGCTGTCTGGCGTATCGTTGATAAGAATAGCATTAAGCAAACCTTTACCTCGTACTTTCGTTATTAAATCTGTTTTCTGAATTAATTTCTCCATCTCAGAACGGAAAAGCTGTCCTAAATCTTCAGCTCTTTCGGATAAATTCTCTTCTTCTACAACATCTAAAGCTGCCACTGCCACTGCACAAGCAATCGGGTTTCCTCCAAAAGTTGATCCGTGTTGCCCTGGCTTGATGACATTCATAATATCGTCGTTTGCTAAAACTGCAGACACAGGATACATTCCGCCGGAAAGCGCTTTTCCTAGAATCAGAATATCAGGTTGAACATCTTCGTGGTGACAGGCAATTAATCTTCCAGTTCTTGCAATTCCGGTTTGTACTTCATCAGCAATGAAAAGGACGTTATATTTTTTACACAATTCTGATGCGCCTCTCAAAAATCCTTCGTCCGGAACAAAGACTCCAGCCTCACCTTGAATGGGTTCTACCAAAAATGCTGCAATATTTTGAGCATCATTTTCAAGAGTTTTTTCTAAAGCATCCAAATCGTTATATGGAATTTTCACAAACCCCGGAGTGAAAGGTCCGTAATTGTTGTTAGCATCAGGATCGTTGGAAAAAGAAACGATGGTAGTGGTTCTTCCGTGGAAATTATTTTCACAAACGACTATTTTTGCTGCATTTTCAGAAATTCCTTTTACTTCATAACTCCATTTTCTGGCTAATTTCACGGCAGTTTCAACAGCTTCTGCACCTGAATTCATTGGCAAAACCTTATCAAAACCCAAAAGTTCGGTGATCTTTTTCTCGTATTCACCTAAATTTGAATTGTAGAAAGCACGTGAAGTTAAAGCTAATTTCTGTGCCTGATTTACCAATGCATCAACAATTTTAGGATGAGAATGTCCCTGATTTACTGCAGAATATGCAGACAAAAAATCATAATATTTCTTTCCTTCAACATCCCAAACAAAAACACCTTCCCCTTTTTCTAAAACTACCGGAAGTGGATGATAATTATGGGCACCATGCTTATTTTCTAAATCGATGTAATATTGTGAATTTTTTGTTGTTGATGTTGTCGACATAAATTTGCTTTTTTACAAAGTTAATAATTTAATAACTAAAATAACGACATAAAAAAAGACTAATATTTCTACTAGTCTTATGATTTATATTCAATGAAAATTAATGATCAAAGCTTTTATCCATCACAAAATCTTCCATGAATTTTGTGGTGTAATTTCCGGCAATATAATCTTCATTTTCCATCAATTGTCTGTGGAAAGGAATGGTAGTTTTCACTCCTTCGATGTAAAATTCTTCCAAGGCACGCTTCATTTTGGCGATAGCTTCTTCACGAGTTTGTGCAGTGGTAATTAATTTTGCAATCATCGAATCGTAGTTGGACGGGATAGAATATCCTGAGTATACATGCGTATCAACACGAATTCCGTGTCCTCCTGGAATGTTCAGACCTGTGATTTTGCCTGGTGATGGGCGGAAATCATTATATGGATCTTCTGCATTAATTCTGCATTCAATAGAATGAAGTTTTGGATAATAATTAAGTCCTGAAATTGGGGTTCCGGAAGCCAACAAAATCTGCTCTCTGATCAAATCATAATCTACCACTTGCTCAGTAATGGGATGTTCAACTTGGATTCTGGTATTCATTTCCATAAAATAGAAATTTCTGTCTTTATCCACCAAGAATTCGATGGTTCCAACGCCTTCGTATCCGATATATTCAGCTGCTTTCACCGCCGCATTTCCCATTTTTTCACGCAATTCATGCGTCATGAAAGGCGAAGGAGTTTCTTCTGTAAGTTTTTGGTTTCTTCTTTGAACAGAACAATCTCTTTCAGACAAATGGCAAGCTTTTCCGTATTGGTCACCTGCAATTTGAATCTCGATATGTCGCGGTTCTACGATGAGTTTTTCCATATACATACCTCCGTTTCCGAAAGCGGCTGTAGCTTCTTGCACTGCAGAATCCCAATGTTCTTGAAGATCTTCTGCTTTCCAAACAGCTCTCATTCCTTTTCCGCCACCACCTGCAGTTGCCTTGATCATTACCGGATAACCGATTTCAGCAGCAAGTTTTGCAGCGGTTTCATAGCCATCGATCAAACCTTCAGAACCAGGAACACAAGGTACACCCGCTTCTTTCATCGTTGACTTTGCATTTGCCTTATCGCCCATTCTGTCGATCTGTTCCGGAGTTGCGCCAATGAATTTAATTCCGTTTTTCTGACAAATTCTTGAGAAATTTGAATTTTCTGATAAAAATCCGTAACCCGGGTGAATTGCATCAGCATTGGTAATTTCTGCAGCTGCGATGATATTTGAGATTTTCAGATAAGAATCCTTGCTCATCGGTGGGCCTATACATACAGCCTCATCCGCAAATCTTACATGAAGACTGTCTTTATCCGCTGTGGAATAAACCGCCACCGTTTTAATCCCCATCTCTTTGCAAGTACGCAGAATACGCATTGCAATTTCGCCACGATTAGCTATTAATATTTTTTTGAACATCTTTTTCTGTAATTTTAAATTTTAAATTCTGAATTTTAAATTATTTTAAATGAGCTATATTCATCTAAAATTTATCATTTATCATTTAAAATTCCTAAGATGGATCAACCAAGAATAAAGGTTGGTCGTATTCTACCGGCGAAGCGTCATCCACTAAGATTTTCACAATTTTCCCGGAAATTTCAGACTCAATCTGGTTGAAAAGTTTCATCGCTTCAATTACGCAAACCACTTTTCCATTTGAAACTTCGTCTCCTACATTTACGAAAACGTCTTTATCAGGAGAAGGTTTTCTGTAGAAAGTACCAATCATCGGGGATTTAATGGTAACGTACTTACTGTCGTCCGAAGAAGGTTCTGCTGAAGCCGGAGCAGCCGATTGTGTTACCTGTTGTGGTGCGGATGCAGCTGGAGCTTGTTGTGGCGCAGAATGATACACTGCAGGTTGAGATACATAACTCATTTCGCTACCTGCGAGTGGAGTTTTGATGGTAATTTCAAAATCTTTTGTTTTATATTTTACTTCAGAAACTTCTGCTTTAGACACAAATTTGATGAGATTTTGTATGTCTTTAATGTCCATTATATGTGGTATTTGTTATTATGCCAAAGATACTAAAAAACAACAAAAAACAACAAAAAACCACTCAAAATTGAAAAAATCGAGTGGTTTTGTTATAAAATTGAATGTTTTCTAAGATTATCTCTTAGTTTTCTTCTGTAGTTTCTACTGTTTTTTCCATTACTACTTTTCCTCTGTAGTAAAGTTTTCCTTCATGCCAGTGCGCTCTGTGATAAAGGTGCATTTCACCTGAAGTTGCATCTTTTGCTAATTGAGGAACTACCGCTTTGTAGTGGGTTCTTCTCTTATCTCTTCTTGTTGACGATTGTCTTCTCTTTGGATGTGCCATTTCTTACAATTTTGTTTGATGAGCGATGAGGTTTGATTTCTCAATTCTCATCATTTAAACTATTTAATTTTTATCTTTTAACTTTTTCAATGCTTCCCATCTCGGGTCGATATCCTGTTCTTCTTCAACTTCTTCTTTCGGGCTGAACTTTTCCAATATTTCCAGATCTTCACCGGAAACATTTGGTGAAATTTTCTTCATCGGTATCGACAGCATTACGACTTCATAAATCAGCTGTGCTACGTTGAAAGCGTGGTCTGTACTCGGGATGGTGATTACATCTTCTTCGCTGTCATCATACTCTGCTCCGAATTTTACCAAAACTTTAATCTCATTTTCTATATCGTGATCGAAATTTTCTGTGGTAATATCACAAACCAAATTTACAGTTCCGGAGATTTCAATTTCGAACTCCAAAAAAGTGCAGTGTTTCATCATGAAAACATCTGCAACAATTTTAGGATCTGTAAACTCTTGTTCAGTATCGAAAAGTTGAAAGAACGCTTTATCTATCTCAAATTGGAATTCGTGTTGACCGTTTTTTTGTCCTGAAAACACGATATCGTAGTTTCTAAACTTGTCCATAAAATGAGTGTGCAAAAATATGCAAATTTTTTAATATTACAAATAAATTTTAAAACAAATAATTAAGAAAATATTTTTTCAGAATCTTAATGCCCATTTTCGTCCGGAAGATCCTCATCAACACCATTGTTTGCGGAATTTCTTCGAGGTCGCATTCGGTTGGTCATTAAGTCATTATATTCTTGTCTATTTTTAAAAATTTTAACAGCCATAAACAATGCTTCGCTAAAACTTTGTTCATTAGCAACATTTTTCCCAGCAATGTCATAAGCCACTCCATGATCAGGTGACGTTCTTATGAAAGGTAAACCGGCGGTATAATTGACGCCCTCTTCGTATGCAATGGTTTTGAATGGAGCTAAACCTTGGTCGTGGTACATTGCTAAAACAGCATCATAATTTTTATACTTATTCGGCTGGAAAAAGCTGTCTGCCGGAAATGGACCAAAAGTCAAAACTCCGTTGTCAAAAAGCTCGTTGATCGCAGGTTCAATGATTTCGATTTCTTCTGTACCGATCACTCCACCATCTCCGGCATGTGGATTCAGTCCTAAAACTGCAATTTTCGGTCTTGGGATTTGGAAATCTTCTACCAAACATTGGTTCAGCATTTTTATTTGTTTCTTTATTTTTTCTTTTGAAATACTTTCCGCTACTTGTGAAATCGGAATATGATGCGTGGACACCGCCACTTTCAAATCATTGGTCACCAAAAACATCAATCCTTTCTTTCCGAATTTTTCTTCCAGATAGCCGGTATGTCCTGCATGAGCAAAACCATGTTTCATCATTACATCTTTATTGATAGGTGCGGTCACCAAAACATCTAGATCGCCTTTGATCAGTGCATTGGTTGCAGCTTCCAAAGAATCTATCGCCATTCTAGTAGATTCTTCCGTAGGAACACCCATTTCCACATTCACATTCTCTTTGGTAAGATTCACCATATTAATTTTATCGCTTTGCGCTTGTGTAGCGTCGGTGATATAATTAAAATTGAGTTGTTGTAGCTTAAAAATATTCTTCTGGTAAGTAAATAATTTTCCGGAGCCAAAAATAATAGGAGTAAAAAAATCGGTAATTGCTTTATCTTTTAGAGATTTCATTATGATTTCTGGGCCTATACCATTAAAATCGCCTATCGAAATTCCTACCCTTACTTTGTGCTGCTTAAAACTCATTTTTAATTATCTTTGAAGATTAATAGAATTTCACAAATTTAGGAATTTAGAAATAACTATTCGGAATTTATTTAAAACTTGACTTTTCCCCACAAATCGTACCCTATGTTTACAGGAATTATCGAAGCTACCGCCATCATCGAAAAAATTGAGGGCAGTGGCGAAAACATTAATTTTACATTAAATTGCCCATTCACCCAAGAGCTTAAAATTGATCAAAGTTTAGCGCACAACGGCTGTTGCCTTACTGTGGTAGAAATTACTGACCAAAACTACAGCGTAACGGCAATTGCCGAAACTTTAGAAAAAACAAATCTTAACCAATGGAAATTGGGAACTGAGGTGAATTTGGAACGGTGTTTGAAGTTTGATGGAAGACTGGACGGACACATCGTTCAGGGACATGTCGATAAAACCGGAACTGTAAAAAGCATTGAAGACAGAGATGGCAGCTACTTCATCACCATCAATTATGATGAAACCGATGATTTCGTAACCGTTCCGCAAGGATCGATCACCGTGAATGGAATTAGCTTAACAGTTGCCGAAAGTGGATTTGGTCAATTTTCTGTTGCAATAATTCCTTATACTTGGGAATTTACGAATATGAAAAACCTCAAAACTGGTGATTTAGTCAATTTAGAATTCGACATTATTGGAAAATATGTAACGAAACTGATGAGAAGAAATGCCATTCACTAAATACAAAGGTTATAGTTTAAGAAATAAAGTTTTCGGAGGATTTATGCTGATTTGTTTGGTCAGTATTATCATCTCATCAGGTCTTTTTTATTATATTTTAAAGAATAACGCAATTGAACAAAGCAGAACCGATTTGCAAAGAAAGTCAGAATCGTTACTTTCTGCGCTCGATTATTCGGTAAGCCATACCCGAGTGCAAACCACTGATTTGCCCAAGATTTTAGCAAATGATATTTTTGAAATTGCGGACATCAACAATCAAGACATCATCATCTACGATTTGGCAGGAAATTTTTTGATTTCCAATAAAGACGTTAATTTGATTGCCGAAAAAAAAATCCCCATAAATATTGTAAATAGCGTACTGAAAACTGACAAAAGAGTCGATTTTCAGAAATACGACGAAAAAACAGATTCCAATCTCACCTCATCGTACATGATCCTGAAAAATAACATGCTGGAACCGATCGGCATTGTTTATTTTCCCTATTATCATAATGATGGTTCCTATTTCGAGGTTTTCAATAAATATGTAAATTATATGTTTATTGTAAATCTAATAATTATCGGACTTGGGATTTGGCTCAGCTGGATTATTTCGAACAACCTAACCAAAGCCTTGTCTAAATTTTCAAATATCATTACAAAAATCACATTATTAGACGAAGATCCGAAACCAATCAAGTACCACCAAAACGATGAGCTCAAACCTTTGGTAAAAGCTTACAACCGGATGATTCTTCAAATAAAAGATCAAAAAGAAAGACTCAGTTTCAAAGAAAAAGAAGTTGCATGGCGAGAAATGGCAAAGCAAGTTGCCCACGAAGTGAAAAATCCGCTAACTCCAATGAAACTCACCATACAGAATTTCGAAAGAAAATTTGATCCAACCGATCCGAATATTCGTGATAAAGTAAAGAATCTTAGCCGAACAATGGTAGATCAAATCGATTTGATTACCGCGGTAGCAAATGCTTTTTCTCAATTTGCACAACTCCCGGAAAAGAACAATGAACTTTTCGATCTTAATGATGAAATTAGGAATATCATAAATGTTTTCAGCGATGAGCGAATTTATTTCCATTCCAACAAGATCTCCATCATGGTTGAAATGGATAAGATTTACCTCTCCAGAATTATCACCAATTTAATCACCAACGCCCGACAAGCCCGCAATACCGATATTGAAAGCATTATCAATGTAAATGTGGAGCAACGACAAAAGAGAATCATCATTGAAGTTGAAGACAACGGCGTCGGAATTCCGGAAGAAATGTGTGATAGAATTTTCGAACCCAATTTCACATCAAAAACCAGTGGCACAGGACTCGGCTTAACGATGGTGAGAAAAATGGTGGAAGAATACAAAGGTGAAATTTCGGTGAAATCTGAAGTAGATAAGGGTTCAACTTTCACGATTTCATTTCCTTCTAATCTTCCTTCATGAAGCCTTTTCAATTTAAAAGATTTGAAATCCAACAATCCAAAAAAGTCTTTAGAGTAGGAACCGACGGGGTTTTACTCGGTTCGCTATGTTCAGTTTTAAATGCTAAAAAAGCATTAGAAATCGGAACAGGAACAGGATTAATCTCATTGATGGTTACCCAACGAAATCAAACTACCGCGATCTTAGCCATCGATATTAATCCGGAAGCCGTACAATTAGCGAACGAAAATTTCGCTAACTCGCCATTTCAAAAGAGAATCAGCGCGGTACATCAAGATTTAAAATCATGGGAAACCAATGAGAAATTCGATTTGATCTTCTCTAATCCTCCTTATTTTGAAGAAAATCCTTCACAAAAAGACATTTTGGCGAGGCAACAAACCGAATTGTCTTTTCAAAATCTTTGTGAAAAAGCGAGCCAACTTTTATCTGAAAACGGGCTGTTTTCGGTAATAATTCCACATGATTCTGCAGATGATTTCATCCAAATTTGCATTGAAAACCAACTTCACTTACACCGAAAAATTAATATTTCTGGTATTAAAAATGCTCCGCCAAAACGTTGCGTTCTCGAATTTGGATTTCACCAAAAAAACCCGGATGAATCCGAGTTTTACATTGAAAAGTCGCCCAGACAATATTCAGACGAATATTTAGAGCTAACCAGAGATTTTCATGTTTTCAAATAGACAGGGGAATTATTTAGATGAATTTAGCGTTACCACAATATCTTTAGAAACATTTTTGGCTGAAGTATATTTAGCATCACAAACCATCGTGGTTAAAGTATAATTTCCTTTATCCACTAAAATATAATTTTGGCTTTTGGCCGGAACATCTAAATTATAAAATCTTTTTCCGCTAATTTTCACGATCAAATTGCACTTCGAGCGATTAATAATCTGAATATAGGCTACTTTGGTGCTTGGATCTGTGTTGAAAAGATGAGTGAGCAACTCGGCGGTACGTTTGTTTTTATCGTTTACGCCATCTTTTGCAACATCTTTTTTGATGTCATTTTTCAGTTTCGCAGTGCTGATAGGTTGTACATTTGGTTTTGCACTTGCTGCTTTCTGGCTTGCAGGCTTATTATTATTTATTGCTGCTATTAGTTTTCTTTTGAATTCGGGTGTTTTCGGGTGATTGGGATTGTTTTTAATAAAAGTAGCAATCACCTGCGGATCGGTACTATTTTCTACTTGAGTTACCGTGTACTGAGCTTGTGCAGAGGAAAAAGCGGAAACCAAAAAAAACAGAATATAAAAATATTTTTTCATTAAAGGAATGATTTTTAGGAACTTAAATTTTAATAATAACGAAGAAATCTTCTTTTTAGTTTGTGTGAAATTTATTATCTTTGCAACGCTCAAAAATAAGCTAAATAAACAATTTTTAATCATAAAAAAAACAATTCTATGTATACACCGGTTGCTGCAGACGTAGCTAAATTAAGAAACACAACAGGAGCAGGAATGATGGACTGCAAAAAAGCATTGGTAGAAGCGGAAGGAGACTTCGAAAAAGCTATTGAAATCCTTAGAAAAAAAGGACAAAAAGTAGCTGCTAACAGAGCGGATAGAGAATCTACCGAAGGTGCTGTAATTGCTAAAGTAAACGAGGATAATACAATGGGAGCAATCATCGCTTTGAACTGCGAAACTGATTTCGTTGCGAAAAACGACGCTTTTGTTGAATTGGCTCACGAACTTGCTGAACAAGCAGTTTTCTATGCAAACAAAGAAGAATTTTTGGCATCTGATTTCCACGGAACTACTGTTTCTGAAAAATTAGTAGAGCAAACAGGTGTAATTGGTGAGAAAATCGAAATCGGTTCTTTCGAAAGAATCGAAGGTCCTTTCTTAGGTGCTTATATCCACGCTGGAAACAAAATCGCTGCGATCACTTCTCTATCTGCAAACGTAGAAGGTGCTGCTGATGCTGCTAAAGCGGTTTCTATGCAAATTGCTGCAATGAACCCAATTGCGCTTGACGAAACACAAGTTTCTCAAGAAACTATCGATAAAGAATTAGAAATCGAAAGAGATATTTTAACTAAAGAAGGTAAACCTGCAAACATTATTGATAACATCCTTAAAGGAAAAATGCAGCGTTTCTACAAAGACAACACTTTGGTACACCAAGCTTTCATCAAAGACGGAAGCCTATCTGTTGCTGATTATGTAAAATCTGTAAACCCAGATCTAAAAGTATTAGGTTTCGTAAGAGTAAGTCTTGCATAATCTTCTTCTATAGAAAATATAATTATCTCCTGCGAATGTTTTCGCGGGAGATTTTTTTTTCGATAAATTAAAGTAATTTTGCCTTCCATTTTCATTAGAAAAACATGAATAAAATTTTCAACTATTGTTTAATTTTTCTTTTCAGTTCCGTGCTGTTTCCTGCGCAATATATTAGTGTAGATACCTCGACTTACACTCCAGAACAGTTGGTGAAAGATATTCTCATAGGAACACAAAACGCTAGTTGCATTACGGTATCGAACGTTTCTATAAAAGGCGGGCAAAATTATGGAAGTAATCCTATAAGTTATGGTTATTTCGAAAAAGGCACGCTTCCTTTTAATATTCAAAATGGAATAATACTAAGTACAGGAAGCGCAATTCAAGCAACTGGACCAAATAACACCTTACTAAGCGAAGGTGGAGGCGATTGGGATGGAGACCAAGATTTAACGGATGCTTTTCAAGCTCTTTCACCTCGATTCGTCAATGCCACTTCGTTAGAATTCGATTTTGTTGCAAATAATACAACCGGAATTAGTTTTCAATATATGTTACTTTCAGAAGAATATCAAACTAGTGGTTGTGATTATTTTGATTCGTTTGCTTTCCTTATTAAAGAAACAGGAGCATCAACCTACAAAAACATTGCACTAGTTCCCGGAACAAATGAACCTGTTTCATCAAAAACAGTTAGAGGCGGAACGGATTGCCCTGAAAATGAAATGTATTTTGACAGATTCAATTATCCTCCTGATTCACCACGAACTGATTCACCTACGAATTATGATGGTCAAACAAAAGTTCTAACCGCTCAAACTGATATTATTCCTGGCAAAATCTATCATATAAAACTTGTAATTGCAGATGACAAAACTACTTCCCATGATTCCGCTGTTTTCCTAAAAGCAGGAAGTTTTGTTGGTAAAAAAGACTTGGGTCCGGATCTCTTAATTTCTACCAATAACGCACAATGCCTAGGAAACAACACAGTTTTAAATGCCACCACAACTGGTGCAACTTCCTATCAATGGTTCAAAGACGGTATAAAATTAAATGGAGAAACTAATCCGACACTTGATATCGCAGGAGTTACTGCCAACAATGGAACTTATGAAGTGGAAATAAACCTTGGTGGTTGCCAACTAAAAGGTTCAATCCGAATTGAATTTTCGGAAATACCCAATGTTTCTGAAAAAAAATTTTGTAATGATAATAACGGCGCACCAATTCAATTAAATCTTCAAGATCTAAATGATCAATTTATTTCCAATTATAAGGATTATTTTGAGGTGAAATATTATGAAGATTCCACCCATTTAAATCCACTTAACGACGATTTCTCTTATACTAATGACACGATTATCTACGCACAAGTGAAAAGCGGAAATTGCCCACCTGCGAACGCAACACTTCACCTGAATACTCCAAAAAAATCCGTTGATCTGGTGGATCAAACAATTTGTCCAAATGCGACGACCACTCTTAAGGCAGAAACAGGTTTTAAATATTACAAATGGATGCGCGAAAACGGCGAAATTATCGCTGAAGGAGACATGCTCAACGAGATTTCTGATATTCCTGTTGGGAAATATAAGGTAGAACTCACTTCTCAAAACGATTGTACTATGGAACAGGAAGTTACGGTTTACGCAGCGCAACTTCCGGAAATCACCAATATCGATGTCACTGGAAACACCGCGACAGTCTATGTTTCCGGTGGAAATCCCGGCTACGAATATTCCATAGATGGTACCAATTTTACAAGTTCAAATATCTTCACCAATATTCCACGCGGGCTTCATACGATGTACGTTCGAGATTCCAAAAAATGTGAAATCATTGAAAAGCAATTTTTGGTAATTAATTTAATCAACGTAATTACTCCAAACAACGATGGATTCAATGATGTGTTGGATTATTCCGATTTAAAAATCAAAGAAAATGTAAGCATCGAAATATTTGATCGTTATGGAAATCTGGTTTTTCAATCTTCAGACAAAAATTATATTTGGGATGGAACCATGAACGGAAAAGCTTTACCAACCGGAAATTATTGGTATATTTTGAATTGGATCGAACCGGATACGAAATTGCCCGTTTCCTACAAAGGTTGGATTTTACTGAAAAACAGAAATTAATTTCTCGAAAATATTATCTCGAAATTGAATCGAAATGCTGAAAACCATTAAGAAAAGCTTTCACATTCATTCTTTTTTTGCCTTCTAGTTGCAGTTCTTCTGGGAAATAAGCGCCGTCTTTTGTGTAAATTTTGAACTGATTTTTGTCGATTTCTAAACTTCCGGGAGTTTTTTCATGAGCATAAATTTCAAATTTTCCTTCATAAATCTTCAAGGATTTTTCATCCTCACCAATTTTAATCGTCGTAAAAGCACAAGGATATGGTGACATTCCGCGAACGAAATTGTGAATACTTTCGGAGTTCATATTCCAATTGATTCTCGTGTCTTCCTTGAAAATTTTAAATGCATTTTTTGGATGTTCGACACTCGGTTGCGGTTTTTCCTGAATTGAATTATCAGCCAGTCCATCCAAAGTTTTCACGACGAGTTTTGCGCCCATTTCCATCAACCGATCGTGCAACATTCCAGCATTTTCATCAGCTGAAATTTCAATTTCTTCTTGCAAAAGAATGTTTCCTTCATCTATTTTTTCATTAATGAAAAAAGTTGTCGCACCAGTTTTCTTTTCCCCGTTGATGATCGCATAATTAATAGGAGCTGCGCCACGATAATCGGGCAACAAAGATGCGTGTAGGTTGAAAGTTCCCATTTCTGGCATTTCGAATAAAATTTTCGGCATCATTCGGAATGCTACTACCACAAAAACATCGGCATTTAAATTCCTAATTTCATTTAAAAACTCAGGATTTCGCAATTTTTCCGGCTGAAAAACGCGAAGATTATTATCTACGGCATACGTTTTCACTGGGGATTCATTAATTTTTTGCCCACGTCCGCTCGCTTTGTCTGCCACAGTCACCACTCCGGCAACTTCGTGATGGGATTCGTGAATGGCTTTCAAGGAATTTTTGGCAAATTCGGGAGTTCCGAAGAAGACAACTTTTAATGATTTCATTGCGTAATATTTTTTTAGGAAAATTGAAGATGATCACTCATTTTTGTACGCATAAGTACGGAAATTGAGCATTTTCACTTCACCAGAATCTAAAAGATGAATCAGATTTTCTAGTATATTTTCCTTTTTGTAGTAGTTTAATTTAATGGCGATTTCTTCAACATTGGAAGGTTTTTGCTTCAGGATTTCAATGATTTCTCGAGAAATATCCCTTCCGAAAACGCTTTCTTTTTGGCTTTCGCAAACGGAACATTGTCCACAATTTTTCACATTTTTCTCCCCGAAATAAGACAAAATCAGTTTCATTTTACAATAGTCGGAATCCTGAAGAAAGAATTTCATTTCCTCCCATTTTTTCAATTTATTTTTCTGAATTTGTTCAAAAAGATTCCAGTATTTTCCGCTTATTGCTCGGTCGTCTCGATGTTTTAAAAATTTAATACTCGCCAAAGCGCCATCGATATATTCCAAAAAGTTTTTTTGTTGAAGTTCTTTAATTCTTTGTTTAATTAAAAAAACATCAACGTCGATTTTTTTGCTCATCGTCATCTCACTGAACATGATTTTATGAGATGAAAGTCCGGAATAATTTCTGAGCAACAGTTCAATAAAATAAGCGTCTTTCTTGGATAACAAATCGATGTCGTCTGGCGCAATTTTTAATTCTAAAGATGAGCGGGATTTATTATTGTTAAAAAAAACAATTTCCTGGACGTGTAAAAAATTAAGAACATTTTTAATTTTAGCCATTGAAGCTTTCGTAAAGTTCTGAATACGCTGCACCTGAAGTTGGAAAACAGTCTCCGGCAAATCGTTTTCAGCAACCTGAAAACTGGAATACAGATAAGAAACGATATCATAAAACTCCTTTTTTGAAGGAATTTGGTTACGAAGAATACTGTCGAGATCCGAAAGTTCCTGTTCATTCCAAAGAAGAAAAGCGTGAGATTCCAATCCATCCCGCCCAGCTCTACCGATTTCCTGATAGTAATTTTCAATCGACGGCGGCGGCGAAAAATGGATTACAAAACGCACATTATCTTTGTCAATTCCCATCCCGAAAGCGTTGGTAGAAACCAAAACGTGGTTGTTGCTGTTGATCCAGTTCGTCTGTTTTTGGTTTTTTTCTTTAACCGGCAATCCTGCGTGAAAGAAATCGACATTGGAAATCTGATTTCTTTGCAAAAACCGGGTGAGTTCTTCGGCTTCCTTTCTGGTTCTTACATAAATAATTCCGGTAGAATTGTTGTATTTGAGGAGGTTTAAGACTCTTTGATATTTATCTGAAATTTTATCTGAAATAATTTTGATATTGGTTCTCCTAAAACTTTTCTGAAACAATACCGGATTGTTGAGGTTCAGTTTCAGCTGAATTTCCCGCAAAACCTGAGGAGTCGCGGTTGCGGTAAGTGCCAAACAAGGAATATTATTGAAATCCTGCCGAAAAGCTTTGATATTCTGATAACTCGGTCGGAAATCCTGTCCCCATTGCGAGATACAATGTGCTTCATCTACCGCAATAAAAGAAATTTGAATTTCCTCGAGATTTTGCAGAAAAACCCGATTGGTAAGACGTTCCGGAGAGACATACAAAATTTTGGTTAAACCATCTTTACATCTGTTGAAAATAACTTCCGCATCAAACTCATCTAATTCGGAAGATAAATATTCAGCTTCAATTCCACTATTTTTCAATTGATAAACTTGGTCTTTCATCAATGCCAAAAGCGGCGAAATAACCAGGCAAGTTCCTTCCAACAAAAGTGCGGGCAACTGATAACATAAAGATTTTCCACCACCAGTGGGTAAAAGCGCCAAAGTATCTTTCCGATTAATTACCGAATTAATGATTTCTTCCTGCGAATCTCTGAAACGATCGTACCCCCAAAAATGCTTGAGGGTTTGAAATTTGAGTTGCTGAAAATCTTGTTGAGAAATCATGGAGTAAAATTACTGAATCTAACTTCATAAAACAAAAAAAGCCACGCAAAGCGCAGCTTTAATTATAAGTATGGGAAAATTATTTTGCTTCGAAGTAAACTCTTCTGTTTGCTCTGTTTTTCCATTCAGGACATTTGGATGCTGGATCGCATTCAGGATATTTAAGGTCTTTTTCACCTCTACCGATTGCGTTTAATTTACCTGATTCTACACCATTTTGGATTAAATAATTCTTCACAGTGTTGGCTCTTCTTTCAGAAAGATTTTGGTTATACGCATCAGAACCTCTGGTATCAGTCGCTCCGATTACGTTATAAGTTCCATTTGAAGAATTGATATAATTTACTGCACTGTTCAAAATAGGAGTATTTGATGGGAGAATTCTATCTGAATTTAAATCAAATTCAATTCCTTCCAAAGTTCTAGTATTATCAGAAACTGTTGAGCTAGAATTGGTAGGGCAACCGTTGTTTTCTACCGGTCCTGGAACAGTTACACATTTATCGTAAAGGTCGATTACACCGTCTAAATCAGTATCTAAAGCAACACCAGCTCCGTCAACTCTTGCACCAGCAGGAGTATCAAGTTGGCGATCCCAATCATCACAAACTCCATCGTTATCTGCATCACCTTTTTTACATACTTCAACATCTTGGTTTTTATCAGCCAAAACATCTAATTTGTAATAAATTTCCTGCAACGGATCGTGCCACATCAAGTGTGATTCGTGTTTTCCTAATTTCAAAGAAAGTCCTAAAGTTGCGTTGAAGAAGTTATCAGAGATTTGATCCTCTCTCTTATTGATGCTGCTGTATTGTTCTCCTCCACCGTCAAATTCATCATCTCCGGTTACGAAATACATCACTCTACCTTCTACATCGATTCTTCGATTAATTTTATATTTTACACCAGCACCAGCTTGTCCAAACATAGAACTGAGTTTAAAAGGTTTAACCTCTGTCATAAGTCTTTGTCCTGAAGCATCTTCCAAATAAGATCTATAAGCCAATGTTCCGATTCCGGCATACCCGTGAAGAGCCCATCTGAAAGGAGATTTGTTATCAACTCTTCTTAATAAATTTGAGAAGTTGATATCTCCTAATAGGGAAATCGCGTCATACTGAGTTCTAGCACCTACATCTTGATAACCAGTACCGGATGCATTATCGGTTTTTGTATTAAACCAACCTTGTCTCGTTTCTCCTTTATCGTATTGAAGATTTAAACCAAATGCGTGGGTAATCGCTTTATCAACACTTAAGTAAGCAGAGTAACCAAAAAGGTTTTTTCCGTTACCATTATTAAGAGAGGTTAAATCAGCAGTAACCAACATTGGAACCCCTGCACCGACAGAAATTGACCAATCGTTAAATCTCTTGGATTCTTGGGTAAATGGAGAAACATTCCCAGATCCTGAGTTGTATGTATTAGGATAACCTCCAGTTGAAACCGCAACTGAGTCCTGCGCGAACATAGCAGTAGGAATTGCTAATGCCAATGCGAAGCTTGCTAAATTTAGTTTCATAAGTTTAATTTTTATAAGTTAAAAATGATGTTTATTATTTAAATACTGTTCCGGCTGGGCAGCCATTATTTTCTACAGGTCCAGGCACTGTAACACACTTGTCATATAAATCGATGACTCCATCTAAATCCATATCAAGTGCTACTCCAGCACCATCTACTCTGGCTCCCGCAGGTGTATCAACCTGGCGATCCCAATCATCACACACTCCATCATTATCTTGATCTCCTTTTTCGCAAACCACTATATCGCTAGGAGTTTCCTCCAAGAATTTAGTTTTATAGTAAGCTTCCTGCAACGGATCATGCCAAGCTAAATGAGACGGATGTTTCCCCAATTTGAATGATAGGCCTAAATTTACGGTAAGCAAATTGTCGCTATATGAATCATTGATAAGGTTGTAATTGATTCTTGGATGTCCGGTTTCTCTTAAATCTCCACCACCATCGAACTCTTCGTCACCACTCATAATATACATTGATCTCAACTCAACGTCCACTAATTTTGATAAATTATATTTGAGACCAACACCAGTCTGTACAAAGAACGAGGCAACACCTAGCTTTTGATCAACGGCAATCGGGAAGGTACGAGGTGCATATTGAGAAACGTCGTTATCCAAAAGCAATGTTTCATACCCTTGGAATCCCATTCCTAAATATCCATGAAGTGCCCATCTGTACGGAGAATTATTATCAACTCTTCTTAATAAATTAGAAAAATTAACATCGCCAAGGAGTGAAATCTGCTGATATTTTGTCCAAGCATTAGCGACACCGGCTTTTACACCTTCTGCTCCTGGCAATTGGCCTTGCTGGTTTGATTTACCCATTTGATACTGCAAACTAAGACCAAAAGTGTGGGAAATTTGCTTGTCTAAACTTACATAAGCGTTCCAACCTTCGTTGATTTTGCCGTCATAAATAGACCTCAAGTCCGAATGCAGCATTATAGCCGCCCCTCCACCGACGGAAACCGCCCAGTCATTAAACCTTCTTGCTGAGTTATCAAACTTTTGAACATTGGCAGAGCCGCTGGAAAAAGTATTCGGATAATCATTTTTTGCTGAAACAGGTGTTTGATCCTGAGCATAAAAAACAAGTGGTAGAGTTAATGATAATAATAAACCTAATTTCATACTTTATGTTTTTAATGTGTTTTAATACTTTCCAACAATGTTCTTGAGAACTCGCGCTGATACAAATGCTTTAAATGAGGAATTTGCAACCGCGTAGATTCAAATTTCAAATCATTAAATAACACAATGTCAATATCAATAATTCTGTCCGTATATCCTTTTGTTACTGCAGAATCTGCTGTTCTTCCCATTTCCAACTCTATCTTTTTTATCAAATTCAAAAGTTTCACAGGCGAAAATTGTGTTTTTAGCACCAATGCAATATTACAAAAATTATAGTTACTGACAAATTCTACGGCCTCATAATGTAATATTTTACTTTTTGTTAAAATTTCGCCAATCTCGCTACTTATGAGTTTTTGCGCAATTTGCAAATTAACTTCAGGATTTCCGAGGTTACTTCCGAGTAACAAAGTGACTGTATGCTGCGACATATTGCAAAATATAAATTTTATGAGAAGTTTTTTTAAAAATGTCTTAGCAAATATAGTTGCAATTATGTTTATTGCTGCAATTTTTTTCATGTTTTTGATTACTTTGCTTGCCGTAAGTGCATTTAGCGACAATGGAATAGCCAAAGTAAAAGAAAATTCCGTCCTTACTTTAGACTTTAAAACCAAGGTAATCGATAGTCCTACAGAGGACAACAGCCATATATTTGCATTTAATGAAAAAGAAAAAAACATTCTTATCTACGAAATGTTGGAAGCCATAAAAAAGGCAAAATCCGATGATAAAATAAAAGGAATCAGTATAGAAACCGACGGAATAATTGCCGGAATGACCCAACTTGACGACATCCGAAATGCATTAGAAGATTTCAAAAAAAGCGGAAAATTTGTGTACGCTTATGGAAATTCTGTTTCGCAATCGGCCTACTATTTAGGCTCAGTTGCTGATCAATACTTTCTAAATCCATCGGGAGGAATTGAACTTAAAGGTATGACCACTGAAGTTCTCTACATGAAAAGCTTCGCTGAAAAATACGGAATCGGAATGGAAGTCATCCGTCACGGAAAATACAAATCTGCTGTAGAACCTTTCTTGAGAGACGATATGTCGCCCGAAAATAAAGAACAAATTTCGACGATGCTGAATGATTTATGGAGCGGAAATTCCACGAAAATGGCAAATTCCAGAAAAATTGATACAGCTCAATTTAGAACCGTAGTCGATAGTTTGTATGGAATTATTCCAGATTTAAGTCTTCAGCATCGACTTGTGGATCGATTGATGCAGAAAACCGAATACGATGATTTCATTAGAGCAAAAATCAACCTAAAGAAAAATGACAAACTGAACAAAATATCTTTCAGCAAATACATCAGCTCATTCAGTAAAGATAATTTTAAAAAAGACAACCAAGTTGCGGTTCTTTACGCATCCGGAGCGATTTATAACGGTGAAGGAAACGATGAGATATATTCGGAAAATTTCGTGAAAGAAATCAAAAAATTAACAGAAAACGACAAAGTGAAAGCGGTAGTTCTCAGAATAAACTCCCCAGGTGGAAGCGCTAACGCATCAGATGAAATTTTGTTTGAAATGCAACAATTGAAAAATAAAAAACCTGTAGTTGTTTCTTTTGGCGATTATGCAGCTTCCGGCGGTTACTACATTGCGATGGCGGCAGATAAGATCTATGCAGAGCCCAACACACTTACCGGATCCATCGGCGTTTTCGGGATGATTCCTTATTTTAAAGAAATTGCCAACAAAAACGGCCTAAGTTCTCATGCAGTAAACACCAACGCCAATTCGAATATGTATTCGCCATTGAACGGAATTACGCCGGGCGGTGTAGCAATAATGACGAAAAGTGTGGAACAGACGTATAAACGATTTGTGCATTTTGTTTCGAAAAACAGAAAAAAATCTTTCGAACAAATTGATGAAGTTGGAGGTGGAAGAATTTGGAGTGGAAAGAGAGCAAAACAAATCGGTTTGGTTGACGAATTGGGAAGTTTAAATGATGCAATTACCTATGCCGCAAAACAAGCCAAATTGAAAGATTTCAATGTAGCACCATATCCAAAAAAAGTAAGTGAATTCGAGCAATTATTTAAGGACATGGAAGAAAACGAAATCTCAACAAAACTCATTAAAAATAAAATAGGCAAAGAGAATTATAAGATTTTCGAACAAATCATCAATCCGAAACTGCAAAGCGAGGTGATGATGGAAATGCCTTATCAAGTGAAATTTTAAGCAAAAAAAACATAAAAAAACCGGTCTGAAAATTCAAACCGGTTTTTTTAGAATAATTTTTTACTATGCTTTTTTGGTAACCATTCCGTAAATCCAAAGGACTAGCAAAGCACCTACTACAGCGAGAAGCATACTTTTAAAGTCGAAATCGTTTACAGTTCCCCAACCGAGCATACTACCGATCCATCCTCCTACGAATGCACCTACGATACCTAAAATGATAGTCATTAGCCAACCCATTCCTTGATTTCCTGGCATAATTAATTTAGCGATTGCACCTGCGATAAGACCAAAAATGATCCAAGTTAAAATACCCATAGTTTTAAAATTTTAATGTTAATATTTAGTATTTGGTTTTCCTAATGATTAGCAGAAAAAGTAATTAAAACAAGGTTATTGGTAATTAATTACGCTTTCTGAAAAATGAATCTACAAATTCCGTTCCATTAAATAATTGCAGGTCCGTCATTTTTTCGCCAACGCCAATATATTTTACCGGAATCTGGAACTGATCCGAAATTCCAATGACTACACCACCTTTCGCAGTACCGTCCAATTTGGTTACTGCCAATGCATTAACTTCAGTAGCTGCGGTAAATTGTTTCGCTTGTTCAAAAGCATTTTGCCCAGTTGAGCCATCCAGCACCAAAAGAATTTCGTGTGGAGCATCGGGAATCACTTTCTGCATCACTCTTTTGATTTTGGTAAGCTCATTCATTAAATTCACCTTATTGTGAAGTCTTCCTGCAGTATCGATGATTACAACATCCGCATTACTAGCTACAGCACTTTGTACGGTATCAAAAGCAACAGAAGCCGGATCGGAACCCATTCCTTGTTTAATAATGGGTACGCCTACTCTTTCGCTCCAAATCACCAATTGATCCACAGCCGCCGCACGAAAAGTATCTGCAGCGCCTAAAACTACTTTTCTTCCTTCGGATTTAAATTGATGCGCCAACTTACCAATGGTCGTCGTTTTGCCTACACCGTTTACACCAACAACCATAATCACATAAGGTTTTTTGGTCTCATCGACATTTCCTGATCCTGAATGGGGATTTTCCAAAAGCAATCCGGATATTTCTTCGCGAAGAATAGCATCAAGTTCATCGGTGCTCACAAATTTATCACGAGCGACGCGATCTTCGATTCTTTGGATAATTTTTATCGTTGTAGAAGCACCAACATCGGAAGCGATCAGCACTTCTTCCAGATCATCCAGCACTTCATCATCAACTTTCGATTTTCCTACAACCGCTTTGGAAATCTTTTCGAAAAACCCCTGATTCGATTTCTCGAGCCCTTTGTCTAAAGTTTCCTTTTCTTCTTTTTTAAATATATTTTTAAACCAACTCATTATCGAAATTTATTTCAGATTTTATCAGTCCTATTAAATCATAGCAAAGATAAAAAAAAACTACCCAAAAATTGGATAGTTTTATATCATAAGCTTATATAGAATTATTTTTTCAAATAACTATCTACATCATCAGCGTTCATTACTTTTTCTTCGAAAACGTAGGCTCCGGTTTTATGAGACTTTACCATTTTCACTACTTTGGTCATTTTTTTAGACCCTGCTCCACCCTGAAGTGTTGCTACTACTTTCTTTGCCATTTTTTATTATTTTAAAAAATTACTTGATCTCTTTGTGAAGGGTGTATTTTTTAAGAACAGGATTGTATTTTTTCAATTCCAATCTCTCAGTAGTGTTCTTTTTATTTTTTGTCGTAATGTATCTTGACATTCCTGCTACACCAGTCTCTTTGTGCTCGGTGCACTCAAGAATCACCTGTACTCTGTTACCTTTTTTAGCCATTACTTATCTTTTTTTATAAATCCGTTTCTAGTTGCTCTTTCCAATGCTTCTTCGATACCAATCTTGTTGATAACTCTCAATCCGTGTGCAGAAACTTTTAGGGTTACAGATTTTTCTTGCTCCGGAAGGTAAAATTTCTTCTCCAATAAGTTAATTTCAAAACGACGCTTCGTTTTGTTATTAGCGTGAGAAACATTGTTTCCAACCATGGCACGCTTTCCTGTTATTTGGCAAATTCTTGACATATCTCGATGTTCTTTATTACTACTTATAATTTGAGAGTGCAAAATAACGAAGAAAATTTTAGATAGACAAATATTTATCAATTAATTATTTATAAATTTCTAAAATCACTATCTGCTCAACTCCTTCGACCTTCTCTCCGCAGCTAATATGGCTTTCTGTATCGTTTCGTTCAGCTGATTTCTTTCAAAGACCTGCAAGGCTGCTTCGGTTGTCCCACCTTTTGAAGCAACATCTTCAATAAGTTGCTCCAGGTTTTTTTCGGAATTATTAATTAAATGATAGGCTCCGAGCATGGTTTGCTTGACAAAAAGTTTCGAAAGATTTTCATCAATTCCCATCTCCACTCCTGCTTTGATCATAGCATCTACAATATAATAAAAATACGCTGGTCCGCTGCCGGAAAGCGCTGTGACGCTATCAAGAAGATCTTCATCTTCCAAATAAATAGAGCGGCCAGTAGCGTTGAGTAATCTTTCAATCGACATCAGTTCATTGAAAGAAATCCCTTCCGCCACGCTATATCCGGTTATTCCCATTCCGAGAAGTGTCGGGGAATTAGGCATGGCACGAACTACTTTTTTGTGATTAATAAATTTTTGAATTTGCTTAATTTTGATCCCCGCCATGATAGAAAGAATCATCTGATCTTCCTTACATTGAAATGAAAAATTTTCCATCAAAAGCTGAAAATCCTGTGGTTTGACAGCGATAATCACCAAATCGGAATCGATAATAATATCTTCATAAAAAACAGAAATCTTTGATCCCGGAAATTCTTCTGTAAGCCGCGGAATGTTGCTCTTTTTTCTGGTAATTAACTGGAGGTGTTCAGGCTTAATGAGTTCGTATTTTAAAAAAGATTTCGCAAACGAAATCCCCATTTTCCCGGCTCCCAGAATGGTTATTTTCATCATTTTAAATTACTTTTTTATTCTATTTTCAGATAATGTTAACCTCTCTTTCGAGTTCAATACCGAATTTTTCCTTTACCGAATCAATTATCATCGTTGAAAAATCAAAAATTTCCTTTCCCGAAGCCTCACCGGTCGCATTGATAATCACCAATGCCTGCAATTTGTGCGAAGCAACATTGCCGATTTGTTTCCCTTTCCAGCCGCATTGTTCAATCAGCCAACCCGCAGGAACTTTCACCAAATCTCCATTCGGATAACCGGGAATATTTTCGAATTTTTGCTTTAAATCATTAAATTGTACCAAAGGAATGCTCGGATTTTTAAAAAAACTTCCGGCATTTCCAATCAATTTCGGATCGGGTAATTTACTCTGTCTTATGGCGATTACAGCTTTCGAAACATCTTGAATCGTAGGATTCTGAATTCCTAAATTTTCCAGTTCAGAAGATATAGCTCCGTATTCTGTTTTAACAGAATGATTTTTCGTGGTCAATCGGAACGCCACTTCCAAAATCACGTATTTTCCCTTTCCTTCTCTTTTGAAAAACGATTCGCGATAACCGAATTTACATTCTTTATTGGTGAAATTTTCGATCTCCAATGTTTCCAGGTTTAAAACTTTGCAGCTTACAAAACGATCTTTGATTTCCACGCCATAAGCTCCGATATTTTGCATCGGCGAAGTGCCTACATTTCCCGGAATCAACGAGAGATTCTCTAATCCTCCGTAGTTTTTATTCAAACAATATTGAACAAATTGATGCCAGTTTTCCCCAGCTTGCGCGGTAACAAGAACGGTATTATCGTCGATAATTCCCTCAGTAATTCCTTTTAAATTTAATTGAATAACCAATCCATTAAAATCTTTGGTCAACAAAATATTGCTTCCTCCTCCCAAGAAAAGTGGTTGATCGTTGATATTTGATTGTTGATGATTTTTTAAAACATGCAATAATTCATCAACAGAACTAACTACGGCAAAATATTTCGCCGAAACGTCAACTCCGAAAGTATTGTGTTTTTTTAATGAGAAATTTTCTTGGATGTTCATATTTTTAAAAAATTTCAACTCAAATAGTAATTATCGGCTAAAGCCAAAACCTGATTTATAAATTAAAAAACGGGCTAAAGCCCGTTCTCATCGACTAAAAATTAAACTCGATTTTATATTTCTGAAGCGCGTCTTCCAATAATTCTACACTTCTTCGCAAATCTGCTTCTTTTAAGACATAAGCAATTCGTACTTGTTTTTTTCCGAGTTCCGGATTGCTGTAAAAACCGCTCATTGGGGCTACCATAATGGTTTGTCCGTTGTTTGAATAATGTTCCAGAAGCCATTGTGCAAATGTATCGGAATCATCCACCGGAAGTTCGGCTACACAATAAAATGCCCCTTTCGGTTTCGGACAAATCACTCCAGGAATTCCGTTGAGCAAATCAACCAAAACATTTCTTCGGTGGGTATATTCTGCGCGCACTTTCATGATATAAGCGCTGTCATTTTGGTGAGCAGCTGTTGCGGCAATTTGTCCCAGTAGTACCGGACTGAGCCGTGCTTGTGCAAAAAGCATCGCTGCATCATGGATTTTTTTCGAACGGGTAATCAAACAACCAATTCGCGCTCCACACATCGAATAACGTTTCGATTCAGAATCGATGATAACGCAGTTTTCTGCGATTTCCGGGAAAGCCAACATCGAAGTTTGCTGTTTTCCATCGTACACATATTCGCGATAAACCTCATCGGAAATTATCACGATATCGTGTTTCAAAGCAATTTCTGCGAGTTGTTGCAATTCTTCTTTTGTGTAAAGATAACCGGTAGGATTTCCGGGATTACAAATGATAATAGCGCGGGTTTTGGAGGTAATTTTCTTTTCAAATTCTTCAATTTTCGGAAGCGCAAATCCCGTATCGATAGTTGAAGGAACCGCGACAACCTTTACGTTGAACGCATTGGTAAAACCATTGTAATTCGCATAGTAAGGTTCCGGGATAATGACCTCATCACCATCATCACAAAGGGTAGAAATAGCAAAATTCAAAGCTTCCGATCCGCCGTTGGTTACAATGAAATTATCTGTGTTAAGATCCTCAAAACCCAAGGAATGATAATAATCTTTCAACGCAGTTCTATATTCGATGTTGCCTTCAGAAAGGGCGTATTCGAAAATTTTTAAATGGTTGTTTTTTACTGCATTCAGTGCTGTTTCAGGAGTTTCAATATCGGGCTGACCGATATTTAAATGAAAAACTTCCAGCCCTTTTTGCTTTGCTTGGATCGCAAACGGAACTAATTTTCTTACAGGTGAAGCAGGCATATTTTCTGCTCTATGAGAAATTTTCGGCATTATGTTGAATTTGCCTCAAAAATAAGAAAATTTTAGGAGCAATAAAATTCCTTTTCTTTAAAGTGATAAATATGTGTTTTCTCCTTTTAAAATATAAAAAACCGTCCAGGAATAGTGAACGGTTTTTGAAATCATTAATTCAAAATTAATTCGATTACTTGATAAATCCTTTATTTTTCAGCAAAGGTTTGATATCCGGAGTTCTACCGGTGAAATCTTTATATGCTTGAATTAAATCCACGGAATTCCCTACAGAAAGGATGTATTTTCGGAAACGATCTCCGTTTTCACGCGTCATTCCGCCATGAGTGGTGATCCAATCCCAAGCATCCGCATTCAGCAAATCACTCCACATATATGCATAATAACCTGCAGAGTAGCCACCGCCCCAAATGTGCGCGAAATAAGGCGTATGATATCTCGGTGGAACCTGCTTCAAGTTGAAACCATATTTAGCTAGGACTTCTTTTTCAAATTCTAATGTTGGCTTAAACTGCGATTCATCAGTTACGGAATGCCAATTCATATCTATAGTAGCAGCAGAAACCAGCTCCGTCGTAGAATAACCTTGATTAAAGCTTGCCGCTTTTTTTATCTTATCAACCAAAGCTTGTGGCATTGGCTTTTTGGTTTGGTAATGAAGTGCATAATTCTTTAAAACAGAAGGTTCCAGAGCAAAAAACTCGTTGATCTGCGAAGGAAATTCAACAAAATCTCTTGGCGTATTGGTTCCGGAAATCGAAACATATTTCTGGTTCGCAAAAAGACCATGCAAAGTATGTCCAAATTCATGGAACATTGTAGAAACATCATCATAAGAAATCAGTGATGGTTTTCCTTCAGCTGGTTTTTGATAATTAAATACATTCACAATCACCGGTTTTTGACCCAGCAAATGCGATTGTTCAACAAAATTACTCATCCAAGCGCCACCATTTTTATTGCTTCGTGTATAGAAATCAAGATAATACAACGCCATGGATTTTCCGTCGCGATCGAAAACTTCGTAAGCCACTACATCCGGGTGATAAACCGGCAAATCTTTTCTTTCTTTAAAAGTAATTCCATAGAATTTCTCCGCCGCATAGAAAACTCCTTTTTCCAACACAGTTGATAATTCAAAATAAGGTTTGATTTCGTTTTCATCAAGGTCATATTTTGCTTTTCTCACTTGTTCAGAATAAAAATTCCAATCCCAAGGTTCTACCGTGAAGCCACCTTTTTGCTGATCAATCAAAGCTTGAATTTCATCGCTTTCTCTTTTAGCAGTTTCTACAGCTGGTTTTGCGAGTTGCGCTAAAAGATTCATTGCATTTTCCGGAGTTTTCGCCATTTGATCCTGAAGTTTCCATTCGGCGAAAGATTTTTTACCAGAAAGATGCGCTTTTTCCATTCTTAGTTTTGCCTGTCTCTCCAAAATACTTCTGGTATCATCCGCATTTCCTTTTTCCGCGCGGTACCAAGATGCTTTGAATAGTTTTTCTCTTGTCGCTCTGTTTTTCAAATTCTGAAGAAGTGGTTGTTGTGTGGTATTAATCAAAGTGAGCAAATATTTTCCTTCATACCCTGCAGCTTTTGCATCTGCGGCTGCGGCAGCCAATTCGTCGGCGGAAAGACCGTCAAGTTCTTTCACATCAGAAATTAAAACTGCTCCATTCTTTCTCGCATTCAATAATTTATTAGAAAACTGAGTCGAAAGTGTTGCCAATTCTTCATTAATTTTCTTTACTTTTTCCTTATTTTCTTCGGAAAGATTAGCCCCGGCAATTTCGAAATTTGTTTTGTACAATTCCAAAACTCTCTTTTCTTCAGAACCTAAACCATCAGTTTTAATGGCTTTAATTCGCGAATAGAGTTTTTCGTTAAGATAAATTTTATCGCTCAAACCTGAGAAAATTGGAGCATATCCTTCTTCCAATTTTTGCAAAGCTGGATTGGTATTGGAACCTGTCAAATTATAAAATACAATTTGGGCTCTTTTCAATACTTCTCCACTGTTTTCTAAGGCGAGAATCGTGTTTTCAAAAGTTGGAGCTTCAGTATTGTTTGCAATTTTTTCAATTTCCGCAAGCTGAACTTTCATTCCATAATCGAAAGCAGGTTTGAAATCTTCGTCTTTAATTTTGTCGAATTCCGGTGCTTGATACTGCAAACTGCTTTTTTTCATAAAAGGGTTTGTGGCCAAACTAGCGTCGGGAGCCGGAATCTCGGTGGATTGTGCTTCTGTATTTTTCATTGTGGTACAGGCGGTATTCATCGCCAAAGAAGAAATTAATAATAGGGATGTAATATTTTTCATTTTTAAACTGTAATTGAAGTAAAGGTATTAAATTTAAACAAAAATAAAAACTCATTTTCATGAAATCACTCTTAATCTCTGCTTCTGTGGCATTTATTTTAATGTCGTGCAATGTAAAATCCGACAACGGAATTTCCTTTAACATGGCTCCAAAAGAAGGACAAGGAATCATCAAAACCCAAGAATTTGTAAAAGATTTCGATGAGATCAAAGTTGCTCAATCTATTTCGGCAGAAGTGGTGAAATCTGATCAAGAAAAAGTGGTGATCAGCGCTCCAAGCGATATTATCGATGATATCTTAGTAGAAAACACCGACGGAAAACTTTACATTCATTTCAAACCTAATGTAAATATCTCAGCGAGAAATGTCGCTGCTAAAATTTTCGCGAAAGATTTTTCGAAAATCGAAGCAAGTTCTTCGGCAGACATTAAGATTAAAGACAAATTTACCCAAGACAAAACCGATATTGAAGTTTCGAGTTCCGCAGAAATCTCCGGAGATTTGGAAGCGAATGATTTATCGATCGAGGTTTCAAGTTCTGGAACTTTTTCCGGACAAATCTGGGCAGTAAATCTAAGTTCAGAAGTAAATTCTTCCGGCGACATCAAAATTTCAGGAAAAACAAAAAATGCAGAGTTAGACGCATCATCTTCCGGAACATTAAACGCACAAAATGTGATCGCCGAAAACGCAGAAATTGAAGCTTCGAGCAGCGGAAGCGTAAGCGTTTCGGTAAGCCGACAACTAAATGCATCGGCAAGTTCTTCGGGAGATATTTCTGTGATTAAAAAAGGAAACCTAAACATCATTAGCCAAAAAGAAAGCAGCGGCGGAAGTATTTCTATCCAATAATTTTTGATGGCTTTCTATAATTAAAACGACTTTATGCTGACCCACATTCATCCAAAAATTCCGATGCGCAATAAGGAAATTACCCGAAATTTCTATATCAATTCGTTGGATTTTGAGGAAATTGGAGCGGTTGATTTTAATGAATATTTGATGATTAAAGAAGACCAGATCGAGTTGCATTTTTTCTTGTTTGAAAGCATCAATCCGTTGGAAAATTATGGACAAGTTTACATTCGAACAGATGGTATTGAATCTTTGTACGAAGATTTCCTCCGAAAACAAATTGATATTCATCCTAACGGAAAATTGCAAGAAAAACCTTGGGGACAGAAATAATTTTCAATTCTGTATCCAGATGGTAACCTGCTTACTTTCGGACAATCTTCAGATTAATTCATAAAAAAATCAGTCACTTCGCGACTGATTTTTTTTATTTTTATTGAAACAATTACCATCCACCAGAAGCTCCACCCCCTCCGAAACTTCCGCCTCCGCCGAAGCCTCCAAATCCGCCTCCTGATCCGCCTCCAAAACCACCACCGCCGAATCCGCCGCCAAAGCTTCCAGGGAAAGGGAAAAATCCTCCCGGATAAGTCCTTCTTCCGCGTCGGGATAAAATGACATCTTCATCGTCGTCATTATTGTTTCTGCCGCCTCCACCCTTGTTTCCGAACAAAAAGCTCAGAATCAAAAACACAAAGAAAGCAATCACTAAAATTTGTAAAACGCTTAATCCTTCGTGATCTGAAGTTTCTTTCGTTATTGGCTTAAATTTACCCTGAACAGCTTCCATCAACGCAGTTGTACCACGATCGATGCCTTGATACCAAAGTCCCTGTTTGAAGTTGGGCGTAACGATATAGTCTAAAATCTGGCCGGCAACTGACGCAGTAAGGTATTTTTCTACACCTCTACCTTGTTGTATTGCCATCTTTTGATCTTCCGTGGCAATCAGAAAAACAATTCCATTGTCTTGTTCTTTTTCACCAATTCCCCATTTTTCGCCATACATAGTCGCAAGGTAATTCACGTCCTCGCCGCCGGAATTTGGGATAATGATCACTACAATTTCAGTAGAAGTTGAGTCGGCAAACTTGATTAGTTTCTGGTTGAGTTGCTCTTTTTCGGCCGCTGTCAAAAGATTTACCTGATCATAAACAGGATAAAGAACTGCAGGTTTTTTCGGTACCAATTGAGCAAAAGCAATTACACTTAAGCCAAGAAACAAAAGAGCGAAAAAAATTTTAAGAGAAGGTAATCTCATTCGACAATTCATTGGGATTTTTTCCCGTAATCGGGAAATGTTTTTTAAGTTCCAAACCGGTTTCGAGCACTGCATTTTTAAGTCCTTCGAAATAATTTCCTTTGACAAATTCCTGAGTGATTTTATCGTGCAATCGGTCCCAGAAATCCTGGTGAACCTTCGCATGAATTCCGGCATCTCCTATAATCGTGAGGTAATGCTGCTCGAAATTCACATGAAAAAGTACCGCATTCCGCTCAGCTGTTTGATCTTTGCAGAGTTTTTTGAAAACTTCAAAAGCGATTTCTGCGTTGTTTCCTTCGGTAGTGGAATCAATATGAATCCGGATCTCTCCGGTGGAATGATCTTCGGCTGTTTGAATGGCTTCCACGAGGGAAGCCATTTGATAATCTGTTAGGAAATTACTCATTAATTGGTGAATACTTCAGGTGCTTTTTCAGCTCCTGCAGCAGCTTTGAAATAAGGTTTTTCTTTAAAATTGGTAAAATTGGCCAGAATATTATTCGGGAAAGTTTTAATCGTAGTATTGTAATCCTGAACAGCTTCGTTGTAATAAACAGTTTCAGATCTGATGCTGTTTTCAATCGCGGTGTACTCTCTTTGGAAATTGATATATTGCTGATCTGCTTTCAAATTTGGGTAACTTTCAACTACCGCCATCAATCTGCTGAGTGCACCACTTAATTCGCCTTGTGCAGCCTGGAATTTCGCCATATCAGCTTCCGTCATATTGGTTGGATCAATGGTCATTGATGTTGCTTTGGAACGGGCTTCAATCACTTTTTTTAAAGTTTCCTGCTCAAATTGTGAATAAGATTTCACGGTTCTTTCAAGGTTCGGAATTAAGTTCGCACGTTTTTGGTAAACGGTTTCTACATTCGACCACTTGGTGTTTACATTTTGTTCTTTGGTGGTAAACGTATTATAGCCATTTTTACCCCAGAAAAATAATACTGCAGCAATAACGAGAAGAGCGATACCAATGGTTCCAGCGCTCATACAACCTCTGTTTTTCATAGTTTAATATTTTTAATGTTTTTTATTCGGTACCCAAATATACAAATTATGTACTAAATTTGTAAAAATTTAAAAAAAATGACAACAATTGTAGTAGCCATGGGCTTAAGCAATGAAATCGGTGCTGACAATCAGCTACTTTGGCATCTTCCGAAAGATCTCAAACATTTCAAAGAAATCACCACCGGTCACCCGATCATCATGGGACGAAAAACTTATGAAAGTATCGGTAAACCACTTCCCAACCGCACCAATATTGTTGTCAGCAGAAAAAAAGATTGGTTCCAGGAAGGTATTTTAATTGTAGGAAGCATCAAAGAAGCCATAAAATTTGCAAAAAAAATGGATGAAAATATTTTCATCATCGGAGGTGGTAATATTTATGAACAAACCATCGATCTTGCCGATCAATTGGAAATCACTCAAGTGAAAGCAAACCTGAAAGCGGATGTTTTCTTCCCCAAAATTAACCCGAAAATTTGGAAAAAAACACAAGAAACCTGCCACGAAAAAGACGAACAGAACGAGTACGACTTCTGTTTCCAAACATTTGTCAGAAAGTCTGAAATCTAAGATCTTATTTTTATCTTTGCACTTCAAAAAAATTAAATAATGAACAAATACATAAAATTCGTAATCGCCGCATTGATGATTGCCGCTGGAATTTATCTGATGATGAACCGAAATATTGGTTGGGGAATCGTGGTCGTAATCTTATCCGCAATTCCAATCTTATTATTTTATAAGAACGAATTCATCCTTGCCGCTTTCTGGTATTTAAGAAAACAAAATATGGCAAAAGCTGCGCAATGGCTCGGTAAAATCACAAATTTCGAAACGCAGCTTCATAAATCTCAGTATGGATATTTCCACTATCTTCAAGGGTTAACCCTGGCTCAGGAAAATCCTTCGAAAGTGGAACCTTTCATGAAAAAAGCGCTAGAATACGGTTTAAACATGAAGCACGACCGAGCGATGGCCACTTTGAATATTGCTGCAGGAGCGATGCAAAAAGGAAGAAAACAAGAAGCCAGCAAGTTGTTGGAAGAAGCTAAAAGATTGGACACTGCGGGAATGATGACCGACCAAATCAAAATGATGAAAGATCAATTGAAAATGCCATCAATGCAAAAGCACATGCACAACCCGAACATGAGACAAAGAGGAAAATTCTCTTAATTTTTCCTGAATTTCAATAAAAAAAATCCTGAATTGCTTCAGGATTTTTTGTTTTTAAAATGTATTAAAACTTTATCAATTAGTATTGAAACAAAGGTTTTGAATTCATTAATTCATTTACTTTTTGTCTCACTCCGGAAATCACCGATTCATCTTTAAGGTTCATCACCACATCATTAATTAATCCTGCAATCACTTCCATATCGTTTTCTTTCAATCCTCTGGTCGTAATCGCAGCAGTTCCCAAACGAATTCCCGAAGTGGTAAACGCAGATTTGTCATCGAAAGGAACCATATTTTTATTACAAGTAATGTCGGCTTTTACCAATGCTTTTTCGGTTTCTTTTCCGTTAACATTTTTGTTTCTTAGATCAACCAACATCAGGTGATTATCCGTACCACCGCTTACGATATCAAAACCATTTGCAATCATCGCTTTCGCTAAAGCTTGGGCATTTGCAACAACTTGTTTTGCATAAACTTCAAATTTATCATCAATCGCTTCAGCAAAAGCTACTGCTTTTCCAGCAATGACATGCTCCAACGGACCGCCTTGAATTCCAGGGAAAACAGCGCTATCCAAAACGGCACTCATCATTTTAGTTTCACCTTTTGGAGTTTGATGACCATAAGTGTTTTCAAAATCTTTGCCCATCATAATCAATCCACCTCTCGGTCCACGAAGGGTTTTATGAGTGGTAGTTGTTACTACATGGCAATGTTCGAATGGCGAGCTCAGCAATCCTTTGGCAATTAAACCTGCTGGATGCGCAATATCCGCCCAAAGTGTTGCCCCTACTTCATCAGCAACTTCACGGAATTTTTTAAAATCAATATCTCTGGAATAAGCAGAATACCCTGCGATGATCATTTTCGGTTTTACTTCCAATGCTTTCAGGCGCATCGCTTCGTAATCGATCAGCCCAGATTCACGGTCCACTCCATAAAAATTCGCTCCGTACTGAATTCCGGAAAAATTTACAAAAGAACCATGAGTAAGGTGGCCTCCCATGGATAAATCCAATCCTAAAATCTGATCTCCCGGCTTCAGAACTGCCAAATAAATCGCTGCATTAGCTTGTGAACCGGAATGAGGCTGCACATTGGCATATTCTACTCCGAAAAGTTGTTTTGCTCTTTTGATAGCGAGAGTCTCAACCTCATCTACCACTTCGCAACCACCATAATATCTTCTTCCCGGATACCCTTCAGCATATTTATTTGTTAATACGCTGCCCATAGCTTTCATCACGTTTTCTGAAACAAAATTTTCTGATGCGATGAGTTCAATGCCGTGGGTTTGCCTTTGTCTTTCCTGTTCTATAAGGTCAAAAATTGGATCCATAATGATAATTAAATTAAATATTTGTGGTTTAAAATTTCTGCAGATTTTCTTGCATTATTGGTTTCAAATTTAGTCATTTTTCACGAAAAGGCCTTAAAGATTTTTCATGTATTTGAAATCATTTTTCAGCAATAAAGCACTTTTTAACTCTTCAAGAAATTTAAATTCGTGAAAACTGGTCAGTCAATACTTTTTCAAAATTTCCGCCCGTTCATCTTAATTTGTATTTTTGCACGAAGAACATTTCACCATGAAAATCGGCGACAAAGTTTCAGCCATTGATGAAGATTTAAAAGGAACCATCACTTCCGTGAAGGGAGAAATCGTGGTTTTCAAGGATGAACACGGCTTTACTCATCAATTTAAAAAAAATAAATTGGTACCACAAAATCCCGAAATTTACGAACATGTGAAAACGGTTAGAAAAGCCGAAATCCCAAAACCCATTTCCAAAAAACACCACAAAAAACATCTGGTGCTCGATTTACATTTTGAAAATTTGGTAAAAAATCCAGCGGATTATGATGCTTTTGAAAGAATTTTCATGCAAAAAGAAAAATTGGTAGAAACTTTGGATTTCTGCCGAAAAAACAACTTGAAAAAATTAGAAATTATCCACGGAATCGGCGATGGCGTGTTGCAAAGGATGGTACACGATTACCTGATCGGGCAAACCAATTTGGAATTTGACGACCACGATTTTTTCTACCATCAACGGGGAAGCGTCTTGGTAACTTTGAAATAAATTTTACTTAAAAAATTATTTACTCTTCGGCAACAACTTGAATGAAGTCGCTACAAACTTGTCGCCTTTGATAGTTCCTGTCACTTCTGCCTTTCGAACCGCATTGCAAAAACCTTCTTCCGAATGCGCATCACCGTGATCATCGATGCGGGTTCCTTCCACAAAATAAGATTTTCCGCCCATTCTCACTGCTAAATCACAACCTTTTTTGCCTTTCATTTTAAACTGGCACTGTCCGCAAGCAACATCTACAACTTGTTTGATCTGTTTGGACTGAGAAAAAACACTGATTCCTGCAAAAAGCAAAATCATGAACAATAAACTTTTCAGTTTCATAATTATTTTTGGTAAAAATAGCATATTTAACTAAAAAAAATGCCTTTTCACCACCTGAATTTCATCAATATCCGGCAGATCAGGACATACTCCTATTTTTTTATTAAATTTGCTGTCGATAAAAAATTATGCAAAAGCTTTCTCTTCTTTTCACCAAAGATGGTTTACAATACCAGATTTCCAAAAACAGAAATGTTTCCGAGGAACAATCTTTTTTTGTAACCGAGGAAACTCCTGAAAACGATATCGTCGATCAACTTGCCAAAGTTTTAACGAATAAAAATATTAAGGAAATTGCTGTTTTTTCGGCTTTAAATCATTTCACTTTAATGCCCGAAGGTTTTTCGCAACACGATTTGGGTTACGATTTGATTGCTTATAATGCGCCTGTAGATCGAGAAAATGAAGAATTAATGCTTTCGGTGAACAAGAAATTTGGAGTTCAGTTTTATTATACTTTTCCTAAAAATTATTATCAATTAATTAAAGATTTGAACGTTGCAACAAACTTTAATTTCTCGGGGGAAAAATTTTTGAACACCATCAATCCGAAAAACCAAAAAGAAATTCATATCAATTTGTATCATAATCAATGTGAATTTTTCGCATTGAACCAGAAAAAAATTGTGCTTTACAATAATCTGGACGTGAATTCGGAGGTCGATTTTCTTTATTTCATCATGTTTACATTAAGCAAAATAGGATTTGGAATCAATGAAACCCAGTTTTTGGTGTATGGCGAAACCACTGAAAACGAAACCTTTATCTCCGAACTCAGAAAATTTGTAAAAAATCTGAAAATCGTTTACGACAATATACCGAAGAAAAATTTCATCCTCAACGCACAATAACCGCTCGCCTCACCCAACAATCCTTAATTATGTACAGAATTATCAGTGGAAGATGGAAATCGAAAAGAATTTCTGCTCCCAAAAATTTCGAAGTAAGACCGACCACCGATTTTGCCAAAGAAGCTCTTTTTAGCATCATCGAAAACCGTTTCAGTTTTGATATTGGAAGCAGCGCTGTACTCGATCTTTTTGCGGGAATTGGTTCGATTTCTTTGGAATTTGCTTCTCGTGGTTGCCAAAATGTGACGTCTGTAGAAATGAATCCGAAACACGCTGCTTTCATCAATTCTACTGCTGCAGAACTCGATATGAGTTTACAAATCAATGTACAGCGCGCCGATGTTTTCGATTATTTAAATAAAAACAGAAACCGAAAATTGCACGAAATTATCGTTGCCGATCCTCCGTTCGAAACGGACGAAAAAAAATACAACGAATTGATCGCATTGGTTTTAAATAATGCGTTTTTAAAGGAGAACGGAATTTTTATTTTGGAACATCAAAGCAGAACCAAACTTGAACATCCGAACTTGCTCGACACCCGAAAATACGGAAATGTGAGCTTCTCTTTCTTCAAGCCTAATGAAACTGAAACTGCTGAATCTTTCGCAGATTAAGCTCTTTTTCCCAACTTAATTTTACAAAACTTTCAATTCCAGATCAATGGATTTACCGAAGAATTTTTTCGAAATTTTTTCGAAATTCTTGGTGAGATCGGATAAATAAAACTGATAAGAAGGTTTGGCATTTTTATCGTTCAGCAGATGATGCTGTTCCAAAATCATTTTCAGTTGATTTGCAACAATATTCGGAGAATCGATTACACGAACGCGATTTCCGTAATACTGCTTAATTTCATCGATGAGCAGAGGATAATGTGTACAACCTAAAATAAGCGTTTCAATGTTTTTTAATTTACTATTGCTCAGGTAATTATAAATTATTGAATGTGTAATCGGATGATTTTTAAAACCTTCCTCGATCGCAGGAACCAAAAGTGGAGTTGCGAGCTCGTCAACCTTGATGAATTTGTTGTGTTTACGAATGGATTTCTTGTACAATCCTGAATTCACCGTAGCTTTTGTGGCGATTACTCCAACATTATTATGAATTTCATACGCTACTTTTTCTGCGACAGGATTAATCACATCAATTACCGGAACTCGATCTGAAACCAGCTCCAAAACTTCTTTCAACGCATTTGCAGTCGCCGAATTACAGGCAATTACAATCGCTTTACAGTTCTTTTCCAATAAAAAATTAGTGATTTTGGTGGAATAACCTACAATCGCTTCCCGAGATTTCTCACCGTACGGAAGATGTTTCGTATCGCCGAAATAAATAAGATTTTCGTGGGGAAGTAGTCTTTTGATTTCCTTAGCAACCGTTAAACCTCCCACTCCGGAATCGAAAATACCGATCGGTTGGCTGGCTGAAAGATGGCTGAAATCCTGTTTTTTCTTTTTCAAGGGAAAAAATTTTTACAAAAATACGGTTTTTGAACGGATGTTTTCTTTGATGAAACCATCGATCTTCAACCAAATAAATTACATCTCTGCATTTTGTTCATTGCCGTAGAATTTAGGCATTTGCCAATGATATTTCACTGCCAATGTTCGAATCGCAACAATTAACAAAATCGTGGAAATTTGGACAAAAGTATAAGAGAGCGTACTATATTTAACAAGAAAAAGAAACACACCGCCTCCTACAATACAGGCAGTTGCATAAATTTCTTTTCTGAAAATCAAAGGAATGCGATTCAATAAAATATCGCGAATGATACCTCCGAAACATCCCGTAATGGTTCCTAAAGTAAGACAAATTAAAGGATGAAGATCGGCATTTAAACCTTTCTGAATCCCGATAATTGTGAAAAGTCCAAGACCGAAACTATCAAAAATAAACAAAGTAACACTGAATTTTTTTTCAATCGATTTAAAAATCATGGAAAGAATCGCTGTGACAAAAATCAGCGAACACATCCACAAATCGTGCATCCAAAAAACGGGAACATCGAGCAGTAAATCCCGCACGGTACCGCCTCCAACGGAAGTTACGAAAGCAATAATAAGCACGCCAAAAGGATCCAGTCGTTTTTGCATCGCGGCAAAACTACCCGACATTGCGAAGGAAATGGTTCCCAAGATTTCTATGATAAAATTGAATTGCTGATGCACTTTTAGAATTATTGCTTATTGCTTTATGGCCATATCAAACCCGCACCGCATCTGGAACCAACAGCTCATATTCGCCGCCGTGCGTGATAATTTCGCGAACAATGCTGCTGCTGATGAATGATTTGCCGGATGAAGTAAGCAGGAAAACGGTTTCCAGCTTTTTGTGGGCAAGCGTTCTGTTGGTGTGTGCGATGGCTTTTTCAAATTCGAAATCTGCGGGATTTCTAAGACCTCGAATGATGAACTGGGCATTTTTCTGCAAACAGTAATCTACGGTAAGTCCTTCAAAAAAATCAACTTCTACATTCGAAAGATGTTCGGTGGATTTGCGGATGAATTCCATTCTTTTTTCGAGGGGAAACATGTATTTTTTCTGAGAATTCTGCCCTATTGCAATAATCAGTTTGTCAAAAAGCGGAGCTGCTCTTTCGATGATGTCGTAATGTCCTAAAGTAATCGGATCAAAAGATCCCGGAAATACAGCAATTTTCATAAATAGTGATGGGGTTAATCGGATTCGTATTTATTTTTTCAGCGCTTTTTCCACTTCATTTCCGCAAAGATCCTGGATTGAAATGCCGTAGATTTTTGCCTGTTGCGGAAGAATACTTGCTGGTGAAAATCCCGGATTGGTATTCATTTCGAGCATATACGGAGTTCCGTTCATAATGATAAATTCGCTTCGGGAAAATCCGCTCATCCCTAAAGATTTGTACGCTTTTTTAGCAATATCTTCCACTTTTTGGCGGGTCTCATCATCAATTCTCGCAGGAGTAATTTCTTCCGATGCTCCTTCGTACTTGGCTTCGTAATCGAAGAATTCTTTGTGCGGAACAATTTCCGTGATTCCTAAAACGATTGTTTCTCCGTTGAAATCGACCACACCCACAGAAACTTCCATTCCATTGAGGAAACTTTCAATTAAAATTTCATCATCTTCCGCAAATGCAAAATCCAAAGCTACTTTCAGTTCGGAAGCTTCTTTTACTTTTGAAATTCCCAGCGAAGAGCCACTCTGATTTGGTTTCACAAACAATGGAAGACCCAATTCATTGATAATTTGTGATTCATTTACGGATTCGCCATTTCTTAGATAAATACTTTTTGCTGAAGGAATGCCGTATTTTGAAAGGACAGCCAGCGTATCTTTTTTATTAAAAGTTAATGCACTTTGATAAAAACCACAGCCGGTATATTTTTGTCCTATGGTATCCCAGTACGCTTGCAACTCACCATTTTCACCAGGTTTTCCGTGAATAATATTAAAACAAACATCAAACTTCACTGTGAAACCACTTTCAAGATCGACAGAAAAATCGGCTTTGTTAATAGGAACTTTTTGTTCGCGATCATCTACGAAATACCATTCGTCTTTCAAGATGACCACTTTATACACATTATACAACTCCCGATCGAGAGAATCGTAAATCAGCTGTCCGCTTTTGAGAGAAACTTTATATTCATCAGAATAACCTCCCATTACCACGGCGACATTTTTCTTGTTCATTGTTTTTATGTAAGTAAAGCAAATTTAAACAAATTGTTGAAAAATTGCCTTTATTATGGAAATATATTGTTGTTTCAGCAAATTATTTTCTGGATAATTTATACAATAAAATTTCCTAAAAACCATCGTTCAGGACTTTTCTTTCGTGCTAAAAAAATGTATTTTTGCAACCTATGAAAAGATGGTATCTCTACCCTTTTTCTCTGGTTTATCATTTGGTTACAAGCATCCGAAACCTAATGTATGACTGGAGGATCATTAAATCGACTACACTGAAAACACCAATCATCAATGTTGGAAACCTCTCCGTAGGCGGAAGTGGAAAATCTCCCATGGTGATGTATTTGGCAGAATTGCTTTCAAAACATTACCGAACCGGGGTTCTTTCTCGCGGTTACGGCCGATTGACCAAAGGCTACGGAATTACCAACTACGATAGCAATTACAAAACCGTGGGCGACGAAGCGATGCAGCTTTTCGAGAGATTCAAAAACCGTTTTGTAATCGGAGTTTCAGAAAAAAGAGTTCCCGGAGCAAAAAAAATGATTGCCGATATGGATTTGAACGTCCTTATTCTGGATGATGCTTACCAACACCGAGCGATAAAACCGGGTTTCAACATCTTAATGACGGATTACAATGATCCTTATTTTAAAGATTTTTTGTTGCCTGCAGGCGATTTACGAGAAAGTCGAAGCGGTGCAAAAAGAGCACAGATCATCATGGTTTCCAAATGTCCGGACGATTTAACCGAGGAGAAAAAACAATATTACATTTCAAGAATAAAACCTCAGCATTACCAAAAAGTATTTTTTTCGAGCATTGGTTATGATGAAAATATTTACAACAAAACCCAATCGCTTCCGGATAATAATTTGAGTTATTACGACATCTTGCTCGTCACCGGAATTGCGAATCCAAAACCGCTTTTGAATCATTTGGCTAAATTTTCTCAGCGTGTAAAACATTTGAAGTTCAAAGATCATCATAATTTCAGCGATCAGGACATCAAAACCATCATCGCAGAATATAAAAAACTTGGCGAATACAAAATAATATTGACCACCGAAAAAGATTATGTAAGACTCAAGACTTTCGATTATCTCCGGGAAATCGTGTATTATTGGCCAATTAATGTACATATCGACCGACAGGAAGAATTCAACCAAATCATCCTAAATTATGTTAGCAAAAATTAAAGAAACAGCCGATTTCATTAAGCAAATCATTCAAGATGTTCCAGATTTCGCAATCGTTTTAGGTTCCGGTTTGGGTGCTTTGAAAAATGAAGTAGAACCGATTCACACTTTGGATTATCACGATATTCCCAATTTTCCGCAAACCACCGTTGCCGGACACGGAGGAAAACTAATTTATGGAACGCTCGAAGGCAAAAAAGTACTGATGATGAGCGGCAGATTTCATTATTACGAAGGTCATGATATTCAGACGGTAGTTTTTCCGTTTCGAGTTTTTCATCTTATAGGAATTAAAAATTTAATAGTTTCTAATGCCGCCGGAGGTGTAAATCCAAATTTTCGTGTAGCGGACATTATGATTATTAAGGACCACATCAACATGCTACCGGAACATCCACTTCGAGGGAAAAACCTCGACGAATTCGGTCCTAGATTTGTCGATATGAGCGAACCTTATCACCGAAAAATGATCGAAATCGCGGAAAACGTGGCTAAAGAATCCGAGATCAAAATCCACCAAGGTTGCTATGTTGCGCTGCAAGGCCCAACCTTCGAAACTCCCGCTGAATACGGAATGATCAGAGCAATTGGCGGCGATGCAGTGGGAATGAGCACAGTACCGGAAGTGATTGTTGCCAAACATCAAGGAATGAATTGTTTCGGAATTTCTATCATCACCGATGTTGGCGGACCAGAAGTCGCTTTTACGGTTTCCCACGCCGAAGTTTTGGAAGCTGCCAACAAAGCAATGCCAAACGTAATTACCATCGTGAAAGGTTTAGTGAAAAATTACAACGACTAATTTTCTTCATTAAAAATAAAAAAACGCATCTTATTCGAAGGTGCGTTTTTGTTTGGTTAAAAATTTAAAGCAAATTACTTCACTTTCACATAAATATGTCGGATGTTTCCCACTCCAGTTTCGCGTTCGTCGATTTGTATTTTGCTGATATTTTTGATTAATGGCAAAAGTTTGGGGAAACCGAAATTTCGTGGATCAAAATCGGGTTTCTTTTTGATGATGAAACTTCCGAGATTCCCGAGAAAAGTCCAGCCGTCCTCATCCGCCAAAGCGTTGATGCTTTCGGTAATCAACTTCACGGTTCGGGCATCGATTTTACTCAATGGTTCCTGTTTTTTCTTGGTTTTGGTGGCTTTTTTGGCAACGGTAGTTTCAGGTTCTTCAGCACTTTCGCTATCTTCGGTGCTGTTGAGAATTTCCAGATAAATAAATTTATCGCAAGCTGAAATAAATGGTTTTGGTGTTTTCTTTTCCCCAAATCCGATGACGGTCATTCCGGCTTCTCGCAATCGTGTTGCCAATCTCGTAAAATCGCTATCGCTGGAAACAATACAAAATCCGGTCACTTTTTCGGAATACAAAATATCCATCGCATCAATGATTAAGGCGCTATCGCTGGAGTTTTTTCCGGTCGTATAGCTGTACTGCTGAATCGGCGTGATGGCGTTTTCAAGCAACACATTTTTCCATCCGGAAACGGTAGGTTTGGTCCAATCAGCATAAATCCTTTTGATAGTTGGCGTTCCGTTTTTCGAAATTTCTTCCAGCATTTCCTTCACATTTTTATAAGGAACATTATCTGCATCGATGAGTACGGCTAATTTATCGTCGGTCATATTTTTTATCTTTTTTTAATGATTGCACTTTGTACAATTTACCCAAATTTACATTAAATCTTTCAAATAAAGCCACTAAAAGGCCGATAAATACAATTTAATGAAAGGAAAATGATCACAAAGACTTTTCAATTCCCATCAATGTTCGGGTACATTTACTAATTTTACCCCATGCAAAGTCACCGAAAAATCATTCATGTTGATATGGACGCATTTTATGCTTCCGTGGAGCAGCATGACAATCCGGAACTTCGCGGAAAACCGGTTTGTGTAGGTGGCGGACAATATGGTGTGGTAGCTGCCGCAAGTTACGAAGCCCGAAAATATGGAGTTCGATCCGCAATGCCCGGAAGAATGGCTCTGGAAAAATGTCCGCATTTAATTGTCGTGAAACCCAGGTTCCAGCGTTACAAAGAAATTTCAATGCAAATTCGCGAGATTTTTCATCAATATACCGATCTTGTTGAACCGCTTTCTTTAGATGAAGCCTACTTGGATGTCACCGAAAACAAAAAAGGAATTTCCTCAGCAAACGATATTGCAAGGGAAATACGCAAAAAGATTTATGAAAAAACCGGACTTACAGCCTCTGCTGGAATTTCGGTGAATAAATTCCTTGCAAAAGTCGCTTCCGACTACCACAAACCTAACGGACAGAAAACCATTCATCCAACTCAAATTTTGGAGTTTATGGAAGATTTGCCGATTGAAAAGTTCTACGGAATCGGGAAAGTAACATCCAACAAAATGCATGAATTGCATATTTTCAAAGGTTCAGATTTAAAGAAAAAATCTTTGGAAGAACTGATCCGGCTTTTCGGGAAATCGGGAAATTATTATTACAATGTCGTCCGAGGAATTCATCACGGTGAAGTAAAACCTCATCGCATCCAGAAAAGTGTGGCCGTGGAAGAAACTTTCTGGGACAATCTTTTGGATGAAGACGCGGTTTTCGCTCAGCTAAAAACCATCAGCCAGGAGCTTGAAAACCGACTCAGCAAAAAAGAAATCAAAGGAAAAACGTTAACCCTAAAAATTAAATACAAAGATTTCACCCAATATACCCGCAGCAAAACGAAGGAAACTTATTTTCTAAATTACTTCGAATTTTATGAAACAGCTAAAAAACTTTGGGAACTTCGTCCCTTCGATAAACCGGTTCGTTTGTTGGGACTTTCGCTTTCCAACCTCAACACTTTAGAAAAAAAGCAAGTTTCGGTACAGTTGAAAATTCCTTTTACAGAATACGAATAATAAATCATTGTTTTAAAAATTAAAAAAAATAAATCGTTCCTTCCACTTTTGATAATGTTTTCCACATAAGCTCTTTATTCACTTTAAATATTGCTTTTACAATAAATTAATTTCAAAAAATTTAAATAGTACACTCATCGTCAATTTCAAAACACTAAACTTTCGGGGATTAACAAATAGACTTTTGGATGAGCTTGAATGCAATTGCATTGGTTTAATTTATGAAATCTCCTTTTTCCCCTAAATATTGGACTTGTTTTTGCTAACTTCACCAATCAAAATTCATCAATAATGAATGCAACCATGATTCAGTTTTTCCACTGGTATTCCGAAGGAAATTCAAAACTATATGATCACGCGAAAGATTCTGCAGAATACTTAAAACAATTGGGAATTTCCGCAGTTTGGTTTCCGCCTGCATATAAGGCCAATGGCGGCGGCTTTTCTGTAGGTTATGATCCTTATGATTTGTATGATTTGGGAGAATTTGATCAAAAAGGAACCATCCCGACTAAATACGGATCAAAAGAACAATACATCAACGCTTGTAAAACTTTACAAGAAAACGGCATTTCCGTAATTGCCGATATTGTTTTGAATCATAAAGCCGGTGGCGACGAAAAAGAAAAGTTCCATGCCGTAAAAGTAAATCCCGAAAACCGACAAGAAAATATTTCAGAACCTTTTGAAATCGAAAGTTACACGAAATTCACTTTTCCGAATCGTGAAAAAAAATATTCAGACTTCGAATGGAATTTCACCTGCTTTTCTGGCGTAGATTATGCGGAAGGTCAGGAAGAAGGAATTTACCAAATCATCCACGATTTCGGCGATGGTTGGGAAGAAATGATCGATACCGAAAAAGGGAATTATGATTATCTGATGTACAACGATATCGATCACAGAAACCCATTCGTTCGCGAAGAGCTCGACAAATGGGGAAAATGGTATCACGACCAAATTCATTTTGACGGACTTCGGTTAGACGCGGTGAAACATCAATCTCCGGTCTTCTACAAAGAATGGCTTTACAAACTTCGAGAAAATACTGCTAAAAATATTTTCGCCGTCGGTGAGTATTGGGCTCCTGGCGAGGTAAATCTTTTGCAAGATTATATAGATGCCACCGAAGGTTGCATGAGTTTGTTCGATTCTTCGCTTCAACAAAATTTTCATATCGCTTCGAAAGAAGGTGCGGATTATGATTTACGAAAAATATTTGATGAAACCTTGACTTTATTGAATCCCGCATTTTCTGTAACCGTGGTCGATAATCACGATACACAACCACTGCAAGCTTTGGAAGCTCCCGTTGAAGCATGGTTCAAACCATTGGCTTATGCCCTTATTCTTCTTCGAGAAAACGGATATCCTTGTGTATTTTATCCTGATTTATTCGGGGCAGACTATACCGATAAAGACAGGGAAGGAAACGATCAGGTAATATTTCTGGATAAAGTAGAAAAAATTGAAGAACTATTGAAAGCGCGACAACAATTCGCTTATGGAGCGCAAAAAGATTATTTTGAAGATGCGAACTGTCTTGCCTGGACCCGCGAAGGTGACGATGAACACGCGGGTTGCGCAGTGGTTTTAAGCAACAAAGATGCTTACGAAAAACCAATGGAAATGGGTAAAAAATATTCAGGGAAGCAATTTTTTGATTTTATGGGATGGTTTCCCGAAAAAGTTACCATTGACGAAAACGGATGGGGAAATTTTCCGGTTCCGGCAGGAAATGTTTCGGTTTGGGTTCCCGAATAGGTAAAAAAATTCTGATGAAAAAAATTATTATCGAAGGCAAAAACATCAATAATATCGAGACCTTCTACGAGGAAGTAAATCGAGTTTTTATGTTACATGAAAATTGGAAAATTGCGCAGAGTTTAGATGCTTTCAATGATATGTTATACGGATCTTTCGGTGAGATTAAAGGAAAAGAAAAAATCCAACTGATATGGAAAGATATGGAACAAAACCAAAAATCACTAGGCTTTCAAACAACCTTGGATTTTTATCAAACCAAATTGAAATCTCCAGAAATTTTCAACCGTAAATTTGTTCTAAGTAAAATAGATGAACTGCCAAATGGTGTAGGACTTACTTTCTTCGAAATTGTCTTGGAAATCATAGCCGATCACGACAATATTATACTAATTAAAAATTAATCGAAAAAAATTGCCGGTTTTGCATTATTTTTACTGAAATTTTTGGAAATGTTGCAAGATTTGGCCTTCTATCTTACGTTAGTCATTGTCATTGTGCTGCTTATCATGCTTGCGAAAAAGATAAAAGTAGCGTACCCTGTTCTTTTGGTTTTAGCGGGATTGGGAATTAGTTTTATTCCGGGTACTCCCATTGTGGAGATCGAGCCAGAACTCATCTTCTTTATTTTCTTGCCGCCCTTGCTATTTGAAGCAGCATGGAATTCTTCTTGGAAAGAACTTTGGCGATGGCGAAGAATTATCTTTAGTTTTGCGTTTGTCGTTGTTTTTTTTACTGCAATTGTGGTCGCTTTTGCTGCAAACTATCTTATTCCTGGATTTTCTTTGGCGTTAGGTTTTTTGTTAGGCGGCATCGTATCTCCACCAGATGCAGTGAGTGCAGGAGCTATTTTAAAGTTTGTAAAAATCCCGAAAAGATTCCAATCTATTTTAGAAGGAGAAAGCTTGTTGAATGATGCATCGTCCCTCATTATTTTTCGCTTTGCCTTAATTGCTGTGGCAACAGGACAATTTATTTGGCATCAAGCTATTATCGATTTCGTTTGGATGTGTGTAGGCGGAGCAGGAATTGGGATTTTAATTGCTTTTCTCTTTATGAAAATGCATAAATTACTGCCAACTGACGCCAATATGGATACCATTTTCACCCTTGCAGCTCCGTTTATCATGTATCTCGCTGCGGAAGAGTTGCACGCTTCCGGCGTACTGTCGGTCGTAAGCGGTGGATTATTTTTATCCGTTCGCCGACATCACTTTCTTAGTGGCGCATCGCGTCTTCACAGCATAAATGTTTGGCAAAGTTTCAGTTTTTTACTCAACGGAATGGTATTTATGCTGATTGGGTTGGATCTTCCGCTCATTGTTTCGGGGCTTGGCGACACCAGCATTTTTCAAGCAACGATGTATGGGGTGGTAATCACCGTAGTTCTTATTATCATTAGAATGTTCGCCAGTTATGGAGCGGTTGTTTTCACGTTAATTATGCGAAATTTCATCAATGTTGCAGATGCCGAGTCTCCCGGTTGGAAAGTCCCAATAGTTCTCGGCTGGACCGGAATGCGCGGGGTGGTTTCGTTGGCTGCAGCACTTTCAATACCGGTGACTTTGGCAGACGGAAGCCCATTTCCTCACCGTAACCTCATCCTTTTCATCACTTTTGTAGTGATTTTACTTACTTTAGTTTTGCAAGGTTTAACGCTTCCTCTTTTACTGAAAAAAGTGAAATTAAAAGAAAAAGATTTCATTAAATCCGAAAAAGAAATCGACTATGAAATTCGAAGCGAATTAGCAAAAATTGCCGTCGAAAAAGTTAAAAAAGAGTATCCCGAAAAGTTGGAACAATTCCCAGCGCTCAAAGAGCAATTTCAAAGCTGGGAAAACAGAATTAACAGTTCCGAAATCATCATTAATTACCCCGAATACCAACAGATTTTTGCTGATATTTTGGAGCATCAAAGAATGTGGCTCATCAATAAAAACCGAGAAGAACTACTACTCGATGAAGAAATTGTACGGAAACATTTAAGATTGATTGATCTTCAGGAAGAGAGACTAAGTCTCGGAAAATAAATTTTCTCCCAACGTTTTATTTCATAAAAGTTAGAACTTTAAGAAAAAATTATGACAACTCCATTTTTCTATTTAATAAATTTGAAGTCTTAAAAAAGTTTATATGAATACAACCTCTGTAAAAGCCTTCGGAACCGAAGCAAAAGATAAAGATTTGCAACTAATGCAAATTGAAAGAAGAGAAGTAACACCTACAGATATTGAGATCGATATCTTGTACTGCGGAGTTTGCCATAGCGACCTCCATACGGCAAGAAACGACTGGGGTGGAACCAAATATCCTTCTGTTCCGGGACACGAGATCATTGGCCGAATTACAAAAGTAGGTTCTGCGGTAACAAAATTCAAAGTAGGCGATTTAGCCGGTGTTGGTTGTTTGGTAGATTCTTGCCGAGAATGTGAGAGCTGCAAACAAAACCTGGAGCAATATTGTCTGAATGGCTCTATAGGAACTTACAACGGAAAAGATGTGTTTTTGGGTGGTCACACTTTTGGAGGTTACTCCGAAAAAATTGTGGTTGATGAGGCTTTTGGGCTACACATCCCGGAAAATTTAGATTTAAAAGCTGTTGCACCACTACTTTGTGCTGGGATTACGACGTGGTCTCCGTTGAAACATTGGGAAGTAAAGGAAGGGAGTAAAGTTGCAGTAGTAGGATTAGGCGGATTGGGACACATGGCGATTAAACTTGCTAAAGGTCTGGGCGCCAATGTTACTTTATTTTCCAGAAGTCCCGACAAAATTCAGGACGCGCTGGATTTGGGAGCCGATGCTGTAGTAATTTCAACGTATGAAAATGAAATGAAAGCCGTAAAAGGAAAATTTGATTTAATTATTGATACTGTTCCTTACGACCACGATATTAATCCGTATATCAGCACCTTAACTATCAATGGAACTCTTGTATTGGTAGGTTACATCGGAAAAATGGAAGATGCACTTTTCACTCCACCGATGATTGGTGGAAGAAGATCTGTAGCAGGTTCTGTGATCGGAGGAATCAAAGAAACCCAAGAAATGCTCGATTTCTGCGGCGAGAAAAATATCCTTCCGGAAATAGAAATGATCAATATGCAAAACATCAACGAAGCTTACGAAAGAATGCTGAAAAGCGATGTGCGCTATCGTTTTGTGATCGATATGCAGAGCCTGAAGGGTTAAATACTTTCGAAATAATGATAAAATCCGGCTGGTTAATTCCCGCCGGATTTTTTTTGTTATTTAAGGACTTTCTTTGCTGTACAGCTTTTTCCATCGATAGGTTCTGTAATTTTCAGTCCGAGAATTTCGGCAACCATCGGATAAAGATTCACATTCCGGAATTCACCAATCGTTTTCCCTTGCTGAAAGGCCGAACCCGAAGCAACGAAAGTCGCCCTCATTTCCGGAACTTTAAAAGGGTTATAACCATGTTTTCCGGGTGTTTTTTTAGATCCGGGTTCCAGAAAAACCTTCGGAGCATTAGGAACTAAAAGAATCTGCCCAATCCTTCCGAAACGATCATCGGAAGTGCGATAATTTAGTTTTCTAGGGAATTTTTCAGTGAGATAGACTTGGTAATCTCTGGTTTTATTTTTCTTTAACTCTCTGTAAACCTGATTCACTTCACTTTCATTTTTTAACGTTATGCGCAATAAGGTCTGCGAGTTATTGATGATGAAACGGTTTTTATCCTGAAGCAGAGCCGGAATTTCAAGTGTGTCTTCTATATCTACATCAATCATCCCATGATCCGATACAAAAATGAAATTCACATTCGGAAGCTGCAGTTCATTTACCTTCTCAATCAGTTTACCGATAGCGTCATCGACAAACTGTACAGCATTTTGTACTTCCAGAGATTCAGATCCGTACAGATGTCCGTTTTTATCCACTTCAGGAAAATAGAAAGTAATCAAATGTGGCCTTCTTTCTTCCGGAAGTTTCAGCCAGTTCAGTACAATATTGGTTTTCTCATCTGCGGTGAATTTTTCGTGATAATTGTAATAATAGGTAGGTCTTGTTCCACCGGCGTCGCTGTTTGAAGCTACCCAAAATAAAGATGCGGACAGCATTCCCTGCTGTTCGGCAAGACTCCAGAGCGGCGTACCGCCGAGCCATGACCCGTCTGAAATCTTTGATTGCATGCTCATTCCGAAAAGATCATTCCTTTTTTTATCGTAGAAATAATTATCAACAAAACCGGTATGCGAGGGAAAAAGTCCCGTAATCATCGTGTAGTGATTGGGTCCCGTAATCGAAGGATAAGAGGGAATCATCGCTTTTGCGGAAACACCTTTTTCGGCAAGTTTCAGAATGTTTTTCGCATTGTATTTTTTGGCATAATCATATCTGAAACCGTCGGCAGAAATTAAAATCACATAAGGTTTTGTAAGAGAAGCGGCTGTATTTTTTCGGTTCGGAACCACAACTTGCGCAGTATCGGTTTGAGAAAAAGCCCATCCGAAAATCAGAATAAAAGCTAAAGAAAATAAGTTCTTCATGGAGAAATTTTGAGACCCAAATTTACTCCGAAAATCTGAATCCGGAATATTAAGAAATCTTCATTTAATTGGAATTTGAGAAATTGTTATCAATGGAAAAAATTAGGAATTTTGAGAAACTTCTTTCAACTTAACCATCATTTTCTCGGTCGCAGCTTTAAGTTCATCGATTCCATCATTATTATAGATCACAAAATCAGCACGTTTTATTTTATCTTTTTCGGGCATTTGTTTATCGATAACCGCTTCAATTTCCCGATAGGTTTTTTGGTCGCGATCCATCACGCGTTTGATGCGGATATTGTCGTCGGCGGTCACCAAAACACTTTTATAGCAGCTTTCATTAAGATTTAATTCAAACAAAAGAGCGGTTTCTTTAAAAATAAATTCTGCATGTTGCTTATTAACCCAATTTTCAAAATCGATTTTTACAGCGGGATGAATGAGCGCATTAAGCTGAAGCCGTGTTTCATCGTTATTAAAAACAATTTCTGAGACGTATTTTTTATTATAAAATCCGTTTTCATCGTAAGCTTCTTCGCCTAGAAGTTCTTTAATGTTATTTTTTAAGACCTCATCATCATTTACAATTTCCTTCGCTCGATCATCCGAATAATACACCGGAAATCCCATTTCTTCGATGAATTTTGCGACGGTAGTTTTCCCGGAACCGATGCCACCGGTGAGACCGATAATTTTTTTATTGTTTATTAAACTTTCTCCTTCCATTCTATAAATCCGTTCAAATTAATATCCAAAAACATCGTTCATAGTGAAGGTTTCATCCAGACGAACGCCCTTTTCGGTCATTTTCAAACTTGCCAATTCGTTGTGGGCATCGTGCTCGAAAAACAAAAGATATTCGTTGTCCACACACTGCTTCAGGAACTTAGCTTTTTCTTCCATCGTCAGAAGTGGCCGCGTATCGTAACCCATCACATAAACCTGCGGAATATGCCCGACGGTAGGGATGAGGTCTGCAGCAAAAACTATGGTTTTTTCCTGATACTGAATCACGGGAAGCATCTGTTTTTCGGTGTGTCCGTCTACAAAGATCACATCCATTTTAAGGTCTGGTGCGAAGCCGTAATTCCCATTCTGCGGAGTTGGCAAAAAGTTAAGTTGTCCGCTTTCCTGCATCGGGAGGATATTTTCTTTTAAAAAACTTGCTTTTTCGCGCGGATTGGGTTCTGTAGCCCATTTCCAATGTTCCTCGTTGGTCCAGAAATGTGCATTTTTGAACGCAGGACGATAGCCTGTTTTATCATCATTCCATTCAATCGCGCCGCCACAATGATCGAAATGAAGGTGAGTAAGGAAAACATCGGTAATATCCTCGCGTACGAAACCGTATTTTTTAAGGTTTTTGTCTAAAGAATCATCGCCCCAAAGTGAATAATGACCAAAGAATTTTTCGTCTTGTTTGTTGCCGAGGCCGCAATCGATTAAGATTAATTTTTTGCCATCCTCCACCAAAAGCGAACGGGTTCCAAGCTCAATAAGATTTTTTTCGTCGGCCGGATTGGTTTTTTCCCACAGGGTTTTCGGAACGACTCCAAACATAGCGCCGCCGTCTAATTTAAATTTCCCACATTGTATTGGATATAATTTCATATATTTTGCTTTTGGTTTTCCGTCTCTAATTTAGCAATTTATTTTATTTCAACGGACATCAGGGTTTTTCTGTTGATGATTTTTAACACAAAGAACGCGGTTTTTTTTTAAATACTTAATGGTTTTTAAAGCGCAAAGGCGCCTCGCTTAGCAAGGGCGTTATTTATAATTTATTCGCAAGTCTTTTTACGCCGTCTTTAAATAAAACAGAATGAAAATTGAGGATCATACCCAATTTACAACCTGATATTCTTAAATAATTTAAAAGTTGATAGCTATGATAACTATTGATTTCGGGAACAGCTTTTATCTCTATTATCACTTTGTCTTCAATTAATAAATCAACTCTGAATGCCTTTTCAATTAATAAGGATTCATATTCGATCGAAATATCTTTTTGTTTTTCTACTTTTAAACCACTATTTTTTAATTCGTAGGCCAAACATTGTTCATAAACTGTTTCATATAGGCCAATTCCAATTTTTCGATGAATTTTTAATCCGGCTTCAAATATTATTTTTGAAATTTCATTCTCTGTCATTACGTGCTTTTTTGATTGAAAAGTAAATGGAATTTAGCCTTTTCTAAGTGAAACGCCTTTGCGCCAAAAATGAGTTATCTTTTTTAATTTCCTTTGCGTTCATTGCGTTTAAAGGGTTCTCCTTTTCTCAGCGATATTCTTCGAATTTTCATCCGAAGATTGCTCTAGTTCTTTAATAATGTTTTTAAAATCTTCTTCTTTTCTGTTCTGACTTAATTTATTAACAATGAATACTTCCGTGGGAAAAATATAAATCCCAAAAGCGCCTTTCATTTCATTTTTTACATATTCATCGTCCATATTTTCAACCAGCATCGGGCATTTTTGAGGTTTTTCATATTTAAAAGTCAGCTTTCGGAGATGTTCATAAAGTTCATCATCATTCATCAATTTCACTTTTCCACGGATTTGAACCGCCTCGTAATTCCATGTCGAAACATTTTGATGATTATACCAAGATGACGAAATATAAGAATGAGCGCCAAGAAAATCGCACAAAACTTCGTCGCCATCTTTCAGAACTTTTGCCTGAAAATTGGCTTTTGAAATATGAGTTTCCAGATAGAAATTCCCTTCATTTTCATTCACCAAAAACATGGAATGAGTCGCGGATAATTTTTCTTTATCCGAAATTAAAAGCGCAAAAGCGTTTTCACTGATAATTTTTCTCAGCAGATCTTGGTCTTCGCTTTTGTAGATATTGGGGATGTACATTTTTATAATGAATAATGAATAATTAAAAATGAATAATTAAGAATTTAGTTTTGAGGATTTGATGATTGAAGTCAGTAACCTAATTATTTCTTCTAGATTTAATTTCAAAGATTCAAATTCTACATCCTTGATATAATCAGTTCTATGAAGAAGTTTTATCCAATAAAAGGACTCATTTGCCTCTTTATATGAAATTTGCAATTTATAAATAAATTCTTTTTTACTAAAAGCCGCGATACCTTCTTCAATATTTGCACCTATGGAAGTACCGGATCTCAACAATTGTTTAGAAGGCGTTTTTTCATTTCTTTCGTAATAAAGAACTTTATATAAATTGACAATTCTAACTGAAAAATCGAAAGATTTACTTCGAATAATATTATCCTTTTCTTCAAATTTAGATTCCATTTTCAGATATTAATTATTAATTTTTAATTATTAATTAAAAAAGCTGATCCGGTCTTTTCGGTATGGAAATATTCAAATGTTGATACGCTTTTTCCGTTACTTCCCGTCCTCTCGGAGTTCTGATAATGAAACCTTCCTGAATGAGAAATGGTTCATAAACTTCTTCCAAGGTCTCCGGATTTTCGCCGATCGAAGTAGCCAAAGCCGAAATTCCCACTGGTTTTCCGCGGAAATTTTCGATCATCACGCGCATAATTTTATTGTCCATATCGTCCAATCCGAATTCATCAACATTTAATGAATTTAATGCGAATTTGGTAATTTCAATCTCGATTTCACCATTGCCTTTTATTTCCGCAAAATCCCGAACTCTTCTTAGCAGAGCGTTGGCAATTCTGGGCGTTCCACGGCTTCTTCGGGCGATTTCCAATGCAGCATCTTCATAAATCGGAACCCCGAGAACCCGCGCACTTCTTTCAATGATCATTCCCAAAAGTTCGACGGTGTAATATTCCAGCCGCGATTGGATTCCGAATCTTGCCAACATGGGTTTCGTCAGCATTCCGGAACGGGTAGTTGCGCCGACCAAGGTAAAAGGATTTAAGCCAATTTGTACGGAACGCGCATTGGGACCGCTCTCCAGCATGATATCGATTTTAAAATCTTCCATCGCGGAATACAGATATTCTTCCACAATCGGCGACAAACGGTGGATTTCATCAATAAACAGCACATCGTTTTCCTCCAAATTGGTGAGTAGTCCTGCCAAACTTCCGGGTTTATCCAAAACCGGACCCGAAGTAATTTTACAACCTACACCCAATTCATTCGCGATGATGTGGGCTAAAGTAGTTTTTCCCAATCCCGGTGGACCGTGCAAAAGAACATGATCCAGCGAGCCGCCGCGATTTTTGGCAGCCGCCACAAAAACTTCTAGATTGTCCAATGTTTTTCGTTGTCCGGCAAAATCCTGAAAACTCTGCGGACGGATTTTCTCTTCTTGTAACAATTCCTCTTCGGAAAAATTTTCTTGATCTGGGTGAAGAAAATCTGGCATTTTTTTGTTTTAAATTTAATGAATCAAAGATAATTCATTTTAATTACCTGAACACAAAACCCTTAATAAATCCACCATACATAAGCCTTAGTTTATACATTGATAAAAAAACTTTGCTGGCATAATGTTTAAATATTAAATTTACCAATATGAAAATAACTGGACCTTTCAAACAAATCGTGACGCTTGCCAATCTTCCTTTGCGCGGAAAGTTGGCAGATGAACAACTCGAAATCATCGAAAACGGAGGAATTCTCTCCGAAAACGGAAAGATCGTTGATGTTGGGGATTTTGAAGTTTTAAAAACAGCAAATCCAACCGCGGAAATTGAAGATATCATAGGAACGCAAGTTGCCCTTCCTGCTTTCACCGATGCACATACGCACATTTGTTTCGGCGGAAACCGTGCAAACGATTTTGCGATGCGAAATGCCGGAAAAACCTATCTCGAAATTGCCGAAAGTGGCGGTGGAATCTGGAGTTCCGTGCAACATACGAGAGCAGCTTCGGAGGACGAATTGCTAAAAACAACTTTAGAAAGAATCAATTTTCTAATTTCTTTGGGAATTACCACGATCGAAATAAAATCCGGTTATGGTTTGGATGTGGAAAACGAGCTGAAAATGCTCCGCGTGATTAAAAAAGCGCAAAATTTCACCAAAGCAACCTTAGTTCCGACTTGCCTTTCTGCCCATTTGAAACCACGAGATTTCGAAGGTGATAATGTGGAATATCTTCAATATATTTTAAATGAAATTTTACCGAAAGTAAAAGAAGAAAATCTGGCAAAAAGGGTTGATATTTTCATTGAAAAATCTGCATTTCAGCCGGAAGAAAGCCGAAATTTCCTACTGAAAGCGAAAGAAATGGACTTTGAAATTACCGTTCACGCTGATCAGTTTACACCCGGAAGTTCGAGGATTGCAGTGGAAGTTGGCGCAAAATCAGCCGATCATTTGGAAGCCACGGCGGATGAAGACATCGATTTTATCGCCTCATCGGAAACGGTGGCGATTGCTCTTCCCGGAGCGAGTTTAGGTTTGGGAGAGAAATTTTCACCGGCAAGAAAAATTTTAGATAAAAATGGCATTTTAGCGATCGCATCCGACTGGAATCCGGGTTCCGCGCCAATGGGAAATCTTATTACCCAAGCTTCCATTCTGGCGACCTTCGAGAAACTTTCTACGGCAGAAGTTTTGGCGGGAATTACGTTCCGGTCGGCTTTTGCGCTTGGTTTGGAAGATCGTGGCCAGCTTGAAAAAGGTAAAAAAGCAGATTTTGTCACCTTCAAAACCGACAATTTCCAGAATATTCTTTACCAACAAGGTAGCCTGAATGCAGCAAAAGTTTTCGTTGACGGAGAAAAAATTTAATAAAATTAATTATCTTAACGCCTCAAAAATTATACAATGAGCAACTTAGAAATGTGGGAAGTTTTCATCCAGACAAAACCCGGACTTTCCCATAAACACGCAGGAACCGTGCAAGCTGCAACTGCCGAAATGGCACTTCAGGCAGCAAGAGATGTGTACACCAGAAGAATGGAAGGAACCTCGATTTGGGTAGTTCCGAGCAAATATATGGTAACATCCGAAGGTGTAGATAAGGAAGCATTTTTCGATCCGGCAGACGATAAATTATATCGCCATCCCACTTTTTACGAGATCCCAAACGACGTGAAAAATATGTAAATTCTTAGAAACAAGATTCAAGCACAAAGAATCAGAACCAACAATCTGGACTTTTAATCCTTGGCTCTTCAATCTCAAATAAAAATGAACCCACTTTTTAATTATCTCTTAAAACTTGCCGATGACACGCTGATTTTCGGACAAAGATTGGGCGAACTTACTGGTCAGGGTCCGTATCTCGAAGAAGATATTGCACTGACGAATATCGCGCTGGACTATCTTGGCCAATCGAGCAATTTTTATAAATATGCCGCTCAAATTCAAAATGAAGGCAGAACCGAGGACGATTTGGCATTTCTTCGTCTGGAAAAAGAATACTTGAATTGCCAACTATCAGAGCTTCCCAATGGTGACTACGCAAACACAATTTTGAAAGTTTATTTCTTTTCGCTGTATCAAAAAATCGTTTATGAAGCATTAATGAAAAGCAGCGACGAACAAATTTCTGCGATTGCAGAAAAATCTTTGAAAGAAGTGAAATACCACTATACCCACACTTCGACTTGGGTGAAAATGTTTGCCGGCGGAACCGAAGAAAGCAAGACACGACTGAAAAACGCTGTGGAAAACCTTTGGGAATACACTGCCGGAATGTTCGCGGAAACAAGTGGTGAAAAGGATTTGGCTAATTTACACATCGTTCCGAATTCCGAGAAACTTCATGAAATTTGGAAGGAAAAAGTAACCGAAGATTTTAACAATTTCGGCATTGAAATCCCGGAAAACGCATTCATGCAGAAAGGTTCCAGAACCGGTTATCACACGGAATATTTTGGTTACATTCTTTGCGAATTGCAATATATGCAGCGAACTTACCCGAATTGTGTTTGGTAATTTTAGTTGATAGTTGATAGTTGATAGTTGATAGTTGATAGTTGATAGTTGCAAAATTATTAGTTTTGAACTTTTATGAACTTTTGAAAAACTCAATTTTCGTTTTAAATTTTTGTGACTTTTGTGGTTTAAAAAAGCAGATTTCAATCTTACTTATTTGCACTTTAAACAGAATCAAATTGCAACTTAAATAAAGACTTTTGTGACTTTTGTGGTAAAAAAATACTGTGATCAAAATAGAACAAGACTTATTCAAACTCCTTTCGCAAATTCCCGATCCCGAAATTCCCGTGATCAACATCGTAGAACTGGGGATTGTGCGCGATGCAAAAATGATTTCTGAAAATGAAGCGGAAATAGTGATTACACCGACGTATTCGGCTTGTCCGGCGATGTTTAATATTGAAGAAGACATTATTAAATTATTCAAAGAAAAAGGAATTTCCGCAAAAATAATCACCAAAATTTCTCCCATTTGGACAACCGACTGGATTACTGATGAAGCACGCGAGAAACTCAGAAATTACGGAATTACGCCACCCGAAAAAGGAAACCACGAAGATCATTTGAATATTCCAAAAAAATGCCCAAGATGCGGCTCCGAAAACACCAAACAAATCAGCCGTTTCGGTTCCACACTTTGCAAAGCGAGTTATCAATGCAACGATTGTTTGGAACCTTTCGATTATTTTAAATGTCATTAATTCAATTTGAAAATTTCATTATTCAAAGCATTATAACCTTCATTTTTCTTAATAATTAAACTTTATCTTTGTGAAAACGCATGATTTTCAAACCAAACTCATTGTTAAATTTTCAAATTAAAAACTATGTACACTCAACTCGAAATAGAATCTCTTCTGGAAGGTAAACTTCAAATCGCTTACCTCAATCAGCCCGAAACTTTCAACAGTTTAAACAAAATTTTACTCAAAGAACTGCGAACCTTTGTTCATGAAGCTTCGAAAAACCCAGAAGTACGTTGTATCGCGATTTCTGGTCGTGGAAAAGCGTTTTGTTCCGGACAAAATTTGAAAGAAGCATTATCATTAGGAAACGCTGAAGACGACCGAATTATCCAAAGAATAGTGATCGATTATTACAATCCGTTGGTGAAAGAAATTGCACATGCAAAAAAACCGGTAGTTTCTTTGGTAAACGGTGCCGCAGTTGGAGCCGGAGCCATGTTGGCATTGATTTGTGATATATCTTTAGCTACAGAATCATCTTATTTTTCGCAGGCATTTGTGAATATTGGTTTGATTCCAGATACGGGAGGAACATATTGGTTACCAAAACTTTTAGGCCGTCAACAAGCAAATTATTTGGCGTTTACCGGGAAAAAACTTTCCGCAACCGAAGCGAAAAATATGGGCTTAATTGCTGATGTTTTCCCTGATGAAAATTTCATGGAAAGTGCGATGGAAGTGCTTACAACACTTTCAAATTTACCTACGAAAGCAATTGCATTAACGAAAAAAGCCTTCAATGAATCTTATGAAAATTCCCTCAGCGAACAGCTCGACATCGAAGGAATTTTGCAGCAAGAAGCTGCTGAAACAGAAGATTTCCGAGAAGGAGTTACCGCTTTTTTAGAAAAAAGAAAACCAAATTACAAAGGAAAATAGGGGAAGTTTAACAATTTACCAATGTAACAATCTACCAATCTTGCGTTTTGATTGTTACATTGGTAGATTTTCACATTTTTACATTTATGAAAATTGGAATAATAGGTTCCGGAACGATGGGGATTGGAATTGCACAAGTTGCGGCAACTTCCGGATGCGACGTGTTTTTGTATGATACCAATTCTGCACAAACCGAAAAATCTTTATTAATTTTAAAAAACACTTTACATAGATTGGTCGAAAAACAGAAAATTTCAGCTGAAAAAAGCGAAGAAGTTTTCAACAAAATAAAACCTTGCAACGATCTTCAGGATTTTGCAACTTGTGATTTGGTCATTGAAGCGATTGTTGAAAACAAAGAAATTAAAACCAAAGTTTTTCAAAATTTAGAAGAAATAGTTTCCGAAAATTGTGTGATTTCGAGCAATACCTCTTCGATTTCTATCACTTCCCTATCTTCGGAACTGAAAAATCCGGAACGTTTTATCGGAATTCATTTTTTCAATCCGGCGCCGCTGATGCCTTTGGTAGAAATCATTCCCGGACTTTTAACGAAAGTAAATTTAGCTGACGAGATTTTTAGTTTAATAAAAAGCTGGGGAAAAACTCCGGTGATAGCGAAAGATGTTCCCGGATTTATCGTGAACCGAATTGCCCGACCTTTTTATGGTGAAGCTTTAAGAATTGCCGAAGAACACATCGCTACTCCCGAACAAATCGACGATGCGATGCGAACTTTGGGAAATTTCAAAATGGGACCATTTGAATTGATGGATTTAATTGGAATTGATGTTAATTTTTCGGTGACAAAAACTGTTTATCAGGATTATTTTTACGATCCAAAATACAAACCGAGTTTGCTGCAGCAAAGAATGAGCGAGGCGAAATTACTCGGAAGAAAAACCGGAAAAGGGTTTTACGATTATGCAGAAAACGCTCAAAATCCTGTCGCAGAAAAGAATGAAGAGTTGTATCAGCAAATTTTTATGAGAATCATTTCAATGCTCATCAACGAAGCGGTAGAAGCGAAAAGATTGAAAATTGCCAACGATGAAGATTTGGAATTGGCGATGCAAAAAGGCGTGAATTACCCGAAAGGACTGCTCGCCTGGGGAAAAGAAATCGGTTACGGGAAAATTTCTGAGACGCTTCAGAAGCTTTACGATGTATATCAGGAAGAACGATATCGACAAAGCCCTGCACTTCGTACAATGTAACAATGTAACAATGTAGAAAATGTAACAATGTGAAAATGTAACAATGTGAAAATGGGCAATTTAGGATTGAATATTCTCATTACAAAATTGATAAATTGGTAAACCGGTAGATTGGTAAATTGAAAATTAAATTATGACTTCACACGAAACTGCCCAATACATGCTCAATCAGGATGCCTTCTCACAATGGATGGGAATAAAACTCATTGAAGTCCGCGAAAAATACTGCCTGATCGAAATGCCGGTAAAACGGGAAATGATCAACGGACTGAAAACCGTTCACGGCGGTATTACTTTTTCCTTCGCCGATTCAGCACTGGCTTTTTCAAGCAACAATACCAACGAAGCTTCGGTCGCATTGAATTGCACCATTAATTTCACCAAAGCCGTGAAAATGGGTGATATTTTGAGAGCGGAAAGCGTACTAATTTCCGATACGAGAAAAACCGGAATTTACGACATCAAAATCACCAACCAAAAACAGGAATTGGTCGCTGCTTTTCGGGGAACAGTTTATAAAATTGATAAGAAGGTGACAAATTTGTAAATTCAATTCTCATAAAAATATTTCACAATTCCCATTTTGGGAATTTTTTTGTTATATTTGTATCAAATTATTTGGTTTTGAGAGTGATAGCGAAAAAAATTCTTCGTGAATTTTGGGAAAAACACAATGATTGTGAGCAGCAACTAAAATCGTGGTTTAAGGAAGCAAGCGTTGCAGAGTGGAAAAATGCTCACGATATCAAAAGTGAATATCCAAGTGCAAGTATTTTAAATGATCAAAGAATCGTCTTTAATATTAAAGGAAATCATTATCGCCTCATTGTGAAACTCAATTACGATTATCAAATGATCTGGATTCGATTTATTGGTACTCACGCCGAATATGATAAAATTGACGCCAACGAAATTTAAAAAAATGGAAATTAAACCAATCAAAACTGAACAAGATTATTCCGATGCATTAATGAGATTGGAAGAAATTTTTGATGCAAAAAAAGGAACAAAAGAAGGCGACGAATTAGAAGTTTTAGGAATTCTCATTGAAAAATATGAAGATGAAAACTTTCCGATTGATTTGCCAGATCCTATTGAAGCAATAAAATTCCGGATGGAACAAATGGATTATTCCCAAAATGATTTGGCAAAAGTTATCGGTTTGAAAAGCCGGGCCAGTGAAATTTTAAATAAGAAAAGAAAACTTTCTTTGGAAATGATCAGAAACCTGCATTCCATCATGAAAATCCCCTCAGAAGTACTCCTTCAGGCCTATTAATCTTAGAAAATAATGATCAAAACTCAACTTCAAAAGCAATTTTTGAAGTTTTTTTTATTTTGATGTAACATATTTCCGAACTTCGTTGTCTTACCTATAAACTAAACTATGACTCACGCAATCTTTAAAGAAACGGTATTCTGTCTCAAGGATGAGATGTATCGTTTTGCAAAAAGATTTGTGATGAGCAGTGACGAAGCCGAAGATATTGTACAGGATTTAATGATAAAATTCTGGCAAAAAAAAGAAGAATTGGCCACATTCGGAAACCTGAAATCATACGCGATGAAATCGGTAAAAAACGAATGCCTGAACCGGCTAAAGCATCACGATGTGAAAATGGGTTTTGCAGATTTTCAATTTCACCGGAGCGAGCTTTACCAAATCGAAACCAATAATTTGAAAGATCAAATTCTAGGCTTCATCAGGCAACTGCCGGAGAAACAAAAAGCCGTGATTCACCTGAAAGATGTTGAAGAATATGAAATCTCGGAAATCGCAAAAATGTTGGAAATGGAAGAAAACGCAGTACGAATAAATTTAATGCGGGCTCGACAAAAAATTAAAGAACAAATCACCCAATTGATGAATTATGAAAACCGACAAATCACAGGATAAATACAACGAAATCTTCCAAGAGCTCAGGGAAGAAAAGATGAACTGGGATTTCGAAGATTTCTTGGCGGAAGCTGAAAAAGAAAAAAATCCCATCACTGAAGTTTCAGAAAAGAAAAGCGCGTCTTTCCCGAAGTTATATTGGATGGCGGCGAGTGTAGTACTGCTTGTTTCCATGGGAGTTTTCTATAATGTTTCCAACCAAAATAAGATTGATGAACAAGATCAATTGGTGAAAAATGAAATCTTAAAACAAAAAAATGATTTCGGTAAAGGCAACGAGATTGTCGCGATCAATAACGCCAAAGATTCCCTGAAAACAACTTCTGATAGTTTAGTTACCGATTCAGTATCCATCAACTATGGTGAAGATGTAATAGACAAAATTCTTCCGAAAAGAGGTAGAATAAAAAGACAGGCGCGGCCGCTGTTTGTCGATAATTCCACACCTGAAAAATCTGCAACGGGCAAAACTGCCCAAAATCCCGAATACCAATCCAACTACGTGATTATCAACGGGCAAAAAATAGAAAACGAACAGGAAGCCATCGATTTAACGAAATATTCGTTCCGAATTCTTTCTGATAACGTTTCTAAAACAGTAGCTTCGACTGAAGCAGTGAACAGCTTTATTAATGATTACTAAAATTTAAAATCATGAAAAAATTACTCGTAATATTCGCCCTTACTTTCTCGTATTTTATCCAAATAAATGCCCAGAAAGACAAATTAGATCAGCTTTTTGATAAATACCAGGAATCCGAAGGGGTTACCTCCATCAAAATTGCAAAACCGATGTTCAACATGCTCAACAAGCTGAATATTAACGATTCTGAACTCGACCAAATCAAACCTTTGCTCAGCAAAATCAATGGTTTACGAATCCTTATTGTAGAAAAACCGACCGAAGCAACCAATACGGGAAGCCAAAACAAAACAAATTTAGGCAATTTTCAAAGTCTTCAATCCGACATTAACAATTCCATCAAAAACATGAAATATGAAGAATTGATGTCTGTGAACAGCAAAGACAATAAAATTAAATTCCTTTCTTCTGATGCAACCAACGGAATTTTGGACAATTTGCTTTTAAATATCAGTTCTGAAGGGAATACCGTTTTAATGATGCTCGATGGGAAAATTTCTATGGAGGATGTGAACAAGCTGATCAACGAGACGCAAATATATGCAACGGGTGGATCGGATGGCAATAACTCTTCAACTTCATCCGGCTCGGCAAGAGAAGAAGTACGTAAAGTTGCCAGTTTCAGTGGCATTCAGGTTTCATCGGGAATCAATGTTTCCTTCACTCAGGATGCTAAACAAAAAGTAGTGGTAGATTCCGACAGACCGGAGTTTGTAAAAACCGAAGTTGTAGGTGATATTTTGAAAATTTATATCGATAACAATAATAACCGAAATCTGAAATTCAAAAAACTGAGTGTGACTGTCTCTGCTCCGGAGCTGAGCAAAATCGCGGTAAATTCAGGTGCCAGTTTTAACACATTGAATACCATAAAAAGCAATTATTTTCAGATTGCCGCAACTTCGGGGGCAAATCTGAAAGCCGACCTAGACACGAAGGGAAAAGTAGAACTCTCCGCAACTTCAGGTTCAAACGTAAGGCTAAACGTAAATGCCGACGAGCTGGAAATGAGTGCGACCAGCGGTTCTTCAGCTACATTATACGGAAAAATAAAAGAAACAACTTTCGATGTTTCCAGCGCGGCCACAGTGAACGCACAGGATCTGGAAACACAGAAATCACAAATCAACGCTTCTTCAGCAGCAAATATAAAAGTGAACGCAACTGAAAACATTAACGTTACCGGAACCTCGGGTGCGAGTGTAAAATACCGCAGCAACAATAATGTAAAGCGTAATGCAGAACTTTCTGGCGGAGCATCAATGAAACCTTTGTAAAAACTTTCACCATGAAAAATTTGATCCTTATTCCGGTAGCTTTATTACTGCTGAGTCTGCAATCCTGCATCGTATCGAGTTCACCAAAAATGGGCTTTTTCGACAATCCTCATTACGACTACGGCGGTGCCAAATTTACCAGTATAAATGTGCCCATGTTTCTCGCGAAACCCCTCGTGAAAAAAGCTTTGAAAGAAGATGGCGAAAGCGAAGAACTCATTAACCTCATCAAAAAAGTTTCAGATGTAAAGGTGATGACCGTGGAAAATGGCAACAAGGAAATATTGGGTGATTTTGCCAAATACCTTACTTCCAATAATTTTGAGGAATGGATGACCGTAAAAAAAGCCAATGAAACCATTAATTTCCAAGCGAAACAAAGCGGTGATGTGATTAAAAAATTGATGATCACTGTGCATTCCGGAAAGGAATTGGTTTTTGTAGATGTCACAGGAAAATTCACGCCCGATGATATCTCGCGAATCATCAATTATTCCGAAAAAAATGATGTAAAAAAAATGACTTTGAAATAAAAAATAGAAATAACAGTAGCGCTTTTGCTGTTATTTTTTTTAAAGATAACATTGCTTGATCACTTTTTTTATAATAAAAAATACTCAATTTCGATTTTCCAAAAAAAAAACATAATTTTGCAAGAAAGTAAAGATGTCTATTCACAACAAAATCGTAGAAACGGCCATCACTTTCGATGATGTTCTACTTATCCCTTCTTACTCAGAAGTTCTGCCTAATCAGGTTTCCCTTAAATCAAGACTTTCCGATAAAATTACGCTCAATGCGCCGATCGTTTCCGCTGCAATGGATACGGTTACCGAAGCCGAAATGGCCATTGCAATGGCGAGAGTTGGCGGAATTGGTTTCATTCACAAAAACATGCCCATTGCCGAACAAGCCGCACAAGTTTACCGCGTAAAACGTTCGGAAAACGGAATGATTTCGGATCCGGTGACTTTGTCCAAAGATCACACTTTAGCTCAGGCAAAAGAAATGATGGCTAATTTCAAAATTTCCGGACTTCCCGTGGTTGATGCTGATAACAAACTTATCGGAATCATCACCAACAGAGATGTGAAATACCAAGAAAACCTAGAAGCCAAGGTAGAAGAATTGATGACCAAAGACCACCTCATCACTTCCGATAAAGAAACCAATCTCGAACAAGCCAAAGCGATCCTTCTTCAAAATAGAGTAGAAAAACTTCCAATTGTAGACAAAGAATTCAAATTGGTGGGTTTAATTACGATTAAAGATATCGACAATCAATTGGAATATCCCAATGCCAATAAAGACCAAAACGGTCGCCTCATCGTTGGAGCAGGCGTTGGTGTTGGCGAAGATACGATGGATCGCGTTGCGGCATTGGTAAAAGCCGGTGTCGACATTATTGCAGTTGATTCTGCTCATGGCCATTCGAAAGGAGTTTTAGATAAAATTAAAGAAATCCGCACTGGTTTCCCAGATCTGGATATTATTGGTGGAAATATCGTGACTGCAGACGCTGCAAAAGACCTCATCGAAGCAGGTGCAAATGTGCTGAAAGTAGGTGTTGGTCCTGGTTCAATCTGTACTACCCGAGTTGTTGCCGGTGTTGGTGTTCCTCAACTTTCTGCTATTTATAATGTTTTTGAATATGCGAAAACCAAAAATGTAGCCGTAATTGCTGATGGTGGAATTAAACTTTCAGGCGATATTGTGAAAGCGCTTGCTTCCGGTGCAAACGCTGTGATGCTGGGATCTTTACTCGCGGGAACCGATGAAGCTCCGGGTGAAGAAATTATTTTCCAAGGAAGAAAATTCAAAGCATATCAAGGAATGGGCTCACTTTCCGCAATGAGACGTGGTGGAAAAGAAAGATATTTCCAAAGTGAAGCCAAAAAATTCGTTCCAGAAGGAATTGAAGGCCGAGTTCCTCACAAAGGAAAATTAGAAGAAGTTGTTTTCCAATTAACCGGCGGAATCCGCGCTGGAATGGGTTATTGCGGAACCAAAGACATCGATACGCTACAAAAAGACGGCAAAATGGTGATGATTACCGGAAGCGGGTTGAAAGAATCGCATCCTCACGACGTAATAATTACTCAAGAAGCGCCGAATTATTCTTTATAAAAAATCATTCAAAACATCAAAGGGTTGCCAATTTCGCAACCCTTTTTTTATGCTGTAATGTTGAAAATTATTGCTTAATTTTACTTTTAAATCATTTTAAAATGAAATATTACTTCTTTTTTCTCTTGCTTTTCCTATTGGTTCAATGTGATATTTTACCTTCTACAAATCCTGTTTATCCCTCAAATACTTCTGTTTCAACCAACGAAAGCAAAGAATTCGAAGGTTTAATGCAAAAAGACCAAATCAATAAAAAGCAAGTGACCGCCGAAGTCCTTACCTATCTTTTGAATGACGACGATCCCAATGATCCGAAAACCGCCGCTGTCATCGACAACAATTCCAATTGCAATATCATTTTAAGATTGGCTGAAATTAAGGGAAACCGAATTTATAATCTGCCAATTCCGAAACACAGCAAAAACCAATTTGTCATTTACAAAGGGAGTTACACGATGAAATCTAATGTTTGTGCCGCAAAATATTATTCACAAAAACAAATCAGCGCTCCATTAATTTTGAAACTTTCAGGGAATTAAATGTTCGGTTCAGAGGAATTATTTTTTCTTAAATTTTCTTTAAAATCCTCAATTCGCCAATCGGTTCCAGCATTTCCTTTTTCGATTTTTTCTTTGGAATATAAACGGAAATCGTTTTCTGTTTTTTCTAAAAGATAATCATAAGGACCAACGGACGAAATTAATTTCACCAAAACCGGAGAAATTTCCAGGCAGATGAAAAGTCCCATGATAAAAGCAGCCGCAATTCCAATAATCGGGGTGTTTTTTCCCAACTCATCAAGGGACTGAAGTCTGGCGGCAAAACCATTGAATTTGTCTTCAAAAGTTTCGGTTTTATTTCTTTCCGTTTCGATATTGGTGTAGACTTTAGAGATTTCTTTGTCTAAATATTCCAATCTTGGAGCGATTTGTTTTTGATAATTTTCCAAATCCTGGCGACGCTGTTCTTTCAATTCAGATTTCCTTTTGGCATTGGAACCGAACCCCACTTTCCCACTCGTCAAACCACTTTGTTTTCCCAAAATCTCCTTCTCTAGCTCTACCGCAGCAGAATCATAAGATTTTTGATACTCCGCAATTTTGTTGGAAATTTGTTTTTTTTCAGTCTCAAAAGGTCCCGATTGTTGCAAAATTCTGCCATTCATTTCCGCCTGGAGTTGGGTTTTATTTCGCTGAATAATAGTATTCAGCTGTTTGTTGACTTCCTTCTCAAAGATTTTAAGTTCCAAAGGTTTCGAGATAATAATTCCTAAAAATGTCGCTAAGATCAACCTTGGAATTGCCATTAAAATCTGGTTCCACCAAGTTCCTGTTTTCTTAATGGAAGAAACGATATAGCGGTCAAGATTAAAAATCATCAGTCCCCAAAGCAACCCAAATCCTGCCGAAACCCAAAGATCATCAAACACCGTAAACATCGCATAACCGGCGGATAAAGTTGCGAAAACTGCCGTAAATAAAACAATTCCACCGATCCCAGCAAACTTATTCCATTCGCTCGGAGTTTTTCTCAGGATATGTAGATTTCCGCCGGAACAAATGATCAAAAACTGCTGAAACCAATTCATTTTATGATTTATAGGTTTTATATTTTGAGGGATATTTTTCATTTCTTACCGTATTTAAAATTCATTAAACTTATTAAATTTGTCCATAAAAACTCCAAAATGTTACAAATAGTATTATGTTTAACCAAGAAGATAGCTTGTAGAATTGTTGTAAATATATTTTACAAATTAAATCATTAAAATTCAATAATTTACAAAATACTTAAGAAAATTAAAAGAAAATATTTCCTACTTAATTCGATCCGGATTTTGTTTCAAAAAACTATCCCAACCCGAATAATTTTTATCTGAAACCAGATTCCCAGAATTGAAATGATGACAAACCGCGACCGCTAAACCATCGGAAGCATCGAGGTATTTTGTTGGAAATTCTTTCAATTTCAAAAGGTTTTTTAGCATTCCGGCGACTTGTTCTTTGCTCGCGTTTCCGTTTCCGGTGATCGCCATTTTTATTTTTTTCGGAGAATATTCGGTAATCGGAATATCCCGATGAAGTGATGCCGCCATTGCAACACCTTGCGCACGACCAAGTTTCAACATACTTTGCACGTTCTTTCCAAAAAAAGGTGCTTCCAAAGCGACTTCATCAGGGTGATATTCATCTATTAATGCTAATGTTTTATCAAAAATAATTTTGAGTTTCGTTTCGTGATTAGGATATTTCTTTAAAATAAGTTCGTGGATGGAAATCAGTTCGATGGAACTTCCTTTCACAGCGATAATTCCGAAACCCATAATTGTGGTTCCCGGATCGATTCCTAAAATAATTTTTTCTGTTTGCACCTCACAAAAATAGCAGTTTCAAACAAATTGGCTCATTTTATAATCATTAAATCAGAAAAATAATTTTAAATTTGTTTACCGACACGTTATCTTATTGAATAAGAGTTATTTTCAAGAATCTTAAAATTTTAAGCCAAAAAAAAGCATTAGCAACAAAAAAACAAAATAAAAAACATGAAAAAATTTCTATTAAGCTTAACGCTGATGACCACGCTATCCGCAGGAAATTTAGCCTATGCACAAAAACATGAAGCCCCGAAATTTGTGACCAACATCGAAGGAACCAAGGAATATTCCTTAAGCAACGGAATGAAGATCCTGCTACTACCCGATCCTTCGCAAAGTAATATGGTGGTGAACATAATTTATAATGTAGGTTCAAAAGACGAAGGTTACGGCGAAAAAGGAATGGCTCACTTGCTGGAGCACATGCTTTTTAAAAGCACTAAAAATCTCGGCGACATCAAAAAACAACTATCCGACAAAGGTGGCGCTGCAAACGGAACCACTTGGTACGACCGAACCAATTATTACGAAATTTTCCCTTCCAATGATGAAAATCTAAAGTGGGCTTTGATGATGGAAGCGGACAGAATGATTAATGCGACTATTTTGCAAAGCGACCTCGATAAAGAATTTTCGGTGGTAAGAAATGAATTTGAAATTGGCGAAAATGATCCCTCAGGAGTTCTTATGGAAAAGGTATTTTCTGCTGCGTATTTATGGCACAACTACGGGAACAGTACGATTGGAAGTAAAGAAGATATCGAAAGAGTGAAAGCTCCGGTGCTTAGAAAATTTTATGAAAAATATTATCAACCCGATAATGCAACTTTGGTTATTGCCGGGAAGTTTGATGAAGCGAACGCGCTAAAATACGTTTCAGAATATTTTGCTCCACTTCCGAAACCTACCCGAGAGCTCGGTGGAACTTACACGGTAGAACCCGCGCAAGATGGTGAAAAATTTGTGGAAGTAAGAAGATCCGGAGACAGCAAAATTGTTTCCGCAGGATATCATGCCGCTGCTTATGCGGACAAAGATTACGCAGCTTTGGATGCATTAATAGAAGTATTAACTGCAGATCCATCCGGTTATCTTTATAAAAACTTGGTCGAAACTCAAAAAGTATCAAGTTTATGGGCTTATTCGCCAACTGTGAGAGATGCTGGATTGGTTTATTTCCATTTTGATGTTCCAAAAGATAAAGATTTGGAAGCGACAAAAAATTTGGTTAGATCTGAACTCGATAAAATTGCAACAATCGCCTATACAGAACAGGATTTAGCAAGAGCGAAAGCGAAACTTTTAAAACAAATAGAAAACACTAAAAACAACACTATTAACAAAGCTATTGGTTATACAGAAATTGTTGGAGCCGGCGGTTACAAGTTGGCGTTCCTGTATCGTGATAACGTTGAAAAACTTAGTCTTGCAGACCTCAACAGAGTTGCACAAAAATATTTTAAAAGCAATAACAGAACTGTAGGAATTTTTATTCCATCCAAAGACGAGCAGCGTGTAAAACCAGCAGAATTCAGCAATGAGCAAATTGCCGCACTAACCAAAGATTACAAAGGAAAAGCTCTAGAAAAAGAAGCCGCTCCTTTCGAAGCAAGCATAGCCAACTTAAAAAACAATTTGAAAGAAGGCGTACTTTCGAACGGTATGAAATACGGTTTGGTAAACAAAGAATTAAAGGGTGAAAAAATTATCGCCAACTTCAAATTACTGATCGGTAACGAAAAAGAATTGGCCGGAAAATCGTCCGTCGGAGCTTTAACTGCAGCTTTACTCAGTTCAGGAACCAAAACGAAAACCAAAGAACAAATCCAGGATCGTTTGGATCAACTCAATTCTTCAATCTATTTCCGAACCAGTGGTCAAAATTTCTTGATTAATGTATCGACTTATAAAAACAATTTCGCCGAAGTAATGGATATTTTGCAGGATATTTTAGCTAATGCAACCTTCCCGCAAAACGAGCTTACGAAAATGATTGCTGAAAACAACACCTATTTGGAAGCGCAACAAAAAGATCCGCAAGCCATCGCAAGCAACGAACTTCAACGCCTGGCAAATCCTTATCCGAAAGAAAGCATTTTCTACACGCCAACTTTGCAAGAAGAAATAGACAATAACAAAAAAGTAACCCGCGATCAAATCACCGCTTTCTATCAAAATTTGATGGGTGCAAATGATGGACTCGGAACTGTTTTAGGAAGTATCGATGCTAAAACTACGGCAAATTCATTAGAAAAAACCTTCGGAAAATTCACCGCAAAAATCAAATATTCCGAAGTGAAACCTACCTATTTTGAAACTAAAAAATTGGACAAAAACTTCATCACTCCCGATAAGGAAAACGCGGTCGCTCTAGGAACCGAAAAATTCAGAATGGATCAAAAACATCCTGATTATGCAGCTTTGGTATTGGCCAATGAAATCCTGGGAAGTGGAGGTTTCCTTTCCGCAAGACTTCCGATGAGATTGCGCGAAAAAGAAGGAATCAGCTACGGTGTGGGTTCTTACCTCAGCGTTCCGGTGACCAATGATGTGGCTTCCTGGAATTATTATGCATTCTTAAATCCGACTAAAAGAGATGCTGTAGAAGCCGCTTGGAAAGAAGAAGTTTCCAAAGCATTGAAAGACGGTTTTACCGCTCAGGAATTGGCTGACAATAAAAAAAGCTACGCCAATGTTCAACAAACCAATCTTGGAATGGATAATACTTTGATCAATTTGGTCAACAAAAAACTTCAATACGGAGTTTCACTTGATGAATACGACGCATTGAACACAAAAATCCAAGCTTTAAAATTGGAAGAAGTGAATGCCGCACTGAAGAAATATTTAAGTTTAGACAAAATTATTTCGGTGTACGCAGGAGATTTCAACAAGAAATAGATATTTTTTTTCAAAAGTAAATCCGGGACTTTCGTTCCGGATTTTTTATTTTAATGAAGATTTTTTTGCGTTTCAATCAATGCATTTTCAACAGCTTCGGTTATTTTTTTTACTTCTTTGTGAGGATTGAAAAACCCATTTTTCCCTTTTGCTTCATCGGCGATATTCGAGAGAATAACCACCGAAGTTTTCGTTTCGGGATAATAAATATTTAATGATGGCGATCCTTTCACATAACCGGTATGAAAATAGGATTTTGGTTTTCCCTCATTCATCATAATTCCAAAACCATAACCCACTTTCCCCAAAATTGGGTGGTTATTTTCCGTAGATTGGGACATAAATTTTCTAAGCGATTCCGGTTTAAGAATTTTTCCATTATATAAAGCAAAATTCCATTGATGCAAATCCGAAACTGTGGAGAGTAGACCACCTGCTCCTACCGAAATCTCACTATTGGAAAGTCTTGTGGGCATATTTTCGACTTCCAGAAATCGAGAAGAATTTCCCAAATACGCGCTCGAAAAATGATGATTCACGAATAAATCTGAAGTCGAAGAATGTTTCATCACGGCTTTCGCAAAAAGTTCTTGCGCATTTTCGCCATATGTTTTTCCCGAAGCTTCCTCGATCAATTCACCCAAATATCGGTAACCCTTATTGGAATAATTGAATTTTGTTCCAGATTTTGAAAGCAAACCACTTCCCGAATCGCTGAGCCCGGAAGTATGATTCAGCAATTGCCCAATGGTGATATTTTCAAAAGTTTTGGACTGAAATTCTTTTAAATATTTTGAAACTTGATCTTCCACTTTCAATTTTCCTTGTTCTTCAAGAAGCAAAATCATCACCGCAGTAAATTGTTTACTAACCGATCCAATGGCGAAAACCGAATTGCTATCAAGCGGAGTTTTGTTTTTAAAATTCTCAAAGCCATTATATTTTTCATAAAGAATTTTGCCATTTTGCATTACCGAAATACTTCCGTTGAATTTCGATTGTGAAAATACCGAATCCATCTGTTGCACCAACAAATTTTTCTTAAACTGCGTAATTGTACTATCGATAATGGCATTCCTTTTTACACTTTCATCGACCAATTTCTCGGATTCGGATTTGCAGGCCGAAAAAATAGCTAGAAAAAAAGTTGAATAAATTAATATTTTTACAGGATTCACATTTGTAATTTTTATAAAAATATTAAATTTAATTCTAATAAAAAAACAAGGATTTAAAGGAAACCGTCAAGGTTTTAAAAACCTTGACGGTTTGTATTTGTAGTAGTTATTAAAATAATTCTCCGTAATTCATATCTATTTCATGCATATCTTTATAAGTTTCAACATCTCCAAATAAAGATAATACAAGGTCTCGCTTTAATTTTGTCGGTTTATCGGAAATTATGCTTCCATAAGAACTCCACGGATAATCGAAAACATTTTCTGTAAAGCCATATTTTTTGGGAGTGTGGTGGATATAATGAATTGCTTTTCGAAGATGTTCTTCAGAATCGATTAATTTTCTTTCAAAATTCTTCTCAAATAATGATCCTGTTCTTTCATATCGCTTGTTAATGGCTTTTGCATAAGAGTTGAAAAAATGTCCAAACTGCAAATGAACATCTACCTTTTTTGGAACCTGCGTGGCAGTATAAATTAATTTTTCGGTATCGATATCACCCTTTATAAAAACTAAAAGATGAAAGTGATTTTTGAGAAGAACCCACGCCAAAATTTCACAAAACGGGGAAAGATATTGATCCATTCTGTGCAGGAAAAACTCGTAATTTCTTTTTTCAAAGAAAATATTCTGTCCATTATTTCCACGATTGTAAATGTGGTAATAATTTCCTGGCACGAGAAGGAGTTTATCTGCCATTATAATTGGATTTTCTTGTTGATAGCCATCTACACAAACCGTCAAGGTTTTAAAAACCTTGACGGTTTTTTTAGTTGATAAAAACTACATATTCCGCCTGTATTTTCCGCCCACTTCAAACAAAGCATTAGTAATCTGTCCAAGAGAACAGAATTTCACCGCTTCCATCATCAGTTCGAAAAGGTTTTTTTGATTGATGGCTGCGTGTTGTAATTCTTCCAAAACCTTCTGTGTATGGGCTTTGTTGGCAATTTGGTAAGTTTCCAAATTTTTAATCTGCTGTTGCTTTTCCTCTTCAGTAGAACGGATTACTTCTCCCGGTAAAACCGTTGGTGAACCATCTTTGCCAAGGAAAGTATTCACGCCGACAATTGGATATTCGCCGGTATGTTTCAGCCATTCGTAATGCATGGATTCTTCCTGAATTTTCGAACGCTGATACATAGTTTCCATAGCGCCCAAAACGCCGCCACGTTCGGTGATTCGGTCGAATTCAGCATAAACAGCCTCTTCAACTAGATCCGTCAGTTCTTCAATAATGAAAGAACCTTGTAAAGGATTCTCGTTTTTCGCTAAACCTAATTCTTTATTAATAATCAGCTGAATAGCCATTGCTCTACGCACGGACTCTTCGGTTGGCGTGGTGATCGCCTCGTCGTAAGCATTGGTGTGCAGCGAGTTGCAGTTATCGTAGATCGCATATAGCGCCTGCAACGTAGTTCTAATATCATTAAAATCGATTTCCTGCGCGTGCAGCGATCTTCCGGAAGTCTGGATGTGGTATTTCAGCATCTGGCTTCTTTCGTTGGCATTGTATTTTTCACGCATTGCTTTAGCCCAGATTCTACGCGCAACACGGCCGATTACGGCATATTCAGGATCAATTCCGTTCGAGAAAAAGAAAGACAAGTTCGGAGCGAATTCATTGATATCCATTCCTCTCGACAAATAATATTCCACATACGTGAAACCGTTTGCGAGCGTAAAGGCCAGCTGCGAAATCGGATTTGCACCGGCTTCAGCGATATGGTAACCGGAAATCGACACGGAATAGAAGTTTCTCACTTTTTCTTTGATGAAATATTCCTGAACGTCGCCCATCAATCTCAATGCAAATTCGGTAGAGAAAATACAAGTATTTTGCGCTTGATCTTCTTTTAAAATATCTGCCTGAACGGTTCCACGAACTGTTGCGATGGTTTCTGCTTTAATTTTCGCATACGTTTCCTCATCTAAAATCTCGTCGCCGGTAAGTCCCAATAATTTCAAACCCAATCCGTTATTCGAAGGAGGAAGTTCACCGCTGTATGTTGGTCTTTTTAAACCTTTGTCATCAAATTTTTGCTTTAATCTGGCTTCAACTTTATCCCAAAGATTATTTTCCTCAATGTATTTTTCACAATTCTGATCAATGGCTGCATTCATGAAAAACGCGAGCAACATTGGCGCCGGCCCATTAATCGTCATCGATACGGAAGTCATGGCATTCACCAAATCGAACCCTGAATAGAGTTTTTTGGCATCATCCAAAGTCGCAATCGAAACTCCTGCATTCCCGATTTTCCCATAAATATCCGGCGGAAAAGCAGGATCCTGACCGTAAAGCGTCACCGAATCGAACGCTGTAGAAAGTCTTTTGGCGTCCATTTCTGCGGAAACGTAATGAAATCTTCGGTTGGTTCTTTCGGGTCCTCCTTCTCCGGCAAACATTCTTGTTGGATCTTCTCCAGTTCTTTTGAATGGATAAATTCCTGCGGTGAAAGGAAATGCTCCGGGAACATTTTCCTGGCCTTTCCAACGAATCAAATCGCCCCAATCCTGAAATTTTGGCAAAGAAATTTTCGGAACTTTCAGATGAGAAAGCGTTTCCGATTTGGTTTGAACTTTAATTTCTTTTCCACGAACGAGGTAAATATATTCATCGGCTTCGTGCTTCAGTTTGAAATCGTGCCAACCGTTCAAGAAATAAATATTTTCCTGGCTAAGATCTTTTTTGATTTTCTGATATCTTTTTTCGATGACTTCCTGAGAATTTACATCATCTTCAAGAATATTTTTTGCGCCTTGAAGTTGGTAAAGTTTTCTTGCGATCAATGCCTGATCAACCACTTCTTTGTCGTAAGCACGGTTGTTTTCAACGATTTCGGAAAGATAGCGAACTCTTTTCGGAGGAATAATGGTGGTTTCTTCCGAAACATTTTGTTCCACATATTCGCTTAAATTCAAATCCGAAAATTTATCATTTACTTTTTTAATCAATTCATTGAAAAGTTCGGTTGTTCCCCAATCGTTGAACTGACTGGCTTTCGTGGAATACACCGGCATATTTTCCAACGGCTGATCAAACAAAACATGATTTCTCTGAAACTGTTTTTTCACCGCTTGAAGCGCATCCAAAGCTCCGCGTTTGTCGGATTTATTTAACGCAACCAAATCTGCATAATCAAGCATGTCGATTTTCTCCAATTGGGTTGAAGCACCATATTCCGGGGTCATCACATACATGGAAACATCAGCAATATCAGTAATTTCTGAACCAGATTGTCCGATTCCGGATGTTTCGAGAACGATGACATCAGGTTTTGCTATTTTTAAAATATTTAATGCTGAATGAATGTGTGGCGAAACCGAAACATTGTTTTCTCGGGTTGCCATCGAACGCATATAAACTCGCGGATCATTAATGGAATTCATGCGGATTCTGTCGCCCAAAAGTGCACCCCCTGTTTTCTTTTTGGAAGGATCGATGGAGATGATGGCAATTTTTTTCTCCGGATTGGAGCGTAAAAATCTTCTTACTAATTCGTCGGTTAAGGAGGATTTTCCTGCGCCACCGGTTCCGGTTATTCCGATAATTGGAATGTGTGAATCTTTTGATCTTTGCTCTATTTCCTTAACCAAATCAGGTTTAGTTTCGGAAAAGTTTTCAACAGCAGAAATCACTTCAGCAATTGATTTTGAATCTTCAAATTTAATTTTATCTAAATCTTGAACGGTAATTTTTTCTCCTGTTGGAAAATCGGATTTCTGTACCAAATCGTCAATCATTCCCTGCAAACCGAGTTCGCGGCCATCATCAGGAGAATAAATTCTTGTCACGCCATAATCCATCAAATCTTTGATTTCTTCAGGCAAAATAACGCCACCTCCGCCACCAAAAATCTTGATATGTGTCGCATTTTTCTTTTTTAAAAGATCAAAAATATATTTAAAATACTCGTTGTGACCACCTTGATAGGAAGTTAACGCAATTGCATTGGCGTCTTCCTGAACCACACAGTTTACTACTTCTTCAGCGGATTTGTCATGGCCGAGATGAATAACTTCTACGCCGGTTCCTTGGATTACGCGACGCATGATATTGATCGCAGCATCGTGGCCATCGAATAATGCGGCGGCGGTAACGATACGGATTTTGTTTTTTGGAGAATATTTTTGGGTTTCCATAATTGAATGTTCGTAAGATTCCAAATATAGGATTTTTTGTAATTTTAAAAAAGAAAACCCTTTCTGTTGATTGAAAGGGTTTTATATATCAATATTGATAAACAAATTTTGTCTTATAATATTGTTATTGTTTTGTAACCGACCAGTTTCCGACCCAATCACCCATTTTCCAGGTGCCTGATTTTGTTTTTAGGTTTCCCAGCAAGGTAAAACCCGATTGTAAAGTAACGGATTGCAGCGCGCCATCATCCCGCACCATTCCTGAAACAAAAGAGTTTTCGGTACTGAATTGCGAAACTTTCGTAACCGAAATATAACCGTTTTGGGCTACTTCAATGGTTAAAGAACCCACTTCGTCGCCGGAATAATTTCCTTTGTAAACGCCCTTAAAAGGAGATACGTAATTTTCATTAGCTTCTTCTTCCCTAAGATTATCAATAATTCGTTGGCAAGAAATAAGAGACAAAATACTCAAAATTGTCAATGTTGGTCTAATTTTCACGACTGTTATATTTTTCTCAAATATAAAAAAAATACCAATTTGTTTATTAAATCTTTATTTTTGCGGAAACTTTATTAATATGCAACGCGTCATTATTTATTTTTTCGCCGGAATCGTGATCAGTTTTCTTTTGAATTATTTTTTGTTGGGAAGCCAAGGTTGGGCGTTGGATTTATATTATGCAATTGCATTTGGTGCGGCTTGGGGAATGGCTTATTTCCTTGATGATGAAAAATTCACTTTGGCGCAGAAGCTTGGGATTTCATTTCTGGGGATGGGAATTTTAATCATTTTTGGAGTTTTACTATTCGATTTGGAGAAAGCGGTACCTTCAGTGATCAAATTTTCAATGGTTTTTGTGGCATATTATGTCTTTGCGAGTTTTAAAAGTTCGAAATCTTTAAGAAGATAATAGAGAATTCAATAAAATTTAGGCTCATTAAAGAGAAAAAAAGCATTAATAAACCCATCATTTTCAAAACCTTAGGATAATATTTTCTAAAATATTTTCTGTTTCAAAAAAAATCTTTACCTTTGCACACCCTATTTAGGGAAAATTATGTTTAATCGTTAAACGAAAAAGTGTGAATACATTAAGTTACAAAACCGTTTCAGCTAACAAAGCTACCGCTAATAAAGAATGGGTTGTGGTAGACGCTGAAGGACAGCCATTAGGAAGACTAGCTTCTAAGGTTGCAAAGATTTTGAGAGGAAAGCACAAAACGAATTTTACGCCTCACGCAGATTGTGGAGATAATGTAATCGTTTTGAATGCTGGGAAAGTAACCCTTTCCGGGAACAAGTGGGCTGACAAGACTTACATTTGGCATACTGGATATCCAGGTGGTCAAAAGTCGATGACTGCTCTTGAACTTCAGAAAAAAGATTCTTTAAAAGTATTGGAAAAATCTGTAAAAGGAATGCTTCCAAAAAACAAATTGGGATCTCAATTGTTTACTAACCTTTATTTATATGAAGGAACAGAACACAAACACGAAGCTCAACAGCCAAAAGTTATTAATATTAACGAATTCAAATAATTAATATGTCAATAGTTCATAAAATAGGAAGAAGAAAAACTTCTGTAGCAAGAGTTTATGTGAGACCAGGTTCTGGTGTAATTACCATCAACAAAAAGGATTCTAAAGAATATTTCGGAACCGATGTTTTGGTATACAAAGTGAACCAACCATTTTTGTTGACAGAAACTGTAGGTCAGTATGACGTGACAGTGAATATTTTCGGAGGTGGAATTACAGGTCAGGCAGAAGCGATCAGACTAGGAGTTTCTAGAGCATTATGCGAAATCAACGAAGAGTTCAGATTATTGCTGAAACCTCACGGCTTGCTTACAAGAGATGCAAGAATGGTTGAAAGAAAGAAACCAGGTCAGAAAAAAGCAAGAAAGAAATTCCAATTCTCAAAACGTTAAGAATTGCTGTAAGCAATATGCTTTATGCATTAAGCTTCAATTCCTACAAATTATTAAACCGCTTGACAGCTTAGCGCTTATAGCCTAAAGCCTAAAGCCTAACAAAATGCCCCGTTAGTTTAGCACCCAAACATTTCTCCCATCTAAAGAAATTGTTGATTGCACAAATGCGGAACGTAAACTAAAAATAAAAAAGCGACATGGCAAAAGCAAATGTTAAAGACCTTTTAGAGGCAGGTGTTCACTTCGGTCACATGACCAGAAAGTGGAATCCAAATATGGCTCCATACATTTTTATGGAGAAAAACGGTATTCACATTATAGACTTACATAAAACAGTTGTAAAATTAGACGAAGCTTGTAGCGCTTTGGAAAAAATTACTTCTGCTGGCAAAAAAGTTCTTTTCGTGGCTACAAAGAAACAAGCGAAAGAAGTAGTTGCAAAATATGCGGCTGACCTTAATATGCCTTATATCACTGAAAGATGGCCTGGTGGAATGCTAACAAATTTTGTTACCATCCGTAAGGCCGTTAAGAAAATGAACCATATCGATAAAATGAAGAAAGATGGAACTTTCGAAACTTTATCTAAAAAAGAAAGACTTCAGGTAGATCGTCAAAGAGCTAAGCTTGAGAAAAACTTAGGTTCTATTTCTGACATGGTTCGTCTTCCATCAGCTCTTTTTGTAGTTGATATTATGAAAGAACACATCGCGGTTACTGAAGCTAAAAAATTGGGTATCCCTGTATTCGCTATCGTAGATACGAACTCAGATCCAAGAAAAGTAGATTTTGTAATCCCAGGAAACGATGATGCTTCTAAATCTATCGATATGATCTTGAGCGTAGTTTCATCATCTATCAAAGACGGATTGTCTCAAAGAAAAGCTGATAAAGAAAAATCTAAAGAAGAAGGAGAAAAAGTATCTGCTGATGCTGATGCAGATTTCGACACTGCTGCAGAATAAGATTTTATCTTCAATACAAGAAAAGCTCAGATTAATTTCTGAGCTTTTTTTATGTTTAAATGAAAATGATTTAAAAATTTAAATCGAAAACAGTTACTTAATTCTGAATTTAATATAAGTAATAGTTTTCCCTTTTGCGGAAAATAATCCCTCGTAATAGGTCTTAATTTCTCTTAGAAGCGGCGTTCCCGGTTCGTATTCCGGTGCTCCATAAATATCGTGATGGGCAGAAATAATTTCGTGACCTTGTCCTTGAAGCAATCCTAAAGTATAACCATGAAGAAATTCCGAATCGGTTTTCAAATGAATAATACCATCTTTCTTCAAAATTTTCCTGTAGCGATCCAGAAAATCGGGATGCGTCATTCGGTGTTTGGTTCTGCGGTATTTAATCTGTGGATCCGGGAAGGTAATCCAGATTTCATCAACCTCATCTTGGTCAAAAAAACAATCTACCAATTCGATTTGCGTTCTCAAAAAAGCGACATTATTGAGGTTTTTCTCGTGAGCTTCTTTAGCTCCAAACCAAAATCTAGCACCTTTGATATCAATTCCGATGAAGTTTTTTTCAGGAAAAGACTTTGCCAGTCCTACGGAATATTCCCCTTTTCCACAACCGAGTTCCAAGACGATAGGATTCTCATTTTTGAAGACTTCAGATCTCCATTTACCTTTTAAAGGATAATTATTAAGTGCCTCTTCTCTGGTCGGCTGAAATACGTTCGGAAGTATTTTGTTTTCGGCAAATCTTGCCAGTTTATTTTTACCCATTTCTTATTCAAAATCGTGCAAAAATAACCAAAAATATAGACTTTAATGATTTTTTGACCAAATTAAAATCAATGAACTTTAGAATCACCCAATTCTACGATGATGGCCTTGTTCACCGTTTTTTGCGATGCGTACTGTGCGCCACAAAGTAAACTTGAAAAAAGATAATCACCTTTGGGTACCACAATCGTATTATCCGATTGTGCAGGAATTGCGAGACGATACTTGGTAAAACCCACTCCTTCCATTCGCATAATGATGTTACATTCCGATTTGTTTTCAATCATTACAATACTTTCGGTGCTGTTTGGGTTGTTGTCAAATAGCGAATTTAGGATTTTTACCGTGTTATTCTTGTGCTCGATTGGGTTAGTGGACATCAGCATTTTAAATTCTTCCTCTTCCGGATTTTCATAAGCTATCGCAATATTGGAGGATGCTTGCGGATGTGGAACAGCTGTTTTTGGCTGGCTTGTAAATGCTAGTCGTTCTTTGTAATAAGCAATCTGTTTTTGGCGAATGATTTCATTCATTTCATCAAAACCAATATTTGTAGAAGGCTTTCTGCGAAGGATTGCGAGTTTTTCTTGAAAATCTTTGACACGCTGATCTGTTGGATGCGCATTCTTTATATAATCTTTCAGCAATTGGATGAGTCTTGGTTTTAAGACCGATCTTTTGGGCTCATCCGGATGTGCAATTTTGAGGTATGCATCTATTTCGTAAATATTATTACTTCTGAGAATATGAGAATAATCTTTGCCTTTTTGCTGTGCAGAAAAAATTGCCGAAGTAAGTACGAAAGAAAGGAGTATATTTTTAAAAAAATACATTTTTATTGATAATATGTTTAACTTAAAATTTTTGTGCAAATTTATTTAAAAATTATAAATTGGCTTTAAGGTGATTCAGAAATCATTCTAAGTTGTCCATTAAATGCGAATTTCGAAGTCGCCGCTGATAAATCGGCAAGTATTTTTCTATATAAACGGAAACTGCTTCATAATTATTATCTTCAATAAGAGGAAATAAACCTTCAGAAGTATAAACAAACTGCAAGAAATTATTAATGAAGCTGGTAGGAATTTTCAGGTTAGTAAAATATGCATCACCATAATATTTTCTGATGTTGGTTACAGCAATATTCATTTTTTCATATTGATTGGCGCGTTCCTTCTTTTTTCGATCGCCAGAAAGAATGTCATAAATGCTTTCCAAACTAAAAGTAAGTCCACCGCCTGAAAAACCAGCAACAGGAAGTTGTGGAGACGTTCCATCGCCTTTTGGAGCAGGTAAACCGATCATTTTCTGCAACGCCATTGTTTTTTCTCCCGTTTTCAGGGAACTCACATCTTTTCTGAGGTTTCCGGTAGGTTTAAATTTATTAATTACCACTTCTTGGATATCGTAATAAGCAATTTTGAGTTCAACAAAGTTATTAGCATTCTGCAAATTTTCTGCGGTTACGGTAACATCTTTTCGATCGGTAACGATAGAAGTAAAACGAATTACATCACCTGGTTTCGCCGGAATTTTAAAAGTACCGAAATAATCGGTGTAAACAGTTTTATGAGAAGTAATGTTGGTTACATAAACCTGATTGAGATAGTACACAGAATTATCTCTGATAATAATTTCGCCGGAGAAAAACTGGGCATGAATCTGTGTTAAAACAAACAGCGCAACAAGTAGAAAAAATCGTTTCATATAGGAAGCAAAAGTAAATCAATTTTTACATTTACTATGATGAATAAAGGGTTTGCCGTGGTTAAAGTTTGGTTAAATAAATTATACAAATGTTAAATAATCTTAAACGTTGGTTTACAAATATTTACGAGGAAAATATTTCTGTTTTTCACCTGTAAATCTGTTGGAAAATAAATTATAAAAATAATTGCACAAAAATCCCCGGTGGTATTCCGGGGATCTACTATTATTAAAATGTGTTTTTATTTTTTAATAAATTTCACTTTTTCTACATTTCCGTTATCTTCTACAGAGATGATGTAAACACCAGCCTGTAGTTTAGCAACTTGTACTTTGTTATCTGCGATTTTTCCTTTAGCAACGATTTGACCAGCTACATTGTAGATGCTGTAAATTGCATTATTAGAAACTTTAGAAACATTCAACACATCAGTTGCAGGATTAGGATAAACTTTAAAATCTGAAACTTCATTATCGTTTGCTGCAAGAAGAGTTCCAATGCTTAATGTATAATCTTCAACTTGACCGTAAGTAGAAGTACCACATGATGTAGTGTTGCTTCCTGATGATGAAGTATCATTTAATCGTACTCTCATTCTAGTCGAACCAGTTGGTACATCAGCTGGAATAGTAATTGTTCCAGTCCAAGGTGATTTTTTAATAGCACTAGTCATCACTTTTTCATTAGCATCATCAAAATCTTTATCATTATTAAAATCAATCCATACGGTAACCTGATCGCTGGTATAAGATGTTCCTGTAAATGAAGCAGAAAAATCATAAGTCTGCCCTTTACTTACATTTCCTACAACTGAAGTAAAATCTTCATAACCAGTTGTAGCAGTAGAATTTTTATTAATATCTGCAAAAGTCACATTAGATATTTTCTCAAAACGTGCTGATGTTGCACCAGCGGTACAATAGGTAGGATCACTAGTGGTAAATGTAAATACTGTGGAACATCCGGTTGCAGATCCAAATGAATTTTTAGGAACAACTTTCCAATAATACTGTGTGGCTGCAGTAAGATTTGAAGCTGAATATGAAGTGGTAGATACAGAAGCAACTAAAGTAGTTGGATCGGCAGAAGTACCAAAATAAACATCATATAATTCCGCAGGTTCTCCTCCCACTGGAGCAGTCCAAGTTAAGTTCACAGGTGTTGTATAACTAATACCTACTGCATTATTTGCAGGCGAACCTAGTGTTGCACAGTTAGGTGCAGCAGTCGGTGTTTTTGAAACTGTTACTGACCCTATTGCGTAGAATACGTTTCCTAATGCAGAAACTCTCACTTTTAGTGAAGTACCTGTTGGTAAAGCAACCTGCAAATTCTCTGAACCATCATTTGGTGTAGATTCCGCCAGAATTGTCCAAGTAGCACCATTATCAGTAGTATAATCAATTTTTACGTTAGCTACGTTGAAAGGAGCTGCGTTAGTTCCTACAACATCCCATAAGAACGGGTTAGCATTATCATTGAATAAAACAGAAGATAGCACTTTGAAAGGTCCGTTAGCATGAACAGTAACTTTCTGGTTTGCACTTTGAGTTTGTTGTTGAGCTACGTCTGCTTTATTATCTCTTACCGTTACTCTAAAGTTTGAAACCCTTGCTACGGTAGAAACAGCTTCCCAATCAGCATTGTTCTTTAAGTTTCCAGCCATTACGGTGCTCAACTTAGGGAAATATCTTGTAGGACTTGCAGTTGGATTCCAAGATCTGAAAGATGGTCCGTTGGTTAAAGTTCCTAAATTGCCAATTGTAGTGGAAGTAGTTGCAGTATCAACTTGTTCCCAAGTGTAAGTTAATGGATCTCCTTCTGCATCAGTAGCTTGTGCTGATAACACAAAAGCAGTTCCTTTTGGAATAGTAATATCCGGCATTGCAGTAATTACTGGAGGAGTATTTGCTACAGCAGTTTCAACAGCACAAGTTTTACTTGTTAAATTATTATGAACTTGGTAGATGCTATAATAGTGGAAATAGGCATCAGAATGAGCCTGAACATCAGTAGCACCAGTAATTCCAGCATAACCCATAACAGTTGATCCAGAACCAGGTTCTTGGTTAGCTCCAGTACCTTCTAGTTGGTGAGAGAAAGTGTGGTTAGCTCCTAACTGGTGACCGATTTCGTGAGCAACATAATCGATATCAAAGTTGTCCCCTTGTGGAATTCCGTCTGAAGGTGAAGTAAATCCTGATCCTTTTCCTTTATTTAAGTTTGAAGATGTTTCAGCAGTAGGTGCGATACAAATACAACCAATACATCCTGCGTTACCTCCACCTCCAGTTGCACCAAATAAATGCCCTATGTCGTACGAAGTACTCCCAATTGTAGTGGATAATGTATTTTGTAATTGCAAACTCCAACCAACTAATTTATTGGAATTACGAATATCTGTTCCTATCTCTGCATCGGAATATGGGTCTATAACTGGATCTAGATAAATCAACTGTGGAAAATCTTGAAGAATAAGATGTAACCCAAAATCTTTCTCAAAAACAAAATTACATCTGGTCAATGTAGCATTTATTGCAGCCAATGCCCCGGCAACTGTTCCACCAAAATACTGCGTGTATTCACCAGTCACAGAAATGGCTAATCGCATTGTACGATATTTTTGGTCAGAAGATTTGTTGAAATCTGCAGGATTATTAGTAAATGACTTTCCAGACATATACAATTTATCAATCTGTTGCTTTGTTAAAGGAGCTTCACTTGTTGAACAAGCAAAAGCTTTGTCAGCTTCTGTCTTGTTGGTTTTAGGTTGTACACCATAAACCGTTTTTTCTTTATTTTGTGGTTCGATAAATTCGTAATTGCCATTTTTTAGCAACATCGACTGGAAATCGTTTGGTGCCACACTGAATCTTACGTAAGCAGTAGGATCATCGATTCCAACTCCTACATAAGAACCCAATTGATGACGATCAGCAATCGATTTTACAACAACCGGTGCACTGTAAACAGCAAATCTTTCAATTTTCCCGTTAAGAGTTGGAAGTTTAATTTCAATAGCCTTTGTATTTTTTCCTGTTTCATGGGCATTTGCCAATGTAGATCTCAATGCATCAATATCGAGAGAATAAAATGATTTAATGTTAGATGTCGTTCGAGTCTTCTCTCCTTTCATTGATGTGGGGCTCCATTGTGCAAGTGCAGCTATTGACATCATACAAAAAAGTAAAGAAGTAAAAATTTTCTTCATAAGTTTTATTTTTTTTAAACAATTTATCAAAAGTAATTTTTTTTCTTGTACAACAAGGTAAAATACTCAAAAAACCAATTAATAATTTAAATTTTCATTAAAAAAACTCGCAGAAATTTGCGAGTGAAATTTATTGCATAATATTTTTAAGTTCTTTAAAATGAATAAGCAATATTCCAGGAGAAACCAACATTGAATTTTGCTGAACTTTTTCCGAAACCAGGAACAATCATCGGTTTGATATCGTCTTGCGTCGTTGAAAATAGCAAATATCTTGGTTGTGCGGTAACATCGATATAAAAAGGCGAATCAAACAATTGAACGCGTCCACCAACGGTTGCTTCGATCCAATACGAACTTTGAGATGATGCAGGAAAAGCCACCGAAGTTTCGCTTCCGCCATAACCCCGAACAGGAACCGCTTTGTATTCTTGGTTGTAAAATGAACCCGCCAATTTTCCACCTGCGTAGAATCCGTTCAATGGGTTTTCTTTATCATTCGCCAACATATAAAAAGCACCTAATTTCAAAAAAGGTCCATCGACAGTAGCATCATAGCCATTTTTTTGGTAAATATTTTTTTCAAAACCTACATCTGCTACGGCGTGAATATTTTTACTGATTCGAGAAGATACAAATCCCTGAAAAAGTTTTCGATCCGAAAAAATGCCAATTCCCGCATTCAAAACATCAAAACCAACCATAAAATTAGGTTCGTATTTCCATTTTGTTTTAAGTGAATCTTGTTCCTTTTGCGCAAAAGCAATCAGGAACATAAAGCTAAAAAAGAAGGAAAAAATGAGTCTTGAATTCATCTGTAATTTGAGTTTGATTTTGTTCGACTTCTAAGACAGGATTGGGCACTTCCAAAACAGCACTTACATTTTCATAATTTTTCTTGATTCCACAAGCCGGGGAAACATATTCTGATTTCGTGGTATAATTCACTTTCACTTCAGAAGTTACCGCAGCTTTCGATAAACCGACATAAATTTTAGTAAAAAGTGCATCATCAACTCTTAAAGGAATAAAAACTGAATCGGTCTTCGTTTTTGCTGCAATCACCGCAACCGAGCCGTTTCCATAATCTACATTTACAAAAATCGAATCCATTGTTTTGAGTTTTCCGGTAGCTTTTGTTTTGAATTTAAGTTTCATTCTCGGTGTTGCCTCGCCGCTTAAGCAAATATCATCATCGCTTCCGCAGGAAAAAAGGGAAAATAAAAACAGAGAAATCAGGAAAATTTTTAGAAATTTCATCATTAAATTTTTACTAAAAGTGCAATATTTTCAACATGATGCGTTTGTGGGAACATATCAACCGGCAATATTTTCACCAATCGATATTGATCCTTCATTAAAGCTAAATCTCTCGCTTGTGTAGCCGAATTACAACTTACATAAACGATCTTTTCAGGAGCTAATTTCAGGATTTGCTCCACCACTTTTTGATGCATCCCGTCGCGTGGTGGATCGGTAATTAAAACATCAGCTTTCGGGTGATTTGCCAAAAATTCATCATTGAAAATGTCTTTCATGTCACCGCAATAGAACGTGCAATTTGATAAACCATTCAGTTCTGCGTGTTCTTTCGCTGCATTGATCGCTTCCTGAACCGATTCTATACCAATTACCTGTTTGGCATTTCTAGCAACATACTGTGCAATCGTTCCGGTACCGGTGTATAAATCGTAAACCACCTCATCGCCTTTCAAATCTGCAAATTCGAGGGTTTTTCTATACAATTCTAAAGCTTGTTTATAATTGGTTTGGAAGAAAGATTTCGGTCCGATTTTAAATTTCAAACCATCCATTTCTTCCATCAAAAAGCCGTCACCGAAATAGATTACGACATTTTGATCGTAAATAGAATCATTTTGTTTTGAATTAATGCAATAAACCAAAGTTCTGATTTGCGGAAATTCTGAAAGTAAAAAATCAAATAATTTCTCGCGGTTTTCCTTTTCATCACGGAAAAGTTGGAACAACACCATCCATTCCCCTTTCGAATTTTGCCTCATCATTAAAGTTCGCAAAAATCCAGTTTGTTCTTTTACATCAAAAAACTCCAACCCGTTTTTTACCGCATAATTTTTCACTGCCAAACGAATCGCATTCGATGGATCTTCCTGAAGCCAACATTCCTTGAGGTCGAGAATTTTGCTCCACATCCCCGGAATATGGAATCCTAAAGCGTCGCGGTTTCCGAAGTTTTCCTCGGAACTGATTTCGTATTGTGTAAGCCAACGAGCATTGGAAAAAGAAAATTCCATTTTATTGCGGTAGAAATATTGTTCCTTGTTTCCCAAAATTTGTAAAGTTTCGAAATCTTCGATGCCGCCAATTCTTTTGATATGGTTATAAACCTCGTCTTGCTTGAAAACAAGTTGCTGCTCATAGGCAAGATTCTGCCATTTGCAACCTCCACAAACGCCAAAATGCACGCATTTCGGAGCTACACGATAAGGAGATTCTTCTAGAATTTCCACAGCTTCGGCTTCGAAATAATTTGATTTTGATTTTTTTACTCTTGCATTAACCAAATCACCAGGAACCGCACCGGAAACCAACACGGTTTTACCATCGTCGGTTTTGCCTATTGCTACGCCTTTTGCACCTGCAGAAACCAATCTGATATTTTCTAAAACGATATTTTTGTTTTTCTTTCTCATCGACAATTTTAATGAACACAAAAGTAAGGTTTTGAAAATAAAAAGAGGCGATAATTCAATCGGAGGAATTTGAAATTCATTAAATTATTTTTAATGAGATTTTGCATAGACGAAATTTTGGTTAAAGCCAAATGATCTTTTACAAAAAAACGAGCTAAAGCCCGTTCCTATTGAATAAAAACTAAGGTTGCGCAGAATAAGAATCTCGATTTCTTAAGTAAAAATATCCTACGAAAGCTCCAAAAAGCAGAAATCCTAATGTCCATAAAAATCTCGAAGGATTGTGGTTTTTAAAAACATCAATAATAAGAACGATAGCAACAATAAAATTGCACAACACCGCAACATAGGACAATATTTTTCCCATCTGAACTGAGATGCCAAAAGATGAAAGATCAAAACTTACTGAAAAAACAGTAAAGATGATTCCGAAAAAGACCAACCAATAAAGAATGCTTGGAGAAATAAGTAAATCGTTTTTCATTAATTAATTTTAAACGAATATAAAAAAAATCCTGCCCAAATAAAATGAACAGGAAATATTTTAATTTCTGCTGGAAATTACTTTGTTGGAGCAACTTCTGGCTGTGGCGACAATAAATCGTTTTGCAACGTAGCTTCCGGCTGCACCATAGGTGCTTTCAATCCTGAAAGTTTATCCAAAACCGTAACAATTTCCGGATCGCCCAGGTTGTAGAAGAATCGGCTTGCAATTTTTCCATCTTTATCCAAAACGATGAAAGAAGGAAGTTTGAAACCATAGATTCCCAAATCTTTCGCAATTTGTGCGTTCATTCCACCTTCACCATAAACGTTGGTTCCCGGAATTCCTTTCAAAAGTGCGTTGCTTGTTTTTACAAATTGATCTTTGGTATCGTCCAGATTTACGAAAGTGAAATCCATTTTTGATTTGTAGAAATTCACTACTTCTTTCAATACAGGAACAGTTCCTTCGGCAATATAAGGATTCCACGAAGCGTAGAACATTACCAAGGTTGGTTTTCCGCCAGCAAATTTATAATCGCTTCCGTCTGCTTTTACTAGTTTTGCGTTGCTCATTGCATCACCCACTTTTGGACCTACGATTACAAATTGGATTCTTTCCAAATCTTTTTTGATTTGGCTATCTTTAATTTTTTCTTTGATGATTTTGGAAATTTTCTCGGAGTTTTCCTTGGTCATTCCCGGCGTAATATCGCCGCTGGAAAGCACGAAAGCTAAAAGATAATCTTTGGCAGTTTGAGAAAGATCTTTTTTGGTATCTAAAAATTTTGCGAAAACCTCAGAAGACATTTCCGTTCCACTTTTGCTGTTTGCCGATGCAAATTTTTGGAACTCTGGACTCAATTTTCCTAAAAGATAATTTCTATAAATAGGTTGATTTTTCAACATTCTGTCGCTATCGGCATCAAGCTTTGCTTCCGCATCTTTGAAATTTTTAGAGGTCTTATAATTTGGATTTTGGGTAATTTGGGCATGATTGATTTCGTATTGGTTCATCAATCCCAACAAACTTGCATTCAGTTCGTCTTTTTTATACTGAACTACTTCGCTGTCAGCAGATGCTTTTTTCGCTGCGGCATCGATATTGGTTTCGAAATCATTTTTGATTTTTTCGATTTCTTTTAAGAACGCATCTTCATTTTTGCTTACTAATTCACCAACATTGATTTTCGCTGCATATCCTTGTACGAATTTTTGCACATCCATTAGGAAATCGTTGTTATTTTTCGCATCACCGGTGATGGTAAATTGATTAGGGAAATTAGCGGCTTGCCCAGAAATATTCAATTGCTGTCCGCCTTTTAGGTAAATCATTGCAGTTTTACCGGCATAAGACATGATGTACATTCCGTTTTTCGGGGCTTCAAAACTACCGGAAAAACTTCCTTTTGAATCTACTCCTAAATTAACCAAAGGCAAAGTTGCAACACCTGATGCTTCAATAAATTCGATTCTTTCTAGCGGTGATCCACCTGCGAAATTACCTTTTACTTCTACCTTTTTTGAACATGAAATTGCTACGAAAGCAAAAATCAGCATTAAAAAATATTTACTCATGTTTGTATTGTTGTGTATAAATTTTGTTTACAGTTACATTTCTATTCTTTCTGAATATAACGAGAACAAAAGTAAGTTATATAAAGAGTTAACGAAAATTTTAGGCTATTTTTTGTGAAATTTTAACAATGAAAAATCCGCTTTCAGTGTAAGAAAACGGATTCTTGTAGATTTTATAAAGATTTTTATCCTCTATTGATATTAGCTGCCATAAACTCGCGGTTCATTCTTGCGATTACTTCCAAAGAAATTCCTTTAGGACATTCAACTTCGCAAGCGCCAGTATTGGAACAGTTACCGAAGCCTTCTTCGTCCATGGCTTTTACCATGCTTAGAACTCTTCTTTGCGCTTCTACTCTACCTTGCGGAAGCAACGCATATTGGGAAACTTTTGCACCAACAAATAACATTGCTGATCCGTTTTTACAAGTCGCCACACAAGCTCCACAACCGATACAAGCTGCGGCATCCATTGCTTTGTCTGCATCATCTTTCGGAACAAGAATTGCGTTAGCGTCCAAAGTATTTCCGGAAGTGTTCACGGAAATAAATCCACCTGCAGCCATTACTTTATCGAAGGCGCTTCTATCCACCACTAAATCCTTAATTACAGGAAAAGCCGCACTACGCCAAGGTTCGATATGAATGGTTTCGCCATCTTTGAACATTCTCATGTGCAACTGGCAAGTGGTAATTCCGGTATCTGGACCGTGAGCTCTACCGTTGATATATAGCGAACACATTCCACAAATTCCTTCACGGCAGTCGTGGTCGAAAGCTATAGGTTCTTTTCCTTCATTGATCAAGTTTTCGTTGAGCATATCCAACATTTCCAGAAAGGAAGAGTCGGTAGAAACGTCTGAAATTTTATAGGTTTCAAACTGACCTTTTGATTTATTATTTTTCTGTCTCCAAATTTTCAGAGTCAGGTTTAATCCTTTTTTAGCACTCATTTTAATATTAATTTTTCGGAGATTATTTATAACTTCTTGTTTTCACTTCGATGTTTTCATAGATCAGGTCTTCTTTGTGCATTATTTCCTGATTAATGTCGTTTCCTTGGTATTCCCATGCAGCAACGTATTTGAAGTTTTCATCATCTCGTTCCGCTTCACCTTCTGGTGTTGCATGATCCCATCGGAAGTGACCTCCACAAGACTCCTCTCTTTTCAATGCGTCCATTGCCATTAATTGTCCTAATTCCAAGAAATCTGCAACTCTGAATGCTTTTTCTAATTCAGGATTCATTTCATTAGCTTGCCCTGGAACTTTTACATCTTTCCAGAACTCTTCTCTTACCGCAGCAATTTCTTTGATTGCTTCTTGCAAACCTTCCGGAGTTCTTCCCATTCCTACCTTGTTCCACATAATGTGTCCCAATTTCTTATGGAAATAATCAACAGAATATTTTCCGTTATTATTAATGAAGAAATTAATTTTATCCTGAATTTCCTTTTCAGCAGCTTCAAATTCAGCTGAATTGGTAGGAATTGCTCCAGTTCTAATGTCTGCTGAAAGATAATCGGCAATGGTATAAGGAAGTACGAAATAACCATCCGCAAGACCTTGCATCAACGCAGATGCTCCTAATCTGTTTGCACCGTGGTCAGAGAAGTTTGCCTCACCAATTACGAAACATCCCGGAATGGTAGATTGCAAATTATAATCAACCCAAACGCCACCCATGGTGTAGTGAACCGCCGGATAAATCTTCATTGGAGTTACATACGGATTGTCCGCTGTAATTTTTTCGTACATCTGGAAAAGGTTTCCGTATTTTTCTTCGATCCAGGCTTTACCAAGATCGTAGATTTGTTGCGGAGAAGGATTATGAATATTTTTCTCTAAAGCCGCTTCATGTCCTTTTTTGATGATTTCTGTTGAGAAATCCAAAAAAACGCCTTCTTTTGTATCGTTGTTTTCGATTCCGTAACCCGCGTCACATCTTTCTTTTGCCGCTCTGGAAGCCACGTCACGAGGAACCAAGTTTCCAAAAGCCGGATATCTTCTTTCTAAATAATAATCTCTGTTTTCTTCAGCGATATTTTCAGGTTTTAATTTTCCTGCCCGAATTGCTTCTGCATCTTCGATATTTTTTGGAACCCAAATTCTTCCTGAATTTCTTAACGATTCCGACATCAAAGTAAGTTTTGATTGCTGCGTTCCATGAACCGGAATACATGTCGGGTGAATTTGAACATAACAAGGATTTGCGAAATAAGCTCCTTTTTTATGAATTTTCCAAGATGCAGAAACGTTGGAACCCATCGCGTTTGTAGAAAGGAAATACACGTTACCGTAACCTCCGGAAGCGATAACGACTGCGTGTGCAGAATGTCTCTCGATTTCTCCGGTTACTAAATTTCGTGCGATAATTCCTCTCGCTTTTCCGTCAACAACTACCAAATCAAGCATTTCGTGACGGTTGTACATTTTTATTTTTCCTTTTCCGATTTGTCGGCTCATTGCGGAATATGCTCCCAACAATAACTGTTGGCCGGTTTGTCCTTTTGCATAAAAAGTTCTTTTCACCTGCACACCACCGAAAGAACGGTTATCCAATTGTCCGCCGTATTCTCTACCGAAAGGAACTCCTTGCGCAACACATTGATCGATGATATTTCCGGAAACTTCTGCTAATCGATATACGTTTGCTTCTCTTGCGCGGTAATCGCCACCTTTTATCGTGTCGTAAAATAATCTATAAATAGAGTCGCCATCGTTTTGATAATTTTTTGCTGCGTTAATTCCACCTTGAGCCGCAATGGAGTGCGCTCTTCTTGGTGAATCTTGGTAGCAAAATGCTTTTACATTATAGCCTTGTTCCGCCAAAGTTGCGGCTGCAGAACCACCTGCAAGTCCGGTTCCCACCACAATAATATCAATTTTATCGCGGTTGTTTGGTGCAACCAAGTTCATGTGGTCTTTATGATTTTTCCATTTGTCCGCTAAAGGACCTGCCGGAATTTTTGAATCTAATTTGCTCATTTTTTAGAAATTTTAAATTTTAAACTTTAAATTTTAGAATACTTAAAACTTAAAATTTATTGAGTTAAAAAGTGATATACTGCAATGAAAATAAATCCTGCAGGAATAAGAATGGAATACCAAGTTCCCAAAGTTTTGATAACAGGAGTATATTTCGGATGACGCGCTCCCACAGACTGGAAAGAAGATTGGAAACCATGCGCCAAATGCAATCCTAATAATACGAAAGAAATTACATAAAAAACAACTCTCAGCGGGTCAGCAAATTTATCATGAAGTTCCGCCCAGAATCTTCCGTTATCCGGAGTATTGGCTTCAATGTACTTGAAGTTGATTTCGTGCCACCAAAAATCATAAAGGTGTAATCCCAAAAAAGCTAAAACTACCAACCCGGAAATAATCATATTTCTCGACATCCAAGTAGAATTGGCTGAACCTTGGTTTACTGCATATTTCACTGGTCTTGCGCTTCGGTTTTTTAATTCCAGAACAAATCCCATCACGAAATGGAACACCACTGCAAATCCCAAAATTGGCTGCATCAGGAACTGAATAAACGGGTTATAACCCATAAATTCCGATGCGGCATTAAAAGCTGAAGGGCTGCAAATTGAAAGTAAATTCACCGAAAGGTGCATGATAAGGAATATGAGCAAAAACATTGCAGACAATGCCATTGCGTACTTTCTACCGATAGTAGAACTTGTTAATCCTGCCATAATTAATGTTTAAATTTGAATTTCCACAAAGTTAAAAAATTGTTAAGGTATCTAAAGGTGAGATTTATCAGATTTTTTTAGTTTGTAATCTTTCTAAATAATTTTTTTAACGTTAATCAAAATCGTAATTTTTACCTTCAATTTGAACTTCGTGTACTCCTTTTGGTAAAATTTTAATCTCAAAATTCTGAACTCTTCTTGCCGTTAAATAAGGTTCAATAATATATTGTTGAACTTTCTCGGAATTCGATTTTTCTCTTAAAACAAAGATAACTTTACGATCTTTCTTTACAGAAACTATTTTCTCTTTAAAATAAGAATGTTCCAAAACCTCATCAATTTCAGCGGCTTTATAATTAAGCAAAAGTCGCAGTGCAAAGAAGATGAGAAGAAAATAAACAACTTTTGAAATGGTTTTCAGTTTCGGGTTCAAAATCGCAAATCTTAAAAACCAAACCACTGCAAAAGCGACCAAAACTTCCAAAAATGTCATTGGAAGCATTTTATGGAAAGCAAAATCGAAATCGGCAAACCAATGAATCATTTTCAAAGTAAAAATCACCACTTTATCGTAAATCAAATTCAACCATGAAAACTGAACGGAAAAGCCAATGAGCAAAGTCATTAACAATGAAAAAATAATGATAATTTCTGAAAAAGGAATCACCACCAAATTCGCAAAAATCGACACCAAAGAATATTGATGAAAATAATAAATAACAATCGGAAGCGTTGCAATTTGTGCCGCAAAACTTACAGAAACGATATTGGCTAAGAAATTTTGAAAATTATTTTTGGGCTTTGGCAAGTATTTTAAAATCGGTTTGTTCAGCCAGAAAATTCCGAAAACCGCCACAAAACTCAGCTGAAAACCTACGTCAAAAAGCTGTTGTGTATCGAAAATGAGTAATCCGATCGCTGCCAAAGCCATTGCATGAAGCAAATCTGGTTTTCGTTGCAAAATCACGAAAATATAATACGCAGAAATCATGATACAACTTCGAACCACCGAGCTTCCGTAATCGATAAAAATCGCAAATGCCCAAATCAAAACCAAGGCAAAAACCATCTTGAAATTCCTAAATTTTGGAGGAAATACCCAATTTAAAACAAGCAAAATCAACCAGAAAATAATCGCCATGTGCGAACCGGAAATCGCCAAAACATGCATCAATCCGGATTTACTGAAATCCTGAACCGTCTCCTGATCCATCTCAGTCCGATCCGCAAGGATAATTCCTTTCGTGAATTCCCGCGATTTTTTACTGAATTCAGCACGATCGATTTTACTTAAAGTTTCAAGTCTTTTTTGCTTGATTTTTTCCGCGAAACTTAAATCATTTCGCAATCCATATTTGAAAGAATTGGGCAAATAAGCTTGAAAATAAATCTGTTTTCTTGCCAAATATTTTCCATAATCAAACTGAAAATCATGATAAGGTTTTTGAAGCTGATTGATGTAAATTTCACCTTTATAATAGTGCAGAAAATCGAGTTCAATCTCGGATTTTGGTACAGAAAGAACACTTAAAAAAGATTCTTTTCCTTTCCAAGCCGTGATTTCGTAACGACGATTTTTTTCGTTGGAATTTAGTTTTTTATTGATTTTGAAAACAATATTTTCTTTGCTTTCAAGAATCGGCAAATCCGGTTTTTTCGAATGGAGATAATGCGAGAAAATACCGAGTGAAAAGAATAAAATAAACAACGAAACATGGCGAGTTCGATGAACATAAAATCCTTTAACAAAATAAATACATAATGATAAAAAGCTAACTATCAATAAAATAAGAATAGAAAATCGCTGCAACGAAAAATAATCCTGAAAAAAAATTCCCAGAATAAAGCAAATGCACAGAATAAGTAATGGCTGCTTTTGCAATTTATTTTCAATTACAATTAAACCACGATTACACAAGAAAAAGTCAGCTTTTCACGATAATTTCAGCAGCATGATCACTCGCTCCTTTTCCACCGAGTTTTTCGCGGAGAAGTTCAAAGTCCTGCAATATTTTTTCGCGCTTTTCCCCTTCCAAAATTTGCTGAAGTTCTTTCACCAAATTTTCAGTATTCAGATCTTTTTGAATCAATTCTGTTACTACTTCACGATCCATAATTAAATTTACCAAGGAAATAAATTTAATATTTTTCACCACTCTTTTCCCAATTTCATAGGATATTCTGCTGCTTCGATAGCAAACTACTTCCGGAATATTTAGAAGGGCGGTTTCCAGCGTCGCCGTACCGGATGTCACCAAAGCTGCGCTTGAACATCGCAGTAAATCGTAGGTTTTATTAGAAACAAAATGCACATCATCATCTACAAATTTGCTATAAAATTCTTTCGTCAAACTCGGCGCTCCGGCAATTACAAACTGATAATTTTCAAAAAAAGGACGCACAGAAAGCATTAAAGCCAACATTTTTTCGACTTCTTGTTCACGAGAACCAGGCAAAAGCGCGATGATTTCTTTCTCATTCAAACCATGTTCTTTTTTGAAATCTTCTGCAGAAATTTGCGGCAAATCAGAAATTGCATCGAGCAAAGGATGACCTACGAAATGCGCATCGACATGATGTTTTTTATAAAATTCTTTCTCAAAAGGAAGAATCACAAGCATTTCATCAACAAAGTTTTCTATTTTTTCAACACGACCTTCTTTCCATGCCCAAAGTTGCGGAGAAATATAATAAACCACCTTAATTCCCAAAGATTTCGCGAACTCGGCAATTCTTAAATTAAATCCCGGATAATCTACCAAAATCAACACGTCTGGTTGATAATCAGCAAGATCTTTTTTACAAAACTTAATATTTCCAAGAATCGTTCTGAGGTTTTTCGCCACTTCCAAAAATCCCATGAAAGCCAAATCTTTATAATGTTTCACCGGCGGAAAACCCGCAACATCAGCCATCAAATCTCCTCCCCAAAACCGAAATTCAGCCGTAGAATCCTTTTTTAAAATCGACTTCATTAAATTAGAAGCATGTAAATCTCCGGACGCTTCCCCTGCGATGATATAGTATTTCACGTGGTAAAAAGTTGTAATTTTGCTCAAAGATAAAGATAAAAAATGTCAGAAGAATTTGAAATAAAAAATAAAGTTGCAGAAAGTGGTTTGATTAATTTCGACCTTTCTACCTTGATCCCAAAAGGAAAAAGAATAGGCATTGACCTTAAAGACTTCCTTTTCGAAGGTTTGATTTTAAAAGAAAAAGACTTTCGCGAAAAAATAGCGGCACTCAATCCTCAAGATTTTGAAGATGCATACCTTTATATTTACAACTCTGCAGATGCGATTGTCCCGCTTTGGGCATACTTCCTGATCACCGCAAAACTGACGGATGTTGCTAAAAAAATCGTTTTCGGAAATCGTGAAGATTTGGAAGTTTTATTAATGCATAACGCCATTCAGACTTATGATTTCAGCGAGATGAACGGAAAAAGAGTTTTGGTAAAAGGATGCAGCGACCAATCGATTCCTGAAAATGCGTATATCGAATTGGTGGAGCAGCTGAAACCGCTCGTGAAATCACTGATGTTTGGCGAAGCATGTTCCAATGTTCCAATTTTTAAAAATTAAATTAAAATATTCATCAAAAACTTTAACAATACTTTATCAGTTTAGAAAAGCATCTCGGTCGATTTTTTGTTAAATTTGATTTTCATATTTAATCACAAAAAAATACAAACTATGAGTTTAATAGATTTAATCACCGGAAACGCCGGAAACCAAGTAGCGACACAAGCCGAAAATAAATTCGGCATTAGCAAGAACCAAATTATTGCACTTTTAGCAGTTGCTTCGCCTTTGGTTATTTCTTATTTAAGAAAAAAATCACAAGAAGATCCCAATGAGGCAGAAGCTTTAAATAACGCTTTAGATAAAGACCACGACGGAAGTATCTTAGACAATCCTTCTCAAGTAGAAGCACGCCAACAAGAAGGTGGTTCTATTTTGGATCATATTTTCGGAGGTCAAAAAGCTACCGTAGAAAATCAACTTTCTCAGAATACCGGAATTTCCATGGATAAAATCGGGCCGGTTCTTGCAATGCTTGCACCCCTGATCATGGGTTACATTGGTAAAGAAAAACAGTCGAGCGGCGTAAACTCCGGCGGGGGACTTGGAGATTTATTGGGCGGTATTTTAGGCGGTGCGCAAAACCAGGCACAAGCAGAACCATCAAACCCTTTGAATGATATTTTAGATAGCGTTTTAGGTGGTTCACAAGCCAATAATTCCGGGAATCCTTTGAATGATATTTTGGGGTCTGTTCTTGGAGGAAGTAATCAGCAACAGCAATCACAAGGTGGATTAGGTGGATTGTTAGGAAGCATTTTAGGCGGAAAATAAATTCTCCTCGTTCAAAATAGAATTAAATTTAAGAAACCGAAGATTATTCTTCGGTTTTTTTAGTTTTCTTAGCTTTTGTCTCCGCTTTTTCAGCTTTTTGTTTCGTGTCAGAATGTACTTCGGCATTTTCAGATTTTCCTGTAGGATATCCCACTTCTTTTCTTACTTTAACTTTCGAATCTTTCTTTTCCTCTTCATTCAAAACCTTTACCGGAATACTCTTAACGGATTTCGATTTTCGCGGTCTTCTTTTACCATAAGTTCCTGCAAAGATCTTTCCACGTCTTGATTTTTGATCTCCTTTTCCCATAATAATACTGTTTTTTTGTTATTGATTTACACAAAGTTAAATAAAAAACACGATCATTGAAGCCTAAATTTTCATAAATTTTGCACTTTGTTTCGTTTTGATCTTCGCCAGTTCCAGGGAGCGATAGGTTCTTTTTCCTTCCAAAGTCCGCGTTTGTTTTTTCGTGCTTCCATTTCCAGATCTGCATAATTTTCACTTTTTGAATACCGCTTGAAATGCCATGCTAATCCGTTCCTCACTAACTCTTTTCCTAAATTCTGGTTCTTAAAGAAAATTTCGCCGATCCATCTTCCGTTGCGGTCTTTCTTACCATTCCCGATGACTACAACCGTCTTCCCGAAACAAAAATCTGAAACAAATTTTTTGGCTTTATAACCAAAAGGCTGGTTTTTCTCGGGACAGTCGATATGTTCTAAACGTATTGCGATGGGTTTGTTTTCAAATAAAATTACCATGGTATCGCCATCTTTTACGCCTACAACATTTCCGGTGAAGGTTTGGGAAATGATAAAATTTGAGATTATTAGAAACAGAATGAATAGTTGTTTTTTCATTCTGCAAAAGTATTGATTTTTGAAGCGAAATTTTCGTTTTTGAAAATCAAGCAATTAAAACAAATTTTATTAAAATTGAATATATTTTTATTGTTTTACAATAATTATTTGTATATTTGCAATATAAAATTATTAAAAAATGGAAAAATCAAGTTTTGTACTTAAATTAATCCGTATTGTATTTATTCTGGGATTAATTGGATTGTTTGTTAGTTTAACAAATATTCTTTGGGTATTTTTTGGACATAATTTAAATTGGGAAATGGCTAGAAAATTTCATTCTTCAATTGATTTTACGAAAATTTGGAAAAATGATGAAAACGCATTCAATGTTATTTCTTTGATTGAAATCGTTACAGTGATTTTAAAAATTTATATCTTCTTAAATGTTTTAAAAGTTTTCAAAAATCTAAATTTTAATGAACCTTTCAATCAAAAAATAAATGATATTATTAGAAAGATAATTTATTTTTCAATTTCAATTGGTATTTTAGGAGTCCTTATTAAAGTTTATATCGAGTTATTTGTTGCAAACGACTTATTATTATCTACACAAATTGGAAATTCAGAATATTTATGGATTGGCGCTTTACTATTTATTTTGAACAAAATTTTTATAAAAGGCTACGAACTACAATCCGAAAACGACCTAACAATCTAATTTTATGGCAATCATCATCAACGTCGACGTTATGCTTGCCAAGCGCAAAATGCAGTCGCAGGAACTAGCCGAAAAAATAGGAATAACGCAAGCTAATCTCTCTATTTTAAAAACCGGAAAAGCAAAAGCCTTAAAACTTTCCACTTTGGAAGCTATTTGCAAAGCATTGGATTGCCAACCTGGTGATTTAATTGAATATCGACCGGATTAAATTGAAACCTTCAAGGATTTGAAATCCTTGAAGGTTTCTTTAAGTAGATTTTCCATCCAAAAATCTTATCTTTGTACCCAGAAAATCTCAAATTTCAAACCTCAAATTTCAAATAAATAGAAATGTTTCGATCGCACACCAACGGAGAATTATCGCTTAAAAATCTTAATGAAGAAGTAACCCTTTCCGGCTGGGTTCAGACCATCCGAGACAAAGGATTTATGATCTGGATCGATCTTCGGGATCGCTACGGAATCACACAATTGGTATTTGATCAAGACCGTTCATCGGCTGAATTAATAGAAGAAGCTAAAAAGCTCGGACGTGAATTCGTGATTCAGGTTGAAGGAAAAGTCATTGAAAGAGTTTCAAAAAACCCAAATATTCCTACTGGCGAAATAGAAATTTTAGTTGAAAATTTAACGATTTTAAATGAATCTCAACTTCCGCCGTTCACCATCGAAGACGAAACCGACGGCGGCGAAGAACTGAGAATGAAATACAGATATTTGGATATCCGCAGAAATCCGGTGAAAGACAAATTGATTTTCCGTCATAAAATGGCTCAGAAAGTAAGAAATTACCTCTCTGACCAGAATTTCATTGAGGTTGAAACGCCGGTTCTTATCAAATCTACTCCCGAAGGTGCGAGAGATTTCGTGGTGCCCAGCCGAATGAATCCTGGGCAATTTTATGCACTTCCACAATCGCCACAAACGTTCAAACAATTGTTAATGATTGGCGGAATGGACCGTTATTTCCAAATTGTAAAATGTTTCCGTGACGAAGATTTGCGTGCAGACAGACAACCGGAATTCACCCAAATCGATTGCGAAATGGCATTTGTAGAACAGGAAGATGTTTTGGAGATTTTTGAAGGAATGACTGCTACTTTATTGAAAGATATCACCGGTAACGATTTCGGAAAATTCCCAAGAATGACTTTCGCAGACGCCATGAAAAAATACGGAAACGACAAACCTGATATCCGTTTCGGAATGGAATTCGTGGAAGTAAATGAATTGGTAAAAGGCAAAGATTTCAAAATTTTTGATGACGCAGAATTGGTCGTTGGAATCAACGTTGAAGGTTGTGCAGATTATACCAGAAAACAAATCGACGAGTTGATTGATTGGGTAAAACGTCCACAAATTGGCGCTTCGGGAATGGTTTGGATTAAATTCCAAAATGATGGCGTTGTAACTTCTTCAGTAAATAAATTTTATAATGAAGAAGATTTGCAGCGTGTCGCTGCTGCCTTTAATGCAAAAGCAGGAGATTTAATCTTCCTCATGTCCGGAAACGAAAATAAAGTAAGAACCCAACTTTCTGCTTTGAGAATGGAATTGGGTAACCGTCTGGGTTTAAGAAAAGGAAATGAATTTGCGCCACTTTGGGTAATCGATTTTCCACTTTTGGAATGGGACGAAGAAAGCGGCCGTTACCACGCGATGCACCACCCTTTCACCTCACCAAAACCAGAAGATTTGGAACTCATTCATACTGAACCCGGAAAAGTTCGCGCCAATGCTTATGATTTGGTTTTGAATGGAAATGAAATCGGTGGCGGTTCTATCCGAATTTTTGACAGAGATTTACAGTCTAAAATGTTTGATTTATTAGGATTCTCAAAAGAAGAAGCAGAAGCACAATTCGGATTCTTGATGAATGCTTTCAAATATGGCGCTCCGCCTCACGGAGGTTTGGCTTTCGGATTTGATAGATTGGTTGCGATTCTTGATGGAAATGAAGTGATCCGAGATTACATCGCTTTCCCGAAAAACAATTCCGGAAGAGATGTGATGATCGATGCTCCGGCTCCGATTCATCAGGAACAGCTTACGGAATTGGAACTTAAATTGGATTTAAAATCATAAATTAGAAGCGAGAATTTTTTTCTCGCTTTTTTTATTTTCAAGAGATAAATAATTACATTCCTAACAATTTGTAAAGTTCTTCCTTTTTATTCACAGAAACAGAAATAGATTTTCCGTTCAGCAATTCTAACATATTTCCGTGAACACTTCTTACAAAATCAAGATTTAGGATAAATGAACGCTGTATTCTATAGAATTTTTTGTTTTGTAAACTTTCTTCCATCGAAGTAAGTGTCATTTGGGTTGAATAGATTTCTGATTTTGTATTCACATTCAAATAATCGCCTTGAGCTTCGATATATAAAATTTCTGACAACAAGATTTTGATAATTTTCCCTTCAGATTTTATAAAAATTTTTTCATTGCCCTCTTGTGAGTTAGTGGAATTCCTTTTTAAATCGATGTGATTTTTAGCTTTTTGTACCGCTATTAAAAACCTATCAAAACGAACCGGTTTTACCAAATAATCTGTCGCTCCTGTATCAAAACCGTCTAAAGCGAACTCCCGATAAGCGGTAATAAAAATAAAAACGGGAGGGTTTTCTAATGTCCGAAGGAAATCGAGACCATTTATTTTTGGCATTTCAATATCACTAAAAATAAGCTCTACTGAATTTTCTTCAAGAAAAGATAAGGCTGTCACAGGGTTATCAAAAATTCCCATAATGTTGAGATAAGAAACTTCTTTGGCGAAAGATTCTACAAGGTCTCTTCCAAGTGGTTCGTCATCGATAATGATACAATTTATTTTTTTCATTATTTGATTAAATTGATTGTTAACTGTACTCTGAAAATATTTTGTGTAATGAGAATTTCTAACTGAAAATCTTTCGGATATATCAACTGGAGCCGTTTTCTAACATTTTCAATTCCGATTCCGCCGTGACTATTTTTGTTTTTAATTTCTTCAAAATCATTTTCTAATACAAAAATAAACTTCCCGTTTTCAATTTTTATTTTAAGATTTAAGAAATTTGATTCTTTTGATTTTAAACCATATTTAAAAGCATTTTCAATAAAAGTGAAAGTCAAAAGCGGAGCAATCTTTAAACCCTTACAATCTTCTTCAGTAGGAAACTCGTAATGGATTTTTTTTTCCGCAGAGTAACGCATTTTTTCGAGTTCAAAATAGTTTTTAACAAATTCTACTTCTTTCCATAATTCTACTTTTTCGCTGTTCGATTCGTACAAAGTATAACTCATCGTGTCGGAAAGGTTGAGAATCACTTCAGGAACCGTATTGTCTTTTTTAAGGCTTAAACTATACAAATTATTCAAGGTATTAAAAAGAAAATGGGGATTAAGCTGTGATTTTAAAAAATCTTTTTCAATATTAATATTTTGGATTTCTAGCAGATTTTTTTGATTTTGAATCTTAATCGTTTGGCTATAAAGTTTAGAAATTTCAAATAAAATTTTAACAAAGAAAAAAGGCGATAAAAGCGAAATGAAGATAATCGCTTGAGAAATTATTCGACTAAAAGAAATAGCTTCCCAAAAAGTTTGGCTTGCACTTGCCGCAATCGCACCTTTCAATTCTCCTTCTAAAATTTCAAATCCTAAATGGTGATAAATAATAGAAAAGAAGTAAGTAGATAGCAACCAAATGATTACAAACACCGGAAAACTCACAACCAAACAAAAAATTGCAAATCCAAATGATAGTTTCAAAATTTTTGGCAGAAGCAGATAGAAGAAAATATAGAAAACAATCATATTGACAACGCACATCCGCAGTGTAAGAATGAAACTATTGAAATACGTGAGATGATACGCTAATCTGTAACTTAAAAATAGTAAAAAAGCAAAACTCAACCACATTAAAGAATGGAACATCAATCTTTTTTGTTTGGTGTAAAATTGTTCAAAATCAAATTCACCAATGCGTTTGGAAAAATAATTTGAAGATATTTTTTGCATAGTTTTTAATTAAAAACAGCTCCAAAGATAGTTTTTTGAAGCTGTATGATTGATGGTTTCTACAAAATTCTAATAATTGCGTTAATCGTGTTAATGGCGTTATGTCCCAAAATTGGAAAAATAAGATTCCCTGAGAGTTTACGCAAAATCCCGACACTGAGCGAAGAAATAATTGTTAAATAAAGAATTGTAATGATGTCAAACTTGAATTCATAATTTTCAGTAAGCATCACACCATGAGCTTCTGCAAAAAGTATGGTGATAATGACAAATCCCTAACCAAATTTGACGCCTTTGAAATTCCATTTCGGTGCGAAAGCTTTGTCTAAAAGCCAAAATAAAATTCCTCTGAAAACCAATTCCTCCGTTAAACCAGGCATTGTCATTTGAAAAGCAAAAGTTTCTAAATCGAAATCACCACCTTTCGGAAACAAAATGAGCTTGAATACAAAATCGAAAGCTAAAAATCCCAGAAAAATTAAAATTCCAGATTTTACCTGACTTTTTGAGTTCGTTTTCGTCGTAAATCCAATCTCTTCCCTATCTTTTTTTGAAACAGAAAAAATAACAATCAAGGCAAAACACAAACTCAAAATTTTACCAATCCAGGCGAATTTTAATCCTAAAAAATCTAAATCGAAATAGAGTTTTGACAAATGCTGAATGTAAGAATCCGTTAAAAAATAGAGAATGAATAGTCCTAAATATTTTAGATTGACCTTTTCTGATTTAAAAACAGCTAAAATAATGAATGGAAGGATAATAAGAATCCAAATAAGTGGTGTAAATAATGACATATCTTTTAATTTTTTGTCAAAATTATCGTACGTTGCTACTCTTTGAAAACTTTACCGATAGAAACACTCATTTTGCCGATGAAAACATCACCTGAATTATAAGATATTAGTGCCTTCGTGCCATAAAAAAAGCGAGGAAAGTTTTCTTCGCTTTTTTTTAATGAAAATTAGGGCAACTTCGCAACGAGAAATTCCGGTGATAATTTTAAAACCCAATAAATGATTTTCCACTTAAAGTTGGGAACGATTGTAAACGAATTTCCGGCATTAACAATCTGTTTTGCTACATAATCCGGTTCCATCATTAGAGATTCGTTCAATTGTAAACCTTCATTAATTTTACTTCGGATGTAACCCAACACAAAAACAGTTACCTTAATTTTTCTTAAAGAAAGTTCTTGGCGAAGTCCGGCCAGATAAGTGGTGAAAGCCGATTTTGTGCTTCCATAAACGAAATTACTTTTTCTGCCACGAACTCCGGAAAGCGAAGAAAGTCCGATGATTCTTTCTAAATTATTATTATTAATATCGATTGCAATAATATTTAAAATAGAAACTGCACCGATATAATTTGTTTTCATCATTTCAAAAGTTCCATCAAAAGATTTTAAAGCTTTTTGATTTTCGACTAAAAAACCAGCTGAATAAATAACAGTATTAGGCTTTATTAAGAGTTCGTCATAAAACATCTGATGCGAAGAAAAATCTGTTGCATCAAAATATTTTATTTCTATTTTTGATTGATCTAAATGATTTTCATTACTGAAATTCTCCAAAGATTTTAGATTTCTGGAAGCTGCAATCACAGAAAAACCTTTTGCTAAATATTGCAAAATACATTGTTTCGCCACATCAGAATTGGCACCGAGAATGAGGACTGATTTTGATAAAGTATTGGTCATTGAATTATTTAGATCTTAAATTCACTTTAATCTTCTCTATATTTTTCTTCGCCGATTCCTCCAGGATTAAACTTGCGCTCATCAAAATTCTTTCCGGCATTAATTGATCAAAATGTTCGGAGCCTTCCCACGAAACTTTTTTGATTAAAGCCAAAGCTTCCACACTTCTTTCGGATAATTTCTGCATAAAAGCTTCAATTTTCCCATCCATATCCAGAATATTTCCTGAAACGGAATGATAAACATCGTGCTTTTCACACCAATCAGCGCTGCGGAAATCCGCATCAATCGACATCGCAGCGTAAGCTGATTTTCCGATTTTTCTTTCAACATAGGGTCCAATGACGAAAGGTCCGATTCCTAAATTCAATTCAGTTAACGCCATTGCCGAATCTTTGGTAGCAAAACAATAATCAGCAGCACACGCTATTCCCACTCCGCCGCCAGTTGTTTTTCCCTGAACGCGGACGATGACTAATTTTCCACAAGATCGCATCGCATTCAGAACTTTTGCAAAGCCACCAAAAAATATTTTTGAATTTTCCAAATCGTCAATTTCGAGCAACTCATCGAAACTAGCGCCTGCACAAAATGCTTTATCCCCTTCAGATTTCAAAAGAATAGCTTTTACATTTTCATCTCTTCCACTTTCTATGATCGTTTGAGCCAATTTTTCTAGAATTTCTCCTGGCAGAGCATTGCTTTTTGGGGTACCGAATGTGATTTCGGCAATGTTATTTTTTAATTCTTGGGTTACAAATCCGTTGTTCATTTTCTTATTTTGTAGTATTATTGATGATAATTATTTTTTGCATAAGCATCTTTAAACCAGACCAAATTGTTCAAAATGATGTGTAAAATGTTTGCGATGAAAAAGTTCCATTATCTCTTTATTCAACATTCCGAAACGTGGATGATAGTGTTCTACTAAAGGATTTTCCCTGTAATAAATCAGATATTCTTTCAAAGTTTCGATGAGTTTCTCTTTGGCTTGATCTAAATTTTTAAATCTTAAGACCGGCATTTCGCCATCTTTCAGCATAGGATATTGCGCTCCCGGACGAATTTTTTGGTTGGTATAAATCCAGTCCTGAAGTACCTCCAGTTTATCCGCAGGAATTTCTGGAAAATCGGACGGATTTAATTGTACAAAACCATTTCTAAGAACCTCTTCTAAATGTTCGACCATCAATTGAGGCGTCATCAGACCAAATTTTCTTTCTGAATTTTCGGTGAGATTATTTAATATTTTCTGAATTTCTTTTGTTTTTAAATCAACGAAAGGAGATTTTTTTGCCACCAAAGTAAGAATGGTTGCCACGCAAACGATTTCATCGCGCTGATTGACAACTTCAACCAACCATTTCACCACGCCGCTTGGGATATTTCTTCCTTTCACGCCTTTGTTGACCTTCTCTTTTGCCGTGAGATAAACCGTGATGGTATCTCCCGCATAAACCGGTTTAAAGAAACTCGCATTTTCCAGTCCGTAGTTAGCGATAACCGGACCTTTTTTCCCGGAAACAAACAGACCGGCCGCGGCGGAAAGGATAAAATAGCCATGCGCCACCGTTTTATCGAAGATTGTTCCATTGAGAGAAGTTGCGTCTGTATGCGCATAAAAATGATCCCAAGAAACATTCGAAAAATTCACGATATCTGCCTCTGTTACTGTTCTTCCCGCTGTTTCCAAAGAATCTCCAATCTCTACTTCTTCAAAATATTTTCTGAAAGGATGTCTATCTGAAAAGTTTTGCGTTGCACCTTGTTGGTAAATTTTAGTAATCGCCGTCAAAATATCGGGTGAAGCTTGAATTGCCGTCTTTTGCAAGAAAAAATGCAACCCGTTCAAACCGCCCATTTCTTCACCGCCGCCTGCTCTTCCGGGACCGCCATGCATCAATGTAGGCAGCGGAGAACCGTGACCTGTAGATTCTTTCGCGTTATCACGATTCAAGACAAAAATTCTCCCGTGCGAGGAAGCCATTTTCCAGGAAGTTTCGGCAACAAATTTCTCATCGTGAGAAATGATGGATCCTACCAAACTTCCTTTTCCTCGTTTTGCCAAAGCAGCAGCTTCTTCCGCATCTTTGTACGGCATAATTGTAGAAACCGGTCCGAAAGCTTCCACTTCATGGGATGCGTTTTTCTCGAAAGGTTTATCGTTGTAAAATACTTTTGGCGAAATGAACGCGCCATTTTCATAATCGGCGTCCACCAGTTCATGTTTGCCGTCGTAGATGAGTTCTGTTTCAGCTTTTAGAAGTTGAATTTTACTTTCTAGAACTTCCATTTCTTTTTTACCGACGATGGAGCCCATTCTGGTTTCGCGGTTTAAAGGATTTCCAATTTTTGTCTGGTCTAGAGCTTTGCTTAAAGCATTTTGAACATCGCCCACTAAATTTTCCGGAACAATAATTCTGCGGATGGCGGTACATTTCTGTCCCGCTTTTGTGGTCATTTCATTTCGGACTTCTTTAATAAAAAGATCGAATTCCGGAGTTCCAGGTTTTGCATCGAGTCCTAAAATAGAACAGTTCAGAGAATCTGCTTCCATATTGAAACGGACCGCATTTTTAGAAACTGAAGGTAAAGATTTCAGTTTTCTTCCTGTATTTGCTGAGCCCGTAAATAAAACCGAATCGCCATCCTGCACATAATCCAGAATATTTCCCGGTTCGCCACAAACCAGCTGAATGGCACCATCAGGCAAAATTCCGCTTTCAATCATGTCCTGAAATACAGCGTTGGTAAGGTAAGAACCCGGGGTTGCAGGTTTCACTACACTTGGAACACCCGCCAGAAGCGACGTTGATAACTTTTCCATCATACCCCAAACCGGAAAGTTGTAGGCGTTGATCTGTACAGAAACACCTTCGCTTGGCGTTAAAATATGCGTTCCGAGGAAAGTTCCATTGGCTGAAATTTTCTGCGTATCTCCATCGACCCAAAATGGCGTGTTGGGTAACATTCTTTTTGCTAAACCTGAATAGGTGAAAAAAGTACCGAAACCGCCTTCAATATCAACCCAGGAATCTGCGTGCGTGGCTCCGGTTTTATAGGACAGATCGTAATATTTCTTTTTTCTTTCGAGAAGGTAAAGTGCTACTTTTTTCAGCATTTCACCACGATCATAGAAAGTCATGGAGGAAAGATTTTTGTACCCGACGGTTCGTCCGTAATGCAAGGCACTTTCGAAATCAATTCCTTCTGTATCGGAAACCGCGACTAATTCACCATTAACCGCATTATAAAGTGGAATTTCGTTGCCAGAACCTTCTATCCACTGTCCGGCGATATAGTTTTTGAGTTTCATTTTATGTTGGATGTTTGATGTTGCGTGATGGATGTTTTCAAAAATTTGAAATTATATTTTGTTATCAAAAATATTATAAAAAGTATGACAGCAATGTCAATGATTAAAGAATTGAAGTGAAAATTTCAATAAAAGTTGTTTATTTTAAAGGGTTTTAATGAATTCATCATTTTCAACGTGTGCTAAAATATCAGATATTCCAATGCTTTCTCTTATAAGATAAAACACAATAACATTTATAAAAATAAATACTATGAAAGAAATAAAACCCATTTTCTTTGAAAATTTCATTTTATAAATTTGGCTAAAGCCGATCGATTTGCCTCTTTTATAAACGGGCTAAAGCCCGTTCCTATTGATGCTATTTATTGTGCTTGTAATTTCTTCACCTCTTCTAATGTATAAATTTTATATTGAAAATCTTTTCCGTATAAATCTTTGGAATATTCTTCAATTGTTTGAACAAAACCAGCTTCTTTTCTTAATTCATTTACTTTTTCGGAATTTTCAATTGGCCAAAAAGCGGGTTTCCCATTTACTTCAAAAAACTGAGAACCATAAATTTGCTTTTTTCCCTGATACATTAGGTTTCTGTCTTCCGTTATAGCCAACGATTGTCTATCAAGATCGCCATTTTTAACTGCTTCACGAAGCATTGGTAAATATTTTTGAATAACTTGGGGTGAAGAATGTTGAATTACAATCCAAGCTGCACGGTTTTCCGGAGTTCCAACAAGAGCTTTTCCGGGATAACCATATTTCGAAATTATTTCTTCTACTCTTTTAATATTTTCACCATCTAAAGTAACCGAAACTGATTTATAATTGTTTTTGAAATAGGTTGGATCTACCTTAATCCTTTTTGCAATCAGGTCAAGGCTGTCCTTTGGTGTTTGGTCTGTAATAAAGCGTACTGCCTGATCGCGGAATTCAATTTCTGAAAGCTCTTTTTTTAGTTCAAGATTGATTGAAGTTTTTTCTACCTTTTTGCAGGAAAATAGAATTAAAAATAAAAATGCGATTGCAGAAAATTTATTCATTGTTTTTTGGCTAAGTTTTTATTTATCCTTCTAGAAACTCAGGATCACAAAGTTTTGGTTTGATCCTGAGTAGTTGATAAAATTTAAAATATTCTAGAGTGTTAAGATACTGAAATTTTCAAATTTTTGGTTTCATAATTCTTCGGAAGCTTTTCATTAGTTTTATATTTCACTGTATACTTAACACTTATTTGCTCAAGATTAACATTTTCATAATTTTATCATCATTTTTTTATGAATTTAGTTAAAAAAATCAATAAAAATTATTGCGGAGCCATTTCTAACACTTGCGGAGCCATTTCTGACACTTGCGGAACCATTTCTTACACTTGCGGAACCATTTCTGACACATGCGGAACCATTTCTGACACTTGCGGAACCGTTTCTAACACTTGCGGAGCCATTTCTATTGGCTGCGGAGCCATTTCAAAAGGTTGCGGGATCATTTCTTAGAGTTGCACACGGAAAACTGAGATATGCGCCAAAAAAAATCCCCTTCAAAAAAATTGAAAGGGAAATTAATAAATGAATTGCAAATTATCTTGCGTTTAAATCCACATAATCGCGTTTTTGCGCACCTTGGTAAACCTGTCTTGGTCGTCCGATTGGGTCGTTGTGCAAACGCATTTCTTTCCATTGAGAGATCCATCCCGGAAGTCTTCCCAATGCGAACATTACGGTGAACATTTCGGTTGGGATTCCTAATGCCCGGTAAATAATTCCTGAATAGAAATCTACGTTTGGATAGAGTTTTCTGCTTACGAAATAATCGTCTTCCAACGCTACTCTTTCCAACTGCATTGCGATGTCTAAAGCTTTATCTTCGATTCCAAGTGCATCCAAAATATCGTCTGCTGCTTTTTTGATGATTCTTGCTCTTGGATCGAAGTTTTTGTAAACTCGGTGTCCGAATCCCATCAAACGGAAATTATCGTCTTTATTTTTAGCTTTTTCTACATATTTTGCTACGTCGCCTCCATCTTTCTCGATCATTTCAAGCATTTCGATTACTGCCTGGTTGGCTCCACCATGAAGTGGTCCCCAAAGTGCAGAAATACCTGCCGAAACCGATGCGAATAATCCGGTGTGAGCCGATCCTACCATTCTTACTGTAGAAGTAGAACAGTTTTGTTCATGATCCGCGTGAAGAATTAATAATTTATCCAAAGCTCCAACTACGATAGGATCTAATTGGAATTCTTCGTTTGGACGACGGAAACACATTTTGTAGAAATTCTCCACATAATTTAAACTGTTATCGCCGTGGTTGATTGGTAAACCTAATTTTTTTCTGTAAGTCCAGGCACAAAGGTGAGAGAATTTTGCGATCAACATCTCTGCTGCGTGATCTAAATCTTCTTTGGATGTAACGTCAACAGCTTTCGGGTTGAATGCCGTAAGTGCAGAAGTAAGAGAAGATAAAACTCCCATAGGATGGGCAGATCTTGGGAATACATCCAAGATTTTCTTCATTTCATCAGCAACGAAATTATATTTGTTGATTCCTTTTTGAAATGATTGGAACTCGTCGCTTGTCGGCAATTCCCCTTGAAGCAAAAGATACATTACTTCGGTGAAGTTAGATTTTTCTGCAATCTGCTCAATCGGATATCCTCTGTAATACAACTCCCCGTTGTCACCATCTAGATAGGTGATGTCGCTTAAGGTAGCTCCTGTATTTTTGTAACCCAAATCCAATGTAATTAAACCGGTTTGGTCTCTCAGTTTAGAAATATCGATTCCTCTGTCACCGATAGTGCTTTCTACAATGGGATATTCAAAAGATTTCCCGTCATAGTTCAGTACAACTTTATTATCTGACATATAAATTATTTATTTTTTACTAAATTATGAATAATGATAGAAAACAGCAAATGAATCTTGCTATAATCTATTAACATTATCTATTATCGTTTTACTTTAAATGCATCTAATCCGGGGAACACTGCTGTTTCACCTAAAGCTTCTTCAATTCTCAACAATTGGTTGTATTTTGCCATTCTATCTGAACGAGAGGCAGAACCCGTTTTGATTTGTCCACAGTTCATAGCAACTGCTAAATCAGCAATGGTAGAATCTTCAGTTTCTCCGGAACGGTGCGACATTACAGAAGTATATTTATTGTGTTGTGCCATTTGAACAGCATCCATAGTTTCAGATAATGAACCAATTTGGTTTACTTTAACCAAAATTGAGTTTGCGATATCTTCTTTGATTCCTCTCGCCAATCTTTCTACATTGGTTACAAATAAATCGTCACCAACCAATTGAACTCGGTCGCCGATTTTTTCGGTCAACATTTTCCATCCTTCCCAGTCGTCTTCGTGCATTCCATCTTCAATGGAAATGATTGGATATTTCGCAGCCAATTCTGCCAAATAATTTACTTGCTCGCTTCTGTTATATTGAGCTGAGTCTGGAGTTTGGAATTTTCTGTAATCGTATACACCGTCTTTGTAAAATTCTGATGCGGCACAATCTAAAGCAATCATCACATCATCATCAGGTTTGTAACCCGCTTTTTCAATCGCTTGCAAAAGAGTATCTAAAGCATCTTCAGTTCCAGTAAAAGTAGGTGCGAAACCTCCTTCATCACCTACAGCGGTAGATAAACCTCTTGAATGAAGAATTGATTTTAAATTATGGAAAATTTCAGTTCCTTTTCTCAAAGCGTGCGAGAAAGAATCAGCTTTCACCGGCATCACCATAAATTCCTGGAAAGCGATAGGAGCATCTGAGTGAGAACCTCCGTTGATTACATTCATCATCGGAACAGGAAGTGTGTTTGCATTTACACCACCTACATATTTATAAAGAGGCATTCTAAGTTCAGTAGCTGCTGCTTTTGCCGCTGCTAAAGAAACTCCGAGAATTGCATTTGCACCAAGATTTCCTTTGTTTTTAGTACCATCAAGGTCAATCATGATTTGATCGATATAATTTTGGTCGTAAACGGGAAGCCCTACCAATTCAGGAGCAATTATTTCTCGTACATTTTCTACCGCCTTCAGAACTCCTTTCCCCATATAATCTGTACCACCATCGCGTAATTCTACGGCTTCGTGTTCACCGGTAGATGCTCCGGAAGGTACTGCAGCACGACCCATCGCACCATTTTCTGTAAAAACATCTACTTCAATTGTAGGATTGCCTCGGGAATCCAAAATCTGTCTTGCTTCAATGTAAGAAATGTAACTCATTGTATTATTTTTAACTTTTATATTTGAATTACAAATTTAATGAAAATAGAACTATATTTTAGTTTTCACCACATGATTTTATGAATGTTAGCGTTAAAATTTAGTTAATTAATTTAGTTTTTTTAAATCAAAAAAAGTAATTGTAAATTTGAGAGATTAAAATTTATATTGATATGAAAAAAATAATTTATGTAGCTTCTGCATTTGTGCTATTGGCGAGTTATAGTTGCAATAAATCTGCAGAAGGAAATAAGAATGTTATGGTGGAAGAGACTTCCGACATTCAAGTTGAGAACAAAAACGGAACGGTAGATACTACAGTTTCCATTCAAAAAACGGAGAGTGATGGGGGAAAAATCCAAACGGAATATACCGACCGATATGTTGCAGAAGATGGATCGTCGGCGTTAGTAACTTTTAAGAATAATGGAAAGGAAAATTCTATAAGTATCCGCAGTAATAACAAAACCATTTCCGCTCCGCGAAAGGCAGACCAAGGCGAAGGTGTTTACGGAAATTACGATTTCCAAATTGTTGCTAAAAACGACAGCGTAATCATTACCCAAGGAAATAATGTGATCGCTTTGAAAAAAGCGAGGGTAAATTAAACCTTGTACAAAACAAAAAAACCATTCAAAATATATTGAATGGTTTTTTTATATCTAAAACTGTTGGAACTATTCAGCAGTTTTTTCTTCTGTAGAGTCTGCAGCTTCTGCAGTTGGTTCTTCAGTTTTAGCATCAGCTTTTGCCGGAGCTTCCTTTACTTCAGCAGCAACTGCTTCAGCTTTAGGAGCGGCAGATCTTCTGCTTCTTCTTGTTACTTTTTTCTCTTCAGCGTTAGGGTTGTAAAGTTCGTTGAAATCTACAAGTTCGATCATTGCAGTATCTGCAGCATCGCCTGGTCTGAATCCAGTTTTGATAATTCTGGTGTAACCACCATTTCTTTCTGCAATTTTAGGAGCAACTGTTCTGAATAATTCAGTAACTGCTTCTTTGCTTTGCAGGTAAGAGAAAACTGTTCTTCTATTGTGAGTTGTATCTTCTTTTGCTTTTGTTAAGATAGGTTCAACATACACTCTCAAAGCTTTCGCTTTAGCAACAGTTGTGTTGATTCTTTTATGCTCAATAAGAGAACAAGCCATATTAGAAAGCAAGGCACTTCTGTGTGAAGCGGTTCTTCCTAAGTGATTGAATTTTTTACCGTGTCTCATTGTTTTTTATTTATCAGCGTCTAATTTATATTTAGCAACGTCGAAACCGAAGTTAAGACCTTTTGCATGCACTAATTCTTCTAATTCTGTTAAAGATTTTTTACCGAAATTTCTGAATTTCATCAAATCAGACTTAGTATAAGAAACCAGTTCTCCTAAAGTTTCCACTTCAGCAGCTTTCAAGCAGTTTAATGCTCTTACAGAAAGATCCATATCAGTTAATTTAGATTTTAGGAGCTGTCTTGTATGTAAAGTTTCTTCGTCGTATTGGATAGATGCTTTCACGGCTTCAGTTTCAAGCGTAATTCTCTCATCAGAGAACAACATGAAGTGATAAATTAATATCTTAGAAGCTTCTGTTAAAGCGTTCTGAGGGCTGATTGAGCCATCAGTTTCAATATCCAAAACAAGTTTTTCGTAGTCTGTTTTTTGCTCTACACGATAGTTTTCAACACTATACTGCACTTTCTTGATCGGCGTAAAGATCGAATCAATTGCAATGGTACCGATAGGTGCATTGTTTGATTTGTTCTGCTCAGAAGGAACATATCCTCTTCCTTTTTCGATGTTAAAAGTGATTTCGAATTTCACATCTTTATTGAGGTTACAGATGATCAAATCTGGGTTTAAAACTTCAAACCCTTGGATTGATTTTCCTAAATCTCCTGCTGTTACAGTAGTTTGTCCGGAAACTTTTGCAGTTACTGCTTCAGTTGAAGCGTTTTCAGTAGTAGCTTTAAGTCTTAATTGTTTCAGGTTCAGAATAATTTCTGTTACGTCTTCAATTACACCGGGAATTGTTGAAAATTCGTGCTCTACGCCTTCTATTTTGATAGATGAAATAGCATATCCTTCAAGAGAAGAAAGTAAGACTCTCCTCAAAGCATTACCGATAGTAAGACCGAAACCTGGTTCTAATGGTCTGAATTCAAATTGACCTTTGAAATCATCAGAGTTAAGTAGGATTACTTTATCGGGTTTAATAAATGTTAAAATTGCCATATAATTTGGGGTTGAGCAAAAATTTGAAAAAAATTATTTAGAGTAAAGTTCGACGATCAACTGTTCTTTGATATCTTCCGGGATTTGGATTCTTTCCGGAGCAGATACGAAAGTACCTTGTTTTGTTTCGTCGTTGAACTGTAACCACTCATAGTTTGCTTTAGAAGCTAAAGAATCAGCAATTACTTCAAGAGATTTAGATTTTTCTCTTATTGCAACTACATCACCCGCTTTCAACAAATAGGAAGGAATGTTTACTAATTCGCCGTTTACTGTAATGTGTCTGTGAGATACCAATTGTCTTGCACCTGCTCTTGTTTTAGCAAAACCAAGTCTGTACACAACGTTATCTAATCTAGATTCACATAACTGTAAAAGAACCTCACCTGTAACGCCTTTTGCTCTTTGCGCTTTTTCATATAGGTTAGCAAATTGTCTTTCTAAAATACCGTAAGTATATTTAGCTTTCTGCTTTTCCATTAGCTGGACAGCATATTCAGATTTCTTTGATCCTCTTCTTTTGTTCACACCGTGTTGTCCCGGTGGTTGATTTTTTCTTTTCTCGAAGTTTTTGTCATCTCCGTAGATTGCAACACCAAATTTTCTTGCAATCTTAGTTTTAGGTCCAATATATCTTGCCATAATTTTCTAAGGATTATAGATTCTAGATTTTAGATTTTATATTAATAAACCGATGATTTAAAATTTAAAATTTAAAATTTAAAATTCTAATTTATTATACTCTTCTTCTTTTTGGTGGTCTACATCCGTTGTGTGGCATTGGCGTCACGTCAACGATTTCGCTAACTTCAATTCCTGAATTGTGAATTGTTCTGATTGCAGATTCTCTACCTGCACCAGGACCTTTCACAAACACCTTCACTCTTCTAAGCCCAGCTTCGTGTGCTACAGCAGAGCAATTTTCAGCAGCCATTTGCGCTGCGAAAGGAGTATTCTTTTTAGAACCTCTGAATCCCATTTTTCCGGCAGATGCCCAAGAGATTACTTCTCCGTTTTTATTCGTCAAAGAAATAATAATATTGTTGAATGATGCTTGGATATGTGCTTCACCGATCGCTTCAACTTTTACTTTTCTTTTTTTAACTACTTTAGTCTGTTTTGCCATAATTCTTACCGATTATTTACTTGCTTTTTTCTTGTTAGCAACAGTTTTTCTCTTTCCTTTTCGGGTTCTAGAATTGTTTTTAGTTCTTTGGCCTCTTAAAGGTAATCCCAGTCTGTGACGTATTCCTCGTTGGCAACCAATATCCATCAATCGCTTGATGTTCAATTGCGTTTCAGAACGCAATTCACCTTCTACTTTGATGTTTTCAGTGATGTAGTTTCTGATTAATGCCAATTCATCGTCATTCCATTCGTTGACTTTCTTGTCTTCGCTGATTCCGGCTGCTTTAAGGATTTCGGAGGAAGTGCTTCTTCCGATTCCGTAGATGTAAGTTAAGCCGATAACGCCTCTTTTGTTTTTTGGTAAATCAATACCTGAAATTCTCGCCATAATTTAATTTTAGCCTTGTCTTTGTTTAAATTTTGGGTTTTTCTTGTTGATTACAAACAGAACGCCTTTTCTGCGAACAATTTTGCAATCAGCACTTCTTTTTTTGATAGATGCTCTAACTTTCATTTGTTTTGGTTTAATTTTCCAACGGTTAGATGAACTCCAAGTGATTCCACCCCCTTTTGTTTAAATATTTAAATGACTAATAAAATCGGATGATTCTATTCGTTTTCTTATTATAATAATTTCCGGATTGTTCCGTAATTAGTATCTAAATGTGATTCTTCCTTTCGATAAATCGTAAGGAGATAATTCCAATTTCACCTTATCACCAGGCAAAAGTTTGATGTAATGCATTCGCATTTTACCGGAGATATGAGCAATAAGCACATGCCCATTCTCTAATTCAACACGAAACTGCGCATTGGAAAGAGCTTCCGTAATTACGCCGTCTTGTTCTATATGTTTCTGTTTAGCCATTTATCTAATTACTGATTTGTTGTTCTAGATAATTTTGACTGCATCAAGCCATCATAATGGTGGTTCAGCAAATACGTGTTGATTTGTTGAACGGTATCTAGGATAACTCCTACCATAATTAATAGCGATGTACCCCCGAAAAAGAGGGCAAATCTATCTGTTTGAACAAACGCTCCGTGCACTATTGCCGGAAGGATTGCAAAGATAGCTAAAAATATTGATCCAGGCAAAGTTATTTTCGACAAAATATCATCGATGTAATCCGCGGTCTCTTTTCCGGGTCTTACTTTAGGAATCAATCCGCCGTTTCTCTTCAAATCATCTGCCATTTGATTCACTGGAATAGTTATCGCTGTGTAGAAGAAAGAGAAAATAATAATCAACAATGCAAATAATACATTGTATTGCCAGCTGAATACATTTTTAAATCCGGCAAGGAAAGTATTGGTTTCATCAACTTTCGTTAAAAGCCCTGGAACAAACATTAACGCTTGTGCAAAAATGATCGGCATTACTCCCGAAGCATTTACTTTAAGTGGGATCCACTGTCTTGCACCTTGCATTAAATTTCTGTTGGCACCACCTCTTGCCTGTGCTCTACTAACATACTGAATAGGAATTTTTCTTACCGCAACCGATAACACAATTGCCAAAAGAACTACGAGCATCCAGAATAAAACCTCTATTAAAATCATGATCGTACCTAAACCGCCTTTACCGGTTTGTGTAGCAATTTCCTGGATAAATGCTCCTGGAAGATCTGCTAAGATACCTACCATAATTAAGATTGAAATACCATTTCCGATACCTTTATCCGTAATTTTTTCTCCCAACCACATTGCAAATACCGACCCAGCTACTAATATTACAATACTTGGCAACCAAAACATGATGGACTCAGGATGCACATAATAAGCAGATGCAAATTGCGCGTGTGGCAAGAACATCTGGGTAATAGAAGTAAGGTAAGAAGGTGCTTGCACCAAACAAACTGCGATCGTTAACCATCTTGTAATCTGGTTCAATGTATTTCTACCGCTTTCTCCATCCTTTTGTAGCTTCTGAAGATAAGGTATAGCCATCCCCATAAGCTGAACGATAATCGATGCAGAAATATAAGGCATAATACCGAGAGCCATAATCGAAGCTCTACTGAACGCACCTCCCGTAAACGAAGAAAGCAACCCAAGAAGACCTGCTCCCTGCTTGTTGCCACCCTGGTTCTGGTAATGTTCCAAAAGATTCCCCACCTCGGCCATGTTAATGGCAGGTAGGGAAATATAAGATGCGAATCTATACACGAGGATCAACCCAAGGGTAAAAAGTATTTTCTCCCTAAGTTCCTTAAGACTCCAAATGTTTTTTAGTGTTTGTATAAATTCTTTCATTGTAATGATTATAGAGTAATTGCTTTACCTCCTACTTTCGCGATTGCTTCTTCAGCAGATTTTGTGAATTTGTGTGCAGAGATTGAAACCGCAGATTTCAATTCTCCTCTACCCATAATTTTCACAATTTCGCTTTTCTTAGCCAAACCGTTTTCTACTAAAATTTCTTTAGTGATTTCGGTGATGTTTTTTGCATCAGCTAAAAGTTGAATAGTATCAAGATTAATTGCTCTGTACTCTTTTCTGTTTACGTTGTTGAAACCGAACTTAGGAAGTCTTCTTTGCAAAGGCATCTGTCCACCTTCAAAACCGATTTTTTGGGAGTAACCCGCTCTCGCTTTTTGACCTTTGTGTCCTTTTGCAGAAGTACCACCTTTTCCACTTCCTTGCCCTCTACCAAGTCTCTTAGAATTGTGAGTTGCACCTGATGCCGGTCTTATATTATTTAAATTCATTTTTTTTAGATTTTAGATGTTAGATGTTAGATGTTAGTTTAAAAATCAGACTCAGTTCTAAGATAGTCTAAAATCTGATTTCTAACATCTAACTTCTATATAAATTTATTTTTGAACTTCAACTAAATGACTCACAGCAGCCACCATTCCTAAGATAGAAGGAGTAGCTTCGTGTTCAACAACTTGGTGAAGTTTTTTCAATCCTAATGCTTCAAGCGTTCTTTTTTGGGTTTTAGTTCTACCAATAGCGCTTTTTACTTGTTTTACTGAAATTTTTGCCATTGCTTTTATATTAACCGTTAAACACTTTACTTAATGAAACACCTCTTAATTTTGCGATATCCTCTGGTCTTCTGATGTCCAACAATGCTTTGAAAGTAGCTTTCACTACGTTGTGTGGGTTAGAAGATCCTTTAGATTTCGACAAGATATCGTGTACTCCTGCAGATTCCAATACTGCTCTTACCGCACCACCGGCGATAAGCCCGGTACCGTGAGAAGCTGGTCTTAAGAAGATATCGGCACCGCCGTATCTTGCAGAAGTTTGGTGAGGAATAGTGTGGTTGACTACAGGAACCTTCACTAAGTTTTTCTTTGCATCTTCTACAGCTTTTGCAATAGCGGAAGCAACTTCCTTTGATTTTCCTAAACCGAAACCTACAATACCTGCTTCGTCTCCTACAACAACAATTGCAGAAAAACCAAATGCACGTCCCCCTTTGGTAACTTTAGTTACTCTATTTACAGCAACGAGACGATCTTTTAATTCTAATCCTCCCGGTTTTACTTTTTCTATATTATCTAGTCCTAACATGTTTCCGAAATTTAATGATTAGAATTTTAGTCCGCCTTCTCTAGCACCATCAGCAAGAGCTTTTACTCTACCATGGTACACGAAACCGTTTCTGTCGAACACTATATTTTCAATTCCTGCAGCTTTAGCTTTTTCAGCGATTGCTTTTCCTACTTCTGCGGAAATTTCTACTTTGTTTCCTTTAGCGTTTAGGCTTCTAGAAGAAGCTGATGCTAAGGTTTTACCTGCTTTATCGTCGATTAGTTGTGCGTAAATTTCTTTATTGCTTTTGTAAACAGATAATCTTGGTAATTCTGAAGAACCAGAGATTTTCCCTCTCACTCTTCTTTTAATTCTATTTCTTTTTTCTACTTTGCTTAGTGCCATTTTCTTAAGTTTTAAAATTAAGCAGATTTACCAGCTTTACGTCTAACAATTTCACCTACGAATCTCACCCCTTTTCCTTTGTAAGGTTCAGGTTTTCTGAAAGATCTGATTTTAGCAGCAACCATCCCAAGAAGTTGTTTGTCGTATGAAGACAAAGTAATGATTGGGTTTTTACCTTTTTCAGATAATGTATCTAAAGTGATTTCTTTCGGAAGGTCCATCACGATACCGTGGGAGAATCCTAAAGCCATATCCAGTCTGTTACCTTGGTGCGATGCTCTGTATCCTACCCCTACAAGCTCCAATTGCTTAGTGAAGCCTTCAGATGTTCCAACAATCATATTGTGGATTAACGCTCTGTAAAGACCGTGTAATGCTTTATGTTGTTTTGATTCGGACGGTCTTTCTAAAGTAAGTATTCCGTCTTCTTGTTTTAGAGTGATTCCTTCACTGATTTGCTGTGTAAGTTCTCCTTTCGGTCCTTTCACAGTTACCAATCCGTCTTTTTCGGTTACGGTAACATTAGCAGGAATTTCTATAATTGATTTACCAATTCTTGACATTTTCCTTTGATTAAAAATTAATAAACATAGCAGATTACTTCTCCACCCACTTTTTCTTGTCTAGCTTTTTTATCTGTCATTACTCCTTTAGAAGTTGAGATAATAGCAATACCCAAACCGTTCAATACTCTTGGTAGTTCTTCAGAACCTTTGTATTGTCTTAAACCTGGTCTTGAAGCTCTTTGAATGCTTTTGATCGCAGGTTTGTTGGTTTGTTTGTCGTACTTTAAAGCGATTTTGATATTTCCTTGAACAGCGCTATCTTCGAACTTGTAGTTCAAGATATAACCCTGGTCAAATAAAATTTTTGTAATCTCCTTTTTGATTTTCGATGCAGGAATATCCACCACTTTGTGGCCTGCGCTTTGTGCGTTCCTTACTCTGGTTAGGAAATCTGAAATTGGATCTGTTACCATTTTTCTTTTTTGATTGTTATTGGTTTATGATAATCAGTATTGAAAAAAGAAGCAAGAGCAAAGAACAAAGAGCCAAGACTTCATCTTTTCTCTTTATTCTTTTTTCTTTTATCTTATAATCAACTTAATTATCTCGATTGTTCTAAATTGTTACCAACTTGCTTTTTTCACTCCCGGGATCAAACCTGCGTTTGCCATTTCACGGAAAGTTACTCTAGAAATACCGAAGGTTCTCATGTACCCTCTTGGTCTTCCTGTCAATTTACATCTGTTGTGCAATCTTACTGGTGAAGCGTCTTTCGGCAATTTTTGTAATGCTTCATAATCTCCGGCTTCTTTCAAAGCTTTTCTTTTCTCAGCATATTTTGCTACTGTAGCTTCTCTTTTGCGCTCACGCGCTTTCATTGATTCTTTAGCCATTTTTTTAGTTCTTTTTGAAAGGTAAACCGAAGTGAGTTAATAAAGCTTTTGCTTCTTTGTCAGTTTTCGCAGAAGTAACGAAAGTAATATCCATCCCTTGGATTTTCTTTACTTTATCAATTACGATTTCAGGGAAGATGATTTGCTCGGTAATCCCTAAGTTGTAATTTCCTCTTCCGTCGAAACCATCAGCTTTGATACCGTTGAAATCTCTGATTCGCGGTAAAGCTGAAGAAGTTAATCTGTCTAAGAACTCATACATTTGGTTTGCTCTTAGGGTCACTCTTGCTCCTACAGGCATTCCCTTTCTTAGTTTGAAAGCTGCCTCGTCTTTTTTAGAAAGTGTTCCAACTGCTTTTTGGCCGGTGATTGCGGTAAGTTCTTCAACTGCATAGTCAACAATTTTCTTGTCAGCTGTTGCAGCTCCCAAACCTTGTGATACAACGATTTTCTCTAATTTAGGAACCTGCATTACAGATTTGTACCCAAATTCTTCCATCATTGCAGGAACAATTTTCTCTTTATATGCTTTTTTTGGTCTTGCTACGTATTCCATAATTAAATTTCCTTACCGGTTGTTTTAGCAATTCTTACTTTTTTATCTCCGTCCACTTTGTAACCTACTTTGGTTGCTTTTCCGTTTGCATCAAGCAATGCTACGTTTGAAATATGGATAGATGCTTCTTTTTCTACAATTCCGCCTTGTGGGTTTGCTGCTGAAGGTTTAGTATGTTTTTTAACGATATTTAAACCTGCAACGATCACTCTAGCGTCTTTGCCTTCTTTTCTGATCACTTCAATAACTTCACCTTTTTTACCTTTGATTTCTTTCTTTCCGGTAGTGATGATTACGTTATCTCCTCTTTTGATTTTTAACTTTGTCATTTTCTGTAAATTTTAAAATTAAAGTACTTCAGGAGCTAATGAAATGACTTTCATATATTCTTTATCTCTCAGTTCACGGGCAACAGGTCCGAATACACGGGTACCTCTCATTTCGCCGGCTGCGTTTAGAAGAACACAAGCGTTGTCATCGAATTTGATGTATGAACCATCTTTTCTACGAACTGCTTTTTTAGTTCTCACTACTACTGCTTTAGAAACGGTTCCTTTTTTAGCGTTTCCTTGTGGTGTAGAATCCTTGATAGTCACTACGATTTTATCACCAACTGAAGCATATCTTCTTCTGGTTCCTCCCAGAACTCTGATAACTAGTACTTCTTTTGCACCTGTATTATCAGCAACTTTTAATCTTGATTCGGTTTGTAACATTACTTAGCTTTTTCAATGATTCGTACTAATCTCCATCTTTTACTTTTACTTAAAGGTCTTGTTTCAGTAATTAATACTGTATCTCCTTCAGTACACTCGTTGTTTTCGTCGTGAGCGGTATATTTTTTCGTTTTTAGAACGAATTTACCGTACATCGGGTGCTTTACTCTGGTAGTTTCACTTACAACAATGGTTTTTTCCATTTTATTGCTGGAAACAATTCCGATTCTTTCTTTTCTTAAATTTCTATCCATGATAAAATGAAATTCTTATTGTTGTTTTAGTGTTAATTCAGTTTCAAGACGAGCAATTGTTCTTCTCAAGTCTTTGATTTGAATTGGATTTTCAATCGGGCTGATTGCGTGTGCCAATTTCAATTTGTTGAAATCTGCTTTAGCTTCAGCTAATTTGTTCTGGATATCTCCTGCGCTTAGATTTTTGATGTCAGCTTTTTTCATAATAATTTGAGATTATTGAGGTTGAACAAAATCGTTAGCGACTACAAATTTGGTAACTACCGGTAATTTTTGTGCGGCAAGTCTTAGTGCTTCTTTCGCTACATCGTAAGGAACACCACCTACTTCGAACATAATTTTTCCTGGTTTTACTACAGATACCCAATATTCTACGGCACCTTTACCTTTACCCATACGTACTTCGGCTGGTTTCTTGGTAATTGGCTTATCCGGGAAAATTTTGATCCATAGCTGACCTTCTCTTTTCATATATCTTGTAGCAGCGATACGAGCTGCTTCAATTTGTCTTGCAGTGATCCAAGCTCCTTCTGTTGCTTTGATACCGAAAGTTCCGTAAGCAAGTTGATTACCTCTTTGGGCAATCCCCTTCATTTTCATCTTGTGAACTTTACGGAATTTGGTTCTTTTTGGTTGTAACATAATTTCTTAAATTTTAGATTTTAGATTTTAGCTTTTAAAAAAGTAACGGTCATTTAAAACTGTCCTCTAAAATTTTATTAATTATTTTCTTTCTCTTGGTCTTCTGTCTCCTCTATCGCCTCTATCGTTTCTCTCACCTCTTCCTCCAGATGCTTTCTTTTGTTGGCCTACAAGTGGGGATAAGTCTCTTTTTCCGTAAACTTCTCCTTTCATGATCCAAACTTTCACACCTAGTTTTCCGTACTGAGTCAATGCTTCACCGATATGATAATCGATATCTGCTCTGAAAGTTGACAATGGGATTCTTCCGTCTTTGAAAGATTCGCTTCTTGCCATCTCAGCTCCGTTCAATCTACCTGAGATTTGTACTTTGATTCCTTCAGCTCCCATTCTCATGGTGCTTTGAATTGCCATTTTCACGGCTCTTCTGTAAGAAATTCTATTTTCGATTTGTTTTGCGATGCTGTCAGCAACCAATACTGCGTCTAGTTCAGGTCTTTTGATCTCGAAGATATTGATCTGGATGTCCTTATCGGTAATCTTTTTTAATTCTTCTTTTAATTTATCAACTTCCTGACCTCCTTTACCGATGATAAGTCCCGGTCTAGCAGTAGTGATTGTTACTGTTACTAATTTCAGGGTTCTTTCAATATAAATTCTTGAAATACCACCTTTAGATAATCTAGCTTCAAGGTATCTTCTGATTTTGTAATCTTCAGCGATTCTGTCGCCGTAGTTTTTACCACCAAACCAGTTCGAATCCCATCCTCTGATGATACCTAATCTGTTACCAATTGGATTTGTCTTCTGTCCCATACCTTGATTATTTATTGTCTTTAGTACCTAAAATTAGTGTAATGTGGTTCGATCTTTTTCTGATTCTGTGTCCTCTACCTTGTGGTGCAGGTCTTAGTCTCTTCAATTGTCTAGCACTATCAACCATAATTTCTTTTACGATTAAGTTTGCTTCTTCGATATCCGCTCCTTCGTTTTTAGCTTGCCAGTTTGCCATTGCAGAAAGAAGAACTTTCTCCAATTTGTTGGAAGCTTCTTTTTTAGAAAACTTAAGGATAGCTAAAGCTTTATCTACTTCTACTCCTCTGATGATATCAGCAACTAATCTCATCTTTCTTGGAGAAGATGGGCAATCATTATGTAACGCTTTTGCCACATCCTGGTTTGCTATTTTACGTGCTAATGCACTTTCTCTTTTTCTTGATCCCATGATTATCTACCTCCTTTATTTTTGTTACCACCGTGACCTCTGAAAGATCTTGTCGGAGAAAATTCGCCTAACTTGTGACCTACCATGTTTTCGGTTACGTATACCGGGATAAAAGATTTCCCGTTGTGTACTGCGATGGTTTGTCCTACGAAGTCCGGAGAGATCATTGACGCTCGAGACCAAGTTTTAATTACTGTCTTTTTATTAGACTCTATATTTGCCTGAACCTTCTTATCTAAAGTATGATGAATGAAAGGTCCTTTCTTAAGTGATCTTGCCATAATTATTTTCTTTTAGATACGATAAATCGGTTAGACGCTTTGTTTTTCTTTCTAGTTTTGTAACCTTTAGCCGACATACCGTTTCTAGATCTTGGGTGACCTCCTGAAGAACGTCCTTCACCACCTCCCATTGGGTGATCAACTGGGTTCATTACAACTGGTCTAGTTCTAGGTCTTCTTCCTAACCATCTGCTTCTACCTGCTTTACCAGATACGGTAAGTTGGTGGTCGCCGTTAGAAACAGATCCGATCATAGCCATACATTCAGTAAGAATCATTCTCGATTCACCTGAAGGTAATTTTACGATTGCATATTTACCGTCTCTTGAAGTTAATTGCGCTGAAGATCCTGCACTTCTTGCCATTACCGCACCTTGACCAGGTTTTAGTTCGATACAAGATACTACAGTACCTAAAGGAATATTCTTCAACTTCATTGCATTACCTACGTTAGGCTCTGCAGCATCCGCAGCGATTACTTTCTGATCTACTTTGATACCGTTTGGAGCGATGATGTATCTCTTCTCTCCGTCTGCGTACTCAACTAGTGCGATGAAAGCCGTTCTGTTTGGATCGTACTCTACAGTTTTTACCGTTCCTTCAACATCAAACTTGTTTCTTTTGAAGTCGATAATTCTGTACTTTTGTTTGTGTCCACCTCCGGTGTAACGCATGGTCATTTTACCAGTATTGTTACGACCACCTGACTTTTTAATACCAACGGTTAGAGACTTCTCTGGTTTGTTGGTAGTAATTTCCTCAAAGTTGTTTACAACTCTGAATCTCTGTCCCGGGGTGATAGGTTTTAATTTTCTAACAGACATTACTATTGTTTATAATTAATTAATTCGTTGCAAAAATATCAATCACTTCACCTTCTACAAGGGAAACAACTGCTTTCTTCATTTTGTTGGTTTTCCCAACCTGTAATCCTTTTTTGGTGTGTTTCGCTGAAACTTTAGGAGCGTAAATCATTGTTCTTACGTCTGCTACTTTTACACCATAAGCATCTTCTACTGCTTTTTTGATCTGGATTTTATTCGCTTTTGTGTTCACAAAAAAAGAATAAGCTCCTCTCAAATCGGTAAGATAGTTTGCTTTTTCTGAAATGATTGGTTTAATAATAATAGACATGATTTATTTTCTTAAGTTTTCCTGAAATTTTTCGATAGCACCTTCTAAAAATACAATCTCGCCAGCGTGTACCAAATCGTAAGAACTGATCTCGTTATAAGTCAATACTGTAGTTTTAGGTAAATTTCTTGATGACAGATATACATTTTTGTTAGCTTCCGGTAAAATGTAAAGAGATTTTTTACCTTCAAATCCTAATGCGTTGTTCAGTGTGATAAATTCTTTAGTTTTCGGAGCTTCAAAGTTGAAAGCTTCTAAAACTTTAATAGAATTGTCTCTCATTTTCTGAGAAAGCACAGATTTTTTTGCTAATCTTTTCAAAGCTTTGTTCAATTTGAATCTGTAGTCTCTTGGTTTTGGACCGAAAACTCTACCTCCACCTCTGAAAGTTGGAGATTTGATATCCCCATATCTTGCAGATCCAGATCCTTTTTGCTTTTTAAGCTTTTTAGTAGAAGCTGTAATTTCGCTTCTTTCTTTCGATTTATGTGTCCCTTGTCTTTGTGCAGCAAGGTATTGTTTCACTTCTAAGTAAACCGCGTGCTGATTTGGCTCAATTCCGAAGATTGCCTCGTCTAACTGAACTGTTCTTCCGGTTTCTTTTCCTGATGTATTGTATACTACTAGTTCCATTTTCTGATAATTACATAAGAATTTTTTGCTCCCGGAACAGCACCTTTTACTACTAAAAGATTTTGTTCTTCATCTACTCTTAACACTTGAAGGTTTTGTACAGTAACTTGCTTACCTCCCATTCTACCTGCCATACGCATTCCTTTGAATACTCTTGACGGGTCGGATCCTGCACCGATAGAACCAGGAGCTCTTAATCTGTTGTGCTGTCCGTGAGTCGCTTGCATTACCCCACCGAAGTTGTGTCTTTTTACAACCCCTTGGAAACCTTTACCTTTTGAAGTTCCTGTAACGTCAACAAATTCGCCTTCTGCGAACAAATCAACTTTCACTTCATCTCCAACGCTTAATTTGTCCACGAATTCATGATAGAATTCTACCAATTTAGCTTTTGGAGCAGAACCAGCCTTCTTGAAATGGCCGGCTAACGCTTTACCAACGTTCTTTTCACTCTTGTCATCGAAACCAAGTTGAGCAGCTTTGTACCCATCTTTTTCTACGGTTCTGACCTGTAAAACCGAGCAAGGACCAGCTTGAATAACTGTACATGGCATATTTTTGCCATTTTCGTCAAACAAGGAAGTCATCCCGATTTTTTTACCAATAATACCTGACATTATTTATATATTATATTAAGTTCACGTTTATCAATCAAGGTTTTAGTGATTTCTACTTCTGAAATAGGCATACTTCTTCCCTAAATTGAGTGTGCAAATGTATGAAGTTTTTTTGAATTGACAATGAGTGAGTTAAAAAATTATTAATAAAAATTCAAAAAAAACCTACAATTCATCCAACTGTTGATTAATACATCATCGTAAATAAAAAAGATAAATCATCTGGAAAGAAAAACATAAGGAAATCAACATTTTAGGAACAACGCACTAAATATCATGAAATAAACAATCCCATTAATCTTCAGATGCGCCGTTCAAATCTCTACCTCTTTTTTTGAATTCATGGTTATTTTTGGCAGCATTGATAGAATGAGACTGATGCAAATCATTATCGCTTTCCGCCAAGTCGGATAATTCCTCGTAAAACTTATGCAAGTTATCTAGCTCCTTTTCCGTCAAATCTTCGATATCCACAATTCTATTGCTGGCCTTTTCACTGGCGGCAATCAATTCATTTAATTTAATTTGGATCGCTTTGGAATCTTTGTTTTGCGCCTTTTGAATCAGAAAAACCATCAGAAAAGTAATAATTGTTGTTCCGGTGTTGATGACGAGTTGCCAGGTTTCTGAAAATTTGAAAAACGGGCCCGAAATTGCCCAAATAATGACAATTAAAGCTGCGCCAATAAAAGCCGGCGAACTTCCGGTAAATGCTGTTGCTTTGTTCGCAAAGCTTTCGAAGATAGATTGATTTGGTTTAGCCATTTAAATTTGTGATTTTCTGAGGAATAAAATTATCAAAATAATCTGAACTGCAACTACAAGAAAAAAATTAAGAAGAAAACTCCGTTTGGAAGTCTTATGGCGAAAAAGTAACATCGTTAAAATAGAGCCTATTGATCCTCCCAAAAACGTTACTACTAACAGGGTGTTTTCTGCAATTCTCATTCTATTATTTTTTGCCTGAAATTTGTCAGTTGCAAAAATGAGAAAACTCATAATGGTAAGAAATCGTAAATAAATTTCAGGAAAATTCATCCTCAAAAAAATAAAACTTTAAACCTTTGTTTTCACCAACCGATGATAATAAATGATAAAACCTGTAACCGGAAGTAAACATCCAATAAGTGTTACAATAAAGTAAAAAATAATACTCGGAATCCCCATAATTTCTCCCGTGTGTAAAGGTTTTGAAAGCGAAGTGAATTGCTTATTCAATGGTTTGTCAGAAAAAATATCTTTGGTTTTCAGTTCGCCTTTTTTATCAAAAGTTAGTTCATTGGGAAGAAGAGCGCCAAGAAAATTATCAGTATCAATTTTTGTGACAGTGTATCTTGGATTTTCGGAATTTGGATAATTAATTGAAATAATTCCTGGTTTTGGAAAAAACTTTTCCGTTGTAAAAATTAGCTCGTTTATAGACACTTGCTTTTCTTGATCAATTTCTGATTTTTCCTTCTGTCGATCGAGCATATCATTCATTAAAGAAGCAAAAGCATCATCATTTTCTTTGTTTTGTTCAGAATTAATTTGACTTAAAGATTCTCCGCCAAGCGAAACAATCAATGCATTTTTCACCCAAGGATAAGTGATGTAAAGACCTGTAATAGAAATAAACGCTAAAAAAATCATGGTGTAAAACCCAAAAACATTGTGCAGATCATAGTTCAGGCGTTTAAATTTTGCATTGAGTTTGATGGTTAAATTTTGCTTTAAATATTTCAACTTTTTAGGAAGCCAAAGAATAAAACCGGAAAACATTAAATACAAAAACATCAAAACGCCAACACCTAAAATTTGTCGCCCAACTTCTCCCATTAAAAGCGTTCTGTGGATATCCAGAACGATTTCAAAAAAACGATCTAAAGACTGGTCGGAAACTCCCAATTCTTTTTTTTGGTAAGGATCATAAAAAGATGTTTTTAAATCACCCGATTGATTGGTGTAACTGATTACCCAGCTTCGGTTTGATTTATCCGGAAGCAGAATTGCAGTGATTTTCTTTTTCTCTGATTCTAAATTTTTAATTAATTCATCCGGAAGTTGTTTTGTATTTTCAATCTTTTCAACAAAAACCAAATCACGATTATAAAGTTCTGTAATTTGTGTTTTGAAAGCATACAAACATCCCGTTAAACATAATGTAAACACAACCAAAGAAGACAAAAGCCCGAACCAGAGGTGCGTTAAATACATGAAGTATTTAAGAAAAGATTCATTTTTTCTCTTTTTCCGGAACAAGCTTTTAAATATTTTTTTCATTCTTTTTAGAATTGACGGAGCCGAGGTTACGCACAATAACCCCAGCCCCTAAAGAATAATCTAACTATATGATATGAATTCTTTTTTTATTCTCTTCCTTTAAATTGGATTTCTTTAACCGTTTCTTCAAATTTTTGATATTTTTCCGCAGGAAGCGCAGACTTTATTGCTGCTTTTCTTTGGTTATCAAATTTTTGCCAATATTCTTCAGCCAATTCATTGTTTCCATGATAAATATCGTGTGCATCAGAAAATGCTTTTTCAAACGCGTCGTTGGCAGCATTTACTACTTGAAACTCTTCGTCGGTTAGTTCCGCGTTGGTTTTAATCTTCGTTAAAAGTTGGTCATTATAACGAGGTCGCTTTCTCGAATTTTTATCAACATAACTGTTGAATTTCACCATTTCTTCAGGCGTTAAAACGGTTGCCATTTCCAAAGCTTGTTGCTCACGTACTTTTTCCTGTTTGGACAATAAAGCGATACGATCCATCTGCTTTCCGTTTGCAGTTGCTGCATTGTAGTTATCTTCTTGAATTTTGGAGTATTTTGTCGTGATTTCGTCAAACTTTTTAGACTTTACATCTGAAAGGTTCAGTTCTTTTTTCAATTCAGCAAAATCCATAGATTTTGTCTTTCCGTCCTTTTTACAAGCAATGATAGTTAAACTTGCAAAAGATGAAATTAAAAGGGTTTTCAAAATATTCATGATTATAAAATTTTAGAATTTGTAATTAAGTTGAACACCAAGGTTTCTTGGATTGATTCGGTTGATATATCCGCCTCTAAAGTAAGAATTGTAACCTTCGGCATCGAATATATTATTGATAAAAACTCTTAAACCTACTTGTTTGTAAACATATCCAACTTGTGCATCAACCGTTGTGTATGCTTTCATATCGAATGGTTTTACACCAGGAATTGTATTGTGAATGATGGTTTTTTGAGTATATTCATTTACAGGTCTTTCTCCCACGTAATAAACACCGGCTCCTAAATCTAACCCATTTAAAGCACCTTCTTTAAAGGCATAATTTAGCCAAGCGTTTGCGGTATGATTAGGAGCGTTCATCGGCTCAGAACCATTAACATAAGCTGGACTGTCTTGATATTTCGCATCAAGATATGCGTAGCCAGCCATTACTTGAAGGTTTCTGTTGATACGACCAATAACTTCAGCTTCAATCCCCTTTCTTTCGAGGTTTCCAGCTAAATCGTAGTAACCGGTTGCGGCACCAGTTTCATTTAAAACACTGAATGAAAGGTTGTCATTATTGATGTAGAACAATGTTAAATTAAATCTTAGTTTTTCTTCTAACCAATCAGATTTAACACCAGCTTCCCATTGCGTTGTTTTTCCAGGACCTACAACATCGCCATTTTGCATTGGATTATTTGCACCTCTTAAAGAAGTTGTGGTAGTATATGAACCAAAAACATTAACGTTTTCAACTGGTGAAACCAAAATTCCGACAGAGGGATTCACCGCTGAAGTATCTTCTTGAGCTTCCCTAGCTCCGTGAAGTTTACTATATCTTAAACCTAAACTTAATTTCAAATACTTATTGAAAGTTACTACATCTTGCGCCATCAAACCAATTGTTGGTGTTAAAGTATTAATGTTTCGTTTATCTCCTAAATAAAATTCAAAACCTTGTGGAAGTTCATTAGGAATATCTTGTAAAACATTGATGACGTCAGAATAATGTGCATATCCTCCAGCTTGGTTATAATAAGTGTAAGAATTGATATCCGATTGGTTAAAATCAAAACCAACTTGGAAAGTATGATTAATAGAACCCGTTTTTACATCTTGACCAATAAAATCGATCTGTAAAACTTGGTTTCTATCATCACGTCCAAATTTTTCAAGACTTCTTGTTCTTTCTGCATAGCCAGTCGCAGCATTTCCTCTGCCCAAGAAAGAAGCTTCTGTATCAACTTCGTAAGACGAATTAAAATAGGCAGCTCTTAGTTTTAGTTTATCCGTTAATTTACGATCAATCATTGTTGAAAAACTAAATGTTTGAAGTGCATTATTATCGGAAGTGAACCCCAAAAATTTATCTTTCGGCATATCGTAGATTGCATAAGTATCATCTGGTCCAAGATTAACCGTTCCTAAACTTGGTGTCGTATCATCTTTCATATAATCCATCTGAACAACGATATTGGTTTTATCATCTGGTTTAAAACCAAAAGATGGGTTTATGTAAATTCTTTCTGTACTAACATGTTTTGTGAAAGAATTGTTGTTTTGGTAGGCAACATTTAAACGAGCGGAAACTTTTCCTTGCTCGTCAAGAACTCTCTCTATATCCAAAGTTGGACGATAGAAATCCCAACTTCCAAAACGAAATCCTACATTACCACTATTAATATATCGGGGAGTTTTTGTAACTACATTAATAACACCTCCCGCAGAACCAAGTCCGTTACCGATACCTTGTGTAATAGCAGCTGAGCCTTTGATTACTTGGATGCTTTCCACGCCTTGCATGTCAGTTAACATTGCTGCAGTACGGAAATCGCCATCCATCATTACTCCGTTTTTAAGAACAGGAACACCTCTATAACCTCTAATGGACATACTTTCTCTAGTTCCACCATAATTTGCGAATTGAGTAACACCTGGTACATTTTTGGCAACATCAGTTACTGTTAACCCACCTAAATCTTCAATAACCTTGCTAGAAATTACAGAAATACTTTGAATTTGATCTCTCGGTTTCAAAGGCATTCTTGTGATAATCTCCAAACCTTTTGGCTGTTTTTTGGGAATACCAAAAAGTTGAACTTCTTCGATATTCTCTACTGATTTTAAAGTGTCGTTTTCCACTTGAGCATTGGCAAGAGCTGCTCCCAAAACAAAAGATGCTAGTGTTATTGTTCTTTTCATTAGTTAATTTTTATTTAAGTGCAAATATATTATTTTTATTTATTCTAAATAAATTTTTAACATGAAAAATATCACTTTTTGTGACGAAAGATAAGATAAAAAAATCCCTCTTCTTTCGAAAAGGGATTTGCTATCATAGCAAAGTGGGAATTATCACACTTTAATTTCTACATCAACTCCTGAAGGAAGCTCTAATTTCATAAGAGCATCTACAGTTTTAGAAGAAGAAGAATAGATATCCATCAAACGCTTGTGAGCAGAAAGTTGGAATTGTTCTCTTGCTTTTTTGTTTACGTGCGGAGATCTCAACACGGTGAAGATTCTCTTGTTGGTTGGCAATGGAATTGGTCCGTTTACAACAGCACCAGTCGCTTTTACCGTTCTCACGATTTTCTCAGCAGATTTGTCTACCAAATTGTAATCGTAAGATTTTAGTTTTATTCTGATTCTTTGTGACATTTTAATCTAAATTTTAATATTAACCTCTTGCTTTAGCGATTACGTCTTCGGCAACGTTTGTAGGTGCTGCTTCGTATTTTTCGAATTCCATAGAAGAAGTTGCTCGACCAGATGAAAGGGTTCTAAGTGAGGTTACGTATCCGAACATTTCAGAAAGTGGAACGAATGCTTTGATCACTTTCGCGTTGTTTCTGTCGTCCATACCGTTTACAGTACCTCTTCTTCTGTTCAAATCTCCTACGATGTCTCCCATGTATTCTTCCGGAGTTACAACTTCCAGTTTCATAATTGGTTCCATGATAACAGGTTTCGCTTTCTTACCAGCTTCTTTGAAGCCCATCTTAGCAGCAAGTTCGAAGGAAAGTTGGTCAGAATCCACTGGGTGGAAAGATCCGTCTTTCAATACTACTTTGATACCATCGATTTCAAATCCAGCAAGTGGACCGTTTTTCATCGCTTCTTTGAAACCTTTTTCTACAGCAGGAACAAATTCTTTTGGAATGTTACCCCCTTTGATTTCGTTTACGAATTCAAGACCAGCTTTGTTATCATCTGCAGGACCGATTTCGAATACGATATCTGCAAATTTACCTCTACCACCAGATTGTTTTTTGTAAACTTCTCTGTGGTTAGCAACCATGGTAAGGTTTTCTTTATATTCTACTTGAGGTTGACCTTGGTTTACTTCAACTTTGAACTCTCTTCTCATACGGTCAACAATAATGTCGAGGTGAAGCTCACCCATACCGGAAATGATCGTTTGTCCAGAAGCTTCATCAGTTTTCACTGTGAAAGTAGGATCTTCTTCTGCTAATTTAGCAAGAGCGTTACCCATTTTATCTTGGTCTGCTTTAGTTTTTGGTTCAACAGCGATACCGATTACTGGATCAGGGAAAACCATAGATTCTAAAACGATTGGGTTCTTTTCGTCTGATAATGTATCTCCAGTTTTGATATCTTTAAAACCTACAGCAGCACCAATATCTCCAGCTTCAATAACTTCTACTGGATTTTGCTTGTTAGCGTGCATTTGGTAGATTCTAGAAATTCTTTCTTTGTTACCCGATCTTGTGTTCAATACATAAGATCCCGCATCTAGTTTCCCGGAATAAGCTCTAAAGAAAGCTAATCTTCCTACGAAAGGATCCGTAGCAATTTTAAATGCTAATGCGGAGAATGGTTCGTTTACGTCTGGTTTTCTAGTAATTTCAGCGTCTGTTCTTGGATCAATTCCTTTGATATCGTCTTTATCCATAGGAGAAGGAAGATATTTACAAACGGCGTCAAGCATGAACTGTACTCCTTTATTTTTGAATGAAGAACCACAAGTCATCGGGATGATAGACAAATCGATGGTTGCTTTTCTTAATGCTTCGTTGATTTCTTCTTCAGAGATAGAATCTGGATCTTCGAAGAATTTCTCCATCAAAGTTTCGTCGTAATCAGCTACTGCTTCAACTAATTTTTCTCTGTAAAGCAACACATCGTCTTTCATATCTTCAGGAATTGGAACTACCTCGAAAGTAGCACCTTGTCCTGCTTCATCCCAAACGATTGCTCTGTTTTTGATAAGGTCTACAACCCCTTTGAAATCTTCTTCAGCACCGATTGGTAAAACGATTGGAACGGCATTAGATCCTAACATGTCTTTAACTTGGTTTACCACGTTAAGGAAGTCAGCACCTTGTCTGTCCATTTTGTTTACGAATCCCATACGAGCAACTTTATAGTTGTCCGCAAGTCTCCAGTTGGTTTCAGATTGTGGTTCAACTCCATCTACTGCAGAGAAAAGGAATACCAAACCATCTAGTACACGAAGAGAACGGTTTACCTCTACGGTAAAGTCAACGTGTCCCGGTGTATCGATAATGTTGAAGTGATATTCTTTAGTTTCTGGTAAAGTTTTACCTTGATCTGTTGGGAAATTCCATTTACAAGTAGTTGCAGCAGAAGTAATTGTAATACCTCTTTCAGCTTCTTGCTCCATCCAGTCCATTGTTGATGCACCTTCATGAACCTCACCAATTTTGTGAGTTTTACCTGTATAGAATAAAATTCTTTCTGTTGTGGTGGTTTTTCCTGCATCAATGTGCGCAGCAATACCGATATTTCTTGTATATTTAAGATCTCTTGCCATTTCAGATTAGAATTTAAAGTGTGAAAATGCTTTGTTAGCTTCAGCCATTCTGTGAGTGTCTGTTTTCTTTTTATAAGCAGCACCTTCTTCTTTTGCAGCAGCGATAACTTCAGCAGCTAATTTCTGAGCCATTGATTTATCGTTTCTAGCTTTTGAATATTTGATTAACCATTTCATCGCCATAGAAATTTTTCTATCTGCTCTGATTGGCATAGGAATTTGGAAGTTAGCACCACCGATTCTTCTTGAACGTACTTCTACGTGAGGCATTACGTTGGTTAACGCATCTTTCCAGATTTCCAAAGAAGTTTTTTCATTATCTCCTTTTTTGCTTTCTACGATATCTAAAGCATCATAGAAAATTTTGAATGCGATAGATTTTTTTCCATCAAGCATCAAATTGTTTACAAATCTCGTTACCAGCTGATCATTAAATTTAGGATCCGGTAACAACGGTCTTTTTTTCGCTTTCGTCTTTCTCATTGTTTCGTTTCTTTAAAAATTAATGATTACTTTTTCTTACCTTTTGCAGGTGCTGCAGCTGCCTGACCTGGTTTAGGTCTCTTAGCTCCGTACTTAGATCTTCTCTGAGTTCTTCCGTTTACTCCTGCGGTATCCAAAGCTCCACGAACAATGTGATAACGTACTCCCGGTAGGTCTTTCACCCTTCCTCCGCGTACCAATACTATCGAGTGCTCTTGAAGATTGTGTCCTTCGCCCGGGATATAAGCGTTGACTTCTTTACCGTTAGAAAGTCTTACCCTTGCAACTTTTCTAAGTGCAGAGTTCGGTTTCTTTGGGGTAGTAGTATATACTCTTGTACATACACCTCGTCTTTGTGGACAGGAATCAAGTGCAGCCGATTTACTCTTCTTGGTAAGTGCGACTCTTCCTTTTCTAACTAATTGTTGAATAGTAGGCATTTAATTGCTTTTTATTTTAGGGTGCAAAAGTATGAAATATTTTTTAACCTACAAGTACAATTATCTAATTTATAAGATTTTGTACTGAATATTTATCTTCCTATTTATTTTAAAATCAATTCAGAGGTATATAAAACTTGAGATTTATTTTTAATCGTATCAATTTTTAACCATTTGATTTGTGGATTAATCGTTCCTGCGATCGATTGTTTAATCTCCCCTTTTTGGTTATTGGTATGTTGATAATTGAAGGTTTTTCCGATAATTGGTATGTGATAAGTCGTAAGCGAGACTTCTGCTTTTTTCTCATCATTATACAGATACTTTTTATGACTGAATTGAGGCATTTGCGATTCTATTTGCTTCTTATTATTCAAGTAATTCACCGGTGTTTTCAATGCATAAACCGTTAAAAAGAAAAGAAAGAAACTTCCTAAACCAAAAATAAAAGCATCTGATTTTAAATTCTTAAAATAAATAAGTAAAAACGAAAAGAACAAACAGAAATTAGCCGCAGCAAGCATTCTCACATTCATTTCCTCGATTTGCTGAAAATAATAAGATACAAACAATGAAACAGCATAAACCCCAGAAACTACCCAAAGTAATTGATGAAAATCCAATGCGATTACTTCCTTTTTCTTCCGAACCAATTGTATAAAATAAAAAAGCAGCAACAAATCAAAAATCATCAAACCGATCTGAAAAGCGAGACTTGCAAAACTATTAGAAGCAGGTTTAATCATAATAAAAGGATCGAAAACAGCCGAAACTCCCAAAATATTACGAAGTAAGTAAACCGAAGAAAATTGTTGCAAAGTTCCTCTTAAATTTTCTCCCGTGAAACTACCATATATATAGGAGTTGAATCCCAAATATCCCGCAATTCCAATACCGGCGAACAGTAAAACTTGAAACAAATCGTTTTTTAAAGGAAAAGAAGGCTTTCGCAAAATACTAATCAACCAGAAAAATCCAACTCCAAGATAAATGTAAACTCCTGAATATCGAATTGTAAAGAGCAAGAATAAAAGTAATGAAGCAAAAAAAACAAATTGATATTGGCGAAATTTTCCAATAAATCTTTCATGAAAGACATAAAAAAGAAAATATAAAAGAAAAATAAACGGAGCTTCCGAAATGAAATATCCAAAAACAAAAAACGCGGTTTTCCCGGTAAAAAGCAACACCGTTTCTTTGAAATAAAACTTCTTGAAATAAGAAAAAACAAGAATCACCACAACCATCGAAATATTCAAAAATTTGGCTGTCCAAAAATAATCTTGAAAAACAGAATGAAATAACTTAATCAAAACAGGAAATCCCAACGGAAACAAATTCGTTTTCAGTTGTGGCAATTCCGAAGCAATTCCGAAATAAGAAAGACTATCCGCTCCTGCGCCTCCCGCTGGAAGAAAAAAAGATTGAAAAAAATAAACCAACACAATAACAAAAGCCAAAACAATATATTTTCTCATAAATAATCCTAAAAAATTTCATTAATCAAGCAAATATGCAAATTTTTAAAATTTAATTCTACATTTCAACTTTTGATATATATTTGTACACCAAAAAACACATTCTCGGATGAAGAAATTTCTATTCTTTTTACTCTTTTCGCAACTTTATTTCTCGCAAAACTGGAGTATTTCTTTTGCAGAAAGAGCTGCGTTAGTCAATATTTACAACTCAACTTCAGGCGAAACGTGGAGCCAAAAATGGGATTTGGAAAAAGACCCTAAAAACTGGTACGGAATCAAAATAAAAAACGGCAGCGTCATCGAAATCAATCTTCGTGGAAACGCTTTGAAAGGCAATTTTCCGATTACTGTTTCGAGTTTTTCTAAACTTCAGAAATTGGATTTAAGTTCCAACCAACTTTCCGGTGAAATTTCGCCAGCAATTTCTGTTTTAGGCAATTTGGTTCGAATCGACATCAGCAACAACCGATTGACAGGCGATCCAACTTCGGCAATTCTTCCGCTTTCCAATCTTCAGGAAATTTCGGTCGGAAACAATCAATTTGCATTTGCCGACATCAATACTTTTTTGCAGAATTTTCCTACGTTGAAAATTTTAGATCTTTCTCACACCAATCTAAATACGGTTCCTGCAAAAATTTCAACTTTAACCAATCTCGAATCGTTGAATTTAAGCAACAATACCATTTCACAGAATTTTAGCAATTTATCAAATCTCATCAATCTCCGTGAATTGAACCTTTCCGGAAACCATCTTACGAAAATTCCTTCCGAACTTACCGCGCTTACCGCGCTTACTTCTTTGGATTTGAGCAATAATTTATTTACCTCAAATTACGCCACGGTTCTGGGAAATTTACAAAACTTAGAATGGCTTTCTTTGGTCAATAACCAAATCTCGGTTTTCCCGGCGGAACTTTTTCAGCTAAAAAAATTAGTTCATTTAAATTTTTCGGGAAACAAAATTTCCGGCGGTTTCGAAAGCTTGTTGAGTTTAAAAGATCTCGAACAAATTTATCTGGACAAAAACGAAATTTCTGGCGGATTCCCCACTTCACTACTTCAGTTGGGAAAGCTTCAAATGCTTTCATTGACGGGCAACCGACTTTCGGGCGAAATTCCTGAAAACCTTCCCGCGATTACTTTTTTAGAAAACAATCGATTTACAAAACAGGAAATAAAAAATTTCATTCTTAAAAATAAAGACTTTGCAGATTTCACTTATTCACCACAACGATACGACGAGCCGAAAAATGTTTACGCAACTTTAGGTTCTTCAACGTCATTAACGCAAGCGCTTTCCGGCAACGAATATCAATTTTATTGGTACAAAAATTTGGATCAAAAAGTTCCCGGAACCTTTGAAAGTTATTATATAAGTAATGTTGAAGATGATGATTTGGCCTTGTACACCTGCGAAGCATACGTTTTCGAGGAATTACCAAACGAGTTGATGGAAATTTCGTTTTTCAGAGAACCGGTAACTTTGGTAAAAGAGCTGGGAACGGAAGAAATAAAGAATGATTTAGTCGTTTATCCTAATCCTACAACCGATTTTCTTTATATTAAAACTTCAAAATTAGACCTTGAAAAAGTGTTTATTTTCGACCTCAGTGGAAAGCTTTTATTCTCGGAAAAATCAAAAACAATCGACGTGAGGAATCTTCCTTCCGCAACGTATATCATTTCTATAAAAACTTCCGATACTTTGAAATCATTTAAATTCATTAAACATTAAGCATTAAAATTCTTTAATATTAAAAAAATCGTCTTGTGAAAGGCGATTTTTTGCTTTCTAATTTTTACATTTGTTTAAATATCATTTTATGAGTGTAATATTCAAGTCCATTCTCGATAACGATTTCTACAAAATCACGATGCAAAATGCGGTGGTGAAACTTTTTCCAAACGAAAAAGTAAAATATGAGTTCATCAATCGCGGAAAACATCATTTTCCGGAAGGTTTTGATGCTGAACTGAGAAAATCGGTGAACGCAATGGCAGAACTGAAGCTCACAAAAGATGAGAAGGAATTCTTGAGAGAAACTTGCCCTTATCTCGATTTGCCGTATTTGGATTTTTTGGGCGGATATCATTATGATCCAACTGAAGTTACGATTCAGCAAACCGAAAATGAGTTGCGCGTAACGGTGGAAGGAGAATGGTACCGGACAATATTATGGGAAGTTCCGCTTTTGGCTTTAATTTCCGAATTGCATTATGAAATGAACAATATGGAAAGAGATTCCGATGAAATCGTAGTTGCCAAAACTTTGGAAAAAGCCGAAGAATTGAACAAACTCGGCGTTACTTTCGCAGAATTTGGTACCAGGAGAAGACACTCTTATAAAGTCCACGATCTCGTGGTTGATACTTTGGTAAAAAATAAAAATACAAAATTTATCGGTTCTTCTAATATTCATTTTGCGATGAAATATGGCGTAAAGCCAATAGGAACACACGCTCACGAATGGTTTATGTTTCACGCTGCAGAATATGGTTTCAAGATGGCCAACGCGCTTTCGTTGGAACATTGGGTGGATGTTTATCGTGGTGATTTGGGTGTAGCCCTTTCAGATACCTACACCACAGAAGTTTTTTTCCAGCAATTTGATAAAAAATTTGCGAAATTATTCGACGGTGTTCGTCATGATAGTGGCGACCCAATCGAGTTCGCACACAAAACCATTGAACATTATAAAACAAACGGCATCAATCCTTTATTCAAATACATTATTTTTTCTGATGGTTTGAACATGGAAAAAGTAGCAGAAATCACTCACGCTTGTAAAGGGAAAATCGGAATTTCATTCGGAATTGGCACCAATTTAACCAACGATGTCGATGTGAAACCAATGAATATAGTGATGAAACTTGTTGCTGCAAAAGCAATAAATGGAGATTGGATTCCTACGGTAAAACTTTCCGACGAAAGAGGTAAATATACTGGTGATCCAAAAATGATCGAACTTGCTAAAGAATTTTTGAGAATTCATGATTAAAATCTAAATCAGTAAGTTTTAAAGAATTCGTAGTAATCCCGAAAATCATTTTTTTTCTTCCTATTTTTGAAAAATGGAAATGACTACTTTATTTATAGGGATTATTATCGGGGCTTTTTTAGGAGCTTTACTTGTCTATTTTTTCTTAAAATCCTCCACTATTTCTCGAACACTTTTCGATGATTTGAATAATAATTTTATTAGGACAAACTCTGATTTACAAAATTCGACATTGAAAATCAATGAATTAGAAAATTCTTACCTTTCTGAGAAGCAAACAAACCTTCAGCAAACTGAATTTTTAAATCAATTAAAAACGGATATTGCCAAAATTTCTGCTGAAAATAATGCTCAAAATCAAAGAATTGAAGAACAAACTGAAATCAACAGCAATCAAAGTTCAGAAATCAAAAAATTGGTTGATGAAAAAAATGAATTAATTTCAATAAAATCTCACCTCAATGCACAAAACCAAGCTTTACAAAAACTCTTAGATAGCCAAAAAGAAGAAATTGAAAAAATGCAAGCCTTGGCTAAAGAAGAATTTCAGAATCTTGCCAACAGAATTCTCGAAGAAAAATCGAAGAAATTCACCGATACGAACAAAGAAAATCTTGATTTACTCCTAAAACCCTTGGGCGAAAACCTTGAAAACTTTAAGAAAAGAGTGAGCGAAGTGTACGAAAACGAAGCTCGCGAAAGGTTTTCACTCAACAATACCATCAAAATGATGATGGAACAAACCACGAAAATCAGCCAAGAAGCCAATAATCTCGCGACAGCACTCAAAGGACAAACAAAAACACAGGGCGATTGGGGCGAAATGATTCTCGAAAGAATTTTGGAAGATTCCGGACTTACCAAAGACCGCGAATATTTCTCTCAATTCAACATAAAAAATGAAAACGGAGAAAACCAAAGACCGGATTTTGTACTAAAACTTCCAGGAAATCAAATCGTTATTATCGACTCGAAAGTTTCTTTAAACGCTTATGAACGAATGATTTCCGCTGAAGATGAAGAACAAAAAAAACAAAATCTAAACTTGCACATTTCAGCAATGAAAAGACATATTGACACCTTGGCTGAAAAAAGATATGATAATCTGAAGGAATCACTGGACTTTACCATCATGTTTGTTCCCGTGGAATCAGCTTTTCTTACGGCTTTGCAAGGGGATACGCAACTTTGGAATTATGCCTACAAAAAACATATCATTTTATTGAGTCCAACCAATTTAATCGCCTATTTAAAACTGATTTCAGATGTTTGGAAACGCGATCACCACAACAAAAACGCGGCGGAAATTGCAAGGCAAGCCGGAGCTTTATATGATAAATTCGACGGATTTGTAACCGATTTGCTAAAAATAGGTAAGAAAATGGATGATGCCAAAGGCGACTACGAGAATGCGATGAAAAAACTTTCCACCGGAAAAGGAAATCTGGTTGGTAGTGTACAAAAACTAAAACAATTGGGTGCAAAGGCAAGTAAAAACCTTCCGGAGGCGCTTCTAGAAAGAGCAAACGAAGATTCTGAAACCAATTTACTAGAAACTGAAAATACCGAAGAATAACAATGCTGATCGAAAGTTTACAAAACGAAAAAATAAAAAACCTTATCCGATTAATTACCGATAACCGCTTTCGCAGGAAATCCGGGATTTTTGTGGTCGAAGGAAAGCAAGAAAACGAAAGAGCACTGCAATTTCAATTCGAAAACGTAGAGTTTTATATCTGCGAAAGTATTTACAACGAAGATTTTCCAAAAGGAAAAATAAACTTGGTTTCTGAAAAAATTTACGATAAGATCGCGTATCGAGGGGGTTCAGAAGGAATTATCGGAATTTATAAATCAAAGTTGAATGTTCTTTCTACATTTAAACCAAAAGAAAATTCCTCAATAATTATTGTTGAAAGCATTGAAAAGCCTGGAAATTTGGGTGCAATCCTAAGAAGTTGCGAAGCTTTCGGAATTGATGCTTTAATTGTAACGGATGCAAAGACCGACTTTTACAATCCGAATGTGATCCGTTCGAGCGTTGGTTGCTTATTTGGAATGAATGTCTTCCAATCGAACAATCAAGAATTATTTGAATTTTTACAAGAAAACAAATTCACAATCTATACAACTTTAATGGATGAAAGCGCAGAAGATCTTTATAAAAAAAATTTCACCGGAAAAAGTGCGTTGTTATTTGGTACAGAACATTCCGGTCTCAGTGATTTCTGGATTGGTAAAGGAAAAAATACGCTAATTCCCATGTCCGGAAGTATTGATTCACTGAATCTGAGTAATGCGGTTGCAATCAGTTGCTATGAAATATTAAGACAAAAGCTAAATCATCAATAAAAAAAAACCACCTCTCAGGGAGAAGTGGTAATTTTGTTTCTGTAAAGTATCTAATTACTTAGTAGCTTCTTTAGCAGCATCTTTAGCATCTGCAGCAGCACCTTTAGCAGCATCAGCAGCGTTAGCAGCAGCATCAGCAGTAGCATCAGCAGCAGTGTTAGCAGCATCAACAGTTACAGCAGCAGCAGAATCAACAACAGCAGCAGCAGCAGAATCAACAACAACAGCAGCAGAATCTACAGTTACAGCAGCAGAATCAGCAGCGTTAGCAGTTTCTACAGTTTCAGTTTTTTTACAAGCTACAAGAGCTAAAGCAGCGATACCAGCTACGAATAATGACTTTTTCATAATAAATTAAATTTAATTGTTTTGTTATTTTAAAATTTCGTTGTTCTCGTTTATCATTTTGAACAGGACAAAGGTATAGTGAGAATTAAATTTGTGTTAGAAAATTAATTGTAATATATTTGTAAAACGGTTTTACAAAAAACCATTGTTGAAAATCAATAGATTACGTAAAAATTTGCAATTGAGCGATTTAGATTTACTACACTTTGAACAGCTAAAAACGGAGGTTCAAAACCAATATTTAGCAGATCACACCCCTTCTTTCGATGATATTTCGAAATGGAAAGGGATAGACATTATATATTTCCAGGAAGATCTTCGAAAAAAGGCAAAAGGAAACATTAGTGAAAAATCTTTTTATACCTACTTTAAAAATTCCCCAGTTACTAAACTTCCGAGAATCGACATGCTGAACATTCTCTCTGTTTATGCGGGTTACATGTCTTGGTATGATTTCAAAAAGAACCATCTTTTTGCAGATGAAATCTTGAAAGAAAATGAACAATTCATCCAATCAAAAGCAGAAGAAGCCGAAAAAAGCGAAAAAGCACCTCAGATTTCGGCGATTGATGAAAAAGTAGAAGAAACTCCATCTATTACACTCGAAAATGCAGCAATTTCAGTAAGTGAAAATCACGTTTTACAAAAAACAATAGCTGACAATGAATCAGTTAAAGAAAACAAGGCTAATTTAGAAACTTACGATACCGAAGAAAAAAATTCGACTTATTCTCTTGTAAAAAAATATTTATGGTTAGGAATTTCTGCCGTTCTTGCTGTTTTAGTTGGACTTTTGGGTTTCAAAGATGAATTGTTCAGTAAAAAATACTACTATAGCTTCATTGATGCTGACCGAAACTCAAAAATCAATGCAGAATTGCAAGTACAGATCTTAAAAGAGAATGAATCTCCAATTTTATACGTTGCCAAACCCAATGAGCCGTTTGTCTATACAACAAAATCCAAATCATTAACCATGGTCGTTTCCTCTCCATACTATAAAACAGACACGATTCAAAGAAATTTAGAAACTGCTCCAGAAGCTGAAAACATCGAGTTGAAACCAAATGATTATGCGATCATGCTCTTTTATTATTCCAAGTCTTTAAAAGATTTAAAGAAAAAGAGAGAGAGTCTCAATTATTTAATCAGTGACAACGCGTTGATTTACCAAGTTTTTGATAATCAATTTTATGGAGTAGAAACCATGGATAAGCAGCGCTATATCAATCTCGTCACTTTACCTTCTACTTCGCTTGAAAACCTAGATGTAATTGATACTCAAGCGGATAAATCTGGAAAAATTGTAATGATTAAATTTAAAATCGATACCGATGAAGAAAAAAATTAACCTTTTGCTGATTATTTTCACTCTCTTATTTGTATTTTCTTGCAAAAAAGAAAGCACTGAAATTTCAGATTTGGAAAAAATAAGAAACAATAATAACAAAGTCTCCTATCCGGTAACAAAAATGGATAGCGCACAGGCGATTTCATTTATTACGAAACAAAAAATCCAGGAATTATTGGACCTTTCTACATTATATACTTCCGGAAACCGGGATACAGAAATCGATTCCGTTATTTATGCGCAAATGCAAAGTTATTTTACTGAAAACGATTCGAATAAGCTAAAACCTATTCTTAAACACCTTGATAGTTTCAAAGTAAAAACAGCAAAGGTTGGAAATATCTTTGTACAAAAGCACATTAAAGGCAAAGATACTTTAGATTTCGCAAAATTCGATGTGGAATATTTCGACGAAAAGGATAAGCTTATTGGAAAATTTGAGAAAAACGCACAATATATCCTTAAACCCGCTCCGGTGAAATTTAAAAAAGAATTTAAATTCTACTTCGTTGATTTTGACTTGCCGTCACCAAAGGACAGCACTGCAGTCGGTGTAACCAAATAATCTAAAGGAATATCTCCCTCCCAAACATCATCGACAATTTCATCAGGATTAAAAAAATTAACACCGATTTTTCGAGCATTTGAATTTATTTTTTCGAAAAGAGAATCATAAAAACCTTTGCCATAACCCACTCTATTTCCTTGATTATCACAATACAATAATGGAGTAATCACAAAATCAAAATCTTTCTCGCCAGAATCTTGGTTGCTTTGCGGTTCCGGAATTCCCCAATGATTTTTTATAAAATTGGTTTTAGCATTAATTTCAACAGAAATCAACTTTTCATCAACAATTTTTGGAACGAAAACTCTAATGTTTCTTTTTAGCAGTTCGTCAATAAATCGCTGTGTATCAAATTCTTTCTTAATCGAAATCGGCAAAAAACAATGAACTTTTTGATTTTCACTAAAGGTGAAAAACTGAAAAATATTATTAAAAATACGTTCAGAAAGCAACAAAACCTCATCCTGAGATAAGGTTTCACGTTTTTCAGTGTATTTTTTTCTGATCTCTTTTTTTGTCATTTCATTTAAGACAAAACTTTAAATAATTTGTCTGATAAGCGAATTCTAAACGGAATCGTGAAAGTGATTTGATCACCTTTTTTAGCAGATTGACTAGGTGCTCCGTTCACGAAAATTTCGGTAATTGTCAACTCTTTTTCTCCTGTAGTCGGACCAGAAATAAGAACCTTATCTCCTACCGACAGTTCATTTTCCAATAAAAACTGTGCAATTTTCGATTTGGAGTAATAATGCTCCGCCTTTCCAATCAATGTTTTTTTAATGGCAATTTTTTGCTGAATATTTTTGGTTTCCACTTTCGCCAAGGGCTTGTGTGGTAATTCTCCGGATTTTTTGAATTTTAACGCTTCCGATTTTCCTTTTTTGAAAATTTTGTTTCCAACCTGTAAACCTTTTCTCAATTTAGCTTGTTCTTCCAAAGGTAAATGAATAATCTCTAAACACTCTGTCGAACAGCAGTTTTCCATTGCAGCTTTACATTCATCACATTGAATGAATAATAAATGACAAGCATCATTATAACAATTGGTGTGGTTATCACAAGGCTTTCCACATTGGTGACACTGCGAAACGATATCATCGGTAATTCTTTCACCTAAACGGTGATCAAAAACGAAATTTTTCCCAATAAACTTGCTTTCAATGTTTTCTTCTTTGATTTGACGGGCATATTCGATAATACCTCCTTCCAACTGGAAAACATTTTTAAAACCTTGATGTTTGAAATAAGCACTCGCTTTTTCGCATCGGATTCCGCCGGTACAATACATCAATAGGTTTTTATCCTCCTTAAATTCCTGAAGTTGTTCATTGATGATTGGTAAACTTTCTCTAAAAGTTTCTACATCCGGAGTTATTGCACCTTGAAAATGACCTACCTCACTTTCGTAATGATTTCTAAAATCAACTACAATGGTATTTGGATCTTCAAGCAAAGTATTGAATTCGCGAGCTTTCAGATGGACTCCTTTATTGGTAACATCGAAGGTTTCATCATTTAAACCATCGGCAACAATTTTATTTCTAACTTTTATGGTAAGTTTTAAAAATGAATGATTGTCTTGTTCTACAGCAACATTTAAGCGGATACCTTTCATGAAATCATAAACCTCCAATGTATCACGGAAATCATCAAAATTATCCGCAGGAACACTCATCTGAGCATTAATTCCTTCGTGAGCGACATAAATTCGGCCCAAAGCATCGAGTGCATTCCAGGCTATAAATAATTCGTCGCGAAATTGTTTTGGATTTTCGATTTTGGCGTACGCATAGAAAGACAAAGTAAGTCGTTGCTTACCGGCTTCATCAATAAGTTGAGCTCTTTCTTCTGCGCTTAAAGTGTTGTACAGTTGCATGCTATAAACGTTTTAAGTGAGAATAATAATGTTGCAAAGATAGGAATTCCAAAGTTAGGGCGAAAATGAAATTCTTATCATGTTTTAATATTTTAAAATTCGCTGTAAATATATTTTAAGATATTGCGATCCAGATCGGTGAAAGTTACTTTTCGTCTAGCCATCGCCAATTCGGCAACTTCGTATGCTTTTTCTAATTTAAATTTTTCATCGCCTTTCATTCCTCCCCAAGAAAAGTTTTCGATCAGGTTCGGCGGAAATCCGCTTTTGAAAATATTAGCGGCAACACCAACGACAGTTCCTGTATTAAACTGAGTATTGATGGCAGTTTTGGAATGATCACCCATAATGAGTCCTGCAAATTGCAACCCTGTATTTACAAACCTTTTTGCTCGGTAATTCCAAAGTTTTACTTCAGCGTAATTATTTTTTAAATTGGAGGAATTCGTATCTGCACCCAAATTACACCATTCACCAATGACTGAATTACCTACAAAACCATCGTGGCCTTTATTGGAATATCCGAAAATCACGATGTTATTCACTTCGCCCCCTACTTTACAATGAGGACCGATGGTTGTAGCACCATAAATTTTCGCACCTAAATTAAATTTGGAATCATCGCAAAGCGCGATTGGACCTCGCAGATTACAACCTTCCATCACTTCGGCATTTTTGCCAATATAAATTTTTCCGGTTTTGGTATTTAAAGTTGAAAATTCAACATTGGCTCCTTTTTCAATGAACAAATCGTTAGCATCACCTAGAAAACCATTGGTAGCGGAAAGTTCCTCTGAAACTCTACCTTTCGTCAGCAACTCAAAATCGAAATCTATGGCCTTTTCATTGAATGAAAATAAATCCGTTGGCTGCTTGAACATGAGAACACCTTCATGGATATCTGTCATCTTCTCGATTTGATTTAAAGAAAATTTTTCCATATTGATTCTTGCTACCAATAATTCGTTTTCATAAACCAAAGCTTCACCCAATTTTAAATCTTTAATCTGCTGCAAAACTTCATCACTTGGAAGAAAATTGGATACAATGAATAAACTTTCTGTTGCTTCGGGCTTCTTGAATTTATCTTGCAAATAATCTTCAGTAATATAGGAAACCTCATCGATCTGTAATAATTTCTGCCACCTTTCTGCAAAAGTGAGGATTCCGCAACGCATTTCTGCAACAGGTCTTGTGAAAGTAAGCGGTAAAAAATCTTCCCAAAATTGGGCGTCGGAAAAAGCAACTTGGGCCATTTAGTAACAAAATTTTTAATGAAACGATTAAACAATAAAGTCCAAAATTACAACAAAAAAAGCCTTTCAGAAACCTGAAAGACTTTAATATTGGTAAAAACCTCTAAAATTATTTAGAGAATTTTTTGTATTTGTTCATAAATTTATCAACTCTACCAGCAGTGTCAACCAATTTCACTTTACCCGTGTAAAAAGGGTGAGAAGTTGAAGAGATTTCCATCTTGATTAATGGGTAAGTTTCTCCTTCATATTCAATGGTATCTTTGGTATCTGCAGTAGATTTGCAAAGAAACATCTCGTCGTTACTCATGTCTTTGAAAACAACAAGTCTATAATTTTCCGGGTGGATTCCGTTTTTCATAATAAAAATTTTAATAAATTAAAGTTTTGCTTCAGAAGTAGTAATGGATATTCCTCTGCTAATTTTTAGACCGCAAAAGTACAATTAATTTTTTAATCTGCAAATACTCAGTTTGATAATTTTTAAATTTTTAGGTTCAACTATTTTAATTAAATTTGAAAACTATATCTATTTCCCAATTCAATGAATAAATTAAAATTTATATTCGCAATCTCTTTCTGGTTTCTTTTAACAGCTGTTGCTTGTAACAGGGACGATATCAGCTTTGAAAGTCCTTCGCAATTGCTTCGATTTTCTGCCGATACCGTTTTTTGCGATACCGTTTATAACCAAGTTCGATCCGAAACTTATGCTGTAAAAATTTACAATACCGAAGATAAAGATGTTATGATTCCTAAAATTTCCTTGGAAAACGGCCCTTCTTCTTTATATAGAATCAATGTTGACGGAAAAGCGGGAACCGATTTCACGAATGTTCCACTTAGAAAAAACGACAGTCTTTATATATTTGTTGAAATTGCACCTGTAGCAAATTCTCCAGAAGCGATTGCCGAAGACCGAATTAATTTCCAAACTCCTGCCGGAAACCAACACGTTACTTTATTTTCTGTAGTTCAAGATGCGGAATTTTTCATCCAAACGGATAGCAACCCGAATGTTTTAGCAGAAAACACAAGCTGGACGAACGAAAAAGCGAAAATTATTTTCGGCAATCTTACTCTCGAAGCAGGGAAAATATTGAATATTCAGAAAGGAACCAAAGTATATTTTCACAAAAATAGTGGTTTGAAAATCTCTAAAAATGCCACACTAAATGTTGCGGGAGATTTAAATGAAGAAGTAACTTTCCGAGGAGATAGAAACGACGCTAGATACGATACCATCCCTAAAAACTGGAACGGAATTTCTTTTGATACCGGAGCCAAATTGGAAATGAATTATGCTAAAGTTTTCGGCGGAACCCGTGGTTTGGAAATGACAGAAACTCAGGCAAATATAAAAAATACAATCATTCATACTCATCAGGAATATGGAATTTTCGCAGTGAATTCTACGATCAATGCATCGAATTTGGTGATGAACAATTGCGGAGAAGCTGATTTGGGGATTTTCAAAGGTGGAAATTACAATATCGCACATTCGACCTTGGCAAATTACTGGGATTTCAATTCCGCGTTGCCAGGATTAGGAATTTACGCAACCAACGAGTACCAGAATGGAACGGCTTTAGAAAACGGACCTTTAACCTTAAAAATCAACAATTCCATCATTTACGGAAATGCTGAAAACATGGTGGAATTGAAACAAACTTCCGGGCAAACTTTCACTACAGAATTCAATTATTCTTTATTAAAATATGGTACAAATGCAAATTATGCGACATCAAATTCCATTAAAAATGAAGATCCTAAATTCGTGAATTACTTTACTCAAAAATTAAATTTAAGAGTAAAAGACGATTCCCCAGCGAAAGGCAAAGGAAACCAAGGAGTAGCAGCGATGTTCCCGGTGGATATTGTGAAAAACTCTAGAACATCTTCCCCAACCATAGGCGCTTATCAATAAAAATTATGGAAATTACCAAGCTCCAAAAAGAAGTCGATGATTGGATGAAAACCATCGGTGTTCGCTATTTCAACGAGCTCACCAATATGGCGATGCTTACGGAAGAAGTTGGCGAAGTTGCCAGAATTATCGCAAGAAGATACGGTGAACAAAGCGAAAAAGAAAGCGACAAGACCAAAGATTTGGGAGAAGAACTTGCCGATGTTTTATTTGTAACTTTATGTTTGGCCAATCAAACCGGAACGGATTTGCAAACCGCTTTTGATAAAAAAATGAAAGTAAAAACAGAAAGAGACGCCGCTCGTCATCAAAATAACCAAAAACTGAAATAACCATTCACTTTCAAAATGCTATTAAAAAAATCTGAATTAATAGGAAACCAAACGATAGAAATCAGCGGTTCGAAAAGTATTTCGAATCGCTTGTTAATTCTGCATCAACTCTTCAACAATATCGAAATCAAAAATCTGTCAAATTCTCAAGATACTCAATTGCTTGAAAAAGCGTTGAATAGCAATTCGGAAATCATCGACATTCATCATGCCGGAACTGCAATGCGGTTTCTGGCTTCATATTTTTCCATTCAGGAAGGAAAAACGGTTGTTTTAACCGGTTCTGAAAGAATGAAACAAAGACCAATCAAATTTTTGGTGGATGCTTTAAGAGAATTAGGAGCAGAAATTTCTTACCTTGAAAAAGAAGGTTTTCCTCCATTAAAAATAACAGGAAAAAAAATAGAGAAAAATACGGTGACGATTTCTGCCAATATTTCAAGCCAGTTTATTTCTTCATTAATGCTAATCGGCGCAAAGTTGGAAAATGGTTTAGAAATAATTTTAGAAGGAAAAGTTACTTCCAAACCTTACTTGGAGATGACCTTAAAAATTCTCCGAACAGTAGGAATTGCAAATCATTGGGACGGAAATACCATCAAAATTGAACCAATTGAATCGGATAATCACGCCGAAAAACATCTGCAAAACATCCCTTTTATCGTGGAAAGCGATTGGAGTTCGGCCTCTTATTTCTATTCTTTGGCAGCCATTTCTAGAGAAACAATTAATTTAAAAAGCTTCAAACCTTATTCACTTCAGGGCGATTCGGCATTAAGAGAAATTTATTGGGACTTTTTCGGGGTGAATACGATTTCTGAAGGTGCTGAAGCGAAAATTTCCCTGCTTCCGGAACATTATTTCAATTTCCCCGAAAAGATTGTTTTAAATATGAATGATTGTCCGGATATCGCGCAAACGCTTTGTGTAACGGCAACCGCTCTGAAAATTCCGTTTGAAATTACGGGCTTGGAAACATTGAAAGTAAAAGAAACCGATCGACTTTTGGCTCTAAAAAATGAACTATTTAAAATAGGTTGTATTTCTGAAATCACCGACGATTCTATTGTTTCTGTTAAATTTTTTGAACCGAACGAGAATATTTCCATCGCAACCTACAACGATCACAGGATGGCAATGAGTTTTGCGCCGTACTGTTTGGTTAAAGAAATCAACATTGAAAATGAAGACGTTGTAGAAAAATCTTATCCCGATTTTTGGACAGATTTGAAAAAAATTATTGAAACAAAAGCATAAAAAATGACGATTATCATCACAGGAACTTCCACAGGAATTGGTTTTGCTTTGGCTGAATATTTTGGTAAGAAAGGACATCAGGTTTACGGACTGAGCAGAAAAAATACCGAATCTGAGTTTTTCAAAACAATTCCGACCGATATTACCGATCATTCACAAATTGAAAATGCAATTTATGAAATTTTAAAAGCAGAAAAAAGAATCGACCTTCTCATCAATAATGCCGGAATGGGAATGGTAGGTGCTGTGGAGGATTCTACACAAGAGGAAATTCTGAAATTATTCAACCTCAATTTGGTAGGTGCAGTGCAAATGATGACTGGAGTTTTACCCAAAATGCGTGAACAAAAATCAGGAAAAATCATTAATATCTCGAGTATTGGATCAGAAATGGGCTTGCCTTTCCGTGGATTTTATTCGGCTTCAAAATCAGCTTTGGATAAAGTAACAGAAGCGATTCGCTATGAAGTTTCGCCTTGGAAAATTGAAGTTTGTACGCTTCATTTAGGCGACATTAAAACAAAAATTGCCGAAAATCGAGTAAAAACGGAAGTTTCCGAACCTTATAAAAAAACTTTTGAGAAAGTATATGCTTTGATGAATTCCCACGTGGATGACGGCAGTGAACCTGTTGAAGTTGCAGAATATATCGAGAAACTTCTGGGAAAAAAAACGTGGAAAGCACATTACTATTTCGGAAAATTTGGACAAAAAATCGGAGTTCCTCTAAAGTGGATTTTGCCGCAGAATTTCTATGAAAACCTCATGAAAAAGTATAATAAAATGGATTGATGTAGCATCAATCCATTTATCTTATCGCATAAAATTAAAATATTTCCTTTGCTATTTTCTTGATATTGTCACTTTTTCCCATCGAATAGAAATGCAAAACGGGAACTCCAAAATCCATTAATTCCCTACATTGAGCAATCGCCCATTCGATGCCGATTTGTTTTACCGCTGTATTATCTTTTGCTTTTTCAACTTCAGAAATCAAATCTTCGGGCAAATCGATTTTGAAAACTTTCGGTAGCATTTGCAGGTGACCTTTTGTAGCAATCGGCTTAATCCCAGGAATTATTGGAACATTAATCCCAATTTCCCTTGCCTGTTTTACAAAATCAATGAATTTTTTGTTGTCGAAAAACATTTGGGTGACAATGTAATCTGCTCCTGCATCTACTTTTTGTTTCAGCCATTTTAGATCATAATTCATGGAAGGCGCTTCCATGTGTTTTTCTGGATAACCGGCGACTCCGATACAGAATTTATTTTCCTCAGCGGATATTTTCTCGTCGTGAAGGTATTTTCCGCGTCCCAAATCATTCATCTGATGCACCAAATCCATCGCGTTTCTATGCCCACCGACGGTAGGAACAAAATGCTGTTCACCTTTCATCGCATCACCACGCAAAGCCATCACATTATCTATACCGAGGTACATACAATCTACCAAAAGATATTCGGTTTCTTCCTGAGAAAATCCACCACATAAAACATGCGGAACGGTATCAACATTATATTTATGCTGAATTGCGGCGCAAATTCCCAAAGTTCCGGGCCGCATTCTGGTGATTCTTCTTTCCATCAAACCATTTCCTTTGTCCAGATAAATATATTCTTCCCTGGACGTTGTCACATCAATAAAAGGTGGTTTAAATTCCATCAATGGATCGATGTTTTTATACAAATCTTCAATTCCGATACCTTTTTGTGGAGGAACTACTTCTAAAGAAAACAAAGTTTTTCCGTTGGCATTTTTTATATGGTCTGTAATTTTCATTTTTTATTTAAAGTTTTCTAACTTTTATCATTTAAACTGATGCACTTTTTTCTTTTACTTTAATCTGCCAAGTTGGGCGCTAACCATTTTCTCGCGAATTCCAAATCGACTCCTTTTCTTTCGGCATAATCCTTCAATTGATCTTCGGAGATTTTACCCACTCCGAAATATTTAGATTGCGAATTGGCAAAGTAATATCCGGAAACAGCTGCTGTTGGGAACATTGCCAAACTTTCCGTTAATTCTAATCCGATATTTTCTTTCACTTTCAGCAAATCCCAAATCGTGTTCTTTTCCAGGTGATCCGGACAAGCAGGATATCCTGGAGCAGGACGAATTCCTAAATATTTCTCGGCGATTAAATCTTCATTTTCCAAATTTTCATTTTCTGCATAACCCCAAAACTCGGTTCTTACTTTATGATGCAAAAACTCCGCAAATGCTTCTGCGAGACGATCTGCCAAAGCTTTTACCATAATCGCATTATAATCATCGCCATCGTCATAGTATTTTTGTGCTAATTCTTCTGTACCGAATCCTGTCGTGACCGCAAAAGCTCCGATATAATCGGTCTTTCCTGAAGATTTCGGTGCAATAAAATCACTTAAAGCAAAATATTCTTTACCATCCGATTTTTTGTGTTGCTGACGAAGCGTGTGGAAAGTTGCCAAATGATTACCGAGTTCGTCTTTCACTTCAACATCATCGTTTTCAGTAGCATTTGCAGGGAAAATCCCAAAGATTCCTTTAGCGGTAAATAGCTTTTCATCAATAATTTTACGGAGTAAGACTTTAGCATCTTTAAATAATTCTGTGGCTTGTACTCCTACAATTTCATCGGTTAAAATCTCCGGATATTTTCCGTGTAAATCCCAACTTCTGAAAAAAGGTGACCAATCTATAAAATCGAGCAACTCGCTTAAATCTTGATTTTCTATCATGTGAATTCCCAAAAAATTAGGTCGAAGGATTTTTCGATTTTCCCAATCAATTTTAAATTTTTGTTGTCGGGCTTCTTCAATGGAGATGTATTCTTTTTCTATTTGTCGGTTCAAGAATTTCTGACGAAAATCTTCATAATCGCTTTTCAAATCAGCTTTATAGCGTTCACTGTTTTGATCTAAAAGTTGCGACACCACGCCAACCGCTCTGGAAGCATCATTCACATGCACCACCGGTTGACCGTATTTAGGGAAAATTTTCACTGCAGTGTGGGCTTTTGAAGTTGTTGCGCCACCAATCATTAATGGAAAATGCAGGTTTTTTCTTTGCAATTCATCAGCTACGTGAACCATTTCATCTAAACTCGGCGTAATTAATCCACTCAGACCAATTACATCTACATTATGGTCGATCGCTGCCTGAATAATTTTATCCGCTGGAACCATTACTCCGAGATCGATAATTTCATAATTATTGCAACCTAAAACCACGCTCACAATATTTTTGCCGATATCGTGAACATCGCCTTTTACTGTTGCCATTAAGATTTTTCCGTTGGGTTTTTGCTTTTCATCCTTTTCCGCTTCAATGAAAGGTTGCAGATAAGCAACGGCTTTTTTCATCACTCTCGCAGATTTTACCACTTGTGGCAGGAACATTTTTCCGCTTCCGAAAAGATCGCCTACAACGCCCATTCCAGTCATTAAATTGGTTTCAATAACATCCAAAGGTCTATCGGATAATTTTCGTGCTTCTTCCACATCTTCAATGATGAATCGGTCGATTCCTTTCACCAAAGCGTGGGTAATTCTTTCTTGCAAGCTGAGTTTTCGCCATTCCAATTCTTCTACAAACTCTTTTTTAATGGATTTTACCCTTTCGGAATATTCCAGAAGTCGTTCTGTGGCGTCATCTCTTCGATCAAGCATTACATCTTCCACCAATTCTAGCAATTCTTTCGGGATTTCATCATAAACTTCCAACATCGTTGGATTTACAATTCCCATATTCATCCCGGCTTTGATGGCGTGATAAAGAAAAACAGAATGCATCGCTTCCCGAACATTATCGTTTCCTCGGAAAGAAAATGAGACATTGGAAACTCCTCCACTCACCGAAACATTCGGGAGATTTTCCCGAACCCATTTTGTTGCTTCAATGAAATCTAGGGCATTTCGGCGATGTTCTTCCATTCCTGTAGCAACGGGAAAAATATTGAGGTCGAAAATAACATCTTCCGACGGAAAACCGATTTCGTTGACCAAAATATCATAAGATCTTTTGCAAATTTCAATTCTTCTGTCGTAATTATCCGCTTGTCCTTCTTCATCAAAAGCCATTACAATAACCGCAGCGCCGTACCTTTTTATTTTTTTTGCCTGATTTTTAAATTCCTCTTCACCGCCTTTTAAACTGATCGAATTTACCACGCATTTCCCTTGCACAACCTGCAATCCTGCTTCTAAAATTTCCCATTTTGAGGAATCGATCATCATCGGAATTCGTGCAATATCGGGTTCGGAAGCGATGAGATTGAGGAATTTTACCATGCAGTATTTCCCATCGAGAAGTCCGTCGTCAAAGTTGACATCGAGAATCTGTGCGCCGCCTTCCACCTGATCTCTCGCAATATTGAGCGCTTCAGAAAATTTTTCTTCTTTAATTAGGCGCAGAAATTTTTTGGATCCTGCGACATTGGTTCTTTCACCAACATTGATAAAATTGGATTCCGGAGTGATGACTAATGGTTCAAGTCCGGAAAGTTTTAGATATTTCATTAAAAAATTTAGAGGAAAAAATCCCTTTTTACATAGTTTCTTCCATCACGTCGCCGATGGAAGTGGCGTTGGTTTTTAGCAGATCGTAATGCTTTCGCAGTGCTGTAAAGAGCGGAAACTGCTTGTACCTGAAGTTATTTTCGGCCGCAAATTTCTTAATCTCGTCCGTTACTTCATGTGCATATTCATAGCTGATGTTGGGGAATAGGTGATGGGCTACATGGTAATTGAAATTTCCCAGGACAAAACGGATAAACGTATTATTTTCGGTAAGATCGTTGGTGACTTCAAACTGATGCCTCAGCCAGCTATAAGGCAGATTACCGGCCTCATCCAGTTTTGGGAATTCGTTATCCGAAAGCGCATGCAGCGGAAGAAGCACAAAAAGTGCAAACGTACTCGCTATAAGAATCTGCAGAAACCAGGCTCCTAAAGCCAAGTTCCAGGCAACTTCAAAAAATAAAACCGGTACTGCAATCTGATAGAAAAAGTAAAAAACCTTGAAGGCAACCATCTTTACTTTTTCTTTCGCCGGAATTTTTGCTCCCGTTTTCTGGATTACCCGGTTCGGGTCGAAAAAATCTCGAAAATCCCTGATAAACATCCAGTTGAAAAGGTAAAGCGGATATACCAAAAAGAAAAAAAGGTGTTGGTATTTCTGTACGCCTTTCGGTTTTGCATGCGGGTAAATCAGAATCGGGCCGCTCTGCTCGATGTCCGTATCCCAACCGTCTACGTTTGGATAAGCATGATGGCTCACAATATGCCGGCGTTCCCAAATATAGCTGTTAGCACCAATTAAGTCAAAAATTTTCAGAACAGCTCGGTTCAGTTTTTTATTTTTAAAAATATTGTTATGTGCGGCTTCGTGAATTAAATTCAGGTAAATAAGCACCAGCACAATTGCCATGAAAACATAGCAGCCGATATAGACGGCAGCATTATTCCCATTGAAAAGCGCAACGGCGTAACTGCCGAAATACAGAAGAGGCAACAGCACAGATTTCACAACAATCAGACGGTCGCGGTTCCCGGGGATTTCTGCCACGCGTGCGTTCACGCGGGTGCGAAGCTCGCTGAAAAGCTTTGCATCGTCCTGATTTTTATAGTATGAAGGTTTTTTCATTTCAAAAAGTTTTCATTACAAAAAACCAAAGAAAAAAGGAAAATTCAAAATTCTGCCTGTTAAATTACTGTTTCTTTTAACTTTCTTGGTTCATAATCTTTTACCAAATCCGCTATCGCTTTGATATGCGGCGGCGTGGTTCCGCAGCAGCCGCCAACAATATTGATGAGCCTTTTTTCGGCATATTCTCTTATCTGTTCAGCCATAAATTCCGGCGATTCATCATATTTTCCGAAGGCGTTTGGCAATCCAGCATTTGGATACGCAGAGATGTAAAAATCAGAATTATGGGAAAGCGTTTCCAGATAAGGTGTGAGTTGTTTTGCACCCAAAGCGCAATTGAACCCAACACTCAGGAGATTCAAATGTGAAACTGAAATGAGAAATGCTTCGGCGGTTTGCCCACTCAAGGTTCTTCCGGAAGCATCCGTAATTGTACCGGAAACCATAATCGGAATTTGAATGTTCCTTTCTTCCTGGATTTCATCAATGGCAAAAAGTGCAGCTTTGGCATTCAATGTATCAAAAATTGTTTCTACCAGAAGAATATCCGAACCGCCATCTAAAAGCGCTTCTGCTTGTTGTTTATAAGCAATTCTCAATTCATCAAACGTGATTGCTCTATAACCGGGATCATTCACATCGGGACTCAAACTTGCAGTTTTGTTGGTTGGACCAATGGAACCCGCAACAAATCTAGGTTTATCCGGATTTTTTGTGGTGAATTCATCGCAGACTTTTCTGGCAATTTTAGCGCTTTCGAAATTGAGTTCGTAAGCCAACTCTTCCATGTGATAATCGGCCATGGCTATGGTTGTGGCGGAAAAAGTATTGGTTTCAATAATATCGGCTCCGGCATCCAAATATTTTCGATGAACTTCCTCAATCGCTTGTGGTTGCGTGAGCGAAAGCAAATCGTTGTTTCCTTTTAATGGATGTTCCCAATTTTTGAATCTTTCACCACGATAATCTTCTTCTTCAAATTTGTAGCGCTGAAGCATCGTTCCCATTGCTCCGTCGAGAACTAAAATTCTTTCGGATAAAGCTTTATATAATTGTTCTGAATTTTTCATTTTATGCGTTTTGGCTAAAGCCAATTGTGATTTTTGATTTTAATAAAACGGGCTAAAGCCCGCCCCTATTGATTAATTAATTCTGATTAATCCAAAGCTTGTTTTAAATCATAAATAATATCCTCCACATTTTCTAAACCTACTGAGCAACGCACCAAACCTGCTGTAATTCCAACCTCGTTTCTTTCCTCATCAGATAATTTTGAATGCGTTGTAGAGGCAGGATGCGTGACAATCGTTCTTGTATCTCCCAAATTGGCGGAAAGAGAAGCCATTTTGATTTTGTTCAGAAAATTTCTTCCACCTTCGATTCCTCCTTTTATTTCGAAAGCGACGATATTTCCGCCCAATTTCATCTGTTTTTTTGCAATTTCGTAACTCGGATGTGATTTCAGAAAGGGATATTTCACGAATTCTACATTGGGATGAGAATCCAAACATTCGGCAACTTTCAAAGCGTTTTCGCAATGTTTTTCAACACGAACGGCCAAAGTTTCCAGACTTTTACTCAAAATCCACGCATTGAAAGGCGAAAGCGAAGGTCCGGTTAAACGGGAAAACGAATAAATTTCCTGAATTAAATCTTTTCTACCAACTGCAACTCCGCCCAAAACACGACCTTGACCATCAATTAATTTTGTCGCGGAATGCACCACAACATCGGCTCCATATTTTATCGGCTGCTGCAAATAAGGTGTTGCAAAGCAATTATCTACGATGAAAATCAGGTTGTGTTTCTTGGCCAAATTTCCATAAAATTCTAAATCTAAAATCTCAATCGCAGGATTGGTTGGCGTTTCGAGATAGAGAATTTTGGTATTGGGTTGAATTAAACTTTCAACATCAGCGGAATTTTCGGCTTTAAAATAAGTATAATCAATATTCCATTTTGGAAAATATTTGGTAAACAGGGCGTGAGTTGCACCAAAAACCGACTGACAACTCAAAACGTGGTCTCCAGAATTCAGCAAAGCCATGAAAGTAGAATAAATCGAAGCCATTCCTGTTGCGAAAGCGTAACCTGCTTCTGCACCTTCCATTTTTACAATTTTTTCGATGAATTCGTTTGTATTCGGGTTGCTGTAACGGCTGTAGAGATTTTTCTCTTTTTCTTCCGCAAAACTTGCGCGCATGTCTTCGGCATCCTCAAACACAAAACTCGAGGTGAGATACAACGGAGTAGAATGTTCATCAAAGTGTGATCTTTGCGACTGTGTTCTGATCGCAAATGTTTCGAAATTATTGGTTTGATTATCTTGGTTCATCGTATTTAATTATAGATTATTTGTTTTCAGAAAGTCTTAAAATATCACCAAAAACGCCTCTCGCAGTAACTTTAGCACCGGCACCGGCTCCCATGATTACGATTGGATTTTCGCCGTAACTTTCGGTGTAAATTTCAAAAATAGAATCGGAGCCTTTCAGTTGCCCGAGTGCGGAGCTGACCCGAACGGATACCAATTTTACTTCCAACTCGCCTTTTTCTTTTTGTAAATCGCCGTGTAAATCGCCCACAAAACGCAATACATGATTTTCCGCTTGTTGATTTTTAATTTTTTCGAAAACCTCATCTAATTCGCTCAACTTCTCCACAAACTCCTGACTGCCGCATTTCTGTAGGTTTTCTGGGACTAAATTTTCAACATTTATATCAGAAAATTCATTAATCAAATCGAGTTCACGGGCAAGAATCAATAGTTTTCTGGCAACATCATTTCCGGACAAATCCTCGCGCGGATCGGGTTCGGTAAATCCTTTTTCCATTGCTTCTTTCAAAATGGTTGAAAATTTCTCATCGCGCACTGAGAAATTATTGAAAATGTAGCTTAACGAACCGGAGAAAACACCTTTAATTCTTGTAATATTTTCGCCAGACAGGTGTAAAAGTTTAATAGTATCAATAAGTGGCAAACCTGCGCCAACATTGGTTTCGTACAAATACTTTTTATTTTTTTTTTCTAAAATACTTCGGAAATTTCGATATTCAGAAATGGGAAGCGTGTTGAATATTTTGTTGGAAGAAACCAAATCGAAACCATTTTCAGCCAAAACAGGATAGTTTTTCACGAAATCTTTACTCGCAGTATTATCAACGACAATAAGATTTTCCAGCTGATTTTCATGAGAAAACGCTATTAAATTATTAATATTTGATGCTTTTTCTGAAATTTGAATTTCATCATTCCAGTTATCTCCAAAACCATTTTTATTGAAAGCGATTTTTCTGGAGTTGGCTATAGCAATGATTTTCAGATCGATTTTTTTTCGATTTCGGATTTCTTCTGAACTTTCCAGAACCTGATTAATTAAGGTTTTTCCAACATTCCCGTGACCGATTATTGCAAGGTGTACCGTTTTAGGTTTTGAAAAAATTTCTGCTTCAATGATATTTTTCGCCTTTTCATCTTGGGAAGAAGTAACTACAATATTAATTCGATTTTCGGCAGCAACTTGGTTCAAAATCAACGGAAAGATGTTATTGCGAGCCAATTCCGAAATTATCTTATTGAAATCATTGGCGACAAAACCAATTACGGATACATTATTAATGCTATAAATCTGGCTTACCTTTCTGGATTTTCTCTCTTTTTCAAATTCATTGATGAGACAACTTACCGCTTTTTCTGCGTCAATTTCATTAACCAAAACAGAGATTCCATTTTCGATCGCCTGTTGGGAAATCACTCCGACACTGATTCTAGCGTACGTAAGCGCTTTAAAAATTCGACCATCTACGCCAACTTCTCCTAAGAAATTTTCGCCTTCAAACTTTATAATTGCACGGTTTTTTAAAACTTTTATTTCGTTTTTCTTTATCATTTTATTATAATATTTTTTCTAAAATTTTATTTAGTTGTTCATATTCCATCAAAAAGGCATCGTGGCCATGAATGGATTTTATTTCGTGATAGAAAGTGCTTGCCTTTGTTTTATGAAGAACCTCAAAACATTTTTTCATTTCTGAAGCTGGGAAAAACAAGTCGGAATCTACCGAAACCAGATGCAATTCAGCTTTGATGTTTTTTAATTGTTCAGCATCTGCATTGATGGTCATTAGAAGCTGGTTCATCAAGCGATATGATTTTAAAGTAAATCGTTGCGCTAAATTTTCTCCATGGAAAACAAGCCAATCATGAGATTTTCTTATTTGTTGAGTTTCATCCCATTCATTACCGAATCTTAGGTTTACAGATTCTGGTGTACGGTAACACAACATCGCGTGCATTCGGGCTTTTTCCAGTGGTTGTTCATTTGTATTGAGTAAAAATTGCTGAACCAAACATTGTGAATAGAGCCAATCGGAAGTTTTGAAATCGCAAGCAATCGGAACAAATCTTTCAGCCATATCTTTCTTAATGGCGAGCATTTCCCAGCCAATTGCACCTCCTAAAGATCCACCAATCATGGCATAAAGCGTTGTTATCTTTAATGCAGATAACCCTTCCAGGAAAATTTTTGCAATATCTTTTGTTGTGAAATTCTCGTAATTATGAATAAAATGGCCATCAAATCCATTCCCTGGAATATTAAAACATAGAACAGTAAATCTAGTGGTGTCGACTATTTTTTGATCACCCACCAAGGTTTTCCACCAACCATTTTCCCCCGAAACGTTAGAATTCCCGGTTAATGCGTGATTGATAAGAATAATGGGAGCCGAAAAAAGTTCAGCGCCAAAAAATTGATACGAAAGATTCAGGTCAAGAATAATTTCTGACTGTAATTTAAATTGATAAAGAGTGATATGTTGTAGCGAATTTTCCAATTTTAAATAAAATAAAAATTGAAAATGCTACCAGAAAAAAGGTAAAAAAGTTTGTGTTATCTGTACCCAAATTAGGGTTAGAATGTAGCACCTTCTCCGTTTCCGAAGGGTTGCCAAGGTATCATTGAGTCTAATCTCTCCACCTTTCTTGATAACATTTTCAATATGTAAATGAACAAAATCTGAGGCAAATATAAGTATTTATTTCAATTTGGAAAAAATAATATTTTCATAATTTCGCAGCTGAAATATGATTTTATGAATGCAGAGAAAGAGAGAATGCTTGATGAGAGCTGGAAAAAATGGGGACCTTATGTTAGCAATCGCCAATGGGGAACCGTTCGCGAAGATTATAGCTCCGATGGAAATGCCTGGGATTACACCAGTTATGAAAGTGCTTTAAGCAGGGTCTATCGATGGAATGAAGACGGAATTGCTGGAATCTGTGATCATCATCAAAAACTTTGTTTTGCTTTTTCATTTTGGAATCGCAGAGATAAGATGGTCAAAGAACGCTTCTTTGGACTAAGTAATCACCAAGGAAACCACGGAGAAGACATCAAAGAAATTTTCTATTATTTGGATAATACACCAACCCATTCATACATGAAAATGGTGTATAAATATCCAATTAATGAATTCCCTTACGACCAATTGATCAACGAAAATGCACGTCGAAGCAAAAAAGAGCCTGAATTCGAAATCATTGACACGCAAATATTTAAAAATAGTGAATATTTTGATATTTTTATTGAATATGCAAAAGCTTCGCAAGATGATTTTCTGATTCGTGTAACAGCCGTTAATAGAAGCAATAAAAAAGCGCCGCTCGTTATATTGCCTACTTTATGGTTTCGCAATAATTGGAGTTGGGGATACGAACGTCCTCAGCCAAAACTAAAATCTTCGGTCAAAGGAATTATCGACATTGAACATCACAATAATTCCATGAAAAAGCTTTATGCTAAAGACAAAAATGCTACGTTCTTCTGTGACAATGAAACGAATTCACCAAAACTTTTCAACACTCCAAGTGAAAACCAATATTTCAAAGATGGAATTAATGAATATTTGGTCAATGGAAAAGAATCGGCAATAAACCCGGAAAAAACAGGAACTAAAGCAAGTTTCTATGTTGACACTGAGCTAGAAGCTGGTGAAAGTCAAAGTTTCGATTTCCGGTTATCTGCTGCCGATTTAGAAGATGCATTCTTTGATTTCGATAAGATTTTTAATTTAAGAAAAAAAGAAACCGAGGAATTCTATCACGAAATTCAACACGAAATTGAAAATGAAGAAGAGAAAAATATACAGCGACAAGCTTTTGCAGGTTTGCTTTGGAACAAACAGTTCTATCATTACGATGTATCAAAATGGCTGAAAGGCGATCCAAAATATAAAGCAAACCGTAATTTCAACAAATTCGTACGAAATACGGAGTGGGAACATATGCAAAACAAAGATATCATCTCGATGCCCGACAAATGGGAATATCCTTGGTTTGCGACTTGGGATTTGGCATTTCACTGTGTCCCATTTGCGATTTTGGATTCTGAATTTGCAAAATGCCAGTTGAAACTTTTAACCAAAGAATGGTACATCCACCCAAATGGGCAACTTCCGGCCTACGAATGGGATTTCAGCGATGTGAATCCGCCCGTTCATGCTTGGTCAACTTTTAGAGTATTTAAAATTGATGAAAAGATCAATGGAAAACCCGATATCCCTTTCTTGGAAAGTGTTTTCCAAAAACTTTTGCTGAATTTCACCTGGTGGGTGAACCGAAAAGATAAGAAGGGAAATAATGTTTTTGGTGGCGGATTTCTAGGTCTTGATAATATCGGCGCATTTGACCGAAATATGCAGTTTAAAAACGGTGATCATCTTGAGCAAGCTGACGGAACTAGTTGGATGGCGATGTTTGCACTTAATATGATGCGGATTTCTATGGAACTAGCGTTGTACAATCCTGTGTATGAAGATATGGCCATCAAATTTTTTGAACATTATTTGTACATCGCTGCAGCTATGGAGAATCTCGGTGAAACCAGAAATGGTCTTTGGAATGAAGAAGATGGATTTTTCTATGATGTGTTGCAACTAAATAATGGAGATTCTATTTCGTTGAAATTAAGAAGTATTGTAGGTTTAATTCCCATGTTTGCTGTAGAGATTATCGAACATGACATTTTGGAAAAACTACCCAACTTTACCAAAAGAATGCAATGGATTTTAAAAAACAAACCTGACCTCGCAAATCTGGTTTCTCACTGGGAGGTTGAAGGCAAAGGCGGGAAACATCTAATGAGTATTCTAAGAAAAACCCAACTCACTAGAATTCTAAATAGAATGGTGGATGAAAAAGAATTTCTTTCCGATTACGGAATCCGGTCGATGTCGAAAATCTACGAAGAAAACCCATTCAAGTTTTCTGTTGACGGACAAGATTTCACTGTAAAATACACTCCCGCAGAAAGCGATAGCCGAATGTTTGGGGGAAATAGTAATTGGCGCGGCCCGATTTGGTTTCCTATCAATTTCCTAATCGTAGAAAGTCTACAGCGTTTCCACTACTATTATGGCGACAGTATGAAAATAGAATTCCCCACCAATAGTGGGGAAATGAAAGATTTATTGCATGTTTCCGAGAATTTAAGCAAAAGATTGTACTCTATTTTTGCTAAAAACGAAAACGGCGAAAGGGCCTTTAACGGTGGAAATTATATGCTGAATCATGATGAACATTTCAAAGATTATATCATGTTTTATGAATATTTCAACGGCGATACGGGAATGGGAATAGGTGCATCACACCAAACCGGATGGACGGCGACCATCGCTAAACTCCTTCAACCAACCAATTCAGTAAAAGGTAAATTTTCTTAAAAAATTAATTCACCAGATTTCCATTTACATAAACTTCGTAGCCAATCGCTACATTAGGTTCAAGTGTTTTGGAAACCGAGCAATATTTATCAAAAGAAAGTTCAGCTGATTTTAAGGCTTTTTTAGGATCTACATTTCCCTCAAGGAAAAATTTCACTAGAATTGATTTGAATGGTTTCGCTTCATCTACTTGAACGCGCTCCCCTTCAACTTCAGCTGAAAATCCGGTAATTTCTTGCCGTTGTTTTTTTAAGATAGAAACAATGTCGATACCGCTGCAACCTGCAACTGCCATGAGGATAGATTCCATCGGAGAAACCCCTTTTGCGCCAGGTTGTGAGGTATTATCAAGCAAGATTTTGTTACCAGATTGGTTGGTACATTCAAATAAATAGTCGCCGTTGATTCTATTGAGCGTAATTTTCATTTCTAAGTATTAAATTAAGATTGGAAAGATTATTGATGTACAAATCTACAAAATCCACATTGTATTGTGAACGAAATATACCTACTAAAAAATTTCGTTATGTTTAAATTATTAAAATAAAAATTATGAAATACGAAAATCATCAAACCGGAAACGGCGGCGTAATAACCCTGAATAATGACGAGGAAGAAATTGGCAGATTAACCTACACCATTTTTCCCGATGAAAATAAACTTACCATTTCTTTTGTTTTGGTACATCCGAAATTTGAAGGCCGAGGTATGGGAAAATTTTTAGTAGAAGAGGGAATAAAATTCGCAAGAGATAACAACTGGAAAATTTATCCGCATTGTTCGTACGCAAGATCTGTAATGAACAGAATGACCGATGTAGAAGATATTTTACTGGAGCGATAAAAGAAAAACCTCAAAGCTTTCTTTGAGGTTTTCTTATGGTTTGAGTTAAATTTTTTCTAATAATTCATCGGTGATTTCCATGTTGTGATAAACATTTTGTACATCATCATCTTCCTCGAAGCGATCAAGCATTTTCATATTTGCTTTAAATTGGTCCTCGTTCACTTCTTTGGTATTATTGGCAATTCGTTGCAATTCTGCACTTTTTACTTCAATTCCAAGTTCATCTAGTTTGTGAGAAAGAGTACCAAAATCTTCGAACGCAGTTGTAATCATTACTTCTTGATCATCACTATCGATATCTTCTGCGCCACTGTCGATCATCTCCATTTCAAAATCATCCCAATCCATTTTTATGCTGGCTTTTTCGATTGAAAAAATGCCTTTTCTGTCAAAAATAAATGCAAGTTCACCGTTCTTACCTAAATTTCCGTCGAATTTATTAAAAATGGCTCTCACATTCGCGACGGTTCGGGTAGGATTATTGGTTGTACACTCCACGAAAAATGCAACCCCGCCTTGCCCATATCCTTCGTAGGTAATCTCGTCATAATGTTCAGCATCAGCTCCGGAAGCTTTTTTAATGGCTCTTTCAACGTTATCTTTTGGCATATTTGCACCCTTAGCATTCTGAATGCATCTTCTTAAGGCAGGATTAGATTCAGGATCAGAACCACCCGCTTTTACCGCAATAGCTATGTCTTTGCCAATTTTAGAAAATGTTTTGGCCATCTTATCCCATCTGGCCATTTTTGAGGCTTTTCTATATTCGAATGCGCGTCCCATGTTTCAATAAATTTTGTGTGTGCAAAAATAATGAATTTCTATCAAAAAAACGCTCTTCTTTCGAAGAGCGTCTATAAATATTACTTAAAAAGATTATTTTTTCTTTTTAACTACTTTCTTTTTTACCACTGGTAAATCAGATTTTTGCATCGCTTCCCAAGCGTCAGCATCAGCAGCTATAATTACTACTTTACGATCCTTCATTCTCTCTTCGTTAGAAGCTGTTTCAGGAACTTCTGCTTTTTGCTCACCTACACCGATAGATTTAAGTTGGTTTTTGTTAACTCCTCTAGCTTCTAGTGCACCTACTACAGCTGCAGCTCTTTTTCTAGATAGTGTTAAGTTGTAAGCTTCAGAACCTTTTTTATCAGTTTGTCCTTCTACGATAAATTTACCACCGTTTGAAGATTTAATGATTTCTGCAGCTTGATCAAGTTTAGAGTTAGATTCTGGTCTGATCGTCGCTTTATTGAAATCAAATAGAATACCTACTAATGCACCTGTAGCTTCTTCCGCGTACGCAGACTGTGGTTTTGGACAACCGTTGTATTGTGCAAGACCTGGAACTGTAGGACAAGCATCATCTTTGTCTAATACTCCGTCGCCATCAGTATCTGGCCAAGGACAACCGTTGTTTTCAACTGGTCCTGGAACTGTAGGACAAGCATCGTCTTTATCTAGTACACCGTCATCGTCTGTATCTGGCCAAGGACAACCGTTGTTTTCTTTTGGACCAGCTACATCTGGACATTGATCGTCGATATCTGGGATACCATCACCATCTGTATCAGGACATCCTTGGAACTCAGGTAAACCTGGGGTATCTGGACATCTGTCCTCTTTATCAGGGATACCGTCTTTATCTCTATCAGTGTTACCAAATCTAAATAATAAAGATGCAGAAGCTTGCCAGAAGTTAGCAAGACCTGAATCATCGATAGGTGTAGATACATAATCTCCTTGAACACCTAAACCAAAGTTTTTAGTGATCCAGAAGTTAGATCCTAAACCAGCATTAACTGCAAAATGGTCTTTTCTTCTTTGTGTATATGGCTCATTGTTAGAGAAACCTGCATACGAAGTGTTGTGATAAGCGTCATAAACAGGGAAAGTTACTCCTGAATAATCGTGTCTTAGATAGTTAGCTCCTACTCTTAAATATGGATCAAACCAAGACTCTTCATTCCAAAGGCCATTAAATTTAAATTGAAGACCTAAACCTGTCATTAGGAAAAATTCTTCTCCCATACCGATTCTCTTGTTGTCTACATTTCCTACTGAAGTTTGCCAGTCAAGAACTAAATATTTATTTAAGTTTCTTGCTACTGTTAACTTAGATAACGGAGGAGTGATTGTAAAGTTATTAATATTGTACAATCTCTTCGCATCGTCACCACCAAAAGCGGTTGAAAACGCATTTCCAACGTCTCCTCCAGCTGCAACATGATTTACTCCGTGAGCACCAACACCGATTAACCACGGGTTGCTGGTCGTTTGAGCGAAAACAGTAGAGGCAACAGTAAGTGCCAATGCTGTAATTCCTAATTTTAGATTTTTCATAGAATTAAATGATTAAATAATTGATAATGCAAAATAAATATAAATTTTCTTTATAAACAAAGATTTTAATTGTTTTTTTAACTTTTCTTTAATATTCGGTCGAGATTTCTTTTGTTTTCTCTATCTTTTATAGATTCCCTTTTATCAAAGAGTTTTTTCCCTTTTCCAAGTGCAATAAGAATCTTAGCTTTACCCTTATCATTAATATATAATTTTAAAGGGATAATAGTATTTCCTACATCTTTAAGTTTTTTTTCAAACTTCTGCAACTCTCGTTTGTGCAACAGCAATTTCCGTTCCCTTTTTGTTTTGTGATTATAAAAAGTTCCAAATTTATACTCATCAATCATCATATTAATGATATATAATTCCCCGTCAATAAATTGACAAAACGCTTCGGTGATGCTCGCTTTTGAAGATCGTAAAGATTTGATCTCAGTCCCCGTCAACACCATTCCAGCCTCGATTTCTTCAAGAATCTCATACTCGAAACGGGCTCGTTTATTAAAAATATTTATGGATTTTTCTATCTTCATTGAACATCAAATTTGGTGTTTCAAAAAAAAATTAATTTTTTTTAACATTAACAAAATTTTATCATAATGTATAATTATCTGCTACCAATAATTATAACCAACGAATCTTATAAATGGTAAAAAAAACCGTTTTCTTTTCGTAATTTTGCAACAAATTTACAAAACTATATGTTAACAGTATCTAATTTATCTTTACAATTCGGGAAAAGAGTACTTTTCGATGATGTAAATATCATGTTTACCAAGGGAAATTGCTACGGAATTATTGGTGCAAACGGCGCTGGAAAATCTACTTTCCTTAAAATATTAACCGGAAAACAAGACCCAACTACTGGTTCGGTATCACTGGAACCAGGAAAAAGAATGTCGGTTTTGGAACAAGATCACTTTGCTTACGACAATTTCACGGTGCTCGAAACTGTACTGAGAGGAAATAAAAAACTTTTCGAAATCAAAGCTGAGATGGATGCACTTTATGCTAAAGAAGATTTCTCTGATGAAGATGGCATCAAAGCTGGAGAACTTGGCGTATTGTATGATGAAATGGGTGGATGGAACTCGGAATCTGATGCAATGACGATGCTTTCCAACGTCGGCATTAAAGAAGATATGCATTATCAATTGATGGGCGAACTTGAAAATAAAGACAAAGTAAAAGTTCTTTTGGCTCAAGCACTTTTTGGAAATCCGGACGTACTGATTCTTGATGAACCTACTAACGACCTTGATATCGACACCATTTCCTGGCTGGAAGACTTCTTGGCCGATTATGAAAACACAGTGATTGTAGTTTCGCACGACCGTCACTTCCTTGATACCGTTTGTACACACATCGGGGATCTAGATTATGCAAAATTAAATCTTTACACAGGAAACTATTCATTCTGGTATCAAGCTTCGCAACTTGCAACGAGACAACGTCAGCAAGCCAACAAAAAAGCTGAAGAAAAGAAGAAGGAACTTCAAGATTTCATCGCGAGATTCTCTTCCAACGTAGCGAAAGCAAAACAGGCAACTGCTCGTAAGAAAATGATCGATAAATTGAACATCGACGATATTAAACCTTCTTCTAGAAGATATCCGGCAATTATTTTCGATACAGAACGTGAAGCAGGAGATCAAATTTTAGAAGTAAAAGATTTAGAAAAAACAAAAGATGGCGAACTTCTATTTTCAAACATCGATTTGAATTTGAAGAAAAGCGATAAAGTAGCGATTATTTCTAAAAACAGTTTGGCAATCACCGAATTTTTCGAGATTTTAGGAGGTAACGCGCAACCTGACCAAGGAAGTTACAATTGGGGAATCACAACCACACAATCTTACATGCCGCTTGATAACACCGATTTCTTCCAAGAAGACATCAATTTAGTAGATTGGTTACGCCAATTCACCAAAAACGACGAGGAACGCCATGAGGAATATATGAGAGGTTTCCTTGGTAAAATGCTTTTCTCGGGTGACGAAGCTTTAAAATCTTGTAAAGTACTTTCAGGAGGAGAAAAAATGCGTTGCATGTTCTCTAGAATGATGTTGCAAAGAGCCAATGTTTTACTTCTAGATGAACCAACCAACCACTTGGATTTGGAGAGTATCACTACATTGAATAACTCTTTAAGCAATTTCAAAGGCACCATCCTACTCTCTTCTCATGACCACGAAATGTTACAAACTGTTTGTAACAGAATCGTTGAGCTTACCCCAAAAGGAATTATCGATAGAGAGATGACTTATGATGAATATTTAGCTGACAAAAAGGTGAAAGAACTACAACAACAAATGTATTCTTAATCGCAAATATTTTATATGTAAAAGCCGTTCGATTGACTTTGGACGGCTTTTTTTTGTTTAAATAGTCGTTCCTTAACAATATAAATATTTTCTTTTTATTGTGAAAAAATATGCAGCAAAGAGGAAATTCTGCAAAGAAAAATATAGCCAACGAAGATTGGCTTTAAGAATCTCCATCATTTTCTTCATATTCCAGGCAGTTGCTGCTAGGAAGGCATTGATTTGAGGCCCCGTTTCTCCCATAAAGTAATTTTTAGCCAGCCTGAAATCAGTTTTTAAATGTCCGATGATAGGCTCTATGGCAGCTCTGGTTCTGAATTTTTTGCGCTTTGTTTGTTTCTGGTAGAGGGTGTCTTTTTTTCTCGGTGGACCTGGAATGGAGATTTTCACTCCTTTTATTTCCGATTTCCCTTTTCCGCCACGGTCGTAAACCAGTTCTTTGGGAAGGGGTTGGCCACCTGTTTCCATTTGTTCCAAAAGTGGTTCAATGGTGTGACCATCATAAGGGGTTTGTAAAAATGCTTTAATTGCGAGAATGATTTTTTTTCCTTTATTAGCGGTGGTGATCAAGCCCACTTTATTCCCGAATTCGTATTGTTTATGCGCTTTTCCTTTGGCGATGCATTGGGTAAAAGGTTTGTGCAGGCTGTAAATTTTATCGGTACCTTTTCTTTCCTGAGTGACGGCTTTGGAGTAAAGAGCGAGTAAATCTTTGTAGAATTCTTTTTGTTCAGGAGTAAAGTTGCGCTCCAGTTCGCGTACCATCCTCAGGGCAATAGTCTTTAATCGTCTTGCAGATTTTCTTGCTCCTTTGGCTCGCTTAGGATGTTTGCCATTATAGGTGTCACGAACCAATTGTTTACTGACTTTCGTGTAGCGTTGTCTTTGTTTTATGCCTTCTTTTTCGGCTATTTTGTTGCAATAATCAATTACTTTCTTGCACAATTTTGCATCGGTGGGAAAAGTGGTATTATTCTCCTGAACAGTAGTGTCTGATAAAACAAAGTTCGAGGTCTTCGTCTTTACATCGTGCATCCTTACGCTGTAGGCGAAGATTTTCTCAATTCCCTTCTCGCCAATTCTTTTTCGGAAATGAACCAAATTGCTCGGGTCACACGGAAACTCGTGTTCAAAGAAAACCCTGCCACAAAAATATTGCATGTAAGGATTCATAATCCAGGCTTTTTCTAAAGTCTCATCGCCCAAATTGTAAAGGTGTTTCAGAAGCAGACAGCCCACCATAAACCGGATCGGATGGCTTGCGTTTCCTTTCTTGGAATATAGGGAGGCGAATTCTTTTTCAAAATAATTCCAATCAACTTTTTCTGCAAGCAAAACAAGTTCGTGCGTATTATCAATAAAATCTATCAACATAGGACGGAATAATTCTGGCAGTTTCTCTGGATTTTTTCCCAACATATTTGCAAGGTTTTAAGGCTCTAAGATACAAAAGCCTGCAAGAAAACACAAGTGAAATATTGATTAAAACACTAATATTCAATATGTTAAACACATTTTAAGGAGCGACTAAATACGAACTCAAAAACCACCAAATTCCCAACATTTTTTTCGTATTTTTGTAACATGATGAGTCAAAAATGGATTTATAAGCCCGAACCCGACGCCGATATTGTGGATGGAATTAGTTCCTCACTTGGTTTTGGAACTTTTGAATCTAAAATCCTTGTTCTTCGCGGCATTGATAATTATCAAAAAGCGAGAGAATTTTTCAAACCAAATCTCAACGATATTCACAATCCCTTTCTGATGAAAGATATGCAGCTCGCGGTAGACCGAATCGCAACTGCCATAGAAAACGGAGAGAAAATATTGGTCTATGGCGATTATGATGTGGACGGAACTACGGCGGTTGCTCTCATGTACCTTTATTTAAGTAAAATTGTAGATAAAAAATATCTCGATTTTTATATTCCAGATCGAAATTCTGAAGGATATGGAATCTCTAACGAAGGAATTGATTTTGCAAAAGAGAACAATTTTGCACTAATAATCGCACTCGATTGCGGAATAAAAGCCATCGATAAAATTGAATACGCCAAAAATCTAGGGGTAGATTTCATCATTTGCGATCACCATTTGCCGGGAGAAGAAATTCCTAAAGCCGTTGCCGTTTTAGATCCAAAAAGAAAAGATTGCCGTTATCCGTTCAAAGAACTTTCGGGTTGTGGTGTTGGATTTAAATTATGCCAAGGACTCAATACAATATATAAAATTCCGGAGGCAGAATTATTTGAACTCACCGATTTGCTAGCCATTTCCATCGCAGCGGATATCGTTTCGATGACGGGCGAAAACAGAGTTTTGGCAAAACAAGGTCTAAAGGTTTTAAGAAAATCAAGAAATTTGGGATTAAGGATGCTTATTCCGGAAGATAAATTAGCAACTTTTGAAATCTCAAATATCGTTTTCGAAATTGCTCCAAAAATTAATGCAGCGGGAAGAATATCGCACGGAAAAGCAGCTGTAGAATTGATGGTTTCTGATAATTTGAAACAAGCCCAACAAATCGTCAACGATATCATCACGCTCAATGATTCCAGAAGAGAAATGGACATGAGCAGTACCACGGAAGCGCTTTTACAAATCGAAGAAACCGGACAACTTGAAAATTATACCACGGTTGTTTACGGATCGAATTGGAACAAAGGTGTAATCGGAATTGTAGCATCAAGACTTATTGAAAACTATTACAAGCCAACTTTGGTTTTCACCGACGGAAACAATGGCGAATTGGTTGCTTCGGCTCGTTCTGTAGCTGATTTTGATGTACACGATGCATTGGAAAATTGCTCTGAATTTTTTACTAAATTTGGTGGTCATCCCGCTGCTGCCGGGCTTTCCATGGAAAAAGACAAATTTGATTTATTCCGTGAAAAATTTGAGAAAGTAGTTGCTGAAAAAATTAAAGAACACCAAAAAGAACCAAGCATCACCATAGATTCTGAAGTGGAAGTGGATGATTTGAACAAGGATTTCTTCAATTTCCACCGTAAACTTGCCCCTTTCGGACCTCATAATATGAAACCGGTTTTGGTCTTAAAAAATCAAAAAGTCGCCGGATACGTAAAAACGATGGGAAAAGATGCAAGTCACATCAAATTCTACATTAAACAAGATTCAACCGGCCGAAACATCGAATGTGTTGGATTTAAATTAGGAAAATTCGCCGATCAATTCCGCGAAAAAACTTTCGATATCGCCTTTACCGCCGAGGAAAATCATTGGAAAGGAAACGTTACTTATTTCCTGAACATCCGGGATGTAAAGTTTCATTAAAAAATTTAGAAAAAAATCAAAGTATTTTGTGCCTTTCAAATTCTTTGGCTCTATCGAAAAGAAAGCGATAAGTTGCCAATTTCCGAGTGACTTCAGTTTCCAAATTCTCAGCTATTTTTATCATTTTAGGATTGAAATCGCCAATCCACTGCATTTCGTAATCCTCGAAAGAGGTTGTTTTGCGAAAATGTCTCGTTCCTTCCCAAATCATATACCCATCGATGCCTTTTCGATGCCATTCCGGGACAACGCCAAAAACTAAACCTACCATTTTTTTATTGGTTTTAAACGTTTTCAAAAAGAGAAATTTCAATTTTTGCCATAAACTAAACTTTCCATTCAAATATTTAAACCACTGATTAAGATCGGGAATATTCATCCACACTGCAATTGGTTTTTCGTTTTCATAAACAAACCACGAAATATGTTCGTTGATCACCGGTTTTAGAGTAGTAAAAAGTTTTAGAGTTTGAAAATTCGAAAGCTGTTTTCCTTCGCCGTGACTAGCCCAAGCTTTGTTGTAAACCTCCGTGAAATCTTCAGCAAACTTTTTCAAATTTTTAACCTTCATTCTTTTGGCTGAAATATTCTTATTCTTCGAAATTCGAGCATGCATCTGCAAGAAATTTTCGGCGACCGGATCGTGAATTTTTCTCCCAAAACACAGTTGATTGAAATAAATCTGAAAACCATAATTCTCGAAAAGCGTTTTGTAATAAGAAGGATTATAATTCATCCCATAAAGGGGTTCGCTAAATCCATCGATCAACAATCCCCAAAATTTGTCGCGTTCCCCGAAACTAATCGGCCCGTCCATCGCTTCCATTCCTTTTTGCTGCAGTTCACTTTTTGCAAAATTTAAAATAAAATCTGCAGTTTTTTGATCATTAATACAATCGAAAAAACCAATTCCGCCGGTTGGCTGACTTTGTTTATATTTTTTACTGATAAAAACAGCAATTTTCCCTACGGTTTCGCCAATATCATTTACAAAAAGATATCTTTCACATTCTCCTGAACGAAAAAATTTATTTTTTTTCTCATCGAAAACCTGCTCAATATCTTGATCAAGCGGCCGAATGTAGTTTGGATCGTTCATCAGGAGCCTTCCCGGAAAATCTAAAAATTCTTGAATATGGTTGTGGGAAACGATTTTAATTGCCTTCATTTCTCAAAAATAGGATTTTGTATCTTATAAATACAATTCTTTAGAAAAATTATAAACGAGATGCGCCTTCAATTTTAAAGCGTAATGGACATTTGTCTAAAAAAAAAGCTAACGAGAATAGTCGTTTAGAAATTTGGACAATCTTGAACTTTAATATGAGGAATATTAAGCGTTTTACGATCTAAGGTAACCTTCACTTCCTGAAAATCACCGTAAACACAATCGCCTGTTGTATCTTTGAAATCGCCATTCGTTGCTTCAATTTTTACATTATTCCCGTACAAAGTGTAATTATTTTCATTAAAGTCAAATCGGTTTAAAGTATAATCTTTTCCATCAATTTTAATGATTCCTTGGTTGGAATTTTGGTCATAATAGAAAAGTGTTTTTCCTTCCTGCGTGAAAATTGCTCGGCCAATCTCGGCCGATATATCTTGTGGGATTACATTGAAAACTCCGGAATATTCAGGATTTTCTATGTTTGAATTAGTTGTACTATCAGAAATGGTATTTTCAGAATTTTGTTGGGAAACTTGGGTAACATGTTCAACATCTTTTTTGCAGGACACCAAAACCGCAAGAGCAATGATTGGAAGAAAATTTTTCATAATTTTTTCTTACAACTCATCAATAATCATTCCTTATGGTGTTCTAGAAGTAAATTCGTAATTGCTAGACAGTATCCATTCAGTCCAAAACCACTCAACACTGCATCCGTGTTCGGTGCAGTAACCGATTTTTGCCGAAATTCTTCTCTCTTGTAAATGTTGCTGATGTGTACCTCAATTTTGGGTTTCGGAATATTTTTAAGACAATCCGCGATTGCATACGAATAATGCGTGTAAGCACCAGGATTGATCACCAATGCATCGAAATCATCTTGTTGCATTCGATTGATGAGTTCACCTTCTACATTAGATTGGAAGAAATCTATATGATGCTGATTAAAATCTGATTTCAAAGTTTCGAGATAATCTTCCATGGAAATATTGCCATATATTTCTGGCTCACGCGTTCCGAGAAGATTAAGGTTGGGCCCATTGATAACGAGTATTTTCATAAGTACAAAATAACTAATCAAATATAAACATAAAAAAACTTCCGAAAAAAAAATTTCGGAAGTTTGGTAGCCCGTAGGGGAGTCGAACCCCTCTTACCAGGATGAAAACCTGAGGTCCTAACCGATAGACGAACGGGCCGTGCGTCTTTTTATAAGGTTACGCTAATTTATTAACGTGCTTAGTCAACTTGCTTTTTAAGTTTGCTGCTTTGTTTTTGTGGATAATGTTTTTCTTCACCAATTTATCCAACAAAGAGATTACTTTTGGCAACTGTTCAACAGCAACTTTTTTGTCTTCTTCATTTCTCAGTACTTTCAAAGCTGTTCTAGCAGTCTTGTGATAGTATCTGTTTCTTAATCTTTTCTTTTCGCTTTGTCTGATTCTTTTCAGAGCTGATTTATGATTTGCCATATCTTCTAAAACTTGGGTGCAAAGATATAATTCTTTTTTTAATTACAAAATATTTTTTTCACTTTTTTTCAGAATTTTCATTCTTGGTAGCCTATAGGGGAATCGAACCCCTGTTGCAAGAATGAAAATCTTGAGTCCTTACCACTAGACGAATAGGCCTTTGTTTTGAGGACTGCAAAAATAGAAACTATTTTTTAAACGCACAATACTTTTTAAAAAATTATTTTAAATTTTTCTGAATCACGGTATTTTTAATTCCCTTATCCTCTAATGTTTTTTGGGCTTTTACGGCTTCTTCCAAACTTGAGAATCTTCCGTAAGTATAGTAGAATTTGCCATTTTCCTTCGTGCGAACCACATCTTTTAAGGTATTTAACATATAAGAGTTTGCATTAAGTTTCTGCTCAGTTACGGCGATTTCTATGGTATAATAACCAATTCCTAATTTTTGGTTGGGAACAAAAGAGATCGAGGTAGCATTTCGGAATCCAGCTTCCTTGGCCGTTTTTATATTATTGTCTCGTACGGAGGCGAAATTGGTTGTTCCGTAATAATATTTATACAATCCATTCTCTTTTATGGTAAGAATGTAATTTAAACCTTTTAGTGCGGGATCATTATCATTATATTTGCTCGGAGAAGACATTAACAAAATTCTAAAATCATTTTTCAGTGGCTCTTCAACAGGTTTTTCGACTTCACTTTTTGCAATTGTATCGTTTCTGCCGATTGCTTTTTTATAACTTAGTATCGCATCATAAATACTTTCTGCAATTTCATTTTGACCTCTGTCAGATCCCAAATACATCGCATCTTCATAATTACTGATAAAACCGGTCTCGATAAGCACCGACGGCATCGCATTTAATCGAAGTACGTGCAAATTCTGTTGTTTTACCCCCCGCGAAAATCTTTTATCCTTATTCGCGAAATTTCCTTCCACAAAACTCCCGAACAGCAAACTACTTTCCAAATACTTACTTTGTTGAATTTTCAATGCGATTAATGACTCCGGAGACTTCGGATCATAGCTAGCAAACATTTGCCGGTCTTTTTCATCCAAATAAATCACATCGTTTTCTGCTTTTGCTACTTCAAGGTTTGTTTTATTCTGGTCTGGACCTTGCACAAAAGTTTCAGTTCCGTAAGGTGAAGTTTTAACGTTAGCATTCACGTGAACGGATATAAACAAATCTGCTTTACTCCGATTAGCAAGCGTAGTTCGATCAGTCAATGAAGGATATTCATCAATTTTTCTGGTGTAAATTACTTTGAAATCTTTATCCTTCTCTAGCATTCTCCCTATTTTCAAAACAACAGACAGTGTAATATCTTTTTCACGCAACGTTCCCAACTCACTATAGTAGCGATTGGCACCATGATCGGAACCGCCATGCCCCGCATCTAAAACAATGGTGAACTTTTTTTGTGCACCACTGATGCTAAACAAAAGGAAAAAAACGAATAAAAAATATTTTTTAAAAGAAAAACTATGGGTAATCATCTTGAGATTTTAAAAATTATGCTAATTTTGACCACAAATTACAGAAATTATTGCCTTGGCCAAAACGAGCTTCAAAAATATATTACATATTCTAATTATCCTAATTTTTAACAGTTTTTTAGCACATTACAATGCTCAAAATTTGTCTGAAAACAAGATAGTTAACGATACAATTCGCAAATCTGACACCGTCGTTCTAAAAAAGGAACAGCTTGAGTCTGTGGTAGAAACAAAGGCAGACAACATCCGGAACGATATCCAAAAAAGGATGACTTACCTCAATAAAAAAGCGCAGGTAAAATATCAGGATATGCAAATTGATGCCGATTATATTTCTATCGATTGGGATAAATCGCTCATTTTTGCGAGAGGAGAATTGGATTCTTTAGGCAAAATAAAAAATCCGGCAATGGCCACCCAGGCCGGGAAAACCTACGAATACGACGAGTTCACTTATAATATTAAAACCCGCCAAGCCATTGCTTTCAATGCAAGAACGGAAGAAAGTGAAGGCGTGATTGTCGCTGAAAAAACTAAGAAATATAACGATTCTGTCTTCTTTATGAGAAGAGGAAAATATACTACCGATGAATATTTTATCAAGAAAAAAGATACCATCGCTGATTATTATTTGCTCGCCCCAAATATTAAACTAATTAAAGGAAAAGAAAAATCTCAAGTGATTACAGGACCTATACAAATGTATATCGAACAAGTTCCGACTCCACTGATTATGCCGTTTGCCATTTTGCCCTTTTCCGATAAAAGAAGTGCAGGAATATTAATCCCAAGTTTTGGTGAGCGAGAAGATGTAGGTTTTTTCCTGAACGGATTAGGTTATTATCAACCGATTGGGGAACATTTTGACTTAAAAATCCTTGCTGATCTTTATACAAAAGGGAGCTGGAACCTTCGACCCGAACTTAATTACAAAAAAAACTATCGCTATACCGGGAATTTCTCCGCAGATATCGGCACCACCGTTCGTGGGATCAAAGGACTTTCGGATTACTCCAAATCTTCAACCTATCGACTTGCTTGGAGACATCAACAAGATGCGAAAGCCAATCCTTTCCTTACTTTTTCGGCTTCGGTAGATTTGGTGAGCAATAAATTTTATAATAATACGGTAAACAACAACTACGCATTCAACCAAAACAACCTGAATGCGCAACAAAACTCGTCGATAAGTATTGTAAAACGGTTCCTCACTTTGCCCATTACCATTACCGGAACATCTTCTTATTCCCAGAATTTCTCCACCGGATTGGCGGATTTGAAACTGCCGGTTTTAAATGTGGCGATTAATCAGTTCTATCTGTTTAAACCAAAAACCGGTGTTCGACAAGGTCTTTTAGAAAACATCACGGTGAATACAGGCTTAAACTTTAATAATTACGTACAAACCAATGAAGGTGAGCTTTTCACCTCCACGATGTGGGACAAAATGCAAACCGGACTAAAAAACAATATTGCTCTCGGAACCAATACCACTATTGCAAAATATTTCACATTTTCTCTTTCAGCCAATATTGACAATGCGCTGACCACAAAAACATTAACGAGAACATACAATCCACTCACCAACACCGTGGATGATGTTCTGAATAAAAAAATTGCAGGTTATTCCTCTTTTTCAACAAGTGCGAGTTTGCAAACTGTACTCTACGGAATGTTGAATTTCAAGAAAACATCTGGAATTCAGGCGATCCGACACATGATGACGCCACAAATTGGTTTTAGTTATTCTCCAGATTTCTCTGCATCGAATTTTGGTTATTATAAAAATTATTACAACGATCGTGGCGAGATGACCTCCTACTCTATTTTTGATCGCGGAATCGTGGGATCACCGAATTCGGCACTGGTACAAGCGATGACTTTTTCGATTAATAACAATTTGGAAATGAAAGTGAAATCGAAAAAAGACTCCACCGGAATCAAAAAAATTAAAATTTTTGAAAGTTTAAATTTTAATACCAGTTATAATTTCGCTGCACCGATCTACAAATGGTCGATGTTTACCTTCAGCGGGCAAACCAATATATTCGATAAATTAAATTTGAATACCGGATTAACATTGGAACCTTATCAGATTGTTTTTACGCCAGGCGAAAATACCGGAATCCGAACTGATAATTTTGGGCATTTCAGCGTTCAAGGGTTCAATGCTCAACTTTCTTACCCGCTTAGTAGCACAATTTTCGAAAAGAAAGATAAGGAAGAAGCATCTAAAAAATATAATAAAAAAGGCGAAATCCGCAATGAGAATTATTACTTTGATGAGGATAATTATTCTCGTTTCGAACAGCCCTGGACCTTAAATGTGAATGCCCAATATAGCTACACAAGAAGTTTAACCCGTTTTGGAAATAAAATGGCTTCGGTAGGTTTGGACGGAAGTATCAAGCTAACCCCATTTTGGAATATTACCGGAAATCTTTACTACGACGTAATTTCCAAAGAGATTGCAAATACGCAGATCGGTTTCTCGCGAGATCAAAGGAGTTTCACGATAAATTTCAATTGGATTCCTTATGGACAGTACAAAGTGTACGATTTTTTCATCGGGATTAAAGCCAACATCCTGCGAGATGCGCTGAAATATAAGGACAGTAGTTTCACCCAACCGAATGCACCTTTCTAAAACATTTTAAAGAATTAAACATAAGTTTTATATTTGCTCAAATTATGTCATCATGAAAAAAATAATATCTACTACCAATGCTCCCGCTGCTATCGGACCTTATTCACAGGCAAATTTTGCCAACGGAATCTTATATATTTCCGGCCAAATTCCTGTAAATCCCGAAAATGGTAAGTTGGTAGAAGGCATTGAAAAGGAAACGCATCAAGTGATGAAAAATCTGGAAGCGATCCTTACTGAAGCTGGAATGACTTTTAAAAATGTTGTTAAAGCAACCATTTTTCTAAAAAACATGGACGATTTCGCGGTGATGAATGATATTTATGCATCCTATTTGGATGCGGACAGCTATCCGGCGAGAGAAACGGTACAGGTTTCTTGCTTGCCAAAAAATGTTGATATTGAAATTTCCATGATTGCTCATCAATTTTAAATGAATTTTCTTCGAAACACTTTTGCGGTTATTATTGGGCTTGCTGTAGCTGCACTCATCATTACTTTGGGAATAAGACTCAATTCCTCGTGGATTACTTATGAAGATTTCACACCTTTTAAGCGCTGGGAAACCTTGCTGAAATCAGTGGAACATAAACCTTATTTCTTTGTCGCATTGCTGATTTCCTCGGGAATTGCTGCTACGGTTGGTGGAGTTGTTACTGCGATTGTAGTGAAGTATGCAAAAGTGGCTTATGCAATTTTGATTGGGTTCATCCTGCTATTTATTGCGATGCTCGATATTATTATTTTCCCTTATCATCCTACTTTTTATAAAATCCTTATTTTCCTCACTTTTTTTCCGTTTGCATGGATCGGCGGAAAGATTACAGAAGTCATTTATGAAAGGAAAAAGAAAAATACAAGAAAGATACAGCACAAAAAAAACGCAAATCCATAAAAGTTGCGTTTTGTTATTTTAAAGGGTCACTTAAGGCATTTTGAAACCTCTTGTGGTAATTCTACCGTATTCATCTACATATTTTACCTGGACATTTCCGGAATAGCCATTTAGAATTTTCTCAATATCTTTTTGGGAATTGACAGGTTTTCCATTTATTTCGATGACAATGTAATTATCAACAATTCCAATTTTGGACATTTCACTCCCCGACTGAACATTTTTTGCAACTACTCCGCTGTTAAGACCGTAATCGGTTTTAAACCTTTCGCTTAGGGGTTCAAAATCAGCACCAATCTTCTCGGTTACAGTTAAATCGGCTTTGCTTCTGAATGAAGTTCCGCCTTTTTCATCCCTTAAAGTTACATTCACGGTATTTGTTCTGCCGTTTCTTAAATAAGTTACTGCAACTTTATCACCCGGTCTTTTAGTTCCAACTGCGAAAGAGAGATCGTAATAATTAGAGACCGCTGTTTCATCAACTTTAGTAATAATATCTCCAGGTCGTAATCCAGCAGCCTCAGCTCCGCCTTTATCTACGACTTCGATCAGATAAACACCATCGCCGGATTTAATGTTGGTTTTGTTTTGTTGGTTATAAATTGAAACCTGACGTGTGTCTGACAAATCCAATGATTTTACACCAAGGAATCCACGTTGCACCAATCCGAATTTCTTAATATCTTCAACCACCTTTCTGGCAAGGTTAGCCGGAACTGCGAAACCATAACCTTCATAGTATCCTGTTTTTGATGAGATTGCCGAGTTGATACCGATCAGTTCACCATTTGGATTTACCAGCGCACCTCCAGAATTTCCGGGATTAATCGCTGCATCAGTTTGGATAAAACTTTCGATCGGTGTTCTGGACTGCTGGCTCAAAAGATCAATACTTCTTCCTTTTGCAGAAACAATACCCGCAGTTACCGTAGAATTCAGACCCATCGGATTTCCGACTGCCAAAACCCACTGCCCAACTTCCACATTATCAGAATTGGCAAAATTAAGGTAAGGCAGGCCTTTTTCCTCAATTTTTAAAAGCGCAATATCTGTAGTCGGGTCGGTTCCTACCAAATTAGCGACGTACGATTTCTTGTTAGAAAGCACCACCTCAAGTTTACTGGCTCCAGCGATTACGTGGTTATTTGAAATAATGTATCCATCTGGAGAAATAATAACTCCGGAACCCATTCCCGAAGGCATGTCTTTCGGTGCCTGCTGCTGTTTTGGCTGTCCGCCAAAGGGATTGCCGAAGAACTGATCAAACAAATCCTGTTCGCTTCGTTGAGACGTTCTGTTTGAGTAATTTTTAATACTTACTACCGCCGGAACAGTCATTTTAGACGCTTTCACAAAGTCGTCACCAACGCCGGTCATATTAAATGATGCGTATTTGGCATCATTGTTTTTGGGTGCAAAATAGGAAAACTCGGAATCGGAATTTTTATCACTGAAATAGTGAATTGCTCCAAAGGTGGTAGCCCCGGAAATTACACCTACAAAGGTGTAAGGAATCAGTTTTTTTAATGTATTATTTATGTCCATAATCTATTAACTAAATTTATTTTTTGTAGTTCAAATTTAATACTAAATGAGTATTATTTAAAAATGCTTTGTTTCAACTTTAACGAAAAATTAACAAGAATTATAAAATTTTAATGATAATCCTCTCTATAGCGATAAATTTAAGCAAAATTATACCAATCAATTGATAAATAACTCATCAGGATTTATTGTCATAAAATCAATAAAATCATCTGCCAAATCGTCATCAAACCCAAATTACGGAAAAATTTCTCCACCTCAATTGCTTTGTTTAAATTTGTTACCATCACTATTTTTTTATGAAACTTAAAATTACCAACGAAACATCGAAACTAAAATCCGTTGTACTTGGCTTGCCAAATTCTATGGGTCCGGCCCATTCTTTAGAAGACAGCTATGACGCAAAATCCTATCATTCCTTACAAAACGGGATTTATCCTCAGGAAAAAGATATCGTCGATGAGATGACTGCCTTCGAAAAAGTTTTGAAAAAACACGATGTGGAGGTCTACAGACCGCACCTTATTGAGAACTATAATCAGGTTTTTGCGCGCGATGTCGCTTTCGTGATTGATGATAAAATGATTATTTCAAACATCATTCAGGATAGATATGACGAGCAGGATGCCTACCGAAAAATCTTTGCCCGGGTCGGCTGGAAAAAAATTATCAATTTACCCGACAGTGCTCATATTGAAGGTGGTGATGTAATTGTATGGAACGATTTCCTGTTCATCGGGACTTGTTTTTCCGAAGATTACCGCAGTTTCAAAACCGCGAGAACAAATGAATATGCGATTGAAATCCTGAAAGAATATTTTCCGAAGAAAAGAATTATCGACCTGGAACTGAAAAAAAACGACACCAATCCTTTTGAAGGAATTTTACATTTGGATTGCACGTTCAATCCGGTTGGGAAAGACAAATGCATTATTTACAAAGACGGATTTGTGGACGAAAGCGATTACCGACTTCTAATCGATATTTTCGGGGAAGAAAATTGTTTTCATGTAACGCAACAGGAAATGTTCGAAATGAATCCTAATATTTTCTCGATTTCACCGGAAATTGTTGTTTCTGATGAGCGTTTTACCCGTCTGAACAGCCATCTTCGCAACGAATGGGGAATGACAGTTGAGGAAATCCCATATCACGAAATTTCGAAAATGGGCGGCCTACTCCGATGTTCCACATTACCATTAGTAAGAGAGTAAATTTCTTTATAGATTCAAATTTTTTAAAAAAAATGCAAACAACAAACACCGTGCTCATGATTGAGCCAGTTGCATTCGGTTACAATGCCCAAACTGCGGAAAACAACTATTTCCAAGTGGAGCAAAAAGGTGCCGACACGCAAAGCAAAGCCCTCGTTGAGTTCAATAATTTTGTAGAAAAACTTAGAAATAAAGGCATCAATGTGATTGCCGCGAAAGATACTTTGGAACCACACACTCCGGATTCCATTTTCCCGAACAATTGGGTGAGTTTCCACAAAGACGGAAAGGTAGTTTTGTACCCGATGTTTGCTCCAAACCGACGAGCAGAACGCCGAATGGATATTTTGGAAATCCTTAAAAACAATGGTTTCGAAATCACGGAAATCGATGATTTTACCGCTTCTGAAAATGAAAATAAATTTTTGGAAGGAACAGGAAGCATGATTTTCGATCACGACAATAAAATTGCTTATGGCTCAGTTTCTCTTCGTTTGGATGAAGAACTTTTCAAAGAATTCTGCGCAAAATATGGTTTTACGCCAGTTGTTTTTCATTCTTATCAAAATGCGGGCGACCAAAGATTACCGATTTACCACACCAATGTGATGATGTGCGTTGCTGATCAGTTTGTGGTAATTTGCCTCGATTGTATCGATGATGAATTGGAACGCGAAAAAGTTCAAGAAGTCATCAAATCCAGCGGAAAGGAAATCATCGAAATTTCTGAAGATCAATTACAACAATTCGCTGGAAACATGCTTCAGGTAAACAATTCCGAAGGAAAAAAATTCCTGGTAATGAGCCAAACTGCTTATCAATCTTTGAATCCGGAACAAATAAATTCCATCGAAAAATACTGCGAGATCATATATTCGGACCTTAATACCATCGAAATAAATGGTGGCGGAAGTGCAAGATGTATGTTGGCAGAGGTTTTTTTACCGAAATCTTCATCTTAAATTTCTTTAGAAAAAACATAGTTAAAATCAAAATCACCGAAAATTTTCGGTGATTTTTTAGTTAAATGAAAAAATAAATGTTCTGAAAATTATCCGCCAGTTCTTTTACGGATTTCGTCATTTGCATTTTGAGAATTTCTGACTTTCTTCAATTTTTGGTTTCCAAAATTATAAGTTGCTGTGAAAGTAACTTGTGTGTTGTATTGGTTTTGCTTCACGATATTATAATATCCGTTGGCTTGTCGGCTGTCGATATCTACTTTATTCTGTCCTAAAACATCGCTCGCTTCTACGAGGAATGTCCAATCGTTCCAGATTTTTTTCAAGGAAAGATCTAAACTTTGTAAAGAACCCAATTTCCCAAACTCTATTTCCTGTGAACTTAGATAAAAATATTTAAGCCCAAAATACCAATCTTTTTTAGAAGAAAGTCGAATATCATTATTGAATTGTACTAAGCCAAAAGTCGTTTTTTTATCTAAAACAAAAGCTGGAAAAACATCTCCGGTGATCGGATCTGTGTCTACAATTCCATTGAAAATATTATGATTCACGGTTGCTGTATAATTGGCATTCCAAATTCCTTTGAAAAACATTTTTTGCATTCCTACAGTTAAACCAAACTCTTGTTTATCGCCATAATTGGTTCGGATATATCGCAATTCGGTAACGCCATCTACTTTTCTTTGCAGCGGAATTTGTTCCGAAACATCGGTAATATAGCTATGATTCAAAACCACAAAATAGGAGTTTTTCAACATGTAATTCAACTCTTGGTTATAGTAAGTTGAAGCCTTCATGAAAGGATTATTCTGTACATAATTATTTTCTGTAAGATACATTCTACTCGGATTCAGTTGCCAAAAAGAAGGTCTTCTTACTCGGCTAGAAAAGGCATAAGAAAGATTATTATTTTTATTAATGCTGTAATTTACAGAGAGATATGGCAAGAAACTATTGTAATTTCGATCAAAATCTTGCGCTTTTCCAAGAACTTCGCCGTTGCTTTTGGTCATTTCAAGTCGGGATCCTATTTTTCCGGATAATTTTTCGCTAAAGCTTTTTTCCAAAGTCGCATAAAAACCAATGATGTTTTCATGATAAACAAAATGATTAGATTGTTCCGCATCTATCCCGGTTGGTGGAATTATGCTTTCCAAAGTAACATCATTATCAGTTTTTGTTTTATTAAAATTTCCACCGAAGGAAATAGTAGTTTCATTTTTAAATTTCTGAATATAATCCGCCATAAAACCATAATTATTAATGATTTGCGGAATTTTCTGCTGAAATTTTCGGGTAATATTTTGAGAATCGAAATCCGTGGTAACATTGACGTTTTCCTGGTTTCTTTGATAGGTAAGATAAGCTGAATTTAATACTAATTTACTGCCCAAATCATCAGCTTTCCATTCATAATTCAAATTAAATGAGTGATTTTTAGTACGAGAATCTTCAACATTATTGGTGGTTGTTCTGCGAATCGTGTTTTCTATAAGATCCTTTCCTTCATTATATAAATCTGAAATGGAATTTAAACTCCAATTAAACCGATTATTGTAAGAAAAACCCAAATTTTGTTTTGCAGAAATTTCGTAATCCAAATTTAGATAACCACCCAAATCTAGGTTAGGATCCGTAATTGTTCCCTCAGAAGTTTGCGCAAAAGTTTGGTCTCCATTTCCCAATTGATAATATTGTCTTTGCGTCCAACTCCCTAAATTTAAATTCCCGCTTCCGGCCAATTTTCCTTTTCTGAAATTAACTGAAAGTGCCGAAGAAGAATTGTTGAAATATCCTTGGTTATTTTCCATTTTCAGTGTACCGTTCACGCCATCACTCATTTTTTTCTTCATGACAATATTGATGATTCCATCATTACTTTCCACCTGAAATTCGCTGGAAGGAACTGTAATTACTTCAATTTTCGAAATATCTTCAGATGGAGTAGATTTCAGCATTGCAATAATCGCTTCCGCATCCATGTTACTTTTCTTCCCGTTGATGAAAATCGTGGCGTTGTTCTTACCTAAAATTTTCAAGGTTTTATCGTCTGTAGAAGAAACCATTGGCGTATCTTTCAACAAATCAAATGAGTTGGTTCCTTTTGCAATCGGAGAATTGGCAACATCATAAATTAATCGGTCCGATTTTTTTTGAAACACTTTTTTGGTCATCAAAACCTCCTTAATATTCTCGGTTTTTACAGAATCTTTCTTCGGTGCCTCTTGTGCGAAAGCGACAATTCCGGAAAGGAAAGCTAGGGTAATTAATAATTTTCTCATGGTTTTAAGTTTTTTTTAAAAAAGAAAAAGAAGGAAGTTTTTGGATTTTAGTTTTTTTAATTGATGACGGTCTCGGTTATTAGTTCTCTTTCTTCTCTTCTTGGGTTATTCGTTTTCTTTAGTAGTACAACAATGCAAAGATATATTATTTCTTTAGTATTATGCAATACAAAGTAGTAAATAAATAAAATTTATTAACATAACGTATTGATTATCAATGTTACAAATTTAATTAAAACTTTAATCTTATATAATTAGACAACCAAAATGTACTATTCGTTACATTCAAACATAAAAAAAGAGCAAAAAAATTGCTCTTAAAATCCTTAAATTCTTAAAATCACTTTATTCCCTATTAAACTGAGCTAATTTTTTATCAATCCAAATCGTAGCAAATGGAAAAAATGCCGAAACCAGCGCAAACACAGTATCTTCATCATCCCAATCATAAATTTTCCGCATTGGCAAAATCATTAAAAGATAAAGTGTAAAAAATAATCCGTGGATATTCCCGATGATAATAATATAAATCGTGGGCAATAATCCTTCCCGATCATAGCGAATCCAAATCATCGCAGTAAATAAAAAAAACCATGAAACTGCTTCTGCAAAGCAAATTTGCTTAAACCATTTGATAAGTTTATCCTCCGAATAGCGTGAGAAATATTTTTCAATAATATTCATTACTTATTACTTCTATCTTTCATTTATAAAAATTACTCCCATCCAAATATTCGAAAACTTCAGGTGGCAACATCGGGCGAACATTTTTCCCATTTTTTATCATATTTCTGATTTCAGTCGCGGAAAGTTCGATAATTGGCGCATTAATCATCGAAATATTTTCATGTTTTAAATATTCATTATCTTGTCTTTCACCTTCAAAAATTCTTGGATAAACAATAATTTGATGATTTTCGATCAATTTATCAGCGTTTTTCCACTTTGGTAAACCTTTCAAATTATCTTCTCCCATAATCAAAGCGAACGAATGATCCGGATATTTCTCTTTCAAATACGTCAAAGTGTCGATCGTGTAACTCGGTTTGGGTAAAGAAAATTCAACATTCGAAACCCGCATTTTCGGATAATTTTTTACCGCGAGCTGCACCATATCCAATCGGTTATGGTCGCTGAGCAAGGCTTTTTTATCTTTAAAAGGGTTTTGCGGACTCACTACAAACCACAATTCAGCCATATCCGAATTTTCCAGAATATAATTTGCTAAAATTAAATGACCAATATGAATGGGATTAAAACTCCCGAAAAACAAACCTACTTTCTTCATAATTTGTATAGAAAAACATGAAAATTTCTAATGGTTAAAGGTAAAGAAATAATTTCTTAAGCCAAAGAAAACTAATGCTCATCACGTAAATTTCAAATATGGATTATTAAAAAAATATACTCAGAATATAATAATCTTCCGTAAATTGAGTTCCAATTGTGAAACGTTTCTCTTGCAAAAAATTTCATTCATAATTTTACTATTCTTCTGTGTTTTTGTCAAAGCACAGCAGCATGAGTTTTGGTTGATCGATATCCAAACTCAGAAAAAAACTTTAGCTAAAGATTCCATCGCAGCAACCAAATTTTTAGATTCACTTTCTCAAAATAATTATTATTTAACTCAGCTCACAAACGTTAAAAAAGATCGAACCAAAACGGAAATCTATTTCGATAAAGGAAAAAATTTCAATGAAGCTTTGGTAAAAGTTGATGACGAAATTGCTAAAAACACCAACCATGCAAATCAATTTTTCACCAAAAATCTCGATTCTTTAAAAAAAGTGATTAATGAGAATTATCGAACCCAAGGATTTACTTTCAACCGCGTAAAATCTAAATTCCTGCGGATGGAAAATAATATTCCACAAATTGAGATTACAGTTATCAAAGGAAATCCGAGGAATATTGACGGTTTCGTAATAAAAGGTTACGAAAAAGTACCCAAAAGGTTTATAAAAAATATTGAAAAAGAATTTCAGGGTAAAAAATATGACGATCAAAATTTGTTGAGAATTAATCAATCACTGCAAAATCATCCGTTTTTACTTTTAGAAAAACCACCTCAAACTCTTTTTACGAAAGATTCCACGCAAGTTTTCCTGTTTCTGAAAAAGAAAAAAACAAACACATTCGATGGAATTATAGGTTTTGGAAATGACAATTCAGACAAATTCACATTCAACGGAAGTTTAAATGTGAACTTTAAAAATATGTTTAATGCTTTTGAAACAGTGAATGTTTTCTGGCAGAGAAACCCGGACAAAGGACAAACTTTTGATTTGAAAACGGATATTCCTTATCTGTTTAAGTCCAATTTCGGTACAAATATCAATATTAATATTTATCGCCAGGATTCAACTTTTGCTAATGTAAAATTTCTACCAAGTTTGTATCTTCATTTGAGCAACAGACAAAAATTAGGACTTCGTGGAACCTTCGAAACGTCCGTTGTGATGGATTCTTTATATACTCAGGCTAAGGATTTCAGCAAAAAAGGAATTGGACTTTGGTACGAATTTAATGAACCGTCGGATGTGCAATTATTTCTTTATAAAACAAGAATACGCGCTGAAGCGGATTACTTTTCGACTAATTACTCAAAAGAAAACGTCAACGTCACCCAAAATAATTTTTACTTTTCGGGCGAAAGAAATTTCTATATTTTAGGAAATAATTATCTCAATTTAAAAGCCGAAACCGCATTAATCAATTCGAAAAACGAACTGGTGACCAACGAATTGTTGCGATTTGGCGGTTGGAATTCTTTTAGAGGATTTAATGAAAATACACTATTGGCAGACTTTTACTACTACGGAAGTGCGGAATACCGGTATCTGGTCGGAAGCCAATCGTTCTTTGATATTTTTGCACAATATGGCCAACTCAACAACAAAAATTTATCACTGAAACCTAAGCTTTATAGCTTCGGAATCGGTTTTAATTTCTTTCTGCCAATTGGCTTAATGACGTTCCAAATTTCAAATGGTAATGAATTTGGAAACCCCGTGAAATTTAGCGATACTAAGATTCATTGGGGAATTTTAAGTAGGTTTTAATTGAGTTCCAAATGAGTATAAATATAACTTAAAGCAAATTTCACGGATGACAATAGAGGTAAAAGCGATATAACGACGTAGTTTTTCTCAACAAGTGTCTAATTTCCAAGAGTAAATTTTAAATACTATACAGACGTATTTTCTACAAAAAAAGAATACACTGCACCTCCAATTTATTGTATTCGATTATTTTCTAATACTATTAGTTTATAAATAAAAAAAGCTCAATCAAAAAAATGATTGAGCTTTAAAAAAAACTGGCGGCGACCTACTCTCCCGCTTTCGCAGTACCATCGGCGCTAGAGGGCTTAACTTCTGTGTTCGGAATGGGAACAGGTGAGCCCCTCTGCTAAAACCACCCTAAATATGTATTTAGATGGCAGATTTCAGATAAGAGATTTCAGACTTTATGGTCTGATTTCTGATGTCTTACATCTGATGTCTATTTATCGATAAAAACTTTCACAAAGAGTAAACCTTTGATGCACTTACGGTGCGCCTTATTAGGCTATAAATCTACGGGTAATTAGTACTACTCGGCTATGCCATTACTGACTTTACACCTGTAGCCTATCAACGTTGTCATCTCCAACGACCCTTAAAAGATGTCTCATCTTGAGGCAGGTTTCGCACTTATATGCTTTCAGTGCTTATCCTTTCCAAACGTAGCTACTCAGCGGTGCACCTGGCGGTACAACTGATACACCAGAGGTTTGTTCAAATCGGTCCTCTCGTACTAGAGTCAAGCCCTCTCAAACATCTAACGCCCGCAATAGATAGAGACCGAACTGTCTCACGACGTTCTGAACCCAGCTCGCGTGCCACTTTAATGGGCGAACAGCCCAACCCTTGGGACCTTCTCCAGCCCCAGGATGTGACGAGCCGACATCGAGGTGCCGAACCTCCCCGTCGATGTGAGCTCTTGGGGGAGACTAGCCTGTTATCCCCGGAGTACCTTTTATCCTATGAGCGATGGCCCTTCCATACGGAACCACCGGATCACTATGTCCTGCTTTCGCACCTGATCGACTTGTAGGTCTCACAGTCAAGCACCCTTATGCCATTACACTCTACGCACGGTTACCAAGCGTGCTGAGGGTACCTTTGAAAGCCTCCGTTACTCTTTTGGAGGCGACCACCCCAGTCAAACTACCCACCACGCAATGTCCTTGATCTCTCAAGTTAGGCTCCAAATAAACAAAGGGTGGTATTTCAACGTTGACTCCACCGACACTAGCGTGCCAGCTTCAAAGTCTCCCACCTATCCTACACATTGTTTATTCAAAGTCAATACGAAGTTATAGTAAAGGTTCACAGGGTCTTTTCGTCCCATTGCGGGTAATCGGCATCTTCACCGATACTACAATTTCACAGAGCTCATGGTTGAGACAGTGCCCAGATCGTTACACCATTCGTGCAGGTCGGAACTTACCCGACAAGGAATTTCGCTACCTTAGGACCGTTATAGTTACGGCCGCCGTTTACTGGGGCTTCAGTCAATTGCTTCGCTTACGCTAACAACCTTCCTTAACCTTCCAGCACCGGGCAGGTGTCAGACCCTATACAGCATCTTTCGATTTAGCAGAGTCCTGTGTTTTTGATAAACAGTCGCCTGGGCCTCTTCACTGCGGCCAGCATTGCTGCTGGCGTCTCTTCTTCCGAAGTTACGAGACTATTTTGCCTAGTTCCTTAACCATGATTCACTCTAGCACCTTAGGATTCTCTCCTCGACTACCTGTGTCGGTTTTGGTACGGGTTGCTTCACTTCGGCTTTTCTTGGAATCTATTTCCCTGCAGCAGCTTCGCCCGAAGGCTAGGCCTTGACTATTCCGTCAGTCTCCAGCAAGTACGTAAATCCGTCCCCTTTTTAGTGTGAGCAAGTATGGGAATATTAACCCATTGTCCATCCACTTCCCCTTTCGGGTTCGCGTTAGGTCCCGACTAACCCTCAGCTGATTAGCATGGCTGAGGAAACCTTAGTCTTTCGGTGAGCGGGTTTCTCGCCCGCTTTATCGTTACTTATGCCTACATTTTCTTTTCTGTCCGCTCCACAATACCTCACGATACTGCTTCGGCGCAAACAGAATGCTCCCCTACCAGATATAACTCAAAAGTTATAAATCCATAGCTTCGGTACTATACTTATGCCCGATTATTATCCATGCCGAACCGCTCGACTAGTGAGCTGTTACGCACTCTTTAAATGAATGGCTGCTTCCAAGCCAACATCCTAGCTGTCAATGCAGTTCAACCGCGTTATTTCAACTTAGTATAGATTTGGGGACCTTAGCTGTTGGTCCGGGTTCTTTCCCTCTCGGACATGGACCTTAGCACCCATGCCCTCACTGCCGACGAACATTTATTAGCATTCGGAGTTTGTCAGGAATTGGTAGGATTTGACTCCCCCGCATCCAATCAGTAGCTCTACCTCTAATAAACTTAACATCGACGCTGCACCTAAATGCATTTCGGGGAGTACGAGCTATCTCCCAGTTTGATTGGCCTTTCACCCCTACCCACAAGTCATCCGAAGACTTTTCAACGTCAACCGGTTCGGTCCTCCACTTTGTGTTACCAAAGCTTCAACCTGCCCATGGGTAGATCACAAGGTTTCGCGTCTAATCCTACTAACTATCCGCCCTATTCAGACTCGCTTTCGCTCCGCCTCCGCACCTGAAGTGCTTAAGCTCGCTAGTAAAATTAACTCGTAGGCTCATTATGCAAAAGGCACGCCGTCACAGAATAAATCTGCTCCGACCGCTTGTAGGCGTACGGTTTCAGGTTCTCTTTCACCCTTCTATTCGAAGTGCTTTTCACCTTTCCTTCACAGTACTTGTTCACTATCGGTCTTTCAGGAGTATTTAGCCTTGGAGGATGGTCCCCCCATATTCAGACAGGATTTCACGTGTCCCGCCCTACTCATTTATCACTTTAATATGCCTTTCATATACGGGGCTATCACCCTCTATGGCTGTTCTTTCCAGAACATTCTATTAAACATATAAAAGCTTTTGGGCTAATCCGCTTTCGCTCGCCACTACTTACGGAATCTCTTCGATTTCTTTTCCTCCGGGTACTTAGATGTTTCAGTTCTCCGGGTTTGCTCCTCTTGCGAGGTGACTGGTCTTCAACCAGCCGGGTTGCCCCATTCGGACATCTCGGGATCAATTCGTGTGTGCCGATCCCCCGAGCTTTTCGCAGCTTACCACGTCCTTCGTCGCCTCTGAAAGCCTAGGCATCCGCCATACGCCCTTAACGATTTCTTTCCTAATTGTTAAATTAGTTTAGTTTTAGTTCAGATAACACAACCGTGTTACCTTATTATTTGTAAACTCCGCACCCGTAAGTGCTCGGTTTTCTCTTTGTGATGTTCTTATCGTTAATGTCAATGATCTTATTTCTTATTAAGTTCCTGATGAACAGATATTGTTTTTGGCTCTATCCGTAACTTTTAAATCAAAATCTTAATACTGTGGAGAATAAGGGAGTCGAACCCTTGACCTCCTGCGTGCAAGGCAGGCGCTCTAGCCAGCTGAGCTAATTCCCCGCTAGTAGACTTCAGATGTCAGATTACAGACTTTAGACTTAATGTCTGATGTCTCATATCTGATGTCTTTCCATCTTTTCAATTAGTAGTCTCGGGCAGGCTCGAACTGCCGACCTCTACATTATCAGTGTAGCGCTCTAACCAGCTGAGCTACGAGACTCTCTCTAATTAATAATTATTAATTAATAATTGTTAATTATCTCTCTTCCCTGTACTAATTTCTAGTGGGTGTATTTTTTTTAATACCAACCAAAGTAAAAAAACTAAAGCATCTTTTGAGTAAGTGCTTGTGATACTTTAAGTATCTTGTTTGTTTATCGTCTAAAGACGCTCTAAAATGAGATGTTCCAGCCGCACCTTCCGGTACGGCTACCTTGTTACGACTTAGCCCTAGTTACCTGTTTTACCCTAGGCAGCTCCTTTTACGGTCACCGACTTCAGGTACCCCAGACTTCCATGGCTTGACGGGCGGTGTGTACAAGGCCCGGGAACGTATTCACCGCGCCATGGCTGATGCGCGATTACTAGCGATTCCAGCTTCATAGAGTCGAGTTGCAGACTCCAATCCGAACTGAGACCGGCTTTCGAGATTTGCATCCTATCGCTAGGTAGCTGCCCTCTGTACCGGCCATTGTATTACGTGTGAGGCCCAAGACGTAAGGGCCGTGATGATTTGACGTCATCCCCACCTTCCTCTCTACTTGCGTAGGCAGTCTCACTAGAGTCCCCAACTGAATGATGGCAACTAGTGACAGGGGTTGCGCTCGTTGCAGGACTTAACCTAACACCTCACGGCACGAGCTGACGACAACCATGCAGCACCTTGGAAATTGCCCGAAGGAGGGTCTATTTCTAGACCTGTCAATTCCCATTTAAGTCTTGGTAAGGTTCCTCGCGTATCATCGAATTAAACCACATAATCCACCGCTTGTGCGGGCCCCCGTCAATTCCTTTGAGTTTCATCCTTGCGGACGTACTCCCCAGGTGGCTAACTTATCACTTTCGCTTGGTCTCTGAATCCGAAAATCCAAAAACGAGTTAGCATCGTTTACGGCGTGGACTACCAGGGTATCTAATCCTGTTCGCTCCCCACGCTTTCGTCCATCAGCGTCAGTTAAATCTTAGTGACCTGCCTTCGCAATTGGTGTTCTAAGTAATATCTATGCATTTCACCGCTACACTACTTATTCCAGCCACTTCAAATTTACTCAAGACCTGCAGTATCAATGGCAGTTTCATAGTTAAGCTATGAGATTTCACCACTGACTTACAAGTCCGCCTACGGACCCTTTAAACCCAATAAATCCGGATAACGCTTGCACCCTCCGTATTACCGCGGCTGCTGGCACGGAGTTAGCCGGTGCTTATTCGTACAGTACCTTCAGCTACCCTCACGAGGGTAGGTTTATCCCTGTACAAAAGAAGTTTACAATCCATAGGACCGTCTTCCTTCACGCGGGATGGCTGGATCAGGCTCTCACCCATTGTCCAATATTCCTCACTGCTGCCTCCCGTAGGAGTCTGGTCCGTGTCTCAGTACCAGTGTGGGGGATCTCCCTCTCAGGACCCCTAAAGATCATTGACTTGGTGAGCCGTTACCTCACCAACTATCTAATCTTGCGCGTGCCCATCTCTATCCACCGGAGTTTTCAATAATAATTGATGCCAATCATTATATTATGGGGTATTAATCTTCCTTTCGAAAGGCTATCCCCCAGATAAAGGTAGGTTGCACACGTGTTACGCACCCGTACGCCGCTCTCAAGTTCCCGAAGGAACTCTACCGCTCGGCTTGCATGTGTTAGGCCTCCCGCTAGCGTTCATCCTGAGCCAGGATCAAACTCTCCATTGTATGTTTGTCTGACTCACTCAAAAAAAATTGACGCTTTAGTTTTTCCTTACTTTTTTGGTTGTTATTGTATTTTCAATGATCTCTCTTCTTCCGCTTTTATCTCAGTGAACTTGTTCTGTCGTTCCGTTCCCTGATTTGCGTGTGCAAAAGTATAAACTATTTTTTAATTGACCAAATGTTTCTTGTAAAATTTTTAAAACTTTTTTTTCGTAAGCCTTATCAATCATCATTACTATCTAATTCAATCTAATCCCTACTTCGCTCCCCTTCCAGATCTCTCCATTTGGGTCTGCAAAGATACCAACTTTTTCTCCCTTTCCAAATTTTTCCTAACCTATTTTTCTAAATCATACTCAACTTGCTGAATATCTGAAGGAAAAAATTATTCTTACGGGGTTATGTTATTTGTTCAAGAATGAAAAACTGAATTATATTTATATTAATTCTGTCATCAATTCTAGAAAATATTACTTAAAAACAGCAGGTTGTCCAAGCACTATTAAAAAACATTGATAACGGGTTGAAATATGATATCGAAACTTTCTAAATTAATAATTAAACTAAAAAGTTACTTGATGATTAAATCAAATTGATTGGAATCAATAAAAAATATTGGGTTGAAGGAATAAGCTGGAACTACGCAGATGAATGACGAAGTCAAATTTTACCACTACTCAACTTGAATTTTAATAATCTTTATAAAATAAAAAAAATATTAGATGTCAAATATTATTCATTTGATTGATTGTTCAATCTTGATTATTTGTTGCGCTTTCGTTTAAAAATAAGATGATCTAGAAGATTCTTTTATACTCTTCCATTAAAATGTTTAGAAAGCAAATTTCACGGATGACAATAGAGGTAAAAGCGATATAACGACGTAGTTTTTCTCAACAAGTGTCTAATTTCCAAGAGTAAATTTTAAATACTATATAGACGTATTTTCTACAAAAAAAGAATACACTGCACCTCCAATTTATTGTATTCGATTATTTTCTAATGCTATTAGTTTATAAATAAAAAAAGCTCAATCAAAAAAATGATTGAGCTTTTAAAAAAAACTGGCGGCGACCTACTCTCCCGCTTTCGCAGTACCATCGGCGCTAGAGGGCTTAACTTCTGTGTTCGGAATGGGAACAGGTGAGCCCCTCTGCTAAAACCACCCTAAATATGTATTTAGATGACAGATTTCAGATAAGAGATTTCAGACTTTATGGTCTGATTTCTGATGTCTTACATCTGATGTCTATTTATCGATAAAAACTTTCACAAAGAGTAAACCTTTGATGCACTTACGGTGCGCCTTATTAGGCTATAAATCTACGGGTAATTAGTACTACTCGGCTATGCTGTTACCAACTTTACACCTGTAGCCTATCAACGTTGTCATCTCCAACGACCCTTAAAAGATGTCTCATCTTGAGGCAGGTTTCGCACTTATATGCTTTCAGTGCTTATCCTTTCCAAACGTAGCTACTCAGCGGTGCACCTGGCGGTACAACTGATACACCAGAGGTTTGTTCAAATCGGTCCTCTCGTACTAGATTCAAGCCCTCTCAAACATCTAACGCCCGCAATAGATAGAGACCGAACTGTCTCACGACGTTCTGAACCCAGCTCGCGTGCCACTTTAATGGGCGAACAGCCCAACCCTTGGGACCTTCTCCAGCCCCAGGATGTGACGAGCCGACATCGAGGTGCCGAACCTCCCCGTCGATGTGAGCTCTTGGGGGAGACTAGCCTGTTATCCCCGGAGTACCTTTTATCCTATGAGCGATGGCCCTTCCATACGGAACCACCGGATCACTATGTCCTGCTTTCGCACCTGATCGACTTGTAGGTCTCACAGTCAAGCACCCTTATGCCATTACACTCTACGCACGGTTACCAAGCGTGCTGAGGGTACCTTTGAAAGCCTCCGTTACTCTTTTGGAGGCGACCACCCCAGTCAAACTACCCACCACGCAATGTCCTTGATCTCTCAAGTTAGGCTCCAAATAAACAAAGGGTGGTATTTCAACGTTGACTCCACCGACACTAGCGTGCCAGCTTCAAAGTCTCCCACCTATCCTACACATTGTTTATTCAAAGTCAATACGAAGTTATAGTAAAGGTTCACAGGGTCTTTTCGTCCCATTGCGGGTAATCGGCATCTTCACCGATACTACAATTTCACAGAGCTCATGGTTGAGACAGTGCCCAGATCGTTACACCATTCGTGCAGGTCGGAACTTACCCGACAAGGAATTTCGCTACCTTAGGACCGTTATAGTTACGGCCGCCGTTTACTGGGGCTTCAGTCAATTGCTTCGCTTACGCTAACAACCTTCCTTAACCTTCCAGCACCGGGCAGGTGTCAGACCCTATACAGCATCTTTCGATTTAGCAGAGTCCTGTGTTTTTGATAAACAGTCGCCTGGGCCTCTTCACTGCGGCCAGCATTGCTGCTGGCGTCTCTTCTTCCGAAGTTACGAGACTATTTTGCCTAGTTCCTTAACCATGATTCACTCTAGCACCTTAGGATTCTCTCCTCGACTACCTGTGTCGGTTTTGGTACGGGTTGCTTCACTTCGGCTTTTCTTGGAATCTATTTCCCTGCAGCAGCTTCGCCCGAAGGCTAGGCCTTGACTATTCCGTCAGTCTCCAGCAAGTACGTAAATCCGTCCCCTTTTTAGTGTGAGCAAGTATGGGAATATTAACCCATTGTCCATCCACTTCCCCTTTCGGGTTCGCGTTAGGTCCCGACTAACCCTCAGCTGATTAGCATGGCTGAGGAAACCTTAGTCTTTCGGTGAGCGGGTTTCTCGCCCGCTTTATCGTTACTTATGCCTACATTTTCTTTTCTGTCCGCTCCACAATACCTCACGATACTGCTTCGGCGCAAACAGAATGCTCCCCTACCAGATATAACTCAAAAGTTATAAATCCATAGCTTCGGTACTATACTTATGCCCGATTATTATCCATGCCGAACCGCTCGACTAGTGAGCTGTTACGCACTCTTTAAATGAATGGCTGCTTCCAAGCCAACATCCTAGCTGTCAATGCAGTTCAACCGCGTTATTTCAACTTAGTATAGATTTGGGGACCTTAGCTGTTGGTCCGGGTTCTTTCCCTCTCGGACATGGACCTTAGCACCCATGCCCTCACTGCCGACGAACATTTATTAGCATTCGGAGTTTGTCAGGAATTGGTAGGATTTGACTCCCCCGCATCCAATCAGTAGCTCTACCTCTAATAAACTTAACATCGACGCTGCACCTAAATGCATTTCGGGGAGTACGAGCTATCTCCCAGTTTGATTGGCCTTTCACCCCTACCCACAAGTCATCCGAAGACTTTTCAACGTCAACCGGTTCGGTCCTCCACTTTGTGTTACCAAAGCTTCAACCTGCCCATGGGTAGATCACAAGGTTTCGCGTCTAATCCTACTAACTATCCGCCCTATTCAGACTCGCTTTCGCTCCGCCTCCGCACCTGAAGTGCTTAAGCTCGCTAGTAAAATTAACTCGTAGGCTCATTATGCAAAAGGCACGCCGTCACAGAATAAATCTGCTCCGACCGCTTGTAGGCGTACGGTTTCAGGTTCTCTTTCACCCTTCTATTCGAAGTGCTTTTCACCTTTCCTTCACAGTACTTGTTCACTATCGGTCTTTCAGGAGTATTTAGCCTTGGAGGATGGTCCCCCCATATTCAGACAGGATTTCACGTGTCCCGCCCTACTCATTTATCACTTTAATATGCCTTTCATATACGGGGCTATCACCCTCTATGGCTGTTCTTTCCAGAACATTCTATTAAACATATAAAAGCTTTTGGGCTAATCCGCTTTCGCTCGCCACTACTTACGGAATCTCTTCGATTTCTTTTCCTCCGGGTACTTAGATGTTTCAGTTCTCCGGGTTTGCTCCTCTTGCGAGGTGACTGGTCTTCAACCAGCCGGGTTGCCCCATTCGGACATCTCGGGATCAATTCGTGTGTGCCGATCCCCCGAGCTTTTCGCAGCTTACCACGTCCTTCGTCGCCTCTGAAAGCCTAGGCATCCGCCATACGCCCTTAACGATTTCTTTCCTAATTGTTAAATTAGTTTAGTTTTAGTTCAGATAACACAACCGTGTTACCTTATTATTTGTAAACTCCGCACCCGTAAGTGCTCGGTTTTCTCTTTGTGATGTTCTTATCGTTAATGTCAATGATCTTATTTCTTATTAAGTTCCTGATGAACAGATATTGTTTTTGGCTCTATCCGTAACTTTTAAATCAAAATCTTAATACTGTGGAGAATAAGGGAGTCGAACCCTTGACCTCCTGCGTGCAAGGCAGGCGCTCTAGCCAGCTGAGCTAATTCCCCGCTAGTAGACTTCAGATGTCAGATTACAGACTTTAGACTTAATGTCTGATGTCTCATATCTGATGTCTTTCCATCTTTTCAATTAGTAGTCTCGGGCAGGCTCGAACTGCCGACCTCTACATTATCAGTGTAGCGCTCTAACCAGCTGAGCTACGAGACTCTCTCTAATTAATAATTATTAATTAATAATTGTTAATTATCTCTCTTCCCTGTACTAATTTCTAGTGGGTGTATTTTTTTTAATACCAACCAAAGTAAAAAAACTAAAGCATCTTTTGAGTAAGTGCTTGTGATACTTTAAGTATCTTGTTTGTTTATCGTCTAAAGACGCTCTAAAATGAGATGTTCCAGCCGCACCTTCCGGTACGGCTACCTTGTTACGACTTAGCCCTAGTTACCTGTTTTACCCTAGGCAGCTCCTTTTACGGTCACCGACTTCAGGTACCCCAGACTTCCATGGCTTGACGGGCGGTGTGTACAAGGCCCGGGAACGTATTCACCGCGCCATGGCTGATGCGCGATTACTAGCGATTCCAGCTTCATAGAGTCGAGTTGCAGACTCCAATCCGAACTGAGACCGGCTTTCGAGATTTGCATCCTATCGCTAGGTAGCTGCCCTCTGTACCGGCCATTGTATTACGTGTGTGGCCCAAGACGTAAGGGCCGTGATGATTTGACGTCATCCCCACCTTCCTCTCTACTTGCGTAGGCAGTCTCACTAGAGTCCTCAACTAAATGTTAGCAACTAGTGACAGGGGTTGCGCTCGTTGCAGGACTTAACCTAACACCTCACGGCACGAGCTGACGACAACCATGCAGCACCTTGGAAATTGCCCGAAGGAGGGTCTATTTCTAGACCTGTCAATTCCCATTTAAGTCTTGGTAAGGTTCCTCGCGTATCATCGAATTAAACCACATAATCCACCGCTTGTGCGGGCCCCCGTCAATTCCTTTGAGTTTCATCCTTGCGGACGTACTCCCCAGGTGGCTAACTTATCACTTTCGCTTGGTCTCTGAATCCGAAAATCCAAAAACGAGTTAGCATCGTTTACGGCGTGGACTACCAGGGTATCTAATCCTGTTCGCTCCCCACGCTTTCGTCCATCAGCGTCAGTTAAATCTTAGTGACCTGCCTTCGCAATTGGTGTTCTAAGTAATATCTATGCATTTCACCGCTACACTACTTATTCCAGCCACTTCAAATTTACTCAAGACCTGCAGTATCAATGGCAGTTTCATAGTTAAGCTATGAGATTTCACCACTGACTTACAAGTCCGCCTACGGACCCTTTAAACCCAATAAATCCGGATAACGCTTGCACCCTCCGTATTACCGCGGCTGCTGGCACGGAGTTAGCCGGTGCTTATTCGTACAGTACCTTCAGCTACCCTCACGAGGGTAGGTTTATCCCTGTACAAAAGAAGTTTACAATCCATAGGACCGTCATCCTTCACGCGGGATGGCTGGATCAGGCTCTCACCCATTGTCCAATATTCCTCACTGCTGCCTCCCGTAGGAGTCTGGTCCGTGTCTCAGTACCAGTGTGGGGGATCTCCCTCTCAGGACCCCTAAAGATCATTGACTTGGTGAGCCGTTACCTCACCAACTATCTAATCTTGCGCGTGCCCATCTCTATCCACCGGAGTTTTCAATAATAATTGATGCCAATCATTATATTATGGGGTATTAATCTTCCTTTCGAAAGGCTATCCCCCAGATAAAGGTAGGTTGCACACGTGTTACGCACCCGTACGCCGCTCTCAAGTTCCCGAAGGAACTCTACCGCTCGGCTTGCATGTGTTAGGCCTCCCGCTAGCGTTCATCCTGAGCCAGGATCAAACTCTCCATTGTATGTTTGTCTGACTCACTCAAAAAAAATTGACGCTTTAGTTTTTCCTTACTTTTTTGGTTGTTATTGTATTTTCAATGATCTCTCTTCTTCCGCTTTTATCTCAGTGAACTTGTTCTGTCGTTCAGTTCCCTGATTTGCGTGTGCAAAAGTATAAACTATTTTTTAATTGACCAAATGTTTCTTGTAAAATTTTTAAAACTTTTTTTTCGTAAGCCTTATCAATCATCATTACTATCTAATTCAATCTAATCCCTACTTCGCTCCCCTTTAACAAATCTCTCTGTTTGGGTTTGCAAAGATACCAACTTTTTCTCCCTTTCCAAATTTTTTCTAACCTATTTTTCTAAATCATACTCAACTTGCTGAATATCTGAAGGAAAAAATTAACATCGTATGAAATATCCTATTATAGAACATAAAAAATCCCACTTAAAAGAGTGGGATTTGGGAATATTAAAAGAGTAAATTACTTATTTAATGCTTTATTAAGGTTGATAGCATCTTGATAAGTAGGATTCAACTGAACCGATTTCGCTGCATATTCTTTAGCTTTTGCGATATCGCTGTCTTTTACTAAGTAAGCCACTGCAAAATATGCATAAGACAATGTCTCTTTATTGGCTTCAACATCAGCTGGCTTCACAGTAGCGATAAACTTCTCATACGCCATTTTCGCCAATTCGTTATTACCTGCTTGTTGGTATGCATAACCTTGGCTATAATAAGCTGGTGCCCAATCAGGAAGTAAACCACTCATTTTTTGCCAAGAAAGAATTGCTCCATTCCAGTTTTTTGCTTCCTGATATGCATTGGCCAATTTAAATAAAGCATCTGTATCTTGCGGATTTTCAACTACTTTCTTCTTCAACTCTTCGATTTGGGGCGTTGTTGGTCCCGAATCTACTGCAGATTGACTGATTCCGCCACCGCCTTTAATCTTCAATAATTCCGCATCCCAATTCATCGTTTCATCTTTAGCCGCTTTAGCTATTGCAATTTTCTGTTGCGCTTCGGTAGTTAAGGCAGACTTTTTAGCAGCATCGGTTTCTTTATGGGCTAATCCTGCAGCGATCAAACCTAATAAACCTTGATCAGCTGGTTGTATTCTAGATTTTTCAGCTTTAGCGATAAATTCATCCATACTTGCTTTTGCTGCAGCATAATCTCCGTCAGCATATTGAAGATAAGCTCTCAATTTATATTTGATAGGATCATTAACTTTATCAAATACTTTATCTAAATAAGTTTTAGAATTTGCATAATCTTCATTAGTAAAGAATAATTTAGAAATTTCTAATTGAGTATCCGGATCTTCATCAGCATATTTTGCATAGTTCATCAAATCCTGAGTTGCCAAAGCATTGTTCTGATATTTGATATTGTAAGCCGCTTTTGCTTTATAAGCCGGTGCATAAGTTGGATCGGAAGCTATTGCTCTATCGATACTTTCTTTTGCTTTTTGCCATTGCTGAGCTTGCATCCAAAGGGTACCAATTCTTGTATAAACTGATGCTTTATTCTTTGCAATAGGCAATGCTTTGTCATAAGCTGTCATCGCAGAACCTGCAACTTGCGGAGAATTCGTCAATTTCAAACGGTACGCATCTCCTAATGTATAATAATAGTACGCTGGAGTACCACTTTTTTGCGATTTTTCAACCGCTCTATTTAGGAAATCAATCGCTAAATCAGCATTGCTTGCTCCACCGAACAGCGTTAGCGCTTCCGCAGCTCTGTAAAGAACTTCAGGATCTTTATCTCTTGCATCACTTACAATCCTTTGGATTTCAGCGACAGCAGATTTATCGCCTTTTGCTAGTTTTACAGAAGCCAAACCTAATTTATTTAGATTACTTTTTTTGTCTGCTGCTAAACCTTTATTGAAATTCTCTAGTGCCAATTCGAAATTTGGTTCAAATTGGGTGAGATAAGAGTTTCCTAAGTAAAAATAATTTTCTGCTGTTGGAGATTTGGTAACCATTTGCTTGAATACCTGTTTCGCATTCGCGTACTTATGGCTATCAGCACTTGCAATTCCATCTTGTAAAGTCTGTGCAAAAGCGAAGTTGGAGAAGAATCCAACCGCAACTCCTAAAGCAATTTTTTTTGTTACGTTCATTATATCTTTAATTTTAATTATTTAATATTAATATTAGGCCAAGTTAATCCCAATTTTTATACCAAAAGTAAAAAATTTTCTTCTGAGACTCAATTTTAATAAAAATTAACGCATCTGAACCTCTCGTTGGAAAATATTGTAGGGCTGAAGACCTTCTTTAGAGACAACTATTTGTCCTAATTGTTGACAAGAAAACCGAATCAGTCCATTTGCTAAACCATAGTAAGCTTCATTGGTAATGAAATACAAAACTCTGGCAAATGGATACTTCAATGTTCTGAGATTTTGGATGTCTGGAGTATAGGACTTATTATTCGAAACTACCGGAAGTATTTTCACAGAATTTCTAAGATTTTCAGACTCTTTATCATATGGTCTGCTGATCGTATTAAGACTAATTACTCCAATTTTGTTAGGGAATTTGTTAATTTCTTCGATGATATTTTTATTCCCGCTAATGACAGAAAATTTCAATTCGGAGGGAGTTTTATTTAATTTCTGAGCTACAAAATTTAAGTTACTAGAATTGGTTCCATCGAAAATCAATTTTTTATCCTCAGATTGCAATTCCGTTTGGATTTCTTCCATTGAAATTGATGATCTCGAAGAATTCTTCGAAACTACAAAAACCACCGCATCCACTGCGAACTTCGCGGGGAGCATATCCATGTCGATTTTATTTTTGTAAGCAGCTTTCTCTTCTTCTGTTAAATCTCTTGACATAATAATAGCCCTAACTTTATTATCCAACAAATCCAGAAACGCCAAATCCTCCTTCTTAATCTCTAGAATAATTTTAGTATTAGGATTCAAGGCCATATATCTATCGGTTAATGCTTGGGCAACACTTTGAAAAGATTCATCAGCAGCGATGGTGATGGTTCCCTGCTGAGGATCATCTACCACTCTATCCGTTTTCTTACAAGATATAAACAGAGTAAAAAAAACTAAAGCGAAAATTTTAAAACTATTCTTCATCTTTCTCTTGTCGAATTCTATAAACCACTCGCCCAATTCTGAATATTCCGTAAAGGATAAGCAATGCTCCCATAGCGTATGCAATGTTTGGTTCGAGGAAAATAATAAAAAATTTATAAATGATGACAACGATCCCTAAAACGATGTATAAGAATCCTGCGATAAGTGACAACCAATTAAATATCATAAATCAAAAATACAAAAAATAAAAAAAAGAGAAGCACAAGCTTCTCTTTTATAATACAAAATTCTTTCTGAGAATTATTCGAACTGCATTGTTAATGGTAATCTGTAACGATAACGTACGGCTTGACCATTAATTTTAGCAGGAGCCCATTTATTTTTGACAGATTTAACTGTTCTCATTGCTTCCGCATTGAAATCCTTGTTAGGACCCGTAGCCTTAACGTCGGTAATACTACCATCACGCTCAACTACAAAAGTAATTTCGGTTTTTACTGTTCCTTCATCACCATCCATTACTGAAGTGTCGAAGCTGTTTTGCACCTTACTTCTGAATGAGTTGATACCTCCAGGGAATTCAGCAAGTTGCTCAACCTCTGTATAAACCTGAGTTTCTGAAACTTGAGGTTTTACTTCCACCGTGGTCGATTTACTTGGACCTGGTGGCGGTGGTGGCGGTGTGTAAGAAGGCGTCTTTACCCCTTCTTGGGTAACCAAACCAGTAGTTGTTTTCAACTGTTCTGTGATTGGCGGCGGTGGAGTTTCCACTTTTGGTGCCTTTACTGGCTCTGGTACCACGTTCTGAATAACCTCTTGTTGTGGTGGTTCTTCTTTTGGTGGCGGTGGTGGAGGTGGTTCTTCTTCAACTGGTTCCTCGATAATTGTTTCTTCCGGTATAATTTCTATCAAGTTTGCATTAACTTCCTGAGTTTCTTTAGCAGTCATTTGCTTAATTTTCATTATCACAAATGGTGTAAACGCAGCAACGCAAAAAAGAATGGTACCGAAAATAAACGCCTTGGTAAGAACAGATCTGTAGTTGGTTCTCAGATCATAAGCTCCATAGGCTTTATTTCTGTTTTCAAATACAATTTCATCTAAAGATAGATTACTGTTGTATGTGTTATCTTCTGCCATTTATTCTTTCTTTTAAATATTATTATAAGACATCCTACTTAGCGCCAGCTGCTGGAGCTGCCGGTGCTGAATTAGCACCCACTTTTTTGTCATAAACGGCTTGTTCCCAACTTTTCACATCGGTAATACCGTATATTTCATTCTTGGTAATCGCCATTTCATCTAGAATATCTACAAAGTTCTTATATACTGCATCGTCCGTAGGCTTAATGATCACTGTAAATTTACTTTGATCCTTTGCTCTGGCTTTTGCTTGCTCTATTACTTTAGTAATCCCTTCTCTATCAAAAGATGTTTCCTGAAGCGTTTGCTCATTGAGTCCAGCTTGGTCTAACTGATGATAGAAAATTCTATTGTCTTTTCCTATAATTAGAGAAATTGAATTGGATAAATCAATTTCCGTTGGAGGGGGTTTTGGTGCATCCGGTTTTGGTTTTGCCGGAAGACCTAGATCCATCACATTCGGTTTGTTGAAAGTAGTTACCAACATAAAGAATGTAATCAAAAGGAACGCCAAATCCACCATTGGGGTTAAATCTACGTGTGGGGCTTGCTTCTTCGAGCGTACCTTACCGCCTTTCCCGCTGTTGTCTTTTACTTGTACTTCTGCCATTTCTATATTATTGCGCCACTTCCTGACTTGTTATTAACCAGAATTTTAAGAAATCGATATCTCTTAATCCTTCAAATAAAGCTTTTACTTTTGGATATTTTGTTTGCACATCACCTTTGATTGCCAATTTGTAATCAGGGTTTACGGCTAAACTTTGTTCTACCCAATCGATTAATTGCTTATTAGTACTGTCCAATGGAATTCCGGTTTGGCTTTTGAAAGCTTTACGGTCATCATCGGAAAGATTCAAATATCCTTTCAATTGATTCATCGGAACACCTACTGATTGCACTTTAGTGAAAGCAACTTTCTCGGCATCAGTAAATTTTATTCCATATTTCGCCCCCATTTTATCTAGCAATGCCATTCTTTCGGTACCGTTCTCAACGGGAGTAAAATAGAATTTGCCGTCGGTTGTACTAAGCACAGTCATTAAACTCGCATCCGGAAGGAGCTTTTCAGAGATAGAAGATGGCGTTGTTACCGTCTCAATATCAGGTTTTGCAAACTGAGCCGTAAGGATAAAGAACGTAAGGAGTAGGAAGGATACATCGGTCATCGCCGTCATATCTACCCTAATGTTATGTCTTTTTGGTTTGACTCTCGCCATTATTATTATATTTTATTATTAAACTTCTTGTTTTAGATCGGCTTCAAGAAACCAAATCTGTTAACATCGATACGAAATTTCTTAGTGAAATTCTGCGAAAGATTGCTGAATTGACATTGCAATTTCGTCAATTTTGAAAGTAAGTTCGTCGATCTTAGAAGTAAAATAGTTATAAAGAATAATCGCAACTGCAGAAGTACCAATACCTAAAGCGGTATTTACAAGTGCTTCAGAGATACCAATTGATAACGCTGCAGAATCTGGAGTACCACCGCCTGATCCTAATGCACTAAACGCCTTGATCATCCCGATTACTGTACCCAACAGTGCTACTAACGTTGCTACTGTACCTAAGGTGGAAAGAATCATCATGTTTTTCTCTAGCATTGGCATTTCAAGAGTTGTAGCTTCTTCGATAGATTTGTTAAGCGCTACCATTTTTTGTTCTTTGTTCATTGTATTATCATGAGCCAAAGCTTTGTAGGTAGTTAAACCTTCTTTTACTACGTTTCCGACAGAACCTTCCTGTCTGTCGCACTCTTCTAAAGCTTCATCTATTTTGTTTTGGTTAAGCAATCTTCTTACATTTAAAACAAAGTTGTCAACATTTCCTTTACCAGCAGCTTTTCTAAGAACTAATGCACGCTCGATAGAGAACACGATTACGATAATCATGAAAGAGATTAGAATAGGAACGATAACTCCACCCATATATATAATCCCCATAAATCCGCTTGGATGTAATTCTTTAGATTCTAAATCAGAGAAAGCAACTGAAGAAAGCCCATTCAATCTTGGATCAGCCTTAAAGTTCCCTGGATTACCTAAAACAAATACATAAATACAAATTCCTATAGCGATAAGAATAGGAATAATTAACGCAGGATTTAATCCCCCTAACTTTTTAGCAACTACTTGCTCCTCGTTGTTTGAAACATTCATTTCCATACTAAACTAAATTATAATTGTTATTTTTTTTAAATTTTTCGAGTGTAAAATAAAGTCAAAATATTTAATAATGCAAGGATTTACCCTCATTAAAATTATTTTTTTTGTAGGTTAACAATCATTAACATTGCATTATTTGTAATTTTTATACCAAATTTTGCTGATATTTTTCAATTTTAAAAGTACAATTAAAAATTAACAAGATTTCAACCTTTTTTTTTACGATTGTTCCATGTGTTTTTTTTTACAACTTTTCAATTACAGAACAATATTAATGATTTTTTTTGGTACGATAATTATCTTTTTTGGATTATTTCCAGCCAATTGTTGCAAAACGCGTTCATCTTTCAAAGCCAATTCTTCAATTTGTGGTGCTGATAAATCTGCAGGCAAAGTCAATTTGAACCTCATCTTCCCATTAAAACTCACCGGATACTCGATCTCATCTTCTACCAAGTATTTTTCTTCAAATTCCGGGAATTTCTCGAACTCAATTGAATTTTTATGCCCCAATCCTTGCCAAAGTTCTTCAGAAATGTGCGGTGCATAAGGCGAAACAACGATCGCGAGTGCTTCTAGAATTTTTCTTTTATTGGTTTTAAGTTTTTGGAACTCATTTACCGCAATCATAAATGACGAAACCGAAGTATTGAAAGAGAACTGATTAATATCGGAAATTACTTTCTTTATTAAGGTATGAAGTACTTTATATTCTTCTTTCGTCGGCTCTTCATCCGAAACCTCGAAAACATCTCCATTATAATATAAGTTATAGAATTTCTTCAAAAATCCGTAAACTCCGCTCAAACCTTGTGTATTCCATGGTTTTGATTGTTCTAAAGGTCCAAGGAACATTTCGTACAAACGCAAACAATCCGCTCCGTATTCTTCACAAATATCATCTGGATTGACAACGTTGTATTTAGACTTGGACATTTTTTCAACCTCCCTTTCGGTGATGTATTTTCCGTCTTCTAAAATAAATTCAGCATCTTTATATTCTGCTCTCCAATTTTTAAAAGCTTCAGTATCTAATTCGTCTGTTGCTCCTTTTAATAAAGAGACATCAACGTGGATTTTATTTAAATTTACATCAAATGCATAAATTAACTTTTCAATGTCTGCATTTTGAAAAAATTGTCTTAGTATATGTTCACGAATAATTCTAAATACAGAAGAATAGTACGTTTTATCATCTTTATAATTGGAAATAAAATCTTTAGGAATAAGATTAGTTGAAATAAAAAGCTTACTATTCTTTTTTAGAATTTCATCAATAAGTCTATTTTCCTCTTCATTAAAAACAACATTCTCTAATTTATTAACCAAACCTTCTCTATAATCGGTAATGCCAATTCTATAGACAAAAGCACTCATTCCCAAAATCATTCCTTGATTAATCAATTTTTGGAAAGGTTCATTTTGGTTAATGTAACCTCTGTCTTTCAAAAACATATTCCAAAAACGGGAATACAGCAAGTGACCAGTTGCGTGCTCGCTTCCGCCAATGTATAAATCTACTTGTCCCCAATAATCTGATAAATCTTTTGCACAGAATTCTTCGTCATTTTTCGGATCCATATATCTCAGGAAATACCAAGAACTTCCTGCCCAACCCGGCATCGTAGAAAGTTCAATCGGGAAAACGGTTTTTTCATCAATTAAATCAACAGAAACTACTTTTTGATTCTCTTCATCCCAAGCGAAATTTTTCGCATTTCCTAATGGTGGATCGCCGTCTTCTGTTGGTAAATATTTCTCCACTTCCGGCAATTCCAAAGGCAATGCAGAAACCGGCAAAGTGTAAGGCATTCCTTCTTTATAATACACAGGAACTGGTTCTCCCCAATATCTTTGACGAGAGAAAATCGCATCACGTTGTCTGTAATTAGTAGTACCGTGACCGATTCCTAATTTTTCGATTTCTGAAATTATTTTTGCTTTCGCATCATTATAATTCAGTCCGTTTAAAAATTCAGAATTGATGCAAACCGAATCTTTAGAATCATAGGATTCTTCTTGAACATCTTTATCATTTTCGATGACATTAATGATTTCCAAACCAAATTTTTTCGCAAAACGGTGATCGCGCTCATCATGCGCAGGAACCGCCATTACAGCACCCGTTCCATAACCCATCAACACGTAATCTGAAATATAAATCGGAATATTTTTCCCTGTAAAAGGATTTACCGCATAACTTCCTGTGAACGCTCCGGAAACGTTTTTTACGTCTGCCATTCTATCACGTTCCGTTTTTTTAGAAGTTTCTTCGATGTAATTTTCAACATCAGATTTCTGTTCAGCGGTTGTTAATTTCTCTACTAAAGGATTTTCTGGTGCTAAAACCATAAATGTAGCCCCGAAAATAGTATCAGGACGAGTTGTGAAAACTTCAATCTGTTCTTCCATTCCAGAAACATTGAATTTCACCGCCGCTCCTTGAGATTTTCCAATCCAATATTCCTGAGAATCCTTCAACGGTTGTGGCCAATCTAAAGTTTTTAAACCATTTAACAATCTTTCAGAATAAGCAGTAATTCTCATGCTCCATTGCATCATTTTTTTCTGAAAAACAGGATAACCACCACGTTCAGATTTCCCATCTTTTACCTCATCATTCGCAAGAACAGTTCCCAAAGCTGGACACCAGTTTACTGTAGTTTCGGCTCTATAAGCCAATCTGTAGTTGAGTAAAATATCTTGTTTTTCGTTTTCATCGGCTGAGTTCCATTCTTCTGCGGTGAAATTTAATTCATCACTTTGAATGGCATTTAAATTTTCTGTTCCAAATTTTGAAAAATGTTCAACCAAAGTTTTGATAGATTCCGCTCTATCCGCAGATTTATTGTACCAAGAATGAAATAATTCTATAAAAATCCATTGTGTCCATTTATAATAAGATGCATCTGAAGTTCTCACCTCGCGGCTCCAATCGAAAGAGAACCCTATTTTTCTTAATTGTTCTTCGTAGCGGTTAATGTTTTGCTCGGTAGTAATCGCCGGATGTTGCCCTGTTTGAATAGCATATTGTTCCGCTGGCAAACCAAAAGAATCATAACCGATTGGATGCAAAACATTAAAACCTTGATGTCTTTTGAATCTTGCATAAATATCGGAGGCGATGTAACCTAGCGGATGACCAACATGTAAACCCGCTCCAGAAGGATAAGGGAACATATCTAAGACATAAAATTTCGGTTTATCCGTTTTGTTATCGGTTTTGTAGGTTTGATTTTCTTCCCAGAATTTCTGCCACTTTTTTTCTATGAATTGATGGTCGTAAAACATGTTCTAATTTTAAATAAGTCACAAATTTAAGATTTTACAATGGATTTTAAATCAAACTAATAATTGTAAATTTGTGAAAACTTTAGATAAAAATTCGATGCCCGAAGTTTCCATCATCACGCCCGTCTATAATTCATCAAAATTTTTAGCCCAAACTATCGAATCGGTATTTGCACAAACTTTCACCGATTGGGAGTGGCTGATTACGGACGATCAATCTACAGACGATTCTGTGAAGATGATTCAGGAACTCAATGACCATCGGATAAAACTCACAATTTCCGAGAAAAATGGTGGCGCTGGACATGCCCGGAATTTATCTTTAGAAAAAGCCACCGGAAGATTCATCACTTTTTTAGATGCCGATGATTACTGGGAACCGAATTTCCTTGAAGAAATGGTCGCTTTTATGAAAAAAGAAAATGCAGAACTCGCCTACTCCAATTACGCGAGATGCGACGAAAATCTGAGCCCAAAAATCGAAGATTTCAAAGCTGATAAAGAAGTAACTTTCGGCAATTTATTGAAAACCTGCAGACTTTCTTTATTAAGTTCCATGTATGATTCTCAAAGAGTTGGAATCGAATTTTTCCCGGAAGGAAGCAAGCGCGAAGATCATGTAATGTGGTTGAATTTGCTCAAGAAAATCTCCGTTGGGAAACCGCTTCCCAAAACGATGGCGAAATACCGAATGCACGCAACCAGCATTTCCCGAAAAAAAACAAACATCATGAAAGACCAATATTTGGTATACAAAGACTTCATGAAATTTTCAACCGCAAAATCATTGTATTACACTGCCAATTGGGCTTTGAACGGATTTATGAAATACTCAAAACTTTTTAATTAATGGAATATTCAAAAGAATTCAAACAGGCTTTAAGCGAATTTTCGTCGATAGAAAAAGATCGATTGATTTTCCGTTTGTTGAAAAAGGACAAATTACTCTCGAAGAAACTCTATTTTGAACTGATTGATCCCGAAACGACCGATCAAAAAAGAGATCAAATGGAAGAAAATATTCGTGAAAAAACCATGTTGGCCGCAAAATACATTGCAAATCCGAAATATTACCTGGTGATCATCCGAAGAATCAGCGCTGAAATTACCGAACATGTGAAAGTAACGACCGACAAATTCGGCGAGGTTTATCTGAATCTTTTTTTGGTTCATGAAATCTTGGAAAACAATGATTCTTTTGCGAAGCAAAGATTCGACAACGTCTATAAACTCTACATTTATTTAATCAATAAAATTGTTCGCGCTTTATTGCTTATCAAGAAAATTGATGAAGATTATTGGATGGAATTTGATGAGATTTTAGGAAAAATCGACGATAAAGTTCATGAAAACAGATATTTGGAGAAATTATTCATCAATAACGGGATAGATTTCAATTGGTTGCAATCTGAAAACCTTCCGGAAAACTTAGATTTAATCATAAAAAACATTAAAAACCAAGGATTTTTACGATAAAATTTTCTTCAAAATAATATCCGAAGCATTCGGTTGCGAATCGATGAAATTTCTAGCATTTTCGCTCATTTTTTTCATGGATTCCTCATCATTTAAAAGGTTTAGAATATAAGGCGCTGCGAAAAATTCATCCTCAAAGGATTTGCCTCCGTGTTGCGCAATCAGCTCATCTGCTTCCGGATTTTTCTGGTAATGATCACCAAAAAGAACTGGAATTCCAAATGTTGCTGCCTCTAAAATATTATGAAGTCCTTTGGAATGAAAACCACCGCCAACAACCGCCAGATCACCATAAGAATATAGTTTGGAAAGCAAGCCAATGCAATCGATAATAAGAACTTGGGAATTGGACGAATTAAAAACCTGCGAATTCGTCAATTGCGAATAGAGCATCGCACTGGGGAAAATCTCCTTCAAATTGGCAACTCTTTTCAAATCATGTGGCGCAATAATCATTTTCAAATCCCGATTTTTCGAGGCGACAATTTCAGCTAATCGTTCCTCGGATTCCCACGAACTTCCGAAAACGATGGTCTTTTTATTTTGTTTAAATTCGTCGATATATTCCACAAAATTATCTCTTTCTCTCAACTTTTTTACGCGGTCAAATCTCGTATCTCCTGCGGTAGAAGAGTTCGAAAGGCCAATGCTTTTCGCCAAAGCAGTTGAATGTGTGGTTTGATGAAAAAACCAATTTACATTCTTCGAAAGTTGGTCCACAAACCAGTTCCCGTACGCTTTGAAAAAAACCTGAGTTTCATAAAAAAGTGCGGAAACGACATAAATTTTAGCGCCTTTCTGTTTTAAATTGGCCAACAGATTATACCAATAATCATATTTTACAGTGAAAAAAATATCGGTTTTAAAATGAGAAGTAAATTCGTCTATCCAGATTTTTTTATCGAACGGCAAATAGCAGATCGCATCGGCAATGGTGTTTTTATGAATCACATTTTCGTATCCGGAAGGTGAAAAAAAAGTAATGAGAATTTTGTGATGAGGAAGTTTTTCTTTCAATTTTTCCAAAACAGGAAGTCCTTGTTCATATTCGCCCAAACTCGCTGCGTGCATCCAAATCACTTGATCTTCGGCTGAAAATTTCGATTTCACGGTATCGCAAGATTGCCTTCTTCCAGCCAAACCTTTTTTTAATTTATAATTAAAAATCGCCCCGATTTTCATCGAGAAAATCAGCAAGGAGACGAATATGTTGTAGATGAATTTCATTAATAATGCAATTTAAACCGCAAAAGTTGCAAAAGTTTTTTTGTTTCTCTGAAGTTATTCAAAAGATAAAAAAATAAAATGGAAAAACTTATTTTCATTTCAGAATGATCAAATTATCAGCGTTTTGCAAAATGCGACTTTAACAATTCTCTACAAAAAACCATGTTCCGAAGTTTCGTTATTTCTAATCTATTTTTATAAAATTCGTTTCACAAACCGCAATTTGTGGGTGTGCTTTGCTAAATCTTTATTGAAAATTCCTGTAGAATCCAGCAAATCGATTCTTACTTTTCCGTAAGCGTGAATAATTTTTTGATCTTCCAACATGATTCCCACATGGGAAATTTTGCCTTCCTGATTTTCAAAAAATGCCAAATCTCCGGGTTCACTTTCTTCCACAAAATCTAAAAAATTTCCCACTTCCGCCTGCTGGTAAGCATCTCTAGGCAGCTGAATTCCGTGAACTTTGAAAAGCAACTGGGTAAATCCGCTGCAATCAATCCCGAAAAAACTTCGTCCGCTCCACAAATATGGGACATTTAAAAAGCGTTGCGCGGTTTCAGAAAGTGATTTCCCGGTTGCTTCCCGCAAAGTTTGTTCTTCATCAGAAACTATTTCACTTCCTATGGAAAGCAGGATTTTACCTTTCTTAAAATTAAAAAATTTAAAATCTTCAGTAAGAATTTGCGCGGTTTTTTGGGCAAAATCTTCCTCGGAAATCTTGGAAATTTGCTTTGCATCAATCCAACCTTCGTAGCCATCAAAAACCATTTTTATTTTTGAAAAACTTCCGTTTTCTTCGATAATTTCCACCTTTTCGCCATAGAGAAGTTGGGAAACCATCTCCGACTGATGAGAGTTTTCTGCCCGAAGTGGCGCTACCGAAACATTGCAAATTCCTTTTTCCATATATTATTTCTCGCTGGTGAACCGATTTTGCTAATTATTTAATTATGCTAAAAAGTATTATACTCTCGCTGATTAAACTGATTCAGCAGATGATTAGTCTTCAAATTTATATACTACTCTTTTGATCGAATCCAATATATTAACTGTATTAAAATTTACTAAAATTCCTAACCTTTTATCTGCCAATTTCAAGTAGGTAGATAATTGTTTATAATGAATGTCTTCTAAATTCTTTACCGACTTCAATTCAATTATTACTGAATCTTCGACTAAAATATCAATTCTAAAATTACAATCAAAAACAATATCATTATAAACAATAGGAAAAGGAACCTCGTATTTCACTTGTAATCCCAAATCTTCTAGTTCATAAATCAAAACTTTTTGGTATATTGATTCCAATAAACCTGGGCCTAAACCATTATAGACATTAAAAATCGCTTTTCTTATTTGATATGAGATTTCATTTTCAGTCATAATGATACAATTTCAATTAAAAATCTGTAAAATCCCCTCGATCTGCGAGAGTACTCTAAATTTTTCTCATTAAATTCACCCCGTCCCGCAAAGGTAAAATAAGATTTTCAAAATCTTCGTCCTGGGCAACCAAATCATTCAGTTCTTTGATATTTTGCGTAGCTTTCGTCTTCGGATTTTCCTCCAAAACTTTTCCGTACCAAAGTACATTATCAAACATCACCACCGAACCCGATTTCAACTGCGGTTTGATGAGCTTGAAATATTCCACATAATTTTCTTTATCTGCATCGATGAAAACGAGGTCGAAAATTTCATTGGTTTCTTTCAAAAATACTTTCGCATCTTGAATTCTAAAGTCTATTTGCGTTGAATATTCACTTTCATCAAAATACTTTCGAGGCAAATACGCCAGATCTTCGTTCACATCCAAAGTGGTGATTTTTCCATCTTTTGCTAAACCTTCTGCCAAGCATAAAGTCGCATAACCGGTGAAAGTTCCAATTTCTAGAATATTTTTCGGCGAAATCATTTTTGAAATCAAAGAAAGCAATCTACCTTGAAGATATCCCGAAATCATGTGTGGTTGTGTAGTTTTCTGAAAAGTTTCTTTTCGTAACCTTTTCAAAATTTCTGGTTCTGCAGAAGCAGTATCTTCTAAATATCTATCCATTTCTGGATGCAACTCTTCGAAATAACTCATGGATCAATGTGATGATTTTTTACAAAATTACAGAATTTCTAATGATTTTTTGAAAATAAAAAACCTTCAAGGATTTAGAATCCTTGAAGGTTTGGTTCATTGCGAAAAAGCAAATTTATTTTTTTACTGGAGCGATGTCCATTAGTTTCATGAATTCATCTAGCTTAGGCATGATGATAATTTCCGTTCTACGGTTTTCTGCACGTCCAGAAACTGAAGCATTGGTCGTTTTAGGATTATACTCGCTTCTACCTCCTGCTGTGATTCTGCTAGGATTTACGCCAAATTGTTTTTGTAAAATTTTCGCAACAGAAGTAGCTCTAAGCGCTGATAAATCCCAGTTGTCTTTTGGTAAATTAGCACTTGCTAAAGGAACGTTATCTGTATTTCCTTCTATGAGAACGCTGTAAGTGTCATAATCATTAATCACTTTAGCCACTTTTCCTAGAACTTCATGAGCAGCTGGTAAAATGTTATAATCTCCTGTTTTATAAAGCATTTTGTCAGAAAGTGAAATCATCACTACTCCTTTTAGAACTTTTACATCTACATCTGAATCTGCTACATTATCTAAACTTCTTTTCAATTTATTAGATAAAGCTAAATTTAAACTGTCATTTTTAGAATTGGTAGAAATCAAACGCTTAATGTAAGAGTTAGAAGCATTAATCTCTCCAATTAATTTATCAATATTAGCAGAACCTTTTCCTGCGTTTGCCAAACATGCATCCAATGATGTTTTCAACGCATTATTTTGGTCTCTCAACAAATTATTTTCACTCGACAAACCGGAATTGGTCGCTTTCAAATCCTGAATTTCTCTTTGTCGTTCGCCGATATTGGTGATGCATTGATTATAATTTAAATTTAAAGCATCAAATTGCTTTTTGCTTACACACGAAGTGAGCGTAAGTGCCATCATTGCAATGGCTAAAAGGGTTCCTGTTCTCATAAAAATAGATTTATTTAAGCCAAAAATAGAGAATTCGATTGAAACAGAAGAATTATCTTTGCCAAATAATTCTTAAAATTGCTGACCAAAGAAACATTTAATCTCGCGCTCCGAAATCTGCTTCAAAACCCAGAAAGCAGCCATTTTTTGCTTGCTGTAAGCGGTGGCGCAGATTCGATGGCGCTTTTGCAACTGTTCTATTCTTCAAGATTCAAAATTCAAGTAGCGCATGTAAATTATCATTTAAGGGGAAAAGATTCTGATGCTGACCAGCAATTGGTGCAGGATTTTTGCTCGGAAAACAACATTCCGTTTCATCTTTATGAAGTAAGCGACAAAGATCAAAAGCCCGAAAATTCCATCCAGAATTGGGCAAGAAATCTTCGATATGATTTTTTTAGAAAAATTCAAAAAACAGAAAATCTCGATTATTTGGTCACTGCGCATCACCTCAACGATCAGTTGGAAACTTTTCTCATCAACCTTTCAAAAGCTTCTGGAATTCATGGTTTAAGTGGAATTCCTGCTAATGAAAAACAAATTTTGCGACCGCTTTTGAATTTCACAAAAGATGAAATTTACGCTTTTGCCGAAGCCAATAATTTGGAATTTCGGGAAGATGTTTCCAATCAAAAGAATGATTATTTAAGGAATTTTATCCGAAATGAAATTGCACCGAAACTCTTCGAAACCAACGAAAATTTCCTGCAGAATTTTGCTAAAAGTTTAAATTTTCTCAACCAAACCAAACGATTTGTAGAAGAAAAAATTCAGCAAATCGAACGCGAACTGATCTCGGAGAAAGATCATGTTTTATACCTTAACAAAGCGAAATTTGCGGAACAAGACGATCTGACGAAATTTGAAATCCTGAGGAAATTTGGTTTTCAAGATGAAAAAGAAATTGCAAAAATCTTCAATGCAGACAAAGGAAAAACCTTCAATTCCGCAGAATTTCAATTGCTGGTCGATCGCGAGAATTTCGTTTTTATTGAACATACTTCTAACCAAAATTCAACTGAAAATTCAGAAGAAATCATCATCGCAGAAAGTCTTTCAAGCATTAATAATCGTGAAATTTCTCTTTCAAAATGGATCATTAATGAAAACGAAACGCATTGGGTTTATGATGAAGAAAAGCTGATTTTTCCTTTAAAATTAAGAAAGAAAAAAACCGGCGATTTGATTTTCCCAATCGGGATGATAGGCAAAAAGACCGTTTCGAAGTTTTTTAAGGATGAAAAAATTCCTATTTTAGCCCGGCAGAAAATCTGGCTTTTGTGCAATGGAAATGATGAAGTAATGGGAATTCTCCCGCATCGTCAAGACCGAAGATTTTCCGCTAATCAAGATACTAAAAGTACAATAAAAATCAAATTTTAACCTTATTTATCGAGGTTTAAAACAAATGTAAAAATGAAATTCAAAAATTGGCTCGTCCTCATCATTCTTTTCTTTTTCCAGGGAATTTCTGCTCAGATTAAAGATCCTGTGAAATTCAAATACAACATCAATCCGCTTCCCAACGGAGTTTACGAAGCGGTTCTTACCGCAACCATCGAAAAAAACTGGCATATATATTCGAAAGATTTACCGCCGGATTCCGGGATTCCTACGGAAATGAAACTTTCTTCAAAAGAAGGAATTCAATTGATTGGAGGAGTGGTAGAAGTGGGAAAAAAACACGACGAATTTTCGGAAGCGTTCGGCGCGCAAATCGTTTATTTCTCGGATTTGGTGCTTTTTAAGCAAAAATTTAAACTTAAAAATCCTGCAAAACCAGCAACAGTTGCTGCAGAAATTACCTACCAAACCTGCAACGACCGCGTTTGCCTGGCTCCAAATACTTTAGAATTTGAACAGAAAATTTCGGCAACAACAACGCAGAACGCAGTAGCCGAAAATATAACAGAAACTGAAAAAATTAGTGAAAACGCTGTCGCAAAAGATTCCATCATAGAAATTACTGCGCCTGAAAATAAGGTTGCAACTTCTGCATCCACAGTTGCTCCGGAACAAAAAGGACTTAAAGTTTCTTCCTTAGATTTCCAAAATCCTTTGACCGATTGCGGAATGGAAAAACAAGAAAACAACGAAAATTTCTGGACCTATTTGCTTCTTGGATTTTTCGGTGGACTCATCGCATTGCTTACTCCATGCGTATTTCCGATGATTCCGTTGACGGTTTCATTCTTTACGAAAGGTTCAAAAGATCAAGCGAAGGGCAAACGCGATGCTTTTATTTACGGATTTTTCATCCTTCTGATTTTTGTTTTATTGAGCGTTCCTTTCCATATTATTGATGGGATTGCGGGGAATATTTTTAACCAAATTTCGACCAGCGTTTGGTTGAATGTTACGTTCTTCCTGATCTTTATTTTCTTTGCCGGGAGCTTCTTCGGATATTACGATATCACTTTACCGAGTTCCATTGCCAATAAATCTTCGAAAGCGGAAGATGCTGGCGGAATAATCGGAATTTTCTTTATGGCACTCACTTTAGTGATTGTTTCTTTCTCCTGCACAGGACCTATTTTGGGGAGTTTGCTCGGAAGCGCGGTTACAGGATCAGCGAATGTTCCGATGTTGCTCACTTTTGCTTTGGCAGGTTTCGGACTGAGTTGGGCGATCGTTTTCGGACTTTTGGCATTGTTCCCGCAAGCTTTGCAAAGTTTACCCAAATCCGGAGGCTGGATGAACACCGTGAAAGTAGTTTTAGGATTCATTGAACTTGGATTGGCATTGAAATTTTTGTCGAAAGCAGATTTGGTTTCGAAGACCTTCTTCCTGAAAAGAGAATTGTTCATCGTTCTTTGGATTCTTATTACCATCGGTTTAGTATTGTACTTATTTGGTAAAATTAAATTCCCACATGATGACAAAAAGCAAAAAATCTCATTAACCAGAAAAATATTCGGGTTACTAGGAATTGGTTTTATCATCTATTTAATTCAAGGTTTAATTCCTGGCGAAAGACCAAAGCTGCAAATGCTTTCCGGGATTTTGCCTCCGATAAATGTAAGTTATCTTCATAAAGAAGAAGACGGAATTTTGGGAATGCATCCTGAACATGATTATTTCAAAGCCATTGAATTAGCCAAAAAAGAAAATAAACCTGTCCTCATCGATTTCACCGGTTATGGTTGCGAAAATTGCCGAAAAATGGAAGAATTTGTGTGGAGTGAACCCGATATTTTACCGATTCTTCAGAATGATGTGGTTTTAGCTTCGCTGTATGTTGATGATAAAGAAGAATTGCCGGAAAACGAACAAACCAAAATTGATATGGGAAATGGACAAATGAAAAAAATCAAAACTATCGGCGACAAATGGTCGATGTTTCAACAGGTGAATTTCAACAATAATTCACAACCGCATTATGTGTTGGTTTCGCCGGAAGGAAAAGTGATCAACACTCCGGTTTCCGGTTATATGCCGAAAGAAGATTTTAAAAATTTCCTGAACTGCGGAATTGAATTTTTCAAGAAAAACAAATAGAATTCCACTGAAAATAGAAGATGTCCGTACCAGAAAGTGCGGACATTTTTTTATATCTGAAATGCTTAATTAAGGATTTGTTACCGGAACACTGCTGAATCCTATGGAAGTTTTCAGCGAAATATCGGAAGTTGGAGATTGTTTCAAAACATAAACGATTCTTGCCTGAACGGAACCGGATTTCATTAGATTATCTAAAGTTCTTGTTGTGTTTGCATCTAAAGAAAGTGTAGTTCCTACATTGTCGGCAATTGCATCTCTGGAAGCAACCAAAACTTCATTCGCGCCATTGTTTGAAAGATAAACTTGCACCGATTTGAAAACGCCCATACTCGTATCATTACCTACCGACATCGTCACGTTCGATACCCGGATGTCTTTCACATTAGCTCCTGCTCCGGTCAATTGGTTGATACTTTGCGCAGCGGAAACACTCGACAAAGTAGTATTGGCGGGAGATGCTGAAGTAACTACCACTGTTGCGTGGTACGGAAACGTATTTTGTAAGATTGAAGAAACGGTGGAGCAACTTGCTACTGTTGCAGTGGCAACCACGGCTGATAAAAATAGATTTTTCATAATAGTAAATTTAATATGGAGCGTTTCATTCAGAAATTATACCAATGCAAAATTTTAACATAAGATTAACGCAAAACTTTAAAATTTAAAGAATTACCGAACAAAAACAGAAAACTTTCCCGAAGCAATTCCTGAAGCCATATTGCTCTTCCCGATAATGAGCCAGATTTCCCCATTTTCACGGGATTTAAACAAGATGTCAGAATTAAGTTTTCGACGCTAAAGTTTTCGACGCTCTTTCCTAAGTAAAATCCTTATCTTTGGAAGAGAAAACAAAAATAAATGTTTAGCAATCTACGACACAAAATGGAGCGTCAGTGGTTCGGTGTTCTCACCCGAATGGGCGTAAAATTGGGAATTCCGGTTTCTAAACTTCGGGTATTTTTTATCTATTCGACTTTTGCTACTGCCGGAGTTTTTTTTCTGATTTATCTGGGTTTGGCTTTCACTTTGTGGATCAAAGATATGTTTATCACCCGCCGACCAAGCGTTTTCGATTTATAACTTGAAATTTTAAAATGGTATGGTAATGGAATATTTACAGGTTCCCTCTTTTGATGATTTTCGAGCTCAACAGATTTTCCAATCCTATTGCGAAACCTTTCCGGAAGATGAAAGGCGCAGCGAAAAACAATTTCAATCTTTATTTTCTAATCCGAATGTAAAAGTTTTTTCTGTACTGAAAGACCTTAAAAACATAGGTTACCTCATCATTTGGGAACTCAGCAATTCGGTATTTGTAGAGCATTTCGAGATTTTTTCGGAATACCGCAGTTTAAAATATGGTTCAGAAATTATTTCCGATTTATTCAGAGATTATTCCCACATCATCCTCGAAGCAGAACCGGAAACGTTGAACGACGATGCGCAACGCAGAATCGATTTCTATAAAAGAAACGGTTTCAGAATCATTGATGAACAGTACATCCAACCAAGTTATGGTGAAGGAAAATCCCCATTAAACCTTTGGCTATTGGCCAACTGGCAACCCGAAAAAACCGATTGGATCAAAGAGGAAATCTACGATATCGTTTATCGAAAACTTTAGCAATTAATCCACCTCGTACTCGAGTTTAATCGTAATGCTCGCTTCTTTATCTTTGGAAGCCGTGTTGAACGTACCGCCATACGAATATTCTTCAGTAGAATTAGGTGCGGTAATTTGAGTAACGCCCATGGTAGCTTTTTTCAAATTGCCTAAGGAACTCCCTGCATTTTCAGCGATTTTCTCGGCGCGTTGTTTCGCATCTTTGGTGGCATCAGCGATCATTTGTTGCTTCACATCTGCCAATTTGGTGTAAAAATAATTCGGTGGTGAAGAAGTAAACTCAATGCCTAAATTGATGATTTCAGTAATATTTCTGGACAAATTCTCTATTTTAGCAACATTTTTGCTCTCAAGAGAAACCGTTTGAGATAGCTGATATCCCGCAAAAGATTGTTGACTTCTACCATTGACATCAGTAGAATAATTAAATTGTTTCTGAATATCTACCGCTGAAAAAACGATTTCATTCTTCGGAATTCCTTTTGAAATCAAGTAATTTTCAATAATTTTTTTATCATTCGCCAATTCGTCATAAGCTGATTTCAGTTCAAAACTATTTCGTGAGAAATTACCGCTCCACGCGATTAAATCCGAAGTAAATTTTTTCGTTCCCAATCCTGTTACAGAAATGGTGTTTTCGGATTTGTTACGGTTTTTGATGGCGTTTCCTAATAAAGCTAAACCGATGATAAAACCAAGGGTGGCAATCGCAATCGCGATAATGTTTTTGTTCATAAGAAGATAAGTGTGATTTAATTAATAACTTTTTGTTACCGAAATTATTGTATCAAATCTTATTCCAGATTTTATGATTTTCTTAACGTTTTGTTGTGATTTATTTAACTTTTAATCTTTCCAAGTAAATCGGCATCTTTTCTTCCATCAAGAACATTGCTTTCGTTAAGCTTTTAGCTTTTATAGCGGTCACAATTTGTGGATTATCATGAAAAGAGAAAGCTATAAATTCCGAAATTTTCTCTTCTGGAATTCCAGCATTGGTGAAATAATCATCGTCTAAACGTTTTCTAATCCAAAGAATATTGTCTTGCAAATCTTCGTAACGGTATTGAGTTCGCATTCTTCGGGCGTCTCCTGAAATATTTTTATACAAATGATTAAAATTCATCACATTGCTTAAAGCATAGAGCAAAACGCCAACTTGTTTCACCGTTGGTGGCGGAGTTTCACGAGGTTTTTCGGGAGGTTTTGGAACTCCGATTTCGGCATTTAGAATTTCAGCTTTGTCGATTTTTGTTAAATTTCTTGAATCGGTTTCTAAATTTCCAGTTAATTTCACTTGCTCAATTTTCACTTCCTCAATCGCAACAGCAACTCGATAAAGGGTAATGGAAACATAGCGTGGATTTTCATTATTGAACAAAAGCGAAACTCTTTCGTAGCCTTTTCTCACAAATCTTAGCTCGTCTCCAAAATTTCCATTGATGGAAAAATTTCCTTCCAGATCAGAATATGCTTGAAAACCAGTTTTCATGTTCATCACCAAAGTTGCAGGAATTGGATGTTGTTCTTCGTCGGTAATTCTCCCATAAACCGTTTGCTGTGCGGAAATTGAGATTCCAACAAAGGCAAAAATAAAAAGCAACCGAATCATTAAGATCTCACTTTTCTGGTTTTGATGTATTCTTTATAAGCCAATTTCATATCCCAACTTATGGCTATAATGTTGAAATTGTTTCGGTACTTCTTCGCCAAAGAATAAGTTTGGTCTGCATAAATCAGGAATCGGTCGATTTCTTCCTCGTCCCAACCTTGAGAAGTGTAGAAAGTTAAATCCACCGTGTTTTTTATTCTACGATAAAATTCTTGCGTTTCGGCGTAATTGGCGGTTGTTAATTGTTCTCTATTCTTTCCAAATAATTTTGAAACTGTTGAAACAATACTTTCCGTATTTATTCCAATCAAAGTCATTTGTCCGCTTCTTAAATCTCTTGGCGCAAATGCAGATGGCGTGGAAAGTTTCGGAGCAACTTCCGTTAAAGGAGTCATCATATATGAGTTTAATGATGAATTCAACGCAACTACCCTTTTCGGTGGATCTAGGGATTTCACATCTTTTTTCAGATTTCCCGTGGCTTGAAATGCCAATTCGATTTCTTCAATTAAATAAGGCGCTTTGGACAATGTAACATTCAATGGTTTTAAGAAATTTTCGCTCGAAACTTTTTGTACAAATCTTTCGTAAGTATTTTTCAAAACACGAATTTCATCGCCATTTTTGGCTGCTATCATAAAGTTTCCATCTCGGTCGGAAACGATTTTCTCATCCGTTCTCATATTGATAATCACCGCATCGGGAAGTTTGTCACCCAATTCAGTAGCCACTTTCCCAAAAATATATTCCTGAGAAAACAAAAGAGACGAGCAAACTAGCAGAAATAGAAGGAGTAATTTTGGTTTCATTGGCAAATTTTTATTAAAAGTAATTTTTTTTAACTACACTTTTTAAAGTTTAACCTCCGTTAACGCTTTTATGAATTTTTTTAGAAATTTCTCTTCGCTTAAACGTTAAATATTTTGGGAATCCGGGTGATCGGGAAACACTGCTCTCGCGTGAGGGATAGAAGCGGCATCCTTTTTCAGTAGCGGCGGCGGAGCCGTTACTGAAAAAGATAAAGCGGAGAGCCCGGCCTGAAGGAGGAAATGACGCCGCGCCCGCCGAAGGCGGGCGCGGCAAAATGACCGACGGAAGGACACGCCCTATTTTTTTGCAGTTAGGAATAATTTTTGTTTATCTTTGCACTCTTACAAAAAATTGGGGTTGACTGGTTTCGACAGCAAGATCAATGGGTAAGTAAGCATGCAGAGAACCGTAGCGCGATCTCTTTAATCCCTTGCTACACAATTTTAACTGGCGACCAAGAGTTTGCTCTTGCAGCTTAATCTGAATTATAGTAGGATTCAGCGTTTTCCCGAAGTATAGTAAGGAAGCAAGATATCCCGCAGAAGTTCTGTTTCGCGACGTCTGATTCCGGGGTATAGCAATGCGGAAATAAGGTTTTGGAAACTTCGGCCAAAGCACGAAAACTAAAGAAGATAAGTCGTAAATTGGGTGTCTGTGCTCTGTTTACGATCGAAAACCAAACACAGAATAAGCATGTAGAAAGCTTACGTGTTGCTTGTTTGGACGAGGGTTCGAATCCCTCCAACTCCACAGAAAACCCTGTAATCGATTGATTTACAGGGTTTTATATTTTAGGTGCTAATTTAGGTGCTAGTATAAAATAAATCATTTCTTACTATGAAAAGTCTTCAAATCAAAATTCATTCTCTCCTTTAAAGTAAAATCCTTCTATTTACTACCGCATATCTTTTAAGGTTGCCAACACTGTAGAATCCATACAGCAAACATTTAATGCATAATTTAACTCTTACTAATTCATACCAACGAATACTTGAACGAATTTCTCACTGTCATTAAAAATAAATAACCGTTTAGAAATAAATAAGTTGCGGATCTTTTATTTAAATAATCCCGATTTTCTCAATCTTTACTCTTTTAATTATACTTCTTTAAATATCTTTTAATGGATTAATGTCATTATACTCATCTTTATCATAGTTGAATTTAACATTTAAAAACTCTCGTACTGCATTGAAAGGAGGAGTTTGAAATTTACATTCTAAGTTATATCGATGGAGTACAGCTATTAATCCTACTTTAAACTGCATATTAAATTCTTTAGATTCAAATGCATCAATAGGGAAAGATATGTAATTATCTTTTTCATCAATTTTAATATATTTCCAAAACATATTATGGAAGACTTTTTGCAAATTATGATTTGTAGTTTTACCTAAGGTTTCACTTTCAAAAAGACGGATTTTGTAATCCAGTATAAAATTTAAAATATTTGAAATAATTTGCCAGTCTTTCCATCCTTCATCTCTCAAATTATGAATTAAACCTTGGAATTTACCCTCCGATTTTAAATTTTGAAGTGTTATGTGTATTGCCTTTTCAGCATTCTCATATCTGCTCTTAATTGCCTCTAATGATTGTTTCTGATTATAAAGATTGCTAATAGAATCATTCCATTTCATAAAATGATTCTCTTTTGCAAAAGAAAACCCTAAATCTTCTTTTTGATAATTAGATTGTTGATAATCTTGTAAATGGAATTTCCATCCTTGGTCTTTTCATGTTTTTCAGTTTCCAGGTGAGCATCAAGTTCGGCGTTCAGCATGTGCTCCACGGCACTCTTGTGCATTTGTTTGAAGAAGGAGGTTAAGTCTTCTCCACTTTTAAAAGATTTGTAAAATTCTTTGTTGCTTAATAATTCTTCTTTGTCGATCATAACTGTATAAAGGTTTAAAAATAGTAAAAAGTTATTTCCGAAAAATTTTTTGAGCTTTGAGGGCTCAAAATTTTTCAGAATAACTTTTCAACTTACACAGTTAGTGGGACGCTACCGTAATAATGATGCAGTTTCACCACATTTTTCATCGTCCTGTGGTAGCGTTCAATCTTGCCTTGTGTCTGTGGATGAGCGGGTTTTCCGTGGATTTGCTTCATGCCGTGATTATCGTGTAAATACTCCTTTAATCCCTCGGTAATATAGCAAGAACCGTTGTCCGATAGAAGTTTCGGAACTTGTCCTTTTCTTAAACCTGCTTTCTTCACAGCTCGGTCAATGGTTCTTTGAACATCATTCACCTTCATATTTCGGCACAATTCCCAATGAACGATATAGCGGCTAAAATCGTCAATCACCGTGCTTAGATAGTACCAGCCCCAACCCAGAATTTTAAAGTAAGTAAAATCCGTCTGCCACATTTCGTGAACAAAATTGGTTTTATCCTTAAATTCATTCGAGGCAGAAATCAGGATGTGCGATGGAGCCGTTATCAGTCCTCTTTTCTTTAAAATACGGTAAACACTGGATTCTGAGATAAATACACCCTTCTCATCGGTGATTTTATGAGCCAGTTCTCTGCTGGAGAGTTCAGGATAATTCAAAGCGATTTCTACCACCAGATTTTTCTCTTCTTCAGGAATGTTGTTCCACTGCCTTCTGCCAGAAGAAGGGGAAGAATGAAATCCCGCTTCACCTTTCTCAAGGTACAGATTATACCACTTGTAGAAGGTGCTTTTGTGAATGCCAAGTTCCCTGAGCGTCCTGTTGACGCCGATTTCACTACGGGTAACCATTTGGATGATTTCCAGTTTTTCTTCAGGTAACAACCTCATATACTTTCTGTATTTTTCGGTTATTCCAGAATTTCCAAACTTTTTTTTACAATGTCGTAGCGGATAACGAGGTCGGCGACCGTCTCCTTGAGTTTTCGGTTCTCTTCCCGAAGCTGAGAGACTTCTTCGGAGGTTGCCTGGCGAAGAGTATCTCCTGAGAGTTGCTTTTTACCGGCTTCAATGAACTCCTTATTCCATTTGTAGAAGGTAGATTCCTGAATAGCGTGCTTGCGACAGAGTTCGGCTATGGAGGTTTCAGCCCGAAGGGCTTCCATCACAATTAGGATCTTTTGTTCCGCGGTGAAAATCCTTCTGGTTTTTCTGCGGATGTCTTTTAAATAATTTTCAGGATTACTGATTGGTTTTTTGGCTGTCATAATAAATCAAATTTAATGGTTTTTTTTGTTCTGTTTATTATGAAAACACTATCTTAGTTCTGAACTAAATCGGTACACTTTTTGCTGACGATTTACAGAAAACTGAATTCTCGTGACCAAAGGTCAGGTTCAGGTTTTTTCTACCTTAACTAACTTAAAAAAATACGAATATGGAAAAATTTGATGTAACTATTATAGGGTCTGGCCCGGGTGGGTATGTAAGTGCCATCCGTTGCGCCCAATTGGGATTAAAAGTGGCCATTGTTGAAAGGTACAGCACGTTGGGCGGTACCTGTCTTAACGTGGGCTGTATTCCGTCAAAAGCTTGGTTGGAAGCTTCTGAGCATTACTACAAACTCAAGCATCAATTCGAAAAATTTGGGATTGATGTTAAAGTGCAAAGTTCGGTGTAATTGACCACCTAGATTCGGTTTAAAGTGACCATGTAAGTTCGGTTTAAATTGACCACCTCTTTTTTGTGGTAAAAACGACTGTTTTTCATGTGCTAATTTGTATTCAAATATAATTAATTTTCGGCTCTGTTTATACCTCTTTTTTTGCGCATCGATTCCCCCTTCAATTCGAGGCGGTGAGATTGATGGATCAGCCGGTCTAAAATAGCATCGGCTATGGTCTTTTCACCGATGATATCGTACCAACCCTGAACCGGGATTTGCGAAGTTACGATGACTGAACCATTGTTATGACGGTCTTCAATGAGTTCTAAAAGAGTTATTCTGTTTTGACTGTCTAATGCCTGGAGGCCAAAATCATCCAATATAATCACCTCCTGGCGTTGTATTTTGGCCAGTTCCCGAAGATAAGATCCATCTGCTTTTGCCATTTTCAATTTAGCAAACAATTTATTGGTGTTAAAATAACTGACCTTAAAACCCTCTATAGATGCCTGATAACCAAGTGCGGTGCCTAAATAACTTTTGCCTACGCCCGTACTTCCGGTGATCAAGATGTTTTCATTTTTCTCTACAAATTCGCATCCAGCTAAGCGCAGCACCAGATTGCGGTCCAAGTTTCGGGACTGCTCGAAGTTGATACTTTCGATATTCGATTTATAATGGAATCGTGCATTCTTGATGCTTCTTTCGATGCGCCTGTTGTGCCTTTCATCCCATTCTGCATCGATCAGCATCGAGATAAACTCATCAAGCGTGTAATGATCTGTTTTGCCACTTTCAATAGCGGTTTTAAACGCATGATGCATTCCGTAAAGCTTCATTTGCTTCATTTTGGTAACGGTAGATTCGTTCATAATTTTTAAAATTTAATTTTGTTAATGTCTAAGGTCTAAGGTCTAATATCTAGTTGTAATACTGTTTTCCACGGATATTCCCATGGATTGGAAGTTGCTGTTCCGACTCTGATTTTTGTTCAAAATCAATTTGGTCTAAATTGTTTTCTAATATTTTCTGGATCGTTTTAAAGCTGTAAATTTTAAAGTCCAGAGCACGTTTACAGGCATTGATCAATCGCTCTCTACCTACCTTTTTTTCGAAGTTTAATATTCCCATACAACTTTTATAAGCTTGTTCAGGATGATTTCTGCTCTCGATAATTTGGATAATATATTCACCAACAACGGGATCAATTTCAGTGGCCCAATCAATAAATCGCGACGGACTCCAATCGGACACAAATTGATGCGTACTGGCTAAATGTTCAGCATTGGTGGTATATACGTAAGGTTTGTAATTGCGCTTATGAATCGCAATTCTGTTGTATTTGTGGAAGATTTCTACGGCGGAGGAAGTGTATAAAAGCTTGACTTTTTTCTTGAGATATTGATATGGAACGCTGTAATAGTTTTTGTCCTGACTCAAGAGAACGTGCCCATTCTGCATCACCGTTGCGTGCGACTGGTATTTAATCTCAAAATGCGCTTCTGGAAGTGGATGAAGGTTTTGCTTTTCATCTTCTAAAAACAGCTCTTTGCGGGAGTAAGGACGTGCGGTGAGTTTACTATCGTTGTGCGTCTTTAACAGATCCCAAATTTGTTGGTTTAATTCTGCTAATGAATAGAATGGAGTTTCTTTTAAATGGGCATAAATCCGTCGGTACAAGATCTTCACAGCGCCTTCTACCAAAGATTTATCTCTAGGCTTATAGGCTCTGGCAGGTAAAATGATGGTTCCATAATGCTCTGCAAGGTCGGCGAAGGTTTCATTAATGGTGGGTTCAAAACGGCTGCTTTTGATGACCGCAGATTTTAAATTGTCAGGAACAATGGCCGCGGGAACGCCCTGAAAATAGTGCATCGCATTTTCTACCGAACGTACAAAATCTTCCTTTTGCTGGCTCATCGAAGCTTCTGCATACGTATACTGGCTCGCTCCCAGGATGGCCACAAAAAACTGTACGCTTTTGATCTCACCACTCTTTTTATCGGTAATAGAGAGGGTTTTGCCAGCATAATCCACATACATTTTATCACCGGCTTTGTGATTCATGTGCATCACAGGATTCACCCGCTTTGCCCATATCTTGTAGTGATGCCGGAATTGGGTGATCTGAAAACCATCGGGATACAAAGCGATATACTGCTCCCAAGTTCGATAAATAGTAACTCCTACCTTTTTTAATTCCCGTTCCATCACCGGAAAATAATCGTACAAAGTCTGTAATTTGGGACTTACGGATTCCTCAATAGTATGAGAAAACAAAAGTTCAAGTTCTGCATCTGTCTTTTCGTTAATGATCTCAAAACTTAATCCAAGGACTTCAAATAACGAAATATACTTCTTTACGGTGTTTCTGGAAAGCGATAAGTAATTGCTGATAAACAACTTACTCTTCCCATTGCTATAAAACTTAAGGACTTTTCTAATTTTACTCATGTCTGTTGTTTTATTGGCCATAATCCGTATTTTTTATACGAATTTATGACGCTAACAACATGAAAAAATCAATCGTTTTTAACTGAAAAAATCAACCAAAATCCAGGTGGTCAATTTGCTCCGAATCCAGGTGGTCAGTTTGCTCCGAAACTGGTGGTCAATTTACTCCGAATCTTGGTGGTCAATTTTTCCGTTTTTTCCAGTTAAAGAGGCCAATGTCGATATCCTGAAAATGAACCAAAGGGTTCAAGATGTGGTACAGGAAATCATCAATGGCGTTGATTATCTGATGAAAAAGAACAAGGTCACCGTTTATGAAGGCCACGGTATCATCAAGGATAAAAATACTATTGAAATTAAGGGCGAAGATAAAACGGAAACCATAGAAACCGATAAAATCATCATTGCCACCGGATCCAAACCCGCTTCACTGCCCAATATTGAAATCGATAAAAAAAGGATAATCTCTTCCACCGAAGCCCTTGCCCTACGGGACATCCCCAAGCATTTAATGGTCGTTGGCGGCGGCGTTATCGGGGTCGAGATAGGTTCCGTATTCGCCCGCTTGGGTTCAAAGGTTTCTATAGTAACTCGTAGTGCATTATAAAAAGGTTATTCATAATACGAAAAAAAATCGTATATTGTATTGAATACCAATCTAATACACTATGAATAACCTAGATGCAATTTACGATTTTATTTTAAATGAATTAAGAAAATTAACCTTAAATGAAAATTTTTATTTTAAACCTATTAAACCAAAATTGAGTGATTTAGAACTTATTGCCATAAATATTTCTGCAGAATATTTATCAATAGACTCAGAATATCAGTTATTTAGATATCTTTCAAATTCAAAACTAAATGGAATGATAGAAAGAAGTGTTTATAATCGCAGGAAAAGAAAACTCTTCTTGCATATGGAAAATATCAGAAAGATTATGGTTGATAGATTTCATGATCTTGAAAGGATTTTTATTGTAGACTCAATGCCTTTAGAAATTTGCAAAAACGCAAGAGCAAACCGCTCTAAAATCTGTAAAGAAGATGAATTTTCATTTCCAAGCAAAGGATATTGCGCTTCTCAATCGAGTTATTATTATGGCTACAAATTACACGCTATATGTTCTGTTTCAGGAATATTTCAAAGTTTTGATATTTCTACTGCAAGCATTCATGATATCCATTTTTTGCAAGACATAAAGCATCAAATAAACAATTGCACATTAATCGGAGATAGAGGTTATTTATCAACTCAAGTACAAACAGATTTGTTCAATTATGCAAATATAAAATTAGATACACCTATGAGAAGCAACCAAAAAAATTATCACAAGCAGAAATACATTTTTAGAAAATCAAGAAAGAGAATCGAAACGCTATTTTCTCAACTTTGTGACCAATTTAAAATCAGAAATAATTATGCGAAATCATTTAATGGTTTTAAAACCAGAATCTTAAGTAAAATTACGGCTCTAACTTTTATTCAATTTGTAAATGTTTTTGTTTTTAATAGAAAAATGAACAAAATTAAAGTATCTTTAATTTAATAATGCACTACGAGTTATAGTAGAATATTTTGATAGCCTTATTGCCACTATGGATGGCGCACTGGGACATCAATTGCACCGTTCCCTAAGGAAACAGGGAATTGATTTTTATTTGGAACATAAGGTGACAAATGCAACGGCAACTAATGGCAAAGTGGCGTTAAATGCGGAAAACCTTTCCAATAAAGAAGAAATGAATTTAGAAGGCGATTACTGCCTTATGGCCATTGGCCGAAAACCATATACCGCCAATTTAGGGCTTGAAAATATAGGAGTGGAAACCAATGAGAATGGACAGATAAAGGTAGATGAAAACCTCGAAACCAACGTCAAGGGAGTATATGCCCTTGGGGATGTAATCCGAGGGGCAATGCTTGCCCATAAAGCCAGTGAGGAAGGCGTTTTTGTAGCCGAACGGATTGTTGGCCAAAAACCCCATATCAATTATTCGCTTATCCCAAATATCGTGTATACCCAGCCAGAGGTTGCAGGAGTAGGATTGACAGAGGAAGAATTGAAGAAGGCCAATAAAACTATAAAAACAGGATCTTTTCCATTCAAGGCCAATGCAAGGGCAAAAATAAGTATGGATACCGATGGCTTTATCAAGGTTATAGCCGATAAACAGACCGATGAGATATTGGGCGTGCATATGATAGGCCCCCGCATTGCAGACAGTTATACCGAAGCGGTGGTGGCAATGGAGTTTAGGGCATCTGCCGAAGATGTTGCACGGATGTCGCACGGGCACCCCACATTTTCCGAGACCTTTAAAGAAGCCTGTCTGGCAGCTACCGAAGACAGGGCATTGCATATTTAGTCGTTCCTTAACAATATAAATATTTTCTTTTTATTGTGAAAAAATATGCAGCAAAGAGGAAATTCTGCAAAGAAAAATATAGCCAACGAAGATTGGCTTTAAGAATCTCCATCATTTTCTTCATATTCCAGGCAGTTGCTGCTAGGAAGGCATTGATTTGAGGCCCCGTTTCTCCCATAAAGTAATTTTTAGCCAGCCTGAAATCAGTTTTTAAATGTCCGATGATAGGCTCTATGGCAGCTCTGGTTCTGAATTTTTTGCGCTTTGTTTGTTTCTGGTAGAGGGTGTCTTTTTTTCTCGGTGGACCTGGAATGGAGATTTTCACTCCTTTTATTTCCGATTTCCCTTTTCCGCCACGGTCGTAAACCAGTTCTTTGGGAAGGGGTTGGCCACCTGTTTCCATTTGTTCCAAAAGTGGTTCAATGGTGTGACCATCATAAGGGGTTTGTAAAAATGCTTTAATTGCGAGAATGATTTTTTTTCCTTTATTAGCGGTGGTGATCAAGCCCACTTTATTCCCGAATTCGTATTGTTTATGCGCTTTTCCTTTGGCGATGCATTGGGTAAAAGGTTTGTGCAGGCTGTAAATTTTATCGGTACCTTTTCTTTCCTGAGTGACGGCTTTGGAGTAAAGAGCGAGTAAATCTTTGTAGAATTCTTTTTGTTCAGGAGTAAAGTTGCGCTCCAGTTCGCGTACCATCCTCAGGGCAATAGTCTTTAATCGTCTTGCAGATTTTCTTGCTCCTTTGGCTCGCTTAGGATGTTTGCCATTATAGGTGTCACGAACCAATTGTTTACTGACTTTCGTGTAGCGTTGTCTTTGTTTTATGCCTTCTTTTTCGGCTATTTTGTTGCAATAATCAATTACTTTCTTGCACAATTTTGCATCGGTGGGAAAAGTGGTATTATTCTCCTGAACAGTAGTGTCTGATAAAACAAAGTTCGAGGTCTTCGTCTTTACATCGTGCATCCTTACGCTGTAGGCGAAGATTTTCTCAATTCCCTTCTCGCCAATTCTTTTTCGGAAATGAACCAAATTGCTCGGGTCACACGGAAACTCGTGTTCAAAGAAAACCCTGCCACAAAAATATTGCATGTAAGGATTCATAATCCAGGCTTTTTCTAAAGTCTCATCGCCCAAATTGTAAAGGTGTTTCAGAAGCAGACAGCCCACCATAAACCGGATCGGATGGCTTGCGTTTCCTTTCTTGGAATATAGGGAGGCGAATTCTTTTTCAAAATAATTCCAATCAACTTTTTCTGCAAGCAAAACAAGTTCGTGCGTATTATCAATAAAATCTATCAACATAGGACGGAATAATTCTGGCAGTTTCTCTGGATTTTTTCCCAACATATTTGCAAGGTTTTAAGGCTCTAAGATACAAAAGCCTGCAAGAAAACACAAGTGAAATATTGATTAAAACACTAATATTCAATATGTTAAACACATTTTAAGGAGCGACTATTTAAGGCTCAACCATCTAGTTGAGCCTTAAATATGAAGTTATAAATGTACTTTTACAGCATCTCTGTTTTTTTAATACTTATAAATAGCATTATTAAAAAGTCATTCTTTGAATTCTGACAGCATTTAATATAGCTAATAGAGCAACTCCTACGTCAGCAAAAACGGCTTCCCACATTGTGGCTAAACCACCTGCGCCAAGTACTAAAAAGATTGCTTTTACAGCAAATGCTAAAATGATATTTTGCCAAACTATTTTTTTTGTTTGCTTTCCGATATTGATTGCCATCGGTATTTTGCTTGGCTTATCATCCTGGATAACTACATCTGCAGTCTCAATGGTTGCATCACTTCCCAATCCACCCATTGCAATACCTACATCACTCAAGGCAACAACAGGAGCATCATTGACGCCGTCTCCTACAAAGGCAACTGTTTCATTTTTAGCTTTGATTTCTTTGACCTTGTTGACCTTATCTTCAGGAAGCAGGTCTCCATAAGCATTATCAATACCGATCTGCTCAGCCACATATTTTACTACAGTTGTCTTGTCACCACTTAGCATAGTGGCTTTTACATTCAAGCTATGAAGTTTTTCAACTGCTTGCTTTGCATCGTTCTTGATTCGGTCGGCAATGGTAATGAAACCTGCAAACTTCCCATCATATGCGATAGCAATCACCGTGTATACGATTTTGGAAGGATCTACGTCATAACTGATCTTGAATTTATCCAATAGTTTAAAATTACCGACCAAGATTTCCTTCCCATTAGCTATAGCTTTAAGCCCATGCCCTGCAATTTCTTCAGTATCCTCTAAATTGATTGAATTGTTGATCTCTCCTACAAACTCGTGAACAGCAGTAGCCACAGGATGAGTACTTTTACTTTCAACAACATTGACCAATTGGAGAATCTCATCTTTGTCAAATCCATCTTTAATGGTAACGTCCTGAACTTTGAAAACACCCTCTGTCATAGTTCCGGTCTTATCCATTACCACATTCTGAATCTCCGCGATCTTATCCAAAAAGTTGCTTCCTTTAAATAATATACCATTGCGACTCGCTGCTCCGATACCTCCAAAGTAGCCAAGCGGGATAGATATCACCAATGCACACGGACAAGAGATCACTAAGAATATCAATGCTCTGTACAACCAATCTCTAAAAACATAATCATCAACAAAGAAATAAGGTACAACGCAGATAAAAACAGCTAACGCAACTACGATCGGTGTATATATTCTCGCAAATTTTCTGATAAAAAGTTCAGTCGGAGCTTTTTGAGCTGTTGCATTTTGCACCAGTTCAAGGATCTTACTGAGTTTACTGTCCTCATAAGCCGTATTGACTTTCACCAAAGCCACGCTGTTCATATTGATCATTCCGGCTAACACCGTTTCTCCTTTACTTTTAGAATCGGGTTTACTTTCCCCAGTTAATGCTGCGGTATTGAAAGACGCAGAATCGGAGATCAATTCACCATCTAATGCAAGTTTTTCACCTGATTTTAACTGGATTGTATCTCCTATTTTTGTCTCAGCGGCCTTTATTTTTTTTGGTTGATTATTTTCAATAATAGTTACCTCGTCAGGACGTTGATCTAAAAGTGCTTTTATATTAGTCTTAGCTCTCGACACAGCCAAAGTTTGAAAAACCTCACCTACAGCATAGAACAACATAACCGCCACTCCTTCTGGAAATTCTCCGATGATGAACGCCCCTATTGTTGCAATGCTCATAAGGAAAAATTCTGAAAACACATCACCTTGTTTGATACTTTCAAATGCCTCTTTTAGAACCGGTAGGCCTACCGGTAGATAAGCAACACCGTACCAGACAATGCGTACCCAGCCTTTAAACCACTCCTGCGGAAAAAAGTTATCCAGTACGATCCCTATCAAAAGTATAACCAGAGAAACAATTGCTGGTAAAAACATTTGAAATGTATTTTTCTCACCATCGTTATGGTCGTGTCCATCATCGTCACTGTGCGTTTCAGATTTATTATTCTCTGTAGAGCAGCAGCTATCGTTATTAAGCAATTTTTTGGCACCTGCGTCTTTGTAAATTTTGCCTTCCTGCGCTGTACAACAAAGCTGGTTTCCTTCCTCGTCGTAAATATGTTTGTGTTCCATTACAGTTATTTTAAAAATTTAATCTTCGTGTTCACCTGAATTACTCAGTTTAGCATTGACAAAAAATGCGCCTTTTACTACTATTTCAGCATTTGCCGGAATTTCATTGACAGCTGTAATCGCCGTGTAACCCATATCAGAAGAACCTTTCACAACTTCTATCTTTTCGAAATTAGTCATTTTTTCTTCTTTGTTAGATATTTTCTTTTCATTTAAATGTTCATCTTCTCCCTCTTCTTGATGCTCTTCAGCCTTTTTATCTGTTTTGATAAAAATGAAATATTTGCTGTCCGCTTCTACAATAGCTTCATTGGGAACCGCAGGCGTGGTACTTTTATCGAGACTTACGATTCCTGTGATATTCATTCCGTCGATCAATCCTGATTTGTTTCCCGTTACAGAACAGTGTACCGAGATTGTTTTGCTGTCGTTTTCAAAGGATGAACCAATGCTGTAGATTTTGGCATCGTACTCGGTTTCAGGATTATTTGTTAATTTAAAATGAACGATTTGTCCCACTTTCACTTTTGGTAGATCCTTTTCAAAAACCTGCAAATCAAGATGCAGGGAACCATTATCTATAATTTCCGCAACGGGCGATGAGATGTCAACGTAACTTCCAATTTGTGCAGAAATAGTACTTATCGTTCCACTGATTGGTGACGTGATCACTAAACCGGATCGCAAATTTCCATTATTGACATTTGCGGGATTGATGCCCATAATTTGAAGCTGTCTCTGCAAAGATGATCTTTGTGTTCTCAGGGTTTTCAGTTCAGCATCTGAACTCTGAAGGTTCTTCTTTGCGCCGGCATCATTATCAAATAATTCCTTTTGTCTCCTGTATTCCTGTTCTGCAAATGCAATCCTGCTTTTCACGGTCAGGTATTGCTCTTGCAACTGAATGTATTCCGGATTTGAAATGGAGGCAATTACCTGTCCTCTTCTTACAAAATCCCCGATCTGTACATTCAAAGTTTTAATAATCCCACCATACATTGATGTGACGGTCGCTTTATTATTGTTCGGAACTCTAAGTGCTCCATTGGCTTTGATGGTAGAAGTCAGTTCTTTCATCTCGATTTTGCCCAGAGTGATGCCCACCGCTTTCATTTGCTCTTCAGTCAAGCTAGCGATAGTCTGTGGGGCTTCTTCACCGTGTTCTTCTGCCTGCTCAGTTTTGATTTCGCTTTCCGATTCTGTGTTGGCCTCCTTCTTTTCACAGCTCATAAGAATAACAAAAACGAAAGCAGTATAGATGATATTTTTTTTCATATTATTTATTGATTAAAGAGTTAATGATGACTACAGACTGATTGACCTGTTGAATGGATTCCAGATACTTTAGCTGAATATTGGTTGCAGTCAGCAGAGCGAAAAGATATTCGACGTAGGAGATTTCTCCGGTTTTGTAACCGAGCTGACCTGCTTTTACAATTTTTTCTGCATTTGGAATAGCCTTACCTACATAATATTCATATTGCTGCACATCCTGCTTATATTGCTCTAAGGCATTCTCAAGTTGAACTGTCAATTGCCTTTGCTGGAGTTTCGCATTGGATTCTGCCATTTGCTTCTGATAATCCAAAGACTGAATTCTTGCTTTGGTTGCTCCAAATGTCAACGGTATTGATATACCAATGTTGGCAACATTAAAACGGTTCCCTGCATTATAATATTTTTCCTGCCCATTGACGGTATGAAAGCCAATGATCGATTGATTCGTATAGCCCAAACTGAATTCAGGTAAGCCCTGCGATTTTTCTACATTTTTATTTTTCTCGGCAATTTCCATTTCCTGATAAAATGCTTTGACGGTTGGATGGCTGGAAATCGCTGTACTGTCAAGAACATATTCCGCTTTCATCGGTTCATAATTTTCTTTAAACAAAACCTTTATATCATCGTCTGTATTTAATAGTGCTTTCAGATTTTTGTATGCATTATCAAGATAAATTTTATTCTGATTTAGCAATAGACCGATCTCCCCTTTCTGAGTTTCTGCTGTACTGATTTCAATTTTTTTGATGTCACCTGCATTGAATCTGACAGTGGCTATCCTGATAAAATCCTGATAAAGGCTGTCGAGCTTCATCAGTTTGGTCTGGTTGTAGTGCAGATATTCAATCTGGTAAAAATAAGTTCTGACCTGCCTTGCAACTTCGTTGGCGGTGATGTCTTTACTGATCTGTTTAGCTTTAATCTCTTCTGCAATCAGGTCTTTTCTGGCTTTAAACAAAGTCGGAAATGGGATGCTCTGCGAAATGGAAAACGACTGGTCAAACTTCGGACTGTTGTATTGTCCAAGCTGCGCACTGAAATTCATTTTTGGAAGTTCATTGGCTGTGGGTTTCAAAGCTTCAGAAACTTTAATATCCAGATCTTTCGTTTTTACTGAATAATTATTACTCAAAGCTATTTCTGTCGCCTGCTCCACCGATAATGTTTTTATATTTTGAGCATTTAAAGTTTGTCCGACAAGTAAAAATCCTACAGCGACAATCGTGGTCAAAGGTTTCATTTTAAAATGATTCTTTCTGAATTTTGTATTGAAAATAATGTACAACATTGGCAAAACAAATAATGTCAGGAAAGTCGCAGTGATCAAGCCACCTATAACCACTGTTGCCAAAGGTTTCTGAACTTCCGCTCCGGCTCCGGTTGAAATTGCCATTGGAAGAAATCCTAAAGAAGCTACAGCTGCGGTCATCAGAACTGGTCTTAGTCTGGTTTTTGTACCTTCAAAAACCCGCTTTAGAATATCTGTTTCGCCGTCTTTCTCCAATTGATTGAATGTTCCTATTAAAACAATCCCATTAAGAACGGCAACGCCAAACAAAGCGATAAAACCAATCCCAGCGCTGATACTAAATGGCATATCTCTTATCAATAATGCGAAAATTCCGCCAATTGCACTCATCGGTATTGCAGTAAAAATTAATGCAGCCTGCTTAAATGAGCGGAATGTGAAGTATAACAAGAAAAATATCAGGAGTAAAGAAACCGGAACCGCAATCATCAGTCTTTTGCTTGCGGCTTGGAGATTTTCAAACTGACCGCCATAAGTAAAGTAATACCCTGAAGGTAATTTCACTTGCTTATCCAACTTGGTTTGAATATCTTCTACTACACTTTCCACATCCCGGTCTTTCACATTGAATCCAATGACAATCCTGCGTTTCCCTTCATCTCGGCTGATCTGTGACGGGCCGAGTTTGTAGCTGATATTCGCTACTTGTGAAAGTGGGATCTGGTTCCCGGTACCAGTTGAGATCATCAGATTGTTGACATCATCGATATTGGTTCGGTGAAGACTGTCGAGTCTGACTACCAGATCAAAACGTCTTTCGTTCTCAAAAACCTGACCAGCAGATTTTCCTGCAAAAGCTGTACTTAAAGTATTGTTAACATCCTCAATACTTAATCCATAGTTTGCCATTCTTGTACGGTCGTACTCTACATTGATCTGTGGCAGCCCGCTGATGCGTTCAATTTGTGGAGCAGTAACCCCATCAACAAATTGAATGACTTTGCCAACCTTATCTGCGTAAATTGCAAGGGAATCCAAATTTTCACCAAAGATTTTCACCGCCACATCCTGACGGATTCCAGTCATCAATTCATTAAAGCGCATTTGTATAGGCTGGTTTTTCTCGAAAAATACACCGGGAATCAATTCTAGTTGTTCTGAAATTTCGTCCGCTAATTCATCATAAGATTTATCACTTTTCCATTCTTTTTGTGGCTTTAAAACAATGATCAGATCTGTAGCTTCAAAAGGCATTGGGTCGGTAGGTACTTCGGCAGCCCCTGTTTTTCCCACCACCATTTTTACCTCATCAAATTTTTTGATAATTCTAGAAGCCTGCATTGAAGTCTCAATGCTTTGCGACAGGGAGCTTCCTTGAGGCAAGATGCAATGAAAAGCAAAATCGCCTTCCTGTAACTGTGGGATAAATTCGCCACCCATTCGACTGAATAAAAATAGGCTCACTGCAAATAAAAGTACCGTAGCGGAAACAATTATACCCTTGATTTTGATAGCTCTTTTTAGTAATGGCTGATAGACACCCTGTAGTTTATTCATCAGCTTATCTGAAAAAGTTTCCTTTCGTGATATTTTTTTTGATAAAAATAATGCGCTCATCATCGGGATATAAGTCAGCGATAGGATCAAAGCTCCCAAAATAGCAAACCCTACTGTTTTTGCCATCGGTGTAAACATTTTCCCTTCAACACCAACCAAAGTTAAAATAGGAATGTAAACGATCAGAATGATGATCTCGCCAAATGCCGCACTATTTCTGATTTTTGAAGCAGAAAGAAAAACTTCTTCATCCATTTCAGTTTGCGTCAGTTTTTGAGTAGATTTCCGTAATCCTAAATGGTGAAGTGTTGCTTCCACAATGATGACAGCTCCATCGACAATCAATCCGAAGTCGATTGCGCCTAAACTCATCAAATTGGCACTGACCCCAAAAACATTCATCATCCCTAATGCAAAAAGGAGCGATAACGGAATCGCTGATGCAACGATCAATCCCGCTCTTAGATTTCCTAAAAATACGACCAAAACAAAAATAACAATCAATGCACCTTCAATAAGATTTTTCTCAACCGTATTAATTGCTCTTCCAACAAGATCTGTACGGTCTAGAAATGGCTCTATAATCACATCATTTGGGAGTGACTTCTGGATCGTCGGAATTTTATCCTTAATTAAATTGACAACTTCATTACTGTTTGCGCCTTTCAGCATCATAACAATACCACCAACAGCATCTACCTGACCATTATAGGTCATTGCTCCATAGCGAACTGCACTTCCAATACGAACATCAGCTACATCCTTAATGAAAATAGGGACATTTCCTTTGTCATTCTTGACTGCTATATTTCTAATATCCTCAAGCGAAGTTACGACGCCGATTCCACGAATGAAATAGGCATTTGGCTTTTTGTCGATATAAGCACCGCCCGTATTCTGATTGTTTTTTTCTAATGCACTGAAAAGGTCTGTGATGCTGATTCCCATTGCCCTAAGACGGTTGGGATCGACAGCCACTTCGTACTGTTTCAGTTCTCCTCCAAAACTATTGACTTCTGCAACACCGGGAGTTCCGTTCAGCTGTCTTCTTACGATCCAATCCTGCATTGTTCGCAGTTCTTTGGAGGAATACTTTTTCTCGCTGCCTTTTTTCGGATGGAGAATATACTGGTAAACTTCCCCTAAACCAGTGCTGACTGGCGAAAGCTCAGGCGTTCCAACGCCTTTCGGGATTTCTTCGGAAGCTTCCTTCAGTTTTTCAGTTATGAGCTGACGGGCAAAATATACATCAACATTTTCCTTAAAAACAACGGTAATAACCGATAGACCAAACCTTGAAATGCTCCTTGTTTCCTCGATATCGGGAATATTGGCTATGCTCTGTTCGATTGGGAACGTAACCAATTGCTCTACTTCCTGTCCTGCCAGTGTCGGGCAAACTGTAATGATCTGAACCTGATTGTTGGTAATATCCGGTACAGCATCAATGGGTAATCTCGTAGCACTCCACGAGCCCCATATAATCAACAACAAGGTCATTACGCCAATGATAATCTTGTTCTTGATGCTAAATTTTATGATTTTATCTAACACAGAATTTAATTTAATTTTTTTAATAGAAATTGCTGTTCAATAATGAGCAGAATCTGTCCGAACATCATTAAGAATACAGCAAACATAATATTGAAGACAATGCATCAACTACAGAGTCTTTCAAAAAATCAATAAAAATTAAATTTTGGGAGGTTGCCAAATGTGGTCATAAACCTGATAGGCAATATTATTCTTGTGAAAAAGAATTTTTTTGGAAAAATAGAATTGAACCTGCAAAGGAATTTCTAGCAAAGGTTCTACCTTAAATGCAATAACACTTACATGGCTACAGTTGCACATGCAAAAAGGAGAACAAGTACCATCATTACTACCCGGCTGGGAATTTTCGGTACTTATGGAAATCTCACTATGATGACCTACAACAAGCTGCGTTTCAACATCACTGCAAGGAATGATAAGCAGTGCGATGAAATAGAATGTCAATATGAGTCTTAAAATTTTCACTTTACAAAAGTAATAAATTTTAATTTATGTTTTACTTTTAGTAAAAACTATCTTATAAGGAGTTGGAGGTGTAATTCACAAAGAACTCAAATAGTCGATACAATACATTACCTCATTTTTTCTAATTACCAAATTAACTTAACCCTCCAACTGCTTGATAATTCTTTAATGATTTTCCTTACTTGCGTTATATCCATCTTTAAACCTCAGAAAATCTTCCGCTTTTTTAGGATTATTCTTGATCCATAACTGCATTATTTGAGTGTTTTCTCTCAAAATTGTTATCTCATTTGCATCGTAGATTTTTTTTCCTTCATCAGCAATTTCATTTAAAATATCTTGGCGTAGTTCACTTTTGGCTTTGATGCTTTCTTTGTACCAATTGGTTGAGAAATTAATGGAGGCGATCAGTACTAAAACCGCAAAGACAAAAACTCCAATTCCGCTCCAAATAAATTTCTTCTTCCATCGTATATCCTTTCCTAAACCGTCCAAATAATCTTTAGTTTCTTTTGAAAGAACCATTTCTGTCTGGGCAGGAATAGTCGTTTTCCTTCTCATCTAAAAACTCCTGATAAATTCTAAAGAAATCACTTTTAACTGTTATTTTTTTGAATTTTTCATCAAATCTTTGTTTAAGAATATCAACGGTAAGTTCTTCATTTATGTTCTTATATCGATTAACAATCCCTGTAAAAAAACTACTATATCTATCCAACTGCATTTTAACACTTCGATGAATCTCTGCCCTTTTAGTTCTTCCGTTTAGGTCATTAGGTTGCCTACCTTCAAAATCCCATTCGATTGGTTTTATTTTCTCACCAGTAGAATAGATAAAATTCTTACTTTCATTGTTGAAAAATGAACGGAAATAAATCAGAGTTTCCTTTGTACCATTGGGTTGCTTGAGTTTAAAAGTGTAATTCATCAGGTGCCAGTTTAGGTGCTACTTCTTCTATATTTAGACATAAAAACTAAGTATATTAGTTTATACAAATATAGTTAAAATGCTGATAAATAGAGAACTTACATATTTTAAGTTACGTTAAAATATGTAAGGTTCGAAAACCTCCAACTCCACCAACTTAAAAAAAATCCATCTCACAACCGAGATGGATTTTTTTCAAATAACCTGATTTCGGTTTAAGCAAAATTCAGAAATAATGGACCGTCATTTACTTTTTGGAAGTTAAATAAAGGATTTTTTGGAAAGAAACTATAGGCGGTAAGACTTCCCAAAAGATTCATCATGAAATTTTTCACAATTAGTTGATTATCACCTTTCTATTTCCGAGACAGAGTTCGTAAGCAAAAAAAAATGGTAGCACAAAATGAGTTGGATCAATGTAAAAAAGACCTATAAAGATCTACCTCCCTTTTTTGATGTCAGACTTTAATTACTTTTGCGGAGAAAAACATCATTATTCTCCGCAAAACATGCGGAGAATAATTCGTATTCAACCACTACCAACTCACCTACTCGTTGATTTTCAAAAAGCGGATCACCAATTTCAAAAAACATTTTGCCATCCCAAAAATAATTCCTATATTAGTATCATTATTCCAATAAAGCAGTATTTTTGAGTGGTAAAGGATAAGATTTCTTACCATCTCGTTACAAAATTTTTCTTGTTCCTATTGCTTTCATTTTTCCTTAAATTTTAGGTTCAGTTTCATAGGCATGAAACACGAGTTTCTTCAGACTGATACTGCAGTTTCATAGGTATGAAACTCTGTAAAAATAGGCATGTTTTTTTGCAGCTTTACTATAGTTATTTTTACCGCTCTTTTAGCTGAATAAAAATCATCAAAAAAATTCCCCTAGCTACGATAACTAGGGGAATCTTTGTACAAAACAATTAAAAATTAAAGTTGTGGGCCTGCAGCTACCAACCTGTTCCCTTCTTCTGTATTGCAGTATTGTTCGAAGTTTTTAATATAACGTCCGGCCAAGTCTTTCGCTTTTGTTTCCCAATCTGAAACATTGGCATAAGTGGCTCTTGGATCAAGGATTCCTTCAGTTACATTGGCTAAAGATTTCGGAATTTCAAGGTTCATGATAGGAACAATGGTTCTTTCGGCCTCATCAACAGATCCATCGATAATCGCATCGATAATCGCACGGGTATCTTTCAATGAAATTCTTTTTCCGGTTCCGTTCCAGCCTGTATTTACCAGATAAGCTTTTGCACCGTGCTCTTTCATTTTCCCAATGAGGGTTTTAGAGTACATGGTTGGATGCAGCGTCAAAAACGCTTCCCCAAACGCCGGTGAAAAGGACGGTTGTGGTTCTGTAATTCCTCTTTCAGTTCCTGCAAGTTTTGACGTATAGCCGCAAAGGAAGTGATATTGCGCTTGATCTTCATTTAAAATTGATACTGGAGGCAATACTCCGAATGCATCTGCTGATAAATAAACGATTTTTTTAGCGTGACCAGCTTTAGAAGGAAGTACAATTTTATTAATATGATAGATTGGGTAAGAAACTCTAGTGTTTTCTGTGATAGAATTATCTTTATAGTCTATTTCGCCATATTCATTTACCACTACGTTTTCTAATAAAGCATCTCTCTTAATCGCTCTGAAGATGTCTGGTTCTTTTTCTTCAGTAAGGTCAATTACTTTTGCATAGCAACCACCTTCGTAGTTAAATACACCATTATCATCCCAACCGTGTTCGTCATCACCAATTAAATATCTTTTTGGGTCTGCAGAAAGTGTAGTTTTTCCTGTACCAGAAAGTCCGAAGAACAATGCTACATCACCTTCTTCTCCTACGTTTGCAGAGCAGTGCATAGAAGCCATTCCTCTTAATGGAAGATAGTAGTTCATCATTGCAAACATACCTTTTTTCATCTCACCTCCATACCAAGTTCCTCCGATAATTTGGATTCTTTCTGTAAGGTTAAACATTACAAAGTTTTCAGAATTTAATCCTTGAGCTTGCCAATCTGGGTTCACTGTTTTAGAACCATTCATCACGATGAAATCTGGAGTTCCGAAGTTTTCTAACTCATATAATGATGGTCTAATAAACATATTTGTTACAAAATGAGCTTGCCATGCAACTTCCATTACAAATCTCACTTTAAGTCTTGTATCTGGATTAGTACCACAGAATGCATCTACTACATATAATTTTTTAGAAGTAGAAAGCTGTTCTAAAACTAATTCTTTACAAGATTTAAAAATCTCTGGAGTTGTAGGAAAATTAACTTTTCCGTCCCAACAAATAGTATCTTTTGTTACATCATCTTTTACGATATATCTATCTTTAGGTGATCTACCTGTGAAAATACCCGTTTTTACAGCAACTGCGCCTGATTCTGTAAGAGCTCCCTTTTCGAAACCTTTATTCTTAGCAGAAATTTCTGCTTTAAAAAGTTCTTCATAGGTTGGATTATACACTACTTCGTGATAACCTGTAATACCTAGATCATGTAGCTCTTGAATGATTTTAATGTTTTTCATAATGACTTAATATTTCTGATTCTTTTTAATAAAACAAATTTACCTATTATAGGTTATTAAAATGGTTTTAAAACTACTGATATTTGTCAGAATTCACAAGAAAATTTAAATTTGGTATAACGCTGGATATCAGCCAATTATTTCGTCCCACGAAAACACAGCCTCAAAACCTTTTCCCGAAAAATAGTCTTTGAAACCGGGAAATTTAGCACTCATCACAAAATCACCGCCCCAGGCTCCCAAACTTTTGACGAAAGCAGGACAGTTTTCGAAATATTTTTCTTTAATGGTTTGAATGCCGAGAAAGGCTGAAAGTTTTCGTTCGTGAACTTCCATTAACTGCGAAAAATATTCTAAATTTTCACATGTCATTACTTCTTCAGTAATCCACGAAAACGCTTCAATCAGTTCAGGTGATTTGGGTTTAGCACGGTACATTTCAATGCCTTCGCGGCTGTCCTGTTTCTGATTGAGATGAATGAAAATAAGTTCATTCTTAAAAACAGGATTAAAATCTACCGCTTTAATGAGTCTCTCCCCATCAGTTTTCTGATAAAGAATGGCAGATTTTGCTTTAGCCACAGCAACATCATAACCGCTGCCGCCCAAACTCAATTCATTCAGTTCGAAAGCATCAATGCCAGCCCAACCTGCGAGATTATTCATCAGTGTCGAACTGCTTCCCAACCCATAATCAGCCGGAAACTGCAGGTTGGTTTTTAAATGATAAGATGAATCTGATCTGAACTTAATATCCGAGAGCTTCTGCACATTCTGCAAAACTTTCAGGACAAATGCTGCAGCCTGCGGAAGGTTAGTCGCTGCAATTTCCCAAGTTTGATAATTGATCTTGGCATAAAGCCATAATTGATCTTGGTGATAAGCTTCCCAAACCACTTCAGATTTTGCATCATCATTGGATTCAAAAAAAAACTCTTGCCCCCATTTTGTAGGTACGGCAAGAGCTAAAGCTCCGTCTAAAACGGTATATTCGGAAGTGAGCAATAATTTTCCTGGTGAAAATAGTTGACCCATTTTTTTTTAATTAAATTGCGGTTGAAGCGTCTACTTCGCTGTTGATTTTCTTAATCAAACCTTGCAAAGTTTTCCCAGGACCTACTTCGATGAAAGTGGTAGCTCCGTCTTTGATCATATTTTGAACAGATTGGGTCCATTTTACAGGCCCTGTAAGTTGTTTGATCAAATTTTGTTTAATTTCCTCCGGAATCGATACGGCAGTTGTGGTAATATTTTGATAAACCGGAATGGTAGGATTTCTGAATTTGGTTTTTTCAATCGCTGCGGCCAGTTTTTCTTGAGCAGGCTGCATCAATGGGGAGTGGAACGCTCCGTTTACCGGAAGCATCAAAGCGCGTTTCGCTCCTGCTTCTTTCAATTTTACGCAAGCTTCTTCTACTGCTGTAGTTTCTCCCGAAATTACCAATTGTCCCGGACAGTTATAATTCGCAGGAACCACAATTCCTTTGATAGATTGGCAAATTTCTTCTACTTTTTCGTCTGGAAGGCCTAAAATAGCAGCCATAGAACTTGGGTGTGCATCACACGCTTCCTGCATCGCATTTGCACGCGCAGCAACCAATCTTAAACCATCTTCAAAAGACAAAACTCCGTTGGCTACCAAAGCAGAAAATTCACCAAGAGAATGTCCTGCAACCATTTGTGCGCCTTGTCCGTTGACGATTTTCAATACGGCAACTGAATGGATAAAAATAGAAGGTTGGGTAACCTCAGTTTTTTTCAGATCTTCATCCGTTCCTTTAAACATGGTGGAAACGATGTCGAAACCTAAAATATCATTGGCAGATTCCATCAGGTCTTTGATGTCTTTACGGGAATCGTATAATTCTTTCCCCATCCCGACAAACTGTGAACCCTGCCCAGGAAATACAAGCGCTTTCATATAGATTTATTAGCAAAAAAATTGTTGCGGTTAATCATTCGAAAGATTAACTCCTTATTATTAAATTTATTTATTCTCCTTTCGGGATTTATCTTAATTAGAAACTAAACGAACGACGCGGTATCCTTTGTTAACGTACGCACCGGATTTGGTTTTCTCAAACTCGAATTTCGTAGCAAGTTGGGTTTGCACCTTGTTCATTTGTTTGAAAATTTCGCCTTTTTTATTCTCGCGGCTCAACATATCATTAACCACATCAAAACCGATCACTGCATATTTAGAAGGTGTTTTGCAATATTTTTCTTTGTACGCAGCCAAAATTTCTTTTTCGTAATCGCCTTCAGTATTGATTTTTCGATCCATTAGATATACTAAGTTTACTTGGCTTAGCGCATCCTCTTTTTTCTCAAAAATCGGAGAATAATACATACTAAAAGCCTTGATACCGTTGGTTTCTTCAGCCAAAGCGATCATTCTATTAGCAAAAGCGTCGGCTACAGCATCCTTGTCATTCGCCAAAATAGCAATCACGGGAGCAGATTGTCCAGTCATCATGTTTTTATCTACTTGAATATCCGCAGCTGAATTGACGATAATGACATTCGGGTTTTTCAATTCTTTTTCAAGATTTGTTTTCAGATATTTTGCTTTGGTTTGATCTTCATCCGCGAGAATGTAGATTTTCTGATCAGAATATACGTCCTTAGTTTCCTTCACGATGCGATCTGCATATACCATCTCATTGGTTTCGATAAGGATAAGATTATTGAATTTATATAAATCTTCAGAATTAGCGAAAGGAGCAACCACGGGAATTTTCGTTGATTTCACGTAATCCAAAACCTGCAAAACACTGGATTTGAAAAACGGCCCGATAATTAAATCGGTATTATCAGCATTGATTTGTGTCAACGAATTTTTGAAACTTTGTTCGTTTCCGGCGTCAATCACCTTAATGTCCAGCTTTTGTCCTTTTTGTACGTTTCTTTCAATAGCGAGTTTTGCTCCGGAAAGGAAATCGAGGGAAAGGGTTCTGTATTTAGAGTCACCAGTATCAAATCCGAAAGGGAGCATCAACACTACATTCAATGCGTCTCCTGATTTCTTGACATATCCCGCGTCTAATTTTTTGATTTTTAAAACCATTCCGGTTTTTAAACCTTGAGATAAATTAGGATTTAAACTAAGCAATTCGTCTAAAGAAATCCCGAACTTATTTAAGATCCCGAAAACAGTATCGCCCGCCTGAACGGTGTATGTCACGTAATCATCTGCTGTAGAAGTACTTGTGTAAGTATTTGCAGGTTTATTTTTTTCTACTTTCTCCTCAACAGCTTTTTCAGAAACCGTTGAAGAAATTGCGTTTCCTTTTATTTTAATAACTTCTCCCGGACGCAAACCTTTTTCTTCTAATCCCGGATTGAGGGCGAAAAGTTCCTTTTGGGTTAGGTTAAACTTTCGGGTCAGTTTATAATAATTGTCTTTTTCTTCAATAGTGTAAAGATCATCGCTGGTCGCTTTTTCCTCTTTTTTCACCTCTTCTACTACAGGAACTGTATTGACTTCTTCCGGTTTTACAGCAACAGCTTGGCCGGCCCCGAATTTGTTGATATTCTCCAACGGCAACACTACTTCATCCCCAATTTTCATGTGACTGTCCAACTCAGGATTTAAACTTCTAAGCTCTGCCTCGCTAATTTGATATTGCTTGGTGATTCCATAGATGGTTTGCTTTGGTTGCAACACTATTTTTCCCAATTGGGCAGTCGCAGTAGCTTTCGCCGGTACTGCTTTGGTTTGTGCGCCGGTTTTACCCACTACCAAAACTTCTCCTAATGCGAGTTTGCCATCTTTCACCTTTGGGTTTTTTTGGTAAAGTTCATCCAAACTCAATCCATATTTTTTGGAAATATTGTAAGGAGTATCTCCTTTTACAACTGTGTGCGTCTGGGCAGATAAACCAGAAAAAGCGATTAAACTTGAAATTATGAATGATTTTTTGAACATCATATTAAGATAAATATTTACAAAAATACTGCTTTAAAATTAAATGGAAACAATAATTAATTCCGACTTTTCCACGTTCATTTCTTGGTAACAATTTTGAAGCCATTCTCTACCATAGTCAGCATAGAAAACTGAGAAGTTAAAAACTCTTTCCTGCCATATTTTTCCGGGATGGATCTTCAAAAATAATTTTTCAAGTCGTTCTAGTTTTTCCTGTTGTTTTATTTTTTCCGCACGAAGCAATCTTTTTCTCATTCTTTCAAAAGATTTCAACTGACGCGTTCTTTCGGCATCTACCAAAGAACCGAAACTTTTATCTGTTGTTTCCGCTTGATCGGAAATGGCCTGAAACTGCTGGTTTAATGTTGTTTCACTTTGATTGAGAAGAGAAAGAATTTCGTTTTTTTCCAGAAGAATTTTTTTGGTAACCGCCGCAAAATCCCTAAAAAAATCATCTAAGGAAAGTCCTAATTTCTCCGCTTTTTTCAAAGTTTTTTCATCTGTAAAAAGCAAAGAATTTCTGGGAACCAAAACCGGAAAAGGCAACTGAAGGGATTCGAAATACGCTTTCAGCTCCAGCCAATACATAATTTCGGCATTTCCGCCGACATATACCAAATTCGGCAAAATAGTTTCTTGATAAACCGGCCGCATCAACGCATTGGGACTGAATTTCTCAGGATAATGCTCCAATTCAGCAATGATTTCTTCTTTAGTAAACGAAATTTCAGTATCTACAACATGGTATTTTTCATCACGGAATTCAATTCTGTTGCGGGTTTCCGAGAGATAAAATAAATTAATTTCCCGCGGATTTACCTGTACTTTTCCGTACTTTTCGGTAAGAAAAGAAACGGTATTTTGGGTGGTTTCAAAAAGATTTTGATGCAAAAGTTCGTTTCGGAAAACGTCGGTCATTTCTTTTTTCAATTCCGGATGATCTCCGTCAATGATGATTAAACCATACTCTGCAAAAAGCTCCTGAACCAAAATTCTCGTTGCTTGAGAAAGGGTATTTCCTTTTCGGTAAGCCTTTTTCATCAACAAAATAAGTTCAGTGCCGAAGACCGAATCCTTAAATTCTTCTTCGAATTGTGAAATGAAAAAATCGTCTTCCACTAAAATCCTTCCTACTGATCCACCAGCTTTTGCCTTGATTTCATAATAATGATTCTCCGTTTTGAAATGATTGATTTCCTCAAAGTCATGATCTTCCGTTGCCATCCAAAATACAGGAACGGCCTTATGATCCGGGAATTTTTCATTAAGAAAATCGGCCATTTTTATGGTTTGCAATATTTTATAGATAAAAAAAACAGGTCCGGAGAATAAGTTCAGCTGATGCCCCGTTGTCACGGTAAACGAATTCTCGTGATTTAAATAAGACAAATGAAGTTTTTGTTTTTCAGAAAGGTTAGAAGAAGCGTGTTGCTCATCCAAAACTTTTGAAAGTACAGCCCTTGACTCTTGTGAAAAACTGCCTTTTTTGAGCAGAAACTGCTTTTCAATATTTTTTAGGTTGAAAGTATCTTCCTCGAAACCTTCGATCTTCTGCGTGAGAAAATCCTTGATCAGCTGTGGAATGCTTTCAATTTCTATAAACGGGATATTTTTAATTTTTTTCAAAATAATCTTAACTGAATAAATACCAAACAATCCCCAGATTCAGTCGGAAATCATAAATCGGATAATTTGGCGCGGTGAAAGATTTGTTCTGCATGAAAGTAGTGTTCAGATGTTGCGCTTCGATAAAAAAGAACATCCGTTTCACTTTCAGGTTGAAATAGACATCGGCAATTGGTTGTCCGCCGATGGAATAGGAATTGGCATTCGGTAAAATAAATTCGTTCAGCACCGGAAAATATTCCCGTGAAGCGAACTTAGTGAAATAATACACCTTGATTCCAGCTTGAATTTCCGCTGCTTTTTTGAATGCTTTGGATTGCCAAAAAAGGTTGGCTCTACCAATAAAATTAGGCATTGGCAACAAATCTTTATTCCCAATTGCACTTTGGAAAAGCACTTTCGGATTCAAATGGAAGTTGCCATAAGAAAAGGTGGCTTCTCCACCAATTTGGGAAATATTTAAAGAAGAACTGCTCTGCTGTGGTTGTGCATCGGCATCGAGGTAAGTATAATTATCAATTCTGAAATAATTTCCAAAAACACTGCTTTTAAACCATTTTAGGTTTACATCACCTCCAATTTCGGTAATCGATTCATTGTTTGGATTTTCTAAATTATAATTGAATTTGCGGTAAATCGAAGGATTCATCAGCAAATTAAAGCTCGGGGATGCGGTTTGGAAATTCACCTTAGCATTGACGAAATACCCTTCAATCGGTTCGAATTTCAGTAAGTTTTGCGAACGTAGAAAACTCCCAAACTCGCTACCATTGGAAAACTCCAAATTGGAATTAAGAGCGACTTTGTTCCAAAGCTTAATTTGTAAATTACCTACTGCGCCAATTCGGTTTTCAGATCTTTCTTGGGGAATATTCAAAGCATCGGGCAATGCGGTTCCTATTCCAAATTTGATCAATTGATGGCGAACTCCCGCGTCTAATTTGAAGTGTTCTTTGTCGAAAAGAATACTTACGGTATTGCTCAAATTCTTGGAATATTTCTTCGAAGAAAGTGGATAATCGATCAGCTCATCAGCTTCGGTGAAATAATATTCTTCCGCTGAAGATTGATTATAGTAATATTTATTGGCTTGATGAAAGATGGTATGTCTAATTTTAAAAGGAAATTTCTCCGATGCAAAAGGCCGGAATTGTTGGCTGAAATAATACCTTCTGTAAGAAAATCTGGAATCCGACCCAGAAAGGTTGACCGGCAAATTCAGACGGTTATCGAAATTACTGTTTCCATCGAGGAAAAGACTGATGTCGGAAACACCGCCATTCTCTTGATTATTCACATTTTGATGCAGATAATGGGCGAAAGCTTCGTATTTTGTGTTCTTGGAAGTATAATGTCCAGAAAAAATGATATTGTTGTTAGAAGCCAAATTATTCTGATAGACTCCCAAAGACCTTAAACCCATGTACTCTACCGCAAAGTTGAAATTCTTACCAATGTTTTGAGTGTAAGTGGATTGCAGTGCTGCTCCACTGCTCACGGAATTATGATGCACGAAAGCCGTGGTGGGGGTTTTCACATCGTAATACTTAACGTCATTAACACCAAGAATTATGAATGATTTATTTGTTGGAAGCAAGGATAGATTTTGCTCGGGATTTACCTCATAAACCAGCGGTTGATAACCTGAACCGATGTTGGCAAACTGTATTTTCCCAAAATTATCGCGGTTATTGTATTGCGAAAAGATATAGGTTTTGTCGTGGCTCAAAACCGTATCGAAAATCTTTTTCTCAGAAAACTGAGTTTGAAAAGTATAATCGTAGATGGTAGGTTTAAAGATGGTCAATGAATCTTTGCTTCCGGAATCAATAACCAGGGTATCCTGAGGTTTCACTCTGTTGGAATCGGTTTTGTTGACGACCTGCGCAACAAGCAGACTTTTGCAAAATAATAGACAGAGAAAGAAGTATTTCATTGTTAAACTTTGGACTACAAATGTAAGAAATATAGGGAAATAAAAAGAATCCGTCTCATCAAGTTGCGAGACGGATTCTCCATTAGTAAAACCTGTATTCTGATTATTTCAACTTAGGATTGTTGTTGATTTCCGCCTGTGGAATATCCATGGACAGTCTGTCGTCATCATAACTGAAAGTCTGGCCTGCAAAGAACAGGTGGTTAGGCCCTCTCTTGATGGTAGCCTTGTTTCTCTTCATTGCTAAGTAACTCTTACCTTCACCCCAAAGTTCAATCTTGGTTTGCAGATAGATTTCATTAAGTAATGCAGCTCCGGACAAACCATCGATATAACTTACATCAGTAATTCTCTGGGTAAGGAAGTCCTTAAGGATTGTTTTAGCCTGACCCTCATTGCCTGATTTTGCAAGTGTTTCAGCTGCTAACAAATGGAATTCGTCTGCACGCATAAACAGGTAATCTGTTGTAACGATTCTCTGTCCTCCGATTGTTCTTCCCGGAGCATAGAACTTATTCGCAGGAACTGAAGGATAATCAAATGCTCCAGGTGCGTTTGCAGGTGCCATTGTGAAACCGTCTTCAGTCTCGTTAATAGATACAAACTGATTCTTTCTGATATCATCAGCTCTTATCGCGTTATACAAATCAAGGTCAATTGATTTCGCGTCTCCTACCCAAGAGTAAGAATAAGTAAAGATATCTGCCTGTCCCCACCAGCTGATCAGATCAAGATCATTTGCCTCTGTAAGGTCGAAGCCCCACATCCAGCTGTTGGTCTTAAGATCATTGAATCCACCTCCAGAGCCTGAAGTTTCATCAAAAACGGTTTCTTCTTTGGACGTTTTAGGGAACTTTGCTATAATCTCCTGAGACAATGTAGCTGCTTTTGCATTCTCACCCATTGCTGCGTAAGTATAAGCCAGTAATCCTTTCGCTACATCCTGGTTAATCATCCCTTTGTTTGCCCGGGAGAATCCTTGTAATAAGGTAACGGCCTCGGTAAGATCCTTTACAATCTGAGCATAGATTTCAGACTGTTTTGCTTTTGGCAGAGCCTGTACCCCTGCATCAATATACAAAGGAATAGCCGGTGCAGCTGGATCATATTTCGTAGTGAAATATTGGGTAAGATAAAAATAGGCATATGCACGCATCGCTTTCGCCTGCCCCATTGCAGCTTTATCCGCCGCAGATGCAGGAACTGCATCATTACCGCCTAACCCGGCGATTACGTCATTTGCAGCATATGCAATCCGGTAATAATACCTCCATGGCTTGTAATTCGCATTGTTGGTAAAGTCAGTAGTCGCAGTAAGGTTAGCGATATTTCTGTACCAACCATAAGTTACACCGCTAAGTACCATATCTGCTGACAACATATCAGATACAAGGTCGTAACCTTTTTGTCCGTAGTCATCATCATTTGTAGTACCACCAGTACCGGTGTTTACCATCATCAGGTAAAGACCGTTCAGTTTAGCCTGAGCTGGCGGGTTTGCCAGAGTTTTTGTAGGCTCGCTCTGCAAAAACTCCTCTCTACAGGAAGTTGTCGTTAAAAGCAGTCCCATTAGGGAACTTAATATAAGTATTTTTTTCATTTTCTGTAAAATTTAGAAGTTTGTTTTTACACCAAACGTGATGGTAGAAAGTGGTGAATATCTGTAAGTATTACTGTTTCCTGTTTCAGAAGTAGTAGGGTTGAATCCTTTTCTCTTCGTCTGAATCCACAGGTTATCACCTGTTAACGAAACAGTAAGTCCGTTTAATCCAAGTCCCGCAAAATATTTGTTCGGCATGGTATAAGCCAACCTTACATTATTAAGTACAAGATAGTCAGATTTAGTAAGGAATCTGGTTGACATACTGTTGTAGTTGGTATCGCCGGTTCTGTTACTTGTTAATCTTGGAACATTGGTAATATCACCAGGGTTCTGCCATCTGTCCAGGATATCGGTACTCCAGTTGTTGTTTCCAACTACACTATTGTGCATTAATCCCGCATATGCGAAATCGTACGAATAACCACCGATTCCGTAAAGGAACTGTGCAGATAATGAAAGTGCTTTATAACCCGCATTAACAGAGAATGCACCTCTTAAATCTGGGATTGCAGATTTACCAACATATTTCTGAGTTGCTTGCGCATAAACTTCGGTAGTTCCTTCTAAAATAGTAGCTCCCGGATTCTGTGCCAGGAATTCTGTTAAAGATGCAATCTGCTCACCTCCATCGAACTTACCGTTACCGTTCTTATCGGTATAGCTTACGTTCCACATTGCAGCTCCGGTCTGAGGATTAACCCCTGCCCACTCTCTCATATAGAAATCATAAAGTGAGTGACCTTCTGATCTACCGAATCCTGATTCTGCAAGATCAATAATTTTTGGAAGACCTGTAGTGGCATCAATCGGCATTCTGGTTAATTTATTTTTTAACCACTCTCCGTTTAGGGAAAGATCTAAATAGAAATCTTCTTTATTGATCACGTGACCGGTTAAAGTAAATTCAACACCCTGGTTAACCAAAAGACCGTCGTTTACTTTCATAATTGCGTTACCTGTCGAAGGTGCAAGTCTGTTATCAAAGATGAGATTATCAGTTGTTTTGTGGTAATAATCTACAGCACCTTCGATGATTCTGTTCTTGAACAGTGTGAATTCCATTCCTGCATCAAAAGTTTTGGACTTTTCCCATGTTAAATCTGGATAACCAATTCTGTCGAATGCCGCTGCCGGAAGCCCCATAAAGTTTCCTGGATTATACACGTTGTATCCTGGGTAATATCCCATATTTTGGTCTGCAGCATCTCTGGAAACAATCGACTGATCCCCTACAATACCATAGCTGGCTTTTAACTTAAGTTTATTAAATACGGTGCTGTTCTGCATGAAGTTCTCCTTGTTCACAACCCATCCTAAACCTACAGAGTAGAAGGTATCCCACTTATCATTTAAGAATCTGGAAGTACCGTCTCTCCTTACACTGGCAGAAAGTAGATATTTCCCGTCATAATCATACATGGCCTGCCCGAAATAACTTTCAAGTGCGTAGTTATACATGTAAGAGTAAGCCGGGTTCTGGTTAATAGCGTTGTTGAATTCGCCACCATCCGGAATTACAAGACCGTATTTAGATGCAGAAAGGTAGTTGTACTTCCAGTCTGTACTTTCGTGTGCCACAAATGCCTGAACACCATGGTTCCCGAAACGGTTCATATAACGCAACAATTGCAAGAAGTTATAAGAGAATAACTCTGTACGCTCCTTGTAAAGAGATCCGTACTGGGAAGCGGAACTTCCGTAATATGGGTTACTATAATCGTTTCTTGAGTTATTGTAGTACTGCCCACCGATTCTTGTTTCGAAACTTAATTTTTTGGTAATATCCGCTTTTAAGAAGAAGTTCGCATTAACCTCGTGTTTCTTTCTGTTATCAAGATTATAAGTCGCATCGGCAATGGAGTTGGTTAAAGCACCAAAACCTCTACCGTTACCGTAATCATACTGGTATCCACCATAATATGGATCATTTACGAAGCCACCCTGAGCATTTCTAAGGAACAATGGATAGATAGATGGAATGTTATCTACGAACCAGAAGATACTTCCACTGTCTTCAGTCTGTCCGTTTCTGTCGGTATCAGAGTAAGCATAACCCATGTTGAATTCTCCTTTCAACCAGGATTTTGCCTGGTGAGTAAGGTTTAATCTACCACTGTAACGCTCGTACTTGGAGTTAATGGTATAACCTTCATCTTTTAGATAACCTATACCTGTATAATAAGTAGTTTTACCTTCACCACCGCTGATGCTGAAGTTGGTTTCAGATCTCATTGAGGTCTGGAAACCGTAATCCCGCCAGTCTTCCGGGCTGTATTTTCTGGTAACGCCGTCTCTCACCATTTTCGTCGCAGGATCTATCAGCTGTGCAGCATTAGCGTTCCACATATTGTACTGTGGTCTGATCCCTTGCGTAGAGAACAAACGTGCGTTCGCATAAGCTACAGGATCTGCACTGCCGTTAAATTTACCTTGGTTATAAAGTGCCTCCCAGGAAAGACCGATATACTGCTCAGGGCTGCGGATTACGTCATAACGTGGAATAAGCGGTGCATTGAAACCAATTCTGGTATCAATGGTTACCACATCTCTTCCAGATTTACCTTTCTTGGTCTGAATCAATACTACACCATTCGCACCTCTGGAACCGTAAATAGCGGTTGCAGTAGCATCTTTCAGCACGGTCATATTCTCGATGTCATCCGGGTTGATTGCCGATACGTTACCGTTGAAAGGAATACCGTCAAGAACGTACAAAGGCTCTCTGTTACCACTTACTGAACCGAATCCTCTGATTCTGATAGATGGTTCGGAACCTGGCTGTCCAGAGGTCGTGATTACTCTTACCCCAGCTGCTTCTCCGGTAAGAGCTTGCGCCACGTTCGATACATTTTTCTTGGAAATGTTTTCGCTCCCTACTTTAGAAACCGATCCTGTGTAATCTTCTTTTTTTACAGCGGTATACCCTACAATTACAACTTCATCAACTTCAGCTACCCTTGTTGAATCCGTTTGGGCTAAAGCAATTCCTCCTCCTAAAAAGAAGAGAACTCCTGCTCCTAGAACTTTAGTTTTTAAATTCATATTAACACTTTTTTAATATTATGGGTACAAATATGTTAATAAATTTTAACACTAACAAATTTTACAAAATCTTTTAGAATGACAATGAATGTATTATCAATAATATTTCTTCAAAAAAATGAGAAAAATAAGACTCAACACCAAATATGTTAGATTCACCACACAAAAACAAAACAATTGTTTAATAAAAAATAAATTATTTTTTTTTGTAATTTACATAGATATCTAAGAAAAAATTAGAATTTACATGAAAAAAAACAAAATATTTATTTAATAGACACGAAAATAAAGATAAAGCCAACAACAATACAATGGATAATGACGAGAAGAATATCAAAAACAATATTATTGTATTCAAAAGAAATGAGTCTACTCAAAAAAAAACTGCTCCACTAATAGTGAAACAGTTTTTACAATTATTTTAAAGGTCGTTATTTCAGTTTTTTCTTCACAGCTACTTCCTCGTATACTTCCAGGATATCACCAACTTCGATGTCGTTGTATCCCTTGATGTTCAATCCACACTCGTAACCTTTGGTTACTTCTTTCACATCGTCTTTGAAACGCTTCAAACTTTCAAGTTCACCATCGAATTTCACGATACCGTCACGCAGCAATCTGACTTTCGAATTTCGGGTTACTTTACCGCTGAGGACCATACATCCTGCGATCGTTCCTACTTTGGTGATTTTGAAGGTTTCGCGGATTTCTACGATTCCAATTACTTGCTCTTGAATTTCCGGAGAAAGCATTCCCTCCATCGCTTCTTTTACTTCATCGATCGCTTTATAGATGACAGAATAAGTTCTGATTTCGATTTCTTCTTTATCGGCTAAATCTTTTGCATTGGCACCCGCTCTCACGTTGAAACCAATCATAATCGCATCAGAAGCTGCTGCTAAAAGCACATCAGATTCGGTAATCTGACCAACACCTTTGTGAATAATATTGATACTGATCTCTTCTGTTGAAAGTCTTTGCAACTGATCCGAAAGCGCTTCTACGGAACCGTCCACATCCCCTTTCAGGATAATATTAAGTTCTTTGAAATCTCCAAGCGCGATACGTCTTCCCAATTCATCCAATGTAAGGTGCTTTTTGGTTCTGATCGATTGCTCTCTTTGGAGTTGCTCACGTTTTGTTGCGATGGTTTTCGCTTCTCTTTCATCTGCAAATACTCTGAATTTGTCACCTGCAGTAGGTGCGCCGTCTAATCCTAAGATCGTAACCGGGATTGAAGGTCCTGCAGATTCCATAGGTTTTCCTCTTTCATCCAGCATTGCTTTCACTTTACCGTGATTTTTACCTGCAAGAATATAGTCTCCTACTTTAAGCGTACCGCTCTGAACAAGGATCGTAGAAATGTATCCTCGTCCTTTATCCAAAGAAGCTTCGATTACAACTCCCTGAGCATTTTTGTTCGGATTAGCCTTTAATTCCAGCATTTCTGCCTGAAGCAATACTTTCTCCAGCAAAGCATCCATATTGTTACCAAACTTAGCAGAAACCTCCTGAGATTGAACATTTCCTCCCCATTCTTCTACCAGAATATTCATTGCTGATAGTTGCTGACGGATGTTGTCCGGGTTAGAGTTTGGCTTATCCACTTTGTTTAAAGCGATAATCATCGGAACTCCAGCAGCCTGTGCGTGAGAAATTGCTTCTTTAGTTTGTGGCATCACATCATCATCGGCAGCGATTACGATAATTGCGATATCGGTAATTTGTGCTCCACGTGCTCTCATTGCAGTAAACGCTTCGTGACCTGGTGTATCAAGGAAGGTAATTCGTTGACCATTTTCCAATTTCACGTTGTAAGCACCAACGTGCTGAGTAATACCACCGGATTCACCGGCAATTACGTTGGTTTTTCTGATATAATCGAGTAAAGATGTTTTACCATGATCTACGTGTCCCATTACGGTAACAATTGGAGCTCTTGGCAACAAATCTTCTTCTTTATCTACATCTTCTTCAACCGCAGATTCTTCAAGATCCGCATCAGAGAATTCAATTTTGTACCCGAATTCATCCGCTACTAGCAATAATGTATCTGCTTCTAATCGCTGGTTCATGGTCACCATTACTCCAAGCGAGAAACATGCAGAAATTACTTCTGTAGGGCTCACGTTCATTAAACTTGCTAATTCCCCAACAGTAATAAATTCTGTTACCTTTAGCGTTCTGTCTGCTGCATCAATTTCTTGCTGAAGCTCATCCTGTTCTCTTCGGTAAACTCTTTTTTCTTTTCTATATTTCGCTCCTTTATTTTTCCCTCCTTTATTGGTGAGTTTTTCTAAAGTTTCTTTAATTTGATTCTTAACCTGCTCATCGGTAAGCTCTACAGGCATAGTAGGCGCTCCTCTCCGGCTTCCACCTTTTCCAGCATTTGCACCACCTTGGTAACCAGGTCTGTTTCCCCCTTGTCCGTGCGGGCGGTTGTTGTTACCTCCCTGACCTTGTGGGCGATTCCCTTGGTTATTTCCTTGGTTATTTCCTTGTCCTTGGGTGTTGCTTCCCGGAGTATTCGGCTTTTCGATTCTTTTTCTTTTCTTTTTCGCCGCTGCACTATTGGCTCCGCCTTGTGGCTTTGGCTTATTGAATTGAGAAAGATCTACCGTTTGTTTTAGAATTTTAACTCCTTCCAGTTTCTGATAAACAGTTTCTATTTTATCGTTTTGTGCTGGCGCTTCGCTAGTTACACTGGTTGTTTCTGCAGATTTTTCAACAGCAGGTACTGGATTTTCAGCTTTTGGAGCAGGAGTTTCCTCAACTTTTGGAGCTGGTTTTTCTTCCTCTTTTTTAGGCTGTTCTTTTTTAGATGGTTTTGGTCGGTGACCTTCGATTTGCGAAAGATCGATTTTATCTAAAACTTTAAATTCTTGTTTTTCAGAAGGTGCAGGAGTTACGGGAACTTCTACTTGCGGAGCCACTTCTTCTTTCGGAGTTGGCTCTGGTTTCACTTCTTCCTGAACCTCAGCTTTTTTGGGTTCAAGGTCTATTTTACCCAAAACTTTTGTTTCAGGTCTCAGGCTAGCTTTGGCTCTTATTACCTCAGGTGTAGAAGGTTCAATTTCCAGTTTCTCTTCCGGAACTTTAATCATCACGACCTCATGGGAAGCTTTTCTTTGTTCACCATCTTTGGCGAACTCAGCTTCCAATGCAGAATATGCCGATTCTTCCAATTGAGCGTTCGGGTTATTTTCTACCTCAATACCTTTGGATTGTAGAAATTCTACCAATCGTGACATCGAGATATTAAATTCCTTAACCGCTTTGTTTAATCTAATTTTGGGCATGTATAATTTATACTTTTATTTAATTTTCGGTAAAGTTAATGCTTTTCCTTTAATATGAAGATTTTTCAGGATTAGTCTTCAAACTCTTCCTTCAAAATTTGTTTTACCTCTTCAATGGTTTCTTCTTCCAAATCTACCATTTTCAATAGTGCATCGGTTTCTTTGTCCAAGATGCTTTTCGCTGTAGTAAGTCCTACTTTCTCGAATTCGTCGATGATCCATTGTTCGATATCGCCTTCTTCGGTACCTGCGAATTCTTTCAATTCTACATCGTCATCTTCGCTGGCCTCTCTATAAACATCGATTTCATAACCGCTTAACCAAGAAGCTAATCGGATGTTTTGTCCTTGCTTTCCAATCACTCTTGAAATCTCCTCAACCGGCGTGTACACTAAGGCATACTGTGTTTCCGGATTGATCTCAATTTTATTGATAGTGATGTTTCCTAATGCTCTTTTCACCAAGATTTCAGGGTTTTTAGACCATTGAATTACGTCAATATTTTCGTTTTTCAATTCCCTTACTACTCCATGAATTCTAGATCCTTTCACCCCCACACAAGCTCCTACAGGATCAATTCTGTCATCGTACGCATCTACCGCGATTTTCGCTTTTTCACCCGGGATTCTCACTACTTTTTTCAAAATAATGGTACCATCCTGGATTTCAGGAATTTCAAGCTCCAAAAGTTTTTCCAAGAACTTCGGTGCAGTTCGGGAAACAATAATTTGTGGTTTTGCTCCTTTGAAATCTACACTTTCTACCACTGCTCTTACGTTTTCTCCTTTTTTGAAGAAATCCGAAGGAATCTGATTTTCTTTTGGCAAAATAAATTCATTGTCTTCATCATCTAACAAAATCACGTGTTTGTGACGAATATGGTGAACTTCTCCCACAACAATCTCTCCGATTCTATCACGGAACTGATCATATAAAACCCCGTTGTTGTGCTCCTGAAGCTTTGTAGCAAGAATTTGCTTTAAAGTAAGAATACTTCTTCTTCCCAATTTCTCGATTGGAATTTCTTCAGTAAAATCTTCACCAACCTCGAAAGTTGGATCTATCTTTTTAGCTTCAGAAATTTCAATTTCCAAATCATCGTCTTCCGACATTTCGTCTTCAACGATTGTTTTGTTCAAAAAGATTTGAAAATCTCCTTTATCAGGGTTTACGATTACATCAAAATGATCATCAGAATCAAATCTTTTTCTTAATAAAGTTTTCAATGAATCTTCAATAATCGCCATCAAGTAAATCTTGCTGATGTTTTTATCTTCTTTGAAATCGCCAAATGCTTCAATCAATGCTAAACCGTCCATTATTTTTTATTTTATTTTTAAATTCCCGAATGTTGCCGGGAGAAGTTGAAAGCGCCGAAACGCTTGAACTACAATGAAATTACTATTATTTTTTTCGGATATTCCTTCGAATAACCTTTTTCTTCTTTTAAAACTTTATTGCGACCAATGCTTTTTTGATCTCGGTGTAAGGAATTTCTTTATCTTCTTCTACATCCACCTTTCCTTTACCTATTTCTTTAGGTTTTCTGTATCTCAACACCAAAGTGATGTGATCTTCTTCCACTTTCGCAAGTTCTCCCTCGATTTTTGTGGAATCGGCAAGCAGAATATCGAGTTCACGACCCAAGTTTTTTCTAAATTGTCTTGGTGTTACCAGCGGCTCACTCAATCCTGCACTCATTACTTGAAGGGAAAAATCATGCTCTTCGCGATCCATATTAAATTCAATCGCACGACTTGCATCCAAGCAATCCTGCAACGTAACACCACTGTCGCCATCGAGGATTACCGTGATATCATCGCTTGCGGAAAACTTCAGATCGATCAGGAACAAATCCGTTCTTTCCGCTAAAAACTGATGAAGCAGTTCTTCTATTTTTTTTCTAAATTCCATAACCTTAATTTGAGTTACGAAAAAAGGCATTCTTGCGAAGGCCTTTTCATTGTTTTCCGTAAATCCGATGCAAATATACAAATTTTTGATAAAACTACAAATTACTACCAAGAATCAAATCTTGAAAATCAGGCAACAATGTATAAATTCTTTATATTTGCAAGGATCTACTGAAGACAGCATTTCTCTATTAAAAAAACACCTGATTTGAAACTAAATTTATTTTCCAAACTTGTTTTCGCGGCATTATTGGCTTTCGTGGTCAATAGTTTTATGTATTTTTCGTTTGGAAATATTTATTCATCCAAGATCCTCAACTACGCAGATTTTCAGGCGCAATTTAAATCTGGAATTTATCAGTATAGAAAACTCAGCGGTTATTTCTTGATTGGAATTTATGATTTTTTATCTTCATTAAATATTGATTATCAAATATTTAAATTAAAATTTTTTAATTCGGAATCCGACCCGAAAATGTATTTGTCATTTTATATTTTGAATACATTTTTCCTAATGCTTACCGCTGTTTTGATGGTTTTCATTACCGAAAAGAAAAATTTCGTCGCTACTTCCTCCGAAAAAATCCTGCTGATCGCGATTTGCATCTTCACAATTGGTATTTCTCAGTTTGTCCTTGTTCCTTACGATGTTTCGAGTTATTTTTTAATATTGATTTTCTTTTGGTTTTTATTGAAATATTTGGAACAAACTTCAGCCAAAAATCTCATCATACTGGTCGCGATTTTGGCAATTTCTACTGTTAATAGAGAATCCTCCGCATTGTCGATTTCCTTGGCTGCAACATTGCTCTATTCGAAATTCGGAATCAGAAAAGAAAGTATTTTTCCTGTGGCGGTTTTAGGCATTTCTTTCGTGGCAATTTATCTCGGAATGCGGTTTTTACAAGGGAATTTCACCACCAATGACGGCAATCTTTTCCTGCAAAATTTCACAGATCCAAAAAATGGGTTGGGAATCTTGTTTTGGGCAGTGTTTTTTGTTTTCACAGTAATTTTAGCCAAAGATAAACAGAGCAGAAACTTTATTTTTCTATTTCATTTTTTCTCGATTCCCTATATCGCGATGTGCTTTTATACGGGAATTATCTATGAAATCCGACTTTATGTTCCGATATTTCTCATTTCACTCTTGATTGGAAAGCTTCACCTTCAAAAAATTGAATAATTTACCTTATTTTTGAAAAAAATTTATTCTTTTCACAAATGAGCGAACCCCAACAACAATGGACCGAAACCATTGAAGCGAAACATTCCCTTTTCGATTTGAAATTAGGCGAAGTTTGGCGATACAAAGATTTAGTTTATATGTTTGTAAAACGGGATTTTGTATCCAGTTTCAAGCAAACGGTTTTGGGTCCAATTTGGTTTTTCATCAATCCGATTTTTACAACGATTGTCTACATTTTTGTATTTGGAAACCTTGCAAAATTGCCTACAGATGGCGCTCCGAAGATTCTTTTCTACTTAGTAGGTGTTACGTTATGGAATTATTTTTCCAGTTGTCTCACCGGCACTTCCTATACTTTTGCGGGCAACGCGGGGATTTTCGGGAAAGTGTATTTTCCAAGACTTGTTACCCCGATTTCGGTAGTGATTTCTAACTTAATGAAGTTTGGGGTTCAGTTCGCTTTATTTCTTGTTTTTTTCTTTTATTATTGGTACAAAGGCGAAGTACAGCCCAATTGGTGGGTTTTGGCAACACCTTTTCTTATCATCTTAATGGCAGCTTTCGCATTGGGTGCAGGAATGATTTTTTCGGCACTCACCACAAAATACCGAGATTTGAATATGCTTTTGGGATTCGGGGTGAGTTTATACATGTACGCAACTCCGGTGATTTACCCGGTCTCTGCGCTTTCTGGAATTTGGAAAAAACTAGCAATGTACAATCCATTAACCGGGATTTTCGAATGTTTTAAATATGGTTGGTTAGGAAAAGGCGAATTTTCCATACAAATGTTACTAATCAGCACTGTTATCATTTTCGCTATTTTGACCTTAGGAACCCTGATTTTCAATAAAGTAGAAAAAACTTTCATGGATACGGTGTAAGGAGGTTACAAAGTGATGAGGTGATGAAGTTACGAGGTGATAAAATTATTAAACTGGATGAAATATGGAAGTAAAAATAACATCCCATAAAGATTTGAAAGTTTGGAAGGAATCCATGATCCTTGTAGAAAAAATATATGACCTCACAAGAACATTTCCAGACGAAGAAAAATATGTACTCGTTCCACAAATTCGCCGTTGTTCCATATCCGTTCCTTCAAATATCGCCGAAGGTTTTGCAAGAAAAGGAAATAAAGAATTACTGCAGTTTTTATTTATTGCCCTAGGATCTTTGTCTGAACTAGAAACCCAAATAGAAATAGCCTCACGTTTAAGATATTGCAAAGACATTAGTGAAATAATCAATCACATAAAGTTTATCCGAGTAATGCTGAGTCGCCTCATAACCTCCATAAAAAACAAACCATCATAACTTCATAACTTCATAACTTCATAACCTCGTAACCTCGTAACTCCATAACAACCTCAAAAAAAATGCTCGCATTAAAAGCTGAAAATATATCCAAACAATACCGCCTCGGACAGGTAGGAACAGGAACGCTTTCCCATGACCTAAACCGTTTTTGGCACCAGATCCGTGGAAAAGAAGATCCCTACCTTAAAATTGGCGAAGCCAATGATCGTTCTTCAAAAGGAGAAAGTGAGTATGTTTGGTCTCTCCGCGATATCAATTTTGAAATAGAACAGGGCGACGCAGTAGGAATTATTGGGAGAAATGGTGCCGGGAAATCTACACTGTTAAAACTTTTGAGTAAAGTCACCAAACCCACGACCGGTAAAATTTACACCAACGGCCGTATTGCCTCACTTCTGGAAGTAGGAACCGGTTTTCATCCTGAAATGACCGGACGCGAGAACGTTTTTTTAAACGGAGCCATTCTTGGTATGACTCGCAAAGAAATTACCCGTAAGTTTGACGAAATCGTTGATTTTTCTGGCGTAGAAAGATACATTGACACGCCTGTAAAAAGATACTCCTCGGGAATGTATGTTCGTCTTGCTTTTGCCGTAGCAGCTCACTTGGAATCTGAAATTTTAATTGTAGATGAAGTTCTAGCCGTTGGTGATGCAGAGTTTCAAAAAAAATGCCTCGGAAAAATGGGCGATGTGAGTAAGGGTGAAGGAAGAACGGTGCTGTTTGTGAGCCATGATCTGCGCGCTGTGAACAGGCTCTGTTCGAGTGCCATCTCGTTAAAACAGGGTTCAATACAGGAGAGTGGATCTACAGGAGAGGTAATTACGAACTATCTGAAGACCAACAACCAGCAGTGGAGCAATAAAGAGATTAATTTTCAGGTACCGCAGTCCGGGATATCAGTTACAAACATTAAATTTATTCAAAATCAAAAGCAGACTTTCACCCTTGAGCAGGGTCTGCCGTTCGAAGTACAGATAGACATCGACAATGCTCTGTCCGCGCCAACTTCATTTGAGTTCAACCTGGAATTGAAGAACCATTATGGCGAGGGCGTTACCAATTTTGGTAACGAATTTCAGCACAAACCCATGATGGTGCAACCGGGGCAAAACCATGTCCGTCTGGCTTTTAATGAACTGCCGCTGCGTGCCGGAGAGTACATGGTGGATGTCTGGGTAAACCTGCCGGATCTGAAAAAAAACATCTACATGCAGGAACTGCTCGAACTGCGAATAGAAAAAGCAGCTGACCTCTACTTTCTGAACCCGGACAGAATCTGGAGCAACTTCCCCAACCAGCCCCAACATGGCTACCTGCCGATGCATGCCAAAAACATTGAATTATGGTAAAAGAAGACATACTTCCAGAGAAAAATAAAGCGCAGCCATTGATCTCGGTGATTGTACCCTGTTACAATGTAGAACCCTATATAGCAGAATGCCTTGAAAGCGTACTTGCACAGACCTATCCTAATTACGAGGTAATTATTGTGGACGACGGCAGCACTGATGCTACACGTGACTGCATACAGCCTTTTCTGAAAGACAAAAGATTTAAACTTTTCAATCAGCCCAATGCAGGCCTGTCGGCAGCCAGAAATACCGGCCTCGAAGCTGTACAGGGTGAGTACATTGCTTTCCTGGACAGTGATGACATGCTGCATCCCGAATTTTTGAGGTTGCATTTAAAAGCCCTAACAGAAAACAATGCTGATATATCGTTTTGCGGGATAAAAAGATTTGAAAATTGTACCGATATCAGTACTGAATTATCCGATGAAAACAGCAACATAAAGAAGTTTAATTCCGTACAGATGTTATCCAACATCAATAGTACTGCAGATTCCAAATATATTGTAGTTTGGAACAAGACATATTCGTCCCGTCTGTTTCACAGACACCGGTTCGCGGAAGGAAAAATTTTTGAGGATGAGTATATCATGCATCACCTCATGGGAGACGCAAATAACATTGTAGAAATTTCGGAAGAACTGTACTACTACAGGCAACGGCATGGGAGCATCATCAATTCTGATTATTCTGATAAAAAATTCCAGCACGCCATGGGAGCTTTCAGAGACAGACAAGCATACTTCCGGACAAGAAAAATGGACTCGCAAAACCTGAAAAAAAGAATATGGCATTATGTATGGCATATCTGGCTTCAAAAAAAAAACCATGCAGCCAAAAAACACCTTCTGATGCATCCGTTTTCATTCATACAGTACGCACCCATGAATAAGCGCCAAGCGATAAAAAACTATATTTCCGTCGCAAAGTATTCTATCAAAAACCAAGCATCACAATATCTTCATAATGGAAAATAAGATCAGCATAATTGTCCCATGCTATAAGCAGGCACAATATCTGGATGAGTGTCTCCAGTCGGTTCTGAAGCAGACTTACCAGAACTGGGAATGCATTATCGTGAATGATGGTTCGCCTGATAATACAGAGGAGGTTGCACAAAAATGGATAGAAAGAGATAAACGATTTAGTTTACTGAACATTGAAAACGGTGGCGTTTCCCGAGCAAGAAACAAGGGTATAGAAGCAGCAAAAGGAGAATGGATTTTACCTTTGGACGCTGATGATAAAATTGGAGAAAAATATCTGGAATTAGCAGAAAAGGAATTTAACAAGGCAGATTTGATTTATGCAAATTCTTCATTTTTCGGAACTGTAAATAAAATATGGAACATACATTATACAAGCTATCAAGATTTACTTATTAATAACAAAATTTATTGTTCAGCATTATATAAAAAGAAAGATTGGGCAAATATAAACGGCTACGATGAAAACCTCCTTTCGGGATTTGAGGACTGGGAATTCTATATCAGGTTGTTAGATGATAGTAAAAATGTAATCAAAATTATTTACGAAGGTTTTTTTTATCGAAGAAAAGATGTTTCCAGAGATATAAACATCAACAAAAATATTGGGCTGCAGGAAAACGTTAAAAAATATATTTTCAAAAAAAATATAGATAAGTACCTGCAATATTTCCCATCTGTTCAAACCCTTGTATCAGAAAAAACAAACATTGGGCATAAGTATGAAAATGCAGAAAAAAAACTTTCAACAATAAAACAGGAACTGAACAAAAATATTATTACGAAAATTTTATACAGAATAATTCTCATTTTTTCATAATGCTCTCCATCATCATCTCCTCATACCAGCCACACTACTTTACTGCATTAGAAAAAAATATTGCTGAAACCATCGGTGTGCCTTATGAAATCATAAAAATCGACAACCCCGGTCTCATGGGCATCTGCGAAGCTTATAATAAAGGGGCAGAAAAAGCAAAATACGAGAATTTACTTTTTTTGCATGAAGATGTAATTTTCAACAATTTCAATTGGGGAAAAGAATTACTAAAACTTTTAGAATCCAAAGAAAATGGTGTTATAGGTGTTGCCGGTTGCTTTTATATTCCTAATGTTCCATTTGCATGGTGGGAATTGCCATTTACAGAATTTATAAATATAACTCAATTTAAAGATAGCGAGCTGATAAAGCAATATACCTTAGAAGAAGATAAAAATATTACAGCTTTAGATGGCGTATTCTTAGCTTGCCGAAGAGCAGTTTGGAAAGCCTTTCCTTTCAATGAAAATATTAAGGGCTTTCATGCGTATGATATAGATTTTTCCGTAAGGATTGCCGACAGCTATCAGAATATAGTAAGTTCCAAAATACTGCTAAGCCATTTCTCGCAAGGCAAGATGGATGAAAAATGGTTCCGGAGCCTGATTCAATCAAGGGACTGTTTTGCTGCCCCCCGATCCCAAAAAACCAACAAAAAATACGAATTCTTCTTTTATACTAAGTTTGAAGAGTACCTGAGTCAATTTCATTTTCCGAAAAAAGAAAAAAGGAAATTACTGTTAAAATACAACAAACCAAAGTTTATCGGCTACAAAGCTTTTTTACGAAATTTATTTAAATGATAAACATCAAAGTATGTTACAAAAGAAAACTAAATTTGCTTTGAAAAAGTTAATTTCGAACCTAACTGGATATAATCAAAAAACGATAATCGAAATCCCTCTACAGGCAAGGTTTGGGAATTTTTTATATTTTTTTCTCCATTGTTACATTGAAAGACAGAAAGGTAATAATCTTTACATTCTTTATACAAAAACAATGGAGCAATGGTTACTGTATTTTCCTAAATTAAATGATTTTATTTTATTTCCAAAAGATTATTCAAAGCTTGATAAATTAAAATGGTTCAGTAGCTTTTATCAGGTTTTTAATGAAGATTTTAAACAAGATGATCTTAATAATTTTATTCGGGACTATCTGTTAAAAGGAGAAATTAAATCTCAAATAATTAGTCGCTCCTTAAAATAGCATCAACAGACTGACAATCAGTAAATTAATTGTAATTTTTCTTGTTTTTCTTTGCAGGATTTCGTATCTTAGAGCTTTAAAACCTTGCAAATATGTTGGGGAAAAATCCAAAAAAGCAGCCAGAATTATTCCGCCCGATGTTGGTGGATTTTATTGATGACAAACACGAACTTGTTCTACTTTCCGAGAAGATAGATTGGGATTATTTTGAGAAAGAATTTTCCCCGCTATATTCCAAGACGGGCAATCCGAGCCATCCGATTCGCTTTATGGTGGGCTGTCTGCTTCTGAAACACCTTTATAATTTGGGAGATGAGACCCTTGCTTCCGCCTGGATCATGAACCCCTACATGCAGTATTTTTGTGGGAGGGTTTTCTTTGAGCACCAGTTTCCCTGCGATCCGAGTAATTTCGTCCACTTCAGGAAAAGAATTGGAGAAAAGGGGATTGAGAAAATCTTCTCCTACAGCGTAAGGATGCACGATGCAAAGACCGGTACATCGAACTTCGTGTTGTCCGACACCACCGTTCAGGAGAACAACACCACTTTTCCCACCGATGCGAAGCTCTGCAAAAAAGTAATCGACTACTGCAACAAGATAGCCGAAAGCGAAGGCATAAAGCAGAGGCAGAGATACACGAAAGTCAGCAAGCAGCTGGTGCGCAACACCTACAACGGCAAACATCCCAAACGTGCAAAACTGGCAAGGAAATCGCAAAGACAGCTCAAAACCATCGCCATGAGGCTGATACGCGAGCTTGAACGCAACTTCACGGCAGAGCAGCAAGAGTTTTATAGAGAATCAATGGAGCTCTACACCAAGGCGGTCACACAAAAAAGAAACGACACCGACAAGGTTTACAGCCTCCACAAGCCATTCACCCGGTGCATCGCCAAAGGAAAGGCCCACAAGCAGTACGAGTTTGGGAACAAGGTCGGCCTGGTAACCACTTCCAATAAAGGGAAGAAAATCATCCTCGGCATTAAGGCATTTTTGCAGACTCCCTATGACGGACACACCATCGAGCCGCTTTTGGAACAGATGGAAACGGGTGGGCAGCAGCTTCCAAAAGAACTCGTCTACGACCGCGGCGGAAAAGGGAAAACCGAGATAAAGGGCGTAAAAATCTCTATTCCGGGCGTGCCGAGAAAAACAGACACCGCCTACCAGAAACACACAAAACGCAAGAAATTCAGAACCAGGGCGGCAATAGAGCCCATCATCGGACATTTAAAAACCGATTTCAGACTGGCTCAGAACTATTTCTTAGGAGAAACAGGACCGCAAATCAACGCATTACTATCTGCAACGGCGTGGAACATGAAGAAAATGATGGAGATTCTCAAAGAGAAAATCTATTTCTATTTTTTAAACCTTATCCGCCTGCTCTTTAATCGGAATATTCTTAACGAAAAACTGAAAATGGCGGCTTGCTAAGGAGTGACTAATTACTCAAAATAAGACGGTAATTAATATCAGAAGAGGAGATTTTTACAAAGAAAATTCCTGCACACCATCAAGCTTTGATCAAGTATCTTACATTAAAAAAGTCAAAAATATTTATCCCGAGTTATTTTATTACCCAATCGAAATTGTAAGCGATGATATAGATTGGTGTATTAATAATTTCCAATTTCTTGATAGTGTTTGTTTCAGAGAAAAAAGTTCGCCAGTGGAGGATTTTATAGCAATATGTACTGCAAAAAATCTAATCATTTCCAATTCTACATTTTCATATTGGGGTGGCTATGTCTGTAAATATTTATCAAAAGAAAATATAATAATAGCGCCAAATTTTGGTTCTACATTATATCATAATCATATTGCTGTTCAATTACATCCTGAATGGTCAATTGTGGATGTAATCAATAAATGATGCCTAACATTTCAATTATCATATTAACCTACAACCAGGAAGCTTTTATTGAGAAAGCCATCCGCGGGGTCTTTATGCAGAATTTTCGAGGGAAAATCCAACTAATCATCTCTAACGATGCATCCAGAGACAGAACCCATGAAATAATTAACAACCTCCTTCAACAGGCTCCAGAAAATATCGAAATTCAATACACACTTCACCCCAAAAACATCGGCGCAACGCCCAACATGTACGATGCTCTGAAAAAAGTGAAAGGAAAATATCTGGCACTTTGTGAAGGTGATGACTACTGGACAGATGAGAACAAACTTCAGATGCAGTATGATTTTATGGAACAAAATCCAGAATATGCTATCTGCTTCCACGCAGTGGCGCAGGTGGATGAAAACGATAATTTCATTCCGGACATGCAATTTTCTTCCATCGAAAACCGGGACTATACCGCGCTGGAACTCTACCGCAGCTGGCAGGTGCACACCACATCAGTATGCATGAGGACGGAAGTTTTGCAGAACCAGGCCGTAAAACAAATGCTGAAAAATCCGGACTTGCTGTATTTCGATACTCCCCTCTATATGGCCGCTTCACTGAACGGAAAAATGCGAGGCAACAGCAAAACCATGTCGGCATACCGCCGCCATTCGGCCGGAATTTCCTATGGGGCTAATCTGAAAAGAGATTTAAAACACAACATTTACGACAGAACGATAGGAAATTTCTATGGAGGAAAAATAAAAGACATCAGCCGCTGGCTGATTTTCAAAAGAAGTAAAGACAATTTTTTTGAAAGCCTGAAACAGCATCGCTACAAATGGGCTTTTCAGTATCTTTGGTGGATGCTGTGTGAATATAAAAAAATGGGAATCTATATCCTCACTAATTTGAAATAAAAGATGCTTATTGCCTAATGCTCAGCTTATAGCCTACTACATGAAAAAAAAGAAAATCGCTTTTCTGTCCGACGGTTCGCCATTAGATAAAGCTCTTTGGTCTGGTACCATGTATAAGATGTATGAAAGTCTTTTGCTGAAAGGGTACGAAGTGGAACATATTCCCGCCATACAGTTTACTGAAAAAGAAAAGCAGATTTTTGAAACTATTGCCAAAACCCACGAAAAAGTTCTGAACAGAACCTTCAACCGTCACCAGTTTTATCTGAAAGCCAGAGTAGCATCAAAAAAACTGCAGAAAACACTCAAAAATAAAGATTTTGACGTATTGTTTTCTGCTTGCCAGATTAATGAAATTGCGTTTCTTAATATAAAGCAACCCATAATTTTCGTTAACGATATTCTATTGGATCAGCACATTGGATACTATCCGTATTATATGGGATTGGGTTGGTACTCCAAAAAGATAATGACCTATATCGAACAAAGGGCCTTACAGAACTGCGCTGCTGTAATTTTGCCCTCTGAATGGTCGGTAGAAAGAGCAATGGAGCGCTACCAACTCAATCCAGAAAAAGTACATCTTCTACGTTTTGGGCCCAATATCGAGGTGCCGGAAAACATTTTTCAGAAAGAATACTCCGGCAGTCTGACAATGCTTTTTTTAGGAGTTGACTGGCAACGCAAAGGCGGCGAAATTGCACTGAAGACAACCGAAATCCTGAGAAAAAAAGGATTTCCCGTAAAATTATTGGTAGTCGGCTGCGTGCCACCTGTTCAGTCAGAAGCCATGGAGGTGATTCCGTTTCTTAATAAAAACAGAACCGAAGATTATGATAGGCTAAAAAAATTACTTTTAGAATCTCATCTGCTGTTTTTGCCAACAAGGGCAGAATGTTACGGCATTGTTTACTGCGAAGCATCAGCCTATGGCCTGCCAAGCATTGCAACGGCTACCGGCGGCGTGACCTCAATTGTTAAAGATGGAATCAACGGCTTTGCACTTCCTGAAAGCGCAGGTGCCGAAGAATATGCCGGGAAAATTGCGGAAATCCTCTCTCCGGAACAGCTTAGCGTTTTAAGCGAAAGCTCGCGGAAACGCTATGATGAACACCTCACTTGGGAAAAATGGGGTAAGGAAATGTATGAAATTTTGAAAAAAATATGAAACAATATTGTCAAAATAGAAAACGGCTATTGTCTCCCCATAACCTATGGTAAATAAATCCTTAAAAAATCCCTGATTCCCAAATTATGTAAAACTTTAATTTTGGATAAACTATTACATTTGGCAATATGGTTATAAATCCTCAGCGTTTCTTTTCTTTTCCTTTTGTCCAGATTAAAGCTTAGTAACTCTCTGTAATACAGAAGACTGCCTTTGGGATTATCCAACAGGAGTTGAAAGTATTTTGATGTGAGTCCATCGTCCTGATATTCGCATTCGTAAATAAATTCATCAAAATAGAGAATGTCATAATCCTTCCCTATTCTGTTCCATACCAACGCCTCTGTGCAAAAGATTTCACCATGAAATTTTGGAAAAGAATAAGTCCTCATGACTTCCGTTTTTATAACTTCTGCCATATCGCCTTCATAATGCTTTACAAAGCGGAACTCAAACGGTGTACAGACTTCTTCTTTTTTCTTAAGATGAAGATTTTGTCTGTCCGCATTCAAAAATTTCCTTTTCCCACAAATCCCGGCAATTTTGGCGTTATCTTTAATTTTCTCATAATATTTCCCGATGGTTTCTAATGAATTTTCCGGTAGAAAATCATCACTGTCCACAATAAAAAATAGTTCACCTCGCGCAAGTTCTGCTCCCTTGTTTATAGCAATGTGCTTTCCGGAGTTCGCCTGCGAATAATACTGGATGCTTATCACGCCTTCACTTATAAAGTCCTCCACCAATGCCTGGGTCCTGTCGGTAGAGCCGTCATCTACAATAATCCATTCAAAATTTTGATCCTTTAGCGATTTTAGGCTGCTATAAAGCCTGGGTAGAAGCGCAGCACGGTTATACGTAGGGGTAAATATACTGATGAAAGGGATTTTTTTCATAAAAACAGATTATCTTTGCAAAGATAGATTAAATGATACCAAAAAAAATACATTACTGTTGGTTCGGCGGAAAAGAGAAACCTGAATCCGTCAAACGATGCATTAGAAGCTGGGAAACTCACCTTCCGGATTATAAAATTGTGGAATGGAACGAAAGCAATTTCAACACCAGTTGTTGCGAATTTTCAAAGCAAGCTGCACAAAAAGAAAAATTGGCTTTTGTTTCTGATGTTGCTCGAATTTTTGCACTACAAAAAGAGGGCGGAATTTATTTTGATACTGATGTAGAGGTAAAAAATAATTTTGATGAGTTTCTGGAAAATCCATTTTTTATCGGAATGGAAACAGCGGAAAATCTTTGCACTGCCGTAATTGGTTCAGAACAAAATCATCCATTTTTACAAAAGATTTTAGACCATTATTTTTCTCTCACAGTTTTTAAAGAAATTACAAATAATCAGATAATTACCAATCTCTTAAACGAAGGATATAAGTTTACTCCAAAAGATGATTTTCATAATATCAATAATGAAATTTTCGTTTATCCTTCTCATTTTTTCAGTCTGGATATTCCTAAAAATTATTCGGTACATTATTTTATAGGAACCTGGCACGAAGCGAAGGAAAATCCTTACAAAGAACATCTCCAATTGCTTTATCATACTAAGGAATTGATAAAAATACCTAATGCAAAACGGGAACTGAATAACATCATCAATAATCAAAAACTGCTTTCCGAAGATGATATTTTAGACTTGGTGCCGTTTAAAAACATTCTTCATTACAGTCTCAAAAAACTGAAATCAAAAATATATAAAGGCTACCGGTGAGGCTCTTTACCCTTACCTGATGAGGCACCTTCACCTTGCCTGCACAGTTACCCCTTCCTTTACCTGTGCAGACTGCCCGCTCTTTTATAACCTTCATCACACCATAACTTCGATCACCTCCATAACCCCATCACCTCTCACTCCACCACGCAGCCCATATCGCTGTATTGTTTTTTAAATTGTGCTGCCCATTTCTGCCATTCTTCGGGCTGGGCCTTAGGATGGGTATGTTCCGATAGAATTTTCATGAAACAGGCATCAGAAAAATCTTTTGGGAAATTTTCGAAAACATTCAGCTCGTCATTAAACCAGTATTCGTTCAGGATAAAATTAAAGCGGTTCACATCGAAATCATACCCATATTTATGGTAAGAATTGGTAGCAGAAGATTTAAAGGTGGTCTTCATATTTTCGTTTTCCAGAACACCGATTAAAAACGGATTGTTCCGATGTTTCCGGTAGTGGAGCGAGGCGTTCATCAGCTGGCGTTTTTCGTCCACCTTTTGGTCGATGCCTTCCCAAAGTTTCAGCCAGTAGTCTTTTCGGTACATACCCATCAGAATAGAAATCAGTTCGTAATAAGTGCCGATCGTATAATTATCCACCATTTTGAGTTTATAAAGCAGGGAGAAAAATTTGAATCGGTTGTAAAAAAAAGCTTCCGCCGGTTTTTTCGGAAAGGAGAGAAATTTCAGTTCCGGATAAATTAAATTATCGTTGCCGCAGGTTTCTTTCTTTCCATTTGGGGTTCTGCCAAGATTGCCAAGTTTCACCAAATCGGTATTTTTAGAAATCATGCATTGCTGAAGCTCTGCGAGGTTGATTTGATGGGTAAACCAAACATCGTCTTCGGTGATGACGAAAAACGATGTGGAATGCCTCACGGCATCTTTCCACATTTTCACGGGGATTTTAAACCCGTTGATTTCCTTGCTGCTTTGCAGATTTTCTTCAATGGCTTTGTTTTTTTCCTCATACTGTTCGGAAAGAACAATTTTTACTTCCGGATATTTTTGGAGGATTTTGTCTATATATTTTGGAGGAGTACCATCGTCCAGAACCTTAATGCCTGAAAAACCATGACAAAAACGGTATATACTTGCCAAGCAGCGATCCAGATAATATGGCCGGTTGAAGGATTTGATGAGGATTTCGGGTTTATGCTCCATATCTTTTTCTGAATAATTGATAGCCCAAATTCACTGGAAGCGAGGTGTAAAAAGACTTCTTTTTGATGTCAAAGAGTATTTCCATTCAATTTAGTTTTTAATAAATTTTCTTAAAAAACGTGTGGTGGGCACTTCAAAATATTTATACTGAAGAAAAGCCCAAAATAAAGACAAGATACAGAATAAAATAAAAAGTACCGATATAGCCCCATTTAAGATTAAAACCATAGTGGTTCATAAGCCAATCTCTCGGTGCGTCCCAAAATTCGAAAGTCATTCCTAGGGAATACTGAACGATACTGTTCACCAAGTACAAGGAATAGGATATAAGACTGACATACGTAATAGGTCGAGAAATTCCTGATGAAATACCCTTTATAGCGTTAAGATAAGGTAGGTACAACATAACATTTAGAGAAATTAATGTAAAAGCCGCCAAACAGGAAAAACGGCGGAAATCTTCATGATAATACTGCAGTCCGAAAATGTATATAATTGCCGTGAGCAATAGGGCTGTAATAAAAAAAGATTTTTTATAATGCTCCCAGAATTCCCGGTGGTAATAAAATATATAAGCCGCTAGTACTCCATAGATAATGGTATCAAACCTGTAAACCAAAGAATATTTGATATTTTCAAAAACGGAGATACCAAAGCCTTCATTCATGCAATATATAATCCTTAGAATATTGGAGCACAAAATAACGAGAATAACGGAAAACAGAATTGTCCTTTTTTTTGAAAATAATTGTAACCGCTGGAAAATAAATATAAGCAAGGCTATGATCAGATAAAACCATTCCTCAATAGCCAAGCTCCAAGACCAGCTGAAAAATTCTTCCGGTTTATGGTTAATATTCTGGGTAAAAACAAAATACTTATAAATGTTGACATCACTTTGAGGATAGAAAAAAATAAGAAGAAAAAGCAGGAAGAAAAAATAATTGGGTAGCGTTCTGCTCCACCGTTTGCTCCAGAAGTACCATAATTCTCTCGATGAAAAGTCAGTTTTTTCCAGAACATCAATAAGGATTTTACCAATTAGAAAACCACTCAATATAAAAAAAATCCCCACTCCATCAAAAAGCATTGCTGTATATATCGAAATCCAATCTTTCGGAATAAACTGACCTCCATGAGTAAGTACAACAAAAACTATAGCCAGCATACGCAGGATATCGAGCCCAAAGATCCGGTTACTATCGATCTGCAGCCTAAACAAATTTTTCATGATTTTACGGTTTTATTCTCCATATCTTTTTCTGAATAAATGATATCCCAAATTGACGGGAAGCGAGGTGTACAAAGACTTCTTTTTGATGGAAATACTGTACTGTTTCGAGAAATAATCAAACAAAGACAGAGTAGAAAGTTTCTGAAAATTGCGGTAGCTTTCTTTCCAAAGTTCCTCGTTAAACTGCGCCTGCCAGTTCATCACCAGCGACATATCTTTAAAATTGATAAGGTGCATCAAAATCATCCTCCGGATATCGGGGTCCTTCTCTGAATGATAGGCTTCATCGAACTTCTCTGCAATTTTCTGGAAGCTGTCGAAATGCTTTTTGCCTTTGGATTTAATAATCGAACCGTCGCGGAAGTAATAAAGATAAGTTTCCTCGCCCTTCCAAAAGGCAATTTTCTGCAGTTTTAATGCGCACTGGAAGCTCCAAAGTTCGTCTTCGGACAGCAAACCGGGCTCAAAAAAGAGTTGCTTCTTCTTAATAAATTCGGCAGATAATAATTTATCCCAGGCCATTACGGGGTACTGCCCGTTTACATACGACTGCAACACATCGGCGTTTCCGGAAACACACTCCCTTTCCTCCTTCGTTTTAAAAATATACGCTCGTTTTCCGTTTTCCCGGATCACCAAATTCTGCCCTACTGTAATTTCTGCCTGTGTTTGTTCTGCGAGATTTACAAGATGTTCAATGGCCATTGGGGTCATTTCATCATCGCTGTCAAGAAAATAAAGATATTTTCCTGTAGCATTTTTTACACCTGAATTTCTCGCTTCAGAAAGCCCTTTATTTTTAAGTTGTTTTAAAATTTTATATTTTACATGAGATTTTTTCAGGAAATCCTCTGCAATCGCAAGGGATTGGTCCGGCGAAGCATCATCTACCAAGATGCATTCGATATTGGGGTAGGTTTGTGCGGCAATGCTGTTGAGGCATCTCCCGATGTAGGCTTCCACCTTATAAACCGGAACGATAATGCTTACCAAAGGATTTTCCACGAGATTGTTTTTGCAAAAATAAGATTTAAAACGCAACCCGACACGTTAACCCTTTCACAAATCAACATCTCAACGACCAAACCTTTAGCCTTCGTAACTTTCTTCACTTACATAACCTTCTATACCCTAAAAGTTTGTATTTTTGCAGAAACAATGAATGATGAAGTCTATATTAGCCGGAATTTTTAAAAAGGCAGATTCTTTAAAAAACCTTGCCCTCCGAGAATACAATAGGTCTCTTCTGAAACAAAACCCGGAAAGCACAATTTCAAATAGTTTTAAACTGGGCGCGCACAATACTTTTGATATTTCGCCGAAAGCCGTCTTCAAGCTGCTAGACCATGTCACTATCGGCCATCATAATTTTATTACCGTGAAAAACAGTGCAGTTCTTTCCATCAGCAAAAACACCTACATTACACGTGCCACGATTGCCTGCCTGGAAAAAATAGAAATCGGGGAAAACTGCATCCTGGGCGAAGGCCTTAAAATTTTCGACCACAACCATCAATACACTACCAGTCCATTCTCTGTTGCTAAAACGGAATTCAACACAGCTCCCATAAAAATTGGGAACAATGTGTGGAGCGGTGCCAACTGCATCATCCTGAAAGGTGTAACCATAGGCGACAATGTGATTTTAGGCGCAGGCTGTGTTATTTATAAAGATGTGCCGGATAATACCATTGTAATGAATAAACAGGAATTAATTTACAAAAAAATATGATCCCCATTGCCAAACCTTTCCTGCCACCACAACAGGTCTATCAGCAATATTTAGAAGGCATCTGGAAACGCCGGTGGATCACCAACATGGGACCTTTAGCTAGCGATTTGGAAATTCGGTTAAAAGAATTTTTCTTAAGATTAAGCATCTACTGTTCGTAACCAACGGTACTGTTGCGTTACCGATTTGCTAAACATGGAAAAATCAAATTTTCCCTAAAAAGAATAGCGGTATACCGAGAAAATGTTGGTGCTTGGATAAAGATGAAAGATAAAGATTTTAAAATAATCGAAATGCTCGACAACCATAAACAGAATGTTAAAGATGATGTAAAAGTTTTCCAGCAAATAAAAATAAACAAAAACGGTTGAAAAAGGACTATTTAAAAGCACTACCTTATAATCAAATATTTTACTGCAGATTTTTTTATGATTTATCTCTATACAAAAAATTTGCAATTTTTTATCGAAAAATATTCTAAACTATGAACATCACCTACTTCATCCCACATCTCTCCTTAGCAGGCGGAATGGAGAGGGTTCTCTCTATTAAGGCAAACTATTTGGCGGATATTCTTGGGTATAATGTAACGATTATTACTTATAGGCAATATGACAACCCGATTTATTTTAATTTCAGCCCCAAAATAAAATTTATCCATTTTGATTTGCATGATCCCACATTTATCCTCAATCAACTGAGTGTCTTGGATAAAAGAAAAGCGGTAAAGAAATTCATGCAAACGTATAAGAAATTAACAGAAGAGTATCTGTTTAAAAACAAAACAGATATCGCCATATCGATGTTCTTAGGCGCTGAATACAAATTTCTCCCTTTAATTGAAGATGGAAGTATAAAAATAGTAGAATTTCATTTCGATTTTTTTTGTACACAATATAGACTTTTAGAAGGAAAAATTAATTTTCCAAAACTTATTTCCTATTACCAAATTAAGAAAGAACAGAAAATTCTTAAAAAATTTGATAGGTTAATTCCACTTACAGAAGAAGATGCTGAGAATTGGAAAAGACACTTTACTAAAATAACCGCTATTCCCAACCCCATCACTATAAATAGCATAAAAGCAACCGACTTGTCCGCCAAAAAAGTCATAGCCGTCGGCAGATTAGTAGAAGAAAAAGGCTTTGATATGCTGATAGATGCATGGAAAATTGTCTGTAAAAAAAATCCTGATTGGAAGTTAGATATCTATGGGGAGGGTGCTCTGGAAAAAGAATTGAAAGAGCAGATCATAAAAAATAATCTCGAACAGGAGATCACCATATACCCTAACACTAAGAATATTTCGGAAAAATACGCAGAACATTCTATATTTGTTTTAAGTTCCAGACACGAAGGATTTGTTTTAGCACTGTTAGAAGCAATGTCTTTGGGTCTTGCCTGTGTATCATTCGATTGCAAGCATGGTCCAAAACAAATGATCAATGAAGGTGAAAATGGCTTTTTAGTAAAATTAGGAGATATACAAGCATTGGCATCCAAAATAAACCTGTTGATTGATAAAGAAAACTTAAGAATAGCTTTCGCTGATAATGCAAAGAGATCTTCCCAGAGATATAGCATAGAAAAAGTAATGACGAAGTGGACTGACTTATTTAAAGTGTTAAAAAATGAGCATTAATCCAAAATTGTCCGTCATTCTCCCCGCATATAATGCTGAAAAACATATAGCAGAAGCGGTGGAATCCATCCTCAATCAAACTTTTAGTGATTTTGAATTCATCATTATTGAAGATCATTCCACCGATAATACATTGGCTGTTTTAAAAAATTACGCAGCAAGGGATGAGAGGATAATCTTAACGGAAAAACCTGAAAATAAAGATTTTAAAGGATATGTGGAAAACCTTAATCTCGGACTGGCGATGGCGAAAGGCAAATATGTCGCCAGGATGGATGCGGATGATATTGCTCTACCCACTAGATTGGAGAAACAAATGAATATTTTGGAAAACAATTCGGATATATTCATGGTAGGGTGCTCCCTCAAACTTATTGACGAAGTTGGTAATACAATTGGAGTCTTGGATGCAAAGCAGAATCATAACGAAATTGTACGGAAATTCAATATGGAAAATGCAATGTTTCACCCAGCATTAATGTTCCGAAATAATTCTAAAGTGAAGTACAGAGACAAAATGCATGCAACTGAAGATTTTGATTTTTATCTTCAGCACCTTGCTGATGGAGCCCGTTTTTATAATATCCCTGAATACTTAATGGATTATAGAATCCTAAAAAAATCATTATCCAGAACAAGCTCTCGATTAATTAAAATGTTGTTTTTGGAAAAAGCGAAACATTTTTATAAGGAGAAAGTAAGCACAGGATCCGACACTTATGCCGACATGAATGACGAGGACCTTAAAAAGATCCTAAAGAACGACAAAATTTTGCCAAAGGAAATATTACTATTTGGGTTAGATACTGCTTTGATGTATAATATGCAAAATGAAGCTCAAATCATATATTCCAAGCTGAAAGAATTTTATGATTACCGCTCTTATAAAAGTTTACTTCTATCAAATCCCATGATAAATATGTATTCTTACCTGCGTTTAAAAAAAGTTGCACAATTTGGAATCATTACAAATGCCCAATAAAATAAAACTCCTCTTCCGCCACCGCTCCATGGAAATGGGCGGCGTGGAGAAAGTAATGCTGAGCCTGCTCAATAATCTGGACAGGGAAAAATTCGACATGACCGTGTTGCTGAATCTCAATCAGGGCGAACTGCGAAACGAAATACCAAAACATGTAAGAAAAATTGCAGTAGCAAAGGGCAAAGAAGACATGAGCCCGCAAAGATTAAAACAGAAGGCACAACTTGTCATGCGGAGACTGGCACTGGCCTACTTTCGAAAAAATAGAAATAAAGAAGAAGCAAAACTCTTTAATAATGAAAAATTTAATGTAGAAATTGCAATGGATTGGCGGGATTTTGAGGCGGTACTCAGTTCGCCTTATCATTATTCAAAAAAAATAGGCTGGTTCCATTCCGAAATTCAGGTACCCAAACTTCAACCCGTGGTACCCATGATCTTGAAAAGTTTCCCAAAATTCGACCACATCGTATATTGCTCTCAACGCACCAAAGATTTAATGCACAAGCACTATCCTAACCTGAATTATCCGCCGGAAAGTGTAATCATCAACGCTATTCCGATTGAAGAAATTAAGAAAAAATCGGAAGAAAATATTTCTGATTTCACAAAATCGGAGGTTCCGGTTTTCATTGCTGTTGGCCGGCTTCACACCAGAAAAGGTTACCATAAACTGATGGACGCGCATCACAAGCTTTTAAAAGATGGCTTCGAACATTCAGTGGTGATTATTGGCGACGGAGAAGAGCTTCCCAACCTTTTGCTACAGCAAAAAAATCTGGGCATTGAAGAGACTTTTATTCTCGCCGGCAACAAAATGAATCCGTACCCTTACATTAAAAATGCAGACTTCTTCATCTTGCCCTCCGAATCTGAAGCTTGGCCACTGGTAATTGCGGAAGCTTTAATTCTTAAAAAACCAATTATCGCCACCAAAGTTGGAGATATTGAAATGATGATTGATGATCAAAAAACAGGTTACCTCATCGATTACAAAACCGAAGAAATCTACGCTGCAATGAAAGAATTCATCACCAATAAAACATTGGTAGAAGACATTAAAAAAAATCTTGAACCCATCGAGAATCAATTCAACAACCAAAAAATATTTGACGCTGTTGAAGATATCATTATTAATTTAGCAAAAAAATAATCATGAATTTTTTATATCGTATAATTTTGAAATTACATAACATCTATTTAGAATTTATACAAAAGATTTATCTAAAAATATGTATCGCAAAAGGATTAAAGGTAGGGAAAGATGTGCGCTTCGTAGAAGTTCCACAATTTGGAACTGAACCTTTTTTAATAGAAATTGGGGATCAAACCACCTTTTCCAACAATGTACGATTTGTAAATCATGATGGTGGGCAAAATGCTCTACATTTTTTAGACAAATACAAGGATGTCAGAACTTTTGGTAGAATTAAAATTGGAAACCAATGTCTAATTGGGGCCGATACTATTATAATGCCGGGAGTTGAAATGCAGGATAATTGCATTCTTGGCGCTGGTTCTATATTGACAACTTCAATGCCTTCGGGAACGGTTTACGCAGGAGTACCCGCCAAATTCATATGCACGTTAGAGGAATACGGTGATAAACTTCTCGCCAATAATGTCATGTATCCTCGCGAACTAGAAAAAGACCGCCCAAAACTGGATGCCTATATTAAAGAAAATCTTCCCCACACCTACAAACCTGTAAAGCAGCCTACTCCACTCCCTTAACGCCAATTTTCAACATTCTTAGCGACAGTTCGCGGAAATCCCCGAGCGTGTTGTAAGCCGCATCTTCGCTCAAAACACCGTGCGGGAAACCGACTGGAAAATTATTTTCATTTGCCGCTTCGAAATCTTTGCGCCATTCTTCGCTGTAGTAATAACTATAAAGTTTTTGGTAATTGGGTAGGTTTTCTTCCCATTTTTTCAATAGATTTTCCATTTCTTGGATCAGCTCTTCGGTTTGGTTCAAGGCATTTTCCATCTCGGTGATTCTTTCAAGGTCAACTTCCATATCAATTAAATTTGCTTTAAAAATAAAAATTTAAAAAAGACTAACCGTATATTTGATAAAAATTAAGTTTGCAAAAACGGTTTCCTTAGCATGAAAAAAAAGAAAATCCTCATCCGAATTGGTTCTCTGCGACATGGTGGCGCCGAAAAAGTGCTGGTTACTTTTTTGAAAAATCTTCCGCCGGATTTGTATGAAATTGATCTTTTGCTGAATCTCTATTCCGGGAAATATTTGGCTGATGTTCCGAATTTTGTGAATGTTTTATACCTGAACAAAGGTGAAATGATTACCACGAACCGACTTCAGGATCTTCCTAAAAAAGCTTACAGAAAGGTATTTCAAGGAATTTTAAAGAAATTTTCTTCGATTTTATATTCTAAAATTTTAAAAGGAAAAAAATACGACATCGAGTTTGCTGCGATTCATGGTTTTCGTGACGAAATTTTAAATTCTCCATTAAAAAATTCCAAAAAAATCGTTTGGATTCATAATGATTTACGCAAAACTCATTTTCACAACTACACCGACAACGAAATTCGGAAGTTTTTCGGTTTTGATAAAATAATGGTGATTTCCCAGCATATTCAGAAAGATTTTGAATCACTCGCGAAGAATGAGGATGAAAAGAGCCGGATTGTCCGCGTTTATAATCCATTGGATACTGAAGAAATTTTGCAAAAAGCCGGAAGAGAAAAGCAGGAAGTACCGAACGCAGTACCCGTTTTCGTTTCTGTAGGAACCGTTTTTCCGCAGAAAGGTTTCGACAGATTGTTGAAAGTACATCAAAAACTTCTAGAAGAAGGATTTAATCACCGACTCAAAATTGTTGGTGATGGTTATGATTTTGAAAACATCAAAAAACTGAAATCTGATCTTGGTGTGGTCGATACTGCATATATGACGGGCTTTACCGACAATCCTTATCCGCACTTTCGGAATGCGGATTTCTTTGTTCTGAGTTCAAGATATGAAGGTTTTCCGACGGTTTTGTTTGAAGCAATTACTTTAAAAAAGAAAATTATCGCCACCGAAGTTTCGGGAGTTAGCGAAATGCTGGAAAACGGAAAATTAGGACTTATTGTAGAAAATTCCGAACAGGGAATTTATGATGGAATGAAAAAAGCACTTGAAAATCCCGAATCTTTCGACAAATACCTAGAAAATATGAAAGGTTACCAAATGCCATTTACCCTCGAAAAATCTGTGCAACACATTCAAAAAATCATCGATAATCTTTAATTTTGTCTTATGCAAAGTAATCACACTAGTATCCAGAAGGATTTTTATAGGGAAAGCGGAAATTGGCTGTCTCCTTTGCAAATTTGGGCAAAATGCATCAATCCCAACTTGCATTTTATCTATATTTTAAGGAAAACCCAGCACTACAGCAAAAACTCTGTATTGGGAATGTTTTGGCGATTGGTTTTGAGGCATCATCAAATTAAATACGGCTTCCAAATCTATCCGGAAACACAAATTGGAGAGGGTTTTTATTTGGGACATTGGGGAAACGTGGTGATCAACCCAAAAGCGAAAATTGGAAAAAATTGCAACATCGCACAAGGCGTATCGATTGCCCAAGCCAACCGCGGAAAAAATGAGGGCGTTCCTGTGATTGGTGACGAAGTGTGGATTGGTCCAAACGCGGTGTTGGTGGGAAAAATATCAATTGGCAACAATGTGCTGATTGCTCCCAACGCTTATGTAAACTTCGATGTTCCTGAAAATTCAGTCGTAATCGGCAATCCCGCAAGCATCAGTAGCAATACCAATGCTACAATGGGATACATTAATAATAAAATTTAATATTAAAATCTGTTAAATATTCGGGATTTAAATTTCTATACTTTACATTTGCAAAATAATTGATACCATCTATTGCTTTTGCAAATAACAACTACAAAATAGTATAATCCCACAAAAATTAAGCTATGAAAAAATCGTATGAAGTTATTTTCGAAAATAATAAAAAGTGGGTGGAATCTAAATTGGCCGAAAATCCAGATTTTTTCAAAATCCTTTCCGCATCGCAAACTCCGGAATATCTGTACATCGGTTGCTCCGACAGCAGAGTATCGGCAGAGGAAATGATGGGAATGAAACCCGGCGAAGTTTTCGTACACCGAAATATTGCCAATATTGTGAATACATTGGATATGAATTCTACGGCTGTTATACAGTATGCTGTGGAACATTTGAAGGTTAAACACATTATTGTTTGTGGACATTACGGATGTGGTGGTGTAAAAGCAGCAATGACTCCGCAGGATTTGGGACTTTTGAATCCTTGGTTAAGATTAATTCGCGATGTTTACAGAATTCATCAGGCTGAACTGGATGCAATCGAAGACGAAAACGCGCGTTATAAAAGACTTATCGAGTTGAATGTACAGGAACAGTGCATCAACGTGATTAAAATGGCTGCTGTGCAGGAACGGTATATTTTGGATGATTATCCCATTGTACACGGTTGGGTTTTCGATTTGGAAACCGGTAAATTGATTGATCTAAATATCGATTTTGAAGAAATCCTGAAAAATATCCAAAAAGTGTACGACCTTACCAATTCTGAATGGGTAATGAGCAGAACTAACAACAAAAATTTTCAATAATTATAGATTTTAAATATTAATTTTTGTTAAAATTTAGACAAAATCTATAATTATACTTGTTTTTTAAAACTTCTTGTTTATATTTGTTCCCTCAAAAGACAATTTTTTTTGAAGAAATTTTGGAACATATTGGTTTTGTTGATCTTCGTCAACTTTATGGCTTTACCAAGTATTGCTACAGTTTTCGATTTTGAAATTCCACAGACTAATATTGTACTTTCTGAAGAAGAAACACATTCTTCATCAGTTTCAATTGTTTACGAAAAAACAATTCCGAAGACAATGAACGTCCACGATTTCATCAAATTCTTTGAAACTACTTCCGATAAAAAGGCGTTCGTTTTAACTGACGATTCCAGTCATATTTCGCCTTATCTTCTGATATTTTCTCCGCCTCCCGAAGCTTAACTGTTAAATTTCAGTAGGGATTATCATGTCTTTTTCAAACCGAAGAAGCCAATATCTCAACTTGTTTATCACTGAAAATTCAACTTTGCAAATGCTTTAAAAACTACAAATCAAGCGTTTGCATCATAAAACTATATGTTTAAAAAATGAAAAAAGCAAAAAGTTTATTCGGCGGAATAAAAGAAAATTTCCCATCGGGAGTTGTCGTCTTCTTAGTCGCACTTCCACTATGTTTAGGGATTGCCTTAGCTTCCGGAGCACCGCCACTTTCCGGAATTATCGCAGGAATTATTGGTGGAATTGTTGTCGGATTTTTTTCCAACTCCAATATCTCGGTTTCAGGACCGGCTGCAGGTTTAGCTGCGATTGTTTTATCCGGAATTACGGAATTGGGCGCATTCGAACTGTTTCTTTGTGCAGGTTTAATCGCAGGAGTTATACAGCTGATTTTGGGATTTCTAAGAGCCGGAAGTATTTCCAATTATTTCCCGAACTCTGTAATTGAAGGAATGTTGGCCGGAATCGGTTTGATTATTATTATTAAGCAAATTCCACACGCGTTAGGTTACGATGCCGATTCTTTCAGTAGCGAAAGGGTTTTTGAAAACGGATATAATGCAGATTCTATCTCTCAATATTTATCGAATGTTTTCGCATCGATTCATCCAGGAGCAATTGTTGTTACCGCGATTTCTTTGGCGATTTTAATTGCATGGGATAAAGTTCCTTCACTGAAGAAATTAAAACTTCTTCCCGGAGCTTTGGTTGCTGTTGCGGTAGGAATTTTACTCAACGAAATTTTTAAAATGACAGGAAGTTCATTGGCGATTCAAACAGAACATTTGGTGACATTGCCGGTTCCGCAAACAGCAGAAGAATTTAAAGCATTAATTACAATGCCGGATTTCGCAGGATTTATGAATCCGAAAGTTTGGATTATTGGTGGAACGATCGCCATTGTTGCTTCAATTGAGACTTTATTATGTATCGAAGCTTCGGACCGACTGGATTCTCAACGCAGAATTACCGACACGAATAATGAACTTCGTGCACAGGGAATTGGAAATATCATAAGTTCTTTAATCGGTGGACTTCCAATTACTTCAGTTGTAGTAAGGAGTTCCGCAAACGCTAATGCTGGTGCAACTTCAAAAGTTTCAACCATTATCCATGGTGTTCTCCTTTTAGTTTGTGTACTGGCAATTCCGGGGATTTTGAACAAAATTCCATTGGCGACTTTGGCAGCAGTTCTATTATTGGTAGGTTATAAATTGGCAAGTCCGGAAAAAATCAAACATTTCCTGGCAAAAGGAAAGTTCCAGTATATTCCGTTCTTGGCGACAATTGTAGCGGTTGTTTTCACAGATTTATTAACAGGAGTTGGAATTGGTTTGGCAATCGCGATTTTCTATATTCTGCAGGGAAATATGAAACGTGCGTATTATTTCAGCAAAGAAGAACTTGAAGGTGCAGATTCTGTAACAATAAAATTAGCTGAAGAAGTATCCTTCCTGAATAAAGCTGCCATCAAAAAAACTTTGAAAAATATTCAGCCAAATTCGAAGGTAACTATTGATGCAAAAGGAACTTCCTATATCACGACTGATGTTCTGGAAATGATTCAGGATTTTGCGAACATCCGAGCAAAGGAAGAAGATATCGAAGTTGAACTGATTGGCTTCCAAACCAATTACAACGATTACGCTTCAGACCAACATTCACATATTAGCATTGATCACAGAAGAGCGATGTAACTCACTTTGAATAGTCAATTGTGAATGGTCAATTTTAAAATTTAATTCAAAATAAAAAATATGACATCTGAAATAGGATGTCTAAAATCTAAAAAAAATATGAAAGCACATACATTAGAAACTCAAGCTACTATTACTCCTGAAAAAGCGCTACAATTCTTGAAGGAAGGAAACGACCGTTTTGTAGGAAATTTAAAAGTAAACAGGAATCTTTTGGAGCAAGTAAATGATACTCGCGAAGGACAATGGCCATTTGCTGTGGTTTTGAGCTGTATTGACAGTCGTACTTCAGCAGAACTAATTTTCGACCAAGGATTGGGAGATATTTTTTCCATTAGAATTGCCGGAAATTTTGCAAACCAGGATATTTTAGGATCGATGGAATTCGGATGTAACGTTGCCGGTTCAAAATTGGTTGTTGTTTTGGGACACAGCAAATGTGGCGCTTTGAAAGGCGGACTTGATGCAGCAAAAATCGAGGGATTAGGAATGGATAACCTCAACCATTTGATTCATCATTTTGATGAATGCATTGATAACGTCATTAAAGAAGGCGAAGAACGCTCATCCAAAAATGAAGATCTTTTGGAAAGACTGAACGTTTGCAACATCAAAAAAACCATTGAAGACATCCGTCATCAAAGTTCAACCTTAAGAACACTTGAAAAAGAAGGCAAAATTAAAATAGTAGGTGCAAACTATGATGTAGAAACAGGGGTTGTAACCTGGTTATAAAAATATTCAGAGCCGGAGATTTCGGCTCTGTTTACAAAAAACTAATCATGAAAAAGATTGCAATGCTTTTAATTTTCTGCTGTACGATATTACATGCACAGAAAGAAAATTTCGATAATCTTTGGTTTATTTATTTTGGAAATCAACAAATTACAAAAAATTTAAACTGGTGGACAGAAGCACAGTTCAGAAATACTGAAGCCGCCGGAAATCCGCAAAATATTTTATTAAGAACGGGTATTGGATATAATCTTTCCGAGAATAATAATAATTTGTTGCTAGGATACGGATATATCATCGGTTATGCTGAAGATGCTGAACAACAAGCAATAGCTTCCTCAAAAGAACACCGAATTTATCAGCAGTTTATCCATAAAAATAAAATCGGAAAGGTTCCTTTGCAGCACCGCTTTCGCTTGGAAGAACGCTTTCTGGAAAATGAATTTAAGTTACGGGCAAGATATTTTCTGGCTGCAAATGTTCCGCTGGGAGAAAATTTTATGAAAGAAAAATCCACCTATCTTTCGCTGTATAACGAAATATTTGTGGTTCCCGAAGAGCGTATTTTCGACCGGAACAGAATTTATGCTGCTTTAGGATATGTTTTAAATAAAAACACAAGAATTGAAGTAGGCTATATGGATCAAACGACCTTTAAGAAAGGAACAAGCCCATTTTCTTCAAAACTTAATCAGGGACAAATACAACTGGTGATTTTCAACACCATCAATTTCGACTGATTAAGATTACATAAAAACAAGAAACTTTTTTTCATCTCATATAGTTTTTATGAAGCCGGATGTTCTTATGAGCATCCGGTTTTTATTTTCCGTTAAAGGCTGTCATTGTATTCTGAATTCCGGCAAAAACAAAAGAAAGGCAGGCTTTAGAAAATTTTTCTATTCTTTCCTGCAATTTTTCGCGCTCTTCTTCATTCCATTTTCCGAGAACGTAATCTACTTGTCTTCCTTCAGGAAAATCGGCGGAAATCCCGAAACGCAATCGGGGATAATTTGGGGTATTTAATTGTTCCTGAATGCTTTTCAAACCGTTATGACCTGCATCTGAACCTTTCATTTTCATCCTTAAAGTTCCGAAAGGCAATGACAAATCGTCCGTAACGATCATCAAATTTTCCAAAGGTATGTTTTCTTTCTGAAGCCAAAATTTTACCGCATTCCCGGAAAGATTCATATACGTATCGGGCTTCAAAACAAACACTTTTCGTCCTTTATATTTCCCTTCTGCTACAAGACCAAAATTGGCGGGTTTAAAAGAAACTTCCAACGTTTCCGCAATTTTATCTGCAACTTTAAACCCGACATTGTGCCGGGTTTCTGTATATTCTTCGCCTTTATTTCCAAGACCTACAATCAAGTATTTCATTACTATAAATATTTAATGTTAAGATTTCCAATATCATCCGAAATGGTAATTTTTCGAACAGTTTAATGGCAAAATCTTTCTTTTTTCAACTAAATTTCAGCAAAAGTAAACTTTTTTTTGAAACCGATAACCCTCAGATTATTTGGTTAAAATTCGCTCCAAAACTGCATTCACTTCATCGACGTGTTGCACATTTTCTTTTCTCATCATCAGCTGGCTGCCTTCTGCGGAATGTTTCTCTTTCAAAGTAGCCTCTTTCGGATTCTGGCTTAAATAAGAAATTAGATGTTTAAATTTATCACTTTGGTAGAATTTATCCTGAGGATTTGGTGGGAAATATCCGAGGAAAGTTCCGTTTTTCACCACAATTTTATCGAAGCCAATTTCTGCGGCAATCCATTTCAGTTCTACACTTTTCAATAGATTTTGCGCTTCAGTTGGCAGTTTTCCGAAACGGTCTTCTAATTCATTTTCAAACTTCTTCAGATCTTCTTTACTTTGAATTTCTGCCAATTTTTGGTAAAGCGAAAGTCTTTCTTCAATACTTTGAACATAAAAATCCGGCAACATCAATTCCAGATCGGTATCAATATTCACTTCTTTTGTCGATTTAAAGAGTTTTTTGCGGTCTTCTTCATTATCAAACAAATTGCTGAATTCCTCATCATTCTGAAGTTCTTCCAACGCTTCCTGCATAATTTTTTGGTAGGTATCAAAGCCCATTTCGTTGATGAAACCACTTTGTTCGCCACCCAGCAAATCGCCTGCTCCACGGATTTCCAAGTCTTTCATCGCAATCTGGAAACCACTTCCCAAATCCGAAAATTGCTCAATCGCTTCCAACCTTTTTCTCGCATCCGAAGTCATCATATCAAAAGGAGGCGTAATCAAATAACAAAACGCTTTCCTATTGCTACGCCCAACTCTACCGCGCATTTGGTGCAGATCCGCCATTCCGAAACGTTGCGCATCATTAATGAAAATCGTATTCGCATTCGGAACATCTACTCCACTTTCCACAATCGTGGTGGAAACCAAAACATCGTATTTGCCTTCCATAAAATCGAGGACATTGCGCTCCAATTGTTTCCCTTCCATTTGTCCATGACCGGTAATTACTCTTGCATCAGGAACCAATCTTTGGATTAAACCTGCAATATCTTTCAGGTTTTCAATTCGATTATTGATGAAATAAACCTGTCCATCACGCTGAAGTTCGTAAGAAACTGCATCTCTGATGATTTCCTCATTAAAACCTATAATACTCGTATCAACGGGTTGCCTGTTTGGTGGTGGTGTTTTAATCACCGATAAATCTCGTGCAGCCATCAAAGAGAATTGCAAAGTTCTCGGAATCGGTGTTGCAGTAAGGGTTAACGTATCAATATTATTTTTTAAAGTTTTGAGTTTGTCTTTTACGGAAACTCCGAATTTATGTTCTTCATCGATGATTAGTAATCCGAGATCTTTAAATTTCACACTATTTCCAACCAACTGATGCGTTCCGATGACAATGTCGATTTTCCCTTCTTCAAGGCCTTTCAAGGTTTCGTTTTTCTGTTTTGCTGTTCGAAAACGATTCAAATAGGAGATATTCACCGGGAAATCTTTCAAACGCTCCTTAAAACTTCGATAATGCTGAAAAGCCAAAATGGTGGTCGGAACCAAAATCGCAACTTGCTTACCGTCTGTGGCGGCTTTAAAAGCGGCTCTCACTGCAATTTCCGTTTTCCCAAAACCTACATCACCGCAGATCAAACGATCCATCACGGTATCGTTTTCCATGTCTTTTTTCACATCCAGCGTTGCTTTTTCCTGATCCGGAGTATCTTCGTAAAGAAAACTCGCTTCCAACTCATTTTGCAGATAAGAATCGGGAGCAAAGGCAAAACCTTTCGCCGTTTTTCTTTGTGCATAAAGCTTGATGAGGTCAAAAGCAATTTGCTTCACCTTCGCTTTGGTTTTTTGTTTTAAATTTTTCCAAGCCGGAGAACCGAGTTTACTGAGTACAATTTCGCGTCCGTCGGGGCCGTTGTATTTGGAAATTTTATGTAGGGAATGGATCGAAACATAAAGCAAATCACCATTTTTATAAACCAATTTGAAACATTCCTGAACTTTTCCATTGTTGTTCACTTTCACCAAACCCATGAATTTTCCGATGCCGTGATCGATGTGGGTAATGAAATCGCCAACTTTCATCTGCATTAAATCTTTCAGCGTAAGTTGTTCGGATTTTGCAAAGGTATTTTTCGCTTTAAATCTTTGGTAACGGTCAAAAATCTGATGATCGGTGTACACCGAAATGCGATGATCTACATCTACAAAACCCTCATGAAGTTCGGATTTGAAGGATTTGAAAGGGATTTTTTGATCCTCGCCAACAGCTCCGATTTCTTCAAAGATTGCTTTCAAACGCTCTTTCTGCTTCTCGGTGGAAAATGAAATCCATACATCAAAACCGGCATCTTTTTTCTCATTTAAATCGTCAATCAAAAATTCGAAATTTTTATTGAAAGTGGGCTGTTGCGTTTGGTTGAGTTCTACTTCCTGAACATTTAGGCCATCAAATTTCAATGCATTAATGGTAAAATCAATGCTTTTGAATTTTTGATAATCCGCCATCAAAACTTCTTCCGAAACAAACAGCTCTTCGGGTTTTCTATGAGTGATCTCTTTGCTTAATGATTTATATTTTTCACCCGCTTTTTCGTAAAAATCGTTCGTTTTCCGGAATCCGAGAAATGCATTTTTGGAAACCACCAAACTATCCTTTGGCAACAATTCGAAGAAAGAAACCTTGTTACCCGAAACCGCAAAATTCATATTTGAAACCAACTGAAATTCGTTTATTTTTCCATTGGTAAGTTGCGTTTCGATATTAAAAGTTTTAATGCTTTCAATTTCATTTCCGAAAAATGTAATCCGATAAGGCTCTTCATTGGAATACGAAAAAACATCAACAATTCCGCCTCGAACCGAGAATTCGCCCGGCTCGGAAACAAAATCCGTCAAAGTAAATCCGAACTGGTGCAAAAGTTCTTCCGTGAAATCGAAATCCAGACTTTCGCCGACTTTTATTCGATGAGAAATTGCTTTAAAATCTTCTTTTTTCAATACTTTTTCCGCCAAAGCTGAAAATCCTGCAACGATGACTTTAGGTTTTTTTCCGGAGTTTAATTTATTTAGAACTTCAGTCCTTAGGACAAGATTTGCGTTTTGAGTTTTCTCGATTTGATAAGGATCCAGATGAGTTGCCGGAAAATACAGAACGTTTTCTTTTCCCAGCAAATCCTCCATTTCTGCGGTAATATAGAGCGCCTCTTCCTTGTCTTCAATAAGAAAAAGAATCGTTTTTTGTTGAGACAGAAACAATTCGGCAGTAAAAACCGAAGGTGCAGATCCTGCAAAACCTTTCACAGAAATATGCGAATATTGATCGAGATTATCGAAGATTTCTTTACCGAATTCGTTGCGCAACATATCGGGAAGAAATGTCTCATTGATGGACTTTAACTGCATCTTTTATCATTAATTATAAATAACAAAAGCGATTTCGAGATAATTTCGAAACCGTTTTTCTAATGGCAAATTTACGTTTTATTTTCGAGTTTTATTTTATATTATGAATTGCATAAAACATAAATTATACACCACTTTTTTAACATTAATCTTCCATAATCATAAAAAAGCTTAATAAATGTTAAAATAAACCCATTATGGTTTCGTGGCACAATGTTTGAAAAACTCCATCCTATTAACTTTAAAAAAAAATATTATGAAATCTATTCTTCAAAAAAAGCAAACCCGAAATTCAATTTTCAAAGGAACCACAAAATTAATCGCATTATTCCTTTTAGTATTTTCTGTGTTTGCACTAAGTTCTTGCAGCCGTGACGATGATCCTGCTGACAACGATTTCTTTGCCGGAACCTACACCGGAAGTATTAGCTATAACGACGGAACCAATACAATCAGCAAAGACAACGGAAGTGTTTTCGTAACTAAAATCGCGAGCGGAACTAAATACAACTTCAGATTTTCCGATTCAATTCCTGATCTTAATGGAATAGAATTCGAACAAAGCGGTGACAACGTTTTAGTGATGGTTGGTTCTACCGCAACTTCTTATATTAGAATCGACAACAATGAGTTGAAGATTTTGTACATCAAAGATGGAAAAACTTGGACTGCAAACGCAACCAGATAATATCATTTCATTTTATAGAAAAACTGCTTCAGTCATTTGAAGCAGTTTTTTTGTACTTTTAAGAAAAAATATTTGATGAATTTCTTTTTAAAATTAATGACATTCTTGGTGTTGATTTTTGGCATAACAAGCTGCAGAAGCGATTCCCAGGAAAATTCGCGCGCTTATGTTGAAGGAAAAATCGTCTTCACCAACATCGATCTTCAAAATTATCTGCTGAAGATCACTGATCAAGACAAAATTGTTGCAGAAACTATAATCGAATCAGACGGAAGTTTTAAACTTTCTGGACCCATTTCCGGCGAGGGATTTTCCATTGTTTCAACCGAGAAAATCAGATCTTTTAATACCGATAAAACCGGACTGACTTTATCACAAGATGCCTTTAAAATAAATGTTCCGAAAGGAATTACTTACCTGAAGTTTAACGAAATTGTATTGGAGAAATGAGAAAATTTGCTGCTTTATTTTTATTTTTTTCGTTAATGGTTTTTTCTCAAAGGAACAAAAACAAACTCGATGTGGTTTCTAATATCGATGTGAAAGTAATCGCGATGAAACCTCTTGGAAACAATTCTTTGGCAAAAAATTTACAGCCTTTTTACGGATTTAGTTTCGGTGGAAATCTGATGACGCCGATTAATTTTGGAATTGGGATTGATTACAGCGAACTTTTCTCGAATGTGCAATATGGTCATCAAAATATTTATGGAAACATCGGATCGCCTAGACTGAGCCAGTTTGACGTTTTCCTCACTCATCGGGAAAATATTTCTGAAGAATTTATGGTTGAAGAAATGGCTGGTTTCAGCTACTATCGTTTTTCGAATATTTTCATCAATCAACAAATGGAAAAACACAAGGATCAAGCAATGGGCTTCAACCTCGGTGGGAAAGCGATTTATGTTTTAGATGGTCCACAACAGGTTTTCGTAGCAGGAAAAATCAATTTTTATAGCGGAAATATTTACAATGAAAATCCGGAAATTGAGAAATACTACAACCGCTCCACGTTCTTGAGTTTGAGTTTGGGGTATCGATATCAATTTTAAAATTAAAACTTAGATTAAAATAATTTTAAAAACCTTTAAATTTGCTTCATGCTAAATTTCATTAAGAAAAAAATCGCTTTAATCTGGGCAAAAAAGCACGTTAAAGAAACCGAAATATACAAACAAAACGCCGTTGAAGATCAGGAAAAACTGTTGCTATCTTTGGTAAAAACTGCGGAGAAAACTTTGTTTGGAAGAGAACATAGGTTTGAAAATATTCAGAATGTTCAGGATTTTCAAAATCAAGTAAAAATTGCCGATTATGAAGAACTGAAACCCTACATCGAACGCGTAAAAAAAGGACAACGAAATATCCTCTGGACCGAAACTCCCGAGTATTTTGCGAAAACTTCGGGAACTACTTCCGGCGCGAAATACATCCCGATTTCCAAAGAAGGAATGCCTTACCAAATTGCGGCAGCGCAAAGTGCGATTTTTCATTATATCCATCAGAAAAACAATTCGGATTTTGTTTCCGGAAAAATGATTTTCTTGCAGGGAAGTCCGGAATTAGAAGAAATCAACGGCATCAAAACAGGAAGACTTTCCGGAATTGTTGCGCATCATATCCCCAATTATCTTCAAAAAAACCGTTTGCCAAGTCTGAAAACCAACCTCATCGAAGATTGGGAAACCAAAGTTGACGAAATCGTAAAGGAAACCGAAAAGGAAAACATGACCTTGATTTCCGGAATTCCACCTTGGTTGATTATGTATTTCGAAAAACTGATCGAAAGAAATGGAAAAAAAATCACCGAACTTTTCCCAAATCTTCAGCTGATCATCACCGGTGGCGTGAACTTCGAACCTTACCGCGAAAAAATGAACGAACTGCTGGGTAAACCCGTGGATACGATCCAGACCTTTCCGGCGAGCGAAGGATTTTTTGCTTTTCAAGATGATTATCAAAAAGAAGGGTTACAACTTTTGACCAATCACGGGATTTTCTATGAATTTGTTCCTTTGGAAGAATACGGAAAACCGGAAGCGAAAAGATTGACTTTAAAAGACATCGAACTTCACAAAGATTATGCATTGATTTTAACGACTAATTCTGGACTTTGGGCGTATTCGATCGGCGATGTGGTACGTTTTATCTCAAAAAAACCTTACCGAATCGTAGTTTCGGGACGCACCAAACATTTTACATCAGCTTTTGGTGAACATGTAATAGCCTTTGAAGTGGAGGAAGCGATGAAAGCTACGGTGGAAAAATTTCCGGCGCAAATCACAGAGTTTCATTTGGCTCCGCAGGTGAATCCGCAAGAAGGTTTGCCTTATCATGAATGGTTTATCGAGTTTGAAAAAGAACCGGAAAATTTGGAAGATTTCCGCCAAAACCTGGATGCTGAAATGCGAAAAAGAAATGTGTATTATGATGATTTAATAACCGGAAATATTTTGCAAGTATTGAAAATCACCAGATTACAGAAAAACGCTTTTCAGGATTACGCAAAATCGGAAGGAAAACTCGGGGGACAAAACAAAATTCCAAGATTAGCAAATGATCGAAAAATTGGGGATTTTTTGGAGACACGATCTTATTTAGATTTTAAATAATTTTCTATCTTTGATCAATATTCCATTAAAATGAATTTAGATATTAACATAGAAACCAAAAAATTGGCACTTATTCAGTGGTTAACTTCATTGAACGATGTTTCTATGATTGATAAGATCATGGAACTCAAACAAGAAGAAAAGAAAGATTGGTGGAACGAAATTTCTGATGAAGAAAAAGAATCGATTGAAAAAGGCTTATCAGATGCTGAATCTGGAAAGCTAACACCGCATTCTGAAATAATAAAAAAGTATGAAAAGTGGTTATAGAATTTTTTGGACTGAACATGCAGCCTCTGAATTAGATCAAACCATTCAATATTTACAAACAGAATTTTCTGCTAAAGAAATTTCAAAACTTTTAATTAAATTAGAAGAAAATTTAGAACTAATTTCTATTAATCCTAAAATATTTCCCATTTCTGATAAAAAAGGAATTCGCAAAGCAATCCTGCTTAAATACAATTCCATCTATTACCGCGAAATCAATAATACTGTAGAAATTTTATCTTTCTTCTCTAACAGACAAAATCTTACAAAGAGAAAAATTTAATTATGCACTCACAAACTTTAGTCCGACAACGGACGCAATTAATGTAGTCACGAAAAACATTCGCCAGAAAGTGGCCGGTTCATTAAAAATAAAAATTCCTGCCAAAACACCGCCAACAGCGCCAATTCCCGTCCAAACCGCATACGCAGTTCCTATCGGAATAGGATTGTGGCCAATGGAAATCGCTTTGTACATCAAATACATACTGATGAAAAGCGAAAGCACAAAACCGCCCCACCAGAAATAACTTTCGCGGCCGGTGGTTTCCTGCGCTTTACCAAGACAAGTCGCAAAACCGGTTTCAAATAAACCTGCGATGATGAGGATAATCCAATTCATGCTTCAAAGATAAGTTTTTAATAAATTCCCAAAAACTCTTCGTCAAGATTTACTTAGATTAATTCTGAAAAATTACATTTGCAAAATGATTTCACTCACGCCCGTACAAACGTTAAAGATCCCAGAATTTCGAAACTTAATGTCCGGAAGATTTTTCCTGGTTCTTTCGTTCAGAATGCTTGCAACATTGATGGGATGGTGGATTTATCAACTCACCAAAGATCCTTTTGCTATCGGGCTTATCGGCTTGTCGGAGGTTATTCCTGCAGTTTCAACCGCTTTGTACGCCGGACACGTGATTGATAATTCGGAGAAAAAGAAATTGCTGTTAATCTGCAATTACGCTTATGTATTCCTGATCAGTTTATTGATTATTCCGGCATTTTTTGGTAATGAATTATTACATTTCGACAATAAAGAAATTTCGTATTTCATTTATGCAGTCATCTTTTTCACCGGATTTTGCAGGGCTTTTTTAGGACCAATTATCCCCTCGATGATCCCCAAAATCGTATCCAAAGATGTTCTTCCGAATGCCATTACCTTAAATCAAGGAACTTTTCTTACGGCATCGGTAGTTGGTCATGCTTTGGGCGGATTTCTAATTCATTGGATTGATATTTCCGGAACCATTTTGGTGGTGGTGGGTTTAATGATTTTTTCATCGGTTTTCTTTTGGATGATCAAAAAACACCCATCAGAAAATACTCAGAAAGAAATTGGGGTGATGCAAAGTATGCGAGAAGGAATTACCTATATTTATAAAACGAAAGAAATTCTAGGCGCACTTTGTCTGGATATGTTTGCGGTACTTTTTGGTGGTGCTGTGGCAATGATTCCTGTTTTTGCAACAGATATTTTGAAAGTCGGTGCAGAAGGTTTCGGTTTGCTGAATGCGGCGTCCGATATCGGTTCCATGTGTATTATTGCATTTCTGGCTTTTGTTCCTTTGAAGAAAAATCAAGGTAAAATTTTATTGGTGGCTGTTGCAGGATTTGGTTTGTGCATCATTGGTTTCGGACTGTCAAAATGGTATTGGCTTTCCTTCTTTTTTTTGGTTTGCAGCGGAATGCTCGATGGTATTTCTGTGGTCATCCGTGGTACTATTGTGCAGCTGAAAACACCAGATTATATCCGCGGAAGGGTTTTAAGCGTCAATTCAATTTTCATTATGTCGAGCAACGAAATGGGCCAGTTTGAAAGTGGACTCGCAGCGAAGCTTTTGGGCGTCGTACGATCGGTAGTTTTCGGTGGAAGCATGACGATTTTAATCGCTTTACTCGTAGGAATCACCGTTCCAAAGCTCAGAAAAATGCAATATTAAACCGAACTTTTTCTTGACTTTCATTTTTCTTTTCCTTAAATTCTTCTTGATTTATCAACATTGTAAATTATTGATAATTAAATATTTAATTACTTAAAAAAGAGAATTGTTGATTACTATCTTATTTTAATTTTTTAAAAAAACTATCTTTGCCCTATGGCACAAAAGGAAACATTATCTTCACTCATTCACGGCAATTTCGCAAAAGAACTCTCTATTTCGGATGGTAAAATGCCACCGAACGCTGTAGAATTCGAGAAATTGGTAATCGGTACCTTCTTGATCGACAAGAAAGGGCTCGATTATTCCATCGATCTCCTTACGGCCGATGTATTCTATGATCCTCGTCATCAGGAAATTTTCAGAGCGATCCTCAAATTATACGAAGGAAACCATCCTGTAGATTTGATGACCGTAATTCAGGAACTCAAAAAAACCGAAAGGTTGAGCTCTGCTGGTGGCGATCATTACATCATTGATTTAACGATGGGTGTTTCTTCCAGCGCTCACATTGAATATCATGTTCGTGTAATTCTTGAAAAATTTATTTTAAGAAGTTTAATTAATGTTTCTGCCAACGTTATCGACAGTTCTTACAAAGAATCTACCGATGTTTTTGAACTTCTCGATAAAGCGGAACAATCGTTTTTCGAAATCACAAACGGAACCATCAAAAAAGGTTTCGACACAGCAAATACGTTGGTAAAACAAGCAATTGAAACCATAAAATCTTTAAAAGACAAAGAAGGAATCTCCGGAATCCCATCTGGCTTCAGAGATATCGACAAAGAAACAGGTGGTTGGCAAAAATCGGATCTCATCATCATCGCGGCGCGTCCTGCGATGGGGAAAACTGCATTTTTGCTTTCTATGGCGAGAAACATCGCAGTTCAGCACAAAATTCCATTGGCTTTATTTTCTTTGGAGATGGCTTCGGTACAGTTAATCACAAGGATGATTGCTTCCGAAACCGGAATTTCATCGGAAAAATTAAGAAAAGGACAAATGAGCGACGAAGAGTGGCAAAGGCTTTTCAGCAACGTATCCGAACTCGAAAACGCGCCTTTGTATATCGACGAAACGCCTTCGCTTTCTGTTTTTGATTTCAGAGCAAAATGCCGAAGATTAGTGATGCAACATGGCGTAAAAATCATCATGGTCGATTACCTCCAACTGATGACGGCGAACAGCGGAAAAGGCGGAGCCGGAAATCGTGAACAAGAAATCGCAACCATTTCTCGTTCCTTAAAAGCCATTGCAAAAGAACTTGATGTTCCTGTAATTGCGCTCTCGCAACTTTCCAGAAGTGTGGAAACGCGCCCCGGAAAAAGACCGATGTTATCCGACCTTCGTGAATCCGGAGCAATTGAGCAGGATGCGGATATCGTGTCCTTTATTTTCCGTCCAGAATATTATAAAATCACTACTTGGGACAACGATGAAGACGGGGCAGAAACTTCTACCGAAAATCAAGCCGAGTTGATTATCGCAAAACACCGAAATGGTGCTACAGCAGACGTGAGAATGTCTTTCTTTAAAAATATTGCAAAATTCGCCGACCTCGATTTATTCGGAAACAATTTCGGTTATCAATCATCGAATTTCGGACAACAGGATCAACCAAGCGGTTTTGAAAAAATAAAAGCAACCATCGATCCGGGAGCAGCTTTCGACCTTCCAAATAATCAAAATCTGTCGGGTTCCGCCATGAATGATGACGATGATTCTGATGAGTTTCTTTATTAAAATTTAATCGATTTCATTTTCATTATAACTCACCACTTTTTTTATTAAATCTAAAACATCAACTCAATTGAGGATAGAAATCTTTACAGATGGTGCCTGCAGCGGAAATCCAGGAAAAGGAGGGTACGGAATCGTGATGAAAGTTCCCGAAAAAAACTATGAAAAAAGATATTCTAAGGGTTTTCGGCACACCACCAATAACCGAATGGAACTTTTGGCTGTAATTACCGCTTTGGAAAAACTGAAATCTACCGAACACGATATCCATATTTACACCGACAGCAAATACGTTTCCGATGCCATCAACCAGAAATGGATTTATGGATGGATAAAAAAAGGTTTTAAAAATGTGAAAAACCCTGATCTGTGGAAAAGGCTAATTCCGTTATTAAAAGCCCATAAAATTACTTTTCACTGGGTGAAAGGCCACGCCGGACATCCCGAAAACGAAATCTGCGACCGGCTCGCCGTGGAAGCCGCGCAATCCTCTGACCTCGAAATTGATGCATATTTCGAACGTCCAACGGATGAAGGGTTGTTCTAACATTACAACATCGCGCTTCCGTCTTCCTACTTTTTTCTATCTTTGAAATATGAATTACATCGAGGCGTTGCAGAAACGATATTCTGTAAAAAAGTTTAACAAAGAGAAGAAAATTTCAACGGAAGTTTTACAAAATATCCTTGTCGCCGGTCAACTTTCGGCAAGTTCCCTGGGACTGCAACCGTACAAAATTTTTGTAGTTGAAAGCGAAGAGATTAAAGAAAAACTGGTTCCGGCATTCAGAAATACCTCTCAGATTTCCACTTGTTCACATTTAATCGTACTGGTTTCTAAAAAAAGCATCGAAGAAAAATATTTGGACGGATATTTCAAACATATCACCGAAGTACGTTCTGTTCCCCTCGAAAGCCTTGATCTTTTCCGAAAAAGCATCGATTTTTACATTAATTCTCTTTCGCAAGAAGAGCAACAACATTGGAACGAAAAACAAGCATATATTGTTTTGGGACAGCTGATGTTCGCGGCGGCATTGGAAGAAGTTGATAGTTGCCCAATGGAAGGTTTCGACGAAAATATCATGAATGAGATTTTGAATCTCGATTCCGCTACAGAAACTGCTACTGTAACATTGGCTTTGGGATACCGCGCCGAAGACGACCATTTTCAAAATTTAATAAAAGTGAGAAAACCGAACGAAAAACTTTTCAAGTTTTTGTAACTTTATTCTTTCACAAATTTAAGGCACATAAAAAATGATAAAATCTGATGTATTGGTAATAGGTTCGGGAATCTCTGGGCTGTCTTACGCCATCAAAATTTCTGAACAGATGCCCGATGCCAAAATCATCATCGTTACGAAAGCCGATGAAGACGAAAGCAACACCAAATATGCGCAAGGCGGATTAGCAGTGGTAACAGACTTCGATAAAGACAATTTCCAAAAGCATATCGACGACACCATGCGTGCCGGGGACGGTGAGAACAACCGCGAGATTGTAGAAATGGTGATCAAGGAAGGACCTGCGAGATTCCAAGAGTTGGTGGAATGGGGAACACAATTTGATAAAGAAAAAGACGGCGACTTCAAACTCGGGCGCGAAGGCGGACATACCGAAAACCGCATTGTCCACCACAAGGACATCACCGGTGCAGAAATTGAACGCGCATTATTGGAGACCATCCGAAAATCCGAAAACATTGAAATGCTCGCCCACCATTATGTGATTGATCTAATTACCCAACACCATGTTCCGGGAAAAGAACTCAACACCGATGACATTTCCTGCTACGGTGCATATATCTTGGATGAAAAATCGAGAAAGATTAAAAAAATTACCGCAAAAATCACCTTGGTAGCAACGGGTGGAGCCGGACACGTTTACAAAAACACCACCAATCCCATTATCGCTACAGGAGACGGAATTGCCTTTGTACATCGTGCTCGCGGAAAGGTTTCTAATATGCAATATTATCAGTTTCACCCTACGGCACTGTATTCCAAAAGAGATGGTATGCTTTTCCTGATTTCTGAGGCGGTTCGTGGTGATGGAGCAAAACTTCGCCTGAAAAATGGTAAAAAATTCATGCATAAATATGATGAACGCGAGGAACTGGCTTCCCGCGACATTGTAGCAAGAGCAATAGACAACGAACTGAAAATCAGCGGTGATGAATATGTAGGACTCGATTGTCGCGAGATGAATCAGGAAAAATTCAAGGAGCATTTCCCAAATATCTACCAAAAATGCCTGGACGAAGGAATTGATCCGTTTAAACAACTGATTCCGGTAGTTCCTGCTTGCCACTACCTTATGGGCGGTATAGAAACCGACCGCAATGGACAAAGTTCCATAAAAAATCTCTTTGCAGTAGGCGAATGCACCAATTCCGGACTTCATGGAGCGAACCGACTGGCGTCCAATTCACTATTGGAAGGATTGGTTTTCGGACATAACGCAGCCATGAAAACGGTGGAACTGTTGAATATTAATGATTTTAATTTTGACGATCTAAAAGCCGTACCGGAATGGAACGAAGAAGGTATGAAAATGATGGACGAAATGGTGATGGTTTCCTATCTCCGCAGACAGCTTCAGGAAATGATGAGCGACTTAGTAGCCATCGTACGGAGTAACGCCCGTTTGGAACTGGCACAAAAAAAACAGCGTGAAATATACGAAGCCGTAACAGAACTCTACAACTATTCCATCATGTCTCCACAGCTTTCTGAACTTCGTAACCTAGGGAATGTAAGTTATTTAATTATAAAACATTCCCTTCAAATGAAAGAAAATAAAGGAAGTTTTTATAATAAAGATTTGGCACAAAAGCCGTTGACTATTTCAAATTTATAACGACCAGTTCCACCAAACTAATAGATAATAGACTTCCGTACCTATAATTTACAAATATGAAAAGACCATCTTACGCAACCGATAAAGCTTTAAAACAATTTATAAAATCTGCACTGGAAGAAGACATCCGCGATGGCGACCACTCTACCCTTTCCACAATTCCTGCGGATTTGGAGCAGCAGGCAAAACTTTTGGTAAAGCAAGACTGCATCCTCGCGGGAGTTGAACTGGCAGAAATAATCTTCAAAACTTTCGATAAAAATATGAAGGTTGAAGGATTTATTAAAGATGGCGAACCTGCGAAAGTGGGCGATATCGCTTTCATTGTCAGCGGTAAAGCTCAATCGATACTCCAAACCGAGCGCTTGGTGCTGAACTGCATGCAACGAATGAGCGGAATTGCGACTCTTACCCACGACTGGGATTCGAGACTTTTAGGAACCAAAACCAAACTTTTAGACACACGCAAAACCACTCCCAATTTCCGTATCTGTGAAAAATGGGCAGTTGCAATAGGTGGCGGAACCAACCATCGATATGGGCTTTACGACATGATTATGCTGAAAGACAACCACATCGACTATAACGGAAGTATTACCAATGCTGTAAAAATGGCAAAAGACTATCTAAAAGCCAACAAAAAGAAGCTTAAGATCGAAGTTGAAACCAGAAATTTACAGGAAGTTGAGGAAGCTCTAAAATCCGGTGTTGACAGAATTATGCTCGACAACATGAATGTTGATGACATGAAGAAAGCCGTAAAACTTATCAACGGAAAATGCGAGACTGAAGCTTCGGGCGGAATTACCCGCGACATGTTGAAAGAAGTTGCTGCTACAGGTGTAGATTTTATTTCCGCAGGCGCACTTACTCATTCAGCAGAAAACATGGATTTAAGCTTAAAAGCAGTGAAATAAGCGATATTATTTTCTGCATAATTTGTAATTTTTAGCATTTTTTTTTAAAATATTTATTGTTCATAAATTTTTGATTAAAGCAAGATAACGAGAGCAACCTATTGTATAGTAATAATTTAGGTGATTACAAAACGCAATTTCAAAATTTAACAATTCATTAATAATAGTTCCGTTTTTTTTAACGATTTTTGCCGAAAATATATATTTAAAATTAGTTAAATTTTATTATGAAAAGTAAAACTTTAAAGAAGACCGTGCTTATCGCTGCTATCGCTTTTTGCGGCTATGGAACTGTGCACGCGCAGGTTACTACAAGTAACATGACCGGTATTGTAACCACCGCTGATGGTAAGGCGAGCTCAGGTGCAACTATTAATGCAACCCATTTACCATCCGGTACAGCTTATACGGCGAAGGCAAATGCTTCCGGCAACTTTAACCTTCCGAACATGCGTGTTGGAGGTCCGTATAGAGTTGAAATCACTTATGCAGGACAGGCACCGCAAGTATATGAAGACGTGTACTTGGAACTAGGGCAACCTTTTGTATTGAACTCTGTAGTAGGGGAAACCAAGACTACAGATATTGCTGAAGTACTGATTACAGGAGCTGGCAGATCAAATGTAAATAAAACAGGAGCTGCTACAAACGTAGGCCAGAAGCAAATTCAGAATTTACCTCAAGCTAACAGAAGCATAACGGAATTTACGAGACTTACCCCGCAGGCTAACGGAAATTCATTTGCAGGTAGAGATGCTCGTTATAACAACCTTCAAATCGACGGTGCGAACTTTAACAATGGTTTTGGTTTAAGTTCAAATCCGCTACCAGGTGGTAATTCGCAACCAATTTCTTTAGATGCAATTCAGGAAATCAGTGTAAACATTGCTCCTTTTGATGTTACCCAGTCTGGTTTTACCGGGGCTGGTATTAATGCTGTTACCAAATCCGGAACCAATAAATTTCATGGATCACTTTATGGTTATTATAACGGTAAAGAACTGAACGGATGGAAAATAAACGGAGAGGAAATAGAAAAAGTAACAGGCGGAAGAATAACCAATGGTTTCACGGTAGGCGGACCGCTCATTAAAGATAAACTCTTCTTCTTTGTAAGTGCAGAAAGAGAAACTGCTACCGGAGCCAATGCATCCGGAGCTAACCTTTGGAAAGCCTCTCAGGACGGAGTTTCTGATCCGGCCAACAATATCACCCGAGTAAAAGAGTCTGATCTGATTGCCGTAAGAAATCACCTGATTAACCGCTGGGGTTATGACCCGGGAAGATATCAGGGATATGCCAATGAAGCTGAGCAGCAAGGTGATAAATTCCTGGCCCGTCTGGACTGGAACATCAGTGATCAGCATAAATTTGCCATCAGATACAACATTCTGGACGGAACTTCTATGCAGGTGGCCAATGCCACTTCAGGACCTTCTCCCAGATCATCCTGGGGACGTGTAAGTGACAGAGCCATGACCTTCGAAAACGGAAACTACGGCTTCCAGAATAAAGTTCAGTCACTGACTGCGGAATTAAACTCTACTTTTAATTCAAGCCTTTCCAACAAACTACTCTTTACCTACTCCAAAATTCAGGACCTCAGAACTACGCCTTCAGACACGCTGTTCCCGTTTGTAGACATCTGGGACGGATCTGCTACCGGGGGGAACTACATCAGCTTTGGTACAGAATTATTCTCTTACCTGAATGATGTATATAATGACAACTTCTCCATCATCAACAACCTGACTTATAACGTAGGCAAACATACTGTAACCGGGGGTGTAGCTTATGAACTTCAGAAATTCGGTAACTCCTACACCCGTATGGGAACAGGATACTACAGATATGCTTCAGTAGCAGATTTCTTAAAAACAGGTACTGCAAACGAAGTAGCGCCTATCATGTTTGGTCTTACTTATCCTTATGCTAATCAGGATACCTACGCAAGAGTTAACTTCGGACTGGGATCTGCATATGTTCAGGACAGAATTACGCTTAATGATAAATTCAACTTTACTGTTGGTGTAAGAGCAGAACTTCCGTTCTATCTTAACGATCTTACAGCAAACCCGTCAATCGACGCCCTGGAATTATTGGATAAAAACGGTAATCCTACAAAGTACTCTTCTGGATCATGGCCAAAATCACGAGTGATGCTTTCACCTCGTTTAGGATTTAACTATGATGTTCTGGGCGACCGCTCACTTACAGTACGTGGAGGAAGTGGTGTATTTTCCGGACGTGTACCTTTCGTATGGTTAACAAACATGCCAACCAACGCAGGTGTACTTCAGAATACCATTGAACCGGGATCTTATGCACAGGTTGCTGGGTGGATCAACAATGTTACATTCCAGCCACAGGATATTTACTATCACCTGAACAATGTTCCTGCCGGAGCGGAGAATGTTTTCATTACAAGTCCTAAAGCTGGTGCACCTTCCTCATTCGCATTGGTTGATCAGGATTTCAAAATGCCTTCTGTATGGAGATCAAGTTTAGGTATTGACTACAAAGTTCCTAACTCGCCATTTACTCTTACATCCGATATTCTTTACACAAAAGATATCAATGCGGTATTCCAGTTTGGAGCGAATAGAAAAGCATCCACCGAAAAAATGACTTATGCAGATCGGGTTTATTATCCAAACGCTGCATCATATACTTATAACCCAGCTATTGGAGCCAACAGTGCAACAATTCTTACGAATACAGACACCAAAGGTTATGCGTTTTCTGCAACTTTCGGAGCTCAGATGAGACCTTGGAAAGGGCTTTCAGGATCTGCGTTCTATACTTATTCCAAAGCTGAAGAAGTATCATCTAACTCAGGATCTAATGCTTCATCATCTTGGTTAGGTTCTCCAACAGTAGATTCTCCGAACCAGGATTTCTTAAGCATCTCTAATTATGCAGTTCCTCACAGAGTTGTTGCAAACGTGACTTATGAGATCAAGAAAACTGGTACAACGATCGGTGCTTACTACTCCGGAGCTCACCAAGGAAGATACTCCTATTACTATTCGAATGACGTAAACGGGGACGGCATTGCAAATGACTTAATGTATATTCCAACCTCTACAGCTAACATGAACTTTGCAGACATTACAACAGGAAGTGGTGCTAATACTACCGTTCTGTTTACAGCAGATCAGCAGAGAGCGGCATTCGATCAGTTCATTAGAGATAATGGTCTTGAAGATTATAGAGGACAAATCTTACCAAGAAACGCATTCCTTATGCCTTGGTTAAACCGTGTAGACATCCGCTTGACTCAGAATCTGTTTACTGATATGGTTCAGAAAGGGGATAAAATTCAACTTTCTCTGGATATCCTGAACTTTGGCAACATGCTGAACTCTGATTGGGGAATCCAGGATCAGAACGTAAGCTCTTACGGTGCTGCAATCCTTGGCCGTTCCGGTGCATTATCTCCAAATCCAACATTCCAGATGTTAAGAAGCGGTAATGAATTGGTTACTTCACCTACCAGACCTGCAAGTTCAAGATTTACTACTTGGTCCGCAATGTTCGGTATGAAGTATTCATTCTAAGAAACCTAGAGTTCTGAACTTTAGATTTGATATTAATCCCGACTTTATCGTCGGGATTTTTTTTATATTTGCAGTTAACTTATAAAAAAATATTATGGATTTCAACATCATGCTTCAGGCACACCGTGGTTTTGCTTATTTAATCCTGCTTTTGGCAGCTGTTTTTGTTGTGGCACTGCTCGTAACCATGTTCGGATATTCTGGGAAAATCTCAAAGCTTCTTAGAAAATCTACTCTTTTTACCATGATTTTCTTTCATACCCAAGCGTTAATCGGTTTGGTAATGCTATTCTTCTTCTCTCCGGGTTTTAAAGCGGCTAAAGAAGCAGGCACTTTAATGAAAGATGCCGTTTCCAGAAACACCTACGTTGAGCATCCAACGGCCATGATTATTGCAGCAGTATTGTTGACAATACTTAATAAAAAATTCAAAACCAACGATACCTTGAAAATGAGCTGGGTAGTTCTTGGCTTTGTAGCCATCGCACTAATGCTTTGGGCTTTTCAGTGGAGCCGTCTTTTTGGAGCATAAATTTTACCCTTAACTTTTTATCAAAATAATGAAAATAGCTGTCGTAGGCGCCACAGGAATGGTGGGCCAAGTAATGTTGAAAGTTTTAGAAGAAAGAAACTTCCCTGTTACAGAACTAATTCCAGTTGCATCTGAAAAATCTGTTGGTAAAAAAATCAGTTTTAAAGGAAAAGAATATTCCATCGTTTCTATGCAAACTGCGATCGACATGAAACCGGAAATCGCGCTTTTCTCAGCTGGTGGATCTACTTCTTTGGAGTTCGCACCTCAATTTGCTGAAGCAGGAACTACGGTAATCGATAATTCATCAGCATGGAGAATGATAGCTGATAAAAGATTGGTAGTTCCGGAAATCAATGCGGATATCCTTACCAAAGACGATAAAATTATTGCCAACCCGAACTGCTCAACCATTCAATTGGTGATGGTTTTACATCCTTTAAATAAAAAATACAACCTGAAAAGAGTTGTTGTTTCCACTTACCAATCGGTTACAGGAACCGGCAAAAAAGCCGTAGATCAGCTGAATGCAGAAATCAACGGTAATCAAGGTACGGAAATGGCTTATCATTATGAAATCTTCAAAAACGCATTGCCACATTGCGATGTTTTTGCGGAAGATGATTATACCAAAGAAGAATTAAAACTTATGACTGAACCTAAAAAAATCATGGGGGATGATAGTTTCAACCTTACCGCAACAGCAGTTCGTGTTCCTGTTCAGGGCGGACATTCCGAAAGCGTAAACATCGAATTTGAGAATGATTTCGATTTGAATGAAATCCGCAAAATACTTTCAGAAACTCCGGGCGTTGTAGTAATGGATGATGTGAAAAACAAAATCTATCCGATGCCACTTTATTCCGAAGGAAAAGATGAGGTTTTTGTTGGAAGGATCCGCCGGGATTCTTCCCAACCCAATACTCTAAACTTGTGGATTGTAGCAGATAACCTTCGAAAAGGCGCCGCGACCAACGCCGTGCAAATCGCAGAATATCTCTTAGAAAACAAACTTGTTTAATGATAAATGCTCAGATTTCTGAGCATTTTTTTATTATTAGACCCATCAAACATTATTAATTATTTTAATCGAACATCATGTCGGAAAACCCGAACTCATTAAAAGACAATTTCAATTTCCAAAAAACCGTAGCCATCATCGGCATCGTGCTTTTCATCGGAAAATTAATTGCTTGGCATCTTACCAATTCCGACGCCGTATTTTCCGACGCTATGGAAAGCATTGTGAATATTATTGCTGGGTTTATGGGACTTTACTCACTTTATCTTGCAGCAAAACCTAAAGATAATGATCATCCATACGGCCACGGAAAGGTAGAGTTTGTTACTTCTGGTGTTGAAGGCGCGCTGATTATTTTTGCCGGCATCATCATCATTGTTCAGGCCGTCAATTCTATCTTAAATGGAAATATTCCCAAAAAATTGGATTGGGGAATGCTTATCGTTGCTTTAACCGCGGCAATTAATTATTTAATGGGGTATATCTCCGTAAAGAAAGGAATACAGCAGAATTCTCTTGTATTACAAAGTTCCGGGAAACATTTACAGAGTGATACCATTACCACTTTGGGTGTTGTGTTGAGTTTGATTTTGGTATATTTCACTAAAATTTATTGGATTGATGCTGTTGTAGCGCTTATTTTCGGTGGATACATCATGTTTATAGGGTACAAAATTATCAGAAAATCATTGAGTGGAATTATGGATGAGGCCGACCTCGGAATGCTTACCCGACTATCTGAAATTCTCACAAAAAACAGAAAAACAGAATGGGTAGATATTCACAATACCAGGATTCAGCAACACGGAAGTGGGCTTCACCTCGATGCTCACCTTACTTTGCCGTGGTACTACGAACTTCGAAAAGCGCACGAAGAAATGGAAGAAGTGTATAAAATTATTGCAAAAAATTCTGATCGAACGATTGAATTTAATTTCCATTTAGATGACTGCAAACCTTTCTCATGCAAGATTTGTGAATTATCCGATTGTCCGGTAAGACAACATGATTTCCTGGGAAAAGTAAATTGGAATGCCGAAAACATTTCGCAAGAGCAAAAGCACGATGAAAGTCTTTTGTCCTAGGATTGACTTAATGTATGTTTGCGATAATAAAACAATGGAATAATCAGCAATAAAATCAGTGGTTGAATAACGAATCTTCTCATATAAAACGAGAAAAGATACCCAATTTCAAATTTTGTGCTGATGGAATATAAGTAAAGTGGAAAAGTAATGGCAAAAACAATCAGCATTAAAATCATCGCCTGTATCGTCCATTGTTTATTTTTAAAAATAAAATGAACAACAACTGCTGACAGAATCAAATTAAGTAAAAACCGAAATAAATAATTTAAAATCAACGGAAACCAAACGAAATCCGGGAAGGGTGCATCTTTGTTGGCAAGATGAAAATAATCCAAAAAAGGATCATAAAACAGATGCTCTTCCATCACTCGAACCCCGATCAATCCAAAGATTCCTAAGATGATCACGAACCAGTTAAGCATTTTCATGGTGAGGATCTTTTAAAGCAAAAAACTTAATCCAAACCAACCAAAGCAAAACCACGCTGCCGTAAATGATGGCCGGAAAAAAATAATCGTGACCAATTTTTGAGTATTGAGGCATTTCTCTCAAAAGAATATTGAGTCCGGCGATTCTCAGAACATTCATCAAATGAAGAAAAACCAATCCTAAACCTGCGAAAACAAAGGTTTTCACACCTTTATAAAAGGCAAAAATAAACGCCAGAAAAAGAATCATCACCGAAACAGCATTGCAACCTTCGACCATCCTCGAAACATATTTTCCGGCTACATAGAACCATGCGGTTTCCTGTTCTGGCGTTCCGTGAACAATTTGCGAAGGATATCCTAAAATATTTTGCACAAAAACCGTCTGTTCAGCAACCCAAACAGAGACTGGATCCAACCCTAAGTGATGGAAATGATTAAGGTAATATTGATACCCAAAAACCATTACCACATAAATGATAATGAAGCGCAATAGGATTTTCAGAACGGGTTTGAAATCATTGAACATATTGCAAATATATAATTTTAAAAAATCAATTTTCTTTATATTTGTAAAAGTATGAACAACGAAAACGTAAAACTTTTTTTCGAAGAGTATATTGGCGGGAAATCAACAGATTTTTTTTCTTTAGCGCAAAGCGGTTCGGCAAGACAAAACTTTGTAGGCGAAAATTCCAACCAAAAATTCATCATTACCTACAACGAAAATCTGGCTGAAAATGAAAGTTTCTACTACTTTTCCAAGGTTTTTTCTGTTTTAAAACTCAATTCACCTCAAATTTTAAAAATTTCTGAAGATCGGAAATTATACATTCAGGAATTTCTGGGAGAACTTACATTTTCTGAAATCATCGAAAAAGAAGGCCTTTCCGAACGCGTGAAAAATTTGGTAAAGCAAACTTTGACGAAACTTTTCGAGCTGCAAACCAAAACCGAAAACCAAATTGATTATTCGAAAACTTTCGAATATGAAAATTACGATGAGCTGCCAATTACCAACGATTTATTTTATTTCAAAAGCTTTATCGCTGATGTTTTGGAAATTCCTTATCACAAAGCGTCTTTGTTGAAAGAATTCAAAAAAATAACAGAAATTCTTGAAAATACAGCTCCGAAAGGATTGATGATTCGTGATTTTCAAGCCAGAAACATCATGGTAAACAACGATGACAAAGTGTTTTTCATCGATTATCAATCGTCAATGAAAGGACCTTTGATGTATGATGTAATTTCGTTTTTGTATCAAGCTAAAGCCAATTTCCCGGAAGAATTCAAAGAAGAAATGTTGGCGTTTTACTTTTCACTTTGGGAAAATACTGAAACCAAATCTGAACTAAAACAATCGTTAAAACCAATTCTCCTAATCCGCTTAATGCAGGTTTTGGGTGCTTATGGCTTCCGCGGACTTATCCAGAGAAAACCGCATTTTATCTCAAGCATTGATAAGGGAATTGAAAATCTGGAAGAGTTAGCAAATTGCTGGGACGGGATGGAACACTACCCGGAACTCAAAAAATTAATTACAGCGCTGAAATCAAATTCAGTTAAAAATAAAATCGAATCAATAATTAAAAACCATTAAGAAATTTTAACGGTTCAAATCAAAAAAAAATGAGTCTTACGATAGATATACACAGTTTTTCCTACAAAAAAGGCGGAATCCCAAAAGATGAAACCGGAAACGGCGGCGGATTCGCTTTCGACTGCCGCGGAATTCTTAATCCCGGAAGAATTGAAGAATACAAGCAACAAACCGGTTGCGATACTGGTGTACAAGAATATCTCGAAACAAAAACCAAAATGCCAAAATTTTTGGAATTGGTAAAAAGTCTCGTTTCCATCAATATTGATGATTATTTATCACGAGGTTTTGAGAATCTCCAAATCAATTTTGGTTGCACCGGCGGACAGCACCGATCGGTATATTCGGCCGAGAAAATTGCGGAGTTTATCCGTGAAAAATATCCTCAAACAACGGTAACGATCAACCATGACGAACAACCTCAACTTAATCACCAAAAATAATGAAGGCTCTGATTTTCGCTGCCGGAAAAGGTACAAGATTGAAACCATTTACAGATCATCATCCGAAGGCTTTGGCGATGGTCAACGAGGTTCCGTTGCTCGAAAGAAACATCCGATTTTTACAAAGTTTTGGAATCAATGATTTTGTGATCAACATTCATCATTTTGGGGATCAAATCGTTAATTTTCTAAAAAAAAGAGACAATTTCGGAGCGAAGGTCGAAATTTCTGATGAGCGAAAAGAATTGCTAGAAACTGGTGGAGGATTGGTATTTGCAAGAAAATTTTTTGATTTTCAGGAAGATTTTTTAATCATGAATGCGGATATCTTAACCGACATGAATGTTGCCAAGTTCGTGAAATATCATCAGGAAAAGAAAGATTTTGCTACATTAGCGGTTTCAGACCGAAACAGTTCCAGAAAACTGTTGTTTAATCCGGAAATGATTCTTCGTGGTTGGCTGAATGTACAAACCGGTGAACAACGGTTGGCGGAATTCAACAAAGGCTTTAAAGCATTAGCTTTTAGCGGAATCCATTGCATTAACCCCGAAATATTTAATAAAATAAAAAGAACCGGAAAGTTTTCGATTATGGAAGAATATTTGGATTTAATGCATTCTGAACAAATCCATGGATATGAGCATCAAGGAATTTTAATTGATGTCGGAAGACCGGAATCGGTTTTTGAAGCCGAAAAAATTTTTAAATAAAATCGCATGAGCAAAATAGAAAGAGGCAAAGGAACTACCAAAGCTGCCGCCGGAAACGAACTGGAAATTGACCAGAAAGTTCAGCGTTCCTTCAAAGAAAAAACTTGGGACGAAACAATTACCAAAGACAGCTGGATGGTTTTCAAAATCATGGCAGAATTTGTAGATGGTTACGAAAAACTTGCTAAAATAGGACCATGTGTGTCCATTTTCGGTTCTGCGCGACTTGCTCCGGAAAACGAATACTATCAAATGGCGGTTGATATTGCCGAGAAGATAACTGAAATCGGTTTCGGCGTGATTACCGGCGGCGGACCAGGAATTATGGAAGCAGGGAACAAAGGAGCGAGAAAAGGCGGTGGAAAATCAATTGGCTTGAATATTGAGCTCCCTTTTGAGCAACATTTCAATCCATTTATTGATAAAGGTTATAATATGAATTTTGATTATTTTTTTGTCCGAAAAGTTATGTTCGTGAAGTATTCTCAAGGATTCATTGTAATGCCGGGCGGATTTGGAACTTTGGATGAATTAACAGAGGCGATTACTTTAATCCAAACCAATAAAATTGGCAAATTCCCTATCGTATTGGTAGGTTCTAAGTTTTGGGGCGGCTTATTGGAATGGTTCCAAAATACACTTTTGGAAAACGGTTTAATTTCTGAAAATGATTTGAATCTTTACCGGGTTGTAGATACTGCGGAAGATGCTGTAGCACACATTAAAGCATTTTACGACAAATATACCGTAAATGTAAACTTCTAAATTGGCATCATATTTGAAACTTAACTTTGTACACAATATAGAATGAAAAAGTTTTTACAAATTACAGGGATTTTTGTATTGATGATTCTGATGAGCTTTTCGTTCGCAGATTTTTATTCATCAATGACAAAAGTAGATTATGTTGAAGGAAGCAAGACTCTAAAGTTTAAAACAAAAATGAACACGCAACATATTTCTGATGCCATCAAAATCAATCCGAATACCGCAGGATTTGAGGCCGAAGTAAAGAAATATGTGAATAATAATTTCGATTTGTATATCAACGGCAGTCCAAAGACGCTCACCTTCACAGGAAGCCAGGTTAACGGAGAATCCGTTTGGGTTTATTTCGAAACCGGCGGAGTAACGGAAATTGGTTCAATTAAAATTAAAAACACCATTTTGCTAAGTACTTTTCCAAAGCAATTTAATATCGTAAACATCGCATACAAAGGAAACCAAAAAACAATGAATTTCCAGCGAGGAAAAGAGGTAAACGAAGTAAGTTTTTAAGAAGTATTGGAACCAACTAAAAAATAGGAAGACTGCAAGAAATTGCGGTCTTTTTTCGTTTTAATGAGGGAAATTTGTTTAAATCTTTATGTTTCGATGTTCTATTTCCGCTTACGCAATATTAAGCAGGTAAACATGAAAAAAGCAGCCTCAACTGAGACTGCTTTATGTTTACATGAGCTAATTAAACTTAAGGCTTAGCTTTAATTTTAACATTATCGATTTCCCATGTGTTTGCTGCTGATGTAGTAGAAACATATTTGAAAGCGATTCTCACTTTTTTACCACTGAAGTTATTAAGACTTACATTTCCTGAACTAACAAAACCAAATGCTCCGGAATTGGTATCAAAAGTCGCAGAAAGCTCAGTCCAAGTTGTAGTGGTTGGATTTCCGCTATAGTTATCGGTTACGAATGCTTTCAAAGGTGTTCCGTTGTATCGTACGTCACTATCGAAAGAAAGGTTGATTTGAGAATAACCATTTAAATCGATTTCTTTGGACACCAACCAATCTTCATTAGCATTGTTGATATTATTCACAAAACCATTCATCACCGCATAATAGTTGGTTCCTGTTCCTTGATTAGAGGTAGCCCAAACTTGTGCCCCGGTAACACTTACAGCGGTCCAGTTAGTAGCATTTAAAGCAGTACCGAATTCATCTGAAAACAAAATCTTTGGAGCAACAGCACCATCGCATCTTTCATTATCGAAATCGGCATTTACCTGATAAGGAATCCAAAGTTGGTAAGTTCCGTTAAAATAACTTAAAACAGCATACACGTCTCCTTGTCCTGCATCAATAGTATTATTTGCGAACGTTGCAAAATTGCTCGTTCTAAGGATTACTTGATTACCTGCGCAGTCTTTCAAAGTTCTGTTGGTAGTAGTTCCGGCTGCGTATGGCTCGCCAAGATCACTTTCTACATATTGAACATTTTTGATTTTGATCCATCGACCTACGTCAGCGAAAGAAAGTTGAGGAATAGTTCTTTCAGTTGCTTCAACTTTGGTAATGTTTTCTTTAGAATCAAAGAAATATTTAAAAACATCCTTTTCTTCAACCTGACCGATATTTCCGTTGAATGGTACTCCCAGTTGGAATTCTCCACCGGATTTACCGATATAAAGATCTTTTAATTTAATAATCAAATTTTTACCTACACGGAATCTTCCATCCTGATAAAGATTAAGTTTATTGATATTCACGCGGATTCCTCCGGTAGCATCTTCAATATAAACATACTTGTAAAGGTTGCCAGTTTCGTCGTTTGCAATTACTTTAGCTTTAAGATAAGCATCTTGAGTAATTTGAGTATAATTCCCACTGGTGTACATTTGCTTCACTTCTGCAACAGTTTTCTGAGTTGAACTCGCAGGGTTGAATGCACAAGGATCCGCGGTAATTCCATCTTTTCTAGGGAATGTATTCATTTCCAAATCGGTATCTCTTACGATATACATTTGGTAAGTAGTGTTGTACTTACTATAGATTCCAACAAATTTTCCTTTTCCAGACGGTAATGTTTTGGTTGCAAAAGATGCGTAACCACTATTTCTTACCACTCGTGAAGTTGAAGTACTTGGATCATTAATTGCACGATCAACAGTTGTAGAAGGAGGTGCAAATGTTGAACAAAGCACTTTGCTGTCGAATTCGGCATCATTTACTTGAATTAAACATCCTAAATATTGGTCATTCGCAGAAACCATTTGTGCTAATGTCATCACTTTTGGTACAATTTGCTGTAATGGATCACATGATCTTTTGATATGCTCGGTAACCATTTTCTCAGGAATCCTGTCGAAAGCTCCGTTCACCATCGCTCCCAACTGAGTTACTCCTCCGTAGGCTCCTACTGCCAAATCTTTCACCTCGATGTAGATTTTTGAACCTTGAGGATAATTGGCATAATTGCTCAAAGAGTTTACACTAATGGTGAAACCTTGGGTTGGATTCTCCGGTGCATCTTGAATGTAGATATACTTATAGATATTCCCTGTTTCATCAGAAGAAGAAACATAACCTTCGATATAAGCTTTATCGGTGATGGTTTGGTTTTGAGGTTTTGCTTTAACTTCTTGCAAAGTCCATTTCGTGAAACCATTTGCCGGATTTTCGTAATAGGAAGCCTCCGTACAAACCAATAAATTGTCGGCATTTGGCGCATCATACTCATCATCGTGTACGCAACTATTGAAAAGGAACGCACTGAAGACAAGGGTGAATAATTTTATTAAAGAAAAGTATTTTTTCATTTTTTTTAATTTAAATATTAGAATCTTAAATAAACATTAGCGAAGAAAGTAGTCCCTCTGTCATACCAAAGTTTTGGTCCGAAAAGAGCATAACCACCTTTTTCCGCATTCAAATTGTCTTCATAAGATGCTGCGAAGTTGGATTTTCTACCTTGTTCAAATCCGCCTGTTACGTAATCTCTGTTGTTTAAGATATTATTTACACTTACACTTACTCCCATTCTGTATTTACCGATAAGGAAAGATTTTCCTGCATTGGCGTTCAACATAAATTGGTCATCAAATTTTTGTTGTTTAAGGAGAGCAGCTACATTTTCTGCATTCGCTTCAGGGATATCAAATCCTGTGTATTCACCGGTTGTAGCGGTATAGATATCTCCGGTTCTAGGATTGGTATAGAAGTTTGCAGTTCTGTTGATAATTGAAAAATCCAAATACTGATCCATCAAATAGTTGGCAGAAACACCTAACCACCAGAATTTCGTAGAGTTATATTTCAATCCTAATGAGAAAGCTTTTTGTGGAGTTCCAGCTACTTTTAAACCTTTGATGTTGGCTTCACCAAATTCTTGGTCTGCAGCGAAATAGGTTCTGTCCACATCACTATATGAATAAGCTTTTGGGTTATTGGTGTATTCATAATCTCCAACACTTGCTACAAAATTCGCGTTCAATGTTGGGGTTACTTTTACGTCAAGACCTAGTTCAGCTCCCATATATCTCTTATCAGCACCACTTAGCACTTCAGCGATGAATGCATTTGGAGCTCCAATTGCAGAGTTATCATCACCTCCACCTTCTAAGTAATATCTGGAAATATCGGTACTATTGTTGATGGTTGTATAATATCCTGAAAGTCTAATTTTCAAAACCTGACCTCTGTGGATATAGCCCAAATCGTTTGAATTAATTATTTGATTCGAAACACCCGGCGTCATTCTTTCATTTACCCTAGGATTTACAAAAATTTCGTTGAGCGTAGGAGCTACACTGAAAAATGCTCCGTTATAAACGATGAAGTTTTTACCATCGATTTTGTAGGTTACTCTACCTTTCACCCCGCCGTCTAAAGCATCATAAATACCGCTTTTTCCTTTGGAAGTATTGAGGTAGTAATGGTGTCTGTATTTTCCGTCTCTTTGAGATTCCGAATAAGAGGAGAAAATAGAACCCATAACGTTCCATTTCGGTAAATCGAGTTCTGTAGAGGCATTGAATGCGTACGAGGAACGATATAAAAGATAGTTGTATTGGGTACGGTCTCCTTCTCTTACTTCTACATTTGGATCATCTACGTTATATGGATTATCGCCTCCGAAGGCATTCAGGTTATAAGCGAAATCAGCGCCTAATAAATCGCTTACTCTTCGGAAATTGTCTGATTTTAAATTTTGATAATTGAAATTAAGGTTCAATTTCCAGTTAGGTTGCAACATAGTATCAAAATGTGAAGCATAATTGAAAGTTTTATCTTCATTTACATCTTCTACCATTGTATAGATTGCGCCTCTATTTTCACCGTTCATTCCGGTTTTATTCAAATAGTTGGCTCTGTATAAAGCATCCCAATTAATTTGACTAACGTTGCTGTCATTTTTCCAGCTATTTCTTACTGCTTCAATCTCAGCCAATTCGTCTGCGGTGATATCGTTTCCTCCATCGCTTTCTAATTCTAAAGCTTTAGAGAAGAAATAGCTTGGTAATTTTCTGTAGTAAGTAGGGTTAGGATCTGTTCCGTGGAACCAATCCAATCTGCTTCTCGCGTCGCTTCCGAATTGATAAGAAAAAGTGTTGGTCCAGTTGGATGTTTTACCTAATTTCAAATAATCGGTCAACATAAATATTGGCTCGAAAGTTTTTCTAATTCTAGAATTTCTTTTTTCACCATCTTGCCATCCCCAATACGAGTTGTAATTCTTGCCCATTAAGTCATAAACTTCTTGCGTATTTGGTGCATTGCTCGCTCGGTAAGTTGGCGCTCCGAAAGCAGTAATGTTAATGGCGTGTCTGCTTGAAAATTGTTTTTCAATTGCCCCAAAATATGCGTAGCTGTTTTGTTGCGTTCCATCAATAACTCCTTCTTCAGCCCATCTTCTACTTGCGGAGAATGTGAACGCCCAACCGTTTTTGCTTAATCCTGAAGAATAAGTAGCCATGGCTCTGTGACGATAACTTCTGTTGGTGAATGAATATGCTAAAGATGTTTGCTTTCTGTATGAAGATGCTCTTGTGTTATAATAAACAACGCCTCCTAAATTACCGAAAGTGTAAGCAGATGGAGTAATATTATCGACAGATTCGTATGGATAACGGGTTACGTCGTTCAATCCTCCCCAGTTACTGAAATCTACTCTTCCATCATCATTTTTCGACATAGAAACACCGTTGAATAATACATCTTCGTAACGATTATCCACACCTCTTGGTCTAAACCAATAAGCACCCAACTCGAATGCCGTCACACTTTGGAAAATGTCTCTTCCCGAGTTCAGCAAACCGATGGTTGGTTGCATAGAAGACCCGTCTTCATCAGAATCGCTCGCTGCATCATCTATTACTACTACACCAAGATTATTATTCGCAGGAGCCAAAATGATCACTCCTAAATCTTTTCTTTTTTCATCAGAAGTTACATCAAATTCAATAATTTTCTGGTCAAAACTTTGTTTTGAAACGGTAATTAAATAATGACCCGGTTGCAAATCGACAAACTGAAAATAACCAATTTTGTCGGCTTTCACGTTTTCAGTAGACGCTCCAAGCTCGATCTCTGCACTCTCTACTGGTTTTCCTTGTTGATCTTTAACATACGCATACACCGTGGTTTGTGCGAAGTAAAACGATGCAGGCAACAAAGTAAACAATGAGATTAAGGATAATTTTTTTATCATAACAAATTATTTATTTTTCCCTATTGATAACAGTTTTTAAGGGGGCAACAAATTTAAACTTAATTTTTGTTAAGTTAAACATTTTTAACACTTTATTCGCAATAATTTCAGTTAATTATTCTTAATATGTTTATATATCGAAGGTGGACTGCTGTTTTCTAACCAACATGTTCATTCAATTTATTTTTAAGCTTTTACATAAGAAATTATTAGTATTTTTACGCTCTTAAAATTTTCAAATGAAAAAACATTTTATCTTATTCGCTGTTTTGAGTTTTGGGCTATTTTTTTCCCAACAAAAACAGGTGCAAAGAGCTACTGTAGCGTTCCTAAATGTTGAAAACCTTTGGGATACGATTCCTTCCGCTGATTACATCGATGGGACCAAAGATTTCAAAAATCCTGCTTTTCACAGAAGTGTTCCTATTGATTCCTTAAAATACCTTGAAACTACCGAAGAATACAAAGGAGAATGGAGCGATGATTTGCTGGTAGGAAAAAAGGTAATCCGCCACCAAATATTAGCAACTGATTTTACCGCAAACAGTCCTAAAAACTGGAATACCGCAAAATACAACCAAAAAATCTCCAACGAAGCTAAAGTTATTTCCGAACTTGGTCGCCAATATACGAACGACAACCCTGTTGTAGTAGGATTAATCGAGGTGGAAAACAGGCAGGTCGTGCAGGATCTCATCGAGCATCCTCTATTGGCAAAAAGTAATTACGGAATTGTGCATTACAATTCTTACGATGCAAGAGGGATTGATGTGGCCATCATTTACCAAAAAAACAGACTTCAAGTAACCGATCATTATGTAAAAGACATTAAAATTTTCAATGAAGAAGGAAAAAGATCTTACACCAGAGGAATTTTGGTTGTGAAAGGCCTTTTGGATGGTGAGAAAGTTGCTTTCTTTATGAATCACTGGCCATCAAGAAGTGGTGGCGAAGCGGCTTCGATGCCAAGACGTGCTGCTGCTGCCAAAGTTTTAAAAGATGAAATGGACAAAACCCTCGCTGAAGATCCGGATAGAAAATTATTCGCAATGGGAGATTTCAATGATGATCCGGTAAGCCCTAGTTTAAAAAAACTTCTGGGAGCTGTAGGAGATCCTTCTCAGCTTTCCGAAAAAACGCCTTACTATAATTTGATGTACAAACACTACAAAGCGGGAGTTGCATCTTTAGCATATCGCGATGCTCCAAATCTTTTCGACCAGATTATTGTTTCTAAAAACCTTTATTCAACCGAAAAACTTACCCCAACTTACAGTGTTTACAAAGCAGAAATTTTCGCGCCTTCATACCTCGTAAATACTGAAGGACAATGGAAAGGCTATCCTTTAAGATCTTGGGATGGCGACCGTTTCACAGGTGGATATAGCGACCACTTCCCTGCCGTTGTTGTAATCCAAAGAGAATACAAAACTGCTAAATAAGTTTTCTTAAAATCAATATAAAAACCGGACTTTTATAAGCTCCGGCTTTTTTTTCATAACTTTATCTAAAAATAATACCATGAAAAATTTTGTTTCTTTATTAATGATCCTATTCTTGGCTTTCAGTTGTTCCCCGCAGAACAAAACGGCCAACAATAAAGAAAACACAGCCATTAAACCTGAAAAAAATGCAGATGGCGAATGGGACATCGAAGTTTTGGATTCCCAATACGATTACTTCCTGAATGCGATTGCTAAACCAATGAACATGTATTCTGAAAGTTATTTGAAAAATAAAAACACTTTTTTGGTCTCCGAATGGAATTCCTATTACTTTTCCGGAAGGTACCGAAATGTGATTCAATCTTCGATCGATTATGATCCTCAGGAAAATTACGGATTGAAATTCGAGTATAAACTCTATCAGGTTTTCGCGTTTGTTCAGTGGAAATACGGTTTGAAAATGAATGGCTTAAGCCAAGCCGACGTTCGATAAACTCAATAAAAAAAAGGTTCAGATAATTCCTGAACCTTTTCTATGGTAGTTTAAGTGAAATTATTTATTGAATTTCTCCTCCACTTTATCCCAATTTACCACATCAAAAAACGCTGAAACGTAATCTGGTCTTCTGTTTTGGTACTTTAAATAATAAGCATGTTCCCAAACGTCCAAACCTAAAAGCGGAGTTCCTTGACAATCAGCAACCGGCATCAGTGGATTGTCCTGATTTGGAGTAGAACAAACCGCTACTGAACCATCTTCTTTTTTGCACAACCAAGCCCAACCGGAACCGAATCTTGTTTTCGCTGCTTCAGAAAAATCTGTTTTGAATTTTTCGAAACCTCCGTACGCTTCAATTGCAGCTTTCACGTTTCCTACCGGCTCTTTGCTTCCTCCCGGAGTTAAAATTTCCCAGAAAAGCGAGTGGTTATAGTGACCACCTCCGTTGTTTCTTACAGCCGCTTTATCAGATCCTGTTTTGCAGATTTCTTCAATAGATTTCCCTTCCAAATCAGTTCCCTCAATCGCTTTGTTCAAGTTGTCAATATAAGCTTGATGATGCTTTGTATGGTGAATTTCCATTGTTTTTGCATCTATAGTAGGTTCTAATGCATCGTAAGCATAACCTAATTTCGGTAATTCGAATGCCATAATTTTTTATATTTAAATGTTAATACCCAAATTTAATGATATTCTGACCGACAAGCAAAATTGAGCAACTACTTTAATAAATCTTTAACATTGATAAAACAAAAAACCGCTCAATAGAACGGTTTTATATCTAAAAAAATAAAGATTATCTATTCATGCTCATCAAAAATTCTTCGTTGTTCAAAGTTCCTTTGATGTTTTTATTTACAAATTCCATTGCTTCCACTGGATTCATATCAGCAAGATATTTTCTGAGGATCCACATGCGTTGCTGCGTGGTATCATCCAAAAGCAAATCATCTCGTCTTGTACTGGAGGAAACCAAATCGATCGCCGGATAAATTCTTTTATTGGCAATTTTTCTATCAAGTTGAAGTTCCATATTACCGGTTCCTTTGAATTCTTCAAAAATCACTTCATCCATTTTAGAACCCGTATCAATCAAAGCAGTGGCAATTATGGTTAAAGATCCACCACCTTCGATGTTTCTAGCTGCTCCGAAGAATCTTTTGGGTTTATGAAGCGCATTTGCATCAACTCCACCGGAAAGAATTTTCCCTGAAGCAGGCGTCACGGTGTTATAAGCTCTCGCCAAACGCGTAATCGAATCCAACAGAATCACCACATCATGGCCACATTCTACCATTCTTTGCGCTTTCGAAAGAACCAAATTTGCAACCTTCACATGTTTGTCGGCTGGTTCATCAAAGGTAGAAGCAATTACTTCTGCATTTACACTTCTTTCCATATCGGTTACCTCTTCCGGTCTTTCATCGATGAGCAAAATCATCATATAAGCTTCCGGATGGTTGGCGGAAATTGAATTGGCAATATCTTTCAACAACATGGTTTTACCGGTCTTTGGTTGCGCCACAATCATTGCTCGCTGACCTTTACCAATCGGGGTAAATAAATCGACAATTCGGGTGGAAAGGGTAGAATTTTGTCCTGTTAAATTAAATTTTTCCTCAGGGAAAAGTGGAGTAAGAAACTCAAAAGCCACACGATCTTTGATGAATTCTAGATCACGACCATTCACTTCCGTTGGCTTTAAAAGAGAAAAATATTTTTCACCTTCTTTCGGCAAACGAACAATTCCACGAACGGTATCTCCGGTTTTCAAACCATAATTTCTGATTTGATTGGTCGAAACATACACGTCATCAGGAGAGGAAATATAAGAAAAATCTGAGGACCTAAGGAAACCGTAATTATCCGGAAGAATCTCCAAAACACCTTCAATGGTCACCAAGCCATCGAAATTGAATTCTTTTTTAGGTTGTTCCTCCTGCTGATCAGCGATATGCTGATTCCGATTTTGGTTAGGATTTTTGTTCTGGTTCTTTTGGTTAGGATGCTGAGGTTTGTTTTGATTGGGATTTTTGTTCCCATTCCCGTTTTGATTGGGATTATGATTAGAATTTTGATTTTTCTGCGGTTCCTGTTTCACTTCCACCTCGGGAGCCACTTCTACTGCAACACTTTCAGCAGGAGCTGCTTCTTTCGGGGTATTTATACGCTGTCTTTTCTTCCTTTGCTGAGGCTTTTGAAGTTCAGCTTCCTGGTCTTCAACTTTATCCGCTGACGGAATTTCTGCAGGTTTTTCAGCTACAATTTCTGCAACAGGTGCTTCTGTGTTTTCCAATTGAATTTCTGCGGAAACTTCTACAGGTTTTTCTGTTTTCTTTTTCGCGGCAGGTTTTCTGGTCGCTTTTTTGGGTGCTGGAGCTGCATTTTCTTCTGTAGTCATAGGGAGTTCTGTGGCGTTGAAATAATCTTTTGCAACTTTCGTATTGGAAGCCTGAAAATCCAGGATAGCAAAGATTTTATCATTATCGGAGCTATTTCTAGCAAGTTTAACGCCTAAATCTTTCGTGATTTTGGTCAATTCCGATTCGGATTTCGACCGTAACGTTTCAATGTTAAACATAAATTGTTATGTAAAAAGTATTTTTATAAGTAGGTGTAAGTAAGAAAGTTAAGCCGGACGGCTTTTCTTATTGAAGCATTTGTACTGCAAATCTACATTAATTTTTTATTTATGCAAAAAATTATTATTATTTTTGCACCTCATTCTCAACGATATGCTGCAAAGAATACAAACGGTTTGGATATTTTTGGCGATTTTAGGCGCAATTTTTTTGTTCTTTACCGGACAAGATTTTTCACTTTTCGGAGCCATTCCATTCGTAACTATTGCATGTGTAGCGTTGGTTTTATTAGGATTATTAAGCATTTTCAGCTACAAAAACCGCAAAAGACAAATTCTGCTGAACCTCATCAGCATTATTATAAACGCTTTGTTGCTCGGTTTATTGGCGTATTGGCTACTCAATTTATCTGGAGGAATTAATTTTCCTGAGAAAGGTATTGAGCCGTTTTTCCCGTTTTTATCGGTGATTTGTTTGTTTATCGCAAATATTTTTATCCGAAAAGACGATAGGCTCGTAAAATCAGTAGACAGACTCCGCTAAACTCACAACGATTTTTTTTGAGTAAAACAGTTCCTTCGGGAGCTGTTTTTTTTATTCCAATGGATGAAAATATTTATCTTTATTTAAAACGATTCGGGAAAAATCTCTTTTTTTATAGCTAATTTTTGAATTTTAATAGAAATCGATCCAAAGTTAATCTAAGAAGTAAATCTGAACTAATTGAAAATTCCGTAATTTCGCTCCTTAATTTCATTGAATGAAACCATTACAACGCATTCTTTCTTTCGCAAAACCTCATCAAAAATATCTTTTCGGAAGTATCTTTTTTAATTTACTGTATTCACTTTTGCAGATTTTTTCCATCGTGACTATGCTTCCGATCCTCAGAATTCTTTTCAAACTCGACAAAGAAGTCGACACATCTTCGCCACCGATTTACAGTGGCAGATTTGCAGATTATTTCGGTTATTTGAAAGATTTGGCTTATTATAAAATCCAGATGAATGTGAATGAATATGGAGCGATTCAGGTTCTGGCTGTTCTTTGTTGCATCACTGCGGTAGCGTTTTTGCTCAGAAATTTGTTCAGATATTTAGGATCTTTTTTATTGGTGAATTACAGAGTTGGAATCACCAAGGATCTTCGTGCTTCGATGTATAATAAATTCCTGAAACTTCCGGTTTCATTTTTTACAGAACAAAGAAAAGGCGATATGATGTCGAGAATTTCCAATGATATCGGTTCCGTTGAAAGTGGAATCATGGGGAGTTTGGTCGATTTGCTCAATGCTCCTTTTATGATTATTTCATCATTAATCACGCTATTTATTCTTTCTCCACAACTTACTTTATTTTCATTGCTGGTGTTCCCGATTATGGGCGGATTAATCTCATGGGTCGGAAAAAGCCTGAAAAGACAATCACATTCCGCTCAGGCGGAACTTGGAAATCTGTTTTCGTTGGTTGATGAAACTTTAAAATCATCAAAAGTAATTAAGATTTTTAATGCAGATAAAATCCTAAAAAACCGCTTCAATACCACGACCGATAATTGGCAAAAATATGCGATTGGCATGAGCCGCAGACGAGAATTGGCCTCTCCGATGAGCGAATTTCTAGGTTCAGTAACGATTTTAATTATCACATGGTTTGCCGGAACAGAAATCATCAACGGAACCAATAAAGATCCGGTTACCTTTCTAGCATTTATCGGAGTTTTCTTTCAAATTCTGGATCCTGCCAAAAAATTATCCAATGCAATCTCTGCAATTCAAGGCGGAATGGCAAGTTTAGAAAGGGTTGCCGAAGTTTTAGATTATGATTTAAAAGTAGAAGAAATTGCAAATCCTGTCTCTATTTCAACCTTAAAAGATAAAATAGAATTCAAAAACATTGGATTTTATTATGATAAAGACAATGTCATCCTAAAGAATTTCAATCTCGTTATTCCGAAAGGGAAAACAGTTGCTTTGGTGGGACAATCCGGCTCAGGAAAAACCACAATTGCGAATCTTTTGGCGAGATTTTACGATGTTCCGGAAGGGGAAATTCTGGTCGATGGAGAGAATATCAAAAATTTAAAACTTAAAGATTACCGACATCTTTTGGGAATGGTTACCCAGGAATCCGTGTTATTTAATGATTCTGTATTCAACAATATCCTGATGGGAAAACCCGATGCAACCGAAGAAGAAGTAATGGCAGCGGCGAAAATTGCAAATGCCCATGAGTTTATCCAGAATCTTCCGGAAAAATATTATACCAACATCGGCGACGATGGAAATAAACTTTCTGGCGGACAAAAACAAAGGGTTTCTATCGCAAGAGCTGTCCTGAAAAATCCACCAATTATGATTTTGGATGAAGCAACTTCCGCACTTGATACTGAAAGTGAAAGATTTGTACAGGACGCTTTAGAAAAAATGATGGAAAACCGAACTTCTTTGGTCATCGCTCACCGACTTTCAACCATTCAGAAAGCGGATTGGATTGTTGTGATGGAACGCGGAAATATCGTAGAACAAGGAACCCACGAGGAACTGATGAACAATAATAACGTCTATAGAAAGTTAGTGGAATTGCAGAATTTTGGGTAAAATGAAAATAGCGGAACCATAAACAATAGTCTGTTTACTTTCCAATTTTCTTTTATTTAAGTTTCAAACTTTCAGGATCTTTTCTTACGCTAAAAAAATCTAAAACCAGAATTTCATCTTCCGAGATTGTGTAAAACATTTTCACATTGTTTTTTCCGACCAGCGCAAAATATATCTCATCCGAATATTTTTGATGTTTTACCAAACCACTCGAAATATTTCCCAATTCTTGGTTGATTTCTCTTTTAAGCGTTTCCAATTCCTTTCTCGTCCAACGAAGTGCGAGGTAAGTACGGATTTCTTTTAGCGAGAATAAGGCTTGTTCTCGGAATACAATTCGCATAGATGTTGATCAAAATCTTGGTTAAATTGCTCTAAAGAAACGGTATTGGTAGAATCTGCAGTGTTTTTCAAATGCATTAAATGTTCTAAGATTTGATCTTTTTCTTCTTCAACTTTTATAACGCCTTTTATGTTTTGAAGAATTTTTTTCAACAAAGAAACATCAGCTTTTTCCATTTGGATATTTAAACGAATCGTATCCATAACCTTTAATTTTAAACAAAGTTAGCAATTATTTTAAATCCTATATTTAATCAAAATAAAATCAATAATTTAAACTTGGTTAAATTTTTAAATTACCTCATTGAAAAATTTTCAAATTTCATTACTTCCCAATCATTTTCTTAATCGAATTCAGCTTCATTAAAGCTTCTATCGGCGTCAAAGTATTGATGTCGATTTTTGTGAGTTCTTCACGGATATTTTCCAGAACCGGATCATCTAGTTGAAAAAATGAAAGTTGCAAGTTTTCTTCGGTAATCGCTTTTGCAGAATCTTTAGAGCCGCTTTGTGAACGGCTTTTTTCTAAAGTTTTCAACACTTCATTCGCTCGGTTTACGACTTTCGAAGGCATTCCGGCGAGTTTCGCAACATGAATCCCGAAACTGTGTTCACTTCCGCCCGGAAGCAGTTTCCGCATGAAAATAATATTGCCTTTGTTCTCCTGAATCGATACGTGAAAATTCTTAATTCTTTCAAAATTCACGGTCATTTCGTTAAGTTCATGGTAATGTGTTGCAAACAACGTTTTCGCCTGAGTCGGATGTTGATGAAGATATTCCGCAATCGCCCACGCAATCGAAACTCCGTCGTACGTTGACGTTCCGCGGCCAATTTCATCCAACAAAATCAAACTTCTATCCGAAATATTATTCAAAATATTCGCGGCTTCATTCATCTCAACCATGAAAGTAGATTCGCCGGCCGAAATATTATCCGTTGCACCAACACGCGTGAAAATCTTATCCAAAACACCTATTTCCGCATATTTTGCAGGAACAAAACTGCCAATCTGAGCCATTAAACAAATAATAGCCGTTTGTCTTAAAATCGCCGATTTACCCGCCATATTGGGTCCGGTCACCATCATGATTTGCTGAGAATCTTTATCTAAAAATAAATCGTTTGGAATATATTTTTCGCCCAATGGAAGAGCGTTTTCAATGATTGGATGACGCGCTTCTTTCAACTCAATCGCAAAAGAATCGTTCAAAATCGGTCTGGTATAACTTTCGGAAACGGCCAGTTCCGAAAAACCAACTCCGCAGTCGAGCTCCGCAATAATTTTTGAATTTTCCTGAATCGCATCGATATAAATCATCACATTTTCGCAGACTTTTCGGTAAAGTTCATGCTCAATTTTCGAGATTTTTTCTTCAGCACCGAGGATTTGTTCTTCGTATTCTTTCAGTTCTTCGGTGATATATCTTTCAGCATTTACCAAGGTTTGCTTCCGAATCCAGTCTGCAGGAACTTTGTCTTTATGTGTATTTCTAACTTCAATAAAATATCCGAAAACACCATTGAAACTTATTTTTAAACTTGAAATTCCCGTTCGTTCGATTTCTCGTTCGCACATTTCGTCGAGGAAATTTTTTCCTTTGTTTTGCAAACCTCGCAATTGATCGAGTTCTTCAGAAATTCCGGTTTTTATCACATTTCCTTTTGCAATATTCACCGGAAGTTCCTCGTTCAGGTAATTTTGTAAATAGTGAATAAGTTCTTCAAGATTATTCAACGGTTCTATCCAGGCCAAAACTTCCGCAAAAGGATGCAGCAAATTTTTAATCTGATGAATATTGATTAAACTTTGGCGGAGGTAACCTACTTCTTTAGGTGAAATTTTTTCCGAAGCCAGTTTCCCTATCAAACGATCCAAATCTGAAATGGATTTCAGCAACTGCTGAATTTCATATTTTAAATGATCTTCTTTATTGAAAAACTCAATTAAATTCAGTCTTCTATTGATTTCATCAACTGATTTTAATGGCAAAATAAGTCTTCTTCTGAGCAATCTTCCGCCCATCGGCGTTGCGGTTTTATCGATAATGTCGAGTAAAGATTTACCTTGCGGATGGCTTGGATAAACAATTTCTAGATTTCTTAATGTAAAATGATCCATCATCAGGTAATCATCCTGAGGAATTAACTGGATTTTTGTAATATGCTGTAAGAGAGCATGATGCGTGTCTTCAACCAAATACGCAAAAATAGATCCCGCAGCGATAATTCCGAGTTTCAAACCCTCAATCCCAAAACCTTTCAATGAATTGGTTTTGAAATGATTGGTCAATTTTTCGTACGCATAATTGTACTGAAAAGCCCAATCCTCCAACTTAAATGAGTTTTTGTTTTTAAGTTGCGAAGGGAGCACCGCAGATCTTTGGTAAATGATTTCGCTGGGATCGAAAGTATGAACTATGTGCAAAAGTTTCTCCAAATTCCCTTCAGAAACCAGAAATTCTCCCGTGGAAATATCGACCAAAGCAACTCCGTATTTTTCTTTTTCTTTATGAACGGAAAGCAGGAAATTGTTCTTTTTCGAGGTTAAAACCTGCTCATTGAAAGTAACGCCGGGAGTAACGAGTTCAGTAACGCCGCGTTTTACAATACCTTTCACGGATTTTGGATCTTCCAGTTGGTCGCAAATTGCAACGCGAAGTCCGGCTCTCACGAGTTTTGGTAAATAGGAATCCACGGAATGATGCGGAAAACCGGCAAGTTCGATATGACCTTCCCCGTTGGCTCTTTTGGTAAGAACAATTCCTAAAATTTGAGAAGTTTTGATGGCATCGGTACCAAAAGTTTCGTAGAAATCCCCAACACGAAACAACAAAAGAGCATCGGGATATTTCGCCTTGATGGTGTTGTACTGCGTCATTAAAGGAGTTTCTTTCTTTGCCATAAGTTGCTTTAGGCAGCAAGCAACGTGCTTTTAGCCATATTTTTAGTTAATTTTGCCAAAAATACGAAAATGTCATCCACCAAGAAACTGAAACTAGAAGAATTAGGCCGTATCGATGTAGAAACCTTCAAACAAACCGAAAAAATCCCGTTGGTAGTGGTTTTGGACAATGTGAGAAGTATGCATAATGTAGGTGCGGTTTTCAGAACTGCGGATGCATTTATCGTCAATAAGATTGTACTTTGTGGAATCACGCCGCAACCGCCTCATCGGGAAATTCACAAAGCGGCATTAGGAGCAACCGAAAGCGTTGATTGGATTTACGAAAAAAATATTTCCGATGCGTTGCAGAATTTAAAAAATGAAAATTACAAAATCATTGGAATTGAACAAACCTCAATTTCGGTGTTGCTGACGGATTACACCATTGATAAATCAGAAAAATACGCTTTAGTTCTCGGAAATGAAGTAGATGGTTTGACCGATGAAGCGCTTCCGATATATGATACATTCTTGGAAATTCCACAATTGGGAACCAAACATTCGCTGAATGTTTCGGTTTGTGGCGGAATTGTGATGTGGGAATTCTTTAAAAACCTAAAAATGTAGCATTTGAGAATTTTCATTTGGTACATTTTTAGATTTTTATTTAAAACAAAACATTATTTCCAACCTCCACCGAGCGCTTGATACAATTCAACTCCGGCTTTCATTTTGGCATATTCTGCATTGGAAATGTTCAGTTCGGCGTTCAGGGAATTTACCGAAGCATTTAATACTTCCAGATAATTCGCCATCCCGTAATTCACGAGTTCCTGAGAAAATTCTACTGATTTTTGGTAAGCGGTAAGTTCTTTTCTTTTCAAATCGATAAAACTGTCCTGGGATTCGTAAACTTTCAAAGCATCAGAAACTTCTTTTCCTGCATTGAGAAGGGTTTTCCGGAAATTAAGATATGCTTTTTCTTTATTAGCCAAACTCACTTCGTAGTTGGTGCGAATTTGTCTTTGATTCAAAATAGGTTGCACCAAACCTCCTACAACATTAGCAAAAAGGGAATTGGCACTAAAAAGATGATCAATATCCAAACTTTGAACGCCACCACTTCCGGTGATTCTTAATGTTGGATAAAACTGTGCTTTCGCAGCTTTCGATAATTCAAAAGCGGCCATTAAATCGTATTCCGAAGCCATAACATCGGCTCTGTTTGATAATAAATTGGCTGAAAACCCGAGTTGATATTGCGCCGGCACTTTTTGTTTTGCCAAAGTTGATCTTTCAATTTTCTGGGAAGGAACACCCATCAGCAGACTCATTGCATTTTCCAGAAGTGCAATTTGCGTATCGGTATCGATCAACAAAGATTGCGCATTGAAAACAAGCGCTTCACTTTGTTGCACGGCAACTTCAGATAAAGTTCCGGCTTCTTTCAGCGCCTTAGTGGTTTCTAGATTTTTGTTTCTTAAAGCAATGGTTTCGTTGATGATCCTTTTCTGTTCATCTAAAGTTAAAAGTTGATAATAAGCGGTTGCAATGGCGGCAACCAATTCGCTTTTCACGGCTTTATGCGCTGCAACAGTTCCTAAATATTGAGCCAATTGCGCTTTTTCCCGCGCTTTCATTTTACCCCAAATATCGGCTTCCCAAGAAAGATCTCCACTTACATCAAACAAATTATTGTACTGCCGATCACCGGAAAGTTGCCCAAGTTGGGTATTCAAAGATTGGGTTTGAAAAGTATAAGAAGGTCCCACAGAAAGCGTTGGTAAATAAGCAGCTTTGCTTTGTTTAAGGTAAGCTTCTGCGGAAACGATATTTTGAAGCGCAATTCGGATATCCAAATTATTTTGTAAACCTTGTTCAATATGTTTCTGAAGAACAGGATCGGTGAAAATTGATTTCCAGGAAATACTTGCAATAGAAGCAGAATCTTTTGGAAGCGCATCCGTTCGGAAAAGGTTTTCGATGATATCTTTCGGCCTTTCGTATTTTTCGCGGGTTGCACAAGATGAAACCACAAAAACGGTCAACAAAATGAAAATGATTTTTATGTTTAGCTGTTTTTTCATTATTAAATATATTATTCCGCAAGGTTGAATTCTTTTTTCTTCAAAGGTTTAATTTTTTCCTGTAACCATTGGAAAATCACATACAATACAGGAATCGCCACCAAACCGAAGAACGTTCCAATTAATAATCCTGCCGCAGCTCCCGTCCCAATCGAACGGTTTCCGGAGGAGCCAATTCCCGAAGCAAAAACCAATGGAAGCATCCCGAAAATAAAGGCAAAAGAAGTCATTAAAATAGGTCTTAACCTTGCTTTTGCTGCATTAATTGCTGACATTGCTAAAGTTTCGCCATGATTTCTTCGTTGTACCGCAAATTCTACAATCAGAATTGCATTTTTAGCTAAAAGTCCCACCAACATAATGAGTGCTATCTGGAAATAGATATTGTTTTCAAGACCTGCGATACTTTGACCGAAATACGCACCGATTACCCCCAAAGGAAGGGAAATAATGACCGCCAAAGGAAGAAGGAAACTTTCGTACTGTGCTGCAAGAATGAAATACACAAACACCAAACTTAGGATAAAAATAACCGCTGTTTGTGAACCTGAACTTACTTCCTCTTTGGAAAGTCCGGTAAATTCTACTACATAATCGGAAGATAATTTTTCTGCTGCAACTTCTTGTACGGCTCTAATCGCATCACCGGTAGAATATCCTTCATTATTTGAACCTGAAATCGAGATCGAGGTAAAGAGGTTATATCTTTCAACCGATTTGGGTCCGAATGTTTTTTCCATTGTTACAAACTGCGACACTGGAGTCATTTGTCCGGAAGCGGTTTTCACATAAATACTGCTTAAATCCGCCACTTCATTTCGTGCATCAGGAAAAGCTTGTACCATTACTCGGAACTGTTTTCCGTATTTTGTAAAATCCGCGGCATAAACTCCACCGATATATCCCTGCATCGTACTGAGGATATCCGATACCGAAACTCCGGTTTCTTTAGCTCTTGGAACATCAATCACCATTTCATATTGTGGATAATTGGTGTTAAAAGAGGTTTGTGCAAACTGAATCTCCGGTCTTTGCATCAAAGCACCCAAATAATCTTTTGCAACGGCATCCAGTTGTTTCAAATCTCCTCCTGATTTATCAAGCATCACTGCTGAAAAACCATCACTGGTACCAAATCCCGGAATACTTGGAGGTGAGAAAAACACAATTTTCGCATCAGCATACCGGCTTCCGAGACCAAATAATTTTTTGGTAATGGATTCTACGGATTGATCAGAATCTTTCGCTCTGTCGGCAAATGGTTTAAGTCTTATGAAAGCCTGACCAGCATTAGAACCTGATCCCGACATAAATCCTCGGCTTGCGGTGAAAGTTACGTTAGCAACTCCGGGAATTTTTCGGGCTTCACTTTGCAAATCTTTCAATACATTGTAAGTCCTCTCCATGGATGCTCCCGGCGGAAGTGCGACATCGGTAAAGATAATTCCACGGTCTTCTTTCGGTACAAATCCTGAAGGCATGGTAGAATTTGACCACCAGAAAAACAAACCTCCAACTGCAAAAATTACCAAAGTAACCCATTTATGTCTTAAAAGGAAAACGAAAAATCTTCCGTATCGGTCGGTTGCGGATTTAAATGCTAAATTGAATTTATAGAAAAATTTCTCTTTAAAATTCATGGAAGAGTATTCCTTATGATGCGCATGATTTGGCTTTAAAAATAAAGAACATAAAACCGGACTCAGCGTCAATGCATTCACTGCAGAAATTAAGATTGCGACAATCAAAGTAATTCCAAATTGCTGATAAAAGACTCCTGTCGGTCCCGTAATAAACGTAACCGGAATAAATACCGCCGACATCACCAAAGTAATGGAAATAATGGCTCCGGTAATGTCATCCATCGCACTGATGGTTGCTTTTTTCGCATCATTAATACCGTGTTCCATTTTGGCGTGAACGGCTTCTACGACGACAATCGCATCATCAACCACAATTCCAATCGCCAATACCAATGCGAAAAGGGTTAATAAATTTAATGAATAGCCAAATAAATTCAAGAAGAAGAATGTTCCAACAATAGAAACCGGAACTGCAATCGCTGGAATCAATGTAGAGCGGAAATCCTGTAAGAAGATATATACTACGATAAATACAAGTACGAAAGCTTCCAGAAGTGTGTGAACTACTTTTTCAATGGAGGCTTCAAGGAAATCGTTCGTATCGAAATTGATGGTATAACCTACATCTTTAGGTAAAGTTTTTTCATTTTTCTCAAGGAACGATTTAATGTCTTTAATAATATCCTGTGCATTGGAACCCGGAGTTTGGAAGATTCCCATACTCACGGAGCTTCTACCATTGTTTTCACCTTTCGACGTGTAGGATTGCGCATCAAGTTTGATTTCTGCAACATCTTTTAATTTCAAAAACTGTCCATTTCCGAGGGACTTCAAAATAATATCGCCGTAATCTTTTTCTTGGTTAAATTTTCCTTTGTAGGTAATAACATATTCGAAAGAGCTTCCACTGTTTTGCCCCAGCTGCCCTGCAGCAGCCTCACGTGACTGTTCGTTGATGGCCGCGGTTACTTCGCTCGGTTCCAATCCGTATGCAGCCATTTTAGAAGGATCTAGCCAAATGCGCATCGAGAAATTCTTCCCTCCGAAAGCTTGCGCATCTCCTACTCCATTAATCCTTTTAATCTCAGGAATTACATTAATATTAAGATAATTTTGAAGCCAAACTTCGTCCAAATCTTTATTTGCAGTATAAAAAGAAAGAAACATCAGTGCGCTGGTTTGTTGTTTCTGTACGATAACTCCGGATCGCGTAACATCCGATGGCAAGAGCGGTGTAGCTCGCTGTACTTTATTCTGTACGTTTACTGCTGCGATATCGGGATTTACTCCCTGTTTGAAAAAAACCTGAATTCTTGCCGATCCGTCATTTCCGGCAGAGGACGAAATATAATCCATTCCTTCAACACCATTGACCTGTTCCTCGATAGGAATTACCACACTATTCATCACTGTCTGCGCACTGGCTCCAGTGTAATTTGCGGAAATACTTACGGTAGGCGGAGCAATATCCGGATATTGGGTTACAGGCAATTGATTGAGTCCTAAAACCCCTAAAATTACAATCAGAATCGATATAACACTGGATAAAACCGGTCTGTTAATAAACTTTTTTACCATTAGAATATTGGTTTTATAGCGTTTACAATTTCATCAAAATTCACCGGTTTGGATTTCACAGCGGTTCCCGGTTTCAGCGTAGATACACCTTGCGCTACAATTTTATCTCCTTTGGTAAGACCGCTTTTTACCACCACCAAATTATTGACACGATCCGTCACTCCAATCAATACATTCTGGGCGGTGTCTTTTTCGACTTTGTACACATAAACTAAACCTTGTTGCTCGAAAGTTGAACTTTCCGGAACAACCAAGGCTTGATCATAGTGCTTAGGAAGTATGATAGTTCCGCTATTTCCGTTGCTCAATAATTTTGTGGCATTCGGGAAAGAAGCCCTAAACTGAATGGTTCCGGTTTGAGAATCAATTTGTCCTGTAACCGCTTGTATTTTTCCTTTTTCCGGATATTTGCTGCCGTTAGCCAATTCCAGTTCTACCATCGGCATATTTCTTAGCTTTTCAGGAACAGTGGCACCTACGGAATCTTCCAGAAAGTCGAGATATTCTTTCTCGTTCATCGAAAAATAAGCAAAAACTTCGCTGGTATCGGAAACTGTAGTTAAAGGAACTTGATCAGTTGGTCCTACCAAGCTTCCAACTTTTAGCGGTAATCTTCCGACCACTCCGGAAATTGGAGCGCGAATTATCGAATAATTGATGTTTTCTTGAACTCCTTTATAATTGGCCGAAGCTTGCGAAACATTGGCTGAAGCTTGTTGCTGAGCTGCAATTGCTTGCGAAAGTTGCGCTTGTGCTTTTGCCAAATTCGCTTTTGCAGTTTCTAGCTGAACACTGCTGATGATATTTTTCTGAACCAAAGGAATCAATTTGTTGACTTCCACCTGAGCAGCATTCACGCTGGCTTTTGCGGCATTCACGTTGGCTTTTGCGGCGCTTACTCCGGATTGTGCAGCGCCAATTCCAGCTCTTGCAGCATCTGCGGATTCGTTCAACATGTTGGTTTCCAAACGGAAAAGTGGTTGTCCCTTAGCAACATATTGTCCCTCATCTACCAAAACCTGAGTAATATATCCCTGAATTTTCGCTCGTACATCGTTATTCACGCGGCCTTGAATGGAAGTTGGGAAAGACAGATAACCGGTAACATTTTTCTCCTGAACCTCTACCACAGGAACTTCTTTTGGTCCCTCTGGTTTTTTTTCTTCTTGCTTTTTACAAGAAAAAACCGATAATATAGAGAAAGAAAAAATGACAATCTTATTTTTCATATTTAAATTTTAGGTAAAGTTTCTTCGATGTTTTGAATATTTTTATTTAAAAGCGATTTATAGTTTTCAAATCGTTGGATATGATGTTCTTCTGAGCAATTTCGATAAGCATTGAGTTTGTCCAGTATTGCAACTTCTTTTTTCAATCGGCTGATAATTGTTGTAAACCGAACTTGAATATAATTTTCATTAATGGTAAAGAAGCGTTTCCTTTCATTAAATTTATTAAAATCCAGGATTAAATCCGCATTCAGAAGCAAATTAAGGTTAGAAGAAACCGAACTTTTACTAGCAGAGAAAACTTCAACAAATTCCTCAAAACAAATTCCTTTTTTTTCAAAATCGAAAATTAAGTAAGTATAAATCTTTGCAGAAAGTGGCGGAAGGTTTAGGGTTTCCCCATAAAACTTCATCATTTCACAAAATAACTCTTGGTCTATTTTTAGGGTTGAATTCATTATGTTGCAAATATATTAATTCAGTTCAGAACAAACCGAACCAAAAAATTGATTTAACAAAAAATTGGCATTGAAAAGCTTGCAAAATGACCACTTCAGCACAAGAAAGACATAAATTTTATTAATTTTGTTGCATGGATTTACGAGATCAGCTAAAAAACCTATTCCCGGAACATGAAGAGCAAGACTTTGAAATGCCGGCAGAAAAATTCGTTCAGAAAGAACCTTTGGTATGCAAATTTGAAAAAAAAGGCAGAAACGGAAAGCCCGTGACGTTAATCGAAGGTTTCGAAGGCGGGGACGAGGAATTGAAAACCATCTCAAAAAAAATAAAAACAACTTTGGGAATTGGCGGTTCGGAAAAAGACGGAATCATCGTCATACAAGGCGACAACCGCGACAAGATTATGAAAATTTTGCAGGAAATGGGTTATAAGACCAAAAGAGTCGGCGGTTAAAAATATACTTTAGTTTCGGGAAGTAAGTTTCTCAGTTTTTCAATATCTTCTTTCTTTAACGGATTTCCTGTGAGGATGATTGTTTTCAGGTTTTTTAGTTTGCTGATTGCTGTTGGGATTTTCTCAATTTTGTTATTGGCGAGATTCAAACTTTGCAGGGATTTCAGGTTTGCAATTTTCGGGGAAATTTCTTTCACCTTGTTTTGGTTGATGTTGATAAACTCCAACTCTTTCAGACGGTAAAGACTTTTCGGAAGTTCGAAAATACTGTTTTGTTGCAGTTCTATATTCTTGAGTTTTTTTGGGAAACGCACCTCAACAATGTCATTGAGTTGGTTTGATGAAAGGTTGAGTGTTTTCAGGTTTTTTATTTTAAACAAATCATTAGAAACCGTGTTGATGTTGTTGCTTTGAAGGTTGATTTCCTCCAAACCGGGAATTTCGAGAAAAGCATCAGGAAAAACCTTGATTTGGTTGGCGTCGAGATGGATGATTTTCAGCTTTTTCAATGCTCCGATATTGGGATTTACCTCGGTTAACGCATTGAGGTTTAAGAATAATGATTCCAAATTTTGTAAATTTCTAATCTCATCGGGAATGAATTTAATGTTGTTTTTGTTGCTGTTGAGGTATTGCAGATTTTTTAAAGCAAAAATTTCCTTATCAAATTTTTCCAAATTATTTCCCATAATGTTCAGGAAAATTAAATTTTCAAACTGAACGATTTCTTTAGGAATATTAAAAACGCCATGGTCTCGAAAAGTGAGACTTTTTACTTCAACCGAAACTTTCAAAGCCTCCTCCATCGCAGAAAATGTGGGATAAACCTTTGGATCGATTTGCGCTTCTATTTTTATGAAAAATAAAAAAAAGACAAGAAGAAAATGTGTTTTCATGATGATTTAAAAAATTATAAAACTGCCGGCAAAAATTACCGGCAGTTGAATTTGAATGAAATTTAATTATTTTCTTAAAACCTTTGAACTCTTCACTTGTCCATCTGCTTCGATGTTTACGATTAACAATTTACTGCTGTTCAGTTCTTTTGTTAAATCAAGGGTGATTGAGTTTTGGGTGTTTTGGTAAGATTTAGAAAATACATTTCTTCCTTCCATGTTATACACTTTAACTACAGGATTTTGCATTCCTTTTTTCGACTGAATATTGATGATTCCTGAAGTTGGATTTGGAGAAATCGTGATGTCGTCTTTTTTAACAGCAGATGCGGTAGTCGAAAGAACGATTTCAGTTCCCAAATTTTCTTTTTTCGCAAAAACTACGGTTGCAGATTTCCCTCGGTAATCGATGGTATTTCCTGAAGCGTCCACATCTAAAGCGATATTAGCACTTGGATGCTGAATGGAGAAGAAACCAAATTTATGATCCGGCGTGAAGGTAAGTCCGGTTGGCTCAGAACCTGCAGGCATTGATGCAAACAAGGTTACTTTCGGGTTCGTCTGTGTATGGTCGGGAGCAACTACCCAAATATAATTTTTTCCTCCATCCTGTAAAACCCAAAGGTTTCCTTTTTCGTCGAAAGTCAGGTTGTCGTTTCCATCGCCCCAAACTTCAGATTTCGCACCGGTTTCAGTCATAAAAGTATAGGAAGTTGAAAGTCCGCCCACGAATGTTTCCATATCTGAAACGCTGGTTCCGTTGTCTTTGAAACGGTAAACTTTGTTCAAGCCTTTTGCAGTGAAATACACCATTCCGTCGATTGGGTTTATCTCTACATCTTCAACACCGTTGAATTTTGTTCCGCCCAAAGCTCCTGCATTTGTGTTCAAATTATTAACGTCGGCTTGGGTTTTGTTCGGCACCTGAATCCAAGTTGCATTTTTTGTTACGGGATCTCCGCCGCTTAATCCGCTTTCAAGTTTCAGCACGAAAACGTCTCCGGATGAAAGATCGTTTGGATTTTCTAAAACATATTTGTAAACACAGTGCGTTCCACCGTCTTCACCGTAATAAGCAATTGTTCCTTCATTATTCACCACCAAATTTTCGTGATTCATAATTCCCATTTGCCAAAGTTTTTCCTTTTTGTTTGGGTCGCCGTAGGTTTTTACTTCTGCAGTTACAGGATCAATTTCTACAAACCATCCATAATCTTTGTAGCCATCACCGTTGGAATCTGAAGAAGTAACTTGCTCTTCCGCGGTGATTATTGTTCCCCAAGGAGTAATTCCGCCTGAACAGTTTCTTGCAGTTTGCACCAAGTCTGAACCTGAAAAGTTTACACCTCTTGATTTTGTAAGCTCCCAAAGTTTGGTTGTAGCATTGTAGTTGATTTCCGCTACAGTCATTCCTCCCGGATTTGTTTCGTGGTTTACGGCAAGATATCCGTCGGTGCTGCTGTTGTTTTTAGCAACGTAACCTGTGAAATCGTTCAATCCGCCAACTTTTCCGCCACCTTCAGTATAATCGTCACCTTCTTTTAAAATAAGTTGATAAGCGATTTCTTTTGGGAAAATTACTTTTGGTGTTTGTACAGTAGGTGCAATTGATGTAAAACAGCTTACATGAACACCTGTACAGTTTTGAGCAGGCGTTACAATTACAGGATTTTTTAAATAGGCATCGATTCTTAAATCCGAACTTGAAGCACCTCTGTTATGCAATTCGATTGCAATTCTGTTGTTTCCGTTTGCGAATTTGGCCTTTGGAATCATGAAAAGATTATACACACTTTCATTTCCACCATCAATAGTTGTGCTCGACCAAGTATTGTAAGTGATTTCTCCTGAAGGCATATTGTTGCGCACGATTTCTTCACCGTTTAGATAAACAACAATACCGTCGTCCCTCATAATTCCCAATTCTACCTCATCACTTAATTGGCTTGCATCAACGGTAAATTCTTTAATAAAATAAGCGGTAATTAATCCGTTTGCGGTGGTTGTAGTTACCGGATCGCCATAACCTAAAGGCGCATTTCCCGTTTTCCACGTGGAGTAGTCATAATCTGAAGCTCTCCAAAGAACACCCAAATCGGTTTTGGTGTCATCATAAGACCAATTTGTACCTTTGTCGAATGCTACATATTGTGCTTCGATCTGCGAAAATCCCATCAAGAAGAAAACACTGACAGGGAGTAGAAGTTTTTTCATTTTTAAATTTTTATAATTTATTTCTCGGCAAATATAGATTCGCATTATGACTTATGTTTTACATAATGATGACATTAATGTTAACTTAAACCTCGATTAATCCTATAAAAATTTAATTATTTAATGTTTTATTAACAGTGTTTTCGGTTATTTTGCTTTACTAATATCGGTGAGTGAATTAAGAAATTCTATCAGTTGTGAAATTTCTTTCGACGTAAGATGAAGTTGATCAGGAGGTAATGTTTGGTTGGTTACCTTTAAGCCCAAACCTTCGCCACCACCTTTGTTGTAGAAATCCATCACTTCTTCCAACGTGTTGAAGGCGCCGTTGTGGAAATACGGTTTTGTGAGCGCAATATTTCTCACCGTCATGGTTTTGAACGATTTTTCAAAAATCCATGACTGTTCTCTCTCTACGGGGCTATTGAATCTACCTTTATCCGAATCGAGTTTCAGTGGTTTTTGATTGATGGGTTTTTCGGTTATTCCTAAAATTTCGGATTCATTTTCATTATAAAAAGGCGGAACAAGTCCCGAAAAATGCGGCACAAAATGACAGGTTGCACAGTTGGCTTTTCCCATAAAAAGATTAAATCCTTTCTTGGCATCTTCCGAAATTTGAATCTCATTTCTCATAAATTGATCAAATTTGCTGTCGAAAGAATGTAAACTTGCCACAAACGAACTCAACGCTTTGGAAAAATTTTGCTTGTTGATTTTTTCACCTCTAAATAATTTCTTGAAAGTGGTTTTGTAAGATTCATTCTTGTTTAATTTATTGATGATGCTTTCGTAAGTGGTATTGAATTCTTCTTCGTTATAAATCACATGTTCCGCCTGTTGCTCCAAATAAAATGCACGCATATCGTAGAAAAATCTTTTTGCAAAAACTGCATTATATAAAGATGGCGAATTTCTCAAAACGGTTTTTCCCTCTACATTACTTTCGGATTTTGTTTTCAAATCGGTGAAAGCATTTTGCGGCAAATGGCAGGTTGCACAACTCATCTTTCCGTTTTCGCTGAGCGTTTCGTCATAGAAAATTTCCCGTCCGAGTTTCCGTAATTCTTCGCTGTCTTGCTGTTTTTTCAATAAAGTATAGAAATAGGGATCAAGAAAATCACTTTCAAAAAAATTTCTATTTCCGACGTTCCAACCGGAAAATTCTTTTAAATCATCGTTTCTCCCGTCCCATTTCCCAAGTTCTGCATAAAGTGGTTGAATGAATCTTTTATAAAACTCAATTCTGTCGAAACTTTCGAAATCGGCATTTTTATTTAAGTAGTTGATCGTTTCGTCGATAATTTTGTTGGCAAAAACAAGATCGTAATTTTTAAAGTAAGTATCGTCATTCAAATAATTTTTAATTCCAATTAAAGAATGTTTGGCTTCTTCAGAAATATTCAGAGAACCCGGTGTATCGAATCCGGTAATGCCCAAAGCATAAATTCTAATAAGTTGCAGCCGAAGCGGAATTGTTTTGTTGGTACCAACACTCAACCCATTTTTCAAGGAACTGAGGTAGAAATTTGCGTATTGGTTGTAGAGAAAGTCCGTCATTTCTGTGATTTGAGATTTGTTTTCCTCAATTTCATCAGAAAAAATCAACTCGTCCAAAACCTGCAAACCTTGTGGCGGAAGTGTATAAGAAGAAGTTCCCGCCGCTTCAACTCTGTAAAGCGGGGCAGAATTCAAATTGGTTTTCGCAAATTCCGGGTAATGATAAGCGATATAAAACTCGATTTCTTTATAGCTGTTTCTGCAATTTCTCAGCGAGTTTTGTAGTTCTTTGGAAGAAATTTTGTCGGCATTAAATTTTTCAACATCCGTTTTTAGAGTTTCCAATTTTATCTTAAACTGTGTTAAACCTTTGTAGATCCCTTTGCTTTCATACGGATTTCCGGAATCGGTTTTTTTAAAAGAAAGTGCAGCAAATAGAAAAATAACGGCAAATACAAACAGTAACTTGATCTTCATCTGAAAAATTTGCTCCCAAAAGTACCATTGTAATATTGCCTGAAGATTAATCAGATATTAAGGTTTGGTTACAAAAATTAGTTTTGCGTTAAGCCAAAAATCTATTTATAAATAAGTATTTTTGTATTCATGTTAAAATCAAAACGTATTGTATGATGAATAAACTCGCTGCTTCCGAATTGGTATTAAATCCCGATGGAAGCGTATATCATTTGAATCTTTTGTCTGAAGAAATTGCGGGAAAAATTATTTTAGTGGGTGATCCGGACCGTGTACCAAAAGTTTCAAAATATTTCGACAAAATTGAAATTAAAAAGAATAAAAGGGAATTTTATACCCACACCGGAACTTTGCGTGGAGAAAGAATTACAGTAATGTCCACGGGAATAGGAACGGAAAATATTGATATTGTGATGAACGAACTCGATGCGTTGGTGAACATCGATCTTAAAGAAAAAGAATTCAAAAGCGAACACAAAGCACTTCAGCTTTTCCGTTTAGGAACCTGTGGAAGTGTAAACCCACAGGTTGAAATAGACAATATGCTTGTAACGCAAAACGTTGTCGGATTAGATGGGTTGCTGCATTTTTACCAAGATTACCAATTCGAAAACCACTTCTCTAGAAATTTTCTCGAAAAATTCCCTTACGAAAGAATCAAGCCAATGCTTTATTTTTCCGACTGGGCAGAAGATATTTCCGATTATTATAAAGACGCAAAATACCACGGTAATACAGCAACTTTCCCGGGTTTCTACGCTCCGCAGGGAAGACAATTGCGATTGAAAGCTTTAGATGATCAATTTTTGGAAACCTTAAACGATTTGGGTGTGACCAATTTCGAAATGGAAACTTCCGCAATTTACGGACTTTCCAAACTATTAGGCCACAAAGCTTTAACCGTAAATTGCGTGATAGCTAACAGAAGACGTGGCGAATTCTCTGCAGATCATCATGCTTCCGAAAAAAACATGATTGAATGGGTTTTGGAGCGGATCATCAAATAAAAAAACATCTTAAAAATAAAATGCGGCTTAGTGGAGCCGCAATTTTTATTGATTTCTCATCCAGCAATCCTGAACATGGTCATTCACCATTCCGGTAGCTTGCATGTAAGCATAAACCACGGTAGATCCAAGAAATTTAAAACCACGTTTCTTTAAATCTTTTGCCAACGCATCAGAAATTTCTGTCGTAGCAGGGACTTTTTTTAATTCTGAAAACTGGTTAACAACTGGTTTTCCACCGACAAAACTCCAGATGTATTCTGAGAACGTCCCAAACTCTTTCTGAACTTCCATAAACCTTGTCGCATTATTAACTGTTGCCAAAATTTTCAGGCGATTCCGAATAATCCCGGAATTTTGCATCAACTCTTCCACTTTTACGTCGTCATACGCTGCAATTTTTCGATAATTATAGCCATCAAAGGCTGTCTTGAAATTTTCACGCCGCTTCAGTATCGTGTACCAGGACAATCCTGCCTGGAAACTTTCGAGCACCAAAAATTCAAAAAATGTTTTGTCATCATAGACGGGCTTTCCCCATTCATTATCATGATAAGATCTGTACAAATCATCCTTTTCGCACCACGCACAACGAATTTTTTCCATGAACCAAATATAGTTTTTGATCGGCTTACTTCAAAATTATCTGCTTATTACAACTCGCAATTGGACAATTAAGAAAAATTTATAAAAAATTTAACATCTATTTAAAAGTTTAGGAACAAATGTTGCAAATTAACATAATATCAAATTAATTTTTCACCAATTGCTAACTAAAAAAAATATTATTATGGACAGACAAGATTTCAACAAAGCAGAAGATGCAGTGAACGACGTAAAATGGACCGTAAACGATTATGCTGATAGAGCAAAAGATTATATCCGCGAGCAAAAAGAAAAAAACGCTGAACCTACCGCTGAAGGTTGGTTAGAAAGAGCGAAAGAAAATGTTTCCGAGGCTTGGGAAGATACTAAAGATGCTGTTTCTGATGCTTGGGAAAAAACAAAAGATTTGGCAGACAATACTTGGGAGAAAACCAAAGATGCTGCTGAGGATGCAAAAGCCGAAGTAAGAAAGGCTACCAATTAACAGAGAAATTTAAACTAAAAAAGAGAAACCTAAAGAAATTTGGGTTTCTTTTTTTATGCTGAAAACAATAAATATTTTAAATTTGTGAAAAATAATAATATTATGTCATACGGATTATTAAAAGGCAAAAAAGGAATTATTTTCGGTGCGCTGAACGATCAGTCGATTGCATGGAAAGTTGCCGAAAAATGCCACGAGGAAGGAGCTGAATTTATCTTATCAAACGCTCCTATCGCAATGAGAATGGGAGAAATAGATGAGTTGGCAAAAAAAACAGGTTCAGATGTTGTTCCGGCAGATGCCACATCAGTGGAAGATTTAGATAAACTTTTTGCCCATGCTGAAGAAAAATTCGGCAAAATCGATTTCATCCTGCATTCCATCGGCATGTCCGTAAACATCAGAAAAGGAAAAGCCTACACCGATCTTAATTATGATTTTCTTGAAAAAGGTTGGAACATATCTTCCGTTTCTTTCCACAAAGTGATGAAAGCTGCTTGGGACAGAGATATCATGAACGAATGGGGTTCTATCCTTGCTTTAACTTATATCGCTGCACAACGAACTTTCCCGAATTACGGAGATATGGCCGATAATAAATCGTATCTTGAAAGTATCGCAAGAAGTTTCGGATATTATTGGGGAGAAAGAAAAGTGCGTGTAAACACTATTTCTCAATCTCCTGTAATGACTAAAGCAGGTGCCGGGGTGAAAGGAATCAGCGGATTCTTCAATTTCGCGGACAGCATGTCTCCACTGGGAAATGCCGATGCGCTGGATTGTGCAAACTATTGTGTGACTCTTTTCTCGGATCTTACCAGAAAAGTTACGATGCAGAACCTATACCACGATGGAGGGTTTAGCAGCACTGGAGTTTCACAGAAAGTCGTTGATAAATTTGAAGATTTATAATAGAAACAATTGATCAAATGAAAATCCGCCCCTTTTTGGAGCGGATTTTTTTATTTAAAACCTTCTATTTTTACAACTGATTGATCTCATTTACAAACAATTCTGTAATTTCCTGCGTAGTTGCCCAAGAAGTGATAATTCGTATCGCTGAATGTTTTTCATCAATTTTTTTCCAAACGTAAAAATCGAATTTATCCGCCAATTTTTCAATTTGTTTTTGTGATAAAATGGGAAAAATCTGATTGGTGAAAGTTTCTGTTAAAAATGTACATCCTTTATCTTCAAATGCTTTTTTAATTTTCATCGCTTTTTCATTGGCATTTCTTGCCAAATCAAAGTACAAATCGTCTATCAACAATTCCTGAAACTGAATGCCGAGAAGTCTTCCTTTTGCGAGAAGCGCTCCCTTTTGCTTTAAATGAAATCCAAAATCCGGCTGCAGATCTTCATTACAAATCACAATAGCTTCTCCCAACAAAGCTCCGTTTTTGGTTCCACCGAGATAAAAAGCATCGCAATATTTCGAAAGATCTTCCATAACCAAATCGTTGGTTTCCGCCGTCAAAGCATGTCCCAATCTCGCACCATCCATGAAAAGATAAAGTTGATAACTTTTGCAAAAAGCAGACAAGTCTGCCAGTTCCTGTTTGGAATAAATTGTTCCAACCTCGGTAGAATTAGAGATGTACACCAATTTTGGTTTCACCTGATGCGGAATATTGGTATGAAGATCCAAAACTTGCTGCAGATGTTCGGGTGTCAGTTTTCCATTTTCCGTCGGAATTCCGTGCACTTTGTGTCCGGTTGCTTCTATAGCGCCGGTTTCATTGGTGAATATATGACCCGTTTCTGCAGCGATTACGCTTTCATAAGGTCTTAAAAAAGCAGAAATCACAATTAGATTCGCCTGAGTGCCACCAGAAACCAAATGCACTTCCGCTTTTTGATCATTGATTTTATTTCGAATAAGTTGCGCCGCATTTTTCGAGTAATCATCGAGCCCGTAACCACTTTGTTGTTCGAAATTCAGTTGAGTAAGAGCTTCTAATATACTAGGGTGGCAACCTTCTGAATAATCATTTTTAAAGGAAATTTTCATGGTAAAAAGTATTGTAATAAGAGAATCCTAGATTCCGGGTGGTTAAAATTAGAAAAAAAGGTGATTAAACCCTCAAAAAAGGGTTATTTAACCCCAAATTTTATTCAATTTTTATATCATCTTTGTCATGTAAAAGCAAAGAAAAAAAAGAAAACTAATAACCATTTTAAAAATTAAACCAGACTAAACGACCACATTTTCTTTTGAAGTTTTCCCACAGATTAAAATACAATGTGATCTTTATGAGGTTTAATAAACGCACAATTCCCCTTGTGCGTTTTTTTTGTCAATTTATTATTGTTAGATTTGTGTCTCAAGCAATCTAACTTAATGATTTCCCTTAGCGAAGAAAATTACCTAAAAGCCATTTTTCACTTAATGAATACTGATAATACAGTAACCATCAACGAATTGAGCAAGGTTCTGAGCGTGAAAATGCCGAGCGTAAATAACATGATGAAGAAATTCGCTGAAAAAGGCTGGGTGATTTACGAAAGTTATAAACCTTTGAAAATTACAGTTGCTGGAAAAAAACAAGCTGCTTTGGTTGTTCGAAAACATCGTTTAACGGAAATGTTTCTGGTCGAAAAAATGAATTTCGGTTGGGAAAATGTGCATGAAATCGCTGAACAACTGGAGCATATTCATTCCGAAACTTTTTTCGATAAAATGGATGAACTCCTCAATTATCCTAAATATGATCCACATGGTGAACCCATTCCCGATAAAGAAGGAAACATCATTGCCCAAGATCTAAAAAAACTAAGCAACTGCAAAGTGGGAGAATCTGTCGTTTTCACCGCTGTTACGACTACTGATGAAGATTTTTTAAACTTCTTAAATAAAAAAAAATTGGTTTTAGGAAAAGAAATCAAAGTTTTAAACATTGAAAAATTCGACAAATCAATGCTTGTTAAAATTCAAGAGGAAGAAATCGTACTAAGCAATATTGTTTGCGACAAAATATTGGTGAAACAATAATTTCACCTTCAAGAGTTTTTGGAACATTGCCACAATTGCCCTAACTTTGTAACATTCACAAAAAAATCAATAAAAATTAAAAATATGTCAAAAGCACTTTCGCAAGTTCCTTTCGCAGTGAACGAACCGGTAAGAACCTACGAACCAGGATCTGCCGAAGTGAAATCCTTAATAGCAACCTACAAAAAAATGTGGGCAGAAAAGGTAGAAATTCCAATGATCATCAATGGGAAAGAGGTGAAATCTGATGAAAAAATCGCGATTAGTTCTCCTCAGGATCACCAGCACGACCTCGGTTTCTACTACAAAGGAAATATGCAACATGTTGATGAAGCCATCAACACCGCTCTTGCAGCAAAAGAAAAATGGAATAACCTTGCTTGGGAGCAACGTGCATCTATTTTCCTGAAAGCGGCCGATTTAATCGCTGGTCCTTACCGCGATCAGCTCAATGCGGCTACGATGATTGGGCAAAGTAAAAATGTTCATCAGGCTGAGATTGATGCAGCTTGTGAATTCATCGATTTCTTGCGTTATAATGTAGAATTTATGACGGAAATTTATGCTGAGCAACCGGTTTCCGATGCTGGAATTTGGAACCGCTCCGAATACCGTCCCTTGGAAGGTTTTTGTTTTGCGGTAACGCCTTTTAACTTTACCGCAATAGCAGGAAACTTGCCAACTTGTATGGCAATGATGGGAAATGTGGTAGTGTGGAAACCTTCTGATAAGCAAGTTCTTTCAGCTAAAATCATCATGGATATTCTTACCGAAGCTGGATTACCTGCCGGGGTGATCAATATGGTTTTCACAGATGGTAAAGAAACTGCTGAAAAAGTTTTGGCACATCCGGATTTCGCTGGATTGCATTTTACAGGTTCAACAAAAGTTTTCCAGGGAATGTGGAAAATGATTGGCGACAACATTCACCAATACAGAACATATCCAAGAATTGTAGGAGAAACCGGCGGCAAAGACTTCGTCATGGTGCATCCATCTGCAAATGTAGATGCGGTTGCTACAGGATTGGTACGTGGAGCTTTTGAATATCAGGGACAGAAATGTTCTGCTGCATCTCGAGCTTATATTCCGAAATCTCTTTGGGATGATGTAAAAAATGCGATGGAAGCTCAATTGAAAACCGTGAAAATGGGAAGTCCAGAAGATCCTTCTAATTTTATCAATGCGGTAATCGACAAAAATTCTTTTGAGAAATGCAAAGGATATATTGAAAGAGCTGAAAAATCTGCAGAAGCTCAGGTAATTTTCGGTGGAAAATGTGACGATTCTAAAGGATGGTTTGTTCAGCCAACTGTAATCGAAACCACCAATCCTAAATACGAGTCGGTGACCGAGGAAATCTTCGGACCAATTCTTTCTGTGTTTGTATACGAAGATCAAGATTGGAAAGAAACTTTGAAATTGGTTGATGAAACTTCGCCATATTCATTGACTGGATCAATTTTCGCACAAGATCGTTACGCAATTGATGAAGCTTACAAAGCTTTAGAAAATGCTTCTGGAAACTTCTACATCAACGATAAGCCAACCGGAGCAGTTGTGGGTCAACAACCTTTTGGTGGAGCCAGAGCTTCGGGAACCAATGACAAAGCTGGTTCTAAAATGAATCTTTTGAGATGGGTTTCTGTGAGAAGCATCAAGGAAACTTTTGTTTCCCCTAAAGATTATAAATATCCTTATTTAGGTTAATATCACCACATAACAAATTGAAACTCTGTCTTTTTGGCAGAGTTTTTTATTGAAAAAATTAATTCTTTAAAAAAATCATTGTTTCAAAAATTCAATTTAAAACGCCATCTTTTTCTTATAAAATGGATTAATAATGATTTTAACAAAAATTTATAGGTTTTTACAAATTGATGGCACGCTTTTTACAATTAGATTATTATCAAATTAATTTTTTCAATAAAAACAACTTAAAACTTAAAATTATGAGCACTAAAAGAAACGGACTACTTGCATTATTGGGACTTGGAGCATTAGCTTTTTGGAAGTACAAAAACTCAACTCCAGAAGAAAAACAAGCAGTAAAAGATAAACTTAACACTGCAAAAGACAATTTGAACAAATTTGGAACCGATTTGAAAGCTAAAGCAAACGAGGTTGCTTCTCAAGTTCAAACTAAAGTAGACGAAGTGAAAACTTCAGCACAAAATTCTGTAAACCAGAACTAAACATCGTTTTCATATATACAAAACCGCGATATGCTTTTTGCATATCGCGGTTTTATTTTAAACAATTCCGAAAAATTCCGGATTTATTTTGTTATCTTAATAAGGCATTGAAAGTGTCTCCTTGTCGGATATCTCCTGTGTTGTAGCCTTTCATAAACCATTCTTTCCTTTGTGCGGAACTCCCGTGGGTAAATCCTTCCTGATTGATGTATCCTTGCGAGCGCTTTTGTATATTATCATCACCAACCGCCTCAGCTGCTGACATCGCTGACTCGATATCGCCTGGTTCTAAAATCTTTTCACGATTATCGGTTTGCTTTGCCCAAACTCCGGCATAGAAATCTGCCTGTAATTCAGTTGCTACGGAAACTCTGTTCATTTCGGCTTCCGAATATCTTCCGCTAGATCTTAACTGATTTACTTTCTGCGTAGTACCGAGCAAGGTTTGTACATGGTGTCCAATTTCATGAGCCATCACGTAAGCAATTGAAAATTCCGTTACCTGAGCACCGAATCTTTGTTGCAGTTCTTGGAAGAAACTCATATCCATATAAATTGTTTGATCTGCCGGACAATAAAACGGTCCCATCGCTGCCTGTGCCGCTCCACAACCAGATTGAGTGGCATTTTCAAACAAAACTACTTTTGGTGGAGTGTACTGCATGCCATTTTCCTGGAAAATCTTTGCCCAAGTTTTTTCAGTTAGCCCAGTAATCATTTGGACAAATTCTCTAACCTTCAATTCATCTGCCGATAAATCTCTTTGCTCGGTTTGTTGGGACGAACTGCCTATTCCTGAAGAAAGAATCGCTGAAGGGTCGCCTCCGAGGAAAAAGATAATTGCAGCAATTATCAGCGTTCCTAAACCACCTCCAACTAGCATTCCGCCGCCTCCACCGGAGCCTCTGCGGTCGTCAACATTTTCACTTCTATCGTTTGTCCATTTCATAATAAATATCGTTTAAATAAAATTTGAAATTAAAGATATTAAAAATTATTGATTGAGCTTATTTCGCTTTAACCAATTACTTGTTGATTAATATACGGATACCCAATCATTCACCCAATTCTGCCACAGAAATTACAGCGCCAACAAACTGCTCGATAAAACGAATACAAAAATATCGCTGAGCAATCCTAAAAATATGATTTATAAACTTTCAAAAAAGTCAAAATCTGCATTGGTAATCGGATGAAAAATAAAAACAACTCGAAAACCAAAGACACCAAGAGATAAAAAATCCCCAAGTACAAAAACGGTTTGATTTTTTAGAATCCATTTATAAGTATTTATTCCTCTCAAATTCAAAAAAAAGGAGATTTAAATTCATAGTAAAACTACAAATTTCCGAAACCAATATTCCCTTTTTTCTCAGAGAGATTTCTTTTAAAATCAATCATTTGCAAAGATGTTACTGCCGCCTCTATTCCTTTGTTTCCTAAGCTTCCACCGCTTCTGGCGATGGATTGTTCTTTGTTGTCATCGGTCAACAGACAGAAAATAGTGGGCACATCAGTTAAAATATTACAATCTTTAATTCCCTGTGCAACTGCGGAACAAACATAGTCGAAATGTGGCGTTTCCCCACGAATCACACATCCAATTGCAATTACTGCATCGAATTTTCTTTCTTTGCAAAGTTGCATTGAAGCATAATTGAGTTCAAAAGCACCCGGAACTTTAAAAACCGAGATGTTTTCTTCTTTTACACCTTCTTTTTTCAGTACTTCTACCGCTCCGTCGCGAAGATTATGGGTTACAAAATCGTTCCATTCAGAAACAACAATGCCAATTCTAAAAGAACCGGCATCATTTATCTGTAATGGTTTGTAATCTGAAAGATTTACCGTTGCCATTGTATTTTTATTTAGTAATATTTTACCATTTCGATGTAGGAATCCGACATTCCGTTATCGTAATCCTGATATTTCTCGTCGATGGTAGAGAAGTATTTCTTCGCTTCAGCATTCTTTTTCAATGCTAATGCTACTAAACCTGCTTTTCTTGTGAAATAGTAAGAAGTGTAAGGATCATCTGATGCAGAAGTTGCTTTGTCTAATAATGATAAAGCTTCGTCATTTTTATTAAGGTTTATTTGGCAATCAGCCATTGCACCGTACTTCAAAGCCATCAAGATTTTATTTCCTGAAGAAAATTTATCAAGCAGGTCATATGCTTCTTGGTATTTACCTTCTTTGAATTTCAAAAGACCTGCGTTGTAAGCGGCAAGTTTCCCTACTTTAGTCCCAGAATATTCCTTGTATGTTCCCAAATAACCAGGATTTGCAGCAGTTTTTCCGCCTAAAGCTAATTCTTCTTTTCCGTCAGCTAAGTTTTTCTGAGCTGCAAGATAACTCAATGTAGCTTCTTCGTTTCTTGGTGCTACATAAAATTGCTGAAATGCAAAATAGCCTAACACTGCGATAACCAAAGCACCAAAAACAGTAATTAGTGTTTTAGAATGTTTTTCTAAAAAACGTTCTGTGTCCAATGCGCCACGGTCCAAATCTTTGAAAATTTCTACAGTTTCCTTTCCTTCTAGATCTTTTCGGTGGATGTTCGCTTTATCTTTTGCCATAATAGTATTAAAAATTGAAGTGCAAATTTAGATGTTTTATAACGATTTACAAAATTATGTCTGAAAAAACATTTTCTTTATTAAAAACACCGCAAAATAATGATTTTTTGAGAAGAATCTTATGCATCTTAATATTCTAAAATGCTGTAAACTTCTGCATTGAATTTCTTCAGAAGTTCCTCGCCGCGAAGGTCTTTTAAACCAATTAAAAAACTGAATTGAACAACCTTTGCCCCTTGTTTTTCAACCAATTGTGCTGCAGCTTGGGTGGTTCCTCCGGTTGCAAGCAAATCGTCGTGAATCAGAACTCTTTGTCCGGGTTTTATTTGTCCGGTTCGCATTTGGATTTCTGCCGAACCGTATTCCAGATCGTACTTTTCACCAATGAAAGGAGGCGGTAGTTTTCCAGCTTTTCTGATCAAAACAAAAGGAACTTCCAATGCAACTGCTACCGCAATTCCGAAAAGATAACCGCGACTTTCAATTCCACAAACCGCATCTACTTTTCCCCGGCTGAAATTCACAAGATCAGCGATTACATCTTCGTACAGTTTCGGTTTAAGAAAAATCGGTGTGATATCTTTAAATTGAATCCCGGGTTTCGGAAAATCTGGAATATTTTCTATCGTATTTTCTAAATTTCGGATAAGTTCGCTTTTACTCATTTTTAATTGATTTTATAGCTTGAAATCTTCCATTCTCCGTTAACATTCTTTAAGCCGAATGTCACCAAAAGCGAGGTGGTTTGCCCATTTTTATCAGTTACATCGTAGGTAGCGTTCACACTTGCGTTATTGCTACTTACACTATTTGTGGTGATATTTTTTACATTAATATTTTTCACAGCACCAAACCCGGTAGTCGGGTTGGAAAACGTTTCATAAGAACCCCAACTTGGATTATCCGAAGTATCGTAGGCTCCTTTCAAGTTCTTCGCGCTCAAATTATTTAAAAATTTAGATACACTAGTTTTGGGATCAGCTGTGGCTGCTACAGGCGTTTCTGTAGTGGTTGCAGTTTGATCTGGGATTACAGATGGATCAGCTGTTACGTTGGTCGGATTATTAGCCGGATTTCCTGTAGGCATTAATAATGCTTTTGGATTTACAGTCACACCGATTTTGGACATTTTAAAGGTTTTCTTGGTTGTCTTTACAGAAACGGTGATGTCGATTTGGTTATTCGAAATTTTCTCGGCCGGCAAAGATGCAAATCGCATATTAAAGCCTTTGAAATTATTATCCAACATCAAATTTTTGGAGGTAAGAATTCTACGTCCGTTGCTGAAAACTTCAAGAACCGTTTCCAAAGCTGCTCCTTCGAAGACAATTGGGTTTCCTGAGCGATCGACCAACCTTGGTACGATTTGTAAGGATTTTGGACCTAAAACACTATCAACCGCCATAGGTTTTGTAATAATATTTAAGGAACTTGCCGAAATATCATTTGGATCCGATTCTTTTGCCATTTCATTTCCGAAAATATTCATTTCACCTAATGAAGGTGGTCCCGTACTGCTCCAGTCGATTCCATTTTTTTTGGCTACTTGATCTGCAAGTGCGAAAATCTCGGGAACTTTTTTTCCATCAATTAATTTTCCTAAAGCGTTCAGTTCGTTCACATCACCATCCGCTTCCACCCCGAATGTTTTCAGGATGTATAAAGCCTCACTGAATTTCACTTGCTTTAAGGTATTTAAACTCGATGCCATATCATTAATACTCGATTGCAAAGTTTTGGTATTGGTAGCATCTACGGAATCTTTCTTGCAAGAAATTATTAAAAAGCAAAAAAGAAACAAAAACACGATTTTCTTCATAAGTGATGGGTTTATTACAAATTTAAAAAAATTCCCGACAATGCCGGGAAATATTTTTTTATGGTGATATAACAGCGTCCTCGTACAAGTCTTCCAATTGAAATCTATTTTTGAAAAAATAATCATCTTAAAACTCAATGTTGAATTAGAAATGTTCATCGTTGAATTAAAAATATTCTTGATTGAATTAAAACAACTCAACTTTGAATTAAAAAGATTCATCTTTGAGTTAAAAAGATTGTTCTTTGAATTAAAACAACTCAACATTGAGTAAAAAAGGTTCAAGATTGAATTAAAAAGGCTTATCGTCTAATTTAAAGAGTTTAACATTAAGAAAAAAGTCCTGATAATCGAATTACCAGGACTTTTGTATTTTGGAATACCTTAATTAGAAAGGGTATTCGTAAATTTTAGACTCTTTAAGGAATGGGTTACCTTCCGGAAGTAATTTCAGCTTAGAAAGCGCTGTCATTACCACAAAGATGAATAAACCTACTCCGAATAGTACTGATCCTAAATTCAACAATAGAACTTCAGGAGTTTTCCAATAAGGGCCTACCGTTCCCGGCATCACCATATTAAAATAATCTAACCAATGTCCACAAAGTACAACTACCGCCATTACAGTAACCACCGTATAATTTCTCTTAATGCTAGAACTTACTAATACCAAAAGTGGAATAAGGAAGTTGATAATCAACATTGGTAAAAATGTTGGAGAATAATATTTGAATCTTCCGAAGAAATAGTTAACCTCTTCCGGAACGTTAGCATACCAATACAGCATGAATTGAGCGAACCAAGTATAAGTCCAAAGCATACTGGTAGCGAAAAGGAAAACTCCTAAATCGTGTAAGTGATTATCATTGAACTGAGGTAAAAATCCTTTTTTCTTTAAATAAACACTGATCAGAATAATAGCAGCGATCGAAGACGAAAGACAGCTTACCATCGCGTACCAAATATACATTGTAGAATACCAGTGCGGGTCGATTGACATCAACCAATCCCAAGCCCATGCTGCAGAAGCAAAACCAAAGAATGCGATGTAACCAACACTCCAGCTGTAATAGCTTGCATAGACTTTTCTACTTTTGGTTTCGTCAACTTTTTTTGAAAGAGATTTCAGTTTCCAAGCGAAGAATGAAGCTCCGACTACATAAATAATCGTTCTGATCGCGTAGAAAGGAATATTAAGGAAAATTTTCTTTTCAAAAAGAATAGCGTCGAAGTGAACATTTCCTGGTTCTGTCAATTCGGGATCCATCCAGTGAAAGAGATGCCCTTGGTGAGTGACATTCAAAATCATAATGATCAATAGGATTGCACCACCATAAGGAATATAAGAAGCAATCGCCTCCATAACTCTTAGAATGATGATAGACCAACCTGCGTGTGCCACATTCTGGATACAATAAAAGAACAATGCACAACAGCTTAAAGCAAATAAAAACACAGCAACTGTGTGAATAGCCGCCAATGGCTGATTGTGAACTTGCAAGGTCGCATGTTCCAAATGTGCTTCATGATCTTGTGGCCCAACCATTTCGCTGGAATGAGTAGGTGCATGATTTCCTCCGGCATGTACCGCTTCCATCATGTGTTCTATCTTTTCAGGGCTTAATGATTTATTCATAAAATAACCTGCACCAAAAAGCACTAATCCCAGAGCGATAAATATGATTGAATATAATCTTAATTTAGGTGAAAAACTATACATTTTTTTATACTTTTTATTTTTGAGGACTAGTTGTTACACTTGCTGAAGCAACGGCAGGAGCTGCGGGAGCAATTCCGCCTTTGAATGCACTCATTACATACATTGCGACTCTCCAACGGTCACCCGGTGTAAGTTGCCCTGCATAAGAACCCATTGCGTTTCTACCATTGGTTAAAACATAATGTACAGATCCTACAGTAATTTCTCTATCCGCAAATTTCGGAACACCTGAATAAGCTCCACATACGACAATTGGCCCTTGACCATCGCCTCCTGTACCGTGACAAGCAGCACAAGTTTTGTCGTACAATCCTTTTCCTCTTTCTATATCAGCTGCTTGGTTAGCAGGATTAAGTGGAGAAGCTGTAATGGTTTTAGACTCATCGTAACCAGCATTATATTGATCAGGAGTCATTCTATCATTAGCAGCAACATCTGCAACTCCATCTTTATCATGAACAACAGTACCATTTACAGGTCCTAAGCCAGTAGCCCCATTATTTTTAACGAAAGCAGGAATCTCATTCTCATGAGTTGAATATGCATCTTCAGCTTTCATCAAAGGATCATAAGCTACAGGATAGTACATATCCGGAAAATACACTAAAGGCGGATTTTCTTTACTGCAAGAACTTAAGGAAATTGCTGCAAATCCTAAGATAGCTGTAATTTTTATAATATTCTTTGTCATTTTAAGCATCTTTTACAGTTATTTCTTCAACACCGGTATCAATCAGGATTTGCTTTACAGCATCTACATTATCGGTAACAAATTCCATCATGAATTTATCATCGGTAGTTCTAGGGTCCGGGTTCTGAGGAGGACATCCAGGATACATTTTATTTCTTACTAAAAAAGTAAGCGACATCATGTGAGCTGCACAGAATACCATTAATTCAAACATCGGAACCACAAATGCAGGCATGTTGTGCGCCCAATCGAAAGCTGGTTTACCACCAATGTTTTGTGGCCAGTCGTGATTCATAGTGTACCATGTAACCAAGCTACCGATAGTAACTCCATATACTGCATAAAGAAAAGCAGCATCGGAAATTCTGGTTTTTCTAAGACCTAAAGCTTTATCAAGCCCGTGAACCGGAAACGGAGTATATACTTCGTCAATTTTAATTCCTTTGTCGTTGAATGCATGTACGCCGTTCATTAAATCGTCGTCGTCTGCATATATTCCAAATATTCTTTTAGTGGTGCTCATCTTCTTCTTTTGCTTTATAAGTTTCACCAGATATTTTCAAAATAGACTTTAATTCAGCCTGTGCAATTACAGGGAAAGTTCTGGCGTACAATAAAAATAACACTCCGAAAAATCCTATCGTTCCAAGGAATACTCCTACATCAATGATGGTTGGCTTAAACATGGTCCATGAACTTGGTAAATAATCTCTTGAAATGTTGATAACGATAATATCAAATCTTTCAAACCACATCCCGATATTGATAATCAAAGCGATAATAAATGTTGCAAAGATGTTGGTTCGTACTCTTTTGAACCAGAATGCTGCAGGAACTACAAGGTTACAGATAATTAGCGACCAGAATGCCCACCAATAAGGACCTGTAGCTGCTCCAGGAGAAAGATAAGTAAAATCCTCGTATCTTGATCCTGAATACCATCCTATGAAATACTCGGTTGCATAAGCTACAGTTACCATTCCACCTGTTACGATGATTACGATGTTCATAATCTCGATATGGTACATGGTGATATAATCTTCTAAGTGACAAACTTTTCTTGCAACAAGCAATAAGGTTTGTACCATTGCAAATCCTGAGAAAATTGCTCCCGCAACGAAATACGGAGGATAGATGGTAGAATGCCAACCTTTAATTACCGAAGTAGCAAAGTCGAAGGATACCGTAGTGTGTACTGAGAATACCAAAGGTGTAGCTAAACCTGCCAATACCAAAGATAATTCTTCGAAACGTTGCCAGTGTTTTGCTTTACCACCCCATCCGAATGCTAAGAATGTATAGATTCTTTTCGTCCAAGGAGTTTTAGCACGGTCTCTGATCATCGCAAAGTCAGGGATTAATCCCATAAACCAGAATACGGTAGATACAGAGAAATAAGTTGATATTGCAAATACGTCCCAAAGTAACGGTGAGTTGAAGTTAGTCCAAAGTGAACCAAACTGGTTTGGCAAAGGGAATACCCAATAACCTACCCAAACTCTACCCATGTGGATTACAGGGAAAAGTGCTGCTTGTACCACGGCGAAAATCGTCATCGCTTCAGCAGAACGGTTTACTGACATTCTCCATCTTTGTCTAAATAATAAGAGAACGGCAGAAATTAGGGTTCCTGCGTGCCCGATACCTACCCACCATACGAAGTTGGTAATATCCCAACCCCAGTTGTTGGTTCTGTTGAGTCCCCATGAACCGATACCGGTACCAATGGTGTAGGCGATACAGCCAAATCCATAGATGAATAGCGTTAAAGCAATCCAAAATGAAATCCACCAAAGTTTTCCGGCTCTTTCTTCGATAGGTCTTGCGATATCTTCTGTAATATCGTGATAAGTTTTGTGACCAATAATTAAAGGTTCCCTTATCGGAGCTTCGTAATGTCCTGACATTTTTTACCTATTTATTATTTTTAAACATTGTTTTCTTTTCTGTTTCTCACTTTGGTATGGTAGAAAACGTTTGGTTTTGTACCAATTTCTTCCAGCAAGGTGTATCTTCTGTTTGTGCTGTATAATGCTCTTACTTCTGAAGTTTTGTCATTCATATCCCCAAACTTCATCGCTCCTGTAGAACAAGCATTCACACAAGCAGTAGAGAATTCGCCATCCTTTACTTTTCTACCCTCTTTCTTCGCTTCTAGGATGGTGTTCTGTGTCATTTGGATACACATTGAACATTTTTCCATTACCCCTCTTGTTCTTACCACAACATCTGGGTTAAGCACCATTCTACCTAAATCATTATTTTGATTAAAGTCGAATTTATCATTAAGGTTATAAGTAAACCAGTTGAATCTTCTTACTTTATAAGGACAGTTGTTCGCACAATATCTTGTACCGATACATCTGTTATAAGCCATTTGATTTTGACCTTGTTTCCCGTGTGAAGTAGCCGCTACTGGACAAACTGTTTCACAAGGAGCGTGATTACAGTGCTGACACATTACCGGTTGGAAGATCACATCAGGATTATCCGCTGGGTGGTTTAGGATTCCGCTTTCTTTATCGAAAACGTGACCATACATACCAGGAACATTAAGATCAGCAGAGATAGCTTCTTCCTGAGACAGCTTGTTGTCCTTGTTCTTATCGATTTCCGCAGGAATCGAAGTAGAATAGTAACGGTCAATTCTCAACCAGAACATATCTCTGGACATTCTTACTTCCTCTTTACCTACAACTGGAACGTTATTTTCCGCTTGACAAGCGATTACACAAGCTCCACATCCTGTACATGAATTTAAATCTACAGATAGGTTAAAATGTGGTCCATCAGTATCATCGAATGCATCCCAAAGGTCGATTTTTCCAGCTGGTAAAGCACCACCAATGGTATGATATTCTAAGGGCTTGTTCCAACCTAATTTTTCATCGTCGAATTTCACATTAAGGAAAGTATCCAGAGGAACTTCTCTTGCGATTTCGTAACGACCCATCAAAGTATTTTGAAGCTGCATTCCTGCAAATTCATGCTCGTCACCTGTTTTTTCAATTTTTACATTGGATAAAACCGAGTTCGAACCATCAAACAAAGGATATGCATTAACACCAGTTTCTGCTACTTTACCTGAATCTTTTTTACCATAACCTAGCGCCAATCCCATAGATCCTTCCGCTTGTCCCGGCTGAATAAATACCGGTACATTCTTGATGGTAACGCCGTTTACCGTAAGATTTACCACGGATCCGTCTAGCTGCATTCTTGCATTTAGATCATTATTAAGTCCTAATTTTTCAGCATCTTTAGGAGAAACAGTTAAGTAATTATCCCAAGAAAGTCTGGTAATTGGATCTGGCATTTCCTGCAACCATGGGTTATTGGCTTGTGTACCATCACCGATAGAAGTTTTGGTATAAAGAACCAATTCCAAATCAGACGCTTTGAAACCAGACAATTGAGCTACTGCTTCAGCAGCATTTCCGCCGGCATAAGAAAGTGTGGTAGCAATTCCACCTTCTAAAACTCCGTTATAAAGAGCTTTGTTGAAAGTAGTTCCACCGATATAGGAAGCTGCATTAGCTTTCAAATAGTCATAATAGTTATTCGCTGCGCTATTTTTACCATTCATCCAAACCAAAAGAGATTCTTCAATCTGTCTTGACTTATAAATTTTCTGAATGGTTGGCTGCATCAAAGTATAAACTCCGGTTTGTGGAGTCATATCTCCCCAAGATTCCAACCAATTGGCAACCGGGATAACAGCTTTCGCTGCTTTGTACATTTCATTTTTCTTATCTGCAACAGCAACTACACAAGGTACTTTTGCTATTAATTTTTTGAAATCTTCCCCTTTATTGTTTGAATAAATTGGGTTAACATTGTTGGTAATCAATACACCAACTTGACCTGCATTCATCCAAGATAAAAACTCTTGATATCTTAACGCATCAAATTCTTTTAAGAAACTAGCTTTCCCTGTGAAAGCAGTAGATCCCAATTTTTGGTTGATCAAATGTGCTAAAACATGAGCCGCTTTCGAACCATCAGCAAAAACAACAGCGTTGCTGCCTTTTGCTTGCAATTCTTTCACGATTTCAGCTGCTTCTTTGCTTGTCGCGCCTCCATTTAAACCATTGTAAACTTCTACAAGAACTTTGTTTACAGCACTTGGCTTCAATTTAATTCTTGTATCAGCATTTGCCCCCGTTAAAGACATGTTGGATTCCACTTGGATGTGTCTCAACATATCTGGACCTGGTTTTCTAGCAGCAGCATAAGAAGTTTCTAATGAACCTCCGTTATAATCGCCTAAGAAATCAGCTTGGAAAGAAACAACCAACTGAGCTTTTGCAAGGTCGTAAACCGGCAATGCTCTTTGTCCGAAAACTTCCTGAGCAGCATCTAAAGCTGCAGTATGAGGGATTGCATCGTAAGTAACTAATTCCGCTGTTGGATATTTAGCTTTAAAGTCTGCAAATAATTTTTTGAAAGTTGGTGAAGCGTAAGAATGAGATAAAACCACGATTTTCTTACCTCCAGCTTGCGCATCTGCCAAACCTTTTAGAACGAAATCGTCAACATTGTTGAAGGTATCGTCTTTTCCATCCAATTTGGGCTGCTTTACTTTATCATTATCATAAAGTGAAAGTACAGCTGCTTGTGCTCTAGCACTGGTTTTACCCAATTCTTTAGCTAAAGGATTTGGTTCTATTTTGATTGGTCTACCTTCTCTGGTTTTTACTAAAACGCTAGCAAAATCGTATCCGTCGAAATAAGTTGATGCGTAATAATTAGGAATTCCTGGGATAATTTCGTGGGGTTTTACCACGTAAGGAATTGTTTTAAGAACCGGAGCTTCACATGCTGCTAAAGTAACCGCTGCTGTGGAAAATCCTAAAAGCTTTAGGAAATCTCTTCTTGAAGTTCCAGATTCATTCGATTGACCATCTCCCAATAACTCATCCACCGGAATTTCGTTCTGAAATTCTTTTTGAGCCAGCTTAGCATTTAAGCTGGGATCTTTCAGTTCGTGAATACTTCTGAATTGTATTTTATTTGAAGCCATTGATACTTCTAATTTTTGTTATTAATAATGACATTTACCACACTCAAGACCTCCAATAGCATCTACCGTAATCTTCGTACCTGAACCATATTGCTTTTTCAGTTTTTCGTGTAGATTTTTGAAGTACTCTTTATTATAACCGTTGTTCATATCAACTTCTGTTGTTCTGTGACATTCGATACACCATCCCATTGTAAAATCATTCGCCATTTGCACAACATTCATGGTATCAATTTGACCATGACAAGCTTTACAGACAACATCAATTTTCGCATCAGGATTTTTCTTATTGAAAGAATTGATAATCGCTTGCTCACCTGCTACAACGTGTTGAGAGTGGTTGAAATAAACGAAATCCGGCATATTGTGAATTCTAGTCCACTCCACTGGCTGTGTTTTGCCTGTATATTGTTGTTTTTCAGGATCCCAACCTGTTGCTGCATAAATTTTCTTGATTTCGCCGTCATAGAAAGCTTTGTCTTTTCCTGGCTCCATATATTTTCCGTTATACTCAGAAATTGTTCGGTGACAGTTCATACAAACGTTCATAGATGGGATTTCGGAAACTTTACCATATTTCGCGGAAGAGTGACAAAGTTGACAGTCAATTTTATTTTCACCCGCGTGAATCTTGTGCGAGAAGTAAATTGGTTGCTCCGGCTTATACCCTTTATAAACTCCGATCCACATCATCCAGTTCCAAATTCCATAAGCAGCTAATACTCCGAGAACCACCAATATTCCTTTGCCTACATAGTGATATCTCTTATACATATCAGCAAACGAAGTCGCTCTAGTTTCATTAAGTCCCGCTAATTCTTCGGATTGCTGAAGTTTTACAAGTTGTCTTAATTTAAATAGCAACCATAACAAAAGGCCACCGATTGCAAATAGAGAAATTAAGATAATTTTAGAATTAGCCGATTCTTTATTTGCCGCTTCCAAAGCTGCCATAGAATCCGTTCCAGCAGTAGCCGCTGCATCTGCTGCAGGTTCCGGTGCCGGCGGATTGGTGGTATACTCTAAAATATCATCAATATCCTGATCGGAAAGAGCAGGAAACGCAGGCATTTCCGTTTTATTAAACTTTTCGTAAACTTCATTGGCATATTTATCGCCAGAAGCTCTCAAAGCTTTATTGTCTTTAATCCATTTGTGAAGCCAATCCGTGTCTAGATTTTGCTCTTTTTTAAGTCTGTCTACTACGCCGCCTAATGCAGGCCCAACCATTTGTTTGTCCAATGCGTGACACGCGGTACAGTTCGCTTTAAAAAGCTTTTCACCGTTCTTAGCATCTCCTTGAGCGTAAATAGAAGCACTGGTCGACAGCAATAGACCTATTGCGATAAGACCCCTTTTGTAATGCTTTCTCCAACTAATCATTTATAAAATCTTGGGTTAGTAAAATATTTTGAGTTTACTTTTCAATAGCGCAAAAATAAGACTTTTAACAGAAAATTAACGATGGAAGAAAGAGCAATTGCCGTTTTTACTTAATTTGTATTAATTCTAAATAACAAATGTTGGTATGATTTTTATTTGTTATAAATTTGCGAAAAATAATTTTTTGATGAAATATATCCTTAAAATTTTCACCGCGTTTTCTTTCGTGATGATGAATCAGATTGACGCCCAGCAAGTTGTGAAAAACGATACCATTTCCGGAACACCACTTATCATAAGTATGGACAAAAAAGTGGATGATCTACTTACAACGATGGAGAATGAATGCGCTAGCACAATTGCAAATTCCTCTTCAGATAACACTCCCAGAACATCTACGCCAAAGATTACCGTACCGGAAAAAGAACTTTCCCGTGCTGAAATTTGCAGAAGAAACCCAAGAATTATGGGGTATAAAATTCAACTTGCAGTAGTAAAAAGCAACGAAGAAGCCCGCGAAGTTGGGATGTATTTCCGCAGAAGATTTCCTAACATGAAAGTAGAAATCGATGCTTCGCTTCGTCCAAATTATAAAGTGATGGCGGGTAGTTATATTTCCAAACAAAGCGCTGCAGGTGATTTAGCGAGAATTAAAAACTATTTCAAAGGTGCAACTGCTGTTCAGTACAGAGTTTTCTGCGTTGAAGCAAAATAATTTTCACATTTTTAAAATCAAAAAAGCTCAGAAAATTTTCTGAGCTTTTTTATTTAAATCGAATTTCAATTTTAGTTTTTCACCAACAGTCGGAAACCTTCGCCGTGAACGTTGATAATTTCCAAACCGTCATCATCTTTCAATAATTTTCGAAGTTTTGCGATATACACATCCATACTTCTCGCGGTGAAATAGTTTTCTTTTTTCCAGATTTTTCGCAAAGCCAAATCTCTCGGCATGAAATCGTTGCGATGGATGCACAACAATTTAAGCAATTCATTTTCTTTTGGAGAAAGCTTATATTCATGATCACCAACCCTTAACTGACGCAGCATCGAATCGAAGAAAATATTGGAAATTTTGAATTGTTCCTGCTCCTCATCTTCCAAAACTGCACTTCTTTGTAGGATCGCTTTTATTTTATACAACAAAAGCTCTGTATCAAAAGGTTTGGTAATATAATCGTCGGCTCCGAGTTGATAACCTTTCAATATATCTTCACGCATATTTCTTGCGGTAAGGAATATAATCGGCGTGTTTTTATCAATTCTCTTCACATCTTCAGCCAAACTGAAACCGTCTTTTTTAGGCATCATCACATCGAAAATACAAATATCAAATTCATTTTCTGTGAACTCTTTCAAACCCTGTTCACCATCTGTTGCGAGGGTAACTTCGAAATTATTTATGGTTAAATAATCTTTTAAAACAGCACCAAAACTTTGGTCGTCTTCTACTAATAAGATTCTGTTGCTCATAATTTATTTATTTAAATTTTGATGTGATAAGATTGTTTTCCAAATCTTATTTTATTTTTTGTTAATTTTCAATTAGCTCATTGGCAATTTTATGGTAAAAGTACTTCCCTTTCCTTTCTGAGAATCTACAATTATTTGTCCTTTGTGCAATTCTATGATCTTTTTCACGTAGGAAAGTCCTAAACCTTGTCCTTTTACATTGTGGATATTTCCGGTTTCTTCGCGGAAGAATTTCTCGAAAATTCTGGTTCGGTTGTCAGTTTCCATTCCCATTCCTTTATCGGAAATCTCCACAACATACCAATTACCTTCATTTCGAGTCCTCACTTTTATTTCTGGTGCTTCCGGCGAATATTTATTAGCGTTATCAAGCAAATTCACCAACGCATTGGAAATATGAAACTCATCAATTTTAAATTTATAGCGATCCGTATTGAATTCTTGGGTGAGCGTACCATTTCGCTGCGCTACGATCAATCCGAAAGATTCGGTAATTTCTTTAATCAAAGCTCTTACATCGGTTTCCTTCAAGAAAAGTTTCACCTCATTTCTTTCGAGTTTCGACATATTGAGAACGTTTTCCACCTGTTTTTTCATCCTCAAATTTTCTTGTTTGATTAAGCCGGAATAATACTTCACTTTCTCCGGATTGGTCGCAATTTTATCGTTCGCCAAAGAATCTGTCGCAACCGAAATCGTCGCCAAAGGCGTTTTGAACTCATGCGACATATTATTAATGAAATCGGTTTTCACTTCCGCAATTTTCTTCTGCTTCATCATGTAATTAATGGAAATAATATAAATCCCCAAAATCGTAAGCAAAGACATGATCGTCCCAAGAAGCATCGGCAAATTAGTCTTTGCAAGTGAATATTTTTTATCTGGAAATACGAGAGCCAAAGTATAAAGCGTCCTATCTTCGCTATCGGTAAAAAGCGGATAGGTATAATCGCTTTCATCTTTTCCAGCTTTATAAATATCATTAACAACTTTGGTGATATTGTTCTTCTTATCCATCACTGCAAAGCCAACTTTCGTTTTTAAACCGTTCAATTTCAGCTCTTTATCCAAAACAGAATCCAAAGTTTTGACGTCCACTCTTTTCTCAATCGGAAGATTCGAAGCACTTAGTTTCGCAAATTCTTTCAGTGCATAAGTATTATTATTGATGTCCTTGCTAAGTTGTGCAGTAAGTGGTTCCGAAGAATTTCCTTCTTTTTTAATTTTCAAAATCCCTTCGTCGGTGTATAATTTGGTAAGTTTTAGACTATCACCTTTCTGAGAAATCGGAAATTTTTGGTTTTCAACGATACTTTTCTGAAAAGTAATGGTTTGTCTGTTCGCGGAATCGGAATTTTGCTGAATATAAGTTTGCGTCGGCTGATTGCTGCTATCAACCACATTCTTGGCGAAATTTTTATAATCCTGGTTTAGGTATTTATCGACTTCCAATTGCTGGGTTTTGAGCGCAGTAGTTTCGAGTGCAGAATACACTTTGTTCGAAAAATCCTGGTTCAGCGCGGAATACAGCTCTTTTATCCAATATAATTGCAACGTGACGAACACAATCATTGAAATCGTCATCAGTACAGAAATAAATGGAATAAATTTATTGTTCATTATGAAATTTTAATTTGAATTGTTAAAATTACTGATTTTAAGATTAATATAACACAAAAAAGTTAAAAATATTGTTGCTAGTTTCTTAAAATTCTTTTTTTTAACAAATTCTTACTAAATCCGCGTTAAAATATTTTGCAAACCAACAACATATCAAATAAAGAATTAAATTTGTTAAAACTACATTTATGAAACCCGATATTGTTTTTAATAAAGATCTTGATGCAGCTACAGTTTTTGTGATGGTGATTTACCAAAACAAACCAGCTCTCGTTTGGGATTATTTCACAAAACCGGAATTACTTGATCAATGGTGGGCACCGAAACCATGGCGTTGCGAAACTTCAAATCTCGATTTTCGTGAAGGTGGAAAATGGAATTACGCAATGATAGGCCCCAATAATGAGCGACATCGCGCCGGAGTAATATACGAGGAGATCAATGCGCCTAGAAGTATTTCGTGGATTGATTTTTTTGCTGATGAAAACGGAAATCCAACTTCGGAAATCCCTTCTGTGAATTGGCTGATTGGTTTTACAGGCGTTGAAGAAGGCACCAAACTCACCATCAATATTCATTTTAATTCCGAAAATGATATGAAAACAATTCTCGAAATGGGTTTTGAAGAAGGTTTTAAAATGGCTTTAAATCAATTAGCAGAAATAATTAACGGAAAAAATCGGCCATAAACCGATCTTTTTGTTATTTGAATAATTCTTCGTCAATAAAATACTGAATAATTGCTTTTTTCATTAAAATCTGCTGCTCATTTGGTTTCAATTCCGGCAGGTTTTCTACCTCATCAAAATGCGGATAACCATCATCGTCGTAATGTGAAAAACGATAATATCCAAATGGTTCCAAAAGTCGGCAAACTGCGATATGTAGAATATTTACCTTATCATCTTTGGTATATTTTTGTTGTCCGCTTCCGAGTTCCTGCACGCCAATTAAGAACAAAATCGTGTCAATTTGCGGATGTTTATCGGTATCGAAATTTTCAACAAAAAATTGTTCTACTTCTTCCCAAAGTTGGTTTTCAGATTTATTTTCCATCAATTTTATTTTCTAATTTTAATAAAAACGCATATTCGAGAGCGTCTTCTTTTAAAGATTCAAATCTACCGGAAGCTCCGCCGTGACCAGCGCTCATATCGGTTTTGAATACCAAAATATTAGAATCTGTTTTCAGTTCACGGAGTTTTGCAGTCCATTTTGCGGGTTCCCAATATTGCACTTGCGAATCGTGTAATCCAGTGGTAATCAACATATTTGGATAATTTTTAGCTTCCACATTATCGTATGGCGAATACGATTTCATGTAATCGTAATATTTTTTTATTTTAGGATTTCCCCATTCGTCAAATTCACCTGTGGTCAAAGGAATTGTTTCATCGAGCATTGTCGTAACCACGTCTACAAAAGGAACTTGCGCCACAATACCGTTGAAAAGTTGCGGCTCATAATTGATCACAGCGCCCATCAAAAGTCCGCCCGCACTTCCGCCCATCGCATAAAGATGTTTTTCAGAAGTGTAATTTTCCGAAATCAAATGTTTCCCGGCATCGATGAAATCGAAAAAAGTATTCTTTTTTGCAAGCATTTTTCCGCCTTCATACCATTCTCTTCCCAAATATTCACCACCTCGAATGTGGGCAATTGCATAAATAAATCCACGATCAAGAATTGACAATCTCACATTCGAAAAACTCGCATCCACGGTATGTCCATAACTTCCGTAACCGTACAAAAGCAAAGGTGCTTCTGCTGATTTCGGTGTGTTTTTATGATAAACCAAAGAAATTGGAATCTTATTTTTTCCATCTCTCGACGGAGCCCAAATTCTTTCTGACACATAATTTTCCGCGAAGAATTTTCCACCTAAAACCTCTTGCTCTTTCAAGATTTTAGTAGTTTTTTCCTTCATATCATATTCTGAAGTTGAATTGGGTTTGGTAAGCGAGGTGTAACCAAATCTCAGCTTTTGGGTATTAAACTCTAAATTCAGCCCAATATAGGCGGTATAAGTAGGATCTGTAAATTGTAAATAATGCGAATTTCCACTGTGATTATCGATAATTTTGATATGGAGCAAACCTTCAGTTCTTTCTTCAAGCACCAAATAATCATTGAAGATTTCGAAACCCTCGAGCAATGTTTCTTTTCGATGTGGAATTACTTCTACCCAATTTTCAATCTCTGGCTGGGAAACCTTGGTTTTTACGATTTTAAAATTAGTCGCATCATCCGCATTGGTAATAATGTAAAATTCATCTTGATAATGCTCAACAGAATATTCCAAATCTTCAATTCTCGGTTGAATAATTGTCCAATCTGCGAAAACATTTTCAGCCGGAATAAAACGCATCTCATCGGAAATTGTACTGGAACTTGAGATGAAAATATATTCTAAAGATTTGGTTTTAAAGACATTAACATCAAAAGTTTCATCTTTTTCATGAAAAATCAGAACATCATCTTCCGATTGGGTTCCCAACTGATGCCTGAAAACCTGAAAAGCGCGCAAGCTTTCGTCTTTTCTAATGTAGAAAACATGCTGATTATCATTTGCCCAAACTACTTTTCCGGTGGTATTGAAAATCTGATCTTGGAAAACTTCTCCGGTTTCTAGATTTTTAAAATTAATGGTATAGATTCGTCGTCCGAGATTGTCGGTTGAATAAGAAATCAATTTGTTATCAGGAGAAACTGCAACGCTTCCTACTTCGAAAAATTTTTCACCTTCTGCTAAAATGTTTACATCGACGAGAATCTCTTCTTCATTTTCCAAAGTCTGGAATTTTCTGCTGAAAATCGGATATTCCTTCCCTTTTTCGTAGCGTACCAAATACCAGTATTCATTGAAAAAATAAGGTAAACTTTCGTCGTCTTCTTTGTACCTAGCTTTCATTTCGTCGAAAAGCAATTGCTGAAAATCTTCGGTATCTTTCATGATTTCGTCGCAGTATGCATTTTCTTCTTCGAGGTATTTCAACACCTCGGGATTTTCTCTTTCGTTCATCCAGAAATAGGGATCTACCCTTCTGTCACCGTGAATTTCGAGAAGTTTTTCTATTTTTTTTGCTTTAGGAACATTCATATTGTTGTAAAAATTACGTCGGATTTTTTCATTAAAAAAAGCCGATAAAGTTATGATTTATAAAAAATAAAAACCATCTTATTCGTAGAAAAAGACGGTTTTATATCTCAAACTGAAGATGAATTACTTATTCATACTTCTTACATATTTTTCAATTGCCATTGTCATTGATGGAGTTTCTTTGCTTGGCGCCATCACATCCACTCTCAATCCGGCTTCTTTTGCGGCCATTTCTGTGGTGTTTCCGAAAACTGCGATTTTGGTATCTTCTTGTTTAAAATCTTTGAAATTAGAACCTAACGATCTAATTCCTTGTGGACTAAAGAAAACCAACATGTCGTAATCTTTAATATTAATGTCACTCAAATCACTGGAAACAGTTCTGTACATGGTTGCTTTGGTCCAATCAATCGGAGCAGCTTCCAATACTTTCAAAATATCCGGACTGATGCTTTCTGCGGCAGGTAACAAATATTTTTCTGTTGGGAATTTTTTAAACAAAGGCATCAAGTCCGCGAAAGTTTTCTCACCGAAAGAAATTTTTCTTTTTCTATAAACAATATGCTTCTGTAGGTAGTTTGCAATGGCCTCAGATTGGCAAATATATCGCATAGAATCCGGAACTGAGAATCGCATTTCCTCTGCCAGACGGAAGTAATTATCAACGGCATTTTTGCTGGTGAAAATAATCCCTGTAAATTGTGCCAAATCAATTTTTTGTGTTCTAAGTTCCTTTGCCTCCACCCCTTCTACATGAATAAAAGGCCTGAAATCTATCTTGATTTTTTCCTTTCTGGCCATCTCTAAATATGGAGAAGATTCATTCGGTGCAGGTTGCGAAACTAATATAGATTTAATTTTCATCATCAAAATAATTAAAAAAACAATACCTTCCAGAGTACCAAAACGGGTACAATTTGGAGGGTGCAAATATACAAAATTTTATAATACCATATTTCGGGAAGTATCCGACTGCTGTGAAAGAGATAATAGCTTAATTTAAATAAAAAAATTGCGGCCAGTCCTACTACACAAATATTAAACATTTCTGCACGATCCACTATATAAAAATTGCTAATCACACACAAAATCATGATTATCAACGAAAAAGAAAAATAGAATTTGGAAACGGTAAAATAAAACACTTCCCATTTCTTCACCGATCCCGTCCCAGCAAAAAACAGATAACTTAAAGCGTTTTTCATGAAATAAAATGCACTAATTGCCAAGAAAGTATAGCCAAACTTGTTCAATTCATAGCCTCCAATTTGCAGAGCGCTAATGGTATTTGGAACAGCCGGCAAATACGGAGAAACCAAAACCGATAAAGTGACGCAAAAAACCACACTAATTATCATCCAGCTTAGGAAATTATTTGTAGAATCGGGAAATTTCTGCATAAGAAATTCCAATACGCCAGAATCCCTGCGCAACGAAACCAGCATGAATATATAAAGGAAAATACAGCCCACAAGAATCCATACGACCCAATCATTATGCTGTGCAATTCTAATCAATTGATTATTTTTTTTGCAAAAATAAGAATATAAAAAGAAATAATTGACTGAATTTATCATCAAATAAAATCACAAAAATCCCTCCAAAAGAATTCATTAAAAAAAGAAGCAGGAAAAGTTTATCTTTGCAAATTAATTTCAAGGATGAAGAAACTCGTCATTATTCCTACTTATAACGAGAAGGAAAATATTGAAAATATAATTTCAGCAGTTTTTGTATTGGAAGAGGACTTCCACATCCTTATTGTTGATGATTCTTCTCCCGACGGAACAGCAGATATTGTAAGAAATTTACAAAAAATTTATCCGCATATTCTTCATCTCAGCGTTAGGAAAACCAAAGACGGTTTGGGAAAAGCGTACATCCACGGTTTCCGGTGGGCGTTGCAAAACCAATACGACTATATTTTTGAGATGGATGCCGATTTTTCGCATAATCCGAAAGATCTCAGCAGACTTTTTGAAGCTTGCAAAAATGCCGACATGAGCATCGGTTCTCGCTATTCCAAAGGAGTGAATGTGGTGAACTGGCCGATGGGAAGGGTTCTTTTGTCCTATTTCGCATCAAAATATGTTCGCACCATTTTGGGAATTCCGGTTCATGATACCACTGCCGGTTTTGTGTGTTTTTCCAGAAAGGTACTCGAAGAAATCGGACTAGACAACATTAAACTTAAGGGTTACGGCTTTCAGATCGAAATGAAATTTCGTGCATTCAAGAAAGGATTTAAGATTGTGGAAGTGCCGATAATTTTCACCAACCGGGAATTAGGCGAAAGCAAAATGAATGGCGGAATCATCCATGAAGCTGTTTTTGGTGTTTTAAATCTGAAGTGGAAATCAATCATCGGAAAATTATGAAAAATTGGTTGTTTATCATCTTTACCTTTTTATTGGCGAGTTGCTCGGAACTAATCGATCCTCCGAAAAACCTAATCGAGAAAGATAAAATGTCAGAAATTATTGCTGAATTTGCCATCAATGATCAGATGAGCAACTTCTTCCCACAAACCAATATCGAAAATTTAACGCGATTTACCCTTAAACAAAAGAATATTACGGCAACCGATTTTGTCGAAAGTTATAAATTTTATACCGCGACAGGAGATATGGAAAAAATCCTCAACAATGCACAAGAAATTGTTTTGGAAAAAGATCCTGCAGCGAAAGATTATATTGAAAAGAAATTAAAAGAAAATAAAAACGTACCCGCGTTTGCAAGATAATATGATGTCCCAATTTTTCGAAATCAACAATACAACGACCGGAAAAGCAAGAGCCGGAACCATTACTACAGATCACGGAACCATCCAAACTCCAATATTCATGCCTGTTGGGACGGTAGCTTCTGTAAAAACTGTTCATCAAAGAGAACTTCGCGATGACATCAAAGCTCAAATTATTTTAGGAAACACATACCACCTCAATTTACGTCCGAAAATGGATATTATGCAGGCTGCAGGCGGTTTACATAAATTCATGAATTGGGATTTGCCGATTCTTACCGATTCCGGTGGTTATCAGGTTTTTTCTTTATCAAAGTCCAGAAAATTAACCGAAGAAGGTGTGAAATTCAAATCACACATCGATGGAAGTTTACATTTCATTTCTCCTGAAAAATCTATGGAAATCCAGCGTCAAATTGGTGCTGATATTTTTATGGCTTTTGATGAATGTACGCCGTATCCTTGCGATTACAATTTGGCCAAAGATTCTATGGAAATGACCCATCGATGGCTAAAAAGATGCATCGAATGGACCGAAGAAAACCCAGAAATCTATGGACATAAACAAAGACTTTTCCCAATTGTTCAAGGTTCTACTTATTCTGATTTAAGAAAAATTTCGGCGGAATTTATTTCCGAACAAAACGCAGCCGGAAACGCAATTGGCGGACTTTCCGTGGGTGAACCTGAAGAGGAAATGTACCGAATCACCGACGAAGTAACCGATATTTTACCCAAAGACAAACCAAGATATTTGATGGGCGTAGGAACACCGTGGAACATCCTAGAATCCATTGGTCTCGGAATCGATATGATGGATTGTGTGATGCCGACAAGAAATGCAAGAAACGCAATGCTCTTCACTTGGAACGGTGTGATGAACATGAAAAATAAAAAATGGGAAAGCGATTTTTCTCCGTTAGACGAGTTCGGGACCAGTTATGTGGATTCAGAATATTCCAAAGCGTATGTCCGACATTTGTTCGTTGCGAAAGAATATTTGGCAAAACAGATTGCTTCGGTACACAATTTGGCGTTCTATCTCGATTTGGTAAGAGTTGCCAGAGCACACATTATCGCCGGCGATTTCTACGAGTGGAAAAACTCGGTAATCCCTACGCTGAAAACAAGACTCTAACAAGGAACCATGTTCATGAAAATAATCGATTTATATATCATCAAAAAATACCTCGGAACCTTTGGGTTTATGCTGGGATTGTTGACGATTATCGTTTTGGTCATCGATGTTCAAGCGAAAGCTCCAAGAATTGAGTCCAATGGCTTTAAAGTTTCAGAATTTCTCGTGAATTTTTATCCGTATTGGATTATCAATTTGATCATTACTTTCATGTCGATTTTGGTTTTCATTTCGGTGATTTTCTTTACTTCCAAAATCGCCAATAACACTGAAATTGTCGCCATTATAAGTTCTGGGGCGAGTTTTCATCGTTTTGCAAGACCTTATTTGATGACATCGGGATTCATCGCGTTAATCGCTCTTTTAATCAATCATTTCGTTTTGCCACTTTCGAATATCAAGAAAAACGAGTTGGAACCTTACACTTACAATGCGGTTAGCCGTGCGGAATTCACCGGAAATTCCGAAGTTTCTACCCAACTTTCCAAAACCGAATATATCTTTATTAAAAGTTATAATAAAAAAGAAAAACGCGGCTCTGGATTTATTTATCAAAAATTCGATAAGAACAAAAAATTAATCTATCAGTTGAACGCCAACGATTTCTATTGGGATAAAGACAAAAAATATTTTTCGCTTAATAATTATTTCGAAAAAACCATCAATAAAGACGATACAGAAAAACTCAACAATGGAAACACGTTGAACAAAAGTTTTGGTCATCCGCCGGAAGAGCTTTTCCCGGATGTTTTGTTGGGGCAAAATAAAACTACACCGGAACTCATCAAATTCATCAATCGCGAAAAAGAAAAAGGAAACGCAAACTTGAACAGCTATTTGAACGAGCTCTATCAAAGAACTTCGATGCCGGTTTCAGTGATCATTCTTACTATTTTAGGACTCAGTTTATCATCCGAAAAAAAACGTGGCGGATTGGGACTCAATCTCGCACTCGGAATCGCTTTAGCTTTTGTATTTGTATTTTCATTCGAGGTTCTAAAGGTCGTATCCGAGAACAAATCATTACCTCCGCTTCTTGCGATGTGGTTTCCAAATCTCATTTTCGGACCAATTGCTTTGTATCTTTATTTCAAAAGAGCCAATCAATAAAGCAATTCAATTTCCTTGTGATAGAACTTTTTCAAACCCTCATTTTCAAGTTCAACCCAAAGAAAACCTTCTTCATCAACCTTTTTAATAATGCCATTCTGTCTCATCTCATGGTGTGAAAAAACAGAAACTTTATCTTTTCTGAATAATCGGTGATTGATTTCTTTCAAAATATTGTCTTCTGAGGCTTTTTTGGTTAAGTTTTCCATTAAATATTCATAAAGTTCTTTTGCGAAATCATGAAGTTGAAAGCTTATTCCAGTTTGCGTCAACAGAGAACCCGCCTTTTTAAGATCTTGAAAATCAGTTTGTAAAACATTCAAACCAATTCCGACAATAAAATAAGAAATTCCATCAATATTCTTTTTCTCGATTAAAATTCCTGCTACTTTTTTATTCTGAATTATCAAATCATTCGGCCACTTGATTTCTACAGTAGATTTTGTCATTATGGCAAGAAAATTAGCCAAAACTTCAGCGGTACGAAAATTGATAAATTGATCCCGAATGGTGAATTGATCCACCGGTAAAGCCATCGAAAAAGCAAGATTTTGGTTTACCGATAAGTTCCAACTATTGCCATATTGTCCTCTTCCTCGAGTTTGGTTAAAGGTATAAATCGCCAAATGTGCAGATCGCGTTAAAGTAAAATGCCTGAGAATTTCGTCATTAGTAGAAGTACATTTTTCAAGGAAAATAAGTGCGCTCATTTATGAAAACTTTAAGAGATAGAAACAGCAAAATTGGCTTTAATTAAATAAAAAAACAATAAATTTGCAGATTATACAAGATTTTTAATGAATAAAATTACAGAAAAACAACTGCTTACCAACAAAATCGTGGAAGCAATACAAGATACAAAAGGTGAAGACATCATGATTTTCGATCTTTCTAGCATCGAAAACTCAGTAGCTCAAACATTTATAATTTGCACAGGAAACTCCAATACTCAAGTTTCAGCAATCTCCGGAAACATTGAAAAAAAAGTTCGAAACGAGTTACAAGACCGACCATGGCATGTGGAAGGAACTGAAAATTCGCTGTGGGTTCTGCTCGATTATGTGTCTGTTGTAGTACACGTTTTCCAAAGAGAAACCCGTGAATATTACGATATCGAGGAGCTTTGGGGCGATGCCAAAATCACTAAAATAGAAAATTAATCTAAAGCATTGGCGGAATTCTTTTTTCGTCAAAATTTTTATAAAAACAGATATGAATAACAACAAAGGATTTAACTGGTTTTTTCCGATACTGATCGCAGCAGTATTGCTGTTCTTCTTCACCAACATGAATAGCGATTCTAGCTCCAATTCACTCGACGAAGAAGGCTTCTTTCAACTGCTTCAGCAAGGAAAAATTCAGGATGTAATGATATATAAAGACACCGAAAAAGCGGATGTCTTCTTAACCAAAGCTGCAAAAACAGAACTTGCCAATAAGCAAGTTGCCAAAGATAAAAGTCCATTTTCTACATTTGATTTTGCACCAAAACCAGATTATACATTGAGTTTTGGTGATTTACAGCTTTTCCTTGAAAAGTTCGATAAAATCAAGCAGGAAAACCCCGCCATTGCAACTAAAAGAGACTATGGAATTGGCAAAAACCCAATGACAGAACTGCTTTTCACGGCTGTTTTCTGGATCGCAATTATGGCATTATTCTATTTTGTGATCTTCCGAAAAATGATGGGCGGCGGAGGCGGCGGTCCTGGTGGACAGATCTTCTCCATCGGAAAATCGCGTGCTAAATTATTTGATGAAAAGGAAAAAGTACAGGTAACCTTCAAAGATGTTGCTGGATTAGAAGGCGCAAAAGAAGAAGTACAGGAAGTGGTAGATTTCCTTAAAAATTCTGAAAAATACACCAAATTAGGAGGCAAAATTCCGAAAGGAGTTCTTTTAGTAGGTCCTCCGGGAACAGGTAAAACCCTTTTGGCAAAAGCTGTTGCTGGTGAAGCAAAGGTTCCTTTCTTTTCACTTTCGGGTTCCGATTTTGTGGAAATGTTTGTGGGAGTTGGAGCTTCCAGAGTTCGCGATCTTTTTGCGCAAGCTAAAGCGAAATCTCCGGCGATTATTTTCATTGATGAGATTGACGCTATTGGTAGAGCGAGAGGTAAAGGAAATTTCACCGGCGGAAACGACGAAAGAGAAAATACCCTCAACCAACTTCTTACCGAAATGGATGGTTTCGGAACAGATACCAACGTAATCGTAATGGCAGCAACCAACAGAGCTGATATTTTAGATAAAGCTTTAATGCGAGCCGGCCGATTCGACCGTTCCATTTATGTTGACTTGCCGGAACTTCATGAAAGAAAAGAAATTTTCAACGTGCATTTGGCGAAAATTAAGCTCGATGAAAATATCGACAGAGAATTTTTGGCAAAACAAACTCCGGGATTCAGCGGTGCTGATATTGCAAATGTTTGTAATGAAGCAGCCCTAATTGCTGCGAGAAACGGCCATGAATCTGTAAATAAACAAGATTTCTTAGACGCTGTAGACAGAATCATCGGTGGTTTAGAAAAGAAAAATAAAGCAATAAAACCTTCAGAAAAAAGAAGAGTTGCCTATCACGAAGCTGGTCATGCAACCATTTCTTGGCTCGTGGAACATGCTGCTCCTCTATTGAAAGTTACCATTGTACCAAGAGGCCGATCGTTAGGCGCTGCATGGTATTTACCGGAAGAAAGGCAGCTTACAACAACTGAACAGATGTACGATGAACTTTGTGCAACTTTAGGGGGAAGAGCTGCGGAACAAGTAATTTTCGGAAACATTTCTACCGGAGCACTTTCCGATTTGGAAAGAGTTACCAAACAAGCTCAGGCGATGGTGACAATTTATGGTTTAAACGAAAAAATCGGAAACATTTCCTACTATGATAGTTCTGGTCAATCCGAATACAATATCGGGAAACCATATTCTGAGCAAACTGCCAAAATAATTGATGAAGAAATTTCGAAAATCATTGCAACTCAATATCAGAGAGCATTACAAATTTTATCAGCAAACAAAGATAAACTTGATGCATTGGCCAATAAACTTCTAGAAAAAGAGGTGATTTTCAGAGAAGATTTAGAAGAAATTTTCGGTCAAAGAGCTTGGGATCCTGAACTTACTGAGCATCCGGTTTCCAACACTCACACTCCTGAAAACGAATCACCGGAAACCATTTTAGGTCCGGAATCTAATACACAGATTTAAATTAATAACCTGATAATTGCGGTAACCTGCAAATTATCAGGTTTTTTTTTATAATTTTATCTCCTATAATAAATATTTTCTATTTTTGTAGTATCAATCGCATAATTCGATAGAAATTGAGTCTTTTTAAAAAAATTGTTGGCAAAATATTAAATCAACCTGAGGAAGAAGAAAATCCGGATTTGATCAAACTTGGAGATCAGCTGAAAAATGCAGATCTCGACTATAAATTTGCCCAATTATTTACCCATTCCGGAGGTTTTTTTAATTATTGTGCTGATGAAGCCGAAGCGTTGCAAACCCTCAATCACATTCTGAAAATCGAAGATATTAAATCCGTATTTTGCTGGGATGAAGATTTAAAAAATTTCCTAGATGTAGTGAAAGTTCCATATACCACAGAACTGGAATTGTTCAACGACGCTGCATTAATTACCTGTGAATACCTAATTGCCTACGACGGCAGAATCATGCTGTCGCACAACAATATTCTGCACTATCATTCTTCGCGACTTCCGCAAAAGATCATCATTATGGCGAATGTTTCGCAAATCGTGAACAATTTGAACGATGCGATGAGCAAAATCAAACGCAACGGAAATATTCGTAACCTAACCTCAATCAGCGGTAGCAATTCAAAATTAGATACTCCGAACAAAGACAATACGAAACTTTTCTTACTTTTGCTCGAAGATTAATTTTTCCTTCAGTATAAAGAATTCCGGGGAAAACCTAACACGCTTAATCAATAAATTTTGGATAAAAATCTAGTTCAACGGCTTTTCGGAGGTGCAATTTATGGTTTTCTAGTCATTTTATGCACCACTCCGCTCGGCGCTAATTTGATCAACAAAATCTCTCCCGATCTCGTTGTTCGTCAAGAAAATCTTTTTTACGGCTTAATGACTTTCTTTGCGTTTGTAGGAGCTTGGGAATGTGTGAAAATGATGAAGTTCAACCCAAAAAGTTGGGAAAAATGGTTAGTTTTCCCGCTTATTGTTCTGGTTTTTTATCGCTTTTCAAAGAGATTTTTCCAACACGGATTTTATTTCAATTTCAATCTTTCAGAAATCCTTGCACTTTCGCTGATTGTAATTGCCGTGATCACACTTTTCAAGTTTCCGAAAGAATTGTATTACGACAATGGAAAATTGATATTCACAGTGATTTATCTTTCATTACCGTTCGGTTTTGCGCTTGGATTGCCAAAATTTAGCTCGTATGACGACACGTTTACATTAGAGGTTTTCTTTCTTTTTGCTCTCATTTGGAGCAGCGATAGTTTTGCTTTTTTTGCCGGAAAACTTTTCGGAAAACATAAAATGGCTCCAAAAATTTCTCCTAAAAAAACTTGGGAAGGTTTCGCAGGAGGAGTGATTTTAACGTTGATTCTATCATTTTTTGTTGAAAGATTTCACCCCGATTTGCGTGGAAATTGGATCGTAGTAGGATTCTTAATTTCCGTTTTTGCGCCACTCGGTGATCTTGTGGAAAGCCAATTGAAGAGAACATTCGGTGTGAAAGATTCAGGAAATATCATTCCTGGTCATGGCGGTATTTTAGATCGACTCGATAGTTTTATTATCTGCGCACCTGTCGTATATTTGTACTTTATTTTAGAAAAATTTATATAAAAACTCATGAAACTCCATAAAGAATCCACCGGAACAATCATCGTTGCAAGTATTGTGTTCGCTTTACTTGCATTCCTATCGGTTTATTTTCTAAAGGAATGGTCGCTCCTTATCATTATTCCATTATTAATAATTTACGGATTGGTATTTTGGTTTTTCCGTGTTCCGCAAAGAGATATTTTGGCTCATAAAGAAAACGTAATTGCACCTGTTGACGGTAAAGTGGTGATGATTAAAGAGGTTGAAGAAGATGAATTCATCAAAGGAAAAGCCATCCAAATCTCTATTTTTATGTCTCCGCTGAATGTTCATATTTGTCGTTATCCGGTTTCCGGAAAAGTGATTTACAAAAAATATCATCCGGGAAAATATTTGGTTGCTTGGCACGAAAAATCTTCTACCGAAAACGAAAGAACTACAGTTGCAGTTGAAAGTTTAACGAATCACAAAGTTGTTTTCCGTCAAATCGCAGGTTATGTAGCAAGAAGAATCGTTTTTTATTGTAATGAAGGCGATGCGGCAAAAGCAGGGCACGAATTTGGTTTCATAAAATTCGGTTCCCGAATGGATGTTTTCTTACCGTTGGACACTGAGATCGTATGCAAAATTGGTGATAAAACCAAAGGCGGTATCGATGTTATTGCAAAGATGCAAGCTTAAAAATTTAGAAAATATTTCACAAAAAAAAGAATCAGCATTTCCACTGATTCTTTTTTTTATTTTCTTTCTATCTACCAATTAAATTGGAACGAAAATCACCGCTGCAAGTGCTGCTAAACCAATAGCAACCGAAGCTACGATATCTACTTTTTTCGCTTCTCGAACGTTAATTTTGCTTAGCACAACATCTTCTCCGGCTTTTGTTTTTCCGTAAATATTTTCGTTGTCTTGCTTCAGCACTTTCATTTTGATGACTTTTGCATCTTGCGTCTGGAAAGTATATTTTTCGTACAATTCCAAAGAATTATTTTGCATCGGTTTCTGTTGGTTCACCACGCTTACTTGGCACGATAACAGCATGAAAATCATCAATATAGCGAATATAGGTGCAAATTTTCTCATTATATTTATTTATTTTTTTCAAATTTAATAAATAAAAACTTATAAAATCATGGTCTCGAAAATAATTAAAGGTTATTCAAATCTTCTGCAATTAACCAAGCTTCACTCCAACATGCTTGAAAATTAAATCCTCCTGTAACCGCGTCAATATTAAGAACTTCGCCAGCAAGATAAAATCGATCGATAACTTTACTGGTCATATTTTTAAAATTAATTTCCTTTAAATTGACTCCGCCCGCTGTGACGAATTCGTCTTTGTAAGTCGATTTTCCGGTAACTTTCATTACATTTTTACAAAGATTCTGCAAAATATCCTGGAGTTCTTTGGAAGAAATTGTGGAAATATTTTTATCTAAATCAATTTTTGAAATCCATAAAATTCGATGCCAAAATCTGGTAGTAATGTCAAATATTTTCGCGGTTCCAACAGATTTTTTAGGGTTTTCTTGGCGAAATTTCATGAACATTTCTCGTGCTTCCTCCATATCAATTCCGATAAAGTTCACAAAAATATCGAACTGATATTTTAATGCTGCCAATTCGCGAGCTTTCCAAGCTGAAGTTTTCAAAATCGCCGGTCCAGAAAGTCCCCAATGCGTAATCAACATTGGTCCGGACTCATCTGTTTTCAATTCAGGAATTGCCACTTCTGCATTGGGGAAACTGGTTCCCATCAAATCTTTCAGGGTCTCATTTTTAATATTAAAAGTAAAGAGCGAAGGAACCGGCTCTACGATTTGATGACCCAGATTCTGTAAAATTTTCAAGGATTTTGGCGAACTTCCGGTGCAATAAATCACAAAATCTGCAGTATAATCTCCAGAATTAGTTTTGACAAGAAAATCTTCGGCATTTTTTACAATTTCTGTAACAACGGATTTCGTTTTGATGGTGAAATTTTTCTGGTTCACTTCATTCATCAAACAATTGATGATGGTTTGTGAAGAATTACTTTCAGGAAAAATACGGTTATCGTCCTCAATTTTTAAGGAAACATTTCGCTGATCAAACCAATCCATCGTATCTCCCGGCTGAAATTGGTGAAAAACACTTAGAAGTTCCTTGTTTCCCCGCGGGTAAAATCCAACCAAATCTCTTGGATCGAAACACGCATGAGAGACGTTGCATCTCCCACCACCGGAAATTTTCACTTTCTGCAATACCTCAGAATTTTGTTCGAGGATGGTGACATAATATTTACTTTCGTCGAGGTTTGCAGCGCAAAAAAAACCGGCCGCTCCGCCTCCGATGATGATGATTTGTTTCTTCACAAGTTGGAATTTTTAAAGCTATACGATTTCACTGATTTAATTTAAGTATAAAATAAAGTGTAGCATAGAATTTTGCAAAAATACGATTTTTCTACCCCATGATTAATGCGTAGTTTTGTAAACTAAAAATAACACCAAATGTCTTTATACCATTATAAATTTGAAGTAAGATGGAGCGATATCGACGCCAATAAACATCTTGCAAATTCCTCTTATGTGCAATATTGTGCGCAAACCAGAATGGCTTTTATGAACACTCATAAAATGGGACTTAAAGAACTGAGCAGATGGGGAATCGGCCCTGTAATTTTACATGAAAGATATTCCTTTTTCAAAGAAATATATGCTGATCAAACGGTTTATGTAAGTGCAGAAATCGCTGGAATGTCGGAAGATGCCAGTATTTATCGGTTTTTACATAAATTCTATTTACCCGACGGAACTCACTGTGCAACTTCAGAAGCAACCGGTGTTTGGATCGATATGATGTTGCGAAAAACAACCACTCCGCCCGATGATATTTTGGAAGTAATGAAGGAATTCAGCTCTGAGAACACGAAAATATTAACCAAACAAGATCTTAAAGATCTTCCTTTCCGCCCAGAAAATGTAGAAGCTTTTCATAAAAGAGACACTTTTACTTGGAGAAAACAAAAAGAAGATTAGTTATATTTTTCTAATTTCTTAACTCACAAAACCTTTAAAAAATGCTCGAAGATAAAAATCCGCAACTTACGCCCATTTCAACTTATGGTGAATTTGGACTCATAAAACATTTAACCGAAAATTTTAGTTTCAAGAATACTTCCACAGAAATTTCTATTGGTGATGACGCTGCGGTAATCAATCCTGAGAACAAAAAAATAGTTGTTTCGACGGATATTTTGGCAGAAGGGGTTCACTTTAATTTGGGCTACGTTCCTCTTAAACATCTTGGTTACAAAGCAGTTGTGGTAAACATTAGCGACATCGCAGCAATGAATGCTATTCCAACACAAATCTTAGTTTCCCTTGCTGTTTCTAATCGTTTTCCAGTGGAAGCTTTGGAAGAAATATATGCCGGAATTGCGTTAGCTTGCAAGCATTATAAAGTTGATTTAGTAGGTGGTGACACGACGAGTTCTAATTCTGGTTTGGTGATGAGCATCACCGCAATTGGGATGGAAGATTCTGAAAATATCGTGAAAAGAAGTGGCGCAAAACCCAATGATTTATTGGTGGTAACTGGTGATTTAGGAGGTGCGTATCTTGGTTTGCAAATTTTGGAAAGAGAACATGCCGTTTACCTCGCGAATCCAGATATGCAACCTGAAATGGAAGGTTATGATTATATTCTCGAAAGACAATTGAAACCAGAAGCCAGAACCGACATCAAAAAGACTTTAAATGAGCTCGGTGTAAAACCAACGTCTATGATTGATATTTCGGACGGATTATCTTCTGAAATTCTTCACTTATCAGATCAAAGCAAAGTAGGATTCAGATTATATGAAGAGAAAATTCCGATGGATTCTTTAACTATTTCTACGGCTGATGAACTGAATTTGAACCCTGCGATGTGTGCGATGAATGGAGGTGAAGATTTTGAATTGCTCTTCACAATCGCTCCTGAAGATTTCGAGAAAATCAGAAATCATCCGGATTTCAGCATTATCGGTCATGCTGTGGAATTAGAACACGGGAATTATTTGGTAGCAAGAGGAAGTAATGAGCTTATCGCACTGAACGCGCAAGGTTGGGATGCTTTTTTGAAAAAATAAATTAAAATTTATTTCCTACAAACGCTGCGAAAACATTGGGATGTACCAATTCCTCGACGTTTACGGAAATATCGTTGTCTTCAATTTCAGGTTTTTCAAATTTATTTTCATCAAAAAACAGAAGTTTCCATTCACCATTGTTGTATTCCAGGTACGATAAATTTTCGATCCAATCACCGGAATTCAGGTAGTGAACCGATCCATTTTCCTGGGTTACTTTCCGGTCTGCTGGTTGATGGATATGGCCGCAAATCACGTAATCATAATGGTTTTCGATGGCAATTTCGATTGCTTTTTCTTCGAAATCGCCAATGAACTTTACTGCATTTTTCACTGAATTTTTAACCCAAATTCCGCAATAGAAAAAAAAGAGTATTTTAGTATTCTAATATCCAACTGCGTAGCAGTAGAAAAAAATAAGCGATGAAATTCGAGCTATCCTTTACCAATAAAGAGATTACGCCTTGGGGAGGCATGGTGTTTTTAAAGCAAATGTTGGACAAAATCGGCTTTAGAGAGCAAATTGAAAAATGCGAATCTTTACCTGTGTCACTTTCCAATAATTCTTATAAAAAAGAAGTTTTGCTTGAATCTTTTATTACGAGTATTTGGTGTGGCGCCAATCGTTTTTTGCACACAGAAATTACCCGTGCAGATAAGGCTCTTGGGGAAATATTTGACTGGCGAAAGACCCCTGCTCAGGACGCATATAAACGCTATTTTGGCAAGTTTACACAACACATCAACCAGCAAGTTGGGCATCATTTTTTCAGTTGGTTTTTTCAGAATTTGAACCTCAATTATTTTACGTTAGACATTGATTCATCTGTAATTACTCGATACGGAGAGCAAGAAGGAGCAAAAAAAGGCTACAATCCTAAGAAAAAAGGAAGAAACAGCCATCATCCTATCATTGCATTTGTGAACGATGTAAAGATGGTTGCTAATTTTTGGCTCAGGAGCGGTGATGCTTCTTCGGCAAATAATTTTGTAGGATTTTTAGAAGAAACACTCTTAAATTTTGGGGATAAAAAAGTAGGATTAGTTCGTTTGGATAGTGGTTTTTTCCAGAAAGACATTATGGATTATCTTGAATTAAAAAAACTCCAATACATCATCGCTGCAAAATTTACTCACCCCATTCAACACTTGATAGACCAGCAAGATTTTTGGATAAAAGTTGATGAGGGCATCGAAATTTGCGACAAATATTATCAAGCAAAAAACTGGGAAAAGCCAAGAAGGATAGTCATTGTAAGGCAAAAAATAGCACAACGGCCGAATGCGGCAGGCCGAATATTAAGCCTGTTTCCGGAAGATGAAATCCATAGAAATTATCGCTATTCAGCCTATATTACCAACCAAGAACAATCGGCAACAGATGTTTGGAGAACGTACCGAAACAGAGGCGATGCAGAGAATCGAATCAAGGAATTAAAGGCAGATTTTGGAGCCGAAAGTTTTAACCTTAAAGGCTTTTTCCCTACAGAAGCTGCACTTATATTTTCGATGATTGCTTATAATCTGATGTCAATTTTCAGACTGTTTGTTCTTCAGGAAAAAACGCAGAAAACATTATCTACACTACGATATAGAACCTTTGCTATTGGAGCTTATTTTGAAAAAGTAGGTGACACACTCAAACTGAAGATTGCACTCACCAAAAAACGCAGAAAATGGTTCGTCGGAATTTGGGATTACCCCATAGACTTATCTCAAAAAATTTCAACTGCGTGATTTGGGTTTAATTCTTTTAGAAAGCGAAACTTTTTTTCTTCCGAAACTTTCGAGGATAAAATTAATGGCTCTGTTGAGTAAAATCAACCAATCGTAGCCAATTCCGCCGATTTTCGCAATGATTTTTGCGCCTCCTTTGGTTGTATGATCAAAAATATCACCATGAAAAAACCAATGTTTTTTACCGTTGATTTCCAGCAAATACTTGTCGGTGAGAAAGAGGTTTCCCATTTTCAAATCACTGTATTTTCGTAAGAATTCATCATGGTTTCCGGTGATGTAGATGATTTGGGTTCCGCTTTTCATCATCTTAAAAAACTCACTCAGAACCGCCATATGCGAATTGGGGAAATATTTCTTAGAAAAAGCCCATCCGTCAATGATGTCGCCATTTAAAATCAATAATTTTGGGTTAATGCTTTTCAGGTAAGCGACCAATTCTGTAGCGTGGCAACCGTATGTAGCCAAATGAATGTCGGAAAGAACTACGATTTCAACTTCTCTCTTTGCCATGTCTGTTTTTCCAAAAGTAAGATTTGAATATGAAATATGGATGAATTTAAAATTAATTTTGCTGCCCAAAAAGCTGCGAACTTCAAATCATAAAAAATCCCCAATCTTTCGAAAGGGGATTTGTATTATTTCCGAATAATCGGTACGCAATGATTATGCGTTAGGTTCAATAGATACGAAAGATCTGTTATTTTGTTTCTTTCTGAAAACTACTTTTCCGTCAACTAATGCGTGAAGCGTGTGGTCCTTACCCATTCCCACATTTTCACCTGGGTGGTGTTGTGTACCTCTCTGTCTCACGATGATGTTGCCAGCAATCGCTTCCTGTCCACCGAAAATCTTTACACCCAATCTTTTAGAGTGAGATTCTCTACCGTTCTTGGAGCTACCAACTCCTTTTTTGTGTGCCATTTTATTTCAGTATTATTTTTTTGGAGTTAATTTTTCTAAATTTTCTTTGATGAAAGCATCAAATTCTTCAGAACCTAGAACTCTTTTACCTAATTTTTCTTTCAACTCTTTACCCAATTCTACCAATACTTTTCTGTTATCGATTGATTGAGAAAGACCGTTTTTTTCCAATAGGTGGTTCAATTCGTGGTCTTCACCGAAGTTTACTGTAGCAGCATCGCGGTTAGCGGCAGCTTTAGTTTCGGTTTTTGCAGCCTTAGCAGCTTTTGGTTCTGCTGTTTCTTTTTTAGCTGTTTTTTTTGCACCATCAAATCCTGTAATACCTGTGATTACGATTTGAGTTAAAGATTGTCTGTGACCATTTTTCTTTTCGTAACCTTTTCTTCTTTTCTTTTTGAAGATGATTACTTTATCAGCTTTCACGTGGTCTAAGATTTCAGCATCAACAGTGATACCGCTTACAGCCGGGGCGCCGATTGTTGTGGTACCGTTTACAGTAAGAAGAACTTTGTCGAAAGATACTTTCGATCCTTTATCTCCTTTCAGACGGTGCACAAACAACTTCTGGTCTTGCTCAACTTTGTATTGAAGCCCTGCTATTTCTACAATTGCAAACATTGTTTATAAATTTTGTTAGTTAATTCGAGGTGCAAAAGTAATAATTATTTTCGAGTTATCCACAATCATTATAAAAATTTTTAATAGATTTTTACCTATAAGTTACTGAGGATGAAATTCGTAATCGAAAAACTTCTTTTATTCTTAATGAAAAACATTTTTAGATAAGATTTTTAATTAAATTTGATTTTATTACCATTATGAAAAGAGATTTATACATTGATTTTGCCAAAGGTTTTGCCACATTAGCCATTATTTTCATCCATACCGTTTTCTGGTCCGGACAGTTTTATGTTCCTACCGAAATGCGGGTTCTGTCTCTATTGATTGATGTGCCTTTATTTTACGCATTAAGCGGATTAACCTCGGGCGGAAATGTAGAGAAAACCCTTTATCGTTTGCTGAAGTTGCAGATTACTTACATGATTTTTGTGACTTTCCTCTTCTTCCTCGACTATTTTTTTAAAGTTTTCGGGCTTAATATTTTTGGGTTAGAATGGATGAAGGAATTCTACGCTACGTTCGGAACCAAGTACGTTCCACAAAATATTTCCGATGTTCCGCAATGGCAAAATCTCGGAAATTGGTATCTCCATCAATACACCAATGCGGACACTTTCCCAGTCGTGATGGGAAGTTTCTGGTATTTGAAAGTCTATTTTATCCTTACCGTTTTCGGAGTGCTGATTCTTAGATTCTTCCCAAAGCACCTCAATTGGTTTATCGGTTTGTGTTTTGGTTTAACTTTGATTTTCAATCTTTTACCACAATATTATCCAACAGGACAAGTTGGTTATGTTGCATTTTATTTAGGACTATTTTTATTGGCCAATCGTTTCAAAGGAAAAAAAATTCCTGCGAAATGGATTCCTATTTTATATGCAATTCTTGCGCTGATTTTCGTTTTCCTATTTTGGAATTCAGGAAAAGAACTTTTCATGAAGATGAATAAAGCGAAATTTCCACCGAAACTACTATACATTTTCTGGTCAAGTTTTTCTTTGGTTACACTTTTTGTTTTATACAACCGATTGAAAATCAGTAAGGAAAGTTTCATAACGTACATCGGAAAAAATGCGATATTTTTTTACTTTGCACAGGGAATCAGCTCGTCGCTGGTTTATTTTATAGTAGTTGGTTTAAAGGACAAAATGCAATGGTGGATTTTAATGATCATCATTTACCTCATCAATATTTTGTTGGCAGTAATTCTCGCTGAAGGATTGAAAAAAATAGACGCTTTCGGCTGGAAAATATTGGAATTTCTCCGAAAAAAAACCGCTTCAACGAATTGAAACGGCTTACATTTTTTAGATAAAAAAAGAAAACTAGTTGTTTTTGCCACCTCTGGCAATCAGTGCGATGATGATAATAAGTACCACTGCGCCAAACACCCAATAGATAGGGTTGCTAAACCACTGTTCAGTAGTCGTGGTTTTAGTTGTAGTTACATCCACATTCAAATCTGGAGATTTGGTTGCTTCCTGAGCCATCGCCAAAACACTGAAGAAAAAAGCAAGAATTGACAATCCAAATTTTTCTAGTTTTCCTGATAATAATTGCGTGTTCATAATTTATTTTTTTATTGTTATATTTCTCATTAGTCAATATTTATGCCAATTTTATTTAACTAAACCTCTATTTTCTCCAAAAAAATGAAATATCATTGAGAAATCCACAATCTATTGTGAAGTAAATTATCTTTAAATTTGTTTTAAAATTTTCGATATGTTTAAGCTGAAACTTCTTACCGATCCAAGATGGGCAAATATTGCTGAAGGAAACTTGGAGGAAATCCTCACTGATCATGCTTGGTGCGAACAAAAAGCAACTACCAATGCGATAACACTGATCACCATGTTGCCGGAATATCCCGATATTATAACCGAACTGATTCTCATCGCTCAGGAAGAGTTGGAGCATTTTCAGATGGTTCACGAAATCATTAAAAAACGCGGTTTCGAATTCGGCAGAGAAAGAAAAGACGATTACGTGGGCGAACTCATTAAGTTTATCCGACACGGTGGTACGCGAGACGAAAGAATTATCGACCGAATGCTCTTTGCAGCGATGATCGAAGCCCGAAGTTGCGAACGTTTCAAAGTACTTACCGAAAACATCAAAGACGAGGAATTGAAGGTTTTTTACAAAGAACTGATGATTTCTGAAGCAAATCATTACACCACCTTTATCAAATTTGCCCGCCAGTTGGGCGATCCTGAAAAAGTGAACCAACGCTGGGAGGAGTGGCTGGAATATGAATCAAAAGTCATTCGGTCTTACGGTAAAAAAGAAAGTATTCACGGGTAGTATTTTTAACCCACGTCCTCAGAATTTTAGTATTTTTACCGCTGACAAATAATTCAACCCAATGGACCGTAACCGCCTTGAACAGATTCTGAACACCCTTGCAAAATCATTTTTCCAGGGTTTGCTCATTATCGGTCCGTTTGCGCTTACCATCTGGATCATTTGGTATATTGTTTCGAGTATCGATAATATCATCCCCGCTCTTTCGGAAAAACTGTATCCCGGCATCACTTTCCTTATTGTGATTTTAGGAACTACGCTCATTGGATATCTGGGTAACAAATTCATCATTGGGCGCGTGATTGTTGACAGTTTCGACTATCTCTTAGAACATACTCCGGGAATAAAATTCATTTACAGTTCCCTGAAAGATGTGATGACTTCCTTCGTGGGCGATAAAAAAAAATTCAACCAACCCGTTCTCATCAAAACCACTGAAAATCCTGCTATTTGGCGAATTGGATTTCTTACCCAGCGCGACCTTTCCTCTGTGGGATTTCCGGGTTATGTGTCGGTTTATCTTCCCCATTCCTACGCGGTTTCCGGTTGGGTAGTTTTTGTAGAAGCAAGCAATATTCAAATATTAAATAATGTAAGTGCTGCCCAAGCCATGAAATTTGCGGTAAGTGGCGGTGTTGCCGGTTTCCATTCGGACGACAATGTTTTCAAAGCACCGGAATGAAATAATTAACAATTAATAATGAACAAAGAAGTGGCAGTTACCCCAATTTTTGTTCAAAAATCTCAATTTCCAATTATTAATTTTTAATCATTCATTAAAATATGAAACTTCCTTACGCTGAACCTTATCGAATTAAAATGGTGGAAGAAATTCGCCAATCTACCAAAGAAGAACGTGAACTTTGGCTGAAAAACGCCGACTATAATTTATTCAATTTAAAATCTTCGCAAGTTTATATTGATCTTTTAACCGATTCCGGGACTGGTGCGATGAGCGACCAACAATGGGCTGCTCTGATGACGGGAGACGAAAGCTACGCTGGATCCCGAAGTTTCGAAATGCTTCACCAAACCGTAAAGGAGATCACCGGTTTTCAATATCTTCTACCAACGCATCAAGGAAGAGCCGCTGAAAATGTACTATTTTCGGTTTTAGTAAAAGAAGGCGATGTGATTCCCGGTAACTCCCACTTCGATACCACGAAAGGACATATCGAAATCCGGAAAGCCCATGCGATCGACTGTACCATCGATGAAGCCTTCGATATTGAGAACCTTCACCCCTTCAAAGGAAACATCGATTTAGAAAAACTGGAAGATGTTTATAAAACCTATCCTAAAGAAAAAATTCCTTTTTGTTTAATTACAATTACGTGTAATTCCTCCGGCGGACAACCGGTTTCATTGGAAAACATGAAAGCGGTGAAAGAACTTTCAGACCGATATGGAATCCCGATTTATTTTGATTCTGCCCGCTTTGCAGAGAATGCTTACTTCATCAAGAAAAGAGAACCAGGTCAGGAACACCGCACCATCAAAGAAATTTGCAAAGAAGTTTTTTCCTACGGAGTTGGGATGACGATGAGTTCCAAAAAAGACGGCCTGGTCAACATCGGTGGATTTATCGCGTTGAATGATGAAGTTATTTTCCAAGCCGCTTCCAACATGACCATTATTTACGAAGGTTTCATTACTTATGGTGGAATGGCAGGACGAGATATGGCCGCGCTGGCGGTTGGTTTGAACGAAGCTACAGAATTTGAATATTTGGAAAGTCGAATTTCACAGGTTGAATATCTTGGAAATAAACTAATAGAATTCGGAATCCCAATTCAGAAGCCTATTGGTGGACATGCGGTGTTTATTGATTCATTAAAATTTTTACCGAATATTCCGCGTGAAGAATATCCAGCGCAGACTTTGGCCAACGAAATTTACAAAGAAGCCGGCATCCGCACCGTAGAAATCGGAACTTTACTTGCAGACCGCGACCCCGAAACTCGTGAAAACCGTTACCCAAAACTCGAACTCGTAAGGCTTGCAATTCCGCGCAGAACGTACACCAATAATCACATGGATTACATCGCTGCCGCCATTAAAAACGTTTACGACCGACGCGACGAAATAGAAAAAGGATACAACATCACGTGGGAATCCGAAATCCTGAGACACTTCACCGTGAAGCTAGAAGAAGCTTAAAATAACAAAATCCGTTCAGCATTGCTGAGCGGATTTATTTTATTCGCGTTCGTAATATTACCAAATTTTGGTAACTTTGATTTGTTAAATTTAAATCAAATAACAATGGGACGAAATACATCTGTTTCCTTAGGAGATTATTTTGAGGATTTTGTTGATGCAAAAGTGACTCAAGGTAGGTACAAGAACGCAAGTGAAGTTATTCGCGCCGCATTAAGACTTTTGGAAGAGGAAGAAAACAAAATTCAAATCCTGAAAAACGCAATTCAGGAAGGAATAGACAGCGGAATTGCCGAAGATTTTAATCCGAAAAAACACCTTGAAAGTTTGAAAACCAGATTGAAAAGTAATGGCTGAATATTACTTCACCAATAAAGCAGTTGAGGACCTCACTAAAATTTATGAATATACTTTTGAATTTTGGTCAGAAAAACAGGCAGATAAATACTACGAAGAGTTAATTGACTTTTGCCAGCTCATTGCTGAAAATCCTAATATCGGAAAAAACTACACCGAAATAAATCCTGAGTTTTTTGGTTTCCTGGCGAATAAACATATCATATTCTACAGAATTCTGAATCCTACGGCAATTGAAGTGGAAAGAATTCTTGGCGCTGAAATGGATTTGAAAAGTAGATTAAAGGATTAATAAACAAAATCCGTTCGGCATTGCTGAGCGGATTTTAATTTCCACCCGCTTCCCAAAATCCCCCACTCTTCCGATCCTAACTCCTAAACTTCTCCGTCCAACACAATCCATTAGCTCATTTTACCAAATCATTAGGTCTTTCACCCAAACCATTAGGTCTTCCAGCCAAATCTTTAGCTCACCAACTAAAAACTTTAGGTACGGAACCTAATCGTTTAGCCCCGGAACCTAAAATTTTAACCTTTTGACCGAAACGGTTCTCAAAACAACCGAAACGGTTCATTAAAATAAAAGAAAACAGCCTGCGGAAACCACAGGCTGTCTTTGATTAAGTAAAAATCAGTTACTCTTCTCCTTCAGGAGCAGGCGCGGAACGTTTGCCGCTTCGCGGAAAAAACTGCTTCAGCTCGTTCATCTTGGTTTCGTAGCCCGGGGCACTGGAGCCCGCCTTGTAATTGGTGTAGGCATAATCGTCAAGCGCCGCCTGGTAGTTGTCGTAATCGTGTAGAATTTTCGAGTTCTTCAGCCTTTCAACTATCGCGGCTACGCGATGCGTAATATTTTCGATAAACTGCCGGCTTTTCAGGTCGTTTTCAAATTCGGCCCAGTCGAGATCGGGTTGCGAAAGGTGGGGACTGTTTTGGCGATAATCCCACACTTTATTGATGAGCAGTTTGTTTTGCTCGTTCACACTGCCGTAGTTTTTGCGCTCTTCTGGGGTAAGCGTTACGGTAAGTGGCGCAAGGGCGTTTTCGAGCGTGGTAAGCGCGGATTTGATGTCGTTCATCTACGCTTCTGTAAGGTGCGCATTGTTCAGGTTGTTAATTGGCATAACATTGTGTTTTTATGTTTAATATTTCGAAAATACTATAAATCAACCAAATAAGTTACAGTTAAAACACCTTATTTAAATATTTACCTGTGATGCCTCCTAAAAAATTCTACCATTTCTGGGATAGATTCATGTGGGAATTCGTGGCCGGCATCGCGCTCTTCTACCACGAGTTCGGTATGATTGGTTCCCGTGTTGATGATTTTTACGGCGGTTTTTTCAGATTTCAACTGAGGTTCAAAGACCTCTGCTTTCCTCGCGATACTGTTTATATCATAAGTCTTGGTAATTTGAGAAAAGAAAAAACTGAATGCAAAAATAGACAACAGCAAAAGAACTTTTTTCATGGTAGATTTTAAATTTTGATGCTCATGTAGGATCATCGTTAAAAAAGAAAACCTCAACATAAGTTGAGGTTTTTAGAAGCGTTGTTAGCGCTTTGAGCGCTAACAACGCTCATTAATCAAATTTCCTGCAGGACAGCATGTGATTTCACGAGTTCCTGCTGAACATTCGGCGGAACCAATTGGTAGGCAGAAAACTTCATGTTGAATTTTGCGCGACCACCTGTAATCGAGCGCAGCGTGGAACCATAATCATGCATTTCTGCCAAAGGAACCTCAGCCAGAATTTTCTGGTAATGTCCTTCAGAATCCATGCCTGAAATCATCGCGCGGCGGGTTTGTAAATCGCCCATTACATCACCGGTATCTTCGTCCGGACAAAGTATTTCTACGGAATAAATAGGTTCCAGCAACTGAGGTTTCGCATTATGAAAACCATCTCTGAACGCGCCCGAAGCCGCCAACTGGAAAGAAATATCATTGGAATCCACGCTGTGCATTTTGCCATCATAAACAGTAACTCTTACATTTTGGCAATGCGAACCGGTTAGCGGACCTTCTTTCATCTGCTGCATAATTCCCTTTTTAATAGCTCCGATGTAGCGATTATCGATCGCTCCGCCCACGATGCACCAGTAAAAAGCAAATTTTCCGCCCCATGGCAAATCTTCAATCTCTTTCTGACGGATGTTGAATCCTGTAGGTTCCGGCATATCGTCGTAATAATTCTCTACCCGCATGTGGATTTCCCCAAATTGGCCGGAACCTCCGGATTGTTTTTTGTGACGGTAATCGGCATCCGCTTTTCCGGTAATGGTTTCGCGGTAAGGGATTTTTGGATTTTCGAAATTCATGTTGACACCGAATTCTTTCAGTAATCTCTGTTTCACCAAATCAAGATGCAGCTGACCTTGGCCGTGTAGAATCGTCTGTTTCAGCTCTGCCGACTGCTCCACTTTCAGCGTAGGATCTTCTTCCTCAATTTTATGCAAAGCGGTCACGAGTTTTTCCATATCCGCGGTGGAATCTGTAGAAACTGCTTTTCTGATGCGGCTTTCAGGGAATTCCATCGGTCTTACTTTTCGGTCTAAACCTTTTGAATTTAAAGTATTGTTGGAATGTCCGTATTTCAGTTTCACGGTAACACCTAAATCTCCTGCAACCAGTTCATTGACTGTAATTCTTTCTTTTCCTTCCGCCACGAAAAGTTGGGAAATTCTTTCAGTCTCGCCGTTATTGGCATTTACGAGTTCATCACCGGGCTGGATTTTTCCGCTCAAAACTTTAAAGTAGGAAACCATTCCAACTTGCGGTTCAGAAAGTGTTTTATAGATAAAAATCGTGGTTTTATCGTTCGGATCATAAGAAATTTCTTCTCCGTTTTCCAGTTTTCTTGCTGGTCTTTCGGCTGGTGAAGGCGCGATGTCATCGATAAATCCCATCAAACGTCCGCTCCCCATGTCTTTTAATCCGCTGGTGACAAATACCGGGAAAAACTGCTGCTTTGCAAGCGCAATGGTAATTCCTTTTGCAAGTTCTTCTTCAGAAAGATTGCCTTCTTCGAAGTATTTTTCCATTAAACCTTCTTCATTTTCGGCTGCGATTTCAACCAGGGCATTGTGCATTTCATTGGCTCTTGCCATTTCGCTTTCAGGAATTGGCTTTTTCTTTGGTTTTCCTCCGTTCGCAGGGAATTCGTACATCACCATTCGTAAAGCATCGATGATTGCATTAAAATCCGCACCGGAATTATAAGGATATTGCACAGGGACGAGTTTCGAGCCGAATCGCTCTTTGGCCTGTTCCAAAGTTTTTTCAAAATCCGCTTTCGGATGATCCATTTGATTGATCACGAAAATCGCCGGGGTTTGATATTTTTCAACATATTCCCAAACCAATTCCGTACCTACTTCCACACCATTGGCAGCATTAAGGACGATAACTGCGGTATCAGCTACCTTTAACGAAGAAACAACTTCGCCTACGAAATCATCAAATCCTGGAGTATCGATAATGTTAATTTTGTTGTTTTTCCATTTCACGAACATCTGGTGGGAGAAGATGGTTTTTCCTTTTTCGTGTTCCAAATCGGTGTGATCGCTCACGGTATTCTGTCCTTCGACAGATCCGCGGCGCTTGATCGCTCCTCCTTCGTAAAGCATGGTTTCAATGAGGGTGGTTTTACCACTATCGGAATGACCGAGCAAAACCACATTTCGTAACTCTTGGGTATTAGCACTCATAATATATCGTTTTAATTATTTTATGGGAATGCTAAAAAGGAAATGACCTGCATTTGATTTTTAGGTAGTTAAAGTTACGAAAGATTTGAATTGGGTTTGAATTTTTAGCGAAATTTATAGATGATATTTGGCATTAAATAAGAATAGAATAATCCGCGCGAATCATTTAAGTAAAAGGTTACTGACCTAAAATATGTTTCACAATCAAGTTTGCGTGGATCCTGGAATTCTCGATGAACCAGAGATGCGTGTCTTTACCACCACAAACAACGCCGGCCAAGTAAAGGTTTTCGATGTTTGTTTCCATGGTTTCCGGATTGTACATTGGGACCAGGTTTTCATTTTTTAAATGAATTCCCGAGTTTTTTAGGAAATCAAAATCCGGAAGATAGCCTGTCATTGCAAGAACAAAATCATTTTCAATCTCGTGGATGCTTCCTCTATCATCTTTAAAAATGACAGCTGAATCTTTAATTTCCTGCATTTCGGCATTAAAATAAGCTTTAATACTTCCTTCAGCAATTCGGTTTTCAATATCAGGTTTTACCCAATATTTCACAGAATTGGAAATCTCTGAACCTTTGATGATCATCGTAACATCCGCACCTTTTCTGTAGGTTTCCAAAGCTGCATCTACCGCCGAGTTGCTTGCACCGATCACGACAATTTTCTGGTTGGCATAAGGGTAAGGTTCTGTATAATAATGTTTTACTTTAGGTAAATGTTCACCGGGAACATTCAACAGTTTTGGAATATCATAAAACCCTGTTGCAATGATGACATTTTTTGCCAGATATTTTGCTTTAGAAGTCTGAATCTCGAAGAGTTCGTTTTTCGTAATGTTTATTACCTTTTCGTAAAGCTTAATTTTCAGTGCTTTTTGTCGGGCAATCCCTTGGTAATATTCCAGAGCATCTTGTCTACCCGGTTTTGGCGACGTAGTGATAAAAGGAATTTCAGCAATTTCCAGTTTATCGGCCGTAGAAAAAAAGCGCATGTACAACGGATAATTGTAGAGGGAATTGACGATGGTTCCTTTTTCTATAATCACATAGCTTAAACCATTCTTTTCCGCCTCCATAGCACAGTTCAACCCGATGGGACCTGCGCCAATAATTAATACATCTAAAATTTCCATCCGGCAAAATTACGAAAACCATTATTTGTGAAGGAAAAGAAAACGGACAGAAAAATCTGCCCGCTACTATTCAATATTTTTAAAAATATTTATTTAATCAATCCTAATTCTACCAATCTTTCGTGCAGGAATTCGCCCGCTGTGGTATCTGGATATAATTTAGGATTATTTTCGTCAAAAGTTCCTTCCAAAGCGTTCAGTGGCATTTCGCTCACTGGATGCATAAAGAAAGGAATCGAGTATCTTGACGTTCCCCACAATTCTCTTGGCGGATTTACCACCTGGTGGATTGTAGATTTCAGTTTGTTGTTTGTGTGTCTTGAAAGCATATCGCCAACATTGATCATCAACTCATCGGGCTCAGCGATGGCATCGACCCATTCCCCGTCATGATTCATCACCTGAAGACCTTTGCCTTGAGCTCCCATCAAAAGAGTAATCAAATTGATATCTCCGTGTGCAGCAGCACGTACAGCGTTATCCGGCTCTTCCGTAATCGGTGGATAATGGATTGGTCTTAAAATAGAATTGCCTTCGCTAACGAATTTGTCGAAATAAAACTCATCTAAACCAAGGTGCAGCGCCAATGCTCTCAAGACATAAACGCCGGTTTTCTCGAGCATTTTGTATGCTTCTTTACCAACTTCATTAAATTTAGGAACTTCAGATACTTCCACGTTATCCGGATAAACGGAGGAATATTTAGAGCCGTCTTCAAGATACTGTCCGAAATGCCAGAATTCTTTCAAATCCCCTTTTTTAAAACCTTTGGCTGTCTCCTTCCCAAAACCTACGTAACCTCGCTGGCCGCCGATACCGGGGATTTCGTACTTTTGTTTTGTTTCCACAGGCAATTCAAAGAATTGCTTTACCTCTTGGTACAAATCATCCACCAGTTTTTCATCGAGAAAGTGACCTTTCAAAGCCACAAAACCGATTTCTTCGTATGCTTTTCCGATTTCATTTACAAATTTTTGTTTGCGTTCCGGGTTACCCGAAAGGAAATCACGCAAATCCACACTTGGGATCTGTTTCATATTGAATTGATTAAAAAATGTTTCATTGCAAAATTAAGTGATTTTATTCAATTAATAATTCCTACTGTTATGTAAAACAGTCAACACCTCAATTTCCTTTTCATTAGCTAAAAAATGTATTGAAAAAGGGAAATGCTGCAGAAAAGCCACTCTAACCTCGAAATATTTGACCTGAAAATGAAAAGGATTTATTTTAATCTTCTCAATGGTTTCCCAAAAATCTTTCTCAAAACGATCACCAATCGAAGGTGAAATTCCATCATAATAATCTAGCCCACTTTGGAAGTCGCTTAATGAGTTTTCATGATAATGAATAATTCTCATTTTCTTTTAATACTTGCTCTAAATTCCTCCTCGCTAATAAACTTCAACTCCCCTTTCTCCCTTTTTTCCAGCATTTCGTCCATCATTTTCTTGTAGACTTCGGTAATTTCGAAATCTTCGTTGGCTTTATCGGCAAGGATTTTTTCAAGGTAATTTTTCAGACTTCGACCATCTTCTAATGCCTGAATTTTCAATCGTTCAACAATTGTTTTGTCCAAAGAAACTTCTTTTCTTATTTTTTCGCGTATCATTTCTGTTAATTTTACGCTAAATATACGTATAAAATCCTTATTAAAAATTTAGTTAAAAGAAATTTAATTATCAGTAAATTTGCGGTTAGTCAAAATTTTCAAATGAAACAGTACTCTTCGAAAAGAAGCATTCAAATTTTAGCATATCTCTTAAAGGAATACGGAATTTTTAATATCGTAATATCACCCGGATCACGTAACGCGCCTTTGGCAATACATTTCTCGGAGACTGATGAGTTTAATTGCTATAGTATTGTGGATGAAAGAAGTGCTGCTTTCGTAGGACTCGGAATGGCAAAAAGCGAAAAGAAACCCGTAGCGATAACCTGTACGAGTGGTTCTGCATCGGCGAATTACTATCCGGCCATCACCGAAGCTTTCTATCAAAATATTCCAATGTTGATCCTTACCGCAGATCGGCCGACAGACTATGTGGATATTTTCGATGGACAAACTATTCGTCAAAATGCAATCTATGCGCAACATTCTTACGGAGATTTTCAACTAATGGAAGATGGGAAGGAAAATGCCGATGATGAAAATTTCAGTCTGATAAAAAAAGCGATTGAACTTTGTTTTGAAAAACAAGGTCCGGTTCACATCAATATTCCGTTGGAAGAACCTTTGTATCAGCTGGTTTCGGAACTCCCAATATTTCCTCCTGTAGAAAAAACCATTCAGAAAAAGCAATATGAACTTCCATCAAACCTTGCTGCAGAATGGAATCTTTCGAAACGAATTTTAATCTTGGTTGGAACCCGAGATTATAGCGAAGAATTGGAAATGCAACTTGGACAACTCGTTAAAAATCACAGCGTTATAGTGTTAACTGAAGCAACATCGAATATTAAACATCCGAAATTTTTTAGTCATATCGACCGTTATATTTTCAATTTTTCCGAGGAAGATTTCAAGACCTACGCGCCCGATCTTTTGGTAACGATAGGACAAAATGTTGTGTCTAAAAAGGTAAAGCAGTTTCTGAGAAAAGCAAAACCCAAAAATCATTGGCATATCCATGAAGTTTGGCAACCCGACACCTTCTTTTCACTGACCGAGAAAATAGAAACCCAACCTGAAATTTTCTTTAAAAAGCTATTAAATTTCATTAAATTAGAACCACAACCATATTTTAACCTTTGGGATGTACTGCGCGATAAAAGAGATTTAAAACATAATGATTACTGCCTAAAAGCACCATTTTCAGATTTTAAATTCTTTGAAATTCTTTCAGAAAAGCTACCTGAAAACATCAACCTTCACTTCAGTAATTCCTCCGCAATAAGATACGCACAACTATTTGATTTTCAAAAAAATAAAATATTCTGCAACCGTGGAACCAGTGGAATCGATGGATCAACATCAACCGCAATGGGTTTCGCAATGAAAAGCGCTCAGCAAACAGTTTTGGTAACAGGTGACTTGAGTTTCTTTTACGATATCAACGGGCTTTGGAACAATTACATTCCGCCATATACAAGAATTATTGTCTTCAACAACGGCGGTGGCGATATTTTCAAGATTATTCCAGGACCAAGCTCTACGAATGCATTGGACGAATTTATCCTGACCAAACACCACAAAAATGCTGAACTTATTGCCAAGCATTTCGGATTTTCTTATACTAAAGTTTCGGATGAAGATACCCTTTCCCGAGTTCTAGACAATTTTTTTAAACAAGATGTAAAGGCCAAAATTCTCGAGGTAGATACTGCAGCAGTTGAAAATTCGGAAGTATTGAAAAATTACTTTGAAGTACTAAAATAGTTTAAAAATTCATCTGTAAACCGAATTTCACACCGAATTTAGAAACTTCCGGACGGTCGAGATAATTGCCTCGCCAGTTGAAATCGACGCGTAAAATTTTTAGATTCCCGAACCCGATATTTTCTAAGCCAAATCCATATTCGTGATAAATTTGCTGATCTGGTGCGGAGTATTTTTGGTTCTCGTAATTGATATTTTTGGAGGCATCGCTCAGAGTTCCGTACGCTCCACGCCAAAAAATAACTTCCCGAAGTTTAAGTTTTTTAATTAAAGGCAAATAGGCGAAAATTTTTCCTTGAAAATGATGCTCAACATGTAAAGTAGTGTATGCATCTGCAACAAATTCGTAATATTTAAGCAATGCAAAAGTATTGGTAACCAACCTGTACGACTGATTTCCGGGGATGATATTTTGCAAAGCCAAAGGAACAGCATTGAAATTTTTTCCCGCCTCGAAATTCACATTGGTGCGTCCGAAATTTCCAAGAATGATAGGTTGTGAATATAAAAACTGTAATTTATTGTAATCGAAATCGCCATCCAAAACATTTTCAAATCCGTGCGTAAATTTCAGTACAAAAGTTGGAGACAAAGTTGTGAAGGCATAACGGTCCACACCATACTGAGAGTACTTAGCGCCCGGTTGAGCCATTAAACTAAATGTCGTATGGAAATCATTTACCTCAGATTTTAGCGTTCCATTTTTATAGAAATCTAAATTAAATTGCGTGGGGTTTGCGGATTTAATCTGTTGTGAAGAAGCATCCATTCTCACCTGGAAATTCTTGACCGGCTCAATGGAAAAGAACAAATTATTCTGTTTCACATTGCTTAAAGAAAAATTGCTCCCCGACGAAAAAACAGGAGACGAAGCGAAAGAACGCGTCATAATTCCATCATCATTGGTGAGCTGTGCACCAAGTTGCATCACATCATTTCGGCTTCCGAAACCGATAGTGGAACGGTTTTCTCGATTAAACATATATCTTGCTTCCGCACCATATTTCCATTTTTTATCTTTAAAACCGTATGCTGTATATCCTTCGATTCTCCATAAATCATTTGGTGAAAAATAGGTTCTAGCTCCTACCCGAATTCGGTCACCTTCGACATCATTGTTACCATAAACCGAAAAAATATCCCCAAAATCGATCGCTTTCCACGCATTGATATAGCCAGATTGCAGGATTTCAACTGTTTTTACAATCCTTTTAAACTTAGGAACACTTTCAAGTTGGTTCACCATTGTGTAAACCTTCTTTTCATCATCTTCTAATGGTTCCGCTCGTTCTTTTTCCCAGAAATCATCGGTTTTCGTCAAGTTTTCGTCGCTTAAAGTCTGGTCCTTCGGAATTAAGAAAGAATCGTTGAAATTCTGATTGAAGAGATAATCGCTATAAATATCAGTTCTTTTGAAAAGTACGCCTTTTGCATCCTTTTTTTTATTAAAGATGGACATTTCTAACTCTGTATAAGATTTTTTCGGTAGAAAAACTGTGTCATTCGGCGTGTCATATTCCAATTCCATATAAATTCCGTTCACGAAGTTTACATTGATTTTATTGGTAGATTTCAGCGTAGATTTTACAATATTATAAGTATCTCTGGAAATATAAAGACTACCTTGAAAAGCCAGAGTTTCTTTTCTTTTAGGCGAATACCTAATCAAAAAACAGTCAATTCCATCGACAGAAAGCGAATCTGCAAGATTGTAATCGTAATTGCTAAAACCATCCGTTCCGGCCGGACTTGGGAAACCAATATTGAAAAAATTGAGGGTATTATCGTAAATATTTACATCTTTAAATTGATTTTTAGCAGTTGCTGCGATCAATTCATTATTGCTAAAACCAGAAAATTTGTTGGCAATAATCAGCTTATTTTCTTTTTTTTCGGGCGTATTTTTACCGTACGTTTTGAAGATGGTTTCATTGAAGAAAACCGGAAGCGTAAGTTTTTTATCGAAATTGGCAGAATCGGCATAATCGAAAATAAACTCCAATTGATTGAATATTTTTTTCTTCATGAAAGCACTATCAATATTATTGAGTCCGATTTCTATTTTCTCGTAATTCTTGAATTGATAATCGTTATAATTAGCTAGACCATTGGTTTTCTTTCGTTTCCACACCTCTTGCATAATCGCGTAGGCTGGATTTTCTTTCTTGTTTTTGTATTTTTTCTTGCTGGTTCCCGAAAGTACAACTTCTTGAATTTGAGCCACATTTTCGGGTTGCATTTTTAAAATCAAGTTTTCAAAACGACTGTCGCTAAAACTCAATACTTCGGTTTTGTAATTTTTTTTGATAAAAGTTGCAGTAGAAATTCCGGAATCGGAAACGATGGAAAAGTTGGAAGAAGAGGTTAGCAACTCCGATTTTTCTTTATTATTAATAAAAATTTCCACGCCAGAAAGTGGTTTTCCTGTAGTTTTATCGATCACCGAACCAGAAATTTTGGTTTGTGAAAATGCAAAAATACCCAACAGCAAAAACATTAAAAAATTTGCCTTTTGGAGGAAACGATACCGAAACTGTGATTTTTTCTTCATGAATTCGTCAACATATAACTGCTAACAGAAAACCTCTATAGCGAAAAGCAGACCAAAATAATGGACTACAAAAAATTTACCTTAAATCTCTAAATAACGACTACCATCAGGAAGATTGGTGATTTTAGAAATCGGATAAATAAACATATCATCGAAATCATTCATCGCATTAATCAATTGAAAATGGGAATATTCCGTGATGTTTTGTAACGTAATTTCTGCCTCTTTTATTTTCTTATTTTTCAATAAATGTGTTCGCTGTACACCGTTAAGCAAATAGGTACTCGGCGTAAACCATTCTTTCCCTTTCAGAAAAAGCAAATTAGAGTAAGAAGTGTCGGTAATATGATTATTTTTCACGACGATAATTTCAGAAGCTTTCGCTTTATTAATCATCTTTTCAAACTCTTTTCGGTCCTCGAATTTAAAGGAATAATCGTACACATTATTTTCTATTAGTTGAAAATCCTCGATTTCGGAAATCGCATAAGGAATCAATTGTGTACGATAATTTTTATTGAGATCGTAGGTGATTTTCAGTTTGTAAAGTCCATTTTCATCATGTTCCAAATCCTTAAAAATCTTCGCAATATCAATAGAACCCTCTTTCCCGAAATGTTCGAAAGTAGCATTCACTCTTTTTTGATGAAGTTCTAAAAGGAAAATTTCCTGATCTTCTATTTTAATGCTTTCAATAAATTGGGACATAAATTTTGTTTTTCATTTCTTGGTACTCATCGGCAAAATTACTCAAATGCGTGATTCCACCGCCACTTTTGAAATATAATTTGTCATTTTCTTTTTCGATAAATCTGATGATCACACAGGAATCCAGATTTTCCCCATCAAACCAACCGCAAACACCTGTATAGAAGCCTCTGGAATAATTTTCCGCTTCCAGGATTATTTCTAAAGTTTTGGGTTTTGGTGAACCCAAAACTGAACCTGCAGGCAAAACCGTTTTCATAATACTTCCGATTTTCCCTTTAAATTCAGGTTTCAATTTCCCGGAAATCTTGGAGCTCATCGCCAAAAGATTTTTTTGTCTGGTTTTCAGGAAGTCAATTTTTTGAAATTCATCCAGTTTAACATCATCGGCAATCATGCTTAAATCATTTCTCAATAAATCGACCACCGTGTAATGTTCCGCTTTTTCCTTCTCATTATTTTTCAAAATATCTGCTGCATTTTCAATTTCCGCGTCGATGGTTCCTTTCATAGGATACGTAAAAACTTCATTATCAATAATTTCAATAAAAGTTTCTGGTGAAAAAAACATCCAATTCTCGGGATACAGCACTTTGTATTTGGCCTGAGAAATTTGGTACAGGTTTTCTAAACTCAGATTGGTTTTAATTTCCGTTTTACAAGTATAATTTACGAGATACGAATTGCCTTTTTTTAAATGATTTTGAACAATATCAAAGCCTTTTTTATAAGAATCTTCAGACGGAGGAAAAGATTCGAAAATTATTTCCCGCGGAAATTCTTGTTCATTAATATCAGTTTTAAAACCCTTAATATCAATCTTTAAACCCGTTTTTTCAATTTCATTTTCAGTGAAAATTTCGACATTTTCCATTAAAAAATCAATCATAAAAAAGAAAGGAACTTTTTTTTGGGAAAGTTCATCCATCAAATCAAAATTCTGGTGAAAACTTGAGTTCATTTGTCGCAAAAATAAAGAAAAGTAAGAAGTAACCCTTAAAAATATCGGGTTTAATTCCTAAAAGATTATTTTTGCGGTATGAATCGCAATCAATTTCCATCATTATCTATTTCACAAATACTGAGTTCAGCATTTATCTATTGGAATAAAGCAATGCTTTACAACCTCATTTACAGTATTTTATATCTTGCGTTGTTTTTCGTAGGATATTATTCGCTATTTCAATATTTCGGACTTTGGGACGAGATGATGAAGCATCAGGATTTGCTTCGAACAGACCTTCCGGCATTCAACAAAAAAATGGAAGAAATCGCGCGGCTTCCGCATGCCCAAAATTTCGGATTGGCATTTTTCCTTCTTTTGGCGCTCATCAATCCGCTGAATGTTGGATTATTTAAAATATATCGGAAAATAGATCTGAAGGAACCTGTGGTTTTTAATGACCTTCTCGCCGGTTACCAAGGATTCGACTTTTTTAAATTTTTTGGTTTCTATCTTTTCTGGTTCATCATCTTTACTTACGCCAACGGCCTTTTATTTCTCGGAATTTTTTGGATTTTCATTACTTTATTTTCAGTTCCGCTGATGTTCTTCATGAATGTGAAAACTTTCGAAGGTATTTCATTAACAATCAAAGGGTTAAAAGGAAATTTTGCAACAGTGACGATTTGTATGATGGTTGCCGCAGCCTTTAGTGTTTGTGGTATTTTACTTTGCGGATTTGGATTTATACTCACTTTCCCGTTTTGGCAGACCATGATTTATACCCTTTATCAAAATCTTTACAAAGAAATTGGTTAAATTTAATTTTAATTAATGAATATTTCAATTTAAAATTTTAAATTTGAGAAACTTTAAAAAATTAAACGATGACCTCTTTCCAAGAATTTAGCCAACAAAAAAATCCCGAACGCAGCTCCGGTGAAATTATTTCCCATGCTTTTGAAATGTATAAAGGAATTTTTCTTTACGCTTTACTAGCAATGGTGCTTTATTTTGTAGTTTCCTTTATTGTACAACCAATTTCAGGATTTGATTCGAGAGAATTTAGTGAAGTAATTAGCTCATCTGATGGCGATTTTTCTTCGGTTAATGTTTGGTCGGTTCCGGGACTGAAACTTTATTACGGACTTTCGGGACTTCTTAGTTTGGTTCTAGCTCCGTTGTATGTTGGACTCATTTATATGGCCAATAAATACAATTTCAATCAACCGCTTCAAGTTTCGGATTTGTTTATCGGTTATAAACAAAATTTCCTAAATATTGTACTCTACAGTTTGGTTTCCAGCGTTTTGATGGGAATTGCGTTCATGATGTGTGTGATTCCTGGTTTTCTCGTTCTTCCTTTCTTCTTGTTGGGTTACCCAATTTTATTGTTTGAAAATGCTAGTTTTGGTGAGGCGCTCGGCAAATCTTTTAAAATTGCAAAAGAAAATTATGGCGTACTTTTAGGCGCATCCGTTTTAGGACTTTTGATAAGTCTTGCGGGCGTTGTTCTTTGTGGAATCGGAATTATTGCAACAGCATTGTTCTATTTTGCGGTGATGTATTCTGCATATTGTGCATTTTGCGGAACTCCTCGACAAATAGAATATAAAAATTAAAAACTATCAATTTTTTATGTAAATTTGAAAACAACAGAAAAGCTGTTGTTTTTTCTTTTTTAAATACAAACTATGTCTACCAAAAAGCATCAAATAAGCGGAGTAACAATTAAGCAGATTTTTCTATTAATTGTTATCATTGTTTTAGCAGGGTTAATTTGTTTTAATCTTGCAATGTTCATTCCTTCGGTCTTAGGAGCAATTACCCTTTACATCATCTCTCGGAAATACAATCTTTATCTACAGGAAGAAAAGGGATGGAAACCGTGGATCGCTTCATTTACCATTATTCTTGCAACTTTGGTAATCCTTATTCTTCCGATTTATTTTATCGCCGATTTGTTGATAGAAAAATTAGGAAATGCCAATGAGTATATGCAAAAATTCAATGTTTTTGTCGATAAAATCCACGGTTATGTATATTCAAAAACTAAAATTGATATTTTAAGCAAAGACAACCTCACCAAACTGAAAGAAAATGTTGGAAAATATTCTACTTCCGCTCTCAGTGGCACTTTTAATACCCTTACCGTGGTAGTTTCGATGTATTTTATTTTATATTTTATGCTCGAAAAACCGCGACTTTTTGAAAGGTTGGTAAAAAGTTCAGCTCCATTAAAAAAAGCAAATATTGAATTATTAGGCGAAAAACTCCGTAAAATGGTAATTGCAAATGCCATCGGAATTCCTGTTGTGGCAATAGGACAAGGAATTGCCGCTTTAATTGGTTATTTTATTTTCGGCGCACCGAGTCCCGTGTTGCTGTTTGCACTTACGGCAATTGCTTCCATGATTCCAATCGTAGGATCGGCAATTGTTTACGTTCCTGTTTGTATTTTTATGATTGCAGAAGGGAACGTGGGTCCAGGAATTGGTCTTGCCGTGTATTGTTTAATTGTCGTTGGTTTAACAGACAATCTACTTCGATTTTCTTTGCTCAAAAAACTGGAAAACATTCATCCATTGATTACCGTTTTTGGGATTATCATGGGGATGAATCTTTTCGGTTTTATGGGACTTATTTTTGGACCGATTCTTATTTCAATTACCATTTTATTGATTCAAGTTTACCGCGATGAATTTTCTGATGATGAAAATGAACTTATCTTACCAGAACCTAAGGAAATCGAAGAGAAAATGGATTTAAGTATATAAAAATGGAAGGTTTAAACCCAGAAATATTACAGGAAATTTGCATCGCCAAAATGCCTTTCGGGAAATACAAAGACACTGTAATCGCCGATTTGCCAATCAAATATCTGGAGTGGTTTCACCGACAAGGAATGCCTCCCGGAAAGTTGGGGATGCAACTTTCTACGATTTATGAAATTAAATTAAATGGTTTAATGGATTTATTAATTCCAATTCGCGGAAAAGTGAGTTACGAGAAACCGAAAAATAAGGTGTATAAGTTTTAAAAAAATAAAATTTGATTCTGTGACGGTTCCGTAGGAACCAAATGGGTGTAGAATAATGGATTTTTAACAGAAAAGGCGTTCCGTAGGAACGCAATGTTTAAATAATAATCAAAATGCCAAATACCTATTCACAAATTTATCTTCAATTTGTTTTTGCCGTAAAAGGCAGAGAGAATTTAATTAAGGAAGATTTCAGAGAGGAATTACAAAAATATATTTCCGGAATAATTGGAAATAAAAAACACCACCTAATTTCTATCTATGCCAATCCGGATCATATTCACATTTTCTTAAGTTTAAAAGATTTATCTTCCTCCATTTCTCAGCTGGTAAAAGAAATAAAAGTTTCCTCAACAAATTTCATCAATGAAAAAAAATTCTTGGATACTCCATTTTATTGGCAAGAAGGTTATGGATGTTTTTCATATTCTAAAAGTCAAAGAGACAGTGTAGTAAATTATATTCAAAATCAGAAACAACATCATGCAAAGAAAAGTTTCAGAGAAGAGTATATAGAATTTTTGACAAAATTTGAAGTGAATTTTGATGAAAAATATGTGTTTGAATTTTATGATAACCCCGGTTAAAAGACATAGCGTTCCTACGGAACGCCCTTTCACTAACTGATCTAACCTACTACACACATTCGGTTCCTCCGGAACCGCTCACTCTTTTGTCAAAAAACCAATCGACACAAAGCAACACGTTCAGTTTCTAACGAAAGCTTTTATAAACTTCCACTTTAAGCTTTCAAAGCAGCAATTTCATCTCGCAATTTCGCAGCTTTGATGAAATCTAGATTTTTGGCGGCAGCTTCCATTGCTTTTTGCTTTTCTTCGATCATTTCTGTGACGTCTTTTCCATAGTTTGCTTTCTCTTCTGCAACTTGTTTTAAGATTTCTTTCTGGGTGTATTTCGGATCCGGGAAATCTTTGGATCTTCCGACTAGAATTTCAGAAATTTTCTTGTTCAGTGCCATCGGAACAACACCATTTCTTTCGTTGTACGCCATCTGCTTTTCCCGACGATAATTGGTTTCATCAATCGCTTTTTGCATTGAACCGGTTATCTTATCTGCGTACAAAATCGCTTTTCCGTTGACGTTTCTTGCAGCTCTACCAATGGTTTGAATTAGGGAACGGCGCGAACGAAGCATTCCTTCTTTATCCGCATCGAGGATAGCAACCAGCGAAACTTCCGGCAAATCCAGGCCTTCTCTCAACAAATTGACTCCAACCAAAACATCAAACAAACCGACACGCAAATCCTGCATAATCTGAATTCTTTCCAAAGTTTCCACATCGGAGTGGATATAACGAGTCCGAATACCGAATTTCGTAAAATATTTGGTGAGTTCTTCCGCCATTTTTTTGGTTAAAGTCGTTACCAAAACTCTTTCATCATTTTCAGCTCTTTTTTGAATTTCTTCAATCAAATCATCAATTTGGTTCATAGAAGGACGAACTTCAATCACAGGATCTAAAAGTCCTGTCGGTCGGATGATTTGCTCCACATATTCGCCGCCGGTTTTTTCCAATTCATAATCTGCGGGAGTTGCAGAAACATAAATCACCTGATTCTGCATCGCTTCGAATTCTTCAAACTTTAAAGGTCGGTTGTCCATCGCTGCCGGAAGTCGGAAACCATGCTCTACTAAAACTTCTTTTCTGCTTCTATCACCTCCGTACATCGCATGAACTTGCGGAATTGTTACGTGACTTTCATCAATGACCATCAAAAAATCTTTCGGAAAATAATCTAAAAGACAGAATGGTCTGGATCCAGGTAATCTTCGGTCGAAATAGCGTGAATAATTTTCAATTCCGCTACAATAACCAAGTTCTTTCATCATTTCCAGATCGAGTTCGGTTCTTTCCTGAAGCCTTTTTGCTTCAAAGGGTTTCCCTATTTCATTGAAAAATTCAACTTGCTTGAGCATATCGTCCTGAATTTCACGGATCGCGTTGTTTTGTGTTTCTTTAGAAGTGACAAATAAATTGGCGGGATAAATATTCATCTCATCAAACTCAGCCATGACATTTCCGGAAAGAGGATCGAAACTTTGGATTCTTTCAATTTCGTCTCCGAAAAACTGAATCCTCACTGCATTATCCGCATAGGCCGGATATACATCAATCACATCACCTTTCACACGAAACGTACCTCTCGTAAACTCTCCCAATGTTCTAGAATACAATGCATTTACTAATTTATGAAGAAAAGCCGTTCTGGTAATTTTTCCATTTTTTTCAACTTCAATTAAAGACTTGTTGAACTCCGTTGGATTTCCAATACCATAAATACAAGAAACCGATGCTACAATTAAGACATCTCTTCTCCCTGAAAGCAAACTTGCGGAAGCTGAAAGTCTCAGTTTTTCCACTTCTTCGTTAATGGAAAGATCTTTTTCTATATAGGTGTTCGTAGAAGCAATAAATGCTTCCGGCTGGTAATAATCGTAATAACTCACGAAATATTCTACGGCATTTTCAGGGAAAAATTCTTTAAATTCCATGAAAAGCTGCGCTGCCAAAGTTTTGTTGTGTGCCAAAACGATGGTTGGTTTCTGAACGTTTTGTACCACATTGGCCACGGTAAAAGTTTTCCCGGAGCCGGTAACGCCCAAAAGCGTTTGATATTTATCCCCACCTTCGATCGCTTTCACTAATTTTTCAATGGCTTGAGGTTGATCTCCGGTTGGCTTATATTCTGATTGAAGTTTGAATTGCATATGTTTTAAATCCCGAATTCACTGATGTTTGGTTAAATAAAAATATTCAAATAATAAAATGTACGTGATTGGGTGTACAAAAATACGAAAAAGAAAAATTGCGTTATTTCAATTTCCGGACGCCATTTAAAAGAAATTCCTGGTTTGACGGAGCGCTTTTCTTGCCAGACTTTACTGCTACTGTAATTTTTCTGCCGCCAATTATTGTATCCCGAAACACAAAATTCTCTTTCTTTTCTCTGTTATTTAAAAGAAGATAGTACTCGGTTTCTATCGTTGAAGGCGTCCCGAAAAAGATAATATTCTTAAATTCCAAATTTCCTTTAAAATTCAAATTTCTGAACTCTCTTTTGCTGTTTGCAATTTTGAAAGCACCAAACGACGGAAATTTAATGTTTAAAGAATCATTGTTAATACAAATATACCCACCACAACTTTGAATTCTGTTAAATTTTGAGTATTTACTGAATGAAGTACATGAACAAATTAGAGCCAAAAAAATTATAACTGAGATGCCTTTCATCCCGGATAAATTATTTTGTGGTTAAGTTCAACAGGATTATTGTTTTCATGAATTTTTTTCTGTTCCCTTTCATTCATTTCTTTAAAGTTCGGAGTGAATTCTCTTCCGTTTTCATCCTGCCATTTTATAATTTGCATAGAACCACCTGTATTTTTACCATTTATTTCTCTGGTAGGATCTGAAAAATAATCCAGCGCTAATTTTTCATATTGCTTCCAACTAATTGGAAGCGCTTTATCTTTATCATATAATTTACCATCACTATTTTTAATCTGAACCAATGAAAAATGATAATCATTATTATCATCGTAAATTTCTAATATTAATCCTGGTAAAGACCGGAACACATAAGGACCGTCCGAAATTGGAATTTCACTTGTAAACCATGCTGTCCAGTTCCTCCCCCCATAAATAACTTTTACTTTTTGAGTTTTCATCTGCAGGATTTCTCTTGTTTCTTCTTCGATTTTCCAATTCAGTTCTTCTTCAATCTTGATTGTAAAAAGATTTCTAAAATTATGGATAAATTTATGGGTATTACCTGATTTCAAATCTTTATTTACACTTAAAAAATCTTTAAAAGACGTCGTGGTAAATGAAAGTCTCCTTGTGGCATGAAAAGTTGAATCTGACTTCTTTTCTTCTATTGTTCTAAATATTGATTTTCCGTTTAGAACATCTAATACAAATCTTTCCTTTGAAATGCTGTCCTTAGTTAGGCTGGGCCTAAATTCGAGTTCGTATATAAAACTTTTATTCTGTGCAAAAACAAATCCGAAGGTAAAAATAACAACAAAAAATAAAATCTTTTTCAACATTTGCTTAGCGTATTTATTACCAAAGATAGTAATTTCTCGGCGTAATTTTTGTTTCTTAACCTTTACCAAACCGCCAAAATTCTCATTATGAAAACATTGTCAATAAAAACTCTGCCTCTTGTGGGACTGCTGCTAGTGCTTTCCTGCACCGGAAATTCCAAAACCGCAAATCAGCAGAATGAAGTCGCTCTGGAAAACGGAAAACTGCCAAATCCCGAAACTTCCGATAAAAATTCGCCGGAATATCAACCCGCCTTTGCCGGACAAACACGAATTGAAGGTTTAAAAACCAAAACTCCCTACCAAGTTGATGTAATTAATTCAGATTTAAGAAATCCATGGGGAATTATAAATTTACCTGACGGTAGATTTTTAATTACTTCAAAATCTGGATACTTCAATATTGTTTCTGCGGACGGAAAAACGATTTCGAAAGTGGAACGTTTACCAAAAGTTGATGCCAAAGGTCAAGGAGGATTATTAGATGTCGCTTTGGATCCCGATTTCCAAAATAATAGAATGATTTTCTGGAGTTTTTCGGAACCTTATTCTGGAGGTAATCATACCGCGGTCGCAAAAGGAAAACTTTCTGCAGACGAGAAAAAAATTGAAAATCCAACGGTAATTTTCCGGGCAACGCCAACTTATGATGGTGATAAACATTATGGAAGTCGCCTTGAGTTTGATAAAGATGGCTATCTTTTCGTTAGTACGGGAGAGCGTTCCGATCTGGAAACCCGACCGTATGCACAGAAACAAGATTCTTATTTGGGTAAAATTTTAAAAATTACCAAAGACGGAAAACCCGCACCTGGAAATCCAAACCTTGCAGGCTGGAAACCCGAAATCTATTCTACAGGTCACCGAAATCCTCAGGGAATAGCGATTGATGAAAAAGGACAGATTTGGGAAGCTGAAATGGGTCCAAGAGGCGGTGATGAAATCAATTTAATTCAACCCGGCAAAAATTACGGCTGGGGCGATGTAACATACGGAACCGAGTACAGTGGTAAAAAAATCAACAACGGGACCACAAAAAAAGAAGGTACAGAACAGCCAGTTTATTATTGGGATCCATCAATTTCGATGAGTGGAATCGCTTTCTACACCGGCAATATTGACGAATGGAAAAACAATTTGATGATTGGTTGCCTTAGTGGACAAAAAATTATTCGGTTGGTGATTAAAGACAATAAAGTGGTTGGTGAGGAATGGCTATTGGAGGATAAAAACGATCGAATTCGAGACGTGCTCAACGGAAACGACGGCAATTTGTATGCAATTTCAGACAGCGGAAAACTTTACAAAATTTCTAAAAATTAGAAAAACTATTCTTCCAGATAAACCAAATGATTACCGTGGTCTTCTTCTAAGTTAGTGAGAATTTTTGCAGTTTTTATCTTTTCAAAAAGGCGATCGATGATAAATTTTTTCTCGAAAAATTGTCGGTGAATGCCTGGAAGCATTTCCATAAAAAGATTCATGCCGACTTGGTTGTTGTGCAAATCCATTTTCTTTTCCAACGGTTCATTAGGAAATAATTCTTCGTGCAAATCCGTCATTTCTTTACAGAATTTTAAAGCTTTCTGAGGCGAGGAAATTTTGCAGCAATACATCATGATTAACGCTGACCATAATCCATGTCTGAAAGAATTTCCCACTCCATTAGTAGAGCTGCTGTTCGGGAAGAATTTTTGAGCGAGGGTAAAACTTTTTACCGTAGCATAAAATCCTAAAATAGAAAACAGAGGATGTGGAACAACTAATTTTAAAAGCATCAAAAGCTTTTGAAAACTAAGTGTTCGTAAAGTATTGAAAAGTATTTTTGCAATTTTTCTCATAATAGAAATCTCTCCTTATTAGGAGAGATTTTCATTGATTTATTACATTTTTCTTAGTGTACCAAAAGGTTCACTGTTTTGGAAACTTTTTCTTTGATTTCCGTTCTTTTCACGATGAAATCTACAAAACCTTTTTCCTGCAAAAACTCGGAAGTTTGGAAGCCTTCCGGAAGATCTTTTCCGATGGTTTCGCGAATCACTCTTGGCCCTGCAAAACCGATCAAAGCGCCCGGTTCTGCCATAATAATATCGGCAGTCATTGCAAAAGACGCGGTAATTCCACCAAAAGTAGGATCGCATAAATAAGCGATGTACAGCAATCCGGCTTCTGAAAGTTGAGCCAATTTAGCCTGAACTTTCGCCAATTGCATTAAGGAATAAGTTGCTTCTTGCATTCTGGCACCTCCGGATTGACAGATGATCATGTAGGGAAGCTTGTGTTCAATACAATAATCTACTGCTCTTCTTATTTTTTCGCCCATTACAGAACCTAAAGAACCTCCGATAAATGCGAAATCCATGCAGGAAACTACCATTTCGGTTCCGTTAACTTTTCCTACCGCATTTCGAATAGAATCTGTGAGTTTGGTTTTTGCTTTTACTTCTTTCAGACGGTCGGTATAAGACTTGGTATCTTTAAAATTAAGCATATCCACACTTTCTACGTCCGCGTCAAGCTCAGTATACTTATTATCATCAAAAAGGATGGAGAAGAATTCGTTACTTCCAATTCTAACATGAAAACCATCTTCCGGAGAAACGTAATTATTTGCTTTAAGTTCCTCGTGCTCAATTATTTTACCGGTTGGTGTTTGATGCCAGAGACCTTTCGGCACATCTTTTTTATCCTCGGTGGAAGTAGTAATATTTTTTGTTTTTCTTTTAAACCAGTCGAATGCCATTTCTTAGAAAATTTTGATTTCAGGAGTGCAAATTTATGGTATAAGTTCTAAACTTTCGTGTAATTTGAAACTTATCCTTTAAAATTTGAAAAATTAGTTCAAAGTATTTACGTTGTTCAGATCTTCGAAAGCTTGTACCAATCTTTTGCTGAAGGTTTCTTCGCCCTTTCTCAACCAAACTCTAGGATCATAGAATTTCTTGTTTGGCTTTTCTTCACCTTCTGGGTTTCCGATTTGAGTTTTCAAATACTCCACATTATTAACCATATAATCTCTGATACCTTCGGTATAAGCAAACTGTAGGTCTGTATCGATATTCATTTTTACTGCACCATAACTGATGGCCTCTCTAATTTCTTCGACAGTAGAACCTGATCCACCATGGAAAACGAAATTCACAGGTTTTTCACCTAATCCGAATTTCTCTTGAACATATTTTTGAGAGTTATCTAAGATTTTCGGTGTCAATTTCACATTACCTGGTTTGTAAACTCCGTGAACGTTTCCGAACGCTGCTGCGATGGTAAAATTAGGAGAAATCGCATTTAATCTTTCATAAGCATAAGCAACTTCGTCCGGTTGGGTATATAATTTAGAAGAATCTACACCTGAATTATCAACACCATCTTCTTCGCCACCTGTTACCCCCAATTCGATTTCCAAGGTCATTCCCATTTTTGCCATTCTTTCGAAATATTTGCAAGAAATATCAAGGTTTTCTTCGATTGGCTCTTCAGACAAATCAATCATGTGAGAAGAGTATAAAGATTTTCCGGTTTGCGCAAAGAATTCTTCGTTAGCATCCAGCAATCCATCAATCCAAGGCAATAATTTTTTAGCACAGTGATCAGTATGAAGAATTACGGTAGCTCCGTATGCTTCAGCCAAAGTGTGGATGTGTTTTGCACCAGCAATTGCGCCTAAGATAGCCGCTTTTTGTCCATCATTACTTAAGCCTTTTCCTGCATTGAAAGCAGCACCACCATTAGAGAACTGAATAATTACTGGAGAATTCAATTTTGCTGCAGTTTCCATAACCGCATTTACGTTACTTGATCCGATAACATTTACCGCCGGAAGCGCAAAGTTATTTACTTTGGCATAATTAAAAATGTCTGTAACCAATTGACCTGTGGCAACACCTGCCGGAAAACGTCTGCTCATAATAAAATTATTTTTGTAAATTTTGAATAGGTAAAAATACAAAAATAATGATGATTATCACGAAAGCTTGGCAATGTATTTTAAATAATGATGTTCATCATTGCAGAATTCATTATCCGAAAAAAAAGGAGTTTTGTTTTGAAAATGGGGTTTTAGTTTCGTTTGTCTTTTCCCCAAAGCAATTTCTGGCGGATGGTTTCGAAGAAACTCAAATTATTCGGAAGAACAAGCAAAATCTGGAAGCGGGCTTTTTTCAGTACAATCTCCACATTGGTTTCCATGTGAATTAGCCTGGAATCCAGCGATAAGGAATACTGCGGAACGCGGCTTTCAACTTTTAATCGAATTTCAACATCGTCATTTAAAATTAATGGACGGACATTCAAATTATGTGGAGCAATCGGTGTGATGACAAAATTTTCGTTGTTGGGTGTGATGATCGGTCCGCCGCAACTTAGGGAATAAGCTGTAGAACCGGTTGGTGTAGAAATAATGACTCCATCGCCCCAAAAAACATTTAAAAATTCCCCATTAATATAGGATTCCACGGTAATCATGGCGGTAGTTTCCTTACGCGAAATAGTAATATCATTTAGAGCATAGGGAAAAAACATCGATTTGTTGGGCGAAACAACTTCTATAACAGATCTTCTGCTGATTTTCACTTCTCCTCTGATGATTTCATCGAGTTCCAGGAAAACTTCTTCTTTGCTGAAACTTGCTAAAAAACCAAGCCTTCCTGTATTAACTCCAACCACAGGAATTTCCAAATCCTGAACGAATAATAAGGAATTCACAATGGTTCCGTCGCCACCAAAAGTAAAAAAAAGATCAACTTTTTTCTCTTTAAGCTCTTCTTTTCGGGTAAAAGTTTCGAAAATTTTCGAGAATTGCATAGCATTGGCCATTTCATCGTACAACACGGCTTGCACTCCCCGTTTTTCTAATTCAGAGACAAATTTACTCAGATACAAAAAGGTATCGAGATCGTTTTTTTGGGAATAGATCGCTGCCTTCATTCTTAAAATTCCAGGTATTTTTGGAAAAATCCGAATCTGTCTTTCAACAAATCTTCTTTTTCATCATCATAATATTTTTGTACAACGGTGTAGCCATAACGCTCGAAAGTCTCATCAATAGAGCTTGGATTTTCGGTGCTGATTTTAAGGGTGATCTGTATGAAATCATCACCAATTAAATTGATAAAGCATCCGTAAACTTTGCCATTATTGGATTCCACAATTTTGCAAATTTCAGTCATCGAATAATGTTTTCCATTTGTTTGAATCGTCAGAATAGCGCCGCTCTCCGAAAAAAGCGGGTATTTCGAAAACTCACAAAAAATATCGTCGCAGGAAATATATCCTAAATATTTTTCGTTTTTGGAAACAACGGGGACAACATTGGAATTAAATGTATAAAATAGCTTGATGGAATCCAACAAATTACCATCATCGAAAATTGCGAATTTTTCATAATGCATCTCCAAACTTGCCAAATTACCTTCCGGACTTTCTTCTAGAAAAGACTGACTGATTGCGCCTTGGTAAACTCCTTTTTTCTTGACAAAAATGTGTGAATAACCGAATTCTTTCGCCATTTCATTAGCATCTTCTATCAAATCCGTTGAATTGAAAACTGGATAATCTTTGGAAATATATTCTTTGATAAACATTAGGCTAATTTAGGAAAATATTAAAGACCTGAAGGAATTTATGAAATAATTTAAAAATATTAAAAAAAAGTCTTGCAGGATATAAAAACAATTATATATCTTTGTCGCCTTTCATTTTTACTTTTTATTAGATTTATTTCAAACTGCAACGCTCACAAGGCTTTGCGGTTTTTTTTATTTTACTTTTGCGGGCATCTGACGGAGAAAAATAAGTCCCGCGAGGATAATTACCGCGCCGAAGACTTGCATAGAGGTCAATTTTTCACCATCCAATATCCCCCAAATTATCGCAACGATCGGCATCAACAAAGTAACCGTTGAGGCAAACAATGGTGTAGAAACACTCAAAAGTCTATAATTAAGCATCATCGCCAATCCTGTTCCGAAAACCGAAAGCAAACTCACAAACCCGAGTCCAACCAACAGATTATTATCCATTTTTAATTCATTAAAAAAGCCCGCAAAAACCAAAGCAATTAGAGATGGAAAAATTAAAACTAAAGAAAATATGAACGCCGATAAAATTTTTGCGGGAATATCACTAAGTTTCGATTTCACGGTGGTTGTACTGATGGCATATAGCAATGTTGCCAATAACAGTAATAGAATAGGAATCAGCTTGAACTCCCCACCTTCGCCTCCTGAAAAAGCAAGAATACACGCTCCGGAAAAGCTAATCAACACTCCAATAATTTGTCTTTTGGTGGTTTCAAATTTCCACAAAAGTGCTCCTACAATAATAACGAAAATCGGCATCATCGAATTGATAATTCCTGCAATGCTGCTGCTGACTTCGGTTTCTGCAATCGGGAAAAGAAACATCGGAATAAAATTTCCGGTAATTGCTGCGAGAATCAGCCATTTCAAATTTTTCTTGGGAAATTTTCGGATATTCTTAATGGCAACCGGAAGCAAAACGAGTCCGGCAATTAATACTCGTAGCGCTCCGACTTCGTAAGGATTAAAATGATCGAGCGATTTTTTTATTAAAATAAATGATGAACCCCAAATCAAGGAGAGTAAAGCCAATAAAATCCATTTTTCTTTTTCGGGATTCATGAGGTTTGTTTTTGTAAAATTTTTAAATATTCTTTTTTAGAAATCATTTTGGCTCCCAAACTTTCCAAATGCGCAGAATGTATTTGGCAGTCAACAAGTTCGATATTTTTATTATTTAAAATAAAATGAATAAAGCCGGCTTTCGAAGCATTGCTTACTTTGGCAAACATACTTTCGCCACAGAAAACATTCCCAACCTGAACCCCATAAAGCCCACCAGCCAATTCGCCATTCTGCCACACTTCGATGCTTTTAGCAAAACCATGTCGATGAAGAATACTGTAGGATTCGATAAAACAATCCGAAATCCAAGTTCCGTCCTGATCTTTTCGGTACGCATTTTTACACGCCAGCATTACCTCTTGAAAACATTGATTTTCAGTGAAAGAAAAAACCCCGTCACGCAAGATTTTCTTCATCGATTTTGAAACTTTCAATTCTTCAGGAAAGAGAACAAAGCGGGGATCGGGACACCACCATAGAATTTCCTCGCCTTCATTAAACCAAGGAAAAAGGCCTAGCTGATATGCAAACAGAATTCTTTCCGGTGACAAATCTCCACCAACAGCTAATAAACCATCTGTAGAATTGATCAACGCCGGATCCGGGAAAGAGATATCATCGGGATCGAGAAGAACCATATTATTTAGGAAAAATTAAATCCCGCCCTTTAAAAAAAGCAGGATTCTATTACAGTGTGTTTTTCGAAATTAAAATGGCAGATCATCATCTTCTTCTGCGAAAACATCGGTTTTATTTTCAGAAGAAGCACTTCCGCTCTGTTGAGGTCTGGCCTCTACGGGCTCATTAAAATTACCACCTTCAACTTTTTCAAGTCTCCAACCGGTAATTGAGTTGAAATATTTCACTTCACCTTGCGGAGAAGTCCATTCTCTTCCTCTGATATTGATGCTTACCTTCACTTTATCACCTTCTTTGTAGGCATTTAGCAAATCGCATTTATCTTGCAAAAATTCCACATTAATCGGTTGTGGATATTGCTCTTCGGTAAGGATTACCATTTCTCTCTTCTGAAAACCGCTTGCAAATGTCTGAATATCAGATATCTTTTTGATTGTTCCTTGTAATTCCATAATTGATTGTTAAAGGTGTAAAAGTAATAAATAAAGAATAGAAAATGAAAGTTGATGTTCAAAAAAAATAAAAAAAATAAAAAAAATAAAATTTTCTTGTTTTAAAAAAGAAAAAGTCATTATATTTGCACTCACAAAAAAAAGAGAAGAAGATATTTGCGGATGTGGTGTAATTGGTAGCCACGCCAGACTTAGGATCTGGTGCCGTGAGGCGTGGGGGTTCGAGTCCCTTCATCCGCACTTTTTTTGCGAAAATAGCTCAGCTGGTAGAGCACGACCTTGCCAAGGTCGGGGTCGCGGGTTCGAATCCCGTTTTTCGCTCATCCACTTGCCTTGGTGGTGGAACTGGTAGACACGCAGGACTTAAAATCCTGTATCCGCAAGGATGTACGGGTTCAAGTCCCGTCCGAGGTACATAAACGCTGTTAATCTTTATGATTTTCAGCGTTTTTTGTTTTTAAATTAAATGCTTCGGCAAACATTTTGTTGCTTAATTGACATTAAAATCATACAACATTATGGCAAATCACAATTTAAAAACACTTTCTCAAGTTCTCGATATTCTTCGTGAAAGAGGAATTACTAGAGAAATACGGATGAATGAAGAAAAACAAATCGTTCTGGAAGGAACCAATACCACGTACAAACCCGACGATTTGTGTATTATAAAAACCTATCGTTTCGAGGGCGACAGTGATCCTGAGGACAACGCAGTGCTTTATGTTTTGCAGGACAAGGATGGTTTACAATCAATCATCATTGATTCGTACGGAGCTGAAACAAATTATGGCGGTGAATTTGATGATTTTATAAGGCAAATTCCAGTCGAAGAAAGAGACGATTTTAATATTGATTAAAAAAAATTATCCGAAATTTATTTTTCGTATTTTTTTCTGAAAACATTCTTGAGCAAGGGTTTTCCTTTGATATTTTCTTTTACGTTTTGTACTTTTTCCTTCACTTCCTGTTTGGTTTCCTTCAGTTTCTTTTTGTTTTGTTCCAACGCAGTTTTAGTGTTTTCAACCGTATTTTTCACTTTCTTTTCGGTGACTTCAATATTTTTTCCGATCAGTGTTTTCTTCAAACCCTCTTCGATTCCTTTCCAAAAAAGGTTGAAAAATGATTTCGTTTTGTCGCGCGGCACATCATCCACAGGAACAGATTCGGGATATTTTCCCGAATCTGTTCTCACGAAAATATTGGCTACCGCAGAAAGCAACTTGTGTTTTTCACCGGTTTCTTTCAATATCGAAACCCGCAAATTTTTATGTTTCATTTTTAAGAGACCATTCAAACCTTTATAATTTCCTTTAAAATCAAAAATCAAATCAGAGATATCTCCAGTAGCGCGGATTTTCAAGTAAGGTTCAATAAACGGATTAATTTCAGCAGCCGGCAAATCTGAAATATTCCCGGAAATTGCAAAGGCATCATCCATTTTGGCGGTATCGAAACTCCATTTTACATTCATTGGTGAAACATTCATGAATTTGCAATGAATTTCAATCGGAACATGCGTGGGCTTTCCATTCATTTTTCCAGAATTCAGGTTTTTCACATTCATATTAAAATGATTGAAAGTCAATTTTCCAGGCCCGTCACTTTTTTTCGTGTCTTCCTCGTATTGCAAAAACGAATTCTTCACTTCCATCTGCTCAATAAACATCGGCATTTTGATACTTCTCAATAATTTGGAATACAGAGGCTTTTCCGAAAGATCATCTTTAGGAATTTTACTTCTGAAAATTTCCGCATTTATCCCATCTAAAGTCAGTTTTGAAGCGTTTAAATAAGGATTTGAAGACTCAAAATCCCAATTCCCATTCATTGTAATTTGATTGACTTTCAAATTGTAAAGATCTTTTTCAGTAGGAATTTTCCTGATAAATTCTGCTCGCGAAAGTGTGGGTATCATTTCGAAATTGGAAATCTGTACAGCATTTTTATTCAATTTCAGCAACGAAGCTGAGATACGATAAAATTGCGTTTTGTAATTGAAATTCCTGGTCGAAAATCCATAATATCCAACTTTAAAAGGTATTTTACCTTTTATCGTCGATTCGTTCATTTCAAGATTTTTTAAAGTAGCGTTTAAATCATTTAACTGTAACGGATTATTTTGTTTTCCCAGAATAAGATTCGAGTTTTTCAGCTGCACATTTCTTACCATTAATGGGAAAGCAATTCCATCAAAAGTTGGTTTCTTATTTTTAGGATTTTCAGGAGACTTAATTTTTCCGTTCAGGTTGGAAATCAACACATTATCAACGTCTAATTTAAGTTTGTTATTAATGAATTTCCATTCATTCACCTTCAAAAAAACCTGTCGCGAACTCAAATCCATTAAAGTTTTATCTGATTTTAAAATAGTTGGTTTCACCGAAATATCTCGCAAATCCGCCGACGTTGAATTGATTACTGCAGCAGCAACCTTCATGTTCTGAGAATCGGATATGTAATTGATTTTCTGCGCATTAATTTTAAAATCATTATACTGAAACGGAATATTTCCCTTCGCAGTTTGGTCATCCATCATCAATTTGTTGATGCTCATATTCAATTTTTCAGCCGCGAATTTTGGCGTTCCATCGGGCTTTAAAACCAGAATTTTTGCTTCTTCCATTACCACATCTTCCAGATTCACCACATAAGTAAAACTCCTTTCTTTTTCGGCAGGTTTCACATCGGTCGTGTACATTTTGAGGTCAGGATTTACAAATCGAACCTTGTTTAATGATATTTTATCATCTTTTAAAATGAAATCTTTAAATTCCATTTCAGAAGTTTTCAAATCAAAAAGGTTTCGCTTTTTGGGTTGATAACGCCTAAAATTTGCGTAGGACAACAAAGGATGCATCGCAAAATCTTTGATGTTGAGTTGCCCAGTTTTGGTCGTAATATTGGTCGCTGTGAATGCATAAACATTATCGGGACGAAAAAAAACATTGTTCGCATTAATGTCGTACTGATCGAAGATGACGGGGAATTTACCCGCTTTCGGATCATTATTCAGTTTTAATTTTTCAAGCTGAAGATTAAGATCTTTTACCGACAAAAATTTTTGCTTATCGTGTCGAAAAATCTCTAAATTTCCTTTGCTAATATTAATGTTCTCAAGAACAAATGGATTTTTCCCTTTTCTTGTTTTTTTATTGGAAGGTTTTGGAAGAATAATGTTCAAATTCGGTTTATTTAGCATCAAATTATTGGCATTAAATCTTTTATTGACGAAGATATCATAAATCCCGATTCTGGAAACGGAAAGCGTATCCACCGTTCCCTGAAGTCCTATTACGCCTTGGTTTTGCGGGTTTTTATTATTCACAGAAATTCCTGTGGCGAAAATCGCACCCGTTCCTAAATTAACCTCAAGTTTTTGGTAAGAAATTTTGTAATCGGTATTGTTTTTAATGAAATTCGGAAGTTGATATTTTAACCAAAAATTCATTCCGAAATTGGCGATTAAAATCACAAGGAATATAATTCCCAAAGTAATCGACAAAATTTTCAGGTAAACTTTCTTCATTATGCTGAGTATTAAAATTTTGTGCCAATAAATTTATTTAATGAATAAAAACTATTTCTCCTTACTTATTTGGAAACCTCCAATTCGACCACATATCCTTCGTGACCTCGTACATTGATGAAATTACCGCCTTCAAAACAGAGATATTGACCTTTAATTCCTTTTAAAACACCTTCAAATTCAGGCTTTTTATCCAAAGTAAAAGAATTGATTTTTTCGGGTGCTTGATACGGATAATCGAGTCGAGTCATTTCCTGTTCCATCAAATAAAAGCTCTTGAAATCTTCCGGAAAATAGTCTTTAATTTTCTCCCGAAAATTCGCCAGATCCAAATCATCTTCGAATTCATCTTCAAGCATTTTTCTCCAGTTGGTTTTATCTGCAAGATGTTCTTTCAAGGCAACTTCGATCATTCCTGCTTCGTATCTATTTTCAGTTTTGGCAATAGGAATCGCAAAAGTCGCTCCTTGATCGATCCACCGGGTCGGAATTTGGGACTCTCGCGTCACCCCCACTTTCACATCTCCTGTATAAGCCAAATAGACTACATGCGGTTGCAATTGTATGGATTTTTCAACCTCCAAATCCCGTTCTGCAATTCCAAGATGAGCCGTGGAAAGCTCCGGACGAATAATCGTTTCGCTCGCATACGGACTTTCAAAAAAACATTTTTTGCAGAAACCCATTCGGTAAATTTTCTCATCATTTCCGCAATTTACACATTGATAACCGACATGTTTCATACGGAGATTTTTGCCGATCAGCTGGTTCATATTGATCAAATCATCCGAAAGGTTCAGGAAATATTGGATCGGTTTGCCGTTTTGGGTGGTCATTTTTAGAATTTGTCCGGAGAATTGCATAATTAAATATTTTCGTAAAAATAATGATTTGATTTTAATTACATTTGTGGGAATTAAAAAACACAGATGAAATATTTGGTCACCGGCGGAAGCGGATTCATTGGATCACATTTGGTGGAATGCCTCTTAAAAAATGGACATTCTGTCATTAATATTGACAACTTTGATGATTTTTATGACTATAAAATTAAAATCAAAAATACTTTTGATTCGGTTAATAAAACATCAGAATTTACTTTCCATGACAAGGAACACGATATTCAGAAATTAATTTTTGAAACTTCCAGCAAACATTATCAACTTTATTATCAGGACATTAGAGACTTCAATGGACTGCAAAAAATCTTTGCGAAACACAAAATCGATATGGTGATTCATTTAGCTGCTTTAGCGGGAATACGTCCTTCCATCGAAAAACCTCTCGAATACGAGGAAGTAAACGTTCGCGGAACCATGAATCTCTGGGAATTGAGCAAGGAATTTAAGATTGAAAAATTTATATGTGCATCAAGTTCAAGTGTTTACGGAAACAACAGTAAAATTCCGTTTACAGAAACTGATAATGTTGACCGTCCTATTTCGCATTATGCTGCAACCAAAAAATGTGGCGAAATCATGGGACATGTCTACCATCATTTATATGAAATCGACATGATTCATCTACGTTTTTTCACTGTTTACGGACCTCGGCAACGTCCGGATTTGGCGATTCATAAGTTTGCAAAAATCATCCAAGAAAATGGAAAAATCCCTTTTTATGGTGATGGTTCCAGCGCTAGAGATTACACTTATGTTGATGATATCATCGATGGAATCCTGAAATCGATTCATTATTTAGAACGAAACAAACCCGTTTATGAAATCATCAATTTAGGTGAAAACGAGGTGATTAATTTGAATGAAATGCTTTCGACTTTAGAGGAAAATCTGGACAAAAAAGCCCACAAAAATCACCTACCCTCACAACCTGGCGATATGCCAAAAACCAATGCAGATGTACAAAAAGCTAAAAAATTAATCGGCTATCATCCTACAATTCGTTTCCAAAATGGCATAAAAAAGTTTGTGGAATGGTTTTTGAGAAACGCTACTTGAAAAATTTAAAATTAAAAATCTAAGTTTATTGAAAATCAGCGGCAAATTCCCTTTTTTATGTCGCCTATTTTTATACTTTTGCAAAAAAATAATTATATGTATTGGACATTAGAATTAGCTTCTTATTTAAGCGACGCGCCTTGGCCGATGACTAAAGCGGAACTTATTGATTACGCAATTAGAACAGGTGCACCAATGGAAGTAGTTGAAAATCTTCAAGCGATTGAAGACGAAGGGGAAATTTATGAATCCATAGAAGAAGTTTGGAGCGATTATCCGACGGATGACGACTTCCTATGGAACGAAGACGAATATTAAAAAAAATGCAGTCGGTAGTCGGCAGCGATTACCGACTTTTCATATTTTAGAAAAATTCTAAAACTAAATTCTTTTAAATGGTCACGCTTTTTCAGCTGGCCGAAAGCAAATACTTATGGGTTTTATAGACAAAGTTCTTAAGGGTTTCTTGGGCGATAAAAATGCGACCGACCTGAAAGAAGTAAAAAAAGTACTGAATAAAATAAAAGCGGTTGAACCAAAAATTCAAGAATTATCTGATGATGGGCTAAGAGGAAAAACAGCGGAATTTAAAGAGAAATTAAAAGCTGCTACCGCAAACTTTACCTCTCAGATCGAGCAAACCAAAGAACAAATTAAGAATTCAACCAATGTTGATGAAAAAGAGGAACTTTTTACCAAAGTAGAACAGCTTAAAAAAGATTCATACCAGGTAGAAGAGAAGGTCCTCAATGAGATCCTTCCGGAAGCATTTGCATTAATTAAAGAAACAGCCAGAAGATTGGCGCAAAACGGAGAAATCCGCGTTACTGCGACCGATTTGGATCGTGAATTGGCGGCAACTAAAGATTTCGTTGAAATACAAGGCGACACTGCTATCTGGAAAAACAAGTGGGATGCTGCCGGAACTGCCGTACATTGGGATATGGTACATTACGACGTGCAATTCATTGGTGGTATCGTTCTTCACAGCGGAAAAATTGCCGAGATGGCAACCGGTGAAGGTAAAACTCTAGTAGGAACTTTACCAATTTACCTCAATGCGTTACCCGAAAGAGGTGTACATGTAGTAACCGTGAACGATTATTTGGCAAAAAGGGACTCCGCTTGGATGGGACCACTTTACCAATTCCACGGTTTAACAATCGATTGTATCGATTTGCATCAACCCAATTCGGATGCAAGAAGAAAAGCTTACAACTCCAGTATTACTTACGGAACCAACAACGAATTCGGATTCGATTACCTTAGAGATAATATGGTAACCAACCCAAATGAGTTAGTACAGCGCGAGCTGAACTTTGCCATTATTGATGAGGTAGATTCTGTTTTGGTGGATGATGCAAGAACACCATTGATTATTTCAGGGCCTGTTCCACAAGGTGACCGACAAGAATTCGATGTTTTAAAACCTTCAGTAGATAGAATCGTTGAAATTCAGAAAAAAACGGTTTCAGCAATTTTTAATGAAGCAAAAAAATTAATTGCCAACGGAAACACAAAAGAAGGTGGTTTCAAATTATTGCAAGCCTACAGAGGTTTACCAAAATCTCGACCTTTAATTAAATTCCTTTCTGAAAGCGGAAACAAAGCCCTTCTTCAGAAAACTGAAGGGCAATACATGGCCGACAACAACCGCGATATGCCGATTGTTGATAAAGATTTATATTTCGTAATCGACGAAAAAAACAACCAAATCGATCTTACTGACCGAGGCGTAGAATATTTGTCAGCCGGTAACGAAGACAAAGATTTCTTTGTACTAAACGATATCGCTACCGAAATTGCTGAGCTTGAAGCTAAAAATTTATCTAAAGAAGAAGAATTTGAAGCAAAAGAAAAACTTTTCACTGAATTTGCTGTAAAATCTGAAAGAGTTCACACCCTTAGTCAACTTTTGAAAGCCTACACCCTTTTCGAAAAAGACGATGAATACGTCGTTATCGATGGGGAAGTAAAAATCGTAGACGAGCAAACCGGCCGTATCATGGAAGGTAGAAGATATTCCGACGGATTGCACCAAGCAATTGAAGCGAAAGAAAATGTAAAAATTGAAGCCGCTACCCAAACTTTTGCAACCATAACACTTCAGAATTATTTCCGTATGTACAACAAACTTGCGGGGATGACCGGAACCGCGGAAACTGAAGCAGGGGAACTTTGGGAAATCTACAAACTCGATGTGGTGGTAATTCCTACCAATAGACCAATACAACGCGAGGACAAACAAGATTTAGTCTTCAAAACAAACCGGGAAAAATACAATGCAGTAATCGAAGAAATCGAAAGATTAACCGCTGCTGGAAGACCAGTGTTGGTGGGTACAACCTCAGTGGAAATTTCTCAATTACTTTCTAGAGCTCTTCAACTTAGAAAAATAGAACACAACGTATTGAACGCAAAACTGCACGCCAGAGAAGCAGAAATTGTTGCAATGGCAGGTGGACCAGGCGTTGTAACCATCGCTACCAACATGGCAGGTAGAGGTACAGATATTAAACTACAAGGCGATGTAAAAGCCAACGGTGGTTTAGCAATCATCGGTACCGAAAGACACGACTCCCGAAGAGTTGACCGCCAGTTACGTGGTAGAGCCGGCCGACAAGGAGATCCGGGTAGTTCGCAGTTCTATGTTTCTTTGGAAGATAATTTGATGCGTCTTTTCGGTTCGGAAAGAATTGCGAAAATGATGGACAGAATGGGACACAAAGAAGGCGAGGTAATCCAGCACGGAATGATTTCCAAATCCATCGAAAGAGCACAGAAAAAAGTAGAAGAAAATAACTTCGGAATCAGAAAAAGATTGCTCGAATACGATGATGTGATGAACAAGCAGCGTGATGTAATCTATAAAAGAAGAAAAAATGCGCTCTTCGGAGATCACTTGAAATATGACATTTCGAATATGATTTTTGATGTTGCCCAATCTATTGTTACCAAAACAAAATTAGAAGGCGACTACAAAGATTTTGAGTACGAAATCATCAAAAATTTCACCATGGAAGCTCCCGTTTCTGAAACGGAATTCAAAAACAAAACCGTTGCGGATATTACCAATGCTGTGTTCAAAGCAGCTTCAGAAGATTACCGCATGAAACTAGAACTTTTGAAAGAAAAAGCGTTCCCAATCATTGAAAACGTGTACCAAAACCAAGGTTCTATGTTCAAAATGATTCAGGTTCCTTTCACCGACGGAATCAAAACAATGACCATCATTACCGATCTGAAAGAAGCTTACGAAACCAAATGCGAATCTCTTATTAATGATTTCGAGAAAAGTATTTCACTCGCTATCATCGATGAAAACTGGAAATTACACTTGCGAGAAATGGATGATCTAAGACGTTCTTCTCAAGGTGCAGTTTACGAACAGAAAGATCCATTGGTAATCTACAAACAAGAATCCTTCTACCTTTTCAGCGAAATGATTGAAAAAGTAAACAAAGAGATTATTTCTTTCTTGTACAAAGGCGAAATCCCTGCATAAAACAGGAAAATAAAATTTAACAAAAAAACTTCTCCAACTTTGGAGAAGTTTTTTTGTTAACGTAATGTGAATTTGTTGTACTTTTAAAGTCTAAATTTTTTTTTGAATGGCACTAATAGATTTGTCAAAACAGATTGCTTTAGGAATCGATATCGGAGGAACCAACACCAAATATGGCTTTGTGAACCACCGAGGAGAAATCCTTGAAAAAGGCAGAATCAGAACCGATGAATACGAGAAAGTTGAAGATTTCATCGATGCGTTATACCAAAAAATATCGCCTTTGATGAAGAAACATAGCAACCAAACAAGACTCGACGGAATTGGTGTGGGTGCTCCCAACGCAAATTATTATACAGGAACCATAGAACAGGCTCCGAACCTCCGCTGGAAGGGCATTATTCCCTTTGCAGAACTCATGACTAAAAAATTCGGACTTCCCTGCAAAATGACCAACGATGCCAACGCTGCAGCACTAGGCGAAATGATGTTTGGCGCAGCAAGAGGAATGAAAGATTTCATCATGATGACTCTCGGAACAGGCGTTGGAAGCGGAATTGTTTCAGGTGGAAGTTTGATATACGGACACGATGGTTTTGCAGGGGAATTGGGACACACCATCATCAAACCGGGAGGACGAAAACACTGGAGTACCGGTTCCGAAGGTTCTTTGGAAGCTTATGCATCGGCAACAGGAATTGCGATTACCGCCAAAAAAATGCGTGCAGAATTTCCCGATTCTATGCTAAATCAGTATCCTGAAGAAGAAATTAATTCTCTGGTTGTCCATGAATGTGCAAAAAAGGGAGATCCAACTGCCATCGAAGTTTTCCGGTATACAGGGCAAAAATTAGGGGAAGCATTAGCAAATTTCGTGATGTTTTCTTCACCCGAAGCGATTCTTCTTTTCGGTGGGGTCATCAAAGCGGGAGATTTTATTTTAAAACCTACCAAACTCCACATGGAGCGAAACCTTTTCCCAATTTTCAGAAATAAGGTTAAATTAGTTTTCAGTGAACTAGACGAAGCTGACGCAGCGATACTCGGTGCAAGCGCTTTGGTTTGGGAAAAGTAACCTAAATCTACATTAAATATAAAAACGAACATCTCAATATTGGGATGTTCTTTTTAATTATGGTTACCAAACCAATTTTTTGAGGTTCCATCGCTCATGGTTTAGGTTGTTTACCGGAAATTTGCGGCTTTAAGGCTCATATTTGCGGTTCGGAACCTGATTTTTGGGGTTCAGAGGCTCAAGTTTGGGGTTCGAAGGCTCATTTTTGGGGTTCAGAGCATCATTTTTGGGGATCAGAGCCTCATGTTTGAGCCTTAGAACCGCAATTCGTCATTAACCATCATTATGAATTAAAATTTTTATGATAGAAAAGCGTTATTAAAAAATGAATAAGATTTTAGTATTTTTGTTGGGTCTAATGTTGATCTCCTGCAACGGCCAGGAGACGAAGAAACCTTTAACAAAAAATCAGAAAATGGATAAACAGAATTTAGAATATATCACCTTCGGTGGCGGCTGTTTTTGGTGTGTAGAAAGTTGTTTCAATATGCTGAAAGGTGTAGATGCAGCAATTTCAGGATATTCCGGAGGACATAAAGCGAACCCGACGTATGAAGAGGTTTGCACGGGCGAAACCGGTCATGCTGAAGTGGTACAGATTGCGTACGACCCAAAAATTATTTCTTACGAACAGCTGATGGATGTTTTCTTTTTCCTACACGATCCTACGCAACGCAATCGACAAGGTAATGACATAGGAACGCAATACCGATCAGTAATTTTCTATAAAGATGAAGCGGAAAAACAAAAGGCAGAAGCGGCTTTAAAAGCTTCTGAAGCTTCAGGAAGATGGCAAGGAAATTATGTAACCGAGCTTGCTCAATTTGAAAAGTTTTGGCCTGCAGAACAATACCATCAGGGGTATTACAACGCGAACCCTACACAACCTTATTGCAGCGCAGTTGTAGGACCAAAAATTGCCAAGTTCAAAAAACATTACGGAGAACTTGGAATGTTGGAAGCTGAAACCGAATAAAAATAAGTGGAGGATATTTCTCCATTTTTTTAACTCTAAACAACAAAAAAGCCCGCTGAAATTTTCAACGGGCTTTTTAATATTCTTGAAATTATTATTTCACTAAAGTCATTTCACTGATTAGGTGACCTGCTTTACCATATTTTTCGATGATCCAAAGTACCATTCTTACATCAACGTTGATGGTTCTTTGCCATTTTTTATCGAAGATAATATCACCGCTCAACGCTTCGCTGTTTCCATCGAACGCTAAACCAAGTAAATTACCTCTTCCATCGAGAATTGGTGAACCTGAGTTTCCACCGGTAATATCGTTATCTGAAAGGAAGTTTGCAGGCATAAATCCTTTTTTATCCGCATACATTCCGAAATCTTTTTTCTTTACCAAGTCGATGAAATCTTGTGGCAAATCGAATTCTTCGTCCCCTTTTTTGTATTTGGCAACCATTCCACTTACATCGGTATAGTAATTATTTTTTTCGGAAATTCCGTAGTAATTTCTATCGGTTCTTACGGGCAGTGTGCTTACTTTACCATTGGTTAATCTCATAGTAGAGTTTGCATCCGGATAGAAATCTTTTTCAGGCATTGATTTTCTTAAACCATCTAAGAAAATTCTGCTGTTTTTAGCAAAAGCTTCATCTACCTTAGCGTATTTTTGACTTGATAATTTCTGATCAGTGATCAATCCGTTTGCCAATTTCAACATTGGATCTGCATCAATTTTTAGACGGTCAGGATTATTTACAAAATTCATTGCGGATTCCTTATTTGCAAAAATTGAAGCGAATGCCAAATTAGAAAGGTTTTTAGCGTCTGCTGCCATTAATGTTGGTGAAGCGTCGGATTTAGCAACTCTTTGCTGGTAAAGATTAACCATTGAGTTTAGCATTTCCCCTTCTAGATTGGGGTTGAAACCATCATAAAGCTTTTCGATAGCATCCGTAACTTTGGTTTTCATCGCAGCTTTTCCGTTGGCATCCTGATCTGCATAAGTTTTCAAAAGAGAACCCAATTGATAAGCAACACCGATATATTTAGCATTTCTTTGAAGAAGAGACGCATAATTTCTTTCTACATTTCTGTTGGAAAACTGCGCATAATTAGCTTGAATACTAGGTAAAATTCCGCTGTAAATTACTTCATTTTCCGGCAAAACAGCCCAAGTCATGAATTTATCTTCCAATGCTTTTTTATCGGAAATGGTTCCGTTTTTAATCACCGCATCGATGGTTCCTTGTCTGTTTTTCCAGTAGTTTGCTACAGATGCATATTGGGACGCATAATCCAATTTGGTTGCTTGGTCTTTGTCCATATATTTTTTCATCACATCCATCGCCAGTTTAGAAGCTTCTACCCAAGCCGGATAATCTTTGTTCACCATCTGTTCGATTCCGTAAGAAGTCAAATATCTATTGGTTCTTCCTGGGAATCCTAGAATCATGGTGAAATCACCAGGTTTGTACCCTTTCAAAGAAATCGGAAGTGAGTGTTTTGGTTTCATTGGAACATTGCTTGGCGAATATTCTGCAGGATTACCATTGGCATCCGCGTAAACTCTGAAAACAGAGAAATCTGCGGTGTGTCTTGGCCATTCCCAATTATCGGTATCGCCACCAAATTTTCCTAAAGAATTCGGCGGAGTTCCTACCAAACGAACATCCTTGAAATCTTGGTAAACAAAATAGTAAAATTCATTCCCGTTAAAGAAATCTCTTACTACAACGTTGTATTTTCCGTTTTCGGAGTTTTCATTTTGGATCGCTTTGTATTCGGCATCAATTACTGCTTTTCTTTCGTCAGCAGGCATATTGTTATTCAATTTGGAATTGATGCGTTTTGTAACATCATCCATTCTTACTAAAAATCTCACGGAAAGTCCTTTAGCAGGAAGCTCTTCGCTTTTTTTCATTGCCCAGAAACCGTTGGTCAAATGATCTTTTTCTGGTGTTGATAAAGCGGCAATATTTCCATATCCGCAGTGGTGGTTGGTAAAAAGTAAACCTTCTTTAGAAACCATTTCTCCTGTACAACCGCCTCCAAACTGCACAATTGCGTCTTTCAAACTAGAGTTGTTGACAGAATAGATTTCTTCAGGAGTAAGTTTCAATCCTTGTTTTTGCATATCAACTCCTTTGAGTCTTTTAATCATCGTTAAAAGCCACATTCCTTCATCGGCTTTCAATTGTAAAAAGCTCACCATGAAAGTGAGCAGTAAAAATATTCTTTTCATTTATAAATTATTTTATCGGGCTAATTTAAGAAATTCATTTGATATAAGGATTTAGCAAAAAAAGGTGATTTTTTAATGTAAACTAAATCACTCTCACCATCTCCGTATGCGGAATATCGTCTTCCAAATATTTTTTCCCTGTATCCTCAAAACCGAATTCCGAATAAAAACTCAGCAAATAATCTTGAGCAGAAATTCTTATTGATCGTGTACGAAATCTGGCTTCAATTGTATCGATCGAAAAACGGATTAGAATTTTTCCCAAATTATTCTTACGGTATTTAGGATTAGTCAATACTCTTCCGATGGATGCTTCAGCATATTTTATTCCTGGTTCAAAAACCCGAGAGTAAGCCAGAATTTCCCCTGCGCTCTCCGCCCAAATATGTACAGCTTGCTGATCATAACCATCTGCATCGAGGTAATAACAAGTTTGTTCTACAATGAAAACTTCTTGGCGAATTTTAAGAATTTGATAGAGTTCTTCGGTAGAAAGTCTCGCGAAAGGTTTAATTTTCCAAACTATTGAACTGTTCATTCAAAATTGACTTTATTTTCAAACAAAAACTGATTGGTTGTGGAAATGAATTTCAAAATTTCATCACCTCCCAATTTTTTTTCAGCGGAAGTCACATAAATTTCAGGAAGATCTTCCCAGGTTTTCAGAAGTTCCGTTTTGTAATCCTCCACATTTGTGAAAATAGCATTAGGTTTCAATTTATCCGATTTTGTGAAAACAATTGAAAAAGGAACCCCGTTTTCTCCACACCATTCGATAAACTCGATATCAATTTTTTGGGGAGTATGACGAACATCTACCAAAACAAAGAGATTGACGAGATTTTTTCGATTCTGAATATAATTGGTAATGATTTTCTCGAAATCGCGACGCATGCTTTTCGATACTCGCGCATATCCGTAACCCGGCAAATCGGTAAGATACCAGCTTTCATTGATGATGAAATGATTAATGAGCTGGGTTTTTCCAGGGGTTTGCGATGTTTTCGCCAGATCTTTATGATTAAGCATTGCATTAATTAAAGAAGACTTTCCCACGTTGGATCTTCCAATGAAGGCATATTCTGGTAAGTTCGGTTCCGGACAATCTTGCCATTTTCCGCTACTTTTTACAAATTCCGCTGTTTTGATGACCATTTATGATTTTTTTTCAAATTTAATTAAATAAAAAATGGAAGTTTAACCTTCCATTCAATTATTTTCTGTTTTCTTTAGCCAACTATAGAGAATCTCATTAAACTCATCCGGTTTTTCCATCATCGCGGCATGTCCACATTGATCAATCCAGTAAAGTTCGGAGTTGGGTAAGAATTTATTCATATCTTCAGCCACTTCTGGCGGCGTCACGTTATCTTGTTTTCCCCAAATCAAACAAACTGGTTGGGTGATTTTCGACAAATCATTCAACATATTGTGTTTGATGGCGCTTCTAGCAAGCATTACCGTTTTTATGCCTTTCATTCGATCGTTTACTACACCAAAAACCTCATCTACCAATTCATCTGTAGCTACTTTCGGGTCGTAAAAAACATCTTCAGTTTTCTTTCTGATGTATTCTTTATCGGATTTTCTCGGGAAACTATCGCCGAATGTTCTTTCATAAAGTCCGGAGCTTCCTGTAAGAACTAATTTTGAAACCAATTCAGGTCTTGCTAAAGTTAAAATCAAACCTATGTGCCCTCCCATAGAATTTCCCACTATGGTTGCTGGTTCATCTACCTTCTCTTCAATAAATTTTGCAACATATTTCGCAATAGTTGTTAAGTTAGTATTTAAAATCGGCAAGTCATAGATAGGAAGTACCGGAACGAAAACCTTATACCCTCTATCGGAAAAAAAGTTAACAGTTTTATCGAAATTACTCAAACCGCCCATTAATCCGTGCAATAAAATCAACGGATACCCTTCTCCAGCTTCAATGAAAGAGAATCTTTTTTCTTTTTTCGTTATCAATCTCATAAAATTGCTATATCAGCCTTGCAAAAATACAAATTAAAGACCAACTTTAATTTATTACGTGTGAATTTTCGATAAAAATATGATTTTTAGTAATACAAATTGACGATTGCCAAAGAAATATTATCATCCTTATAACTGCTTTTCTATCAATTATTTACTTGCCAAAATCAAAACTTATTAACATTAAGTCAAAAAGTGGGAAAAAGTGGGAAGTTTTAGAAATTTTTCTATAAATTTGTCCCAAATGAAGAATTTCATAGGCACATACGAATGCAAAATAGACGACAAAGGTCGCATCAAACTCCCATCATCACTGGTGAAACAGATGGAGGGATTTGGCGGTGATTCCTTTGTGGTAAAACGTTCTGTTTTTCAAGCTTGCCTAGAAGTTTATCCGATGAATGGTTGGGAAAAACTGATGGAAAAGATCAACAAATTAAACCGTTTTCAGAAGAAAAAAGCAGATTTTATCCGACAGTTTACCGCTGGTTTGAAAACAGTAGAACCCGATAATGCCGGAAGATTACAGATCTCCAAAGATCTCACTTTGTATGCAAACTTGAAAAAAGATATCGTAATCACCAGTGCAGGCGAGCTTTTCGAAATTTGGGACAAAGAAGACTATGAAAAAACCATCGCTACTTCTGCCGAAGAATTTGCACTACTCGCCGAAGAAGTGATGGGCGATATCAATTTCGAAGACGACGAGAATTAATCCCGAAATAACAGAGGGGGTTAAACAACATTTTACCATCAATAATTATAAAGATATGTATCACAATCCGGTTTTGCTGACGAAAAGTGTAGATGATTTGGTGACAAATCCCGACGGAATCTATGTAGACGTAACTTTCGGCGGTGGTGGCCATTCCAGAGAAATCCTGAAAAGACTTTCGGATAAAGGAAAACTTTTCAGTTTCGACCAGGATTTAGATGCATTAAAAAATACAATTGACGATGAAAGATTCACGCTAATCAATCAGAATTTTCGGTTTTTGGAGAATTCACTAATGATTTATGGAATACAGCAGGTTGATGGAATTTTGGCAGATTTGGGTGTTTCATCTCATCAATTTGATGCTGCTGAACGAGGTTTTTCTACAAGAAGCAACGCTCCTCTCGATATGAGAATGAACGTAATGCAACATTTGGATGCAAAGAAAATCATCAACGAGTATGAAGAAGAGCAACTTGCGAACCTTTTTTATTACTATGGGGAGCTACGCGAATCCCGAAAACTGGCAAGAGAAATTGTTCATCATCGAAAACTAAAACCGATAGAAACTACGGAAGATTTGAAGAAATTATTCAGTTACATTCCTCAGTTTAAACAAAATAAATTCTTTGCTCAGGTTTTCCAGGCGATAAGAATTGAAGTCAACCAAGAATTGGATGTTTTAAAGGAAATGTTGGTTCAATCTTATAAAATCTTAAAACCAAACGGAAGATTAGTAGTGATTTCTTATCATTCATTGGAAGATCGATTGGTGAAAAGATTCCTGAAAAACGGGATGTTCGAAGGGGAACCAACAAGAGATATCTACGGAAATTATGCGAAAGCTTTTGATCTTTTACAAACCAAAGCCATGATTCCCGACAAGGAGGAAATTGCAGAAAACTCGAGAGCAAGAAGCGCAAAAATGCGTGTTGGAATTAAAAATTAGAAAAAACCTTTGGCAAAAAAGCAAACATATCGTCCCAAGAAGAAACTCACTTTTATAGATATTATAAAAGGAAACTTCCTGAATCGTGATGAAGTGAAAATTCATTACAAATATTTTATGTTGGTATTTTTTCTCATGATGATTATGATTTTTAGCAATCACCTCGTAAGCAAAAAAATAGAGCAGGTAAACGATCTTAAAGAACAAACCGAAGAATATAAATCCCGAAATGCCTACGCGCAAAGCCGGTTAATAAAGGTAAAACTAGAATCGGAACTGGGAAAGGAAATGGTGGAAGACTCTCTGCTTTCTTTAGAAAATCATCCACATAAATTATTGATTAAACTAGACAGTACAGATGGCGGTTCAAAATGAATTCGAAAATAAACGCTCAAAAACATTGAGATGGGGCTACCTTTTTGCAGGGTCGGCTTTTGTCTTATTTCTTGTTTTTTTGGGTAGAATTCTTGTTTTGCAGAACACCAATGTTCAGGAAATTAAGGATGACTACATCAGCAAAAACTACCGCGAAGCTACCCTAAAAGCTGCCCGCGGAAATTTGTATGCTTCCGATGGTTCAATTCTCGCTACAACAGTGATGCGGTACGATGTTTATATTGATTTTAAAACCATTAAAGACACCGTTTATACCAATAACATTGGGGTTTTAACCGATTCTCTTTCCGCCATGTTCGGAAAACCAAGAAGTTATTTCAGGGACCGCCTCGATCAGCAAAGAAAAGCTCAAAACCAATATTATTCTTTGGTTAAAGGGCTTGATTTCGATGAGTATGATCGAATTAGAAAATTCCCAATTTTCAAGAAAGGAAAAAACAAAGGAGGATTTATTGTCGATAGAAATTTCAAACGCGAACTTGCTACTACACAAATTGGATCCGGAACAATTGGTATGGACAATGGTGCTACCAAATCTGGATTGGAAGGAGCTTTCTCCGAATATCTTACCGGAACCGACGGAACACGCCTAGAGCAACGTGTGAATTCCAGCCAGTGGAAACCTATCGATTATTGGAAAGTAAAAGAACCTGTTGATGGCCAAGATGTGTACACCACGATCGATCTCCGAATTCAGGATATCGCCCATTCCGCCTTAGAAAAACAACTCATCAATTTTGATGCAGATCACGGCTGCGTTTTGGTAATGGAAGTTGCAACCGGCAAAGTGAAAGCGATGGTAAACCTGCGCAGAACCGAACCCGGAATGTATGTTGATTCTTACAATTACGCATTAAAAGACGCCACAGAACCAGGTTCAACCTTCAAAACAGTTTCACTTCTCGCGGCAATGGATGATGGTTTTATCGATGAAAATACAACGGTAAACGTTGGAAACGGAGTCTGGACTTATGCAAAACAAAGAATTTCCGACGGACATGGTGGTGGAACCTATGAAATCGCTGATGTATTGGCGAAATCCAGCAATGTAGGTTCAGCAAAACTAATCACTAAGTTTTATGCAGATAAACCACAGGTTTTCCTCGATCATTTGAAAAGATGGAAAATGTTCGAAAAAATGGATATTGAACTCCCGGGAATCACCAAACCTTACATTGTAACTCCCGAAAACAAAAGATGGAATGCCGCCACTTTGGCTTCATTAGCTTACGGTTATTCATCCCGATTCAATCTTTTGCAACTTACTACTTTTTATAATGGACTCGCCAACGGAGGGAAAATGCTAAAACCTCTTTTCATCGATAAAATAATGAAAGACGGACAAGTACTTTACAACGCAAAACCAGAAGTAATGGTCAACAAAATGGCTTCCACGAAAGCGATTACCATGATGACCAATGCGCTTACCAAAGCCGTAGAAAAAGGAACCGCAAAAAGTATCTTCACTCCCAACCTGAAAATGGCTGGTAAAACAGGAACCGCAAGATTTGAATATTGGAAACCAGGTCCATCGAAATACCAAGCAAGTTTCGCAGGATTTTACCCTGCAGATAATCCAAAATATACCTGTATAGTGATGATCAACCAGCCAGATAATTCCAAAGGGTTCTACGGATCCACTGTTTCTGCGCCTGTTTTCAAGGAAATTGCAGGTAAAACTTTCCTTAAAACACCTCAAAATGTTGAAAAAGAAATGTTGGTTGACCGCAAAGTGGATTTAAGCAAAATGGTAGAAAAAAACGTGAAAATTGCAATCAACGACGGACAAATGCCGAATGTGGTTGGTTTAATCGGGAAAAATATAATTCCACAACTTGAAAACTCCGGTTATCGTGTTGCTTTCAAAGGAGTTGGAAGAATCAAAGAGCAGTTCCCATTGGAAGGAACGAGAATCGGTAAAAATCAAAAAATTTACCTCAGTTTACAGAATTAAAAATTAGGAAATTTCCTATAAAAGATAGAATGAATTTAGAAACATTATTGAATAGAATCCCCGTTTTAGAAATTACCGGAAACAAGAATCCGGAAGTTTCAGAAATCGTTTTCGATAGCCGAAAAGCTGTTGAAAACTCGCTGTATGTAGCGATTAAAGGAACGGTTTCCGACGGACATTCATTCATTAATGCCGCCATCGAAAAAGGGACAAAAATTGTAGTTTGCGAAGATTTGCCAGAATCTTTAAACAACGAAATCACTTTTATTAAAGTGAAAGATTCCTCGAAAGTTCTAGGTCAATTGGCGTCCAATTTCTACGGAAATCCATCTGAAAAACTCAACTTAATCGGAATTACCGGAACCAACGGAAAAACTTCTGCGACAACCCTTTTGTTTGATATTTTCAAAAATTTGGGCTTCCAATCCGCTCTAATTTCAACCGTAGAATATCGAATTGCAGACGAAATTTTTCCTTCAACACACACCACTCCGGATGTTTTGACTTTAAATAAAATTTTAGCAAAAGCTGTAGAAACCGGCTGCGAATATGCTTTCATGGAAGTTTCTTCGCACGGAATCGATCAAAACAGAACCGAAGGATTGCATTTCAAAATTGCTGGTTTTACCAATATTACCCACGACCATCTTGATTATCATAAAACTTTTGATGCGTACTTAAAAACCAAAAAAAGATTTTTTGATGATTTAAATGCGGATTCAATCGCCATTACCAACATTGATGACAAAAACGGAAACGTAATGTTGCAAAACACCAAAGCGCAGAAGAAAACCTACGCTTTGAAAACTATGGCAGATTATCACGGAAGGATTCTGGAAGCAGATTTCAACGGAATGCTACTCAATTTTAACGGAAAAGAATTCTGGTCAACATTGACAGGGAAATTCAATGTTTATAACCTTCTTCTAGCTTATGCGGTGACAATTGAATGTGGATTTTATGAAGATGACGTTTTGAAAGCCATCTCGAATTTGAAAAGAGTAAAAGGAAGATTTGAAACCCTGAAATCGGAAGGCGGAATCTTCTTCGTTGTCGATTATGCGCACACTCCCGACGCTTTAGAAAATATTTTAGACTCCATTAATGAAATTCGCACTAAAAACGAAAGATTAATTACCGTTTTCGGATGTGGCGGCGACAGAGATCACGCAAAACGCCCTGAAATGGGGAAAATTGCAACCAGAAAATCAACTTTAGCAATTATAACTTCCGATAATCCAAGAAGGGAAAATCCGGCAATAATCATTAAAGAAATTGAAGCTGGTGTGGAACCGCAAAATTATAGCAAATACACTGCGATCCCCGATCGAAAAGAAGCAATAAAGATGGCGATAAAATTTGCCGAACCGAAAGATATCATCCTCGTAGCGGGAAAAGGACATGAAGATTATCAGGAAATCAATGGCGTAAAACATCATTTCGATGACAAAGAAGTGATCATGGAATTATCCCAATTGATGAGTAAATAATTAACAAATTAAAGATTTTATAGAACACCCAAAACCGAAACAAAAACATGTTATATTATCTCTACGAATATCTTACCAATCTCGGGATTCATATTCCCGGACTAGGTATGTTTAAATTTATTTCATTCCGTGCAGGAATGGCGGTTTTGCTTTCTCTGATTATTGCGCTGGTTTATGGTAAAAAAATCATCAACTATCTTCGAAAAAAACAGATGGGGGAACTTGTTCGGGATTTAGGCCTTGAAGGACAAAAGCAAAAAGAAGGAACTCCGACGATGGGTGGTTTAATCATCATTATCGCCACGTTAATTCCGGTTTTGTTGTTTACCCGAATTTTCAATGTGTATATCGTGTTGCTCATCACATCGGTAGTTTGGATGGGTATCATTGGTTTCATCGACGATTATTTAAAGAAAATCAAAAAAAATAAAGACGGTCTCAGCGGAAAATTCAAAGTAATCGGGCAAGTTGGTTTGGGATTGATTGTGGGCGTTACCATGTATTTTCATCCGGATATTTCGGTGAAAAGAAAATACGCAGACGCATCAATTGTAAGCAGAAATAATGTTGAAAAGAATTTTATGCCAACCGAAAAGGCGGTGGTTTCCACTGTGCCTTTCGTGAAAAACAATGAGTTCGACTACAGCGGAATCCTATTTTGGATGTCACCTGAAGAAGCTCACGAATGGGCTTGGGTAGTTTTCATCCCGATCGTTATTTTCATCGTAACGGCGGTTTCCAATGGCGCAAATATTACTGATGGAATCGATGGACTTGCTGCGGGAACCAGTGTCGTCATTTTGCTCACTCTTGCGTTTTTTGCATATGTTTCCGGGAATATCATTTTTGCAGATTACCTCAACATCATGTTTTTGCCGAACATGGGAGAAACCACGATTTTCGCTCTCGCTTTGGTGGGTGCGGTGATCGGATTTTTTTGGTATAATACGTATCCGGCGCAAGTTTTCATGGGAGATACCGGAAGTTTGATGTTGGGCGGAGTGATTGCGGTATTGGCGATTATTTTAAGAAAAGAATTATTGATTCCTGTGCTTTGCGGAATTTTCCTCATCGAAAATCTTTCGGTGATGTTGCAAGTAGCGGTTTTCAAATATAGAAAAAGAAAATTCGGGCTGGAATATGCCCAAAATAATAGATTATTCAAAATGTCGCCCCTTCATCATCATTATCAAAAAGAGGGATACCACGAAAGCAAAATCGTGAACCGAATGATCATTATTGGAGTTTTATTTGCGATTATTTGTTTAATCACTTTGAAAATTAGATAGAATAGAAATCGGTGGATTTTTTCCATTGAATATAAAAATACAAGCATGAAAATAGTTGTTTTAGGAGGCGGAGAAAGCGGATTTGGTGCAGCATATTTAGCGAAGAAAAAAGGGTTGAATATTTTTCTTTCAGACAAAGGTTTGATTAAAGATGAATATAAATCCCTATTGGATGATGCTGATATCGAGTATGAAGAAGGAAACCATGATGAAGACCGAATTCTCGCTGCAGATTGGATCATCAAATCGCCCGGAATCCCTAAAAAGGCGGATATCATCTTCAAAATCAATCAAAAAGGAATCAGATTGTCTTCTGAGATTGAATTTGCTTCGGAATTTACCGATGCCAAGATTATCGCAATTACCGGAAGCAACGGAAAAACCACGACGACATCGCTCATTTATCACCTTTTGAAAAATGATGATTTGAAAGTTGGATTGGGCGGAAATATCGGAAAAAGCTTCGCAAAACAAGTTGCGGATGAAAATTTCGATTATTATGTTTTGGAAGTAAGCTCTTTCCAATTAGATGATATTCAGAATTTTAGACCTCATATTTCTTTGTTGTTGAATTTAAGTCAGGATCATTTGGATCAGTACAATTACAATTACGAAGAATATGCTTTGGCAAAATTCCGAATTACAGAAAACCAAGAAAACGATAATTTCTTCATTTATAATAAAGATGATGAAATGAGCATGAAACTCCTTGAGAAATTGGAAATTAAAGCCAAAAAAATCCCTTTTTCTTTGAAAGAAAAATTAAAAGAAGGAGGTTTTGTGATGGATGATAAAATGGTGGTGAAAATTGACAATGAGTTTTCAATGAAAATCGAAGAACTTTCTCTTCTTGGAAACCACAATATCGCAAATAGTTTGGCGGCTTCAATTGCCGGAAAATTGTTGAAAATTAAAAATGAAAGTATCAGAAATTCGCTGATGACTTTTCAAGCGGTTGAACATCGTTTGCAGCAAATTGCAGAAATTGATGGTGTGAAATTCATCAACGATAGCAAAGCAACCAACGTGAATGCCACTTACTACGCTCTAGAAAGCATGAAACAACCAACCATTTGGATTGTTGGCGGAAAAGATAAAGGAAACGATTATACAGAGATCGAAGATTTGGTAAAAAGAAAAGTAAAAGCCATCGTATGTTTAGGAATTGATAACCAAAAAATCATCGATTTCTTTCAGGATAAAAAAGAGTTAATTTATAGTACTTCGAGCATGGAAGAAGCCGTAAAAATCTCTAAATCTTTGGCGCAATCGGGCGATGCAGTTTTGCTCTCCCCTTGCTGTGCAAGCTTCGATTTGTTCGATAATTACGAAGATCGTGGCGATAAGTTTAAAAAAGAAGTTTTAAAATAAAAACCCAAAGAGGTTCCACAAAAAAATGCAGGAAACAGAAAACAAATACGAACTTTTAAAAGGCGACAAAGTGCTTTGGAGCGTAATCTTATTGATTTCGTTCTTCTCTGTATTCCCGGTATATTCCGCGAGTTCCAATTTGGAATTTATCGTGAACAACGGAACCACAACCAGTCACCTGCTCAAGCATATTTTCTTTGTAGTTCTTGGTTTAGTCATCATGCGATCCGTAGGAATGGTAAAATATGAATACATCGGAAAACTGAGCAGTATACTATTGGGAATATTGGTGATTTTGTTGGGTGTCACCTCATTTACCGGCCAACAAATCGATGGAGCATCGGCTTCGCGCTGGCTGAAAATTCCAGGAACGCCAATCTCCTTCCAACCATCGTCGTTTGCCTACTTATTCCTGATTATTTATCTCTGTCGGTACCTTACGAAAACCATTAAAAGAGAAAGACTTCCGTTAGAAAACATCATGTATGTATTCGGGCCGGTTCTCTTGGTTTTTGTATTAGTTGCGAAAGATAATGGTTCCACCGCATTAATGATTCTCATCGTGTCATTGGCGGTAATGCTCATCGGTCAACTTCAAAAAAAGTATATTTTCGGATTTCTTGGAATTTCCGGTTTGGCAATAGGCGTTTTTATGTTTATCGCACTCAACACCAATTTAATACAAAACAACAGGGTACATACCTGGATGAGCCGGATTGAAGTTTTCATGAATTCCAAAAAGGAAAATCAGATCGAAAATGAAGTCGATAAAGCCAAAAATTACCAAGTGATGCAGGCAAAAGCCGCTATCGTTCATGGTGGAATTACCGGAATGGGACCCGGAAAAAGCGCTTTGAAACAAATGCTTCCTCAATCTGCATCCGATTTTATATTCGCCATCATTGTGGAAGAATACGGATTTATAGGAGCGGTAGCTTTAATCGCATTGTATTTAATAATGATCATCAGAATCGTGATGATTGCCAGCAAAATGCCCGCATTTTTCGGTAGTTTGTTGGTACTGAGTTTAGGAATAATGATTTTCGTGCAACTCTCGGTAAACATTGCCGTTGCCGTCAATCTAATTCCGGTTACAGGGCAGCCTTTGCCACTAATTAGTTATGGTGGGACATCAATGCTCGTAACTTATTTTCAACTTGGAATTATTTTAAATATAAGCTCCAGAATCCAAGTTTATGATGAAGAAGGAATGGGCAAAAAGCAAGACATTGAAGAGATCAACGATATTGCATAATTATAAATAATGAGCAGAAAACTGAAAATATTAATGAGCGGTGGCGGAACAGGTGGACACATCTTCCCGGCGATTGCCATTGCGGATGAAATCAAAAAAAGATTTCCGGATGCCGAGTTTTTGTTCATTGGTGCTGAAGGAAAAATGGAGATGGAAAAAGTGCCACAAGCAGGTTATCATATTGTTGGATTAAATATCGCAGGTTTCGATCGCGGAAATCTGTTGAAAAATATAGGATTGCCTTTCAAATTGATTTCAAGTTTGAAAAAAGCAAGAAAAATAATAAAAGAATTCAAACCCGATTTTGCGGTCGGAACGGGAGGTTTTGCTAGCGGTCCGGCGTTGTATGTCGCTTCAAATTTGGGAGTTCCTATTTTTGTGCAAGAACAAAACTCGCTTCCAGGAAAAACCAATATTTTCCTATCGAAAAAAGCAAAAGCTGTTTTCACTGCATATCCGAATATGGAAAGGTTTTTCAACGGTACAAAAACATTGTTCCTTGGCAACCCAATTCGCAAGACTATTATTACAGATTTAATCAATCCTGAAGCGGCAAAAGAAAAACTGAATTTAGATCCAAACAAACTCACCATATTATCTGTCGGTGGTTCGCTAGGTTCCAGAACTTTAAATAATGCATGGAAAGACAGTTTGCAAGGTTTGAAAGAAAAAGAATTTCAATTAATCTGGCAAACCGGAAAATTAGATTATAAAGAATTGAGCAGCGAAACTCAAATATCGGAAATTGGCTCTCAAATACAGTTGAAAGAATTTATCAAGGACATGGAAACTGCCTATTCCGCAGCGGATGTAATTGTTTCCAGAGCCGGAGCAATTGCAATTTCCGAATTAGCAGTGGCTCAAAAACCGGTCTTACTGGTCCCGTTTCCGTTCGCAGCAGAAGATCATCAAACCCAAAATGCATTGACTTTAGTTGAAAAAAATGCAGCCAGAATGGTGAAGGATACCGAAATGAAAGACCAGTTCTGGAAAACTTTGATGGAAATCTGCGAAGATGAAAACATAAGAAATGAAATGAGTGAAAATCTTACATATTTTGCTAAACCCAATGCAGCAAAAGAAATTGTAAATGAGATTTTTAAAGTAATATAAAAATGAAAAGTTTAGAAAACTACCAAAACTTCTACTTCGTAGGAATCGGAGGCATCGGAATGAGTGCTTTGGCGCGCTATTTCAACGCTTCTGGCAAAAATGTTTTGGGCTACGACAAAACCAAAACCAAACTCACCTCCGCACTGATTTCGGAGGGTATTGATATTGTTTTTGAAGATGTTGTAAACGAAAGAATAAGTGAATTAAATCCAGAAAACACTTTAGTGATTTTCACTCCTGCGATTAAAAAACTGAGTATTTTAGATTACTTTAATGACAATAGATTTTTGGTTTTGAAACGTGCGAAAGTTTTAGGATTAATCACCGAAAATACTGCGTGCATCGCAATAGCAGGAACTCACGGAAAAACTACAACCTCATCTCTGGTTGCTCATCTTTCGAAAGAAGCAAATCTGCCGTTTTCTGCTTTTTTAGGTGGAATTGCAGAGAATTTTAAGTCAAATTTTCTTTTCAACGGAAGTGAAATTTCCGTGGTAGAAGCTGATGAATACGACAGAAGTTTCCTGAACCTATCTCCGGATTGGGCGGCAATTACCTCAACCGACGCAGATCATCTTGATATTTATGGCGACAAAGCGACAATCGAACAAGGTTTCCGAGATTTTGCCAATTTGGTTCCGTCGGATCAGCAACTTTTTGTGAGAAAAGGTATTAATATTGGCCGTCCGACAAAGACTTATGCGGTAAACGAAGAAGCGGATTATTATTCGGACAATATCCGAGAAATCGGCGACAAAATATATTTCGATTTCCACACTCCGAAAGAGGAAATCAGTGATTTCGTTTGGGAAATTCCGGGAATTCACAATGTAGAAAATGCGACGGTTGCTATTGCGATTTTGAATAATTTGGGAGTTGATTTTGAAACTTTAAAACGTGGAATTGCCAATTTTAAAGGAATAAAAAGAAGGTATACGAAACACAATTTCGAGAACGGAAAAATTTATATTGACGATTACGCACATCACCCAACCGAACTGAATGCGGTGATAGGTTCGATCAAAACTTTCTATCCGGACAAAAAATTGTTGGTCGTGTTCCAGCCACATTTGTTTAGCAGAACACGCGATTTTGCGGATGGTTTCGCAGAAAGTTTAAATAATGCAGATGAACTGATTTTGCTCGACATCTATCCGGCTCGCGAATTACAGGAGAATTTCGAAGGTGTGTCTTCAAAATGGCTTTCAGAAAAAATTAAATTAGTAAATAAAGAAGTTTCAACCTTGGATGAAGCTTTTGAGAAAATTAAAGAGAAAAATTTCGATGTGTTGCTAACAGTAGGTGCGGGAAACATCGACACTTTGCACGATCCAATCGTAGATTGGCTTTCAGGAAAATAGAAAATGAAAAACAAATTCAGAATATTAAAAATTTTAATCACAGTAATCATTTTTGGATTTCTGCTGAGTTTTTCGTTGAAAAGATTCAACAATAAACCTATGGAAAAAGTTTCGGTAAATATGACTCCAACGAAGCATCCGGTATATTTTATTGATGAAAAAGATGTGAAAAATATTGTGAAAAGATCGAATCCTACAAAAAAGGTAGGCGATATCAATATTCCTGATTTAGAGAAAAAACTCAATAGTCTTCCGGCGGTTGACAGCGCAAATGTTTATTTGAATTTGAATGGAAATCTTAATCTCGACATCAAGCAACGGGTTCCGGCTTTTCGATTGGTAAATGGCGATAGAGATTTTTATGTGGACGAAAAAGGAGTCGAATTCCCTATTTCTGCCAACTATTCTTTCCCATGTATGCTGGTAACGGGCAATGTGAAACCGTCGGAATACCAAAAATTGGCTGAACTGGTCGATAAAATAGACAAAGACAGCTTTAGCAAAAAATATTTTATAGGAATTAGTAAGGAAAAAGGAGGTTATAATTTACTGACAAGCCAAGGAAACTATAAACTAGAAATCGGTGATTTAGAAAAAATCGAGTTGAAAGTAAAAGGTTTTAAAACTTTTGTCGAGAAATATCTGGTTTTTCAGAATCCTGAAAAATACCGTAAAATATCGGTGAAATACGACAACCAAATCGTAACAACCTTAAATCCTAATTTTAAAGAAAATGATAGCTTAATTAATTTAGGACATAAAGAATTGGCAAAAACTCCGGTTACTTCAGCGAAAAAATCGGAAAGTAAATCAAATGGTGAAAAAAAAAGTTTAAAAAAAGATTAGAGTAAGTGAAAAAATTCTAATTCATTTTAAAGAAAATTATAAAAAATCAAATCGACATACAAATGGAAAATCACGAGTATTCAGTAGGGCTCGACATCGGAACCACAAAAATTGTGACGATTGTCGGTAGAAGAAATGCCCACGGCAAAATTGAAGTTCTCGGCGTTGGAAAGGCAAAAAGTTTGGGTGTTCACAAAGGTATTGTGAATAATATTTCCCAGACCATCCAATCCATCAAAGCCGCAGTAGCAGAAGCAGAAAGCAGTTCCGGAGTTCCCATCAGCAAGGTAACTGTGGGAATTGCTGGCAAACACATCCGATCGCTTCAGCATTCGGATTATATCATGAGAGACCATCCGGATCAATACATCACGGAAGAGGATATCGAAAAGCTGAAAGATCAAGTAAAAAAATTAGTTATGCTTCCCGGCGAAGAAATCATCCACGTTCTTCCACAGGAATATAAAGTAGATTCTGAGGGAGAAATCCAAGAACCTGTTGGAATGCATGGCAAAAGATTAGAAGCTAATTTCCACGTGGTTGTTGGACAAATGGGAAGCATCCGAAACATCGCAAGATGCGTTCGCGAAGCTGGTTTAGAAATGGAAGCGCTCACACTAGAACCACTCGCATCATCGGAATCTGTACTTACAAAAGAAGAAAAAGAAGCCGGTGTTGCCATCGTTGACATCGGTGGTGGAACTACTGATATTGCGATTTTTAAAGACAATATTATTCGTCACACATGCGTCATTCCTTACGGTGGCGGAATTATTACCGACGACATCAAGGAAGGTTGCTCTATCATCGAAAAACATGCAGAACAGCTGAAAGTAAAATTCGGATCTGCCGTTCCGGAACTGGAAAAAGACAGCACATTTGTCACGATTCCCGGTTTACACGGAAGACCTGATAAAGAAATTTCTTTAAAAACTTTAGCTCAAGTAGTAAATGCAAGAGTTGAAGAAATATTAGAAATGGTGAACACGGAATTGAAAGCTTACGGCGCATTCGAACAAAAGAAAAAACTAATCGCAGGAATCGTTTTAACAGGTGGTGGATCAAATCTTCGCAACCTTCGACAATTGGCGAATTATACCACAGGTTTCGACAGCAGAATTGGCTTCGCAAACGAATATGTTGCTAATGATAAAAACCAATTTTTAAAAGGACCGGAATTCGCAACTTCTATTGGATTACTGATGGAAAGCTTGAAAATTCGAGACAAGAAAATAAATCCGACCCCGATAGAAGAAACCGTTGCAACGCCTATTCCAGAAAATAATGTTACAGAAACAATAGAAGAAACTCCGGAATTCCGAACAGAAGAAATTACCTTACCTACTACCCAAGAAGGAAGACGCAACAAGCTTACCATCGGACAAAAAATCATGGAAAGCGTGAAAAAATTCTTTGAAGAAGTTGAATAATAAAAAAATTACATACTATGGAAAATATAAGCACACAAGGATTTTCTTTTGATTTACCAAAAGGAAATTCATCAATTATAAAAGTGATCGGTGTAGGTGGTGGCGGAAACAACGCTCTAAAACACATGTACGAAAGAGGAATCCACGGCGTAGACTTCGTGATTTGCAATACCGATGCCCAAACATTGGATAATAACCCTGTTTCCAACAAAGTACAGTTGGGAATGACGATTACTGAAGGACTCGGAGCAGGAGCAGATCCTGAAGTTGGCGAAAAAGCGGCAATCGAAAGTATCGAAGACATCAAAGCAGCTCTGGGACAAAACACCAAAATGGTTTTCATCACCGCTGGTATGGGTGGCGGAACCGGAACTGGTGCTGCACCGGTAATCGCTAAAATTGCCAAAGAAATGGGTATTCTTACCGTAGGAATCGTTACAGTTCCATTTAGTTTCGAAGGAAGAAGAAGATTAGACCAAGCAGAAATCGGTCTTGATAAACTGAGAAATAACGTTGATTCCTTAATCGTTATTAATAATGATAAACTACGTCAGCAATTCGGAAATCTTGGTTTCAAACAGGGATTCTCCAAAGCGGATGAAGTGCTTACCAACGCTGCAAAAGGTATGGCAGAAGTGATTACCGGATATTTCGATGTAAATATTGACTTCCGTGATGCAAAATCTGTACTTCAAAATTCTGGAACTGCTTTGATCTCAACCGGAACCGCTTCAGGCGAAAACAAAGCGGAAGAAGCTGTGAAAAAAGCTTTGGACTCTCCATTATTAAACGATAACAAAATTACTGGAGCGAAAAACGTATTGCTCCTAATCCGAAGTGGTTCGGAAGAAGCTACGATGGACGAAATCGGTCTCATCAACGATTTTATTCAAAAAGAAGCAGGAAATACTGCTGAAATTATCTTCGGTGTGGGTACAGACGAGGAACTAGGCGATGCTATCAGCGTCTTGGTAATCGCAACCGGATTCGCAAAAGACGATAAAAAACATGCAGGACCAACTGAAAAAATTAAAATTAGCTTAAACGATAATTTGTCCGCTTCTGCCAAACCGGAATCTCCATTCAAACAGAGAGAAGAAAGAGAAGAAATCACCAGAGAACAATTTCCTACAAAAAACCTGTTCGTTTTAGACGATGAAGAGGATTTGCCAACTCCGGAATTCAAAGTAAAAACTAGAGAAAGAAAAGTGGTGGTAGAACAAGAAACTCCAACTGAAATCAAGTTTTTTGATTTAGATGATGAAGAAACTCCGGACCCAAAATTCCGTCAAAACCAGCCGCAGGAAATCGATCTTTTCTCTTTTGAAGACGATCAGTACGAAGCACCAGAATCTCAATCTTTCAAGTTTGAAGTAGAAGAAAAAATAGAGCAAAAACCAGTAGAACCGAAAACTTCTTTCTCGGAAGAAAAACCATTGGACTTCAGTTTTTTCGTAAACGAACCGATTGAGGAGCCAACCGTTGAAACACCACAACCTAAAGCAGAGATCAAACCTGAGCCGGTTCAAATTATCGAACAAAAGGTGCAATATAAGCCAGTAGAAACGCCTAAAACTGAAGAAAAAATTGAAATTGAAGACGATTTTACATTCATCAGCAAAACTACTAGCGACAAAGTGATGGAGCGAAAAAATAAACTGAAAGAATTCAATTCAAGATATCAAACAACAGATTTCGAGAACGAATTTGAAACAGTTCCCGCATTCCGGAGAAAAAATATCAGTATCGAAGGTAGCAATGCTTCTGACAATGCCATCAACAGTTTTTTAACTGATCAAAACGGAAGAATGAAAATTCGTGAAAACAGATTCTTGAACAAAGATGTAGATTAATACAAATATTTACAAAAAAATGAGTTTAGAAAATACCATCAGCGAAGCGATAAAAACCGCAATGAGAGAGAAAGATAAAGTGGCTCTCGATGCTTTGCGAGCTGTAAAATCACAAATTCTTCTTTTGAAAACCGAAGCCAAAGGAGCAGAAGTTTCTGCGGAACAGGAAATTGCCATTTTGCAAAGAATGATTAAACAAAGAAAAGACTCTTATGATCAATTCACCGCACAAAATCGTAGCGATTTAGCAGAAGTAGAAAGCGCGCAAATGAAAGTAATTGAAAAATTTCTTCCTGCGCAACTTTCAGCAGAAGAATTAGAGACGGAAATGAAAAAAATCATTACCGAAACAGGTGCCCAAAGCGCCAAAGATTTAGGAAAAGTAATGGGTATTGCCAGCAAAATTCTCGCCGGAAAAAGCGATGGCAAGAGCATCTCTGAAATAGCAAAAAAACTGCTTTCCTAATGTTTAAATAAGGATATTCAACCTTTGCATATCGATTTGATTGAAGCCCGGAACATTTAATGTTTCGGGTTTTTTATGCCAAAAAGACCATTATAGAATTTTGGAATGATTTTGATTACTAATTTGGATGAGTTTAATCATTCAAAAAAAATTAAATTTGCATTAAATAATTTTCAAACCCTTTTTTTAACCTAAAAAAATAAATATGTATCCAGAAGAATTAGTAATGCCGATGAAGGCAGAACTTACCGATAAAGGTTTTCAAGACCTTAGAACTCCCGAAGAAGTAACCAATGCATTAAAAAAGGAAGGAACTACCCTATTGATGGTAAATTCCGTGTGCGGTTGCGCAGCGGGAGCAGCAAGACCAGGAGTAATTTTTTCTTTAACAGGTGATAAAAAACCAGACAATTTAACTACCGTATTTGCTGGTTTTGATGTTGATGCAGTGGCAGAAGCGCGCAAATTATTGGCTCCATTTCCGCCAAGTTCCCCTTGTGTAGCACTTTTTAAAGATGGTGAATTGGTTCACATGCTAGAAAGACATCATATTGAAGGTAATCCTGCAGGAGCAATCGCGGCCAACCTACAGGCAGCTTACGAAGAATATTGCTAAACGAAAACTTTAGTTTGAATTGAAATTCCGTTCATTTTTGGGCGGAATTTTTTGTTTTTAAAAGCAATCGGACTTTACCCGAAATATATTATATTTGTCCTAATGGCAACAAAAGCGCTTTTCAATACCGTCGTCAATTGGTTTATCCGGCAAAGGATTGATCAGATTCAGAATTTCATGAATCATCCCTCGGAGACACAAAATGGCGTATTATTTTCCCAGCTGTATCATGCGGAAAACACCGATTATGGTAAAATTTATGGGTTCAGTTCTATCTCAAGTTATGACGATTTCCGCAGAAATGTTCCGATCGTCACTTATGAAGATTTCGAACCTTATATCGAAAAAGCAAGACAAGGTAAGCCCGATGTTTTCTGGCCCGGCTATATTCGGAAATTCGCGAAATCATCCGGAACTACCAATGCGAAAAGTAAATTTATTCCCATTTCCGAAGAATGCTTAGAAGATTGTCATTTCAAAGCCGGAAAGGATTTACTTTCCATCTACGCCAATAATCATCCGGAAAACAACCTTTTTTCTAATAAAAATCTGCGCCTTGGCGGAAGTTCGGAATTGTACGAAGATTTCAATACCAAATTCGGAGATTTGTCCGCAATTATGATTGAAAATCTTCCGTTTTGGGTAGAAATTACCACAACACCAAGTAAAAAAGTTTCGCTGATGTCCGAATGGGAAAGCAAACTAAAAGCAATTGTCTCGGAAGTAAAAAATGAAGATGTAGGTAGTATAACCGGCGTTCCCAGCTGGATGATGGTTTTGTTGCAAAGAACATTAACTGAAACAGGGAAAGAAAATATCTCAGAACTTTGGCCCAATATCGAGGTGTTTTTTCATGGTGGTATTAGCTTTAAACCTTACAGAGAGCAATATAGAAAACTCATCGGGAAAGATATCAATTACTACGAAATTTACAATGCTTCCGAAGGGTTTTTCGCTATTCAGGATCAGCACGGGAGCGATGAAATGTTGCTGATGTTGAATTATGGTATTTTCTATGAATTCATTCCGATGGATCAGTTTGACCTCAAAAATTTGCAGGCAATTCCTTTGGAAGAGGTAGAAATCGGGAAAAACTATGCGATGGTAATTACCACCAACAGTGGTTTATGGCGATATTTGATCGGCGACACGGTAAAATTTACTTCACTTAATCCTTATCGAATTAAAATTTCTGGAAGAACGAAACATTACATCAATGCTTTCGGAGAAGAATTAATGATTGATAATGTAGAAACTGCGCTTACGAAAGCTTGCGAGGCAACCGAAGCTTCCGTTTGCGATTTTACAGGAGCACCGGTTTTTATGAAAGATGGCGAAAGTGGCGCCCACGAATGGATTTTTGAATTTACAAAAGAACCAAACGATCTGGATCGTTTTACTGAAGTTTTCGACAACCATCTAAAATCGATAAACTCCGATTACGAAGCGAAACGCTACAATAATATGACGCTGAAAAGACCAATCGTACATATTGCAAAACCACAGCTTTTTTACCAATGGATGTCCGAACGCGGAAAATTGGGTGGGCAAAATAAAGTTCCACGATTGAGCAATGATCGCGAATACATCGATCCTTTACTGAAACTAAACGAATAAAAAACTCCGCTGGAAATTTTCAGCGGAGTTTTCTTATGTTATTTTTTTTGTAAATCATCCTTTACTTTTTCAGCGCCTTTTTCAACTTTCTCAGCGCCTTTTGCTGCGGCATCTTTCACTTCCTCGCCGGCTTTCCGCAGTTCGTGACCAGCCTTATCAGCGGCATCATCAATTTTTTCACCGGCAGAATTCAACCTTTCTTTGGCTTTTTCCACGGTTTCGTTAATTCTCGCAGAATCCAGTGACGTGGATTTCTCGGTTTCAACAGTTGTGGCGGTTACGCTTCCGTCTGGATTTTCGGTAATTTCGGTTCTTTTTTCTGCTTTTTTGCAGCTTATTAATGCTAAAGAAACTGCAGCAGCAATGATCATATAATTTTTCATATAATTAAATTTTGTGTTATTCAAATATAGAAAAAATTTAAGGATTCACAGTGCTTTGTGAAGCAGGAATTTCAGTGGTTTTTTTCTTGATTTCTTCCACTTTTTCATTCTTATCTTTTGTTTCTTTCGCAACTTTTTCCTTTTCTTCTTTCACTTTGTTGAGCAACTTTTCCTCTTCCAATTTTTTTTGAACTTGCCTTAAAGAATCTTGATATTGCAACGACGAAATTCTAATTTTTCTCGCTACATCCACGGAAGTTGCTCCGGCGGAAAAAGAATCAATTGCAACAGTATCATAAGGTGGAATGGCAGAAACAACCGGATCAGAATGTTGATTTTTTTGATTTTCTTTGCCACAAGAAATCATTAATATAAAGAAAAATATAGCAATCAGTTTTTTCATTTTAATCGATATAAAATTCAGTAATTACCGGAAAATGGTCGGATAATTTCGCACTTCGGTCCACTCTGTACGCGACTGTCTGAATACTTTGGGAACAAAAAACGTGATCAATCCTTATAGGAAATTTGTAATCATGAAAACTCGTTGCGCTACCCCGACCTACTTCTACAAATACATCTTTTAGATTTTTAAGCAAATGATAATATTCGTACGAATTCGGAACTGCATTGAAATCTCCTGCTAAAATCACAGGATATGGCGAAGCAGAAACTGCATTTTGCAAATCCTGAACTTCGGCTTGGTGGTTTTTGAAAGTCGGAACCAATTTTCCGAGAATGTATCGCAATTTATTTTCGTTTTGCTCTAAATCTTTGCTGGGCTTAACCTTCTGCTTTTCAAAAGAAAAAGGACTTAAATAAAGATTAATAAAGCGAATTCTCTTGCCATTAATTTCGATATCAGCATAGAAAGAATTACCGTTTCCGCTGGTTGCAATTTTACCTTGTTCAAGGATTTTCGTTTTAGAATTTAATGCGACGATTTCGTAATTTCCTACCCCAAAATCATATCCCGAAACATGGTATTGTGAACCATATTCCTGAAGTAAAATAACATCCGCGCCACTGTTTTTAAGATAATTAAAAACTTTTCCTGTACCGCCAACTCTCCCTCCTTTGATATTGAAAGTCAACATTTTAAGATTGGGTTTGATGGATTTTTTCTCTCTGTAATTAATCCATCTTGAAGTAGGAACAATTAAAAATAAAGAAAATGCGAGAAAGAAAACGGCTCTTTTTTTCCATAAGATAATCCAGGTAAGGCAAAACAATACATTTAAAATCATCAAAACCGGAAATGAAAGCGAAAGCATGTTCAGCCACGGAAAAACTCTTGGTGGAACATAAGCATTGAGAATCGTTCCCAAAAGCAGCACCAAAATACCGAAATGAAAAAATGTAAAAAGCAAACGAAATAGCTTCATCTTTAATTAATTCTGAAACGGTTTTTCTTCCAATACCAAGCCAATAAAATTCCAACGAGAGCGCCGCCAACATGGGCTAAATGAGCAATTCCCCCAACATTTCCTGTAACACCAAGTATCACCGAACCGATAACGACTACCGGTAACACATATTTTACTTTCACCGGAATCGGAATGAACATGATCATGATCTCTGCATCTGGAAAAAGTATGGCAAAAGCAGCGATAACACCGAAAATCGCTCCAGATGCGCCCACCATAGGAACAGTAATAATCGATTGTAAATCACTCACCAACTTTCTTTGTTCTAAAACAGCTTGCGAACTTCCTTTGAATGCGACATTTTCGCCTGACATATAACCATTCAAATCGAAACCGAAACTCTGCAGACTCGTTTTAATTTGTTCTACTTCAATGAAATTCCATAAATTAAACAGGAAAAAAGCTCCCAAACCACTCACGAAATAAAGAATCAAATATTTTCGATCACCCAAAATTCTTTCTAAAACGGGCCCAAAACTATACAAGGTGAACATATTGAACAAAATATGCATAAAACTACCATGCATAAACATATGAGTAATGATTTGCCATGAATGGAAAAATGGCGAAAACGGATAAAATGCCGCTAAATATCGGTACATCATCTCGCTGTTCAACAAGTAAGTAAGGGCAAAAACCACCACATTGATGATGATGAGATTTCGCGTTATGGGTGGGATTTGATTGATCATTTGTTTCTAAAATTTATTTTTTAATTCATCGAGTGGAATTTCAATGAAACATCTTTTTCCTGTTGGTAAAAACTCTGGAAAACCGAGCTCTGTAAAATCTCTGATAACTTGTTCGGCATCAATTTTATAAAGGAAATCGAAACGGGATTTGCTTTGGATCTTATTCCATTGATTGTGGTAAAACTCTAGGAATTCTTCTTCCGTTTTGTACTCTAAAATTTCAAAAAGATTTTCCATGAATTTCATCACTTGGGTTTCTTTCAGACCTTCCGGAACTGCATCAATCCTCAAAACATTATCATTCGCAATAATCATCTCGAAACCCAGTTCTGGCAAATATTTTTTGATGGAACGAAATTTATTTTTCTCGGTTTCATTCATGTGATATTCCAAAGAAAACAGCAAAGTATGCTTGTCGCTCGTGCGCTTTTTCTTGGCATTTCTTTCACTTACAACCAACCGATGCATTCTGCCCAAATCGAGCATTAAAGTTTTCCCGTTTTTGTTGAAAAGCCAATAACCATTGGGCAAACGCATGAGATCTTCATCAAAATCTTCATCTTCAAAAAGGTTGATTTTCGATGGTTCCGCCGGAATATTTTGTTGATACATTTCTGTAATCGCGTGGGTTTCACCGGCAGAAACACGCTCTTCCAAAAAAGGGTTGTAGTCTCGGTCAACGGTGATTTCCGGAGCTTTGAAACTTCCGTTACTGCTGTTTTTTTGATGAACGAAGGCATCAATGCTCGTGTCTCGATCGAAATCTAAACTTGGCGCAACGTTATAAATTCCTAAAGATTTTTTGATGGTGGAACGTACCAAAGCGAAAATTAAGTTCTCGTCTTCAAATTTTACTTCCGTTTTTTGAGGATGAATGTTCACATCAACTTTCTCCGGATCTAACTCTAGAAAAAGAAAAAATGTCGGAATATAACCCGGCAAAAGCAGACCTTCAAAAGCTTCCTGAACCGCTTTATTGAAATAAGCACTACGGAAATATCTGCCATTAACAAAGAAAAATTGCTCACCACGAACTTTCTTGGCGCCTTCCGGTTTTGCTACAAATCCGGTCAGTTTAATCCAGCCCAAATCTTCTTTGATTGGAACTAAAAGCTGATGTAATTTTCTTCCGAAAATTTCCACAATTCTCTGTAATAAACTCGATTTTCTTAAGCGGAAAACGATATCATCATTATGAAAAAGTTCAAAATCCAAATTTTCATGAGCTAGCGCAACTCGCTGAAATTCATCAATAATATGTCGGAATTCAACATTATTATTTTTAAGAAATTTTCGTCTCGCCGGAACATTATAAAACAGGTTTTTCACTAGGAAATTAGAACCTTCGGCTGTTTGAATCGGTTCCTGGAACTGAAAACCACCACCTTCGATATAAATATTGGTTCCCGTTATCGCATCTTTGGTTTTGGTTCTCAATTCAACCTGAGCTACCGCAGCAATAGAGGCCAACGCTTCTCCACGAAAGCCTTTCGTTGTAATTTTAAATATATCTTCTGTGCTAGTGATTTTGGATGTTGCGTGTCTTTCGAAAGCTAATCTGGCGTCGGTATCGCTCATGCCGCTACCATTGTCCACTACTTGGATAAGATTTTTCCCTGCATCACGAATGATGAGTTCCACTTTCGTAGCACCTGCATCAATCGCATTTTCCATAAGTTCTTTTACAATAGACGCTGGTCTTTGTACCACTTCGCCGGCAGCGATTTGGTTGGCAACATGATCCGGTAAAAGTTTTATAATATCTGACATTTCCTATAATAATCCTGCAAAAATAGCGATTAGATTTGGGGTTTTGAAAAAACTTTAGGCCTAATTTTCCTTTTGAAACCTTTGATTTTACCATAAAAACCACTTAAAAGATGAGCGCTAACTTGCACGATATTCGATATTTTTCAAAAGTTTCAACCGGTAAAAATACTGATTTTATTTGGTCTTTTTAAATAAAGAAACTTCCAGCGAATTACCGGAAGTCTCTGTTTGATGAGTATTTAATCATTTATTTCTTTAAGGTTTTAACACCCATTTCATACAATGCAAAACTTAGCAAATCAGCATTTTCGCCAATTACTTGGTCGGTACTTCTACCCGCTCCGTGTCCTGCATTTACTTCAATTCTTACCAAAACCGGGTTGTTACAAGATTGTTTTTCCTGAAGTTCAGCTCCAAATTTGAATGAATGAGCCGGCACAACACGATCATCATGATCACTGGTAATAATCATCGTTGAAGGATAGCAAACTCCTTTTTTTACGTTATGGACTGGTGAATAAGATTTTAAATATTCAAACATTTCTTTGCTGTCTTCCGCGGTTCCATAATCGTAGCTCCAACCCGCTCCGGCGGTAAATTTGTTATACCTCAGCATATCCAAAACGCCCACTCCCGGGAAAGCCACTTTTGCCAAATCCGGGCGCATCGTCATCGTAGCACCTACCAAAAGTCCACCGTTTGAACGTCCGGAAAGCGCCATATATTCTTTGGAAGTATAGCCTTTATTTTGCAGATATTCTCCGGCCGCGATGAAATCTTCAAACACATTTTTCTTTTGCATTTTCGTTCCTGCATCGTGCCATTTTTTTCCGTATTCGCCGCCACCACGGATGTTTGGAACGGCATAAATCCCGCCATTTTCCATCCATATTGCATTAACTACAGAGAATGCCGGTTGCAAACTGATGTTGAAACCTCCGTAAGAATAAAGAATAGTCGGGTTTTTTCCATTGAGTTTTGTACCTTTTTTATAATTAATCATCATCGGAACTTTGGTTCCGTCTTTTGATGTATAGAAAACCTGTTCGGAAATATAATCTTCAGGATTAAATTTCACCTTCGGCTTCTGATAAGTTTCTGATTTTCCGGTTTCTACATTGAATTTGTAAGTTGTTCCCGGTGTGATATAATTGGTGAAAGAAAAATAAAGATCTTTCTCTTTTTCCTTTCCACCGAATCCGGAAGCGGTTCCAATTCCTGGTAAATCTATGGTTCGGATGAGTTTTCCATCATAGTCAAATTGTTTCACCGAGGTTACTGCATCTTTGATGTATTTTGCAAAAATATATCCGCCTCCTGTAGAAACATTCAGTACATTATCTGTTTCCGGAATTACATCAACCCAAATATCCGGCTGATTGATGTTGAATTTAACCAAACGCATATTGGGCGCGTTTTTATCCGTTAAAGCGTAAATAAAATCACCTTTGGAATCGATGAAATCCGTGTTGAAATCATAACCTTTCTGAATGGCTAGAAAATCAGTTTTTTTCTTTAAATCTTTAATGTAAAGTTCATTGCCGCTTGTTGCTTCGGATGCACTCAAAATCTCGAATCTTTCATCATCAGAAACCCCAATTCCCATATATCTTCGCTTAAAATTTTCGCCACCGATAATCAATTGATCTTCAGATTGTTTGGTTCCCAACTTGTGGAAATACACTTTATGCATATCAGTTTTTGCGGAAAGTTCGCTTCCTTTCGGCTTATCGTAGCTTGAATAGTAAAATCCTTCGTCTCCCAACCAAGAAGCTCCGGAAAATTTCACATCAACAATAGTTTCATCAATTTTTTCTTTTGTAATAGCGTTTAGAATAATGATTTTGTTCCAGTCACTTCCGCCTTCGGAAATTGAATAAGCTACCAGAGTTCCTTTTTTATTGAATGAAACTCCGGCTAAAGAAGTAGTTCCTTTTTCTGAAAATTTATTTGGATCGAGGAAAACTTCAGTTTTCCCGGATTTATCGGTTCTGTATAGTACAGATTGCGCTTGAAGACCGTCGTTTTTATAGAAATAAGTAAAATCTCCTTCTTTGAAAGGCGCTCCAATTTTCTCGTAATTCCAGATGTCTTTCAACTGATTACGAATCTCTTCCCGGAACGGAATTTTTTTCAAATAATCGTTGGTAAAAGCCACTTCTCGCTGTACCCAATCTTTGGTATCATCAGCACGGTCATCTTCTAACCAGCGATAAGGATCCGCAACTTTACTACCGAAATATTCATCGGTGTGGGAAATCTTTTTGGTTTCGGGATATTTCAAATTAGAATTTAGGTTTTGGGCATTCATCATGTTCAATGCTAAGACAGCTATAGATGCTGTAAAGATCACTTTTTTCATTAATACTTCAGTTTTATCAAATTTATAAAATTTATCCTAATTAAAAGTTAAGGACAAAAACATTAACAAACTTTACGATTATTTAATACTTAAAAGGTATGTAATTTGCTTAACTTTATGCTCACAACAAAAGTAATATGAAAAAAGAAACAGGAATTTTATTGGCAGGAAGTGTAGGAGTAATACTTGGCTTAGGAATTTTCGGAATCAAGAAGTTTTTTTCCCGAAAACACCAGGAATACTACGATTATTATTCTGATTTTCACCGCCATTTCGAGAAAAAGAAAAAAGACGACGGGAATCACGGCGTGGAATATTTGGCCATGCTTTAATAAATTATGATATTCGCTGATAAATCCTGATTTCGTTTGAACTCAGGATTTTTTGTGGAGAACTGAGGCCTCTAAACTCATAACGTTCAATAGTAAAACTTATAAATTTACTCCATCAATTTCATGCAAAACGAAAATTTCATCAAAGGTCAAGGTGCGCAGCGAAACGAAAACAACCGTTTCGACCGGTACACTTTTGAACCAGAAGAAGAAGATTTTCAACAGATAAAAACCCATTTCACCGAAGTTTTTCCTAAAACAATTGTAAATGAAGTGAAAAGTCCGGATTTAAAGATGGAATATTCTATGAATCCGTATCAAGGTTGCGAACACGGTTGCTCTTATTGTTTTGCTCGCCCTACTCACGAATATTGGGGATTTTCTGCAGGTGTGGATTTTGAAAGAAAAATAATGGTCAAGAAAAACGCTCCCGAACTTTTGGAGCAATTTTTTCAGAAAAGAAATTATTCGCCAAAAACTATCACCCTTTCCGGAAATACCGACTGTTACCAACCTGCAGAGAAAACTTTCGAAATTACTCGTAAACTCCTGCAACTTTGTTTGGAATATCGACATCCGGTTTCTATTTTAACTAAAAATGCTTTGGTTTTGCGAGATTTGGACATTTTGAAACCTATGGCAGAGCAGAATTTGGTTTCGGTTTCACTGAGTATTCCTACGATGCATGAAGAAATACGCCGTAAAATGGAACCTCGAACCTCTTCGACCAATAACAAACTCAAAGCCATTGAAATTCTGAGTGAAAATAATATTCCAACCGGAGTGATGGTGTCGCCGGTAATTCCAGGATTGACGAGTGATGAAAGTTTGAACATTCTAAAAACCATTTCCGAAAAAGGCGCACAGAATTTCGGCTATTCTTTAGTTCGATTGAATGATACAGTGGAACCCGTTTTTGTGAAATGGATTCATGCCAATTTTCCCGACAGAGCCCAAAAAGTACTCAATCTCATTCGGTCTTTGCATGGCGGAAACCTCGGCGACAAAAGGTTCCACCAAAGATATCAAGGCGTTGGAAATATCGCAGAAATGATTCACCACACTTTTGCTTTGGGTAAAAGAAAATATTTCGCAGACAAAGCATTTCCAAAACTTTCGACAGAAAATTTTACCGGCAGCAAAACTCAGCAACTGAAACTTTTTTAAGCTAGAGCTTTTAATAAAACCATCCAAAATCTTTAAATTTTATCAGGAAAAAGAGATTGCTTGAAGTTTTTGGTTATTTTTATCAAAATTTTTCAGGAAATGGTTTTAAGCAGAATTTGGAGTGCATTTATCATTATCGCAATATTAGTTGCGAGTGTAAAATATTTATTTTCAGATCATTACAAAGCGATTTACAACGATATGGTAGTCGGAAAAAGTGGCGACACTGTGCAAATTGCGACCAAAAACATCAACGAATTATCGCCAGATTTGAAAGCTGCTTTGCTTTTGAAACCCGAATTTGATGAAAACAGGATTCACTATAAAGCCGATTCTGCAAAAACAAATGTTGCGGTTTATCGTGTTCAGGAAACTGATGGAGTGATCGGAACCTCGGAAACTGCGGTGAAAATATGTCTTGGTTTAGTGGGAATCATGACGCTTTTTATGGGTTTTATGAGCATCGCTGAAAAAGCCGGCGGAATCAATTTATTATCAAGATTAATTCAACCATTTTTCTCAAAATTATTTCCGGAAATCCCGAAAAACCACCCTTCTTTTGGGCATATGTTGCTTAATTTTTCGGCAAATTTATTGGGCCTCGATAATGCAGCAACTCCTTTTGGACTCAAAGCCATGGAAAGTTTGCAAACTTTAAACCCAGATAAAGAAAAAGCCAGCAATCCCCAGATTATGTTTCTTTGCCTTCACGCAGGAGGTTTGACGCTGATTCCGGTTTCCATCATCGCAATTCGAGCTTCGATGGGATCGCAAACGCCAACCGATATTTTTCTGCCGTGTATGATTGCTACTTTTTCTGCGACCATGGCTGCGATGATTGTGGTATCACTTTATCAGAAAATTAATTTACTTCAACCAATCGTGATTGCTTACGTTGGTGGAATATCCGCAATCATCGGATTACTAGTTGTTTACCTATTGAATTTAACTAAAGAAGGATTGGATAATTTCAGCATGCTATTAAGCAATGGAATTATTCTGCTCATCTTTTTTGCCATCGTTTTGGGTGGAGTTTACAAAAAAATAAACGTGTTCGATGCATTTATTGATGGAGCAAAAGAAGGTTTTTGGACTTGTGTGAAGATCATTCCCTATTTAGTGGGAATGTTGATCGCCATTTCGCTACTTCGAACTTCCGGAGTTTTTGATGTACTAATTAGCGGAATGAAATGGGTTGCAGCCGTAGTTGGTTTTGATACACGATTTGTAGACGGTTTACCAACTGCTTTGATCAAACCACTTTCCGGTTCCGGAGCACGAGGAATGATGGTAGATACGATGCAAACTTTCGGTGCAGACAGTTTCCAGGGAAGACTTGCAGCGGTTTTGCAGGGAAGTTCTGATACCACTTTCTACGTAATTGCAGTTTATTTCGGAGCAGTGGGAATCAAAAATACACGATATACTGTTACTGCAATGCTTCTGGCAGATTTGGTTGGCATCATCACTTCGGTGATTTTGGCTTATCTTTTCTTTTCTTAAAATTTAAAAAAACTTGAAATGATACACGATAAAGATTACATTATCAGAATTGTAAAGCAGTTTTCGGAATTTCTTTCAAAAATGATTTTGGGCGGCAAAAATGAAGGTGAACTTTCAGAATGGGAAAGAATTTTCGACACTAATATGAATGATACTTTCAAGATAAGTTTTGAAACGCTTGCTTCTAAATCTTCAGATGAAATTATCAATTTAATTAATGAAAAAGACAAAGCTCACCATGTTCCATATTTGGAATTGCTGGGGCACTTATTTTACTTTAAAAATAAAGAAAATCCTTGCACCGATTTTGCAGCCAAAGCCAAAACTTTCTATGAAATGTATTTGCAGCAAAGCGGAATATTTTCGATGCCTATTGTTTCAAGAATTAATGAATTGAAAGCCCAATTGTAACAATTAAGCAAAAAAATCGTCTTATTCTGTAAAATCCACCATGAAAAAAATTGCAGTGCTTTTGATGAGCTTCGTAAGCGTTTATGCCTTTTCTCAGAAAAAATGGTCGCTACAGGAATGTGTAAATTACGCTGTGGAAAACAACCTGCAAGTTCTTCAAAATCAATTAAATACTAAAACACAAAACAATTCTCTAGACATTGCCAAGCGACAATACTTGCCTTCAGTTTCTGGGAATCTCAATAATACCGCCTCTTTCGGACAAGGTAGAGATGTTTTCGGGACCACGAATAGAAACGACAATTTCAGCAACAGCGCGAATGTGGGAGCAGATATTTTGGTTTTTAATAATGGACGCTTAGAAAAAAATATTCGAAAAACTGAATTTGAAGTTGAGGCCAGCAAATTTGATTTGGAAAGAATTAAAAATGATATTTCACTGCAAATTGCTCAACAATATTTATCGGTTTTGCTCAATCGAGAAATTACCAAAATTTCGGAAAGTGCCCTTGAAAACGCCGATAAACTCTACAAAAGAGCAAAAATAACTACCGAAGTTGGCACGACTCCGCAAACGATTTTAGCTGAAGCTGAAGCCGCGCTCGCAAGAGAGAAACAAAATGTGAAAACTGCTCAAATCAATACCGACAGAAGTTTATTTGCACTGGCAATGCTGCTTCAACTTTTGGATTACAAAAGTTTTGATATTCAAGAAGTTGCTATTGAAAACAAATTAGAAGCTCCTCTTTTTTCAGCGGAAAATATCATTAATAAAGCTTACGAAAACCAACCTCAAATAAAAGCAGCCGAAAACCGCATCAAATCATCTGAGGCACAAACCGAAGTTACGAAAACTGCTTTCTGGCCGACTGTTACCGCAAATGCAGGATTAGGAACTTCTTATTTTTATGCGATGAATGCCGGAAACGACATTAACAGTAATAAGATTCAGCAAACGGTTTTTTTTAAACAATATAAAGACAATTTCGGGCAACAATTGGGCTTGTCTGCAAATATTCCTATTTTTAACAAAGGAATTACAAAACTTCAGGTAGAACAATCGAAAATTAATGAAGATATTGCCAAAAACTCTTTGCTACAGCAGAAACAGGAGGTTTTGCAAAATGTTCAGAAAGCGTACTTTGATGCAGAAAGTAACTATGAAAACTACCTTGCTGCCGTGGAAGCCGAGAGAAGTTCGAAACTTGCGGTTGATTTTGCAGAGAAAAGTTTTGCAGTTGGAAGAACCACAATTTATGATCTAAATATTGCCCGAAACAACTACGCAAATGCGCAAGGAGCCGTTGCTCAGGCAAAATACAACTATCTTTTCAGCATGAAACTTTTGAATTTCTATGCGGGAATTCCTTTGAGTCTTTAAATTTAGTCAATCATTTTTAAATGGATATTCAGATTTCCGACAGTATAAAAAATGTCAATTAAAAATTTAGAGAAATATTTACCAGAGAATACGCTTCCGCATCTGAAACAATGGTTTGGCGATCATTATATTCACATTAAAATTACGCGTGGCAGAAAATCGAAATTAGGAGATTACCGAAAATTGCCGGATAAATCTCATGAAATCACGATCAATTCTACGCTTCAACCTCAACTTTTTTTCTTTGTTCTCACGCATGAATTGGCTCATTTAATTGCGTTTGAAAATTTCGGTGGCAGAATTTCCCCGCACGGAATGGAATGGAAAAACACATTCCGGATGATGCTTTTGGAAAGTATTTCGGTGTATTCAGAAGATTTAAAACCCATAATTCTTCAGTTTTCAAAATCTCCGAAAGCCAATTTTATGGCGAGTCCGGATTTGGTAAGATACTTTCAAATAGAAGATTACGAAGACGAAAGTTCTTATATTGAAGATTTAAAAATTGGCGACCAATTTATTTATCGCAAACAAACCTATATCATTGAGGAGCTCCGCAAAAAAAACTATCTTTGTAGCAATATCAACAATGGAAAAAAGTATATTTTCAAGCCATTAGCAAGAGTAGAAAAAATAAGTTAAACATGTCACAATCAAACAATTACTGCGTCATTATGGCAGGAGGAATAGGAAGCAGATTCTGGCCAATGAGCACTCAAAAATATCCAAAACAATTTCAGGACATTTTAGGAACCGGTCGAACGATGATTCAGCAAACCTACGACAGAATCAGCCAAATCGTTCCAAAAGAAAATATCTTCGTTATCACTAATAAAGAGTATGTTGACCTTACCGAACAGCAATTACCAGAACTGAATTCCGAAAATATTGTTGGCGAACCGATGATGAAAAACACGGCGGCTTGCAACCTTTATATGGCAAAAAAAATTGCCGCTAAAAACCCGGAAGCCAATATGATTGTTTTGCCTGCGGATCATTTGATTTTAAAGGAAACTGTTTTTCTGCAAAAAGTGGAACTGGCTTTTGAACTTGCTTCCCAAAACGATTATTTGATTACTTTGGGAATTACCCCGACACGCCCAGATACAGGCTATGGATACATTCAATTCGAAGAGAATAATAATTCTGACTTTTATAAAGTAAAAACTTTTACCGAAAAACCCGATTTAGAAATTGCAAAAACCTTCTTGGAAAGTGGGGATTTTCTTTGGAATGCGGGGATTTTTATTTGGAATGTAAAATCGATATTGTCGGCATTCGACCAACATCTTGAAGAAATGTCCCAACAATTCCTTAGTTGCGAATACAACAGTAATGCCGAGGAACAATGCATTGAACTGATTTACCCAAAAGTGAACAAAATTTCGATCGACAATGGCATTTTAGAGAAAGCAGAAAACGTATTTGTAATTCCTGCCGATTTGGGTTGGAGCGACCTTGGAACTTGGACTTCCGTGTATGAGAACGCACAGAAAGACGAAAACAAAAACGCTCTCAAATCCAAGCATATTCTTACTTACAATTCCAAAGGAAATATCATCCGATTGAAAAATAACAACAAAGCAGCCATCATCGATGGTTTGAATAATTACATCATTGTTGATACCGAAAAAGCTTTGCTTATTTGTCCAAGAGACAATGATCAATTGATCAAAGATTATGTTCAGGATTTAAAAACTGAAAAAAAAGGAGAAAAATTTCTTTAAAAAGATAAAAAAATTAACAAATCCCGAGATCATCTTCGGGATTCTTGTTTTTTAAATTTTATCGTTTATCTTTTGAATATCAATCTCTTGCAAGCACGCCCAATCGCCGCGGAAACATTCCTTATCGCCAAACACCGAACATGGTCGGCAAGTTAGATCTTTCACTTCAATAACATCATCAATGCTTTGTCCGTAACCTAAAAATCCGGCGAAATAATGCGTGGAACCCCAAACCGAAACACAGCGCGTTCCCACTAAACTTGCCAAATGCATATTCGCCGAATCCATGGAAATCATTGTTTTTAGTTTTGAAATTTTTTGAAGTTCATCGCTGATAGAAAGTTTTCCGGCAAGATTTTCGGTATTAGGAATTTGTGTTGCCCAATTTTCTAAGATTTCAGATTCACCTTTACCACCACCAAAAAAATAAAGCTTATCTTTTTTTGCGATGAGTTTCGCCAGTTCAAAAGACTTCTCCAGTGGCAACATTTTTCCTTGATGCTGCGCAAAAGGCGCAAATCCAATTCCAACTTTTTCCGCAGAAATTGAACGATATTGATGCGATAAATTTACCTTAAAACCCATTGCTCGGAAAACATCTGCGTAGCGTTCTGTAGTAGGTTTCAGTGGCTTCTTCTCAAGATTGTTTATGTCGGTAAGTTTCTTTTTTTCCTCTTTTCCTTTATCGAGAACAAAAACTTTTTGACCATTTAATTTAAAGAAAATATTAAGCAATTTCGTTCGGATAACATCGTGTAAATCAGCAATATAATCAGGTTTAAATTCATTTTTTAATTGCTTCGATAACTTATTAATGCCAATAATTCCGTTGTAATCATCGATATTGATTCCTTTAAAAATAAGATTCGGAATTCCTTGAAATAACTCCTTAAAATTGCTTCGGGAAACCATCACCACTTCTACTTCGGGATTTTGTTCGAGGAATTCGGTGATCACAGGAACAGTCATCGCTACATCACCAAAAGCGGAAAACCGATAAGCTAAAATTCTGATCACTTTTTCAATTGATATGCGACTGCGTAAAACTTAATTTGTTTGGTCATCGCCATCAATCCGTTGGCTCTGGAAGGCGAAAGAAACTCCTGTAAACCGATATCGCTAATAAATTGAAAATCGGAATCTAAAATTTCCTGAGTGGAATGTCCGCTGTAAATCGAAACCAATAGCGAAACAATTCCTTTTGGCAAAATACCGTCGGAATCAGCATTGAAGTATAATTTTCCATCAGAAAACTCTGCATCGATCCAAACTTTGGATTGGCAGCCTTTTATTAAATTGGAATCGGTTTTTTTATCCTCGGGAAGTCCTTTCAGCTCTTTCCCCAAATCGATAATATATTCGTATTTCTGTTCCCAATCGTCAAGAAAGGCAAATTCTTCTACTATTTCCTGCTGTTTTTCTTTGATGGTCATTTCTCAAAATCTATTTGTGCAAAGATAAGGAAATGTGATTTAGAAATTCTCTTTTGCTACTTTTTCGAAAAGATTGACGATTTTAGGCTCTTCATTTTCCCAGCAAAGTTCAGCTGCTGCTTTATTTAAAGGGTTTTCATAGAAAGATTTCCCTTTTTCGAGAACGATTTTTACTCGATCAGCAAGTTCTTCATAATTGCGAATCTTTTCACCTACCTGAAAATGATCAACTACTTTTCTCATTTCTGGAAAGTCGGAAACCACGACCGGAATTCTTGCCTGAATATAATCCGAAACCTTATTCGGCATAGAAAAATAATAACTCAAACCATTATTTTCTTCGATACTGAGCCCAACATCAGCTTTTCTGCTAATTTCTCGAAGTTTTTCGGGAAGCAATTTTCCAATAAATTTAACTTTGTTTTCTAGCTTTAAATCCTTTGTTAAAGCTAAATATTCTTTTTTTTTGGGTCCATCACCGACAATCCAAAGTTCTGCATTTTCGATAAATTTCATCGCGGGAATCATTTTATCCAAACCTCTAGAAGGATTGATAACTCCCTGATAAAGAATAATTTTCGGTGAATTTATTTGAGAATAATCCTGTAGATTTGCTGTTTTTCTAGGGAAATTCTGTACCACAGTCGGCCTTTCGATTTCGTAGGTTTTTGTGAACCAATCTGCGTAACTTTCGCTCGCCGTCATCATATAACGGAGTTTGGGAACAACGAAAGATTCCAACGCACGCCAAATTTTTTGAGTGAATCTTCCATTTACCGACGGCATTTCGGTAAAAATTTCATGGCTATCAAAAACTAATGGAATATTGAATTTCTTTGAAATCAAATAATTCGGCAATAGTGTATCGAGGTCATTAGAAAGAAGAATGGTGTTCATGTTGGCTTTGCGGAGCAATTCATGGTAAAGTTTCATTTGAAATTCAACATACGCAAACTTCAAAACCTTAGATTTCAACATGATTCTGGAGAAAGGATAATCTCTCTTCATTTCGGGCAATCCGCACCAATTATTTCCAATAAGCTCAGGTTGAAAACCGTTTTCAGATAATGTTCTACAAACCTTTTCTACACGTTGGTCTGTACATAAATTATTGAAAACGCTTACCAAAACTTTCATCTCGGCAAATTAGTTCTTTTTCACCAAATGATAAATTTGGATAAAGCATAGGATGGCATTCGGGATGATAATTGGCCAAAGATAATCACTGAAAACTCCGTAGATTACGAACAAAATGCATCCTATCAAATTTACAATCCTGATTTTATTGATGTCTTTGAGAATAAAACTTAGCACGACGAAAAAAGATGCGCCATAGCCTATAAAGTTGGTGATTTCAGGGTTCATGCTATATATTTGGATAGCAAACCTAATCATTTTGAACGGAATAGGAAAATTTTTTACTGCCATAAAGTCATTATTTACTTTTGGTAAAGTATTTGTAACTTTGATAGAGCAATTAAAAACTCAAGAATGTTTTTAATGATAATTTTGAACAAATATTATGGATTATAAATTTTCAAGTGGTTTGGATCAAGTTTTCCAACACAGCAAAAGCGAAGCGAGAAGATTACAAAGCGAGTTCCTCAATACGGAGCATTTCCTTCTGGGAATCATCAAAACCGAGAACTCTGCCAAAGAAATCTTGCAGAATCTGGGAGCAGATTTAACTCAAATTAGAAGAAAAATCGAAACCATGTCGGTATCGGGTCTCAACCCTTTTTCACCAGATAATGATCGGATTTCCTTCACCAAAATGGCAGACCAAGCCGTAAAACGTTCGGAACTCGAATGCAGGCAATACCAAAGTTCGGAAATCAATAGCGTTCATTTACTTTTAGGGATTTTATATAAAGCTGACGATCCTACGACCAATATTCTTGGCTCCTATGATGTCGATTACGAAAGAGTTACAAAAGAGTATCAAATGATGCTTAAAAATTCTGGTCAAGATCCGAAAATGAGTGCTTATGATGGTGATGAAGAGCGCGAAGAATTCGGACAAATGCGCAAACCAACCGGCAACATCGGAACAGGTAAAAGTAAAACCCCGACTTTGGACAATTTCGGAAGAGATTTAACTGCGCTTGCGAGAGACGGAAAACTCGATCCAGTAATTGGTCGTGAGAAGGAGATCGAAAGGGTTTCTCAAATTTTGTCGAGGAGAAAGAAAAACAATCCACTTTTAATTGGTGAGCCTGGTGTCGGTAAATCTGCTATTGCGGAAGGCTTGGCACTACGAATTCAACAGAAAAAAGTTTCTCGTGTCCTTTTCGGAAAACGTGTGATTACTTTAGACCTTGCAAGTTTAGTAGCAGGGACCAAATATCGTGGCCAATTCGAAGAGAGAATGAAAGCCATCATGACCGAGCTAGAGAAAAACCGCGACGTGATTCTCTTTATTGATGAGCTTCACACCATCGTGGGAGCCGGAAGTTCTACCGGAAGTTTAGATGCTTCGAATATGTTTAAACCTGCTTTGGCTAGAGGCGAAATTCAATGCATAGGAGCGACAACCCTTGATGAATACAGACAATACATCGAGAAAGATGGTGCATTGGAAAGACGTTTCCAAAAAGTAATGGTGGAACCTACTTCTGTGGAAGAAACCGTACAGATTTTAAATCAAATTAAAGACAAATACGAAGATCATCACAACGTAAATTATAGCGATGAAGCAATTTTAGCTTGTGTAAATCTTACGTCAAGATACATTACCGATCGTTTCCTACCGGATAAAGCTATTGATGCGATGGATGAGGCTGGTTCTCGTGTTTATATTAAGAACATGAAAGTTCCTAATGAAATCATCGATTATGAGAAAAAAATAGAGGAAATAAAAGACCAAAAACATCAAGCAGTAAAAAGACAAGATTATCTAGAAGCCCGAAAACTGAAAGATGAGGAGGAAAGATTACAGATCGAACTGAATATTGCTCAAGAAGCTTGGGATAAAAATGTGAAAGAAAAGAAAGAACTCGTTACCGAAGAAAGCGTTGCAGAAGTTGTTTCCATGATGAGTGGAATTCCTGTAACGAAAGTAGGCAAAAATGAGCTCGATAAATTGTCACAAATGGATGCTATGCTCAATGGTAAAGTTATCGGCCAAGAAGATGCGGTAAAAAAGGTGGTAAAAGCCATCCAAAGAAACCGTGCCGGATTGAAAGATCCTAATCGACCAATCGGAACTTTTATTTTTCTAGGAACCACCGGTGTTGGTAAAACCGAGCTTGCTAAAGTGATGGCCCGCGAACTTTTCGATTCGGATGAAGCGTTGATCCGCATCGACATGAGTGAATACATGGAAAAATTCGCTGTTTCCAGATTAGTAGGCGCGCCTCCGGGATATGTGGGCTACGAAGAAGGTGGACAGCTGACCGAAGCAGTTCGCAGAAAACCATATGCCGTGGTACTTTTAGATGAGATTGAAAAAGCGCATCCGGATGTATTCAATATTCTACTTCAGATTTTGGATGAAGGTTTCGTAACTGATTCTTTGGGACGAAAAATTGATTTTAGAAATACCATTATCATTTTAACTTCCAATATTGGAACACGCGATCTTAAAGATTTCGGCGACGGTGTAGGATTCGGAACTTCCGCGAAAAAATCCAACACCGATGCAAGAGCGAGAAGCACCATTGAAAATGCTCTTAAAAAAGCATTTGCTCCGGAATTCCTCAACAGAATTGATGACATCGTGATCTTTAATTCATTAGTTAAAGAAGACATCACCAAAATCATCGATTTAGAATTGAGCAAACTATACAACCGTCTCGAAAAATTGAATTATCACGTTGAACTCACCCAGGAAGCGAAAGAATTTATCGCAGAAAAAGGTTGGGACAAAGATTTCGGTGCAAGACCGCTAAAAAGAGCGATCCAAAAATACATCGAAGATTTACTGGCAGAAATGCTCGTGAACAAGCAACTTTCGGAGGGTGAAACCGTTGTTTTACAGCTAAATGAAACTAAAGACGGACTGGCTTCAGAAAAGGTAAAAAAGAAGCAAAACGCAAAATAATATTGCAAAATTAAACCGAACACAAAGCCTTGTCAATTTATTTTGACAAGGCTTTTTGATTTAATACCTACGCTATTATCTTTTACTTTTAAAGAAATTTTTCACGAAATCGGAACATTCATTCTCCATCACACCAACTACCAATTCGGTTTTTGGATGCAGCGATAAATTTTTATTAATGAAACCCCGCTGCTCATCTCTCGCTCCGATAACCACTTTGGAAATTTGCGACCAATTCAGCGCTCCGCAGCACATTACACAAGGTTCGAGCGTAACATAAAGCGTACAATTTTGAAGATACTTTCCGCCCAAATAATTTGCCGCAGAAGTAATCGCTTGCATTTCTGCATGAGCCGTAACATCGTTTAAAGCTTCGGTAAGATTATGTGCTTTTGCGATCACTCGATTGTTGGAAACGATGACGCAGCCGATGGGAACCTCATCTTTTTCCAAAGCAATTTGCGCTTCCTGAAGCGCCATTTTCATATAATATTCGTCCGTAAACATTCTTTGTTAATAATTTAAAAAGAGTGAAAAACTTTACTCAAAATTCATGGCTAAAGGCAAACGAAACCTGTAGCGAACAGCTGTTCCGTTGACAACCGCGGGAGAAAATTTCTCTGGTAAAAGATAAATAGCGATTTCAGCCTGCCGGTTGAATGTGAAATTGTCTCCCTCCGCACGCACACTGCTAATGCTTCCATCTTTTTCAACCACGAAAACTACGCTGGTTTTTAATAATTTTTGGCCTGGTAAAACCGAGTCTGAATAAAACAAATCAGCAACTTGTTTTCTCAGCGTTTCGAAGCCTCCGGGATAGGTTGCTTGTTCGTTCAGCATTTGCTTTTGTGGATTTTCAGCGTGATCGATCGTGGTTTTTCTAGAGGCTATTCTGTCTAAATCTTCCCGATTTTTTACTTTAATTAAAGTTGCAATAAAAGCAGTATTCTGAATGCTGTCGAGCTTCACCATAAACTCCGAAAAATTCTCCTTGATGCTTCTTTTTTCTTCATAATTTGTTTCGGAATCAAATTTTTTTTTAAATTCATTATTCAACATAAGACGCTGATAATCAAAATAATCTTTGGTAATTTTAAATTCTTGATTTTGCTGAGCTTGCGAAAAAAACAGGCTCAATAAGAAAATCAGATAAAGTAATTTTTTGGTCACTGATGTTAATATATTGATGTAAAAATAGTTAAAAATTCCGACAAAATGATGTGCATAAGTTTTACTTTTTTTCATGAAATTAATGCCTAATTTTGAACATCGTTTTCACTAAAAATTCTTCCAAAAAACCAAAATCTAAGAAAATGTACGCACTGGTCGATTGCAATAACTTCTTTGTTTCCTGCGAAAGAACTCTAGACAAAAGTCTTGAGGACAAACCGGTTGTGGTACTTTCAAACAATGATGGCTGCGTGATTTCCCGAAGCAATGAGGCGAAAGCATTGGGAATTCCGATGGGCGCTCCGGCGTTTAAATACAAAGATCTTTTTGCTAAAAATAATGTTCAGGTTTTCTCAGCAAAATTTGAATTGTACAATTATTTAAGTCAACAAGTTTCTGCAATTGCCAAAAACTACGCTCCGGAATATGAAATCTACAGCATTGATGAGCTTTTTCTGGATTTTCATGGTTTTAAATATTTCAATCTGCAAACTTATTGCGAAGAACTTCGAAAACGCATTATCGATGAGCAAAAAATTCCTGTAAGCATCGGAATTGCGCCGACTAAAACGTTGTGCAAAGTCGCCAACCGAATCGTAAAAAAATATCCGGATCGCTTCGCAACAGGAGTTTACATCATGAATACTCCGGAAAAAATTGAAAAAGCACTGAAATGGCTTCCTATCGAAGACGTTTGGGGAATCGGGCGGAGAATTGCGGCAAAAATGCACGAAAACGGCGTTTATAAAGCTTGGGATTTGCTCCAGAAACCTGAAATTTGGGTTAGAAAAATCATGGGAATCCACGGAACCCGAATGATCAATGAACTAAAAGGAATTCCACAATTGGTTTTGGAAGAACCATCGAGAAAAAAAACGATTTGTGTTAGCCGCAGCTTTATGGAAATGATTACCGAAAAAGAAGAACTTCGGGAACGGATTGAAACTTTTGCGATGTATTGTGCGGAGAAACTTCGCAAGCAAGACTCATGCTGCAAGGTGATTACTGTTTTCATTTACACCAACCGCTTCCGAAAGGATTTGGGCGAGTATAAAAATGGTTTTTCGATGATATTGCCCAATCCCAGCAGTTCCTCAATCGTACTCGCAAAGATGGCCAATAAAATCTTCGAGGCTATTTATAAAGAAGGTTATCATTACAAAAAAGCAGGTGTTGTTGTTTCAGAATTTGTACCCGATAACGAGCGCATAACCAGCCTATTCGAAAAAGATGTGGATGCGAAACATATTCCGGTGATGAAAGCGATGGATTTCCTGAACCGGAAATACGGAAAAGATAAAATTCGCCTCGGAAGCATGAGCGGAAAAAATACTTTCGGGCGGAAAATTATTTCTGATGATTATGAAAAACTCCTGAAAAACAATACTTTACCAGAAGCCAATTACCGATTCTTTAGTTAAAATCGCAATTTTTAAAACAAAAAAAATCCCATCAAAAAATTGACGGGATTTATTACTATTTCGAGAAAATTATTCTGCGCTTGTAGCTTCTGCTGCAGGAGCTTCACCTTCTTCATCGTCATCATCTTCTACTACTGCACCACCTTTCATTGCAGTTCTAGACATCTTCACAGCAACTACTACTGCATTGTCTGGGTGCATGAATGAGAATCCATCAGTTTTGATATCTCCAACATAAAGTTTGTTACCAATTTTAAGAGGAGTAACATCTACCACGATTTCGTCTGGTAAGTTAGCAGGAAGTGCTTTCAACTTCAATTTTCTGAAAGATTGACGAAGTGCACCACCGGAAACAACCCCTTTTGCACGACCGGTAAGTCTTACTGGAACTTCCATCACCACTGGCTTATCGTCAGCTAATTGATAGAAATCTGCGTGAAGAATTTTGTCGGTGATTGGGTGAAACTGGATGTCCTGAAGTACTGCAGGAATAGTTTGTCCGTCAACCTCAATAGATACCGTGTGTGCGTCGGGAGTATAAACCAAACCTTTGAAAGATCTTTCTTCAGCAGAAAAATTTAAAGTTTCGGCTCCTCCGTAAACAACACAAGGAACTAATTCAGCATCACGTAAAGCTTTAGTAGACTTTTTGCCCACGCTTTCTCTTTTTGTACCTTGAATTGTAATTGATTTCATTATAATAAATTAAAAAATTTTAAGGGTGCAAAGATAAAGATTATTTTTTAAATAATAAATTTATCGCTGATCGATTTGTGTTCGTGTACCATTTTCATTACATCTGCAAATAATTCTGCACATGAAAGCACTTTTATTTTGGATGATAATTCGCTTTTCACAGGAATGGTATCGGTTACAATAACTTCTGAAATTTTAGATTTTTCTATATTTTCATAAGCTTTGCCTGAAAAAACCGCATGCGTTGCCATTGCTCGAACGCTTTTCGCTCCTTTTTCCATTAGAATATCGGCAGCTTTGCAAAGAGTTCCCGCGGTATCAATCATATCATCGATAAGGATAACATTTTTTCCTACGACATCTCCAATAAGGAACATTTCTTCGATTACATTGGCTTTTTTTCTTTCTTTGTAAGCAATTACGACTTCTGCACCAAGATGACCTGCGTAATTTTTTGCTCTTTTCGCTCCTCCCATGTCAGGTGAGGCGATCGTAAGGTTATCTAATTGTAATGATTGAATATATTCAATAAAAATTGAGGAAGCATAAAGATGATCTACTGGAATTTCAAAGAATCCCTGAATTTGATCTGCATGCAAATCCATGGTCATAATTCTTGTTGCACCCGCTGCAGTTAGAAGATTTGCAACCAATTTTGCTCCTATTGGTGCTCTTGGCTTATCTTTTCTATCTTGTCTAGCCAAACCGTAGTATGGAAGAACCACTGTAATGCTTTTAGCAGATGCTCTTTTGGCGGCATCAATCATTAATAGAAGTTCCAAAAGATTGTCTGCAGGTGGAAATGTAGAGCCTATTAAAAATACCCTTCCACCTCTTACGGTTTGGTCCAAAACCGGCTCAAACTCTCCGTCACTGAAGTCCTGAAACTTAATTTTTCCTAAATCCTGCCCATAATGTTGAGCAATTTTTTCCGCCAAAACTTTACTCGTTCTTGTGGAAAAGAGATAACTTGCCTGATCAGCCATTTTTACTTTTTTTAGATGTGCAAATTTAAAAAAATAAAACCACCTGAAGAGTTTCAAGTGGTTTTAAAATTTGATTATTTTCGAATAGTATTTACGGGAATTTAACTCCGGAATAGCTATTTACATTAACCATAGGAAGTGTAGACTTGTAAGTAGTGTTAATGGCCTTAATAAATTCATTAGCAATTAATGCATACCCTCTTCCTGTAAGGTGAACTCCATCCAAAGAGAAAGTTCCTCCGGTAACGAATGTTGCAGTATATTTCACCCCGTCAAATTGGATTCCTGATGTTTTTGCAAGTTCAAGCATTTTGGCATTTGCATCTACAAAAGCAAGTCCTTTAGCAGTTGCAACCGCTTTAATTACACCATTGAAAGTAGCAGTTGCAGCCAAAACCTCATCTTTTTCAGTGCTGGAAAGTACGTGCTTATCATCTAATGGGAAAGTTACTCCATATTTATTGAAAGGCGCTACAGCATAAGGTGAGCTTGGAGCCGTACCAATTACTGAACTGGTTGTTAATGGTAATAAATCCGCTGAAGTAGCATGTCTCGCTTGACCATAAACTATCCCCATTAAACCTGCTTGCTGAGCCGGAACTCCTGCTGCAACTAAAGCTCCTGTAATTTGAGCTGAAAGATTGGTTAAGGATTCATCTTTCAACAAAACTGGGTTTTGGGTAGCTTTCATTAAACTAAGACGATCTCCTTGTCCATAAGCGGTAAGAATTTGCTTTAACGGACCGAAAACCTGTTGGTTAAGTGCCGTAACTGAAGCAGCATCCAACGGAACCGGATTATAAGGAACCGTGGTAAAGAACGGAATTGCCGTTACATTCGGGATATTAGCTACAACACCTTTTGCTCCATTTGAAGTAAGGGTCGCGATTAATCCATTATAAGCTTGAGTAAATAACGCCTCGGAAGTGATTGGATTAGAACCATCTCCACCGGAAGTTGCATATCCCAAAACATCATTATTTCCTATCCAAAGAGAGAAGAAAGTAGGATTCTGAGCCATGGCATCCGCAACAACAGTTGTGGTTGCTGAAGAGGCAAATCTTACGAAATAAGGATTTGCAGTTCCTGTTTGCAATCCTGCAGCGCTACCATATCCCGGAGCAAGTAAGTGATAGGATTTAGCACCTGGTACGCCCATATTTTGATAAGGTCCCGAAGAAAAAATACTCGCGATGGTATTGGTCGCAGTTCCTGACGCAACAACCGGTCCTAAAGCTCCGGTAGTTGGATTTACTGCCAAAACCAACTTATTTCCTACTCCGACAGCAGGGATTCCACCCAAATTATCAGACATCATTGGTTGTTTAAATTCGCCTCCACCAGCTAATTGCATTTGTTTAGCAATCATACTTGGGTAAGATTCGTTTTGCCCATCGATGTATAAAGCATTATCACGGTAACCAGAGGTAAGAGAGTTTCCTAAAGCTACATATTTGGTAAAATCTGCATCGCCTTTAGAAACGACGATGTCGCTTACATCTTGGTCGAAATTGGTGTCACAGCTTACATTAAATAGTAAAGCCGAAACAGCTATTGTTGAAATTAATATTCTTTTCATAATTAAAATAGTTCTTAAAATGCGTTGTAAGATAAACCTAAACCGAAATAATAGGCCTTCGCTTTTGCCTGTCCGTAGAAATCATAGTAGGAATTGTCTACTTTTCTTGCGGTTTGGAAGTTATATGCTCCTGATAAATCAATCCCCAATCCTTTCCACTTATAACCGATACCACCTGTAATTACATTGGCGTCAAAAGATGGAGTATCTGGGATGAAATCTTTATCTTCATACGGAGATTCGTCATAATAGTAACCTAATCTTGCCGCGAAATTATCCGTAACCATATATTGGGTACCGATTCTCCAAGTTTTTGTACTATGGAAATTTTTCGGAGAAACCTGAATCGTTGGATCTGGTCCGGCTTGATTTACATTAGCATTTTCGAAATCCAATACGAGTCTACCATATCGATCCCATCCGCTATAGTTGAAATCCCCGGAAACCGACCATTTCGGAGTCACTTTATATGTTACCCCAATTGTATATTCATCAACCAAAGGCAAAATAGCTTTAAATTTATCTTGTCCGTTAGCATCCAAACCTACTGCGGAAAACAAACTCGAAGAAATATTGAATGTAGCAAGTCCTTCGTTTGCCTCCATATCAATTGGTGAACGGTAAGCGATACTCACATCCAATTTGTCATTTGGTCTAAAATAGAAACCTAACCCAAAACCTTTTCCGGAAGCCTGGTCGTCTTTAATATTTAAAGTTCCTCCCAATTGCGTTACCGATTTGGTCCAATCTACCGATCCTTTTGCATAGATGAAACTACCCCCTACAGATGCCCACGGCGCCAATTTGAACGAAACCATCGGCTGAAAATAGAATGCTTGCAGTTCAATTTCTTGCACGATTTCGCTTCCTGCCCAATCTGAAGGCCATTTCACGGTACTCCCAAACGGAGTTGCAAAACTAAAACCAACAGAAACTTCGTCTAAAATCTTGTAGGCCACCGCTGCATAAATTGGTGTTCCCAAAGGATTTTCAGTAGAATAAGATTGCAAAGTAGAAGTATTTTGGTAATTTACTTCCGAATTAATGCCAAATCCTCCCGCGGCAACACTCAGTTTATTGGGGATAAAAGAAATCCCCGCCGGGTTAAAGAATGCCACACTCGCATCTTCTGCGTGTGCGCTGGTATGCGCCATTGCCAATTGCTTTACGCCCTGTAATGCAACTCTGAAACCTCCTGCTTGCGCAAGTACACCGGCCAAAAGAGCTGCTGATAGAACTATTTTTTTCATAAAATCATTATTAATGTTCCAAATATAAAATTATTTTTTAAACAAATGTTAACAAACCATAAATATTTTTAAACGAATGGTAAATTCACCATTCCGTTTAACTAAATTAAGGCGAAATAAATTTAAAAAACACTTTATTTAAAGGCAATAACAAACATTAAAAAATATTTGAATTTTTCTTATTTAAATTAAATAATAGAATGAAAACCATAACAATTTTAAATTTTTAAATTATATGATTTGCATAATATTAGCGATATTTATGAATTATCTTTAATAATATTACAATAATCCTGAAAACTAAAAATCTTTAGGTGAAAATAAAACGCTTTGTTATCTGCAAAATAAATTTATACTAAATTTGCAGTAGATAATTATATATAAATATGAGTTGTGGATGCAAAACATCCGGCGATTCGTCCCATTCATGCGGAACAAAATCTGCGAATGGCTGTGAAAATGTAAATACTTGTGGAAACAGCTATAAATTAAATGTTTTCGATTGGCTCTCGAATGTCAGCAATCCTTCAAAATCTGCAACCGATTTTGTTGAAGTGAGGTTCAAGAATGATCGTAAATTTTTTTATAAAAATACCAACAATTTACCGCTTCATATTGGAAGCATCGTCACAGTAGAATCCAGCCCGGGTCACGATATAGGTGTAGTAAGCCTTACAGGGGAATTGGTGAAAATTCAGATGAAAAAGAAAGATTTCTCTGAAGAAAACCCTCTGAAAATATACCGATTAGCCAACCAAAAAGATATTGAAGTTTGGCAGGAAGTACGCGCTAAAGAAGAATCTGTAAAAATTCAGGCAAGAAAAATTTCCCACGCCCTGAATCTTGACATGAAGATTACCGATGTAGAGTACCAAGGAGATGGCGCGAAAGTTACCTTCTATTACACCGCTGATAACCGCGTGGATTTCAGACAATTAATTAAAGAATTCGCTGCTGCCTTCCGTACCAAAATCGACATGAAACAAATCGGTTTCCGACAAGAAGCTGCAAAAGTTGGCGGAATTGGTTCTTGTGGAAGAGAACTATGCTGTTCAACTTGGTTAACCGATTTCCGATCGGTGAATACCAATGCGGCGAGATATCAGCAATTGTCCATCAATCCTCAAAAACTTGCCGGGCAATGCGGTAAACTGAAATGCTGTCTCAATTATGAACTCGATAGCTATTTGGATGCATTGAGCGATTTCCCATCTTCATCAACTACGATTGATACGGTGAACGGAAAAGCATTCTGCATTAAAATCGACGTTTTCAAAAAGAGAATGTGGTTTGCGTATGCCGATCGTTCGATGGCTTGGTATGATTTGGATGTTCAAGATGTGAAAAAACTCATCGCTCAAAACAAAAAAGGGGAAAAAACTCCACCTTTGGAAGAGATGAAAACCAGTGACATTCCGGTGAAATCAGTCGATTTGATTCAGGAAAACAATATGGATCGTTTTGAGAGAAAAAACCGAAATTCTGGAAAAAATCAAAACCAAAACCGAAAAAAACCGAATAACGGTCCTAAACCTAATAATTCAAATCCTCCGAAAGCAAAAATTGAAAATAAACCTGCTGCAAAACCTAACGAGAAAAGCAATACTGCTGCTACAAACCAGCCCCAAAATGCTAAATCGCCGAACCAGCAACCGAAAAAATTTAAAAAGAAATTTCAGCCAAAACGTGATGACAAAGCATAAAATCTTGGGTGTTTTTTCCGTTTTAGTTCTGCTAATAGGTTGCAACAGCGCTTCGGAAAACGTTGATATAAAATCCATTAACGGAATTTGGAACAAAAAAACCGAGCAAAAATTCGGTTTTACGGTACACGATGCCCAGCTCCCAAAAAATATTATATTTGTTGTAAGAAACAATAATGAATATCCTTACAGCAATATCCGGTTTATTGTGAATTTTGGGGAAGCAAAATCCAACAAAAAAATCACAGATACTTTAAATTATGTATTGGCAAAACCTAATGGCGAATGGATCGGAAAAGGATTCGGAGACACCAAAGAAACCTTGTTTCAGTATAAAATCAATTACAAATTTCCTAAAAATGGGGATTATCAGATTGGAGTTGTCCATGGGATGAGAACCGATAATTTGAAGGGAATTGAAGATATAGGCGTAAAAATAGAATCTGCAAAACCGTAATATCATTTATGGAAAACAAACCAAATATGGGAAGCAAACCAAAACAAACGTTTCCGCTTCCTCCTAAAAAAGAAAAAAATCTCGGCTGGAAAAAATGGGTGAAATTGACATGGATGGCACTCATTGCAGTAGTTTTGGGCATTTCTCTCGTGTTTTTTGCCGTTTCACAAGGTTTTCTAGGCAGTATGCCCGATGTGAAAGAGCTAGAAAATCCCGACATTTATGTAGCTTCTGAAATCTATTCTTCCGACGGAAAACTTCTCGGAAAATTTGAAAAAGAGAAAACACAGCCCGTAACTTATAAAGAACTGCCTCCTTACCTAATTTACGCCCTTCAGGCGAAAGAAGACGAGCGTTTCAAAGAACACTCAGGAATTGATTTACAGTCAGTTGCAAGAGCAGTTGTGTATGGCGGTAGCCGCGGTGGAGGTTCTACCATTACCCAGCAATTGGCAAAACTTTTATTTACCGATAATGTTTCCCAGAATAAAATTCAAAGAGCGTTTCAAAAGCTTAAAGAATGGGTTGTAGCCGTAAGTTTGGAGAAAAGATATACCAAAGAAGAAATCATCACTTTGTATTTCAATAAGTTCGATTTCCTTTACAATGCGAACGGAATCGAAATGGCTTCAAGAATTTATTTCAACAAAACGACTTCGCAACTTACCCTTCCTGAAGCTGCAATGTTTGTTGCCATGCTCGAAAATCCGGTGAAAAATAACCCGATGCGAAATGAAACCCGCGCGCGCGCAAGAAGAGATGTTGTTTTGGATCAAATGCTAAAAAACGGTTATCTCGATCAGCAAACCTATCAAAAAGCAGTAGAATCTCCGATTGTTTTGGATTATCATCCGGTAAAATCAATTGATGAAGGATATTCGGCTTACTATAAATTTTATTTAAGAAAAGAAATCGACGGATATTTGAAAGATTACGAAAAGAAAACCGGGAAAACCCTCAACCTTTTCAAAGACGGTCTTAAAATCTACATCACCCTAGATTCCAAAATGCAAACCTATGCGGAAGAGGCCATAAAAGAACATTTAACCGATTTGCAAAAACGTTTCGATGCGGAACAGCGAGGAAGAAAGCAAAGACCTTTCTATCTCATTAATGATAAAGAAATCAATTCAATCATGATGAGTGCGGTAAAAAGAACCGGAAGATATAAACAGCTGAAAAACGCAGGTGTATCCGAAGATTCCATCATGCTCGATTTCAAAAAACCAGTAAAAACTTCCAGATTTACTTGGAACGGCGAAGAAGAAGTGGAAATGTCTCCTTGGGATTCAATCCGTTATCATAAGCAAATCGCACAAGCTGGCTTAATGTCGATGGTTCCTGGAACTGGAGAAATCAAAGCTTGGGTTGGAGGGATCAATTGGCAACATTTCCAATATGATCACATTAAACAAGGAAAAAGACAAGTTGGATCTACTTTTAAACCATTTGTTTATGCGACTGCAATCATGAAATTGGGGATGACTCCTTGTTCTACAGTATCCAATGCGACTTACAGAAAAGGAACCTGGATCGTTGAAGGATCAGGTGGAAGTCTTACTTTAAGAGACGCGCTCGCTCACTCGAAAAACCCGGTGGCGGTTCGCTTGATCGAAATGACTACTCCGAAAAGCGTTATTCAAACCGCGCGAGATCTCGGAGTAACCGAAGAAATTCCGAATGAATATGCAGTAGCCCTTGGTTCTTCAGACATTACCATTTACGAGATGTTGGGTGCTTACAGTACTTTTGCCAACTACGGAAATTACATAAAACCTGAAATGATTTGGCGTATTGAAGATGCCAACGGAAGAGTAATTAAGGAAGTAAAACCAGTACTGAAAGAAGTAATGAACGAACTTTATGCCTATACAATGATTGATTTAATGAAAGGCGTTGCAGAATACGGGACCGCATCTGGGGAACTTGGCAGAAGAGGAGTTGCCAAAGGAATTGAAATAGCTGCCAAAACAGGTACCACACAGAACAATTCCGATGGTTGGTTTATAGGAATTACGCCAAATCTCGCTACCGGAGTCTGGGTCGGTTGGGAAGACCGTGCCACCCACTTCTGGGGAACCGGTGAAGGACAAGGTGCAAAAATGGCACTTCCAATCTGGGCTATTTACATGAAAAAAGTTTGGGCGGATAAGTCGCTTGGCATCCTTCCGGAAGATAAATTTGTAAAACCTTCAAACTGGACCGGCAGTTGCTCCGACCTCCAAGGTTTAGGTGGTTATGGTGACGAAGGTGGCCTGCAAACCATTGATGAGTTAAAAGCTCCAAAAGTAGAAGAAAATCAAAATTATGCTCCACGATCTTCCGGTAAAAAAGAAGAAAACGTCAACGAAAAAATAAATGCCGGCGAAGAAATTGATTTCAATAATTAAGTCCGGAAATCTTCAATAAAAAATATCCTTTCAAAAATTCTTGAAAGGATATTTTTTTTAGCGAACTTTGAAACATGAATTTATCGCAAATCTCCCAACCTTTTCTCAATCAATTTCCCGGCGATTTCTCCGGAAACCCGATGCAACGACAAACCCCGGGCTTTCTTTTCGCAACCGTGGATTTAGCGGGTTTTAAAAATCCTGAACTTCTTATTTTTAATGAGAAACTTTCGCAGGAAATTGGCCTGGGAAGCATTGAAAATGAAAGAGATTTGCAATTTCTCAACGCATCCTCCGCTCCTGATTCTCTAAAAACCTACGCTACCGCTTACGCCGGCCACCAATTCGGTAATTGGGCCGGGCAATTAGGGGACGGTAGAGCAATTATCGCCGGAGAAATCATCAACCCTGTCGGAAAAAAACACGAAATACAGTGGAAAGGAGCCGGTGCCACACCATATTCCCGACATGCCGATGGCAGAGCGGTACTTCGCTCCTCCATCAGAGAATATCTTATGAGTGAGGCGATGCATCATTTAGGAATCCCTACAACAAGGGCACTATCGCTTTCTTTAACGGGGGAAAATGTGTTAAGAGACGTGATGTACGACGGAAATCCCGACTATGAAAAAGGAGCAGTAATGGTGAGAATTGCCGAAAGTTTCCTCCGTTTCGGACATTTCGAACTGATTTCTGCACAAAATGATGTTGAAAATTTAAGAAAACTAGCAGATTTTAGCATTAAAAATTATTTCCCTGAAATCAATCCGGAAAGTCCAGAAAAGTACGCTGCGTTCTTTGAAAATATCGCTCTTCGAACTGCTGAATTGATGGTGGAATGGTACCGCGTTGGTTTTGTTCATGGCGTGATGAATACCGATAATATGTCGGTTTTAGGACTCACCATCGATTACGGACCTTTTTCTTTTTTGGATGAATATGATCTCAGTTTCACCCCAAATACCACCGATCTTCCAGGCCGAAGATACGCTTTCGGAAGTCAGGCAAAAATGGCTCAATGGAATCTTTGGCAGCTTGCAAACGCCCTATTTCCATTGATTAATGATGAAAAAAAGCTCGAAAAAATGCTCAATGATTTCAGTGAAAATTTCTGGAAGAAACACGATGAAATGATGGCAAGAAAATTCGGTTTCAGTGAAGTTCTCGACGGCGATGATCGATTTTTTTCAGATTTTCAACAAGTATTGCAAGATACAAAAGCAGATTATACGCTCTTTTTCTCTCAATTGGAAAAACTTCAACAAGACACTGATATTCAAGAACATTTTAAAGATATTTTTTACAGTCGGCTTTCCGAAAATCATTTGTTTTCCTTTGAAAATTTTATTAAAAATTATCAAATTCGACTATCAAAAAATACTATTTCCCGAGCAGAATCTTTGGCAATCATGAAAAGGAATAATCCAAAGTTTATCCTTAGAAATTATCTGCTTTTTGAATGTATTAAAGAAATAAACGAAGGCAAAAGAGCGTTGCTCAATCAACTTATTTCCGCACTAGAAAACCCGTACGAAGAACGTTATCCGGAATTTTCCAGAAAGCGACCGCCAATATATGACGGACAAACCGGAAGTTCTACACTGTCCTGCAGTTCGTAATTTTTCATACTTTTGCCGAAAATTTTCACCTTGGTTTATCAACAAAAATTCAAAGATTTTCTGAAAACAATTTTCCCTTCCACAAAATTCGAGGTATTGTTGTTCATGATCTTCATCTCGGTTTATGGAATTTTAGGGAGTTTTATTGCCTTAAATTACCGAATTATTTTTGATGACAGAATTCCCTGGGATGCTTATTTCAGTTTCGATAATCGTGCGATTGTGATGACCGGTGGTGGCTTCGAAAGACATCCGCTTGCTAATTATTTCTTCGATTGGATTCGGGAGTTTGGTCTTCTTTTTTCTGATGGTAAAAAAGACGAGACTTTCCGGCTTGTTTTGGCGTGGTGCAGCAACTTTGCGATAAGTTTGAGTTTAATTCAAATCTATAAATATTTGAAAAACATTATCGTTTTGCCCAAGAAAATTTCGTTGCTGATCATCGCTTTTTTTGCTTTCTTTTCGACAAATATTTTGCTTTCATTCACCCCGGAAACCTATACCTACACTTTATTTTTCTTGGTTTTATTTAATTATTATGCAGCTTTGAAAATGCGGAAAGGTGAAAAAATTCCTGCCCCTGCATTGATTTTTGCCGGAGTTACTGTTGGTGGTTTAACAGTAACGAATATCGTGAAAGTGTATATTCCTTTACTTTTCGAGAAAAATATTTTCACTCAATGGAAAAAATTCGGGAATGGAGTTTTAAGAATTTTGGCTTCAGTTGCAGTTTTTCTACTGCTGTTTCTTAATCGATTAGACTTTAATTTCCTTCGCTTTCTAGAGAAAACAGAGGAGCAATACGAAAAGTTTTCGAATCCGAAAGCAACTCCGGTTTGGGATATGATTGCTTCGTGGTTTTTCGGTGGAAATATGCTGTTCGCAGGGTTTGAAGTTCGGGATTATCACAATAAAAAAGGATTTGAATATAAGGCACTTTTCATGGATGTTTATGAATCTTGGATTCCCTACCTATTTGTTGCAGCAGTGCTTATTTTGGTGATTTGGAGTTCCGTTAAAAACTTCAAAAACAAATTTGTTTTGGTGTTGATGATTTCATTTTTGGTGGATATTGTGATTCATTGTATCCTGAAATTCGGACTTCACACCTCCTATATCTACGGGGGACATTTTGTTTTTGTGTATCCTTTGCTAATCGGTTGGCTTTTTTATGCTTATAAAAATGCTCCGAAAACACTTAGTTTTCTTTATTCAATTCTTTGGATTTTATTTATTTATCTGGTTTTAAACAATGTTTTCAGAATGGAAGAATTCTTTGTATTCCTAGATAAGTTTTATCAATAAAAAAAGGCAACTCGCGATGAGTTGCCTTTTTAATGTAATTAATTCCGAAGTAAATTTTATTTAATTTCCACACAACCTACTCTACCACCTGCATTTCCGGTTGGTTGGGTCTTAAAATCATCTTTTTCGGCATGAATAATCAATGATTTTCCAACAATATTTTTAGATTCATCATTACACCCGATACACCATTTATCAGTTTCGAAAAGTAGACGAGCGGTTCCATCTTTATCAGCGATTAAATTTCCGATATCGCCCATGTGATAATGTTCTGCGCCCCATTTTCCATGATCATTTTTCGAAGGATTCCAATGTCCGCCTGCAGAACTTCCGTCAGTTGCCGAACAATCTCCTTTTTCATGAATATGAACCGCATGAAAACCTGGACTAAGTTTGTAAACATTTAAATCCAAAGAAACTTTTTTACCCGATTGAGTAAACTTTGCTGTTCCTTGAGTGTCGGTTCCGCTTTTTGGATAAACGACTAAATCTTTGGTAACGGTACACGAAACTGCGAGCGTTGCACCACCGATGAGCATTGAAAGTACTTTGATTTTCATAATGATTTATTTTGTTGTTATTTGAATTTGAAAGATACGGAAAAATAAAAAAACAGTTCAGTGAACAAATTCTTCCATTCAGTTACAAAATTTTTCAGCAAAAGGTATTCCGCAATACTTTTGTTACATAAAATTAAACCATGAGAACTCAAAAAAAATTAAAATTCCTTCTTTTATTCGCTTTGTTATCGGGATCTCTTCTTCAAGCCCAAATCACAATTTCCGGAAAAGTTAATTTCAAAAACAAAGGCGTGAAAGACATTTCAGTCACCTTGAAAGATACTTATGAAGGCGCAACTACCGATGAAAACGGAAATTACACCTTTCAAACTTCGGAAAAAGGTGAGCGAAATTTGGTCTTTAGTCATTCAAAATTTGTAGAAGTGGAGAAAAAAATCGTCATCAATAATGAGTCAATTACCGAAAATATTGATTTAAAAGAACAAATTTCGGAAATCGATGCGGTCGTTATTTCTGCAGGATCCATCGAAGCCAGCGACAGAAAAAGAGCAACAGCGCTCCTCACTCCCGTTGATATTTATACCACGGCAGGCGCAAATGGGCAAGTTACCGCAGCTTTGGAAACCCTGCCCGGTGTCCAGAAAATAGGTGAAACTGAAGGTTTGTTTGTAAGAGGCGGAACCGGTACCGAAACCAAATTTTTCATGGACGGGAATCTTGTGAACAATTTTTTCGGGAATTCTATCCCGGGAATCAAAGCGATGGATCGGCTGAATTCCTCTTTATTTAAAGGAAATGTCTTTTCCAGCGGTGGATATTCTGCAATGTACGGACAAGCTTTATCGTCAATTTTAGCTTTAGAAAGTATCGATTTTCCGGAAAGAAACTCAGTAGACATCGGTATTTCCCCAATTTTCCTAAGTGGTGGTTTTCAGAATGTTGATGACAACAAAACTAAATCTTTCGGTATTTTTGCAGCATACAGCAATTTAGGTTTGATGACAAAATTGTTGAAGTTCAACAACGATTTTACAAAAGCTCCGGAAAGTTTCGGTACAAACTTTAATTTTAGAATTAAAAATAAAAGCGGAGGGATTCTGAAATATTACGGCAGTTTCGACACCAATGCGATGGCGCTTGAAGCAGAAAGTCTCGAACCACAAACCGATTTTGAAAACACTTCCTTGAAAGGAAAAAATACTTTTCACAACCTCTCTTTCAAACAAAAATTCGGGAAATACCTTTTGAATTTGGGAAGCTCTTTTACTTTTAATAATAATTTCATCAGGTTAAGCAATACGTTTGAAAATGAAGAATTTAATCTCAATTCCATCGACGTTACGGGAAAATATTTTAATGCAAAAGCAAGTGTAGAACGGAAAATAAATAAAATTTCAGCCGTCAGAGGCGGCGTAGAGCTTAACCAAACCCACGAAAAGAGCGAAGTAGAGCTTTCCCCGGTTCCTTTTGTATTTAATGACAAAATCACCTCATTATTTGCGGAAACAGATCTCGGCTTTAGCAATGATTTTTCTGCAAAAGTGGGTTTAAGGTCTGAATATTCTTCCGCTATCAATCAATGGAATTTCGCACCGAGACTTGCTTTCGCTTATCGAATTTCAAAAAATTGGACGAGTTCACTCGCTTACGGAACTTTTTACCAAAATCCGGAAAACAAATTCTTTGGAACCCACGATCTCAATTTCCAAAGGGCAGAACATTATATTTTGCAAATTCAAAAATCGTAAGAAGGCAGAAGTTTGAGGATGGAAGCATTTTATAAAAATTACACAGATTTAATTAAAACCCGCTACCAAAATTACCGACAATTGGCGATCAACAACAATGGAGACGGATTTGCCAAAGGGATTGAACTGTTTTGGAGAGACAAAAAAACCATTAAAAATATTGACTATTGGGTTTCTTATTCTTTCCTCGATTCTAAAAGAAATTTTCAAGAATATGACCAAAGTTTGTTCCCCAATTTCGCTTCAAAGCACACTTTGTCTTTTGTTGCAAAGAAGTTTGTAACCAATTGGAAAACAGGATTTAATCTATCATACAGTTACGCTTCAGGAAGACTATTTTATTATTTCAATACCGATAACGACGGAAATTACCATCTACAACAACAGGGAAAAGCAAAAGATTATAACGCCCTAAATTTCAGCGTCAATTATCTTCCTGGTTTAGGAAAAAAAGACGCCAAATATTTTACCGTTTTGGTGTTGGCGGTTAATAATATTCTTGGGCAAAAAAACATTTACGGATACCAATTTTCCAATGATGGACTTCGAAACAAACCGATTTTGCCTTCTGCAAACACTTTTGTTTTCATCGGTGCATTCATCAGTTTCGGGATCGATAGAACGGAAGATGCAATCAATAATAATTTATAATAACCGTTGAGCAAGCCTTTTTAACCTTTCAGATAGAAAAAATTTAACCCAAAGCAAGGATAAAATATCTTTGAATCATCAAAATAAAAACAAATCAAAATAATTGAATACTATGAAAAATTTAATTCTCGGAATCTGCCTAATGATCGGTGTTAAGGCATTTTCCCAAACCTCTTATGAAAAAGCGATGACCGAAAAAATAGCAATCGTTGAACAACGCAAAACTCCGGACGAGTTTACGGCACTGGCAAACGATTTCAAAAGAATCGGCGACAAAGAAAAAACCCAATGGTTACCTTATTATTATGCAGCTTTTGCCACCATTCAAAAAGGAAGAACGCTCATGCGCGAAGGCAAAACAGAAGAACTGGATCTTACCGCAGCCGAAGCTCAGAAATATCTCAATTTAGCAATGCAATTAAATAAAGACAGTGCCGAAAATCTAATTTTACAGAAGATGATTCATTCTCTGAAAATGATGGTAAATCCTCAACAAAGGTTTATGAGTGAAGGAATGTTGGCTGCAGAAGCCCTTTCAAAAGCTGAAAAAATTGATGCGGAAAACCCGAGAATCACCTTGATGAGAGCAGAAGACACCTATTATACTCCTGAACAATTCGGAGGAAGCAAATCGAAAGGACTTGAGTTATTTCAAAAAGCCTTGGATCAGTATACAGTATATCAGCCAAAAACGAAATTAGATCCTAATTGGGGGAAAAGTGAAGCAGAATACTTCTTAGCAAAAAAGCCTTAAAATATACGTTTTCAATATCATATAACGCTTTCTAAAACGGAAGCGTTTTTTATTTTACTTCATTTAACTTTTTCTCAATCATTCCTATTTACAGCATTTATTTTGAGAGCAGTTTAATTTAGTTTATTGTCGTAAATTTGCAGTCGTAAAACTTTCCCTTAACGAAAGCGTAACAATTATATGAAAATAGTAGTAGGTTTATCCGGCGGTGTAGATTCTAGTGTAGCCGCGTATTTGTTGCAAAAACAAGGGCATGAAGTGGTAGCACTTTTCATGCGAAACTGGAACGATGCTTCCGTTACTTTGGAAGACGAATGTCCATGGATTGAGGACAGCAATGATGCGCTGATGGTTGCCCAAAAGCTGGGAATCCCATATCAGGTCATCGATATGAGCGAACTTTACAAAGAAAAGATCGTGGATTATATGTTTGCTGAATACGAAAAAGGAAGAACCCCAAACCCCGATGTTCTCTGCAATCGCGAGGTGAAATTCGATGTATTTATGAAAACCGCATTGTCTTTGGGAGCCGATAAAGTGGCGACCGGACATTACGCTCGTGTGGAATCCACTTTTGATGAAAACGGGAAAGAGATTTTCCATCTTTTGGCCGGAAAAGATAACAATAAAGACCAATCCTATTTCTTGTGTCAGCTCAATCAGGATCAGCTTTCCAAAGCATTATTTCCGATTGGTGAACTTACCAAACCTGAAGTTCGAGAAATCGCCAAGGAAATCGGTTTAGTCACTGCTAACAAAAAAGATTCACAAGGCTTATGTTTTATCGGGAAAGTAAGTTTACCGACTTTTCTTCAGCAACAACTAAAACCAAAAGAAGGCGAAATTGTCGAAATTTTCAATGATTTCGAAGCTTTTCAAACAGAAAAACCAAAATTTTCATCAAAATTAGAAGAATTAGAATTTCTTTCCGAAAAAATAAAATACCAAAAATCCGACGGTAAAGTGATTGGAAAACACCAAGGTGCACACTATTTCACCATTGGGCAAAGTAAAGGTTTAGGAATTGGCGGTCACAAAGAATCGTGTTTCATCATTTCGCGGGACATGGAAACCAACACCATTTTCGTAGGCGAAGGAAAAAACTTCCCAGGACTTTTCCGTACTGCATTGAAAATAGAACCTTCTGAAATTCACTGGGTTCGTGAGGATTTGCGTTTAAAAAATGGCGAATCAATGAAAGTTCAGGCAAGAATCCGTTACCGTCAAGCTTTGGAAAGTGCAACGTTATACCAATTTGAAGAAGGATTGTTCATCGAGTTTGAAAATCCACAATCCGCAATTGCAGAAGGGCAATTTGCAGCTTGGTATCTCGAAGATGAACTGATCGGAAGTGGCGTGATTTCTTAAATTATTTGCTCAACCAATCTTTAAAATCCTTTACTCGATCTCGGCTCACGGTGATTTCCTCTGTGGGCTGAAACTCCATTTCCACTTTGTAACAGGGAGAAGTATGGATGTTTTTGATGTAATTTGAATTGATGATAAACTGGCGATTTACCCTGAAGAAGCACTTGTCATCGAGAACTTCCTGCAATTCGTCCAGGGTAAAATCGGTAGGAAAAACCCGCTCTTTGGTTTGAAGATAGACGATCTTGTTTTCACTGTAAAAACAAGAAACCTCATCGGTTTGTACGATTTTGAGATTGTAACCTATTTTAACCAAAATTCTTGATAGTTTCTGTTTCTCTTCTTTAATTAAAGATTTGATTTGGTGAACATTACGAACACCATCATCAGGTAAGAAACTCTTGAATTTATCAATCGCCTTTTGCAAATCTTCTTCTATAATTGGTTTCAAAAGATAATCGATGGAATTGAGTTTAAATGCCTTTAAAGTGTATTGATCAAAAGCTGTGGTATAAATCATGAAACTTTTGGTCGGAATTTTTTCAAAAATGTCAAAAGACAAACCATCTCCCAACACGATGTCCGAAAATATCAAATCGGGATGTGGATTTTCCGAAAACCATTGAATTCCTTCTTCCACAGAATTGATTGTTGCAACCAACTCTAAATCAGTAAATAAGCTTAATAATCGTTCTAACTTTCTTGCGGCTGGCTTTTCATCTTCGATGATGATGGTTTTAATCATTTTTAAAACTTATTTAATTGAAATATTAAAAGACTATTTATTCAAATCTTTTTCCATTAGTTCTCTGATCTTGTTCTGTTCCCAATCTTTTCCAAGAAAAAGACCTGGAAGAAAAACGCTGGATGAATGACCCAAAAGTCCTATTCCCCATAAAATCGCAGTCCAATAAACATCAATATCATAAAAAGAATGTCCTTGCTGAACATTTCTTGCGATGAGAAACAAATTCACCAGCACATAAACCGTCGCATGAATGTAAAACCCTTTAAGTTTTTTTACTCTTTTCTGAGCTTCTACATATCTGATATCGTTTTCATTAAAATTTTCCATGGTTATTTTTTTAAGTTTTCTTTTTCTAATATTTTACGAATTTGTTTCTCTTCCCAGTTCCTTCCGATTCCGAAAACCTGCAAAGCGTGCGATGCTACACCGATTCCCCAACCCAACATCGGCCACCAAAACCAATAGTAATTCGGTGAGGTATAAAGGTTTACAAAAATTAAAAACGGAATCACAAGACAATAGGAAATCAGGTTTCCGTAGAAGCCTTTCAGTTCTTTTACGCGTTTTGAAGCTCTGTCGTATGCGATGGATTCGTGAGAAGGTTGAGTAGTCATGGCAGTAATTTTTTGGGTTAATATTGGGATTTTCACGCGGAAGAAATCCTTTGATTTTTCGATAAATACGTTTTGTTTGGTTAATAACGAATATCTCTGAACAATGTTGGAAAGCCCAATTCCCGCGCTTTCTTTGACCTGTTCTCTCGCCATTAAATTATTTTCTATCAGCAAATATCCATTTTCAGAATAGATTCTGATGTTTAGCGGTTTTTGTGCCGTTGCGAAATTATGTTTAATGCAATTTTCCAATAGCAATTGTAAGGAAAGTGGTACTACAAAAGACTTTTTCTCTTTTTCGTCCACCTGAAATTCGAAATTCACGCTGTCTTCGAAACGGGTTTTCAGAAGGTTGCAATAGGTTTTTGCAAAATCCAGCTCCTCTTCTACCGTTACCAGTTCTTTGTCTTTCTGCTCCAAAACATAGCGGTAAATCTTCGACATCGACGCGGTGAATCGTTGCGCCTGATCTGGATTTTCATCTATTAATGCGCTTAAAACATTTAACGAATTAAAAAGAAAATGAGGATCGAGCTGATTTTTCAGGCTTTCAAATTGTGCATTGGCCGATTTGGCAATCAATTTCTGTTCTACAACTTCCTTTCTTGTTGATTTTTTCCATTCTTCCATGAAACTTTTGGCATGGAGAATCGCCGAAATCAGAAGCGCTACATTAATCGTAAACCAATTATTGAAACCCATATTTCCTTCGAAAAATCCGGAGAAATCCTGCTTTTGGAAGATGATGAAGTTCACATAATTACAGAAAAAAACCAACACCACATTCACCAAAATGGTTGCAATAACCCCGAAAATCACGCGTTTTCTGGTCTCTTCTACCCAAGAAAATCTTTTAGAAAGCGTCTCATTCACAAAACCATTTCCCAAAGAAAGGACGAAAGTGTAAAGCCCGGCGATGAAAATATTGAGTAACAACATCTGCGGAGTTTTCTCTTTGCTAAAAAACACGAAGATGAAAATCCCTATAAAAAAGGAGATCCAGGAAATCGTGATGAGGCTTTTTCTGTTCATGGTTGAAATTCTTGTACAAAAGTATCCGAATCTGAAGATAATTAAAACTTTTTCTTACCGAATGTCCATTTTCCTTTTCTGAACGGTAAAAAACAAAACCACCGGAAATCCGATGGCTTTGTGAGATATATAATTTGTTGCTTACTTTATTTCTCCGATTACCGTAACCGCTTCCTGAAGATAGAGATCACGTTTCAGGTTTTTCACCCAGTTCTCGGACTTTTTAGCGAAAGCTTCATCCTTTTTTGCTCTGATGACCTCATCAGGATTTAAAGTGAATTTAAGCCCATTATTAAATTTATCTAAAGCTTTGAATTTTTCAATTTGAGCTTTTCGGGTTTTCATCACTTCATTGAATTTGCTTAGTTTTAAAGAAATGCTTTCTTCTTTATCCAAATTTTCTTTCCACTGAGCAGATTCCTGCACCAATTGATAGGTTTTGTTGTTGAGCAATCGGGTTTCGACTCTTTTTTGCAATGCAGCAACTGAGAAATAATTTACGGGTTGATAGGCCACTGCAGGAATTTTGTCCCAAGCCAAAGCATAATCGTTGTAACGTTCACCAATTTCGGCATAAGTGAAGAAATCTTTCATTTTAATATCGGATTCAATCCCTTTTCTTTGTGTAGATTCTCCGGTGATTCTGTAAAATTTCTGAATCGTCAGTTTCAAAGAACCGAAATCGTCATTGGTATTTAAAAATCTGTTAAGATCAACAAACGTTTGTACGGTACCTTTCCCGAAAGATTGTGGCGAACCGATAATTACTGCTCTTCCGTAATCCTGCATTGCACCTGCCAAAATTTCGGATGCAGACGCGGAAAGTTCGTTTTGCATGATCACCAATGGGCCTGTCCAAAGTGGCGCGTTGGTTTTATTTTTTAAGGTTTGAATTTTCCCGTTTCCATCTTTCACCTGAACGTAAGGACCTGCGTTCATGAACAGTCCCATAATGTCTCCCACTTCGGTTAAACTTCCACCACCATTGTTTCTAAGATCCAGGATTATTCCCTCAACGTTTTGAGCTTTCAGTTTTATCAATTCATTTTTAATGTCATCAGAAGCATTTCTACCTTTTGAATCTTCAAAATCGGCATTAAAGCTTGGTAAATTGATGAATCCGTACTTTTTTCCATCCGCAGAATTTACGATAATGCTTCGGGCAAACGTATCTTCGATGGCTACTTCTTCACGAATCAAGGTAACTTCCTTGATGGTTTTGTCTTTTTTCTCAACCGTTAAAGTAACTTTCGTGCCTTTTTCACCCCGAATCAAACGAACTGCTTCATCGGAAAGCATTCCAACAACATTTACAGGATCTTCATTGGGTTTGGAGCGAACTTTCAAAATTTTATCTCCTTCAGATAGCTGTTTTGATCTCCATGCAGGCGCTCCAATTGTAAGTGCTCCCAAGTATAGATAACCTTTTTTCTCCTGGATAATTGCGCCAATTCCGATTACTTTTCCGGTAAACTGAGTGTCGAAATCTTCTTTGTTTTTCGGGGAATAATAGTTGGTATGTGGATCGAAAACTTCGGTATAGGCGTTCATATACACGGTAAACCAATCCATTTTGTTTCTCTTTTTGAATCTTCTAAAAGTATCTGTCACCAGATCTTTCACCTCAGCGGTTGCTTTGATTCTTTTTTGTTCGGGTGTGAGGATTTCTAGTTTAATGGTATCTTTCAACTGAAATTTCTGTACAGAATCTTTTTTCTCTTTCTGCATTTCTTCCTTTGCAGTAAGCGATTCCATTTCTTGAAGAATATTGTATTTGATGTATTTTTTCCACTCTTCGGAAAGTTCCTTCGAGTTGGCAGGATATTTCTTTAGTTTAGGCTCCAATATCAAGGTTTCATCTTCTTCTAGATTGATGGGTTTGCTGAGAATATCTTGGGTGATTTTATCGATCTCATCTACTCTTTGGTAAAGCCGATCCACCGTTAATTTATAGAAAGTAAGATCACCTTGGTTCAGGTAATCGTCCAATTTCGTTCTGTGTTTGCCGAATTCATCCATATCAGATTGGAGGAAATATCTTTTGGAAGCGTCCACCGTTTCGAAATAATGTTTAAACACTTCCTCGGAATAGGCATCATTAATAGGTTTTGGCGAATAATGCAGATAGCTAAGCGTATTTTTCACACTCACCATAATCGTCGACATTTTTTCGTCATCATTTTTAGGAGAATTAAAGCAAAACACCAAGCTGGTAAGCGGGATGAAAAGCAATAAAGTATTGAGTTTTAATTTCTTGAACATAGAATTGATATAAATAACTTAATTTGTTAAGGTTTTCCGGGTTTTGTTACAGGATTTTACAAAGTATCAAAATTAATACCTTATTATTATTTGCACACTATTTTTTTAAGTAAATTTGTTGAAACCCTATAATTATATGCAAAGACCGTTGATATTAGTGACCAATGATGATGGAATCACCGCGCCGGGAATCCGAAACCTGGTAGAATTTATGAATGAAATTGGCGAAGTAGTGGTAGTAGCGCCCAACTCCCCACAAAGCGGAAAAGGCCATGCAATTACCATCAATTCTACCCTAACCTTCGAAGAAATCAACCTAGAAGGTCCCCAAAAAGATTATTCGCTGAGCGGAACTCCTGTTGATTGTGTGAAATTTGCCCTCGATAAAATCCTTACCAGAAAACCCGATATCGTGGTTTCGGGAATTAACCATGGAGCCAATTCTTCCATCAATGTGATTTATTCCGGAACGATGAGTGCCGCGGTGGAAGCCGGTGTAGAAGGCCTTCAAGCCATCGGTTTCTCACTTTTAGATTTCTCTTGGGACGCCGATTTCAAGGAAGCGAAAACCCATATTCAGGATATTGTAAGAAAAGTATTGGCCAATCCCATTCCGAAAGGAATCGTTTTGAATGTGAATATTCCTAAACTAAAATCTTCCGAGATTAAAGGAATCCGCGTTTGCAAACAAGCCCACGCGAAATGGGAAGAAAGTTTCGATGAACGCATCAACCCACACGGCAAAAAATACTACTGGCTTACCGGTTATTTCAACAATATGGACACCAGCGAAAATGCAGACGAAGTAGCACTATCAGAAGGGTACATCTCTATTGTTCCGGTAAAATTCGATTTAACCGCTTACGAATACCTCGATCAATTAAAAGGAATTATGGAATAAGCGACCTCCGCTTTTCATAACACGCAAAAATCGATCAAAAATCGCTGCAAAAGACAGCCACACCTCCTGTTTCGACCCAAAGAAGCAGGAGGTTTTGTTTTGTAAAACATCCAATTATCGGTGCATTCTCTATCACAAAACTCCTATTGCTTGAAGTCAGCTTCGTATCAATTTCGAAGTATCTTCAATAAAAATCCATTATAACAGCATTATTTCTCCAATGTTTTATTGGACTTATATTGGACTTATAATGGACTTATATTGGAGTTATGGCGAAGGAGACTAGCAAGAGACTGGGAATATTTGTAGGTCTAACTTGCGGAATGCAAAACAAACGAAGCGAAACTTTTTGGCTAACTTTGCAGAGTGGACAAATTGACAAAAGAGCAAAGAAGAAAAAATATGCAGGCAAACAAAGCGACAAGTACTAAACCTGAAATTTTGTTGGCGAAGGCTCTTTTTGCCAGAGGTCATAGATATCGCAAAAACAATAAAACAATTTTCGGAAAACCAGATTTATCATTCAAAAAAATCAAACTCGTAATTTTCGTTGATGGAGAATTTTGGCACAGAAAAGACTGGCATATTCGGAAAAATGACCACAAAACAAACCAAGAATTTTGGATAAAAAAAATAGAAAGAAACATTGAACGAGACAAAGAGGTAAACGCAGAACTATCAAAACAGAAGTGGTCTATTTTAAGATTTTGGGCAAAAGACATCGAGAAAAATTTGCTAACTTGCATATTGAAATAGAAAGTAAGATAAAGAAATTAAAAGTGGATTTATGTAGCAAATATCTTATAAATATTTGAAAACAAATAACTTATAATAAAATCACAAAATGAATAACGTCTGTGTTAAATACAAAGAGCATCCCGGGGATTTTTTAAGGAATACTGACACTGTGATACTACCAAATCCTAAAGAAGATTTGGAAAGTTTTTTTGTTCAATTTCTAAAACATTATCAATCGGACGAAAGAGTAGCCTATATTGATGATTTATATAAACTTCTTGATGACGACTTTTTTAATGATGAAGACAAACAAAAATTTATTAGAACAATTGGAAATAAAACGGAAAAGGAAATAAAATATGAAATTCAGAAGACTGAAAATGAGCTAAAAAATGAAGCATATTCAAATTTTTACAAACTTGTTCTAACTAAACAAATAGAAATTATTTACAATGGCGAAAAGTAATAATTGGACAAAAGAAGAAACTATTATTGCTTTTAATGTTTATTGCAAAATTCCTTTCAAAAGCAGTAGCAAAACCAATCCTACTATTATTAAATATGCCAATATAATTGGTAGAAGTCCTTCTGCTTTGAACATGAAAGTTGGAAATTTTGGAAGGCTTGATCCAGAATTGAAAAAACAAGGAATTGTTGGATTAGGAAATGGCAGTAAACTTGATGAAATTGTTTGGAATGAATTTAATGGCAATTGGGGAAAATTAGCTTACGAAAGCGAATTATTAATAGCTGAGTTTCAAAATAAAAAAGTTGAAGAAATAATTGATGATGAAGTCTTTGAGTTTCCATTTGGGACAGAAAGAGAAACAATTATAAAACAAAGGGTAAATCAAAACTTTTTTCGTTCTACTATACTTTCGTCTTATAATTTAAAATGTTGTATTACAGGATTATCAATTTCTGAATTTTTAGTGGCAAGTCATATAATTCCTTGGAAAAAAAATGAAAACAATAGATTAAATCCTCATAATGGTTTATGTTTAAACTCAATTCACGATAAAGCGTTCGATAAAGGATTTATTACAATTACACCAGATTACAAAATAAAAGTTTCAAAGTATTTTGATGATTACAAAAACGATGAAGCTATTCCCGATTTTTTTTTAAAATATGAAAATCAGTCAATAATTTTACCTGATAGATTTCTACCTTCAAAGGATTTTTTAGATTGGCATTATACAAATCTTTTCAAAAAATAATATCTTTTTAATCGTTTTTAGAAAATAAAAAAAGTTTGGTTTCAAAAAGATTCTTATTTACTTTATAAGCTTTGTCAAAGTTTGGAAACAGATTAGGCTTTTTCGTATACAACTTTTGCAATAGGTTAAAATTATGAATTTAGAAGCTCGCAAAATATCACTCATTCAAGAATTCTTGAGAATTGATAATGAAATAATTATAAGTGCTTTGGAAAATTTTCTTCATAAGAATAAATCTGATTTTTTTGAGCAAAATTTAAATCCATTGTCTTTGGATGTTTTAAATCCTGAAATAGATCAAGCATTGGAAGAAGAATAAAATGATTGCATTATTTGTGCAAAAGACTTAAAAAAAACAGATCCAAAAATGGAGTTAGAATTTTCAGATGAAAAACCCAGAAAAGATAGATGAAACAAAATAATCATAGATTTGAACAATAATTGACAATATCTGATTATTTCTGTAAATCTAAAAAGCAACTCTTCTGAAAGTTGCTTTTTTTTTATGGAAATAGTCGAACTCTATCTTTAAAAAACAGTTTTTTCTTCACTGCTCTTTTAATCTCTTCAAAAACACAATTATTTCCCTTAACTTCGTTTTGTAAAAATCAGCACAATGCGTATAGAAAACGAAATAAAACTGGGTTTTAAGGATGTGATGATCCGCCCGAAAAGGTCAACTCTGAAAAGTAGATCACAGGTCAGCTTGGCAAGAAATTTCACCTTCGTAAACTCCAAGAAAAAATGGACCGGCGTACCCATAATCGCTGCGAATATGGATACCGTTGGAACTTTTGAAATGGCAGAAGCTCTTACCAAAGATCAAATTATGACCGCGGTTCACAAGCATTACAGTCCGGAAGAATGGGCAGAATTTCTCAATAATCAGCCCGATTCTATTTATGAATACATCGCTTTGAGCACCGGAACCGGAAAAGCAGACGAGGAGAAAATAAAAAAAATTATTGATCAACATCCGAAAATTCAATTCCTCTGTATTGACGTCGCCAACGGATATTCCGAACATTTCGTAGAGTTTGTGAAAAACGCCAGAAAGAATTTTCCATCCCAAACCATTATTGCCGGAAATGTAGTAACAGGCGAAATGGTCGAAGAATTGATTTTGGCTGGCGCTGATATCATCAAAGTAGGAATTGGTCCCGGATCGGTGTGTACGACTCGTGTAAAAACAGGTGTTGGTTATCCTCAGCTTTCCGCAATTATAGAATGTGCTGATGCGGCGCACGGTTTAGGCGGTCAAATCATAGGCGACGGTGGTTGCAAAGTTCCTGGCGATGTGGCTAAGGCGTTTGGTGGTGGTGCTGATTTCGTGATGCTCGGTGGAATGTTTGCCGGACACGACGAAAGTGGTGGCGAAATCATCGAAGAAAATGGAAAGAAATTCAGACTTTTCTACGGAATGAGTTCTCAAACAGCAATGGATAAACATGCAGGTGGTGTTGCCGAATACCGCGCATCCGAAGGAAAAACAGTGAAAGTTCCTTACAAAGGTCCAGTTTCGGAAACTGTAAAAGATATTTTAGGTGGTGTCCGCTCAACCTGTACTTATGTGGGTGCGAGTGAACTGAGAGAACTCTCGAAACGAACCACTTTTATCCGGGTTCAGGAGCAGCACAACGAAGTTTTTGGAAATTCATAAGTATTTAAGATGAAAAAATACGCATTGCTTCTTCTCTTATGCTGTGGAATTTTGAGTTTTTCACAAGAAAAAACGCAGACAGACCGCATGATTGAAGAAATTCAACAAGTCAAGCAGAACCAAACCGACATGAAGCTCGTTTGGTGGATTCCCACCGAATATTGGGAAGTTGCTTTGCAGGAAAACGGTAGCATTACTCAGCAACAATTGGAATATTTAAAGGAACTTTTGAATGATTACACGATTGTCGCAGCGGGCGATTACAACTTGGATTCCGAAAGTGGAGTGATTAATTTCAGCGTCAATGATTCTAGCAAAAAGGTGGTTTTTTATGGACTTCAAGATCAGAAAGTGACGCCTTTGAAAGAATCATAAATTGATGATAAAGTGCTCATTATCGTGAACCAAACCCTGAAACCGCTATTTGCCCAAATGCTCGGAAAAATGGGATCCGGCGTTAATTTTTTCATTTATAATAATTTAGAAAACGGAAAAAGAATTATCGATCCTAATCTGCCCGGAAGTTTTAAAGTGGATCTCAACGGAGAAATCTTTCAGTGGAAATTGCCTTTGGTTTCTTTAATGAAAGAAAAAACCTGCCCTGTCGATCAACAAAAGATGAGTGGAAACTGGATATTTTGTCCTTTTCATGGAAATAAATTGTAAAAAATTTCTCTTTAAAGTTTAAAAACAATCATGAATATTCTCAAAACCAATTCGGAAAATCAGGATTTTGTACAATTGGTAAAAATGCTTGATGAATATCTCGCTTTTATGGATGGCGAAGATCACGCGTTCTACGATCAGTTCAATAAAATTGATTTGCTGAATCACTGCGTTGTGCTCTACGAAGGCGAAAACCCTGTTGGTTGTGGAGCGATAAAACCTTATGATGAGGAATCTGCAGAGCTGAAAAGAATGTTCGTTGATCCGGAATTTCGGGGAAAAGGTTACGCTTCGAAAATTATGGAAACGCTAGAATCTTGGGCAAAAGATTTAGGTTTTGGAAGTATGATTCTGGAAACCGGCATCAGACAAATTGATGCCATCAACTTGTATCAAAAAACCTATCAACCTATAGAAAACTATGGTCAATACGAAGGTGTAGCCACTTCGGTATGTTTTAAAAAAGCTTTATAATCAATATAAAAAACCTTCAAAGAAATGAATCCTTGAAGGTTTTTATTTTTTTAAGTTAACATTCCACCATCGACGTTCAGAACCTGTCCGGTGATGTACGACGACATTTCGCTACCGAGGAAAACGCAGGCATTAGCCACGTCTTCCGGCTGTCCACCCCGTTTCAACGGGATACCATCTCTCCATCCCTGTACGGTTTTCTCATCAAGGGCGGCCGTCATTTCGGTTTCTATAAAACCTGGTGCCACGGCATTGCAACGGATATTTCTGGATCCTAATTCTAATGCAATCGACTTAGAAAAACCAATAACACCAGCTTTAGAAGCCGCATAATTGGCCTGCCCGGCATTCCCTTTAACGCCTACTACAGAAGTCATATTGATAATTGAGCCCGATTTGGCCTTCATCATTGGCTTGATAACCGCTTTGGTCAGGTTAAAAACAGAATCCAAATTAACTTTGATAATCGTATCCCAATCGTCTTTGGACATTCTTAACATCAGATTATCTCTGGTAATCCCGGCATTGTTTACCAGAATATCAATCGTTCCAAACTCTGCCAATACATCTTCTACCAGCTTTTGGGCAGCATCATAATCCGACGCATCGGACTGATAGCCTTTGATTTCTGTAATATTACTTAATTCTGATTCTAATGCTTTTGCTTTATCTACTGAACCCGCGTAGGTGAATGCTACTTTTGCGCCTTCTTTGGCAAAAACTTCTGCAATACCTTTCCCGATACCTCTTGTTGCGCCTGTAATGATGGCAACTTTACCTTGTAATAATCCCATTTGAAATGTTAGATAAATTAATCTTTAAAAGACAAATATATAAAATCGCCATGATTTGGAAACCAATCACCCATGAAGAGGCGATTGTGCATGACTTCAGAAAAAATATAAATATGCCTATGAAATAGTTTTATTTATTAAGTTCATTAAGATATTCATTTTTAAGTGATTCAATTTTGTCTTTCAACTCTTTGCTGATTTTGTTTGGATAGTTTTTGAGTTTTTTGAGATTGAATGCAAGAATTATTGCAGAGATACCTGAAAAAATAAATGCCACAGCTGTTATAACAACCAGAGAAATTCCGGCTACAACAGGATTAAGAATAAGAATAACAGACCCAATAAGGCCAAGAAAACTGATCAGCGCCAGATTCCCCCACTGCAAAACGCCATAGCTTTTGAGATCAAAGGCAAAACCAATCCCCTGTACAGAACGGAACATCAATGAAAATCCAACAAAATAGGGCAAAGCAACAAATGCCACCTGCGGCTGAAAAAATAATATAATCCCTACAAAAAGATCCAGCAAAGCACCTACCAGATACCAGCCCCAATTGTCCAGATTATCCTTGTTTTGTATTGCAAACACAAGTTCCATAATCCCGAAAACCAAAAATGACGCACTGAAAAACAGCACCAGAGACAGGTAAGTGGCTAGTGGAATGCTAAACATGTACAATCCCATAATCACCAGTAAAATACCTACAATTAAAGGTAAATACCAATGCTTAACTGTGTTTTTGATAGTTTTAAAAAATGTTGTTCCCATAATAATATGTTTTTGAAATTAGATTAACTCGTAGTGCATTATAAAAGGTTATTCATAATACGTATGAATAACCTAGATGCAATTTACGATTTTATTTTAAATGAATTAAGAAAATTAACCTTAAATGAAAATTTTTATTTTAAACCTATTAAACCAAAATTGAGTGATTTAGAACTTATTGCCATAAATATTTCTGCAGAATATTTATCATTAGATTCAGAATATCAGTTATTTAGATATCTTTCAAATTCAAAACTAAAAGGAATGATAGAAAGAAGTGTTTATAATCGCAGGAAAAGAAAACTCTTCTTGCATATGGAAAATATCAGAAAGATTATGGTTGATAGATTTCATGATATTGAAAGCATTTTTATTGTAGATTCAATGCCTTTAGAAATTTGCAAAAACGCAAGAGCAAACCGCTCTAAAATCTGTAAAGAAGATGAATTTTCATTTCCAAGCAAAGGATATTGCGCTTCTCAATCGAGTTATTATTATGGTTACAAATTACACGCTATATGTTCTGTTTCAGGAATATTTCAAAGTTTTGATATTTCTACTGCAAGCATTCATGATATCCATTTTTTGCAAGACATAAAGCATCAAATAAACAATTGCACATTAATCGGAGATAGAGGTTATTTATCAACTAAAGTACAAACAGATTTGTTCAATTATGCAAATATAAAATTAGATACACCTATGAGAAGCAACCAAAAAAATTATCACAAGCAGAAATATATTTTTAGAAAATCAAGAAAGAGAATCGAAACGCTATTTTGACTACGTCGAATCTTCGATTTCTCAACTTTGTGACCAATTTAAAATCAGAAATAATTATGCGAAATCATTTAATGGTTTTAAAACCAGAATCTTAAGTAAAATTACGGCTCTAACTTTTATTCAATTTGTAAATGTTTTTGTATTTAATAGAAAAATGAACAAAATTAAAGTATCTTTAATTTAATAATGCACTACGAGTTAGATTAAGTATTATTCACCACCAGGACAATTTCACCTTTTAAAGTTTTGCTTTTGGAAAAATCAATTAACTCATTGATTGTCCCGCGTTTGGTTTCCTCAAATTTTTTAGAAATCTCCCTGCTTAGGCTAACCTTTGTTTCCTCACCAAAGAATTCTTTGATCTGCTCCAGCGTTGTGTTGATCTTGTGCGGACTCTCGTAAAGAATGATTGTTTTTTTCTCCTCTGCCAGTTGTTTCAATTTGGTTTGTCTTCCCTTTTTTTGAGGTAGAAAACCTGCAAAATAAAAATCGTGGTTGGGTAATCCGGAAACCACCAAAGCCGGAACAAAAGCTGTCGCACCCGGTAAACATTGCATTTCGAGATTTTCATCAGCTATGGCTTTTGCTAAAAGATAGCCGGGATCGGAAATTCCTGGAGTTCCCGCGTCTGTAATAATCGCAATGTTCTGTCCATTTTTTAGATCTTCAATTACTTTTTGTGTAGATTGATGCTCGTTGTGTAAGTGATACGCTTTCAGCGGCTTAGAAATTTCATAATGTTTTAACAGAATACCAGAAGTTCGGGTATCTTCGCACAAAATATAGTCTACTTCCTTCAGCACTTTTATGGCTCTGAAAGTCATATCTTCAAGGTTTCCAATCGGTGTTGGAACAAAATACAGGATTCCCGACATTTATTAATTTTGAATTTGTTCAATTAATTCCAACCTTTTCACTATTGATTTTTTTTCTAAAATTGTTCCCGGAGAAAGAACAGCATTTGCCCCAATTTTCGAATCATCTCCAACCAAAGCTCCAAATTTTATAGATTTTGTATCAATAATTTCGTTGCTAATTTTCACAAGAATATTTTTATTTTTTTTTTCGTTATAATGATTTGCAGTGATAGAACCCGCTTCAAAATTAACATTTTTGCCGATAATGCTATCTCCTATAAAATTATAATGAGCAATAGCAGTATGATCAAAAATAACAGAGGATTTAATCTCGCAACCTAAACCGATCTTCACATTTTCCGAAAGATATACTCCATTTCTTAAACAGGAATTAGCACCAACAAAACAGTTTTTCTCAATTATAATCGGTGCTTTCAGAATTACATTGTTTTCAATAATCGCGGTTTTATGAATAGCAATTCCGTTTTCAATAAGAAAATCTTCGTTCAGATTTTTAATTTTTTGTAAAATAGTAATTTGAATATTCTCTAAAATTTCCCAAGGAAAACTCTTCTTCTCTTCAAATTTATTATTAAAGTTTTCAATAAAAAGTTGAATATTCATCGTTTAAAGTTTCTCGAATAAATCTTTACAAAACTCTTCTAAACTTGGATCTCTCGCTCCCATCAGAAGGAGAACTGTACCCTCTTTCAGTTCAGGTTTCAATGCTTCCAACAAATTGTTTCTATCTTCCACAAAATGGGCATTTCTACCTTTATTTTTAATATCTTCAATTAAATCATTAGCAGAAATATCTTTCACAGCGGTACCTCCGGCGTAGAATATTTCGCTCATCCAAATTTCATCCTGAGGTCTCAATGCGTCCGAAATTTCTTCTACAAAATCTTTTCTCAAAAACCTTGTTGGTCCATAACCATGAGGTTGAAACCACGCAATTACCCTATCTGCCAAAGGTTGACAAGCTTTGATGCTCGCCGCACATTTCGCAGGATTGTGTGCATAGTCGTCAATAACCCAAACTCCTTTTTTCTGTCCAAGAATCTGATGACGGCGATAAATTCCTTCGTAATTTGACAAACTTTCCGCACAAACTTTCAAATCTACTCCGATTTGGTGAGCTACAGCGATGGCTGCAGTTGCATTTTCTGCGGAATGTCTTCCGATAGAATTCATTTCGAATTTTTGATTTAGCACTTCAAAGCTTAAATGAAATCCATTTTGTTGAAAGTTTTCGGCAGAAAATCCGGCATTTTCATCTTCAAAACCGAAATCGTTTTTGGGGTTTGCTGACAAAGTTTTCGCCAATGTATTTGATTGATTTACAATAAATAAGCTCTTTGTGTTATTTTTAAAAATGGTAAATAATTCAATCAATTCATCAATTTCCTGATGATCTTTATCGATGTTTAAGAGAAGTCCGATTTCGGGTTCATATTGTACAATCGATCCATCACTTTCATCCGCTTCGATGATCAACCAATCGCCTTTTCCAACGGCAGCATTTCCTATTTTTCCTTGCTTGATAATTGAAGTTAAACCCGCTCCGGAAATAATACTTGGTTCTAGCTTAGCATCGAGTAAAATTTGAAATAACATCGCAGAAGTTGTTGATTTTCCGGAAGTTCCTGCAACCGCTATTGTTTTTTTACTTTTGGCGATGATGGACAAAAGTTCACTTCTTTTAATAATTGGAATTCCGAGTTCTTTTGCTTTTTGAACTTCGAAAACCGTGTCCTCAATTGCTGTGGAAATGACTACCAAATCTGTATTTTCGGTGATTCCGCTACCGTCTTGAAGGAAACAATTGATTCCTTCGTTTTCTAATTGAGTTTTTGTTTTGTTGTAGGTTTCGGGCAAGAAATAGCGGTCGCTTCCCGAAACATTTTTTCCGATTCCTTTCAGATATTGTGCAATCGCACTCATTCCCACACCGGCAACACCGACAAAGAATACATTCCGGAAATCGTTAATATTTTTAATCATTCTTTGATTTTCAGTACGTTATAGAAATTTATTTTCAACCAATCCCCAGAGTCGTTGCGCAAATTCGTCAACTTTATTCCAGTTTTTGGCGTAATAAACGTCGCTTAAATATTGTTTTGCATCTTCCAGATTATCATAAGAATTCAGCTGATCGATAGTTTTTTTCAGTTCATCAGGATCGCCATTAAAAAGATGTTTGGTGAACGCCACTTTATCATTCAAATCGAGTCGGAATTCAGGTTTTCTTTTTTCTGCTTCCATAAAATCAGTTGGAATATTGCTCTTCGCAATGCTTCCCGAAGTGATAATTTCCGGTTTTCTTTCGATAGGTTTCTCTTCCAAATCTTGCAATGGATCTTGATCAAAAAGATTTTGAACTGCTTTTAAACCTTTGATATGAGCAAGTTTGAATTTCTTTTCGAATGAAGGTTGCTCTGTTCTATTTTCATCCTGAACTTCTTTCGGCGGCATTTTTGCATCTTCTTTATGAAATTCTACAATTTTTCGGCGTCGCTCTTCCATTTCTAGAAATTCATTTTCCTTTTGAGCAGCAATTTCATGATCATTATTCATGACTTCCGGTTGCGCAATTTCTTCCATTTTTTCTTCGTGAACAGGAGCTGGTTCTTTTTCAGTAGGCAGAACTTCCGAATGCTCAACCTCTACAATTTCATTAAGTTCATTGGTGAAAATTACTTCCTCTTCGATGATATCTTCTTCAAATAAAGCTACTTCAGCATCAGTTTCATGTTGAGAAACTGCCTGATTAGAAGGTAATTCCATTTGCTGAAGTGGAATTTCCGGAGCCGGAGAAGGTTGACTGAGCAAATCAGCATTTTTCTCCAAAATCCTCAAAAAGGCGATGCGATCAGTAATTTCAGCAAACAAATCTTGCTTTGCAAGCAGTTCTTCTTTGGAATTTATCTTTGAAAGCGTCTCGAGAATACTTTTGGATTCAAAAAAAATTTTTTCCTGTATATCTTGAAGTTTTTGCATAGTTAAGCTATTAAATTTCCTTAATTTTGGTCTTTAAATATTACGGCTAAATTAACAAATGTTTTTAGAAAATACAATTAATCACGCAAAACAAAGCGGATGGATGGAAGTTATCTGTGGATCGATGTTTTCGGGAAAAACCGAAGAGTTGATTCGCAGGCTTCGACGAGCGGAAATGGCAGGACAAAACGTGGAAATTTTCAAACCCAGACTCGACACTCGATATGCGGAAGAAGAGGTAGTTTCCCACAATCAAAACAAAATAAGAAGTACTCCGGTAGAAAGTCCGAATGAGATTCTCCTTTTGGGATCAACTTGCGATGTAGTAGGAATTGACGAAGCGCAGTTTTTTGATGATAGCATTGTAGAGATAGCTAATCAATTGGCAAACAATGGAATACGAGTGGTAATTGCCGGCTTGGATATGGACTTCATGGGCCGTCCTTTTGGTCCAATGCCCAATTTAATGGCGACCGCTGAGTACGTTACCAAAGTCCATGCGATTTGCAAAAGAACAGGCAATTTGGCAAACCATTCGATGCGTATATCGACCAATAAAGACTTGGTACAATTGGGCGAAACTGAAAGCTACGAAGCGGTAAGCCGAAAAGTTTTCAATGAAGAATATCTGAACAGAAATAAATAATGAACTATACTACCCAACAACTCTCTGAAATTACAGGTTCCGAACTGATTGGCGAAGGACAACTGTTGGTAAAAAATATCGATTTCGATAGCCGAAATATCTATTCACCGGATAATACAGCTTTTGTTGCGATCACAACTTCTAAAAATTCAGGCGAAAAATATATTCATTCTGCAGTTGAAAAAGGAATAAAAATCATTATTGCAGAACATCAAATTCCTGAAATTGAGAATATCACTTGGATTTTGGTAAAAAATTCGGTTGATTTTATTCAAGATTTAGCGAAATATCATCTTTCTCAATATTCCTTAAAAACCATTGGAATTACCGGTAGCAATGGAAAAACCATTGTAAAAGAGTGGCTGTATCAAAGTCTTTTTGATGATTATAAAACCGTGAAAAGCCCGAAAAGTTTTAATTCACAAATCGGTCTTCCACTTTCCTTGTTACAAATCGGAAAGAATGACGAAATCGGCATTTTCGAAGTGGGAATTTCCAAGCCAGCAGAAATGGAGAAGATGGAAGAAATTTTCTCTCCAGAAATTGGAATTTTAACACATATCGGAGCTGCACATGCTTCCAATTTTGAAAGTGAGGAACAACTGATTGATGAGAAATTGAAATTATTCAAAGATTCCAAAACGATTATTTTTAATGGAGATAATGAATTGGTTCACCGAAAAATACATGAATTGTATTCAAGTAAAAAATTAATTTCTTACGGGCTTCAAAATCATAATCATCTCTATATTAAAAATGATTGGACCGATCGTTCATCCTCTTTAGAAATTCAATATTTTGATGAAGAATTCAGACTTTCTGCGCAACAGAGAGATGAGGCGACGCTTGGCAACGCGCTATGCATTATTGCAGTTTTAAAAGAATTTAATTTTCCGACTCCGAAAATTATTGACAAAATCAATGCGCTGAAAGCCATTGAAATGCGACTTGAAAGTGTAAATGGCGTTCGCAACAATTTGATTATCAACGATTCGTATAATCTGGATTTAGATTCATTGAAAATAGCTTATCAATTTATTAAAGAATATAATAAGCCTAAGAAAACACTGATCTTAACTGATTTTGTAGAAGGTAAAAACTCAGAACAACTTTATCATGAAGTTGCGGACTTAACCAACCTGCAGCATTTCAGTAAAATATTCCTCATCGGTGAAGAAATTAACCAATACGAAAAACTTTTCGCAGCAGAAACTTATAGTTTTGATAACACCAACAAACTTACTGAAAGCCAATACCTTAATCAAATAGAAAACGAGCTCATTCTATTAAAAGGTGCCAGAAAATTCGAAATTGAGAAAGTAAAAAACCATTTAGAACTTCAGAAACACGACACGGTTTTGGAGGTGAATTTAAATGCAATTCTTCATAACATCAATATTCATAAAGGTTTGCTAAAGCCCGAAACCAAAATGATGGCGATGGTAAAAGCGTACTCTTACGGATTGGGCGGTTACGAAATTGCAGAATTCTTACAATATCATCACATCGATTATCTTGGTGTAGCGTATGCAGATGAAGGTGTTGATTTAAGGAAAAACGGGATTACGACGCCGATTATGGTGATGAATCCGGAGCAACACAGCTACAACATTATTATCGATTATAACTTAGAGCCGGAAATTTATAGTTTCCGCGTATTGGAATTATTTCATCAGCAGCTCATTCAAAAAGGAGTTAACAAGAAATATCCCATTCATATTAAACTAGAAACTGGAATGCATCGACTTGGTTTTAAGAAAGATGAATTGGATGAACTCATTGAAAAGTTGAAGTTGATGAATGTGAAAGTACAATCCATTTTCAGCCATTTATCTTCGTCGGACGTACCTGAAGGCGAAGAATATACTTTAGAACAAATTGACACTTTCACTAAAAATTCAGAATATTTAATGAAAGGACTTCAATACCACCCGATTCGGCATATCCTCAATACATCCGGAATTGTGAGTTATACTGATTATCAGTTTGATATGGTAAGAATTGGAATTGGTATGGTAGGAATTTCATCTAATCCCGAGATTAAAAAGCAATTAAAAAATGCAGTAACATTTAAAACCGTTATTTCACAAATTTCTCATGTAAAAAAAGGCGAATCGGTGGGTTATAGTCGGAGATATCAACCGGAAAAAGATACAAAAATTGCAACCATACCTGTAGGCTATGCCGATGGAATACCTAGATTAATCGGTAATAAAGTTGGGAAAGTTGGCATTCATAAGAAATTATATCCTATCGTAGGAAGCGTTTGTATGGATATGATGATGATTGATATCGACGATGCTTCTGCAAAAGAAGGCGAAGAAGTGATAATTTTCAATTCTAATCCAAGTTTAGAAGAATTTGCATATTATTGTAATACAATTCCTTACGAAGTTCTCACTTCGATTTCGAGAAGGGTAAAAAGAATTTATATAAAAGACTAAATGAAAAAACTCCTCCTTCTGCTTCTTGCAATTTTTCTCAATATTCCTTTATTTGCACAAGTTAAAGAAGGATTTATGGTGCCTTCGCATCCGAAAATTGGTTTATCACTTGCGGGCGGAGGGGCAAAAGGTTTTGCCCATATCGGGGTTTTAAAAGTTTTGGATTCTTTAGGAGTAAAAGTCGATTATATCTCCGGAACCAGCATGGGAGCGATTGTGGGCGGACTTTATGCATCCGGATATACGGGGAAAGAAATTGAGAAAATCGTACTCGATACCGATTTCTACAATATTATCGCCAACGAAAAGACCAGAAAAGAAACTACCTTCTTTAATAAATCCGTTGATAAATACATATTGAATTTGCCAGTAAAAAACGGAAAAATCAATGTCGTTCCAAAAGCGATATCAACAGGTCAGAAAAACATTTATTTGCTCAAAGAACTCTTTAAAAACGTTTCCACTATTGATGATTTCTCCAAATTGCCTATTCCGTTTATGTGCGTTGGAACCAATTTGGAAAGTGGGAAGATGGAGATTTTCGAAAAAGGAGATTTGGTAAGTTCTATTATGGCAAGTTCGGCATTTCCGTCACTCATGGATCCGGTAAAAATTGGTGATTCCATCTATATTGATGGGGCAATGACGGTGAACTATCCTTCCAAACCTTTAAAAGACAAAGGAATCGACATCGTTATTGGAGTCGATTTAAGTCAAGGACTTAGCACGAGAGAAAAATTACAGTCAGCGATTGATATATTAAATCAGGTGATTGATTTTAGTATTCAGAAGGAAACGAAAAATCAATATCAATACACCAATATCAATATTCATCCCAATTTGGAGGGTATGAGCGCCACAAGTTATGATGTAAAAAAGGCCATTCTCGACTCCGGTTACGCTGAAGCGAAGAAATATATCCAACCGCTGTCTTTGCTTCCTAAAAATGAAGAAAGAGTGCTTCGTGCACCTTTAAACTCTGTTTATTCCAACGTTTATAAGATTGATAGTTTAATACTTGAAAACAATCATATTTTTAAGAAAAACTATGTGCAGGGAAAAATGAACTTGCGCGTTCCATCACTTCAAACCTATGGCGGCATCAATAAAATGATCGATAAATTATATGCTACCAATAATTACACGTTGATTAATTATGATATCATCCAGAAAGGCAATTACAATTTTCTCAAACTTACCGTAACAGAAGATGACACCCGCTTTTTCTTTAAATTTGGTTTGCACTATGATGAAATTTTTAAGACAGGATTACTGCTTAATGCTACTGCAAAGCGCCTATTATTCCGAAACTCGATTATTTCATTAGATGTCGTAGTGGGTGATAAACCTCGTTATTATTTCAATTATTTCATCGATAACGGCTATATTCCGGGAATTGGAGCTTATGCTTCCGGTATGACACTTGACCTTACCGACATCAATTCCACCGAATACGAAAGATGGAATTGGTTTCGAAATGAGTTGTATATTCAGTCCATTTGGAGGGACAAATATGCTATTGGAGGTGGAATTAGTCATGATTATTTTGAGTCTAAATTTGCTGGAATTAAAACCTACTCCAATTCCAAAAATTTTGTGAATGCTTATGTTTTCATTAAAACCGATACGCAAGATGATAAAAGTTTCCCATCAAAAGGGCTATTCCTTCATGCAGAAGGTAAAGCTTTGGATTTGTTGAATGATCAACAAGAAGGTCGTACGGTACAGATGAAAATCACATCCCAACTCAATTTTCCGCTTTCACCACGATTAACTTTCCGTTTAGGATTATTTGGTGGAATTACCGTTGGAGAAGAACTTTCGAACTATTATCGTTACAGAATTGGTGGTATTTTCGAACAAAATTTAGGCAATTTTGTGAAATTAATGGGTTATGAATTCGGACAACTTGATACCCAAAACTTGCTTGTTGCAACAAATAGTTTACAATATAATGTTCACAAAAATTATTTCTTGACGGGACATTTCAGCATCGCTAATTTATTTAACGATGTAAAAGTGGATGACATTTTACACATCAATGAAACATCAGCAGGATTAACGGCAGGATACAAATCTCCTTTCGGACAGATCAAATTTAATTTTAGCAGATCTTTAACTCAAAATAATAATGTTTTCAGTGTAATACTGGGACATTGGTTCTAAAATTATGATACATTTCTTTTTTGAAAACATAGATAAATTTTCTCTTTCCGACAGAACTAAGGATTGGTTGATTAATCTGATCACCAATGAAGGAAAGAAAGCCGGAGAAATCAATTATATTTTCTGTGATGATGAATATCTGCTGAAAGTAAACCAAGACTTTCTTCAACATGATTATTACACTGACGTCATCACATTCGACTACGTAAAGGGGAAAACTATTGCCGGAGATATTTTCGTATCTTTGCCGCGCATTTCTGAAAACGCTGAAACCCATTCCAAAGATTTTAATGTTGAATTACACCGGGTCTTAGCTCACGGAATCCTTCATCTCTGCGGTTATAAAGATAAAACTGACGATGAGGTAAAAGAAATGCGCAATAAAGAAGACTATTATTTAAATATTTTATAGAAATAAGGTTGCTCAATTGGCTTTTAACTTCATTTAAATTGATGAAAATGCTGTAATTAACCATTAATTTTATGAAAAATTAGATAATGTTTCACGTGAAACAATCAATACTAATCAGTTCTTATTAAAGATAAAATGATCAACGAAATATACGACGTAATAGTTGTAGGTGCAGGACACGCCGGTTGTGAGGCAGCAGCTGCAGCAGCTAATATGGGCTCGAAAACACTTCTTATAACCATGAATATGCAAACCATAGGACAGATGTCTTGTAACCCAGCAATGGGTGGTATTGCAAAAGGACAAATCGTAAGAGAAATAGATGCGATGGGCGGTTATTCAGGAATTGTTGCGGATAAATCTGCTATACAGTTTAAAATGCTGAACCTTTCCAAAGGTCCGGCTATGTGGTCACCTCGAACTCAAAACGACAGAATGCAATTCGCTGAAGAGTGGCGTTTAGCTTTAGAAAACACTCCAAATCTCGACTTTTTTCAGGATATGGTGAAAAGCCTAATCATTGAAAATAATCAAGTTGCAGGAGTAGTTACATCGCTTGGAATTTCTATCAAAGGAAAATCCGTTGTTCTTACAAATGGTACTTTCCTGAATGGTTTAATCCATGTTGGAGACAAACAACTCGGAGGCGGAAGAATGGGTGAACCAAGAGCCTTTGGCATTACCGAACAGTTGGTTTCTTTAGGTTTCGAAGCAGGAAGAATGAAAACAGGAACTCCTCCTCGAGTAGATGGAAGAAGCTTAGATTATTCCAAAATGGAAGAACAGAAAGGAGACGAAGTTCCTCAAAAATTCTCTTATACAGATACCCCAAAACTCACCATACAACTTAGTTGTCATATTGTTTATACCAATGAAACGGTACATGATATTTTAAGAGAAGGATTTGATAGAAGCCCGATGTTCAATGGTACAATCCAAAGTATCGGTCCAAGATATTGTCCAAGTATTGAGGATAAAATCAATCGTTTTGCGGAAAGAAACCGTCATCAGTTGTTTGTAGAGCCAGAAGGATGGAAAACTGTAGAAATCTATGTTAATGGTTTCAGTTCGTCATTACCTGAAGATATCCAAATTAAAGCCATGAGACACATTCCAGGATTTGAAAATGTGAAAGTTTTCCGCCCTGGATACGCAATTGAGTACGACTACTTCCCTCCTACTCAACTTTTTCATACGCTCGAAACCAAATTAATCGAAAACCTTTATTTTGCAGGACAAATCAATGGTACCACAGGTTATGAAGAAGCTGCAGGACAAGGTTTAATTGCCGGCCTTAACGCTCATAATAAAGTACACGATAAAGGGGAATTTATCTTAAACAGAGACGAAGCATATATCGGAGTTTTAATAGATGATTTGATTACTAAAGGAACAGAAGAACCTTACAGAATGTTTACTTCCAGAGCAGAATACCGCTTGCTTTTAAGACAAGATAATGCAGATATCCGCTTGACTCAAAAAGCATTTGAACTAGGTTTAGCCAAAGAAGATCGACTGAAAAGAGTTCATGAAAAAATAGAAAAAAGCAATGAATTGGAACACTTTTTAAAAGAAACTTCACTGAAACCGGGAGTTATTAATCCTATTTTAAATTCAATCGAGTCCTCCCCTGTTGATCAAGCATTTCGAGCTGCACAAATTCTTACCAGACCGAATATGAATCTTCATAAACTAGAAGAAATTGATTTCATTAAAGAAGTTACTCAACAATATGAAGAAGAAATCAAGGAACAAGCTGAAATCAATATCAAATACAAAGGATATATAGAAAAAGAGAAAGAAAATGTGGCAAAACTCAATCGATTAGAAACTATAAAAATTCCGGAAGATTTTGATTTTACGAAAATAAGCTCTCTTTCTTCAGAAGCCAAGCAAAAATTGACGAAGGTACAGCCAAAAACTATCGCTCAAGCTGGAAGAATCAGCGGAGTTTCACCCGCGGACATCAATGTTTTATTGGTTTATTTAGGAAGATAATTTTCTATTACAATTAAATGTTTCACGTGAAACCATTGATTTAAAACTTCAATATTCAACTATTGGAGTTTTCATTTTTAAATATGAAATTATATGAAAATAAAAGATCATTTCCTGTCACAGGAAACTTTCGAAATAAGAGAAACTCCGGTAAAAGGGCTTTACAAAACTCATCCGATTCCCGAAAATTTAGATACATATTACGAGAGTGAAAATTATATTTCTCATCATCAGGATTCGGGAAGTCTGAAAGAAAAACTTTATAAATTCCTTCAAAGATTTAATTTGAATTATAAAAGAAATATCATTGCCCAAGAACTCTATCGGAATGCCAGTGTATTAGATTATGGTTGCGGAGCCGGTGAATTTTTAAAATTTATAGAAGATGATTTCACCACTTTTGGATACGAGCCGAGTGATGCAGCAAGAAATTTTGCCCAAAAGAAACTTCAAAAAACCCAACTATTAAATGAAATCGATTCGATAGAAAACGGAAGTTTAGATGCAATTACATTATGGCATGTTTTCGAACATATCGAAGATCAGGAAAATATGTTGAAGAAATTTCATGACAAATTAAAGGATAATGGATTACTAATTATCGCAGTTCCGAATTCCACGTCTTACGATGCAAAAAAATACAAAGAATATTGGGCAGCTTATGATGTTCCAAGACACATTTTTCATTTCACAAAATCGGGTATGGAAAATTTAATGAACAATGAAAATTGGAAAATCAAAAAAATCAAACCTCTCCTACTCGATTCATTTTATATCTCCATGTTGAGCGAAAAATATAAGAAATCGCCTCTATTTTGGATTAAAGGAATGATTTACGGAGCAATTTCTAATTTTAAAGGATTAAAAAACTACGAATTTTCAAGTTTGATATATGTAGTCGAAAAAAAATAGTTTTCCGATTTTTGACCAGTTTCTGAAGGTCAATTTTTTAGTAAAAGGAACATTTTTATCGAAAATTTAGAACCAATGCTTCGAAAAAATTATAAAAAAAAAGTTTCCAAGGAATTTGAAAACTTTTTCTATTCTTAAAAATTAAATTAATTAACTATTGATTGCTTTTACACCCGGAAGTTCACGTCCTTCTAAACTTTCTAGCATTGCACCTCCTCCTGTTGAAACATAACTTACTTTATCAGCGTAATTGAATTGTTTTACAAATGCAACACTATCTCCTCCTCCAACTAAAGAAAAAGCTCCTAACTTAGTAGACTCAGCGATACTGTCTCCTAAAGCAATGGTACCCTCGGAAAAATTAGGCATTTCGAAAACTCCGATCGGTCCGTTCCATAGAATCGTTCTAGAATCCATCAATACATCGTGAAATAAATCTCTGGTTTTGAGTCCAGCATCCAATCCCATCCAACCATCAGGAATATCATAAATATCTACTTCTTTTCTGTCTGCATCATTGTTAAATTCATCTGCAATAATGGTATCTACAGGTAAATATACTTTTACATTCAATGCTTTTGCTTTTTCTAAAATTTCAAGTGCAAGATCTATCTTATCTACTTCAAGCAAAGAATTTCCAATACTTCCACCTAAAGCTTTAATAAAAGTAAATGCCATTCCTCCACCGATAATTAAATTATTTATAGCTGGTAAAATATTTTGTATAATGGTAATTTTAGTTGAAACTTTAGATCCGCCAAGTATTGCAGTTATGGGCTTTTCGCCACTTCTTAATACTTTATCAATGGCTTCCAGCTCTTTAGCCATCAATAAACCGAAGAATTTAGTTGAAGGGAAGAATTGCGCAATCACCGCAGTTGAAGCATGTTCTCTATGAGCTGTTGCAAATGCATCATTTACATAAGCATCGCCGTATTTAGATAATTTTTCAGCAAATTCTTTATCTCCAGCTTCTTCCTGTTCATAAAATCTGAGGTTTTCCAGAAGAAGTATTTCACCAGGTTTTAGATTAGCCTTCATGTTTTCAGCATCCTCACCTATGCAATCTTTACAGAACTTTACTTCTTTTCCAAGAACTGCTTCTATTTCCGGAACAATATTTTTTAGAGAAAACTGCTCAGAAAATTTTCCTTTTGGTCTTCCAAGATGTGTCATTAAAATTACTGATCCTCCATCATTCAGTATTTTATCGATCGTAGGTTTCACCGCTTGAATTCGGGTATTATCCGTTACTTTCAGATCTGCACTTTGGGGAACATTAAAATCAACCCGCACCAAAGCTTTTTTATCTTTGAAGTTGAAATCATTAATTGTTTTCATAAAAATCTCTGTTTTTTAGTTTCACAAATTTAAGATTAATTCGGTCGATTAAAAATTTAATTTGATATAAAATTCCACAATCCCAAAAGACTCATTCTATCTACACTATATTCTTTTTTTTAAAAAAGAATAAATGAATACTGTTGTTGTAGCGGCCGACTTTGGGGAAAAATAAAATCAATTATTTTGTCACAATTATTGGTAGACGAATTCATATATAATTCACATTGCAAGTGCTTGATTTTTAACTTAATTTAACATTTACCAACAATTGTGAATAAATCGTCCATAAAGGTTTTATTAAAAAATGTACTATGGAAAACTGCTTCGGTTTCTCCTCAAAACTTTCATTAACATTTTTTCTGAAAGTTCAATTGAATGTTGCAATATGAATTTAATATAAATAAAAAAAGGAAAATTTTTAAAGACTTATCCACACGAATTGCGAGTTATCCTCACAATCTATGTGCATTACTTTATGATTAATAAGGATAATGTTGAAAAATAATCCTCGTGCTTTTCCTTCGATCTGATCATTATTTTCTGTTAAATGCTCAGATTTTAAGGAGAATTGAAACCCTATTTATATTAATAATCATAAATTTGTATCAATTGAAAGTCTGATCATAAAAGAATAAAATGAAAAAAATAGCTATTGCTTGCGATCACGCAGGATTCGATTACAAAGAAATCATTAAAAAACATCTCGAAAATCAATATGAAATAGAAGATTTTGGCACTTACTCCAAAGATTCTGTGGATTATCCCGATTTTGTACATCCTGCGGCAAGTTCTGTAGAAAATGGAACAAATGATTTGGGAATTCTTATTTGTGGCAGCGGACAAGGTGTTTCCATTACTGCCAATAAGCATCAGCAAATCCGTTGTGCGTTGTGTTGGGATACCGAATTGGCAGCTTTAGCAAAACAACATAATAACGCGAATATGGTGGCAATTCCGGCAAGATTTATTTCCAGTGATTTGGCGATTAATATCGTAGAAACCTTCCTCAATACCGAGTTTGAAGGAGGAAGACATCAAAACAGAGTAGATAAGATTGCATGTTGCTGATCCACCACAATCAAAAAATAAATAAATGGCAAAAAAAAGCAAATTTATATCTCATAAAAACAATCATAAACTCCAAGAAATTGGGCGTTTGATTTTGTCTTTTATGAATAAAAACTCCACGAAAATCTATAATTATAAGCAGATTTCGGATGGAATAGATTATAAAAATCCGCGGCAACGCGAGCAGGTCATTCAGGCGCTGCACAAACTTATTTCCGAAGAGCGAATCAAGGAAGTAGAAAAAGGAAAATACATCATCAACCTTAAGATTGAAGGCACTTTAACAGGAATTATCGATTTCAACCAAGCAGGAAATGCTTACGTAAAAGTAGACGGAATTGATGAAGATATCTTTATCCATTCCAAAAATGTGAAGGATGCGCTACAAGGCGATAAAGTACTTATCGTAACCTATCACTTCAAAGGAAGAAAACTAGAAGGTTCGGTTTTGGAAGTTATCGAAAGAAATCGCAGCGAATTTGTCGGAACTTTCCAGTTGATTAAACATAAAGATTTCGGTTTTGTGGTTTGCGATAAAAAAACCATTAATACCGATATTTTTGTTCCTAAGGGTAAAATTGGTGGCGCAGAAGACGGTGATAAAGTGGTAGTGAAAATGACTGATTGGCGACCAGGAGAGAAAAATCCGGAAGGCGAAATCATCAAAGTTCTCGGAGCGCCAGGCGAACACGAAACCGAAATTCATTCTATTTTAGCGGAATATGGCCTACCCTACACTTTCCCCGAGGAAGTAGAAAAAGAAGCTGATGAAATCGATCGTAGGATTCTCGATAGTGAAGTGGCAAAGCGCCGCGATATGCGAAATATTTGCACCTTTACCATCGATCCAAAAGATGCGAAAGACTTCGATGATGCCCTTTCTATCAAGAGATTAGATAACGGAAACTGGGAAATCGGTGTTCATATTGCCGATGTTTCTCATTATGTAATTCCAGGAACTTTGTTGGATGATGAGGCTTACGACAGAGCAACTTCCGTTTATTTGGTGGATCGCGTGGTTCCGATGTTGCCCGAAGTTTTAAGCAATGATGTATGTTCATTACGACCGAATGAAGATAAATTCACTTTTTCCGCAGTTTTTGAGCTTGATGATCAGGCAAAAGTGGTCAAAGAATGGTTTGGAAGAACCGTAATTCATTCCGATCGAAGATTCAGCTACGAAGAAGCGCAGGAACGAATAGAAACTGGAAATGGTGATTTGGCAGAAGAAATCCTTACTTTGGATCGATTGGCTAAAATTCTTAGAAAAGAAAGAATCGATAATGGTGCGATCACTTTTGACCGAAGCGAAGTACGTTTCAACCTCGATGAGAACAGCGAACCAATTGGTGTTTATTTTAAAATCAGCAAAGATTCCAATCATTTAATTGAAGAATTTATGCTTTTGGCCAACCGAAAAGTTTCGGAATTTGTTTCCTTGAACAAAAGAGGCGAACCTACCGGAAATACCTTTATTTATCGTGTTCACGATGATCCTGATCCCACCAAATTAGAAGCTTTAAGAGAATTTGTGTCCACATTCGGCTACAAAATCGATTTGTCCAATACCAAGAAAGTCGCCCAATCTTTGAACAAGTTATTGCAAGATGTGAAGGGAAAAGCCGAAGAAAACATGATCGAAACATTGGCGATGCGATCGATGAGTAAAGCCATCTACTCTACCAATCCTATTGGGCATTACGGTTTAGGATTCGAGTATTATTCGCATTTCACCTCTCCCATCCGCCGATATCCGGATCTTATTGCGCACCGTTTGTTGCAACATTATCTTGATGGAGGAAAATCTCCTAATAAAGATGAAATCGAAGAAAAATGTAAGCATTGTAGCGCAATGGAAAGACTCGCTGCAGATGCAGAAAGAGATTCCATTAAATTTATGCAGGTTAAATTCATGGAGAAACATTTGGGTGAAGAATTTACCGGAGTTATTTCCGGCGTTGCCGATTTCGGTTTCTGGGTTCAAATCCCGGAAAACGGTGCAGAAGGCCTTATCAAACTTCGTGATTTGATGGATGATTCTTACCAATATGATGCTAAATCTCATGCAGTAATCGGTTCCAGAACCGGTAACAAATATCAATTGGGCGATAAAGTGAAAATTAAGGTAATGAAGGCGAATTTGATACAGAAACAACTGGATTTTAAAATTATTAATGATTAGATTTTAATAATTTTTATTTTCAAAACCAATCCATTACTATCTCATCAATTATGATTGAACTTATTTTATCCGCTGTAGGATTAGGAATAATGCTTAGTCTGGTCTTTCTCGGACCTATTTTTTTCCTGCTTATCGAAACCAGTTTTTCCCGTGGTCCGCGACATGCTTTTGCGTTGGATATGGGCGTTATTACGGCCGATATTATTTGCATCGTTGCGGCATTTTTTGCCAGTGCAGATTTGGTGCAACTGATTGATAAACATCCCGGTTTTTACCGCATTACGGCCTTTATCATCCTGATTTATGCGATTTATATGATTGTTTCCAAAACTAAAATGCATATCGCAGGGGAAGAAAAAATGATCAATCAGAATTATTTTAAAACCTTTCTCAACGGATTTTTCTTTAATATTCTGAATATCGGGGTCGTCCTTTTTTGGTTGGTGACGGTCATATCCGTGCGAAATGCCTATCCTAATCTCGATGAATTTCTTTTGTATATGGCTTTGGTGGTAGGAACTTATGTCATCATCGATATTTTAAAAATTTATCTTGCCAAGCAATTTCATGATAAGCTGACCGAAAAATTAGCCAATCAAATCCGAAAAGGAGTAGGTTTTATTTTAGTAGGTTTCAGCATTTTTATATTTCTACAAAGTTTTAAAAAATTCAACCAATTTGATCGAAAGTTGGAAGAAGCAGAAAAAACAGAACAAAAATTAAGCAAGTAATGGACAGCATCATTTTTCCCAAAAGCTTAAAAAAAGGAGATCAAATCGCCATTATTTCTCCAGCGGGATCGGTGAACGAATCTCAATTGGAAAATGGGTTAAAAATCATTGAATCAAAAGGTTATGAACCTGTTTTAGGCAAACACCTTTACACCAATTATTCGAATGGGTATTCCTATGCAGGAACTGAGAAAGAGCGAATTTCCGATATGAATTGGGCGTTCAATGAAGAAGAGATTTCTGCAATTTGGGCATCGCGAGGTGGTTATGGCTGTCAACATTTGCTAAGGAATTTAAGACTTTCAAAATTCAGAAAAAACCCGAAATGGTATATTGGATATTCGGATAACACCGTGATACAGAGTTATTTGATAAAAAATAATTTTGCTTCCATTCATGGACAAACCGTGAAAACTTCAAGTTTCGGCGTATCCGAAGAAAGTTATGATCTTACTTTCGATATTTTAGAAGGAAAACTACCGAAATATTCTATTGAAAAAAGCACTTTCAATAAAGATGGAAATGTTGAAGGAGAATTGGTTGGTGGAAATTTAGCCCTTATTTATGCGTTGCTTGGAACGCCTTATTCTTTCAATTTTAAAGATAAAATCCTTTTCATCGAAGACATTGGCGAGAATTATTACGCACTCGATCGCATGATGATTTCCCTTGATTTGGCCGGAGTTTTCAGGCAAATTAAAGGATTAATTGTCGGTGGAATGACCAATATGGGCAACGAAAAAGACAATAAAAACTACGAAGAAAGCTTCGATGAATTTGCCTATCAAATTATTTCGGAACGGTTGAAAAAGTATGATTTCCCCACCGTTTTTGGATTTCCAAATGGGCATATTCACGATAACCGTCCGCTGATTATTGGTGCAAAAGTAACTTTGAAATCCGATAAGAAAGTGGAAGTTAATTTCTAACAAAATGGCAGATCACAACGATTTCGGGAATTTAGCAGAAGACCTGGCTACAGAATATTTAGTTAAAAAAGGCTATAAAATTCTTGCGAGAAATTTTCATTTTCAGAAATTGGAAATTGATATCGTAGCTGAATATAATGAAATAATCGTCGTGACCGAAGTGAAAGCTCGCAGTTACACGACGGTTATTGAACCACAAGAAGCCGTAACCAAAGGAAAAATAAAGTCGATTGTTTTATGCGCAGATTTCTTCATGAAAGAGAGAAAACTCGACAAAGAAGTACGTTTCGATATCATCACCATTGTTCCCGATTCGGCCGGAGTTATGCAAATAACCCATATCGAAGATGCTTTTCAGAGTTTCGATGCCAATTAATTATTAAACAATTTCTTTTTAAAATATGAAAACAGCACTAATCACCGGAGCCACCTCGGGTATTGGAAAAGCTACTGCAAAATTGTTTGCTAATCAAGGCTTTAAACTTGTTATTTGCGGAAGACGAACCGATGTTTTAGAGGAATTAAAAGTTGAACTTTCCCGATTTACCGAAGTTTTTGCTTTAAACTTCGATCAAAGAATTTTCAGTGAAGTTGAAAAAGCAATTCTTTCCCTACCTGAAAACTTTAAAAATATTGACATTCTCATTAATAATGCCGGAAATGCACATGGATTAGAACCACTTTCCGAAGGAAGAATTGAGGATTGGGATGCGATGATGGATGGAAATGTGAAGGGACTTTTGTACGTTTCTAAACTCATAATTCCTGGAATGAAAGCCAAAAATTCGGGACATATTGTGAATATTTCTTCCGTTGCGGCCAAACAAACGTATGCCAACGGCGTGGTTTATTGCGCTTCAAAAAGAGCAGTGGATGTAATTTCCGAAGGAATGCGCCTAGAACTTACCGAATTCGGAATTAAAGTGACCAATATCCAGCCCGGATTGGTTGAAACCGATTTTTCAAAAGTTCGTTTCAAAGGGGATGAAGACCGAGCAAATACCGTTTATCAGGGTTTTAAAGCTTTGGAAGCTAAAGATGTCGCCGATGCAATTTCCTATTGTGTGAATACTCCGAAACATGTAGCCATTTCAGATTTAACGATTTATCCGAGTGCGCAAAGTGAACCGAGAACAGTTTATAAAAATTTGTAAAAATCATTTCCCAACATGATTTGATTGTCTTTGAATTCCTAAATTTGCCGCATGAAAATCCTCCATATCGAAACCTCGTCGAAAAACTGTTCCGTTGCCATCTCCGATGGCGAAGAATTGCTGTGCTTATGTGAAGAAGTTTCAGAAAATTATAAGCAGTCCGAAAGTCTTCACACCTTTGTAGAATGGGCTTTGGAAGGCGCTGAAATTTCGCTCCAGGATTTAGATGCTGTTTCTCTGGGAATGGGACCCGGTTCCTACACCGGCTTGCGAATTGGCTCCTCCGCCGCAAAAGGTTTTTGTTATGGGCTAAAAATTCCTTTAATCGCCGTAAATTCTATGGAAACGATGATAGACCCGTTTTTAAGCCGCGATTTTGATCTTGTGATCCCATTGCTCGATGCAAGAAGAATGGAGGTTTATACCGCCGTTTTCAACGGAAAAACCGGGGAGATGCTCTCGGAAACCGAAGCGAAAATTTTAGACGAGACTTCTTTTCAAGAATTTAAAGATCAAAAGGTGATTTTCGTGGGTGATGGAGCCGCGAAGGCGAAAGATATTTTGCAACTTCCTAACGCGGAATTTGATGAAAAGATCTACCCTTCCGCGAAATTTTTAATAAAAAAATCGGTAGAGAAATTCAATCATCAGGATTTTGAAGATGTTGCTTATTTCGAACCCTTTTATCTGAAAGAATTTCAAGGCGTAAAGAAGAAAAGCAAATCATAAAAATTTATTATTCAATACTAAAAATAGGCTGTCTCGAAATTGGGACAGCCTATTTATTTTATTGTATTTGCGCAGGTTTTTCCAATTGCAAACTTTTTCCAGGCCTTCTCAAAGGTGGTGTTGCATCTGTATTCGATCTTCCCTGTGGTGTCGCAAGTTCTGTGGTTTGTTCTTGTGAACGCATTGGCGAAGGAGCTGCATCATCTTCCTGAATTTGTGGTTTTCCAGGTCCGGAAGTTTGGTTTTTATTGCCGTTTTCGTCAGTTATTTCCATCACCAAATCACTTTTTAAGTACTTCAGCATTTCTTTAGCTTTTTCGCCTTCGAGCGTTCTGGAATAGTTGAGCGCAATTTGTTCGAGTTGCAAAATCATGATTTCCTTCCCTGCTATTTTTCCGGAATTAAAGGCATTTAATAAAGCAAATTTCGGAACGAGTGCATCTTTCGGATATTTTTCTAATGAGCTTTCAATCAATGTTTTACTTTCTGTATACTTTTCTTTGCTATATAAATCGAAAGCTTCAGCATAAGCTTTTTCTACTTCTTCCGATGATTTTGCGAAGGCATTATTTTTAGGATTTTTCACAAATTCCGCATACGAAGTGTAAGGAAATTCGGTGAGTATCATTTGTTTTGCTCTTTCGCCGGCTGCAGGATTCTCTTCGTAATTAAAGGCAAAAATACTGTACAAAGCTTGTAATTTGGTTTCCTGATCAGGATTGGAATCAACAAGATCGTAGAGAGTTTTGGTCGCCAATGGCGTATCGGAAAAGAAATTTTCATACATTCTTCCAAGCCCTAAACTTGCCGTATCGCGTGCTTTTTTTAGTGCTAATATTTCCTCGGTTTTGGTAGGGATTTTCTCAATGTAAAAGCTCGGCTCCAGTCTTCGCGGATCCGGCGCTGAGGAAATTCCCATGGCTTCATTTTTAAGGTCTTCGATCGAGTTGCTTCGCGCGGAAGTACGCCAATTGTCGCTCAAGCTTCGGTTTCCCCAGATTTGTTTAAAGCTGGCTTCCCCTTTAGCTACGGTACTCAAATTGGCAAAATAGAAACCTCCTTTTTGAGTTCCAAAATCCTGAAAACCACTTTGGTTATTAGCAAAAATTGAGTTAGAAGAATAATCTCCGGTGTCGAAACCTTGGCTTCTTTCGTTTCTTTTTCTTTCGAGTTCTTCCTTGGCTTCTTTAGCTTTTATGGCTTCGATATGTTTGTTGAAATAAGCGATTCTTTCGGCTTCCGGCATTTTGGTTAATGCCAAAATACTGTCATTTTTTTTGATTAAATAATAATTGGCAGAAACCTGTTTGATGTTCGATGATTTCTCCTCCAAAAGAATTTTCGATGGTTGATAGGTCATTACCGCCAAAGCAGAATCGTAGTAAGCACCGGCCGAAAGGTAATCGCTTTCTTCGAAAAACCCCTTCCCGATTTCGTAATAATCGAGTCCACGAATTTGCGGATCCGATAATTTTTCTTTCAAAGATTGAGCGAAATAAGCTTTGGCTTCCTCTTTTTTTCCGGCTTTGTTGGCCATTAAGCCCAGTGCGTAATAAAACTCATTTTTTCGGGAAGCGTATGTTCCTTTTTTACTTATTTTCTCGATGTATTCTTTTGCGCCTTCGTAATCGTCTTTTCCATTAAAGGTTTTGGCGATTTCAATTTGCGACTTCACTTCAAATTCGAAATTGTTGGCATTTTTGTAAGCGGAAACAAAGCTTTCTCTTGCTTCTTCATTTTTGCCAAGATTCGCCAGGATTTGCCCTCTTAAAAATGCAATTCTGCTTCTTAATTTTCTGTTTTTGTTAAGCGCATACGCATCTACGAGTTCGGAAATCGCATCTTCTTTTTTTCCGGCTTGCAAAAGCATTTCTGAGTAATAAATGCTGAGTAATTTTTTATAATCTTTCTTGAGATCCTCTTTTTTTAATTCCGCAAAAACGTCTTGTGCTCTCGCAAAATCTCCCATTTTCGAGTAAGCCAATCCCTGATAAATTTTTGCCAATGGAAGTCTTTTATCTTTTCTCATGTTCGAAAAAATATAATTTAGACCATCCAATGCTTCTAGTGGTTTGTTGTTGTAAATTCTTGCTTGAGCGAGCAAAATATGGGCATCGAAAATCTTTTTATTTTTTTCCTCTCCCCCTTTCATTACAGAATATTTGGCAATGGTTTTCAGTGCTTTAGCTTCAGAAATTTCAAGAATTGACGCGCCCGATTTCATCGGTACATTGGCAGAATTTCTTCCTGGAACACCCGGTCCGTTTAAATTGGGATCTTCACCAAACATTCCGCTGGATTGTAAATCGGTTCCCAAAGGTTGCTCATCATAAGTTAAAAGCTGAATATAAGGTGCATAAAAATTGTCCTGATGAGCCTTATCACGGTTTTTCAGTTCGGTTTGCAGCGCTTCTTTACTGTTGAAAAGAGTGTTGTAATAGGAGAAAAATCCTTTCATAAAGGAAGAATCGTTGTTCTTTTTCCTAGTAGAACAAGAGTTGAGAACGGTGATTGCTAAAAGGAAGTAGATCGTTTTTTTCATTATTTGATAATAACTTGTAAATCGGCATTTTAGTATAAAATTACCGGCTAATTTTTGTAAAAATAATGATTTTTTACTTTTACCATTTATTATTGAAAATCTTTTAGTAGCGCATAAACCAAATGCGTAGGAAGTCCCATAATCGTGTAAAAACTTCCGTTGATCTTTTTAATCTTCGCCATGCCGAACCATTCCTGCACGCCGTAGCTTCCTGCTTTATCGAAAGGCTTGCAACGGGTGATGTAGTTGCCGATTTCCTCTTCGGTCAGTATTTCAGTTTCTACTTCCGCAATATCCGTCACAGAAACGCATTTTTTTGTGCTTCGAAGCGTGATTCCGGTAAGAACCTGATGGGTATTTCCGGAAAGTTTTCGGAGCATTTCTTTGGCCTCGTTTTCATCTTTTGGTTTTCCGAGAATTTCGTTTCCAATCGCAACAATGGTATCTGCGGTGATTAGAATTTCGTTCTTTGAAAGCTTTTTATAGGCATTGGATTTCAGTTCAGATAGGTATTCCGCTACTTTTTCGATCGCTAAATCTTTCGGATAAATTTCATCACAATCAACTTTTACGGATTCAAATTCAATATTTAAACTCGTTAAAAGCTCTTTTCTTCGCGGAGAGTTGGAGGCTAATAATATTTTCATCCTTAAATTTTAAGTGCTTTTGGTATCATCTTCCATCCATTTTCCCTGAACTTTCATCACCTGTTCGATAACGTCGCGAACGGCACCTTTTCCGCCTTCGATTGGGGAAATATATGCTGAAATGGCTTTCACTTCCGGAACCGAATTTTTCGGGCAGGTTGCAATCCCCGAAGCTTTCATCATTTTGATGTCTGGTAAATCGTCGCCCATCGTTAAAATTTCATCGTCCTGAAGACCATATTTTTGTTTGAATTCTTCATATTTTGCAATTTTATCGGAGATTTTGGCGTGGTATTCCGTAATTCCAAGATAATTGATTCGGTTTCTCACCGCAGGATCGTCGCCACCGGTGATGACGCAGATTTTGTAATCGTTTTTCACTGCTTTTACCACCGCGTATCCGTCCAATACATTCATCACGCGGCACATGCTTTTGTCCGGCATCAAATAGACGCTTCCGTCGGTAAAAACTCCGTCTACATCGAAAACGAAGGCCTTTATATTTTGTAATTTTGATTTATAACTCATACATTTTCTTTATCGATTCGTTGATGGTTTTGTAGATTTTAAGATGTTCTTCATCTTTAATTAAAGCTTCATGAAGTTGCAAAACCCTTTGGTCATTTCTCACGGCGGGACCAGTTTGTGCGGATTTTGGTTCAATTTCATGGATTTTTTGAACAGTTTCGTCGATTAATGGCAAAAAATAATCAAAAGGAATATTTTGGGAATCCGAAATTTCTTTGGCTCTTGCAAAAAGATGATTCACAAAATTGCAGGCAAAAACCGCGGTGAGGTGAATGTATTTTCTTTTTTCATAATCGGAAATTGTTACTTTTTTCGAAATTTGAGAAGCGAGATTTCTCAGCACTTCTAAATCTTCCGCATTTTCCGCTTCTACAAAAAACGGAATTTCTTCGTACTGAAGTTCCTTCGATTTGGAGAAAGTTTGCAGCGGGTAAAAACTTGCTTTTCGGTAATTTCCTTGAAGAATTTCTTTGGGCAAAGAGCCGGAAGTGTGTGCTACCAAAGCGTTTTCATTAAGAATTTTAGCAGAAATAGTTTCTACTGAATCATCATTTACTGAAATCAAATACAAATCTGCGTGTGCAATTTCTGATGTGGAAAAAGGAATTTTAAATTCTTCTGATATTTCTTTCAGCGCCAATTCGTTGCGGCCAAAAATTTGGGTAACGGGAATATTTTTTTGAGAAAACGCTTTCGCTAAATGATAAGCGACGTTGCCGGACCCGATGATTACAATCTTCATTAAAATTTAATTAGTAACAAAGATAATTATTTGGTTTGGACTAAAAATTCAAATACCAATTTAACTTTTAAGTAAATTTACCATCAAAAACCCGAAAGCATCTCAATGAAGATTCAGGAAAGCGAAATTATAGAGTTGATGTCTAGCGAAAAAACCCGTGAAAAGGGCGTTCGCCAGATGATGGATGCATATCAGAGCAGGTTGTATTGGCATATCAGAAGAATAGTGGTGGACCATGATTTGGCGCAGGATACTTTGCAGGATACTTTTATTAAGGCATACCAGAATTTTCATCAGTTTAAGCAGGACAGCCATTTATACACTTGGCTTTATCGGATCGCAACCAACGAATCTTTGCAACAGCTGAAAAAATCGAAAAGAATGCAAAAATCGGATGAAGAAACCGAACATCACTTGCAAAATCTGGTTGCAGATAATGTTTCTGCGGAGGCCGAAGAAATTCAGGTTTTGTTGCAAAAAGCAATTCAATCCTTGCCGGAGAAGCAAAAATTGGTGTTTACCATGAGATATTATGATGATTTACCCTACGAAGAAATTTCTAAAATTCTCGACATGTCGGTGGGAACATTGAAAACAAATTACCATTACGCAAAACAAAAAGTTGAAGTGTACATCAAAGCGAATTACACCGAATAATTGATTGGATTGAATTTGAAAAGCCAAATTTTAAGATGAAAAATTTAGATATAGAACATTTAGAACGTAAAAATATTTACAAAGTTCCCGAGGAAAGTTTTTTTGCGGAAATTCAGGCAAATGTTTTGAAAGAAACCGCACCAAAAAAGGAGACCAAAACCGTGAAACTGAACTGGATGTACGCTGCTGCCGCGGCAATGGCGATGGTTTTTGGAGCTACTTTTGTTATTAACCAAAATGAAAAAGCAGAACCACAAAACTTAACCGCAACAGAAATTTCTAACCAGAATACAAGTATTGTAAATAATTCAGAATCAATCATTAAACCTGATAATGAAGCGAAAATTGCTTATCAAACTTTAAATGATGATTTAACTTCCATAGAAGTAAATGATCCAAAAGAAAGCGAAACTAAAGTGAAAGTTGCTGACAATACAGAAACAAAAACCGTTGCAACCAAGAACGTACAAACTGCAGTTCAAACTCCGGAAGTTCAGGTTGATCAAATACTATCGAGTTTCACCTCCACTGAATTGGCAGATTTAGGGAAAAATGCGGAACAAGATATTTATTTGGATCTGTATAATTAAATTGAAAAAGACATGAAAAAGACTTTATTGATAGTAATGGTTCTGCTATTTGCATCCAACAATAGTTTTGCTCAAGAGCAGAAGTATGATTGGAAGAAAATGAAACCTGAACAGCGAAAAGAACTGATCCAAAATATGAGTCCAGACGATAGAATGAAGTTGTTGAAACAATTTCGGGAAAACATGATGGTAGAAGAACTGGAGGTTGCTGCAGATGAACAAGCTGAGTTTAAAAACCTTTTTGCAGAATATCAGGAAAAACAAAACGAAATCAAAAAGAAGTTCAAGACGAGTGAGGATTATGATAATATGAGCGATGAAGAGGCAAAACAAAGACTCAATGAAAGTTTCGAAATAGGACAGCAACTTTTGGATAACAGAAGGATTTATTCACAAAAATTCATGAAAGTGATTAAGCCACAGCAAGTACTTCAGATGTACCAAACCGAAGGGAAGATGCGAAACAAAATATTAGACAAAAAACAAGACGGATCCGGGAAAACCCTTCCGCAGCGCAGGCGACCATAATAGTTTATTTTTTTAATGTTTGAACGACCTCTGTAATTTTTTTGCGGAGGTCGTTCTTTTTTCTAAATTAAAAATCTATTCTATTAAAATTAGCGGATTTCAGAGGTTTTATTGAAGAAATCAAGGCCATTTTAAACATTCAACAAAATCCGCTAAAAAATACTAAATTTGCAAACTATCTAGAATTGAATGAAAAACATACGAAACTTTTGCATCATTGCACATATCGACCACGGAAAATCTACTTTGGCTGACCGGCTTTTGGAATACACCAATACCGTTACCCAAAGAGAATTGCAATCGCAAACCTTGGACGACATGGACCTCGAAAAAGAGCGTGGAATTACCATAAAATCTCATGCAATACAAATGGATTATGAGCTGGATGGAGAACAATATGTACTCAACCTGATCGACACTCCGGGCCACGTTGATTTCTCCTATGAAGTATCTCGCTCGATCGCCGCTTGTGAAGGTGCGCTTCTGATTGTAGACGCTGCACAAAGTATTCAGGCACAAACGATTAGTAATTTGTATTTGGCGTTGGAAAATGATTTAACCATTATTCCTGTCCTCAACAAAATCGATTTACCGTCAGCAAATCCGGAAGAGGTAACCGATGAGATTATGAATCTTATTGGATGCGATTATGAAGATGTACTCCGCGTTTCCGGGAAAACTGGCGAAGGCGTGCATGAACTTCTGGAGCAAATTGTGAAAAGAATTCCTGCTCCAGTTGGTAATGAAGACGGACCGCTTCAGGCGCTTATTTTTGACTCTGTTTATAATCCGTTCCGAGGAATTGAAGCCTATTTTAAAGTCGTAAACGGAAGCATCAAGAAAGGTCAGCGCATCAAATTTATGGCGACCGATAAGATGTACGAAGCAGATGAGGTAGGAACTTTAAAACTAAAACAAGTTCCAAAAAAAGAAATCAAAACAGGCGATGTAGGTTATATTATTTCCGGGATTAAAGATGCCCGCGAAGTGAAAGTAGGAGATACTATTACCACTTTCGAGAATGGTGCTGCAGCTCCTATTGAAGGATTCGAGGAGGTGAAGCCTATGGTTTTTGCCGGGATTTATCCGATAGAATCAGAAGATTTTGAAGAATTAAGATTTTCATTGGAAAAACTGAGATTGAATGACGCGTCACTTGTTTTCGAGCCAGAAAGTTCAGCCGCGCTTGGATTTGGTTTCCGATGTGGATTTTTAGGAATGCTTCACATGGAAATTGTTCAGGAAAGACTCGACAGGGAATTCAATATGGACGTGATTACCACCGTTCCGAACGTTTCTTACCACGGATATACCAAGAAAGAACCTGAAAAAGCAATCTTGATCAATAACCCATCGGAAATGATGGATCCTACTACGATGGATCGGGTAGAAGAACCTTATATAAAAGCCACCATCATTACTAAATCCGAATTTGTAGGTCCGGTGATGACTTTGTGTATTGAAAAAAGAGGTGAAATCGTCAACCAAAGTTATCTTACTTCAGAGAGAGTAGAGTTGGTGTTCAATATGCCTTTGGCGGAAGTTGTTTTTGATTTTTATGACCGTTTGAAATCCATTTCAAAAGGATATGCGTCCTTTGATTATCATCCAATTGGTTTCCGTCCATCAAAATTGGTGAAAATGGATATCCTGATTAATGGTGATATGGTCGATGCACTTTCCTCATTAATTCACGAAAGCAACGCCTATTACATCGGAAAAAGAATGTGCGAAAAACTTCGCGAATTAATTCCACGACAACAATTTGATATTGCTGTTCAGGCGGCTTTAGGAACCAAAGTTATCGCCAGAGAAACCATCAAAGCATTAAGAAAAGATGTTACCGCAAAATGTTACGGAGGTGATATTTCCAGAAAGCGTAAACTCCTCGAAAAGCAGAAAGAAGGTAAGAAAAAGATGAAGCAAATCGGTAGAGTAGAGGTTCCACAAACGGCATTTATGGCGGTACTGAAACTGAATGATTAAATCAATAGATTCAAGATTTCAGATCCAAGAATCAAGATAAATAAAATCCGCAGAATTTTCTGTGGATTTTTTATTACTTTTATAAAATGAATTGGAAAACAATAACTAGTACAATAATTCTTTTTTATATATTATTTTTGGTTATCTCCACCAAATTATTTCTTAATATTGGAATTACTTTAGGAACACTAATGGAATTTTCAGTTATTCCGCTATTCATAATTACATTTGCACAGCTTATTTTATATTTTTTTCTTTGGAGAAAGGATAAGTTTATACAAAATTCAAATTTTTATGCTTTTCTCTTAAATCTTCTTTCATTTCTCCTTTTGACTTTTTAATTAAAACTTTCTACTAATGAAAAAAATAACGCTACTTTTTCTCGTTCAAACCGTATTTTCTTTTGCTCAAGATTTTCAAACTCCCTACGAAAAAGGCAACGGAAACCAAACCGCCACTTATGAAGAAATGGTGAAATATTATGAGAAACTCGATCAAAATTTCGAAAGTATTTCCATCGAGAATTTCGGGAAAGATGATAACGGAGAACCGATAAAAGTTGTTGTTTTCACGCCTTCTAAAAATAAAGATAACGCTACAATCCTCATTAATAATGGAATTCATCCCGGTGAACCGGATGGAATTGACGCCACAATGATGCTGATGCGCGATTTGGCCACCGGAAAAGTTTCCGCGAGAAACCTTAAAATCGCCGCGATTCAGTCTTATAATATTTCGGGAATGCTGAGAAGAGGGAAATTCAGCCGTGCCAACCAAAACGGACCGGAAGAATACGGCTTCCGCGGTAATGCAAGAAATTACGACCTAAACCGCGATTTCATTAAAAATGATACGGAAAATGCCAAAAGTTTCCAGCAGATTTTTCAATATTTCAAACCGATTTATTTTATTGATAATCATGTAAGTAACGGCGCAGATTACCAATACTTGTTCACCTATATTTCGACGAATAAAGAACGATTGGGAACCGTTTTAGGGAAGTATTTTAATGAAAAAATGCAACCGGAAATTCTCAGTCAGTTGGAGAAAAAAGGAATGCTCACCACGCCTTATGTCAATATTCACGGTGATTCTCCGGATGAAGGTTTTCCTGCGTTTATGGATTCTCCGCGTTATGCGACCGGTTACACCACGCTTTTCAACACCATGGGAACTGTTGCCGAAACGCACATGTTGAAGCTCTACAAAGACCGCGTTGCTGCGACATACGAGTATATGTTGAGTTCCATTCGTTATGTAGAGAAAAATGCTACCGAAATCCGCAAGAAAATGGATGAAAACATCGCTAATTTACAACCGGGAAATCAATATTCATTGCAATGGAAACTGAATGAAAAACAATTTCAATTGATTGATTTTAAAGGATATGAAGCCGGCATGAAAGCCAGCGAAGTTTCCGGAAAACCCAGATTATTTTACGACAGAACCAAACCTTTTACCCGAAAAGTGAAGTTTTTTGACGAATATATTTCCACGAAAAAGATCGCTATTCCGCGCTATTACGTCATTCCAAAATCGGAGTATAAAGTAATTGAACACTTGAAAAGAAACAACATCAGCATGAAGGAAATTTCCCGGGATTCGGTGATTTCCGTGGAACAATACCGAATTTCCGATTTCAAAACATTGAAAAATCCTTACGAAGGTCATTATCTTCATTACGAAACTCAGGTAAAATCTGAAATTAAAAACAGAGGTTTCAGAAAAGGAGATTTTATCGTTTCTGCCAAACAATTTGGCGTGAAATATTTGCTAGAAACTTTGGAGCCGGAAGCAACCGATTCTTTCTTCAACTGGAATTTTTTTGATGGAATTTTAGGGCAAAAAGAATACTTTTCCGATTATGTTTTCGAAGATACCGCCGCAGAATTGCTTAAGAACAGTCAGGTTTTAAGAACTGCATTTGAGTTTGAAAAAATCGCAAATCCCGAGTTTGCAAATGATGGAAAAGCTCAATTGGATTGGATTTACAAAAATTCAGAATATTTCGAAGGTTCGGTGAATCTCTATCCTATTTTTAGAATTCCTTAGTTGAAGCGTTTATTTTTAACCGCAAAAGAGACAAAAGATTTTTTTGGTTTAAAGATTTTAAAAAGTGAGCAAAATTACATTTTAGGGTTTTGCAGTCTTTTGAAATGCTGTTTTCCATTCTTTCTTTTGCGGTTAAAAAAAACATCAAACAGTGTATTTTGCGGTTATTATCTTACTATTTTGGCGAACTTTTTTTAAACCACAAAAGGGACAAAAGTTTTTTTTGGTTTAAAGATTTTAAAAAGTGAGCAAAATTACATTTTAGGGTTTTGCAGTCTTTTGAAATGCTGTTTTCCAATCATTTCTTTTGCCTCTTTTGCAGAAAAAAAAACAGCAAACTGTTAGATTTGCTATTTTTTTTATCTGACTATTTTGGTAGCCCTTTTTTTAGAGCATAATCGGCTCTTTCTATGGCTTTTCTTTCTTTCCAATCCATGTATTTTTTCTTGAATTTGGCTTTCATGAAGTTATCAAAATTCCTTTGAATCGTAAGATTCCAAAGAGAATGCGCTTTTACCGCCCATGATTTATCCCAAGCTCGAAGCGAAATAGAAAAACTACCGTCGAGGTATTTCATCCAATGCCACCAACCGGTGGGCATAAATAAAGTGTCGCCGTGTTCCAAAAAGCATTCAACCCCTTCAATTCCATTAAGAGCCGGGAATTTTTCGAAATCTGGATTGGCGATATCAAAATCTTCTAAAGCGTAAGTTGCATATGGGATCTTGTAAAGTCGGTCTTTCCATTTGTAATCGAAAAGGAGAATATGTTTTCGACCGTTGAAGTGCGTGTGGAAAATATGCGCCATATCAATATCAAAATGAAGAAAAGTTACTGAACCTTTTCCACCGAAAAACATATTGGGAAATTTATCGAGAAAACCACCCATGAGTTTCTTTGGTGAAATATAATCTTCGAGAAGTTTCGGTGCAGATTTGATAGGATCGAAAAGGAAAATCCGCAGATCGGTGGGTTCCCTTTGAATCAAGTCGATATAATCTCCGAACTTCATTTTCGCTGCAGAAGCATTGATCGGCGCAGAAGGATCTGCTTTTGAGGAATCATAAAGCGGCACTTCCACATCTCCCACTACTTCCTTCATGTATTCCATGGTCCATTTTTGGTAAGCTGGCCAGTTTTTAGCCATATTTCGTATAACAACTGGTTTTCGGGGAAGCAGATATTTTTCCCGGAATTCTTCTTTGCTAATGTCTTCTACAACATCAATCGGCGTTAAATGAAGTCCCATATTAATTAAATATTAAGTTGCAAAATTAGCAAAAAAGAAATTTCAAATCTTTATCATATGATAGTTTTTATCTAAAAAGGATAGAAGTTTGAACCATACTATTCATTGTTTATCAATCGATCATGTAACAAAAATGAAGGTGCGCGTACTAATTTAAAAAAAATATAAATGAAATCATTCTCCTCCCTATTTACTTTTTTGTTTTTTTCAATGATCACTTACGCCCAAACTACGGTTTCCGGAAAAATTACGGATTCGGATGGGCATCCAATTCCCAGTGCAAGTGTAACAGTCGAAGAACAAGGCAAAGACGCCATTATGGCGTATTCCATTACCAATTCTAAAGGGGAATTTAAAGTAACTTTCACTTCTGCTGAACAAAATGTAGAGTTGAAAGCCAAAGCATTTAACCAGAAATCATTTTTAAAAATCATTAAAAATGAGAATCAGAACCTCAATTTCACGATGGATTCCGATGCCACAGAAATCAAAGAAGTGAAACTGAAAACCAAACTCATTACTAAAAAAGGAGATACCATTTCTTATGATTTGAAAGCTTTTGAAAGCAAAGCTGATCGTACCTTGGCAGATGTTTTAAAGAAAATTCCCGGAATTGAAGTGAATGGCGATGGTTCAGTGCTTTATCAAGGTGAACCGATCAATAAATTCTATGTGAACGGGAAAGATTTAATGGAAGGCGGTTACGGAACGGTGAATAATTCGCTCCCGAAAGATGCGGTACAAAAAGTAGAAGTGATGGAAAATCACCAACCCGTGAAGATCCTTCAGGATAAAGTTCCTTCTGAAAACGCTGCATTGAACGTTGTTTTAAAGAAAACAGTAACAATGACCGGAAGGGGAGAAGTTGGTGTAGGAATGGATCCATTGCTTTGGAATGTGAAACTCACACCGATGTTTTTCGGGCAAAAAAACCAGTGGGTGGTGAATTATAAAGCCAATAATAATGGCGAAAGTGTAGAAAAAGAAGGCAATCTTTTAGGTTTCGGAAACCGGTGGGAAGGAAGACGAAGCCAGGCCTCGCAAAAAAGCTGGACCAACCTCGAAACCGCCGATGTACCGAGTGTTCCGGAGAAAAGATATCTACAAAATAATGTTCATTTTTTCTCGGCAAATTTATTAACCAACCCTTTCAAAAATAAAGAATGGGAACTGAAAGCCAACGCAAGTTATACCAACAATAGCATCGAAAGAAGCGATAACAAACTTGAAATCTTCCAAGTAGGGTCGCCGAGATTAACCAGCGGAGGAGAATTAACCTCTTTTACCGCCAATAATTTCTACACAAATGCTGCAAAAGGAGAATTGATTTTCACGAAAAATGCGAAAAAAGGTTTCTTTAAAAACACAACAACTTGGAACGGTTTCTGGAACGAAAGTGACGCAATGACCCAAAGAAACGCCATCAAGGAAGATGCGTTGGGAAATACGTATGCGGAAAATCATTCTTCAACGCAAGGTTTACATTCGCCTTCAGGAATGATTCAGAACTCATTAAGCGCTATTTTGCCTTGGAAAGAGAAGCTTTTCAACGTGATGAGTTATTTCAGTTATCAAACCGATAAACAAACATTGACCATCAATCCATCTTCTTATCTGAATATGGGAGGGAATTTCGCAGAAGCCGATCAGTTCAATATTTCCCAACAGTTTGCAAAATCAAATACATTGCTTGCGAATCACTCTGCTTCGGTGGGTTTTAGTTACAAAAAATTCACTTTCACCCCGGAAATCGGACTCAATATGAGTTTCAATAAATTGGAATCTGTTTTATTGGGCGAAAATATTAATTTTAATAGCTACGGATCTGAATATGAGAATGATATGGAATGGAATGAAATACAGCCATATACTCAAGTTGGAGTGAATTATAAAGCGAGTAATTTCAATTTAAGCCTCAACTTGCCATTGAATTTTTATGGAATTACTTATAAAGATAATTTGAGAAACCAGTATTTAGACAACAATAAAACGGTCTTTGAGCCGAGTATTTTTGCTTCTTACGATTTTGCATCGTTTTTCAAATGGTGGGTTTTTGCCAATCAATCGTATGATTTCGGAAATTTCGGATTTTTATATGGCGGAAAAATGCTCACCTCGCCTTTAGGACTTACGATGAGGTATGATGCTCAAAATCCTTTGATGCCGGAATATCTTTCCAGAAATTTAGGAACCCGATTGGAATACAGAAATCCGCTGAACAACCTCTTTTTCAACGTAAGATTTGGTTATAACACGAATGATAGAAACATTATCGAAAAATTCACCGGACAGGGATTCAGTTCGCAATTGTCGTTGGCAGCGATTGATAATAAGGTGATTTCCAGAACACAAAGTGCGGAAATCGGGAAATATTTCCCGAAATTCAAGACCAATGCTTCATTAAGTTTTTCGAATAGCAATTCCAACGGATTTACTTTTTATAATGATTTGCAAAGAACAAAAGCAAACCGCCAAAATCTAGGACTTAAATTTAACAATACTTATTTTTCTTGGTTAAGTGTAGATTACAACATCTCGCTGAACTGGACAGAAAACATCAACGAATCTTTCAATATTTCACAGAAAAATTCCGGGTGGAGCCACAATCTTGCCGCTTATGTTTATCCGATGGAAAATCACACGATTGGTTTCTTCTGGGATGATTTGAACACAAAATCCGGAAGTGAAAGTTACCGAAACTCTTTCTACGACCTTTCTTATCAATACACTTGGTCTAAAAAGAAAATCGATTTTGAAATCAAATGGTTGAATATTGGAAACAAAAAAGCTTTTGAAGATATTTCCTACAGTCCGGAATTCTTGTTGACAACCAAACGAACCATGTACATTCGTCCGAGTCAAGTGATGTTTACCGTGAAATTTAATTTTAAATAATGGTTAGAAAACCGCTAGGATGAGTAGAAATTAGTTCTATATACTTTAGATTTTTTGATAAAAGGTAAACACATTCTTTTAGTTTTAAAGGTTACCAAAAATAGCAATAGGTGTAATAGGTTGCTTGATAGGAATTAGAAAAAGAACAGAGAATGTGAAACTGAAAATTAAAAACGAAACGTCGAAATGATTTCATAAAAAAATCCCGCTTTACCAAAGTAAAGCGGGATTCATCATTTAATTAACTTATCTAAAAACAACTAAAACCCTTGTTCATCGGCACTTGGTCCGTAGCTTCCCGGAAGGGGAATGTCATTCAATCTATAATAAACGCCCAGTTGCGCTCTGTGATGAGTAATTTGGTCTAAAGCGTGGCGAATTGCGCCATATTTACTCCATTCAGCTAAAACTTGCTCTCCCATACTCATGCTCCATCTACCATCCAAATCTTCCTCTGAAACGGAGTCCAATGCAGCTTTCCCTTTGGCGTAATCTTCTTCTAATTTCTGTTGAAGCTCTTTTTTTGTCGATAATATGGTAGGTTGGTAATCACCTGCAGCAAAATCCAATGTATCGGTATTCAGCATTGTTTCCGGCCAGGCAAAAATCTCCACAATATGTGTTGCCAATGGCATCAATTTCATGCTTTTTTCGTGTGGAGCGTAATCATTTTTACCTTCCGGGAAGTTTTCGATGAATTTTGCAGTAGTTTCGTATTCTTGTTTGAGCTCGTCTTTGAGGTTTGGTAAGGTGTTCATAGCCAAAATTTTATGGAATAAAGTTACAATGTTTGCATAAATGTTTCATCATAAAAAATTATAAAATTTTCTTAAAAAAATGTAACAAAAACATTATCTTAGTAACTAATATATAAAATTAAGAAAAATGAAAAAATTATTGTCTTTAGTGCTTCTTACCGCATTTTTTGTGGGTAATGCACAGGAAACTGCAAACCGGTTTTTCTACGAACTTACCTTTAAACCAAAGAAAGAAGCAGAAACTACCGAAAAAGTGATGACTGTTTTGGACATCACCAAAGATAAATCCATCTACAGAGATTACACGATTTTGGCTCAAGATTCCATTTTGAAAGTTCAGGTCGAAGCGATGCAGAAATCGGGTGTTTTCAAAGATTTATCAAAATCCATCACCCAACCGAAATTTGCTTTCAAAGTGAGAAAATCTTATCCTTCAATGAAGTACACGTACAGCGAAACCATTTCCAGCGGATTTACGCCGATCGAAATCGGATATTCTGACGATGCAAAAATCGTTTGGAAAATTGATGCTTCTGCAAAACAAAACATCGGTGCTTACAAAACTCAAAAAGCAACAGCAGACTTCGGTGGACGCCAATGGACAGCGTGGTTTACCAATGATATTCCGCTTCAGGATGGGCCGTACAAATTCAGTGGATTGCCTGGACTTATTGTAAAAATTGAAGATTCCGGAAAAAATTATTCCTGGGAACTGAAAGGAAATAAGAAAATCGAAAATTACAACGAAGTTCCTTACATTGAAACCATATCATTTGGCGGTGCACCAAAATTGACCGAAGTTTCCAAAGAAAAATTCGAGAAAACTTACAACGATTACAAAAAAGACCCTTTTGCGACCGCAAGACCGATGTTGAAGCCGGAAATGCTTTCCCAAAAAATGCCTGGAAGCGATGTAACCATCGGAGAAATGGTAAAACAAAAGGAAAAAATGTTGAAAGAATTTTACGAATCCAACAACAATCCTATTGAAATTGAAACTGCTCCGGCGAAATCCGGCAAATAGAATTCATATACACTAAATTATATTTTTACCCGGAAACGCTTTGTTTTCGGGTTTTTTTATGAAGTATATCAGTTTAAGCAATCTGCTTATTTAGATTTAATTTAAATAACGTATATTTGCTAGCAAAATAATTGAGTCTTGAAAAGAGATAATTCTAATAAATTATGCTGTTTCCCGAAAGGTAAAAATGGAAAAATTCTTGGTTACGAAAACGAAGACCTGAAGATGCCCAACAAAATTATTGAGATGGGACTTCTCCCGGAAACCGCTTTCAGAATCCTGTATCAAGCGCCTTTTAAAGGTCCGCTTTATATTGAATTCGGCGATGAAAAAAGCAGAATTGCGCTTCGAGAAGAAGAAGCCACATTTATTATTGTAGAAGCTGTGTAATGCAAAAATCTTCCCAAAACAAACAAATACTTTTGGTCGGAAACCCCAATGTAGGAAAATCCACCGTTTTTAATCTGCTTTGTAACAAAAAGCAAAAGACCGGAAATTACGCCGGTGTCACCGTAGCCAGCCATTCCGGAAATTACCAGTACAAAGGCGAAAACGTAGAAGTTATCGATTTGCCTGGTTCGTACAGCGTATATCCGACTTCCGAAGATGAAGCTATTTTTTCTAAATTTTTAATAGAAGAACAGCAAAATTATTCCGGTGTTGTTTATATTTTGGAAGCATTGAGCATCAAACGAGGTTTGCTTCTTTTTCAGCAGATTCAGGATTTGGGAATTCCGGTTTTATTGGTGGTGAACCAGATTGATCAGGCAGAAAGACGAGGCATTAACATCAATCTCGATGAACTTTCGAAAGAATTAGGCGTGAAAGTTTTGCAAACCAATGCGAAACAAAATTTAGGAATCGATGAACTTCGTGAAGCTATTTTTAAGGATCATTTCACCAAATCTGAAACGGTTTCTTTCGAAATTCCTATGGAGCAGAAAGGTTTGGTTTTTAAGATTTTAACTGAAACCAAAGAAAAAAATCAATATAAAATCTGGACGCTTCTTTCCTCCGATACTTACCTTGGAAAACTAGAAACGGTAAAAGATCAAATGAATGATGATGAGGTTAAATGCTTGGTTCCGAAAAGATTACAGACGCAGGAAACCATCAGGCGTTATCAGAATATTGATAAAATTATTGCAAAAGTTTTATCTAAAAAACCTCAGTTTAAAGAACTTTTAACCGAGAAATTAGATAAAATTTTGGTTCACAAATTCTGGGGATATGTGATTTTTGCAGCAATTTTGCTTTTCATTTTCCAAATGGTCTTCCTTATCGCTGCGTATCCGATGGACTGGATTGATAGTGCGACGAGCTGGCTTGCCAATTTCGCAGCGGAACATTTACCAGAAGGACCAATTAATTCATTAATTTCCAACGGAATCATTCCAGGAATTGGAGGGATTGTGATTTTTGCGCCACAAATCGGAATTTTGTTGTATTTCCTTTATCTGCTCGAAGATTCGGGTTATATGGCGAGGGTTATCTTTTTAATGGATCGTTTTTTAAGACCATTCGGACTCAACGGGAAAAGTATTGTACCATTGGTTTCCGGAACGGCTTGTGCGATTCCGGCCATCATGTCGACCAGAAATATCGAAAATGTAAAAGAACGATTAATTACTATTTTGGTAACACCTTTTATGACGTGTTCTGCGCGACTTCCGGTGTACAGCATTATCATCGGATTGATTATTCCGGATAAATATTTCGGCGGAATCAGTTATAAAGCTTTGGCGTTGATGGCGATGTATATTTTGGGGTTTATCACTTCGTTGATGGCGTCTTTAATTCTGAAAAAATTTATTAAAAATAAAGGAAAATCTTTCCTTGTGATGGATTTACCAACTTATAAAATGCCGCTTTTCGGGTATGATTTTAAACTGACTCTCGGAAAAGTTTGGGAATTTATCACCGGAGCCGGAAAAATCATTTTTATCGTAAGTATTTTGATTTGGTTTTTCAGTTATTTCGGGCCGAAACAAAAACCAGATGAATTAGTAGCAACCGATGTGCATTTGGATCATTCTTATCTCGCGAAATTGGGAAAATCTATTGAACCGGCGATTGCTCCACTCGGTTATGACTGGAAAATGGGCGTTGGAATTTTGACCAGTTTCGTGGCAAGAGAGGTTTTTGTGGGAACCATGTCTACGTTGTATTCTTTGGATGATGATGCTCCGGAAGGAAAAGTAATCGATAAAATGCGCAACGATGTGAAACCGAATGGTGAGAAAGTTTTCAGTTTTGCCACGGGAATTTCCATCTTGTTTTTCTATGCGTTTGCGATGCAATGTGTTTCGACTTTAGCGGTAGTTTATCGTGAAACAAAATCGTTGAAATGGACGCTTGTACAGCTTTTCGGAATGTCTGGATTGGCTTATTTTGCTTCTTTAATCGTTTATCAGCTCTTTAAATAATGGATAATTCTTTGATTTTACAATATTTAATAATTGCAGCAATCGTTTTGTTTGCCGGGTTTTCTTTATTCAAAACCATCAGAAAAAATTTCACTTCTAAAAAGTTTAAAAAGGGCAAACCGGGTTGCGATGCTGATTGTGGTTGCTCTTAATTAATTTCTGGTTTTTTGCGCTTCCATTTGTTTTTTCAGTTCATTAATCTGTAGCTGAAGTTTGATGATCTCCGAAGTATCCGTTTTGTCCGGAGCGTAATGCCACCGAAGATGGATATCATGATTGAGTAAATTAGCTTTTTCTAGATTCTTCTCCGTAACAAAGTTTTTGCTATTGAGAACAGTGATATCGAGAATTTTTTTGCCATTTTCTATGGTTTCTTTATGGCTAACTATCGTAAGTTGTGGAAATTCTTTCTGTACTTGTTCAATATAATTCGCTGATTCATTTTTAAATTTTTCGGCATTCCATTTTCTTACTGTTAATAAAATACTTGGAATTAAAATAAGAATGGAAAGCAATGAAATTACCATTAGAATTCTTTTGTTATTCCGAAGTCCTCTTTCAAGATAAAACTTTTGATAGCCGAGAACCACACTCAAAACCCATGTTCCCACACCGATGAAAAAACAATTGATGAGGTAAAAATACATACCGCCAAAGAAATATTCCCAATTCCATGTCGCCAAACCGTAACCGGCAGTACAAAGCGGCGGAATACAAGCCGTAGAAACCGCAACTCCAGCAATAACTTTAATCGCCTCTTTTCTGATAATGCCCAAAAACCAAGCAAATCCGCCGAAAAGCGCAAGGAGACAATCGAAAATAGTTGCTTCTTTGAAACTAGAAAGCTGGGAAGTTTCCGAATGAAAAGGAGAAACCAGAAAATAAACAGTAGAAGCCAGCAAACTGGTTCCGATCATAATTGCCCAATTGTAAAGACTCAGATTCACGAGTTTTTTGTTGCCGATTGAAAGACCGAAAGAAAGCCCAACCACCGGTCCCATCAATGGAGAAATCAGCATCGCTCCAATAACTGCTGCAGGTGAATTGATGTTCAAACCGATACACGCAATGCCCATTGAAATTACCAAAAGCCATAAATTATGACCCCGAAAATAAACGCCCTCTTCAATTTCTGCAAAAGTGAATTCCTCATCTTCTTCTTTTGGTAACCTTATTATTTTACGGATGTTTGAAAAAGCCATTGTAATTGTTTAGGACAAATTTAATTTTTTTAACAATATGAAAATCGCTCCTCCAATCATTTATTCGTATTTTTGCAGCAATTTAAATCTCTAATTTAAAATCAATTAGGCAATGTCTTTAATAAAAAGTATCTCAGGAATCCGCGGGACAATCGGTGGAAAAGTCAATGAAAATCTCACTCCTCTGGATGTGGTGAAATTTACTTCCGCTTTCGGAACCTGGCTTCAAAACAATAAAAATAAAAAAGATTTAACCCTTGTCGTTGGCCGCGATGCAAGAATTTCCGGTGCAATGGTAAATTCTTTGGTTACTGCAACTTTACAAGGATTGGGAATTAATGTTGTTGATTTAGGCCTTTCTACCACGCCGACTGTGGAGGTGATGGTTCCTGAATTAAACGCTGATGGCGGAATTATCCTGACCGCGTCTCACAACCCAAAACAGTGGAACGCCCTGAAATTATTAAACGAAAAAGGCGAATTCATCAACGGAGAAAACGGTGCAGAAGTTTTGGCTTTGGCTGAAAGTGAAGATTTCAACTACGCTGAAGTGGATGATTTGGGCAAATATGAAACAAGAGACGATGCTTTTGATATTCATATTCAGAAAATTTTGGATTTACCGACTGTGGATGCAGAAGCGATTAAATCGAAGAAATTCAAAGTTGTTGTGGATGCCGTAAATTCGACAGGAGGAATCGCGATACCACGACTTCTGGAAGAACTTGGTTGTGAGGTGGTAAAACTGTATTGCGAACCAAACGGACAGTTTCCGCACAATCCTGAACCGTTGAAAGAACATTTGGGAGATATTTGCGAATTGGTAAAGAAAGAAAACGCAGATTTGGGAATCGTAGTAGATCCGGATGTTGACCGATTGGCTTTAGTGGATGAAAACGGGGAACTTTTCGGTGAAGAATACACATTGGTTGCCGTTGCTGATTATCTTTTGAAAAATAAAAAAGGCGCTGCGATTTCTAATTTAAGTTCAAGCCGGGCGTTGAGAGATGTGGCGAGAAATTTAGATTCGGAATACTTCGCGAGTGCCGTTGGAGAAGTGAATGTAGTGACTTTAATGAAAGAAAAAAACGCGGTGATCGGCGGCGAAGGAAATGGAGGAATCATTTATCCTGACCTTCATTACGGACGGGATTCTTTGGTGGGTGTGGCTTTATTTTTAACACATTTGGCAAAAGAAAAAAAATCGGTTTCCGAGTTGAGAGCGACTTACCCAAGTTATTTCATGGGTAAAAAGAAAATCGAACTAACTCCGGATATTGATGTGGATGCACTTTTAACTAAAATGGAAAATGAGTATCTAAACGAAGAGATTTCCACCGTTGATGGCGTAAAAATAGATTTCGAAAAGAATTGGGTTCATTTAAGAAAATCCAATACAGAACCGATTATCCGGATTTATACCGAAGCGTTTTCTCAGGAAGAAGCAGATCAACTGGGAGATCAAATGATAGAAAAAATAAAAAGTTTGGTTTAAAATCAAATTTTTATTACTTTTAAATATAATTAAATAAAAAGTTTCTCCGAAGTTTAGAAGAAATTTTTGAACATCGGAAAGACAACGAGAGACTACATTGGAAGATTTTTTTGATAACGAACTGGTACGAAAGTTCGAAGAAATGGTAGAAAATAATGATGAATTGTACTTTGAAACTGAAGAATACGAAGACATCATCATTCATTACCTAGAAATGGGCGATATTTCTTACGCAGAAGTGGCCACCAATTATGCGCTGAAACTTCACCCGAATTCTCTGGAAATCAAGATCAAACAGTTTGAAGTTTGCCTGGAGCTCGAGAATTATACCCAAGCCAAAGAATTGATGCAAGAATTGAATGAATCTTCAATGGAAAGTATCGATTTTATGGTTTGTTGTGCGAAATATTACTCCAACCTTGGAAATCCGCGCAGAGCGATAGAATATTGTTTAAAAGGTTTGGAATTAGAGGAAGAGCAGAATTTCCTCCACAATTTTATCGCTGATGAATTTGTGAATCTTGAAGATCCTTTTAATGCTTTGAAGCATTATAAATTGGCTTTAAGTTTCGATCAACAAGACGATTATGCGTTGGAAAACGTGATGTTCTGCTACAACCAACTGAAAAGGGGCGACGAAGCGATTGAATTCCTCAATGGTTACCTCGATCAGTTTGCTTTCTCGGAAACAGCTTGGTACGAATACGGGCAGTTTTATTTCAACAAAAAAAACTACGAAGAAGCCATCAAGGGATTTGATTATCTTTTGGCAGTTAATTCACAATCGGTAGGTGTTTATGCCAACAAAGCGGCTTGTTTCGAAGCTATGGGCGAGTGGTTGAAGGCGGTTGCTGTTTATCAGGAAATGCTGGAATTGGAGTATACAAAATCCTACACTTACTATAAAATCGGTTTGTGCTACAAGGAAAATAAACAACCTGTTTTAGCCCTGAATGCTTTCCAAAAATCGTTGAGAGACGATCCACAGTTTTATCTTTCGATGATGGAACAGTCTTATATTTATGAGGAGATGGGAGGAATGAAGGAAGCGCTGCATTTTGCCAAAGAAGCGGTTTCTTTAAATGATAATAATTTGGATTATCAAAAGCGTCTTGCATTTCTTTTTATCGATTCCGGGAAGTTTGAAGAGAGTTTAGAATGCCTGAAAAAACTTGTTGATTACGAACCAACAAGATTTTATAACTGGTACGCTTATTCGGAAGTCCTAATGTTGATCGGCGATTATGAAGATGCAATAAAAGTTTTGAAAAGCGCAACTCAAATGCATAATAGAGCAGAACTGTACTATCAATTGAGCAATTGCTATTTCCATCTTAATAATCAAAAAGAGGGAAGATTGGCATTGTCAAAGGCTTTAGAACTTGATCCTCAGCTTCTGGAAGATATGAAACAAAAATATCCTTTCATAGAAGATGAAGCCGATAAAGTGAAAACCAAGAAGAAATAATTTCACCCCAATAACAAAAGTAACGCACCCGAAAAAGGTGCGTTTTTTTATATTTTGAAATCTTATATTTTACAAATCTTTGCCCAAGAAGTATAATCCTTTCAGGGTGTGAAGTCGGTCTGCAATATGGATTTTTTCTGTTAATGGTTTATAGACATGAGAAACTCCACCGGTTGCAATTACAAAACAATCTTCATTAACTTCATCATTGATCCGGGTTATAAATCCTTCTACCATTCCGAGAAATCCGTAAACCATCCCGCTTTGCATACAGGAAACGGTATCCAAACCTAAAACTTTATCAGGTTTTATCAGTTCAATTTCTGGTAATTGAGCGGTATGTTGAATCAGTGAATTCAAAGAGGTGATAATTCCGGGAGCGATAATCACACCGATGGTTTCGCCGTTTTCATCGATACAACTTGCGGTTAACGCAGTTCCAAAATCAAAAATAATTTTTTTTCTTTTAGGATAAAGATGATGTGCTGCAACCAGATTTGCATAGATATCCGTTCCCATTTGTTTCGATTTCGGTTGCACTCCGGAAGGAGTACTTCGGTCAACAATAATGGGTTTTTTGCCATGAATTTTCTCAATAGCTCTCGTAATATCGTAAGTTAATTGCGGAACTACCGAACCAATAATCACTTTGTCGATTTTCTCGGCATCGATTTTATGGGTTTGATACATCATCATAAACTGCATCTGCAGCTCATCGCTTGTTCGGTATGGTTTGGTGTTGAGAATCCACGAAATATCGCAGTTGTCATCATCAAAAAGCCCGAATCTGATGTTGGTATTGCCGATGTTGATTACAATTGAATTCATTTAATTAACGATTGAAATTACTTTACTTCTATTAGGTTGTCGTCCATATTTACATCCGCCAATCTTCCGGAAAAATCAATTCCCAGAGCGGAAATTTGTGATTTGTTGAAAGGAATCGTGAAAGTGTATTCTTTCTGTGTCCAAGGCCAATAATTTAAAGTTTCAAAATTCCCATAAATATCTTTCTTTTTCCAAGTATGCGTCATGTTGAGTGGAATTTGATAATTCACCACTTTTTTATCTTTCGTTAAAACAGAAAAATCAATTGGCATCGGAACCGAACCTTTGTTTTCCAAGGTAATTGTGGTCGAATTTGATTCGTATTTCACATTTTTTACGCTATAATCGATCGTTTTGGTGGTATTAATCCAATAATGATGGAACCATTTCAAATCCATTTCGGAAATTTTCTGCGCAATATGCATGAAATCCCTATCGGTAGGATGTTTCAATTTCCATTGATTATAGAATTCTTTCATTACCAACGATAAATTTTGCTCTCCCATGATGTAACCCAATTGCACCAAGAAAAGTTCGCCTTTCACATAAGATGCAAAGGAATATGCAGTGCCATTGTCATGGTGATCTCCCAACCAAACTGCCGGTTCTTCAATCCCTCTTTTCACGAAGTTTCTGTAAGAATTTAAACTTCCTACAAATGGGTTTGCGACTGGTTTTGCCGGCGGGAAAAGTTGGTGCATTACATAGCTATCGTAATAACTGGTAAAACCTTCGTCCATCCAAGGTCGCACGCTTTCGTTATAAGCCAAAATTTGCTGATTCCAAGAGTGACCACCTTCGTGAACCATCAATCCAACCAAGCCTTCCAGTGAAGTTGCATTGCCCAACATCATCGTGCACATTCCGTATTCCATTCCGCCGTCTCCGCCTTGTATGAAAGCGTAAGTCGGGTAAGTATATCTTCCGAAAGCTGCATTCATCAGTTGGAAAAATTTGGTGATATAAGGTTTAGATTCTTCCCATAGTTTTGTTTTTTCAGATTTTTGGTAAACATAAAAAACTTTCGGTCCATCGAGAACAGTAAAGTTTTCCACAGTGTAATCTCTGTCTGCAGCCCAAGCGAAATCGAGGATGTTTTTAGCAGTCCATTTCCATGTTGCTTTGTTTTTATCATCTGTTTTAACGGTTGAATTCGCATCATAACCTTTAACTTCCATTGGGTTTTCCAGGTTTCCTCCGGCTCCGATTACGTATTCTTTATCAATTTTAATATTCACTTCGTAATCCGAAAATGGAGCATGAAATTCCCGACCAACATAATCAAAAGTTGCCCAACCATCATAGTCGTATTCTGCAATTTTCGGGTACCACTGCGTCATTGTCATATCGATTCCTTCTCGATTGTTTCTTCCGGAACGGCGGATTTGCTGAGGGATATTGGCGTCCCATTCCATGGTGAAAGTGGTAGAAGAATTGGGTTTTAAAGGCGTGTTCAGTTCCACCTTCATGATGGTTTCCTGAACTTCAAATTTCAAGTCTTTTCCGTTTTGTTTAATGAAATGAATATTTTGTGCGCCTTCTTCCTCTTTCGGTATAGAAGCCAATCTTGAAATTCCGTTGATCTGCAATCTGGAATCTCCGTTTTTTCCTTGATTTTGAACTCTTTGATCCATCATAGAGCCAGCTTTGAACGCATTCCAATACAAATGAAAGTACACAACTTTCAATTCGTCAGGCGAATTATTGGTGTAAGTTAAAGTTTGTTTTCCTTGGTAAGTGAAATTTTGCGCATTGACATCAATATCCATTTTATATTTTGCATATTGGTGATAATAAGGGTTTTGCTGAGCTGAAAAAAGTGCAAAGAAAAAAGTAAAAACGAAAAAGTACCGCATTTTCATATTGAAATAATTTTTTGAATGGGAAAGATAAGAAATTTTAATAAAAAACCCTTTCATCGCGAGGTTGGATGAAAGGGTTGTATGATTTTAGCAAGGTCTTATTTCTTGGTTTCGGTTTTGCCGCTTGATAAAATTTTCTCTAAAATTCTTAAAGTAATTAAATAAGTTGGTTTCACTCCTGTTAATCCCAAGCCTCCGGAAGATAGGGTAGAACCTGTTTCCAAAGGATTATCGGAAGCGTAATAAGCATACATTACAAATAAATCTTCCGAAATGTGGTGGCGGATTTTGGAAGCAACTTGTATTGCTTTTTGGTAATGCGCTCCTTCCATTTCCAAACCAATGGCTTTCCAGGAAGTATCCATGAAATAGCGTAGAATGTCTTTGTTCTGAAGTGAAGTTCCGAGTACCGTTATCATTCCTCCTTCGAATGCTTGGAGTTCATCATCTTCGAAATCTGAAAGTTTCAACGCATTTTCAAACGGGTAATTATCAGCAGTTCCTTCGAAAACGTGAGAGGTTGGGATCATGATATCTCCCTTTCCTCCTTTTAAAATTCCGGCCTTACCCATGATCGAGATGGATTTTACCTTCATGGTGTAGATTTCGCCATTGTAGTCGTACGGGCGAAGAAGCTCGTCCATCACTTCGAAAGCTTGTTCCCCGAAAGCATAATCGAAAACCATTATCACATCGTCTCCGCCGAATTTGATTCCTGCGAAAGGCGTGTTTTTAAGGTCGGTTTTGGATAAATCGATGATCTGTACATCGATGTTGCTTCCACTTTGGTCATCAATGTAAATTAAACCCGCTTTCTGTGAATGCTCAAGAACTTTTTCCTGAAGCGATTTTTTGTTGGAAATTTCTTCATAAAGTTTAAAATCGACATCTTTCGTCAACTTTTTCCCTAATGCATCGTTGGCGTAAAGCATGTTTTTCACCGAATGCATATTCGCAGAAATGATGTGAAGTGGACGCATTTGCAGATTGTTGTCTGCAAGAACTTCTTTCACTTTATTCGCCCATTTTTCCCCGAAAAAGTGATGCCCAACTCTCTCGCGAAGAATTGCGGAGAAATGCACTTCGCGTTCTCTTATTTTCTTATTATCATTAAAGCTTTCGTCACCTAAATGATAAATGATTTTAAAAAGACGATCCGGATTGTTATCGTCCCCGAAATTATTATAAGCATTCAAGGTTTCGTCAAACGTTCTTCCCAAAAGTGAAGAGAGATGAATTAATGCAACTTCTTTTTCTTTTCTGCTGAATTTTTTCTCGCCTGTGGCTACTTCTTCGATGATTTTCCAGGCGCGCGTAGGTTTGTCGTTTTCATCGGAAATGAAAGCGAGGTTCTTAATTTTATCTGCTTCTATATATAAGAAGGTAAGGTGGGTAAGAATATCGTAGATTTCAGATCGTCCTAAAAGTACTTCGATATTCATTTGATGCTTATCGATACGGTAGCAGTTTCTGCGTCTTTTCTTAGGAACAATAACCTCGAAGCTGCCTTTTTCGAATCCTTCGTCGGACGTAAGGTGAATGAATGAACATTCTTCGATTCCCTCCGGAAGACGATCGAGTACATACAATAGCCCGTCCAGTTCAATTTTATTGGGAACGCCCATTGTTCCGTAAATTTCAGGGTTGATGGTCATTAATAGAGACCGAAGACTTTCGCCGGAGATTCCGGAAGGTTTGAAAAAACCGCGATAGAATAAGTGTCGCATCGAAACGTATAGTCGCTCAATTGCTTCTGTAGTTTCTCTTGCTCGTGAATTTACCATAGGTGTATCTTTTGGCAAATATAATACATATCTCTCAAATTTCTATATTCTCTAATTATTGATGCTATTAATTAAAAATGAATTTTTGTTCATGTAATTCCTGTGTAAATTGATATAATTATACTCGACCCCAAAAATTTAAAGGGTTTGCGTGTTTGTTTTTTATTTTTTTGTAATTTAGCCCCATCAAAAATACACTAAAATATGTCATCATTAAGATTTAAAGCTTTAGAAATGTTGTCTTTCAAAGACTATAGAAAAGACAATGCGGTTACAGTACCGGCAAAACTTTCGGAATTGTTCTGCCAAAATGTTTTCTCGGAAGAAACAATGAGAGAATACTTAACCAAAGAAGCGTTTACATCCATCCAAAATGCGATAAAAAGAGGAACCAAAATCCAAAGAGATGTTGCAGATCAAATTGCTGTAGCAATGAAAGATTGGGCGTTGAGCAAAGGTGTAACTCACTATACGCACTGGTTTCAACCGTTGACAGGTTCTACTGCGGAGAAACACGATTCATTCTTCACACCTTTCGAAAGCGATCGCGCAATTGAAAGATTTTCCGGCGGAATGCTTATTCAGCAAGAGCCAGATGCGTCTTCATTTCCGAATGGTGGAATTCGAAATACCTTCGAAGCGAGAGGTTATACCGCGTGGGATCCTACATCGCCGGCTTTTATCGTTGGAACTACTTTGTGTATTCCCTCTATTTTTATTTCTTATACAGGGGAAACTCTAGATTATAAAGCACCTCTTTTAAGAGCTTTGCATGCGGTAGACGAAGCTGCAACCGATGTATGCAAATCTTATTTTGATAAAAATGTTACCAAAGTAATTCCTACTTTAGGTTGGGAACAAGAATACTTTTTGGTAGATTCTGCATTGTATCAATCTCGTCCGGATTTGGTGATCACCGGGAAAACTCTTCTTGGACATTCTCCTGCGAAAGGGCAGCAACTTGATGATCATTACTTTGGATCAATTCCAACAAGAGTAATGAACTTTATGAAAGAATTGGAAATTGAATGTATGAAATTGGGAATTCCGGTGACCACTCGACATAATGAGGTGGCACCCAACCAATTCGAGTTGGCTCCGATGTTTGAAGAAGCCAACGTTGCCGTAGATCATAATTCATTATTAATGGATATTATGGCGAGAGTTGCGCACAAACACCACTTCCATATTTTGTTCCACGAAAAACCTTTTGCAGGCGTGAACGGAAGCGGAAAACACAACAACTGGAGTTTAGCAACCGATACCGGCGAAAATTTGCTAAGCCCTGGTAAAAACCCTAAAAAGAACCTTCAGTTTCTTACCTTTTTTGTAAATACTTTGAAAGCTGTTCACGATTATGCTGATCTTTTGAGAGTAAGTATTGCTTCGGCAAGCAACGATCACCGTTTGGGAGCCAATGAAGCGCCACCGGCAATTATCTCTGCATTTATTGGAACCCAGCTTTTCAATGTATTGGAAGAATTGGAAAAAGTAACCGATGGAAAATTATCTCCTGAAGAGAAAACTGAGCTTAAATTAAACGTTGTAGGTAAAATTCCTGAAATTTTATTGGATAATACCGATCGAAACAGAACTTCACCTTTCGCTTTCACCGGAAACAAATTCGAGATCAGAGCAGTTGGATCATCCGCCAATTGCGCGGAAGTAATGACGGTGATGAACGCCATTGTTGCTAAACAATTGCAAAATTTCAAAAAAGAAGTTGATGCACTTATTGAAGCCAAAGGACTGAAAAAAGATGAAGCGATCTTTAATATTTTAAGAGAATACATCAAAGAATCTAAAAACATCATGTTTGAAGGAGATGGGTATTCCGACGATTGGGCAAAAGAAGCCAAGAAAAGAGGTTTAAACAACTTGAAGACCACTCCGGAAGCTTTGAAAAAGGAACTAGACAAAAAATTTGTTGCACTTTACGAAGAACTCGGAATTTATACTCACCGCGAACTTGAAGCGAGAAATGAAATTAAATTAGAAAAATATTCTACCGTGATCTCTATCGAAGCTACTGTTTTAGCTGATATTGCAAGAAACCACATTATTCCTTGTGCATTAAATTACCAAAACAGGTTGATCGAAAATGTGAAAGGTTTAAAAGAAATTTTCGGAGACAAAGAATTTAAAACGCTTGCGAAAGAGCAAATGAACATGATCTCTGAAATTTCAGGTTATGTTTCCGTGATGAAAGTGGAAGCTGATAAATTGTTAGAAGCCATCGCAACAGCGAAAAAAGCCCCAAATTCACAGAAAGTTGCAGAAGCATTTTGCAATGATGTGAAACCGCGATTCGATAAAATCCGTGAAGCTTCCGATGCTTTGGAAATGGTCGTTGATGACGAACTTTGGCCAATGACCAAATACCGCGAACTATTATTTACACGATAATATTTGTTCAAAAATCATTATTAAGAGCCCTGAAATATTTTTCAGGGTTTTTGTTTTAGGTTTCTCAATTATAGAGTGCAGTAATAATTTGAATAGATGACGTATATAAATGTTAACAAATCTTAATAAAAAACAAAACCACAATCTCTTAAATAAAGGGATTGTGGCGATTTTTGCTTTAACATAAGCAAAAGAATTGTTAAAAAATGTTAAAGTAAGTTTTGAGAAAGGGTGATTTCACCCTCCTTCGAACTTGAATACTTAATTTTGCTTTGCTTTTAAAACGAAATATTTCATCTTTAACACAGATAATCAAATATATATGAAGAAAAGAGTTCTGATTTATCTTGTTGCTATTACTGCTACATTTTCAATGCAGTCTTGTGTTAGCAACTACGTTGTTTCATCACCAGCAACACACCTCAATACATACAAATCAGATGCCAAACTTGCATCAATCGATAATAAAAAATTAGAAACTGCTAAAGCACAATTACTTAGTAATTTTAAAGATGAGAATCTTGTCGCTACAAAGGCGTTAGAAGCTACTTTAAGAAACGAAGAAATTGCTAAAACTGTAAAATTCACCAAAAAAATTGATGATCTTTTAGCCGAAGCTCAAACCTATTTGGGAACTCCGTACCGTTACGGTGGAATGACCAGAAATGGAATTGATTGCTCCGCATTCGTTCTTTCGGTTTTCGGATCAGTAACTGGAATGAATTTGCCAAGAGTAGCAGCATCTCAAGCTCAAGAAGGTGAAAAAATCGAGAAAGATCAACTTCAAAAAGGAGATTTGGTTTTCTTTTCTCACCAAGGCAGAGGGAGAATCTCACATGTCGGAATTGTAGAAGAAGTTTCACCAGAAGGTGATGTGAAATTTATCCACGCTGCTACTTCCAGAGGTGTGATGATTTCATCACTGAATGATTCTTATTGGGGACCCAGATACAGATTTGCGAAGAGAGTAATCTCTATAGATTCTTTCAACAACTTAGCAAACAACTAAGAATAAATACAAAAAGTAAATAATTGATTCAATAAAAAGCTGCTCGATAAGGCAGCTTTTTTTGTTTTCAGGTAACTGAAACTTTTTAATTAGATTTAATTAATGAAATTTACTTGTTATTGATGTTTAAAAATGTTAACTAAACTTTAGAAATATCTTCTTTAATAATGAATGGTAACTTTAAAATAATTATTGGTTTAATTACACCAAACTATTGCGATCGGCGTAGTTTAATTTGAAGAAAATAAAAGTCATAATGGAGAATGCTAACAGAGAACTTCCTCCGTAACTAAAGTAAGGTAAAGGAATCCCAACCGTTGGAAATAGCCCCATTACCATGCCCAGATTAATCGCAAAGTGCATCAAAAGAATTGACGCAAAGGAATAGCCGAAAACGCGGTTAAATGCCGATTTCTGTTGCTCGGAAAGGTAATAGATGCGGCCAATGAAAATTGCGTAACATATTACAAGCAATGAAGCACCGAAAAATCCCCATTCTTCGCCAACGGTACAGAAAATATAGTCGGTTTCTTGTTCCGGAACAAATTTTCCTTGGGTTACTGAGCCTTCTTTGTATCCTTTTCCGAAGAAACCGCCGGAACCAATGGCTGTTTTAGAATATAAAAGATTGTAGCCAGAAGTGTCGCGAAATGCCTTTTCACCTTTGTATAAAACTTCAATTCGTTCACGTTGGTGTTTTGGCATTTTTTCTAAAATTTTTGGTGTTGCAAAAGCTATTCCGGAGAGTAGCAGAAATGATCCAATAAAACCGGAAATAGAAACAACGTTCCAATGAATTCTGTGGTAATTAAAAAAGATAATAATTAGGAAAATTAAACTAATCCCGATAATTACATAAAGAGGATCGACCGCCAATGCTACTAAGAAAACCGCTGCTAAAATAGCTCCCACACCGAAAACCCAGCCGCTAAGCCCTTCCCGGAAAAGCGCAATGAAAAAAGCCGTAAAGACCAATAGTGAACCCACATCAGGAATCGCAAGCACAACAATCGCGGGAATACCGATTATAGCAAGAGTTGTAAGCAGTGATTTCTGGTTTTTCAAATTATAATCGGGGCCGGAAACATAATTTGCTAGCATTAATGCAACCCCTATTTTAGCAAATTCTACTGGTTGCATGGTAACTCCGCCGAATTTGTACCAGTTTTTTTGTCCTAAAATTTCTGTTCCAAAAGGGAATAAGCCAATCAAAAGCAAAACGCCGATTACATAGATTATGCTTGCAAAATTCTCGAAAAATTTGGTTCTCATCATGAAAATAATCAAGCCCACGACGATAGAAATGCAGAGGAAAATAAGTTGTTTTTTACCTAAACCCTCATCCACACTATAGATATTCGCTACTGCAAAAAAAGAAATAGCGAGATAAAGAAAGATACTGGTTTTGTCTATGCCTTCTGTCCACTTCATTTTTTAGGATTTTGTGTTTTAAGTTTCAGCCGTAGCGAGTCTCTCTTAAAGACAAGTTTAGAACGGAGATTTTCGTTTTTTATAAATTTTAAACTGTCTTCAATGCTTTGGATTTTTAAAGAATCTTTGTTAGGTTCTTTGTAAAGTCCTTTTCGTTTCAGTTCGGCATTCCATTGTCGTCGGTATTCCGGCATGAAACTCGCGTTAGTAAGCTTTTTATAAAGATGTTCTCTTTTTAAATCACCCGTTAAATATTTTTCGGCAATCACAGCAGCTGCGGGTCCAGCCCAAGTTGCACCGAATCCAGCGTGTTCCATTACGGCAGCGATGACGATTTTAGGATTATCTGCAGGTGCAGCCAATACAAAAATTGAGTTGTCTTTTCCTTGTGGAACTTGTGCAGTACCGGTTTTTGCCAGCATTGTAAAGTCGTTGGATTTAAGTCCTCTTGCTGTTCCATTCAGTACTACTGCTTCCATTCCTTTAATGATGGGATCGAAATGTTTAGGATTTACGAGGGTTTTATGTTTTACTGTAAATCTTGGATCAGGATTTGGTTTTCCATCAATCGATTTCACGATGTGAGGCGTGTAATACCAACCTCTGTTTACGATTGCGGCAGTTGCATTCGCCATTTGAAGTGGGGTAAGCAAAACATCACCTTGCCCCATTCCGTTGAAAATAGATCCATTCATCGTGTAGGCAGAGCTCCAATCTTTTTTGCCACTTCTTTTTTCATAAAAAGCTCCAGAAGGAATTCTACCTTTCGAACCTACGGCCAAATCGTTGTTCAAAAATTCTCCCACTCCGAAACTGCTCATGATTTTTTTCCATTCGTCCACACCTTTTGATGGATTTCCGGGATATTTATTCATGATTGCAATGAAAGCATAGGAAAAATAGCAGTTACTCGACACCTGAATTGCGGGAATCAGCGGATCTGCGCCACCATGTCCTTTTACTCTTAATCCTTTATAATTAAATCCACCACCACATGGGAAAATGGTATTCTCATCCATTACACCCATTTGCATAGCGGCAGCTGCTGTAAGGAGTTTAAAGGTAGAACCCGGCGGATAAGCTGCTTGTAGTGAACGATCAAAAGTTGGACGATTATTATAAATCGTGTCCATTTGCAAACGATACAGGTTTTTGGTCTTTTCCGGACCTACGAATAAATTTGGATCTATATCCGGGCCCGTTGCTAGAACCAGAATTTCACCATTTTTAGGATCAATTGCTACGATTGCACCTTGTTTATTGACCAACATTTCTTCGGCCATTTTTTGCAAATCGTAATCAATGGTGAGGGTAATGTCTTTTCCTGTGATTACATCTTTATCTAAAGTTCCATTTTTGTAAGGACCTACATTTCTAAGGCGAATATCTTTTTGGATGTATTGTATGCCTTTTTCGCCGCGAAGTTCCTTTTCATAAGATTTTTCAACACCGGTTTTCCCAATGAAATCTCCCGGAAGATAATACAGCGAATCTTTTTTGATCTCCCGATCGTTTACCTCATTGGTGTAGCCCAACAAATTACCGGAAGTTGAAACTTCGTACTGTCGTTGTGGTCTGGAAACGATGTTGAACGCCGGATATTTGAAGATAATTTCTTGTATTCTTGCGATTTCTTCTCTGCTCAAATTCTTCATGAAAGTCATGGGAGTGAGCTTAGAATAGTATTTTTCTTTTTTGATGAGGTTAATTCTTTTAATGAAATCTTGTTTGCTGATTTTCATTAAATTACAAAATCCCAAAGTGTCGAAATCACTTTTTATCAAAGCTTCGGTGAAAGAAATTTCGTAGGAAGGCTGGTTTCCGACCATGATTTTTCCATTTCTATCGAAGATTACACCCCGTTGTGGAATAATATATTCTGTTTTAATGGAAGTATTTGCCGCGTTCAGCGCATATCGATCGGTGAAAAGTTGCAAATAAGCTAATCTTGCGATAAAAATTAAAGCAAGTATGAATAGTATAGAGGTAATTTTAAGGTACTGTGATTTCATGCGTTTTGATTAACATTTTCTTCCAAAGCTCGCGTGGAATTCGAAATTAGGAAAAGCGTTATCTTTTAATTCGGATTAAAAATGGGGCAATTTCTAAATCTTCTGTTTTACTTTAAATGCTAATGCATAGATCAGTATAAATATAAAAGAAATCGCGCTTGTTGCCAAAACATTCATAAAGATTTCGAAGAATCTACTGAATTTGAAAAACTCAATATACTGAACCAGAAGCTGGTGCAAGAAAATACTCGAGAAAATGAAAAACAAATATTGCGACCATTGCAACGACTGAAATGAGAAAAAGTCTGTCGAAGTATCGGTTGAGGTTCGGAAAATTAAAGTTCGGAAATACGCAATCATGGTTGTTGCGAACGCGTTGATTCCCCAAGTGTAGAGAAACGCATCAATTCCTAATCCGAGTATAAAACTAAGTGCTAAAAACTGAAAACGGTTTCTGAAAAACGGATAAAACATCACGAAAACCGGATACATCACCGGAGTGTATTTTCCGAAAAGCGTAATGCGATTCAGCACAAAAATCTGTAATGCAACCAGCAAAACAATAATCAGGATATCGGTAAAAAGGGTTCTGCTTATCATTTCTCTTTATTTATAGTCGCTTGTAGCGTATCCTGTATCTTTTGAACTTCGGCTTTTTTCAGGTTTTTCACCACATAAATTTTGCTCAGGTTGCCCATTTTCTCACTCAGTTCCACGGAAATATCCCAGAAACCGGTTTTGCTGTCGACTTCATATCCGGAAACTTTTCCAATCATAATTCCTTGTGGAAAAATCGCAGATTTACCATCGGTTACTACGGTATCTCCAATTTGAAGTGGAACATATTTCGGCACATCAGCGAGGTGCATAATTCGGGAATCTTCGCCTTTCCATGTTAAAGTTCCGAAATAACCTGATTTTTTTAAGGAAGCGTTGATTTTGATTTTGTTCAAGCTTAAAACAGATTGAACCAACGCATAAGAATTTGTAGAATTAATCACGATTCCGGCGATTCCTTTTGGAGCCATAACGCCCATTTGTGGCAAAACTCCATCTCGTCTTCCTCGGTTGATGGTGAAGTAATTATCTTTCCGGTTGATGCTGTTGAAAACGATTTCACCGTCTACAAAAGTATAAATTTGTCCACCCCCGATGGTGTCATGAACTTTTCTGAAATTGGGAATCCCGGAAGGGTTTTTTCCATAGACCTGCTCCATCAAAACTTTGTTTTGGGCAACAAGTTGCTCATTGATTTGCTTTAATTTAAGGTAAGAAGTTCCTTCGTCGATATATCCGGAAACCCAGGAATTGAAAGCCGCCGTTTGTCCCGAAATCCACGATTGTTGCATCGAATTTCTGCTGAAAATCAGTACCAAAGCGGTAAGCTGCAGAAAGAGGAAGAAAACGAACAAACCGTTCTTCGAAAATAATCGCAGCAAAAATCCCATCAGTTAATGTCGTAAAAAAGTTAAAAATTATTTAATCAGGAAGTTGAATTTATCCATATTTTTCAAAGCGATACCTGTTCCGCGAACCACCGCTCTCAAAGGATCTTCAGCTACAAAAACCGGAAGGCCTGTTTTCTTGTGAAGTCTATCTGCAAGTCCTCTGAGCAAAGCACCACCGCCGGCAAGATAAATTCCTGTTTTGTAGATATCTGCGGCCAATTCAGGTGGAGTAAGCGAAAGGGTTTCCATTACCGCATCTTCAATTCTGATGATGGATTTGTCCAATGCGCGAGCGATTTCCTTGTAGTTTACCATAATTTCTTTTGGCTTACCGGTAATCAAATCACGCCCTTGAACCGGAATATCCTCAATATCAACATCCAGTTCTTCTACGGCAGATCCTACTTCGATTTTTACTCGTTCGGCAGTTCTTTCACCGATATACAAATTGTGATGCGTTCTTAGGTAATATGCTATATCATTGGTAAAAACATCACCTGCAATTTTCACGGACTTGTCGCAAACAATTCCTCCTAGAGCTACTACTGCGATTTCGGTAGTACCACCACCGATGTCGATAATCATGTTACCTTCGGGTTTTTGAACATCAATTCCTACCCCAATTGCAGCAGCCATTGGTTCGTAGATCAAACGAACTTCTTTGGCATTTACTTTTTGTGCAGAATCTCGTACCGCTCTTTTTTCTACTTCGGTAATTCCGGAAGGAATACAAATTACGATTTTTAAAGTAGGTTGAAAAAGCTTTCCTTTAATGCCGGGGATTTGTTTGATAAACTCTTTGATCATGTGTTCAGATGCATGAAAATCAGCAATTACACCATCTTTCAAGGGTCTAATTGTTTTGATATCTTCGTGAGTTTTTCCTTGCATGTGTTTCGCCTTTTCGCCTACTGCGATTGGTTTGCCACTAGAACGCTCAATTGCTACTATAGAAGGTTGATCGATAACGATCTTGTTGTTATGTATAATAAGTGTGTTTGCTGTGCCTAAGTCAATCGCAATATCTTGCGTGAACATATCAAATAGCCCCATTTTTTCTTGATTTTTTTTAAGTGTACAAAGATATAAATTTAGAACCGTTCTAAAAATTAGATTCTCAGTTAATTTGGTTAAAATTTTATTAAAATTCAAAACTCTTTCGAAATAAAATGTACATAACTAATGGTTTCATTTTTAATTAAAAATCCTAAAATAAAATTCAGAAACTCATAGATTTTAATGATAATGTTCATTTTTTGGAACCTTCACCAATTCAATTTAAAATCTTAAATTTGCGGTTGCTTTATGAATCAGGATACCAACATTCACAAAACCGCCAATTTCGCTGTCCTCAGCGTCAGTTTCGAGAAAGCTGATGCCGAAACTCGGGGAAAATTTGCTTTTTTTGACGAAAACGTTAAAAATTTCGTCAATGAAATCCATGACCAAAACATGGGCGATGCCTTTGTGGTTTCCACCTGCAACCGGACCGAAATTTATACCACTACGCAGAATTATCTGCTGATTGCCGAGCTTTATTGCAAAACCATCGGAGTGAGTCTTACAGAATTCATGCAGTATGTGAATATCCTGAAACACGAAGAAGCTTTGAATCATCTTTTTCGGGTTGCGGCCGGTTTGGAAAGCCAGATTATTGGTGATTTTGAGATCATTGGGCAGATTAAGAACGCCTATCACCGTTTCAAAAAAGAAAAGAAATATTCCAATCCTTTTCTAGAGAGAGCAATAAATTCTGCAATTCAAATTTCAAAAAGAATTAAAAATGAAACTGGAATTTCCAATGGAGCAGCTTCAGTTTCGTATGCAGCGGTTCATTATATTTTAAAAAATCAAACGCAGATTTCCGATAAGAATATTTTGCTTTTGGGAGTCGGGGAAATTGGTCAAAATACTGTTGAAAACCTCGTAAAACATGTATACAAGCCTAAGGTAAAAGTTGCCAACAGAACTTCCGAGAAAGCAGAAAAAATTGCGGAAAAATATAATATTCCACAAATTCCTTTCGATAATTTGCACGAAGAACTCGCGGAAACCGATATTCTTATTGTTGCAACAGGTGCGCAACATCCGATCATTAATAAAACTCATTTCCCGAACGGAAAAGAAACCTTGGTTATCGATCTTTCGATCCCGAATAACGTAGAGAAAAATGTCACCGAAAACACCAATGTGAGTTTGGTCGATGTCGATCAGCTCTCGCTTCACATCAGCGAAACCATGATCCAAAGACAAAAAGAAATTCCAAAAGCAGAGGGAATTATCAAAGAAATGACGAAGGATTTTGTAGAATGGGAAAAGAAAAGGAAATTAGCTCCTAATATTCATCATTTCAAAGCGGCACTGAAAAAAATGGAGAATTATGAAATGCACAATATTCACAAAAAACACAAGTATGTTGATGTGAATGATATGCAACTTTCGGATAAACTGATCCAGAAAATCACCAATAGGTTTGCTAAATATATTATCGATAACCCTTTGAAAGCGGAAGAAATTAGCAAATTGATGCACGAAATTTTAGTTGAACAGCCCAAAAACGAATTCAATGAAAAGCATTAAAATTGGAACCAGAAACTCACCGCTCGCTTTGTGGCAAGCGCGTGAAGTGGCAAGAAATCTCCAAAACAGAAATTTTGTCACCGACATCACACCAATTGTTTCCACAGGTGATAAAAATCTCACACAACCGCTTTATTCATTGGGGATTACAGGCGTTTTTACCCGAGATCTCGATATTGCACTATTGAATAAAGAAGTGGATATTGCCGTACATTCTCTCAAAGACATTCCTACCGAATTGCCTACAAACATTGAGATTATCGCGGTTTTGGAAAGAGACTATCCAGAAGATGTTTTGGTAAGAAAAAAAGAATCCCAAACCCTGGATTTGAAAGATTTGAAAATTGCGACAAGCAGTTTGAGAAGACGTGCTTTTTGGTATAAAGAATTTCCGGGAACTGCAATTTCAGACATTCGAGGCAACGTACAAACTCGGCTAAAAAAACTTGAAGAAAACGATTTTGACGCAACACTTTTTTCGCTTGCGGCGATCAAAAGAATGGATTTAAATATTGATTATGAGCAACTTCCGATGATGATTCCTGCGCCGGCACAAGGTGTAGTAGCGATTTGCGGACGTGCTGATGATGAGGAAATTAAAGAGATATTTAAAGACATTAACCATAAAAAGACAAAAATTTGCATTGATATAGAAAGAAATTTCCTCAATACTTTGGAAGGTGGTTGTACCGCTCCCATCGGGGCTTTCGCTGAAGTAAATGATCAAAATGAAATTCGTTTTCAGGCCAGATTATGCTCCTTGGACGGAAAAAATAGCATCGAAACCGACGAAATTTTCCAGTGGAATGAACATAAAAACTTCGGAAAGATTTTGGCCGAAAAGGTATTGAATAATGGCGGAAGAGCACTAATGGCGGAAATTAAAAATCAATTACAATAAACTGAAATCTAAAGGTTTTGCGACTATTGATAATATTTGTTTCATGAAAATTCTCTTTACAAAAAAGATCAACCCATTGATGATTTCCAAGAAATTAGGAGGTCATTTTTCTTATGATTTTGTAGATGTAATAAAGATAAATCAGTTGGAAGTCGAATCCTTTGATTTGAAAGATAAATCCTTGATTTTCACCAGTGTAAATGCGGTTAATTCTTTTTTTAGTAATCATTTTCTACCCAATGAGAATTTTGCCGAACGCAATTTCAATAAGATTTACGCGGTAGGACAGATGACGAAGAGGGAACTTAGGAAATTTGGTTTTGGAACTTTCAAAGTGACCAAGAACGCGAAGGAGCTCGCTGAATTTATTATTGAAAACAGCCCGAAAGAAAAATTTCTTCACTTCTGCGGAAATCTCGCCCTTAACGTCTTGAATAAAGCTTTACCACTGCAAAATATTTCCTACAAAAAAATTCCCGTTTACGAAACTGAACTGCTTTATCCAACGATTTCTGCAAAATATGATGCGGTTTGTTTCTTCAGTCCCAGCGGTGTGCGTAGTTTTGCAAAGTTTAATTCTATAGAAGATTTTCAGCTATTTTCTATCGGCGAAACTACGACAAAAGAGATAAAAAAAATTACCAAAAATACAGTCATAACAAGCTCTGAGAGCAATGTTGATGATTTGTTGAATTTAATTTCTTCCCACTATAGCCCAGAAGTGGAGGCAGAACAAAATAATAAGTTATGATTAAAAACGACCTTTACCTAAAGGCATTACGAGGCGAAATCGTAGAAAGACCGCCGGTTTGGATGATGAGACAAGCCGGAAGATTTTTGCCGGAATTCCGTGCACTTCGTGATCAGTACGATTTTTTCACAAGATGCCAAACTCCGGAACTTGCAGCGGAAATTACCATGATGCCGATCCGCAGATATCCACTAGATGCAGCCATTCTTTTTTCAGATATTTTGGTAGTTCCGCAAGCGATGGGATTGGATTTTAAGATGAAAGAAAATGTAGGGCCATGGCTCGATGAACCTATCCGAACTTTGGAACAAGTGCAAAATATTCCAGTTCCTGATGTAAATGATACTCTGGGATATGTTTTCGATGCGATTGAACTTACCCTTCAGAAATTGGATCGTGAGATTCCATTAATTGGTTTTGCCGGTTCTCCATGGACAATTTTGTGCTATTGTGTAGAAGGTAAAGGTTCTAAAGCATTTGAAATCGCCAAAACTTTTTGTTTTCAAAATCCGGAAGCGGCCCATCTTTTACTTCAAAAAATTACCGATACCACGATTGCTTACCTAAAAAGAAAAGTTGAAAAAGGTGTTTCTGCTGTTCAGATTTTCGATTCTTGGGGCGGAATGCTCTCTCCGGATGATTACGAAGTATTTTCGTGGAGATACATCAACCAAATTGTTGAGGCCTTGAGTCCGCTTACCCATGTTGTTGTTTTCGGGAAAGGTTGTTGGTTCGCGTTAGAAGAAATGACGATGTCTAAAGCTTCTGCATTGGGTGTCGATTGGACCATCAAACCTGAATTTGCTAGAGTTCTTACGAATCATTCGATGACTTTACAAGGAAATTTCGATCCTACAAGATTACATTCTACGCCCGAAACCATCAAGAAAATGGTGAATGAAATGATCAATCGATTCGGAAAAGACCGATATATCGTGAATCTTGGTCACGGAATTTTACCGAATATTCCTTTAGAAAACGCCGAAGCTTTCATCAAAGCAGTAGTGGATTGGAAACCGAATTACTAAAAAAGCGCGAGCGAAGCGAGCGCAAAAAAGTGGAATCTTGAAAGAATAAAGCGCACCTAAAAGTGCGTTTTTTAATGTTTAAATAGCCTCAATTGAGATTTCATAATAAAGCAATTCAACATCATCATCTGGAAGTGTTACCATTTTTTGGAATTTCAAACCTAACTTTTCAATGAGTTTTTGAGAAGAAAAATTTGTTTTTGTCGTAATTGCGGAAATTTTCTTTAAGGTAAATTCTTGAATTACAGTTTTTAAAAGCTTTGAAGCAGATTCAAAACCATAACAATTTCCTTCAAATTCCGGAAGAAATGAAAACCCTATATCGTGTACATCCAATCCTTCTCTTTCGAAAATTCCCACGGCACCGATCTTTTTTCCGTCGCTTTTTCGGGTAATCAAATAATTTCCGAATCCAAGCTTTTCGTATTGTGGAAGAAATTTTTGGATGATGTAATTGGCTGCATCTTCCATGTTTTTAATGTTTCTGTCGCCGATAAACTCAATGAATTTCGGAGAATTATAAAGTTCCAGAATAAATTCTGCATCTTCCGTAGAAATCGCGCGTATCGTTAATCTTTCAGTTTCTAAATTGTTGATTTTCTTCATTATATCCCTTTTTTGCCGGCGAGAATCATTTCGATCATTTTCAATTTTCTGTTTTCTCGTGTTTCGGTTTTTTTCGCTTCTACAATCCATCGGATATACTCTTTTCGGTGGGTATAGCTCATTTTGTCAAAAAGTTCCTTGGCTTGTAGATTGTCATTAAAAACGATTTTTACATCATCCGGAATTTCTACAATGCGTTCTTCATTATCTTCCCATAGTTTTGCGGAAACTTCATCTCCAAAGGATTTCCTAAGTTTATTCCTGATTTGTTGGGTAAGTCCGAGTCTATGACAATCGCTTTTCATTTTGGCTAAACTACCGCGATATTCTACGTGACCGTCGAAAATTGCTTTAATTTTCACCTGTCCTTTTTTCCCGAAAAGTTCTTCCGTGGAAAATGGAAATTCAACAAAAGCTGCATTTATTTCGCCGTGTTGAATGATTTTTCCTTTAAATGAAATGTAATCCTGTGTCATTTTTAGCTAAACTGAATTCAAATTTAAAGAAAACCACGGCATAAAAATGGAATATGCTTTAATAGCTTTAAAAAAAAGAAAAATTATGGATATTGAAATTATTGGTTTTATCGCCGGTGGTTTATCTTCGGCGCTTTTTGTTCCTCAAATTATTAAAATTGTGAAAGAAAAATCTGCAGAAGAAATTTCCTTAATTACTTGTATCATAGGAGTTTTGAGCAGTGGTTTGTGGTTGTGGTTTGGAATAGGTAAAGATCATATTTCGATGATTGTTACCAACAGTATTTCGGTGGTAGCTACGATGATTTTGATCATACTAAAACTCATTTATAATAAAGAAAAAAACTAATTTTGTGAACATTAGATTATAGACAAAATATATGCTAGATAATAAAGAACATTTGTACGAGAAAGCCGTCCTTGTCGGGGTAATTACCCAAAACCAAGACGAAGATAAAGTTGTAGAATATATGGATGAATTGGAGTTTCTTGCTTTAACTGCAGGAGCTACCGTGGTGAAAAGATTTACCCAAAAGCTTACGCAGCCGGATTCCAAAACATTCATCGGAAGCGGAAAAGCGCAGGAAATTAGAGATTATGTAAAGGAAAATGACATTAACACCATTATTTTTGATGACGAACTCTCGCCTTCGCAACTTAAAAATCTTGAAAAAGAAATCGAAGTTAAAATCCTTGATAGAACCAACCTTATTCTCGATATTTTTGCCCAGAGAGCACAAACTTCTTACGCGAGAACACAGGTGGAACTGGCTCAGTATCAGTATCTATTGCCAAGGTTGACCAGAATGTGGACTCACCTCGAAAGACAAAAAGGGGGAATCGGGATGAGAGGTCCGGGTGAAACCGAAATTGAAACTGACCGACGTATCATCCGCGACAGAATTTCATTATTAAAAGAAAAACTGAAAACCATCGACAAGCAAATGTCTACGCAAAGACAAAACCGCGGAAAGGTGGTGAGAGCAGCACTTGTGGGCTATACCAACGTTGGAAAATCGACTTTAATGAACGCTATTTCCAAATCCGAGGTTTTTGCGGAGAACAAACTTTTTGCAACACTCGATACTACGGTGAGAAAGGTGGTGATTGGGAATTTGCCTTTCCTTTTGACCGATACCGTTGGTTTTATCCGAAAACTTCCGACCCAACTTGTTGAAAGTTTCAAATCTACTTTGGATGAGGTTCGTGAAGCCGATTTGCTGATTCATGTCGTTGATATTTCCCATGAAAGTTTTGAAGATCACATTAATTCTGTCAATCAGATTTTAATGGAAATCAATGCGCATCAAAAACCGATGGTGATGGTTTTCAATAAAATTGATGATTTTAGTTATGAAAAAAAGGCTGAAGATGATTTAACCCCAGAAACCCGAAAAAATATTTCCCTGGAAGAATGGAAAAAAACCTGGATGTCGAAATCGAAATATCCAACGGTATTTATCTCGGCTTTGACCAAAGAAAATTTCTCGGAGATGAAAAAAATTATTTACGATGAGGTTTTGAAAATTCATATTTCAAGATTTCCTTACAACGATTTCCTTTTTGAATATCATGATGATGAGGAAACAGGCGAATAATTTTTAATTTTAAAAAATGATGGGCAACCAATCAGATGCGGTAAAAGAAGCTTTGGAAATGTTAGCGCTGCCCGAAAAAGCAGCGTTTTTTCCAAGATTTTTCAAAGCGGGGAAAGGCGAATATGCGGAAGGCGACCAGTTTATCGGAGTTACAGTTCCGGAGCAACGAAAAGTAGCGAAGGAATATTTTGCCAGCATTTCCTTAGAAGAATTGAGTGAACTTCTAGTTTCTGAAATCCATGAACATAGGCATTGTGCGCTTTTGATGTTGGTTTCCAAATTCGAAAAAACGAAATCTGCAGCAGAAAAATCTCAGATCGTTGAATTTTATTTAAGCCATAAAAAATACGTAAACAATTGGGATTTGGTAGATAATTCCTGCTACAAAATTTTAGGGCGCTATTGTTTTGAAAATAATGACAACAGCTTACTAAAAGCACTTTCGGAGGAAGATTGCTTGTGGAGCAAAAGGATGGCTGTAGTCGCAACGATGCACCACGTGAAGCAAGGTAAATTTGATTTAATGAAAGAATTGGTGCTGAAAAACCTGCAACATTCCCACGATTTGATGCACAAAGCGAATGGCTGGTTGTTGCGGGTAATGGGCGATAAAAATGAGGCGGAATTATTGAATTTTCTTAATGAAAATTACCGGAATATGCCTCGAACATCCCTTCGTTATGCGATTGAGAAATTAGATGAGGATCTTAGGCAAAACTATTTAAAAGGAAAAATTTGATGGAAAACCATTTCTACATTCGAGAAATTGTTCATTATTTTCTCCATTTTGTATTTCCGCTGTTGGTTGCGAAAATTTTCTTTAAAAATAATTGGAAAAAAGCTTATTTGCTGATGCTCGCGACGATGTTGGTCGATTTGGATCATCTTTTTGCTGATCCAATTTTCGATCCGAATAGGAGCAGTGTAGGTTTTCACCTTTTGCACTCTTATCCAATGGTTGTGCTTTATTTTCTTGGATTTGTTTTACTGAAAGGAAATTATAAGATTATCGCATTGGGATTGGTTTTCCACATGATCACCGATTTTCAGGATTTTTATCTATGGAGAGTGATTTTTCGATAAGAACTATCCAAATAATTTTGATTTTCAATAGATTTTTTGTATAATTGTGAAAATCGAAAATTGATGAAAGTAAAAAATATTTTAAGTTGGACGGTCGTCTTCCCCATTTTAGCATCAGTATTTTATCTTGCGGGATTTCTTACTGATACTATATTTGCAAATGTGGCGGGCGCTATTTTATTATTCATCACTGTTTTGGCGGCTGTACATCACGCTGAAGTAGTCGCTCACAAAGTTGGTGAACCTTACGGAACCATCATCCTCGCAATCTGTATTACTATTTTGGAGGTGGGTTTAATTATCTCTTTCATGCTTTCCGGTGGCGAAGGTGCGATGACCTACGCTCGAGATACCGTTTTTGCTGCGGTAATGCTTATTCTAAACGGAATTTTGGGGATTTGTATCTGGATCGGAAGCTGGAAATACAAAGAGCAGTTTTTCATGCGAAGTTCAGCAACTACCTATTTGGTGAGTTTGGTTGCGATTCTCGTTCTTACCCTTATTTTACCCAATTTTACCTCCAGTGCACGGGGGCCAATTTACAATAATACTCAATTAATTTTTGTCTCCTTGGCTTGTTTGGTTATTTATGGATCTTTCTTAATGTTACAAACGGTACGTCACCGAAACTACTTTATCGTAGCAGCACCAGATGATCATACAGCGCATGAAGCAGCACCACCGAGTAATGCAAAAACAATTGCCAGTTTGGTTTTGCTGATTGTCTGTCTTGCGGTGGTCATTTTTATGGCAAAAGGACTCTCTCCGGTTATCGAAGATTTTGTAGAAAATATAGGTGCGCCGAGAGCTTTGGTGGGCGTAATTATTGCTTCCGTGGTATTATTGCCTGAAGGTTTAGCGGCAATTCGAACTGCGCGAAACAACCAAATTCAATCGTCTATCAATTTGGGCTTAGGATCTGCATTGGCCAGTGTAGGGTTAACAATTCCTGCCGTTTCCGTGGTTTGTATAATGTTTGATATACCGTTCGTTTTGGGGTTGGATATGAAATCAATTATTTTGCTCGCATTATCCGTATTTACAGTGATGCTTTCCCTCAGTCGCGGGAAAACCAATCACCTATACGGAACAGTACTTCTCGTCAATTTAGCAGCATATATTTTTATGGTAATCGTACCTTAGAATAAATCGGGCGGTTTTCTGAATGGAAAGGAAATTGCCCAACTATCTTCTCGCTATTTGCATTTTATGGCTCATCAAATTGGCGATATTCGTGGCTTTGTAAATTGCGGTTTCCGCCATTTCGCCGGTGAAATTTTCCTCCACAGTTTCCGTCCACAGTTTGATCCAGTGCTCAAAATGATGCTTTTCAATCGCCACTTTTTCATTAATTGGAAAATGCATCGCCATTGGATTTCCTTTATAAGAAATTTGCCCAAAAAGCAGCGTTTCCCAAAATGAATACATCTTCGGCAAATGCTTTTGCCAACTCACTTTTGCTACATCATTGAAAAAGAAGCCAATCTTCTCATCATCAGCAACTTTCTCATAAAAACGATTCACAAGCAGCTCAATATCTGCTCTTGTTTCCAGCTTTTTCATCCATCAAATTTAAGGAATTTAAGGAAGAGATTCCTATGATTTTGGTCATTAAATATTTGGGCGGACAATTCGCGCTATCCGCTACTACTCCTCAGTCGGCGGCTCCACTTCGTTCCGCCGCCTCCTTGTGGGGTAATCGCTGCTATCGCGGCCGCAGGTCAGAATTAATCGAATAGTCGTTTTCCAAATTAAACCTATTTTTGCATCATGAATCTTGAATTTTATAAAAACCAGGCCGTTTTAAAACAAAAGGAACACAAAAAATTTCTTGAAACTCTGAAAAAACGCCCGCCAAAAAATCTTGATTATATTGTTCAAGATACTCATGATCAGGTTTTCAGCAAGATTGATTGTTTGCAATGCGCCAATTGTTGCAAAACAACCGGACCGCTCTTTACAGAAAAAGATATTGAGCGAATAGCCAAACACCTTCGTATGAAATCAGCAGACTTTGAGCAGAAATTTTTAAGAACAGATGAAGACAACGACAAAGTTTTGCAAAATTTACCTTGTTGGTTTCTTAATTCCGATAACACTTGTTCCATTTACGAAGTTCGCCCGAAGGCATGTCGAGAATTTCCACATACCGATCGCAAAAAGATTTATCAAATTAATCACCTTACCATCAAGAACACGGTCATTTGCCCTGCAGTATTTGAATTTGTTGAAAAAATCCAGAAAAATCTGTAGAAGAAGTGAATCTAAATAAATCATAAACTCTTTTAAATTCAGTTAAACTTCGGAGATTCATATAATTCCCTCGCGAAAACGGCGTTTTAAAATCATTACTAACCACAAAAATGAAAGTATTATGAAAAAGTCGTTGTTCGCAGTTGTTTTTTTAGCAGCAGGAGTAAGTTTAGCAAATGCACAAAGTACGGAAGTTGCTAAAAAAGCAAAAACAGACAAAGCGGTAAAAACAGAAGTGAAAGCAGAAGAAAATGCAGAAGTTGCTGCGCAAGCACCAACTTTTAAGAAAGAGTCTGTAGAAGCGAAAAAAGAAGAAACCGCAGCTCTAAAAACTGAAACTTCTGCCGAACTTAAACAGGAACTTCCGGTTACAAAGACCGAGGAGAAAAAGTAAAAAAACCTAAAGAGTAAAAATGAAAAAGAATCCTGCAATTTTGCAGGATTTTTTTTGCAGTATACAAAAATAAAAAGCATTGAAAACCAATGCTTTTTATCCTTTCATTTTACTTTTTACCCATTATCCCGGGACAGGAATATCAATAAAAAAGTCTGGGAAATTTCCTCAGACTTTTTTTGTTTTATACTACTCCTTGAGCCAACATTGCTTCGGCAACTTTTACGAAACCTGCGATGTTTGCACCTTTCACATAGTTTACGTAGCCGTCTTCTTCTTTACCGTAATCTCTACAAGCTTTGTGAATTCCGATCATGATTTCTTTCAATCTAGCATCCACTTCTTCAGAAGACCAGTTTAAACGTATTGAGTTTTGCGTCATTTCTAAACCTGAAGTTGCTACACCACCCGCGTTGGAAGCTTTTCCTGGAGAGAAAAGTACTTTATTATCTAAGAAATAATTGATAGCATCCAAAGTTGAAGGCATATTCGCAGCTTCTGTTACGCAGATTACACCGTTTGCTACAAGATTTTTAGCATCATCCAAATGAAGTTCGTTTTGTGTTGCAGCAGGAATTGCAACATCACATTTTACTTCCCATGGACGTTTCCCAGCGTGGAATTCGGCAGTTGGGAATTTCTTCGCATAATCTTCTGCACGGTTATTTCCGGAAGCTCTTAGCTCTAATAAATAATCAATTTTTTCACCGGTGATTCCGTCTTTATCATAAATATAGCCATCAGGACCAGAAATGGTAACCGCTTTACCGCCTAATTCTTCAACTTTTTTAATAACGCCCCATGCAACATTTCCAAAACCAGAAACAGTAACTGTTTTCCCTTTGAAATCTTGTCCAATTGTTTTTAGCATTTGCTCAGCAAAATATACTACACCGTAGCCGGTTGCTTCCGGACGGATCAATGAACCACCATAAGCCAATCCTTTTCCGGTAAGAACTCCGGTAAATTCGTTTCTAATTTTTTTGTACTGACCGAATAAATACCCAATTTCTCTTGCTCCCACTCCGATGTCACCTGCAGGAACATCCGTTTCAGGACCGATATGTTTGCACATTTCCGTCATGAAAGCCTGGCAAAAACGCATCACTTCCATATCGGATTTTCCTTGAGGGTCGAAATCCGAACCTCCTTTTCCACCGCCCATTGGCAAAGTAGTAAGAGAGTTTTTGAAAGTTTGCTCGAACGCTAGGAATTTAAGAACAGAAAGGTTTACCGTTGGATGAAATCGTATTCCACCTTTATAAGGTCCAATTGCTGAATTCATCTGAATTCTGAAACCTCGGTTTACTTGGATTTCTCCTTTATCATCTACCCAAGGAACTCTAAAAATAATGGTTCTTTCGGGTTCGGCCATTCTTTCCAAAAGCTTCATTCCCGTGTACTCTTTGCGGTTGGCAATAAAAGGAATTACCGTAACTGCAACTTCTTTCACTGCTTGAAGGAATTCTGGTTCATTAGGGTTTTTTGCCTCTATTTTAGCGACAAACTCCTGAATTTTTTGCTCTACATTATAGTGTTCCATAAAGGTTGAATATTATTGTCAACAAATTTAATTTTTTTTTCAAAACTTGCAAGAAAAATTTTATATGTTGTTGAAATATTAATGAATTTGCAGTTTATTTTTATTAAATTGATAATTTTGGTATTTACAATATTGATAATTGAATGTTATGCAAATATTAATAAATTTTTAAAAATCATGAAAAATTAAAGTGCCAGATATTGTCTTCCCGAAAGTGCTTTGATGTATCCTGCAATTTCCATTTGAAGCAAATCGGGCAAAATTTTATAGCTCGGAATTTCGAGTTTCTCCGATATTTCATCTAGTGAAAAAGGAGTGTTTTTATCTAAAATTTTCCAAATTGCCAACTGGTTTTCAGTTAAGAGCGTTCTGATTTCTGAAGTCGGGAATAACTCACCTATTTTTAAATGATCGCTCTGAAATCCAAGTTGTTCGGATAGTGAAGAAATGGTTGAAATTGTTGCTGCTTTGTTTTGAAGAATTAATTGATTGCAGCCCTGGCTAAATTTATCGGAAATTCTTCCGGGAAGGGCATAAACTTCACGGTTGTAATTATTGGCAAATGTTGCGGTGCTGATGGATCCGCCGCCGAATGCTGTTTCTACAACAATCGTTGCGGGAGATAATCCAGCAATGATGCGATTTCTCTGGATGAAGTTCTCGCGATCGGGTTTTTGCGAACTGTTGAATTCTGTGAAAAGAACGCCGTTTTCTTCAAGGATTTTTTCCGAAAGTTTTCTGTTTTTTGAAGGATAAAGTGTGTGGAAACCATGAGCTAATACCGCAATGGTCGGAATGTTGTTTTTCAAAGAAGATTCGTGAACTTCCGTGTCAACACCTAGAGCGAGTCCGCTAATTGTCAGTATATTTTTGTTCCTGTTATTTTCTAAAAAATCATGAACGAAATTTCTGCCGTATGTTGTAATATTTCTGGTTCCTACCAAACTGATGGGTCTTAGGGAAGGATCGAAATTTCCTTTTTGGTAAAGAATTGCCGGAGCGTCGTCGCATTCATCCAGTAGTTTAGGGAGATCTCCGAGGTGGCGCAGGTTGATTTCTATTTGATTGTTCTCGCAAAATTTCAACTCTTTTTCAGCGAATTTTAAATGTTCGGGATTGCCTATTTCCTTTGAAATTTTTTGTCCGATTCCATAGATGTTTTCTAGTCCGGTTTTGGTGAGTTGCCAAACATCCTTTGCGGAACCTGCCTCATTTACAAGTTTTCGAAAGATTAAATCTCCGATAAGTGGGCAGTGCCGAAGCGCGATGGAGTAGAGTGTTTCTTCGGAAAACATTTCGTATTTTTTTCAAATTTATTGAAAATTATCCGTTTTTTCTGATTTCATCTAAGTGATCCCAAGGATCCTCCTTTTTCAGGTAGGGAAGTTCCATAAAATCCTCCGGATGATTTTCTTTGTACGCTTGCCAAAGTTTATCGTCTTTTTCGCTATAATAATTGGGAAATTGCCAAATGAATTTCTTGGTTTTTTCACCGGTTTTCCTCAAAACAAAAGCTAGTATCACTCCTACTACAGCACCTGAAAGATGCGATTGCCAGGAAATTCTGCTCGGTTCCGGAAGGGTTGAGAAAAGTTCTTCCGGCATTACGCCCCAAACTAAACTTCCGTAATATAATGCTACAATCAGCGAAACGGTCAAAAGTTTCATATTCCACCGGAAAACACCGCTGAAAAACAAGAAAAATGCTAAAACATATACAATTCCGCTGGCTCCGATGATACAAACGTGGGAGTATTCGCCGGTTAAGATATCAATCGGTGGAAGCATCCAAACCAAAAGTGCGGACACGAACCATCCGGTAAAGAAAATCTTTTTTGCAATAGATGGATAAAATTGAAATAACAAAAATATAAGAACGAAAATCGGCACAGAATTTCCGAAAATATGATCAATTCCGCCATGAAGAAAAGGCGAGAAAAAAATCCCTTTCAACCCGGAAGGAGTGAGTGGAATAATAGCGCCATTGCAACCTTCGATAAGGTCAAAATTTTGCAGCAAAAATCCAAACCACATCGCTGAAACCATGATGATGGCGTATATTACCGCTTTGTAATTTAGAGATTCTTTTAACATCGATTTCTTTTTGTCAAAATTGTAGCCAATTTAATAATTAAGTAAATATGGCTAAAGTTTTCATTAAAATCAATAAAAATCAGTCAAAAAGTAACAAAAGATTGCTTCTGAATTTTATATAATTATTAGTTTGGCTTAAATTTGTAGGCTATGAGAAAGTTTATTGCCTTTATTCTATTGTTTTTTACGGCTGTAGTTTTCGCGCAGCGAGACAGAGAAATTCTTAAAGAAATCGATTCTATTTCTCAAAGAAGATGGGATTCGGTTGCATTGGATTTGGATAGTTTGTCGAATCCGGAACTCATCAATTTCGACAGACATTTTAAGGATACCATCGTGATTCGCGATAAAGTGGTGATGTCGAATCTCACTCAGGAATTGCCGATTACTCCTTATAATATGCTAAAATTGCAAGGCCCAATTAAATGGTTTTATTACGGAACCAATAATTTGGTTTTCAATCAATCTTCGTTTTCCAACTGGAATTCCGGAGGGAATAATAATATCGGAATCATCGGAAAGATTAATTATAATTTAAGTTATAAAAATAACAAGCATTTCTTGGATAATACCTTGCAACTCGGTTATGGTTTTGTTGCTTCGCAAGGTGAAACGTCGCGAAAAACAGAAGATTACATTAATCTTATGACTAACTACGGATACGATATCGGAAAAGACTTTTATCTTTCAACTGGTTTTCAGTTTCTTTCGCAGTTTTCGCCGGGTTTTAATTATACCGACACTCCTGATCCCGAATTTAAAGACCGTATTTCAAGGTTCATGTCGCCGGGATATTTGAATGCCGGTTTGGGTATTTCGTACAATCCTAATGAAAATTTCCAGGTAATTTTCCGTCCGGTGAATGGTAAATTTACCTTTGTTACAGATCCTTTGCTACAAAAGGCAGGGAAATATGGTTTGGAAAAAGACGGGCAAAATGTGAGATCTGAGCTTGGTGCTTTGGTGAATGTTTTGTACCGTTTGAAAATCTATAAAGACATTAACCTTGTCAATCAAATTAACTTCTTTAGTAATTACATTTTCCATCCCGAGAGAGTGGATATTGCTTATAATGGTACGCTGAATATCCGGTTCAATAAATTTATTTCAACAGTAGTGAGTTTGGATTTGCTATACGACCACGATCAGTTGCAGAAATTGCAGATGAAACAAACCTTGGGCGTAGGTTTTTCTTATAATTTTGGTTTTGAAAATAAAGAGAAAAACAAAAAGTTGATTAAGCCGTTCGTGACGAATTAATTTTCTTTATACATTCCAAAATTCCCTATCCAGACTACGATATTGGATGGCTTCGGAAATATGGGCAGCGTTGAGGCGTTCCTGAAGTTCCAGATCGGCGATGGTTCGGGCAACCTTCAGTATTCTGTCATAAGCTCTTGCTGAAAGATTGAGTTTTTCCATGGCTGTTTTTATTAAACTTTGGGAAGCATCATCCAATTCGCAGTATTTTTCTATTTCTTTAGGACCCATTTGCGCATTGTAATGAATCTCGGAATCTTGATATCTGTTGGATTGAATTTCCCTTGCTTTCAGAACTCTCGCCCTTATTTCTTCGCTTTTTTCACCCTTCCGTTTGTCGGTAAGTTGATCAAATTCTACCTTTTGCACTTCAATGTGAATGTCGATTCGGTCCAAAAGCGGCCCTGAAAGTTTATTCATATACCGTTGCATTTCAAATTGCGAAGAAGTATTGTTGGGATCATCCGGGAAATAACCGCTCGGACTCGGATTCATGCTTGCAACCAACATAAAACTTGCGGGATAATTCACAGTAAATTTTGCCCTCGAAATCGTGACTTCCCGATCTTCCAGCGGCTGTCGCATTACTTCCAGAACGGTTCTTTTAAATTCCGGCATTTCATCCAAAAATAAAACGCCATTATGAGCTAGAGAAATCTCTCCGGGTTGTGGGTAACTACCTCCGCCAACGAGTGCAACATCCGAAATGGTGTGGTGCGGACTGCGAAACGGGCGAACGGTCATCAACGAAGTTTCTGTTCCTATTTTTCCGGCGACTGAATGAATTTTGGTGGTTTCTAAAGCTTCTTTTAAAGTTAATGGTGGAAGAATGCTTGGAACTCTTTTCGCAAGCATGGTTTTTCCGCTTCCGGGTGGGCCAATCAAAATAATGTTGTGTCCACCGGCGGCAGCTACTTCCATCGTTCTTTTTGCGGTTTCTTGGCCTTTTACTTCTGAAAAATCTGTGGAAAAGAAATTAATCTTTTCCTGAAACTCTTTGCGAGTGTCAATGGTTGTTCTTTCTAATGGAATTCCTTCGTTGAAAAAATCGATGACTTCTTTGATGTTTTCGATGCCGTACACTTCGAGTTGATCGACAATTGCGGCTTCACGAATATTTTGTTTAGGAAGAATAATTCCTTTAAAACCTTCTTCGCGAGCTTTAATAGCAATCGGTAATACTCCTTTTATGGGAAGCAATCCACCGTCGAGCGAGAGTTCTCCCATGATGATGTATTCACCAATATTTTCTGCGGTTATTTGTCCTGAAGCGGCGAGAATTCCTAGCGCTATACTGAGGTCATAAGCAGAACCTTCTTTTCGCAAATCGGCAGGAGCCATGTTGATGGTGATTTTTTTACCTGGAATTTTATACCCAACATTTTTTAATGCTGCGGAAATTCGGTAACTGCTTTCTTTGATTGCATTATCGGGAAGCCCTACCAAATGGTAACCAACTCCGGAAGTATCAACATTGACCTCAATGGTAATGGTTTGTGCCGAAACCCCATGAATGGCACTCCCATAAATTTTCACTAACATGATTTTGTGTTTTAAAATAAAATTAGTAAAAATATTTGAAAAGATCTCCACATAGAGAATCTTTTTACTTAAGGAAACAATAAACCCAGTAAAAAAAATATCCGTAGAAAACTAAAATTGCGGGGTGGGATACAGATTTAAGTAATACTAATCCGAAATTTCTCTTGTTAATACTTCCTTTCTTAAAGTAGTTCGAACAATGAACCGGAGTGCCTGATCTTTTGTGAAATAAGCAGTAGTCCAATTGTAGAGGGTACTTAATCTGTTTCGATAGTTTATTAGGGATAATAAATGAATGAATAACCACATAATCCAAGCGATAAAACCGCTGAAGAATAATTTCGGTTTGGGAAACTCTGCTACCGCTTTATTTCTACCAATAATTGCCATAGAACCTTTATCATGATATTTAAAAGGTACACTAGATTTGGATTTCAAAGTTTTAATCCAATTATGCGCTAAATTTTGCCCTTGCTGTATCGCCACTTGCGCTACTTGTGGATGTCCTTGTGGAAATGCTGTATCAGTGGTTTGTATGCAAGTATCACCAATAGCGAATATATCCTCTTGTCCAATAACTTTGTTGAAAGCATCTACAATTAATCTTTTTCCCTTTCCATACGCTTCTGGTGGTATACCTTTAAAAATGATAGCGGTTACGCCAGCGGTCCAAATTAAATTTTTGGTTTCTATTTTATCCCCGTTAGCAAAGTGAACTACATCGTTTTTAAAATCGGTTACCATACTATTAAGCCTTATTTTCACACCCATTTCTACTAACTTATCGTACGCATATTGTTGTGAGTTTTCACTCATAGGCGATAGTACAGAATTGAGACCGTCTACAAGATAGATTTCGCCACTTGACCCTTTCAATTCTGGGTAATCTTTTGCAATAATCTTTTGCTTCATTTCCGCAAACATGCCAGAAATTTCTACGCCAGATGGTCCTCCACCCGCAACAACAACAGTCAGTAGTTTTCCTCGGATTTCCATATTTGTTTCGCGCGAAGCTTCTTCCAATCTTTCTAATAAAGTATTTCGCATTGAAAGTGCATCAGATACCGTTTTCATTGGTATCGCGTGATGTTTGATACTTTCTATCCCAAAATAGTTAGTTACACATCCAGTACTGAATACAAGCCAATCATAATGAATGGATCCTGTAGAAAGAATTAGTTTTTTCTCTTTAATAATAACCTCTTTCAACTCACCTAATATAAACCTAAAGTTTTTTTTGTCACGAAAAAGCATTCGAAAGGGATAACATATACTTGAAGTTTCAAGATATCCCGTTGCAACCTGATAGATTAAAGGGGGAAAAAAATTGTAATTATTTTTATCCACCAATATAATCTCAAAGTGGTCACTTTTCGTTAGTTTTTTTGCTAGATTAACCCCAGCAAAGCCGCCGCCAATGATGACTATTTTCTTTTTTTGAGTTTTCATCGTTACCTATTTAAAAATTTATATTTCCTAGCAGTACCCCAGGAAGAAATAACTAGCATGTTTTTTATGGTTCTCATAAAAATATATAAAGTTACTACATACTTTATGCCATTATTTAGATGAGAGTGAATTAAATATCCCATTGATTACTTAACGTCGCGATGAATATGAACGTTGCAGACATTAGTTCTAAGGCGTGGTGAGAAATGAATCTTAAATGTTTATTTACACCCATGTTTTTTCCCGCTATTCCTAGTTATATTTTATTTGATATTCATTTAGTTAATATCCGTCTATTTTCGTATTTTTGAAAGATTAGTCAGAACTAATGGTTAAACCTTTATCAACCTTATTGAAGCTAGAAATCGCTTATGATTGAAAATAAACATATAGAATACAAACAGCAAATAACGCCCGAAATCGAAAAGGAGGTTGTTGCATTTCTTAATTCAAACGAAGGTGGCATTGTATATGTAGGGATTGATAATGCCGGAAATATTGTGGGTATTGAAGATATTGATCAGGTTGAATTGCAATTCAAAGATCGCCTTAAAAATAATATACTTCCTTCCTGTATGGGGCTTTTCGATTTGGTGACTGAAAAGCAGCAAGATAAAAATGTATTAAAAATCATTGTAGCGGGAGGATATGAAAAGCCCTATTACATCAGAAAATATGGAATGTCTGAAAAAGGTGCTTTTATTCGCATTGGTAGTTCTTCCGAACCGATGCCCACTAAAGAAATTGAGCGATTATTTGCCAGGCGTACTCGCCATTCTATTAACAATATAAAATCTGCGAAACAAGATTTACAATTTCAGCAGTTGCATATTTATTACCAGGGAGTTGGTAAAACTTTATCTCCGCAATTTGCTAAAAACTTAGAACTACTTACTGAAGATAATACCTACAATTATGTGGGATATTTGATGAATGATACCAATACCATTTCCATTAAAGTAGCCAAATACGATGGAGTTGATAGGGTAAATTTGGTAGAAAGTAATGAGTACGGTTTTGAATCGTTGGTAAAAGCAACCCAACAAGTTTTAGATAAATTAAATTTAGAAAATAAAACGCTTACAAAAATCACTTCCAAAGAACGGAAAGAAACACGAATATGGAATGAGATTTCTCTTCGTGAAGCCGTTGTGAATGCTTTTGTTCACAATGATTATTCTAGAGAGTTGGCTCCTAAATTTGAACTTTTTGATGATCGTTTAGAAATAACTTCTAATGGAGGTTTACCCGAAGGACTTGCAAAAGAAGAGTTTTTTGAAGGTTTTTCTGTACCTCGAAATAAAGAAATCATGCGGGTTTTTAAAGATCTGGATTTGGTAGAGCAACTGGGTTCTGGTATTCCTCGTATTTTACAATTTTATAAGAAAGAATCTTTTCAGTTTTCAGAGAATTTTTTAAGAATTGTTCTGCCTAAAAATGTTGATGAAAAAGGTGGTCAAGATGGTGGTCAAGAAGGTGGTCAAGAAGGTGGTCAAGAAGGTGGTCAAGATGGTCGTTCCAAAATAGAACTGACTCCTGCACAAGATCAGGTTTTTCGTTTGATAGTTGAAAATCCCAAAATAAGTCGAAGAGAATTAGCGGAAAATCTAAAGATTAATGAATCAGCGATTCAAAAACATATCAATAATTTAAAAGAAAAGAAAGTTATTGAGAGAGTAGGGAAGACTAATGGTTACTGGGAAATTAAGTAAATCCGAAAGATTGAAGTTTTCTAAAATTAATCGATATTTAATTAGATTGTAAAAAAGAAAATACTGCAATTTTTAACAATACTTTTGACTCCAAACATAAAAATTTGAGTAATTAACACTATTTTGGAAACATTGAAATAATAGAAGAGAAGGTTAAAAATATATCTTTAGACATTCAGACAAAAATAAATGACCGACCCACATAAATACAGTTTTTCGTTCACTACCGCTTCATTGATGATCAATGGGATGGTGCAAATTGCCGAATCGAAAAGGAATAATTCAGACTTTAACTATATAGAAATTTTTGGAAACGGAAAATCTGCAACGGGAAAAAAATATTACGCTGAACTCAATAAAAGACTAAAAAACTTGACTTCAGATGAAATAGATTTGCTGATAAATGGTGACTTACCCACTCAGAAGCAAATTTGTTTTCTCGCGGTATGTAAAACTTATGGTTTCATCAATGATTTTACGATTGAGGTTCTAAGAAATAAATTATTGGTTTTCGATTACGAGATTACCGATGGTGATTATCTGAGTTTTTTCAGAGGGAAAATGCAGGAACATGACGAGTTAGAAGGCTTAACTCCCCAGACTGAAAATAAAGTTAAATCAGTGATTTTCAAAATTTATGAACAGGCAGGAATTATTGACAGCATTAAAAATAGGATGATTCAACCACAATTCGTAGATTCGAAGGTATTAGAAACGATACGTAAAGACAACCCGAATTGGTTGAAGATTTTTCTTATTTCTGATACGGATATAAAAAGACTATAATTAAAAATGGAAGATATAGCGAAGAAATTTACACATTTATATAACATCATTTCATCACCTAACTTTTTAAAGAAGGAGTCATTGGGTGGTGAAATTCCTTTTTTTATAAGTGCTTACGATCCTGCAATGGAAAATGAAGTAACAGATTCTATAAAGTTTTTGAAAAACAAATTGGAGACTTCGGGAGTTAGCGTTTTAGAACTCAATCTCTATGATATTGTATGTGATGTTTTGGAATCCAAAGGAGGTGTTGATAGAATGTTCGAAATTGAAAAACTGAAGAAGAAGGATAAATTTCTGAATGCCTTACAATCTACCCTCAACATTCATCAGGTTCTTACACCCAAAATTAAAGACATTATTGACCAAAACCCATCCAATGTATATTTTTTAACCGGAATTGGGTTAGTGTTTCCTTACATCAGGTCTCATACAATTTTAAATAATTTACAGAATATTGCGAAGGAATCTCCGACCGTTATTTTCTTCCCCGGAGACTACAACGGAACCTCATTAAACCTTTTCGGTGCAATGAAAGACGACAACTATTATAGAGCATTTAATATCGACTTAATCAACACAAAACCATGATCATTAAAAATTTTTTTGAAAAAGACATCAACCGTAACATTGAGACCGTAATAAAAGCAGACGACAGAGATCATATTTCAACAGAGGTTGCGGAGTATGTAATTACCAAAGAGATAGGAAATAAAATCCGTGAACTGTTCAGCAATTATAAAAGTTATAGTGGTTCTAATGGAGTTTGGATTTCAGGTTTTTTTGGGAGTGGTAAATCTCACCTGTTGAAAATTCTTTCTTATGTATTAGAAAACAAGGAAGTCGATGGTTATAAATGTGGTGAACTCTTCGCAGAGAAAATCGAAGATGATGTTCTGCTAAAGGGTGACATCGTATCTTCAACCCGAATCCCTTCCGAATCAATACTTTTTAATATTGACCAACAGGCGCAGATCACCACCAAAGATGATCCTGCTGCAATCTTAAAAGTTTTTTATAAAGTTTTTTACGATCATGTTGGGTATTATGGTTTTCAACCTCACGTTGCCGAATTTGAGATGTGGTTGGATAAGCAAGGGAAATACGGGGAGTTTAAATCTAAATTTGAAAATATTCTTGGAAGTATCTGGGAGACAGCAAGAATGGATTATTTTGATCCACGCGTTCACAAATTTTTTTTTAAAAATTTTTAAAAAAAATTTAAATTGTTATCCTTTCAACTATATCCCTATTAATTTCTGTTTTCAATTCTTGTGAATCTAAATGACAAAAAATAAGTTTTTTTTGACGCATTTTTTTTAATATGTCTACTTTACCTCTAATCTTTAATAAGTTTTGCAAAAGTCTAGCTTTTGAACTTTTGCTATGATAAACAATCACAATTTTATTCTTCCTACCTTTATAATCTCTTACAATATCAAATACTTCATTAATATATTCTTTATCAGATTGATCCAAAGAGTGCCCCCAAAAGAAAAATACATAATTCGTAAGAGTAGTGCTTGTTTCAATATCCTTTATTTCATTTAAGAAATGAAAATCAGTGTCACAATTTAGTTTTTGAAAATATTTTGTAAAAGGAAAAAACAAATCTCTGTTTTCAACTTTTTCTGGTAGATCATCAATACCTAAAACAATATTATTTACATTTGAATTAATCTTGCCATGTAAATAATTAGTTTTTACATTAGTGCTATAAAACTTCTCAAAAGTTGGAGTGTAATTAAATGTGAAGTGATAATGGATTAAATTAAAAAAATTGCTTTCAATATTTAGTTTTGATTTTCCATACAAAGGCAACACAAATAAACTAAAATAGCTATTGAAAATTAATTTGAAATCATCAAGTTGTGACACCAGGAATTCAATAATCTTATCAGTATTTATGTCAATATAAAAATCATATCTTTCTACCAGAAATTCTTTTTTTAAATGCCACCCATAATTGTCTCTACTCCTTAAAGATATAATTCCAAAAAAATCTAACACATTCAGTGCAACGACATTATTGTTCAAAGTCTTAGAATCATAAATTTTTAAACTTTTGTCGATAGGAGATTGCGAAAAAATGCTTTCTTTAAGTTTAGAAATTGAGGAAATTAATAATTTAAGCAGATATTCAATCCTGTTTTCAAAGTCAATCCATGAATCAATTTTTTTTTCATTTTTGAAAAATTGAAACCAAAGGTTATCAGCTAATTTTTCTTTGAGAATTGTGATTTCTTCAATGCTAAATTCTATACTATCTGAATAACTATTTTCTAAATCTTCAAAATTTCTGCAATTACTATAAATTTCATGAAAATTAAATGTTTGATGGGCTTCAAGATAACTCAGGATACTAATAAAATCATCGTAAGAGGTAGGTAAGTTAAAACCTAAATCAAATCCATTTCCAGTAATTAAGATCTTTGGCATATCTAATTTTTTAAATCAAATTGATAATAATGTACGCGGGAATTTCAGTTATCAAGGGTTATAACTTTGCAAGAATTTTCTTAAACCCCAAAAGTGCAGATTCAATATTCTCAATAATATCCTCAGCTAAAACTTCAGGTTCAGGTATATTTTCTAAATCTGTAAGAGATTTATCTTTTAGCCAAGTGATATCCAACGAAGTCTTATCCCTATTCATAATCTCCTCATAAGAATATTTTCTCCATCTGCCTTCTGGATTTTTTTCTGCATCAAAAGTTTCTTTTCTTTTGAATCTGTTTTCTGGATTATAGCAATCAATAAACTCCTGTAAATCTTCAATCTTTAACGGATTTTTCTTTAAGGTATGATGAACATTTGTTCTGTAATCATAAAACCAAATTTCCTGTGTGTGATGCTCTTTGCTTGCAGGTTTAGCATCCCAAAAAATAACATTGGCTTTTACTCCATTGGCATAAAAAATTCCTGTAGGAAGTCTAAGAATGGTATGGACATCAGCAGTTTCCATTAATTTTTTCCTCACAGTTTCTCCTGCACCACCTTCAAACAAAACATTATCAGGAACTACTACAGCAGCTTTTCCTGTGGTTTTTAACATGGATTTAATATGTTGAACAAAGTTCAGTTGTTTATTGCTTGTTGTAACCCAAAAATCTTGTCTATTATAGGTTAAATCATCCTTTTCTTGTTCTCCATCTTCATTGGTGAAGGTCATACTGCTTTTCTTTCCAAATGGTGGATTTGCCAATACATAATCATAGGCTTCTCCTGATGGTGCAACTAAACTATCATTAGAAGAAATTGGGGAATCAGAATTAATATCTCCCACATTATGCAGAAAGAGATTCATCAAAGCCAATCTCCTGGTATTTGCAACTATCTCATTTCCAAAAAATGTTTTGTATTTCAAGAATTCAGCTTGTTCTCTGTCAAGTTTATTACTTGAGATATGATCATAAGCTGCAAGGAAAAACCCACCTGTTCCACAGGCAGGATCTGCTATGGTTTTCATAGGTTCAGGTTGCATACAATCTACCATTACCTTAATTAAAGGTCTAGGTGTAAAATATTGTCCTGCACCACTTTTGGTATCTTCTGCATTTTTTTCCAAAAGTCCTTCATAGATGTCTCCTTTATCTTTTACACCCATTAAAACCCAATTTTCACCATCAATCATTTTGATGAGTCTGTAAAGTTTGGAAGGATCCTGAATTTTATTTTGACTTTTGGTAAAAATCTGTCCCAACATTCCTTTTTCTGTGGAAAGAGTTCTGAGCAATTGAACATAAAATATCTCCAGTTCTGAACCACTCTTTGAAACCAAACTTTGCCAATTGCAAACTTCTGCACCGTATTGTTCAATTCCCATTGCATCTTTAACATTTGGGAAATCTATCTTTTTGTTATAAGGTGGCTTTGTGTATTCATCTGCCATCTTTAGGAATAGCAAATAGGTAATCTGCTCTAGATAATCCCCATAACTTACACCATCATCTCTAAGCGTGTTACAAAAAGACCATATTTTGGATATTACTTCGCTACTCATTATTCAATTGTATCTAATTCTTCAATGTTAATTTCATCTTCTAATAAATCTTCATAGATTTCTGCTCCAGTGTCTTGAGGAATAATTCTCTTAGACAATTCTTTATTTACAACTTTTGCCCTTTCATCAAAAAAAGTATCATAGTCATTATTCCAAATCCCGAATTTTTCTAAATTACTTATTAGATGTGTTTTCATTGTTTCGTCAATATCATCATTTCCCTCAGCAAATTTTTTCATATAAACTTCAGGGGCTTTCGCTCTTATTTGATTTTTATTTAAAAAGGCATCAACAATTGTAATATTCAATATATGATTATATTCATTATAACTTTTTTCTGGATAATTCTTCCTCATCCAATATTTCGGAAAGAAGTGGTGGTAATTTTTGCTGGTTGAGACTTTTAGCCAACTATTATCAATATTTACATCCAAATTATTATCAAAAGACTTAGGTTTCTTCATAGCATATAAACAAAGTATAGCTTTAATAAAACTTCTTCCAGTGCCAAAATAACCTACTGAACTTTGTTTAAGATATTGCTTTGAATAATCAATGCTCCATTCATATTTTGGCAACTCATCGTTTATTATTTTTTTTATTTTATTTATATCTTGCGCTAATTTCCCTTCAACAGCAGAAGAATACCTATTGCCTAATGATACTCTCCAAAAAAAATCATCAAGTCTTTTCTTCATCTGACCTGTTGGTTTGCTATTGAATTTATAAAAGAAATAGCTAAATGGAACTAATAATGCATTATAGGGAAGCAATCGAGAAACAGGAATCCCCATACCTCTAAAATAATCCACACTATGTTTTATAGAATCTACAGCAATATCCCAAGTGTTGATAAAATCCCTCTTTGAAATCTTAAGTATAGTTTTTCTTGTGCAATCCTCTTCCAAAATCATCGCAACAATTTGTAGTATTGTTGCAGATGAGATTTCATTATATTTGACCTTGACAAGTTCCTTCATAAAATCCGAGTACTTTTCTGCAAGATCAAATTTTTTATTAGCATCATAAGTCTTAGCAACCATGATTTCAAACAATGAAAGAGCTTTTCCACCAACATTTAATCTTGTAAATACTTCTGTAGCAACATCAATTGTAGCGTTTTTAAGGTGAATAATATTAAAATTATACCCTTTTATAATATTTTGATATTCCTTAATTTTTGATTGATATTGAGGAGGGAAACTAGCTAAAAAAGTGAAATCTCCCGTTAACAATTCAGTTAATTTAATTGTTGAAAATTCTTCTTTACCTGCAATGTCAGTTAATACAATCTCTTCTTCACTTTCCAAATCTACAGCTAAATCAATATAAATATGAGAGAAATCTTCTTCTTTTCCATCAACTCTTTTAATAATTTCTCCACTTACAGCAGCAAAAAATGAGGTAATTCTCTGTTGTCCATCTAGTACATAATTCACAAACTCTCCCTTGTTCTGGGTTGGGAGCTCTATGTTGCCAATATTCCTTACAGATCTCAATTCTTCATCAGTTCTCCAAAATATAAATGTGCCAATTGGATAACCTTTGATAATACTATCAAGTAATTTCGCTGATGCTTTAATATCCCAAACAAAATTTCTTTGAAATTGAGGAATTTTTATTTGTCCAGATTTTACTTCACTCAGTAGAGTTGCATAGTTTTTTGCAGTATTTTCTAAAATTGCCATGATTATTCTGTTTCTTGTTTACAGTTCTTTTATATAGTCTTCTTTTGCTAATAAAGTTTGAATAACATTAAATCCTAAACTTTTTAGAAATTCAATATTACTTTTGAAAGGATGCTCATAGGAGTTCTTACCAACTGAAATTATTGCATCTTTCAGTTTATTTTTTCTAGAATAATTATAAACACATTTTCCAGCTTTACCACCATGATGAGGTACTATTAAATATTGTTCGCAATTATATCTAACTTTGTCTAAAATACTATTCGATATCTGTTGATAGTCAAAATCTGCACTAAAAATAAAGCATTTGTTAGGTTTTAAAAGAACTAACCCAATTCCACTTTTATTTCGATTCCTATTTTTGGTTCCATTGTAAAGATGAATAAAGTTTCCTACGACTAAACTGGACATGTGTAATTCAATCCCACTTCTTTTGCTAGGTTGGGGAGGAACAACCTTTAATGGTTGAATTGCATTTCCATTAAGAGTTTTCAATCTTCCTAATGCTTTTCTTGCTGTAAGTGTTGGAAGTTCATTTCTACAGATAATATATGAGAAACTTTTGATTGTTTCGTCTGAGTAGGATAATAGGAAATGATAATGGTCAACATCCCAATGAGATATGATACAGATTGGTCTAGAGGAGTGATAATTTTGTTGGAAATTATCAGTCATTTCGTAGACCTCATGAGAAGGAGTAGAGTATGATGTACCACAATCAAAAATAATCATACATTCTTTCTTGTGCCATAATTCATTGCAGCTACCTTGTCCAACATTTTTCACAACAACTTTATCAATTCCCTTTATACCATAATCAGTTTTATAGTTCAAAATACAAGTTCTTCCATACAAGAAATAATTTAATTGAATTTTTTCATTATCTGTGAATGATTTGCTTTTTCCAAAAACAGTCTCATCGTCTTCTCGCAGCATAACTTTGAAACCTACAATTAAAGAACCCTCGTTAGTTGAAATTCTTTTCAAAATAGACTGCAATACATCTACTTCTACATGGTAATAAGTTCCTTCATTAACTCTTTTTTGAGAATAGTTCAAAAACTCAATCATAGTAGGTCTTTTTTGCCACGGGTAATCTAAACCCGTTGCAGAAGAATATTTTTCAAACTCATTTGAATCAAAGAAATCTGCCAATACAATTTTCTGTGCAGGCAGATATTTTTCCACATAGAGTATGATATAATCCCTACCTTTCATCAGCTTAAATTAATTTCCCCTCAAAAGCCTTTTTCAAAATACTTTGTCTTAAAGTTTCTGCCTGTAAAAGTGATTGGTTTATACTTTCTTCTAGTTTATCTGCAACTGAAAATCTGGATTCAATTTCTGCAACAATTTCTTCTTGAATTAAAAGATGGCAATAAATAATTGGGAAGCCTCTTAATTCTTTAAGTCCAACAAATTCTTGTGCTCCACCTTTTGATAAGGATTTCACATAATTTAGTGCATAATGAGATTTTAAGAAATATAATAAATACTTTGGATTTAATACTGTGGGAGAATATTTGAGCAATCCAACATTCTTAATGCTGAAAATTTCAGAAGTATCTACAATACAAACCATTCCACGATTAGCGCCAATCATTGAAAAAATTAGATCATTCTTTGCAACATTTGATCTTTTGTAAAATTTGTCATGGTCAAGTTGTGAAATATATTTTACATCTTCAAAATTTAACCCAGTTGTTTTTATATTTTTTTGCGTTATAAATGGAATACCCTTTTCAACATATTTAGGTGTGTTATGAGTTCCATCTTTGACTTCTATTAAATTTTGCAATGTTTCCCATTTCCAACCTTCGGGAAGTTTTTTCTCTCCATATTCCAAATTAGGTTCTGCAACCATCATTAGGTTTTCATCTTCTTTTTTTGCGGTAAGTTTTCCTTCAAAAGCAGATTTTAAAACACTTTGTCTGTAGGTTTTTATTTGTTGTTGTGCTGTTTTCAGGTTTTCGATGCTTTTATCCAATTCTGAAAATAGTTCTTCAATTTTTTGGACTATGGCTTGTTGTTCTGAAAATGGTGGAATTGGAATTTTAAGCTGTTGATAATCAGGGAATTTTAAATTTCTCAAATTATTACTACCACCTTGATAATTAATGATTTCTCCAGATTTATAGAAAAAAGTGAGGTAGTTATTTAGATATGCAGAATTGATGTTTTTATTAGGTCTAATCAATCTTAAGAAATTTGTACAGATTTTTGGGATTTGAGGTTGAAAAGACAAGGTAGCTTTATCAATTAAAACAGTTCTTCCTACAGGTTGTTCTGGACCTCCACCAGATATTTCCACCAAAATATCACCTTCAATTAAATTCCTTTTTGCAATATTTTGTTTTTTGATCTTTCTTAAACTGGCTGTCTTTCCTTTTTCTTCATTCCAATTTTTTATTTCTGAACCTCTAATACAATAAGCTAAATCATAATTTTCATCTTCATAGTTTTCATCTTTCCCCCAATCTCCACCTATAACAAATTCTAATAATTCTTCTAGTTTTTTTCTTCCCAATTTTTGGGTAACACTCTGGATTTTTTCATGATATTAAAAAAATTGGAACTTTTTAGGGTTCCAATGTTTCTGCAAATTCCGAGAATTTTTGGTAATTGTCTTTCAGAATTTTTTCTTCTAAAGTTTCTATATAATCTCCCTCTTCAATCTTAAAATTGAGGTCTTTGTTTTTTACCAATTTCTTAATATTATTTAGAAGCTTTTCCTGTTGTGTGTTTTTTTCAGGTTTGTTGAAAAGTACATAATAATTTCCCTCATGTTTTGGTGAGATATGATCTGCTCCAAATTCCTGCAAGGAATTTACAATAGACCTAAATTCATAGATATGTTGCTTTACATTATCAATTTGACTCGTAAAATCAACCAGTTGTGCTGCTAAAATATTTCCATTTTTACTAATTAGGGAAACATTTTCTTTGGCAATTAGTGAAGGGATTTCTTTGGGGTCAAGATTATAATCAATATCTACTTTTTCATTTATCACAGAGTTTTTCACATAAGTCTTTACTTTATTGTAAAAATTAGACCTTCTAAACTCTGTTTCAGGCATATTGATAAACTTGTTGAATAGTTGTTCAAAAACAGCTTTATTAAGGTCACCAGAATATTTTTTTGGAGCATCAAATTGCAGAAGTCCTTGCGAATAATTGCTAAGGTATTTTATGTATTCTGTCTTGAATTGATGATTATTGTCAAAAAGTTTATTTTCTGTAAAATCTTTGTTGGCAATTGCTATTTGCTGTTTTATTGTAGAAAGGGAAAGCTTTACTAATTTTTCCAAAGAAGAGCCTTTGAGTTTTTCAGCAATTTTTATTTTATTATCAGCTTGTTTAAAGTAAATATGGTTCTCAGCAACACCCAACAAACCCACACTAATCTTCTCTGAAGTAGTAGAATTGGTTTCTAAATAAATGATAGATAAGAAGCTCATTTTTTTGGTTTTAAAGGTAGTTTGGAGTTTATAATATTAGACATGGAATGCTTACGCAAATCTGAAAGAAGGAATTTTTCAATTCTATCTTTTAAGGTCTCATTAATCTTCCAACTCGCTGGAATGTTTTGAAAAACATCATTTAAAACTTCTTTAATCTGTATTTGGGATAACAAATTTAAGAATTCTTTTGAGACTTGCAACTGTTTTTCTAAAGGAATTCTACTTACAATATCTCTAAATAAATCACTGGAAATCAGCTTATTATTTGCGCTACAGATATTAGTTTCATTAAAAACAGATATTCTATTAAACCCACCAAATATTGCACCATGATCAATAGGTACAAACTTTATTCTGCTATTATTTTGCTTAATTATAAGGTTGTAATTGGTTTGTTTTCTGTCATTATTATCAACCCATAAATCAAAAAGAGCGATGCGAATAATATCATGTGCATTTTGAATCTGGTTAAATATATTTTTATTTCTGAAACTATTAAGTTCTGAAACTAAAACTGCATTTTCTATCTCTTTAGATCCCCAAGCAATAGCATCACTTTTCCATTTTCTACTATAACTTACCTCTTTTGGAATCAAGGATGGGGGAATGTGAATTAGAGCTTGCTCTGCACAAGGTAAATTCAATTCTTTAAGAAGTTTTACAGCAATCATTTCGTAAACCAACATAGCAAATTCTTCTATTTTTATGGAATTGAGATACTTCACATAATAATTTTCCTGATCATCTGCTGTAATAAGCAAAGGACTGTGCCCATCTGTAGGAATTTGTCTGATGAAATATGTAGCTGTTAAAGTTGGAATCATATTAAGCAACTAATACTTCATTAAGTTCACTAATAATCTCCTCTGTTTCTTCACCAAACAACTGCCACATTTTACCTAAACCACCATATTCATTAAATGGAGTTAGGTCAAAATCTTCTCTGTCAATATGAAAACTGTTTGCAATATAATCCTTCATCATTTTCAGCCACGAAATCTGTTCTTCAGTAAATCTATTGTGTTGTCCTTCATTCTTTTTGAAAATCCATTTCTTAAATTTCTGGTCAACAGTTTTATCAAATAGAGTAAGACTTTCATCTAACCCTACAATATTTCTTACCAATGAAACCATTGCAGTAAGTTCATTTTTAGGAGAACCTTCTGATTTCTGAAGTTTCTGATAGGCCTCCCAAACCTTTATTGGTGCTAATGTTGGCTGTTCAAGGATTAATTTATCATACAGTTCCTTAATCATTTTGTAAGTAAGTTCCCTTCTCCTGTAAGGTTGAGCATAAAAAAGTTGAAGTGCTGTAATTTCATCCTTATGGGTTTCAATCCAGTCTTTAAAGGCAGAAATTTTAAGTTCTGCATCTTCTTTCTGGTCTTTTATCCAACCAATATTTATGGTTTCATCAAGATTAATATTATCAATAATTTGGTCATATTTCTTTCTGACATCTAGAATGTAATTTCTGAGTTCTGGAAAATCAAAAATATAGGTGGCTCCTTCTATAAGTTCTTGTTGTTTTTTTTGTATTTCTGCATGGATGATGTCTGGAGATTCACCAACTAATTCATCTTTAACCTGTTTTTCAATTGAATCTTTGGTGTCAGGATCATGTGCATTTAATAGCTCTTTAACAATATTGTTGATGCTTTTTCCATCTGCTAATTCAGAAAGCTTATTTCTTTCACTTTCATTAATCTGCTTATCTAACCTGATTAATCTGTTGGCTAATGTAGAAAGGAGTTCTTCTGAAGTGTTATTACCTATGGCAATATTATTCATCACATCTTTCAGACTCATACCAGGATTTTTTTCCAGAGGTCTTGAATCTGTTTTATGGGAATTTTCAACACCAATTGCATCAATAATCACAAAGTGGTCTTTGGTGGTTTTGGCAGAGGGAGTTACCTTTCTTAAATCATCCAAGGCAATAGTTCTGGTACCCCTGCCTTTCATCTGTTCATAATAACTGCTGCTTCTTACATCCCTCATAAACAGAAGGATTTCTAAAGGTTTAATATCCGTTCCTGTAGCAATCATATCTACTGTAACAGCAATTCTGGGGTAATAGTTATTTCGGAACTGGCTTAAAACAGATTTTGGGTCTTCTTCACTTTTGTAGGTGACTTTCTTGCAGAACCTGTTTTCTTCCCCAAATTCTTCCCTTACAATATCAATAATATCTTCTGCATGACTGTCAGTTTTTGCAAAGATTAAGGTTTTGGGAATTTCAAAAATGCCCTGTTCATCAATCCTGTCAGGAAACATGGCAGGAACATTTTCTTTAAAAGCTCTTATTATGGTTCTTATCTGACTTGGATTTACAATATCTTTATCCAGTTGATTTCCTTTATATTCTACCTCTTCATCAATGGTTTCCCAAAATTTTCTTCTGGTAAGTCTTTCCCTCATATCAACATTTTCACCCAAGCCAATTTTACTTCCTTCTTTGGTAATTTTGGTTTCAATGGTAAAAACATTATAAGGCACTAAAACACCATCTATTACAGCCTTTTCATAACCATAATCTGATACTATATTTTGGTTGAAATATCCAAATGTTCTCTTTTCTGGAGTAGCAGTTAAGCCCACCTGGAAAGCATCAAAGTAATCCAGAACCTGCTTCCATAAGTTATAAATACTTCTGTGACATTCATCAATTACAATGAAATCAAAAAATTCTGGTGGAACTCTTTCGCTGTAAACCACAGGAAGAGGATCTTTCCCAAACATCAACTCATTAGGGTTTTCCTCTTCTGCACTTTCATCCAGTTCAGTGCCTTTCAAAATGGAATACATTCTCTGAATGGTGCTGATGTAAACCTGGCTGTCATTAGGAATAAAACTGTTCTTCAACAATGTAACCCCATAAAGTTCAGTAAACTTTCTGTTGTCATCATTGGGTTCGTAGGTCATAAATTCCTGTTCTGCCTGAATTCCCAGGTTTCTGGTATCAACCAAAAAAAGAATTCTCTTGGCTTTGGAATATTTAAGTAATCTGTAAATAAAAGTTATGGCAGTAAAGGTTTTCCCAGAACCAGTTGCCATTTGGATTAATGCTTTAGGTCTGGCTTCTTTGAAAGATTTCTCCAGATTGGTGATTGCATTAACTTGACAGTTTCTTAAACCTAAAGTGGGAAGCTCAGGTAACTCCAGAAGTCTTCCTCTTAAACTGTTAGTTTTCTGAATCCATTCCTGCAAAGTTTCAGGTTTGTAGAAAGAAAAAATTTCCCTTCCCCTTGGTTTAGGATCTAAATGGTTGGTAAATCTGGTAATAGTTCCTGTGCTTTCAAAAACAAAAGGAAGCATTTCATTATCACAATATTTTAGTTTTGCAGAAGCATATCCTGTTGATTGGTCTTCAACTATAGATAATTTGTGACCTTCTTCCTCTCTTTTTGCTTCAATGATGCCAACAGGTTTTTTGTTGATAAACAAGACATAGTCTGCTGGACCAACATCAGTTTGGTATTCTCTTACAGCAACACCTAAAGATACATTAAGGTTGATGTTTTTCTTATCCTGTATAACCCAACCAGAAGCCTTTAATAAAGCATCAATTTTATCTCTTGCTATTTGCTCTGGGTTTTGGTTCACAGATTTCAGAAATTTATCAAAAATACAAAATTAAAAGAAAACAAAAAAAACTCATAAAAAATATTATTTTTGTTAAAACCTTGAATGTGAAAAAATTCTTTATTCTCTTAATTTTAATTTCCGTTTTTTCATCGTGCAAAAAAGAAATTGACTACTCTGATTTGCAGGAAGAAGATATAAAAAGTGAGGAATTTGACCCTTCCTTGATGGATATTAACGATAATGATGATGTTGCAATCTATCTTGAAGCGACTGGTGATTATCCTGATGGAGCTTATTGTGCAGATGTAGAATACTACAATCCAATTACCGGAACTAGAAGCACCTACGAACTGGATGTGGAAGTTGAAGGTGGTGATTTAGTGAAAATTGACTGGCCAAATGGAGGTTGGCTTGATGAAACGCATTTTACTCCTGAAAGCATTTCAAGCGGAGAAGTTTCTTTTACTAGTGACAGAGGCTATCAATATACTGTTACACTTGGTGATTTTGGTGGTGGATGCTATTCAGGCGGAAGCAGTTTACAAAATGCTGTGAATAACGATATTGAAAAAGAGGAACAGGAAAAAGCAGATGAAACTTGTCCTGAATGTGGATTTTCAAAATTTGCCTATGATGATTATTGCTCATCATGTGAGAGAAAACTAACTTGTCCAGAATGTGGCGACAAGAAAAGCAAGTATGATGAACTTTGCTATTCTTGTGAGAGAAAACAAAGAGAAGAAGAGGAATCAGAAGATGAATATTAAACAAAAAAAAATATGAAACAGAACCACATTTTAGGAGGAGTCTTAGGATTTCTGATTTTACTTCTAATTTTAGGTTTTAGCAAAAATGAAAGTAAAGCTAATTTTATTGAAATTTATAAGACAAAAGAGTATACAATTTCTGCAAGTCGTGAATCCGCTTCAAGTGCCTGGATAAAATGGCAGTATCCCACAAAAAGAGTAAAAGCAAAAAACGGAAAATATATAATTACAGGTGGCAAATCTACCTTAACCTTGTGGAAATGCAGTTGCTATAGCAGAACTTATGATTTTTCAAATATGATTGAATATGACCGCAATGGAAAGGTAATACAGACATCTGATTATGGTTCTTATAATCAGCCAGTAGTTCCTGGATCTGTTGGCGAAGTAGTTTTTGACCACATTTGTGCAAATAATGATGAATCTTATTACTACAATAATTGGGATGTAATTGATTCTGCTGCCGTTGTTGCTGATTCAGCAGCATCTGTAATTGATTCAGCAGCAAGCTGGTAAAATAAAACCACCCCACAAAAGTGAGGTGGTCTGGCTAACTCAAAAACCAATGATAATCTAAATTACCATTGAGCGTTTTCTGAAGGCCTCTGGTAAAGTCAAAGGCATTCAGATTCCTGTCCAGGAAAGTATCAATATAGGATGATTTATTAGCCTGTGTGAAAAGATTAAACACATTCCAGAGGTTAATCCTTCCATCTTCCGTTCTGGAGAAGTTCTGATCTTCATAATAATCCTTAGCCATTGTATTAATATGACTGTCATTAAAATTAAGTTCAGGGATTCTAAGTTTTTCTCCTTTTGGTAAATGCTGGTATAGCCTGGACTTACCAATAAGCTGTGCAAACTGATGTTCTGTAAGATGATCATGAGTTAACTCCTTCATCTCTCTTAAATGTAATTCAGCATTGTAGTTCTGCATTACCTGCAGCACTTTATTCTGGATTTCAAAGGTGTTGGAGGCTCTTAAATCTTCCACATATCCATCACTCCATACGCAGAGGTTCATACAGACCTTGTTTTGAAAACCTATGAAGAACTTAAATTTCTCAAGAGATTTCGTACTGTAGAGATTCTGTTGGTTGTAACTTCTTACCCCTCCTAAACACAAAGAGAGTTCATTCCCATTGATGTTACTGGTTATTCCCGGAATCTTGATCAGAAATGCCATTCTCTCATAATAGATGGTTTTCTGGTGTTCAAGTAAATCCTTCACATTTAAATGGATTGCATCTGGTGTCCTGCCTTTGATCTGATGGGAAACTCTAATTTCAGGCATTGAAATACTCTGATAAGGAAATTCCTTACTAATAGCATTCATCACTGTTTCAATAAATTCCTGATGTGCTATGGTCTTTTCATTGTCCTTACTGAATACTGGAATTATGCATTCATTCTGCAGATGAGGTAAAGTCACATCTACTGTATTAGCGATGATAAAAGGGCTGTCTGTTGATGATGATACTTTATTAGAGTTGATGGGTTCAATTTCCTTCTCTCTAGTAAACGAAAAAGGTATCATATCTTTAGTAATTACCGCTTTTTCCGGATCATTATCATCTCTAATAGAAGCGATGATAGAGTCATCATCTTTATCCTCCAGAAAAATGTCCCGCACTGATCTTAACCTTGGGAAAGATTGGATTTCAGAGATTTCTGACTCTGATAAAGTATTAATATTACTGAATTTTTGATCTTCCATTCTGTAAATGTGTATTAGGGTTATTATTTATTAAGAGAGACTTTTTAGCCTCATAATCCAGTCTCAGGCTTTCCTGATACTCTGGAAACTGCTTATAAATGGAAAGTAATTCCTGAATGGTTCTGCAGGCTTGAATTGATTCATACACTACCTTCTCTGATACATTGAGATTTGTAGTAAACTGTCTTTCCAATTTTTCATCTGGAGTGTCTCTAAAAGCTTCCTCCGCACTGATCCTTGGAATACCATCCTTAGTTCTAAGAGAGTCAATAGGTTTCCCCTCCATACACCAGTCTAAAATCTCCCTACCAGTTTTCTCACTGATTACGAATTCAGGCTTACCCATAAAGAGACCAGTTCTGTCCTTTGATGCAGTAGCAAAATGCTTGATATCCACATCAAAAACTAATGTGAACTCATAGTCCATACCATCTCTCTGAACAGACTTAAGACCAACCTTCTCAGGGATCATCTTACCATCTTTCTGATTCAGGACATAATCCTGTTTGGTTCTCATGGTGGCAATGACATGGCTCTTACAATGTAGAATTCTATCAACAAAAGCCTTTTGCCTTGGGGTAACTTTAGCCCAATTGGTAAAGCTGTTACCTGCTAACTTGGAGTGGAAATCTAACAGCTCATCCCATTCATGTGAAATAGAGTCAATAATGATCACTTCCATACCTGCATTTTCGCAGATATCTAAAGCCTTAATGTAGTTTTCTGGTGTAAAAGGTGGTGTAAGAGAGATTACATTGTACTCTCCTAAATGGGCATACAAATCTGCACTGCCATTTTCTGTGTCAATGATGGCTACTTTAGATAAATCTCCACCTGATAGCCCTTTAGCCATTAGCAGAGAACTCATTGTCTTTCCAGATCCTGAAGGACCTTGCAGCGCCATTTTTATTCTGGCCTGTTTTCTTTCTGATTTTCTTAGATTCATAAAATTTGTTTTTGGGGTTATACGAGAAAACCACCCCGAAGGGGTGGCTCTAAATCATTTTATGTAATTATTTTCCGGAATGTTATTATTTAATCCGGAAAAATATTACAGGGGATAGTTTTGTGATATTACTTTGTGCATACGCTTTCCAGCGAAATTTTGATGTCTAGCGCCTACTAAATCACCAAAAACTTTTTTAAATGTATTAAAGATGTCTTTCTGAGCCCTTTTTCTTTTCTTTTCAATATTTTGTTGTGAGTCTTCTGGCTTTACTACTGAATCTTTCCATATATCAGCGTGTTTTAATACAGGAAAATTCTCCACCAATAGATTATGAAGTGCATAAGCATTATCTAATGGCCAATCCTCCCTTTGACTTGGCAAATACAAAGCATCTCTGTGATTCTCGGTGATACTTTGGATTGCTCTCAATTGATTTGTTACCTGTGCTTTAAGGTCAGCCATATCGGGGTAATCATATTTCATTATAAGATGAATAATATGCTGTGCGGAAAAGTTTTCATTAGCACTTACACCAGAAAGTGGGTAATATTTTGAGAGAATATTTGACGCAAGTTTTTTCATGAACATATCATCACCAATACCAACTTCACTTCCATTGTAAGTTAGAAGTTGTGAAGAGATTTCGTCTCTTATATGATTATAAAATTTACTAAAAGATGGATTTTGCTCCTGGAAAAATTCATCAAACATCTCGTGAATTTGGTCTGGGAAAGTATCATCTGCAAAGTCAGTTTTTACAAAATTAAAAGTTTCCAATTTACAGTTGATAAACTGATTCATAAAGGCATTTACTGTTAAGTTTGCTGCAATATCACTGTACAGAAACTTGTTTCTTAACAACTGTAATTTTCCAGTGGTCAACCTGTAGTTGTCCTTAAAATCCTGTACTAAGACATTTTTATCCATCACAGGATTTAACAAATATTTGATTACTTCCTTAAGCTGATCAGTAATAAGTTCTTTTTGATAGTTAACTGGGCAATATCTTGCGATAGAGTCATGACCAAGGGCGGGAATTCCATACTGATCTATCTGCTCAGAGGTTTGTGGAGAAATTTTTTGAATTTGACGATAGGAGGTTTCAAACTGTTCAAACTGTTCATCGGTCATTTGGGGCATTTGGTCACCAAATGTAAAAAAATCTGGATGCATTGTGACAATATGTATTTCACCTACTTTCCTTTGTCTAGCAACAGCCTGTACTAAGTCAATATAACCCCCTGAAAATATTCCATACTTGTTTTCAAATACCATTTTAGTAGACCTAGGCGGCATAATAATAATGAAGAAATGGTTTTCCTTTTCAATGTTTATACCTGTCTTAAAATTTGTACCAATATTAATCTTGTTTTCGTCATATCTGTTTTTTGGTTCTTCCGTAGTAGTTCTTTGGTTTTGAATTAGTTCCGAAACACAAAGTTTAACTTTATCGGGATCTCCTTCTTTTAGCAGAGCTCCTACTTCCCCTTTATACAGTTCTTCGGCAAAGCTTTTAGAAAAACAGAGGATGTCAATCTCTTTGCCCTGATGCAAAGCCATTTCAACAAGTGTTTTAATCTTTCTTTTACCAAATTTGGATGCATTATCATAGTGAATATAAAGCTTACTAAGTTTCGCGGGGATCTGGACTCTTTCAGCTTCAATAATATTGATCTTGCCCTCTGTTAGCTCACTAAGCTTATTTATTACGACTAATGAAGCATCATTATAGGTGGCACTTAGCAGATATATCTTCTGTAAAACATTTTTCCAAAAGTATAGGTACAAGATATTTTCGGGTGAAAAATTATGTATAGCATCATGGATTTCATCGAAGATAAAAACTACATTTTTACTACTCTCCGTGACCGCTGTTACCTTACTGACATCAAATGCCATTTTCGCTTTAGGAGCACCTAGCCTTCCAATTTTAATTAAATCTAATCTTTTCTTGATGTCCTCTTCATTTATCGGTTTGCCATCATATAAATACTTCGTCTTAATTAGTGCTTCCGGAAAACCTTTTAAATACTCTCTTTTAATCTTAGAGTTTATGGCAGCATTATCACCTGCATTACCTAGCAGACAGTTGACAGTTACAATATGCACTCTTCTCTTCAGTTGATATTCCAAGGTGCATTTGGGAAATTCTTTGGGATTTAACCATTCGTATCTGTAAATTTCATCTTCTGGAATGCCATTAGTTATAAGTTCTTTAAAGTATTGGTTTACAAGGCTAACATAAGGAACCGCAATAATGATGTATGTATCAGGGTTTTCTAAATATTTCTCTACTGTTTTAAGAATGGTATAGGTTTTTCCCTGCCCAACACCAATATTAATTACGGTAGTATCTTTCTTGTCTAAATCTATTTTCCTGCTCAGTTCATCATAAACTTTACCTTCCCTGTCAGGTTGTATGATTGAAGCTGTGATCCGGTTTTCATAAGCTTCATTTCTGGCGTTGGCATCAGCACCATCTTTTCCCCCAAAAGCTTTTTCATTAAGGTCTTCTGGCTTAATTTTAAAGTAGTCTATCGGAAAACCAATAAATAAATCACTAATATTCCCTTGTGTTGTATCGTCAGGCATAACAAGCAGTATTAAATTCTGTAAAAGATACTTCAATACTGCTTTCTGCTATATGTCATATATGGAATTATTCTAATAATTTCTCCACTTTGCTCATACTTTCAGATAGCTTTGCTTTGACCACCTTGGCATAATGATTCTGCGTAATGCTCATTTCATAATGTCCTAGAAGTTCAGATACAATTTCCATGGGAACATCATTATACAGCAGTATGGTTGATGCAAAAGTCTTTCTGGCTATGTGGTGAGTAATGTTTTTCTGAATCCCTACAATCTCAGCAATCTCCTTTAAGTAGGAGTTAAAACGTTGATTGGAAATTCTTGGTAAGAGTTTTTCTCCGCCTTCATATTTCTGCAAAATATACTCCGCTTTCTTTAGGAGAGGGATTTCATATTTCTTATTGGTCTTTTGCCTCGTAATACTGATCCATTTCTTTTTATCAGAGCCAATGATTATGTGTTTCCTTTCCAGAGTAGACATTTCCAAAAATGCCAGACCAGTATAACAACAGAAAATAAACATATCTGCTACCTGTTGAAGTCTCTGGGATGCAAACTCATGCTGGTCAATCTTTGAAAGTTCTTCCTCACTTAAGAAAACCACCTGTTTCTTAGGTCTTTTGTTCTTATGGAGTAGGAAAGGGTCTTTTGCAAGAAAATCTAATCCTACAGCTAATTTAACCATCTGTTTTAGCCTTTGAAGGGTTTTATGGATGGTGTTCTGCTCAAACTGTTTTTCTGCTTTTAGATAGTATTCAAATTCTGTGATAAATGACATTTTCATTTTATTTAACAGGTAATCATGTTTCTTAAATTTCCAGAATATATAATTTTTCACATGAGTTTTGGTCTGATAGAATTTAGCTACAGATCCTTTGGTAGTAGAGATGCCAATCAACTTTTCCTGCTTTGCAATATGCAGATTGAATATTTCCATTATTGATTTATCATCTTTAATGTTTTCACCTTTATAATGCACGTAAATATCTTCTGCATTAAATTCCCTGCCTTGTACCTGCAGGAATAAAAAAGCCTGATTAATCTCTTGTTTAATCAGGCTTAGTTGGGTATTGATTTGGGAATTAGGTGTATTGGATGGAAATGCTTTTTGTTTAGCTGCATTCCAATTATCAGGATTTATAAATAATCCTGTAGCAAAAGGTTTTCTTTGTTTGTCCAAAGTAATTCTACATTCAATAGGGCAAACCCCTTGCGCATTGATCTTGTTCCTTCTTAAAAGGAATAGTATTGAGATTTTCATAGAAATGTTGATTTAATAGGGGTTTTAATGGGTAACCTGAGAAATTTTTGGGTAACCTGGAGGGTAACCTAAAAAGGCATGCTTTTTTAAGATTAACAGGAGAGTATAAACCCTATTGAAATGGGAATAATTACACACAAAAAAAGCCTCACATTTCTGTGAAGCTTTTACAAGTGTGGGTCCTGAGGGATTCGAACCCCCGACCCTCTGGGTGTAAACCAGATGCTCTGAACCAACTGAGCTAAGAACCCTTGTTTTTGGTGTTGCAAATATACAACGTTTTTTTATTTCTGCAAATTTTTTTCCAAAAATTCTCCCACAACGAAGTTGCTTCCGCCGATAAAAATCATTTCTCCATTTTTAATATTCTGTTTTGCAGAGAGATATGCTTGCTGAACTTCGTCAAAAATTTTATAAGAAATTTTAGAATTTTTCAGCAAATCCTCATAATCTTTCGGAAGACGACCTCGATTGACGTATGGTTTTGCAAAATAATAAGTGGAATTTTGAGGCAAGATCTTTAGTACTTCATCAATTTTTTTGTCCTTTACAAATCCGAGAACGATATGTTTGTGTTCGGGTAAAGTATTGAGTTGCGCAAAAACCTCTTCCAAACCTGCTTGATTGTGGCCGGTATCGCAAATCGTCAATGGATTTTTTGAAAATTCGTACCATCTACCTAAAAAATTGGTGTTTTTTTGAACATTTAAAAGTCCGGCTTGGATATTTTTCTCAAAGATTTGAACTCCGAGGTTTTTTAATTCATGAATTAATGCCAAAACTACTTTGATGTTTTTCTTTTGATAATTTCCCTTTAAATCAGATTTAAAATCTGAATTAATGGTTGTAGCATCGATGAACTCGGTGTTTTTTTCTTTTGCTTTATTGGCAATAATTGTTTTTACCGCCTCTTTATCATCACCTGAAATCACTGGTGTATTTTCTTTAATGATTCCTGCTTTTTCAGTAGCGATTTCTTCAACAGTATTTCCTAAAATATTTTGATGATCCAAAGCAACATTGGTAATGGCTGATACCAAAGGATTGATGATATTGGTGGAATCTAATCTACCGCCTAAACCGACTTCGATGATTGCGAAATCTACTTCTTGCTGGGCAAAATATTCGAAAGCCATAATCGTCGTAAATTCGAAAAAAGAAGGCCGGATATCTGAAGGAAGATTTTTGAGTTTTTGGATGAAATGATAGACAAATTCTTTATCGCAGTTTTTACCATTCACCTTGATTCTTTCCGTAAAATCAATTAAATGTGGCGAATTGTATAAACCGATTTTATAGCCGGATTCCTGCAAAACGGAAGCGAGCATATTGCTAGTAGAACCTTTTCCGTTGGTTCCGCCGATATGGATTGTCTTGATTTTTTCTTGTGGATTTCCAAAAAAATTGCAAAGTTTGGAGATGTTTTGAAGCCCGGGTTTATAAGCTTTTTTACCATCAATTTGGTAGTTCGGAGCTTGCACAAAAAGCCACTCTACAGCTTCTTGATATTCATGATTTGTCATTCCACAAAATTCACAAAAGTTTTTGGTTTTGGGAAATTATTTTCATAAAGTTTTTTATGAAATTCAGGTAAAATTTTTAGAAAGTAATTTTATAAGTTCCGGTAGATGAGGTCGAAGCTTTTTCGGCTTTTACATATTTTTTAACCCAAGAAACCGATGTTGATGCAACGCAAGGATCGGAAATTCCTCCCGATCTTCTCGCGGAAATTACGTTTCCTGCCTTATCAACGGTGTAAGAAACCGTGATGCTTCCGCTGGCTGAGCAATTATGCGATGGTTGTGCGCCGCCACGTCCCATCGTTCCGGGAATGTAGCCAACTAATTTTCTGTCGATCCCAATTTTGCTATCGCCATCACCATCACCGCCCAAAGGATCTCCTTGGTTTCCTATGCCGGTTCCGGTGCCTTGTGATCCGGCTTTTGTACCACGTCCTTTAATTAAATTTCCAATTGCAGCGGTTCCTTTTCCGTCGCCTGAGCCGGTTTTCGAATTGGAAGTTGTGGATTTAGAACTTGATGCTTTTGTCGAAGATTTTGTCGAAGATTTTGATGAAGAAGCAACGGTTGATTTCGTATTTTTCTCTGATTTCTCAAATTTTTTTACCGTGTTTATAGCACTTGTTCCTGTTATTACTTTTTCTTTCGCAGACTCTTTTTTAGTGATTTCAACAGCGTTCGAAGGTTCTGTAATTTTAGTTTCAGATTGCGCTTCCGCAGATGTTTCTAAGGTTGTTGGATCGCTTGTTGCGGCCAAACTTCCTTTTTGTTCGGCGGGTTCTTCTATTCCATTTCCGTTTCTGTTGTCACCGAAATTGATGAGCATGCTGGTTACGACCTCGTTTTTTTCGGGAATCGTGGTGGTAAATTTATAAAGAGAAACAAACAGCAGGAGAGCGGACCAGATAATCGCGGTGATAATTCCGCTTTTGATCTTGTCTTTATTTTCTTCCTGTTTATTAATGCTGTATTGGTTCATTTTGTAGGGCTTAATCTTCTTTCGTAGTGGCAATCGCGATGCTGTATTTATGCTTTTCTGCAATTTCCATCGCAAAAACTACGTCTTTATGAAACGAATTTTTGTCGGCTCTAATGGTAAATGAAGGCTTTTGAGTATTTTTTAATTTTTCGACGATTACAGATTCCAAAGCTTCTTTTTTTACAGCAACATCATCTACAAAATAAGAGCCATCTTCTTTAATGCTAACGGTTACTTGGTTTGGAATGCTTGGATTTTCAAGTTCACCTTTCGGGAGTTCTACGTCAATCGCACTTTGGTTAGCCGCTGCGGAAGTTACCATGAAAAAGATGAGGAGCAACAAAATCACATCCACCATTGCAGCAAGGCTGAACTCGGGATTTGCTTTATTTCTGCGTTTAAGTTTCATGATTTATGATGGTTTGTTGATGATATCTAAAAAGTCGGTAGAAAGATGTTGAACTTTCAGAACAAATTTATCAATTCTCGTTAAAAGTAAATTATAGAAAAAATTGGAAGGAATTGCCACTGCGAGACCCATTGCGGTTTGCCCGAGAGCGGTGTAAATTCCTTCGGAAAGCGTTTTCGGAGAGAAAGAACCTTCTGCATTCGACATGCTGAAAAACGCCATAATCAATCCGATTACTGTTCCTAAAAGTCCCAACATTGGCGCTAAGCTTGGTACAGAGGCTAAAAGATTCAGGTTTTTTTCTAATTTGGAAATTTCTATTTGTGCTTGACTTTCCATTGCGCTTACGATGTCAGAAATCGGTCTTCCGATGCGTGTGATTCCTTTTTCCAGGATTCTGGCTTCGGGAGTATTTTGTCTTTCGCAATAATCAATCGCTGCATCTACACGGCCCTGATTCAGCAAATCCGCAATGTTATTCATTAAATTCGTGTCGTTTATTTTCAACATTCGGTTGATGTAAAATAACCTTTCGAGAAAAATATAAAGCGAGAAAACACCTAATGCAATTACGGTGCACATTACGATATTGGCGAAAAGGTTTCCGTGGAAAATGATTTTCCAGAAAGAGAAAACTTGCTCCTGCGTTTCCGGCGTTACGGCTTGTGCTGCTGCTTGTAAAAACATTTAATATAAATTTATAATTAAAAACTGAACGATAAAATTAGGTTAATATTGTTGAAAAACCTTTCTGTTAATCATTTTTAAATGATTAATGTGTTCAAATAACCTGCTTTTTCTACTTGAGAAAAAAACGGTTTTAACAAAAAAAGCTAAGAAAAAAACGGGAATTACTCGTCTACTTCAATCTCGTCTTGCCTGAAATTGCATTTCAATTTAAAAGGAATTGTTTCGTCGGAACCGGTATAAAAATCGGTGATTTCCCCTTTCCATAATAGCTCCAAATCTCTATTTTCGTTTTGGGTAAAAGACAATTCATTTTGGTAAAGAAATGCGTCTTCATCGTCGAAAAGGTTTACTTCCGTGAAGGTTTCATCGTCGGAATCGTCAATCTCAAAAGTTTTTCCTTCTACTTGATCATCTTCGAGGGGAAATTCGTAAACATTCATCGAAAGTTGCGGAAAACGATATTGTAGAGAGTCGTCATCCACGTGATCCAAAGAATCGTCGGTGATGATTTCAACTTCCAGAAAATGCTTTTGATTGCTGTAAACCGCCTTAGAGTAAGTACTTTTGATGTGGTATTTAAGGGTTTCTTCAGGGTGATAGATTTTTAAAATCCCTTTCATTTCGGTAAGAAAAAAAATGTTAATTAATTGATTGTGAATCTGCTTCAACAAAGATAAAAAATTGATTCGTTGTGCAAAATTTTTTGGTCTTTTTTTAGAAATAAAGCGGGTTTTAGCTTTTCATTCTTTAGTTTTTATTTGCTTTTAAAGAAGATAGAAAAATTTTCAATCGATTTTTCAATAAAACTGAAGCGATAATATTAAAACTATTAATTTAGCGTTTCCAAAAATAAATCATCAGAATGAAGAATATCTTTTATAAAGCACTTTGTGGCTTAGGAATTATTGTTTCTTTAGTTTCTTGCAAAAAAAAAGATTCGCCTCTTACCAAAGTTACACCGGCGGATTTGGATTCTATTGCTGCGAACTATTATGAGCAATATTTGAAACTTCATCCTTTGGAAGCCACTGCACAAGGTGATTACCGTTACAATGACCAATTACCGATTACCATTGATAGAGATTTCATTTCTGGCGAAATTTCCTTTTTCAATTCCGTGCAGGAGCAGCTGAAAAAAGTGGATTATAAAAATTTGAATGACGAGGATAAAACTGTTTATGATGTCCTCGATTATACCTTAAAAGATAAAATAGAAAACTACGCTTATCACCCGGAATATATTCCTTTTACCCAATTCGACGGGCTTCCTTTGCAATTTCCGCTTTTGGGAAGTGGTAGTGGATTTCAACCCTTCAAAACCGAAAAAGATTATCAGGATTGGTTGAGCAGAGCTGAAAAATTCCCGAAATGGATGGATGCCGCGATTGAAAATTTCCGTGAAGGAATTAAAAATAATTATGTTTTGCCTCAAAAATTGGTCGTTAAGATGATTCCTCAGATGACCGCGGAAGAAATCGTAAGTCCGGATTTGGAGAAAAATATTTTCTATGGTCCCGTAAAAAACTTCCCAAAAAGCTTTTCTGAAGCACAAAAAGAAAAATTAATTGCGGATTATAAAAACCTCATTCTTCAAAAAATTATTCCTGCATATATAAAAATGGGCAATTTCTTAGCGAAAGAATATCTGCCGAAAGCTAGAACCACAGACGGAATTAATGGGTTGCCGAAAGGCAATGAGATTTATGCTTTTTATGTGAAAAGCCAGACCACTACCGACAAAACTCCGGAAGAAATCAATAAAATTGGATTGGAACAGGTGGCAATGCTTCGTGCGGAAATGGAAAAAGTGAAGCAACAAGTTGGTTTCTCTGGAACATTGGAAGAGTTTATCACTTTCGTAAAAGCCGATCCTAAAGCAATGCCGTATAAAACCGAAAAAGAAGTAATCAATGCTTTCAATGGGATTTTGACAAAAATTACCCCGAAATTGAAAACCATGTTCGGCGTTACTCCAAAAACCAAATTTGAGATTCGCCAAACCGAAAAATTCCGAGAAGCAACGGCAAGTGCTGAATATTTTCCAGGAACATCTGATGGTAAAAAACCGGGAATTTTCTATATTCCTTTGCCGGATCCTTCGAAGTTTAATGTGACTTCCGGAATGGAATCGCTTTTCCTTCACGAGGCAATTCCTGGTCATCATTATCAGGTTTCTCTTCAACAGGAAAACACTTCATTGCCGAAATTTATGAGGTTTGGTTGGTTTGGTGCGTATGGTGAAGGATGGGCGCATTATTGTGAAACTTTGGGTCCCGAATTTGGTTTGTACACCGATCCTTATCAAAAAATGGGTTATCTGAGTGACCAAATGTTGAGAGCGGTTCGTTTGGTTGTTGATACCGGTTTGCACACCGGAACGATGAATCGCGAAGAGGCAATTAAGTATTTCTTGAGTAATATTTCGTATGATGAAGCCGCTGCAACAGCGGAAATTGAACGATATATGGCTTTGCCGGGACAAGCATTGGGTTATAAAATCGGAGCGCTACGCATTCGGGAACTTCGGGATAAATATCAGAAAGAATTGGGTGCCAAGTTTAGTTTGGCCAAATTTCATGATGAAGTTTTAAATCAAGGTTGTCTTCCGCTCGATGTCTTGGATCGGAAAATGGAAAATTGGGCAAAAAGACAATAATATATTACCTAAATATTTGAACAAAATCCACTGAAATCATCAATGGATTTTTTAATTAATTGTTATTAATAATCAAAGCTTACTTAATTTTGAATTTTCTTTAATAATAATAATTTATGAATGTTAAATTTGATGAAAAATTTTCATTATTTAATAAATAACATTAATAAAAATAATTAATTTTGCTTTTTCAATATCAGAAAATTTATTTTGATAGCCAACTTTAAAAAACACGAAGAAGTATATGGAAATTTTGGTGGTGGATGATAATAAAGATATCTGCACGTTGATTGAAAGCATTTTAATTGCTGAAGGTTTTGATGCAGCGTCTTGTACGAATCCTTCGGATTTTAATAAAATGATTAAAAAATGTTCTCCGAAACTCATCATCACCGATTTGCTGATGTCGGGTTTTGATGGGAAAATTTTAACTAAAAAAATTAAAAAAAATCCACAAACTCATCACATCAAAATCATGATGATGTCTGCGCATCCCGATGCTGAAAAGATTAGCAAAACAATCGATGTGAACGATTTTCTCACCAAACCTTTCGAAATGGATGAGCTGGTGAGCAAAGTTGAAGCGCTTTTAAAATAAATGCAGTATTTACTTGTCAAAAAGCATTCTCGTTAAGAAATCTTTATCCTGATTTCCTCTGGCCGGCGAATATTCGCGGCCGTAGAAAATAATTTGTAGATGAAGTTTGTTCCAACTTTCTTTCGGGAAGATTCTTTTCGAGTCTTTTTCTGTTTCTACAACGTTTTTTCCTGAAGTTAGTTGCCATTGAACCATCAATCGATGAATATGCGTGTCGACCGGAAAAGCTGGTACACCGAAAGCTTGGCTCATCACCACCGACGCAGTTTTGTGACCAACTCCCGGAAGTGCTTCCAATTCTTCAAAAGTTTGTGGAACCTCGCCGTTATGCCTTTCTACCAGGAGTTCTGCCATTTTTTTTAAGTTTTTGGCCTTGGTATTTGCGAGCCCGATTTCTTTGATTAAATATTTAATTTCATCAACTTCTAAATCCTTCATTCTAAAGGGATCACCTGCAACTTCGAATAATTTTGGGGTAATTTGGTTTACCTTTTTATCAGTCGTTTGGGCCGAAAGAGCTACCGCGACCAAAAGCGTGTAAGGATCGCTATGATCCAGAGGAATCGGAACTTCTGGATATAATTTTTCGAGTTCCATCATCACGGTTTCGGCTCTTTGCTTTTTTGTCATTTTAGCTTTAAATTTGAACAAAATTAAACATTATGTTGAAAGTTGGCGATCAATTGCCTGAATTTGTAAGTGTAAATCAAGACGGGGAATCGGTGAATTCTCAAGATTTATTAGGAAAAAAACTGGTCATTTTCTTTTATCCAAAAGCCAATACACCTGGTTGTACTGCTGAAGCCTGCGATTTAAATGATCATTTCTCAAAACTTAAAAAAGAAGGCTTTCAATTATTAGGAGTTTCTGCAGATCCTGTGAAAAATCAGAAAAAGTTTCATGAAAAATTTGGCTTCCAATATCCGCTACTTGCCGATGAGAACCGGGATGTCATCGAAAAATTTGGCGTTTGGCAACTCAAAAAATTCATGGGTAAAGAATTCATGGGAATCGTTCGCACGACTTTTATCTTCGACGAAAACGGAATTTGCGTTCGCGTTATTGAAAAAGTAAAAACAAAAGAAGCGGCAAAACAAATCTTGGAAAGCTAAGATTTAACCCAGCATTTTTTGCGCTTTTTTCACCCCTTCGAAAAGAATATCAATCTCTTCAAATGTGTTGTAGACTGCAAAACTTGCTCGAACGGTTCCTGCGATATTGAAGAAATTCATAATCGGTTGCGTACAATGATGGCCGGTTCTCACCGCAATTCCCAACTTGTCGAGAATCATTCCGACATCTGAAGAAATTCCAATTCCTTCGAGATTGAAAGATACAACGCCGGTTCTGTGGGCCTTTTCACCATAGATTTTTAAACCTTCTATTTGCAGCAATTGCTTTTGAGCGTAATCCAGCAAAGCATTTTCGTGGTTTTGTAAATGTTCCTGACCAATATTTTCTATGAAATCAATAGCGGCTCCCAAGGCAATATTTCCGCCTACGTTTGGTGTGCCGGCTTCAAATTTGAAAGGCAAATCTGCGTAGGTGGTTTTCTCGAAAGAGCAAGTCGCGATCATCTCGCCACCACCGTGGAAAGGTTGAATTTTCCTCAGAATTTCTTCTTTTCCGTACAGAATTCCGGTTCCCATCGGTGCATACATTTTGTGTCCTGAAAAAACGAAAAAATCACAATCCATTTTCTGAACATCTATATTGAAATGTGGTGCAGACTGTGCTCCATCGATTACGATGATAGCATCAGAATTTGCGCGGGTTTTTGCAATAATTTCTTCAATGGGATTTACAATTCCCAATGCGTTGGAAACCTGATTAACAGAAACTATTTTGGTTTTTTCAGTCAAATTTTCATCCAAAAAGTCGAGCTGCAAAATGCCGTTTTCATCAATCGGAATTACTTTTAGTTTTGCGCCGGTTCTTTCGCAAAGCATTTGCCACGGAACAATATTCGAGTGATGTTCGAGATAAGAAATGATGATTTCGTCGTTTTCTTTAATAAAATTCGTCAAAGAATAAGCGATAAGGTTGATTCCTTCGGTAGTTCCTTTGGTAAAAATGACTTCAAAATCGTTTTTTGCATTGATGAATTTTTGGACTTTTCTCCTAGAAAGCTCCATTTCCTCGGTCGCCAGTTGGCTTAAAGTGTGAATTCCGCGATGAACATTCGCGTTGATTTCTGTGTAATATTTTTGCCAGGAATCTAAAACACTGATTGGTTTCTGCGAAGTTGCGGCATTATCGAGGTAAACCAAAGGTTTCCCGTTAACCTGCTGATTCAGAATCGGGAACTGGCTGCGGATATTTTGTAAATCGAACATAACTTATTTAGAATGCTTCAAATTTACGGAATTTATATTTGAATACTATGTATTCTGATTTATTGTATTAATAATGATTTGCAACCTCATTTGCCAAAAACGCTGCTTGTACCGGTCTTCCTTTTTCGTCCGTTGGCTGGTCTTTATAAGTGCCGGTTCTCACAATTATCATATTCTTCTCAGGAATGATGATGATGTACTGTCCGTATAATCCCCAGAAATAATAATGTTTGATGGCTGCGTCGTTATTGATCCAAAGTCCCATTCCATAAGCTTCTTTCGAAAGTTTCGTGGGCGTTTTCATCTCGTTTAAAAATTCTGAACTGATGATTTGCTGACCGCCGAATTTTCCGTCATTCAAGAACAACTGTCCGAGTTTCGCAAAATCCCGTGAGGTAGAATGAATACAGCAAAATGTCTTTTCCATCCCCAATTCATCAGTACTCCATTCAGCATTATGCTCCATTCCGAGAGGTTTCCAAAGTTTTTCGGAGGCGTATTCGGCGATGGTTTTGTTCATGGATTTTCTTAAAGCAAAGCCAAGAAGTTGAGTTGCGCCACTTTGGTATTCGAATTTTGTTCCCGGATTTTCTTTAAAACCTCGGAGCAAAACGGCTTCTTCCAGCGATTTTCCATAATAAGCTTTTGCATTTTGCAGAAATGGATTTTTGTAGTTTTCGTTCCAATTTAATCCGGCTTCCATTTTGGCTAAATCTCCTACGGTGAGTCTATTTCCGAATTCTACATTTTTGTAATTTTCAAAAAAATCTGAATAACGCTGATGTAAACTGCTGATTTTTTTTTCTTCAATTGCTTTGCCCAACAGCAGTACAGTGACGGCTTTCGCCATAGAAAAGGAATTGGTTTTTGAGGTTGCGCTGTAGCTGTCCCAATATTGTTCGTGAAGAAGTTTTCCATTTTTAATGATTAAAAATGATGCAGTATTTGAATTTTTAAGATCCTGAACCAAAGTTTTAGGCAACGCTTTTTTATTGTAAAGAGAGTCTTTTTCCCACAAAACAGTATTTCCTTTCGCGATGGTATGCGACGGAAAATATTTGCCGTCATCAATCGTAGAACCCGATTCTCCACGGAGATAGGTCTGGCGGATTCCATTGAAGAGATAATCGTAGCCGAAAGAATACGTAAGTGCGATGACCAGAGCAAAAAATACGAGGATTCCTTTTAGAATTTTCAAAAACATTTATAAATCTTTAATCACAAATTTAAGATTAAAAAACAAAAAAAGTTCCGGAGTAATTCGGAACTTCAGTTTGATATTTTTAGTACGATTAAATCTTGGAAAGCAAGTTTCTGAAATTCGTTTTCTCGTCGATGATTCTGCGCAAATCGGCTACCGGAACTCTTTCCTGTTTCATCGTGTCGCGGTCTCTTAAAGTAACGGTGTTATCCACCAAAGAATCGTGATCGATGGTGATACAGAAAGGCGTTCCAATCGCATCCTGACGTCTGTAACGTTTCCCGATGCTGTCTTTATCTTCATAAATCACGTTGAAGTCAAATTTCAGATCGTTGAAGATTTTCTCCCCGTATTCGCCTAAACCGTCTTTTTTCATCAACGGTAAAATCGCTGCTTTTACCGGAGCCAAAGCTGGCGGAAGAGAAAGAACTGTTCTTTCTGAACCGTCTTCCAGAACTTCCTCTTTCAGTGAATTGGAGAAAATAGCGAGGAAAAGTCGGTCCAAACCAACGGAAGTTTCCACCACATAAGGAATGTAATTTTCGTTTCTTTCGGCATCGAAATACTGTAATTTTCTGCCGGAGAATTTCTCATGAGCACTTAAATCGAAATCAGTTCTGGAGTGAATTCCTTCCAGTTCCTTGAATCCGAACGGGAATTTAAATTCGATATCTGCAGCTGCATTGGCGTAATGCGCCAGTTTTTCGTGATCGTGGAATTTATAATTTTCAGCACCTAAACCTAAAGCCAAATGCCAGTTCAACCGTTTTTGTTTCCATTCTTCATAAAAGCTAAGTTCTGTTCCAGGTGGAACGAAAAACTGCATTTCCATCTGTTCGAATTCCCGCATTCTGAAGATAAATTGTCTCGCAACAATCTCATTTCTAAAAGCTTTACCGATTTGAGCAATTCCGAATGGTAATTTATGACGCGAAGTTTTCTGAACATTCAGGAAATTCACAAAAATTCCTTGTGCAGTTTCCGGTCTAAGATATAAATCGGTTGCCGAATCTGCAGAAGCGCCGAGTTTCGTTCCAAACATTAAGTTGAACTGACGAACATCGGTCCAGTTTTTAGAACCGGTGTCAGGATCAGCGATTTCCAGCTCTTCGATTAAAGCTTTTACATCCGCCAAATCTTCATTTTCCAAAGATTTCGCCATTCTGGATAGGATGGTTTTCTGTTTTTCGCGATATTCTAAAACTCGTGGATTGGTGGTTTCAAATTCGTTTTTATCAAAGGCGTCACCAAATCTTTTCGCTGCTTTATCGATTTCTTTTTGTGCTTTTTCTTCCAGTTTCGCGCAGTAATCTTCCAGCAAAACATCGGCTCTGAAACGTTTTTTCGAATCTTTATTATCAATCAAAGGATCGTTGAAAGCGTCAACGTGGCCGGAAGCTTTCCAAATCGTTGGATGCATGAAAATCGCAGAATCAATTCCCACAATATTTTCATTCATCTGCACCATTGCTTTCCACCAATATTGCTTAATGTTGTTTTTCAGTTCCGCACCGTTCTGTCCGTAATCGTAAATTGCTGATAGTCCGTCGTATATCTCACTCGAAGGAAAAATAAAACCATATTCTTTTGCATGAGAAATAAGTTTCTTGAAAACATCTTCTTGTTTAGCCATTTTAGTTGAATTTGTGCAAAAATAGGGAAATTTATTCTAATTTTAAGGAGCCGGGAACCTGCTCTCCGCTATATCTTTTGCTGCGCTTCGCTCCGCAAAAGGATGCCGCTGCGATCAGGGCTAGTTACGAGCAGATTTCATTAGAAAGTTTAGTTGTAAATCATTAAATTTGCTAAACTTTTCTTGCATGTACAAATCCTTTATTCGCCCAATTCTATTCAAATTCGATCCCGAAGAAGTACATTATTTCACTTTTTCATTATTAAAGAATTTCCCTTTTTTTGCCAAAATTTTTCTTCCGAAACCTATTGAAGACAAAAAATTGGAACGTGAAGTTTTCGGTCTGAAATTTAAAAATCCCGTAGGTCTAGCCGCGGGATTTGATAAGGATGCAAAAATGTTCAGTGAACTTTCGGATCTGGGATTCGGTTTTATTGAAATTGGAACTTTAACACCAAAGCCACAAGACGGAAATCCCAAGAAAAGACTGTTCCGTCTGAAAGAGGATTCTGCAATCATCAACCGAATGGGTTTCAACAACGGTGGAATAGATGCGGCGGTGGAACGGCTGAAGAACAATAAAAACGTGCTGATTGGCGGAAATATTGGAAAAAATAAAATCACGGCCAACGAAGATGCGGTGAATGATTACATCATCTGTTTCGAAAAATTATTTCCTGTTGTCGATTATTTCGTGGTGAATGTAAGTTCGCCTAATACACCAAATCTCCGCGCTTTACAGGAAAAAGAGCCTTTAACGAAACTTTTAAGTGAACTGCAGAAACGCAATGCTGAAAAAGAAAAGCAAAAACCAATTCTTCTGAAAATCGCGCCGGATTTGACGGATGAACAGCTTTTAGATATCATCGATATTGTAAACGAGACCAAAATTGCCGGAGTTATCGCAACAAACACGACACTTTCCCGTGAAGGTTTGGTTTCGAGTAACAAAGACGAAACGGGTGGACTTTCCGGAAAACCATTAACAAAACGTTCCACGGAAGTCATCCGATTTCTCTCAGAAAAAAGTGGAAAAGCTTTCCCAATTATCGGTGTTGGCGGAATTCACTCAGCTGATGATGCGATCGAAAAATTTGATGCAGGCGCAAGTTTAATCCAACTTTACACCGGATTTATCTACGAAGGCCCACAATTGATTCATGATATTAATAAGAAGCTTTTGGAAAAATATTGATTATTGAACCACAAAAGCCACAAAAGAAATGTTTGAAAAAAGCATTACAGAAGGTAGCAAAATCTGTTTTTCAAATTTTGCTATCTTTTAAAATCTTAAATAAAAATGATTGAGAAAAAGCTTTTGTGCCTTTTGTGGTTTAAAAAGTTAAATGAAGAAATTCGCAATCGTATAGATTACCAATCCAACCAAACCGCCGACCAAAGTCCCGTTTACGCGGATAAACTGAAGATCTTTGCCAACTTCAAGCTCCAGTTTTTCGCTGAGCTCTTTTCCTTGCCAGTTTCCTACGGTAGAACTGATTAAATCCCCGAACTGATGAGTGTTTCGGAGAATATATTTGTAAGCCGTAACCCGAACCCAATGGTCGATTTTATACTGAAGTTTTTCATCGGATTTTAGATTTTCCGCAAGTTCTGAAAGGTTTTTTTGCAAATATTTCTTTAATGCTGAATCTTCATCTTCCAATTCCTTCGATAAAGATTTTTTGATGGATTCCCAAATGTCTTTTGAATATTGGTTGATTTTTTCCTCTTTTAGAAAATCATTTTTAATCCCGCGAAATTCTTCTGCCCATTTTTCTTCGGTTTGAATTTCATGAGAGAAAGCATAGAGTTTTTGAGTGATCTCAGTACGCAGAGAATGGTTTTGATCATTTTCAACTTCTTCGAAAAATGCCGAAAGGCCGTTGGTTATTTTTTCGGCGATCGTATCATCTACAAATTTCGGAATCAGGAAGAAACTTTCCTTTTTTACACGGTTTTTTACGATTTCCTGATTTTGCAGAACGTAATCTTTTATCTGTTTTGAAAGGCTTGTAATCATCCTTTGATGATCGTTTTTATCGAGAACATACTCGATTCCGTTGCCTAAAATATGATTGATTTTTATGTCATCGGACATTTCTTTTGCTTTGTTTCCAATAAAATTTACCACCGCAGAATCATCTAATTTGTTCAAAATATCTAAAACAATATTCGACATTTCTTTCACCAAATTCTGCTGGTTGCGTTCTTTTGAAAGCCATTCACCCACAAATTGAGAAATTTTAAGCTTTTGAATGTACGGACGAATATTCGAAGGCGAAAGAAAATTAGAAACCACGAAATTCCCGAGATTATCGCCAATTCGGTCTTTGCTGTTTTCAATAAGATTCGTGTGTGGAATTTTCAGTCCTAAAGGATAGTTAAAAAGGGCTGTCACTGCAAACCAATCCGCTAATGCACCCACCATCGCCGCCTCCGAAAAAGCGCGGATGTAACCAATCCAATGCGCGGGATTTCTTTTCTCTAAAATGGTGGTCGCCACAAAAATCACCGCCATCAAAACGAAAAGTCCTGTTGCAAATAATTTGTATTTTCTAAGCTGTATTTTTTTTTCTGCGTCGTTCATTAGGTTCAAATTTACTACTTTTGAAGAGCAAAATTCATTCTAAATACGATTTATCTTAAAAATCTGTTTTTAAAAAGATGAAAACAATCCTAATTATTCTGATGAGCATTTCCCTACAAATGTGTTCTCAGGTAAATAAACCCGAAAAAGAAAAACAAATGGAAAATATTACCACCAAAAACAATCCTTATTACTCAAGGACAGATCGTTCTAAATTAACCGTTAGCAACGAAGAATGGAAAAAAATCCTATCTCCGGATCTTTATGCAATTGCTCGCGAAGCTGCAACAGAAAGACCGTTCACGGGAAAATACAATCAGTTTGATGAGCTCGGCGAATATTACTGCGCGGTTTGTGGGAACCATCTTTTCCGGTCAGATTCGAAGTTTTCTTCCACTTGCGGATGGCCGAGTTTTTTTGAAGCTGATAAGGAAGGAACAGCGTATAAACGCGACTCGTCCCACGGAATGGAAAGGATAGAGGTGCTTTGTAAACGTTGCGATTCGCATTTAGGACACGTTTTTAATGACGGACCGCCGCCAACAGGAATCAGATATTGTATGAATTCTGTTAGTTTGGAGTTCGTAGGAGATTCAGAAAAGAAATAAAAAAATTGCGGAACATGAAATTCCGCAATTTATATCTAAATAAAACTTTCATTTAAGTTAAAGGTGCTCCAACTTGTAAATCGCAACGGTGATGCGGTTGGCCATGAGGCGGATTCAGCGCTGGTTTTGGTCCCAACGATGAAGTTGAAGAAACCGATGGTGCCGGTGCCGCTGAAGGTGCAATAGGATTTGTATTGAAATTATTACTTACAGGAGCCTGTTGCGGAATAACCTGCGGAGCTGCAGGCTGAACCGGAGCAGGGCTGTCGAGCGGCGCGCCTACCTGAATATCGCATCGGTGATAAGGTTCACCATGAGCAGGATTCAATGCTGGTCTGTTTCCGTCTGTGGAAGTGGTTACGGTTGCAGAATTCTGGGCCGTAGCATCAGTTGCAGCAGTATTTTCTCTCGCTGGAGCCGCAGTTGCTTCTGACGTGGCTTTTGTTTGAGATTCTGTTGCTTTTGTGTTTTTGCACGAAACTGTAAAAGCTGCGGCTGAAAAGAGCAATAGTGATATTTTTTTCATAGGAATTAATTTAAGTTTTTTCAAAATGAAACATCCAGACCAAGATACACATTTGCCGGCATAATCGGTGCATAAACCATTCCTCCGTCGAAATAATCACCAAAAGGATTCTTCGAATCAATAATCGGTTGGTCCTGAGTGTAGCTTGTCAGGTTTTCTCCGCCCAAATATACACGAATATTTTTATTGAAGTTTCTGGAAATCTGCGCATTCAAAGTTGCAAATGAATCGGAATATTCAGGAAGTCTGAATTCTGCCGGGTTTGCATTTAAATTGGGTAATTTCTGTTTTCCAACCAACTGTAGTGTCGTATCGAAACTCCAGAAAGCACCTTTGTCATTTTTATCCGTAGCATATGATGCATTAAAGAATCCACGGTTTTTTGCCATAAACGGGATCTCTCTTTTTCCTCCTGAAAAATCGGCCTGAACATCATAATATTTGTAGGCAAGGCGCAGTTCCAGATTTTTTGCGGGAACAAAATCCAATTGAGTTTGGAAACTGTTTGCATAAGAATTTCCGTCAAGATTATAGAATACAATTTTGTTCGGCGAAATGTCCAAATCTGCCAACACCTGATCTTGGAAATCGGTTCGGAAAAAATCAGCAACTAAGGTAGCTTTTCGGTTAAAAAGTTTGAATTCCTGCTGAAGACTTGCTCCGTAATTCCAGGCGATTTCCGGTTTTAAATCATAAATTTCTCCGCCGTTTCCTAAGATTTCAATCTGGCGGTTTGAAGCGAAATACTGCTGATTTTCAGCAAAAATATTGGCTGTTCTGAAGCCTTTTCCGGCAGAAAGTCTCAAGATTGTCTTCGGAGAAATGTCGTATTTAAAGTTAAGTCTTGGCGTAAACTGTGTTCCGGCAAGGTTGTGAAAATCGGTTCTTGCACCCGCAACCAAGGTGTACTTTAAACCTGTTAATGTATATTCAAAGAATAGTCCGGGCACCGTTTCGGTTCTTTTGAAGTTTTGAGTCAGATAATTTTCATCGAAATCATCATACAGAAAACTTGCTCCGGTTTTGTATTTATGATTTGTATTCCCGAAAATACTTTCGAAAATTAAGTTTGAGTAAAAGGTTTTCTGGTTACCGAGGTAATTTCTCTGTCCGAAAAAGCTGTCCTGCTGATGATAGGTGAACTGATTCATCCAGCCGATACTTTGATAAGGTTTTCCCTTAAAAACGTATCCTGTTTTATTCCAAATGTCGAATTTGGTAATATCAATTCCCACTCCGTAAAAGCTTTGCTGTGAACGGTCTGTATTTTTATCGAAATCTTTTTGCCCGCCGAATCTTTCATCTTTAACGAAACTTATTCCAAAATGCGTACCCATACCTGAGTGTTCCAAATCATTGTAATTCAGTAATTAAGCTGCATTAATCTGGTTTCCTGTCGGTTGGTCTAAGAAACCGTCGTCATTCGTGTCCATCTTTGCTAAAGTGGCATTTCCGTGGAGAAGTACCGACTGGTTCCATTTGTCAGAAATTTTACTGATGGAAGTGATATTGGATTCCAATCTCCCATTGATGTCTCAGAAAAAATTGATGGCAGTTTCGGGTTCTTCCTGCATTTTTAAAAGCTCGGTATTAATCTGTCCGGTGATGCTTTCATATCCGTTAGTCACAGTGCTGCCACCTTTTGTAAGCTGAATTCCGCCGATCCATCTTCCGGGAATTAAATTCATTCCGTAAGGTGACGCCAAACCGCGGATGGAAGGCAAAAGTTCTTTTGTCAATGAAGTATATTTTTGGTCTAACCCTAACATTTTCAGTTGTTTGGTTCCGGTAACCGCATTGCTGAATGCGACATCAACAGTTGCGTTGGTTTCGAAACTTTCGGAAAGATTACAGCAAGCGGCTTTCAATAATTCTTTAGAACTGATATTGAAGGTAAGGCCGGTTTCCTTTTTACTGAGCGCTGTAGCTTCCCCCATTTTAATGAGTTTTACTTCTTCAATACTCTTGTCGACATGATCAGCATGTTGGGTGAAATCCTTTTTTGGAGCGGGGCTTTCTTCCATGTGAACCAAATCACTTTTTACGCCCAAAGGCAAGGTGCGGTCGTAAAGACAACAGTCGGGAAGGTTTTTATATACCGAATCGCTCGCGGTATACTTTTCATTATCGTGACCTACATCGGCGATCATTTTCAAAATTGCATCGGCTGAAGTTTTTGCAGGATTAAAATTAAGTGTTACTGTTTGGGTTTCAGGATCCCAATTCGCTGAATCGGCGCCGGCAGTTTTAGCAGCTTTTTCAATTCTTGTCTTACACGAAACACAGTTTCCGCGCACAAAAAACTGATTTTCCCCTTTTGTAGGTTTGCTCGGTTCTGCATTTGTTACTGGTAGAAAAGAAGGTTCTCTTGGGTAAAGACAACATCCGGGAAGGTTTCTGTAAACTTCATCCGTAGCCGAATATTTTTCGTTATCGTGGCCTACGTCCGCGATTTTTTTTAGAATTTCATCAGGACTTACTTTTCCCGCATCATATTCTACTATGAGCTGCTGAGAATCTGAGTTCCAGTTTGCGTAGGTGGCACCGCTCTTTTTGGCGGTTGTTTCGATTCTTTCTTTACACATTCCGCACTCGCCTTTTACTTTAAAGGTAGATTTGGTGATGGTTTGTGCGAATAAAAAGTTGGTGAATAGGAGTGAGAAAGCCAGAAGACTTTTCAATAATGTTTTCATTTTTTAAAATATGTTAATTTAATAAAAGGGAGACGGAAGAACATACTTCAGGCTGTCAGTCAATAAATTAAGCTATTTTAGGCGGCTGCCAGATGTTATGAAAACTTGATGAAAAAAAAGAAATTTCGTAAATAAATTTCAGCTGATGGACGAAGAATGTTTTTTGCAAAGACTGATATTCTTCGGAATGATAGTAATTAAGGACAAAATTTATAGAACACGTATGACAGTTTGAGCAATCATTACCACAATTGTTCTTTCCAGATTTTTCTGAAGGACTATCAGAATGGCAGGACTTTTTTTCTTCGCTTTTGCAGCAGTCATCTTTCTTTGATTTTTTTTCACAGCATTCCACCGTTGGATCCTGCGCGAAAAGTGTCTGCGTTGGAAGTATGAAAACTCCCAAGCCCAAAATAATCAGAAAGATTTTTAATGTCCTTAACATCTGAACGCAAAATTACAAAATAATTTTGAACTGTATATGAGTTAAAGTTTCATAAAAAACAGTTAAAAAAAATTGATTTAACCACTTGATATTTAATTATTTGTAGTTTTGCAGTCCTAAAATCAATTTAACATAATGTTTTATGAGGAAAGTTCTTTTAACACTGTTTTTGGTATTTATTGTCGCAACCTCTTTTTATAAAAGGGATGTAGCGACAGTTTCAGACACCAAAACTTCACTTAAAGCTCACACCAAAATTTTATCAGCCGGAAAAATGGCCAATTCCATAAAAATAAAGGGCGAAGAAATTTTTTCCTCCCTTAGTTTTGAAGGAATAAATGTTTTAAATCCTGATGTTTTTTCAAAAGCTTATTTAGGGTTCAATAAGCTTAAAAAAGCCGGTAAACTTCCAGAAACTTCAAATTTAATCAGTATCGTCGATTTTTCACTTTCATCAACACAAAAGCGCCTTTGGGTAATTGATTTGGAGAAGAAAGTTGTAGTTTTCAATTCCTTGGTTGCGCACGGAAAAAATACGGGTGAAGAATTTGCACAGAAATTTTCGAACACCGAAAGTTCTTACCAAAGCAGCCTTGGTTTTTACATTACCGAAAGTACGTACAACGGCAGCAACGGATATTCGCTCAAGCTTTTAGGGATGGATCCGGGTTATAATGATGCGGCTCTGCAAAGAGCGATCGTGATGCATGGAGCAGATTACGTGAGTGAAGATTTCATTAGATCTCAGAAGAGAATCGGCAGAAGCTGGGGCTGCCCGGCGGTTCCCAGAGCTTTGGCAGAACCAATCATCAATACCATAAAAGGTAAAAACGTATTGTTTATTTATTATCCTGATGAGCAATACCTTTCAAAATCGGAATGGCTGAAAAGCGGGGAAACGATCTAAATCAAAATCCCGAATCTCAATAGATCGGGATTTTTTTTTAATTCAATTCAATCGGGTTGTTATTTTTCTTCAACTCCTCCGCCATTCTTGTTTCCATCTGCCTGCGCTGATTTGGATCAGGAGTCCGCATTGAACCTCTGCTCTGTGGAGCGCTGATTCCGCCACCACCTCTTGTCCCCATAGCGGCCTGCATAAATGATAAGGGATCTTTGCGGAAGAGTGCTTCTTGTTTTACAAAATCTTTTCTCTTTACTTTAACGACATTTCCAGATTGATTAAAGTTCTGTATTTCGGCAATTTTCTTTGTCTCTTTCAGGTCGAAAGAATAGTCGCCTTTAGAATCCTCCACTTTTACAATCAGTCCCGGAAGTCCCGAGAATTTATAAGGTCCATCCTGAAAAGGAACATCAGTGGTAAACCACGCTGCCCATTTTCTGCCGGCGAAATCCGTTTCAGCCTTTTGGGTTTTATATTCGCCAATCTTTGCGGTCTCCGGAAGAATTTTCCATTCCATTGGCCGGTCTTCTTCATAAGAATACTGGTCACGTGCAATTCTGGAATTAAAAGTGTTTTTTCCGGTTTTAAAATCTTTTTCTACTGTATAGTCAATATTTGAGCGCAGGTTCTGTATTTGCGACCGGTCGAAACTAGCGCCATTTGTCTGTCTCATTCTTGTAAACAACGAATCACGCTGCAATCTTTTTTCCCCGTAGAAAATAGATTTTTCGGGTGTTGCATCGAGATAAGCGGTTTCGGTTTTAATGTCGTTTCGGTTGGTGGAATCCGTTTTCATCGTTACCTGATAGATAAAACGGTTTGCCTGCGCAAAAAAGATTTGGGTAGATAATCCCAAAAATATCAGTGCAATTTTTTTCATGAGTAAATATTTCGATTTGGATAGGGTTACGGTTAAAATGTTAAATTTTTTCTTCTATAATTCAGATAGACAAATATACCGTCACAAATTTGATTTTCATTATATTATTAGTAATTTTGCAATCTAAAATCATTCTAAATAAAAACAATGATAAAAGTAAGCGATCATGCGAAAGAAAAGGCCATCCAGCTGATGACAGAAGATGGTTTTAAGCCTTTCGAAGATTTCATAAGAGTCGGCGTGAAAAGCGGTGGATGCTCAGGTTTAGAGTACGTTTTGAAATTCGATAATGAGAAATCGGATGCCGATCAAATTTTCGAAGACAACGGAATTAAAATAATTGTAGATAAAAAATCTATTCTTTATTTAGCTGGAACCACTTTGGAATATTCGGGAGGATTGAACGGAAAAGGTTTTGTTTTTAATAATCCCAATGCAAGCAGAACCTGCGGTTGTGGGGAATCTTTTTCCCTTTAGTTAAAAGATTAAATGTTTTTTTGTAAAATATTATAAAAAATGTTATTAATCTTGAAATTTAATTAATGATTGCTAAATATTTTCCATAAAGTTGTCGAAATTTGTTGATAATCAATCGTAAATCGATAATAAAAAAAGAAACTATTTTTATTAATCATCTAATTTTTTAATCATTTAATTAAATGAAATATACAGAAGACGACTTACGGGTCGATTTAGAAAACCAAAAATACGAATTCGGCTTCGAAACAGATATTGAGTATGAAGATTTTCCTACAGGTCTGAACGAAGAAATCGTAAAGATGATTTCGGCCAAAAAAAATGAGCCGGAATGGATGACCGAGTGGAGACTCGAAGCTTTTCGAATTTGGCAGAAAATGGAAGAGCCAAATTGGGCCAATGTGAAATATGAAAAACCTGATTTTCAAGCTATTAAATATTACGCAGCTCCAAAGAAAAAACCGGAATTGGCAAGTTTAGATGAAGTAGATCCGGAACTTTTAAAAACATTCGAAAAATTAGGAATCAACATCGAAGAGCAGAAAAGACTTTCCGGTGTTGCGGTAGATATCGTGATGGATTCCGTTTCGGTGAAAACGACCTTTCAGGATACTTTGATGGAGAAAGGAATTATTTTCTGTGCGATCTCCGAAGCTATTCAAAATCACCCAGACTTGGTGAAAAAATACATCGGAAAAGTAGTTCCTAGAGGCGATAATTTCTATGCAGCACTCAATTCTGCAGTGTTTTCCGACGGAAGTTTTTGCTACATTCCGAAAGGAGTAAAATGTCCGATGGAACTTTCAACTTATTTCAGAATCAACCAATCTGGAAGTGGACAATTTGAAAGAACACTTTTGATTGCCGATGAAGGCAGTTATGTATCTTATTTGGAAGGTTGTACCGCGCCATCAAGAGACGAAAACCAATTGCACGCAGCAGTTGTGGAATTGATCGCTTTGGATGATGCTGAAATCAAATATTCAACCGTTCAAAACTGGTATCCCGGAAACGAAGAAGGAAAAGGTGGCGTTTTCAATTTCGTAACCAAAAGAGGAATTTGTGAGAAAAATGCAAAAATCTCTTGGACCCAAGTGGAAACCGGTTCTGCAGTTACTTGGAAATATCCGTCATGCATTTTGAAAGGCGACAATTCGATCGGAGAGTTTTATTCCATCGCGGTGACCAACAATCACCAATATGCCGATACAGGAACGAAAATGATCCACATCGGAAGAAATACGAAATCAACCATTATTTCTAAAGGAATTTCTGCAGGAAAATCCAATAATTCTTACCGCGGTTTGGTGAAAGTTATGCCTTCCGCGAAAGGAGCAAGAAATTTCTCACAATGTGATTCGCTTTTGATGGGTAATGAATGTGGAGCACACACTTTCCCTTATATCGAAATCAAAGATCCTACAGCGCAATTGGAACACGAAGCTACGACTTCCAAAATCGGTGAAGATCAAATATTTTACTGTAACCAAAGAGGAATCAGTACCGAAAAAGCCATCGCATTGATTGTAAATGGTTTCGGGAAAGAAGTTTTGAACAAATTACCAATGGAATTTGCAATCGAAGCACAAAAATTACTGGAAATTTCTCTCGAAGGATCAGTTGGCTAAAACAGTTTAATCGAAGTATTATTTTCATTAAACAAAACTCAAGAAACGAAAACATTATGCTAAATATCAATAATTTACACGCGAAAATTGAAGACGGTGTAGAAATCTTAAAAGGAATCAACTTACAAATTAATCCGGGTGAAGTTCACGCGATTATGGGACCCAACGGAGCAGGAAAATCTACCCTTTCATCGGTTATTGCTGGGAAAGAAGATTACGAAGTAACAGAAGGAGAAATCCTTTTCGAAGGGGAAAATATTAGCGAAGATGCACCGGAAGAACGCGCTCACAAAGGAATTTTCCTTTCTTTTCAATATCCGGTAGAAATTCCGGGAGTTTCGGTAACCAACTTTATTAAAGCTGCATTAAACGAAACCAGAAAGGCAAACGGTTTGGAAGAAATGCCTGCTAAAGAAATGTTGGCTTTAATCCGTGAAAACTCTGAAAAATTGGGTATTAAAAGAGATTTCCTTTCAAGATCTTTGAACGAAGGATTCTCCGGAGGTGAGAAAAAAAGAAACGAAATTTTCCAAATGATGATGCTGAATCCGAAATTGGCGATTCTTGATGAAACAGATTCCGGTTTGGATATCGACGCACTCAGAATTGTTGCCGATGGAGTAAATTCTTTCAGAAACGAAGGCAATGCAGTTTTGCTTATCACTCACTACCAAAGACTTTTAGATTATATTCAGCCCGATTTTGTGCATGTTTTGGCAGACGGAAAAATCATTAAAACCGGCGACAAAAACTTAGCGCTCGAACTCGAAGAAAAAGGCTACGACTGGCTTTTAAATTAATTATTTCGATTTTTTTACAACGCCTTTGCGTTAAAACAAGTACAAAATGGCTTTATTAGAAAATATAAAAAATAATCACCCGGCTTTTTTAGAAACCCTTAAACACCGTTTCCTTGATAATCAGCGCCATGCAGCGTTGAATAAATTCTTAGAACTGGGAATTCCTACCAAAAAAGACGAAGAATACAGATACACCAATTTGCGCGAAATTACGGAGAAAGACTATAATTTTTTCCCTACAGAAACGCATACCATCAGTAAAGAGCAAATTGCCGAGCTTCACCTTGGGGAAGAAAATTTCGACTGGATTGTCTTTATTAATGGGCAATTGCACAAAGAGCTCTCCAAAATTTCAATTGAAAATGTAGAGTTTCTGTCTTTCAATTTTGCTCTTAATGATGAAAAACACCGCGAGGTTTTCGATAATTATTTCAATACCATTGCAGCGAAGGATTTGGCTTTCACCAATTTGAATGAAGCATTCTGCAAGCACGGTTTTTTCTTGAAAGTTCCGAAAAACATGGTGATCGAGAAACCAATTCATGTATTCTATATTTCTCAAAATCAGCAAGACAACACCTTTTATAACACCCGAAATTTGCTCATCGCAGAAGAGGGCTCCAAAGTTGAAATCATCGAAAGTCACCACAATTTCGACGATACTTACGTTTTCACCAACTCGGTAACCGAAATTTTCACTTACCAAAACGCAAAAGCAGATTGGCATAAAGTGCAAAATGACAGCGATACTTCATATTTGATGGATCACACTTTCGCAAAACAGGAACGCGATAGTTTAACCACCGTAAACACCTTTAGTTTCGGCGGAAAACTCGTGAGAAATAACCTTAGTTTCATTCATAACGGCGAAAATATCAACTCGTTTATGAACGGAATTACGATTATCGGTGGCGAGCAAACTGTGGATCACCACACCGCGGTTCACCACAAAACCCCGAATTGCGAAAGTTACCAGAACTACAAAGGAATTTTCAAGGACAAATCGCACGGCGTTTTCAACGGGAAAGTTTTCGTAGATAAAATTGCTCAAAAAACCAATGCTTATCAACAAAATAACAATGTTTTGCTTAGCGAAGGTGCGTCAATCGATACCAAACCGCAGCTCGAAATTTTCGCTGATGATGTGAAATGTTCGCACGGCTGTACCGTAGGTCAGCTTAATGAGGATGCGCTTTTCTACCTTCGAGCGCGCGGAATTTCCAAGAAAGAGGCACAGGCACTACTGCTCTACGCTTTTGCTAATGACGCAATGGAAAACATCGATATCGAACCACTTAAAGTGAAAATTTCTAAACTACTCGCCGAAAAACTCGAAGTGGAATTAGAATTTTAGAAAAATAGAAAACGTGTTTAGGCACGTTTTTTTTATTATTTTTGGGCGGACAATTCGCGCTATCCGCTACTACTCCTCAGTCGGCGGCTCCGCTTCGCTCCGCCGCCTCCTTGTGGGGTAACCGCTACTATCGCGGCCGCAGATTCGTCATCTAAATAACAACCCGAACCATGAATTTAGAAAACATCAACGATCACCTCGAAGCTTATAAAAACCACGATCAAATCATCGACGCAGCAGAATTTATCATCAGTACTTTTGGTCTGGAACATGAGAATTTCGCAGGATTTGGTTTTCGACCGGAATTGGAACCCGACAGAATGTTGCTCACCGCAGAAGGCGAAATTGGTGACCGACAAATGGTGATGATTCCTAAAAACCTTTTCGATTTTGACCTCAATTTAGTCGTGAATATGTTGGCGCATGAGATGTTGCACGTTCGCCAAAAAGCGCCTGAAAATGTAGTGGAAGATAAAAATGAAAGAGAATTCCAGGCTTATTACGAAATGCTTTTCCACAAAGTTTTCCCGAATGTTCCCGACGTTTCGGATTTTCACAAGAAATTTTTCGGAGGGAAAGCTCTTGAATACTACAAAAGAATGGGAGAGGGTTCCGAATTGCAAACTAAATACGCCGAACAAAAATTGGAGGTGGAGGGTTTAATTAATGCTCTTTAATCCAGCATTTTTTCCAGAATTTCACACGCCGATTTCGGTAAATTGGTTCCCGGTCCGAAAATGTGATCGGCTCCGTTTTGGTATAGGAAATCGTAATCCTGTTGTGGAATTACACCGCCCACAACGATGGTAATATCGTCTGCACCCAATTTTTTCAATTCTTCAACAACTTGAGGAACCAAAGTTTTATGACCCGCCGCAAGCGAAGAAACGCCCAGAATGTGAATATCATTTTCTACCGCCTGTTTGGCGACTTCTTCCGGAGTTTGGAAAAGCGGAGCAACATCCACATCAAATCCCATGTCGGCAAATGCAGTGGCTACTACTTTTGCGCCGCGATCGTGTCCGTCCTGACCCATTTTTGCCACCATAATTCTTGGTCGGCGACCTTCCTCATCCTCAAATTTTTGGGTTAAAGCAACTGCTTTTTCAAAGTATTCATTTTTGCTTGCGTTCATGGCGTAAACTCCTTGTATGGTTCTGATATTAGCTTTGTAGCGTCCGAAACTTTCTTCCATCGCATCGCTCATTTCTCCCAAAGTCACTCTTCTTCTCGCTGCTTCGATACAGATTTCCAGTAGGTTTCCTATTCCTGTTTTGGCAGATTCTTTTAGTTTTTCAATGATTTCAGCCACTTTTTCGGTATTTCTTTCCGCTTTTATCTGGTTGAGTCTTTCGATTTGTTTTCGGCGAACTTCGGAATTATCGATATCTAAAATGTCGAGTTCCATCTGTTTTTGGGTAGATTTAAATGAATTAACGCCAATAATAAACTCCTCACCACTATCTATTTTTGCTTGTTTTTTAGCAGCAGCTTCCTCGATTCTCATTTTCGGAATTCCTGCTTCGATGGCTTTGGTCATTCCGCCTTCTTTTTCCACTTCGTCGATGTATTTCATTGCTTCATCAATCATTTGCTGCGTTAAACTTTCCACCAAATGGCTTCCACCCATTGGATCTACCACATCGCAGATTCCGCTTTCTTGTTGAAGGATAATCTGGGTATTTCTCGCGATTTTCGCAGAGTAATCTGTTGGCAAAGCAATCGCTTCGTCTAGTGCATTGGTGTGTAAAGATTGTGTTCCGCCCAAAGCAGCAGAAAGCGCTTCGATTGCCGTTCTCGTAATATTATTGAAAGGTTCCTGCTCGGTTAAACTCCAACCGGATGTTTGTGAATGGGTTCTTAAAGCTAAAGATTTTTGGTTTTGAGGATTGAATTGGGTTAATAAATTAGCCCAGATAAAGCGAGCCGCCCTCATCTTAGCGATTTCCATAAAATGATTCATCCCGATTGCCCAGAAAAACGATAATCTCGGAGCGAAATCGTCAATTTTCATGCCTGCTTTGATGCCTGTTCTAATGTATTCTAAACCGTCGGCTAAGGTGTATGCCATTTCCAAAACCGGTGTCGCACCAGCTTCTTGCATGTGATAACCTGAAATTGAAATGGAATTAAACTTTGGGATATTTTTAGAAGTGTATTCAAAAATATCGGCGATGATTTTCATCGATGGGGTTGGTGGATAAATGTAGGTATTTCGCACCATAAATTCCTTCAAAATATCATTCTGAATGGTGCCGGAAAGTAATTCTTGAGAAACGCCCTGCTCTTCCGCAGCAACAATATAAAATGCTAAAACGGGCAAAACCGCACCGTTCATCGTCATCGAAACCGAAATTTCATCCAAAGGAATTTCATTGAATAATATCTTCATGTCTTCCACAGAATCAATAGCCACGCCGGCCTTTCCAACGTCGCCCACCACTCTCGGATGATCTGAATCGTAACCGCGGTGCGTTGCCAAATCAAATGCAACGGATAATCCTTTCTGTCCGGCAGCAAGATTTCTTCTGTAAAAAGCATTGGATTCTTCTGCGGTTGAAAATCCTGCGTATTGCCGAATGGTCCAAGGTTTTTGAACATACATCGTTGAATATGGTCCGCGCAAATATGGAGCAATTCCCGCCGAATATTTCTTATCAGTTAAAGATTTCGAGTCGGCTTCGGTGTAAGCAGATTTCATTTCCAAACCGTCTTTTTCAAAAAAGTAAGGAACTTGATCTTTGGAATCAACTGAAAAATCGGGGTTTTGAATTTGTATTTTTTTGCGCATTACCGTGGGCTTTGTAAAAAAGTAAAGTTACGCATTTTCGCGAAAATTTCTTAATGAAAAGTTCATTTAGAAAAAGGTCTTATTATAATGATGACATGAAAGCTTTGTATTTATTCAAATTGATTTTTAGACATTAAAAAACTCCCATTTTGCAATGAGAGTTTTACTATTATTTTTTAGTTGAGGTTTAATAATTATCCTCTTCGCCTTTCATTTTCTCGGCATTTTCTGCCATGATTACCGCGTCGATCATTTCTTGCATATCCCCGTTCATGTAGGCATCCAAATTATAAATCGATTTGTTCACTCGGTGATCGGTAACCCTTCCTTGCGGATAATTGTAGGTTTTAATTTTTGCGGAACGGTCGCCAGTTGAAACCATGGTTTTTCTCTGTGCAGCGATATCTCCCTGAACTTTTTGCAATTCAATATCGTACAACTTCGTTCTAAGCATTTCCATCGCCAATTCCCGGTTAGCCAACTGCGATCTTGCCTGCTGACAAACCACCACCAGACCGGAAGGCTTGTGCGTCAACTGCACTTTTGTTTCTACTTTGTTTACGTTTTGTCCACCTGCACCTCCGGAACGCGAGGTCTGCATTTCGATGTCGGCAGGATTTAACTCAAAATCAACTTCTTCCGCTTCAGGCAGAACCGCAACGGTGATCGCTGAGGTGTGAACCCTTCCTTGGGATTCGGTTTCGGGAACACGCTGAACACGGTGAACTCCGGATTCGAATTTCATAATTCCGTAAACGCCTTCTCCTTCCACTTTCATCACCAATTCTTTATAACCTTTTGAAGCTTCGCTGGAATCGGTTATTTCATGCTTCCAGCCTTTTGTCTTGAAATACATTGCGTAAGCTCTGTAGACATCTTCCACAAAAATAGCTGCTTCGTCACCACCGGTTCCAGCGCGCAATTCGATGATGACGTTTTTATCATCTGCTGGGTCTTTTGGAATTAAAAGAACTTTCAGCTGTTCCTCGAAACCCGGAATTTTCTGAATGGCTTCATTTTTTTCCATTTTGGCCATTTCTACGAATTCTTTATCTGAGCCATCTGCGATGATTTCATCAGATTCTTCGATGGTTTTCAAAGCTTGTTTATACTGATCGAAAACCGCAACGATTTTTCCCAAATCGCTGTATTCTTTATTCAGCGAGGAGTATTTTTTCTGGTCGGAAATTATATCGGGCTGAATAATGAGGTCAGCAACTTCATTATACGGCACAAAGTGATTTTCAATACAAATTTGTGCTAAAACCCGAATATTCTATTGTTGGTGTAAGAGAAAACTCACCTGCTTTTTTAGTTGACATCAAAAAAGGAGATAAATTGATAGAAATTAATGGAAAAAGAACCTCAGATATGAGTTTGCAACAAATTAATGAGTTGTTTTCATCAGAAGAAAATAGAAAAATAAAAGTTACTCTAATTAGAAATTCTATGACTTTATCTAAAGAATTTGTTCTAAAAGATCCTATTCCTTACCAAGAAAATTAAATAAATGCCAGAAAAACTAAATCCCATAAGAACGAGACCTCGATTCAAAATTTTCACTGATTTAGAAGCAGAAACTTGTGCCAAACAGCTAAAATCTCAACTAAAAATTGAGAACCAGATTTTCCAAGGAAACATCAATAAAGAGGTTGCGAATATCTGGGTAAAAACGCAACACAATGAATTCTGGAAACCTTATCTCTCACTAAGAATTGAAAAAGAAGAATACCAAACTGTAATAAGAGGAATCTTGGGCCCTAGTTCTGCGGTATGGACTTTTTTTATGTTTCTATATTTTATTTTCAGTATTACTTTTATGGTTTTTATTACAATTTGGTTTGTCACCAAACAAATAAAAAGTACAGATTTTCCTTGGGCAATTCATGTTGCAATATTATCTATAATACTTTTACTTATTTCTTTTTTTTGCTACAAAAATTGGACAAATAAAGGCAAAATCTGAAATGGAACAACTAAGAGATTTTGCAGAAAAAACAATTGAAGATTTATAAAAAATTGGATTTATTAATCTGTAACAATAATATTAACTCCAAATTTTTTCAAAACACTTTCAAAACTTTCTTCAACTTTTTGATTGGTAATAAGACAATCTACATCTTTCAGACTGCAAATTCTACCTAAACCCTTTTTCCCAAATTTGGAATCATCCGAAAGCAAAAATGTTTTGGTAGTATTTTTAATCATTATTTGATTTAGATACGCTTCTTCAATATTAGAAGTAGAAACACCAAAATCTTCATCAATCCCGTCAACTCCTAAGAACAATTTATTTGCAGAAAATTGCAACATCATTTCTTGTGCATTTGGTCCCACTGTAGATTGCGAAGAATATCTTACACTTCCGCCCAATTGTATAATCGTAACATTATGAAACTCGCATAATCTTGCAGCAATTAACAAAGATGAAGTAATAACAGTGATATTTTTTTCTTTAGAAATATAGTTCACCATATTATAGATGGTAGTTCCAGAGCCTAAAATCACCACATCATTATCTTCTATAAACTCCACAGCTTTCTCAGCAATTCGTTTCTTTTCTTCAATCTTAATGTTTTGTTTTTGACTTACAGGCAAATCTACCACATAAGGATTATTGAGGCTAGCTCCACCGTGATGTCTATATATTAAATTTTTCTCTTCCAGATAATTAAAATCCTTTCGAATGGTAACTTCTGATACACCAAGTAGCTTAGATATTTCGGATACTGTAATATATTTCTCATGTTTTATTACAGCTAGAATTTCCTGATGTCTTTGTGTGATATTCATAGCTAAAATAATATTCATTCAAATATAGCAAACTTAACAAAGCAAAACAAATTAAATAGTTTCTCAATCGAAACATTACATATTATTATGACTTTTATCAACTTTCGTTTCGTTTCAAAGATTAAAATAAAACAAATCAACCATTTAAAAGTCTACAAGTCAAGCATTTAAATAAAATTTTTATAATTTTAACAAAAACAAACCAAAAGAATTTTCAAATAAAATCAAAATATAACGAAAATCATATTGTTTCGTATTATTTCTTTTTTATAGATTTGTAAAAGAAAATTTAATAAAATGTTACGAACAGAAATTTTAAAGAACTTCGAAGACCAAAACCAAACAACATGGGACTTCGTAATAATAGGAGGAGGAGCCACAGGCTTAGGAACAGCAATTGAAGCTGCGACAAGAGGATATAAAACTTTGCTTTTAGAACAAAGTGATTTTGCAAAATCTACATCTAGTAAAAGTACAAAACTTGTACACGGAGGTGTAAGATATTTAGCTCAAGGATATGTAGACCTAGTAAGAGAAGCATGTAAAGAAAGAGGATTATTACTTCAAAACGCACCGCATCTTACCAAAAATCTTTCTTTCGTAATCCCAATTTACACTTGGTGGGACAAACTATTATACACAGTTGGTTTAAAATTTTACGATCTTTTAGCTGGTAAACTCAGCTTAGGAAAATCTGTTCCGATTAGCAAATCAGAAACGATAAAAAGATTACCAACCATCAAAAAAGAAGGATTAAAAGGAGGAATTCTTTATCACGACGGACAATTCGACGATTCTAGACTTGCCCTAAACATGGCTCAAACCGCTATTGAAAACGGTGCTACAGTTTTAAATTATGCTAAAGTTATTAAACTTAAAAAAGACGCCAACGGAAAATTGAACGGGGTAATCTTTCAAGACACCGAAACAGGCAAAGAATTTGAAACAAAAACGAAAGCAATCGTAAACGCAACTGGAGTTTTTGCAGACGATATTAATAAAATGGATCACGGAACTGACGACAAAACCATTAGCCCAAGTCAAGGTGTGCATATTGTGATTGATAAAAAATTCTGTCCAACAGATTCTGCAATCATGATTCCAAAAACATCAGACGGAAGAGTTCTTTTTGCAGTTCCTTGGCACAATAAAATTATTTTAGGAACTACAGACACTCCTATAAAACAAGAATCTCTAGAGCCAAAACCAACAGAGCAAGAGATTAATTTCATTTTAGAAACAGCAAGAGGATATATGAATCCTGCACCAACAAGAAAAGACATTTTGAGCGTTTTCGCAGGTTTAAGACCTTTAGCGGCAACCAAAGAAGGCGCTAAAACCAAAGAAGTATCTAGAAGCCACAAAATAATCACTTCAAAATCTGGATTGGTAAGTATTATTGGTGGAAAATGGACAACTTACCGTAAAATGGGCGAAGATGTAGTAGAAAAAGCCGAAGAAATTATGAAAGTTCCTCATAAAAAAAGCAATACAGAACATCTTAAAATTCATGGATACAGAAAAGACATAGATTACAAAGATCCAATGTATTACTATGGTACAGACAAAGAAAAAATATTAGAATTATCAAAAGAAATTGAAAACGGAAATGAGATAATTAGCAAAGAACAAAACATTATTAAAGCGCAAATTGTTTGGGCTGTAAAAAAAGAAATGGCAATTAACATTGAAGATTTTTTATCTAGAAGAACAAGATTATTACTTCTAAACCAAAAAGAGGCTGTAAGGATTGCTCCAATTGTTGCCGAAGTAATGGCTAAAGAACTTGGAAAGGATGAAGTTTGGCAAAAAAACCAAATAGAAAGTTTCAAAAATATTGCAGAAATATACCATACACATATTTAGAAATATTGTAACACTTCTAAAATAAATAAACATCATGCAAGACAAATTAATCCTAGCTTTAGACCAAGGAACCACATCTTCTAGAGCTATCGTTTTCGACCACAGCGGTCAAATTGTAGAAGTATCTCAAAAACCTTTCGAACAAATCTTTCCTCAACCAGGATGGGTAGAACACGACCCTAACGAAATTTGGTCTTCTCAAATCTCCGTTGCCGCAGAAGTAATCGCCAAAACTGGTGTTTCTGGAAAAGAAATTGCAGCTATTGGAATTACCAACCAAAGAGAAACTACCGTAGTTTGGAACAGAGAAACCAGCGAACCTATATACAACGCAATCGTTTGGCAAGATAGACGTACTGCAAAATATTGCGACCAATTAAAAAGTGAAGGTAAAGCTCAATTAATTAAAGAAAAAACAGGTTTAATTTTAGATGCTTATTTTTCTGGCACAAAACTGAAATGGATTTTAGACAACGTAGAAGGAGCTAGAATATTAGCTGAAGAAGGAAAACTTTGCTTCGGAACAATAGATACTTGGCTTGTCTGGAAACTTACCAGAGGAAAAATGTTTATTACAGACGTTTCTAACGCAAGTAGAACCATGCTTTTCAATATTCATAAAATGGAATGGGACGAAGAATTATTACAACTTTTAGACATCCCAAGAGCTATTTTACCAGAAGTAAAACAAAGTAGCGAAATCTACGGAGAAACCTCTACTACTCTATTTTCAACAAAAATTCCGATTTCTGGTATCGCAGGAGACCAACAAGCAGCATTATTTGGGCAAATGTGTACAAAACCAGGAATGGTAAAAAACACTTACGGAACAGGTTGTTTCTTATTAATGAACACAGGAAACAAAGCAGTTTACTCAGAAAACAATTTACTTACAACTGTAGCTTGGAAAATTAACGGAGAAACTACTTACGCATTAGAAGGAAGTGTTTTTGTAGGAGGAGCAGCAGTTCAATGGTTAAGAGACGGAGCAAGAGTAGTAAAAACAGCTCCAGGAGTTAACTCTTTAGCAGATACCGTAAAAGATAACGGAGGCGTATATTTTGTACCAGCTCTTACAGGACTTGGAGCTCCATATTGGGATCAATATGCCAGAGGTGCAATTTTCGGTATCACCAGAGGAACTACAGATGCACACATCGCAAGAGCAACATTAGAAGGTATTGCTTTCCAAGTATATGATGTAGTGAAAGCTATGGAAGCAGATGCAAAAGAAGAAAGTGTAGAATTAAGAGTTGATGGTGGAGCTTCTGCAAGTAATCTTTTAATGCAAATTCAATCAGATTTATTCGGATTTAAAATTATTAGACCTCAAATATTAGAAACTACAGCATTGGGAGCAGCTTATCTTGCTGGTTTAGCAGTAGGTTTCTGGAAAAACATAGAAGAAATTCAAAATCAATGGATTGTAGATAAAGAATTCTATCCAAAAAGAGATAAAGAACAAGTAGAAAAAGAATTGCACTATTGGCATAAAGCAGTGGAAAGAACAAGAAATTGGATTGAAGAATAATCAATAAAATAACTAATTTAATACCCTATATTTATGACACCATTTATAGCCGAAATCATCGGCACAGCAATTCTTATTCTTTTAGGAAACGGCGTTGTAGCAAACGTAGTACTTAAAGATACAAAAGGAAACAATTCTGGTTGGATTGTAATTACCACAGCTTGGGCATTTGCAGTTTTTGCAGGCGTTACCATCGCAGGCCCAATTAGCGGAGCACACCTTAACCCAGCAGTAACCATAGGCTTAGCAACAGCAGGTTTATTTCCTTGGGAAAGCGTTCCTACTTATTTAGCCGGTGAAATGATTGGAGCAATGATAGGAGCATTTTTGGTATGGCTTTTCTACAAAGACCATTTCAAAATTACAGAAGATGAAGGAGGAAAACTAGCTTGTTTCAGTACAGGTCCTGCCATCAGAAATACTTTTTCTAATTTTATTTCAGAACTTATAGGAACCTTTGTATTGGTATTTGCCGTATTTTATATTACAGGTCCATCTTTTTCAACAGAAGTAACAGGAGACGCAAAAATAGGATTAGGCTCTATAGGAGCATTACCTGTTTCTATTATCGTTTGGGTAATTGGTTTAGCATTAGGTGGAACTACTGGATACGCAATAAACCCTGCAAGAGATTTAGGCCCAAGAATTATGCACTCTATTCTTCCTGTAAAAGGCAGCAGCGATTGGGGATATGCATGGATTCCTGTTATTGCACCATTAACAGGCGCAGTATTAGCAGCACTACTTTACCTTGCATTGCAATAGTTTTATTCAACTTTATTAAATCAAAAATGAATGAAAAAATTTATAAAAATTGGATTACTCGTACTTCCATTTATATCTTACGCTCAGACAGATAGTTTAAAACAAAGCCCTTTAGAATTTACGGCTGGCATACAAACCAATCACCTTTGGAGAGGTTTAATCATCTCAGACAAACCAATGGTTTCTGCAGAGGCAAGTTTATCTCTTAACAAAGAAAAATCTTTGAAACTTGGTGTATGGGGTGGAACTTCTATCTCTAATGAAGCAGACGGAACCCACTATAAAGAGATTGACTATTTCTTAAAATATGAAAAGAATAATTTGTCTATCGGCGTTTGGGATTTATACAACTCTAGAAGAGAAGCATATCTAGGTGCAAACGATATTTATGAATACGCTAAAAGTAGAACCAAACACATTATAGACCTTAGAACATCTTATCAACTCCCCGAAAAATTTCCATTAAAAATTGAAGCCGACGTTTTTTTGTATGGTAGTGCAGATGCTCTTTATAATGACAATGGAGACTATGATAAAAACAAATACTCTACTTACGTAGAACTTTCTTATCCATTCATTAAAAATTCAACTGTTAATTTAAATGGTTTCGTTGGAAGCGCATTTGTCTTCAACGGAAAAGAAGGAAACTACTCTCTATACGGAAACGGAGAAAACAATTTCCAAGTAGTAAATGTAGGGGTTACCGCTAGCAAAAACATCACGGTATTTAATAAAAAACTACCTGTTTCTATGACTACTATGTGGAATCCTACAAGCAAATTTGCAAGAATTCAAATAGCTACTACTCTATTTTAGAGATATTTCAACATACCCATTATTCATTCTTCCTGATTTGTATTAAATCAGGAAGATTTTTTTACAAAGAATCTCTTTTGCTTTGCAAATAGTCTTTTCTAATATCTTGTTGCTTTATAATTTCTTCTAAAAAAGGTTTTATTTCATTATTTAGTCGTTCCTTAACAAAACCCACTATTTAATTTATTTTTAAAAACAGGATTAGGAAACAGCATAATTTGTATCTTATAAAATAAGAAAAAGATTTTCTCTTTGAGAATCTCCATCATTTTCTTCATGTTCCACGCCGTTGCAGATAGTAATGCGTTGATTTGCGGTCCTGTTTCTCCTAAGAAATAGTTCTGAGCCAGTCTGAAATCGGTTTTTAAATGTCCGATGATGGGCTCTATTGCCGCCCTGGTTCTAAATTTTTTGCGCTTTGTCTGCTTTTGATAAGCAGTGTCTTTTTTTCTTGGAGTGCTTGGAATGGAGATTTTCACCCCTTTTATTTCCGATTTCCCTTTTCCGCCACGATCGTAAACGAGTTCTTTTGGGAGCTTCTGACCATTGTTTTCCATTTGTTCTAAAAGTGGTTCAATGGTATGTCCATCGTAAGGTGTCTGTAAAAATGCCTTAATCCCAAGAATGATTTTCTTGCCTTTGTTGGAAGTGGTTACCAGACCGACCTTGTTCCCAAATTGTTCATTGCTTTATTATTGTTTTTTAATGGTATTCACGAATGCTTCGCATTTCATACTGGCTATGCGCTTTTCCTTTGGCAATACATCGGGTAAAAGGCTTGTGAATGCTGTAAATTTTATCGGCATCGTTTCTTTTTTGTGTGACAACCTTGGTGTACAATGTCATTAAATCTTTATAAAATTCTTGCTGTTCTTCATTGAAATTCCGTTGCAACTCACGAATCAGTCTCATGGCGATGGTTTTGAGCTGTCTTTGAGATTTCCTTGCCAGTTTTGCACGTTTGGGATGTTTGCCGTTGTAGGTGTTGCGCACCAGCTGCTTGCTGACTTTTGTGTAGCGTTGTCTTTGTTTTATGCCTTCATTTCCGGCTATTTTGTTGCAATAATCGATCACTTTTTTGCACAATTTTGCATCGGTAGGAAAAGAGGTATTATTCTCCTGAACGGTAGTATCGGACAAAACAAAATTTGAGGTGTTCGTCTTGGCATCGTGCATTCTTACGCTGTAGGCAAAGATTTTTTCGATACCTTTTTCGCCAATTCTTTTTCGGAAATGAACAAAATTACTCGGGTCACAAGGAAATTCGTGTTCAAAGAAAACCCTGCCACAAAAATGCTGCATATAAGGATTCATGATCCAGGCTTTTTCCAACGTCTCATCGCCCAAATTATACAAATGTTTCAGTAGCAAACAACCCACCATAAACCGAATCGGATGGCTCGGATTGCCCGTCTTGGAATATAGCGGGGAAAATTCTTTCTCAAAATAATCCCAATCTATCTTCTCGGAAAGTAGAACAAGTTCGTGTTTGTCATCAATAAAATCCACCAACATCGGGCGGAATAATTCTGGCTGCTTTTTTGGATTTTTCCCCAACATATTTGCAAGGTTTTAATGCTCCAAGATACGAAATCCTGCAAAGAAAAACAAGAAAAATTACAATTAATTTACTGATTGTCAGTCTGTTGATGCTATTTTAAGGAGCGACTAAGTATTGATGTAGTTTTTAAAAATACATAAAAAAGCAGCTGCTTCAAAGAAACAGCTGCTATAAAAGCGACTGAAATTTTAATACTATTTAACGATTAATTTCACAGAAACGCGCTTTCCATTTTGATCAACAGTATTCAATATATAAACTCCTTTTCCAAAACGGGTAAGATCAAGATCGAGTTTTCTTTCTTTGGATTTTTTGTCCAAGATCAATTTTCCACCCATATCGTAAACTTTAGCGTCTAACGCTGTAACACTTGCACCTCCATCAATAATAAATAATCCGGAAGACGGGTTTGGATATACTACAAGGCCCGCTTTATCAACTTTAATATCATCGGCTGCAAGTGTGGTTAAATCCACTATAACGGTTTGTGGCACAGATGTTTTTCCATCGGAATATACCGCATAAACATCATATTTCACTTGCCCCTGCGCTCCATTAATATTATCAGTTGCAACTGTAGTGCTGATATCACGAATTTCTTGTACAGTAACGTCGTTTTTCTTCACATCATATCCAAGAAGTTCAGGATACTTGGTGGCTGCGAAGGTTACTGGCTGGCTATTCTGGCTATTTTGAACAAATTTTTCGTCGGCCGACAGTGTAATTCCTTCTTTCACCTTTTTCATTTCAGCTTTCGTTTCATTCAACTGTTCCACAACTTTTTTTGCGTTTTTAGAAGCCCCACCAGTTGCCGGAAGAGAATTATCATAGCCTAGTGTAATATCATCCACCGCCAAATACCAAGCGTCTGCCTCCTTTTTGGTTTTATGGTAGAAGGCTAGGAAGAAATCTGAACTCGTCTTCGATTTGATATTAACCGTTACATCTTCAAAATTCTCATTTTCAAATCTCTGATCCAATACTTTATGTCCCGCCTTTACCTCGTCCAGCGTTGGGGCGCTGCCAGAAGCCGGTGCTGGCACCACGTAAACTTCTACGTCTTCAGGAAACGGAGCATAAGCACTGAATTTCAATATCTCTGAACCCTTTTTCAATTTATCTGTTATCATCCAGTTATCTGCATCAATGCCTCCTCCTCCGGAGTAAGAATAAGACACCATCCCGTAGGTTCCTGTTTTCGAGTAAATAAAGGATAGGCCCCCACTTACAGTATTTGCTCTGACCACCCAGTTTTTACCGTCTTTATTTTCATCGTAGAAAGTATAGCCCGGCGTGAACGCTCCTGCATTTTCAAAGCTTTCAAAGTAATTATTCAACATTTCCGGTCTTACCCAGGTTAGTTTTACATCTTTTGTAGATGAATCAAATACGTGCGACAGGTTTCTCACCGGGCTATTATAAGAATCTACGGTGATATAGTCTTTTTTCTCCACGGTGTCTTCGTTCATTAAGGATTTTGCAGTAAGACTCACTGTATAAACACCTTTTTTATTGAACACTACGGTTGGGTTTTTAGACGTAGAAGATGAGCCCGTAGCATAAGTAAATCCTGTGGAAGGAGTAATATTCCAAACGTATGACGTAGGTGCAGGATTTCCCGCGGAGCTGTTGCTGAAGGCTACTTGCTCTCCTTCAAACAGATAAGTTTTGTTGGCAGAAAAACCAGCCGTGGTCGCCGTATTTTTTACCGTTATATAGGATGTTTTGGTTAACTCATCGCTTCCAAATGAATTAGTTGCCTTTAGTGTAACAGCATAAACCCCTTCGGCGTTGAATTTTATCGTTGGCGATGCTGTATTTGCATTACCAGTGATATATTCGAAAGTGGCAGGTGCAACCGTCCAGCTATAGCTTGTTGCCAACGAAGGCGATACTACAGTTTCATTATTCAAAATGATATTTTCGAATGACGTTGGATTTGTTTTGCTTGCAGTAAAGGCGGCGGTAGGCCTATCTTCAGCTCTTTTAACCACTACATCATCTACAAAAACAGCATAAGACTGTACATTTGGATCTACTTTCTGCTGGAATCCGAAGTGGTAAACCCCGTCTTCCGTAGGCGTAACCTCATAAATGTATTGTTTATAGGTTGATTGTGCCTGAATAACCGGACTTACCGCCGTAAGCATTGCGGCGCTTTTCGCTTCTTTACCGAAGAAAACCTGAAGCGGTTCCGCCACATCCCTCAACTTACTTGTGTGGAAAGAAATCAAGTATTTAGTATTAGCTTTCAATCTCAATGGATTAGAGAACAACCAGTCGTTGCTGCCTTTGGCTAGATTGGCAAAATTTATTGCAAAACTGCTTCCATTTTTAGCAAATGAAGCTCCATTGTACTTATACCATGTTCTTCCGTTTCCATCGATATCTTCCGAAGTCCATCCATTCAGAACAAAATCATCTTCAAAACCGAAAGTGTGCATTGTGCCTTGAGGAACTAAATCTACTACTGTGGTATATGCGGACGTATTTGCGTAATTATTCACCTCCACTTCATCATTTGCAAACTCTGCTTTTACCTGAATTTCATAGGCGATGAACGGCTTTGAAAGATCCAGCTCTATCGTTAAAGTTTGTTTTTCGCCAGCAGCCAAATTAGCGACTGGTGAAGTGATGGTTGCCAAAACCTCACCACTTGCTTTATTTTTTAGAGTTGTAACAATGTTTGCCTCCTGTACAGGCAATGCGCCAATATTAGCGTACGAAATTTGAACCGGCGTTTTAGTAGAATACTCAGTACTTTCTGCTAACACTTTCACTTCGCTTACTGCCAAATCCTTCTGGACATCTTTTTTAATTCCGGATGCTACTAAAGAAAAATCTTGCGAAGCTGCATCTACTAATTTCACAGTGTTTAGTGTGCCTAACTCGTTTTTCTTTAATATCCCTTTATGAGAAACCACCAGTTTATAAGTTGCTCCCGGCGTAGGATTATTAATGACGATTTGCTCCACATTGTCTCTTACGTTATCACCCGTTGTTGCTGGTGCAGCAGGATTGGCGGGATCCAGAACCCAAGGCCTGTACTCATTGGTTCCATCGGTAATCTTTATATCTAAATCATTTACCAACATTTTAGCAGGGTCATCCAAAACACTTGGATTAGATAATACTGCAGGTCTTGGATCCGTCCAAGCAATCGTCACCTTTAATGGTTCATTTCCGGAAGCCACTAAATCTATTTCTTTCAAGCTTCCGTTTTCCAATGTTTCTTCTCTTACTAATGAATATTTGTTTCTTACAGAGATAACTTCTGCAGCTTTTTTAGAATCTAATAAACCCCAACCATGTTTATAATCTGGCCCCGGGGCATCTCCCGCTTCTTTTGCCGTATGAATTACCAAAGCTCTTGTGGTTGCACTCTTCATAAACGAAGCATTTAGTCTGTTGAAGTGCTGTTGTAACAAAGCGATATTACCTGTAACATTTGGAGATGCCATAGACGTGCCGCTAATCGAAAAATAATCTGCATTTCCGGTGGAATTGGTGGAATATAGATCAACACCAATACCTGTAATATCCGGTTTTATACGTCCGTCATCTGTGGGCCCAAATGCACTGAAAGAGGCAATTTTCACATCTTGCGGATTTCTGTAGCCGTAGGGAAGCTTTTCTGCAGCTGCTACAATTAAGGTGTTTTTAGAAGTTGCTCCTTGGTTTACTGTATCAAATCCATCTACACCACCGTTTACCTGTCTTACTTTAGTAGAGGTTTTCCATACGTATTTACCGTTCTCTAAAATCCTTACATAATGCAGACCTCCTGGTGCGGGGCCATCTCCTCTTGGGTTTCCGGCTGCTTTTACAGGTAGATAATAAGGATTCTGGGTAAGTAGAAAATCCCAATCCCCGTCGGTAGTCCGGTATTGTCCGAAGCCAATAAATTCAGTTTCGGAATCATCTCCCATCCAATGCCAACCTGTATTCCCAGAACTAGAACCGTAAGAAAACCCTCCGGTAAATCCATAGGAGTGGTTAGACATTAACATAGCGTTGTTTGCCGCTGCTGCCGCCATTTCCGTTAAATCAGAAGTCCAGTCATAAGCCTTTAAGTTAGCTTTGTAAGCCATTCCTTTTGCTTTTTTGTCCACACCGGCTGCTATAAGGGTTCCCGCAACGTGTGTAGCATGGTCACTTGTGCTTAAGGGAGAATCCATCTGTTTGGCGCGGCCTCCAAATTCCTGGTGGGCTACGCGCACTCCGCCGCCATCCCACTCAAAGACATTTACTCCTTCCCCATCCAATTTATAGGGTCCCGAAAGATCATTAAGTACATCGGCTCCAGTACCGGCGGCCGCACCGGCATTTGTGGTTTCATAATAAAGCGGCATTCCTTTTTCATCAAACCCAACCAGCTGAAACATTTTCCCATTATATTCATCAGAATATTTAATGTTCATTTGTTTAGCTTTTGCCATCAGCTGTTGTGGTGATGGTGTTTCTTTTTCCTTAATTTTCTGAAAATTAACCGTTTCCGCGGTATTACTAAGGCTCCTTATTTTCCTTGCCTCGGTTTCAGTTTGCGCATACATCACTACAGAAAGAAGAGAGCTTGCAAGCAGCAATCCTCTTTTTTTTACCTTGATGATACCCAGAGTAGAGTTTGTCATAAAATTTAATTTTTAATGGTTAATAAAAATTCTTTTAAATTATTTAATGATTAGTTGCCTTCATGTATTTCACTTAAATAAAATAAGAAGGCAGAAAAATAGAATGGTAATTGCTACAAAGTAATTATTGAGCTGAAAATTATTTCCGCTCTTCTACAGACACTTTCTGAGATTGACCCTGAATATCTTTTGTTGTGTAATAGATAGGCATCCCCGTATGCTCATCGAAGCTGTGGAGCTCATAGATCACCCCGTTCTCTTCTTTTCTGAAGGGAATATTCCTTTTTTTGGCTTCAGTCATCAGCTGTTCCTTGGTAGGCTGGCGAGATTTGAAGTAATCCAAGACTTTATCAGATTTATTATCAGGCTCTGATTGGGATGCCTCTTCTTTCTTGGGAGGCTGCTGGCAGGCAGCAGTGAGAACTAGTAGTAAAAATAAAAAAATAGATTTTTTCAATGTCATAAAAACGGTTATTATTATTACAGTCTTAAAAAATTATTTAACTTTCCGTAAATATAATAATAAATAAACCTATTAACCAAATTTTTCTTATACAAAACAGAAAATTACCACTATATTCGCAATAAATATTATTACAACTTATTAATTTAAAACAGCGGTACACAGTAAAAACTTAAAGATTGACACCAATTTAACAAATTTTTTACAAAAATAATAGTCAATATTGGATAATTAATAAAAGCAATTAAGTGGAATTTTCTTTGTTTTTGCCAAAGGTTTTTAAGAGAAAACACGCTAAAATTCAGTAGAAAACGCAAAAAAAACAGTGTCAATTTTCCCTTTTATTCAAGTAAACTGTACTGATTCCTATCAATATTTGAGTAAAAACCAATACTGTCCTAAATAAAAAAACAGATATATTTTATGCACATATAGATAGTCACTCCTTAACAAGCCGCCATTTTCAGTTTTTCGTTAAGAATATTCCGATTAAAGAGCAGGCGGATAAGGTTTAAAAAATAGAAAAAGATTTTCTCTTTGAGAATCTCCATCATTTTCTTCATGTTCCACGCCGTTGCAGATAGTAATGCGTTGATTTGCGGTCCTGTTTCTCCTAAGAAATAGTTCTGAGCCAGCCTAAAATCGGTTTTTAAATGTCCGATGATAGGTTCTATTGCCGCTCTGGTTCTAAATTTTTTGCGCTTTGTCTGCTTTTGATAAGCAGTGTCTTTTTTTCTTGGAGTGCTTGGGATGGAGATTTTCACGCCCTTTATTTCTGATTTTCCTCTGCCACCTCTATCGTAAACGAGTTCTTTTGGGAGCTTTTGACCACCGGTTTCCATCTGTTCCAAAAGTGGTTCTATGGTGTGACCATCGTAAGGAGTTTGCAAAAATGCTTTAATCCCGAGAATGATTTTCTTGCCTTTGTTGGCGGTGGTTATCAAACCTACCTTATTCCCAAATTGTTCATTGCTTTATTATTGTTTTTTAATGGTATTCACGAATGCTTCGCATTTCATACTGGCTATGCGCTTTTCCTTTGGCAATACATCGGGTAAAAGGCTTGTGAATGCTGTAAATTTTATCGGCATCGTTTCTTTTTTGTGTGACAACCTTGGTGTACAATGTCATTAAATCTTTATAAAATTCTTGCTGTTCTTCATTGAAATTCCGTTGCAACTCACGAATCAGCCTCATGGCGACGGTTTTGAGCTGTCTTTGAGATTTTTTTGCCGCTTTTGCTCGCTTGGGATGTTTTCCGTTGTAAGTATTGCGGACCATTTGTTTACTGACTTTCGTGTAGCGTTGTCTCTGTTTTATCCCTTCTTTTTCGGCTATTTTGTTGCAATAATCGATCACTTTTTTGCACAATTTTGCATCGGTAGGAAAAGAGGTATTATTCTCCTGAACGGTAGTATCGGACAAAACAAAATTTGAGGTGTTCGTCTTGGCATCGTGCATTCTTACGCTGTAGGCAAAGATTTTTTCGATGCCTTTTTCTCCAATTCTTTTTCTGAAATGAACAAAATTACTCGGGTCACAAGGAAACTCGTGTTCAAAGAAAACTCTTCCACAAAAATACTGCATGTAAGGGTTCATGATCCAGGCTTTTTCCAACGTCTCATCGCCCAAATTATACAAATGTTTCAGTAGCAAACAACCCACCATAAACCGAATCGGATGGCTCGGATTGCCCACTTTGGAATACAAGGGCGAAAATTCTTTCTCAAAATAATTCCAATCTATTTTTTCTGAAAGTAGAACAAGTTCATGCTCGTGGTCAATAAAATCCACCAACATTGGGCGGAATAATTCTGGCTTCTTTTCTGGATTTTTCCCCAACATATTTGCAAGGTTTTAAAGCTCTAAGATACAAATTCTTGCAATAAAAAACAAGCTATTTTGAACCCAAAATACTAATAATCAGTAAATTATAGGTGGTTTAAGGAGAGACTCTTTAATGGCATGACCGGTTTTATCAATAGCACTTCTGCTGGATCATCCAGAGAGTTCACAGTAGCATCGGTTGTTACAGGTACAGAATCATTATCCACGATTACTGCGGTAGCCGTGGAATCTACATTGTTAGTTTCAACCGTCTCCGCTTTTTTACAAGATGCCAGGCATACGGCAGCAACTGCCCCAATAAAAAAAATTGATTTTTTCTTAAAAATAAAGTTAAGTGATTAAAATGTTCGTGACAAATGTAGTATTTTATAGGAATCAAATGTTTAATAATTATCCTCTTCGCCTTTCATTTTCTCGGCATTTTCTGCCATGATTACCGCGTCGATCATTTCTTGCATATCCCCGTTCATGTAGGCATCCAAATTATAAATCGATTTGTTCACTCGGTGATCGGTAACCCTTCCTTGCGGATAATTGTAGGTTTTAATTTTTGCGGAACGGTCGCCAGTTGAAACCATGGTTTTTCTTTGTGCTGCGATGTCTCCCTGAACTTTTTGTAATTCAATATCGTACAACTTCGTTCTAAGCATTTCCATCGCCAACTCTCGGTTTGCCAACTGAGAACGTGCTTGTTGACAAACTACTACCAGACCGGAAGGTTTGTGTGTAAGCTGTACCTTGGTTTCTACCTTGTTTACGTTTTGTCCACCCGCTCCTCCGGAACGCGAGGTCTGCATTTCGATATCGGCAGGATTCAGTTCAAAATCCACTTCTTCCGCTTCAGGCAGAACCGCAACGGTGATCGCTGAGGTGTGAACCCTTCCTTGGGATTCGGTTTCGGGAACACGCTGAACACGGTGAACTCCGGATTCGAATTTCATAATTCCGTAAACGCCTTCACCTTCTACCTTCATAATGAGTTCCTTGTACCCCTTGGAAGCTTCGTTGGAATCGGTAATTTCGTGTCTCCATCCTTTTGTTTTAAAATACATGGAGTAAGCTCTGTATACATCCTCGACAAAAATTGCAGCTTCATCGCCGCCGGTACCTGCGCGCAATTCGATGATGACGTTTTTATCATCTGCTGGGTCTTTTGGAATTAAAAGAACTTTCAGATGTTCCTCGAAACCCGGAATTTTCTGAATGGCTTCATTTTTTTCCATTTTGGCCATTTCTACGAATTCTTTATCTGAGCCATCTGCGATGATTTCATCAGATTCTTCGATGGTTTTCAAAGCTTGTTTGTACTGATCGAAAACCGCAACGATTTTTCCGAGGTCGCTGTATTCTTTGTTCAGCGAGGAGTATTTTTTCTGGTCGGAAATTACGTCGGGTTGAATAATCAAATCTGCTACTTCATTGTAGCGCTGCTTTATGGCTTCTAATTTTGGAATCAGTGACTTTGACATTTGTAGAAATTTGTGGGTGCAAAGATAGGAAAAAAGCAGAAAACAATATTTCTTCCCTGAGAACAACGGTACTTAATTATAGCCCGGATTGAAACGGCATCCTTTTGCGGAGCGCAGCGGAGCAAAAGATAGAGTGGAAAGCCGGTGTTTATATGGAAAGGAAAACGTAAAGAGTTGCTCCAAAAAAAATCAGCCTCTAAAAAATTAGAGACTGACTGTATATATGATTTTGCTTTGTGACTGCTTTTCCCGGAAATTAAAGTGGGAGAGCAGTGACATCAACTAGTGATGACCGTGGCTGTCGTGGCTGTGCAAGAATGGACCGTGTCCTTTTGGATTGCTGTAAACCAATTCTACCCCTTCTTGTTCTGTCAGGTTTTTTCTTCTAATATCTTCAGGATCGAAAGGTTCGGTTTTGCCGAAATATTCCATCAAACCGGAAGTTAACCAAATTGGGATTACATATCCGAAGAACATGAAAATACACCAAAATCCTACAAGGAACATACATACGAAATATACGGTCCAAAGGAACTGATAGAACGGGAAAAATGCTGATAACATCATTGTTGTAATAGATTTTAGGCAAAAGTAGGATATTTTTTGTTTTCAGACAAAAGATTTCTACTGATTTTTGCGTTGAAATATTGTTTTTAAAGATTATTAATGAGAAATTGATGCAAAGAAATCGTTTCCTTTATCATCTGAAATAATGAATGCCGGGAAATTTTCAATCTCGATTTTTCTTACTGCTTCCATTCCGAGTTCTTCAAAATCCACGATTTCTACTGATTTAATATTCTCTTTTGCTAAAATCGCCGCCGGTCCACCGATAGAACCAAGATAAAAACCACCGTGTTTAGCACAAGCATCGGTTACTTCTTTGCTCCTGTTGCCTTTTGCAAGCATAATCATACTTCCGCCATGGCTTTGGAATTCGTCTACATAAACATCCATTCTACCTGCCGTTGTAGGACCGAAACTTCCTGAAGCCATTCCTTCCGGCGTTTTCGCAGGACCCGCGTAGTAAATCGGGTGGTTTTTGAAATATTCAGGCATTGGTTTTCCGCTGTCGAGAAGTTCTTTAATTTTTGCGTGTGCGATATCCCGTGCAACGATTAAAGTTCCGTTCAGACTTAAGCGGGTTTTAATCGGATATTTAGAAAGTTCGGCTAAAATTTCCGGCATTGGCTTATTCAGGTCGATTGAAACTGCTTCTTCCAAATGCGGCGGAGTTTCCGGAAGATATTGTTTCGGATTGGTTTCCAATTGTTCTAGGAAAATCCCGTCACGGGTGATCTTTCCCTTGATATTTCGGTCGGCTGAACAAGAAACTCCCATTCCGACAGGGCAAGAAGCCGCGTGACGTGGCAAACGGATAACTCGAACATCGTGCGTTAAATATTTCCCACCAAACTGCGCTCCGATGGAACTTTCCTGGCAAATTTGCTGAACTCGTTTTTCCCACTCCAAATCGCGGAATGCTTGTCCGCCCATGTTTCCTTCAGTTGGAAGATGGTCATAATAACCCGCGCTGGCTTTTTTCACAGCTGCTAAGTTGGCTTCAGCCGATGTTCCCCCGATTACTAATGCTAAGTGATATGGTGGGCAAGCCGCAGTTCCCAAATCCATGATTCTCTCGCGAACAAATGCTTCCAAAGCCGCATCGTTCAATAGAGATTTTGTTTTTTGGTAAAGGAAAGTTTTGTTGGCAGAACCACCACCTTTTGCCAAGAAAAGAAATTTATATTCTTCCCCTTTTGTGGCATAAATATCAATTTGAGCTGGAAGATTCGATCCGGAGTTTTTCTCTTCAAACATCGTCAAAGGAACGACTTGGGAATATCTTAAATTCCTGTTTTGGTAAGTATTGTAAATCCCTCGGGAAATCCATTCGGCATCCACAGCACCGGTGTACACGTTTTCCCCTTTTTGGGCAACACAAATTGCAGTTCCGGTATCCTGACAACTCGGCAACGCGCCTTCAACAGCTACTGCAGCATTTTGCAACAAATTATAGGCAACAAAACGATCGTTGTCCGTTGCTTCAGGATCATCGATAATATTTCTGAGTTTCTGCAAATGCGAAGATCGAAGCATAAAAGAAACATCAGCCAAAGCATGTTCAGCGAGAAGTTCCAGCGCTCTTGGATCCACGGTAAGAATTTCTCTACCGCCGAGGTATTCTATTTTTAAATATTCAGAACTGAGTTTTTTGTATTGGGTATCGTCTTTTAGAATAGGAAAAGGTTCCTGGTATTGAAATTCCATTTTTTATTAAACTTTTTTGAGAGTGTAAAAATAATGAATTTCAAGAGGATAATAAAACGTTAGCAATATTTTATCTTTTGTGATGCACATTTAAAACTTGTTCTTATCAATTTTTGTAAAGTTCCTTCAATCGAAGAACAAAACTCTTATTTCTTAACTGAAAAAATAATCTGTTATTACCATTTCTCTTTTTAATAAGATAGACCTCTTTCAAAACATGCCAAGATTTATCACTTATCATTAGCCGAAGTTCCGGCTAATCAAATAGGAGTCAAGTTCGAGGTATATCTAATAAAAATTCATTATAAATCTATTATTTCTCTAATAATCTATTGGACTTATATTGGAGTTATATTGGACTTATAATGGAGTTACTCCGAACCAAACCCCTAGTTGAGATGAAGATGATATGAATAAAAGGATCCTCTATTAACTAAATAGATTTGGCTAATCTTGTTGGTGAATTCTGATAAATGTTTTTGAAAATTGTATTAGGATAAGAAAAAAATCCTTGGGACATCATAGAAAAAAAGCGCAGAAAAATAATTTCCTGCACCTTTTCTCATCATTTGTGATTGGTGACGCAAATATAAAACCTTTGTTTGTCAAATTTTGTCAACCACCTCACCCGGAAGAAATGTATTATTGGAAATAATGGGTGAATCTGATTCATAAGATGCCAATATTTCGTGGTGTTTTTCGATGACTAGTTCTTTTAATATACTTGGTTTCAGTACTTTAGCGTTGCTCATCCATTGAAAAATCCAGCCAACCAATTCGCGGTTGATTCCGCAACGAAGCTTCATCAGATAATCCCCGTTTTCCTGCTGAGTAATGCTTTGTGAATGATGCCAAAAGTGATGGGTAATGAATTCTCCCGTGAATTCCGAAAATTCTATTTCGATATCATAGATTTCATGATCCATATTTGCGGTGATCCCGAAGCGGTTCTGCATCTCGTTTTCCAGCGTTGCCAACAGTTTTTTGTTGTCGAACATATTGTTGGTGAGGTGGTATTTTTTAATTTGGTTCAGCGCAATAATCATCATTTTGCCTTTTTCTTTCATAAAACCCGAAAGATGAATCACCCCACGATGATAAAGGACTTGCAAAGGCAAAAACACCAACGGATATTGTATGGATTTTGGAATCGAAGTATAATCGTAATCCACCTCCAGAATTTCCATTTCTCTTTTATTTTGAATGCTCCAGATGGTGTCATTCAAGGTTTTTTGAAAATCATCCAAAGTCAGAAGTTCATAGAAATAGGTATTGGAAATCTGTTGTTCGGCGAAAATGGAGAAGTCTTCGAAATTGCTTTTGCTGTAATTTTTGTAAAAAAGATTCTCGATGCGGTCAAACGTAGCTTCGCGGGATTTCACCAAAGGTAGCGGCATCAAATTTTTAAAAAGCAAATAGCTGTGAAGGTCGAATTCACTGAGTTTTGTGGTGCTTTCATCATATTCGATTTTCCATGTTTTCTTGTTTTTTTCGCCTTCCGTGATGATGAGTTTTTCATCGGGCATCATCATGTGTTCAAGATCGTCTAAATATCGGTACAAGGTTCTCTCAGAAATGGAAAGTTCGTTGGCTTTGATCCATTTTTTCATAATATCGATATTTACCGGACCGCGCTTCAAACGACTGTAAACTCTCAATAGGTTTTCTGATTTCTTTGGCATAAAATTCTTTTCTCACTCAAATTTAATTAATATTTTACAATCAATGAAATCTTATTTTGCTTTTTCTTTCTCATCAAAAATGAAAATCGTAACTTTAGTTGATCAATTTAATTACAATGAAATTTAGAACAGAACACGATACAATGGGCGATGTACAGGTGCCCGCAGAGAAATTTTGGGGAGCGCAAACCGAGCGTTCAAGAAATAATTTCAAAATAGGTCCGGAAGCTTCTATGCCGCATGAAATCATCGAAGCTTTTGCCATTTTGAAAAAAGCAGCTGCTTTTGCGAATTGCGAATTGGGAGTGCTTTCCGAAGAAAAAAGGGATATGATTGCCAACGTTTGCGATGAAATTTTAGAAGGAAAACTCAATGATCAATTTCCGCTGGTGATTTGGCAAACCGGTTCTGGAACGCAGAGTAATATGAATGTGAACGAAGTAATTTCCAACAAAGCTCATGTGAATAATGGCGGCGTTTTAGGTGAGAAATCAATAATTCACCCGAATGATGATGTGAATAAATCCCAAAGTTCCAACGATACTTTTCCAACGGCAATGCACATTGCTGCTTATAAAAAAGTGGTTGAACATACGTTGCCGGCTGTTAAAAAACTCAGAGATACGCTTCACGCTAAATCTGAAGAATTTAAAAATATCGTGAAAATCGGAAGAACTCATTTGATGGATGCTACACCATTAACGCTGGGTCAAGAATTTTCCGGTTATGTGGCTCAACTCGATTACGCGATGAAGGCCATTACCAATACGCTCGATCATTTACAGGAAATTGCACTTGGCGGAACTGCTGTTGGGACCGGACTCAATACTCCGAAAGATTATGATGTTACCGTAGCAAAATACATTTCAGAATTCACAGATTTACCTTTTGTAACGGCTCCTAATAAGTTTGAAGCGCTCGCTGCACACGATGCAATTGTGGAATCTCACGGAGCATTGAAGCAGCTTGCAGTGTCATTATACAAAATCGCGCAGGATATTCGTTTGCTGGCTTCCGGACCGAGATGTGGTATCGGTGAGATCTTGATTCCTGAAAACGAACCCGGCTCTTCGATCATGCCCGGAAAAGTAAATCCGACACAAAATGAAGCAATGACGATGGTTTGCGCACAAGTTTTGGGAAATGATACCACGATTTCTTTCGCAGGAACTCAGGGAAATTATGAATTAAATGTTTTCAAACCAGTGATGGCGTACAATTTCTTGCAATCTGCTCAACTTTTGGGCGATGCTTGTATTTCTTTTAATGATCATTGTGCGGTAGGAATTGAACCCAATTTGTCAAGAATTAAAGAGTTAGTAGATCAATCATTGATGTTGGTTACTGCCCTAAATCCGCATATTGGTTACGAAAATGCGGCAAAAATTGCCAAAGCTGCACATAAAAACGGAACTACTTTGAAGCAAGAAGCGGTGAATCTCGGTTTGCTCACCGCGGAACAGTTTGATGAATGGGTGAAACCTGAAGACATGGTGTAAAAAACTGAAAATTATTCGGAAATATTAAGAAAAATAAATCACCGCGGTGTTAATAAAAATAATCGTGGCAACAGGAAAAATACCGCAGTGATTTTAAATTTTGTTGAGGTAAAATATTCTTTTTTGGAAGAAAAGTTATTTCATTAATTCTTTCGCCTGAGAAATTGCCGCGTCTGTGATCTTGCTTCCAGAAAGCAATTGCGCAATTTCTTGAAGTTTTTGGTCATCGCTTAGCGGCAAAATCGTCGATTGTGTTTTTCCGGAAACATCATCTTTCATTACTTTGTAATTGTTGTTGCCTTTTGCTGCGACTTGCGCAAGGTGAGTAATGACGATTAATTGCATATTTTCGGACATTTCGCGCATTACATTTCCCATTTCTTCAGCGACTTTTCCGGAAACTCCCGTATCGATTTCATCTAAAATCAAGGTTGGAAGTTCAGCGTTTTCTGCCATAATTTTTTTCACAGAAAGCATTACACGAGATCTTTCACCGCCGGAAATTGCCGACTGAATTGGCTTTAGTGGAAACCCGGAATTGGCCTGAAACATCAGCTGAATTTGTTCTTTCCCGAATGGATTGAAATTCTGGCTGTCTTTCAGTTCGACTTCGATTTTTGCTTTTTCTAAACCGAGCTGTTTCAGTAACGCTTCAATTTTTTTCACAAAATCCGGAGCAGATTTTTTTCGGTTGGCAGATAATTCTTTCGCTAACTTTTCTAAATGTTCAGAAGAAGCGTAAATTTTCTTTTCAACTTCGGAAATTCGGAATTCTAAGTCCACGAAAGTACCTTGCTCATTGGAAATTTCATCGCGAATCGCTTTCAGTTCATCGATAGAATTCGCATTGTGTTTCAGCAATAAAAGGTTAACCGTATTTAATTTTTGGTTCAATTCCGCAAGAATTTCAGGGCTGGTTTCCATTTTCTCAGCCTCATCCTGTAATTCAAAAAGGATGTCCTTAAATTCCACAAAATTTTCTTGAAATCTTTCGTTCAGCAATGTGAATTCGTGAGAAAGATCGGCAACTTTCGAAAGTTTTCCTTTCACATCGTTCAAAGAATCCAAAATCCCGATTTCTTCCGCATCGAGCTTGCTGAAGATTTGCGAGAGATTTTCGGTGATGGTTTCAGCGTTTTCGTGGCGTTTCACTTGGCTTTGAAGGTCTTCCAAATCGATGAGATCCAAATTAGCCTCCAACAATTCATTTAACAAAAATGATTTGTAATCGCTTTCTTTATTGCCTTCGGAAAGTTGTTTTTTTAAGTTATCGAACTCATTTACCAATTTTTTATGCTCAGTAAATTCTTTTTGGTAAACGGAAATCAAGGTTTTATTCTTAGAAAGTCCGTCGATAATTCGGAATTGGTAATCTTCATCAAACAAATTGGAGGTTTCAAACTGCGAATGAATATCGATTAGTTTGGAAGAAAGCAGTTTCAGTGTTTCCAAAGTTACCGGAACATCGTTAATGAACGCACGGGACTTTCCGTTCGGTAACAGTTCGCGCCGGATCACGGTTTGGTTTTCGAAATCGAGGTCGTTTTCATCAAAAAAATTTCTGAAATTTTCGTTGATTAAAAATTCGGCTTCAACAATGCTTTTCGCTTCGGAATTTTGAAGGGATTTCGTGTCGGCTCTTTCTCCCAAAATCAGACGTAAAGCTCCGAGAATAATTGATTTCCCAGCACCTGTTTCACCTGTAATTACCTGTAAACCTTTGTTTAAAGTAATTTCGAGGGAATCGATTAACGCGAAATTTTGAATGAAAATTCTTGAAAGCATGTTGATAAAAGCCGTTTACGAAATTATATTTACGAACTTGAAGCTGTAAATTTAAGGATTTTAAAGGGTATTAAAAAAAGAAGGACCGAAATAGCAGAACGAAATTTCGGAATGGTGGGTTTATTTCCACTTATTCCATTTGCTGTCGATTTCTCTCGGAGCCATTGTTACGAAAAGAGCTTTCAATTCGGTCATGTTCACGGTCGCATTGTTTCCGTTGCTGAAAATATCAAAAATTTCCTGTTTTTTGGTGTCGATGAAAAGATTCACCGGATAATTCATCTGGAAATTGTTTTCATAAGTTTTCAGTTGCAATAGCGCGTCAGCGATGATTTTCTTCGCTGATGATTGATCTTGCTTTCCGAGATTGTCCAAACCGGCGCGGTGATAGGTGTAGAAAAGGTTTCTGAGCGTGTTTTGCTCTGGTTTTAGGATATTGTCGATCAATGCAGCTCTGGTTTTATTACCTTCGATGAGCGACCAACCCGCAAAATTTTGGTTTTGCGAATTATTGGATATTTTCTGCGCTTTTTCAAACCATTCTTGACCGCCACGAACTCTGTAACTATCCCCGTCGTAACCTAAAATTGTGTAAACATAAAAACTGACTGCGTCGATGAGGTTTTTACCTGAAAATTGTCTCTCGTTGAAAACCAGATTCTCGTTCTCAGTATATTCAAAACCGAAATTGGTATCGTTGATGTTCAGTAAAGGAGATTCATAAGTAGTGTTAAAAACCGGTCGAACGGCTTGTACGATGATGTTTCCACGGAAATTGTTGCTTCCTGTTCTTTCCGTAATTACGATGGCGAAATTGCATTTAATTTTCTCGAAATTCTGCAGTTTTTTTCCGGTCCAACTGGTGTTGTTAATGAAATCCCGAAGGTTTTTCTCTAAAGTTCTGTAAACTTGATTGTTACTTCCTCCCAATTGCTGCGCGTTTACTTGCACGGTCGCCAAAAGTTCTTGGGAAAAACTTAGATTAAAGGAAAAAATGAGAATGAATATCGTAAAAAGTTTCTTCATGTTTTGGTAAAATTAAAGAACGGAAATTTAGGAATATTATTTCAAAATCTGTTCTTCTATACAATTTAATATATCGGTTGCTACTTCATCTTTTGATTTCAAGGTGAATTCTTTCATTTCTGTTTTGGTGAAAATCTTGATTTTGTTGGTATCGTTTTTGAAACCTGCGCCCTCTTCACGAAGCGAATTGAGAACGATCATATCGAGATTTTTTTTCTGAAGTTTTCCTTTCGCATTTTCTTCTTCATTTTGAGTTTCCAGTGCAAAACCTACTAAAAATTGTTTATCTTTTTTATCGCCCATCGTTTTCAAAATATCCGGATTTTTCACCAATTCAATCGTCAATGAATCATCGTTTTTCTTAATTTTTTCTTTGGCAATTTCCTTCGGAGCATAATCAGCAACGGCCGCACTTGCAATCGCAATATCTACATTTTCATAATAATTGAAAACTTGCTCGTACATTTCTTTTGCGGAAGTAACTCGGTGAATTTCAATGTTTTGATGATGAATTTGCTGAGAACTCGGCCCGGAAATCAGAATCACTTTCGCACCTCGATTTGCAGCTTCTTGGGCAATGGAAAATCCCATTTTCCCCGATGAATGATTTCCGATAAAACGCACAGGATCAATTGCTTCATAAGTGGGTCCAGCGGTGATAAGTACGGTTTTTCCGGTTAAATTTTTTGTTTTTTGACTGGAATTAAAAAAAGATTCAATGGTGTTTGCAATGGTTTCTGGTTCCGCCATTCTTCCTTGTCCAATCAATCCACTGGCTAATTCGCCACTTTCTGCGGGAATAATAATATGCCCGAAATCTTCAGCCAATTCCAAGTTTTGTTTTGTAGAAGGGTGCTGATACATATCCAAATCCATCGCAGGAGCAATAAAAACCGGACATTTCGCCGACATATAAGTCGCAATAACCAAATTGTCGCAAATCCCATGAACCATTTTACCCAAAGTATTCGCTGTACACGGAGCGATAAGCATTAAATCTGCCCAAAGCGCGAACTCAACATGATTATTCCAAGTTCCATCTTTGGAATAAAAATCGGAGTAAACGGGCTTTTTGGAAAGGGTAGAAAGGGTGAGTTTTGATACGAAATTTTCCGCTGAAGGAGTCATCAAAACCTGAACTTCAGCGCCTTTTTTGATAAGGTCGCGGATGAGGTAATTGATTTTGTAAGCGGCAATTCCGCCGGATATACCAATGAGAATTTTTTTACCTTCTAGGATCATTAGTTTGAGATTTAGCTTGCACGAATTTAGTTAAAAATTTAAAAAGGTAGAAGAATAAAAAAATCGCAAAAGTAAAAACTTCTGCGATTCTTATTTTCTGGAGGAGAAAAACTTGGGTTAATTTTGGTTTTTCTCGTCAGTGTATCTAAAATAAATTTCTCCGTCAAGCCACTCCTGAATTGCGATAGAAGTAGGTTTTGGTAGTTTTTCGTAGTGTTTAGAGATTTCAATTTGCTCTCTGTTTTCGAAAACTTCTTCCAAAGTAGAGTTGTGAACCGCAAATTCGTCTAATTTATTATGAAGTTCAGAGCGAATTTCAGCATTGATTTGTTCTGCTCTTTTTCCCATAATTACGATGGCTTCGTAGATAGAACCAACTTTTTCTTCGATTTTATCTTTGTCGTAAGTTATTGTACTTAGTTCGGCTTTAGAATCTTTTGCGCTCATTTTCAGTGGTGTTATTATATTTAAAGTGTGCAAATATACAGTTTATTTTTGGATTTGGAAAGTTGCAGCAGGTGCGGGTGTAGAAAGTGCGGCGCTGTCTCTTTTAATCTTTTCAGCTTTCTTTTCAGCTTCTTTTTGGTCTTTTTCCTGATGTTGTTTTAGTTCTTCAGCTCTAATCTTTTCTTGAAGTTCTTTTTTTCGGGTTTCTACTTTCTTTTCAACTTCAGCGAAATTTTCTTTTTCCTTCAAAAGTTTAGCTCTCAAGTCAATTGCTAGTTTTGCATTTGCAGTATTTGGCATATCTCTTTCAACTTGTTTTGTGAAAGCCAAAGCATTTTCGATTCTCTCTTTTTTCAAGTCATAAACCGAATTTACAGCGAGTTCATACTTCGATTTTAAGATATATTCGTAGATTTTATCAATCAATTTTGTACTCGGAAAATCGTTAAGAACATTCTCGAAAGCCACGTTTGCTGCTTTATAATCAGCCATTTTGTAGTATTGTCTTGCGTTTTCGTAAGCTTTAAATTCTAATTTATAGCTCAATTCGTCAATCAATTCATTGATGTTTTTCGATTTCTCGGAATTTGGATAATTGTTCAAGAAACTTTGAAGTTCATTGATGGCCAATTCAGTGCTAGTTTGGTCCAAATTATAATCCATGGAACCTTCGTAATAGCACAAAGCAGACATGTATGAGGCGTCTTCCGCACGTTTGTCTTGAGGGAAAGTTACTGCAAAATTCTTAAACTGATGACCTGCAAGTTTGTAATTTTTGTCGTAATAATTTGCGTAAGCTGAGTTGTACACCACGTTTGGAGCGTCATCGGTACCCGCAACAAGATTCGAAAGTCTTTCGTACAGCGCCAATGCATCTGCCCATTTTTTGTTTTCAAATTTTTCGTTGGCAACTTTTAGGATATAATCTTTATCTGCGCTTTTCATTGCGAGTTCTTGCTGTCTGTTACAAGCCGACAATGTGAAAATTGCGAGGAGTACTATCAAATATTTTTTCATAAATCTTTTATGGCAGAAATAGTTAAGAGGGTTTCTGCGGTTCAGTTTGCAAAAATATAATTTTTTTGCCAATAGTTTTTTTTTTATGATAATTTAACTTATAATTTAACGCAATTGCCTTTTTTAAGACGATTTAGCTCCGATTTAGCTCGCAGAATAACCAACTAATGAGAAAATAGTGACCAGTAAATTCGCCAGAATTTTCTTTTCCGCATCTTGCAAATACGTTTCCTCTTTTCCGGTAACATACAATTCGTAGAAGTTTTTGTTTCGAATGACAAAAAGTGACGAACCCACAATCAGTGTCAAAATATCTTCAGGTTTCGGTGTATTTTGGAAAACTCCCGACGCAACCCCTTTTTTAATCACATCATCGATTTTCGAAGTAAAAGTGGTGTAAAACTCCAAAAGATCGGTTTTCAAATGTTCTGTATGGCGAAGTTCTTGTGTTACAAATCCGTGGAAGTAATTGAATTTAAATAATTGATTTACAACATATTTTATGAGTTCTTTTAATTGCATTTCAGGTTTTCCATCTTTGACGATTTCTGCAAATTCCGCGAAACTTTCCCTGGTTTTTTGAACCCGATATCGATAAAGATAAGACATCATTTTTTCCTTCGAACCGAAATAATAGGAAATCATCGCAACATTGATGTTCGCCTGCGAAGAAATATCACGAATCGAAGTACCTTCAAAACCTTTTTTTGCAATCAATTTTTCCGCGACATCTAAAATATGAATTTGTTTTTCCGAGAATTCCTTCTTCATGGTGAGTTAATTTGAGTAAAGTTAAGGATTTTTTTTGCTCATTTAAAACAAATGTTTAAATTTTTTTACCCGAATTTTCTTACATTTGATTATGGAGTTTTTTGATTTTCACCATCATGATTTTAATAAAAAAAATGGAATTTATAATTTAAAGTTAAATGAAATTCCACCGGCAAATTATTTTTCAGCCGGAATTCATCCCCAAGATATTTCGGATAGGTTTGAGGAAGATTTTTTGTGGTTAAAAACGATTGTAAAGTTGGAAAACTGCGTAGCAATAGGAGAATGCGGTTTGGATGGTTTGGTAGAAATTGATGAAAACCTACAGCATGAAATCTTTCAAAAACAAATCGAACTCGCCAATGAAATTCGAAAACCTATCATCATTCATTGCGTTAAAAGATTTTCCCAACTTATTCAATTCAAAAAAAAATCGAAAGTTCCGATGATTGTTCACGGTTTCAATAAAAGAAAAACCATCGGCGATGAAATGCTGAAAAATGAGTTTTGTTTAAGTTTTGGAAAGTCGGCGCTGTATAACGTAAATTTGCAGGATTTTCTGAAAGAAATTCCGATCGATCAACTTTTTCTGGAAACAGACTCTGCAGATTTTGAAATTAAAGATTTATACTACAAAATTGCAGAATTGAAAAGTTGTAGAATTGAAGATTTCCAACAAAAAATTAAAAAAAACCTCAAAAATTTACAAATTTCTATATAAAATGGAGAAAAATTGGCTAGAAAGAACCGAACTGCTCATTAAAGAAAATGGGATTGAAAAACTTCAAAACGCAAATGTTTTGGTTGTGGGTTTAGGTGGAGTTGGTTCGTTCGCAGCTGAATTTCTCGCAAGAGCCGGAATTGGAAAAATTACTATTGTAGACGGCGATGTAGTGGATATTACTAATGTGAATAGGCAACTTCCGGCGCTTCATTCCACTGTTGGAAAACCGAAAGTTGAAATTGTTGGCGATAGAATGATGGACATCAATCCGAAGTTGGAATTGACGAAAACTAATGAATTTCTAGTTGCTGAACGGATTGAGGAGATTGTTGATTCACAGTCATTTAGCTATATTTTGGACTGTATTGATAGCGTTACTCCGAAAATCACTTTAATTAGAATCGCAAAACGTAAAAAAATAAAAATAGTAAGCTGTATGGGAGCGGGCGGAAAAACTGATCCATCTAAGGTGATGGTGCGCGATATCAGTAAAACCTATAATTGCTATCTTGCGAAAAATGTAAGAAAACGTCTAAAAAAAGAAAAAATTAATAAAGGAATTCGCTGTGTATTTTCAAATGAAATTCAGGATGAAGATAGTCTGAAAATGACAGATGGAACTAATTTTAAACGTTCTTTTTATGGAACCATCAGTTTTATGCCTGCGATTTTTGGGTTATATGCTGCAGCTGAGGTTATTAATTATTTAACAAAAGAATCTAAATAAAACCAATTTATCAAATTATTTACTTTGAATCAAAAATATCCTACCAAGGAAAAACTTAAACAAAAAAGAGAAATTGATTTGCTTTTCGGAAAAGGTAAATGGTTGACTTGTGGGAATTTGCGAGTGATTTCAATTGATTTAGATAAAAAACCGCAAGAGGGTTTAATTGTTGAAAATCAGAAGGTTGGAGTGTCTGTTTCAAAGCGTTATTTTAAAAAAGCTGTTCATAGAAACCGAATCAAACGGCAACTTCGGGAAGTTTATCGATTGAATAAATCTGTTTTTACTACTGTTTTTGGAGCACATTCTTTATCCATGATTTTTTGGGTAAGTTCGGAAATGCCAAAAGATTTTAAATCTTTGGAACAAAATTTTATAAGTCTCTGTAAATCAAAAAAATAATTTTATCGTATTAGCATAGTTTTTGTAAATTTGATTCAATAATACAATAAAATTAAATGAAATGCTCGAAAATATTCCCTTTTTACCTTACGCAATAAGTGCATTTATAGGAATTGGACTTGCTGCGGCAACCGGTTTCAGAGTCTTTCTTCCGATGTTTGCGGTGAGTTTGGCTTCTTATATGGGTTGGATTCCCATGAATGAAAATTTCGAATGGCTCGCTGGTTTACCGACGCTTATTACCACGGGGATTGCAACGGTTGTCGAGATTTTGGCTTATTATATTCCTTATGTTGATCATCTGCTGGATACTTTATCGGTTCCGTTGGCAACAGTCGCCGGATCTGTTATGTTTGCAAGCCAGTTTGCAGACATTGGCACGTTTCCGCAGTGGGCATTAGCATTGATAGCTGGAGGAGGAACCGCAGCTGCGATCAGTTCGGGATTTGCGGGAACACGGGCGGCTTCTACTGCTACAACGGGTGGTTTGGGGAATTCGGTCGTCGCAACTACAGAAACTGCGGGAGCCGGAATTATGTCGATTTTGGCAATGACAGCACCTTTTATTGCTTTCCTTGTGGCAGTTGTTTTAATAATTGTCGTAATTGTTATGGGAAGAAAATTATGGCGTAAATTCCGAAGTTTTAATTCTTCTGGTCATGCTAAAATTATCGATGTGGAAGCGGTCGAAACGAAGAATTTAGAGTAGAAAAAATTATTTATTTTGACGTAATTCTTTGATTTGATCGATTTTTTCAGCGAAATATGTTTCTTTATCCGGATGTTTTTCGATCAAAATTTCAAACGCTTTAATTGCTTTGGAATACAATCTTTGTTCAAGGTATAAATTCGCCAAAGTCTCGGTCATCAAGTGCGAAATATTGTCGTTTTTTTCTTTCACTACAAAATCGGAATCTTCTTTTAATTTAGAAATTTTTGGTTCTTTCACAATAAATTCCTCAATCAGTTTTTCTTTAGAATTTGTAGGAATTTCCGTTGTTTCTTCTTTGTTTTGGCCAATTTTTAGCCAATTTTGCCAAGTATTGATGAAATTTGGAATATTGCTTTCCGGAGCTTCTGAAGTTTCAATGGTTTGTTCTTCTGATATTTTTTCCGTTACTTCTATTTTTTGTTTATCTTGAATTGGAGAAACATTTTCAGAAAAAAATGAAACATTGAAGACAGGTCTCGCCTCGCTTTTTTCAACCGAATTTGTTGATGTTTCTTCAATGATTTTAGTTTCAGGGATTTCAACTATTTCCAGTTTTTCTTCTGATTTCTTATCAATTAAAGAATCAGGAGTGTTGCTGTTAAAACTCATGGGTTTCCATGGTTTTTTCTCTATAACGATATCGGCTTTGGAGTTTTCTGGTTCAAGTTGAGCAGATTTAATTGTTTTTTTGGCGTTTTCAACAACTTCAATTTTTTTGGAAATTTCTGGTTCTACTTCATTTTTTTTATCAATAATTTTTTCTTCTGAAATTTCATTTTTAATTTCGGTTGGTATAAAATCTTGAGTTTCAGCAAAATTTACTTCCGCGTTTGAATGTGGAGTTTCTTCAGTTTTTACCTTTTCTTTTTTCGAATTTTTCATTTTTGCTTCGACTTCGGCAATAAGTCGTTGCATTTCTTCTTCGTGTCTGCTCAAAGTCGGTTTAGGAACTTGATATACAACAGGCTCAGAGTTTTTGCTAACGATTTTTACTTCTGGTAAAAATTCTTCCATTCCGTGAAAACTAACTTCCGCAATGTTTTCTTCTTGCTTTTCAGTAGCTATATTTTTGGCTTTTTCAAGAACGATTTTTTCTTGAATAGTTTCTTCTTTTGGTAGAATTTCCACTTCGATTTTCGGGATTTCCGTTTCTGTTTTTTCTTCTTTTTGAATTGCCTGCGTTACAATTATTCCAGATTCTCGTGTAGATTCGATGTCGATTTTCACAGATTCATTTTCAAGGAAATTTTCTTCTCCATCAAATAAAATTCTGTTCAGAACTCCATCAACATACACTGGTTTTGGAGCTTCAATTGGTGTGGGAAGGATAGTTTTACTCTTTTCTAATGCAACAGGAACCTCAGTTAGTTGTTCCTTAATTTCTTGAATTAGAGGTTCTTCCCTGCTAATAGTTTCGGTAATTGTAGCTTTTTCTGCGATTTCTTTTTTATTGATAAATTGATAAAGGATTTTTTTATCCGTAGTGTAAGCTGCGGTAGTGGAGAGTTCTTTTGGGTAATTTTCTGGTTGATGCTTGGAAATTCCGTACAGGTATAATGCTCTGATATTCTGTATGTAAGTTTGTTTTTTTATTTCATAATTTAAGATTTCTAAATCTTCTTTCTGAAACAATTCCGGATTTTTTATTAATTCTAAAACTCTTGGATTCATCTTACCAATTGGCTACAATATCGTTAAAAATTTTATTGATGATTCTTTCGTTGACAATCTTTACCTGAGAAGCCTCAATGGTATTGATGTCCAAATCACTACTGAAAGCGGCTTCATCGGAATAAGTTCTATCGAAGCTTTTATCCGGCTCGATTTTGTTTTCATAATGAACTTTTACGGTGATGGTAAGCTTGTTTTGCGCAGCTTGAATGGTTCCTCCCGGAGCGTTTACCGCACTGGAAATGGTCGTTGGTGTGATCGAATAATCGGTGATTTCACCTTCTATCAAAATATCCGGATTCTCGGATGTACCTTTCAGTGTAGTTCTTTGCAGAAATCTGTTTTGTATGTCTGTCGAAAATTGTTGGGCAAGATTCGCATTCATTAGCGCTGCATTATTCGGGAATTCTTTAATTTGAATTGTTTTTGTTTCGGGACTTAGTGATGAGCCTGTGAACGAGTAACAACTTTGGAGAAAGAACAAAATGCAAAGAAAAAAGACCTTTGTCAAACCGAAATTTCGAATTTTAAATTTTGAATTTTGAATCATTTTAGTCTTCTAAATTATACTGTTTTATCTTTCTATAAAGCGTTCTTTGCGAAATTCCGAGCTCATCTGCAGCTTTATTTCTTCGGCCTTTATGCTTTTCGAGGGCTTTTACAATCAGTTCTCTTTCATTGTTTTGCAAGGAGAGCGAATCGGGTTTTGTTTCTTCGATCTCAATGTCTTCTACTTCGTCAAAATTTTCGTTGCCATCAGAAATAATCGTGGAATTCGGAAATTGATTGGCGTTCGGACTCTCAAAATACAGTAACGAATTCGCGTTCTGAACTTGTGTTTCCGGTGTGAAAACGCGGTTGATGAGATTTTTCTCCTGATTGCTGAAGTCGCTATTTCCACGGTTTTTTATGAGTTCCGAAGTTAAGGATTTTAAATCATTTAAGTCGTTGCGCATATCAAACAGAATTTTATACATGATTTCCCGCTCCGAATTGAAATCCGAGTTGGAAACGCCATTTCCTGCTTTTTGAACCAACGCCGGTAAGTTCGCTTGCATCGGGATATATTCAGCAAGTTTAACAGAATTAATAGTTCTATTTTTTTCAACTACCGTCATCTGTTCCACTAAATTTCTTAATTGACGAACATTTCCAGGGAAAGGATAATTTTCCAGATAATTTACTGCATCATCCGTTAACACCAATTCCGGCATTCTGTATTTCTCAGCAAAATCTATCGCAAACTTTCTGAATAACAATTGGATGTCTCCCTTTCTTTCTCGCAAAGCCGGCATATCAATCTGAACGGTATTTAGACGATAATATAAATCCTCACGAAAACGTCCATCTTGAATGGCTTTCATCATATTGACATTGGTCGCCGCGACGATTCTCACGTTGGTTTTTTGAACTTGGGAAGAACCAACTTTCATAAACTCGCCGCTTTCCAAAACTCTCAAAAGACGAACCTGTGTCTGCAAAGGCAATTCACCAACTTCATCCAAGAAAATTGTTCCGCCATCTGCGACTTCAAAATAGCCTTTTCTTGTAGAAGTTGCGCCGGTGAAAGCGCCTTTTTCGTGACCGAAAAGTTCGGAATCTATCGTTCCTTCTGGGATTGCGCCACAGTTTACGACGATGTAAGGCTGATGTTTTCTTCGTGATTCTGAGTGGATGATTTTCGGAATAAATTCTTTCCCAACACCACTTTCCCCAATTACGAGAACCGAAATATCTGTAGGAGCCACCTGAATAGATTTTTCCAAAGCACGATTAAGTGCCGGAAAATTTCCGATAATTCCGAAGCGTGTTTTTATAGATTGTAAGTCTGCCATTGTTTAGATTTGATTAAAAGTAAAATCTTTTAAATTTAGAAAATCAATTCTATTATTTATTAAAAATTCGCCCTTATATTCAAGGTTGTTATTTGTAATAATTTCAAAATAATTTCCTTTTCCAATAAGATACTGTGGTTTATAAAAATCATTAATACCTATATTTTGTAATTCGCTGAAATAATGATTAATATCTAAGTTGATAGAATGAATGGTTTCAAAATTGATTCTTTGATTATTAATCAAGATACAATTCTGGTCAATTATTAGATCACCGATAACTATTGAATTTAGCTTTTCATAATCCATATATCGATATGCAATTATTCCTAAGAGTGTGAAAAGAAAAAATAGCATTACAAAATCTATATATTGATTTTCTATAAATTTTAATACTAAGAAAAGAAATAAGAATAAAGCAATTAATGCCCATTGAGAATTTGTTATTAATCCCAAATAATTTTTCTTTCTTTCTATAATTTCAAATCTCATTCAATTAGCTAGTCAACATTAATTACGAAATTGTTTCCCCCAAAAGCGTTCCCTGCGTATTCCCGTGAACAAAAACAGACACAATGTCGCCTAATTTTTGTCCTTCCAGTTTATCGAAAACGCAAACTGCGTTTTGGGAATTTCTGCCTTTCCATTGGTTTTCGTTCTTTTTAGAAATCCCTTCGATCAAGATTTCGTGGACTTTTCCTACATAACTCGCCATTCTTTTTCGGGAAAGTTCGCCTTGTAACGCAATAACTTCCGCTAAACGTCTTTGTTTTACATCCGCAGGAACATCATCCTCCATTTTCTTGTGAGCTGGAGTTCCCGGTCTTTCAGAATAAGCGAACATATAACCATAATCGTATTCCACTTCTTTCATTAATGATAAAGTAAGTTGATGATCTTCTTCTGTTTCGCCACAAAATCCAATAATCATGTCTTGCGAAAAAGAAATGTCGGGAACAATTTCTTTTCCTTTTTTGATTAAATCCAGGTATTCCTGTCGCGTGTGTTGGCGATTCATTTTTTCTAAAATTCGGTCGCTTCCACTTTGTACAGGAAGGTGAACGTATTTGCAAATATTTTCGTGTTTTGCAATAACTTTGAAAACTTCCTCGGTCATTTCGTGCGGATTGGAAGTTGAAAATCTAATTCTCATTTTTGGAACTGCAACCGCAACCATATCAAGGAGTTGTGAAAAATTAATCGCGGTTAATTTTTGCATTTCGGTAGCGTTTTTGAAGTCCTTTTTTGCTCCACCGCCGTACCAAAGATAGGAATCCACATTTTGACCTAAAAGTGTGATTTCTTTATAACCATTTTCCCATAATTCTTTGCACTCCTGAATGATAGAATGAGGATCGCGGCTTCTTTCGCGCCCTCTGGTAAAAGGAACTACGCAAAAAGTACACATATTGTCGCAACCTCTAGTGATGGTTACAAACGCCGTAACTCCATTTCCGCCGAGACGAACCGGATTGATGTCTGCATAAGTTTCTTCTTTCGAGAGAATAACATTTATTGCATCTCTTCCACCTTCGGTTTCCTTTAAAAGATTGGGTAAATCTCTGTACGCATCGGGTCCTACTACCAAATCAACCAATTGTTCTTCTTCCAAAAACTTGGTTTTCAAGCGCTCAGCCATGCATCCCAAAACTCCAACTGTAAGATTAGGTTTTTCTTTTTTTAAATTTTTAAATTGAGACAGGCGCATTCTCACGGTTTGTTCCGCTTTCTCACGAATTGAACAAGTGTTGAGCAGAATTAGATCTGCTTCTTCTTGTTTCAAAGTTGTATTATAGCCTTGTTCGTTAAGGATTGAAGCTACAATTTCTGAGTCGGAAAAATTCATTTGGCAGCCGTAACTTTCCAAAAACAGTTTCTTCGTGTTTTGGGGTTTTTCAGCAATTGCAAAAGCTTCGCCTTGTTTGTTTTCGTCGATATATTTTTCTTGCACTTTCTTAGAAATTAGATATTAAAAGAACGTTTTTCTGCGCACTTTTAATGTAGATTTTAATTTGCAAAGATAAAGAATTTTTGTGACAGAATGTCAGAAGTTTTTTAATCTAGAGAAGGACAATGATCGCTTTTCGAAAAAAAACTTTGCAGCTGCCTACAAAGGTTTTCATTTAGAGATCAAAACTATCCGTTCTGAAATTTATTTTCAGCCTCAACTTCGATTCCACGGGAACTCCGTTGCAAGTTGCGGGTTTAAATTTTGGATTCATCCTTCTCAATGCTATTTCCACATCTCGGTAAAGCAAATTGCTGTTCAAAACTTCTGGTAAAAGCTTAAAACTTTGCAAATTACCGGATTTATTGATGTTTAAATGCAATTCAAAAGTCCCATTGACCGAATAAAGTCCGGAATTCAAATCATTCTGAATATTTTTCGAAAGTGCTTGTTTGAAAGAGTTTTCACCTCCGGGAAACTGAGCGTACTCCGGATTTTCACACTTCAAACGATAAAATTCCAATGGAGCATTCAGGTCCAACGCGATGGTTTGTTTCACCACATCTCTTACATTTTCCGTGATATCGTTATCTTCTACCACATATTGCGCATGGGTAAACGTGAATGCAAAAAAGAACAGGAATACTAAATTTTTCATAACATTTTTAATTGAATATAACTTACATTTTTAAAGAACTTCGACTTGGTTTCTCAGTAAATCCTCGAATTCATCGCGTTTTCTGATGAGATGCGCTTTCCCATCGAGAAACAAAACTTCAGCCGGTTTCAATCTCGAATTGAAATTGGAGCTCATCTCAAAACCATAAGCTCCCGCATTTCGGAACACCAAAATATCGCCTTCGCGAACTTCGTTCAGTTTTCTGTCCCAGGCGAAAGTGTCGGTTTCACAAATATTTCCGACCACGGTATAAATTCTTTCTGCACCTTTTGGGTTCGAAAGATTTTCGATGATGTGGTAAGAATCGTAGAACATAGGACGGATCAAATGGTTGAAACCTGAATTTATTCCCGCAAAAACCGTTGCTGTAGTTTGCTTGATGACGTTGGTTTTTACAATAAGATGCCCGCTCTTGCTCACGAGATATTTCCCGGGTTCAAACCAAAGTTCGAATTTTTTTCCTGAGCTTTTCGAGAATTCAGCCACGGCTTTCTCTACTTTTTTACCCAACTCTTTCACGTCGGTTTCCATATCGCCGTCTTGATAAGGAACTTTGAAGCCGCTTCCCATATCCAGATATTTCAAATTCGGGAAATGTTCCGCCAGTTCGAACATGATTTCCAAACCTTGAAGGAAAACATCAGGATCTTTTATTTCGCTTCCGGTGTGCATGTGTAATCCTTCTACATTAAGATCGGTAGTTTTCATTACCCTTTCGATATGGCGAAGCTGGTGTATAGAAATTCCGAATTTCGAGTCGATGTGACCTGTGGAAATTTTGTAGTTTCCACCTGCGAAAATATGCGGGTTAATTCTAATAAAAATTGGGTAAGATCCACCGTATTTGTTGCCAAACTGTTCAAGAATTGAAATATTATCAATATTAATATGAACTTTTAAAGACATGGCTTCTTCGATTTCAGCTAAATCAACACAATTCGGAGTGAAAAGAATTTTATTCGCATCGAAACCGGCCTTCAAACCCAATTTCACTTCATTAATCGAAACACAATCTAGATTTCCGCCAAGATTTTTTACATATTTTAAAATGTTGATGTTCGAAAGCGCTTTGCAAGCATAGAAAAATCTAGTGCTTTTGTGAAACGATGTGGTAAGTTTTTCATACTGAATTTTGATAGATTCAGCGTCGTAAACATAAGTTGGAGTACCGTATTGTTCGGCAATTTTCAGTAAATCTTTATTGGTCATTTTTAATTAATTTAAAATCAAAAAAGCAAGCCCAGAAAGAGCTTGCTTGATTATTTAGCGATCAACAAAACAGCTCTCAGTGAACAATATTTGCCTTAGTGGAAAGCTTTTTCCCCTTAGTTGCAAATTTCTTTATTGATTTCTTAGCAGTCATGCGATCTGTTGTTTTGTAAATTTTTTTCAAAATTAAATTTTTTTATTTAATTCTGCACTATTTTATTTTGTAGGAAGAGGAATTATTTCAATGTCTTCTCTAAGAATCGCCAGTTGAAGGTCGTTTTTTAAATCGCTGCTGGTTGATTCTACTGGGATTTTCAATGCATCAATTTTCTTCAATGTGCTGATTTGTGTGTGCAAATCGTAGAATCCGTAAGCTTTTAAATGGCCTTTTTCAAAAATAAGGAAAGATTTTTCGCCCAGCGTTCGTCCTGCGGAAATCCACATTTCATTTCTGTTTTTTAAACTTATTTTTTGTTCTAAAACGGCTGGATCTGCGTATTGTTCTTGTTTTTTGAGGAAGCTTACCGCTTTCAAACCTTGGGTGAATGATTTGAATTTTAGTAAAGGTTTTGCCTCTTTTTGCAAGGAAACTTTCTCAACAAAATACTTGTTGTTTTTATGGAAAAGTCCAAACGGAAGTGTTTCTCTTTTATGCAAACCTTTCGTTTTCATCATCAGTTTGGCGAGAATATCATTACCTGTTAATTCGTAATAAATTTGTTCAACTTCTTCTTGGATTTTTACCAGTTTTTTTGACTTAGTATTAAAAAGAATCTTTGCAAATTTACTCAAATCATCGCTAAAATCTGAGTGAATGATTTTTCCTTCCGCGTTTTGGAAATAAATAATTCCTCTTTCTGATGGTAAATCTTGGGTGAGATTTCTTACTTTATTGAGGTACGTTTTAGCATTTAATTCTTCATGATGTTGTTGAATGATTTCGGAATCTTTATCCTTGATCATCAGTAACTTGAATAAATCTAAAGTCGCTTTGGCATCGCCTGAAGCTCTGTGCTGATCAACCAGAGGAATTCCCAAGGATTTCACCAGTTTTCCCAATGAATAACTTTGCGCTTCAGGAATGAGTTTTTTAGCTAAAGGAATGGTGTCTAAAGTGTTGATTTTGAATGTGTAACCGAGCCGTTTAAACTCCTGGCGAAGCATTCGGTAATCGAAATCAATATTATGACCTACCAAAGTTGTATTTTCGGTAATTTCGACCACTCTTTTAGCAATTTCGTGGAATTTTGGAGCGGTTTTAACCATTTTTGGTGAAATTTTGGTGAGTTTTTGCACAAACGGTGTGATCTCGCCTTCCGGATTTACCAAAGAGATAAATTGATCTACAATTTCATGACCATCATATTTATAAATGGCGATTTCAATGATGCTTTCTTTTCGGAAACCGGCTCCGTTACTTTCTATATCGATTACTGAATACATTTTTCGTTTTGCTTCTTCTTTGCTTGGGGCAATTTATCTTTTTCTACCTCCTAAACCCAACATTCCCAATACAAATTTTGCACCTTCTCTTGCCAAAGTTGTTGTGAAAGTTCTTCCAGCTCGAGATTTCATTACGCTTTCAAACATCCCCGGTTCTTCTTTTACAGGTCGGGATTTTTGTGTAGTGGATGTGTTCTGTGTGGCTTGTTCCATACGATTTGCCAACATTTCGTAGGCAGAATCTTTGTTAACGGTCTGTTCATATTTCGCAACCAAAGCGGACCGCGAAGTAAGATCGGAAACTTCCGCATCAGTCAGTACATCCATTCTAGATTCAGGTGAGATCAAATAAGTATGAACCAAAGGTGTAGGAATTCCTTTTTCATCCAGCGCAGTGATAAATGCTTCACCAATTCCTAAGTTCTGAATCAATTCATCCGCTTTATAAAATTCTGTAATTGGGTAATTTTCAACTGCTTTGGAGATTTCTTTTCGGTCTTTTGCCGTAAACCCTCTTAAGGCATGTTGTATTTTTAAACCTAATTGAGAAAGCACATTTTCCGGAACATCACCAGGAATTTGAGTGATAAAATAAATTCCAACTCCTTTCGAGCGGATTAGTTTCACCATGGTTTCAATTTGTGCCAATAAAGTTTTGGACGCTTCATTGAAAATTAAATGCGCTTCATCGATAAATAAAACCAATTTTGGTTTGCCGGAATCGCCTTCTTCAGGAAAAGTCATGTAGATTTCCGCAAAAAGTGACAACATAAAGGTAGAAAACAATTGAGGTTTGCTCTGGATATTTCCGACCCTCAGAATATTTACAACTCCTTTTCCGTCTCTTTGGTGCAGTAAATCTTCCACATCGAAACTTGGCTCCCCAAAAAACTGTGCGGCACCCTGTTGTTCGAGCGACACAATTGACCGGAGAATTGCGCCTAAAGATGCCGGTGCAATAGAGCCGTAATTATTGGCTAAATCTGCTTTCCCTTGTGGATTGTCGGTGACGTACTGCAGGACTTTTTTCAAATCTTCCAGATCGATGAGCGGCAAACCTTTGTCATCGCAATATTTAAAAATAATTGAAATTATACTTTGCTGGGTGTCATTCAGTTCCAGAATTTTCGAGAGTAAAATGGGCCCGAATTCCGTTACTGTGGCGCGCAGTTTTACACCTTTTTCACCGGAAATGGTCATCAATTCTACCGGAAAAGCCTGTGGCTGATAGCTAAGTTGGGTTTTTGCGTAACGTTCTGTAATGACTGCATTTTCAGAGCCCGGTTCTGCAATTCCAGAAAAATCTCCCTTGATGTCTAGAACTAAAGACGGAATTCCTTTATGGGAAAGCTGCTCGGCAAAAGCCTGCAAAGTTTTTGTTTTTCCTGTTCCGGTAGCGCCGGCGATAAGGCCGTGTCTGTTAATGGTTTTCAGGGGAAGAGTAACGTTTACTTCAGGTATAACTTCACCATCGAGCATCCCTTTTCCCAATATTATGAAATCTCCTTTTGGAGAATATCTTGCCGAAAGCTCTTCAATAAATTTCGCTTTATCTGCCATGTTGAATCAAGTTTTATTTTATAAAGATAAAAAAATATTGAAAGACTTCAGAAGTTTTCGAACAGATTAGTCATTAAGGTGATGATGAAAATCATTTTTTAATCCGGATAAAAAAGTCTTAAATTTGAATTGTCAAAATGAGACGGTTTTTTCTTACCATATTATCCACGTTAATTTTTCTGGCAAGTTTTCAGAATTCGCTGATTTTGGTCGATTATCAAATCAACAGGGATTTCTATGAAATTCATTGCGTAAACAAGGCTAGACCCGAGCTGAACTGCCACGGTAAATGCGAGATGCAGAAGGAAAGCAGCAAAAAAGAATCTTTGCTAAAGGTAGTAAAATACAGTTTTGAATTTAACATTTTACCTTCACCGCAAACTGCAATTGTCGACACGAAAAATCCAGATTTCGAAACCCGCCAGAAGATTAATACAGATAAAGATTTTGATTTGCTGAAAATTTATCTGAACATTCTTCCTCATCCGCCGCAAGTTTAAATTTCATTTTATCTTACTGTTCGATTTTGAGCAGCATATTCCTATTTTTTTAAAGACAAAGTCTTTAGAACAATTTCTCCAATCTTAAAATTTATAAAAAATGAAATTTTCACTAAAAATATTCTTGGCACTTTTTGCCCTTTCAATCTTCCTTATTTCCTGCAGAACATCAGATGATCCTGTAACTCCACCATCAGTTAACGAACTCGAAGGTCTGGCTAAGGTTAAAGAATTCTCAAACGACACCCATACCATCGAACTTTATACAGTCACCGGAACGACACAATTAGGTTATAACGAACTTAAATTCAGAATCAAAAATAAATCAAATAATCAGTATGAAAAAAATGCGACAGTAAATTGGAATCCAGTAATGCACATGACAACCATGAGCCACTCCGGGCCAAAATCCGAAGTCACTAAAGTTACGCCGGATGGAACGCTGTACGCTGGATATCTTGTATTTCAAATGCCACAAAACGCGACGGAATACTGGGATCTGAAATTTGACTATTCAATAAACGGAATGGCTTATACAGCAACCACCGTCGTTGATGTTCCCAATTCGTTAAAAAGACGGGTTAGTTCTTTTTTAGGCAGCGACAATACAAGATATATTGTTGCGTATATCGAACCGAGAACACCAAAAGTTGCTGTTAATGACTTGACGGTTGGGGTTTGGAAAATGCAGGATATGATGACTTTTCCTGTGGTAAACGGTTACACCGTGAAAATCGATCCCAGAATGCCGGGAATGGGAAATCACGGCTCGCCAAATAATGTGAACGCGACCCAAACTTCAGCCGGAAAGCTGTATAACGGAAAACTTTCGCTTACCATGACCGGTTACTGGAAGATTAATCTGCAGCTCGCAAACGCAGCCGGAACAGTGTTGAAAGGTGAAGAAGTTACGGAACAAAATCCTGAATCATCATTGTTTTTCGAGATCGAATTCTAAGAAATATTTTTCGCAGTCTTTTTAGCATTTTGAATGCCCGTTTTCAAAGGATTCTTTTCCTGAAGTTGGTCATCTTAGCCAGCCAGAACGGACATTTCTTTCATTTTTGAATACAAATTATAATGAAAAAGAATTTCGTCCTGATTTCAATACTTATTGCTGTGGCAGCCGTTGCTCAAAATATCAATCCGGATTCTCTGCAGCACCACAGCATTCAGGAAGTTGTGGTTATCGGTACCAACCGAATTTCTGCGAAGGATTCCAAACCCCTGAGTTCCATTGATGAATACCTGCAGAAATCAGCAAAAATTGAAATGATAAAGCGGGGAGCTTACGCCTGGGAGCCTTTGCTGAATAATATGCCAACCGAAAGAACGATAATAACCATCGATGGTATGAGGATTTTCGGGGCGTGCACCGACAAGATGGATCCGGTGACTTCTTATGTGGAAGTATCGAATCTTTCAGAAGCGGAAATAAGTTCAGGACAGGCCGGAACAGCGCATGGCAACACGATTGGCGGAGCAATTGATCTGAAAAGAAACCGGACAGGATTTGGTGAAAAAAAATGGAGTTTCGGGGTTAATTCCGGTTTTGAAAGCGTTAACCGACAGAAAATTTTCGGCGGTTCTGCGGCCTTTAAAGCGCCAAAATTTTTCGCAGATTTTAATGTGATGTCCAGAGATGCCGACAATTATAAGGATGGTGGTGGCCTTGAAGTTTCTTATTCACAATTCCGAAAAATTAATTTTTCAGGAAATTCCGGAGTTAAATTAGGCGACAATAAAATGCTCGAAGCCTCCGTGATTTACGATAAAGCAACAGATGTAGGTTATCCGGCTTTGCCTATGGACATTTCACTGGCCGAAGCGCTGATCAGTTCATTTAAATTTCAGCTCATTCCCGTTTCAGATTTCTTTACCAACTGGGAAACCAAGGTTTATTTTAATAACATCACGCACAGAATGGATGATACCAAACGTCCCGCAGTTCCCATCCATATGGATATGCCAGGTTGGAGCAAAACATTTGGCTATTTTACCAACCTGTCTGCAGAATTGCCCGATCATCATTTTACTATAAACTTAAATGGATTTTCGAATTTGTCAACTGCTGAAATGACGATGTATCCAGCCAATTCCACCGAAAAACTGATGTTTATGTATACGTGGCCTCAGGTGAGGACTTTGTTTCAGGGGATCTACCTTGATGATCATTTTAATCTGAACGGAAATTCTTCGCTTCAGATTTCCGGATCTTTGGGTTTTCACTCCAATAAAGTAGAAAGTGCATTTGGGCTGAACAGTCTGCAGATTTTTTATCCTGAGATGAATGCCCAGAAAAACAGGATGCTGAAGAGTATTTCTGCAAAATATCAGTATTCAGCAAACGGGTTTGAGTTTGGTATTGGTGGGGGTTACGGCGACCGCGCGCCTTCGGTTTCGGAAGGGTATGGTTTTTACCTTTTCAACAGTTCCGAAAAGTATGATTATATCGGAAATCCCAACCTAAATAATGAATCGTCGCTGGAAGCGAATGCGTTTGTCGCCTTTAAAAATGAAAGAATTTCCGCAAAACTTTCTTCAAATTATTTCCATATCTCAGATTATATCGTTGGGAAAGTTATAGAAGGACTTGTACCGATGACGATTGGTGGAAAGGGTGTAAAGCAATATGGCTCTCTGGATTATGCCACAATTTTTAATGCAGATCTCAATACGCAGGTTCAGCTTTTTTCTTTTCTAAAATGGAATTCGCAGTTTACCTATGCCCGCGGAAAGGATTACAGCAAAGAAAATCTTCCGTTTATGAGTCCGTTGAGTTACCGTTCGGCATTACAATTTTACAAAAACAGACTCTCCGCAGAATTTTCAGTTTTCGGCAATTCCAGATACCGTGATTTTGCAACTGTTTACGGTGAAACAGAAACGCCGGATTACACAATCTTTAATGTTAATGCAGGTTACCAGTTCCGCTTTATTGGGGTGAAAGTTTTAACTAAAATTGGCGTTGAAAATATATTCGACCGACTTTACACAACGTATGCTGACTGGAATAAAATTCCGCGTCCCGGAAGAAATTTTTACCTTAATCTGAATCTGAATTTTTAAAATCTTTAATTCAAAAATCACATTTCGACCCTGAAAAAGGCAGATATTTTTAGTAAATTTGTTGACCATCAAAAAATGAAAATAATGAAAAGGGATTTAATTCTTGAGAAGCTGATCGCTGAGCAGCGTAAAGTTATAGAAAGCTTGCAGCAATCTGTAAATCAATATAAAAGTGCTTCGGATATGGATGAAGAAAGCACGCACGATCCGGAAGATTTCTCTCAGCAATCCCAGGCTAAAGATATGCAGTTGCGTTTTGAAAAGATGTTGGGCGAGGCTGATGAAAATCTCAGTTTTCTGATGAACGAGAAAGAATCAAGTCACCATATGATCGAAAAGGGGAGTGTAATCGAAACCGATAAAAACTTTTTATTCGTCGGAATTTCGGTGCCAGTTTTCGAAGTTAATGGTAAAGAAGTGATTTCCTTTTCGGATAACGCTCCTATATTTGAAGGGTTTAAAGGAAAGAAAATCGGAGACAGTGTAAAGATTGGTGATCATTCATATAAAATACAATCCGTTGGCTAAATGTAGCTACAGTGGCTTGTAACAAAGGTTACGCTGGTTCTTAATCTAATAAGCTAGTTTTGCCAAAAAAATAACAGATGGAGTTTTTAGGATATTTTTCGGCATTAATAATAGGACTGGTAATGGGCCTCATCGGAGGTGGCGGAAGTATCTTGAGTGTTCCGATTTTTGTTTATGTTTTTGGTTTTGATGCGGTTACCGCTACTGCGCTTTCGTTGTTTGTCGTGGGAATTACAAGTTTGGTAGGTTCTGTAGGCTTCATTAGACAGAAACAGATTGATTTTAAAACCGCGTTTACATTTGGGATTCCTTCAATTTTGGGAGTATTGTTTTCCCGCAGGCTTATTCTGCCGCATTTGCCGCACTATATCATTAATCGGTGGGGAATTACCCTAACAAAAGATATGTTTCTGCTTTTGCTTTTTGCGATTTTAATGCTGATCGCTTCATATAAAATGATCAGAAAAAATGAAAGGCCAAGACTGCAGACTTTTGAGGATACCAATTATACCATTTTAATTTCGCAAGGACTTCTGGTCGGCATTATTACAGGATTAATTGGTGCCGGCGGTGGATTTTTAATCGTTCCCGCACTTGTAATGCTGCTGGGAGTTCATATGAAAAAAGCGGTGGCAACCTCACTTTTTATCATATCGATGAATTCTATTTTGGGATTCATCAGCACCATGGAGATGGTGAGCCATGACTGGGGATTTCTGCTTGGATTTACCGGTTTATCCGTGCTGGGAATCTTTGCGGGCATTGCAGTTTCAAAAAAAATGGATGGCCGAAAACTAAAACCCCTTTTTGGATGGATCGTTTTGGGAATGGGACTTTTTATCATCATCAAGGAAATATTTTTAAAACAACAATTTTAAACATGAAAAATATACTCGTAGCAGGCTTCGCTTTGCTTTTAATGAATTCTTGTACAAAAGCAGAAACCAATTCAGTGTCAACAGAAAATGAAAAATCTACTGAAATAGGACTAGTTCAGAAACCTTTAACACTGAAAAGCCCTACAGGTGAAGAGATTTCAGTAACCTATTTCTCAGAAGGTGATGTGGTTGCTGTAAAAATTCGGAAAGCAGGGGAGGAAGAACAGAAACTATCTGCCAAAACAGTTAACCCAAGCGGCAATCCCATTTTTACGAATGAAGAGTACATGTGGGAGCTCACCCAGGAAGGGCAGGCAGGAAAACTGTCCGACAAAGACGGTAATGTGACAGAATATAATTAATTCCATACACCTTAATCGATTATTTCAATTTATCGCTGGTGTATATTGCTGGCGAATTCACGAAATTTGTCAGGTATTTAAAATGATACTATGAAAATAGAACAAATATATACAGGATGTCTTGCACAGGGTGCCTATTATATCGTTTCTGAAAAAGAAGCGGCAATCATCGATCCTTTGCGAGAAACTAAACCGTATATTGACAGGCTGGAGAAAGACGGAGTGAAGCTCAAATATATTTTTGAAACGCATTTTCATGCCGATTTTGTTTCAGGACATTTGGATCTGTCCAAAAAAACCGGAGCACCAATAGTTTATGGACCAACTGCAGAACCCGATTTTGAAGCGATTATCGCAGAAGATAATCAGATTTTCGAAATTGGAAATATTAAAATTAAAGTGCTCCATACGCCAGGTCACACGATGGAAAGTTCAACTTTTTTATTGATCGATGAGAACGGGAAAGAAACTGCGATTTTTTCTGGAGATACTTTGTTTCTAGGAGATGTGGGAAGACCGGATCTGGCGCAAAAATCAGCACATATGACTCAGGAAGAGTTGGCGGGGTTGCTGTACGACAGTCTGCAGAACAAAATTGTTCCGCTTTCTGATGATATTATCGTATATCCTGCTCATGGCGCCGGATCTGCCTGCGGAAAAAATATGCAGAAAGAAACGGTAGATACTTTGGGAAATCAGAAAAAGACCAATTACGCACTAAAACAGCCTAATAAGGAATCCTTCGTTAGAGAAGTTCTCGACGGACTTTCTGCTCCACCGAAATATTTCGGTATGAATGTCGCGCTCAACAAAGGTGGCTATGAATCTTTCGACAATGTCCTGCATCAATCCAATCAGCCAATAAGCGCAGAAGATTTCGAAGGAGTTGCTGAAGATACGGGTGCTTTGGTTTTAGATACCAGAAATGCTGCAGATTTTCATCAGGGATTTATTCCGAATTCGATAAATATTGGTTTGAAAGGAGATTTCGCACCGTGGGTTGGCGCAATGATTGTAGATGTACATCAGCCTATTTTACTGGTTTCGGATCCCGGAACAGAAGAAGAGGTGATTACTAGACTTTCCAGAGTTGGCTTTGATCATGTTTTAGGATATTTGGAAGGGGGTTTCGAGTCTTGGAAAAATTCAGGTAAAGAAATTGATACGATTCACAGGATTTCACCTCAAGAATTTGCAGCAAAATTTAGTGACGATTCCAAAGTAATCGATGTAAGAAAAGAATCCGAGTATGATGCTGCACATGTGGAAAAAGCTTATCGCAGACCTTTAGCAGATATTAATGAATGGGCAAATGCTTTAAATAATGATGAGCATTTCTTCATTCACTGTGCAGGTGGATACAGAAGTATGATCGCAGCAAGTATCTTAAATTCAAGAGGAATTAGGAATTTCACCGAAATTGATGGTGGTTTCAATAAAATAAAGGAAACGAGTGTTCCAAAAAGTAATTTTGTTTGCCAAAGCAAAACATTGTAAGCCATATTAAAAACTACAAAAATGATCGATTTTTTCAAGAAATTATTCGGTAAAAACAAAGTTGATTATAAGGCTCTTGTAGAAAATGGGGCACAAATTATTGATGTGAGAACTCCCGCAGAATTCAGCAACGGCAATATTAGATTTTCTAAAAATATTCCGTTGCAAGAATTAGCTGCCGAAATGAAAAAGCTCGATCTGAAAAAGCCCATTATCACGTGTTGTGCAAGTGGTATGAGAAGCGCTTCTGCAAAAATTATCTTCGAGCAAAATGGTTTCGAAGCTTATAATGGCGGAAACTGGAAGTCGCTGGAAAATAAATTGAAAGGATAATTTTGTTTAATGATTTTAATTTTTTAAAAAATGTCACAGAAATTTCAAGAACTTATCAATTCTGAAAAGCCGGTTTTAATCGACTTTTTTGCCACTTGGTGTGGACCATGCAAAGTGCAATCTTCGGTTCTCAATACCGTTAAGGAAAACGTGGGCGATTTGGCGCGCATTGTGAAAATAGATGTCGACCAATTTCCTGCAATTGCGGCTGAATACGGAGTGCGTGGAGTTCCGACATTGGCGGTTTTCCAAAATGGAAATCTTCTTTGGAAGGAAAGCGGAGTTCATGATGTGAATACGCTTACCAATTTATTGCAAAATTTTGCGAATCAATCCAACTAAATTATTTCAAAGGAATCGCGATCGTTTAGAAACCGGAATTTCTCTCGGAATTTCAGGAGCTTTTCTGCATTGAATTCTGCGGATACAATATTGTTTTCAGTAGTTGAAACCAAAGTGCCGTCCGGCGCGTAACAATATGAACTTTCAGGATAATGCAAATTATTTCCATCCGTTCCAATTCTGTTTAAACCAAAAACATAAGCTAAATTTTCAATTGCGCGGGCTTTCAGAAGGGTTTTCCACGCATCGATTCTTACTTCCGGCCAATTGGCTACGTATAAAATTGCATCGTAATCGTCATTATTTCTCGCGAAAACCGGAAATCTAAGATCGTAACAAACCTGCAACAAAATTCGCCAACCTTTGTAGTTTACAACGATCCTTTCTTTCCCAGCCGAGTAGGTTTGATCTTCTCCTGAAAATGAAAACAAGTGACGCTTGTCATATTGATGATAGTTTCCGTTGGGTTCTACGAAATAGAAACGGTTATAAAAATTTTCTCCTTCCATTATTGATGCGCTTCCTGCCACCGCGCAATTTTTTTCCTTTGCAAATTTTTTCATCCATTCCAAGGTTTCGCTGTTTCGGTCTGCAACTTCTTCGGGTTTCATATAAAATCCTGTAGGAAACATTTCGGGGAGTAAAATAAGGTCCGTTTTTATTAGTTTCATCGAGTTTTCGATGAGCTTAAAATTTTTCTTTTTTTCTTTCCACCGGATATCAAGATTAAGTCCGGAAACTGTAATATTTTGCATAATAAATTGGCATAATGCTTCACTAAATGTACGGAATATATATGGAATATCAAAAAACCTTCTGTTTTTGGTCTTATTTTTGATGTTCACAATTTATACTAAACTTTTTATATGAAGAAATTATTTTTTATGATGATGGTGGTTGCACTTTCTCAAACATCATTTGCACAAGCATGGAACGGAAGTGGAGACCAAAAAGTACAAGTCGGATTGAGCGGTTGGGGAAATGGAACCGGAATTACCGGAACTTATGATTACGGAATCAGTAATTTAATTTCCTTAGGTGGTGGAGCAAATCTGTATTTCGATGGGTACAAAGATGATAATAAGGACAATAGTTTTTTTGTATTTGGACGCGTAAATTTCCATTTGCAGGATGCTTTGGGATTGCCTGAACAGTGGGATATTTATCCTGGAGCAGATGTTGGAGTTTTGGGAAATACTTTTGGATTAGGCGTTCACCTTGGAGCAAGATATTTCTTTAATGATAAATTCGGAGTATTTTTAGAAGCGGGTAATAATGGAAGTTTAGGTGTCTCTATCAATCTATAAAATACATTAAACAAAATATAACAAATTAAAATTACTATTATGAAAAAGTTATTCGCAGTTGCAGCATTCGCTGCGGCAACAATGTTAGGAGTTTCCCAGGCACAAGCACAAACCTACAAAACCGGAGCTGGTGTATTGGTAGATTTTGGTGATGGTTCAACCTTCGTTGGTCCACATGTGAAACATTTCTTCAAAGCAAATCACGCAGGAGAATTCAGCGTATTGTTTGCAGATGGTGCAACCTTAGCACAGGCAAACTATCAGTACCACCAACCTTTTGCAGGAGTGAACGGACTACAGTGGTATGTTGGTGCAGGTCCTGGAATCATCTTTGGTGATGGGTCTACAGAATTTGCTCCATCCGCAATGTTAGGTTTGGATTTTAAAATTCCTGGAGCTCCACTTGATTTTTCAATGGACTGGAGACCTAGATTCATCATTGGTGACAACTCTGATGCTGAAGCGGGAAGATTTAACGCTGGTTTCAGATTTACTTTCTAAGAAAACCTCTTAAAAATAACACTAAAGGTTCCCATTTGGGAGCCTTTTCGTTTTGGCATACTTTTGATAATTCGTATCTTCGCAATTATTTAAAATTTTAATAAAAATAAATGACACTCATCCAATTATTTCAATTCATATTGAGTATTTCAATTCTGGTTATCCTTCATGAATTAGGGCATTTTATTCCAGCAAAACTCTTCAAAACTAAAGTTGAAAAATTTTACCTCTTCTTCGATCCGTGGTTTTCGTTGGTAAAGAAAAAAATAGGTGATACCGAATATGGTATTGGCTGGCTTCCGTTCGGTGGTTATGTGAAAATCGCCGGAATGGTAGATGAAAGCATGGATACCGAACAGTTAAAAAAACCAGCTGAGCCTTGGGAATTCCGTAGCAAACCCGCGTGGCAGCGCCTAATTATTATGATGGGAGGTGTTACGGTGAACTTCTTTTTGGCTTGGTTTATTTACTCGGCATTATCATTTTTTAATGGTGAAAAATACCACGACAATTCAAAATTTGAAAACGGAATTGCAGTAAGTGACGAAGGGCGTAAAATGGGCCTTCAAACGGGTGATAAGATTTTGAAAATTGACGGAAAAACAGCAGACCGGTTCGAGACTTCTACTGTAAATATGCTCTTTGCGGATGAAGTAACCGTTTTAAGAAAAGGAAAAGAAGTTACCTTCCCTGTGAACGAAAATGGTGTAGCAGATGTATTGAAAGCGAATGAAGCCAAGGCATATTTCTCACCGAGATTTCCGGTTGTGGTAGACAGTATTCTTCCAAAAAGCGGTGCCGAAATTGGTGGATTAACAAAAGGAGACAAAATTGTAGGAATTAATGGGAAATCCATCCAGTACTTTGACCAGCTTTCTGATGAGTTGAAAAATCTTAAAAATCAGGAAGCTGTAATTTCAGTTGTTAGAAATAATCAAACTTTAAATAATACCATAAAAGTATCTAATGATGGCACTATTGGATTTTTTCCTAACAAAAAAATACAACTTGCTGAATTTGACAAAGCCGCAGTAAATAAAAAGTACTCATTTTTAGAAGCTATCCCAAGAGGTTTTACAAGAACAATTGATGTTCTTACGATGCAGATCAAGCAGTTCAAAATTGTTTTCAATACCACTACTGAAGGTTACAAGAAAGTTTCCGGACCAATTGGGATCATCAAACAAATGCCAGAAACCATCAATTGGGAATTTTTCTGGAGCTTTACCGCGATGTTTTCGGTATGGTTGGCGTTCCTTAATTTAATTCCGATTCCGGGTTTAGATGGAGGTCATGTGGTGTTTACCTTGTGGGAAATGATCACCGGAAAGCCAGTTCCGCAGAAAGTTTTGGAAAATGCACAAATGATCGGCGTAATTTTCTTATTAGGTTTAATGGTCTTAATCTTTGGAAACGACATAGTTAAGTGGATTACCGGAAAATTTTAGTAAAAATTTTGCAAAAATATTTTGGAGAAATTAAAAAAGTTTTTATATTTGCACACGCTTAAAGCAAAGGAAAACACTCCTCTTTAGCTCAGTTGGTTAGAGCATCTGACTGTTAATCAGAGGGTCGCTGGTTCGAGCCCAGCAAGAGGAGCACTGAAAATGAGACACTTACAGAAATGTGAGTGTCTTTTTTTATATTTGTCACGAACATTTCACGAACAAAAGTATTTTATTTTAATGCTATTTTTGTGTAAGAATATTTTAGTACGTTATCTATGACTAACTTCTATATCGCAATATATATTCTAATGGTAACCTTTACAATCCTTGTCCCCTTCTATCTTGCAGGGCGGCTTTGGTTTGAGTTCAGTCCGTTTGCGATAAACTATTACTCCAAGGAAAAGGCAAACTGGTATAACGAGTGGAACACCCAGCGGTTTTTAATCGTTTTGAATTTATTTTTGGTTTCATTGTCGCTTTCCTTTTTCTGGGGCGGGAAAATACTGGAAGATATCCATGCCGAGAAGATCGACTTTACCCAAATCCTATTCTATATCATTCTTCAAATTCTTGCCGTAATACTGTTCGAGGTAAAAATGGAACACCCATTTAAGCCAATTCAGGCATTCAAAAAATTCAAGAAAAACAGTTATAGCGAAAGGTTTGAGTTCCGAGAAAAGCAAGACGCGGCAGATAAAATAGAACACCATTCCAATGAGTTAAAAAGAGAATTTTTGAAAGTTGGCACTAAGATTTCAAACGAATTAAATAATCAACAAATCATTTTATCTGAAACCAACGAACTCGCAAAACACAACAATAATATCCTACAGGAATCCGATTTTGCTTTTGAAATAAAAAAGAATCCGAATATGGTCATTGATGACATTTTGCGGGATTATTTTATTTCTAAAGATTCCGAGAGGGTTTTATCGGACTTTTTACTGCGGAAGAAAAACTCTGGAAAGATTCTGTTTACAAAGCCTGCAAGGAACGGCGTGAGCGTACAGCCTATTTTGGACTTTTTATCGGCCTTTACTAATGTTATGGAAAGTTGTAAATCCGGCACAATAACCCAAGCCGAAACCTGCAAAATTATCAACGCCGTCACCTCGGCAAAAGACAGGCTCGGAAATATCGCAGAAGAGCCAATAAACAGCAGGAACCTCTCAAAATATCTTTCCAACAGCGATGTTCAGGATGATATATAGTCGTTCCTTAACAATATAAATATTTTCTTTTTATTGTGAAAAAATATGCAGCAAAGAGGAAATTCTGCAAAGAAAAATATAGCCAACGAAGATTGGCTTTAAGAATCTCCATCATTTTCTTCATATTCCAGGCAGTTGCTGCTAGGAAGGCATTGATTTGAGGCCCCGTTTCTCCCATAAAGTAATTTTTAGCCAGCCTGAAATCAGTTTTTAAATGTCCGATGATAGGCTCTATGGCAGCTCTGGTTCTGAATTTTTTGCGCTTTGTTTGTTTCTGGTAGAGGGTGTCTTTTTTTCTCGGTGGACCTGGAATGGAGATTTTCACTCCTTTTATTTCCGATTTCCCTTTTCCGCCACGGTCGTAAACCAGTTCTTTGGGAAGGGGTTGGCCACCTGTTTCCATTTGTTCCAAAAGTGGTTCAATGGTGTGACCATCATAAGGGGTTTGTAAAAATGCTTTAATTGCGAGAATGATTTTTTTTCCTTTATTAGCGGTGGTGATCAAGCCCACTTTATTCCCGAATTCGTATTGTTTATGCGCTTTTCCTTTGGCGATGCATTGGGTAAAAGGTTTGTGCAGGCTGTAAATTTTATCGGTACCTTTTCTTTCCTGAGTGACGGCTTTGGAGTAAAGAGCGAGTAAATCTTTGTAGAATTCTTTTTGTTCAGGAGTAAAGTTGCGCTCCAGTTCGCGTACCATCCTCAGGGCAATAGTCTTTAATCGTCTTGCAGATTTTCTTGCTCCTTTGGCTCGCTTAGGATGTTTGCCATTATAGGTGTCACGAACCAATTGTTTACTGACTTTCGTGTAGCGTTGTCTTTGTTTTATGCCTTCTTTTTCGGCTATTTTGTTGCAATAATCAATTACTTTCTTGCACAATTTTGCATCGGTGGGAAAAGTGGTATTATTCTCCTGAACAGTAGTGTCTGATAAAACAAAGTTCGAGGTCTTCGTCTTTACATCGTGCATCCTTACGCTGTAGGCGAAGATTTTCTCAATTCCCTTCTCGCCAATTCTTTTTCGGAAATGAACCAAATTGCTCGGGTCACACGGAAACTCGTGTTCAAAGAAAACCCTGCCACAAAAATATTGCATGTAAGGATTCATAATCCAGGCTTTTTCTAAAGTCTCATCGCCCAAATTGTAAAGGTGTTTCAGAAGCAGACAGCCCACCATAAACCGGATCGGATGGCTTGCGTTTCCTTTCTTGGAATATAGGGAGGCGAATTCTTTTTCAAAATAATTCCAATCAACTTTTTCTGCAAGCAAAACAAGTTCGTGCGTATTATCAATAAAATCTATCAACATAGGACGGAATAATTCTGGCAGTTTCTCTGGATTTTTTCCCAACATATTTGCAAGGTTTTAAGGCTCTAAGATACAAAAGCCTGCAAGAAAACACAAGTGAAATATTGATTAAAACACTAATATTCAATATGTTAAACACATTTTAAGGAGCGACTATATAGTCTAAAATCCAAAAAAACATTTTCTCTTTAAAAATCATATTTGTCCGATAACCAGAATTATAAAGGCGACAGTTAGTCGCTTTTAATGGTTTATTGACTAAACCATTATCAAACAAAACCTCCTATTGAACGCACATTTCTTTAGGTTGTTTTATTTTACAAAAAACTTTTTAAGTCGCTTTTAGGCGGCTATTTCTTTGGGAAATATCTTGGCCTCAACAAAATTCAACGAAATGAAAGACCAAGAAAGACTAGCTGCGCTAGAAAGTCAAATGTCCACCTTGGTAAACTCGCAAAAAGAGTTTACCTCCAAGGCGCTACAGATGCTCGCCCTCGGAACCAAGAAGATCTATTCCAAGGAAGAGGCCGCGCTGTTCCTCAACCTGGATCCGGACTATCTCTACCAACTCAAACACCACGGCAAACTGAAGGCCTACAAAAAGAAGGGGCAAAAGAAAATCTACTTTCGCAAAGAAGACCTGGAAGCTTATCTTCTGGGGGATAATGTGGAGGAAATACAAAATGATGACTACGATGCATTCGAGCAGGAAATTCTGGAGCGATGGAAGAAATAACCAACAAGCCGGCTGAAGAGCAAAAAATCCCAGTACTCTACCAAACCGCTTCCGAGACCACTACCATTTTCGATATGGTGATGAAGTATCTGGGAAGCAAGTATGACCTTCGCTTTAACGCCATCGCCCTGGAGATAGAAATATCGCTCAAGGGAAAGGACGACTGGACAGAGCTAAACATCAACTCCCTGCTGATAGAACTCGTACAGGCCGGGATGCAGATCACCATGCAGAAGCTGGAGATCCTCGTTCGGAGCCACCTGATAAAGAGATACAACCCGATAGCTGAATACTTTAAAAAACTCGCGGGCTGGGACGGCGAAGACCATATCCGGAAGCTGGCGGGATTTGTTCGGACCAACGACAGCGAAGCGTTCCGCTACCATCTCGAGAAGTGGCTGACCCGCGCCGTGCTTTGCGCATTGAAGAAAGACTATGTCAACAAGCAGTGCCTCGTGCTGGCAAGCTCCAAACAGAACACGGGCAAAACCACCTTCCTGCGGTTCCTCATTCCCGACGGGCTTAGGGGTTATTATTCCGAAAATGTCACAGTGGACAAGGACGGCATCATTGCCATCTGCAAAAATTTCATCCTCAATGCGGACGAGCTGGCCGTGCTGTCCAAATCGGATGTCAACACCCTGAAATCCTTCATCTCGATGGGCGGCGCGAAAGTAAGGGTGCCGTATGGGAGAAAGCCGGAGAACATGGATAGGATATGTTCCTTTGTTGCCTCAACCAACAGAACAGATTTCCTTACCGACGAGACAGGAAGCGTAAGATGGCTGGTTTTCGAAGTTTTAAGCATTGACTTCAATTATTCCAAGGAAATAGACATAGACAAGGTATGGGCGCAGGCGTACCACAATGCTTTTGAAAGAAAAAATTACCAACCGGAAATGACGCTCTCGGACATAGAGGCTAATGAGCTGAGGAACGAGCAGTTTTCCCAGCTTTCACTTGAGCAGGAAATCGTTTCCGCACACTTCGAGAAATCGAAGGACATCAAGGATTTTCTTACGGCGACGGACATCGTTGTGGCAATGAACAACGCCCTGAATTTAAGATTGAACAACATCAAGGTCGGAAAGGCGCTCACCAGGCTCAAGTATGAAAGAATCAAGCATCCGAAACTCCAGGTTTACGGCTACCTGATCCGAAGAAAGATTGACTGAAAGAAAGTTTAAATCCTTGACATTCAATTTATCCTACCTACTTACCTAAGTGGACTTACAGAACTCATTTTCAAATTTTTATCAAGGTAATAAAATAGATAAGACTTTACCTAAACTACCATCGTTAAAGAAGGGATCCAATTAACAGGTAACAACAAGGTAAGTTATAAAATGATATAACTAACTGATATTCAATATTTAGGTAGGCAGGTATAGAAAAACGGTAAAAACATAACTGGATATAAAAAAAATAAACTTTAAAAAACACAAAAGATGAACTGCAAACAAGCCAACGAAAATATCAGCATCAGAGAAGTAATGGAAAGTTTTTCTCTATTCCCAAGCAAAGAACATCCGAAAACAGCCTATTATTATGCTATCAATCGACAAGAACGAACGCCAAGTTTATTAGTGAATTATGTGAAAAATATTGCCTTTGATTTTGGCACTGGAAAACAATACGATGTCGTGTCGATAGTTCAGGAGCTCAAACAATGCACTGTATCCGATGCTCTTGAATATCTTGAAAAATTTGATTTTTCTTTTCAAAAGCAAAAGGGAAATTTAAACAATCCAAAAGAAGAAACTAAATCTTATCAAATATTAGAAGTAAAAGAAGTGTCACATCCAGCGTTGATTGAATATTTAAAATATAGAAAACTCGAATCTCAAAAATCTGAACTTCAGGAAATTCATTACGAAATGAATGGGAAGAACTATTTCGGATTAGGATTCAAAAACGATTCGGGAGGCTACGAGATCCGCAGCAGGTTTTCCAAAATCTGTCTTGGAAAAAAGGATATCACCACGATAAAAAATAATTCTGAAAACCTAAAGGTTTTCGAGGGCTTTACCGACTACCTCTCCCTTAAAATTTTAGCACAAGAAAAGACACCTTCCGACCATCTAATTCTGAACTCTGTCGCCATGGTTCGCAAGGCATCAGGGATTTTTAGAAATTATAAATCTGTCGAAATGTATCTGGATAACGATCGCGCCGGCGAACAGTGCCGGGATTCAATTTTGAAAATATTCCCGGAGGCAGATGACCGGTCGAATGAATATTTCCCTCATCAAGATCTGAATGATTTCCTGATATCACAGGAAGAAAAGACACTTGAAAATAAGCTTGAAAAAAATCAAACAGCCATACACGAGTCCGAGGAAAACCGGAATATTTACAGGAGAAAAAGATGAAGATTTATACAAGCCGGGCTGCGCAAAATAAGCACAGGTGGGATACTCTAAAAAAGCTGGGTAAAAACTTGCCATGTATTTAGTGCAAAAAGTACCCAATGTTTACAACAAGCGTATGCTTGCCGTAAAAATCGGGCTTTTTGGTTTCCTCCTATCGTCGGAAACGCATGTCTGGAACTACGATTCAAGCCCATAGTTTAAAATTATAAAAAAATTAAACACCACATAAACACAAGATGAAAAATGACTTTTTAAAACAGTTTGTCAGGCAGATTTCCGAGCAGCAAATTGCAAAGGTTGCAGAAGAAAAAAGAAAGAACCGGTTCCGAGAAATCGGTAGAGAGGGAGGTTTGAAAAAGAAGACGGCGAACCACTTTTCAAAGGTAGTCTCAGTTCGTTTTACCGAAAAGGAGTTTGAGAAAATTCGAAAGGAAGCAGAAAAATATAACCTGAAAATTTCAAAATATTTAAGGCTGATTTCTACCGAAAAGGAAATTAAAGTTAACGAGTTTCAAACCGATGCGGTTCTGTTGAATTACGGCAACAACTTTATAAGGATATCCAATCTGCTCAGGAACAGAGAATGGAACGAGTTTGAAAACAAGAAAGCGATCCTTGAAGAAATTCACACCGTCACCAAATTAATCAGAGAATTCCTCTACCAACAAATCATCAAGCATGAACAATTCGGCAACGACGAGGAGGATCAGTAAGATCGCGATTGAATACAATGGCAACGACAAAGGCACGGCAGAATGTATTTATTCCAACAACCTGCTTTCAACAACGCCGGAGGAAAGATTTGAAGAGATGAAGATTGTCGCCGAGAGAAATCCGAATGTAAAGAAATGGGCTCTCACAGGTTACATTTCTCCGGCAAAGGAAATTGGAGACATACTGACCAACGACGAATTGAAGGAACTGGCTTTAAAATCATTGAAAGACGTGGGACTTACAGAAAATAACCAGGTCGTCCTGGATGTCCACAATTCCACGAAGCAGAAACATATCCATTTCATCGTGAACCGCATAGATGTTTATGGTAAATGCACGGTAAAATCTGCCAATATCGGAAAGCGCTTCGGTGAATCAGTGAGAAATGTTTGCAAAGAGATGAACCTCAAAACAGATGTGGAAATCGGAAAGGAAAAAAAGCAGCAGATGCTGAAAGTGCTGCAAAACTGTCTGAAGGTCTCAAGAAATTTTGATGACTTGGTCGATTATATGCGGAGATGTGGTTACAGAGTGACGCTCTCGCAGAATGTGAAGGACGGTATTTCGGGGATGCGGATTGTTAGATTAAAGGACATCAACGACCATACCCAGAGGCAGTACCATCCCGGTTACAAACTTTCGGAGATCACCAGCAAACTGAAGATTAAGGACATCAAAGAAATCCTAAACCGGAATGCGGAAAACCATCATTTGGCAATTTTCACTCAGAGTAATCCGCAAACGAACGAAATAAAACATCCGGAAAAATCTGCCCTCAGGGAGATTGAGAGTGCCATGAAGGAACTGCTCAAACCGAGCTACGCACCTGCGGCTGACGACGAATTGCTGAGGAAGAGAAAAAGGAGGCGATAAATTTAATTAACATCAATAAAAAAACAAAATGAACAACAACGAATTTAACAACCAGGAGAATACAGAAAATTATTCTTCACAAGATGCAGGCATCGAACTTTTGCACCGCGTCATAGAAAGTAATAAGGCGGTAGAAATTTCGGGGAAGGCGATTTTCCACATGTACTGCGACATCAAGGAGGATGTGAAAAAGATCCAAGCACTGGCACATGAAGAAAATCTAAAACGGCAGGAATTGCTTAAATCCATCCCCAACAATATTTTCGCAGAATTATCTCCGGACGGTGTAAAGCATCTGGAAAAATTCCATCATAGATCACATACAGTTAAATATTGGTTTTTCGGAATTTTAGCTATGCTGCTGGTTGCATTTTTTATTTTAACAGCAACTGTTTATCTAGGAAAAAACTGGTACCGAGAGAGCATCCGCACCAAGACCGAGGTTCGAGAGGAAATCCTCAAGGAGATCAAGGATGAAAACAAGGCGATTTATGAAACAGAGCAAGTAAAACAGCTGGAGCACAATACCGCACTAATGAAAAAATGGATGAAGAAAAATCCAAAGGACGCAGAAAAGTTTTTGAAGTTTAAGGAGGGGTATGAGAGTAGGTAGACTAAAAATTATTTGTCCATTCTAAAATAATTCCCTATCTTTGTGCTGTTTACTTACAATGGTCAGAAATTTTAAAATACTGTTGCTTTCCCTTACACTCGCGTTATTTCTGGCGCCAGGGATTTCTCAGGCTTGCAGTACAAAGGAGAAGCAGGTTATTAAAACCGCGACCAGTTCGCAAACTTTCATAAAACAGTCATTCGCACAGATACAGCCGTCTTGCGACAGCGGCGATTGCAAAGATGAGTGCTGTCACCCCAAATCACACAATTGTCAAACGGAAGGATGCTCAGGAAACTGTAGCGGAAACCTTTGCAGTTCTGCTCAATACACTGTTTTAGCGGATAGTAAATTTTTAGAGGATTCTAAAAATGAAGACTCCGGCTATTATAGCAACAATTCCAATTTCTATTATCAGAATCCCCATTACTCTGGTGGATTCCATACCATTTGGGAACCGCCCAAAATAGGTTAATCACTTTCTTTTACAGCCCGAATTATGCCCGGTCGTGAAGTGTTTTTTAACACTTTATCGCTGTTATTTTCGCGGCGCTGTAAATGAATTTGAACTTCTACTACTCTTTTAAGAGTAAATCTTTCAAAATAGATTCCTTTTGATTAAGGACACTTTTGAAGATCTGGATGTTCGTAAGCAGTTTCTAAACACGGAAGCTTAAATTAACCTGTAATCTAAAATTTAATGAAGAATATTCTTTTGGGAATACTGGCTTTTGCATCGGTATTTCTCGTTTCCTGCAACAATTCAAAAGCCGAAAATACACAAATCGCGGTCGCAAAGTTCACCACGGGCGATATTGTTCCTCACGACCAGGTCTGTATGGTAAACAACGCCTACATGGGCAAAAAACAGCTCGAAGTAAAGCATGACGGCAAAACCTACTACGGTTGCTGCGAAAACTGCAAACTCAGAATCCCGCAGGAAGAAAATGCGCGCATGGCGTATGATCCGATATCTCATCAACTCATCGATAAAGCAACCGCAATTATTGCAATCTCTGATAAAAATGATAATGTCGTGTACTTCGAAAATAAAGCAAACTACGAAGCCTTTTTTAATAATAAATAACCTTTAAACTTATAAAATAATGAAAACACTAATATTCAGCCTTTTAGCAATTGGCACACTTGCACTCTCTTCTTGTAAAGAAAACAAAGAACAGAAAAAATCCACTGAAACATCCATGCAGCACGATATGAGCACAATGTCCGATAGTGCAGCGATGGGCAATATGGCAACGGATAAAGAGGTAACCGTTACTGAAGCCAAAAAGTCTTCCGCTGATCTTACGGAGCTTTATTCCCATTACACCCACCTTACATTCGCTTTGTCCGGTGATGATGATAAAGAAGCGGTTAGTGCAGCGAAAGGGATCCTGGCCTCTTTTCCTAAAATAGACAAAAATGGGTTTTCCGCTGAACAGAAAAAAGAATATGCAGAACTGGAATCAAGCATTAAGGAACACGCACAGCATATTGCGGATAATGCCGGAAACATTGATCATCAGCGCGAACATCTGGATTTAATGAGCGCAGATTTTTACGACCTGCTGAAAGAGTTCGGAACTCCAAAACCTGTGTATAAAGTATTCTGCCCGATGTATAATGACAACAAAGGCACATTTTGGCTCAGCGATTCACGTGAGGTGAAGAATCCTTATTACGGCAAAGAAATGCTTTCATGTGGCGAGGTCCAGGAAGAAATTAAGTAAAACCGAACAGAACCATGATTCAAAATTTAATCAAACTGTCCCTCCGCAACAGGTATTTCGTTTTGCTGATAGCAATCGGCCTTTTTATCTGGGGTATTTTTGCGGTAAGGGACAATCCCATCGATGCAATTCCGGATCTGAGTGAGAACCAGGTCATCGTTTTTACGGAGTGGATGGGCAGAAGTCCCCAGATTATTGAAGATCAGGTGACTTTCCCGCTGGTCAGCAACCTTCAGGGAATTCCGAAAATTAAGAACATCCGCGCCTCTTCCATGTTTGGGATGAGCTTCGTGTATGTTATTTTCGAAGATAACGTGGACATTTACTGGGCCAGAACCCGGGTAATGGAACGGCTTAACTATGCCCAGCGTTTACTCCCGCAAGACGTTACGCCTACTCTCGGACCGGATGGCACCGGTGTAGGTCACGTCTTCTGGTATCATTTCGATGCACCCAAAATGGATTTGGGAGACCAGCGTGCCCTTCAGGACTGGTATGTAAAGTTTGCGCTTCAGACGGTTCCCGGTGTGGCGGAAGTAGCCTCCTTTGGCGGCTTCGAAAAACAGTACCAACTCATTGTAGATCCTGTAAAACTCCAGTACTATAACGTATCCCTCATGGATGTGATGAACAAAGTGAAAGCCAACAATAATGATGTGGGCGGACGTAAATTTGAGATGGCCGATATGGCCTATATCATTCGCGGCCTGGGTTATATCAAGAACGTAGCCGATATCGAGGAAATTGCTTTGGGAAATTACAACGGAATTCCTGTGCGGGTGAAAGACATTGGTTCTGTACAGATGGGTGGTGATTTGCGTCTGGGTATTTTTGATGCAGACGGTGAAGGCGAAGTCGTGGGCGGTATCGTAGTGGCACGGTATGGCGAAAATGCAGATAAGGTCATCAACGATGTGAAAGAGAAAATGAAGGACGTTGAAAAAGGACTCCCTGAAGGTGTCACCTTCAAGACATCGTACGACCGCAGTACCCTTATTGAAGGGGCAATAGACAATATCAAAACCAAGCTGATTGAAGAAATTATCGTGGTCGCTATCATTGTTATTCTGTTCCTATTCCACTGGCGAAGTGCATTGAGCATCATCATTCAGATTCCGGTCACCATTGCCATCAGTTTTATTCTGCTCAATGCGTTTGGACTTTCCTCCAATATCATGTCCCTTACAGGAATTGCGCTGGCAATTGGGGTGATCGTGGATAACGGAATTATCATGTCCGAAAATGCCTATAAAAATCTCTCCGATTGGCAGAACCATCAACAAAATAAAAACCCATAACAATGAAAACCAACTGGTTTAAAAATATATTCAGAAAAAAAGACAAAGAGAAAGAGAGTTACGTTAAAATTCCCGAAGATATTCGGCTGAAGATTATCGAAAAATCATCCTTACAGGTATCCAGAGGGGTCTTTTTCTCTACGGTGATTATCGTGGTTTCCTTTCTCCCCGTATTTATGTTGACAGGTCAGGAAGGTAAACTTTTTCACCCGCTGGCGTACACCAAAACCTTTATACTGATCGTTGATGCGATCCTGGTACTTACCCTTGCACCGGTGCTTATCTCTTTTTTCATGAAAGGAAAGTTTAAGGATGACAATAAAAACCCGATAAACAGAGGGCTTGAGCGGATATACGAACCCATCATTCGCTGGTGCATGGAATGGAAAAAAACAACGCTTGGCATTAATATTCTTGCCCTTCTTATCAGCATCCCTTTAATTATGAACCTCGGCCGTGAGTTTATGCCGCCCTTAGATGAAGGCTCACTACTCTTTATGCCGGTTACCCTTCCCGATATTTCAAACTCTGAAGCCAAAAGATTACTCCAGGTGCAGGATAAAATCATTAAGGGTGTTCCTGAAGTCGATCATGTCCTCGGAAAAGCTGGACGGGCAAATACCGCCACAGACAATTCTCCCATCTCCATGATTGAAACCATTATTCTGTTGAAACCTCAGGACGAATGGCGCGACGGCCTTACAAAAGACGATCTTATTAATGAATTGAATGCCAAACTGCAGATTCCCGGCGTAACAAATGGCTGGACCATGCCGATTTCCAACCGGATCAATATGCTTTCAACAGGGATTAGAACGGATGTGGGCGTAAAAGTGTACGGACAGAACTTGGACAGTATCGCCGTCCTTTCCGAAAAAATAAAAAAGGAGCTCACCGGTATTGAAGGAATTAAAGACATGTACGTAGAACCCATCACCGGCGGAAAATATGTGGATATTGAAGTGAAACGCGAAGAAGTAGGAAGATACGGCCTAAGTGTGGATGATGTAAATGCCGTCGTGGAAAGTGCCCTCGGCGGAATGAAACTCACCACCACCGTGGAAGGCCGACAGCGCTTTTCGGTAAATGCCAGGTACGGCCAGGATTTCAGAAATAATTTGGAATCTCTGAGAAGACTGCCCATGCAGACGATGGAATTTGGTTCCATTCCGCTAAGTGCAGTGGCTGACATTCGTCTTACAGAAGGACCACCAATGATCAATTCTGAAAACGCAATGTTGCGCGGAACCGTTCTGTTCAACGTCCGTGACCGGGATTTAGGCAGTACCGTAGAAGAAGCCCAGGCAAAACTCAATAACATGGTGAACAAAATGCCTAAAGGTTATTTCGTGGAATGGAGCGGCCAGTACGAAAACCTGATTCGAGGAGAGCAGACTTTAAAAATGATTATGCCCCTCGTATTAATCGTGATCTTTCTTTCCATGTACTTTGCATTCAATTCTTACCGCGAAGCTTTTTTTAATCTCATCAGTATTCCTTTCGCCTTAATCGGCGGTGTCTTTATGATTTCGCTTTGGGGTGTTAATCTCTCCGTAGCAGTAGCAGTGGGATTTATTGCCCTGTTCGGACTTGCGGTAGAAACCGGAATTGTTATGGTCATTTACCTGAACGATGCCATGATTCAGCTTATTGCCAAAAATGGCAACTCACGGGAGACCATTACCAATGAAGAACTTCGGGAGTACGTCATCAATGGAGCAGCGAAAAGATTAAGACCTAAAATTATGACAGTGTGTGTTACCCTCTTCGGACTGGTTCCCATCCTGTGGAGTCACGGCGTTGGAAGTGATATGATGAAACCAATCGTATTACCGATGGTGGGTGGCGTTTTTACTTCCGCAATTCACATCCTTTTGGTAACACCTGTTATCTTTTATATGCAGAAAGAGTGGGAACTGAACAAACTGGGGAAAATTGACGTCCTCGACTCTTCCCATTAATCCTTAAATGATTACAAAATGAAAAAATTCATAATAACAGGAGTACTTACCTTGCTTTTTACCGCCACTTTTGCTCAGCAAATGTCCCTGCCCGCTGTAATGGACAGTATCGCAGCCAACCATCCGGTGGTTAAAATGTATAATGCGGAAATCCGGTCAATGGATGCTGCAGCCAAAGGCGCAAGAAGCTGGATGCCGCCAACCGTTGGAGCCGGTTTCTTCATGACGCCCTATAATGCAAAACTGTGGCAGCGCGACGGCGATATGCTCGGTATGGGCTCAGTAGCAGTTTCGGTAGAACAGATGTTTCCCAATAAACAAAAACTCGATGCCAACGAAAAGCTGATGAAGGCAATGTCTTCCGTAGAAAAAGAAAAGCTTTATGCGGCCCTCAATGAAAACTTTCAGGATGCGAAAAAACTGTATTACAGTTCAATCGTCCTGGATAAAAAGCTGAAGGTCGTTAAGGAAAACGAAAAGATGCTGGACTTTATGATTAGAAACGCCGAGATCCGGTACAAAAACGGGCTTTCCAAAATATCTGCATATTACAAAGCCAAAGCCGCCCTCGGAAGCTCCAAAAACATGCAGCTCATGTACGAGAATGACCTTCGCGTCAACCGGATCCGGTTGAATGCCCTCATGGGAAGAGACGCGCTCGCACCGCTGGAGATTGAGCCCGAATACAACCTGAATGACTACTCTCTCGAGACTTTTGGTCAGGATCTCTTTTATCAGAACAGAAGTGATCTCCGCGGCATCGACCGGGAAATCAATATTGCCAAACTCAAACAGGATCTGGAAAAGCAGAATCTAAAGCCGGAATTTGGCGTAAAGTTCGAAAACATGTTTGGTTTTGGCGGCCAGCCCATGCAGTTTTCTCTGATGCTGATGGCAAAACTGCCTTTCGTATCCTGGGCTTCAGGCATGAATAAAGCCAATATTGAAAGCCTGAAACTGAAAGAAGAAGCCTTGCAGGCACAGAAAGAAATGATGGTGAACGAATACAGCGGAATGGCCTACGGAATGCGCAATGAACTGGACCTGAATAAAAATCAGCTGAAACTCTATGAAGACACCATTATTCCGGCCTTAAAAAACAACTACAAATCCATGCAGTTGGGCTATGAGCAGAATACGGAAGAACTCTTCATGTTATATGACGCATGGGAACAGCTGAATATGGCCCAGCTGGAATATTTCGAGATCCTTACCAAAGCACTGCAGACGCAAACTGAAATTGACCGCTTAATTGAAAGAAGATGAGAAAAATTATAATATTCACTATGCTTTTATTTGGTTTGACGGCGTGTGACAAAGTTAAGTTCTGGGAAGATAAGCACTCGGCAGAAGCTGCAATGCATACTTATACCTGTCCGATGCACCCGGAAGTGATTTCAGACAAACCCGGCAAATGTCCCAAATGTGGGATGGATTTGGTCCTGAAAGATGCCCCTGAAAAAAAGGAAGAGGGGATTAAACTCGACGATCTGCTGAAACCAACCAATGAATTTGTAGTGTCGGAACAGCCCGTAATAAAAGTAAAAAGAGAAAACATACCCACCACGGTTGATGCTTTAGGGACGGTAGAATACGATACTCGACAGATTGGCAGTATTTCCTCACGCGTTGCGGGCCGTATCGAGAAACTCTATGTGCGGTATAAATACCAGAAAGTGTCGAAAGGGCAGCGTATTTTAGATATATACAGCCCGGAACTTTTAACCGCACAGCAAAACCTGCTCTTCGTTATTAAAAATGACCGCTCAAACAAAACAATGATCGATGCTTCACGCCAGAAACTCCTTCTTTTGGGAATGCCGGCTTCACAGATACAGAAAGTCATCCAGCGAGGGAAACCTGATCTCACAGTTCCGGTTTTCAGCAATTACAGCGGACACATTCAGCAGGCAGGATCGGCCGGAAGCATGGGGTCATCACCACAATCTGCACCCGCAATGGCTTCAAATACGGCAGCCACCGCTGAACTACCCCTAAAAGAGGGAATGTATCTCCAGAAAGGACAGAATATTTTCAGTGTCTACAATCCCAACAGAACCTGGGCCCTGATCAATATTTTCTCTGAAGACATTGCACTGGTCAGCAAAGGACAGTCAGTCATGATCATCCCGGAAGCCAATCCTGAAAATCGCTTCAAAGGAATCATCGGTTTTATTGAACCCTTTTTCAGGCAGGGCAGCAAAACCGTAACGGCGCGCGTCTATTTTGATAATTCCACCGCAAAAATTCCTGTCGGAAGTCAGGTTAAAGCGGAGATTATGAGCCACAACAGAATGGCAGACTGGCTGCCGAAATCAGCGGTGGTTTCTTTAGGGATTGATAAAATCGCGTTCAAAAAAGTAGAAGGCGGTTTTATTGCCCATAAAGTTGTTACCGGCGCGGTGGTAGGCGATAAAATTCAGATCGTCAGTGGTTTGCTTCCTGAAGATGGAGTTGCCGAAAATGCACAGTACCTGATGGACAGCGAAAGTTTCATAAAAATTAACAGATAAAAATTGATAAGATGAAATTCAATATTTTAATGCTTGCCTTGCTGGTTTTTCTTTACTCCTGTAAAAAGGAGGAAGATCCGCATGCCGGCCACGATATCTACTACACCTGTTCCATGCACCCGCAGGTAGTCTCCGATAAACCCGGAAAATGCCCCATTTGTCACATGGATTTGGTGCCTGTCGAGAAGAAAAAGAATGCGGATCCTAACGAAATTGTTTTGAATGACGAGCAGGTTAAACTTGGGAATATCAAAACAGTCGCACTATCTGATGGGTCTATGGCCGACAAACTTACCCTGACTGGAACACTCAATTTTAATCAGTACCAAATGCAGGCAGTAAGTTCCAGAGTAATGGGTAGAGTTGAACGGTTGTATTATAAAAACATTGGCGATTTTGTTCCGAAGGGGGCGCCGTTGGTCGATATTTACAGTGAAGAACTCAATAATGCAAAGCAGGAATATTTGCTGGCATTAGAAAGACGCAAACTTTTCGTCGGTAAGACTTCCATTGATTTTGACCAGCTGCTCCAGAGTGCCCGCAACAAGCTTTATTTATGGGGAATGTCCGAAGGCCAGATCAAACAGCTGGAAAGATCAGGAAAAGCCACACCTACTACTACCGTGTTCAGCAATGCAGCCGGTTACATCACCGATCTGAGCATTGCCGAAGGCGATTATCTTGCCGAAGGTGGCACCATCGTGAATCTGGCAGATCTTTCATCGCTTTGGGCAGAGGCGCAGGTGTATTCTTCCCAAATGGCTCTCCTTCAGAAAGACAGCAAGGTCACCGTATATATTCCCGATCTGGATAATTTGAAGATTAATGGGAAGATTGATTTTACAAACCCAGAAATCAGCGCTTCCAGCAGGATAAATCTGGTTCGCATTTCCGTGCCCAACAAAGGAAATCTGCTGAAACCCGGCATGCCGGTATATGTTCTGGTGGAAAACAAATCCCGTGATGGTCTATCAATGCCTGTGGATGCGGTAATCAGGGATGGCAAATCTTCCACGGTGTGGGTGAAAACCGCGAAGAACACCTTCGTCAACAGAATGGTGGAAACGGGTCTCGAATATGAAGACAGAATAGAAATCACATCAGGAATTAAGGCGGGAGACGAAGTAGTGGTCTCCGGGGCCTACCTTCTGAACAGCGAATATATATTTAAGAAAGGGGCAGATCCCATGGCGGGTCACGATATGAGCACAATGTAATATGAGAAAATTGAATATGATAGGCTGGCTGGCGGTGCTAGTGGTGGCTATTGTTTTAGTCATTCAGGTCATACCGGTGGAGCGTAATGTCTCCACCGTTCCGCCAGGTCAAAGTTTTGAAAAAACCGAAAAGGTGCCCGCCAACGTGGCTGCAATCCTTAAAGTTTCCTGCTATGACTGTCATTCAAATAATACCCGTTATCCCTGGTATTCGGTATTACAGCCGGGCGCGTGGTTCATGGCCCGGCATATTAAAAAAGGCAAAGAAGAACTCAATTTTGATGAGTTCAATAACTATTCAAAAAGACGTAAAAAAGCAAAAATAAAAAGCATCATCAGCCAGATTGAGAAAGACGAAATGCCTTTAAAATCATACCGCATGATGCACGGAAACGCCAGATTATCAGCGGATGAAAAAAAAGAACTGTTAGATTTTTTTCGTGACAACGAATATAGTAAGTAACGCAGAACATAAGAAATGACGCTCGACTTTGGTTTTTAGAGTATCAGAAATGGCCGTTTAGAATAAAAAAGGATCGGAAAAGACTATGCTGTAGAATCAACAAAAATTAAAAACAACGTGATGAAATTAAATATTAAAAATATGGTTTGCAGCCGATGTCTCAAAGTGCTTAGGCAAGAGCTTGAACAACTGGGAATTAAGGTTTCATCAATTGAACTCGGGGTATTGGTAATCGACGAGATGGCTGGTAATCATACTGAAATCTTGGCGAAAATTGAAAGCGTTCTCCATACCAATAAATTTGAAATAATCCATAGTCCAGAGGAAGTGCTCGTCGAAAAAATCAAACATTTTTTACTTCGTAAAATAGAAGAGCCCCCTCTCGATTCCACGGTAAACCTATCTCAAATTTTAAGCACGGAGTTCAACCACGAATATAAGTCACTGAGCAAGTTGTTCTCACACTTTGAAAATACAACGCTCGAAAAATATTTTATTAAATTAAAAATTGAGAAAGTAAAACAACTTATTCAACTCAGGCAGTACACCTTTTCAGAAATAGGGCATCTCCTGGATTACAGCAGCGTCAACCATCTGTCGAGACAGTTTAAAGAGATTACCGGAGAGAGCATGACAGAGTATAAAAATGCTGAACTAGCCAATCGAAGACCCTATGATGAAATTAGTTAACCTTAGAACTTAGGCGTATGAAATTATAAATAGGAAATAGTTGCGAAATAGAAACGGCAATCACAGGGACGTTTGCGCAACTCTCGATAAACTTCAGGTATAGTTTTGATGTTACTTGGCCTTTTTTTCAAAGCGAAATTATATAGAAACTAACGAAAATTATGCAGAACATCCGTTTAAGAAACTTGTACTTTTACAGTAGTAATTACAGCCAGCTCGCTTTCAAAAAACTATTTTATTGCAACACGAGTTTGGCCAAGTAAGGCTCACAGAACGTATTGTAAAACGGATAGTCGGAAAGTAACAATATATAAAAGAATAAAATCAAACAAAATGAAACAACAAATTGAAATAACAGGAATGTCCTGCGAAGGCTGCGTTAAAAATGTCGAAAAAGCGTTGAAAGAAATTGATGGCGTACAGAATGTAAAAGCGAGTCTGCATCCACCACGCGCAGTTATTGAAGCAGAGAAATCGATTAATACAGCGCAGTTAACGCAAGCCTTGGCGAAAGTAGGTTATAGTATTGCCGGCGCTTCCGTAGATGAGAATTTAAAAAAGTCTGGTGGCTCCTGTTGCTGTTGAAAAGTATGAACTGCGCGGGCAAGTATAATGTTAGTACGATGTGAACGATAACGGTAGAAATGCTCCGCTGAAAACTAAGTGAAAGAAGCAAATAAATTTTTTAAAAAAAATCAAAGTAGCCAGCAATAGCTTGCCTGATCAAACGCACTTATGATTGCGACAGGATCAGCGCAGGAACTGCATATTTATTGAAAAAACCAACCTATTTATTAACATAAAAACCAACAATTATGACAGGTTATCACACGTACCAAAGTTGTATTGAAGCATGTTTAAAATGTGCTGCAATATGTAATCACTGTGCTTCATCATGCACTGAGGAAGAAGATGTAAAAATGATGGCGAGATGCATTCAGTTAGACATGGAATGCGCAGCGATCTGCTATGCCTCAGCACAGTTAATGAGCCTCGGCAGCGACAAAGCAAAAGAAATTTGCCGCATTTGTGCCGACATCTGTGAAGCATGTGCTGCAGAATGTGAAAAACATGCACAACATGGAATGGATCATTGCCGTGAATGTGCAGAAGCTTGTAGAAAATGCGCCGAAGAATGCCGGAAAATGGCAGCGTAATTTAAAACGGGTGGTGATTTAAGAAGGCTCACGGTGTAGTAGTAAGCAACGATGGTAAATCAGTTTTTGTAACAAATACTATAGATAATACCGTTTCTGTGATTGATGTGGCAAGTCAAAAAGTAATCCACACAATCCCGGTTGGCAAAGGCCCTAATGGAATAAGCTATTGGTTTGAAACTGGTGGAATGCCGTAAACAGGATATTAAAGGAAATAGATATCAAAGAACGTTCTAGTAATATCAATTTATATAAATTAAGCTAAATAAATTTATTATGGAAAAGATTAAAGTAGCCGTAAACGGATATGGTGTCATTGGCAAACGGGTTGCCGATGCCGTACAGATGCAGGAAGACATGGAACTGTCAGGTGTATGCGATGTGGTAACTGACTGGCGCATTCAAATGGCGGTATTAAAAAAATATCCTGTGTTTGCTTCCGATGACATGTTTAAAACAAAGATGAACGAAGCAGGCATAAATTCATCAGGCACGTTGAACGATCTGCTTGCATCCTCAGATATTATTGTGGATTGTACGCCCAAAAAAATTGCGGCTCAAAATATAGAGCTTTATAAAAAACTTGGTAAAAAGTTTATATTACAAGGAGGTGAAAAGCATGAAGCAACCGGTCATTCCTTTAGTGCCGAAAATAATTATGCAACTGCAATTAACCTTGATGCTACAAGAGTAGTTTCCTGTAACACTACTTCCATTGTAAGAACACTAACCGCACTGAAGAATGCAGGCTTGCTCTTAAAAGCAAGAGGCACTTTACTTCGTCGTGCAACCGACCCATGGGAAAGCCATTTGACCGGGATTATGAATACCCTGGTTCCCGAAAAAGATATACCCAGCCATCAGGGACCCGATGCGCAATCCGTTGACCCCTCTTTTGACGTTATCACATCAGCAGTTAAAGTACCGGAAACGTTAAGCCATCTACATTACTGGAATGTACAGTTGACCAGAAAGGCCGATAAGGAAGAAGTTTTGGATGCGTTCAATAAATCTACCAGAATTGCAATGATTAAATACAGCGATGAGTTAGCAGCTAATAATACAGTTAAGGAATTAATGCTTGCAATAGGCCGCCCTTATGGAGATATGTATGAAGTAGCAGTGTGGAAAGATATGCTGAAAGTAGTTGGGGATGAGTTGTTTTATGCATACATAGTAGATAACCAGGCTATAGTAATCCCCGAAACTATCGACGCTATACGTGCATTGGCGGGAATAGAACCAGACGCTGAGAAGTCAATAAAAAAGACCAACGAAAGCCTTGGAGTAAAACAGAGTTTTTATTAGGAGTAAGCAAAAAGTAAATTATCAAATTAATAAAACGAAATGTTAAGGAAAATGGTTTTGTACCCTGCAAATATTTGTAAGACGCGCACTTCCGCAAATGCCTATTTCTAAAACAAATAGAAATTTAGGGATTAAATTAAAGTTTAAAAAAAAATGAAAATGATCGATAACATTGCAGACTTATTAGGCAAGAAGGCAGCCTTCTATTTGGATCACGTTTGCCAAAAAATTACAAAAGATGAACTGCTGACTCCAGGCAAATACAGTCTGGAAAAGGTCTTTGGCGATAGCAACAGAAACCCGCAGGTTCTGCGGAGTCTCGCTCAACTTTATGGTCAGGGTAATCTTGGCGGCACGGGTTATCTGAGCATTCTTCCCGTTGATCAGGGTATTGAGCATAGTGCTGTGTACTCATTTTATAAAAACCCCGACTATTTCGACCCTGAAAACATTTTAAAACTTGCACTCGAAGCCGGCTGTAACGGTGTGGCTTCTACCTTCGGCGGGTTAGCCTTGAATGCCCGAAAATATGCGCACAGAATCCCTTTCATTGTAAAGATTAATCACAATGAATTACTGAGTTTTCCAAATAAATATGACCAAACGCTATTTGGAAAAGTTAAAAACGCCTGGGATATGGGGGCCCTTGCCATAGGAGCAACCATCTATTTTGGTTCCGAAGAAAGCGACAGACAGATCAAAGAAATTGCCGAGGCGTTTGAGCACGCCCATCAGCTCGGTATGGCGACTATATTATGGTGCTATCTTCGAAATGAGGCATTTAAAACAGCAGATCAGGATTATCACTCCGCTGCGGATTTGACAGGACAAGCCAATCATATCGGAGTAACAATTCAAGCTGATATTATTAAACAAAAATTGCCGACAAATAATTTTGGATTCAAAAACATTAAGTTCGGTAAATACGATGACGCGATGTATGAGGCATTAACAACTCCCCACCCGATTGACCTCTGCAGGCTGCAGGTAGCGAACTGTTACATGGGCAAAATCGGATTAATTAACTCCGGTGGCGATTCAAAAGGTGAGTCAGATCTGCTTGAGGCCATTACAACAGCGGTCATCAACAAAAGAGCGGGCGGCACTGGACTGATTATGGGTCGGAAGGCATTTCAGCGCCCGTTTAAAGACGGTGTGAACTTGCTACAAAGGGTACAGAGTGTATATCTCGATAATAAGATAACAGTTGCCTAAAATAAGTTTCAACAAACTATCAGAAAATGAAGATTCCCATTAGCATCGTAAAAAAGTCCGGAGATATTGTCGCATTTGATGTCGAAAAACTCATTAATTCACTTAGGCGCGCGTCTGCTGGGGAAAACGTCATTCAGCAAATCGTTGGTGAGGTTCAGTCCACGATTTACGAAGGCATGACCACCACAAAGATCTATAAAATTGCTTTTGATTTGTTAAAAAAATATTCCCGCGTAAGTGCTTCAAAATACAAACTCAAAAACGCACTCTTTGAATTGAGTCCCTCCGGTTTTCCCTTTGAAAAATTAGTGGGCAAACTGATGGCTCATGAAGGTTTTTCCACCCAGGTTGGGGTCATTGTTCAGGGAAATTGCGTGTCGCATGAAATAGATGTCATCGCTGACAAAGACGACCAGCACTGTTTTATTGAATGTAAATTTCACAGCGACCAAGGGAGATTTTGCAATGTAAAAATTCCTCTGTATGTCAATTCCAGATTTCTGGATGTAGAAAAACAGTGGAAAAAACAAAAAAGTAACGAAGGAAAAATATCTAAAGGAGGTGTGTACACCAATACAAGATTCACTTCTGATGCCACACAATATGGGAAATGTGCAGGTTTACTAATGGCAAGCTGGGACTATCCTTTTGGGAACGGTTTAAAAGAGAGAATAGACAAATCCGGTTTGCATCCATTAACCGCATTAACGACCCTGACAAAAAACGAGAAAACAAAATTGTTAGACCTTGGTGTAGTTCTTTGCAGAGAAATTTACGAAAACCCGGGGGTCTTAAACCAAATCGGACTTGCAAAACCACGCCATAAAAACATTATCGAAGACGCAAAAGAATTATGCACTCAGCACTAAATCAATCTGCCCAATGAAAAATACAAAAATTACCATTCATTTTTTGGGCGCTGCGGGTACAGTAACGGGTTCCAAATATTTAATCGATACAGGAGCACATCAACTCCTAATCGACTGCGGAGTTTTTCAAGGATTAAAGGAATTACGGCTTAAAAACTGGGAATATCCGCCTGTGGACGTTTCAGCCATTGATGCCGTTTTATTGACTCATGGCCATTTCGACCACACAGGATACCTTCCACGATTAATAAAATATGGTTTTAACGGACCAGTTTACGGAACAAATCCCACTTTGGATATTGCCACAATCATTCTGAATGACAGTGCCAAAATCCAGGAACAGGAAGCGGCGCGAGCTAATAAAGAAGGTTACTCCAAACACAGTCCGGCAGAACCGCTGTATGGTGTGAAGGATGTAGCAAAAACCATTTCCCATTTTAAGGAGGTTCCACCATCACAGTGGATTCCGTTGTTTGAGGGCATCAGTGCCCGATTTCAGTACAATGGGCATATCTTGGGTTCTACTTTCATAGAGCTGGAGATACATGAAAAACGTTTTGTTTTTTCCGGGGATATTGGACGCACAAATGATTTATTGTTGTTTCCACCCCTGAAACCAGAAAAGGCGGATGTTCTTTTCATAGAGTCGACCTACGGAGGAAGGTTTCATCCGGATGAAGTGGAAGCGGTTCTGGAGATTGAAAAATTAGTCAACGATACCATTAACCGTAGAGGCAGCGTGTTTATTCCCAGTTTTTCGGTTGAACGTGCTCAACTGATGATGCTTATTTTATGGAGGTTGCTTAACGAAAATAAAATACCCAAAGTACCGATAATCATGGACAGTCCGATGGGAGCCAGCATACTCGATCTGTTTTACCGTACCAGAGATTGGCACCGGTTAACAACCGACGAATGTGATGAAATGTGCGATCATTTCACGGTGGTCAGCAGCTATCAGGAAACCATGGAGTTGCGGTCCGACAACAAACCAAAAATTGTTATCGCCGGCAGCGGGATGCTCACCGGTGGCAGAATGCTCAACTATCTTGAAACCCAGGCACAAAACCCTGATAATACCCTGCTTTTTGTCGGCTATCAGGCCGAAGGAACCCGTGGAAGAAAACTATTGGATGGTGAGAAAGAACTAAAAGTGTATGGAAAATGGGTTCCTTTCAATATGGAAATAGCGGAAATTGAAGGACTATCTTCACATGCAGACCACAATGAACTCATTGGTTGGATGAATGAAATAACAAATATTCCTGAAAGAATTTTCATCGTACATGGAGAAAAGGAAGGCGCAGAAGCGCTGCAGCTGGGCATAAAAGAAACCTACGGCTGGGATTCGCAAATACCGCAACTTTATGATATTGAAGAATTATAATTTGGAGAGATGAATCATATAACGGACAGTAAAATCAAGCATTCAGAAGAGACCAACTGGTATGTGATTACCGGCGGACCCAGTACCGGAAAAACAACGACCATTGATTTGCTTCAGAAGCAAGGTTACCATACGACAATAGAACACGCAAGGCATTACATTGATACCATGCATAATGAAGGAAATTCCGTTAAAGAAATTAGAAGCAATAAGAAGAAATTTCAATTGGGCGTGTTAGATATGCAGATTGCCCAAGAAGGATCGCTCAATAAGGAGGATATGGTTTTTTTGGACAGGGCTATCCCGGACGCAATGGCTTATTATCAATTTTTAAACTTGGATTATGATGAAAAGTTACTTAATGCCGTCAACGGGGTTTCCTACAAAAAAATCTTTATTCTAGACCGATTGCCGTTTACCAAAGACTATGCGAGAACCGAAAATGAAGACGATCAAAAACTAATTCATCAGTTGATAATAGAAAGCTATACCAATCTCGGTTTCACTATCGTTTTTGTTCCGGTTTTGCCTCCCGAAGAAAGAGTGAAATTCATTTTAGATAATTTATGAACAAAAAATATTCATCCAAATTGTTAACATATAAAAAATTATTATTATGAAAAATTCAGAACATGATCACAACATGCTTAAGGATACTGATTCAGCAACAGGCAATCATTCCAAACATGAAATGGAATCGGGCAAGGAGTCTGTCCAGCACGCGCAAGAAAGCCATGCCTCTGCATACAAAAAGTTATTTTGGATGCTTCTGATTTCCTTTATTTCAATGTTTATACTAATGTATGCGATGGTGGACAAGCTGGCTAACGTAATTCCAAACATAAACCAGTTATACATGGCAGGCCTGATGGCTTCTCCTATGTTAATCATCGAACTGCTGTTAATGGGGAAGATGTATCCCAACAAAAAACTCAATAAAATTCTTATGGGCCTAGGAGTGCTGATGATGGTGCTGTTTTGGTCCGGGATTCGGCAGCAGACAGCCGTGGGAGATGTCCAGTTTCTAAAGTCCATGATTCCACACCATGCAGGGGCTATTCTTATGGTCGAAGAAAGTAATCTGGTCGATCCGGAAGTGAGAAAGTTGGGCGAGGAAATTATCAAAGCACAGGAGGAAGAAATTGCCGTCATGAGGGCGAAAATTAAAGAACTTCAAACCCGGAAGTAATCTCAAATAGCAGAATTTAACGCAAAAAAATTGAATTATGAAAAAATACACCTGTCCCATGCATCCCCAGATATTGAAGGACGAACCGGGGAAATGTCCACTTTGCGGAATGAACTTAATTCCCTTGGGAGGAACCGCCCGACCTGAAAAAGACGAACACAGCCATCATCATCAGAATCATGATCATCACTCCGAATCTGATAGTTCAGCGGCGGGATTTGACAAACATGCAGGTCATCATACTCCGGATTTCCTGAAGAGATTCTGGATCTCTTTGGCACTTACCGTTCCGGTCCTTCTGCTTTCTCATATGATTCAGCAGTGGCTTGGTTTCACCATAGCTTTTCAAGGCGATAAATACGTGCTGTTGGTTTTGGGAAGTATTATTTATTTCTACGGTGGAATGCCTTTTTTCAAAGGGTTTTTGGGCGAAGTGAAAGCCGGAGCTATTGGGATGATGACGCTCGTTGCTTTGGCGATTACCGTAGCTTATGTCTATTCCGTTGCCGTCGTATTCGGGCTGCCGGGCATGGATTTCTTCTGGGAACTTGCCACCTTAATTGTGATCATGCTTCTTGGGCACTGGCTCGAGATGCGTTCGCAGATGGCTGCTTCAAAAGCGTTGCAATCTCTAGTTGCCTTACTACCAAATGACGTAACCGTCGAGCAGAACGGAAGTCCGGTTAAAATAAAACTGGAACAGCTGAAAAACGGAGATACCGTAATCATAAGACCGGGCGAAAAAGTCGCCGCTGACGGTCTGATTGTCGAGGGCACTTCTTTCTTAAATGAAAGCATGCTGACGGGAGAAAGTGTTCCTGTAAGAAAAGAGTCCGGTGGAAAGGTTATCGCAGGGTCTATCAATGGAGACGGGGCTTTAAAGATAAAAGCAACAGGGGTTGGAAAGGATTCGTACCTCAATAAGGTCATTAATTTGGTTCAGGATGCGCAGGCAGCAAAGTCGAACACTCAGAATCTGGCGGATAAAGTAGCCAAATGGCTTACTATAGTAGCAATTGTGGTGGGAGTAGGAACTTTCGCTTACTGGTACATCACCATGGGAGATTTGGCTTTTGCTCTGGAACGGATGGTAACGGTAATGGTAACGGCCTGCCCTCATGCTTTAGGAGTGGCAATCCCTCTGGTGGTGGCCATTTCCACTACACTTTCAGCGACAAATGGTTTACTCATCAGAAACCGCACGGCTTTTGAAACCACCAGAAAATTATCGACCATTATTTTCGATAAAACCGGCACCCTTACGAAAGGTTCCCACACTGTGCAGAAAATCATTCCTCTAACGGAACACTATTCGGAAAACGATTTACTCCAGTATGCAGCAGCAGTGCAGCAGAACTCCGAACATCACATTGCAAAAGGAATCATGCAGACCCTTTCCGAGAAAAAACTGGAGCTATGGAAGTCAGACAGTTTCCGCTACATGCAGGGAATTGGAGTGACAGGAATCGTAAACGGTAAATCGGTTGTCGCGGCTGGTCCTAATTATTTTGTTCAAAACAATAAACAGGTACCTGCCATTCCGGAAGAAATCAACCAGGATGCAGAAACAGTGAACTTTATTTTGATTGATGACGTGCCCGTGGGTATTGTTTCTTTAGCAGATACCATTCGCGAAGGCGCAAAAGAAGCTATTGACCAACTTCGAAGCATGAACATTAAATCATTCCTGCTTACAGGTGATAACGAAAAGGTAGCGGCGGCGGTGTCAAAGCAGTTAGGAATGGACGGATATTTGGCAAATGTACTTCCGCACCACAAACAGGAAAAAGTAAAAGAATTTCAGGACAAAGGGGAAATCGTTGCGATGACAGGTGACGGCGTAAATGATGCACCGGCTTTGGCAGCAGCAGATGTAGGCATTGCAGTTGGCAGCGGAACTGATGTTGCTGCCGAAACCGCAGATATTATTCTGGTCAACAGTGACCCTCGAGACGTGGTGAAAATGATAGATTTTGGAAAGAAAACCTACAACAAGATGATCCAGAATCTCGTATGGGCAGTGGGCTATAACGTCGTGGCTATTCCACTTGCTGCAGGTGTTCTGTATCCCACATATGTCCTGAGTCCCGCCATGGGCGCAGTGCTGATGAGTGTAAGCACCATCGTGGTCGCCATTAATGCAAGTTTGTTAAAAATTAAATAATCACAAAATGAAATACCTACTATCGCTCTTAATTTTTGTGGCAATATCCATAAATACCTATTCACAGAGCACCAAAACCGTGTACACCTGCCCGATGCATCCGCAGGTGGTGAAATCAGCACCCGGTAACTGCCCCATTTGCGGTATGACCCTGGTGAAGAAAACCCTTACTGAGAAAAAAACGGCGGCCAAATCCGCGGCCGCTCCTAAAAAGGCCACCGTAGTTAAAAAAACTACGGGTAAGAAACCTGAAATTACCGCTGCAAAAACAAAGACGGTAACGGAAGTTAAAAAACCGGTGATGCCAAAGACTAAAGCAGTACCGAAAGACCCAGCGAGCATCAAAACGCCGGAACATTCAACACCTGCTCCGCATCAGCATGAAGCAGCGCAAAAGATGTACACCTGCCCGATGCACCCCGAGGTGGTTTCGGACAAACCCGGAAAGTGTCCCAAGTGCGGTATGAATCTGGTCCCTCAGAAGGAAAGCGGCCGGCATCAGTCTACCGGCAAAACCCCGGAACATCAAACTTCAGATGCGCATCAGCATGAAGCAGCGCAAAAGATGTACACCTGCCCGATGCATCCCGAGGTGATATCGGACAAACCCGGAAAGTGTCCCAAGTGCGGTATGAATCTGGTGCCTCAAAAAGGAAAGAAGGAAGATCATTCTGCACACGGAAACATGCAGATACATGGTGAACACAAAATGGTCATGCCCATGCCCGAAAAGCACCTAAAAGGTGGACGCAAAGTGACCTACCATCTTTATGTGAAAGACACCCCGGTAAATTTCGCGGGCAAACAGAAACGCGCCATTGCCGTAAACGGGCAGATTCCGATGCCAAAACTGGAGTTTTATGAGGGCGATACGGCGGAAGTGATTGTCCATAATTTAATGGACGAAGAAACTTCTCTGCACTGGCACGGTCTTCATCTTCCAAATAAAGAAGATGGGGTTCCCTGGCTTACCCAGAAACCCATTCCACCACATTCAACCTACACGTATTCGTTTCCGATCATCCAAAACGGAACCCACTGGTATCACTCACATACTGGCCTGCAGGAGCAGATTGGAATGTATGGGATGATGATTCTGAAAAAACGTCCCGAAGATCCTACTTTCCGACCGGGGATTGATAATTTGCCCACGGAGCACCTTATCCTGAGCGAGTGGACAAACCTGAACCCCAATAATGTTCAGCGGATGCTCCGCAATGCGAACGACTGGTTCGCAATTAAAAAAGGCAGTACTCAAAGTTATGCCGAAGCCATTAAAGAAGGCCACTTTAAAACAAAACTCACCAACGAGTGGAAACGGATGCTGGCCATGGACGTGAGCGATGTATATTATGATGCATTCCTGATTAACGGTAAAATCGAAAGTCAACTCTCCCGATATAAAGCCGGTGATAAAGTTCGGCTTCAAATCGCCAACGGTGGTGCTTCCTCCTATTTCTGGCTCAATTATGCCGGAGGAAAAATAAAAGTAGTGGCCAGTGATGGATTGGACATTGAACCGGTCGAAGTGGATCGCCTGATCCTGGCGGTTTCCGAAACAGTGGATATCGTAGTGGAAATTCCTGAAAAAAACACCTCCTACGAGCTCCTTGTTACGCCCGAAGACCGCACAAAATCTGCGTCAGTGTTTATTGGAGAAGGAGCTACGAAATCCCATGATCCATTACCCAAACTCAAATACTTTGAAGGGATGAAGATGATGAACGACATGATGAAGATGAACGGTGACATGAAAGATATGGGCATGAAGATGAGTTATCAGACGATGGATATGAATCAGGTGATGTATCCCGAAATCATCGCGGAAAACAATGCGACCATGAAAATGGAAACCGAAGATGCCGAAATGGACCATTCGAAGCACCAAATGCCCGCATCAGGAATCACCACACTGAACTACGGAATGATGAAATCGCCTTATGATACTTCATTATCCAAAGACGCGCCGTTGCGCGACCTGAAATTTACCCTCACAGGGAACATGAACCGGTATGTATGGAGCATGGACGATAAAGTGCTGGCCGAATCTGATAAAATATTGGTAAAAAAGGGTGAGATCCTCCGCATTACGCTTTTTAACAATTCCATGATGCGCCATCCGATGCACCTTCATGGTTTTGATTTCCGCGTCCTCAACAAAAATGGTGTTCAGGCACCCCTCAAAAATGTGTTGGATATTATGCCGATGGAAACTAATGTCATCGAATTTGAAACAAAAACTGACGGGGACTGGTTTTTCCACTGTCACATCCTCTACCACATGATGGCGGGGATGAACCGTGTTTTTGCTGTTGGTGATTATCAGAATCCTTTGCTGCCCGATAAAGCTTCAGCTTACAAAAAGCTCCAGCGCGAAAGTAACATGTGGCACCTGATGGCCGAAAACGATTTCGCCACCAATGGTAACGACGGGATGGCGAGGATCTCAAATGCCCGCTGGGAATTGGGAACAGAATGGCGTTTAGGTTACAATCCCCATCACGGCTACGAGGTAGAAACCCAGCTCGGTAGATACGTGGACCGTATGCAGTGGCTGAAACCATTTATCGGATTTAACTATCGTTATAGAAAGATTGACAGGAATAATATTGAAAAAAACCTTTTTGGACAGGCATCTACTAAAGATGAAAGAAAAACTTTCAGCGCTGGTATCATGTATAAACTCCCGATGTTGGTGGACCTGCAGGCAGAAATATTTACAGACGGAATTGTAAGGTTCCAGCTGAAACGTGAAGACATTCCGTTGACTGCGCGTTTGCGCGGGGCATTCATGGTCAATACCGACAAAGAATATATGGCAGGTCTTAAATATATCGTCACAAAAAATATCGGAATCTCCACACACTACGACAGCGATATGAGCTGGGGTGCAGGGATTACTTTGAATTATTAAGATACTTGTTGATGAGCAATGTTTAATAGGGTGCAACACGTTAAATAAAGACCGATTGCACTTTATTTTGCTCGTACGCAACCACTTATGTAATAAAGGAAGGGGGAAAATACTTATTACGAAGAAATTTGAAGTATCAATTTCTAGTCCCTACTTCTAAAATCAGGGACTAAATCGGGGATTGTTTAATGGTTTATACGATGCCTTATGCGTTTATAAAATTATCTAACTTGCTTACTGTCAGTAAAATGATGACTTACATTGCTTTATTGGTTTAAATAAAAACTCCCTGTGGAACTAGACTGCACCCAAAAGTTTTAAATTTTTTAAATGACAATGAAGAGAAGATAATTGAGGGCTACGAAGAAAATGACGGGCACCCATTTCAGCATGTCTTTAATTCTTTTCTAAATTTATTTAAAGTAAGGTTTCCTCTTGTAACAAATTCAGAAGTTAACATTTTTAGATATTTTTTTGTTGAAAAGTTGCAAAGTCACTTCCGCAAAGAACTTCAGGACTCAATTGAAGTATGCAGTCAAACATATTTTGGAAAATTACTACATAACATTCGTGAAGATAAATCTCGATCCGAAAGATGTTTCTTCTGTTTATGCCGTTAAACCTAAACTTGACAACCCAAGGATTGCCAAGCAACATGGGGCATTCTTAATTTTTGGTATTAGTCCATCATTATTTACTGTTTTCGGGTTATATAAACCAATGGCTAAATTTAACAAAAAATGGATTGAAAGAGGAAGTGATTCAGATCAACGAATTATTATCGATAAAAAGTCTAAAACTCAAATATTACAACAACTGGAAAGCTTTGGTTTCAACCAAGCTACTTTATTTCCAGAAGTCAATATAGTTGCAAGTTTTGTAAAATTCAAATAATTAAAAAAACTGGATTAATAGATTTTGGATTTTAATAATAAATATGAAACATTCAAAGGTGGCACCTCGCTGAGCAAGGCGTGGAACCTCATAGAAAGGTTTTCCGAAGACATTGATTTGGCCATCGAAAGAGAGTTTCTTGGCTTCGAAGGAAGTTTGACTAAAAACAAGAAAACCAAATTAAGGAAGGCTTCCGGCCAATATATCAGCGAGGTTTTTTATTTAGAATTGCAGGAAAAATTTAAAGAGAAAGGCTTGGAAAATGTCACTTTCTCGTTGGCCGAAACCCAGGATTCCGATCAGGATCCTCGTATTATCAATATTTTTTATCCAAATATAATTGAAGTTACGGAATTTCTGAAGCCGAGAGTTCAAATAGAAGTCGGGTGCCGTTCATTGATTGAGCCATTTACGATGAAAAAAATTTCCGCGATGGTTGATGATGAATATCCAGAGCAGAGTTTTTCGGAGAAAAGCGAAGAAATACCATCCGTTAATCCGGAAAGGACTTTTTTAGAAAAAATTTTCCTTCTGCATGAAGAGTTTCAGAAAACCGCTTAAAAAATAAGGGTAGATCTGCTCAGCCGCCATTTGTACGATCTATATGCTTTTTCAAAAACAGAATATGCAGAAAGTGCCCTACAGAATAAGGAACTCTATGAAACCATTGTAAAGCACAGAATGGAGTTTGCCAAAATCTCCGGTATCGACTATAGCCTGCACAGGCCAGCCACAATAAACCCTATTCCACCAGAAAATATCATTGAATTATGGGAAAAAGATTATGCCAAAATGCGAGAAGAAATGGTTTATGGCGAAAACAGACCAACTTTTTCTGAAATAATTGAAACTCTTAAAAGACTGAAAGATAAAATCAACAGCCTCAATTGGGAAATGATTTAAGGGAAAAGGTTTTGCTAAAATATTAAACAAATACTCTTACTTCAAAACCTCGTCAATAATCTTATCCAATTTATTATCCGGAAGATTGTTTAAATAAGACATTGTAGATTTTATATCTTTTTGCCCAAGTGCTTCGCGAATAGTCTCAATTGAAATATTATTGAACTTCAAAACTGTGGCAAACGAGTGACGGGCGCAGTAATAAGAGATATTCTTCTTGATTTGCAGTTCTTTCATTATTTCTTTTAACTGCATATTCACATAATAGGTCAGCACTTTTTTGGATCTGTTTTTTAGGTAAATCTGCGTTGGCTTTTCGGTATTCATTATGTTGAAAATGAACTTTGAACTGTCTTCGGATTTGTATTTTTCCATGATATTCCGAGCGTAATCATTGATTTTAAAACTCACCGGAACGCCTGTTTTACTGCGGATATAATCAATACGATCAATATTCAAGAATTTTTTTTCCAACTTAATCAAATCCAAAAAGTTGATTCCTCTTGCATAATAACTGAACAAAAACATATCTTTTGCAAAAGAAAGTTTTTCGTCTTTTGGCTCATATTTCTTGAGTTTTTCTATTTCTTCTTCATTCAGATACTCCTTTTTCCCACTTTCCTTCAGTTTTGAAATTTTATAATGCCTAAAAGGATATTGTTTTTCCGTAATTACTTGGTTTCTAATGGCTTGATTAAAAACCGAACGCAAAGTCCGCATTCTAATCGCGATACTGGACTCCCTATTCCCGCGAGAAATGCAATAGGCTTCAAATTTTTTCAAGTTAGAATAATCCAATTCATTAAAGCTAATGTCTTTTTTGCCAAAGAACCGTTGCAGCGCATTCAGAGTATCTTTTTCCACTTTCGCTGTTCCGGTTTTATCCGATGCCAAAAGATTTCTAATCAAATCTTCGTGGAAACTCGTATAGGTTAAGGAAATGCTTTGTCCGCTGCTCGTCTTTAGTTTATTGATGAGATCAGGAAGCGTGAAGTAGATTCCATTTTTATCGAAATCGTCGATAATCTCGTCAATGATCTTAATTCTGCGCTCAATAAATTTGTTGAGGTTAGCGTGATTGGGATGCGAAGTTTTCAGACGACAAGCGTCAAAACTCCAGTCCTTCTCCTTGCAAGTTTTCCCGATGGAAAGACTTGTGTTTTTGCGGTCTTTTATAAATAAAATTATGATACTTCTCTCCCCTGTTTTATTCGCTTTTGGAGCAAGTGTAAAGGTGTAACTTATCATTTTGTGTCAATTTTTATCATTTTTCACGAACATTTTTTTCAGATGTTCCTGTTTATCGTGTTTTACAAAAATTTTTTCACGAACATTTCACGAACATTTGCGCTCCAAAAGTAAAATATTATAAAATACTGTACAAGAAAAATATTTGTAAACAATTGATAATCAAAGAAAATAAAGCATAATAAAGATTAAGCAAATTATAATAAAACACAATAAAACCGACTGTTAATCAGAGGGTCGCTGGTTCGAGCCCAGCAAGAGGAGCAAAGACTTACAGAAATGTAAGTCTTTTTTTTGTTTTAATACTTCAGAAACCACTTCTATTAAAGTGGTTATTGGCATTTTATTCCAAATAAAAAACCCCATCCGATAAAAGATGAGGTTTTTTTCTTGATGAGGTTTTTACTTATTGTTTCTTGATGGCTTTCGCAATGTTGATGATTACTTTCACCGCTTTTTCCATACTTTCCAAAGCTACATATTCGTACGGACCATGGAAGTTGATTCCACCCGCGAAAATGTTTGGACAAGGTAAACCCATATAAGAAAGTTGCGCGCCATCGGTTCCGCCACGAATTGCTTTTATTTTTGGCTCAATATTCGCGTCTTTCATTGCTTGTTCTGCGATATCTACGATGTGCATTTTCCCTTCAAATTGCTGTTTCATGTTTCGGTATTGCTCTTTAATTTCAACTTCAGCAGTTCCTTTCCCGAATTTTTCGTTGAATTCTGCAACTTTTTCTTCCATGAATTTTTTTCTTGCTTCAAATTTTGCTTCATCGTGATCACGAATGATGTACTGCAATTTCGCTTCAGAAACGTCCGCTTTTACTTCCATTAAATGATAAAAACCTTCGAAACCTTTCGTTGTAGAAGGGGTTTCGTTTTCCGGAAGCATTTTGATGAATTCTGCTGCCAAAAGTGAAGCATTCACCATTTTCCCGAATGCATAACCAGGATGCACGCTCAAACCGTGAATTTTCACCACTGCTCCGGCTGCGTTGAAGTTTTCGTATTCCAACTCGCCAACTTCGCCTCCATCCATGGTGTAAGCCCATTCTGCACCGAATTTTGCAACGTCGAATTTATGGGCGCCTCTTCCGATTTCTTCATCTGGAGTGAAGCCGATTGCTATTTTTCCGTGTTTTATTTCAGGATGCGCTAAAAGATATTCCGCCGCAGTTACGATTTCTGCAATTCCAGCCTTGTCGTCCGCGCCGAGGAGAGTGGTTCCATCAGTTGTGATCAAAGTTTTTCCTACATAATCTTTTAAGCTTTCAAATTTCGACGGAGAAAGGATAAAACCGGTTTCTTTGTTCAATAATAGATCTTTACCATCATAATCGTCCCAAATTTGTGGCTTCACATTTTCCCCATTAAAATCTGGCGAAGTGTCATAATGAGAAATAAAACCTACCACCGGCTCATCATCATTTTCCAGATTAGAGGGAACGTAAGCATAAATATATCCGTTCTCATCCAAAGAAACATCGCTTAACCCTAAAGTTTTCAATTCCTCAAAAATATATTTTGCGATATCCCATTGTCTTTCGGTGGACGGGGTTGTGTCGCTCTCTGCGTCGCTGGTTGAAAAGATTTTTACGTAATTGATAAAACGGTTTTGGAGTTTGAGTTTCCACTCAAGATTGAATTCTATCGTATTCATTTCGATTAAATTTAATTTTAACAAAGATAAGGATTTTGCAACTCGGAAATGGCGATTTAAGGCTATTTTTAACCCAAATTCCTGTGGGAATTCTTTAAAAAGACTTGCTTTGAAAAAAATTATTATCTTTGAGAAAACCTAAAATCACTCATGTTTTTAACCGAATGTTCACGAGATGCGATGCAAGGTTGGGGCGAATTTATCCCGACAACCAAAAAAATTGACTATATCAACAAATTGATGGATGTAGGTTTCGATGTGTTGGATTGTGGGAGTTTTGTTTCCCCAAAATCGATACCGCAAATGGCAGATTCGGGAATTGTAATTGATGAAATTGACAAATCGATTTCCAACACCAAACTTTCGGTGATTGTCGCGAATTATCGTGGTGCTGAAAAGGCTTTGGAACATCAGCAAGTTGATATTTTGGGTTTCCCTTTTTCCATTTCCGAAACTTTTCAATACCGAAATACCAACAAAAATCAGGAAGAAGCATTTAATGATATTCTACAAATCTCAGAATTGCTGAAAACCGATGGCCGCATACTGAATGTTTATTTTTCTATGGCTTTCGGTAATCCTTATGGAGAAATGTGGAAGTGGGAAGATGTCGATTTCTGGGCAAACCGTTTTAATGAAATCGGCATAAAAAACATCTTACTTTCCGACACCACCGGAACAGGAACTGTGGAACAAATTGAGTTGCTTTTCGATAAAATTCCGGCAAAATATCCAGAGATCGATTTCGGAGCGCATTTTCACAACCGCTACGAAGATTCTTATAAAAAACTGAAAGCTGCGTATGACAAAGGTTGCAGAAGATTTGATTCTGCAATTAAAGGAATTGGAGGCTGCCCAATGGCGAAAGACGATTTAGTGGGAAATATGCCGACAGAACAAGTGATTAATTTCATGGCTTCAGAAAAAATAGATCATTCTTTGAATTTATTAAACTTCGAAAGCGCATGGAATAAAGCAAAAGATATTTTTCATTTTTAACAAAAAAAATTTCAAAATGACTTCAATTGTAAAATATATTGGCGATTTGCGTTGCGAATCGGAGCATCTTCAATCGGGTACGATCATCAAAACTGATCCGCCCACAGACAACAATGGAAAAGGCGAGATGTTTTCTCCAACAGATCTCTGCGCCACTTCTCTAGCTCAATGTATGCTCACCACGATTGCAATTTTGGGTCGTGATCGAAATCTGATTATCGACGGTTCCTACGCAGAAGTAACCAAAATTATGGTTCCAAAACCTAGAAAAATAGGGGAAATTGTTTGTAATCTTTATTTTAAAGGAGAATTTTCGGAAGATGAAAAATCATTCATCAAAGAAACCGCGTTGAATTGTCCTGTCGCACTTTCGCTTCACCCGGAACTGAAGAAAACGGTGCATTTTAATTACATTAAATAAAGGATTTTTTTAAAGCATTCCCAACTCGAAACGAGCTTCCTCACTCATCATATCTTTGTTCCATGATGGTTCGAAAGTGAGTTCCAAATCTACTTCTTTTACGCCTTCTACTTCCGAAGTTTTTTCGCGGACTTCCGCCGGGAGCGATTCTGCAACCGGGCAATTTGGCGTTGTAAGCGTCATGATGATTTTCACGGCTCCTTCATCGGAAATCTGCACATCATAAACCAACCCCAATTCGTAAATATCAACAGGGATTTCAGGGTCGTAAACGGTTTTTAAAGCTTTGATGATATTTTCGCCGATATCGGCTATCTGGTCGTCGGTATATTTCATTTTAAGGATAGCTGTATTGTTTTTAAGACTTTTCAGCAAATTATTTTTCTAATTTTTCAAGTAAATCTTCCTGTCGCATGCGCCGGAAAATATTTGCCAAAGTTAAGACATCTTTTTCACAATATTGAACTATTCTAAATAAGTCTTTTTCTATATAATAAATTGATGCAACCATTGAGCCGTCGATATCGTCTTTCGGAGTGGGGATTCCGAAGACATGAGCCAACAATTCGAGGGAAACGAATGATTTATAATCACCGAATTTCCAGAGTTCCATCGTGTCGAGATGAGGAATTTCCCAAGGTTTTTTCCCAAACATTTGGAAAGGTTTCGGCGGTTGCATTCCGTTAATTAAAAACCTTCTTGCAATCCACGGAAAATCGAATTCTTTCCCATTATGAGCACAAAGAACAACATCTCGAAGTTTCGGATGGTTGAAAATGGAACCAAATTCTTCCAAAAACTTTTTTTCATCATCGCCGTAGAAACTCTTGATCATCAATTTCTCGTTTTTCTCTAAAATACCAACAGAAATACAGATGATTTTGCCAAATTCTGCCATGATTCCACCTCTTTCCGTGTAAAATTCTTCCGCAGAAAAATCCTCTTTTCGCTGCATTTTGGTTTTTTTGTCCCAAAGTTTTTGCGATGATTCATCCAAATCTTCCCAATTTCCGTATTGTGGAACGGTTTCGATGTCGAGGAAAAGTATTTTTTCAAAAGGAATATTTTGAATCATGATTTGTGTTTTTTTTCTTGAATAAAATTTAGTTTACAACTCCTAAGCAATCAACCAACCTGCAATCCGTTTTTCACCGGCAGCGTTGTTGAAAGCAGTGTAACCTCATTATTTTCACCATAAACCCCCAAAACCAAACATTCGCTAAAGAAATTGGCGATTTGTTTTTTAGGAAAATTTACGACTGCCAAAATCTGTTTTCCAATCAAATCTCCTTTGGGGTACAAAGTGGTGATTTGCGCCGAAGATTTTCGAATTCCCAATATTCCAAAATCGATTTCGAGTTGGTAAGAAGGATTTCTGGCTTTCGGAAAATCAGAAACCGAAATAATTGTTCCGCTTCTGATGTCTATTTTTTCGAAATCTTCCCAAGAAATTTCTGGTTTTATCAGCATTTTATTTTTTTACAGAAACCACGTAATCGTAAACCAAAGCGTGTTGCTCATCATTGAGTTTTGCTTTTGGCGCCATACTGTTCATAATTCCTACCCAATCTTGCGCGGAATGTGCGGTCGGATTTGGTAATTCATGGCATCTGTTGCAAGAATTTTCGTAAATGGTTTTTCCGGCTGCGAGTTTTTCGGCGTTGTCGGTTTTGGTTCCTTCTGCTACGGCTGGTTTTGGCGTACAAGAAGCGAGAAAACCGGAAGCGGAAACAGCGATTAAAAGTGTTTTCAAAGTATTTTTAAAATTTTTGAAAGAATGTTGGTTTTTCATAAATTAATATTTGTTTTATCCAAAAATAGTCAATTTTCACCTAAATTTGTTTCAGTACGTTATTTTTCCTTCAAAATTTTTACCTCGATGAAACTTAATTGGATTACCAAAAAACTTAAATTAAAAGAAACTTTTTCCATTTCTTACGGAAATTATGATTTTCGGGATTCACTCTTGATAAAGCTTTCTTATGGCAATTGTAACGGATTTGGCGAATGTGTTTCCATTAATTATTATGGAATTAATCTGGACGAATTTATTTTGAAATTAAAATACGTTCAATCTCGAATTGAAAGTCAAAAAATCGTACATCCGAAGGAGTTTTATCGTTTTCTATCGTCGCTTAATCTTCATTCTTTTATGATTTCTGCGTTGGATTGTGCGTATTGGGATTTGTTCGGTAAATTAGAAAATAAAACTTTTTCGGAGATTAATGGGTTAGAAATCAGTAAATTACCGGAGTCTTCTTACACGATAAGCATCGCTTCGATTGAGGAGCAAATTAGAAAAATCGAAAGTTCGGATTGGCGAAAATTTAAAGTAAAATGTAATGGTTTGGATCGCGAAAATATTTTTAAACTTCTCGATACCGGAAAAGAGATTGCTTTAGATTCAAATACAAGTTTTTCGGATGATGATTGTAATTTTCTGCAAAACAACGAACTAACTTCTCGGTTTTCTTATTTGGAACAGCCCCGACCGATTGGTGAATATCAAATTTTAAATAAAAATCTTCATGCAAATTGGATGGCGGATGAAGATTGCCAGAACATTTCTTACCTTGAAAAACTGCGTCCGCATTATGCTGCAATCAATATTAAGTTGATGAAATGTGGCGGGATTTCGCCGGCTTTGGAATTAATTTCGGAAGCTAAAAAACTCAATTATCAAGTCATGATCGGATGTATGACAGAATCTTCAGTTGGGATTTCTGCGGGAATTGCAGTCGCATCTTTATGTGATTTTGCTGATTTGGACGGTGCTAATTTAATTTCAAATGATTTTGCAAAAGGCAGTTTCGTGGATTTCGGAAAACTTATTTTATCTGAAATGCCAGGGCTTGGAATTGAAATTATTTCATAAAAGAATCGTATTTTTGAGTTTATGAAAAAATTTTCAACCGAAGAATTGATTACAGGCATAAAATCCGGCGACAAGCGCATCCTCGGGAAAGCTATCACTTTGGTTGAAAGCAAAAAACGGGAACATCGTGAACAAGCTGAACTTATTTTAAAGGAAATTTTACCGTTCACCGGAAAAAGTGTGAGGGTTGGAATTACCGGAGTTCCAGGTGCTGGAAAATCGACTTTTATTGAAAATTTCGGGAGGTTGGCGATTGAAAAAGGAAAAAAAGTTGCAGTGTTGGCCATCGATCCGAGTTCTTCGTTGAACAAAGGTTCGATTTTGGGCGATAAAACACGTATGGAAGAACTTTCAAAAGAGGAAAATGCGTTTATACGTCCTTCTCCAAGTTCCGGATTTCTAGGCGGAGTAGCCAACACGACTTTCGAAACCATGTTGATTTGCGAAGCAGCGGGTTACGATTATATTTTGATAGAAACCGTTGGAGTGGGCCAAAGTGAAGTTTTGGTCGCGGATATTACCGATGTTTTCCTTTTTTTGAAAATCATTGGCGCAGGTGATGAACTTCAGGGAATTAAACGAGGAATCATGGAGATGGTCGATTTGATTTTTATTAATAAAGTAGAAGAGGACAATCTTCAGAAAGCGAAATCAACGAAGACCGAATTGTCGCGTGCCTTGCATTTTTTGCAACCTAAAGAAAAAGGATGGAAAATACCGGTTTTGCTTGGTTCTGCATTGAACAATAAGGGGTTGGTAGAGGTTTTCAATTCGATTTCCAAGTTTATTGATTTAAAAATAAAGAACGGAAATTTTGAACAAGCCAGGAAGCAACAAGCCGAAAAACGCTTTGAATATTGGGTGCAGGAATATATTTTGCAAAAGACCAAGGAATCCGGTTCTTCGGAAAATCATTATTTAGAACACAAGAAAAAGGCCTCCGAATTGAAATCTAATCCAAGTTCGGAAGCCAAAATATTTGTAGAAAATCTTCTAAAAAAATAAATTTTATTTCGAATTTTCTTGAATGTATCCATCATAAGAAATGGGTTGTCTGTCGGTTGAATCGATGCTGAGATAAGCTTTCCCATTAGGGAAAACTTCCAAAATCATTCTTCGAACATTCTGTTGATCTTTGGTATTGATGAAGTAGATTGTACTTCCTTTTTTACCTGCTTTTTGAGTAAGGGTGAAATCTTTTGAAGTAAATCGATAGGAATTATTGGTATTGTCATAATTTGAAGTAAACATTCTTCCGAAGTATGGCAAAACTGCAGTAATTCCGTTTTTCATGATTTTCAAGGAGTAACCGTAATCTAGGTTTAATACTTGTGTGGAGGTGGAATTTGGCATTGAAGTTAGCACATTTACTACATCAGCACTGGCCGGATTGGCTCTTTGCGCAATGAAGGTGAACTCATTTTCTTTAAGTAATTTTGAAATATTCGCATTTGCAGCGGTATTTTGGGAGCTACAAGCATTGAAAATCGCCATCAATACGCCGAGCATTATAATCTTGAATAAATTTTTCATTGTCTTATTTTTTTGTTTTTTAATGCAAAAATTATGCTAGTAATTTAAAAACGAAAATTGTGGAATAAAAATTGTTTATAGAACACTATTAAAATATTAAACTATTATGAAAAATGTTAATAGAATTTTAGGAATCGGTGCATTATCTTTGATGATGATGGCTTGTACCACGAACCCGATTACCGGTAGAAAATCTTTGCAATTGGCCAATGACCAAGAAATTACGGCGATGGCTTTGCAACAATATCGAGAAACTTTATCAAAATCGAAAGTGATTAGCGGAACTACGGCTGCGAAAAGCGTTCAAAATGTAGGCGCCAGAATAAAAAATGCAGCGAACAATTACTACCGCTCAATCGGTCGCGAAAGCGATCTTTCAAATTACCAATGGGAATTTAATCTCATTGATGATAAGCAAGTAAATGCCTGGGCAATGCCGGGCGGAAAAGTGGCAGTTTATACCGGAATTTTACCAATTTCTAAGACAGATACAGGTTTAGCAGTAGTTTTAGGACACGAAGTATCTCACGCACTTGCCGGACACGGTAACGAGAGAATTTCTCAGGCAATGGTTGCACAGGGTGTTGGCGGAATTGTAGGCGGCGTTTTAACCAGCGGACAGATGGCTCAAATCTTTCAGCAGGTTTATCCGATCGGAGCACAGGTGGCACTCTTGAAATATGGTAGAAGCCAAGAGTTGGAAGCTGATGAAATGGGATTATATTTAATGGCGATGGCGGGTTACGATCCTCGTGAGGCGCAACCTTTCTGGCAGAGAATGGAAAGTTCTTCTTCTAGCAGCGGAACACCTGAATTTCTTTCAACGCACCCAAGTCCTGAAAACAGGAGAGCAGATTTAAATAAACACATGCCGAAAGCTTTGGAATATTATAAAAATGCAGGCGGGGAAATTTAAAATATAATAAAAAAAGATTTATCACAAACCTTTCCGAAAAATTCTTATTTTTGGAAAGGTTTTTTAATAATACGACTATGAAAAATTTAACTTTTATTGGTTTCCTACTATTGGCGGTGGCATTTTTACTTTATTATTTATTGCCGGAATTTTCTTTCGTGAAATTATTTGAACCCATCAGTTTAATGGGAATTCTTGCGGGAATTGGAATTGGGTTAATTATCGGTGGAATCGTTGGTTATGTAAGCAAAGGAAAGGCTTTGAAAGCAGAGCAGAAGCGCCAAGAATTGAAACAACTGAAAAAAGAAAAAGAAGAATTAGAAAAACAAGCTGCCGAACTGGCGAAGCAGCAAACATTCCAAAATACTACAAACGAAAATCCTCAGAACTTTTAATTCTGAGGATTTTTTTTATGTTTAAATAAAGTTTTTATTAAAACTGATAACCGACTCCGACCATGAATAAACTTGGGCGAGAATCATAACGAATCGTTTCGTTGATACCGGAATTGTTGTTGATAAATTCTCTTTGGTCTTTGGTGAAAGCACCTTCGTACCTTGCATTGAAAATTAATTTTTGGATCTTAGCTTGCGCACCAAATTGATAACCTACGGTGAAATTATTAAGTGCATTTTCCTTAAAATCATCATACTGATTTTCCTTAGCAAGGTTGTAGGAAGCAACCGGACCTAAAAATACACCTAAATTATCTCCTATAATATTGTATCCTAATAGTACGGGAACATCAACGCGATTGCTTTTCACTTCAAGAGTTGTTCCTGTTTCCGGCACTTCAAATTCTGATTTGAAAGTGGTGTAATAGATTTCTGGCATTACAAACAAGGAAGCCGGCAAATTGATTTTTGCAGATAAACCAACATTGAAACCAACATTGTTTTTCCCTGAATTGTTGTATGCTGTAACTGCAGTTCCTTTGATGTTTTCCCAAGTTGGCTTATCCGTTTTGAAAACCAAATTTGCCTTTCCAGATAAAGTCACTTGTGCCGATACAAATACCGATGCAGAGAGTAATGCGATGCTAAGTATTTTATTCATTTTCATTAGATTTTGTAATAATATTATCGATGGAAGTTTTGTTGGTTTCTAAGAAATATTCTCGAAGTTCCTTGAAAAGTTCCGAGGAATAAACGAAATCGATCAGGTTTTTATTTCCTGCATTGATGAGGATGTCTTTGTTTCCTTCCCATTCCTTAATTCCTAAACGTAGGTATACAATTTTCTCGCCAATCGTCATTACCGAGTTCATATCATGGGTATTAATAATGGTAGTCGTGTTATATTCTTTAGTAATTTCCAGGAGTAAATCATCAATGATATTCGATGTATAAGGATCCAGACCCGAGTTGGGTTCGTCGCAGAATAAATATTTCGGGTTATTCACAATCGCTCTTGCAATGGCCACCCTTTTTTGCATTCCTCCGGAGATTTCTGAAGGAAATTTGCGATTGGCTTTTTCAAGGTGAACCCTTCCGATTACTTCGAAAACACGTCTTTTCTTTTCTCGGTAAGTAAGGTCGGTAAACATATCTAGTGGGAAAGTGATATTTTCTTCCACCGTCATCGAATCGAAAAGCGCACTTCCTTGAAATACCGTTCCGATTTCGGAGCGTAGGATCTGTTTTTCGTCGCGCGACATTTTATTGATGTCTCTTCCGTCAAAAAGTATTTCTCCGGAACTTGGTTGGTAAACATTCAGCAAACATTTCAGGAAAACAGTTTTTCCGGATCCACTTTGCCCGATGATGAGGTTTACCTTTCCGGTATCGAAAGTGGTGGTAATTCCTTTTAAAACTTCCACTTCCTCGAACTTTTTCTTTAAATCTTTTACTTCAATCATCAGCTGAGGAACATTTGAGTTAATATTAAATTGGTGATAATGATGCAAACAATCGTCCACACCACAGCTTGTGTACTTGCCCGACCTACTTCCAGTGAGCCTCCTTTTACATTATACCCGAAATATGCTGGGATGGAAGCGATTAAAAATGCAAAAACTGCCGTTTTGAAAATTGCGTACCAAATGAAATATTCGGGCATATACATTTGGATCCCGGTAATATAATCTGCCTTGCTCCAATTTCCGGTTGCTATTCCGGCCAAATATCCTCCCCAAATACCAAAAACAATACTGATTAGGATGAGCAACGGGTTGAAAATCACACTGGCTAAAATCTTAGGTAAAATCAAGAAATTCGGTGAATTTACACCCATAATGTCTAATGCATCAATTTGTTCCGTAACTCGCATGGTGCCGATACTTGAAGCAATATATGAACCCACTTTTCCGGCAAGAATTACCGAGATAATGGTTGGAGCAAATTCTAAAATTAAAACCACTTTAGTTGCGTAACCAATAAAGGAATTGGGGATCGGAAAAGTGGATGCACTAAAATTACTATACATCTGAATTGCCACTACCGCTCCAAAAAATATCGAGGTGAAAAGTACTAAACCAAATGAATTGACGCCCAAGTCATATATTTCTCGCATGAAAAGTTTGCCGAAAACAGAAGATTTCTGTGGTTTTTTTATCGTTTTTGACAGCAGTAAGAAATAAGCTCCTACTTCGCTCAAAAGTTTTTTTAACATTCCGCTAAATTAATGTTTTATTTATTATATCAATTTTTTAATTGGCGTTTTTATCACCACCTATCACTAAAAAAATGGTCTTAAAAATGATAACTAAATCCAAACTTATGCTCCAGTTTTTTACATAAAAAGCATCCGCCAAGATTCTTTTTTTCATTTTAATTTCAATATCACCAGTATTGCCGCGCAATCCATTCACCTGAGCTAATCCTGTGATACCAGGCTTTACCAAGCTTCTTACCGAATATCTCCCGATCTTTAGTTTATAAAAATCATCTACCAACAACATGTGAGGCCTTGGTCCTACTACCGACATATCGCCCCACAAAACATTTAAGAATTGTGGCATTTCATCCAAACTTGTTTTTCTTAAGAAACGCCCGATTTTGGTTACTCTTTTATCGTTTTCCTCCGTAGTTTTCGTGGTGCAACCATCATTTACATACATTGTCCGAAATTTATAACATTGGAAAACCTGATCATGAAATCCGTATCTTTTTTGAAGAAAGAATACCGGACCTTTGCTGTCAAGTTTAATCAAAATCGCAATTAATGGGAAGAGCCAGGTACAAATCAAAACCAAGACCACTATTACAAAAAAAATGTCAAATGTTCTTTTGATGATAATATTTGTGAGAAAATCTAAGGGAAATTTTGAGCGGATCAAAACGGGCTGCATCTCGATATATCCCAAATCATATTGAAAAAAAATATTCTTGGCAATACTCGGAATTAATGAAATACGTACTTTGTGGCGATCTGCCAACCGCAAAATTTCCTGTTCTTCTTGGTGATTAAATCTTAATGAAGAAAGGTATAAAGTGTGAATCCCATTTTCTTTCCAGAAATCCACCAATTTATCATTGCTAAATTCTTCATTATCAGGAAATTCGAATATCCGAAAACCGTAATCTTTTCTCTCAGTTAAAATGTTTCTAAGGATTTCTGTCGCAGGATCATCATTTAAAAACATAATATTTCGGTAATTTATCCCTTTAGCTCTTAAGTATTTCAGGGTGAAAAACACAACAGATTTAATGAAAAAAAGCAATGAAAATAATGAAATCGCAATGTAAAAACGATCCATTTTCAAAAAATCATTATTACTTACTTTTGCTAATAGAATAACCCCAAAAATAAAAATAAGGATATGAGTTACAAGTCGTTCTAAGTAAATGGTGTAGGTGATATTTCGAGCAATAGAGTAAAGTTTTGTCCTACCACTAAGTAGAATCCAAAACAACGTAAGCAAAATAATCGATAATGCATTTTGTTCCCAAATGTTTTGATCATATCGCACCTCATTGTTCTTCATGAAAAAAAACAAGAAAACCCCTGTAATTACAATAACATCAAGAAGAATGAAAACGATCTTAAAATACCGAGAATATCGAATTTTTTGCATAAATCCTTATATAAAAAGTAAATTTAATATAAATTATGGGATATTCAAATATTTATGAGTCTGTACGGAAGCTTGCCATTTTGGGTTCGCAAGAATAAAATCGGTGATCTTTGGATACATTTCATTTCTTTTGCTCCACTCGCTTTGTAGATATAATTTGCAGTTTTCCGAAACTTTTGCAGCTTGTTCCTCCGCGAATTTGAAGTCGTTATTATTGAAAACAATGACCTTTAATTCACTGGCTTTGGCATAAATTTCTTCTTTTGGAAGTCCGGTTTTTTTTGGTGAAAACGTGATCCAGTCCAAAATTCCGCTCATGTCATAAGCACCGGAAGTTTCAATGTGAATGGTGCATCCCAACTCTTTCAAACGGGTAGTAAGCGGAACAAGGTTCCACATTAGTGGTTCTCCGCCGGTTAAAACGATGGTCTTACAGTATTTTGCTGCCGTTTGGGCAATTTCTTCAGTATTCATCAGTGGGTGAAGGTTTGGATCCCAACTTTCCTTAACGTCACACCAATGGCAACCCACGTCGCAACCGCCGAGACGGATGAAATAAGCAGCCTTTCCGGTATGCGAACCTTCTCCTTGTAAAGTGTAAAAATGCTCCATCACAGGGAGCATTTTTCCTTCATTTAGTAATATATTTTCTTCTTCTTTAATCATTATAAACTGAGGTTTTATAAGCTAATATGGTGTTTTTCATGAGCATCGCTCTGGTCATAGGACCTACACCGCCGGGAACTGGTGTAATCCAAGAAGCTTTTGTTTTACAACTTTCGAAATCAACATCCCCTGCGAGATGATATCCTTTTTCCGAAGCATCGTCAACTCTGGTAATTCCCACGTCGATAATTACCGTACCTCCTTTGATCATTTCGGCTTTAAGGAAATTTGGATCGCCTAATGCAGTGATCACAATATCAGCGTTTTGTGTGAATTTTTCAATATGTGGAGTGTAAGAATGCGTGAGGGTTACTGTGGAATTTCCGGGGAAATCTTTGCGGCCCATCAAAATACTCATTGGTTTTCCAACGATGCGACTTCTTCCGATAATTACACAGTGTTTTCCTTTGGTTTCGATTCCGTAACGTTCTAATAATGTGAGAATTCCGTATGGAGTTGCGGGCAAGAACGTATCCATCTCCAAAGCCATTTTCCCGAAATTTTCTGGGTGAAAACCATCTACATCTTTTCTTGGATCAATCGCCATGATGATTTTTTCCTGATCGATTTGTTTAGGCAAAGGCAATTGTACAATAAATCCATCGACATCCTTCGATTTGTTGAGTTCATCAATCTTTTCTAAAAGTTCCGATTCCGAAACAGTACTCGGGAATTTCACCAAAGAAGATTTAAAACCGACCTCTTTGCAATCTTTTATTTTGTTATTAACATAAGCGATGCTCGCGCCATTATTCCCAACCAAAATTGCAACCAAATGTGGTGGTCTTCTTTTGTTAGCGACGATTTTTTCTACGTCTGCGCGGATTTCTTTTTTTATTTCTTTCGAAACTTTAAGACCGTCGAGGATTTGTGCCATTTTATTTTTACTTTTTATTGATTTCAGATTATTTATTTGCTTTAAAATAATTCATCAAACCATTGGTAGAAGAATCATGAGAGCTTACCAGCTCTTCATTTTTAAGTTCCGAAAGTACTTTCCCGGCTAAAACTTTTCCTAATTCTACACCAAATTGATCGAAACTGAATATATTCCAAATTACACCTTGTACAAAAATTTTATGCTCGTAAAGCGCAATTAATTCTCCTAAGGAAAAAGGAGTTAATTCATTGAATAACAATGAGTTTGTTGGAGTATTTCCGTGGAAGATTTTATAATTAATCAAATGTTGATATTCTTCTTCTTTTTTACCTTGATTTTCAAATTCTGCAATTACTTCGGCTTCAGTTTTACCAAAAGCTAAGGCTTCAGTCTGTGCAAAAAAGTTTGCCAATAGTTTTTCCTGATGATCATAAATTGGATTACAAGATTTCACATAAGCAATAAAATCCGCCGGAATCAACTCCGTTCCTTGATGAATCAATTGATAAAATGCGTGTTGACCATTAGTTCCTGGTTCTCCCCAAATAATTGGTCCGGTTTCGTAATCCACAAATTCGCCATTTCTGTCAACAGATTTTCCGTTACTTTCCATATCTGCTTGCTGAAGATAGGCCGGAAAACGATCCAAATATTGCGAGTAAGGCAAGATCGCATACGTTGCCGAATTAAAGAAATTTCGGTACCAAATTCCCAAAAGTGCCATCAAGACGGGAACATTTTCCTTGAAATCTGCTGTTTGAAAATGAATGTCAGTTTCGTGTGCGCCTTTCAATAACTGTTCGAAATTTTCGTAGCCTACCGCAAGAGCGATGCTTAAACCGATTGCGCTCCAAAGTGAATATCTTCCGCCAACCCAATCCCAGAATTCGAAAATATTTTCTTCCGCAATTCCGAAGCTTTTAACGGACTGAATATTAGTTGATAAAGCTACAAAATGTTTGGCTACATCTTCTTGTTTTGCAGATTTTAAGAACCAGTTTTTAGCTGTTTCCGCGTTGGTCATTGTTTCCTGAGTGGTAAAAGTTTTCGAAGCGATGATGAAAAGAGTGGTTTCTGGATCGATATTTTTCATCACTTCGGCGATATGATTTCCATCGACATTCGACACGAAATGTACATTTAATCGAGTTTTATAATGTTTTAAAGCAGAACAAACCATCGCTGGACCCAGATCCGATCCACCAATTCCGATATTCACCACGTCGGTAATTTCTTTTCCTGAATACCCTTTGTGTTCTCCCGAAATTACTTTTTCGGAAAAGGTTTTCATTTGATGTAGCACTTTTTCAATTCCGGGTTTTATGTTTTGTCCGTCTACAAGAATTTCTTTTCCTGAAAAATCTCTCAATGCCGTATGCAAAACAGCTCTTCCCTCGGTTTCGTTGATTTTGTCCCCGGAAAACATTTTTTCGATTGCAGACTTCAGTTCGGTTTCTTCGGCTAATTTTACTAATAATTCGAAAGTTTCATCATTAATAAGATTTTTTGAAAAATCAAATAGATAATTCGGACGAACTCTCGAAAATTGGTTGAAACGCTCCGGATTGTTTTGAAAAAGCGAACGCAGATCAAAATCGGTGTTAGCAAAATGTTGGTTTAGGGCTTTCCACGCGGAAGTTTGAGTCGGATTTATTTTTGGTAACATATATTTTTAATGAATTAAGGAATTTAAACGCCACAAATTTACGGAAAAATAAAAACCTCCGGAAAATCCGGAGGCGAAGTTTGTCGATTAAGCTAAATTTAATACTAATTAAAAATGGTTTTTAATTTTACAGCATCCGCATGTCATGGAAAATTTGTCGAGCCCTGCATTGACGAACATTAATGAGAAAAGCAAAAATAATTTAAGTCTTATAATTTCTTTAATTAAGCTATTAATTGAAAAATAAGATTACTTAATTATCGATTTCTATTGAAATTATTTTTCAATTGCAAGGTCGATTACTTCACTCATGCGGTTTACGTAATTGATTTTAAGAGTTTTTAGATAATCTTTTTTAATTTCTTCAACATCTTTTCTATTCGCTTCACACAAGATAATTTCGGTGATTCCGGCTCTTGCTGCAGCGAGTAATTTTTCTTTAATGCCGCCAACTGGAAGCACTTTCCCGCGAAGTGTAATTTCGCCGGTCATCGCAAGATGAGATTTTACTTTTTTGTTCTTAAAGCTTGAAACAATAGAAGTAAGCATTGCAATTCCTGCAGAGGGACCATCTTTTGGTGTTGCGCCTTCCGGAACGTGAACGTGGATGTTTTTCTTCTGAATATCTTCGGAAGAAATGCCCAATTCATCATGCTTTGCTTTGATGTATTCCAGCGCGATGGTTGCGGATTCTTTCATCACCGTTCCTAGATTTCCTGTCATTGAGAGATTTCCTTTTCCTTCGCTCAAGATGCTTTCAATGAAAAGGATGTCTCCACCAACTTGCGTCCATGCTAAACCTATTACCACACCGGGAACTCCGGTGATTTCTGATAAACTTTTTGGTCTTGGAACCCCCAAAATTTCATCAATTTTGCTGATGGTGATTTTTGGATCGTACACATTTTCTAAAGCGGTTTGCAAAGCTACCCATCTTGCTACCGAAGCGATCTGTTTTTCCAAACCACGCACGCCACTTTCCGAGGTGTGTGCATCTATAATATGTTTCAGTTCGGGATTTCCGAGTTTGAAAGATTTTGTATCAAGCCCATTTTCTGCTTGTTGTTTTTTAATTAAATGTCTTTTGGCGATTTCTACCTTTTCTTCTAAAGTGTAACCAGCAATCTGAATAATTTCCATTCTGTCCAACAAAGGTCGCTGAATGGTAGAAAGTGAGTTTGCGGTCGCAATAAACATTACTTTAGAAAGATCGTAACCCAGTTCTAGGAAATTATCATAGAAAGAATTATTCTGTTCCGGATCGAGAACTTCTAGTAAAGCGGAACTCGGATCTCCGTGAATTCCCTGTCCGATTTTATCGATTTCATCTAAAACGATCACCGGATTGGAGGTTCCTGCTTTTTTTATTGATTGTAAAATTCTACCTGCCATCGCACCGATATAGGTTTTTCGGTGTCCGCGAATTTCGGATTCATCGTGCAAACCGCCTAAAGAAACTCTCACATACTTTCTGCCAAGTGCGTCTGCAACAGATTTTCCGAGGGAAGTTTTACCAACTCCCGGAGGTCCAACCAAACATAAAATTGGCGATTTCATATTGTTTTTGAGTTTTAGGACCGCCATGTGTTCTAAAATTCTTTTTTTAATGTCTTCTAATCCAAAATGTGCTTTATCGAGAACTTTTTCGGCTTTACTAATATCGAAAATGTCTTTCGAATAAGATTCCCACGGAAGTTCGGTGAAAAAATCGAGGTAATTTCGCTGAACATTATAGTCTGGTGAATTTGGATTTTGTCGCTGAAGTCGGCTGATTTCTTTTTGGAAATGGTTTTCTACTTCTTCGTTCCATGATATTTTTTTTGCCTTTTGCAAAAGTTCTTCAATATCGGATTCTGGGCCGCCGCCAAGCTCTTCCTGAATGGCGCGCATTTGCTGGTTCAGGAAATATTCTCTCTGGCTTTTGTCGAGTTCGCGATTTGTTTTTTGATGAATTTGATTGCGCAATTCCAGTTTTCGGAAATCATTATGCATCAGTTCATAACATTTCTCGGCTCTGTTCATCAGGTTTTTTTCTTCCAGAAGTTTTTGTTTTTCTGCTGAAGAAAAATTTGCATTGGTACAAATAAAGTTCAGCAGATCTTCATTGTCGCTCATATTTTTGATCGCGAAATTTGCTGCATTTGGAATATTTGGATCCAAATCGACAATTTTTAACGCTAAATCTTTGATGTTTTCTATAAGCGCAGCATATTCTTCTGGTTTTTTAGAATTAACCTCTTTTAGTTTGGAAATTTCCGCTTTAAAATAAGGTTTGGATTCGGTGAATTTTTTAACGGTAAATCTTTGGAAACCCCGAGTAATCGCCGTAACGTTTCCTTCCGGTAGTTTAATAATTTTGATGATCTTTGCTAAAGTACCGGTTTTATAGAGGTCATCCTCAGTGGGATCTTCTATGCTCGAATTGTTTTGGCTCAAGATTCCAATATATTCGTTGTTCTTCTGTGCTTCTTCGAGAAGTTTGATCGACTTTTCGCGGCCCGCCGTAATCGGGATGACTACTTTCGGGAACATTACCATATTTCTAACCGGTAAAATCGGAAAAATCTTCTGTTCCGAATTTTCGGAAAGATCAACATCATTATCCATATTGATTTCTTCAGCGACAATGCTGAAACCTTCATCCATTATTTCATCAAAATTGAAATCTTCAAATTCTTTCATAATATTATAGAATGACAAAATGTCATGTAAATTAAAATATATTAATAAGCAAATTGAAAGTTTTGCTCTGTAACTCCCTAAAATAATTAGGCGCATCTAATTTCACAAGCATTGTGCCATTAGATAATTTAGCCAAAATTTCCATTTCTGGTAAAAATTATTTTTAAAAGGATTAATTTTTTTCTTAATCTGTTAAAAATGTGTATTTTCGCACACTGATAAAAATTATATAAATAAAATGGCAGTTTTAGGACAGATTAGAAACAGACCTTGGCTTTTGATGGGAATTATCGCATTGGCGATGTTGGCTTTCGTAGTAAACCCGGATAGTTTAGAGAAACTGTTTGGTGCGAATCCAGGTGTTTTAGGGAAAGTGAATGGCGAAGAAATTTCAAAAGAAGATTTTGATGATCAGCTTTTCATATTGCAACAGCAAGCTCAGCAACAAGGTCAACCAACTTCTGGTTTAGAAGAACAAGCATGGCAAATGTTGGTGCAATCCAAATTAATCAAACAACAATTTGAGAAAATGGGGCTTACGCTAACAGAAGAGATGTTCTGGAATCAATTGCAATATGATCCTATGTTTGCCCAAAATCCTGAAAATTTTGATGCTAAAGGCAATTTCAAAAGTCAGGAAATAAAGAAGCAAATTGAAGAGCTGAAAAACAGCGGAAATGTTGAGATGTACAACAATTGGTTGAAAACCAGAAAAGCTATTGAGTATAGAATGATGGCTAGACAATTTTTTGCGAACGTTTCAACCGGTATTACCGTAAGTAAAAAAGAAGCGGAAGAAATGATGAAGCAGAGAGATCAACTTGCTAATATCGATTATGTAAAAATTGATTATAACGCTTATGCGCAGAAAAATCCTATAAAAGTTTCTACTAAAGATTTGGAGGATTATATCAAGGCTCACCCGATCATGTTCAAAAGAGATGCGAGCAGAAATCTAGGAGTTGTATATTTCCCTGCAGCAGCAAGTGCGACTGACGATGCGGCAACTTTAGCTGAAATCACCAAACTTTATTCGCAAGGAAGCGACGTGAGCGGAGGAAAAGAAAATTTCCAAAATACAGCAAACGATTCCATGTTTGTTGCGTTAAATTCGGATATGCCTTTTAATCCACAATATTTTTCAGCGAACCAACTTCCTTCAGGAATTAAAGATAAAGTAGCAGCAGCAAGTCCTGGAACTACTTTCGGACCTTATAAAGAGCAAAATTTCTATGTTGTTTCTAAATTATTAGATAAGAAAACTTCAGATTCTACACTATCAAAACATATTTTGATTGCTTACAAAGGAGCGGAACGTTCTACAGCAACAAGAACTCAGGCAGAAGCGAAAAAAATTGCAGAAGACTTGTTGGCACAAATCAAAGCAAATCCGGCAAAATTTGCTGAAGGTTTAAAACTTTCTGACGAACCAAATGCTGTTGAAAGAAACGGAAGTGTGGGATGGACAACTCCTGAAACACCTTTCGCACCTGGATATTTGAATTTCTTGGCTTCTAATGCAAAAGGTAGTACTGGTATCGCGGAAACGCCTTTCGGTTATCACATCATCAATATCGAAGATAAAAAATCTGGAGCGATGACCTATAAAGTTGCCAACCTTGTGAAAGCAATTAAAGCATCTGACAAAACAGAAAACGAAGTTTATACGAAAGCAACCAAATTCATTCAGCAGGTGCAAGGGAAATCCTTCAACGATTTTGCGAATATTGCAAAGAAAAATAATTACCAATTTTTCAATCCGAAAGAAGTTGGCCGTTTCCAAGGGCAATTACCAGGTTTAGGAACCGATAAAGATGAAGAAATCATCGCTTGGGCTTTCGATAAAAAACGTGAAAAAGGAGATACAGACATTTTCACAGTGGATGGAACCGGTGACCGAGTTATTGTTTATTTGAACGGCGTACAAGATGCAGGAACAGCTGATGCAGAAGCGGTAAGGGAACAAATCGAACCAATTGTGATGAATAAATTGATCGCAAAACAAATTTCAGATAAAATTGCCGCAGCGAAAGCAACTTCATTAGATCAAATCGCGAAATTGTTCTCTACAGGAAAACAATCTGCACAAGTGAATTTGCTAAGCCCGCAACTTGCTGGAGCAATGGAACCTAAAGTAGCTGGAGCAGCATTCGGAGTGGCAAAAGGAAAACTTTCGAACCCTGTGGAAGGAGCAACCGGAGTTTATGTTTTGGTGAAAAAATCTGAAACGATCAACAAGCAACCCGGAGATGCAAAGCAGATTGCGCAGTCTATTGCAAGCCAAAATGCACAACAATTTGGGCAAGCATTGCTGAAAAGCCTTCAGGATAATGCCAAAATTAAAGATTATAGAATCGAAGTTTATAACAAGGCAGCACAACAATAAGCTCCTTACTAGCAATAAAATCAAAAGCGACTCTCTAAGGTCGCTTTTGGTGTCTTTTTAAACCAAGGCACAAAAATTGCGTTTCAGTAAAATGTATTATATTTGTTCATTAAAAAAATAAATCAGAGTGAAGTACTCAAAAGAAATAAAAGCAGGATTAATCGCACTTTTAGCGATCGTAGGGTTTGTAATTCTATTCCAATTTATGAAAGGCAAAAGCCTTTTCACCACCGATAATATTTTCTATGCCAAATTCGACAATGTTGAAGGGCTAGAAGCTTCGAACCCGGTATCAATAAATGGTTTGAAAGTGGGCCAGGTTGATCAAATCATACCAGTTACCGAAAAAGACGGTAAAATTCACTTTGTGGTGAAAGTTACGGTGGATGATGAATTTATATTTTCCAAAAAATCAACCCTTGAAATCTTCGAACCAGGGCTAATGTCCGGCAAGCAAATGCGTGTCAATCTTGCTTACGGAAATCCGATGGCAAAAGATGGCGATACTTTGGCTGGAGCTTTCACCCTTTCGATGATGAATAATATTTCCTCGCAAGTGGGTCCGGTGAAAGATCAATTGCAAATTGTTTTGAAGCGTGTAGATTCTCTTGCCAATAATGCAAACCAGATTCTTAATGATCAAAACAAAGCTGAAATTAAAGCTTTATTGCAAAACCTTAACCGAACCGTAGCTTCCTTCGAAGGAACATCTCGACAAGCTAATGCGTTGCTCGCTAACAATGATCCGCGTGTTCAGCAAGTTCTCGATAATGCAAATTTAGCAACGATTAGCGCCAGAACTGCGATTGATAAATACGGAAGAGTGGCGGAACAAGTAGATGTGCAAAAGCTTAATAATACAATTGATAAACTCAGTCTTACTGCAGATAAATTAAATGGTGTTATTTCCGGCATACAGAATGGTGAAGGATCGCTTGGAAAATTGACGAAAGATGAAGAACTTTACAGAAATCTAAATGAATCTTCGCAAAACCTAAATAAACTGATTCTTGATTTGAAAGAAAACCCAAAGAGATACCTCAATTTCTCTGTATTTGGGAAAAACAGTTCCAACTAAAGACTAAAAACCTCTCAATATGCAATATATTGACAATATCATTTTCTTGATCGCCCTTATCGCAGGCTTTGGACTTTTTTTTAAAAGTATAAAAGAAATTTACCGTAACATCAAACTCGGAAGAGCCATCGATCGAACCGATCATCCGTCCGAAAGATGGAAAACCATGGGAAAAGTAGCGCTCGGACAGAGCAAAATGACCAAACGTCCGATAGCCGGATTTTTGCACATTTTGGTTTATGTGGGTTTTGTGATCATTAATATTGAATTATTAGAAATTATTGTTGATGGAATTTTCGGTACCCACCGTTTTCTTTCAGGGATTTTAGGACATTCTTTGTATGCTGCTTTTACTGCGACTTTGGACGTTTTAGCACTTTTGGTGGTTTTTGCGGTCGTGGTATTTTTTATCCGTAGAAATTTCTATGGAGTGAAAAGACTCAACATGAAAGAACTTTTCGGTTGGCCAAAAATTGATGCAAACTGGATTTTAATTATCGAATTTGCATTGATGATGGCTTTCTTTACAATGAATGCCGCAGATTGGGTTCTTCAGCAAAGAGGCGTTCTTGCCGAACACGGAAGTTTCCCGATTTCGTCCAATATTTTAGCTCCAATTTTCAATAATTTTAGCGATAATACCTTAATTTTTATCGAAAGAGCCGCTTGGTGGTTTCATTTCCTGGGAATTCTTTTCTTTATGAATTACCTCTATTATTCGAAACATTTGCATATTATTCTTGCATTTCCAAACACATGGTTTGCGAATTTACAGCCGAAAGGAAAATTCAATAATCTGGATTCGGTTACCAAAGAAATTAAACTGATGATGGATCCCAACGCTGATCCTTACGCAGCTCCTGCAGATGCAGATCCGAACGCAGTTCCTGATAAATTCGGTGCCAATGATATTTTCGATTTGAATCAGGTTCAGTTGTTGAATGCTTATTCTTGCACAGAGTGCGGAAGATGTACGGCGGTTTGTCCGGCGAATATTACAGGCAAAAAACTTTCACCACGAAAAATTATGATGGACACCCGCGACAGAATTGAAGAAGTGGGTAAAAACATTAATAAAAACGGAAAATTTGTCGATGATGGCAAAAAGTTACTCGACGATTATATTTCAAGAGAGGAACTTTGGGCATGTACCACCTGTAACGCTTGTGTGGAGGACTGTCCGGTGTTAATTGATCCGTTGTCTATTATTTTTGAAATGCGCAGATTCCTGGTGATGGAGCAGTCTTCAGCGCCACAGGAATTAAATCTGATGATGACCAATATTGAAAACAATGCTGCACCGTGGCAGTACAACCAAGCTGATCGACTAAAATGGGCAACCGAAAACTAAGTTCTAAAACATTTGAAAATCGGATAATTTGATAATTGCTCCTTAATTACTTATAAAAACATGGATTTCACAATAAAAACAATGGCAGAATATGCTGCCGAAGGAAAAGCACCGGAAGTTTTATTTTTCGTTGGTTGCGCAGGAAGTTTTGATGATAGAGCGAAGAAAATTACCAAAGCATTCTGCAAAATTTTGCACAAAGTAGGAGTGGAATTTGCGGTTCTTGGTCAAGAAGAATCGTGCAATGGTGATCCCGCAAAACGAGCTGGAAACGAATTCATTTTTCAGATGATGGCATTAACCAATATCGAAATTATGAATGCTTATGAGGTGAAAAGAATCGTAACCTCTTGTCCGCATTGTTTCAATATTATTAAAAATGAATATCCAGGTTTAGGCGGAAAATACGAAGTAATGCATCACACCCAATTCCTGAAAAAATTGATGGAAGAAGGACGATTGAAAATAGAAGGAGGTAGCTTTAAAGGCAAAAAAATCACTTTCCACGATCCGTGTTATCTCGGAAGAGGGAATGATGAATATGAAGCGCCAAGAATGCTTCTAGAAAAATTAGATGCGGAATTAGTAGAAATGAAACGTTGCAAATCCAACGGACTTTGCTGTGGAGCCGGTGGTGCACAAATGTTCAAAGAACCTGAAAAAGGTAACAAAGACATCAACATAGAAAGAACGGAAGAAGCTTTAGCAGAAACTCCAAATATCATCGCTACCGGTTGTCCTTTCTGCAATACCATGATGACCGATGGCGTGAAACATTTCAACAAGAACACTGAAGTCGCCGTAAAAGACATCGTAGAACTTCTTGCGGAAGCGGAGGATTTGTAATATTGAGGGCTTTAAAATATTTATTTAAAAATTTTAACGGAATTATAAAACTCAAACGTGAACATAAAGTACATTATTTCTTGTCTGTTTCTTTTTGTACTTGGTGTTTTAACTGTTTCTTGTTACCAAAATAGAGTTTACGATTGGGATATGCCCGGTTATTTGGGAAGTATTTATACTTGGGAATATCCCCAAAATCCAGAATATGTTCATGAGCTGGTGTATAGCACAATAAAAAAAGAAGCGTCTCCGAAAGAGTATCATGATATAATTGCATATAATGAAGCCAACAAGGTTTTCGTGAAGAATTTTAAGGCTTTTGGAGAGCAATTGCCTTATTATCAAATCAAAGTAGGATACAACGCGGTTGTTTATGTTCTCTATAAATTAGGAGTTTCGGGGCCACATGCGGTACTTTTACTCAATATATTTTCTTACTTCTTTTGTGGAGTTCTGCTTTTTTATTTATTTAAATCTTTCTTTCCGAACAATCACTTTTTAGCCGCTACTTTGAGTTTGTTTTTAATGTGGTTTCCAGCGGTAAGAAGTATGGCGCAGAATCCAACACCGGATATTTTTCTATTGGTTTTCATGCTTTTGTTTGTCATCAATGTTATTCAAAATAAAAATCAGGTCTGGAGATATATTATTTTGCTTTGTTGCGTTCTTATTCGGCCAGATTTTATTTTATTCGCACTTACTTATCTTCTCGCAGTTTTTGTATATGATTATTTGAAAAAAGATAAAAAAATAGGTTTTCATCTTATTTTACAAGGCTTTTCATTAATGTTGATTTACCTTTTTATCATAAAATTTTATCATTATCCGGGCTGGAAAGATGTGTTTTATGATACTTTCATCTACCGAAGACCAATTATTTCTGCTCAAAAAGCAGATTTTACTTTCGTAGAATATCGGGATTTCATTATTTTGAAATTAATTAATTTTAAAAAAGTTACTCTTCTTTCACTTTTTCTATTAGGAGCAACATTTTATTTTTCAAAGGATTTATGGATAAGGATTTTGGCCTCGTTGTTTTTTGTAAACATTTTTATTAAATTTCTATTTTTTCCACAAGGCGGGACTTTAAGGTTTTTCATTGGATTTGTAATGCTTTTATTCATCATTTTCTTATTTGCATTGAGCAAGAAATATGGGAAACACCAAATCAAGAAAATTGCGTAATTTTATCCTTTAAAAAAAAGAATGAAAATAGAAGAATCAAACATAATAGAAACTAGTGATTATAGAGTGATTATTTTTCCTGCATCACGACCTTTTTCACCTAAAGAAAGCAAAATAATTACCGAAAAATTATATGATTTTCTGGCGACGTGGGCTGCTCACGGCAAACCGCTTTCATCTTCATTTAAAATCGAGAAAAATCAATTTATTGTGATTTGTGTTGACGAAGAAAAAGAAGCTGCTTCCGGCTGCAGCATCGATGCTTTGGGAACTGTGATGAGAGAAATGGATTCGGAATTTGAATTGGGACTATTTGATAGAATGAAAGCTAGTTTCATCGAAAACGGAGAAACCAAAACCATGAAATTGCAAGATTTCCGAAAAGGTTTGAAAGAAAAAACCATTTCGTCCGACATCGAAGTATTCGATTTTTCGAAGAATTCTTATGTCGCTTTTTTAAGTGATTTTCTTTTGCCTCTCAACAGAAGCTGGGCAGGAAGTATAGTATAAAATTTATGTTGAAGAAGATACTCAAATTAGCATTAAGAAACAGTGATTATTCGCTGAGTTTTATTGTGCTAGATTTTCTTTTTAGAAAAATTTTAAAAAGAAATTCAGGTGTAAAGTGGCCGGTTCATTTCACAACGACCATTCACAATCCTGAAAAATTGAGAGTTGGAAAGAATACTTATCCCGGAGATTCTCCTGGTATTTATATCAATGCACAAATGGGTATTAGTATTGGCGATAACACCAATATTGGACCCAATGTAGTGATGGTTTCAGCTAATCATGATCCAATTCTTAATTCAAACTTTTTGCCATCAGAACCTATTTATATAGGCGCTGATTGTTGGATTGGTGGAAATGCCTGCATTTTGCCGGGTGTTAGGCTTGGTGACAGAACTATTGTTGGGGCCGGTAGTGTGGTTACAAAGAGTTTCCCAAAGGGTAATTGTATTATTGCCGGAAATCCGGCTAAAATAATCAGAATTTTATGAGGATAAGTTTACTACTGAGCTCCCTCCATTTTTTTTCATTTAAAAATAAAATGCTTAATAAACATTGTTCCACAAAAAAGACATCTGCGAAAAAATAAAGGACAGTGTGTATAATGATTACCAGCCAGAATAATAAATTATCCCATCTTTTTGTAAAAAAACCGAACATAAAACTACCTTCTCCCAAAAATATAATGTATGTGCCGAGATTTAGAATCCATTCGTTGTTTATAAAGAATTGGTATATGGGCAGATATATTGTGTTTTTTCCGGAATAAATTATCCATGAAACATTTTCTTTAAAAGCAAAACTTCCAAATTCATATTGGAAAATACTGCCATTGTAGAATTTTAAAAAAAATGCCGAAGCATACATCCAGCAAACATAGTAACGAAAGCCTTCCCAAATTAAATTAAAATTTTCTGCCTTCTTGAACATGAAACATAGCGGTAAAAGAATAATACCAGACAATAAATGTGAACTGTGTCCATAATTAATATTGACACCGATACAATAAAAAAGAATCAATAGCCAAAATGAAAATACTAATATTCTGTTAAATGGCTTTAGGAATACAATAAGGGAAAATAAAGTGAGCAATAAAGTAAAGATAATTGAAGTAGTTTTATTTTGAAAAATAAAATTTAGTCCAGAATTATAAAAAAGAATATTAGAAAAATCCTGTTCTAAATTAAATATAACAGGTTGCTGAAACTGATATGGAAGTAGTCCAGAGCTAAATCTTAATGCTAAAAAAAGAAAAAAAAATAAGAAAACAAAGTGAGCAATTATTTTCTTATAAGGGTATATGTTTCTTATCATTTTCTGTAAATTAGAATTAGACTATCAGAAATTATTTTTTGTTGATTTCCTAAGTAGGATACTTTTAATAATCTTATTTTTAGCTCATTGGTTCTATTTTTATCATCAAATTTACTAAATCGAGCAAGCCATGGGGGAAATTTATCTAAATTTTGTGCAGCACGATACGAATCCTCAAATGATTTAATTTCAAAACCTAGATTTGAAAGTCTTTTATTCCAGTTCGGAGCAAATAATGGTTGTTTTTTTTTCGCTCTTATATAAAATCCAGTAAGAAACTGGTAGGCCAATTGTCTGTTATGAAGCCAAGGTAATTTATATTCCAAGGGTTTTCCGTTTTTTTCAATAACAAAAAAACTATAACTGTCAATTTTAGGATATGGTGTAGAAAAGACGCCCCAATTTACAATAGGGAAACTATTTTGTTTAGTGAAAGTAATGAAAATATTTGCTATAATAAACACCATTGTAAAGAAGAAAATTTTCCTATTTCTTTGATAGCATAGTGAAAGATAATTTTTCATTTATAAATCGAGTTAAAAGTGTATATTTGTGTTAGCTAGCAATGGATATAAAGAAAATTTTTATTGGTAACAAGGGCGTCTGGGTAGGTGCTGCAATGTTGCTGTCCAAAATTAGCAATTTTATAATAACAATCCAAACTGCCCATTTGCTAACGGAGAAAGAGCTAGGGGGGGTGCTATATAACCTAAATTATCTCTCATTTTTTATTCCGCTTGTTGGTTTAGGATCGTATCAGGGAAGTCTGCGCTACGGTTCGCTGGAAAAAGATGAAGTAGTTCGAAAACAGCTCTACAATTATTCTTTTTATTGGGGATTTATTTTTCAGCTGGTACTAACAGTTCTAATGTGTTTACTTTCTTTAGCTATACTAAAAGAAGCCGGAAAAATTGAAATTTTACTTCTGTTATCTGTACGTTTCTTTGGACTTTTTTTAATGGAGCAGGCCAAAGCAGAATATAGAGCCAGTGGGGATAATCGATCTTTTGCAAAGATAGATTTGTTATTCAGTATGGTTTCGGTAATTTTAACTGCTGTTCTTACTTGTTTTTTCAAAGTTCAGGGATATATTTGGGCTTTAATGTGTGCGCCATATTGTGTTTTGCTTATTCATAAATTTAAATTAAGAAAAGGTAGTATTAAAATTCCATACGGTGAATTTTGGAACTACAACTTTTTTACTGCCTTTACTTTGCAAATTTGGCAATGGATTTTTATTATAGATGTGTTCATGGTGGGGTATTTTTTTTCTAAAGAGTCGGTTGCTTACTACAAGATAAGTTCAATGATACCTTTTAATGTATTGTTTATCCCCCAAGTCATTATGCAGACAGAATATGTTAATTTTTGTGTAAATCAGAATGATAAAAATTATTTTATTGATTTTCTTAAAAATTATTTTAAGTGGATGTTTCTAGTTTCTATTTGTTTATTGGGAGTGAGTTATTTTTTTTCCGAAGAAATAATGGCGCTTTTTGGAATAAATTATCGCAATCCAGAGATTTTTAAAATTCTTATTTGGGCATCAGTAAGTTCTTTGTTTTTTAGAATACCATTTGGCAATCTTCTTGCGGCGCGTGGACTTTCTAAATATAATTTAATAACGGCGGTTGTTTCTTTGGTTTTGTTAGTGGTATTAGGAAATATAATGAAGGAGTCTTTTGGTTTGAAAGGAATAGCCTATGCTAGTATTATATCAATAAGTCTTTCAGGGTTGTTATCCTGCATTCTTTTTTTTAGAAGTTTTAAAAAATAATTATCTTGTAGAATTAACATGAAACATATTGTTCTTTTATTTTTTTTATGTTTATTTTCTTGTCGGGCAGAGGGAGAGAATCAAGCCCAGCAAATCGATCAGATACTTCAGGTTTATATTGATTCGGCAGGTCAAGATATGCTGAATTCCAATTTGAAGGGTGGCTACACGAACATTTCCATGAACGACGTTTATGGAATTACCGATAATGCTCCGGTGAGTTTTAATCAAAAAAAAGATGCTGATACAATAAGCTATATTGAATATGTTGCCGGTTCCCGAAGAGTTCTTGTCGATTCCTCGGCTTCTCAGAAAATTTACGAATCTAAAATCGCTTTAGCAATGACCAAAGTTATCAACGATTCTACCAACTATTCTATTAATGACACGATGATTGTGCACTATAATTCTTCTCCTACGCTTTTCCAGGTGGCAAACGTTTGGTATAATGGGCAACTTAAATTTACCAAAGTACAAGATCAGCCGAACATCGTAAAAATCGTGAAATAATCACTAAATTTGTGCTCAATCGATCACTTGGTCATCGAACCGATTATTAAAATCATAATTATACAATTTTCACTCCGTTATGTTACAGGTTAATTTTTTGCGCGAAAACAAAGAACGCATTTTGCAGGGTTTACAGAAAAGAAATTTCAAACAACTGGACTTGGTTGATGAAGCTATTTCTGCCGATGACGAAAGAAAAAAATTCCAGTTCGAACTCGACCAGAATTTGGCCGAGATGAACAAAATTTCAAAAGAAATTGGAATTCTGATGAAAGATGGAAAAAAAGAAGAAGCAGAGGCAGCTAAATCTAAAACTGCAGAATTTAAAGAAAACTCGCAAAACCTTCAGCAAAATTTAAAAGAAACCGAAGCTCGACTTTTGGAAATTCTTTATCTAATTCCGAATATTCCTTACGAAAAAGTAGTTGCGGGAACTTCCGCTGATGACAACGAAATCATCTACCAATCTCATGATGTAGAAGGTTTGGACGAAGGTGCTATTCCGCACTGGGAATTGGCGAAGAAATATAACTTAATTGATTTTGAACTCGGTGTGAAGATTGCCGGAGCAGGTTTTCCGGTATATTTCGGGAAAGGAGCGAGATTGCAAAGAGCGCTCGTGCAATATTTTCTTGATAAAAACACCGATGCCGGTTATTTGGAAGTGAATCCGCCTCATGTGGTGAATGAAGCTTCTGGTTACGGAACAGGACAACTTCCTGATAAAGAAGGTCAAATGTATTTTGTAAACGAAGATAATCTTTATTTAATACCTACTGCGGAAGTTCCTGTGACCAATTTGTACAGAGATGTTTTGTTGGATGAGAAAGAGTTGCCAATCAAAAACACCTCATTTTCACAATGCTATCGAAGAGAAGCTGGTAGTTATGGCGCCCATGTTCGTGGTTTGAACCGTTTGCACCAATTCGAGAAAGTGGAAATCGTTCGTTTAGAAAAACCTGAAAATTCTTACGCAGCTTTGGAAGAAATGGTTGAACACGTAAAATCTATTTTGACTGATCTAGAGCTACCTTTCAGGATTTTAAGACTTTGTGGCGGAGATATGGGTTTTACTTCAGCGATGACTTACGATTTCGAAGTTTGGAGTGCAGCGCAAGAAAAATGGTTGGAAGTGTCTTCCGTTTCCAATTTCGAAACCTTCCAGGCAAATCGTTTGAAATGTCGTTTCAAAGGCGAAGGAAGAACTCAATTGGTTCATACTCTAAATGGTTCTGCAATGGCTTTGCCAAGAATTATGGCAGCACTTTTGGAAAATAACCAAACAGAAAACGGAATTCGTATCCCAGAGAAAATTGCAGCTTACACCAGATTTGAGTTGATCGACTAAAATTATTTAGTCGTTCCTTAACAATATAAATATTTTCTTTTTATTGTGAAAAAATATGCAGCAAAGAGGAAATTCTGCAAAGAAAAATATAGCCAACGAAGATTGGCTTTAAGAATCTCCATCATTTTCTTCATATTCCAGGCAGTTGCTGCTAGGAAGGCATTGATTTGAGGCCCCGTTTCTCCCATAAAGTAATTTTTAGCCAGCCTGAAATCAGTTTTTAAATGTCCGATGATAGGCTCTATGGCAGCTCTGGTTCTGAATTTTTTGCGCTTTGTTTGTTTCTGGTAGAGGGTGTCTTTTTTTCTCGGTGGACCTGGAATGGAGATTTTCACTCCTTTTATTTCCGATTTCCCTTTTCCGCCACGGTCGTAAACCAGTTCTTTGGGAAGGGGTTGGCCACCTGTTTCCATTTGTTCCAAAAGTGGTTCAATGGTGTGACCATCATAAGGGGTTTGTAAAAATGCTTTAATTGCGAGAATGATTTTTTTTCCTTTATTAGCGGTGGTGATCAAGCCCACTTTATTCCCGAATTCGTATTGTTTATGCGCTTTTCCTTTGGCGATGCATTGGGTAAAAGGTTTGTGCAGGCTGTAAATTTTATCGGTACCTTTTCTTTCCTGAGTGACGGCTTTGGAGTAAAGAGCGAGTAAATCTTTGTAGAATTCTTTTTGTTCAGGAGTAAAGTTGCGCTCCAGTTCGCGTACCATCCTCAGGGCAATAGTCTTTAATCGTCTTGCAGATTTTCTTGCTCCTTTGGCTCGCTTAGGATGTTTGCCATTATAGGTGTCACGAACCAATTGTTTACTGACTTTCGTGTAGCGTTGTCTTTGTTTTATGCCTTCTTTTTCGGCTATTTTGTTGCAATAATCAATTACTTTCTTGCACAATTTTGCATCGGTGGGAAAAGTGGTATTATTCTCCTGAACAGTAGTGTCTGATAAAACAAAGTTCGAGGTCTTCGTCTTTACATCGTGCATCCTTACGCTGTAGGCGAAGATTTTCTCAATTCCCTTCTCGCCAATTCTTTTTCGGAAATGAACCAAATTGCTCGGGTCACACGGAAACTCGTGTTCAAAGAAAACCCTGCCACAAAAATATTGCATGTAAGGATTCATAATCCAGGCTTTTTCTAAAGTCTCATCGCCCAAATTGTAAAGGTGTTTCAGAAGCAGACAGCCCACCATAAACCGGATCGGATGGCTTGCGTTTCCTTTCTTGGAATATAGGGAGGCGAATTCTTTTTCAAAATAATTCCAATCAACTTTTTCTGCAAGCAAAACAAGTTCGTGCGTATTATCAATAAAATCTATCAACATAGGACGGAATAATTCTGGCAGTTTCTCTGGATTTTTTCCCAACATATTTGCAAGGTTTTAAGGCTCTAAGATACAAAAGCCTGCAAGAAAACACAAGTGAAATATTGATTAAAACACTAATATTCAATATGTTAAACACATTTTAAGGAGCGACTATTTAAACACATTAAAACCACCGTGATTGCGGTGGTTTTATTTTTGTGAATTATTATTTTTTCAATTAATAATTAATGGCAACTGTGGTGATTACCTTGTTGGTGATCAATGGAATTGTTGTGAATTACTTGCAATGCTTCTTTTTTTGGTGAAACATAAGGAATGCCTATTTCTAATCCACGAAGGATGAAAAGACTTCCCAAAATGATCATCATTACAGGAACAAATTTTAAAATTTTGATTCTGAAAGCAGTTGTCATTAAATTTCCTACAAGAACCACGAAAAACATGAACGGTAAAGTTCCTAACCCGAAAAGCGCCATAAAAACTGAACTTTGCCAAACTCCGCCTGCTGCCAAACTTGCTGTTAGAGCCATGTAAACCATTCCGCAAGGCAAGAAACCATTGAGAATACCTGTGGTGAAACGAGATCTGTAATCGGCTTTTTGAAGAAGTTTTCCCAAGTTCATTTTTACGGTGAAAAGGAATTTAGAGAGAAAAGGAATTTTGGAAGCAAAATCTTTTCCACCAAATGAAAACAATGCCATTAAAATCAATAAAACACCAACGCCTATGGTTAAATATTGCTGAAAGCCAACCATTTGAAAACCTTGCCCAACGATTCCCAAAATTCCGCCTAAAAATGTATAAGTGGCTATCCTTCCGAACTGATAAGTGAGGTTTTGGAGGTAATAATTGGAAGCTTGTTTTTTGGTCAATCCCATTGAAAGTGCGATAGGACCGCACATTCCAATACAGTGGAAACCGGATGCGAATCCTAAACCCAATGCCGAAATGATGAGTGCTATTTCCATTGAACGTCGTAATCGAGTTGATAAGGTTTTTTGTTTTCTTTCCAACTTACTTTCAAGGTGTATGATCCTGCTGAAAGTACTTTCGAAGGAATAGTAAATTGCTTACTTCCGTCCAAAGTAATTTCTTTTTTCACATCAAGATTTCCGTCGTCGGTACGGAAAAGGGTGAAATTTACTTTGGAATCATCGATATTGCTGTTTTGCGGGAATACAATTTTAATTCCGTTTTTATCTTGGCTATACGCAGGTTTTTGGCTTAAAGTTTCTGCGTTATTTTTAGCATCAATCACTTGTTGATAGGTGAGTTCATCTTGATAATAATCATCCGAAATAAGTTCGGAATTCTTCATTCCGCTGGAGTAAACGAAGATTAAAAAAAGAATAAATATGATGAAAGAACCGAGCGCTATTGCGACACCGTGCCCCCAATTGAGTTTTTTTAGCATTTTAATTAAAATTGTAATTTAAATGGACCTTCAAAATAGGTTTCGAAGGTATCCAGTAGTTCTCCTTTTTGATCGTAAACCCCTATTTTCACTTTCTGTTTGGAAAGTTTAATTTCCTTTTCCGGGAAACTGATGTTCACTGTTCCTTTGGTTATTTGATCTTTTTTGAGAAGAATTTTATCGGCTGTACTTAATGTTACCGTTCCGTGAGCTGGCTCCATAATTTTTATGGTCACGAGCTGGTCTTTGTTGGATTTATTAAGGAAGGTGTAGTTGTAGATATTGGTAATCTGTCCGTCTCGCACAAAATACGTAGAACCGGCCGGTTTGATGAATTTGGCTTCCATCGTACCACGATTACTAAGCAAGAATCCTAAAAAGCCAAGCATCAGCAACAAAACAACAGAATAAGCCTTCATTCTTCCGGTAAATTTGAAAGGAGCTTCTTTTTCGATTTCTTCTTCTGTAGCATATCGAATTAAACCTGTTGGTAAACCTACCTTCACCATCACTTCATCGCAAGCGTCTATACATGCTGTACAGTTCACACATTCAAGTTGCTGCCCGTTTCGGATATCAATTCCAGTAGGACATACTACAACACATTGGTTACAATCGATACAATCGCCTTTTCCTTGTGCTTTTCGGTCTTCGCCTTTTCTCCATTTCGAACGCTTTTCTCCTCTTTTGAAATCGTAATATACGTTGATGGTTTGCTTATCAATAAGCACCCCTTGTAATCTTCCGTATGGACAAACCAAGGTGCAGACCTGCTCTCTGAACCATGCAAAAGTGAAATAAAAGGCGGCCGTGAAGACAATCATTACCAAAAAGCTGGTAAAATTATTGAAAGGACCTTCTTTAACCATGTTAAAGACTTCTTGATATCCCACAATATACATAAACATCCAATGAGTGATGATTAAGGAAATAATGAGGAATATTGACCATTTCAAGGATCTCTTCCAGATTTTTTCAGAATTCCATTCTTGTCGGTCGAGTTTCATTTGTTTGTTTCGGTCTCCTTCGATTAAATAGTCAATTTTTCTGAAAATCATTTCAAGAAAAATGGTTTGTGGACAGATCCATCCGCAGAAAATTCGCCCGAAAACTACGGTAAACAAAATGATAAAAACAATAGAAGTAATTGCTCCTAAAGCTAAAATAAAGAAATCTTGCGGGAAAAAGGGTTGCCCGAAAATGAAAAACTGCCGATCAATTACATTGATGAGAAGCACGGGATTGCCATTGATTTTTAAAAAAGGAAGGATAAAAAATACGGCCAATAGGAAATATGCTACTATGGTTCTATAATTAGTATATTTCCCGCTAGGTTTTCTAGGAAAAATCCATTTTCTTTTTCCTGCATTATCCATGGTTCCCACCGAATCTCTGAACGTTTCGGGATCTACTACTTGTCCTTGTCCGCCTCTAAAATTTTGATCTTCTGCCATTGTTATTTATTTTTTAAATAAAAAAACATAATCCGTTATCTTATTTTACAAAAATAACGAATTATGTTTTCAAAAGCTATTGTTTTACTCGATTACTTACTTTTCCCAATGGGCAGGTGTACCTTGTGGTGCAGCACCACCTTCAGCAGGAGTAATAGGTTTTTGTTCTTGGTTAATATGATAAACATAAGCTGCCACATTTTGGATATCAAATCCGGTAAGTACCCCATTTTTGCCCCAAGCTTGCATGGTTGGGTTGTTTGGAGAACCATTTTCAACAATATGGAATACGTTTTTAAACAAAGTTTTTTCTGGTTGATTAATCCAATAATTATCAGTCAGGTTCGGACCAATTCCTCCTTTCCCTCCGTCGCCGTGACAAGAAACGCAGTTGGTTTTGAAAACCTCTGCACCTGCTTCGATATTGTCAGGTGAGTACACCGCATTTTCGATGGTTGGCGGAGGTGTATTTTTTACATATTCAGCGATGCTTGCGGTTTGAGCTTTATACTCTTCGTCATACTCGTTCTCTTGGTGTGCAAAATCCGTGAAAGCGAAAGACAGCATGTAAATTGCACAATAGGAAACCCCAAACCAGAAAAGGCCGAGCCACCACTTTGGCAATTGGTTATCGAGCTCCATAATTCCGTCGAAGCCATGGTCGATCAGAATGTCTTTTTCTTCAGTTGCAGATTGCTTTTTGAATGCACTATTGTAAAGTGCCTTAAAGTAAGGAACTTTTTTAGTTTCTAGATAAGCTTTTTTCTCCTCTTCGGAAAGTGCCTTAAACTTTGCATTTTCAATTAAGTCTCCGATTGAATTATGGATCAGGGCGATAATAGTAGAAATAACTGCAGTACCCCAAAAATACGGAGAGCTAAGAAAAGACGCATTTTGAACAAACATGTAAAATACAATATATAAAATACAAAGTATTATGAGTATGGTAACGTATACCGGCGTTCTTTGTTTCATTTTTAGATAGTTTAAAAGTTGTTGTCTTCAGTGATATCGTCTTGTAAAGGTGCGTTTGCTTCCTCGTCGTAGTGCTTTTTCGGACGAGAAAAAACATAATACACAATCCCTAGAAAAAAGACAAGGAAAAATAACATTGCTATTGTTTGCAAAAAGCCAACGTTTTCACTATTTCCAAGTATTTCTTTTACATTTTGAGGTATCATTGAATACTTTTTTTAATGATTAATTAGTACTTGCGGTTTTGATTTCAGTAGTTTTGATATCTGTACCCAATCTTTGCAAATACGCAATCAAAGCGACGATTTCTTTTTTCTCTAGCGGAGTAAAGCTAGCCCCTTCAGCAGCTTTTCTTTGTTCGTAAGCTTCTTTTACGTCGGTTGCTTCCGAGTAAATTTGTTTTACAATATATGCTGCCTGGTTATCGGCCCACTGATCTGCTGAATCGATTTGCGCCTTGGTGTAAGGAACATCAAATGTGTTCTTCATCAATTTGATTTTATCAACCATTTGGCTTCTATCCAAATCATTAGCAATTAACCAAGGATAACGTGGCATGATGGAACCTGCGGATGTTACTCTTGGGTTCAGCATGTGTTTATAGTGCCAAGAACTTGGGTTTTTGCCACCTTCTCTGTGCAAATCCGGACCTGTTCTTTTAGATCCCCAAAGGAATGGTCTGTCGTAAATAAATTCTCCCGCTTTTGAATATTGTCCGTTTTTACCGTTGAATCTTACAACTTCATCACGGAAAGGTCGAATCATTTGGCTATGACAAGAGTTACAACCTTCTCTAATGTATAAATCTCTACCTTCTAATTCCAACGGAGAATATGGTTTTACTGCTGAAATCGTAGGTACATTATCTTTAATAACTAGCGTCGGTACAATTTCTACAAAGCCACCGATTGCTACTGCTACAAAAGACAATATGGTTAATAACAAAGGAGTTCTCTCTAACCATAGGTGGAAACCTTCTCCTTCTTTTCTCTTCTTGGTTACCTCTGCAAGTGCAGGAGCTTCTGCTGGTACTTCTTTTTGGAAAGAGCCGCTTCTTACCGTAGCGATTACGTTTACTACCATTAAAATAGCTCCGAAAATATAAAGCACACCACCTACAAATCTCATTTGGTAATAAGGGATAATCGCAGTTACCGTATCCAACCAGTTTTTGTAAACCAACGTTCCATCAGGGTTGAATTGTTTCCACATTAATCCTTGTTGGAAACCTGCAATGTACAATGGTATTGCATAGAAAATAATTCCTAAAGTTCCTAACCAAAAATGCCAGTTCGCTAATTTTACAGACCAAAGTTTGGTTCTCCAAAGAATTGGTAACAAATAATAAATCATACCAAAAGTTATGAATCCGTTCCATCCTAACGCTCCAACATGAACGTGACCAATAACCCAGTCGGTATAGTGACCGATTTTGTTTAATGTTTTAGTGGCTAATAATGGACCTTCAAATGTAGCCATACCGTAACAAGTTACCGCCACTACAAAGAATTTAAGAACAGGATTTTCTCTCACTTTATCCCATGCACCTCTCAAAGTAAGGAGACCGTTAAGCATTCCACCCCAAGAAGGAGCGATAAGCATGATAGAGAAACCTGTAGCCAACGCCTGTGCCCAACCTGGTACTGCAGTATATTGCAAGTGGTGAGGACCAGCCCAGATATAAACAAAGATCAAAGACCAGAAGTGAATAATTGATAATTTATAAGAAAATACAGGTCTGTCTGCTGCTTTTGGTAAGAAATAGTACATCAAGCCCAGAATTGGTGTTGTCAATACAAAAGCAACCGCATTGTGCCCGTACCACCATTGTACCAAAGCGTCTTTTACCCCTGCGTAAGCGGAATAAGATTTCCAACCGCCGAAAGATAATGGCACTTCTAAGTTGTTGAATATGTGCAACATTGCTACTGCTACCCAAGTTCCCAAGTAGAACCAAATGGCAACATATAGGTGACGAACTCTTCTCACAGCAATGGTTCCAATCATATTTACTCCGAAGATAACCCAAACCACAGTGATCAAAATATCGATTGGCCACTCGTGTTCTGCATACTCTTTAGAGGTGTTGATACCCATCAAGAAAGTAATTACCACAGAAACAATCATCAGTTGCCATCCCCAGAAATGAATCCAAGAAAGCGTATCGCTCCACATTCTGGTTTTTAGTAATCGCTGCATAGAATAATAAGCTCCCGCAAAAAAACCATTCGCAACGAATGCAAAAATTACTGCACTGGTGTGTAGCATTCTGATTCGCCCAAAACCAAAGGCTCCTTGGGTGTTGATTAATCCCTGAAGGTTACCACTCTGCAAACTTTTGATGGTAGCATCATCTGTCCCAAAGAAAAACTCAGGAAGTTCCGGGTAGAAAAGCATTAATGCTGCAGTAAGACCCAATAAGAAACCTACAAGTCCGAAAACTATGGTTGCATAAAGGAACGCACGCACAATGCTGTTGTCATAACTAAATTTTTGTGTTTCCATATAAACTAATCACTTTTTTTCTGCTATAAATTTATTTTTTTTTCTTGATTTTCCGGTTCTTCCTTGATGATTTCCGAATCCAAAAGAATTCTAACCGCTGGTGATTCATCGTCTTCAAACTGTCCCTTTTTCGCATTCACTATAAAAATGATCAAAAAGATAACAGCTAAAGTTACACTGCAAAGAATCATTAAATATAAGATGTCCATTTTTATGCAAAATTAACGTATAAAACGTCCCCAAATTTAGCGAAAAATAATGATAATAATCATTAAATGTTAAATTTAGTTAATTTAAAATATTTCTAAATAAAAATCAGGTCGCTTACTTCCTGATTTTAAAGTACTTTGTGCTTCTAGCCCAAGTTGAAACGGAAGTAAAGGCTACAACACTAATTGAACTGATTGGCATTAAAATCGCAGCGAAAATGGGAGACATATGACCAGTCACAGCAAATCCCAAACCGATGATGTTGTACATAAAACTGATCCCAAAAGTGAATTTTACAATTCGCATCGCATCTTTCGAAAACCGCAAATACTTATCAAAAAGTTCAAGTTTTTCACCAGACATGATCACATCCGAAGAAGGCGTGAAAGAATTGGTGTCATCAGCAATCGCGATTCCTACATTACTTTGTTTTAGAGCTCCGGCGTCATTCAAGCCATCACCCAGCATCGCAACTTTATGCTGCTGATCTTGTAGATTCTTAATGTAATTCAACTTGTCTTCCGGACTTTGGTTGAATGCCATTCCCCCAGCATTGGGTATCATTGATTTAAGTTGTTTTTCTTCCGAAGAATTGTCGCCGCTGAGAATGTGGATTTCATAGGAATTTAACTTCTGAAACAACGAATTCAAATTTGCCCGATATTCATTTTTGAAAATATATTTTCCTAAAAACTCCTCGTTTTTACTGATGTAAACTGCTGTTTCTAAGTTTTCGGAGACTTTCCCAACCAATTTAGCAGATCCTATCTTGTAATGATTTCCCCGAACCATGGCTTCGTAACCTTTCCCTGGAATTTCCCTGAAGTTTTCAATTGGAAAATATTCATCATTCACCTCCAAAAATTCATAAATTGATTTCGATAATGGATGGTTGGAATTTTTAAATAAACTTTTAATGTTTTTTAAATCAAATTCTTGGAGTTCAGCGCCTTCATATTTAATATTTGATTTTTTGTGATGGGTAATGGTTCCGGTTTTATCGAAAACCAAGGTGTCGATTTTCGAAAGTTTTTCAATCGTGAGGGTATCCTTTACATAAAATTTATTTCTGCCCAAAATCCTCATCACATGTCCGAAAGTAAATGGAGCGGAAAGTGCTAAAGCGCAAGGACAAGCGATAATAAGAATCGCGGCAACCACCTGAAACATTTTTTCGAAATCAATTCTTCCCCAGTATATTCCGGCAATTAATGTGATGCCTAAAATAATGAAAGTGAAGTATTTGGAGATTTCATTTGTTAAAGTGTCGAGTCCGGTTTCGTATTTTTTGAAGGCTTCTTTATTCCAAAGTTGAGTCAAATAACTTTGGTTTACCGTTTTGATGACTTCGAGTTCCAGCGCAGAACCTAATTGTTTTCCGCCGGCAAAGATCTTGTCGCCAGGTTTTTTCGGAATTGAGGCGCTTTCACCTGTGATAAAACTGTTGTCAATATTTCCTTCACCATTAATTAAGATTCCATCAACAGGGATAATTTCCTGGTTTCTTACCATAATTCTATCGCCGATTTGCAACTCCGAAAGCAAAATATTCTCTTGCTTTCCGTTGAAATCAACTTTTGTTACAGCGATCGGGTAAAAAGATTTGTAATCTCTGTCGTAGGCCAATGCACTATACGTTCTTTTTTGGAAAACTTTTCCGAGCAGCATGAAAAATAAAAGTCCACACAGCGTATCGAAATATCCGGCTCCATAATCTGTGACAACCTCATAAATACTGCGTCCATAAAGCATGATGATTCCCAAAACAATCGGTACATCAATATTTACTATTTTATTTTTCAAGCCATACCAAGCAGATTTAAAATAATCTGAAGCGGAATAAAAAACCACAGGAGTTGCCAAAAGAAACATGATGAATCGGAACAAATTCTTGTAGGTTTCCATCCAGTAATCGGTAGTTCCTGCCCATTGGCTCGTATATTCCGGTAAGCTGAAGAACATTCCATTCCCGAAAGCAAAACCGGCAATTGCCAATTTAATAAGCAAAGTTTTATCGAGGAATTCTTCTTTTTTGTCAGCAGTTTCTAGGTTCACAACCGGTTTATAACCTAAATTGGTGAGAAATTTTGCAAGTTCGCTGAGTTTTAATTCTTCGTGGTTGAAAGAAATTTGAACGTTTTTCCGGGTAAAATTTACTTGGGAATAATGAATATTGCTATTCAAAGTATGAAGACTTTCTAAAAGCCAAATGCAGGATGAGCAATGAATCACCGGTATTTTGAAAGTGACAAGGCTAGTTTTGCCCTCAGAGAAATCGGTTATCGTACTGAAAATCTCTGGCGTATCGAGGTAGTCGAATTGTGAAGTTTGCTCGTTATCTGGTCGAATTCCCGAGCGCTTATTGAGTTCGTAGAAATTACTTAAATTATTGATATTCAGTATTTCATAAACGGATTTACACCCATTGCAACAGAAGATTTTATCATCAAATGCAATGCGTTCTTTCTCAATATTCTGGCCACAATGAAAACAGTTTTCAGACACTTTCCTATAAATTTGACTTGCAAAATTATGATAAATAAATTTGTCTCTGGGGTTTAAAAAACCTATTTTTGCTGATAAATGTCATAAAATAATGTCTTTAGAAAAACAAACGCTCATTGAAGAAAATTTACAAAAAGTTTTCAGTGACGAATCCTTCAAAGAAATGCTCTCCCTGGAAGATTTTAATGCATACCTTTCCGCAAAACAAACTCTTAAATTTCATAAAGGAGAAACCATCTTCGAGGATGGTGGAACCCCAAATGGTGTTTATTTTTTAAGCAAAGGAACCGCAAAATTGTCTAAACAAGGGGTTTATGGCAAGGAACAAATTCTAAGATTCATAAAAGAAGGCGATTTAATTGGTTACCGATCTTTGCTTTGTGGCGAAGATTTTCAGGCAAAAGCTGAAGCAATGACCGAGGTGGAAGCACAGTTTTTACCTTCTGATATTTTCCTTCATCTTTTAGAAGTAGCTCCTAGACTTTCATTTGTAATGCTTCAGAAAATTGCTTTCGAATTGGGCGAGTCTGCAAACACCGTAACTTTCCTTGCACAAAAGACAGTTCGAGAAAGATTGGCGGAAATCCTTTTGCTCCTAGAACAAAAACTGGGAACGGATCCCGAGGGCTTCATCAAAATTTCATTGACCAGAGAAGAAATTGCAAACATCATTGGGACCGCTACTGAAAGTGCTATTCGATTAATTTCAGAATTTAAACAAGATGGTTTGATTGAGGTTGAAGGTAGAAATTTAAAAATATTAAATCACGATAAACTCATTAAATTAGGTCACGTTGTGATGTGATTTCAGAGGTGCTCTACGCCAAAAATCATCTCATAATATTCATTTTTAATAAAAGAAACCATGTCTGTACATTCAGAAATAAAAAAAATTACCACCGAAACTTTGCGAAAAATGAAATTCGACAAAGAAAAAATCACCATGCTTACTGCTTACGATTATACGACCGCAAAAATGGTAGATGCCGGTGGTGTAGATTCTATCCTGATCGGAGATTCAGCGGCAAACGTGATGGCGGGTTTCGAAACTACTTTGCCGATCACGCTGGATCAATTGATTTATCATACGCAATGCGTGGTTCGTGGCGTGGAAAGAGCACTTATTGTTGCTGATTTACCATTTGGTTCTTACCAAAGCAATTCTGAAAAAGCATTGGAATCTGCTGTGAGAATGATGAAAGAAGGTGGCGCACATGCGGTCAAAATCGAAGGGGGAGTAGAAATTCAAAAATCGATTAAGAAAATAGTGAACGCCGGAATTCCTGTGATGGGACATTTGGGACTGACTCCGCAATCCATCTATCAATTCGGAACCTATAAAGTGAGAGCCAAAGAAGATGCAGAAGCCGAAAAACTGCTTTCTGATGCTAAACTTTTGGAAGATTTAGGATGTTTTGCTTTGGTTTTAGAAAAAATCCCTGCAGAGTTGGCTAAAAAAGTTTCAGAGAGCATCAGCATACCAACGATCGGGATCGGGGCCGGACCAGATTGCGACGGACAAGTGCTTGTGTACCAGGATATGGTGGGAATGAACCAAGGATTTTCACCGAAATTTTTAAGAAGATATCTCGATTTATACGCCGAAATTACAGGAGCTGTTTCACAATATGTAAAAGACGTGAAAGCTGTTGATTTCCCTAACAAAAATGAAAGTTACTAAATGAATACCAATACTCAAACCATACAGGGAATCCTTTCGATTGCCGCATTACTCTGCCTGATTGTAGGATTTTTCAATCTATTTTCCCCAGAAATCAATGATTTGCTTTACAACAAAATCTTTTATGTTTTAATCGGAGCAAGTTTCATTTTTCAAGCTCCAACATTGTTGAATAAAAATTTCATTTATCCAATGTATGCTGCTGCGGCATTGTGTATTATTGGTGCGTTTTTACCTGAAAATTCCCAATTTTCTGCTATTAAAACAATTGGACTTTTCGCGGGTGTGATTATGTCGATTTTTAATAGACCACGACAACTAAGAAAGTAAAAATCAGTACTTTCCTGATTTTAAAATTTCCTCAAAGTAATTTACCAATAGTACCCGCTCTGCTTTGGTGAGATTGGCTTCGGGATGTTGCGCAACGTAGCCCGGGAAAGGCATAGAGTAGTCTTTTACTGCATTTATACTATTTTCCAACATATTACGCTTTAAATCAGAATTGAATTTTCCCCATTCAGAAAAATTCAAATGCTCCCGACCTTCATTGATGTGGTGCTGTACCGACCACGAAATTGGCGCTACATAAGCATATTTTGGATAAACAGTTTCGTTGCTGTGGCAATCGTAACAAGCTTTTTTCAAGATTTGCTGAACGTTTTTGGGCGTATTGAAAACCGTAACGAAATTCTCTTGTTGATTCACAGGTTTTAAAGTTCTGTCCACCGGAATGAACTGGATCACTGCAAAAATAATTAGCGACCAATAAACAATTTTCTTGAAAGTTTTCATTAAGGTTGATTGGAAATTGGAGTGGTAGTGACGGTTTTTTCTGTGGGTTCCTGCGTTGAAATTGTTGGTTTCTCCTCGGTTTTTTTCAAATCCCAAGTCTCTCGAACTTCCCATAATGGACGAATTTCTACCGGTTTTTCAAATACGAAAACATCTTCTGCAAATTCTAATTTCCCGAAATCTGCCGAATCCCAAATTCCGTTTTCGTTATTATCGACCAAAATCCGCAATTTATATTTTCCGGGTTTTAAAGAATTAAATGTCAAAACATTCTCCGTTCCGTATCGGGAATAGGCGACAGTACCGTGTTCGCTAAGGAGTTGAACCCAAAATTTCTGCGACGGAGCATTGGTGATTGTCAACACAAATGTTCCGTAATTTTCCATTTTATCGGATTCAAAATCAAACCGATAAGATTTAGCAATGGTTTCATAAAACGAAGAAATACTTTCTTTCGGAACCGTCAACGAGTATTTTTTTCCTTCTTTAAAACTGGATTTTATGTGAATTTCATAAGGATTGTTGTCGGAAATTTTTGCAGTAAATTCTTGTTGGATGCTATCCGAAGCCAACGTCCATTTTTCAGGTTGAATTCGATCAATAAAATAATTCGAACTGATGACAAAATCCTGATTGGGTGGCAACAAATTTCCTTTTGCATTGCTAATCGACATCTCGTTTTTCGCGTTGTAGCGATAGAAGACAGAAACAGTATCTTGTTTTTTGCCATCGTCGTAGCTGAACTTCAGATTTTCGCTACTTTCAAGTCCGATGTTTTGTTTTTTAGCATCAAACCAAATATTGATTGAGTCCGATTTTGGCGAATGAGTAACTCTGTAATCTTGTAGTTTTTCATTTAATGAAAGTACTTTCACGGTTTCTGGATTGCCTTCGAAAGTCATTAGAATTCCTCCGGCAGTTTCCTTCATTTCGGCATATTTCTGCTCTTTTCGGGATGGAAAAAGATTAATTTTAAGGCCGGAAATGTTTTTATCTAATGTTAGTTTTTCTTTCAAAAATCCGATATTTTCTTTTCCTGGATCATATACCGAATTGGAATTGGCATCGTCGAAAGCAATAATATGGTAATTTCCCGGCGACAGATAATTGAGTTCGAAATATCCATCTGGATCAGCTTTCGTGATGTAATACGGCTTTTGGCGGTAATTCATCGTGTCTTTCTCCTGATAAAGTCCGACTACCAAGTTCGATTCTTCCGATTTTTTTTCTTTATCTTCAATTAAGCTTTTCAGCTCTCCGCTGATGTACAAATCATCAATTTTTTCTCCTGTAGATAATGCAAAATTGTAATATCGAAGCGCATTTCCTTCGTTATTATCAACAATTGCATTCCCGAAGTTGAAATTATAAGTAGTATTTGCTTGCAAAGTATCTTCCCACTTAATCAGCAAATATTTATTGGCTATTCCGGAAGGAATTATTTTGGTCATTTTCTTCAGCGGTGGCGAAATAATCAATTGTTTGTTGATATCTTTCAGCGTGATATATTCATCAAAATCGATGCGCAATTCTTTGATATCTCGCGGAACATTCACACGAGGCGTATCAATATTGGAACTTACGACTTTTGGGGGAATCGAATCTTTTGTGCCTCCGACTGGTGATCCAACACGTGCGCAGGACAGCAAAATAAAATTGAGAATGACAAGAAAACACAATTTCTTCATTGAAATGTTTTGAACAAAATTAAGAAAATTATTCGCTGTACGACTCATTTTTGGTATTTAGCGAATCTGTAGCGTTCGGAATTTTCGCTGCTTACGTGTCAGTCATGATTTTCTGGAACTTTTCTTTCTCCACCGGGAAATTTTCAAACAGGCCGGAAAGCGCCAACGAAGTATAAACCCGATTAGAATATTTGTTTCCGATTGCGATAATGGTAACATTCGACTTCAGCAAATGCGCAAAAACCGAATTGGTTCCATGCCACCAACCGTTATGATAAGTGAGTTTTTCGTTATTGTCGAAAATCTTCATCCGGAAACCGAGTCCGTAGTTATTTACGCCTGGTTTTTCGTTGCTGTGTGGTTCGAAAACCATCTTTTTTAAATCTTCTCTAAGGAAATTTTCAGCGAACAATGCTTTAGAAAAATTCAGCAAATCCCGTGGAGTGGTGTAGACGTTTTTATCACCGTAAATCAAATCGAGGCGGTCGTAAGGATAAACACGTGGACCTCTTTGGTAAAAAGATTTCGCAGATCTTTCCATATCTTTTTCCTGAAGAATGTACGTATTTTTCATCTTCAGCGGTCGGAAAACAATTTGCTGCATCGCTTCGGGAAAAGGAGTTTTGGTAATTTTTTCTATTATTAAAGCCAACAATGCGTAGTTCGTATTGCAATACATAAAACCAGTATTGGTCGGTCTTGCGAGTTCTGGTTGATAACGAATCAGAAGATTCAGCACATCCTGATTGGTGATGTAATTTTTGGTAAGTTCTGCAGGTTGTGGTTGAATTTTTTCAATGAAATGCTCATATTTTGGCAAACCGCTTCTTTGGGAAAGCAAGGTGAAAACCGTAACTTCCGGATAAGGGAATTTCGGAAAGAATTTAGTGAGTGGATCATCCAATTTCAGTTGGCCGGCTTCAACTAATTTCATCGTTGCCATCGCAGTAATCGATTTCGAGATGGAAGCAACGTGAAGCGCAACGGTATCATTAATTGGGACTTGCTGATTGTCTTGTGCAAAACCGCGGTAGCTTTCGTAGAGGATTTGGTCGCCTTTTGCTACTAAAAATCCGCCCCACAAATCGCCTTTTACCCAAACTTTTTGGTAGTAATCATCAATTGCCGAAACTATGGAATCTTTGTTTTTTAGTTTGATGTCTTTATTTTTGAAAACATCATCCAGATCGACGTTTCCGTAATTGGGCAATGTGGTTTTTTGCTGGTTTTCTGCGGGATTTTCTTTTTTGCACGAAATAAGAGAACAACAAAGAATTAAAAGGAAAAATAATCTGCGGGATAACTTCATCTAAAAAATTTTATGAAAAAAAATCTCCGCAAGATAAGGGATTTTGCTAAAATTTTAGAGTTGGAAACTCATAAAGAATTGTTAAGAATTACGGAAATTGGGCAAGTATCTTATCCACAATTATTTGCGCCAACTTTTCTTTGCTTTGTATAGTCCAACCAGCGATATGTGGCGTTACGATGGCGTTTTCCGAATTCAATAGGTATTCTAAATCTTCATTTTTCTCAGTGATATTTTCGAAAGATGGTTTCTCGAATTCCAAAACATCGAGGCAGACGGCTTTTATTTTTCCGGATTTCATCGCTTTTACCAAATCTTTCGTATTCACATTTTCTCCTCTGGCGGTATTGATGAAATAGAAGTTTTTCTTCATTCCGGCAATCATTTTTTCATTAAAAATATATCGCGTTTCGGGAGTAATCGGCAGGTGCAGACTCAAAATATCCGCTTCTTCCTGAAGTTGTTTTAATGAAACTTGAGTTGCAAATTCATCGGAAAGATTGGGCAAAATATCATGGAAAATCACCTTAACTCCAAAACCTGATAGTCTTTTTGCCACGGCTTTTCCCATATTTCCGTACCCGATAATGCCGAAGGTTTTCCCTAGAAGTTCGTCACCGCGGTTTTCTTCACGTTTCCAAATTCCGTTTTTCACTTCGTTGGATGCGATGAAGAGTCGGTTCATCAAAATTAAAAGCATTCCCAAAACGTGTTCCGCTACAGCATCCCGGTTTCCTTCTGGCGAACTGATTAATGATATTCCAGATTTGGTCGCAAATTCACCATCGATGTTTTCCATTCCGGCACCGACTCGGGCAATGAATTTCAGGTTCCTACCGTGTTCCATAAAGTTGCGGTCAATGGAGATTCTGCTGCGGATAATGATGCCCTCGTACGCATCTATTTTTTTTAAAACTTCATCATAAGACGAGCTGAAATCATCATCAATTTCGAAACCTTTGGCAGAAAGTTGTTCGGTAATGAGCGGATGATTTTTATCCAGTTGAAGAATTTTCATTTTATTCTGAAAATAGTTTTTTTAATTCTACGGACTCCGAAGGTTTCATTCTTCCGGAAAGGATTAGTGAAAGTTCTTTTCTTCTCAATGCCGCATCAAATCTAAGTTTCTCTTCTTCGGTTTCCGGCTCGATTTTAGGAATCGGAATCGGACGGTTGAATTCATCTACCGCTACAAATGTATAAATTCCTTCGTTGGTGTGCGTTTTTGTTTGATTAATGGGATCATCCAACCACACATCTACATAAATTTCCATGGATGTAGAAAATGCCCGCGAAACTTTGGATTCCAGCACTACTATTCCGCCTTCCGGAATCGGATGATTAAAGGAAACATGGTTCACAGAAGCCGTTACCACGCGTCTTTCGCAATGTCTTGCCGCCGAAATCGATGCGCAACGATCCATTCTCGCGAGCAGTTCGCCTCCAAAAAGATTTCGGAGTGAGTTGGTTTCGTTGGGCAAAACGATATTTGTCATTACCGTTAATGATTCTGAGGCTTTCTTGATTTTTTCCATTTAGAAGTAGATTTTTTTTTCGAGCTCCACTTTTTTGCTGGAGCGATGGTTGTGGCTGTTGAATCTGTTTTAAGGGAGTCTGTAGCCAATTGCTTGACCACTGCGGAATCCGTTTTTGCTGATGGATTCACAATTTTTTTTGCGATGGGCTTACCGAAGCCATTTCTAAAAGATTTCTGGCCGAAAATTATTTCCGGTTGCGATAAACCGAGGTAAGTAATCACGCCGATTCCCAATAGAACTGGAATGAGCCAGAAAATTGTTTTGCTGAAACGATAGGGTTGTGCAGCGTTTTCTGTGCTTTCAATCGGTTGCGGGTTTTTGATTTGTGAAAGATTGATTTCTTCCAAACCGTAAAAATCCGGCGATAAGTTTACAGTTCTTTCGCCTGTGAAGCGCAGTTTGCTGTCATCAAGAAAGAAAGTTCCTATGTTTTCGATGGCGATTTTACCGTCTTTTTCCAGGGTGGAATTCCAGAAATTAGTGAGTTTTCTTATTTCAATTTCGGCTTCAATTCGGGAAAGATTGTTTTTTTGGATAATAAAATCCGCCAGATTTTCATCTTTTTCAGAAGTTTCTGTGCGAAAGGCAACCTCTTTTCCCGGCGGCAAAATATGAGCATTTTCATTGTCCAATGATGCATTGGTGTCCTTCAGATAGAAAACACCAAAACCCGGAATGTTCACATGACCATGCTTGTTGAGAAACTCGAGAATGAGAACTGGAAAATTCATATTTCGCAAATTTATGTTTTTTGAATGATTTATTCAAAAATAAAAAGATTTGTTGCGAAAAGCAGTCGTCAGCATAACCATTTCCAAGCTTTTGTTTGCTTTTTTGTTGGGTTTGTAGGTGTAAGGAAAGTCTGCTTATCCTACCAAAGCGATTACAATAATTAAGACAATTTATAGCAGGCATTATGGTGGCTCATTTATTTACTGTCAACTTTTTTTCGAATTTGTTTTGATGATTATTTTATTTTTTGAGGCATAATACTTGCAACAGCTTTTGAAACAATCAAAAAACAAAATATTATGGCAAATGCACAATCACCGCACGAAGATCTAAGCGGAAAGACGGCAATTGAAAAAATTAAAGAAATCGCAGAATCTGCAGGTACCTGTTTTTTCTCAACAAATGTAAACAACGAGACAAAAAGTAGACCCATGGCTCTGCAGGAAGTGGATGAACAGGGCAATCTTTGGTTTTTGAGCGATGTAAATAGTGATAAGAATCAAGATATCAAAAATGATTCTCATGTTGAACTTTATTTCATGAATAACTCAAAATACGAATACATTTTTATTAAGGGCAAAGCGAGTATTTCTCAGGATAAAGCACTTATTGAAAAGTATTGGACGAATTTTGCCAACGCATGGTTCGATGGAAAAGACGATCCCAATATAAGCGTAATTAAAGTTTCGCCGAACGATGGTTATTATTACGAAACTAAGGAAAATAAACTCATCGCAATGTCTAAGATGATTTTTGCGGCAGTTACGGGAAGTTCTATTGAAGATGGAGGTGTGGAAGGTAAACTAGATGTTTAGTGAAAACTTCGTTACCATACCATCCTAAATACAATCAACTTTCGGCGGAAGAGGAGGCTCTATTAAGTGAAGCTTTGTCTTCCGTCGAGTTTTTTGTTAAAAAATCGAAGAGAATAAGCGACGTGGATTACGCCACCCGAGACGCCCATGCAAAGTCTTATGCCTACATTAAGGCAGTTTTTGAGCCGTCCCATGATGAATCTGTTAAAGAATTTTTTCCTCAGGATTTGTACGAGTCGTTAGTCCGTTTATCGCATGCAAATCTTAAGATATCAAAATCGGATAAGCAACTTCCCGTCTTTGGCTTTGCATTGAAAATTTATAGAGCCGAATCGAAGGAAGTCAATTATCCGTTGGTTAATTTCCCCGTATTTCCTACAGATTCAGTCAAAGGATTTTTGAAGTTATTTATAAAAATCAATCAGTTTTTCACGAGTTCATTTTTACTAAAGCCGTTTAAAGTATTAGGAATTATTTCAGCAGTATCACCCATGTTTTTGGAAATGTTAAATCTCTCATTTTTCAAAGCGGTAAAAACTTGGGTTAAAAATTTTCACCATTTCATTTTAGCTAGAAGTTATTATTCGGTTGGAGTGTATCGATTAGGAAATAAGATGATTAAATTGAAATTGGTTCCTAAACTTTTCGATCCCGAATTTAAAGTAAGTGAGTCCATTCATGAAAATGTGAAAGCATATCTTCATCAAGAAAAATTGCAGTACGATATCTTTTATCAGCTAGCTTATAACGAAAAAGATCAACCCATAAATACTTTGACAAGAGACTGGAAGAATACTGAATTCAAACATTTTGGAACATTAACTTGTTTGCAGGTTTTAGAAGAGAATGGTTTGGATTTGGAAAGACTATCATTCAATCCTTTTATAAATATGGAAGCGCTTCAACCGGTTGGTAAAATTCAACATCTCAGAAAGTCGGTTTACGAGAAATCAGAAAAAATTCGAAATAACTTAAATAGATAATAAGTGGTTTATTTTCAGATAGATGAAATTAAAAATTTAAATAAATTTTTTCCTTAGAGCCTAAGAATAAAGGTTTTTTGGCATCGCGTTTGTAAGTTTTTTAATAACTAATACTTTATTCATTAACATTAAAAAACCACATATTATGGGAATTCTTACATGGATTATTTTCGGACTTATCGCAGGAGCAATTGCTAAGGCTATTCACCCAGGAGCGGATCCTGGAGATTGGATTGTAACCATCCTAATCGGTATTATTGGTGCTGTTGTAGGAGGTTGGTTAGGTTCTATGATTTTTGGAGTAGACGTGACCGGTTTCAATATTTCAAGTTTTTTAGTAGCAATAGGTGGCGCAGTTATTTGTCTTGCGATTTATAGAATGGTCGCTAAATAAGCTTATCAGATCAATATTCTGATTCATAAAAGCCTCAGATATCTGTGGCTTTTTTTACTAAAATTTTTTTAAACAAAATTCAATATCATGAAAAATACATCAGAAGTAGACTTAAGTTTAATTAATAAAACTGCGGTAATCACGGGCGCATCTAGCGGTGTCGGTCTTGCCACGGCACACTTATTCGCAAAAAATGGCTATCAAATTGTGCTTGCTGCCAGAGGTGAGGAAGGTTTGCAAAAAGCTACCGACCAATGCCGAAATCTTGGTGCGACGGCATTTTACAAAGCAACCGATATGGGTTCTGCTGAGGACGTGAAATCTTTGGTTGATTATACGTTGGAAAAGTTCGGAAGAATAGATGTTTGGGTAAATAATGCCGGCGTTATGGCAAGCGGAAAATTTGAGGAAATCCCGATGTATATTAACGAACAAGTGATAAGAACCAACTTGATGGGGTATATGCATGGCGCGTACTACGTCTTACCTGTTTTCAAAGAGCAAAATCAAGGAATACTTATCAATAATGTATCGATTGGTGGTTTTATGCCGGCGCCCTTCAGTTCGGTTTATTCGGCGACAAAAACAGGGATTAAAGGCATGATGAGTGGTCTGCAAAGTGAGTACAGTACGTATCCTCAAATTCATATTTGCAATCTGTATCCACAAGTTCAGCGTTCCACAGGAAATATGCATTCGGCAAAATATTCGGGTTTGGATTTTAAAATTCCACCTTTCGCGGCCGATCCAAAAGATACCGCAAAGGCAATTTTTAATCTTGTGAAAAATCCGAAAAAAGATAAATTCCCAGATGTAACTTCATACCTAATTAAATTTGCACACGATTTATTCCCACATGGCGTAACCAATTTGGCAACTGGCGGACTGCGAATGATGATGAAAATGAATAAAAACAATGCCGATGACAGCGGAAATATTTTAGAGCCATCACAATATCCACACCGAATTTATGGTGAAACCAGTTTGCCTGTGCCTTCAAAAACAACGAAAAAAGTGTTGGCTGCCTCATTATTGTTAGGCGCTGGATTAATTTATTTCAATCAGAAAAAGAAAAAATAAAATCACCGATTTAGAATTAATTGAGGATCAAATTTTCCTAATTTTTTTCAAGTCTTGAATCAGAACAATGTTGCTTAAATTCACATCCAAAGGCATTTATTGCGTTCCGGGTAAATTTTATATTGACCCGTGGCGACCTGTGGATTTAGCGGTCATCACGCACGGACACGCAGATCATGCCCGAGGTGGAATGAAAAAATACCTGTGTCATCAATTTACAAAACCGATTCTCTATTCCAGAATTGGTCGCAATATTGAATGCCAAGGCGTGGATTATGGCGAGGTCCTAAATATCAACGGCGTCAAAGTTTCCCTTCATCCTGCAGGACACATCATTGGCTCAGCGCAAATCCGAATGGAGTATAAAGGTTACGTGGCAGTGATTTCGGGAGATTATAAAATTCAGGATGATGGTTTATCAACCCCATTTGAGTCGGTAAAATGCCACGAATTTGTTTCGGAAAGTACTTTCGGACTTCCCGTTTACAACTGGCTTTCTGTGGAGGATCAGGAAAAACAAATGCGAAATTGGGTAGAACAAAATCGAGCCAATGGTAAAACTTCCGTATTCATCGGTTATTCTTTGGGAAAATCGCAACGCATCATGAAAGCTTTGGAAGGTATGGGTGAGCTTAATGTTCATTACTCTATTGCAAAACTGAATGAAGCTTACCAAAGTGTTGGCGTTCATCTTCCCGGCTATAATGTGGTGGATTTGCGCGAAGAGAAAAAACATCTCAATGGTAAAATTGTGATTCTTCCGCCTGCTTTGGTGGATAATCCAGCGATGAAGAAAATTCCGAATATGGCTTATGCAATTTGTTCAGGTTGGATGCAGATTCGTGGGGCAAGGCGTTGGCGAAGTGCCGATGCGGGTTTTGCAATGAGTGATCACGCCGATTGGCAGGGTTTAATTGAAGCTATTAAAGCCACCGAATCCGAAAAAGTACACATCACACACGGTCAAACAGCTGTTTTCTCAAAATATTTGAATGAAATTGGAATTAATGCCGACGAAATTAAAACAGAGTTTGGTGACGATGAAGAGAAAACCGACATCGATGAAAGTATTTAGAACTAGCTATTTAATTATATGAAAAACTCATCAGTTCGAATGGAATTCAGAAAGAATTTTGTATCGAGAAATTCTATTTTTTTGAGCTTTAAAATAAGTTCACGACACAATTTTCATCCATTTTATTTCGGAAAATAACTACAACTGAAGTATCCTACATTTAAAAAACAGGTCAAAAAATTTTACGTTTAAAGAAATGAAAGATTTTGCCACTTTAATCAATGCGCTCGACAGCACCAACAAAACTTCCTTGAAACAGGAAGCGATTTCCGAGTTCCTGAAGGTGGCGTCTCCACAAGATAAATTGTGGTTTCTTGCTTTGTTTACAGGCAAAAAACCCAAGCGAAATGTCAACTCCACCTTTATGAAAACCTGGGCGATGGAGGTGGCCAAAATTCCCGAGTGGCTTTTTGTGGAAAGTTATTCGTCTGTTGGCGATTTGGGCGAAACCATTTCTCTCATTTTACCGCCTCCCACCGATAAAATCGAAATGTCGCTTTCCGAATGGATGGAAAAAATCATTGATTTAAAAGATTTTTCTGAAGCCGATAAAAAAGAATTTGTGTTGAACGCGTGGTCAAATTTGGATTATGTCGAGCGATTTATTTTCAATAAACTATTGGGGGGCAGTTTCCGAATTGGTGTTTCATCTAAGACTTTAATCAACACCTTAGCAAAACATTATGACCTGGATCCCAGCGCTGTAACGCACAGTATTATGGGCCACTGGAATCCCGATGAGGTTGATTTTGAATATCTTGTAAAAGGGAAATATACCGAAACGCACCTCTCAAAACCGTATCCGTTCTGCCTGGCTTATGCTTTGGAAAAAGAACTAAATGACTTGGGAGCGCCCGAAGATTGGTTGATTGAATATAAATGGGACGGAATTCGTGGGCAGTTTATTAAAAGAAATGATGAGGTTTTTATTTGGTCGCGAGGCGAAGAGTTGGTCACGGGTCAGTTTCCCGAAATTCGTGATGAGCTTTTGCAGTGGAATGGGAATTTTGTGATTGATGGTGAAATTTTGGCTTTCAAAGACGATAAAGTCCTTAATTTTAATGAACTTCAAAAACGACTCAACCGTAAATCATTAACCAAAAAAATGTTGGAAGAAATTCCGATTGTCGTTTTTGCTTACGATCTTTTGGAATGGGAAGGCGAGGATTATCGGTCTAAGAATATGGTGGAAAGGCGTTTGAAGCTTGAAGAAGTTCTCAACGACAATCCATCCGATAAAATACGGATTTCAGAAAAAATTGTTTTTGAAAGTTGGGATCAACTGGGCGAAATCCGAGAAAATGCACGTGATATCAACAGCGAAGGTTTAATGTTAAAAAACTACCATTCGCCTTACCACACGGGCAGAAAAAAAGGGGATTGGTGGAAGTGGAAAATCGATCCTTTAACCATTGATGCAGTTCTTATTTATGCCCAGAAAGGAAGCGGACGAAGAAGCGGATTTTACACTGATTACACTTTTGCGGTGAAAAAAGAAGACAAATTGGTGACGATTGCCAAGGCATATTCGGGTTTAACAGATAAAGAAATTCAAGAAGTAAGCAAATTCATTTCAAAAAATACCGTAGAAAAATTTGGTCCCGTGCGTACCGTGAAGCCCGAATTGGTTTTTGAACTGGCTTTCGAAGGCATTGGTTTCAGCAGTCGGCATAAATCGGGTGTAGCGTTGCGTTTTCCTAGAATTTTACGATGGCGACGAGATAAAACTGCAGACCAAATCGATGATATCGAAGATATAAAAAAACTCATTACGTGACCCAAAAATTTCAACAGTCGAAAGGATATCAACTTGTCCAAAAATGGATGAATGAAAAAGGAATGTCGGCTTTTTCTTTTCAGAACGAAGCATGGCAGCGCTTTTCCAACGGTTATTCGGGAATGGTTGTTGCTCCGACGGGTTTCGGAAAAACATACTCGATTTTTTTAGCAGTCATCATCGATTTCTTTAATCATCCACAAAATTACAAATCCGGATTAAAACTTATTTGGGTAACACCTCTGCGTTCCCTGGCTAAAGATTTGGCCCGAGCAATGCAGGAAGCCATCGACGAAATCGGTCTGGATTGGGTGGTAGAAGTTCGAAATGGCGACACGGATTTCAAACAAAAGATGCGACAAACCAAGAATATGCCCGATATTCTGCTGGTAACGCCCGAAAGTTTGCACTTGCTTCTCGCTCAAAAAGAACATCAACGATTTTTCAAAAATTTACAATGTGTCGCGATAGACGAATGGCACGAATTGCTGAGCACCAAACGTGGCGTTATGGTTGAGTTGGCATTAGCAGCTTTAAAATTTGAAAATTCGAAGATAAAAATATGGGGCATCACGGCGACTATCGGGAACTTAGATCAAGCCCTAGAAGTACTGATTCCCGATGCCACCAAACGAACGAAAGTGGTTGCCAAAGAGCAAAAAAAGATAGAAATTCTTTCTGTTTATCCTCCTGAAGTCGAAATTTTGCCATGGGCAGGGCATTTAGGTGGTAAATTGGTGCAGGAAGTGGTTCCTATTATTCTCAACAGCAAATCTACATTGATTTTTACAAACACGCGTAGTCAGTCGGAAATGTGGTACCAATTGCTTTTGGAAGCTTATCCTGATTTTGCGGGACAAATCGCTTTGCATCATAGTTCTATTGATGCCAATCTTCGGCAATGGGTGGAAGAAAATCTGAGTTCTGGTTTATTGAAAGCAGTGGTTTCAACCTCGTCCTTGGATTTGGGTGTTGATTTTAAACCTGTTGATACCGTCATCCAAATTGGATCCAGTAAAGGCGTTGCAAGGTTTATGCAAAGAGCGGGGAGGAGTGGGCATTCCCCTTTTGAAACCTCAAAAATTTATTTCGTTCCCACACATTCCTTAGAGTTGATTGAAGCATCGGCATTAAAAGAAGCGGTAAGATTGAGAATCATCGAGCATCGAGAACCCTTTGTTTTAGCTTTCGATGTACTCGTGCAGTTTTTGGTAACTTTGGCGCTGGGTGGCGGATTTTATCCCGATCAATTTTTTCCGGTGATTAAAAATACCTACGCTTTTTCTGAGATGACCAAAGACGAATGGAAATGGTGCATTTATTTTATTACTCAAGGAGGAAAAACAGGAAAAAATTACGAAGAATTCCATAAAGTGGTTCCTCAAGTGGATGGCAAACTGATCGTGGAAAAACGTAAAATTGGAATGCTCCATCGGATGAATATCGGTGCAATCGTTAGCGACTCCATGTTACGAGTGAAATTTCTTTCAGGCGGTTACGTAGGGATGATTGAAGAATATTTTATCTCAAAACTTCACAAAGGTGACAAATTTATTTTGGCCGGCAGAGTTTTGGAATATGCGATGCTCAAAGAAATGACGGTTTACGTGAAATCCTCTAGTGGAAAAGCGATCACGCCAAGTTGGTTGGGCGGAAGATTGCCACTTTCATCCAATTTAAGTTTCTTTTTACGAAAAAAATTAGCCGAATCGCTTTCGCCCAACGCCCGTGAAAAAGAACTGCGGTTTCTGCATCCGCTTTTAGCCAATCAAAATAAATTTTCGCACATTCCCAAAGAGGACGAATTTTTAGTGGAACAAATTAAAACCCGTGAAGGTTATCATCTGTTTTTTTATCCTTTTGAAGGGCGTTTGGTACACGAAGTGATGGCCGGTTTATTGGCGTATCGCATTTCAAAATTATATCCCATCAGTTTTTCGATGGCGATGAATGATTACGGTTTTGAATTGTTTTCCGACCGTGAAATCAAACTATCAGAAAAAGATTTACATCAAATATTATCCAAAGAAAACTTAATGCAAGACGTTATCAGCAGCGTAAATGCTACCGAAATGGCAAGACGAAAATTTCGTGATATTGCTGTAATTTCGGGAATGGTTGTACAAACGATGCCCGGGCGACAGGTAAATAACAAATCTTTGCAATCCTCTTCTGGCATTATTTTTTCGGTGTTGGAAGATTATGATCCGGAAAATTTGTTGTTGAGACAGGCCTACACCGAAGTTTTCAATCAACAATTAGAAGAAGCACGGTTTGTACGCGCTTTCGAGAGAATTAGCACGAGTAAAATTGTCTATATTTTCTCCGATCGGTTTACGCCATTAAGTTTTCCGATTAAAGTGGACAGTTTGCGACAATCCTTGTCTAGCGAAGATTTGGCCACACGAATTCGAAAAATGCAGGAGAACAATTTGAAGAAAAAAAGTAGAAAAGAATGATGCTTGCAGAAAAGAAAATACTCATTAGAAATCAAAATATTATTTTAACCAATCAGCGTGCGATGTTTTGGGAAGAATCTTCTGCGTTGATTTTTTCCGATCTGCATTTGGGCAAAACCGCTCATTTTAGAAAAAACGGGATTGCATTACCCGACAATTTAATTCAGAATGATTTGCGACGTTTGAGTGATTTGATTCATCATTTTCAACCTGATCAATTAATCATCGTTGGGGACTTTCTCCATGCGGGAAAGAACTCCGAATTGGATATTTTTCATACTTGGAAAATTCAATTCCCGAATCTTAAAATGATCTTGGTTAAAGGAAATCACGATCGACTGTCTAAAGACCATTTGCAAAAATGGGGTGTGGATGAAATTTATGCAACGTATGAAGAAGACGAGTTAATTTTCAGTCATGATAAATTAGAAAATCAGGAAAAATTTGTGATTTCAGGACATTTGCATCCTGGAGTGCGAGTGAAAACTGCGGTACATCGGTTTTTGAGATTTCCAAGTTATATTGTAACTCCGCAACAACTGATCTTGCCAGCTTTCAGCTCTTTTACGGGATTAGACACTAAGAATCACCCCGAAAAATGTCAATATTTCTTTTTTACTGAAGACGGACTTTATGAAATTTGAGAAATTCCCTCCGTTCCCGAGACTATTGTTCTCTATAGCATTAAGAAATTACAAAGATTGGCGTAAAATAGACTTATTAAAATCATCAATAACTCAAAAGCTCAGCGTAGGCTCTTTCTGCGCCTTTTAAGACTTCGGCATTTTGTTCTTCAGTAAAGTAAGTGTTGATGATGGAAGTGAAATTTTTCTTAAACGTGCCAATTTGGTCACCGTACATTCCAAAATAATTAAAATCAACAGTATTTCATAATAAAATCATAATGGAAGATAAAAAAAATCTTCATTGCAAGGCAGGTATTTTATTTGGGAATAATTATTTTAATGTTACTAACTGAAAATTTGTCAACGATAATAAAAATTTATTTAATTTTTTAGAATGAATTTAAGCTTAGAAAAAGGCTCTATGGACTTCTTTTTGATAGTTAAAAGGCATATTAAAATCAACACAATTATGGATGCAAAAAGAATTTCAGCCAATTTAGAAAACGCGATGAGTGCACAAATGAATGTTGAAGATTTACAGTCTCGTGTTTATCTTTCTTACGGAATTTGGGCGGCAGATCAAGGTTACGGCGGTATTGCCAATTTCTTGTTCCGCCACGCGCAGGAAGAGAGAGATCACGCGATTAAATTTATGAGTTATATCCTGAACAGAGGTGGCAAACCAAAAGTGGAAGCGCTTCCTGCTCCAGGTGAAGATCCTAAAAACCTGACAGACTGCTTTAATTTGGTATTTAAACATGAAGTGGACAATACTGAAAAAATATATGCGCTAGTGGATATGGCGATGGCAGAAAAAGATTGGGCTAGCTACAATTTCTTGCAATGGTTTGTGAAAGAGCAGATTGAAGAAGAAACTTTAGCCATGAATCTAATTGACAAATTAAAGATTGCCGGCGGTGACCAAGCAACAGATGAATCCTTATTTAACCTGGATAAAACTTTGGAGAAAATGCCAGATGATGCAGATCTTGCAAGGGATGCAACAGCAGAGAATCCATAAAAATTCTCTTAAAAATAAAAAAAGCAGTTTATCAAAAATAGGCTGCTTTTTTTATGAATATAATAAAATTTGCTTTTGGTTCAGCTCTGTAACAAAGCTCGCGAAGCTTCCGTTCAGCAGGAGTGTATCTCAGGTTTTTTTATTATTTATTTTGCTTCGGTGATTTTTTCAATTCAGTGTTGGTTTTTCAAGTCAAAAATGGTTTTGAGTTTGTAATATATTGGTACTTTGAAGAAAAGCCTAACCAAAAAAAATATCAGAGAAAGCTTTAGATAAACTTTATCTTCATTTATTTTTAAGTATTTAGTAATTTCTTCCAATTCGTTCTTAAATTCCTGGATTTTCAAAAAATTCTGACTAACGTTAAATTAATTCATTGATAATCAAATATTTATAGATTTTAATTTTTGACCATTTGATTATTCAAAATAGTGAAAATTTCTTCGTTAGCGGCTAAAAACAACTCCGTTTTCGAGTAGGGGAATTCCTGCTAACACTTCGACGCTAAGTGCAATTGCGTCTTTCGAAGAAAGTTGCGTCTGAAGAATGCGAAGTTACTTAAAAAATGTATATTTACATTACAGACAATGAAGCAATTGCTTCTAAGCGGCTGTTGGCTGAAGTGCGTGCTTTGTACTTAATTGCCTTTTGGAACAGGTTTGCAAACTTTATAACCTTAAAATTGTCAAGTTTATTTGGTGAATTTTTTAAGTATATCAGTAATTTTAAGTGTAACAGAATAAATGTATAACTGGAATATATAAGTAGAGGATTTGTGAAAGAAGGTGATCAGGAGGAACTCCCGATGATTCCGCCCCGCGCCGATTTACCGCCCGGTACGGTAAACTTCGTTACAGAGTTCGGATACAGTCAGTTACTCGCCGAACGTGATCAAATGATTCATGAGCGTGACAATACTTTGATTTCGGACGAGAATGAAAATCGTATTGCCGTAAATTTAATCAATGCGAAATTGCAATTGTTACTCGATCGAATTTCGTCTGCGAAAATTGTTAATCTTGCCAAACAACCAAAGAATATTGTCAGGTTCGGTGCTGAAGTGTACTTTAAGGTTGATTCCGATCCCAAAATCCAGCACTATCAAATCGTGGGCGTCGATGAGGCAAATGTTGCAGAAGGAAAAATAGCGTTTACCTCTCCGATTGCGAAAATCTTTATGGACAGAAAGGTAGGCGATCGCGCGATATTGAAATTGGGAAAAGCGGAAAAGCAATTTGAAATTGTGTCAATAAAATACTGATGGATTTATAAAGTGTCTGACTTTTGATTTGGATTTGGTCGCCGATCGCATTGCTACTATCGGAAAACGGCGTAGCGGATTTCGGAGCACAAAACAGTCAACCAGCACTACACTTGAATAGAAGCGCAAAGCTCCAAGTTTGCACGTCACCCCTCATTTTGCAAATACAATGTTGAACTAAAACTTAGTCAGTTTTTCCAATTGCATAAATCAGTTACTCTGTAAAGTTAATGAAAAAGACCCACAAAAAAAGAGACTCTTCCCGAAGTCTCCACCAAGATATACCCAAATATTATTTAGGTTTACCCCCGAAATTATAAGCGTTAAAAAAATCAAAGCAATCCAAAAAGCTATAGCAATTGTTTTTCTTACCAGAAATAGGACGATGTGGTTCATATGAATAAAGTGCAGAAAGCTTAATAAGTCGTTTTTAACGCTTTCAGAAGGAATACAACTATCACCAAAATAATGGTTAATCCCATCTTTATGAAATTTGAGTTCATTGAATTGAATAAGTCTGGGTTTAAATTGAATCCATTTACATCAGATAATTTAGTTCTGAGGTAATTTAGGGAGCTTATAAATGAAATTTTGTATTATCCCTATCCAAACAGAACTTATCATCATGGTAGCAGTTATTACAGCTAAGGTCATTTGATAACTATAATCGCCTATTACCCCCAGGGAAGCAGCCGCACTAGCAAGAACAAAACTAAATTCGCCAATCTGAGATAACAAAGCTCCGGCATATATACTATCATGCCATGTACTGCCCATGCCTTTAAATATCATGGCATTTATTAAACTATTAATAACCATAACTGCAAGGGTGATTAACGATATAACACCAATGTTTTGGTATGCGAAGTGTAGGTTAAGTTGCAAACCAACTGCTAAAAAGAAAAAGGATAAAAAGAAAACACGAAAAGGGACCAGGGCATGATCTAACCATTGGGTGGACTTATCCTGTCCTACCAATATACCTGCCAAAAGCGCCCCCAAAGCAGCCGATAACCCAAACCAATGACTTACCTGTGCCATGCCAAAACACAAAACAAAACCCAAAAATACTTGCAAGTCGTGGTCTCGTATCAAATCATGCCTGAATGGAATTTTTATTAGTTTTTTGCGAATGGCGAAATGCATAAAAATCAATATGGCCAGACCGCCAACTACTGTTCTTGCTAACTCAATGGTCTCCAATTTACCTTTGGCCATAAAGTTTAAGGTAAGCATCATTGGTACGATGAGTATATCTTGCATGATTAATACTCCGGATGTTAACAGCCCTATTTTACTTTTAATTTGCCCAGTGTTTGATAAATATTGAAAAATAATGGCAGAACTACTTAAACTGATGACAAAACTCAAAAGTATAATTACCTGCCAGGACCAATTTAAAATTTGACCTGTTATAGCCATGAAAGCAAAACTGAGTAGCAATTGCGATAATGTACCCAGTAACGGTTTTTTAAAACTTTTAGAAAAGTCGGGCAGGTTAATTTCTGTTCCGATAAAAAACATGAGTAATATTACACCAAGTTCTCCAATTTCGTTAATCGTTGATGAATTTGAAATAACCCCGAACACCTCAGGCCCCAGAATGATTCCCGCTATGATATAGGCAATAAAATAAGGTTGTTTCGCTCTTTTTAATAAAAGTGCTAAAAATAATATCGTAAGCGATACTATAAACAGTCCGTTTAACAATCCATGATTCATTTCAAATAAAAGTTAAAGTTACCAAAGTTTTGTTTTTTCACCATTTTCTGATGTTTTTTTTAATTTAAAACCCAAAAAGAAATAAGTCATTGCCGATAGAAACGCATTAATTCCAAGCAACCAACCCGAAGCCAACAATACATTTTCAGGTTGGGTTATAAACATCCAGAGGATGATAGCTCCCAATATAACTGAGAATAATCCGCTAAATATCATCCACAATTCTCCTTTGATTTCTTTGCGAAGCCGAAAGGCTGTTATTATTTCTGATATGCCAACGAATATTGACCAAAAACTAATGCTGGCCCATAAAAAGCTGGCAATTGCAACAGTGGCAATAAGTGGAGAAGCAATAACAGCAATACCTGCCAGTATACTTATAATAGCGCTAAAAATAAGCCATCCCCACCGCTTTCCCTTCCTGATTTTCCGAACCGATGCAATAATGCCAAAAATACCATCAGCTAAGGCAAATGCACCAAAAACAATTGCCAGGGCAAGTATGGCTGTAGCGGGCATAATAAAAGCCAACACAGAGAATATTAGCGCAAGGAAGCCTTTAATGATGAAAGCCCACCAGTTTGAGGAAATACTTTTTATTACCTTTTGTTCGTCTTGAAATTCATTACTAATTGTTGTCATTTTTATTGTTTTTTAGTTTAAAAGTTTGAAACTATTTATTCCCTCGAATATATTTTTAATTAGACATCTGCTTTTTAAACACTAATAATCGTCAAAATTGACTTTAGCACTTCTATTTCCGTGGAACCCTCTTGTTTATTGCCTTTGGCGAGCTCGCAAGCTCGGTTCATGTCCTTGTTGTGGACGGCAGTGCATAAGGGTTTCATTAAGAAATAAATCAGACCATTTTTTTTAACAACTCCCATTGAAAACGGCCAACTAAAGGATTGTCTGGGTTGCCATTAATCATGGTTAGGAAATACGCCGTTTTAGACATTTGCCAGTCAATCTTTAAGGTATGCGAATCGCTGTTAGAAACGTACCTTTTGCGGAAGTGCTGCGCAAGCGGAAACCCTAAATTCCTGCAAATAGCCATTGCCCGTTTAATAGCCATCCCCAACTCCTTATCTGATTCGAAAAATTGTTCCATGGATGCAGCATTGAAGTGCATTTCCAATTGTTCTATGGCTTCAATAAAAGCCCCAATATGCAATGGCACATTTTGGTTGTACAGAACTATTGTTTCTATCTTTTTCATACATTTTTATTTTTTAGTTTTGATACAATACTGAATGAGATATCATCAATGATATTTTCGACAGCTTCAATTTGCATATGCATCGATTTTGCAATCTCATTAGCAGGCATTTCATGTAGCCAGAACAGTTCAAAAGCCCGTTTAGCATTTTCATCAACATTAGCCAAAACCTCGTTTACAACGGGTTCAATTTCAAAATCGGCAGGGAGTTCAATTAGCGCATCGTTGTTGAGAATCTCATTGCCTAATTTTGTGTTCTCGTAAGAAATATCATCCAAATCTTCCTGCATGATAAGTTCTCCGTCTGCATCAGCGGTAAATTTTTCTTCCATGCTTAAAAGTTCTTCTTCAGCCAGCTTATCGAACGAAATATGTGCGTTTTTTGTGTAATGCTTTTCCATAAAACTTTCCAAAGTTTCGCGGGCAATTTGAAAACTCCATGGGGAGAACTCTTTGTCATTTTTAGGTCGTTCTTCAAATCTTTCATAAAGAGCAAGGTATATCTCATCCACCAAATCATCAATTGTAAACCCGCTGGGAACTTTTGTTTTGCTATACGAAAGATACCTGGCTACAAACCCGCGGATAGCAGGCAAAAGTTGTTTTATAAGGAAGTTAAAGTGTTCTTTATCCTCTTCGTTTCTTAGCTTATTAAGTTGGGATAAATGCTTGTTTGCTATGTTAAGTCTTGTTTTTTTTTGTGAAACTATAAATTGCCTTAAAAACCTGGATTTAAGCCGGGTCATTATTTGTTCAGCTAAGATCGCCGGATCAGTGCCTTCAGCTTCTACAAAAACCTGGTTAGCTCCTTGTTTTAAATAAAAAGTTGCTTTTATCCCCTTATTGGTTTCTGTTAAATAAACATCAAGTTTATTGGAATTAAGAAGAACATTCATGCGGTCAAACCATTTATTATGATTTTTTATGACCTCTCTAAACTGACTTGCCAAGTTGCTATCTGTCAATAAATGTTTGTTATGAATTGTTGTTTTCATCTTATTTCATTTTAAGGCACCGGTTTTTTTTGAAATATAAGCGGCATTACGTAGTGCTTTATCTGTGCAATCAGAAAAATCGGTAGGTACAATTATTGTTTTCATTTTAATTGGCTATTAATTTTTGATTCTTATTTGATTAAACTTTTTTCATATTTAATTTGGTCATTTTCAATCAACGATTTGTTTTCTGAACACTGTCTCTCAATTTCATAACCAGTTCTTTTTGTTCCGGGGTCAATTTATCCGGTAGCTTCACCTGAATTTTAACATATAAGTCACCATGGGAAGATGTACCATATACAGGCATACCCTTTCCTTTAAGCCTGAACTGTTTGCCGTTTTGAGTACCTTCAGGAATTTGCATGTTTATTCTGCCTGACAGGGTTTGGATTTCCATTTTGCCACCAAGTAGTGCTGTAAACAAATCCACAGGCATGTTCATATACAAGTCGTTTCCTTTGCGCTCATAATCCGGGTGAGGGGACACGTTGATGGTGATGTACAGGTTGCCTGCCTTTCCTCCCTGGGCTTTCTCTCCTTTTCCTTTTGCGAGGAGTTTTAATCCAGAGTAAGCTCCAGGTTTTATTTTCAGCTTAATCTTTTCACCCCCAATGTCAATAATGCGTTCGGTACCTGTGTAGGCTTCCTGTAAAGAAATAGTTATTTCTCCTGCCAGGTCGTTACCGGGTATATCTGCACCGAACCCGGAAAACCCGCCGGTACCAGAGAATCCTTTCCCCTGTCTGGTTCCTCTTCCAAAGAAAGACTCAAAAAAGTCTGAAAAACCACTGCTACCACCTCCAAAAAACTCAGAAGGGTCGCCTTCAAACTCATAATAATATTGCCCCCCGGGTGCACCCTGTGAATATCTTGCTCTTCCACCAGCGGTTGATGGGTCATAGCCAGCATCCCGGTATTGCTTCCAATTGGAGCCCAGTTGGTCGTATAGTTTTCTTTTTTCCGGGTCACTCAATACTTCATTAGCCTCACCAATTTCCTTAAATTTTTCTTCTGCCTCCTTGTTCCCGGGATTTTTGTCCGGATGGTATTTTACCGCCAGTTTGCGATATGCCTTCTTTATTTCATCCTGAGAGGCTTTCTTATCAACACCCAGTATTTTATAGTAATCTTTGTATTCCATATTCTTAAATAGTTGTTATTCATCACTATGTCCAAGCAAAGCAAACAAATAATAGAGTAAAGTAGCAAGCGAATACAAGGCAGCTATTACATAAGTTGAAGCTGCCAAACGCAATGCTTTTTCAGCCTTTGAGCGTGAATAATAATCGGTTATTCCGGTACGTTGAATCCATGCTAATGCCCTGCTGCTTGCATCAAATTCAACTGGTAGTGTAATAAATGCAAAAAGTGTAAAAACTCCATAACATGCAACAATTATTAAAGGTGCCGTTTGCATGGAGAATAAACTTCCGAGTAAAAACGAGCCAAAAAACATACCAATAAAAATCATATTTAAAATAGTTGCGCTGATATTTTGTAAAGGCACAAGCGCTGAAACTTCGGCTCCGCTCATGCCGTTGGCAGTAGGAATTGCTGAATATATTCTGAATTTGGATTTTAGTCTGCTTCCCGCAATCAAACTTAAAATAAATAATATCCCGAATATCAACCAAAGCATCATAATGTTAAAGATTTTAAGATTAAACAACTACTTTTTGCTACACAATCTGCAATTATGAAAATGTAACATTTCTATAAGCTTCTTTTCACTATATTTTAATACAATTTTGTTCCTTTCAGATGGTTCTTTTTTCCTGATGTAATGAAACGGACATTTCTCGGCAATTTCGTCTTTTAAGGGGCAGCCGAATATTAAACCCAAAATACTATATTTGTCAATATCATCCATTTTCTCAAGAATTACAGTTATTTGATGTTTATAATCTGTAACCCTATTTACTCAGGAATACCGATTTATAGTGAAATAATGTTATTCATTCTTTCCTTTCTCAGGAAATTGTTCCATGAAAAACTTGTTTTCGATAGAGTCCATTTCCCAAAATAGTCTTTCCATTTGTTGCATATTATTCATAAAACGTTCGTGAAAAAAGTCGTTTTTGTAAAAATCATACTTCAACAAGCTGTCTTCGAAAAACAAATCATTGAAATATGGCGTTGTTGAGAAAGAATAATTGTCTTCAAACATATTCCGGAAATTATTAAAAATACTGTCGGCAGCAATTTCATCTCCTTCAATATTTGAATAGTAATAGGTGTAAGTAGAATCATAACGGATTAAATTTCCATTCTCATCGTACTCTTTATTTACCTTAATATCTTCTATAGGTTGGTTACCCAATATTAAAGTAGTATCAGACTCATTATTATTCTTTTCCTTTTTTTATTTCCTGTACATTGCATGACGAAAAGGTTATTGAAAAAGCATTGAACAAGGCTATGTAATTCGCTTTCATGTTTGCACTGTTTTGGAATTATTAATCAACATTTTTAAACTTTCGAAATATTATTCCGGCTTTTATTGCCTAAAGGGGCTGTATGTTATTTAATATTTTACAGCCCCGGTTAATTTAATCTAAAAGTTAAGAATAAAAATTGTTATGAAGCTATTCTTTTCTTAAAATCAGCAAGTTTTGTTTTAAATTTCTCAAACAATGCCTGAGAATCACCATCATCTTTCACTGATTTTTTCAATTCTTTAATGGTTTTGTTTAGTTCTTTATATTCACGGTCGCGGTCGCCATAACCAAGCTCTTCGGCCATAATTAACTGGTATTCTGCATTGTCAAGAAGTGCGAGCACCTCTTTCTTTTTGTCTTCATTGGAAGCATCATCGGTTATGGCCTGTGCGATAAGCGCCTGTGCCCTCAGTATAGGCAAAGGAATGCGTTCTTCGCTTATAACTAATGTGTTAAGAGCTGTGTATAGCACTACTTTGGCTTCATCAGTTTTCCCTTTGTCAATTAAAACCGCTGCTGATTTCATGGCTTCGGGAAAAGTTGCTAAAGGTAATTCAACTTTAGTAACCTGCAATTCACTGGCCAGTTTTGCTAACTCATAGCGCAACACCTGGAAATGGTTCTCTTTTAAGGCCTTTCTTGCTGCTCTTTTTATATCCCTGATTGTTTCAAGGTCGGTCACCAGATCAACGGTTTTAACCGATACCTCAATAGGTACCAGTGCCAAATCGGGTTTACGGGCCAGTAAAATATTTAACTTGCCGGTTGATTTTTCAAGCGCTGCCAGAGCTCCTTTGGTATCCTTTGCTTCGAGGGCATCAAGCGCCACGTAAACTTGTGCGAGAGCTTCTGCGGCTTCTGCCACTATTTGGTCATTCAATGATTCAACAGCACCAATTGCCTGCTCCTGAACCTTACCTGCAAGTGAATCGGCATTCATACCCAACTCATCCGGTTTTTCCATTCGGATTTCTTCCGTTTGCGCGACACTATTTTCTTCGCTTTTGTTTTGGCTTTTAACTCCGCAACTTGTTAGTAAAACAATTGCCAGAAAAGTATAACGAATTTTATTTAATATTTTCATGATTATTTAATTATGTGGTTACTATTTAATTTCTATTGCCTTTTTGTTTTCTTCTTTACCCTTTATTTTACCAACTTTTATTTTCAATACCCCGTTTTTCATAGAAGCATCTATATATTCAGGGTCGGCATTCTCGGGTAATTGAAACATTCGTTGGAACGAGGCATAACCATATTCACGGCGCATCCAGTTGCCTTCGTTTTCTTCTTTTTCGTATTGTTTTTCAGAAGAAACAACTAAGCAATTGTCCTTAACTTCAAGTTTAATGTCTTTTTTATCCATTCCCGGCACGGCTAAAGAAACCTCAAAGGTGTTGCCTTTATCGTTGATGTTCACTGCGGGTACGCTGGCGATTTCTTCCGAACCCGAAGCCTGGTCGTCAATTTTTTTACCAAAAAATTTCTCAACAACATTTGGAAATTTTGGTTTAATGTTTTTTGTCCATTTAATTAAGTCCATATCAGCTAATTTTTAAAGTTTTACAATTAAATTCAATAACAGGTCATGGCAATTTTTGCGATGACCTGTTATAATAAATTACGAAATTTCAATGCTTTTTGGCGGTTTAGGCTTAGCTTCTTCCTTTTTTGGAATAGTAACGGTTAAAATACCATCGTTGTAAGAAGCGCTGACTTTATCAGCATCGGCGCTATTGGGCAGGGTAAAGGAACGGGTGAAAGCCTGGTAGGCAAATTCTCTCCTGGTGTATTTTTCACCTTCGCCCTCTTTTTGTTCTTCCTGCTTTTGCGAAGAAATTGTAAGCAGGCTGTTATCAACATTAATTTTAAAATCGCTTTTTTTCATACCCGGCGCAGCCATTTCAACTACAAACCCATTTTCGTCTTCCTTAATGTTTACTTTAGGAAGTGTGGTGTTGGTAGCCGAATAGTTTTGGTTTCTCCAATCGGCCAATTCAGTGCCAAAGAAATCATCAAAAAGATTTCCGAATAATGGAAAATTTGTTTTTACTAGTGCCATAATTTTTAAGTTTAAAGGTTAAAAACGAATAATTTAAAATGATTCTGACCAAAGTTATGTATTTTAGAAATGCTTTTCCTTGATTCAAGTCAAGACACTTAAATAATTTGTTCAATCGTTCATATTTGATATTTTAAATAATTTGTCTTTTCTTAAAAGTTCAATCATTCCGTTTATAGATTTAATAAGTCCGGATTCCTGAAACCTTGTTAAATACCTGCTAAGCGTTTCAGGGCTAATGTTTATTATTTTAGCCAAATCTTTTTTAGGTAAACGAATCAGGCTGTCATCATGCACAGGGCTATTTTCAGATGCCTGTTCGAGATCTAATAATAAAGTAGCCAACCGTGAATCAATTTTCTTTGAATGCAGGTTCACAATTTGTTTTTCACTGCTCCATATCTCATCACACAACATTTGAATAATTGACCTGGTAAAATCATTGTTCTCATGTATAAGTGTGAGGAATACATTTCGGGGGAAAAAGTATAGCTCGCAATATCCTAATGCCTGGGCATTGTCAGGGTATGGTGTATCTTTTAATAAAGATACATAACCGATAAATTCGTTATGCCCAAGCATCCGCAAAATAACCTCATCACCTTCATTGCCACCCCTAAATATTTTAACCCACCCATATTTCATAAAATACACACCTTTAGGCTTATTACCTTTTCTGTATATAAATTCTCCTTTTTTAAAAGTCCTTATCTCAAAGGGGCTATTTATTTCATTGCTGAAATGGTTGCAAAGCTCTGCAAAAAGTTTGTTCGATATGTTTCTTTTTTCACTCATTTTTGTTTCCTTGTTTACAACACTTCATTGAACAGACTATTACAGAGGCGAAATTTCAAGAAAGCATTAAAATTGATAGATGCAATTTACGTATTATTATTGGCAATAATTTAAGTGTTTTCCCGCAGTAATTCTTCCAATAATAAATCAAGGTTTACCGATGCAAAAGACGATGCATAGTCACTCATGGCATAGAAATATACACCGATTGGTCAAATTCGTAGGAGATCTTCACGTCATCGGGCATATTACGCGGAATGTCCTGCAACTGTTTCTTTAGCGTGTTTACAACATCTAGTGTAGAGGCATTACCTGCTTTTGCAATAATGATATATACGGAACGTTTTCCGTCAATAAGGGCATAGCCTGAATATCCGCACCATCCTTAACGGTTGCTACATCACGGATATATACATTATCCACTGTGCCCTTGAAAATTGGCACATCACCCAGTTGAACTAAACCTCCGGTAGCTTTCCCAATCGCATAAATTAGTTACTTTGTAAAGTTAATTAAAAAATCAATAGAATGGCAACAAAAAAAAGAGTTCAGACGAGCTCAGAGAAAACAAAATTATCAATCAGGCAAAGCGCGAAGTGCCTGGTTTTACAGAACTTTTAGGCCGTTTTGAACGTACCGTTTCGGTGTTGGGACGCAGTCAGAGTACGTTCAATAATTACTCCAGACACGTCGCGGCGGTGTCGCTGCATTTTGGGAAAATCCCGACAGAATTGGATCCTGAGCAAATCCACGATTACCTTTTTTACCTTCAGAAAAAATCAAAATCACCCTCGCAATCGTATTTTAAACACACGGTTTACGGACTTCGGTTTCTGTTGAAATCGGAAGGTTTGAGCTATGATTTCCTGAGTCTTCCGGAAATTAAAGAAGAGAAAAAACTACCTGTAGTGCTCAGTAAGTAGGAGGTTTGGCAGATGTTGTCCTGCTGTAAATTTTTAAAACATAAAATCTTAATCGGGTTGCTTTACGGCTGCGGATTGCGATGTCTGGAAGTCAGAAATCTTCGTCTCTGTGATTTGGATTTTGACCGAAAACAGCTGAAAGTGGTTTAGGGAAAAGGCAAAAAAGACCGCTATTTACATTTGTCGGAACATTTGATTCGGGGTTTAAAAAAATACATTGAAGCGGAAAAACCGGGAGATTTTCTCTTTGGGGAACCTCGAGCAAATCGTGCGGGTGGCGAATTTGATTCAAGATATTCGCAACGCGGCGTACAATGGGCGGTGAAACAGGCCTCAAAATCAGCAAAAATATTGAAAGAAGTGAGTGTTCATAAGCTTCGGCACAGTTTTGCCACGCATCTTCTGGAAGATGGGATGAACATTGTGAGCATCAAAAATCTCCTCGGCCACGAAAACATCGAAACGACCCTCGTTTACCTTCAAATCGCCCAACTTTCTACCCAAAAACTCTTCTCTCCGCTGGATACTTTGTTTGAGGAATGCAGAGCGAAGTAGTTGGTTTTGAATTTGTTAAAAGCCAAAATTCAAGCTTTAAATTTAATGAAAATGAAATCTCAAAAACACGGTCTGCTCAAGCTGAATCTCAACCTCGATACGAAGTCGCTGATGTTTTAAAAACTTTAGGAGAAAGAATCGATAATTTAGGGTTAAATTCCTGGCAACTAAGAACTTTATTTGCGTTAAAAAAGTGCAGAACATCGGCTTTGGGAGGACATATCGATGCGTGTGACGAATGCGGAACTATGAGCATCAGTTACAACTCCTGCCGTAACCGGCATTGCCCGCAGTGTCAGGGACACAAAAAGGAAGAATGGATCCAAAAGCGCGAAGCGGATTTACTCCCGTGCAGCTATTATCATCTCGTTTTCACGCTTCCCGAAGAGCTGAACGGTTTGGCAATTGCAAATCCCACACTCATTTACAAAACATTGTTTGAAGCCGCCTGGGCAACTTTAAACCAATTCGGTAACACCGAAGGAATACAGCTCGGAATGATTGCGATACTTCACACGTGGGGACAGAACCTGAGCTTGCATCCGCACCTGCACTGCATTGTTCCTGGCGGCGGAATTGATCATCACGGAAAGTGGAAAAAGAAAGTACGAACCGATAAATATCTCTTCTCTGTAAAAGCGATGAGCAAAGTATTCCGGGCAAAGTTTGTGGCTTTATTGAGAACTTCGGGAGTAAAAGATTCCAATTTAATGGATAAACTCTTTACCAAAAACTGGGTCGTCTATGCCAAAAGACCTTTTGGCGGCCCGAAACAGGTCATCGAGTACTTGGGGAGATACACTCACAAAGTCGCCATCAGCAACCACCGCATCAAAGAAGTAACGGATAAGGAAGTGCGTTTTGCCTATAGGGATTACCGAAAGGGCGGCGAAAAAAAGGAAATGACCCTCAGCAACGAAGAGTTTGCGCGAAGGTTCTCCCTGCACATTCTGCCAAAAAGATTTGTGCGGATCCGCCATTACGGTATTTTAAGCAGCAGCTGGAAGCGTGGGAAACTGCAGGCTCTGCAATCAGATTTAAAGATCAATATCCCGGAGGTAACACCCAAAACGCTGCTCAATAAATGCCGGTGCTGCAAGGAGGGAAACCTGGTTACCATTGCTGTTTTCGGGCAGCGCGGTCCGCCGCAGGATTTTCTTTTCGTCACCCAACCTTTGTCTGCGGAATAACCTTTGCGGGTAAGGGAAACTGTGCCCTACAGCCAGTAAAACCCCGCAGAACCCACTTCCAAAGGCTACCCAACGCCACAAAAAAAAGCAGTCCTTCTGAAAAAACTGCTTTGCACCTCTAAATTCTAAAAACGACATCCCCATAAGAGGACCATCATACCGCTGAAAAGCCACCGGAGCTTCCGTTCAACGGGCTTTCATTTCTTGTCTTGCAGACAAAACGAAAGCTTAGTTATTATCTGCAGTAGCAATTTTTATTTATTCAATATTATTTGTTATTATTTTAAGACTCAGAATTAAATTTATTAAGAATACTGCAAATGATAATATTGATAAAATCACTAAAATAACTTCATTTTGCAATTTCAGAATTAGCATTGAAAAGAAGATAATTATTGTATGAATAATTGAAAGGTTTTTAATTGTTTTCTTTTTTAGTAAGTATAAAATTCCGTAAGTCAAAGAGTAAAATACTAAAACGAATGGAAAATATAATCTTATGAAATAATTTAGTTTGTCAAAAATTCCCCACATAATTGTTCGATTAAATCCTGTAGGAGCAAAAATGAATAAATATATGATTAGCAAAATCAGGATTACTAAAAACATTTTGGTTTTAAAGATTGAGTCTAAAAACTTCATATTTTTTTAAAATAAATTTTATCCGCAACTTTTTGTGCTATTGCAGATAACGGTTCGGGGCTTTGCGAGGTGCGGGCTACTGCAACTGAGATTTCAAGAGGTGACCGAACGCTAGCAAAAACTTTTTCCATTTTTTAAAATTACGAAAAAACTAAAAAATGGAAAAGTTTTTTGCGGGTATTTTCTAGAAATTTTCTGAGATTTCCTTCAACTCCGCATCTTGCAAAACCCGTGTTGAACTAAACCTCCGGTAGCTTTTCCCATTCGCCGTTTTAGTAACTTTGTTTTTATTAACCTTTTAAAAACTCATGAAATGGCTACAAAAAAAAATCTCCGGAGGATTTAAGGACAAACAAATTCCTGAACCGTGCCTCGGGCGAAGTTAACGGTTTTGCCGAACTCCTGCAACGCTTTGAAAGAAATATTTCCATCTTGGGCAGAAGCAAACGTACCTTCGACAATTATTCCCGTAACGTTGCAGCCTTAGCGCTTCACTTCGGTAAAGTCCCTACCGAATTAGACCCGGAAGACATCAAAGATTACCTTTTTGAACTTCAAAAGCGATCAAAAACCCCTTCTCAGTCGTACTTTAAACATACCGTTTATGGATTGCGGTTTCTTCTGAAAACCGAAGGTTTGCCTTACAGCTACCTCCATCTTCCCGCGATTCCAAAAGTCAAAAAACTTCCCACTATTTTAAGCCGTGAAGAAATCTGGCGAATGCTTCAAAGTGCTGAACTCCTGAAACACAAACTGCTCATCGGCCTGATCTACGGTTGCGGACTGCGCTGTATGGAAGTAAGGAATATCAAGCTTCACACCCAAGACGCTGCTCAATAAATGTCGGTGCTGCAAGGAGGGAAACCTGGTTACCATTGCTGTTTTCGGGCAGCGCGGTCCGCCGCAGGATTTTCTTTTCGTCACCCAACCTTTGTCTGCGGAATAACCTTTGCGGGTAAGGGAAACTGTGTCCTACAGCCAGTAAAACCCCGCAGAACCCACTTCCAAAGGCTACCCAACGCCACAAAAAAAAGCAGTCCTTCTGAAAAAACTGCTTTGCACCTCTAAATTCTAAAAACGACATCCCCATAAGAGGACCATCATACTGCTGAAAAGCCACCGGAGCTTCCGTTCAACGGGCTTTACCTCCTCTTTTTATTTTTTTAATGGAATCGGTGATTGGTAATTAATTCATTTCTTGTCTTGCAGACAAAACGAAAGCTTAGTTATTATGCGACGTCCTTCTATAACGCAAGATTTTGATGATTAATTTCCACATTGAATCTTACTTTCGCTCCCAATGCTTCAAAAACTTTCATTATTGTTTCAAAACGAGCGTTTTTAACACTGTTTTCTATTTTAGAAATTTGAGATTTTTGAACACCAACAAGTTCTCCGAGTTGTTCTTGAGTTAAATTTTGTTCTTGTCTTGCTTGTTTTATAGCTTGACCTAGAAGTTCAATTCGTAATTCATTTTCAAAATCATCTCTTTTTTTTGTTCCAATTTTTCCAATATGTTTATCAATCATTTTGTCAATTGAAACAGTTTCAAATTTTTTATTTTTTGTTTCCATATTTATATTGAATGTATTGTTTCCTAATTTCTTCTGCTTTTTCTATTTCTTTTTTGGGCGTTTTTTGAGTTTTTTTCATTATTCCATGAGTTGCAAGAACCATAGATTTTTGATAATTATCCCAAAAAGCAAATAATCTGTAAGAATTTGAATTGTATAAAGTTCTAAATTCCCATATCGCATCACTCAATTTTTTAAAAACCTCTTTATCGTTTGTCATTTGAGATTTTTTAATATTGAAATAAACTTTCTTACGAACTTTTTCATCTAATTCATCCAAAAATTTTTGAGCTTCTGGCAATAATTCGACGTCAAAGTTATTTTTCATTCTCTAAATTTTTCTCAAAGATAATAATTTCCCAATTGGGAAACAAATTTTGTAAAGAAAATTGTCAAACAGGATGTCGCATAACGTTCCGAGTATAGGCGAAGGAGCGGATTTCAGTCCCTGAAATCCGATTCAAGCTGTAACCCCGCTCTTTTGCCTATACTGTGTTGAACTAAACCTCCGGTAGCTTTTCCCATTCGCCGTTTTAGTAACTTTGTTTTTATTAACCTTTTAAAAACTCATCAAATGGCTACAAAAAAAAATCTCCGGAGGATTTAAGGACAAACAAATTTCTGAATCGTGCCTCGAGCGAAGTTAACGGTTTTGCCGAACTTCTGCAACGCTTCGAAAGAAATATTTCCATCCTGGGCAGAAGCAAGCGTACCTTCGACAATTATTCCCGTCACGTTGCAGCCTTAGCGCTTCACTTCGGTAAAGCCCCTACCGAATTAGACCCGGAAGACATCAAAGATTACCTTTTTGAACTTCAAAAGCGATCAAAAACCCCTTCTCAGTCGTACTTTAAACATACCGTTTACGGACTGCGGTTTTTGCTGAAAACCGAAGGCTTGCCTTACAGCTACCTCCATCTTCCCGCGATTCCAAAAGTGAAAAAAACTTCCCACTATTTTAAGCCGTGAAGAAATCTGGCGATTGCTTCAAAGTGCTGAACTCCTGAAACACAAACTGCTCATCGGCCTGATCTACGGTTGCGGACTGCGCTGTATGGAAGTGCGGAATATCAAACTTCAGCACCTGGATTTTGACCGGAAGATGCTGCTCAATAAATGCCGGTGCTGCAAGCAGGGAAACCTGGTGACCATTGCCGTTTTCGGGCAGCGCGGTCCGCCGCAGGACTTTCTTTTCGTTACCCAACCTTTGTCTGCGAAATAACCTTTGCGGGTAAGGGAAGCTGTGCCCTACAGCCAGTAAAACCCCGCAGAAACCACTTCCAAAGGCTACCCAACGCCACAAAAAAAGCAGTCCTTCTGAAAAACTGCTTTGCACCTCTAAATTCTAAAAACGACATCCCCATAAGAGGACCATCATACTACTGAAAAGCCACCGGAGCTTCCGTTCAACAGGCTTTCATCTTCTGTCCTGCGGACAAGACGAAAGCTTAGTTATTAGCTGTAGTTGTTGTGTTCTATTTTTTTATTCCAAGTAAATAGTACTATTAAATATAAAATTAAACAAATTAATGTTACAATATTATTTCTGATTAATAATGTATGAATAGATGCTGGAACAATTAAAGCTTTTGATTTCTCAATTGAGAAAGTAAGCAATAAAGAAAAGATTACGCAAAATACTAGGAATATTCCAAATCCTCCATATTGTTCAAAATCTTTGAAAATTAGTAAATGCCAAACTGCCCAAAATATTCCTGAGATAAGACTCTTTAAAAATAAATTTACTTTATTTAAGTTTTCAATTAAATATCCCCTCCAAGTATATTCTTCCATTAAATTGTATATTATTGTAAAAGAACAAAATAAGAAAGCCCATAGATGTTCATTAATTCCTTGATCATTTTTTATTCCATAAAAAGAGTAACCAATAAATAATGCAATAGGAAAAATTAAACTTTTGAATTTATTATTTCCTAAAAATGATATTTCAGATTTTTTACTTGAATAGAATTTATAGAAAAACAATGTAACAATTAAAATTGCAAATCCGTGGTTAAAGTTCCAAGGAAGATGTACATCAGTGAAGTTTTGAAATAATAATTGTAAAATATTTGGAAGTTTTCTGGCTAAAAAAGTGATAATTAGAATTAGTAAATAAAAACTAGATATTTTAAACCAATTCACTTTTTTCAATTCATTCATAATTTTATTTCGAGACTTTTTGAACAATTACAGCTAACGGAAAAAGTATTGGCGAAGAACGGGCTACTTTGCAGACAATTTCAACGAAAAACCGAACCTAAGCAAAAATTTTTTCCTTTTGCTAATATACGAAAAAAGTAAAAGGAAAAATTTTTTGCGGATACTGCTAAATGAACTCTAAAAGACAGTATTCACCCCGCATCTTGCAAAACCCTTGTTGAACTAAACCTCCGGTAGCTTTTTCCAATCGCCGTTTTAGTAACTTTGTTTTTATTAACCTTTTAAAAACTCATGAAATGGCTACAAAAAAAAATCTCCGGAGGAGTTAAGGGTAAACAAAATTCTGAACCGCGCCTCGAGCGAAGTTAACGGTTTTGCCGAACTTCTGCAACGCTTCGAAAGAAATATTTCCATCCTGGGCAGAAGCAGGCGTACCTTCGACAATTATTCCAGGCACGTTGCAGCCATGGCGCTTCATTTCGGTAAAGTCCCTACCGAATTAGACCCGGAAGACATCAAAGATTACCTTTTTGAACTTCAAAAGCGATCTAAAACCCCTTCTCACTCGTACTTTAAACATACCGTTTACGGACTGCGGTTTTTGCTGAAAACCGAAGGCTTACCCTACAGCTACCTCCATCTTCCCGCGATTCCAAAAGTCAAAAAACTTCCCACTATTTTAAGCCGTGAAGAAATCTGGCGAATGCTTCAAAGTGCTGAACTCCTGAAACACAAACTGCTCATCGGCCTGATCTACGGTTGCGGACTGCGCTGTATGGAAGTAAGGAATATCAAGCTTCACACCCAAAACGCTGCTCAATAAATGCCGGTGCTGCAAGGAGGGAAACCTGGTGACCATTGCCGTTTTCGGGCAGCGCGGTCCGCCGCAGGACTTTCTTTTCGTCACCCAACCTTTGTCTGCGAAATAACCTTTGCGGGTAAGGGAAGCTGTGCCCTACAGCCGGTAAAACCGCGCAGAAACCACTTCCAAAGGCTACCCAACGCCACAAAAAAAGCAGTCCTTCTGAAAAAACTGCTTTGTACCTCTAAATCCTAAAAACGACATCCCCATAAGAGGACCATCATACTGCTGAAAAGCCACCGGAGCTTCCGTTCAACGGGCTTTCATCTTCTGTCCTGCGGACAAGACGAAAGCTTAGTTATTATTAGAAGTTATTTTATGAATTCCTTTTTAACTAATTTATATGTAAAAATTTTATTGTTTCGTAAAATTGTTATTTCCATATCGTTCAAATTTTCATCAATTTTATTTATCGTGTATTGACAAATCTGTTCATTTGATAGTTTTGATAAATCAATATTGTTAATTTTTAAAATACGGTCGTTCAATTCAAGTGGAATTTCTTGATTTGCAAACTTTGAGATTACGTATGCTTCGTTATTTTTGAAAGTGTAAGAAAATCCAAAAGATTTTAAAGATTCTATTTCTGAGTTAATTGTCTGAAGATATATTTTTTTGTTTTCCCAATCGATTGAAAATAAAAAATTCTTTAAAAAATCGTTTCCGATTAACGTTGAGTTGCCACTTTTAACAATTTTGTTTATAAAATGGAAATTATTTAGTTGAAGGTCGCTTCTTAAAATGAAATTGTCTTTGAATTCATCAGTTCCATAAAACCCAATTGCATTTGCGCCTCTGTTTCTTACAAAATTCTCTTTGGGTGTATTATTCATAAAATATTGAAAATTATTATTAATTGATAAACTTCCGTTATAGCCTGTATCTAAAGAAAAAGTCAGTTTTTTGTTTGAAACAATTCCATTTATTTTCGGAGTTTTTTGGTTATTGTATTCAAATGGAATAACATAGTCATATTTTTGGTTGAAATATTTGAATTCTGAACTTGCCCTTATTTCATTTTTTTTATAATCAAATTGCCAAACCATTTTTGCCAATAAATTCGCACCAATGATACCATCGAATCCAAAGCATTTTAAAGTTGGATTCTCTATATCCATAACCACACAACCAATATTTTGAAAAGTCAAGTTGCCAATTTTGATTTCAGGCAGAATTGTAAAGATTTGTTTCCTTTTTCCATTATTTGTATCTGTCACCTCTTCTTCAAAATAAGATTTCAGATTCAAACTGTGAAAAATTGTTGGAGGTATAATTGTTGGTGCTCCTGTATCAACTAGAAAAACATATTCTTTACCGTCAATTTGCACTTTACAAAGAGGTAAATTATTAATATTTGAAATTTTAATAGTTTCAACAGAAGAAGTAGGTTTTACAGAACCATATTCGAAAATTTGTTTTGAACTTCTGCAAGATATAATTATTAAGGAAAATACTAAAAGTATTGTTAAATTTAGATTATTGGTTTTCAAGACGTATTTTTTATATAATTTCTGCCAACGGGAAACGGCTTTGCGAAGGCGGGGCTAAGAAGTTCAAAACTTTCTATAAATTCTTTCCCGAGCAAAAACCATTTTCGTTTTTTCAAAATTACAAAAAAATAAAAAACGAAATGGTTTTTTGCGACTAATAATAACGAAACTTTCAACGCAAGAGAAATTCACCCCCGCTTTTGCAAAACCTATGTGCCTGTTGCACAACCTCTTTTCAAAGATACGGTAAAAAGATTTCAGAAATAGAAAATGTGGTTATAAACGGGTTTAAAATATTGAAAATCAATTGTATATATCGTTTATTCTCCGTAAATTAGCGTATGCAAGGCAGAAAAACATTTGAACCGAAAATCTTCTACGAACTCAGCCTGGAGGGGCTCGTTCCCCAGGATGATTTCTACCGTAAAATCAGTCAGGAAGTACCCTTTAGCTTCCTCTACAAGTCAACCTCTCATTATTACGGCCGTTGCGGGCAGGACAGCATCGATCCTGTGGTCTTTTTCAAGATACTGTTAGTGGGCTACCTGAACAATTTAAACAGCGACCGCGCCTTGCTGCGGTTCTGTTCAGACAGCCTCTCCATCCGCCTTTTCCTGGGCTACGACCTGGATGAGGAGCTTCCGTGGCATTCCACCATATCCAGGACGCGGGCGCTTTTCGGGGAGGAACTCTTTATGAAACTGTTCCAAAAAATCCTGAGCCTCTGCATAGAGAAAGGCATGGTGCGCGGGAAGCGCCAGGCGGTGGATTCAGCCTTCATTAAGGCCAATGCAAGCATGGACAGCCTGGTTGAAAAGGAAGTTTTGGAAGACGCTTCAGCGTTTGTGGAGGAACTGGAGGAGAACAGCGAGTACAAGGTAACTTCGGCCCGAAAGAAACTTGTAGAACAGCACCACGCCTGGAAGGAAAAAGAATACAAAGACATGCCCGGAGCCAGCAAAAACGAGGACAGGAGGGACGAGGACGGCAACCCGCTGCGTCCCAAGTTCCTCTCCAATCATACCCATTATTCTCCCACGGATCCGGATGCCAAAATCTCGGTAAAACCGGGCAAAGCGAGGCAGCTCAACTATGCCGGACAGATAGCGGTGGACGACAAACATCATGTTATCACGGGAGCCTGCGCGAGCACGGCCGGCAGCAAGGACAGTGCAATCATGCACGAGATTATGGACCGCATGCTGGAAAACCTGGAACAGCACGGCATAAGGACGGAGGAAGCATTGCTGGATGCCGGCTACAGCAGTGGCGAGAGCCTGGAGTATTGCGAAAAGAACGGCATCAATGCGTTTATCCCGAACTTCGGGCAGTACAAAGCGGAACGGGAGGGATTTGAATTTGTAAAAGGAGAAACGCAGGAGGAGGATCATTACCGCTGCACCCAAAAAGGCGGCAACGGAGCTGTCTTACAGTTCAAGAGAATCCTCACCGACAGCAAGGGCTACCAAAAGAAGAGCTACCGCAGCAGCGAGCGTGACTGTAAGGACTGTCCGCTGCGTGCCCAGTGCTGCGGCAGGGTAACTAAGTTCAAGAAGATAGAGGACAGTATCCACAAGCCGCTCTACGATGCGATGCACGAGAAGCTGAACAGGGACAAAAACTACACACGCTTCCTCACCAAACGCCGCAGCTCCACGGTGGAGCCGGTGCTGGGCACGCTAATCAACTACCACAGCATGAAGAGGGTCAACACGCGGGGCATGAAAAACGCCAACAAGCATGTTTTAATGGCCGCTTTGGCTTACAACCTGAAGAAGTACCTGAAGTTTATCTCCCGGAAACCAAAAAGCAATGCCCAGATTATGCACCTTCCGGAAGGGATACTCCGGCTTTTTCTAAACCGGTTCCACAGTTCGCTGATCACTTCAATTTAAGCCACCCGAAAACCTCAGCTCCTTTGCCCGACAAAAATAGAAACCTCCCTTAAATCGCTTTAAAGGAGGCCGTTTTTTATGGTTTTACTTTGGAAATTACTGAAAATGTGGAGTTGTGCAACGGTTACCGATGTTGAACTAAACCTCCGGTAGCTTTTCCAATTCGCCGTTTTAGTAACTTTGTTTTTATTAACCTTTTAAAAACTCATGAAATGGCTACAAAAAAAAATCTCCGGAGGATTTAAGGACAAACAAATTCCTGAATCGTGCCTCGGGCGAAGTTAACGGTTTTGCCGAACTTCAGCAACGCTTCGAAAGACATATCTCCATCCTGGGCAGAAGCAAGCGTACCTTCGAAAATTATTCCCGTCACGTTGCAGCCTTAGCGCTTCATTTCGGTAAAGTCCCTACGGAATTAGACCCGGAAGACATCAAAGATTACCTTTTTGAACTTCAAAAGCGATCAAAAACCCCTTCTCAGTCGTACTTTAAACATACCGTTTACGGACTGCGGTTTTTGCTGAAAACCAAAGGCTTGCCTTACAGTTACCTGCATCTTCCCGCGATTCCAAAAGTGAAAAACTTCCCACTATTTTAAGCCGTGAAGAAATCTGGCGAATGCTTCAAAGTGCCGAACTCCTGAAACACAAACTGCTCATCGGCCTGATCTACGGTTGCGGACTGCGCTGCATGGAAGTGCGGAATATCAAACTTCAGCACCTGGATTTTGACCGACAAATGCTGCATGTTGTTCAAGGTAAAGGAAGCAAAGACCGTTATGTACCTTTGTCGGAGCATTTAATCAGAGGCTTGAAAACCTTTATTAAAGTTGAAAATCCGGATCAGTATTTATTCAATGGGAACCATAACAGGAATATTGAGGAGATTGATTTAAAAACGCATCAAAACGCTTTACAGAAACCTGATTTTGACTCCCGCTACAGCCAGCGCGGCGTGCAGTGGGTGATTAAAACCATCTCAAAAAAAGCCGGCATCACCAAAGAGGTTCACACCCATACTTTGCGCCACAGCTACGCCACGCATCTGCTGGAAGACGGCGTTCCGATCATCATGGTTCAGAAACTTCTGGGTCATGAAAGAATTGAATCGACGATGGAATACCTTCATGTCTGCCAACTGTCGGATCAAACTCCGCACAGTCCTCTGGATACCGTTTTCGCTTTGTGCCGCAAAAATGGAAGCCCGAAGTAAGGCAAAGCATCAAAACGGAAGCGTTGCAGATGTTCTTCGTAAAATCAGTTTATCGGCACGGAATTTTACGGCTCATCAGGAAAAAACGCTTCGGGCCCTGTCATATTGCCGCACTTCAGCTTTGGGTGGTCATATCGATGCGTGCGACGGTTGCGGAAATCTTTCCATCAGTTACAACTCGTGTCGTAATCGGCATTGTCCGCAATGTCAAGGTCATAAAAAAGAAGAATGGATTCAGAAGCGCGAAGCGGATTTACTCCCGTGCAGCTATTATCATCTCGTTTTCACGCTTCCCGAAGAGCTGAACGGTTTGGCAATTGCCAATCCCACACTCATTTACAAAGCCTTGTTTGAGGCCGCCTGGGCCACTTTAAACCAGTTCGGCAAAACCGAAGGCCTGCAGCTGGGCATGATTGGTGTTTTGCACACTTGGGGACAGAACCTGAGCCTTCATCCGCACCTGCACTGCATTGTTCCTGGCGGCGGAATTGATCATCACGGAAAGTGGAAAAAGAAAGTACGAACCGATAAATACCTTTTTCCGGTAAAAGCGATGAGCAAAGTATTTCGGGCAAAGTTTGTGGCTTTATTGAGAACTTCGGGAGTAAAAGATTCCAATTTAATGGATAAACTCTTTACCAAGAACTGGGTCGTCTATGCCAAAAGACCTTTTGGTGGCCCGAAACAGGTGATTGAATATTTAGGCAGATACACCCACAAAGTCGCCATCAGCAATCACCGCATCAAAGAAGTTACCGATAAAGAAGTTCGTTTTGGCTACAAAGATTACCGGAAAGGTGGCGAAAAAAAGGAGATGACCCTCAGCAACGAAGAGTTTGCGCGAAGGTTCTCCCTGCACATTCTGCCAAAAAGATTTGTGCGGATCAGGCATTATGGAATCCTGAGTAGCAGCTGGAAACGCGGGAAACTGCAGAATTTACAGTCTGATTTAAACATCCGGGTTCCGGAAGCAAAACCCAAGACTTTGCTCAATAAATGCCGGTGCTGCAAGGAGGGAAACCTGGTTACAATTGCTGTTTTCGGGCAGCGGGGGCCGCCGCAGGATTTTCTTTTCGTTACCCAAACGCTGTCTGCAAAATAACCTTTGCGGGTAAGGGAACCTATGTTCTGAAGCGAGGAAAAACCGCTGAAATCCACCAATAAAGGCTACCAAACGCCACAAAAAAAGCAGTCCTTACGAAAAAACTGCTTTGTGATCCTAAATTCTAAAATCGAAAACTCCATAGACTGCCAAAATACCGCTGAAAAGCTACCGGAGCTTCCGTTCAACGGGCTTTCATTTCTTGTCTTGCAGACAAAACGAAAGCTTAGTTGAACTAAACCTCCGGTAGCTTTTCCCATTCGCCGTTTTAGTAACTTTGTTTTTATTAACCTTTTAAAAACTCATGAAATGGCTACAAAAAAAAATCTCCGGAGGATTTAAGGACCAACAAATTCCTGAACCGTGCCTCGAGCGAAGTTAATGGTTTTGCCGAACTTCTGCAACGCTTCGAAAGAAATATTTCCATCCTGGGCAGAAGCAAGCGTACCTTCGAAAATTATTCCCGTCACGTTGCAGCCTTGGCGCTTCATTTCGGTAAAGTCCCTACCGAATTAGACCCGGAAGACATCAAAGATTACCTTTTTGAACTTCAAAAGCGATCAAAAACCCCTTCTCAGTCGTACTTTAAACATACCGTTTACGGACTGCGGTTTTTGCTGAAAACCGAAGGTTTGCCTTACAGCTACCTCCATCTTCCCGCGATTCCAAAAGTCAAGAAACTGCCCGTAATCCTGAGCCGCGAAGAAATCTGGCGCATGCTTCAAAGTGCTGAACTCCTGAAACACAAACTTCTCATCGGCCTGATCTACGGTTGCGGACTGCGCTGCATGGAAGTGCGGAATATCAAACTTCAGCATCTGGATTTTGACCGGAAGATGTTGCATGTTGTTCAGGGTAAAGGGAGCAAAGACCGTTACGTTCCCTTGTCGGAACATTTAATCAGAGGCTTGAAAACCTTCATCAGTATTGAGAAACCGGATCAGTATTAATACAAAGGAAACCATAGCAGGACTATTGAGAAGATTGATGTAGAAACACATCAAAACGCTTTACAGAAACCTGATTTTGACTCCCGCTACAGCCAGCGCGGCGTTCAGTGGGTGATCAAGACCATCTCAAAAAAAGCCGGCATCACCAAAGAAGTTCACACCCATACTTTGCGCCACAGCTACGCCACGCATCTGCTGGAAGACGGCGTTCCGATCATCATGGTTCAGAAACTTCTGGGGCATGAAAGAATTGAATCGACGATGGAATACCTTCATGTCTGCCAGCTTTCGGATCAGAAGCCTCACAGTCCTTTGGATACCGTATTTGCTTTGTACCGCAAAAATGGAATCCCGAAGTAAGGCAAAGCATCAAAACGGAAGCGTTGCAGATGTTCTTCGTAAACTCAATCTATCGGCCCAGAATTTTACGCCTCATCAGGAAAAAACGCTTCGCGCTTTATCGTATTGTAGAACTTCTGCTTTGGGCGGTCATATTGATGCGTGTGATGGCTGCGGAAATCTTTCCATCAGTTACAACTCGTGTCGTAATCGGCATTGTCCGCAATGTCAAGGTCATAAAAAAGAAGAATGGATTCAGAAGCGCGAAGCGGATTTACTCCCGTGCAGCTATTATCATCTCGTTTTCACGCTTCCCGAAGAGCTGAACGGTTTGGCAATTGCAAATCCCACACTCATTTACAAAACATTGTTTGAAGCAGCTTGGGCAACATTAAACCAGTTTGGCAAAACGGAAGGAATGCAGCTCGGAATGATTGCGATACTTCACACGTGGGGACAGAACCTGAGCTTGCATCCGCACCTGCACTGCATTGTTCCTGGCGGCGGAATTGATCATCACGGAAAGTGGAAAAAGAAAGTACGAACCGATAAATACCTTTTTCCGGTAAAAGCGATGAGCAAAGTATTTCGGGCAAAGTTTGTGGCTTTATTGTGAACTTCGGGAGTAAAAGATTCCAATTTAATGGATAAACTCTTTACCAAGAACTGGGTCGTCTATGCCAAAAGACCTTTTGGTGGCCCGAAACAGGTGATTGAATATTTAGGCAGATACACCCACAAAGTCGCCATCAGCAATCACCGCATCAAAGAAGTTACCGATAAAGAAGTTCGTTTTGGCTACAAAGATTACCGGAAAGGTGGCGAAAAAAAGGAGATGACCCTCAGCAACGAAGAGTTTGCGCGAAGGTTCTCCCTGCACATTCTGCCAAAAAGATTTGTGCGGATCAGGCATTATGGAATCCTGAGTAGCAGCTGGAAACGCGGGAAACTGCAGAATTTACAGTCTGATTTAAACATCCGGGTTCCGGAAGCAAAACCCAAGACTTTGCTCAATAAATGCCGGTGCTGCAAGGAGGGAAACCTGGTTACAATTGCTGTTTTCGGGCAGCGGGGGCCGCCGCAGGATTTTCTTTTCGTTACCCAAACGCTGTCTGCAAAATAACCTTTGCGGGTAAGGGAACCTATGTTCTGAAGCGAGGAAAAACCGCTGAAATCCACCAATAAAGGCTACCAAACGCCACAAAAAAAGCAGTCCTTACGAAAAAACTGCTTTGTGATCCTAAATTCTAAAATCGAAAACTCCATAGACTGCCAAAATACCGCTGAAAAGCTACCGGAGCTTCCGTTCAACGGGCTTTCATTTCTTGTCTTGCAGACAAAACGAAAGCTTAGTTATTATTATCAGCAGTTCTTTTTTAATCATCAAATAAAAACGATATGAAAGTATTAGAATTAACATTAAACAAAAAATGGTTTGGCCTTATAGAAAAAGGTATCAAAACCGAAGAATACAGAGAAGTAAAAAGATATTGGATAGTTAGATTGCTGTCAAATCTTGAGTACTTGACCGATTTGGAAGGGGTAAAAAATATTGGTGCAAGATTTAAGCACTTTGATTTAATCCGATTTACAAACGGATATTCAAAGTCAAGCCGACAAATTACAATGGAATTTCAAAACATTTTGATTGGTCAAGGTTTGCCTGAGTGGGGAGCTGTAGAAGGTCAAGAATATTTTGTCATAAAAATAGGTCGAGAGGTCGGTCGGCAGAATTGCTGATAACACTCAAATATACGCAGATTTTTGAAAGAACCAAGTATTTTTTAAAATAAATTAAATATATCGCGTAATGTATTGTTAAATAGTGAATTATATGTAAATTTGTATTGCGTATTATGAATTGTTTTACCATAATTCCGCCTAATTTATTGAGTTTTTAAGAAATTTTAACATATACAAAAAACGAAGTATTATGATTGATTTTAATTACTAAAATATCATAGAACCTAGCTGAAGTTTCTAGTAGTAAATAACTGTGAGAATTTAGTTTTTTGCCTAAGTGCGAAAATTTCTGGAAAGTATACCTGCTTTCGTAACGGAAAGGGATGCATCTTTTAAATTGCGAAACTAAAAAGACCGCTTCCGAAAAAGCAGTCTTCAAAGAGCAATATTTTCTTGTGAAATTAAGGCATTTTTTATTTAATTTTAATGCTCATCCCAAACATAAAATTGGTTCCGGCTTGCGAGAAGTACATGGGTCCATCATACACGTAGCCGTTGTTTACATATTTCTTGTTGAAAATATTATTGAGCAGGAATTTGAAATCGATTTCCGTTTTTTGGATTTTCAATGTATATTTTGCATTAAAGTCGGTTAGCCAATAATCTTTTAATTGATTATCAGCAGTTTCTAAATTATCCAAATATTGTTTTCCCACATATTGCGCAGTAACACCAAGATTGAAATTTTTGAATGGCGAGTAAATCACATTTCCGTTCGCAATGATGTTAGGAGAAAAAGAGATATCAGAATCTTTCAAAACAATATCCGCACCATTTTGAAGCGAGTTGATCTCCTTAATCTTATTCTGACTCAAAGATAAATTAGCTCCTAATTGAATTTTATCAGAAAGTCTGCTTTGGGCAGAAAGTTCAATTCCTAATCTATAACTTTTATCTACATTCTGACGAATGAATTCACCAACATTGTTGATTCTACCTGACAAAACCAACTGATTTTGGTAATCCATATAATACGCATTAGCCGTCAACACAACCTTTCCAAATTGCTGTTCCCAACCTGCCTCAAAATCGTGTAAGGTTTCTTCTTTTGTGCTAGGATTTGCAAAGAGGTCATCTCTATTTGGTTCGCGATGTGCATTGGCATACGAAACGAATACTTTTCCGTTTTCAATATTGAAATTGATACCAACTTTCGGGTTGAAAAAAGTCCATTTTCTGTATAGATCTGCACCTTCACCATCGCCCTGTTGGACAATTTTTGTATCATAATTAATGTTTCTTAGTTGCAAATCGCCAAAAAATTCAAATTGGTTTAATTTATAAATTGCTTTGGCAAATCCAGAAACTTCGTTCTTCACCGAATTATTTCGGTAGTATTCGTGTTCATCAATTTGTGGTAGAAAAACGCCGGTTACATTACCAAAATGTCTTCCGTAATACTGATTGGCAACTGCTCCGAAATTCAAATCAAGATTACCTAATTTCCCGTATAATGTTGAAACTACTCCATAAAAATCATTATCCAGCCATTTTTTTCGGATGAAATCGGTTTTTTTAATCTCGGTACCGTTTTGGAAAATATTGGGAAGATTGTATTTTGAAAATTTAGCATCTTGTTTGTAATTTTCGTAATAACCTTTGCCTTTGGTGTAGTGGATAGTAGTTTCCAAATTCCAACGGTCGTTCAATTCCTGTTCCCACAAAAGCTGATAATGATTTTGTCGGTAATTATCGGTTTCATTATCATAAAAACCAACAATATTCTCCCAGTTCGCATCATAGATCGCCCCCGAATAGTTGAATTTTGGGTTGGTTTCCCAAGTTGCTTTATCGATTCCGTTCCAGGCTTGGTATGTTTTTTCTTTTCCTCCAAAAGCCATCAAACGGATTTTTGTTTTATTTTCTTCAAAAAGCGCAGTGAAATTATAGGAATTCAAATCTGAAAATGCACGATCGATATAGCCATCTGAATGGATATTGGTGTAACGCCCCAATAGAGACAGTCGGTCTTTCCAGAATTTTCCCGAACCGATTTCGGCGGAGTATTTATAGGTGTTAAACGATCCGTAGCTGTTGTCGGATTTCACATAAAACTTCTCCTCCGGATTTTTAGAAATCACGTTGACACTCGCTCCAAAGGCTGAAACTCCATTTGTGGAAGTTCCCACCCCGCGCTGAATAACAATTTGCGAAGCAGAACTTGTTAAATCCGGAACATTCACGAAAAAAGTTCCTTGGGATTCCGAATCATTGTACGGAATGCCATTCATCATTACATTGATGCCATTTCCACCTACACCACGAATTCTGAAACCAGTGTATCCAACGCCGTTTCCGGCATCAGAAGTGGAAATTACCGAAGTTTGGTTTTTCAGCAAGATTGGTAAATCCTGACCAAGGTTTTTGTTCCCTAAATCTTTTTCTACATTAATGATTTCTTTGGAAACAGGAAGTCTTTTTGTGAAATTCACACTTTCGATTTCGTGAATTTTCAAAGTGTCTTGCGTCGATTGTGCAAGGTAAAAAGGACCAGCAAAAAGTCCTAAAAAAATAATTCCTTTCATTCTTTTAATTTTAGAGATTAATTGAATAAAAGGGGGAGATTAAGTCATGTAACAATTTGTTCGATGTAACAGCGTTGCAATCATTGGCAAACTGCTATATTCTCACATTGCTACATTTGCAACGCGTCCCTAAACAGCATTACCTGTTCCAGGTTCATTGGGTGTAATCTCAGCCTTTTACAGCACCCCTTTAGTTTCGTCAGCGAAAATACAATATTTTTAATTAATATGCATTATTATTGACATCAATGTAAAAATAATTTTTTCCGTCTTTAGTTACTTCGAATAATCGTGCGAGTTTCCAGCTGAAATTCCGTTTGATATCATTGTATTCAAAAGGGATGATGACCTTATTGTTCACATCGATCACCCCGAATTTATTATTCTTGGATGCAACAATCATTGGGTTTTTCAAATCGTCGCCCTCCAAAATGTGCAGGTAATCGTATTGCGGATAAATTGTGAACTGCCGATAGTCCCCGGGGTTTTCAAACTTTGAATCTTCGATAATCCCGTAAGAATTGTTGAGAATGTAGGCATGAAAAAGTTGGGTAACATAAGGCAAACTGCATTTTCCCAAATCGCTGTTTTTGTATAGGTAAACCCGCTTTCCGCTTCTATCAATCCGGAAATCCAAGTTGTTGATCCGCACCGATGCATATTTGTTGGAGCCGTATTTTCGGACTTTTTCGTTCGGAGAATTCAGCAAGTTGCAGTCTTCGGTAAAAAAGCCGACATTGCTGTATTGATAAGGGATTATGGTTTTTCCTTTTTGATTGATAAAGCCGTATTTTCCATTGTTTTTTTGAGGAATCAGTGCCGGAATTGAATCATTAATTTTAACAAGATCCGGATTGCTTTTCACCACAACCTTTTTTTGATGAAGATTTTTATTCTGGGCAAAACCCAGCACAACGAAACAACAAAAAAAGAGGCTAAACAGATATTTCATGAAAATCTTTTTGCAAACTTAAAGCCAAAAATAAGCATTTAAATATTTCTGTAAACGGAAAAAATGATTGCAATTCCCAAAAGTATGAGGATTGCCTGCGGATTGAAGAATAACTTTCGGGTTTTGGGAAAATAATTGCGAAGCGGTTTGGTATTCAATACAATTGCTAAAATAACGTATGGTGTTACAGTGACGAACAGTGCATTATATTCAAATGCTTTTTTGATATTCAAGTGCAATAATTCATGAATCGCCCTTTGGGAACCACATCCGGGACAGAGATATCCTGTGAAATAATATATCGGACACTTCAAAAAACAGCTGCTGTTCTGAGGATTAAAGCTGTAAAAAACAACTCCCAAACCAATGAAAATCAGAGCAAATACTGCTAATGTTAAGTGTTTCTTCATCATGATGAAAGATAAGGCGCCCGACTGGTTTTGATTCGCAGAATCCCTTGTTTCCAAAAATTTTAATTAAAATTTTTCTAAAAATAATAAAAAAATAGATGGAAAGCATCATATTTATATTAAATCTAAATGATTTTAGTCATCATTAAATGTAAAAATTCGTATTTTTGAACTTCTTAATTTTAAACAAAAAATATACGAATATGACTTTTGACATTGATATGATCAGAAAAGTGTATGAGCGTTACCCAGAAAGAGTTGCGAAAGCACGTGAAGTAGTGGGTAAACCTCTTACATTATCAGAAAAAATTCTTTACACTCACCTTTGGGAAGGGAATCCAACCCAAAGTTATGAAAGAGGAAACTCCTACGTAGATTTCGCTCCGGACAGAGTGGCAATGCAGGATGCAACGGCTCAAATGGCACTTTTGCAGTTTATGCAGGCCGGAAAAAAGAAAGTTGCAGTTCCTTCTACAGCACACGCGGATCACCTTATTCAAGCTAGAGTAGGTGCCGAAGCGGATTTGCAAGAAGGTATCAACAAAAACTCTGAAGTATTCAATTTCTTAAGCTCTGTTTGTGATAAATACGGAATCGGTTTCTGGAAACCGGGAGCGGGGATTATTCACCAAGTAGTTCTAGAAAACTATGCTTTTCCAGGTGGAATGATGATTGGAACCGACTCTCATACCGTAAACGCGGGTGGTTTAGGAATGGTTGCCATAGGTGTTGGTGGTGCTGATGCGGTAGATGTAATGGCAGGAATGGCTTGGGAACTTAAAATGCCTAAATTAATCGGTGTAAAATTGACTGGTAAACTCAACGGATGGACTTCTGCAAAAGATGTTATCTTAAAGGTTGCCGGAATTTTAACCGTAAAAGGTGGTACAGGTTGCATCGTAGAATATTTCGGTGAAGGTGCTGAAAACCTTTCTGCCACTGGTAAAGGTACTATCTGTAACATGGGTGCTGAAATCGGAGCTACAACTTCTACTTTCGGTTATGACGATTCGATGAGAAGATATTTAGCAGCAACAGGAAGGCAAGATGTCGTAGATGCAGCGGATAAAATTGCAGAACACTTAACAGGAGATGCAGAAGTTTATGCAAATCCTGAACAATATTTTGACCAAGTAATTGAAATCAACCTTTCTGAACTGACACCACATTTGAACGGACCTTTTACTCCGGATTTGGCGACCCCTGTTGCAGAATTCAGAGCAAAAGCCGAAGCAAACGGATGGCCACTTGATGTAGAATGGGCTTTAATCGGTTCCTGTACCAACTCGTCTTACGAAGATCTTTCCAGAGCAGCTTCTATCGTTGAAGATGCTGTTGCTAAAGGTGTTAAACCAAAAGCAATCTTAGGAATCAACCCTGGTTCGGAGCAAGTGAAATTCACTGCTGAAAGGGATGGTTTCCTGGATTCTTTCAGAAAATTTGAATCTGCGAGAATCTTTACCAATGCTTGCGGTCCATGTATCGGACAGTGGGATAGAGAAGGTGCTGAGAAAGGCGAGAAAAACTCCATAATTCATTCATTCAACAGAAACTTTGCAAAAAGAGCGGACGGAAATCCAAATACGCACGCTTTCGTAGCTTCCCCTGAAATGGTTGCAGCTGTTGCAATTTCGGGTAGATTAGATTTTAACCCAATCACAGATACTTTAACTAACCAAAACGGAGCGCAAATCAAATTGGACGAGCCAAAAGGTTCGGAACTTCCTGCAAAAGGTTTTGCAGTGGACGACAACGGTTATCAGGCTCCATCTGAAGACGGTTCTAATGTGCAGGTAATTGTTTCACCTACTTCCGACAGACTTCAATTGTTGAAACCTTTCGAACCTTGGGATGGAAAAAACATTACGGGTGCTAAAGTATTAATTAAAGCTTTCGGAAAATGTACTACCGACCATATTTCTATGGCAGGTCCTTGGTTGAAATACCGTGGTCACTTGGATAATATTTCCAACAATATGTTGATCGGCGCTGTAAATGCTTTCAACATGGAAACCAATAAAGTTAAAAATCAGTTAACTGGAGAATATGGCGAAGTTCCTGCTGTTGCAAGAGCGTACAAAGCAGCCGGAGTTCCTTCAATTGTTGTGGGCGACGAAAATTACGGCGAAGGTTCTTCAAGAGAGCACGCTGCAATGGAACCAAGACATCTGGGCGTGAAAGCCGTTTTGGTAAAATCCTTCGCACGTATCCACGAGACAAATTTGAAAAAACAGGGAATGCTTGGTTTGACTTTCGCTGACAAAGCAGATTACGATAAAATTCAGGAGGATGATACCGTGAACTTTCTTGATTTAGATCAGTTTACTCCGGGAAAACCTTTGACTTTAGAGTTTGTTCATGCGGATGGTAGCAAAGATACTGTTGTTGCAAATCATACATACAATGAGCAGCAAATCGGTTGGTTTAAAGCAGGTTCTGCTTTGAATCTTATAGCTGAAGAAGCGAAAAATTCTTAACACTTTTTAAAAATTTAAATATTGAAACCGTTCAGAAATGAGCGGTTTTCTTTTGCAAGTGTAACAACTATCATGTTTTCTCTACTAAACATTTAACCTATTTTTGCCCACCTAAATTGTAAACATGAAGAAAAGTTTATTTGTACTTTCACTCGCAGCATCAGTTTTCACTCTTGCACAGCAGAAACCCAAAACCGAAAAAGAAACCCAAATTGAAGGTGTAACGATAACCGCGACCAAAAAAGCGGTGGAACAGAAAGCCGACCGTACCATTTTCGATTTTTCGGAACAGCCAACGCTGAACTCCGGAACTTTGATGGAAGGTGTAAAAAAACTTCCGGGATTGGTGGTAACCGACATTGCCGGAATGATGTATCAGGGAAAACTGTTAGCGGTTTTTATGGATGGACGTCCGCTGAATATTTCAAGTAACGAACTTCAGGGATTTTTAGATGGAATGCCTGCAAACGCAGTTGAGAGAATTGAAATCATTACGCAACCCGGCGCAGAATTTCCTGCAACTTCAGGAGGTGCAATCCTGAATATTATCACTTCAAAATCTGCAAAAAATTATTTATCTGCAACGTATTCAGGGAATTATAGTTTTACCAATTACGATAAATACAGAAGCAGAACCAACAATTCTTTAAGTTTAAATGCCAAAAACAAGTTTTTCGGATGGCAGCTGAATGTTGGACAAACCTACCGCGAAAATATGATGCTTGGAAATTTGGATGATCTTTCCTCCACCTACACAGACGGCATCAGAAGAGGGTATTTTGCAAAAGGAGCAATGACTTTTGACCTTGGACTAGACCGAATTTTATTGAACTACGATATTTATCACAACAACAACGATAATTACACTTTAGGAAAAGGAACTTATTTTGGAAACTCTTACACTCGCGAAGATGATGCTGCAACTTTAAACTGGCGCAACGAAGCTGTTGTAACTTATCAGAAAAGATTTGCCGACAAAGCAAAGAAATTGGATTTCAAATATAATTACAGTAACTCTAAGTCTGATTTTTCGCAGTTCAGCAGAAATTTCAACACCAACACGCTTGAAAATGAATCGGATATGAATGTTTCTACCTTTAAAGTAGATTATTCTCAGCCGGTGAAAATTTTAGATGAGGGGAAAATCAGCATTGGTGGTTTATATGAAATGCAGAAGTTTGATACCCAAAGTTTCGGTTTTACCAACCTCGATTATCAAAGACAAACTGCTTCAAGTTACGTAGAATTGCAGGCCAAACTAAAAAAGTTTGATTTCACGTTGGGAACAAGAGCTGAAGATTATGATATTTCGGGAATTACAAGCTACAAAGACTCGCTCAATGTTGTTCATACCGATAATTTAACGCCTTTCAAAAAATTTAAGCTGTTCCCGAACGCAAGTATTCAGTACAGCTTTATGCCGAGGATTTATTTGGCTTTGAATTACAACAAGAAAATTAATTTGCCCAGTATTTCAGCACTGAATCCGAACAACACCACGTATCAGAACGGTAACTCCACCACTGCCGGAAACCCAAATCTTCAGCCGACCATTTTTGATAATTATGAAATCAAAATTTCAGCGTTTGATTATGCCTTTATCGGTTACAATGTAAACGTGGCCAAAAATCAGGTCATGCAGATTATGACGAGAGAAACTGAAACCGATCCGCGCACAGGAAAAACCAACGATTTTATCCTGAACAGACAGATGAATATTTCGGAAATGACAATTCAGAACTTTAATTTGGGATTACCAATCCCTCTGATGATTTTCAGTAAACCGCTAAGCGAAATCATGAAGTTTAACTTTAATCCGGATAAAATCAACTTTATTTATTTGTACGCGGCTTATCAGAAACACATTATCCCGGATTTGAAAACCAAAGGATTTTTGATGTTCAACATCAATTCCCAGTTTATACTGCCGAAAGATGTAAAATTGGCCATCAATTATTTCGTTCTTCCTGCCAAAGGAAACTACTATTATTACGAAGCCGTAAAACCTGTCGGAAATAATGTGGACATTACGATTTCAAAAAAATTCATGAAGGACAGGCTGAATGTTTCAGTGTTTGCCAACGATATTTTCAACGGACAACAAATGGCTTTCCGTTCGGTTTTCAGACAGCCTTATCCTGTTCTTTCGAACAAGATGGATTCTCGAAATTTCGGATTCTCCGTAAACTATAAAATTCCAACAAAAAACAAACTTGCCAAAGAAGCACCCAACATGCTCAACCAGGATAAAAAAGAAGACAATGGCGGCATTTTGAATTCGGGACAGTAATTTTAGAATTACTTTATAATGAAAAGTTTAAAAGTTGGAGTAATTTCTCCAACTTTTTTCGTTGAGTTCAATTTTTAAACTTCAAGATCAACATTCACATGCCTTCCACACTGCATCATTCTGCGGGACGGGCGCTGTGATTTCTAAATTTTCTTTCGTTACGGGATGCGTGAATTCTAACTTTCTTGCGTGAAGATGTATTCCGCCATCGGGATTGGATCGGGCTGCACCATATTTCAAATCGCCTTTAATAGGAATACCTATTTTGGAAAGCTGTGCACGAATCTGATGGTGACGGCCAGTTTCCAAATCGATTTCCAGCAACTGGTAATTGTCTAAAATTTTGAGGAGATTGTATGTAAGAATCGCTTCTTTCGCACCGTCTGTGACTTTCGGGAAAACGATGGCTTTGTTATTTTTCTCATTCTTTTTTAGGTAATGAACGAGCTTTTGAGTTTGCGGAATCATCTCTTTAGCCACTAAAGCCCAATACGTTTTTTTGATTTCGCGGTTTTTTACCATTTGGGTTAAACGCGATAACGCTTTAGACGTTTTCGCATAAATCACCAATCCGGAAGTAGGTCGGTCGATACGGTGAACGAGTCCGAGGAAAACATTTCCGGGTTTTTGGTCTCTTTTTTTTATGAAATCTTTGATCAAATCCAGCAGTGAAGCATCGCCGGTTTTGTCGCCTTGAACAAGTTGGCCGGCTTTTTTGTTAATGATAAGCAGGTGATTGTCTTCAAAAACAATTTGTTGATCGATATGATTGGCAGATTCGCGCATGGATGATTTTTCGGGTTCTAAAATTACAACAAAAAAAGAGAATTGAAATTCTCTCCCCTTTGTATGTTTTACTTCAAGTATTTCTCTAAAAATTTTCTTTGAGAATCGAACGCAATATCGTCCAGATTGATTTGTTCTTTATGAAGCCAAACAGCTTCGGAAATTTCCGAAATTTCCAGATTCACTTCGAATTTTTCTGATATATGGTATTCGTAAAATAAATCTAAAGTGTTGTAAATGATGTTTTTATATTCGTAAATATTCGGCAATGAGGCCAAGTATTTCAATTGAGAAATATCAACTTTAAGTTTCATTTCCTCAAAAAGTTCTCGAACACAAGTTTCCTCAGCACTTTCTTTTGGATCCACAAAGCCACCGGCTAAATCGAGTTTTCCTTTATTGGGTTCTTGGTTTCTGCGTGTGAACAGGATTTCATCACCATTTTTTACCAAAACGGCAACTGCACCTGCAACATTATGAAAAAGAATAAAGTCGCATTCCGAACAGTTCCATTTTTTTTCGCCATCCCATTTCAGGCTTTGTTGCCCACATTTCGGACAAAATTTGAGATCCTTCATTTATGATTTATTTCTAGGATGATAATTAAGAATCACGTCCCGAAGTTCTTCGTTTTTCAGATGCGTATAGATTTCGGTTGTTGTAATACTTGAGTGTCCCAACATTTCCTGAATGTATCGCAAATCCGCACCATTTTGCAAAAGATGGGTGGCAAATGAATGCCGGAAAGTGTGCGGAGAGATTTTCTTGTTGATGCCTGCTTTTTCGGTGAGTTCTTTGATGATAATGAAAACAATTACCCGCGACATCGCGGATCCACGGCTGTTGAGGAAGAGGATATCGTCACATTTTTTATTGATTTTATATTTCGATCGAACTTCGCGGATATAATCTTTGATTAATGTTGAGGTGTAAGTTGCCAACGGAACAAAACGCGATTTGTCGCCTTTTCCATCCACTTTTAGGTAAGATTCTTTGAAGTTGATATTCGAAATTTTAAGGTCAATTAATTCGGAAACACGCAGACCGCAACCGTACAAAACCTCGATCATGCATTGATTTCTTTTCCCTAAATCCGTCGATAAATCAATGGCTTTAATAATTCTGTTGACGTCTTCGAAACTTAAAGTATCCGGAAGATAAAGCCCAAGTTTCGGACCTTCGATCAGCGTTGCAGGATTGTCGGTTCGCACCTCATCGTCCACAAGATATTTAAAAAAAGCTTTGATTGAGGAAATCCATCTTGCCTGTGATCTCTCACTGAATTTAAGCTTTGAACGTTGAAAAATATACTCCTGAATATGGTCGTAAGTAATTTCTAGTGGCCCCGTATTTTCGAGTTCTAGTTCGCAGTAATCGCGGAGTTTTTTTATATCTCGAAGGTAGGCGTCAAGTGTGTTTTCAGAGAAATTTCTTTCAAACCTCAGGAAATTTTCAAAATCTTTAATTTTTTCATCCCAAGTCATTGTGTTATGGTGTTTAGTTTTTTATAAATTTTCTTTTGGAATTTTTACAATTTCAATTCCATGGTTTTTCAAGAAGTTAATTCCGTCATTATCGGAATAATTATCTGTAAAAACAACTCTATTGATACCAGCTTGCAGAATCAATTTGCTACACTCCTTGCATGGAGACAAGGTTAGGTATAGCGTGGAGTCCTTTGCAGATTGTGTGGAACCTGCGAGTTTCAGGATAGCATTCGCTTCCGCATGAAGGACAAACCAATGCGTTTTTCCGGCTCCGTCTTCGCAGCAGTTTTCGAAGCCAGATGGTGTTCCATTATACCCATCGGAGATAATCATTCGGTCTTTTACAATTAATGCGCCTACCTTTTTTCTTTCGCAATAGGAGAGTTTCGCCCATTCCATAGCCATTTTCAGGTAAGCCTTATCGAATTTCGTTGGTTCCAAAAATTGTTTATTTCTAAATTTATTATTAATGCGGTTTATTTAAAAGAGGGTTTTCTTTTTTCCAAAAACGCAGCCACTCCTTCTTTTTTATCTTCCATTTCGAAGAGCTCTCCGAAAGATTTTATTTCGGTCTCAAAGCCCTTATTGGTATAAGCTAGATTCACTGCAGCAATCGCTTTTGCAATTCCCAATGGCGAATTTTGTGAAATCAATGTGGCCAATTCTTTTGTTTTTGATAAAAGATCTTCCAAACTAAAAACCTCGTTTACCAATCCGATTTCTTTCGCTCTTTGCGCAGGAATCATCTTTGCAGAAAGGATTAATTCGTTAGCAAAACCTTTCCCGACCAGCTTTGGTAGTCTTTGTGTGCCACCGTAACCGGGAATCAACCCTAAAGTAACTTCTGGTAATCCCAACTTTGCATTTTCCGAGGCGTATCGGATGTGGCAAGCCATAGCCAACTCTAATCCTCCACCTAATGCAAATCCGTTCACCGCCGCTATTACTGGTTTGCTGAGATTTTCAATTTTATCAAAAAGAATCGATTGTCCTTTTCTTGCTAATTCTTCAGCAGCTGCAGTTCCGAAATCCGAAAATTCCTTAATGTCGGCACCCGCTACGAAAGATTTCTCGCCACTTCCAGTCAGGATGATTGCTCGAATATTTTTATCTGCTTCTAATTCAGAAAATGCATCGCTTAATTCCTGAATTGTTTGTGAATTAAGGGCATTTAAACTTTGCGGTCGATTGATGATAACGGTTGCTATCTTTCCTTCCGCTTCTACGATGATATTTTGGTAATTCATACTGACAAATGATTATTTCTTACTGTGCAAATTAGCAAATTTTTATCTAGGAATAAAAAATGAATACGCACGATTCTTATTTTTAATGAATTTTTAAATAAATTATTCAGGTGATTTAGAATGGTTCATCATATTCATATCAATATTCACTTGCAATCCCATCGCGATTTTCATTCCGAGTTCAATATTCGCTCTGAAAAAATGGCAAAGTTGTCGATTGATAATTTCTTCTTTTTTTGGACCACTAATTCCTTTCATCGATCCGATAATATTAGAAACCAGATTTTCCCGATCCTGAGGATTCATTGCTTTGGTGTACAATAAACCCGGTTGGGTGTAGTGATCGTCATCGTTTTCGTTCCTGTTGAAATTAGCTACAGTGGTATTGTCTAAATCATATTCGAAGTTTTTATAAGCGGAATCGGGTTTGATTTGATCGAAACTGTTCGGGTAATAATTTGGTGCATCTTTATAGCCGCTCGAATCTGCCATATATCCGTCTCGTTGGTAATTGTTGACAGCAAACGGACAACGGTTTACTTCCAATTGATGGGAATTTACCCCAACTCTATAGCGATGCGCATCACGATAAGAGAATAATCTTCCTTGCAACATTCGATCTGGTGAAAAACTAATTCCATTAATCAAATTGCTTGGTGAAAAAGTGGACTGTTCCACATGAGCAAAGTAATTATTCGGGATTTCGTTGAGTTCCATTTCGCCCACTTCAATTAATGGGAATTCGTTTTGAAACCAAACTTTCGTTACATCAAAAGGATTCCAACGGAATTCTTTGGCTTGTTCTTCGGTCATTACCTGGATGTACATGGTCCATTTTGGGAAATCGCCGTTTTCGATAGCGTTTACCAAATCTTCTTGTGCGAAATCTGGGTTTTCACCTTTCATTTTCACCGCTTCATCATTGGTGAAATTTTTAATTTGTTGCTTGGTTTTGAAATGGAATTTTACCCAAACTCTTTCATTTTCGGCATTAATCATTGAAAAAGTATGCGATCCAAAACCGTGCATATGTCTGTATCCATAAGGCGTTCCGCGATCCGACATCAAAATAAGAACTTGGTGAAGCGATTCCGGATTCAAACTCCAGAAATCCCACATCATTGTAGCGCTTTTCAGATTTGTTTTCGGAACTCTTTTTTGGGTATGAATAAAATCGGGGAATTTTTTAGCATCTTTGATGAAGAAAACCGGCGTATTATTTCCTACAAGATCCCAATTTCCATCTTCTGTATAAAATTTTAAGGCAAAACCTCGCGGATCTCTTTCAGTATCAGCACTGCCTTTTTCGCCTCCCACGGTGGAGAATCTGGCAAACATTTTACATTCGTTTCCTACTTTAGAAAATAATTTTGCCTTCGTATATTTAGAAATATCATGGGTAACAGTGAATTTTCCGTAAGCGCCGCTGCCTTTTGCATGAACAATTCTTTCCGGGATTCTTTCGCGTACAAAATGCGCTAAATTTTCCTGTAAAATAAAATCTTGTAGCAAAACAGGGCCTCTCGCGCCAACGGTTTGAGAATCTTCATGTTCAAAATATGGTGCTCCTGTGCTTGAGGTGAGTTTTTTAAATTCCATTTTTTCTATTTTTTAGGTTAACAAATTTATGAAATTCTGCAGAGGAATCTCTTGCTTTTTGGTTAAATTAAAGAAAACATAAGTATATTTGTAATAGATAAAATTAATCAGATGAACATTCAGCAATTAGAATATCTTATCGCAGTTGATAAATATAAACATTTCGGAAAGGCAGCACAAGCTTGCTTTATTACACAGCCCACGCTTAGTGCGATGATACAGAAGTTTGAAGACGAACTGGATGTGAAGGTTTTTGATCGAACTACGCACCCGATTCGAACCACCGATGTGGGGGTGCAAATTATCGAAGAATCCAAAAGAGTGATTGATGCTGTAAATGAACTGAAAAATAAAGCCAATCTTCTTAATAATGTTTTGGCGGGGAAATTAAACCTCGGAATTATCCCCACGATTTCTAGTTTTATTCTACCATCGGAAATTTTTAGTTTTCTTCAAAACCATCCGAAAATTGAACTGAATGTGAAGGAAATGACTACCGATAGCATTATCAAAGCTTTAAAATCCGGGGAGTTGGATGCCGGAATTATCGCGACTCCTTACGATGCAGCCTCTGAGTTTTACCAACAGTTTCTATTTAATGAAGAATTGATGATTTACTCGTCGGAAGATTTGAGGAAAGATTCTTTTGTTGTTCCTGAAGATATCGACAGCAACAAAGTTTGGCTCCTCGAAGAAGGGAATTGCCTGCGTACGCAGTTCGAAAATATCTGTATGCTCAAAGAAAATTCGCTGAAACCAAAAAACCTGGAATTTTTGGCATCAAATATCAATACCTTAATACAAATGGTGGATAAAGTGGGTGGAATTACCATTCTACCGGAGTTGGCGATTCCTCAATTATCAGAAGAACAAAAATCGAAAATTTCCAGATTCCGAAAGCCGTTTCCTTTTAGAGAAATCAGCTTGATTTATTACAAACCGACTTATAAGCAGAAAATTTTGGACGAAATTACGCAATCATTGCAAAATTCGCTGAATACGAAACTTAATTATAACCAAAGCCCCGAAGATTTCGTCAGTGTAAAACCTCAATAATTTTATTCAATAAATAAATTTTGCGGTTCAATAAATACTCTTTAAATTTGCAGTCGAATAAAATTTCAAGAGGAAAAATTTGAACTGATTGCAACCTCCATAAAAAATGCTAAAACAGAATTTCTATTTTAGTTTCTTTTGTAATCAATTCCTATTTTCTTTTTATTAATTAATAAAATACAAAAGAAATGTCATACTTATTTACGTCTGAATCTGTTTCAGAAGGACATCCTGACAAAGTAGCAGATCAAATTTCTGATGCGCTGATCGATAATTTTTTAGCTTACGATCCCAACTCAAAAGTTGCTTGTGAAACTTTAGTAACAACCGGGCAAGTAGTTTTGGCGGGAGAAGTGAAATCGGAAGCTTATCTCGATGTGCAAGATATTGCTAGAAAAGTAATCAACGAGATTGGCTATACCAAAGGAGAATATATGTTCAATGGTGATTCTTGTGGAGTGATTTCTGCGATTCATGAACAATCGCCAGACATCAATCAAGGTGTTGATAGAGCTGCTGAACATGCAGATTTCGAAACCAAAGCTAGCGCGCAAGGCGCTGGTGACCAAGGAATGATGTTTGGATATGCTACCAACGAAACCGAAAATTATATGCCGCTTGCATTGGATTTGGCGCATACTATTTTGAAAGAACTTTCTAGCTTAAGAAGAGAAAACAATGCCATCAAATATCTTCGTCCGGATGCAAAATCACAAGTTACGATTGAATATTCGGATGATCACAAACCTATCAGAATAGATTCTATCGTAGTTTCAACACAGCATGACGATTTCGGAAGTGAGGAAGCGATGCTCGCTAAAATCAAAAAAGATATCATCGAAATTCTAATTCCTAAAGTTAAAGCTTTGCAGAAATTGGAAATTCAGGAGCTTTTCAACGATCAGATTAAATATCACATCAACCCAACCGGAAAATTTGTTATCGGAGGTCCGCATGGAGACACTGGCTTGACAGGTAGAAAAATTATTGTAGACACTTATGGCGGTAAAGGCGCTCACGGAGGTGGGGCGTTTTCCGGAAAAGATCCTTCAAAAGTTGATAGAAGTGCGGCATACGCAACTAGACATATTGCTAAAAACTTAGTTGCTGCAGGAGTTGCAGATGAGGTTTTGGTACAAGTTTCTTACGCGATTGGCGTGGCGGAACCTTGCGGACTTTTCATCAGTACCAACGGAACTGCGAAAGTAAACCTTACCGATGGAGAAATTGCAGAAAAACTGAAAAACATATTTGATTTGAGACCGTATGCCATCGAGCAAAACTTGAAATTAAGAAATCCTATCTATCAGGAAACTGCTTCTTACGGGCACATGGGAAGAGAGTATTATGTTGGAAGTAAAACTTTTAATAAAGGAAAAAGTAACCAAAAAATTATTGACGACCTGGAATTTTTCACGTGGGAAAAACTAGACAAAGTTGACGAAATCAAAAAAGAATTCGGATTGTAATTTTTTTTAAAAATATTTAAACTGCTTTATCCAAAACGATAAAGCAGTTTTTTTTAACTTTACCGCGAAAAAAATGAGTTTATGAAGAAAATTTTGGCTTTTTCAATTTTGATGGTGTTTCTTTCAACGGCTTTTGCGAAAGGTCAAATGACGATCCATAAAATGCTTCATGCCGGATATGTTTATCAAAATCAAAGCTTTGGGGAAATTGGTGGAAGATTACTTTTTTTGAATAATGATGATGTAATTTATCGTATGGGTGCTGCTGCAATGATGGGTTCTGTAAACAAAGAATTTGCCATTTTGCCCAAATTACAAGGTGATATTTTGATTAATTTTGAAAGAAATGTGGATCTTTATCATTCCTATTATTTCCTAGCAGGTGCTGAAATTACCACTAAATATGTTGCTCCGAAAATAGGTGCGTCGCTATTTGGTTTGCTGGATCTCACCGCAGGATACGGATTTTCTTTAGATAAAAACGGAATTAACGGAAAAGAACTAAAAGGCCTCAATCTTAATTTTACCCTCAATTTACCGCTTGTAATGCTGAATGATTTACTGAAATAAGAAATTTTCATAAAAATTCTCAAATATTTTAACAAAGTATTAACTTTTTTACTATTTTTACACCCGTTACTCTGAAAACAAAACTATCGATTATATCTGTACTTCTTATCAATAGCCCGATTGTCGCAAAAAACCCTGATGAAAGATATGGTGAAAAGCGTTGGCATATAAATGAAGCGAGTTATGAAAATACAAACTGATAGTACATTAATATCAGAATATAAACAGGGATCAGAGCAAGCACTTGCAACCCTTATCGAAAGACACCAGAAAGATCTTTTTTCATTTATTTATTATAAATTAATGGATGAAGATTTGGCGAATGATATTTTTCAAGATACTTTCATGAAGATTATTGTTACGCTGAAAGAAGGTCGCTACAACGAAGAAGGTAAATTTATTCTTTGGGCCAAAAGAATTGCCCATAATCTCATCATCGATCATTTCCGTTTGAAATCGAAGCACGCCAAAGTTTCTGAAACTACTTACGATAACGAGGAATTTTCTATATTCGACCTGATTGCAGGAAAAGAAGAAAACGTAGAAGAAAAATTGGTGAGCCAGCAAATCCAAAATGATTTAATGAAAATGCTCGTTTGTCTCCCGGAAAACCAGCAAGAAGTCATCAAGTTGAGATTTTTCGATGGTTTAAGTTTCAAAGAAATCGCAGAACAAACCAATACCAGTATTAATACAACCCTTGGAAGAGTGCGTTATGCTCTTATCAACTTAAGAAAAATAATGGACGAAAATAAGATAATTTTAACAAGATAATAATATTTTAAAAAAAGTTTCGTTTTTATGGAAATAACTTTTTTAGCCTATGAAAAAAAATGACACTTTAAACGAAAAACTTTTGAAACCCAAAAAAAAAACAATTGATTTTCTATTAAGTTATTCCAGAAGCATTTCCGTTTTAAAAACCAAAAGTAAAAACCAAATTGTTTCGAAGAACTAATCTTAAATTACTTAAATTTGTGCTGTATGAAAATTCAGCACATTTTTTTTGATCTCGATAACACCCTTTGGGATCACCGACGAAACGCCTATCTTACTCTGAAAGATATTTTCAATAGACAAAAAGTAAGCGAAAAATACAACCTAAATTTTGAAGATTTCCACCGAGAGTATTTCACTATTAATGAAAGACTGTGGGAGCAAATTCGCGACGGTGAAATTGATAAAGATTACCTTAGAAAACATCGCTTTTATGATTCATTCCTGTTTTTCGGAATTGATGATCTCGAGCTCGCTCAGCTTTTTGAAGACAATTTTCTTGATGAAATTCTAAATTATAATGACCTTGTGGAAGGAGCATTCGATTTGTTGGAATATCTTTCCGAGAAGAAATATAAACTTCATATCCTTTCCAATGGTTTTAAAGAGGTAACTTACCGAAAATGTGAACTTTCAGGGATTAAAAATTATTTTGAAACGATTACGAGTGCGGATGAAATTAATGTTCGCAAGCCACACCCAGAAGTGTACGAATATGCATTGAACAAAGCCGGTGCGAAAAAAGAAGAAAGCATGATGATCGGCGACGATTGGATCGCGGATGTCGAAGGTGGAAAATCTTTCGGATTGCAAGTGGTTTTCTTCGATGTTTTCAATGACAATTTCCAAGCAGAAGGCGTGGAAGTCATTAAAAAATTAGCAGAACTTAAAAATTTATTATAAAACAAAAACCCTTTTAGAATCTATATTCGAAAGGGTTTTTTATTCGTGAAATTTGAGCAATTCGTATATAAATTACATTCCCAAATTTGCTCTCACTCTTTTCAGAGTTTCTGCGGCAATTTTTCTAGTTTTTTCGGCGCCTTCTTGTAATTTTTGTTCTAGCTCCGAAATATTGTTCATGTAATAACTGAAAAGCTCTCTTTCCTTAGCGTATTTGGTGAGAATTAAGCTTAAAAGTTCATTTTTAGCATGTCCGTACCCGAAATTTCCGGCGAGGTATTTTTGTCTTAAAACTTCGGTTTGCTCTGCAGTTGCAATCAGTTCATACAAAGCGAAAACTTTATCGATTTCCGGGTCTTTCGGCTCTTCCAGAGATTTGGAGTCGGTTTCTATTCCCATTACCTGTTTTTTCAGTTCTTTTTCCGGAAGGAAAATATTGATGATATTTCCTCTCGATTTGCTCATTTTAGTACCATCGGTTCCGGGAACGTACTTGGTGTCTTCCTGTAATTCCGCTTGCGGCAACACGAAAACGTCTCCCATTTGATGGTTGAATCTTGCGCCCATATCTCGTGCCATTTCCAGGTGTTGAAGCTGGTCTTTCCCGACAGGAACCACTTCCGCATCATAAAGCAAAATATCTGCAGCCATCAAAACCGGATATGTGAAAAGTCCGGCATTTACGTCATCCAAACGATCGGCTTTATCTTTAAATGAATGCGCCAAAGTAAGTCTTTGATAAGGGAAAAAGCATGCAAGATACCAAGAAAGTTCGCAAACTTCCGGGATGTCGCTTTGGCGGTAGAAATAGGTTTTTTCGGTATCTAAACCGCATGCAAGCCATGCAGCCGCAATTTCGTATGTATTTTTCTTCAGTTCAGCAGCATTTTTTATCTGGGTTAAAGAATGCATGTTGGCGATGAAGAGAAAAGATTCGTTTTCAGATTGTTTGGAGAGTTCGATTGCGGGAATAATTGCGCCCAAAAGGTTTCCCAAATGTGGGGTGCCTGTAGCCTGTATTCCGGTGAGGATTCGTGACATATATTGTAAAATTCTAGTTAAAAATTAGCGATAAACTGCTTTAGCAAAAGCGTTTTGCAAAAATAGGGAAATAAAAAACTCCAGACAATTGGCTGAAGTTTCAAATATGATTAAATGTTTTCTTAAAGTTCAAATCCATCCGGAAATGCTTTCTTTCTGAAAATCAGCAGTAAAATTCCACCGACGGTAATTGCAGAATCTGCAACATTAAAGATGTATTTGAAAAACTCAATATGTTTACCACCAATCAATGGCCAACTTTCCGGTACGTTCCAGTTTACAAGGGGAAAATGCAGCATATCAACCACGCAACCTTTCATGAAAGTTGAATATCCATTCCCGAATTCTACTACTTTCGAGACACCGCCGTAATCGATCCATCTTCCTACACTTTCGTCGAAAACAGTTCCGCTGTCGAAGATCATTCCATAGAACATTCCGTCGATCAGGTTTCCAATTGCACCGGCGAAAATTATAGCCATCGGGATGATGAGGTAGTTGGAAGCGCCTTCTTTCAGCCATTTTCTGAAAAGATAAATCATTCCACCGATTAAGAATATTCTTACAATGACCAGGAAATATTTACCGATTAACCCACCGAAATGAAAACCGTAAGCCATTCCCGGATTTTCTACGAAAGTAAGTTTAAAACCAGGAAATACATCCACGCTTTCGCCCAGTTGGAAATGCGTTTTGATATAGAATTTGGAGATCTGATCGATTAATAAGATGATGATGGTGATGATGGCAATCTTCTTCATTACAGATCTTTCTTTGGTTTGTCTTTAAAATTTCTCGCAGGTTTCGATTCTTTTCTCGGAGCAACTTTTACGTCTTGATTAGGAGCGGTTTTTGTGTTTCTGGTGTGAAATTTTTCAAACAGGATTCCCATTTCCTTTAGCGTGCTTTTTAAGGCATTGAGCTCCATTTGGTTTTTTGGATGAACGACTAATGATTCCATTTTTCAGTTTTTATAACATATAAAATGTACAAGGTACCGTGTTCTTTGAAAAACAGGGCGCCTTGCACAATTTAGTGGGTACAATGTACAATATTATCTTTGTAAATTCTTTGCTTCGATGCTCAAAGTCGCATGTGGAACCGCCCTCAATCGGTCTTTCCCGATGAGTTTTCCGGTTACTCTGCAGATTCCGTACGTTTTGTTTTCAATACGGATGAGTGCATTTTTCAAATCGCGCACAAATTTCTCCTGTCTTCCGGCCAAAATCGCATTTTGCTCTTTACTCAGGGTTTCTGCACCTTCTTCAAATGCTTTGAAGGTTGGGGAAGTATCATCCGTTCCATTATTTTGGTCATTGATGAAACTTTCTCTAATCAGCATTAAATCTTTTTCTGCTTTTTCTATTTTTTGCTGAATAAGTTCTTTAAACTCTTTCAGATCACTATCGCTGTAACGTTGTCTTTCTTCTGCCATGTTTTTTTTGTTTGAAATCGTTTGTGTTTTTTGGGAGGATGAAGAATTTCGGATTCTGCATTAATTCTCTGTTAACATCAAACTTTGTTTACCACTAATTTAAATTTCACGTCGTCAATTTCAATTTCATCAAAATTTGAAAGTGAATTTACAATTTCTATTTTATCTGACAATACTTCTTCCGAAATATATGCACGATTGTTAATAAGTTCTTTTTCGAAAGGCGAGTTGGCTTCTAATTGAATTGAAATTCTGTCTGTTAGCTCAAAATCTTTATCTTTTCGGATGTTCTGAACTCTATTGATGAATTCTCTCGCGATTCCTTCCGCTTTTAAGTCATCGGTTATTGTCAAATCTAATGCCACAGTCATTTTCCCTTCGTTGGCAACAGTCCATCCCGGAATATCTTTGGTGAAAATTTCTACATCATCTGTGGTGATTTCATAACCTTGAATGGTCATTTTTCCGTCTTTTTCCAGCGCTGAAATTTCATCAGAACTCAAATTAGAAATTTCCGTTCCAACAGTTTTCATATCTTTTCCGAGTCTTGAACCTAGTGTTTTGAAATTCGGTTTGATTTGTTTCACAATCAAGTGCGAAGCTTCATCAGCATTGATGAGAACCAATTCTTTTACATTAACTTCTTGTTTTATGAGTTCCGAAACTGCTACAATCTGAGCTTCCGTTTTCGAATCCAAAACAGGGATCATCACTTTTTGCAAAGGTTGACGAACTTTGATATTTTCTTTCTTTCTTAAAGAGAAAACCATGGAAGTAATTTGTTGCGCCAAATGCGTTTTTTCTACCAAATCCTGATCAATCAAACTTTCATCAGCAACCGGGAAATTCGTTAAATGCACAGATTCAGCTTCATCTTTTCCGGTAATTTTGTTCAAATCCTGGAAGAGTTGATCCATGAAAAACGGAGCAATCGGTGCCGAAATTTTAGCAATCGTTTCCAGACAAGTGTACAAGGTTTGGTATGCCGAAATTTTGTCTTCGGAATAATCTCCTTTCCAGAAACGTCTTCTGCAAAGTCTTACATACCAATTACTTAAGTTGTCATTCACAAAATTGTTTATCGCTCTTGCAACTTTTGTTGGTTCGTAATCATTGTAAAATTCGGTAACATCTTTTACCAAAAGATTCAGTTCAGAAAGAATCCATCTGTCGATTTCCGGACGGTTTTCAATATCTTTTTCGGAATAATTAAATCCGTCCACATTCGCATAAAGCGCGAAGAACGAATAGGTATTGTACAAGGTTCCGAAGAATTTTCTGCGCACTTCATCAATTCCTTCTACATCAAATTTTAAATTTTCCCAAGGATTTGCATTCGAAATCATATACCAACGCGTTGCATCGGGACCATATTTTTTTAGCGTTTCGAAAGGATCTACCGCGTTTCCAAGGCGTTTTGACATTTTCTGTCCGTTTTTGTCCAACACCAAACCATTCGACATCACATTTTTATAAGCAACTGAATCGAAAACAGAAGTTGCAATCGCGTGAAGTGTGTAAAACCAACCTCTTGTTTGGTCAACTCCTTCCGCAATAAAATCGGCAGGAAATGCTTTTTTGTTGTCGATAAGTTCTTTATTCTCAAATGGATAATGCAATTGTGCGTAAGGCATCGAACCGGAGTCGAACCACACATCGATAAGATCGGATTCGCGTTTCATCGGTTTTCCGGAATCTGAAACCAAAATAATTTCATCCACAATGTTCTTATGCAAATCAATTTTCGCATAGTTTTCCTCCGACATGTTACCGGTTTCAAAACCTTCGAAAGGGTTCGTTTTCATCAAACCTGCCTCGATCGATTTTTGGATTTCGTTCATCAGTTCTTCCACCGAACCGATGATGATTTCTTCTTTCAAATCCTCGCTACGCCAAATCGGAAGCGGGATTCCCCAATATCTGGATCGCGAAAGATTCCAATCATTTACATTTTCGAGCCAGTTGGCAAATCTACCTTCACCTGTGGATTTAGGTTTCCAGTTGATGGTTTCGTTGAGTTCTACCAAACGGTTTTTCACCGCGGTCATTTTCACGAACCAAGAATCCAATGGATAATACAAAACAGGTTTATCGGTTCTCCAGCAATGCGGATAGCTGTGAACATATTTTTCAACTTTAAAGGCTTTGTTTTCAGTTTTTAGAAGAATGGCAAGTTCCACGTCCCAAGATTTTTCCGGAGCGGTTCCTGCGTTGTAATATTCGTTTTTAATATATTTTCCGGCAAATAATTCCGGAGTGTTTCCGCCTTTAATGAATTTCCCTTGCAAATCCACCAAAGGAACGAGATTGTCGTTTTCGTCTTTAATGAGCATTGGTGAAATTCCGTTTTCTTTTGCAACACGGGCATCGTCTGCACCAAAAGTTGGCGCGATATGTACAATTCCGGTTCCGTCTTCAGTCGTAACGAAATCTCCAATGATTACTCTGAAAGCATTTTTTTCCCTTCGGTCAAGATACGCTTCGCTTGATTCAGGATTTTCTGCCGGCAAAAACCAAGGAATCAGTTGCTCATATTCGGTTCCGGCAAGATCTTCGCCGGTGAATTCGGCTAAGATTTGATATGGAATAACTTTGGATTCTGATGAGTAGTTTTGGAAATCTTCATCAGTTCCCAATGCGTATTTTTTACCAAAATTTTTCTCCAAAAGAACTTTCGCAAGAATGATGTTAATGGGCTCGAAAGTATATTGATTAAAGGTTTTCACCAAAACATATTCAATATCCCGTCCAACTGCTAAAGCGGTGTTGGAAGGTAAAGTCCAAGGAGTTGTCGTCCATGCTAAAATGTGGATTGGCAGTAGATTTTCTTTGTCAAATTCAGCCCAATGATTAACACCACCACAAGTAGCACCTGCAATTTCATCGGTGTTTATTTTAGATCCAAGATTCGAGATTTTAGATCGTAGCGTATCACTCAATTTTTTTACTTTAAACTGGGCAACAACAGTGGTGTCGGAAACATCACGATATGTTCCCGGTTGGTTGAGTTCATGGGAGCTCAAACCTGTTCCTGCAGCAGGAGAGTACGGCTGAATGGTGTAACCTTTGTACAATAATTTTTTGTCGTAAAGTTGCTTCAAAAGCCACCAAACGGTTTCCATATATTTAGGCTCGTAGGTGATATATGGATCTTCGAGATCTACCCAATAACCGATTTTTTCCGTCAAATCGTTCCAAACATCGGTGTAGCGCATCACCGCGTTTCTACAAGCCTGATTGTATTCTTCGACCGAAATTTTCTTCCCAATGTCTTCTTTGGTAATGCCCAATTCTTTCTCAACGCCCAATTCTATTGGCAAACCGTGAGTATCCCAACCAGCTTTTCGAAAAACTTGTTTTCCGTTTTGGGTTTGGTATCGGCAGAAAATATCTTTCAGCGCTCTTGCCATCACGTGGTGAATTCCCGGCATTCCGTTGGCAGAAGGTGGTCCTTCGTAGAACACATATTCCGGTTTTCCGGCGCGGGTTTCTACTGATTTCTTAAAGGTTTCGTGAGTATTCCAAAATTTTGAAACTTCATCAGCAATCGCCGTGAGGTCTAGATTTTTATATTCGGTAAACTTATTCATTTTCAGTCAGTTCTATAAGAATGATCTTGGGTTTATTAAGTTTGCGAATATAATGATTTTTAAGGAAAAAAAACAGAACGAATCTCGGGCTTTATTTTTAAAGCGTTCGTGCTCAGTATTTAAGGATTTATCAATGTTTTCAAGATTTTATATTCGATGATTAAAACCTTGGAAAATGAAAACTTTTTTGTGCTTTAAGAAATGGAATAAAGTAGAAAAATCACCTAAAATTCTATTATAACTAAAAATTCCTACTTTTGCAAAAATTTTCTTGATGTCAAAAAATCTAGTCATTGTAGAGTCTCCTGCAAAAGCGAAAACCATTCAAAAGTATTTAGGGAAAGATTTTGAAGTGAAATCCAGTTTCGGGCATATCCGAGATTTACCTAAAAAAGGAATGGGAATCAACTTAGCTACGTTCACCCCCGAATATGAAGTTTCTCCTGATAAAAAGAAATTGGTTGCCGAACTGAAAGCAGCAGTAAAAAAAACCGACATGGTTTGGCTAGCTTCCGATGAAGATCGCGAAGGTGAAGCAATTGCGTGGCATCTTGCTCAAGAATTAAAATTAAAAGATGAGAATACGAAAAGAATCGTTTTTCATGAAATTACCAAAAATGCTATTTTAAAAGCAGTTGAAAATCCACGAAAAATTGACCAAAATTTAGTGGATGCGCAACAAGCGAGAAGAATTTTAGATCGGGTTGTTGGGTTCGAAATGTCGCCTGTCCTCTGGAAAAAAGTTAAACCCGGACTTTCTGCCGGTCGCGTTCAATCCGTCGCAGTGCGTTTGGTGGTGGAACGAGAACTGGAAATAAGAGCCTTTGAGCCCAAATCGAGTTTTAAGGTAGAGGGTGTTTTCTTAAATGAAAATCAGCAGGAAATTGCCGCAAAACTGAAAAAAGATTTTGCTAAAGAAAAGGAAGCGGAAGATTTTCTTCTTCAATCCCAAAACACAGAATTCAAAGTTCTGAATGTAGAAACAAAACCTGGAACGCGTTCTGCTTCAGCACCTTTTACGACATCCACTTTGCAACAGGAAGCGAGTAATCGCCTTGGATATGGTGTGACGACCACGATGAGAGTTGCGCAAAGATTGTACGAAGAAGGGTACATTACCTATATGAGAACCGATTCCGTGAACCTTTCTCAAGATGCGATTAACGCGGCGAAAACATATATTGTTTCGGAGTTTGGTGATGAATATTCCAATCCGCGAAATTTCACCACAAAATCAGCGTCTGCACAAGAAGCTCACGAGGCGATTCGTCCGACCGATTTTTCGGTGAGAAAAATTGGAGATGAACAACTTAATAAATTATATCAATTAATTTATAAAAGAACATTGGCCAGCCAAATGGCGAATGCCAAAATTGAAAAAACCGTTATTGAAATCGGAAATCCGAAACTTCCGCAACATTTCGAAGCGCAAGGTGAAGTCATAGTTTTCGATGGTTTCCTTAAAGTGTACGGAATTACAAAAACCGAAGATGACGACGAAGAAAACAACGAAAAGCTTTTGCCGAAAGTGAAAATCGGTGAAGTTTTAAATTATAAAAAAATAGAAGCCACAGAAAAATTTACCAAACCTTCCGCGCGATATACCGAAGCCGGATTGGTGAAAAAACTCGAAGAATTGGGAATCGGAAGACCTTCAACTTATGCGCCTACCATTCAGACGATTCAGAACCGTGAGTATGTAGATAAGAGGGAAATTCAGCCGCAGGAAAGAGAAATTATGAAGATTTCTTTGGGTAAAACCGGAGTGAAAAAACAAGTTGTCATCGAAAAATTTGGTGGCGACAAGAATAAATTTGTTCCAACCGACATCGGCGAAGTGGTGAATGAATTTTTAACCCAAAATTTTGCTGAGATTTTAGATTACGGATTTACCGCTAAAGTAGAACAAGATTTCGATGATATCGCCAGCGGATCTGAGAAATGGAAAGAAGTATTACAGAATTTCTACAAAGATTTCCACCCGAAAATTGAAGATGTTGAAGAACACGCGGAAAGAGCTAATGGAGAAAGAATTCTAGGAGTAGATCCGAAAACAGGCAAAAACGTAATCACCAGAATTGGAAGGTTCGGTCCGATGGTACAAATCGGCGAACAAGACGATGAAGAAAAACCAATTTTCGCGAGTTTGATGGCCTCGCAAAACATCGCCACAATTACTCTGGAAGAGGCTTTGGAATTGTTCAAAGTTCCGTTTGATTTAAAAGAGTATGATGGGCTTCCGGTGTCTGTGGGAGTTGGTAGATTCGGGCCGTATGTGAAATGGGGAGATACATTCATCAGCATTCCGCGAGGTGAAGAACCGCTTTCGATTACTCAGGAAAGAGCAGAAGAAATCATTAACGAGAAAAAAATCGCAGATGCGCCAATCGCTACTTACAAAGGCGAGCCGGTAACCAAAGGAACCGGAAGATTTGGGCCGTTTATTAAATATCAGTCTCTTTTCATCAATGTTCCTAAGCGTTATGATTTCGATAATCTTTCTCAAAATGACATCAACGAACTGATCGAGGCGAAGCTAGAGAAAGAAGCTAATCGCTACATTCAGCAGTGGGAAAATGAAAAAATTTCTATTGAAAACGGAAGATGGGGACCTTTCATCAAATTCGGGAAATCGATGTTTAAAATTCCGAAAAACAAAAAAGATGAAAAATATACCGCTGAAGAATTGGCAGAAGTTTCTTTGGATGAGGTAAAAAAATGGATTACAGCCCAAGATAAAAATGCTTTCAAAGAAAAGCCCAAAAAAGCAGCTCCCAAAAAAGCAACTCCCAAGAAAGCTGCAGCCAAAAAAACGGTCGTAAAGAAAAAATAATCAGCGTTTTATAGCAAATTTCCTGAACTTGTCATTTTATTAATGACAAGTTTTTTTTATTTAGAATAAAAATGTCATAATTGGTAACGTTTCTGATGTTCAGCGGTTTTAAATAGTATAAAATTTAGTGTTTTTAATAGTTTGTAATGATTGGGTTAATAATATTAATCAAATATTTGATTTTGTAGATTATTAAGAAATTACGGTTATAACTGTGTTTTAGCTTAAAAATATCAGAATTTCCATCATTGAAAAATTTTTAATAAAAATGTTAAATTACATGAATATCAGTAAATTAAGATTTTTATCACTTGTTTTTGTTATTTTTGCCCCGCACAAATGATCCTCCAAACACAAATGATTTAGAAGAATTTATCACACAAACGATGTTAAAAAATTTACAGTATTAACCTTGTAAATTTATTTAACGAATGATAAAAATTAATGTCTTAGTATGGTGTTGTTTGGCAGGCTTGGCGTATTCGCAAACTCAGAACTATTCTAAAGCTCCAAACAGTTATATCTACGACTTAGAACTCGCCAAATCCCAGAATTATGGGGGAATAGAGATTCCGGTTAAAAAGGCCTATGAAATGTGGGCGAATTATGAGTATTTGAAAACCAACGGATCGGCAACTCCGATTCCTCAAGGAATTCAAACTGCATCGTTGTACTGGGAAGATGTTCCGGGACTAATCGAAAACGTAACTATTGTGCCTGGAGAAAATTCTTCTTCTTCTAAAATTAAAGTGGAAGTGAACAAGGCTAAAGGAAAAGGTAATGCTGTAGTTGCTTTCAAAGTGGATGGTACCATTTACTGGAGTTGGCATATTTGGGTAACCGATAACCCTGAAAATGGAATTGCATACTCTCAAGGAACTGAAACTGATATTGATGGAAATCCGATAACCGTTCAGTATATGGACAGAAATTTGGGAGCAGTAAGTGGTAGTTTTCTTGAAAATGATTGGCAAAAATCCGGAGGATTAATGTATGAATGGGGCCGCAAAGATCCGTTTCCGCCACTGGTTTACAAAGACAATAGTTTCTATGAAATCTCCGGCGAAGTTGGGGTTTTGAAGCATATACAGATTGATCAGATCAATACAATTCCTGTTCAGGTAAGACCTTATGATCAAATCGAGAAAAATATTCAGTATGCGGTAAATAATCCCCTCAATTATATCATTAATACTGAAGCTACCGGAAATTGGTTTTCAAGTAGCAGATATAAAATTGCGGGAGGAACTTACGATTATGTCACATGGGATTTATGGTCGGATAATGCAAAGGGGAAATATAGCCATGCAAACAGTTCGAATTCAGCGGTTAAAATGGACAGCCGATCTTATGAATTAAAATCCGAAATGGATCCTTGTCCGAACGGATGGCGTATCCCGTCTTATTATGGTCGCGAAGCGTCGGTGAATAACTTGGCATTTTTCGGAAATAAAGACTGGAATAATGATGATATTAATCCAACAAAAAGACAGCTTTTCCCGGACGCGATCAATCCAAATTTAAATGGAATCAAAGTTTATCCTGGTTTAGGAATGGATTTTACCAACGCACAATCCGGAAACCGAAATTTAGGACTTCTGAGTATTTCAGGTGCTTATGTTTTTTATCCCAATTCGGTTTCTCCGAACGCACCGGTGGGCGTTAATTTTCAGGATACAACAGCCAATGGAGGTTTGTGGAGTGCAACATTCGGTTATGAGGGAGCACGGATTTTTTCAATGATTTCAGATCCGGTTACAACACATACTTCAGTGGGACTCCATGCGATCTATAACCATCAAACCAATCCTACCAAAGCAGGAAATGCAGTGAAATGTATGAGAGATCCGAATATGAGCAAAATCGGAGATTTCGCAACACAATATTTTATCAACCAGAAAGAAGATTTCCAAACCGGTTTAAACAATCCTAATTCGTACGTTCTGGTAAATCAAAATAATCTGCAAATTCCTGTGAGTAAAGCGTTTTCGGTGTACAACCAAATTCTTACTGATCACGAAATGCCTGCATACAACAATTTGGTCGCTAAAGTGAATTGGAGTACAAATGCCCAACTCATCAGCGGAGTTAGTATCATTAAAAACCCTTCTGACGCAAGAAATTCGGTTATTAATGTTCAAATAAATCCAAACGAATCCGGCAACGCAGTAATTTCCCTTCATAACGGAAGCAAGGAGGATCCTGTTCTATGGAGTTGGCATATTTGGGTACCAATAAGTGATCCTACAATTAATACTGTTACTTACATTACAGAGGATCCGGTAGCGGTAGCATATAATTTTGTGAATGCGACACAGAGTAATCTTCCTCCATTAAAAACTACTTTTATGGATAGGAATTTAGGTGCGGAAAGCAACAATTTGAATTCAGGTCTGGCAAATGGTTTACATTATCAATGGGGAAGAAAAGATCCGTTGCCAAACTTCTTGGGAACAAACAAACAAAATATTTATCTTGATAGTGGAGTTTCCCAAAAAACGATCAATGGGACAAATTACGAAGCTAATTATACAGTGAACTACGATATTTACAGCTCCAATAATTCTATTTATCATAAAAAAATAAGAGCGCATATTAAATATTCCGTAGAAAATCCACTTTCTTTCATGTATCATAATGTTTTGGGAATGCTTTATGATGGTGGAAATCACGCCGCGAATGATTTAACAAAAATCAATGATTGGGTTTCTGATGACAGAGCCGATGCCGAAAATCGTTGGGGACACGGAACGGAAAAATCACCCTTCGATCCTTGTCCCGAAGGTTGGCGAGTTCCCGATGTTTCACTTACCAATTTATACTCAGGTTCTAAAGGAAATTCACCCTGGTACAACGGTTCTCATACTGATGCTTATGGAAAACCTGGTGTAATTCAAGATCAATGGCATGATGTGAATACGTATTACGGAGGGACAACTGACAGTAGCAACGGATGGAAATTTGAAACTTCTTCTTTCCAAATTGGAAATTTCCCTAAAGACGGAATCCGCGGAGAATTGGGATCCAATAAAATCTCTATGGAAAGATCCGGTGTGTGGACCGCTTCGTTAGCAGATATGAACACAGGTTTTGCGCTGGCAATGGAATTTCAGGGAAGCAAGATGCAAACTGCAACCGGTGCTTATCCGCAAGCCGCAATGAGTGTGAGATGCGCTAAAGATGAAAAAAGACTTCTGGGAGCTCCAGTGGTTAGGGATTCAGGAACATTGGATACCGGATACGACAATATTCCAAAGCCGAAAACCGCAGATTTACAGACTTATCCGAACCCTTTTAAAGACGAGTTTTACATCAATAGTCCGAATGCTGAACAATTTGAAATTTACGACATCAGCGGAAAACTTGTTCAAAGCGGCAAGGTGAATTCCGGAAAAGTTTCCGCACCGAAACTGCAAAAAGGTTTCTATCTCGTAAAAATCATCATGGAAAATGGTGAAGCGGTAACCAAGAAAATCATCAAAGAATAAGTTATTTGGAACTTTACCTCATAGCACAATCTTTTGGTTGTGCTTTTTTTGTTACTTTTGTTTCATTTTCATTTTAATTTAATACAAATTATTTTCTCAGATATGAACATCGAAGATCTCATGATTCCGCCCAAAGAATTCAAAACCGAAAAATGGCAACTCGGCAATATCATTTCGCAAGAAATCAAAGAAAATGGAATTGTGCTTATTTTTTGTTCAGATTATCGAGGTGTAAAAAACGGAAACGCTGAAATCCAAGATTTTGTAACCATTAGAAAAGAACTGTACCGGCTTTCAAAACTCGATTTTGAGGTTCCGATTTGCGATTTAGGCGACCTTATTTCTGGGCGTTCGCATCAGGATACTCACTATATTTTGCAGGAATTGCTTTCGATATGTCATTACAAAAATGCCATTCCCGTAATCATCGGTGGAAGCAACGATCTTTCTTTTTCGCTTTTTTCAGCTTTAAATTTTCATCAGAAAAATATTAATTATACACAAATTTCGAATATTATTTCTTTGATCAATGAAGGCGAATATATTTCGGATCTGAATTTCTTGTCTAAAATTTTAAGTTCTAAAAATTTCAGCATTAAAAATTATCACCATCTCGGCTATCAAAAGCATTTGAACGAATTGGATTCAGTGAAATTGATGAAAGAAGTAGAGTTTGAAATCATCAGACTTGCCGAAATGATGAATTCAACCGAGAAAACAGAACCGTTTTTCCGTCGTGCAGATTTGGTGACTGTAAATTGTGATGCCGTGGAAAGTATGGGCGATGGTTTTTCGATAAATCCACAAATAAATGGCTTGAATAAAAGGGAAATTTGCGCTTACATGAAAGAAATTGGGTTGAGCGAAAACCTGAAATCAGTCGGGATTTTTAATTTCAATGTGTATTCTCATGAGTTTTTGAATCACCAACTTTTGGCACAAATGATTTGGCATTTAATAGAAGGAATTAATATCCAGAAATCGCACCCGAAAGAGCGTCAATTCGAAACATTTTGGGTAATGATTGATGATGGCGAGTATGCCTTTCAGCGCGATAGTTTCAGCGGATTATGGTATTTTGGAGTAGATGAAAATCCACAAAATCTCATTCCTTGTTCGAGGTTAGAATATGAAGAAGCAAAACGCGGCCGACTCGATAAGCGTTTCATGAAAAGTTGATTTGATGAAATTGAGTTAAAATATTGAAAATCAGATTGTTTCATTGATGGATAAACAGCTACCCAAATTTTTATTAAATCCGTATTTTTTGATGATTTTCACGATCATCTTGAAGGTTCCTGTTTTCTTTGCAAAACATATTCAAGAAGATTCTTTCATTACTTGGCGCGTTGCGAGAAATTTGCTCGATTATGGAGTGATTGGTTTCAATGGTGAAGAACGGATTTCAGCTTCTACAACGCATTTGTACGTGCTGATTTCGACAATTTTTCAATTGGCGTTTGACGATTTTTTCATTTATCCGCTTTTAATTTTTAGTTGTATTTTATTCTTCATCGGATCGTGGTGGTTGGCGAAGATTCTTTTTAGAAAAAACAAACTGAATCGCGCTTTATTTGTGGTTTTCTTAAATATGGTTCCTCCCGCCATCACCGCTTCTTGTTTGGGAATGGAATACGGAATTCTGTTTTTTTTGTACAATGCTTTGCTCTATTTTGGCCTTTACAAAAGAAAAAATTGGGCATTTATTCTCTTCCCGATTTTACTGCTTTGGACCAGAATTGACGCGGTGATTTTCCTTGGCGTGATCTTCATCGCGGATTTTATCATCAGAAAGAAAATCAATTTTGCATTCATTTTGGGCGGATTTTTAGGAATGGTCACCGTGGTTGCTTTCAATTGGATGTATTTTGGCGAGTTGGTGAACCACACGATTACCGCAAAAAAAATCGCATATAAAAATTTAGCACAAAACAATAGCATTGAGTTTTTGCTTTATCAATGGGCATATTACGGCGGTTTAATCAAGAAATATTCGCTTTTTACGTTGCTGTTTTTTCTCGGATTTTTGGTTTTTCTGGGATTTGTTCTGCGGAAAATTATTCAGGATCAATGCCGAATTTCTCCTAAAACCAAAATTATTTTGCTTGCTGTAATCGCTTTTGCATTGTTGAAAATCACTGTTTTTGCCTTTATGAAAGCGTATTTCGATTGGTATTATTGGTTGCCGAGAGTTTTCCTTTTTGCCGGAGTGATCTATTTTTTGTTGAGTTATTTGCCGCTTCCGAAGCGTATTTTGGCGCCTTCTGTTTTCATTTTAATAATTGGATTATACGTTTTTCAACTGCTGCAATCATTTACAATCGGTTATATGGAAGATTCGCAAAGAATGCAAATTGCGCGTGAAATTGGTCGAAGCGATGCGCCTTTGGAACAATCTATTTTCCTCGAACCTGCGGGAATTATTCCTTTCTTTACTGGACTGTATACTTATGATGAAGTTGGTTTGGTGAATGAAAAAATTACTGATGAAATGTTGAAGGATGAAAAATTTTGGTGGATGAATTCTGTCAGAGATTTCCAGCCGGATTATATTTTGACTGTAAAATATCAACCTGGTGATGGGAAAAGTTACTACGCAATGAAACCTGAAGATCAATCCTATTTTGAAGGGCGATATCGATTGGTTCGAAAATATCCGATTGCGGAAATCCATCGAAATGCGCCCGAAATTTTGAGGAGAATTTATGAAATTAGGCCGATTGGGAAAGATTATTATCTCTACAAAAAAGTACTTTCAAATGATTAAAATTTCGGTGATTGTTCCGGTTTATAATGTTGAAAATTACCTAAGGAAATGTTTGTATTCTTTGGTTAATCAAACTTTGCAGGAAATCGAAATTTTAGTGGTAAATGATGGAAGTACCGATCACTCTCAGGAAATTATTGATGAATTTCAAAGGGATTTTCCTTCAAAAATTAAAGTTTTTATAAAAGAAAATGGCGGGTTAAGTGATGCCAGAAATTTCGGAATTGCTCAAGCAAAAGGTGAATATTTCGGATTTGTAGATAGCGACGATGAGGTTTCGACGACGATGTTCGAGGAAATGTACCATTTGGCCAAAAAACATGAAGCCGAAATGGTGATCTGTAACCTTCAAAAAGTAAATGAAAAAGGAAAAATAATCCGGAAGTTGCCACAAATCCCGAACATGCCTGAAAAAATTTTCCTTCGCGAAAATTTTTCGGTGTTTTCGGATTTAAGTTATTTTGCCTGCAATAAGATTTTCAAAGCAGAATTATTCAATCAAAAAAGGTTTAAAAAAGGAGTTCATTTTGAAGATATTCAACTGATTCCGCAACTTTTGCTGAATTGCAAAGTGGTTGCTCACACCGAAAATTACCATTACCAATATCTGGAAAGAAGTGAATCGATCTCGAAAACCCACACCGAGAAAGGGTTAGACATCCTTCACGCTGTAGAAGATGTGGAAATTGCTTTCGAAAAATCGCAGTATGCAGGTGAGAAAAATGGGCTTAAAAATTTTCAGATTTTAGAAGGGATCTACACGTATTTGGCTTATTTGGCTTTTGTGAAAAATGATGAGGTCTACCGGGAGCTTTCCTTAGCGCTGAAAAAATTTAGAACTGAAAAGCAAATTTCTTTGACAGAAATATTGTGTTATAAGCGTTTCGGAAAGAATTATCTGCTATATTTGCCGGTGAAGAAAAAGATTTTTTACCTTTTATATTTCTTTGGGCAAGAGCGTTTGATCAGGAAATTATTATAAAAACACAAAACCCATAAATGCCGATACTACATCCAATTTTTACAATGATTTTCTTGTTTCTGGTGGTGGCGAGTTATTGGGAGATTTTCAGGTTAGAAAAAAAACAAAGTATTTTCACGTGGATTGCCGGCATTTTGGTCGTCGTGGCGGTTGGTTTCCGAATCAATGTCGGTGCGGATTATCCGGTTTATAAAGCCCTCTTTTCGGGATTTGCTATCTATACCGATTATGGCGACGTTCTGGATAAGGCACTCTTCCGTCCCAATACGGAAGAAATCGAATGGATTTTCGTGCTCATTAACAAAATTATTTTTGATTTTGGGATGCCTTTTTACATTGTAACTTTTGTGATGGCGCTCATTACGGTAACTTTAAAGTTCACAGCGATTTATAAAAATTCGGCTTTTCCTACACTTTCATTGCTATTCTATTTTATGCCGATTATGTTTTTCGAAGATGCGGGGCAAATGCGGCAAGGTCTGGGAATTGCGGTGTGTGTGGCTTCTTTTAAATTTATTAAAGAGCGCAATTTACCGATGTTTTTGCTGTGTATGTATATCGCTTTGGGCTTTCATAAAACTTCGATCGTGTTTTTGCCGGCTTATTGGCTTGTGAAAATTCCAATGAACAGCAAAAGAATTTTTTGGGTTCTTATTGTCGCTTTATTGACCTCTCCTTTAGAACTTTATCGCTTGGGAGGCGAGTTTTTCGGATCATTAACTCCGCAAGATATTTCCGGAGCATACACCGGTTATTTGGACGATAGATATTACGGAACGCAGGTGGAAACTGGGTTGAATGATTTGGTGAAATTACTATTTATTGTAATTTTAATTAAATATGACAAAGAAGGTTGCGAAGAGGTTTGGTGGTACGAGTATATGAGGAATTTGGCTGTTTTTGGACTGGCTTTGTTTTATTTTTTCAGGTCTAATGAAATATTTGCGGTTCGGCTTCCGGGCGCGTACATGTTTTTTCTCACGATGTTTTGCCTGAGTAATTTGGTGTATGCAGTAAAAGACCGAACTCGGCAGATTTTATATTTAGGTTTTATGGCTTATTTTATTGCGATGTTTTTCTATTTTGGCAGTGGCAATGGTCATCGTGGAGGATTTACCTCAGAAAGATATCAAAATGCTTTATGGTAACACAATGAATGAAATTAAAGAATTATTAGCTCAATTAGGAATTCCACTTTTTTATGCGAAGTTGGTATTGGGAATTTTGTTTTCTTTTTTGATTACGTTTTTGTCGATTCCGACCATCGTGAAGATTTCTAAAAGAAAAAACCTCATGGACGAACCCGGTACGCGCAGTTCTCACCTTCGAAAAATACCGAATTTGGGAGGAATTGCCATGTTTTATTCGCTTTCGGTTTGTGCTTCTATTTTTGCCTTCGAGCTTTTCGAACTTTATAAGTTCCTTTTTGCTTCATTGGTTATTCTTCTCTATGTTGGGGTGATGGATGATATTGTCATTATGCGGGCTTACAAGAAATTGCTTGCGCAAATCGTGGTAACTTCCATGATGGTGATCGGCTCGGATGTGAGAATTAGGAGCTTTTTTGGACTTTTTGGAGTGTATGAACTCAACTATTATTTCAGTGTTTTGTTCAGTATTTTTACTTTTATTGTACTTATCAATGCCTTTAATTTAATTGATGGAATTGATGGTTTGGCAGCTGGTTATTCCCTGATTTGTAGTGCGATGTTCGGCATTAGCTATTTCCGTTTAGGGGAATACAATTATCCTTTGGTGGTGCTTTCGGGCGTGATTATCGGAACGGTGATCGGATTTTTGTACTATAATCTATCAAATTACCGGAAACATAAGATTTTCATGGGCGATACGGGCTCGATGATTCTTGGATTTTTGCTGGCTTTCACCGCGATTTGTTTCATCGATATTTTCATCGACAAAGAATTGCCGGATGTGCCTAGATATTATCTTCAGTCTGCTCCTGCGATTGCTATGGCAATTCTTATTTTGCCTATCATTGATACATTAAATGTCTTTATCATAAGAATTGTCAAAGGGAAATCGCCTTTTCAGGCAGATAAAAACCATATTCATCATTCATTGCTGGAATTGGGTTTAACGCATAGAAGATCAACATTTTACATTATTGTGTATTACTTGTTTATTGTTTCCGTCGCCTATTTTTTCCGGCACATTAATGTGAATTTACTTTTGCTTTTGGTATTAATTTTAGGATTTATTGGTGCCTATTTACCTAAATTGATCATGCTAATTAAAGAAAAGAAGTAACGAATTATTTGTTATTTTTGTAATCAACATAAAAAAATGAAGAAAATTTATAAAAATCTGCTGTTTCTCACGATTCCTTTTTTGCTAAGTTCTTGCATCAGCACAAAAGACGTAAGATATTTGCAACCCAACGAAAGTCTGGTGATCAATGAAGAAGGCCTCGTTCCTTATAATCTTCCGGTATATCGGGTTACCAAAAACGATATGCTAAACCTCAATATCGTAACCACTCCTAAAGGTGATGCAGCGCAGTTTTATTCAACTTTAAATGCTCCTCAAGGTTCAACAGCAGCGGGTACAACTGCGGGAAATACGGGATCAGGAAACGGACAAGGTGGTAATTCGAATTTTTATTTTAATGGATTGAAAGTAGATTCTAACGGAGATATCAACATCATGGGAATAGGTTTCATCAAAGCTGAAGGCAGAACGATTGAGGAAATTACTCAGGAAATTCAAACAAAAGTTAATGAAAATTTTGTCGAAGGCAAATCCCAGGTTCGCCTCAATACCGATGGAATCACCTATTATATTCTTGGAGATGTGGAAACTACGGAGTTGAGCGGCGAAAAGAAAGCGCATAAAAACACCCTTACCATTACTGAAGCACTTGCCATGAATGGTGGTCTCAATAGAACTGTGGATCGAACTAATGTAGTGATTCATAGAAAGTTACCGGAAGGAATTAAAATTGCAAAAATTGATCTTACACGAGAAGATGTGATGAATTCTCCATATTATTGGGTGCAAAATGGTGATGAAATCTTCCTCAATACTCGATCCAAAAACTTAAACGGTTTAGGAAAAGATCCAATTCAAACCCTTACCACAGGAGTTTCGGTGATTACAACCGCGCTGTCTATTTATTTAATTTTATCAAGATTATAGCATGATACCAGGAAAAGAATCTCCCAGCAAATCGGGTCCCGGTACTGCCGAAAAAATAGGATCTTTTGCTTTTTTCGACTTCGAGCATTTTCTTAGAAGAATCCTCAGAAATTGGTATTGGTTTGCATTGATGGCCGTTTTGGGATATGCAATTTCATGGGTGTACAGCAAGTATTACGCGCAACGAATTTACGCTTCAAACCTTTCATTAAGTATTTCTAATAACACTGCGAGCTATTTCACTCCGAACCAATCCATCAATTTCATTTGGGGACAAAATGGAAATCAGGATGGGATCTATCTTAAAAAAATGTTGCTTTCCCGTTCGCACAACGAATACCTGGTGAAGCAACTCGATTTGTATATCAATTACGCTACGAAAGGCCTAATCAAACAGACTTATCTCGATAAATATGACTCTCCGGTTTTTTTAGAAATTGATAAAAACCATCTTCAGCAGGTCAATTATCCGATTACTTTAATCCCGAAAGGTGGAAACCGGTACGAAGTCGTTTTGCCGGAGGAAAATCAGCAATCGACCAGTTTGTATTCCTTTGCTACGGAAGGATTTTCTAATATTTCGCCCTATTCGCGACCAGCAAATAAAGTAATTTCGGTAGGAGAATGGTATAATTCGCCCAACTTGAAATTTAAACTGTTGAAAAATCCACAACCGACGCCGATTGTTTTAGAGAACATTATTCTTACACTTTCTACGGTTAATCAAACGGTGAATAACTTGGTTTCTACCATTGCAGTGGATTTCGATAAAGAAATTAATACCATTATGATTATCACCAAAAGTGGTTATAATCTGAACGGAACTGTAAATTTTCTGAATACTTCGGTGGGTGAACTACAGAAAAAGAGACTTGTTGATAGAAATACCGTCGATAAAAACACAGAATTTTACCTCGCTGATAATCTCCAAAAAATCAGAAAAAAATTAGATTCGAGTGCTGCTGTTCTCAATAATTTGAAAATTTCCGAAGGTCTATTCGATATTAAAGATCGGGATGAAAAAGCGCTGCAAAGAATCAAAGAATTAGATGCTAAAAAAGCAGAATTGATGACCAGAATCAACTCCCTGAATTCAATCCGAAACTCTTTGTCATCGCAAAATATCGAGAGAATGATCAGCATGAACGCTGCAGGAATCGAGGACGGACTTTTCAGCGCGACAATGTCGGAACTGAAAGCACTTTATCTCAAAAGAAGAGAAATGGCGCTCATCTATACTCCAAATTCGGAACCGATGCGGGAAATCAATCGTTTGATCAACGAAGCTCGAGGAAACTCCAATGGTTCGATTAATAATTACTACAAAAATTACCTCAATGAGCTATCCAAAATTGATCGTATGATTGCTGAGGAAACCGGCGGTTTGGTAAGTTTTCCTGAAAAAGAAAGAAAATATCTCGATGCCGAACGCGGGTATAATATGATTGAGGCGACCTACAACAGCTTGCTTAGTAAGCAGAACGAAACCCAAATTCGTGTTGCAACCAATAAATCGGATATTACGGTAATCGATCCGGCGAAAAATCTCGGTCAAGGGCCGATCGCTCCTGATGTTCAAAAAACGCAATATTCGATCATCGGTGGATTGTTGCTTTTGCCGTTACTGATTTTGGGTATTTCAGAAGCGTTGGATAGCAGAATTCGAAATGTTAAAGAATTACTTCAAGCAACCAAAATTCCGTTGCTCGGCGTCATCGGGAAGAATTCTCATGAAAATAATTTAACGGTTCTGGAGCAACCGAGATCTTCCATTTCAGAAGCTTTCCGGGGAATTCGAGCCAATCTGAGATTTTTGCATAAAGAAGATAATAAATCAAAAGTTATCCTTCTTACTTCTTCCGTTGGTGGTGAAGGAAAAACTTATATTTCCATTAATATTGCTTCTGTTTTAGGGTTGAGTGGAAAAAAAACCATCTTATTGGGAATGGATCTCAGAAAGCCAAAAATTTTCGGAGATTTTAAAATTGATAATAAATTGGGGATTTCTAACTATCTCACCGGTGAAGTCGAGATGGATCAAATCATCAATCAAACCAAAATACCGAATCTTCACGTTGCTACTTCGGGACCAATACCGCCAAATCCTTCGGAACTTTTGATGAGCGAGCGAAATATTAATTTCATTGAGGAGTTGAAAAAGCATTACGACTTTATTGTCATCGATTCGCCACCTGTAGGTTTGGTAGCCGATCCTTTCGAACTGATGAAGCATGCGGACGCCAGCATTTATGTGGTAAGACACGAATATACCGAAAAATACATGTTGAAAATGATCACCGAGAAATACCATAACCACGAAGTGAAGAATCTTGGATTAATTTATAATGATTTCCAGTTCAACCAAGGTTATGGCTATGGTTACGGCTACGGTTATGGTTACGGTTATTTTGAGGAGGATAAAAATTATCAGGAACCAACCTTAATTAAAATCAGAAATGCAGTACGAAAGATTTTCGGAAGAGCATAACTTGGTAACCCTCCAGAGTGAGGGTTTTTATTTAAAAAAATCATAAAATCATTTATTAATCGTTTTTAGAATTAAAAATTATGCTTTTTTGAGGGTATTTAACTAAAAATTAAGAATTTCCTTAAAGCAAAAATGTTTTATATTTGCAAAATTATTTATGAAAATTGATGCTCAGTCATTCATGCAGAAAAAGATTATCTATTGCCTTTTCGCTTTAATTTTCATGTCGGTTTCTTACAAGGGACAGCGGCATGAAATAGGGGTGCAATTGGGGATGAGTAATTTGGTGGGAGATATTGGTAGAACCAATTATATCCTGCAGAAACCTCTCGATAACACCGGTGATTATGGAATTCCGTTTTACGGCGGAATATTATACCGGATGAATTTTAATCCTTACCAAACCGTAAGGTTGAATCTCGGCTATAGCCATATTCAGTTTGTGGATGCAGTGGCAAAAGAGCAGTACCGAAGAGATAGAAAATTGTGGGGAACCAATTCGATTTTTCATGCAGATTTAATCTTTGAATACAACTTTTTCCCGGTAAATGACGAGCAGAAAAGCCTTCTGAGTCCTTATATTTTTGGTGGAGTAGGCGCGATGTTGATGAATGTTGAAAAATTAGTTGTAGCACATGATTTTCATAGAGATGCCGCAGGAAATGCAATTGCACCAAGTGCAAGTAATTATCAAGATTTTAATTCTGATCCAACTTACGAAAATGGTAAGAAAATGACCATGGCAATTCCGTTTGGGGTGGGTTTAAAGTATAAATTCAATTACAATTGGGCGCTTTTCGGAGAAATCATGTTTAGACCAACTTTCTCTGATTCAGTGGATTATAGCGTGATTGATGATAAAGACGTAAAAGTAACTTATAATAAAGATATACCCGTACCCGGAGGAACCAAATCGATTTTGCAGGAAAGCCCTTATTTACAGGTTGCCGAACAAAGAGTTGCGGACTTCCTACAAAATCGGCAAATAGGAAATATCAATTCAAAAGATTGGGTAAACTCAGTTACACTGGGACTTTCTTACTCATTCGGAAGACCACCTTGTTATTGTGAACAGTAAAATGCAGTCGTTTAAAGATAAAATAAATCAGGAAAAACTCCCGAAACATGTAGCAATAATCATGGATGGGAACGGAAGGTGGGCAAAATCTCGAGGAGAAAAGCGCACTTTCGGCCACAAACACGCCATTAAAGCGGTGCGTGATGTGGTGAATGCTTGTAATGAGATTAATATTCCCTACCTTACCCTTTACACCTTTTCTTCAGAAAATTGGAACAGACCGGAGGAGGAAGTCGGCACATTGATGAGCCTGATTTCCGAAACATTATTGTTGGAAGCGGAAGAGATATTCACCAAAGGATTAAGAATGCATGTAATCGGCGATATCAATAAATTACCACCTTTGGTACAGGAACAAATGATGCATTTGGTTGATATCACCAAAAACAATACAAGAGGAAACCTTATTTTGGCATTAAGCTACGGCTCGCAACAAGAAATTCTGAATGCTGTAAAACAAATCAGCACTAAAGTAAAAAACGGCGAGTTGAAAGAAGAGGAAATTACCGAGCAGGTTTTTGAAAATCATTTATATACAAAGGATTTTCCACCAGTAGATTTATTGGTGCGAACCAGCGGAGAAGTGCGGATAAGTAACTTTTTGCTATGGCAAATTGCCTACGCAGAGTTGCAGTTTTTGGATACATTGTGGCCTGATTTCGGAAAAGAAGATTTCTTCGAATGCATCTACAATTATCAAAACAAAGAAAGAAGATTCGGTAAAACAAGCGAGCAGCTTGACGAACATTTATAAAAAGAAAAGTTAGCAAGATAAAAAAATGAAGTTTAAACTATTACCCATCATCATGTTTGTGGCTTCGGCACATTTCTATGGTCAAATCACTCCCGAGCAGCAGACACAGGATAATAATCCTGTATACGCTCAAAACGAAGCAGGAACCTACATCTTAAAAGATATTGTAGTAGATGGCGTAAAAAAATATACCCCAGCGCAAATCCTTCGGTTTACCGGCCTTAATAAAAATGAAAGCGTAGAAATACCTGGGCAGAAAATAAGCAACGCCATCAAAAAACTTTGGGAAACTCAATCTTTCTCTGAAGTGGAGGTTTATGTTCAGAGTATTGAAGGGGAGCAGGTTGTGTTGAGATTTAACTTGCAAGATCTTAAAGATTTAGGTGAAGTAAAATTTACCGGAAAAGGAATCGGTAAATCCAAAAGCGAAAAACTCGCCAAAGATAACAACCTGAAACCTGGAACTAAAATTACCCAAAACCTTATCTCAACTCTGAAAACCAATATTCCGAAAGAATACATCAAAAAAGGTTTTGCCGATGCAAAAGTGACTATTCAGGATAAAGTAAATGCAAAAGATCCGGAATTGGTGGACTGGACCATCAACGTAGAAAAAGGTAAAAAGGTGAAAATCAGCCATATCGAGTTTGAAGGAAACCAAAATGTTTCCGACAGTAAACTTCGCAAAAAGGGTTTCAAAGACACCAAACAGAAAAGATTTGGTATTAAGGGTATTTTGAAGCCATCCAAATTTATCCAAGAAAAATACGAGGAAGACAAAGGCAACCTTATCAATTATTACCGTTCTTTAGGTTTTAGAGATGCGAAAATCGTATCCGATTCTGTCTGGAGAAATTCTAAAAACCAATATGAAATTAATGTAAAACTTAACGAAGGTAAAAAATATTATATCGGCGACATTAATTTCCTTGGCAATACTGCATTTTCTACCGATTATTTGCAAAAAAAATTAGGTTATAAAACCGGTGATATTTATGATGCCGTAGGCTTTAATAAAAAAGTTGGCGAAGATGGCGGTAAAGAAGATGATTCCGATATCAAGTCCACTTACATGAACAACGGTTACCTTTTCTCTACTGTAACGCCAATAGAAAAATCAGTAACAGGAGATTCAATTAATCTCGAGATACGCATCAACGAAGGTGAAAAAGCAACCTGGAACCGCGTAACATGGAGTGGAAACACGACCACGCATGATCACGTGATTCTTCGTGCATTAAGAACAAAACCAGGAAGTTTATTTGCGAAAAGCGACATTAAAAGAACCTATTTCGATTTGGCCGGAATGCAGTTTTTCGATCCTCAGCAAATCGGACAAAATATTTCCCCGAATCCCCAAGATAACACGGTAGATATTCATTGGACTTTGGTAGAGAAAGGTTCTTCACAAGTGCAGCTTCAGGCTGGATACGGTGGAGGATCTTTCATCGGAACTCTGGGACTTACTTTCAATAATTTCTCTTTGAAAAATTTCTTGAAATTTAAAGATTTCAAACCAGTTCCTCAAGGGGACGGACAAACATTATCCATACAGGCACAAGCCGGACAGTATTTCCAGAATTATGGGATTTCGTTCACCGAGCCATGGTTGTTTGGAACAAGACCAACAGCACTTTCAGTGGGGGTTAACCAATCTTTGTATAGATATACCGATCAATATGGTGAGGCGCAAAAATTAAACATTTTCTCCGCAAGTGTTGGTTTAAATAGATTATTAAGATGGCCGGATGATTATTTCTCGCTTTATACCGGAATTCAGTATCAAAGCTATGATTTCAGTAATTATCCGTTCCAATTTGGAAATACGACAGAATATAATGGCTCTGCGAAAAACTTTAGTTTCAACGTGGGATTAAGCAGAAATTCTGCTGGTTTGGATCCGATTTTCCCAACCCAAGGTTCCAATTTGGAAGCTTCTGTGAAGTTTACGCCGCCTTACTCGCTTTTCAGCGATAAGGATTATACCAACATGAGTGCTATTGAAAAATACAAATGGTTGGAGTTCTATAAAGTTAAATTAAAAGCGGACGTTTATAATACGGTTGTTGGAAAATTGGTTCTTAGAAGTACTGCCGAAATGGGTTTCCTAAATGGATACAACAAAGAATTAGGAGCACCACCTTTTGAGAGGTTCTACGTTGGTGGAACCGGACTTTTGGGCGGAAGATACGACGGCCGTGAATTGGTACCACTTAGAGGTTACGAAGACTCCTCTTCAACCGGTGGCGAAATTGATGATGTTACGCCTTATGGTGGAGCTACAATTTATAACCGATTTGCTATGGAACTTAGATATCCAATCTCGATGAACCAAACTGCGAAAATTTATGCACTTTCTTTCTTGGAAGGAGGGAATGCTTGGAATTCTTTCGGAACTTATAATCCATTCCAGTTGAAACGTTCTGCCGGTGTCGGAATTAGAGTGTACATGGGAGCTTTCGGGTTAATTGGATTTGATTTTGCTTATGGATTCGATAAAACAATTTTAGGAACCGAACCAGCCGGTTGGAAAACACACTTCCTAATGAATCAATCTTTATAAAAAGTATAAAAATGAAACAGATTAAATTACTCGCAGCTCTTTTCATTTTGTTTTCAGGCTTCATCAATGCTCAGAAAATTGGAGTCGTGGATACAAACTATATCCTCAGCAAACTTCCCCAATATAAAGATGCGGAAAGCCGCCTAAATGAGCAAATTAATGGTTGGCAAACAGAAATCCAGAATTTGCAAACAGAACTTGATAAGAAAAAAGCACTTCTGGAAAACGAGCGGGTACTTTTAATCGGTGATCAATTGAAGCAAAGACAAAAAGAAGTGGATGATCTCGACAAGAAGATCAAAGGTATGGTGAATAACCGCTTTGGTTCGATGGGAGAACTCAACAATGCAAGAGCAAATCTTACCAAGCCTTTTCAGGATCAAATTTGGAATGCCATTAAGACCGTTTCAGAGAAAAATAGTTTAGGCATCATTCTTGATAAAAGTAACAACATCAGTGTTATTTTTCTTGAAAAAAGATATGACTATACAGATAAAGTATTAGATTTGTTGTTGAAAAATTCAGGCAAAAAAACAACTGAACAACCAACCAAATCAGGCAGTAACGTAAGAGATCAAAGACCAAGCAAAGGAGTGCAAAAATTAGATGCTCCAGCTGAAACAAGACGAAAAACAAATTAAAAATTTAAAATAACAATAAATTATTCTATCCCAATTATGAAAAAATTAAGCGTATTATTTGCAGCAGTAATGATGTTCGTAACCGTAGGAACGGTAAGTGCACAAAAAGTTGCATCTATGGATTATGAAGCAGTTTTATCTGCAATGCCAGAAACTAAGAAAATGACCACAGATCTAGATGCTTTCAGCAAAACTAAAGGTGATGAACTGAACAAACAAGCGGAAGCTTTCCAAAAAGAAGTTCAACAATACCAAGTTGAAGGAGCGAAATTAACCGAAGCTCAGAGAAATGCGAAAGAAGCTGAATTGCAGAAAAAACAACAAAACTTGCAACAACTTCAGCAAACTGCTCAAAATGATCTTGCTACAAGAAGAGACACTGCGGTAAAACCAATCATTGAAAAATTGAACAACGCAGTAGAAAAAGTAGCTAAAGCAAACGGTTTCGATTTTATCATAGATTCTACGGCATTAATCTACAAAGCAGGTCCGGATGCAACTCCATTAGTTAAAAAAGAATTAGGTCTTTAAAATCCATTTCATATAACCAAAACCATCCTCTAATTCGGGATGGTTTTTTTAATTTTGTAAAATGCAAAAAGAAATTTCATCCATAGAAAAAGTACGCTTCAGCGACTGTGATCCAATCGGGCATCTCAACAATGTCAAATACCTGGAGTATATGTTGAATGCAAGGGAAGACCACGTGGAAAGCGGCTACGGTTTTACTTACGAAGAATATACCAAAAGAACAGGTTGTACTTGGGTTACCATACAAAACGAAATTGCTTACCTGAAAGAAGTGCGATACAACGCAAAAGTGATGATCACCAGCAAAACAATTGATTTGGGAGACCGGCTTTCGAAAGTGGAAATCCTAATGAAAAGCGAAGATGGAAAAACCATTCATAGCGTCCTTTGGCTTACTGTGATTTATTTCAATATGAAAACCCGTTCATCAGAATCGCATCCGGAAGATACCAAAGAACTCTTCCAGAATTTTTTGGTAAATTTAGAGGAAAAAGATTTCCAAACCAGAGCCGCAAACCTTAGAAAACAAAACAAAGAAGCATCAAAATGATAAAAAAAATACTCGTCATCGGCGGAAATGGACAGTTAGGAAATTGTTTCCGAAAGTTGGCGCCAGATTTTGAAAAAGAATTTGAATTTAATTTTACAGATTCCTCAACGATTGATATTACTAATGAAGATCAGGTTTCTGAATTCATTAATGATTACCAACCCGATTTTTGCATCAATGCTTCGGCTTACACCGCAGTTGATTTGGCTGAATCTGAAACCGAAAAAGCGTATGCTGTCAATGCAGATGGTGTTGCGAATTTAGCGCAAGCTTGCAAGGAAAATAATGCGGTCCTCATTCATATTTCCACCGATTATGTTTTCGATGGGGAAAGCAACATTTCTTATTCTGAAGATAATTTTACCAATCCGAAAGGCGTGTATGGAGCTTCAAAACTGAAGGGTGAAGAGATCGCATTGGAAATTTGGCCGAAAACAATTGTCATTCGAACTTCTTGGCTGTATTCCGAGTTTAATAAAAACTTTGTGAAAACCATGCTCAATTTGTTTTCTTCTAAAAATGAATTGGGGATTGTAGCAGATCAATTTGGTCAACCAACCAACGCTAATGATTTGGCGGAAGCAGTGATGAAAATTATCAAAACCGAACAAAAAATCTACGGAGTTTATCATTTTTCCAATTATCCGGAAACAAACTGGTTTGGTTTTGCAAAGAAAATTGCTGAGTTTTCCGGTTCTTCAATAAAATTAAATGCAATTACAACGGAGCAATTTCCAACACCCGCAAAAAGACCTAAAAGAAGTACAATGGCTTTAGATAAAATCGAGAAAAATTTCGGAATTGAACCTAAACATTGGGAAAATTCTCTGCAAGAATGTATCGAAATCCTTCAAATATCATGAAAAAACATATAGCGATCTTGCTGATGATTTTCAGCCAAATTCTTATGGGGCAAAACGTCTTATTTAACAAAGTAGTGAAAACCCATTCCAATTACGACAAAATATTCTATAAAATCAATCCCGAATTAGGCAATTCTGAATATCTCGCAGAGCTTGAAGTTCAAGGTTTCTCGGATGATGATCCTAAAGTTTTCGGAATGATTTATAAAAAAGCAAAGGAAGTTGGAGCCAATGCTTTCTCTTTTCAACCTTTTGAAACCATAGAAGAAGCTGGAGCCCAAAAATTCGATCCAGCGCACTATAAACTGAATTTGTACTACGTAAATCCGGAAAATTTCCCAAAGGAAAATAACGTTGTTTATTTCTTTGCTTCGCCTTACAAAACGCAAAACATTGCATTGAATAATGTAAATGTCGTTTTTGAGCCGAGAACTTTTACCAAAAAAACACTCAATATAGGAGAGGTTTTTTCGGTTTCTACCAAGAAACTTTTGGGGGCGTCTATCAAACTTTCCGGGCAAGAAAATCAGCCGGTTCAGCATTATCAGTTTTCTGCTTTTTCGGTGAATTCTAATCCTTACGGAACCGCCGGAATCAACTTGAAATCTGGTGATATCACGAGGTTGGAACGTTCTTATGCCGATTTTTTATCCGTGGTTTACCAAGAGTTTAAATAGCTGCTGTATTTTAATTAAAAATCGCAGTTTTAGTATCTTTGCAAAATGATAAAAGTAGATGTTTTAGCAATAGGAGCGCATCCTGATGATGTAGAATTGGGTTGTGGAGGAACTTTGGCTAAGCTGATTTCTGAAGGAAAAAAGGTAGCTATCGTTGATCTTACCCAAGGTGAACTCGGAACTCGTGGAACCAATTTTACCCGTGCGGAAGAAGCAGCCGAAGCTGCAAAAATTTTAGGGATTTCCGCGCGTGAAAACCTGAAAATGAAAGACGGTTTCATCCAAAATTCTGAAGAATACCAGATGAAAATCGTGACGATGATTCGTAAATACCAACCGGAAATTGTTCTTTCCAATGCGATCGATGATCGTCATCCGGATCATGCTAAAGCTTCCAAATTGGTCTCCGATGCTTGTTTTCTTTCTGGTTTGGTGAAAATTGAAACCGTTTTGGAAGGCAAAAATCAACAACCATGGCGACCGAAACATATTTTCAACTATATTCAGTGGAAAAACATTACGCCGGATTTTGTGATTGATATTACAGATTTCATGCAGAAAAAGATTGATACTTGTTTGGCATACAAAACACAGTTTTACGATCCAAATTCCACGGAACCAATTACTCCCATTGCAACGAAGGATTTTTTGGAAAGTCTTACTTACCGCGCGCAGGATTTGGGCAGATTGTCCGGAGTTGAATTCGCAGAAGGATTCACGACAGAAAAATTAATCGCTCTGAAAAATTTCGACGGAATAATTTTGTAATTTCTGGAAAAGCTTTATATTTGCAACCTCAAACGGTGATTGTAGCTCAGTTGGTTAGAGCGCCGGATTGTGGTTCCGGAGGTCGGGGGTTCGAGACCCCTCATTCACCCACTTTAAAACGCATTGATTTTCAATGCGTTTTTTTTATTATCAATGATATTTTTATCGTCATTACAAAAAAAGCATCCCGTAAAGGATGCTTTTTGATTTATTTAAATTTCTTCGTCAGAATCAATCGTGAAGGATTTGCTTTTGAAATCTTTATCGTGTCTTTCAGAGATCACGTCTTCGCCCTTTTGGCTGATGATAAAGTCTGTAGATTCTTTAAACATTTCTTCGAAACTCTTGAAATCCTCTTTGTAAAGATAGATTTTATGCTTTTCGAAAGTCGCTTCCCCGTTTTCTCCAAAGTTTTTCTTGCTCTCGGTGATCGTAAGATAGTAATCTCCTGCTTTTGTCTCGCGCACATCAAAGAAATATGTTCTTCTTCCTGCTTTTAACACCTTAGTGAAAATTTCGTTTTCGTGGCGTTCCTTGTAATCACTCATTTGTATATATTTTTTGAAATCTTAGTATAACAAATATAAAAGATTTCTTTTAAATGCAAAATAAAATTTTAATTTTTTGCTATAAAATTGTAATATCAATAACGATTCTGCAATTTATGCAGAGATTTCGTTTTCTATTTCGGTGAGATTCAGTATTTTATCTGCGCGTTTTGCGCTGCTCTCCCGATGGGTAATGATAATCGAGCTGCTTTTCTGGATTTCGTTTTCGATATTTTGAAGGATATTTTCCTCGGTTTCGGTATCTAAAGCTGATAACGAATCATCAAAAATAAGAATCTTCGGCTCTTTTATCAGGGCTCTAGCGATACAAATTCTTTGTTTTTGCCCGCCGGAAAGCATTACTCCTCGTTCTCCAACTAAGGTTTTGTATTGGTCTTTAAATTCAATAATATTTTTATGAACATCCGCTTTTTTTGCAAATTCTTCAACCAGTTTTAGATTAGGTTTGTCAATCGCAAATCCAATGTTGTTTTCGATGGTATCTGAGAAAAGGAAACTTTCTTGCGGTATGTATCCAATGTGTTTTCGGTAATTTTCCAAGTTGTGATCCTTAAGGTTTATCCCGTCAATAAGGATTTCTCCCTCGGTAGGATCGATTAATCGGCAAAGTAAAAGTGCAATCGTGGATTTTCCGCTTCCGGTTTTTCCCATAATTGCGAGAGATTTGCCAGCTTCTATTTTGAAACTTAAATTATCCAACGCTTTTATTCCGGTATTCGGATATACATAAGAAACGTTGCGAAACTCGATTTCACCGTAAATTGGATAATTTTCGTGATTGGTATTGATGATATCGGTTTTCATATCCAAAAACTCATTAATTCTCGCCATTGAAGCTTCCGCACGTTGATTCACCGAGGTTACCCAACCTACCATGGAAAATGGCCAAATTAAAATGTTAATGTAAAGAAAGAAATCCGCGATTTTCCCTACAGAAAGCTCATTGTTCAAATATTTTTGACCACCAATAAAAAGAATCACCACATTGAGCAAACCGATTACAAACAAGATAATCGTGAAGAAATAGGCTTCTGTTTTAGCAAGATCCAGAGCTTTGTCCTGATAATCTCTTACTTTAATTCCATAGTTTTTCTCAATATATTTTTCTTTCGCAAAAAATTTCACCACCCGAATTCCCGAAAAACTGTCTTGCACAAAGGTCGAAATGGCAGATTGGCTTTTCTGCATAATTTTCGATTTGTGATTGATAATCGAGCTTACTTTATAAATTACAAATGAAAGAATCGGCAACGGAACAAGCGACCAAAGCGTCATAGAAACATCGGTTTTCAGCATATAAATACTGGTGATGATGAGTAAAATAAGGAGATTCACCACGTACATAACGCCGGGTCCCAAATACATTCTTACCGCAACTACATCTTCACTTAAGCGGTTCATCAGGTCGCCGATCGTAGTTTTCTTGAAATCGGTGAGCGACAATTCTTGGTAGTGATTATAAATTTTATTTTTCAGTTCATACTCGATTCTTCGAGATGCTACGATGATGGTTTGGCGCATCATAAACGTGAAAAATCCGGTAAGCAAAGAGGACACAACGATAATTGCTACATAAAACAAAACCTGTTTGTTGAAACCTAAATGGGTCGTTTTCGAAATTTCATCAACTGATTTTCCTACAAACTGAACTTTGTAAATGCTGAAAAAATTACTGGCTATAATGAAAATAAATCCCCAAAACAAGAGTATCTTGTGTTTCCAGAAATAGGGGTTCAAGGTTTTTAGTGCATTCATAATGGGCTTTCTACATTACTTTTTCGGAACAAATAAGTTCGGATACAAAAGTAATAAAATGTAAATGGATTCTTTGTATTTTATTGTTTAGAATGCAAATTGGCTCGAAAGAGTTTGCAAAAAAATGCTATCTTTGCACTCATATAAAGCTCTTTGAAATGTTAGGAAGAAGACAAATTCGTGAAAAAGTTGTAGAATCGGTATATTCTTATTCTCAAAATCCTATAAAATTTGATGTTGTTGAGAAAAATATGTTTTCTGAAATCGAGAAAATATATCATCTCTATATTTACCAACTCAATTTTTTGGTTGCATTGAAACATTTAGCCGAAAAACAAATTGAAATTGGGAAAAACAAATACATCAAAACAGATGATAACATTAATCCTAATCAAAAATTTATCAATAATCAGGTTCTGAACAAAATAGAAGAAAACAACGAAAGACTTTCTTTTACTTCAAAACATCAGGAATTGAAATGGGAACTCCATGATGATTTATTGGTAAAAACTTTCCAAAGGATGACTGCCGGGAAAAGATATCAGGATTTTATGAAAGAAGAGAGCTATTCTTTCGAAGAAGATCAAAAATTTATCGGAAAATTATTCCTACGTTATATCGCTGAAAATGAAGATTTTCATGAGCATTTGGAAGAAAAAGAGATGAGCTGGGCGGATGATTTTCACATCGCTAATTCGATGATCCAGAAAACCATTGGTTTCTTCAAAGAAGATGAGCCAAGTCATACTTTGATCAAAATGATTAAAGATGAAGCGGACAGCGAATTCGCTCAGAAATTACTCAGACAAACCCTAATCCACTTCGAAGAATCCGAAAAGAAACTGAAAGATAAACTTGAAAATTGGGATATTGAAAGAGTTTCCTTAATGGATAAAATTATCTTGATTATTGCCATCACCGAGCTCGATTATTTCCCCCTTACTCCGACCCGAGTAGTGATCAATGAATATATCGAAATATCCAAAGTTTTTTCAACTGATCGGTCCAACATCTTCATCAATGGAATTTTAGATAAATACACCAAAGAATTGAACAGAAATTAATAAAATTTATTTATGAAAAAATTAGTAAGAATATTACCGCTTGTAGCTTTTTTAAGCCTTGCTTCCTGCAAAAAAGATCAAAAAGCAGATCAATTAATCACTGAAGATCAAACTGCTGCACCTGCACCAGCGGCACCAACTCAGGAAGAATTAGTGAAAGAAGCGCAGGCAAAACCTTTAACAACTGTTGCGCTTTCGGAATCTGATTTCGATTTCGGAAAAATTAAAAAAGGAGAACATGTAGAACATGTGTATGAAGTAACCAATACCGGTACCAATCCTTTGATCATTTCTCAGGTGAAACCTGCTTGTGGCTGCACCATTCCGGATTATACCAAAGATCCAATTTTACCAGGACAAAAAGGAAAAATCACATTGAAATTCGATTCTACTAATTTTGATGGACTGGTTAATAAGCAGGCTGAAGTATACGCTAATGTAGAAAAAGCACCAATCATGTTGACTTTTTCAGCGAATATCCAACCATAATTTTATAAGTAAATAACGATGATTACAATATTTTTACAGGCAGCTTCTCCGGAAGGATCGATGATGCCAACCATGATCATGATGGGACTAATGTTCGTTGGATTTTATTTTCTAATGATTCGTCCGCAGATGAAAAAAGCTAAGCAGGAAAAGAGTTTTCAAGAAACTTTAAAGGTGGGCAGCAGAGTAGTAACCACCTCCGGAATGCACGGTAGAATCGCCCAAATCCAAGAAGATGGAGTGGTGATCGAAACGCTTTCAGGGAAATTGAAGTTTGAGAAAGCTGCAATTTCAAGAGAATTTACACAACAGCGTTTTCCGGATTCAGCACCGGACGACAAAAAATAATTCTTAGAAGTACAATAGAAAAGCAACCTGAAAATGGTTGCTTTTTTTTGTTTAAAATTTTAATTTAGCTAAAAATCAAAATCAAAAGACTCGCCACGAAAATCCTAAAAATAGTTACCAAAGGATAAACCTGCGCATAACTTTGAATAGGAATATCGGAGTCTAAATAATTGGTACTGAATGATAAAGCTGCCGGATCGGTATAGCTTCCACTCATAATTCCTGCGAGTTGCAAGTAATTGATTTTCATAAAAAAATGTCCGATAATCACCATAAAAATTAGCGGGATAAAAGTAATCGCAGAACCAAAAAGAAGCCAGTTCCATCCGTTATATTGTATAAAATTTTCGTAGAAACCTTCTCCTGCGTGGATTCCTACAGCCGCAAAGAATAAACAAATCCCGAAATCTTTCATGAAATAAATCGCTCCGTTATTGATATAGGAATGAATGAAAGAAATTCCGCCGTATCTCGAAATCAAAAGTGCAACGATGAGTGGTCCTGCAGCAAATCCCAGTTTTATAGGAACCGGTAAACTAGGGATAGCAATTGGAATAGAGCCCAGAATAATCCCTAAAAGTAAACCTCCGAAAAGGGAAAGAAAATCGGGTTCAAGCAGTTTTTTCTCAGAGTTTCCAATGATTTTTTCAACTTCTTCAATCGCTTCCAAAGAACCAATTACTCTCAATTTATCTCCATAAAAGAGCTCCAAAGAAGGTCGAGGCAAAATTTCCCGACCTGCCCGGAAAACGCGTGTTACTTTCAGATCATAGGTGTTGTATAGATCGAGTTGAGATAGTTTTTTATGAATGGCCGATGGTCTGGTGACAAAAATATTTTTCTGCTGAATGTAAGAATCAGATTCAATAAATAAATCGGTTGATGGACGGCCAATTTTTGCAATAAATTCATCCAGATCGTCTTCTAAGCCAACAATCATCAATACATCTCTATCTTGAACCTTGGTATCTAAAGTTGGAGATAGTACCGCTTCGCTACCGCTGTGTTTCAGCCGAGAAACTACAATATCACGACCGAATTCTTTGATTATTTGATGCAAAGTTTTTCCAAAATATTCAGGATTTGTCACCCGCAATTTCTTGTGAATTAATGGTAATTCTTGGTTGATTTTTGATTTCCTGAACTTCTTCATTTCTTCATTATTATCAATTTTCAATAATATTTTAGAAAGAATAATTGCACTGATAATCCCGAAAACGCCTAAAGGATATGTAATGGCATAGCCAATTGCCGGATCATCGAAATTACGGTCGGGGAAGGTGTTTTTGATTTCTTCAATTGTATTTTTAGCAGCTCCTAAACCCGGAGTGTTCGTTACAGAACCGCTCATAATTCCAACTAAATTTTCGATTTTCAAATCTGTAAATTTGAAAAGAATGATGGTAATGATTCCACCGAAAAGTACCGCAGAAACAGCCAGAAGATTAAATTTCAAACCTTCGTTTCGAAAAGAAGAGAAAAATGAAGGACCAACTTGTAAACCAATTCCATATACGAAGATAATCAAACCGAAATCCCGAATGAAATCCAAAATTCCGGGTTGTATTCTGTAGCCGAAATGTCCCATCAACAAACCGGTAAACATCACGGCTGAAACTCCGAAAGTAATCTTGCCCAGCTTTAGTCGTCCAAAGAAAATTCCTGCACCAATTGCAAGGATGATGGCAACAATCGATTGGGTAACATTCGGATTTTCAATCGGGAGGAGGAGCGTTTTTAACCAGTCGAACATAGCAACCTATTTTTATACAAAATTATCACTAAATTTCCAGATAAACAGAGCTATCGAAGTGACGTTTGTCACAATTTAATATTAATATTATTTAATATTGTCGGATTCTGCTTTTAGAAGCTGAAATCCGATTCCGCAATTTAAGCAGTTTTTTTTCTCGCAAAAAGTCTTGTAATGATAGAGTATCGCTTGGCTTTCCAAGGCGTTTTCAATCTTCATATTAAGATTTTTCCAACCATCAATTACCGTGTTTTTTTCTGAGGGAATTTTTTGGTAAAATTCAAGAATTTCATCAGTTATTCCTTCGTGGAAATGCTTGTGATAGGTGTATTTTAAAGGCAAAACAGCATTAAGCAAAATAATGTTTTTGAAATCTTCTGTCAAAAATTTTTCACCTGTAACGGAAGATGTTTTCCCGAAATTGAAACGTGAATTCCAATATTCACTGGCTTTTACGGGCTGAAAAACATCGTCGATTTCTTTTTTGCTTTTTGCGGAAATCAGTTTCGAGAACAAATTCTGATTGAGATGGTAGAGTGATGCGAGTTGTGAAAGACGAATGGTAGGAAAATTCGGAGGCCGCAATCTAGAAAATTTCGGAAAACTCCGAAGATCGGAAAGTGCATATTTCGATTTCAGAAAATCGAATTCGCGTTTCCATATTTTGATTTGTTCGTCTTCCGCATTTTCCAACCAGCCGCACATTCCGAAAAAAAGAGCTTCCAATTGGAGCGGGTTTTGTCGAATTTTGTTGATAACCGAAAAGTCGATATTTTCTGCCATTTGGCGGAAAATTGGTGCGTTCACTTTCAAACCGAAAGCGTACGCCAAATTTTGAAAAAGAACGGCTTCGTAATTGTTCTTATTTATTTTCAACGCTTCTTCTATTTCGGTAGATTTTTCATCAAGTTTTTTCAGAAGAGTTTCTTCCGCAAAATAAAAGGGAATTTTTTCGGGTGAAATAAGCGCTTCACACGGAATAAATTGATTTTCTTTTAGCAAAGCTTCATATTTCCACAGCAGTTTTTCGTCGATATAATCCTTCAAAACCAAAGTGTGAATATTTTTTTGATGAAGTTCCTCAACTTCTACATCATGAATGTAAACTGCATGCAAAATCAGATTCTCGAATTCGGGATTTCCAGAATGTTGGTGAAAAATATAATCGGAAGATTTTACATGAAGTTCAATATTTCCGGCCAGAACCAGATCTTTGGTTTTAATTTTTCCACATAAAAAATCCGGCCCGGAATTGAAATTCCAAGTTCCGAAATCAAGAATTTCAACCGGATTTCCTTCCACATCTTTGAAATCAAAATTCTTGAAAATCTTGAAATTCCAAAGATATTGAAGGAGTTTTTCGTTCATGATTAACGGCTGAGTCGGATTAAATTTTTTTAAAACTTATGCATCCTGTAAATTTTTAAATCGATAAAGTGTTTCTTCGTACATCTTCTCGTAAATTGGCAAAATATTCTTTATATCAAATTTAATGGCTTGTTTTTTTGCATTAATTTTCATCTTTGCAAGAAGCTTTTCATCGCTCAGAAGCTTTATCGTATAATTACTCATGGCTTCAACATTGCCTATTTCGGCTAAGTAACCGGTTTCTCCCTGGATGTTGACTTCGGGGATTCCGCCAGCGTTTGAGCTGATGACCGGAGTGTTTGCAGCCATTGCTTCCAAAGCGGCTAAACCAAAACTTTCTTGCTCGGAAGGAAGTAAAAAAACATCAGAAAGCTGTAGGATTTTATACAAATCATTCACTTTTCCTAAAAGCCTAATTTTACCAATTAATTCTGGATTTTCTTCCAAAAACTGATTGATCTTTTCCATATCCGGACCTTCGCCGATAATCACTAATTTGGATTTTATTTTTTTATGGACATTTTTAAAAATTGCCAAAACTTCTTCGATTCGCTTTACCGGACGAAGATTCGAAACGTGGATGAGGATTTTTTCGTCATCATTTGCAAATTGGTTTCTATCGCAATTCACACATTCATCAAATTCAGAATTATCGATGAAATTGGTAATGACTTGGATGTCTTTTTTAATATTGAAAAATTGTAGGGTGTCTTTTTTTAAGCTTTCAGAAACTGAAGTGATGGTATCTGATTGATTGATAGAGAATTCCACCGCGTGTTTGTAGCTCGGATGTTGTCCTACCAAAGTGATATCGGTTCCGTGGAGTGTGGTAACCAGAGGGATATCTTTACCTTCAACCTTAAGCATTTGCTTTGCAGTGAAGGCCGCATAGGCATACGGAATTGCATAATGAGCATGCAAAATATCGAGTTTGTATAAATTTACAACTCGGTAAATCATCGATGATAGTGCAATATCATACGGCTGATACTGGAAAAGCGGATAAGTCTGCACATTTACTTTATGAAAAAAAATATTTGGATTGGTAATATCGAGCCGAGCCGGAAGTGCCGAGCTGATGAAATGTACTTCGTAACCTTTGTTGGCAAGCGACATGCCCAGTTCAGTGGCTACAATTCCACTACCGCCGTAGGTCGGATAGCACAAAATTCCTATTTTCATGTTCTTTTAATTTTACTTATTAAGTTGATGTGTTGATGAAAGATTCAGGTCTATTCCTGCGCCGGGTTTTAGCTGATTGTTCACCAAAACCGGCAATCTGCCAGAAATTGGAGATTTTCCATTTAAGGATTTTGCTGTTGCTTTCATCGAATCATCATTGTTTTCGTATGCTACTACAACGGTAGAAATTTTGGTAATATCAAGGTCTTTCAAAGCATATGCAGAGCCAAAAACATTGAGAATAATTTTTTGATTTTTACTTAATTCTGCCAAGATTTTCTTGCTGTTTTCTGAAATTTTATATGGTTTATAAGCGGTTGAATTGTCTTTGTGTAATCCAACGATGATCTTAGAATTTGCAGGAATGGTCGCAATTTCTGAAGCTTTTTTCACAATAACCGTCGTATTTAAATTTAATTGATTGGTGAAAGTTTCAAATGGAGCTTCTTCCAGAGGAACGTAATAATAAGTTTCTTTGCAATTCAGCGGAAGTAGTTTTTGCTCATCTTTAACTAAGGTTAAAGCGTTGCTATAAAGTTTTTCTACTAATTCTTGATGAGATTTATTATTGAGATCTTCGTTGATGTTTTCTGGATTTCGTGGTTGGTAATTATTTAAACCAAGAAAATATTTGGTCAAAAGAATCTTTTTTACACTTTCTTCCACACGGTTCTGTGATATTTCTTTGTTATCAATTGCCAATTGAATTAGGCGTTTTCCTTCCTTCACTCCATCGGAAAAAAGCATGATGTCGTTTCCGGCTTTAAAGGCAAGAGCGTCCAATTCTCCGGGTTTGTAGCGTTTTGCAACAGCGCCCATATTCAGAGCATCCGTAATGATCAAACCTTTGTAGCCTAATTTTTCTTTTAAAAGTCCGGTGACGATGTTTTTGGAAACCGAAGCAGGAACTCCTTTTTCTTTTTCTAAAGCAGGGACGTATAAATGAGCAACCATTACGCCGCCAATTCCTTTATCCATCAATGCTTTGAATGGCGCTAGCTCTACAGAATTCAGTCTGTTGAGATCATGAGAAACCACCGGCAAATCGAGGTGAGAATCAGTATTGGTGTCGCCATGACCCGGGAAATGTTTAATCGCTGCTAAAATTTTATTATCCTGTAATCCGTTGGAATAGGCCAATGCTGAATTTACAACATTTTCCACTTCGGACCCGAAACTTCTGTTTCCGATAATTGGATTTTCCGGATTGGTATTTACATCGACAACTGGGGCAAAATCCCAGTTAATTCCCATTCTTTTACAGTCCTCCGCAATTTTTGCGGCCATTTCTTTAATTAAATTTTTATCTTGAATGGCACCTAAAGTCATCGCCCACGGAAATTTATGTGCCGTTGCAATTCTTTGGAAAAGTCCCCATTCTGCATCCATGCCGATCATTAAAGGAACTTTGGATGTTTTCTGAAATTCATTAACAAGATTAATTTCTCTCGCGGCATCATCTTGCATTAAAATTAAGCCTCCGATTTTCTCGTTGGTTACGATATTTCGCACATTGTTGATGTAATCTTCACCTCGGTTGGTGTATAAGGCGACGATGAATAGTTGTCCCAGTTTTTCGTCTTGTGAAAGGGAATTATAGATTTTGTCTACCCATTCGTTAGCTTTTTTCAGGTCTTCTTTGCTGAGATTTTTCGGTTGGTACTGAGCAGTGATTTTTAAAGAAAAAACCAAAATAATGAGGCAGGTGATTTTACTATTTATATTTTTCATTATCCAAACTATGATGTACAACAAAAATACAATTTTTAAAACTTAAGTTTTTAAATTTAATGGCATGCATCTTGAGATATTTTCAACAATTAAAAATTTATCAATAGCGTCCTAAATAAAAAAAATAAGAAGGAATTAGAGTAACTCAAAGTACCTTTGAGGTTGCACAACAAAAAAACCTTCTTATGGACTCAAAATTAACATTATTTTCTCAGATTATTTCAAAAATAGACCGAGTAATTTTCAAAAAAATAGTCAAAGAAAAAAAGACCGATTACCGAAATAAAGGATTCGATAGTTGGACCCATTTAGTTTCTATGCTTTTCTGTCATTTTGCGAAAAGCACCTCGGTACGGGATATTTCCAATGGACTTCGTAGCGCAACGGGCAACCTCAATCATTTAGGAATAAAAACTGCACCTTCCAAATCTTCCATCAGTTACCAAAATGGGAAAAGAGATGCAGACTTGTTCAAAGATTTGTATTTCATATTATTAGAACATTTAGGACAGCACACCAAACAAAAACGAGTAAAGCTGAAAATAAAAGTTCCCGTTTATCTATTAGATTCCACTCTTATTTCCCTGTGTCTTTCTTTATTTGATTGGGCAACGTATCGCACTAAGAAAGGAGCTGTAAAGATGCATACCTTGCTTGAATACGATGGGAAACTTCCGGTTTATGTGAATATTACCAAAGGAAGCGTTGCGGATAATAAAGGGGCTGAAAACATTCCCTTAGAGAAAGGTGCGGTGATTGTAGCCGACCGTTTTTACAACGATTTTCCGATGCTTTCTATTTGGGACAGCAAAGGTGTTTTTTTTGTAATCAGGCATAAGGAAAACCTAAAATTTGAAACTTTACAGGAACGAGAACTTCCACCAAAAGGAGCGCAAAACATTTTGAAAGACGAAGACATAATCCTTTCAAACCCTATTTCAAAAGAAAAATACCCTAAAAAATTAAGAAGAGTGGCGGTTTGGGACGATGAAAACAAGCAAACTATCGAAATTATCACCAATAATTTCACTTGGGCAGCTTCCACCATTGCAGAACTGTACAAACAAAGGTGGCAGATTGAGATTTTTTTCAGAGACATCAAGCAATTGCTTCATATCAAAACATTTATCGGAACATCTGAAAATGCAGTTAAAATACAAATTTGGACGGCTCTAATTACCATTCTTATCCTAAAATACCTAAAATCAATCGCAAAATATCCTTGGCAATTATCAAATCTAGTAGCATTTATCCGACTGAATATTTTTGTGAAAATTAATCTCCAGTATTGGCTCGACAAACCTTTTGACCAACCACCTGAATCTCAAAAAACATATTATCAAGGGGTTCTTTTTGAAAATCTATAGAAAATTCCGCTTAAAGCCTATCTATATGTGCATAAAATATATCTGTTTTTTTATTTAGGACAGTATTGAAAATTTATATAAAATGAAAAAGTATTTTACAATATTGCTTTTGGCAATTTTCGGATTTGTAGCGGTAAGCTGCGACGATAATAGAAACGACAACGTAGTGGGCGACGGCGACACTTATTCAGTAATGAAAGATGTTACCGGCACTTTGAGCAGTGGGAATAATTATACACTTTCACAGGGGATCAATATTGCAAGTTCCGATGTAGTATTGGTTTACCGAGATATCAATTCAAATACTTCTTCTTCAGCAGTATGGCAACTTCTTCCAAAAACAGAATATTTGAGTGGCGGAAGAGAATTGGATTACAACTTCCTTTTCGATGCTGCTAATGTGGAAATATACACCGAAGCCAACTTCGATCAAGCTACTTTTACAACTGCGGAAGCAAATCAGTATCTGAATAATCAAAGATTCAGAATTGTTTTGGTACCGGCTTCTGCTGGCAAAAACACCAATGTTAACTATAGCGATTACCAAAGTGTAATTAAGTATTACAATATTCCGGACAGAAAATAAGTTTTTTGTTTTGAATTAAAGTAACGAAGCCACCTTTTTTCAGGTGGTTTTTTTTATGATTTATACCGTGAATTTGCAAAAATGTGAGTCGAAAATTTCGAGTTTCTGTAGAATTTCTTACATTTAAAACTGGATTTAAAATTAATAAATTATGAGCGTTCATATCGCAGCGAATAAAGGAGAAATTGCTAAAACTGTACTGCAACCGGGCGATCCTTTGCGGGCAAAATACATTGCTGATAACTTCATGGAAGAAGTAAAATTGGTTAGTCAAACCAGAAATATTTTTTATTATACCGGACTTTATAAAGGAAAAGAAATTTCAGTAGGCGCTAGCGGTATGGGAATTCCGAGTATTGGGATTTATTCTTTTGAGTTATACACGGAATATGAAGTAGATACCATTATCAGAATCGGAACTTGTGGTGCTTACAATACAGATTTGAAACTTTTTGATTTGCTAAATGTAGAAAATTCTGCGAGTGAATCTACCTATGCTAAATTCGCTTGGGGCATAGAAGAAGAACTGATCAAAAGCCAAGGGAATGTCTTCGACAACATTAACCAAACGGCAGAAAAATTATCACTGAAGATTCAACCAACCAATATTCACACGAGCGATATTTTTTACAGAAAAGACGAAGATCTTCCTGCAATTGCAACCAAATACAACTGTTCTGCTGTAGAAATGGAAGCTTTTGCTTTGTTTGCCAACGCACAATATTTGGGAAAAAATGCGGCGACAATTCTTACCGTTTCAGATGTAATTCCAACCCGTGAAAAAATCTCCTCAGACGAAAGAGAAAAAGCATTGAAACCAATGATCGAATTGGCTTTGGAGACAGCTTTGCAATTTTAAAATCTAAATTTAAACTTAAAAATAAAAACGCTTTGAAAAATCAAAGCGTTTTTTTATCGGGGTCTGTTTTGTCTATCAGAAGGTGACCAAAATAATCTTTTTTTACTTTTAGATAGCTTTCACTTTCTTTAGTAGCGGTTATTTGCAAAGGAATACGTTTATTTAAAATGACATTGCTGTTTTCCACAATTTTCATTTTTTCCGGATTATTCGTGAGGAGGTTGATTTCTTTCACTTCCAATAAATTAAGGATTTCAATTGCAGCTGAAAAATCTCGGTCATCAGCAGGAAGTCCTAATTTCAAATTGGCTTCTACAGTATCGAATCCTTGTTCTTGTAAAGCATAAGCTTTCAATTTATTGATGATTCCTATATTTCTTCCTTCTTGTCTTAGATAAATGATGATTCCTCCATTTTCATGCATGAATTCCATCGCTGCATCCAACTGTTGTCCACATTCGCATTTTTTGGAATGAAAAACCTCGCCGGTAATACATTCTGAATGGAAACGAACATTGACGGGTTTAGAGAAATCGGTGTTTTCAGCAATAATTGCCATGTGCGGCATCCAGTCGCTTTCTTGTTCAGAAAATGCAATCATCCGGAAGTTCCCGTATTCTGTGGGAACGTTGGCCTTCGCTTGAATTTTTAGCATGGAAAATTTTAGTTTTTAGGGGAAGTAGAAAGTGAATCTTGTGGAATATTATTATTGATCAAAGTCATACTCGTTTTGATACGAACCAAATATCGGTTAAGAACCTCGTCATCATCCTGATTTAGGTATTTCCTGAGTTTTTGAAGTTTCTTGTACGATTTTTCAAATTTTCGGTGCGAGGAATCCAATTGAGTTAAATTGTAAGATTTCATCGCGATGATGTATTCTTTAAGATGATATTTCAGATTGGAAACTTCAGCATTCACAGCATCGTTTCTTAGCTTAGGAAAACTAGAAATTAAGTTCGAGATTTCGGATGAATGTACGATTAAGATTTTCTTTTGGTCAAAGGAATAGGGAATAGCGTTTTCACTTAATTGCGAAGCGTTATCACCGATCGGTGAAAGATTCATCTTCTCTACTGAACAGGATGATAATAAGAATAACAATAAAACGAAACTAAGATTTAGTTTGGCCATTTTTTACATTTTGATACAAGACCGGATTAAGATTTTCATCATTATACATTTTCATTTGTCTGTAAACTTTCATCTTAATCTTACCGTTCTCAATATCAAGCAGCAATTGGTCGATAGCTTCAAAGAGATCCTTTTTTTGTTCCAACAGTACATTGAGTTTTGCTGTACAATTGTTTCTATGCTCTTCACTTGCTGATTCTCTGTTGGCCTCTAGAGACATGTGATAAACTTTCAGTGCCAAAATCGAGAGGCGGTCTACAGCCCATGCAGGAGTTTCGCTATTGATTCTTGCATCATGATTGGGCGTCACATTACTGTATTTTTGTAGGAACCAAGTATCAATATATTCTACTAAATCAGTTCTTTGCTGATTGGAGGCATCAATTCTTCTTTTTAATTTTAGCGCTTCGGTTGGGTCTATATTTTCATCACGAATGATATCTTCCAGATGCCATTGAACGGTGTCAATCCAGTTTTTAGCATACAAAAGTCGTTCCAAACTATCATTTTGGAATGGGTTATTTATCGGAGTATCAACTTGGTCTTTTTGGTGATAGTCGTAAATCGATTGATTGAAGATTTCCCAAGCGCTATTCGAAAAACTCATAAACCTCAGAAATTAGTTCGTGGCATTTGTGTTATTCTTTGGCTCTTCAGATGGTTTTTTGTCATCTTCTTTTACTGCATCTTTAAATTCTTTGATGCCGGAACCTAAACCTTTCATCATTTCTGGGATTTTTTTTCCACCAAAAAGAATGAGTACAATAACTGCAACGATTAATAAATGCTGCCAAGAAAGTGCCAATATAGTAAGTGCTTCCATTTTTAAATTTTGTGCAAAGTTAATTTATATTTTTTAATTCACCCAACCCAAAGGATCTACTGGATTGGTACCGTTCCAAATTTGAAAGTCTAAGGTATAGGTCCCGTCAAAATCGGTTCCAACGCTACCGATAGGAGTACCGGCCGATACTTGCTGATTTGCGCTTACCATTGTGTTTGCAAGGTTGGCGTAGATGGTAAAATAATCACCATGTTTCACGAAAACCATTTTAGTGCCGTCCCCAGAAGCTACCACACGAGACACAGTTCCAGGTGCGATACATTTTGCAACCGTTCCTTTAGCAACCGCGATCTTAATTCCGTTGTTTTCTTCAATAATATTTTTAAATACCGGATGTGGCTGTCGTCCGAATCGGTGGGTAATCGTTCCGTAAGCCGGCATTCCCATTTTTCCGCGATTGGCAGCGAAGTTATTACCAACGGCGCTCGAAACTCCATAATTGGTCATCGCTTTGGTTTCAGCAGCTTTCTTTTCAGCTTCGGTTTTTTTGGTGAGCGACGCCTCGGCGGCTTTTGCGTTTGCAGCTTTTTCTTCTGCGGCTTTTGCTTTTGCAGCAGCTATTTCAGCTTCTTTAGCAGCGGCAATTCTTCTGTTTTCCGCTTTTTCGGCATCAGCAGCTCTTTTAGCATCTTCATTTTTCTTAGCATCGGCGGCTGCAGCTATTCTGGATCGTTCAGTTTCTTCTGCTGCTTTTCTTTCTGCAATATCTTTCAAACGTTTAGCTTCTTCGTCGGCGCGTTTTTTCTCTAATGCGAGAGCTTCTAATCTAGCTCTGTTTTCGGCCTCGATTCTTGCTTTTTCTTTTTCAGCAGCTATTTTTGCTAACCTTATTTTTTCGGCTTCGGCTTTCTTGCGCTCTTCTTCCTTGGCTTTTGCAATCCGTATTTCCTCTGCAATGATGGATCGGATTTGGCCTTCAAGTTTTTTCGATTCAACTTGTTTTTGCTTCAGTTCAGCGGTAAGTTGGGCTTCGTTTTTCTTGAATTCTTGCAGAAGATTTTCCTTTTGTTTTCTTTCGGCTTCAATTGTCAAAAGGTCTTTTTGTTGATTGGCAAGCAATACTTCTTTATCCTTAACTGATTTTTGTTTAAGGTTGATATTCTGCAGCAATTGTTTTGCAGCATCAGAAATTTCCGCCGCTTTTTTATCCTGATAATCAGAATAATCTTTTAAATATTGAACTCTTCGTAATGCTTCTCCCAAATTTTTCGATGATAAAATAAAGGTTACTTTGTTTTGTACCCCTTTATTTTTGTAGGCCTTTACTAAAACTTCTGCGTAATTTTTTCTTAAAACTGCCAATTCCCGATTCTGTCTATTGATTTCTAACTGACGAAGATAGATGTCGTCCTCAATGAAGCGTTTTTCTTTTTGGGTATTGGTGTAAACTTTTTCGCGCAGCTGGATTTTCTTTTGAACTTCAGTTAGATAAGCCACCGAAAGTTTTGATTGCTGTTGGGTTTTTGCCAAATTTGAATTGATGGCAGCAATCTGTTTTTTGAGTTCAGCATTTTGCTTTTGAAGTTGTTCCTTTTTTTGGGAAAATAACATCCCAAACAAAAAAAGTCCTATTAAAAAGCTCAGTTTTTTAATCATTTGATCTCTGTTTTCGTATAATTACTGGGAACTGAATACGGAGTATCCATTTTCGAACTTTCAAATTTCGTGTTTTCAAGTAGAATTTGGCTTGTTTTTGAACCTTTTATAATTATTTTAACATTTTTTGGGAATTTCGTTCCTTCTACATTAATCCAATCGGAATAGGTGATTTCCAACTGATCTGCGGTGTTGATGTTTTTTAAATTAACTTTAGATAAATCAAAATCATTAGTATAATCCATCGAAACCGTGTATTCAGAAACTTTTCCATCGCTGGTGAATTTTAAGTTTTTGGATGAGGCTACGTTGTAACCTTGCAAATTTTTAGTTAAAACAAAATCCTTTTCATTGACCGGAATAAAGGTTTTTCCCGTCAACAAATTCTGTAATGAACGGAAATCAATAAAATTAACATTCAGTAAATTGTTCAAGTAAGAAAAATCGGACTCTATATAGGTTTTGTTCCATTTTTCGTAACCTTTAATTCCTTCGGGTGTAGCAATTCCGCGCCCTACATTCAGGAAAACAGCAACCAGGTTCATCCAGATTTTTTGCCCGTTTTCGATGTAAATTGTGGCGTCCAAAGTTGGGATAAAACTTCCTGTTTCAACGTTTACTCTGGAGTTGATTTTCACCTGTTCAAATTTTGGCTTTTCAGTGATTTTATCGAAAAATGCTGCGTTTGAAGAGATGGGTGATGTTGTACTCGTAGGTTGGTTAAGAACTGTTTTAGTTTTGCAGGAAACTACAAGAAATGCACTCAGTAGGACTATGATGTGTTTTTTCATATTAAAATTTTACTTCAGAACTTTGCAATATTAACGCCAAACCACACAAATTGTTTTGTGTGGCTAGTTGTATACCGTTATTAGTGGTGGTTTAATTACTTTCGCTTTTTGATAGGAAATCGAGAACGGAATAATCTCCCAATGAAATTTCACGGGCAACTCCGAAGTATTGTGCGGAATTTCCGATCATGGAATTACTGAGATTTCCGTGGTCAATTAATGTGTTTTCTTGAATTAGCGAATTGTCAATATTTGAATTGATGATTTTCGTGTTGTTTCCTAAAGAAACACAAGGTCCGATTTTCGAGTTGTAAATTTCCACATTTTCACCAATAAAACATGGCGGAATAATCATGCAATTTTCAATTTTCGCTGATGCTGGATAGTGGGCAACATTCTCTTTTTCGTAGTTCAGAACTTTTCCGTTGGTTTCTACAGTGGCATTTTTGTTTCCGCAATCCATCCAATCATCTACTTTTCCAAGCGAGAATTTCGCTCCTTTTTGGCGAAGGTTTTCCAATGCGGTAGTCAATTGATATTCACCGCCTTGTTTAATGTCATTGTCCATGATGTAATTAATCTCATCCATCAATTTTTCTGCAGAATTAAAATAATAAATTCCAATAATCGCTAAATCAGAAACAAAAGTCTTTGGCTTTTCAACGAAATCGGTGATGAATCCGTAATCATCGAGTTTTACAACGCCAAATGCGGATGGATCTTCCACTTTTTTCACCCAAATTACACCATCTGAATTTTTATCTAAAATAAAATCAGCTTTAAATAAAGTATCGGCAAATGCAACGACAACATCGCCTTGCATGGATGCTTCTGCACATTTTATTGCATGTGCGGTTCCCAGAGGTTCGTCCTGAACATACACACTTCCTTTTGCACCCAATTTCTCAGCAATTTCTACCAAAGATGCTTCTACTTCCGGCCCGAAATCTCCAATAATAAAGGCGATTTCATCAATTTTTTCACCTGCCACTTTTGCTATATCTTCTACCAATCGCTGTACAATGGGTTTTCCTGCGATAGGAATTAATGGTTTAGGAACGGTAAGTGTATGTGGTCTTAATCGGGAGCCACGTCCTGCCATGGGAACTATAATTTTCATATGAATGTTTTTTTACAACTTATATTAATACTGTGTTGGTTTTATTTGGAAGTACTTCCGAATCCACCGGCACCGCGATCTGTTTCGGTAAGATGCTGAGCTTCGTCCCAAACGGCAGTTTCGTGTTTTGCAATCACCATTTGGGCAATTCTGTCGCCATCATTGATCATAAATTCGTCGGCTGACAAATTTACTAAAATAACTCCAATTTCGCCTCGGTAATCCGCATCAATTGTTCCGGGAGAATTCAGTACGGTAATTCCATTTTTTATGGCTAAACCACTTCTGGGGCGCACTTGTGCTTCGTAACCTTCAGGGAGCTCAATAAATGATCCTGTGGGAATCAGCTTTCTTTCAAGACTTTTTAAAACAATAGATTCCTCGATGTTGGCATACAAATCCATTCCGGCTGAAAGTGCGGTTTGGTATTTTGGTAAAGGGTGTTTGGACTTATTGACGATTTTTATTTTCATTAAATTTTATCTTTTGAATTTGCTCAAGACAAATCTTCTTTCGCTGTAAACAATTATTGCCGTAAAGATGAGAAATAATAAATTTCCTATCCAAAAATTTGCATTAAATAATTTATAAGAAACGTAACTGAAGACCACCAAAAGAATCAGGCAAAGTGAAATATTCTTGATTCGATAAGGAATCGGATAATATTTTTGACCAAGAAAATAAGACAAAACCATCATCGTGAAATACGCAGCCAAAGTAGTCCACGCCGAAACCATAAACCCGAATTTTTTCAGTAAAACAAGGTTTAATATAATGGTAATCAACGCTCCAGCCCACGAAATTACAGTTCCGATTTTTGTCCTATCCGTTACTTTGTACCAAGTGGAAAGGTTGTAATAAATGCCGAAACACAAGTTGGCAATTACGATGATCGGAATAATATCAATTGCGGTCCAATAAGATTTATTAGGAATAAAAAGTGTTTTGAGCCACGAAATATTAGCAATTATTCCCATCGCGACAATCGATGCGAAAAATGTAAAATACTCGGTCACTTTCGCGTAAGTAATTTTGGCGTTTTCGTTTTGCATTTGTTTAAAGAAAAATGGCTCAATTCCCATGCGATAAGCAGTGACGAAAAGCGTCATCAAAACAGCAAGTTTGTAGCAACCGCCGTAAGCTCCGGCATCGCCCTCGTCGATGAAATAATATTGAATTGCTTTATCGAAATTTTCATTGACCATAAATGCAAATCCGGCAACCATAATTGGCCAAGAATAAGAAATCATTCGCACGAAAAGATCTTTTGCAAATTGAAATTTTACTTTAGAAATAATAGGGAAAAGCATAATAACGCCTAAAAGACTGCCCATTAAATTACTCCAAAACGGGTAAGAAACCTTCTCGGTCATTCCTAATTTTTTTGAAAATTCTGCCGGAATCCACATAAAAAGCAGAACTACAATGATGGTTTGTGCCAAAGATTGAAGCACGCGAATCAATGAATATTTTATCGGTTTGTTGTGGTAACGAAGCCACGCAAACGGAATTACACAAATGGTGTCGAAAAAGGCAATCCAAGCAAACCAACGGATGAATTCAGGGTTTTTGCTGTACCCCATCGCATCGGCAAGTGGTTGGTTAAAGAGTAAACACAATACCAGAAACAATGTAGAGGTTCCTGCTAGAAACCAAAACGAAGTGTTGAACGTTTTTTCTTTATTTTCCTCTTCCGACGAAAAACGAAAAAATGCAGTTTCGAAACCGAAAGTCAAAATAATATTTACAAACGAAATAATTGCATACAAATTGGTGAACTGTGCAAATTCGTCTTTGTTGATGTGATGAATGTACAGAGGATTCAGAATGAAGATAATGATCCTTGGCAAAATGGCGCCGATTCCGTAGATGATGGTTTCGTTCAGAAGCTTTTTCAAAACAGCGTTTATTTTCTGCAAATGTAATTAATTAGATTTGAGATTGAAAAATTTGGTTTTATGTATTAATTTTGTGAAAGTTCAATTCATAACTTTCAAATTCCCATTATAAATATTGCAAAACCATGAAAATCCTCATTAAAAATGCCAAAATTGTCAACGAAAATCAGATTATTGAAAGCGATTTGCTGATCGAAAACGATCTCATTTCAAGAATCGGAAAAAATATTTCTGATGAAAATGTTGATAATGTAATAGATGCGTCCGGAAAGTATCTTTTACCGGGAATCATTGATGATCAGGTGCATTTTCGTGAACCAGGATTAACGCACAAGGGCGATATTGAAAGCGAATCTAGAGCAGCAATTGCAGGCGGAGTTACGAGTTTTATCGAACAACCCAACACGGTTCCGAACGCCGTAACCCAGGAACTTTTGGAAGAAAAATATCAAATCGCAGCCGAGAAATCTTACGCCAATTATTCTTTTTCGATGGGCGGAACCAACGATAATTTGGAAGAAGTTCTTAATACAAATCCCAGAAATGTTGCCGCAATTAAACTTTTTTTAGGATCTTCTACAGGAAATATGCTGGTGGATAATCCCGACACTTTGGAAGAAATTTTCAGTAAGGTAAAAATGCCTATTTGTGTTCACTGTGAAGATGAAGCAACGATTCGTAAAAACACCGAAATCTACAAAGAACAATACGGCGAAGATATTCCAATGAAATTTCATCATTTGATAAGAAGCGAAGAAGCTTGTTACCTCTCAAGTTCAAAAGCAGTAGAACTGGCAAAAAAAACCGGAGCTAGACTTCATATTTATCACTTATCTACAGCGAAAGAAACTGATTTATTCAGAAATGATATCCCTTTAAAAGATAAAAAAATTACTGCGGAAGTTTGCGTTCATCATCTCACTTTTACCGATGCAGATTACGAAACGAAAGGAACTTTAATTAAATGGAATCCGGCGGTGAAAACTCAACATGACAAAGATGGACTTTGGGAAGCGTTGCTCGATGACCGAATTGATGTAATTGCCACCGATCACGCGCCGCATACTTGGGAAGAAAAACAAAATGTATACACGAAAGCGCCTTCCGGTGGACCTTTGGTGCAGCATTCTTTGCAATTGATGTTGGAGAATTTCCAAAACGGAAAAATTTCTTTAGAAAAATTGGTGGAGAAAATGTGTCACAATCCTGCAATTCTTTTTCAAATGGAAAAACGTGGTTTTATTCGCGAAGATTACAAAGCCGACCTTGTTTTGGTTGATTTGAATGAAACTTACACCGTTGCAAAAGAAAATCTGCTTTATAAATGTGGTTGGAGTCCGCTGGAAGGAACAACGTTCCACTCGAAAATTACCCACACTTTTGTCAATGGAAAATTAGCTTTCGAAAACGGAAAAGTTGACGAGCAGAAACATGGTGAAAGATTACTTTTTGATAGAAAAGAGTAATTGATTAGTATGCGAATCCTTCATTTCCCTTATTTTGAGCATAATAATTCGCAATTTAAGCTAAGAAATTTGTTTAAATTTACCAAAAAACCAAAGATATGAATCTTTATACCCAACCGATGCTCAAGGAAGGAGCGTTAAAAGATAAAGTAGCAATAGTGACCGGCGGCGGAAGCGGCCTCGGAAAGGCAATGACTAAATATTTTCTCCAACTCGGAGCAAAAGTCGTCATCACTTCCAGAAATCTTGAAAAACTGCAAACTACCGCTAAAGAATTGGAAGATGAAACCGGCGGAAAAATCCTTTGCGTAGCATGTGATGTGCGCAACTGGGACGAAGTGGAAGCAATGAAAGAGGCGGCGATAAAAGAATTTGGGCAAATTGATATTCTGCTGAATAATGCTGCGGGAAATTTTATTTCTCCAACCGAAAGATTGACGCACTCGGCATTTGACTCTGTTTTGGATATTGTTTTAAAAGGAACCAAAAACTGCACTCTTTCCATCGGGAAATATTGGATCGATCAGAAAATCCCCGGAACGGTTTTAAATATTGTCACGACTTATGCATGGACTGGTTCTGCTTATGTGGTTCCTTCCGCATGTGCAAAAGCAGGAGTTTTGGCAATGACCAGAAGTTTGGCTGTAGAATGGGCAAAATATGGTATTCGTTTTAATGCAATTGCTCCTGGACCATTTCCGACAAAAGGCGCGTGGGATAGATTATTACCGGGAGATCTCCAAGAAAAGTTCGATATGCGCAAAAAAGTTCCGTTAAGAAGAGTTGGGGAGCATCAGGAATTGGCCAACTTGGCGGCTTACCTCGTTTCCGATTATTCGGCGTATATGAATGGGGAAGTAGTTACCATTGATGGTGGCGAATGGCTTCAGGGAGCCGGCGAATTCAATATGCTCGAAGAAATCCCTCAGGAAATGTGGGATATGCTCGAATCCATGATTAAGGCGAAGAAATCGAGTTGATTTTTTTGATTATATCAGAAGTATTCAGTATCAAAAATTATTTGCTGAAAGTTAAATAGTGCATGAACCGCTGTGAATAATCGATTCACGGCGGTTCTTTTGTGTTGATATTTACTATTTCCATAAATAAGATTTTATTCAAATCCCTTTACTATCGATGAAATTATTATATTTAAACTTTTCGAGTTAAACATATTAAAACAATCACACTGCAATTAAAAATTTAAATGAAATTCTTAATTATTCTATTTTCGATCACTCTACTTTTCAAAAATCAGCCATCAAAAGTATTTATTTGTAAAGGTAAAAATAGCGAGAGGTATCACCTCAAAAAATCTTGTAGAGGCCTCAGCAATTGCTCAACCGACATCCACACAGTCACGATTGCGGAAGCAAGAGAGAAAGGGAGAACATTATGTAAATGGGAAGATTAGCAGACTGATTATTTAATGCATTTTGCCATAATTGGATAAATTTCAACCTAAACAAAAAAAACGCCCTGAAAATCAGAGCGTTAGTTATCAAAATGTAGACCCACAGGGATTCGAACCCCGACAGGCGGTACCAAAAACCGAAGTGCTACCGTTACACCATGGGTCTGTCCTTATTTTGGTGGTGCAAATCTAAAAAATATTTTCTTATCGAACAAAACTTTTTTGAAAATAATTTTAAAAAAAATTAATATTTCATTTTTCCAGTGGCTTTTATAAAATTTTATTTCCGTATTTTTGAACAAATAATTTTTACAAATGAGCAGTACTGACGATAAGAAAAAAGCACTCGCACTAGTGCTTGAAAAACTAGATAAAACCTACGGAAAAGGAACAGTAATGACTTTGGGAGATGCTTCTGTGGATAGCTCCATCGAAGTGATTCCTTCAGGTTCTTTGGGACTCGACCTTGCTTTAGGCGTGGGTGGTTATCCAAGAGGTAGGGTAATCGAAATCTACGGACCGGAATCTTCTGGTAAAACAACTTTAACCCTGCACGCTATTGCAGAAGCTCAAAAAACGGGAGGTATTGCTGCATTCATCGATGCGGAACACGCTTTCGATAGACATTATGCTGCGAAATTGGGAATCAATTTGGATGATTTGATCATTTCCCAACCCGATAATGGGGAACAAGCTTTGGAAATCGCGGATAATTTAATCCGTTCCGGCGCTGTGGATATCGTGGTAATCGATTCTGTGGCTGCGCTTACTCCTAAAGCTGAAATCGAAGGCGAAATGGGGGATTCCAAAATGGGATTGCACGCAAGATTGATGTCTCAAGCTTTAAGAAAATTAACAGCAACCATTTCTAAAACAAAATGTACCGTAATTTTCATTAACCAATTAAGAGAAAAAATTGGGGTAATGTTCGGAAATCCGGAAACTACAACCGGTGGAAATGCACTTAAATTCTATGCGTCGGTGAGAATTGATATTAGAAAAGCAAGTGCTCCAATCAAAACCGGTGACGAAGCTGTTGGTAGCCGAGTGAAGGTGAAAATCGTGAAAAACAAAGTAGCTCCGCCTTTTAAAATGGCTGAGTTCGACATCATGTATGGTGAAGGCGTATCAAAAGTTGGTGAAATTTTGGATATGGCCGTGGAAACGGGAGTAGTGAAGAAAAGTGGCTCTTGGTTCAGCTATGAAGAAACCAAACTCGGACAAGGTCGTGATGCCGTTCGTGATATGTTGAAAGACAATCCGGAACTTGCAGAAGAACTGGAAGCTAAGATTAAAGAAGCGCTATTGAATAAATAATAAACGCAAATTACTACAGAAGGCAGCCATCGGGTTGCCTTTTTTTATACCTTATTTTCTGAAAAAATGCCAAATTGTCATTTTCTTACGCATGGTATTTTTTTTGAAATTGTAGTTTAAATTTAAATCTAAAAAATTATGACTACAGGAAAAATTAATGTTTCGGTAGAGAATATTTTTCCGCTGATCAAGAAGTTTTTGTATAGTGATCACGAAATATTCCTGCGCGAACTAATATCCAACGCAACCGACGCTACTTTGAAATTGAAGCATTTAACCAATATCGGTGAAGCCAAAGTGGATTACGGAAACCCAAAAATTGAAGTGAAAATCGATAAAGAGAACAAGAAAATTCACATTATCGACCAAGGAATCGGGATGACGGCGGAAGAAGTTGAAAAATACATCAATCAGGTCGCGTTTTCCGGGGCGGAAGAATTTCTTGAAAAATATAAAGATAGCGCAAAAGATGCGGGAATTATCGGTCACTTTGGACTAGGTTTTTACTCAGCATTTATGGTCGCCGAAAAAGTGGAAATCCTTACCAAATCTTACAAAGACGAACCTGCCGTAAGATGGATTTGCGACGGAAGTCCTGAGTTTTCTCTCGAAGAAACTGCTGATAAAACCGAACGAGGAACGGAAATCATCCTTCATATTGCGGAAGATTCAACCGAGTTTTTAGAAGAAGCCAAAATCCGTGAATTGCTCTTAAAATACAACAAATTCATGCCGGTTCCTATTAAATTTGGGACCAAAACTGTAACCTTACCTTTACCGGAAAACGCAGCTGAAGATGCAAAACCCGAAACTCAGGAAGTTGATAATATCATCAACAATCCAGAGCCAGCATGGACAAAATCGCCATCCGAATTAAAAGATGAAGATTATCTGAACTTCTACCGCGAGTTGTATCCGATGCAGTTCGAGGATCCTTTGTTCCATATTCATCTGAATGTAGATTATCCGTTTAATTTGACCGGAGTTCTCTTCTTCCCAAAATTGGCGAACAATCTGAATATCGAAAAAGATAAAATCCAACTCTATCAAAACCAGGTTTTTGTAACCGATGAGGTAAAAGGAATTGTTCCCGATTTCTTGATGTTGCTTCGCGGAGTAATCGATTCGCCGGATATCCCGCTGAATGTTTCCCGGTCTTATCTTCAGGCGGATGGTGCGGTGAAGAAAATCTCTTCTTACATCACCAAAAAAGTGGCCGACAAAATGGCTTCTTTAATCAATGAAAACCGTGAAGATTTCGAGAAAAAATGGAACGACATCAAAATCGTTATCGAATACGGAATGATTTCTGAAGAGAAATTCTACGAAAAATCCGACAAGTTTGCGTTGTATCCAAATGTTGATGGAAAATATTTCCTTTGGAATGAACTTCAAGATAAAATTAAAGCCAACCAAACCGACAAAAACGGAAATTTGGTGATCTTGTATGCAACCAACGAACACGATCAGCACAGCTACATACAAGCGGCTCAGGATAAAGGTTATGAAGTGTTATTGCTCGATTCGCCGATTGTTCCGCATTTGATCCAGAAATTGGAATCTTCTAAAGAGAAAATCCAGTTTGCTCGCGTAGATGCCGATCACATCAATAATTTAATTAAAAAAGATGAGCCAATTATTTCTAAATTAAATGATACAGAAAAAGAGGCCTTGAAGAAAAGTATTGAAGAAGGAATTTCTGATACGAAATTTACCGTCCAACTCGAAGATTTGGAAAGTACCGATGCGCCTTTTGTGATCACTCAGCCGGAATTTATGCGAAGAATGAAAGATATGCAAGCGACCGGTGGTGGCGGAATGTTCGCGATGGGTGGTTTCCCGGAAATGTACAATTTGGTGGTAAATACCAACAGCGATTTGGCCGAAAAAATCTTAAAAATTGAAAATTCTGAAGACAAAACTGCGCAAATCAAACATGCATTGGATTTGGCAAAATTGTCTCAAAACCTTTTGAAAGGAAAAGAATTGACCGATTTTATCCAAAGAAGTTATCAGGATTTAGCGAAGTAATTAATCAATGATCACTTAATCATTGTAAACGGCGGAATTGATAGTTCCGCCGTTTTTTTATAGTTCTTCCAAAGGATTCCAAAATAAATTCTTGAAATCCAGAATCTTATTTCCTTGTACGTTTATGACTTCTTTGTTTAATTTTTTAGTAAACTTCTCAAGACAACTTGCAGTGATATGCCCGGAAGAATTACAAACCCGATGCGCCGGAAAATCTTCAGCATAATTCCTCAGTGCATTTCCCACATGTCGGGAATGGTTGGGAAAACCAACTGCTTTAGCAATGGCTCCATAACTCGTAACTCGACCTTCGGGAATAAGTCGGATGATTTCAAAAACCTGTTGGGTAAACAAAGAATCCATGATTTTTAATTAAAAATAGTTGTTGGGCAACAGCAAACTTCCATCGCCATAACTCAGAAAACGGAAATCGTTTTCCAAAGCGTATTGATAAATATTTTTCCATTGATCCCCAATTAATGCAGAAACCAAAAGCAAAAGGGTAGATTGCGGTTGATGAAAATTGGTGACTAAACCTTTTACCATTTTAAAAGAATATCCCGGAGCGATAATAATCTCAGTTTCGATGGAAAGATGGTCTTGCTGGGTGTTTTTAATCCATTTCAATAGGGCATCAATCGCTTCTTCGGCACTGCAATTTGCTTCTGTTTCGTAGGGTTGCCATTGGGTGATTTTTAAAGCTTCGTAGCTGATTTCCGGATTTTGTACAATTTTATTGCCCATCCAATAAATGCTTTCCAAAGTTCGGGTAGAAGTCGTTCCTACCGTGATAATTGGTTGATGAATTTTTGCCGCTAAATCTTCCAAAAAAGCGGTCGTGATATTGAGATATTCCGAATGCATCACATGATCCTCCATCACTTCGGATTTCACGGGTTTAAAGGTTCCCGCACCTACGTGAAGGGTAGTAAAAAGTGATGAAATGCCTTTTTTCTTTAAATCAACCAAAACATCTCGGCTAAAATGAAGTCCCGCAGTAGGAGCCGCAACCGAACCTTCGTTTTCGGAATAAACGGTTTGGTAGGAATCTTCATCTACTTTCTCGGCAATTCTTTTGATATAAGGCGGAAGTGGTGTAACGCCGGCTGCATCCATAATTTTTCCAAAAGGAATTTCTGATGGCGACCAGGTGAAAGTCACAATATAGGCGTCTTCCAATTTTCCGGTGATTTCGGCGGAAAGTTCAACAGAAAGTCCTTCTACGTTTATGGTTTTCGTGAGCTGATGTTCTCTCCATTTGGACGCTTTTCCGATAAAGCAAATCCAGGTAACGGAATTTTTCTCGGTGAAATGTTGTTCGTAATCAATGGCTTCACCGTAAGGTTCCAAGCAGAAAACTTCAATGGTGGCGCCATTTTCGTTTTGGAAAAAGATGCGCGATTTCACCACTTTGGTATCGTTGAAAACCAATACCGCATTTTCAGGCAAATATTCACTGATATTTCGATACGTGTTTTCGGAGATTTTATTGTTTTGATAAACTAATAATTTGGATTGATCACGTGGATTTACCGGATTGTATGCTATTTTTTCGGCAGGTAAATCATAGGTAAAATCTTCAATTCTTAAATGTTTCGGATGCATGCTGCAAATTTCTGAAATTCTTTATCTTTTTCAATTATAAATTAAGAAAAGATGATGTCATTTTTTTATTTGCAAAAATCAATAGTAGTCCTATTTATTTCGATTAAAAGGGTTTTGTAAAAGAAGATTTAACAAAAAAACCGCCTTTTGTTAGGCGGTTTTGATGAGTTTATTTTCCTTTCAGGCATTTATCGAGAAATTGCTCTTGTTCCCATAAGGTGTGTAGAATGCTTTCTTTTGCAGCATATCCATGAGATTCTTTCGGGAGTAAAACCATGCGAACGGGTGCTCCTAAATTTTTAAGTGCTTGAAAATAACGTTCGGTTTGCAAGGTGAAAGTTCCCGGATTGTTATCCGCATCTCCATGAATCAACAGTAAAGGTTTTTTCATTTGATCGGCGTGCATAAAAGGAGACATCGTATTATATACTTCCGGCACCTCCCAATAATTGCGCTGCTCTGACTGAAAACCAAATGGAGTCAAAGTTCTATTATAAGCACCGCTTCGTGCTACTCCACAGGTAAAATCATCACCATGAGTTAACAGATTAGCGGTCATAAATGCACCATATGAATGACCTCCTACCGCAACTTTTTTCCGATCGATATATCCTAGTTGATCTACTGCATCGATCGCTGCTTTTCCGTTGGCGAGGAGTTGAGGAATAAAAGTGTCGTTTGGCTCAGCTTTTCCTTCACCGATGATTGGGAAGGCTGCATCATCTAAGACCGCATATCCCTTAGTTACCCAATATATGAACGATCCATAACTTGGAAATGTAAAATCATTGGGATTTTGGGTATTCATTCCAGCCGTATTTTTGTCTTTAAACTCTGTTGGATAAGCCCAAATAAGTAAAGGTAATTTTTCTTTTTTGCTTTTTCTATCGTAGCCGGCAGGTAAATATAAAGTTCCGGTGAGATCTACGCCGTCATTTCTTTTGTATTTGATTACTTCTTTATAGACTTTTCCCAAGCTAGCAAAAGGATTTTCGAAGTTGGTTAATGCTTCAATCCTTCCGGTTTTAATATTTTTTTTATAGGAGTTGGGGTATTGGGTTGCGGATTCTTGGCGGACCAAAATTTCACCTTTTTCAATATCCATAATATCGATGATGCTTTCTTTCACTCCGCTTACTTGTGCGGTGTACAATCTTTTCTTTGCTAATGATTTTAAATCGTGCTCATCAATAAAAGGTTTTTGTCCATCTTTCGTGAAGCCCTCTCCGATGAGGTATGCTTTGTCCTTCTTTACATTGATTACATTTCTTCCATATTCATTTTTGGTTTCAAAAAATTGCCCAGGATCATTATACACATCCTGAAAATTCCGATCTTCTATCATTCTTGAATTTCCAGTATTCAAATCTAAAAGAAATGATTTTGTATTTCTGGAATCATACCAGCTTTCGGAAATAACCGCGTAATTGGAATTAGACCATTCTGTCCCTGAATAACGCTGTTTTGTCCTGAAAAGGCTTTTCGCAGCAGTGGTAAATGGAGCTTCCCATGTGAAAATTTCGTCTCTGTACTCCGCGGTTTTATTTTGATCTCCTCCGTCCAATGCTTCTGCGTAAACCAAAGTTGCCGGCTGATCATCGCGCCATGTCATGTTTCTTTTTCCGGTTCGAACAGAAGAAAAACCTTTAGGCATAATTTCAGTTAATGGTACCTCGTTCACTGTTTTTACCGACTTACCAGCTTGGTCGTAAATGGTAGTGGTCATTGGAAATCGACTAAGCGGAACTATGTAAGAAAAAGGTTTCTTGATGGTGGTAAGCATTAAATATTTACCGTCCGGCGAGAAACTCATTCCTGCATAGAGATCTGCAGTTTTTTCCTCGGTTATGTCTCCATTGAGATTAACTTTTTTCAGATCGGCTTTAGTCAAAGTTTCAAAATTAATTTCATCCTGCGGATTTTTTAGCAAATCTTGATAGGTTCTGTTTTGGGATACTTTACCATCAGACGTAGAAACGATTGGACCTGTAGGTAGATCTTTGCTGGAATCGATTAACTTAGGTTTGTCTTGAGGAATTGTTTTGACCAACATATTCTTGGAGTCTTTGTACCAAAGGTAAGGCATGCCGAGATTGGCATTAAGTTGGTCAGCGACGAGTCGAGTAGCTGTTGCGTTAGCTAAATCAATCACCCAAAGTTCTACACCTTTGTCGGTAGTATTAGTAAATGCCAATTTCTTCTCGTCTGGTGATAGAGTGGTATAGGCGATTTTAGCTACTTTCGGCAACCCTTTCACCGTTGTTTCCTCTTTATCTTTTACCTTTTTTATTTTCAGGTTGGTGATGTAGGTTAGTGAGCTTGAAATATTGGTTACAGGATTGATTCGCAAACCGCCCAACCTCATTTCTTGTTGGTTCAGTTCATCTAAAGATTTATAGGTATCTCGGTAAGAGAAAATCATCCATTCTCGTTTGCTGTCCATAGATACCGAAGGTGGTCTTTGGTAATCTGCTAATTTCAGAATCTCTGCAGAAGGTTGTTGGTAGCTTAAATTTTCTTGGCCGTTGATCCATCCTATCATTGCCAAAAATACCACTGTAATAGTTTTTTTCATTTAATATCAGCTTTAATTACGAAAATAAGAAAATTTAACGAAGAAATACCTTGGAAATATAAAATTCATTGAACTTATCTGGAGCTTTATGGAAAAGCTGCCCGCAGCTTTCGAGTCATTAATACTTTCTTAGTCTCCCTATCTCAATTCTATAGGATTTCGAACAATTGAGCCGATTAGAAAGGATAATCGGCTCATTATTTTTAGTATATTTGAGCCGAATATTAATCGCAATCGGCTCATGAACTATATTTGGCAATTAGAAAACTTTCCGGATTTCTCGTACAGCACCGAGAAACTACTTCCTGGTATTCAGAATTTTGCTTTAGAATTGGGAGAGACCAATGGTATTTTGCAAGGTTTTTCTGAAGAAACAAAACGGGATGTTTTTACAGAATTATTGCTTTCAGAAGCATTGAAAACTTCTGAAATCGAAGGTGAATATTTTAGTAGGGAGGAGGTAATGTCATCTTTAAAACTCAATTTAGGATATAAAGATTTCCATAAAACCACAAAAAATAAAAAAGCGAATGCTATTGCGGTATTAATGATTGAAGTCCAGAAAAGTTATAACAAAACATTGGACGAAAATCTATTATTAGATTGGCATAAAATATTAATGGAATACGAAGAATCCATTAACCACGGTCAGTTTAGAAAAGGGAAAGAACCAATGCAAGTGGTTTCTGGGAGCTTCGGAAATTTCACCGTTCATTACGAAGCACCTCCTGCTAAAGATTTACCGGTGCTGATTCCGGAATTTATTGGTTGGTATAAAAGCTTTACTAAACCAAATTTAGGGAAAGTTGGAGAGGCGATGTTATTGGCGGCAATTGCTCATTTATATTTCGAAACATTGCATCCTTTCGAAGATGGAAACGGACGTATCGGACGCGCCTTAGCCGAAAAAGCGTTAGCTGAAAAATTGGAAGTACCCATTTTTGTAGGTCTTTCAAAAGCAATTGAGAAAGACAAATCAAGGTATTATAATGAATTGAAAAAGGCACAGAGAAACTTGCAGATTACAGACTGGGTGCATTATTTCTTTGATATTTTGAATGCTGCGCTTATTAATTCTAAAAACGTAGTGACTTTTACACTAAAAAAAGTCCGGTTTTTTGACAGTTTTCAGGATCAGCTTAATGAAAGGCAATTAAAAGCCATCAATAAAATGATGGAGCAGGGAGAAGAGGGATTCGAAGGTGGCATGACTGCCAAAAAATACATCTCCATCACTAAAACCTCAAAAGCTACAGCAACAAGAGATTTACAGCAACTCGCAGAAATGAACGCCTTTATTAAAGTAGGAGCCGGCCGTTCCGTTTCGTACGAGTTGAACATGTACTAAAACTCAAACTTCTTTCTACCACACTTAACATTATTCTATCACCCCCAATCACATAAAAAACTCTCACAAGCAAATGCGAGAGTTTATTTTTCGTGAAAGAAAATAGAATTAAGAATTTTCTAAAATATAAGTAAACATCAGCGGTGCGCAAATGGTGGCATCACTTTCAACAATGTATTTTGGTGTATCCACATCGAGTTTCCCCCAAGTGATTTTCTCGTTCGGAACTGCTCCGGAATAAGATCCGTAAGAAGTTGTAGAATCTGAAATCTGGCAGAAATAAGCCCAGAAAGGGACATCTTCCCATTCCAAATCCTGATACATCATCGGTACTACGCAAATTGGGAAATCTCCAGCAATTCCTCCTCCGATTTGGAAGAAACCAACGCCTTTTCCACCGGAATTTGCACGATACCATTCTGTTAAATAAATCATATACTCAATTCCAGATTTTACGGTATGAACATTCAGTTTTCCTTTGATGACGTTTGACGTAAAAATATTTCCTGTGGTAGAATCTTCCCAACCTGGACAAACAATCGGAAGGTTTTTCTCGGCTGCAGCGACAATCCATGAATCTTTTGGATCGATTTCATAATATTGCTCCAAAACACCGGAATTCACTACTTGATACAAAAATTCATGCGGGAAATAACGCTCTCCTTTTTCTTCTGCTGCATGCCAAACATCTTCCAAATGCTTTTGTAGACGACGAAATGCTTCCTCTTCAGGAATACAAGTATCGGTCACACGATTGAAGTGTTGATCTAGCAAATCTCTTTCATGCTCAGGCGTCAAATCTCTATAATTAGGTACTCTTTTGTAGTGTGAATGAGCAACCAAGTTCATTACATCTTCTTCAAGGTTAGCTCCTGTACACGAAATAATCGCTACTTTGTCCTGACGGATCATCTCCGCCAAAATCTTTCCTAATTCCGCTGTTGACATCGCTCCGGCTAAGGTAATCATCATTTTACCGCCGTCTTTCAGGTGCGCAACATAGCCTTTCGAAGCATCCACCAATGCTGCTGCATTGAAATGGAGATAATATTTTTCTAGAAATTCTGTGATCGGTTTATTCATTTCTCTAATTGTTTTTGCAAAGATAATATTTTAGGTTGGAATCGAAATCCCGTACGTTTAAAAGCTTATTATTCCAAAGAAAAAAGTACAGCCCATCATGAGCCGTACTTTCATTTTTATATAAAGAAATTATTTTTAGTTCTGCCAATTTTCAACCTTCAAGACTTCAATTCTACGCTCTCCGTCTCGGAAAGGCCATTCAATGACATCACCAACCTTGTATCCTACCGTTGCCAAAGCCATATCCGATAAAATCGAGTGCTTGTTTTTCTTCGGTTTCGCTTCTGAAACACCTACAAAAATATATTCTTCTTCCTTGTTTTGGCTATGGTCTTTGATGGTCACTTTTCGGTTCACCGTCACTACGTCTTCCGGTAAAACCCTTCTTCGCACTTGTAGCGCATTTCGCAGTTCGGAAGCCAATCTTACTTCTTCATTGTGACTTACTTTTTTTCTTCTTAAATGATCTTTTATTGCGTCGTAAATTCCTGTTGTTAAAATGATTTGATCGGACATTAATCTTATATTTTTTAAAATGAATTAAATATGCTTCCAAGTTCGGTTCAACGCAATTAGGCAAAACGTCAATGGATATTTTGTCTGCCGAAAGCACATCTCGAAATGATTATTAAAAAACGATGGGTTCCCCGTCTTGAACCTGACAGGGATTAATGGATAAAGTCCTTGGAACTTTTCAGAAATGAATCGGTATGAAGATACATCAATGACTGCAAAAGTCCTGATAGACGACCAAAGTCGGATAAAAAGAGCATTAAAGCCATGATGATTGAAGATTTTCACGAAGATAAAAATTAACTTCCTGAAAAGCAAATATTTAACATCGATTAACAAATGGAGAAAGAACCAAGAATCTGAAATCTTGCATCTCGAATCTTTTACCCCCTTTTGAATAACTAAAAAAAGAAAAAACTTTTGATCCTTTTGTGGTTGAAAAAGAGTTAGAAGGTTAAGAGGTTATAAGGTTAAAATGTTTTCGAATGAAGAGTCAGGAGCCAAAAATCTGAATATCATTACTTGAATCTGACGTTCACCTTTTTCGTCCTTTGGAATAGCTTAAAAAAGAAAAAACTTTTGATCCTTTTGTGGTTGAAAAAGAGTTAGAAGGTTAAGAGGTTATAAGGTTAAAATGTTTTCGAATGAAGAGTCAGGAGCCAAAAATCTGAATATCATTACTTGAATCTGACGTTCACCTTTTTCGTCCTTTGGAATAGCTTAAAAAAGAAAAAACTTTTGATCCTTTTGTGGTTGAAAAAGAGTTAGAAGGTTAAGAGGTTATAAGGTTAAAATGTTTTCGAATGAAGAGTCAGGAGCCAAAAATCTGAATATCATTACTTGAATCTGACGTTCACCTTTTTCGTCCTTTGGAATAGCTTAAAAAAGAAAAAACTTTTGATCCTTTTGTGGTTGAAAAAGAGTTAGAAGGTTAAGAGGTTATAAGGTTAAAATGTTTTCGAATGAAGAGTCAGGAGCCAAAAATCTGAATATCATTACTTGAATCTGACGTTCACCTTTTTCGTCCTTTGGAATAGCTTAAAAAAGAAAAAACTTTTGATCCTTTTGCGGTGAAAAAAATGGCTTTATAATCAAGAGCCAAGGATCTGGAATCTGACATCTAGCATCTAACATCTAACATCTTCAAAACCTAAACCTCCTATTCTCCTTCTTTTCAGAAATCTGTTTTTTCGCGGTAATGCGTTTTTCAATTTGTCTTTTAGATGGTTTTGTAGCTTTTCGAGGTTTGGGTTTAATGAGAGATTTCTCTACCAATTCTAAGATCTTTTCGGTCGCTATTTTTTTATTCTGAAGCTGTGTGCGACTTTCTGAAACGGTAAGTTGAAGAATTCCGTCCAAATTGATGCGGTTTTTGAGCTTTTCCGAGATCAGTTCAATCTCTTCGTTGCTAAAAAATTCGGTGTCGGCAACTTTCCATTGCACCGTCACGGATGTTTCTACTTTATTCACGTTTTGGCCTCCTGCGCCACTGCTGCGGGAAGTTTTGTAGGTAAGCTCTTTCGTGAAATTTCTCATAGTGGAATCAATTAGTTTTAAAACAAATGTAGCAATTCTTTCCTGTTAATTTTGCCGTTGGGTAACCTCGGGATTTTTTCAAGATAAAAAATCTGTTTCGGAAGATGATTTTTGGTGAAAGTTTCGGCAAGTTCCGATAGAATAGGAGAGAGCTGTGATTTCAGTTCATCGGTTTCTTCACTTTCAATTACGGCAACCAGTTTTTGACCATAAGTTTCATCATTTAAACCTAAAAAAACAATTTCATTGGAGAGTTTTTGCTTCATGAAATCTTCCAATTGTTCAGGGAAAATCTTCAACCCGGCGGAATTAATGACGTTATCGAATCTTCCTAAAAACTTAAATTGTCTGTTGTTTTTTAATTCAACTAAATCATTCGTTTGAAGAATCTCAGGATTAAGTTTTGGAGCTTTTATGTTGAGACATCCTCTTTCATCCAAAGAGATTTCAACGCCTTCAAATAAGGTGAAATGTTCTTCCGGAATGGGATAAAGTTGTTTCAAAGCAATGTGGGAAAGCGTTTCGCTCATTCCGTACGTTTCGTAAATCGTAGTTTTGTTGGAAGTACTGCGAAGGACTTTATCGATTTTTTGTTTTAATGATTCCGAAACTTGTGCACCACCGATGATGATTTTTTTAATAAAATGAATCTGATCAAGTGAATTTTCAACCTGAAGCGGCGACATCGCACAAAAATCAATTTCATGATCGAGGTTGGCAATGGGTTTTGCAGAAGGACTTTCGATGGAAAGTTTCAAATTTCTCACCACCGAACGTACGATCATCATTTTACCGGAAATATATTCAACAGGAAGGCAAACCAATGCGGAATCTCCTTCTTTTAATCCAAGATAATCGCAGGTCATCTTTGCAGAACTCTGCATACGTTCTTTTTCGATTTCAAAAACCTTCGGAACGCCGGTGGAGCCTGATGTTTGTACGGAAACTGTGGTAGAATCAGAATGCCAATCCTCCAAAAAAGAAATCACTTTCTCCTCAAATTCGGTTTGGGGAAAAAGTGATTTTAATTGAATATTTTTAGAAAAATCGAGTTCCATTACATTCTGTCAACCGTTCCGATTCCTAGTAGTTCCAGACCTTTGCGAATGGTTTTTCCGGTAAGGGCGGATAATTCGAGACGGAAGTTTTTTGTGTTTTCGTTTTCTTGGTTGAGGATCGGATTGTTCTGATAGAACGAGTTGTAAGATTTCACCAATTCATAAACATAATTGGCAACCAATGCCGGCGAAAGGGTTTCCGCTGCTTTGGCAATCACCTCCTTGAAGTTGGAAAGATTCATCACCAAATCCTTCTCAGAATCATTCATTTCATACTCGGCAATCGCTTGTTCCGCATAGTTGGCTTTGTTCAGCAACGATTGAATTCTCGCATAAGTGTATTGAATAAAAGGCCCGGTATTTCCGTTAAAATCAATACTTTCTTTTGGATTGAAGAGCATTTTTTTCTTCGGATCTACTTTCAGCATGAAATATTTCAATGCGCCTAAACCTACTGTTTCGTATGATTTTTCTTTTTCCTCTTCACTAAGATTTTCGAGTTTGCCGAGTTCTTCTGCTTTTTCTTTGGCAGTTTCTACCATTTCCTGCATCAGATCATCAGCATCAACTACGGTTCCTTCCCGGGATTTCATCTTGCCTTCCGGAAGTTCTACCATTCCGTAAGAAAGGTGGAAAAGGTTTTCTGCCCAACTATAGCCCAATTTCTTCAGAATTTTGAACAACACATCGAAGTGATAATCCTGTTCGTTTCCTACAGTGTAAATCATTTTCTGAATGTTATTTTCCTTGAATCGCTGAACAGCGGTTCCCAAATCCTGAGTCATATAAACCGAAGTACCGTCGGATCGCAGCAACAATTTATGGTCGAGACCTTCGTCGGTTAAATCGCACCAAACTGAACCGTCATCTTTTCTGTAAAGAACACCTTTTAGTAAACCTTCCTGGATGAGGTCTTTACCTAAGAGATAAGTGTTGCTTTCGTATTGAACCTGATCAAAATCGACGCCCAGTCTTTTATAAGTCTGCGCAAAACCTTCGTAAACCCAACTGTTCATTTCTTTCCAAAGCGAACGTACTTTTTCGTCTCCTTTTTCCCAGTCGAGCAACATTTTTTGAGCTTCAAGAATAATAGGAGCTTGCTTTTTGGCAACGTCCTCATCGTATCCTTGCTCTTTCAGTTCGGCGATTTCTTTCTTATAATGTTTGTCAAATTCTACATAAAAATTCCCCACAAATTTGTCACCTTTAATTTGGGTGGATTGTGGAGTTTCACCATTTCCGTAACGTTCCCAAGCAAGCATCGATTTGCAGATGTGGATTCCTCGGTCGTTGATAATTTGGGTCTTAATAACATCATATCCATCAGCGGTAAGGATTTTTGCTACCGAATATCCCAATAAATTATTTCTAATATGACCTAAATGGAGTGGTTTATTGGTGTTTGGCGAAGAATATTCCACCATTACGGTTTCGTTCTTTGGAACCACTCGATCGAAGTTTTCTTTGGTAGATTTAAAATTCTCTAAAAAGAAACTTTTCTTAATGGTAAGATTTAGGAAACCTTTGACCACATTGTAGCTTTCCACAAGATCGGATTGCGTAGAAAGGGCATCGCCCAGTTCCATTGCGATGAGATCCGGACTTTTCTTTAAAACCTTCACGAGAGGGAAGGTCACGATGGTAAAGTCGCCTTCAAACTCCGATTTGTTTTGCTGCACCTCAAGTTTGATGGAATTCGGATGATTCACATCATCAATCTGGAAAACCGATTGAATAACCTCCGCAATTTTATCTTCAATGATATCTTTAATATTCATGTTACAATTTTGAATGACAAATATACGGAAATAAAAAAACCACTCCGAAGAGTGGTTTAGTAAAAATAGGTATGTTAGTTTTTGTCCCAGAAAATCTTTGTGTAAAGCAAGTCACCACCAATTGCTGTGGAAGCTGCTTCATAATTAGTTGGATTTGTGGATTGTTCGCTGACAGGATATCTTAAACGTACTGGCACTTGGTTGTTAGATTCAACAACAGCATTTGCAGCAGGGGCTAATTTAGGATAATCTAGTCTTCTAAAGAATGTCCAGCTTGTAAGCGCCTGATCATACATTGATACCCAAGCTTGATCACCGATAGATTTTTTCCAGTTTCCTGCATCGTATGGATGGTTTGCAAGATAAGCAGTTGCATCAGCAGTGGTTTTTCCCCATTGTACGAACGAAGCTGTAACTGCTGTTTGATAGTTAGTTGCAGGATCTCCACCAATACCCCATCTAGCAGCGGCTTCTGCTAAATAGTAAGCAACCTCTGTGTAGTTTAGAATTATACCTGGCGTATTTGGTACGTATCCAAATGATCCTACTCTTGTGTTTGCATTGAAAGAAGATGCTACTCCAATAGTCCCTCCTTTATAATAAAAGCCGAAACCTAAATCGTTTTCTGGAACCACAGAGCCGGGAGAATAATTACTTAATGTAAATGAATTACCTGAAATAGCGCTAATAGTACCTACTAAAGTATTTGGCATTACATAGACATTATCTCCAACTTTAGGAGCTACGGCCGGTGGATTAGTCGCTGGGTCAAAAGTAATTACATTGCCTGTAACTGCTGTGACAGAACCTGCTAGATAGTGAATGTTTTTTTGAAAGTATACGTCACGTCTAACATCATTATTGGTATTCATATAGTCAATAATTGTTTTTCCAGCAACAAAGTCATTTCTATTTGAAGCAACAAGGTTTGTATATAACTGACTCCAGTTAGGTGATGCTGTTAAGTATGTTAACAAGCAATCATCAGCTTTTGAAGTAAATACACCTCCGCTAATTGCTTGACTTACTGTAGCTTGTGCTAAAGCTGGGTCTGAATCTGCTAGAGCAATACCTAGTTTTAACAGTAATGAATTTGCAAATTTTTTCCATTTAGCAACGTTTCCACCATAGTACTTGTCTCCAGTACCAAAACTTGTACCTGCTACGTCAAGATTAGCAATATCTTGCTTTGTTCTTTTGATTAGGTCTGCATAAATATCCTTTCCAGAATCATATTTTGGTAGTGGATATAAATCTACATCACCTGCTTCCGTATAAGGAATATCACCATAAGTATCAACAAGGATCTGATATGCGTAAACTTGTTGTAAGTCAATAATTGCTAATTGGTTTTTTTTGGTTCTTTCCCATGTCGCGGATTCTGCAGCAGTTGGTTGGTATGCCAGTACAAGTTTTCTAGCTTGATCAAAATTTTTGATGGCTCTTACATATAAAAAGTTCCAAACCTGATCTGAGACATTTCTCGTTGCAAAATTGTATCTACTTTCATCTTGATAGGTAGTAGTTTGCCAATACTGCATTGTCAGCCTAAAGTTATTGGTATTTACGTTAGGTGTTGTAATGTAATCTCCTAACTGTTTTTGAGCGTAAGTTACAAGTGATGCAGGTACAGTTGTGTAGTAACTGTTTGGATCTGTATTCAGCTCAGTCATCGACTCTCTTCCACATGATTGGAGTAAAGAGATCAATATAATAGATGCTAATATTTTTTTCATGTTCTTTTTTTATTAAAAATTAAGTCTGATATTAAGAGATATTGTTCTTGTAGTTGGAAGTACAGATGTTTGATATCCTTGTGCATTTCCTGCAGAAAGACCTGATTCTGGATCTGCGAATGGAACATGTTTCTTAATAATCCATAAGTTATTACCTACTAAACTAAATGACGCTCCTTGTACAAAAGTTGAAGCCAAGAATTTTTTTGGTAATGAATAAGTTAAAGCAACCTCTCTTAATTTCACATATGATGCATCATAAATAAATTGAGATGCAGGATATGCTAAATAACCAAATGCATTAGTTTGCTCTGCATCAATACGTGTAGTATTGGCAGTATAGTTAGGGTTTGCTGCAGTTCCAGTATTTACTACACCCGGTAAGATGACCCCACCTCCGTTTGCTAATGAATTTCTAACAGGGTTTCCTAAATCATTAAGGAAAACTGAGTCGGAATATAAACCTGAAGCCTGTCCGTAGTATTGGTCAAGGGAAAATAAGTCCCCGCCTTGTCGAATATCGATTTGGAAAGATAAACTCAAATCTTTATAAGATAGTCTATTTGTGATACTTCCAAACCAATCAGCTTGCATGTTACCAATAACTGAATTGGTATTAGTAGTTAAGTATTTCCCTTTAGAGGCGCCAGACCCTGAGATTACTTTATTTCCGTCTGGATCATAAACAAAATCAGAACCTTTAATTGTTCCATAATCCTCTCCTAAGGATGCATTAATTGTCACTCCCCCTTGGTAAGAACCTATTGTAATATTTTCAACGCCAGAGGCAAGTTCAGTAACTTTTGATCTTGGGTTAGACCAATTTAGATCTAGACCCCACGTAAAATCTTCAGTTTTGACAGGAACTAAATTTGAAGCAACTTCAAATCCTTCAGATCTCATGTTACCAACATTTTGCCATTTTGCAGTGTTTCCAGTAGCAAGAGATACTGGTAGAGCTAAGATTTGGTCTTTGGTATCTGTTTTAAACCATCCAGCATCAATTCCAATTCTATTCTTGAAGAATTGCAAATTAGCTCCTATTTCTACCGCTTGTGTCTTTTCTGGCTTTAAATCTGGATTCTTTGCGGTGGTATTGTAAATGTACGTAGGCGTACCAAATGCAGTAGTAACACTGTATGTATTGATCAACTGATTTGCTGCAGTATCGTTACCAACTTCAGCATAAGAAGCTCGTATCTTACCAAAGTTTAAAACTCCTCCTTTTAAAAACTCCCAGTTTGAAATAACTGCACTTAGGGACGCTGATGGATAGTAGTAGGTATTGTTACTTTCAGGTAATGCAGTAGAGACATCTCTTCTAATTGATCCTTCCACAAAATAAGTATCATAGAAACCTAATGACGCATTTGCAAAAACTCCAAAAATTCTCTTTTCTGTATCCAAAACTAATGGCGCATTTGCTGGAGTTACTGAGTTAGTAACAGAATAAACTCCTGGAATATATAAACCACCTTGTGTCCCCTGAGCATTTGAATAAACGGTTTGCACGTTTATGTTTGTACCGATTAATGCATTTAAGGAGATATTATCATTAAACTTATCCTTATAGGTTGCAATGAAATCATAGTTTTCCTCATTTCTTCGCTGATTCATTACTGCATAACCAGATGGCTGATTCCCAACTGCCGGTCCTATCGACATTCCATCAGGAAGAGAACCAACTGCTCTTCTTTCATCAACCATGTATGTATAGCCATCATGAGATACTCTACCCATTAAGTTTATCTTATTAGTAACATCGTAGCTTAAACTAAAATTACCAGCAAACCTTTGTCTTTGATCTGTAACGTAGTTTTCATAAAGACGGAAATATGGGTTATCCCAATACAGAGGTGCAGTATTGTCTGGTCCCTGCATATTCCACGAGTTGTTTCTTCTATTTAAGAAATACAAATCTCTTTGGTCATACAAATCGACATTGGTTGCCCACCATTGACGGAAGTTACCCATAATTCCATGGTATCCAGTTGGGTTTTTACCTGTGGTTTCTTGATTTACGTAAGTCGCATACAAGCTTGCTGTTAGATTGTCAGCAATTTTATAAGATGCGTTACCAGTAACTGCATTTTTGTCTAATCTTGAATTAGGCAAAATGTCATTTCCTTGTACGTTTTGATAAGACAAGCGGAAAGAAGATACATCATTCGCTTTCGCCAATGAAATAGTATTATTGTAAGAAAATGCGTCTTCAAATAGTTTGTCTGGACCGTTCTTAGCCATCACCCAAGGTGTTTGCTTGCCATAATCTTTAGATCCAGGGATGAATGCTGTGTATTGCCATACCAACAAGTTTGGATCGTAAGGTGCGCCATAAGAAGCATCTTCATAAGTTGGCGCTTGTGGTTGCCCGTTATAAACCTCAAAGTAAGAGTTTTCATCAGGCCCATAAAGTGGTCCATAACCCTGCCCGTACGTTGTTTGGTATTCTGGCAATGTTTCCTTATTTACTTTGGAATAAGAAATTGAAGAAGAAAAATCAATGCCTAATTTATTTGATTTTTTTCCTTTTTTGGTTGTAATGATAATTGCACCGTTCGCAGCTCTAGATCCATAAAGTGCTGTTGCTGCTGCACCTTTTAATACATTGATTTCTGCAATATCTTCTGAGTTGATATCCGAGATAGTATTTCCTGTATCAATTGAAAGCCCAGAAGTGTTGATGTTTGTAAAGTTGTTAATTAACGGTGATCCATCAACTACAAATAAAACACCGTTTCCTCCGGCCATCGATCGGTAACCACGTAAAGTTACATCCACTGAGCCTCCAATGTTTCCACTGTTTTTAATGCTCAAACCTGCAACTTTCCCTGAAAGGTTACTAGTGAAGTTGGAAGTTGGTGTTTTTGTGATGTCGTCTGCCTTGACGCTCTGAGTAGCATAACCTAATGACTTTGCTTCTCTTTTAATACCCAAGGCTGTTACTACTACGCCTTCGATATCCTGTGTTCTAGCAGTGTCAACCTGTGCATTTACCAAAGCAAATGACGAAGTCAAAACTACAGCTAAAACGCTTGTTGTTAGTTTCTTCATATCAAATTAAATTTTTTCATTGAAGCAAAAGTGCAAAACTTTCTTAATATAATCAAACTTTTTGTTAATTATTTCTTAATAATCTAACATTTTTATGAGTTCTATGTGTTTTTACTAACAATTTCGGGATTTCCGTTAATTTGTCAAAATTAAGGGTTGTTTTTTGATGATTTTAACTTAAATATTAACTTAATGTTAAATTATCAATTTTTTTTAACTTGTTTTTTCTTTAATGTTGTAAATATTTTTAGGTTAATTTAACTTAATTTCAATTTAAAACATATATGTTTTTGCGTCTGTTTTTTCGCCGAAATTAGCTGCTTATATTCAAATTCCTCTTCGTTTTCTCTCTTTTCCATTTTTTTTATGCCATCGTTCCAGTCTTTAGTGGTTTGGGTTCATTCAATGCTGAATGTTGGCTTCTATCGTTATTCATCTTTATATTCCTCTGAAAGTTTGTATTTTTACCTCTCGATTTTTTGTGTAATATAATAGGAGTGTCTTTGGTATGGAATTGTTAAAAAGCTGGTCTCAGCAATATATTGAAGCGGGTTGCGATGAAGTAGGTAGGGGTTGCTTATGCGGTCCGGTAGTGGCGGCTGCGGTGATTATTGATGAGGGGTTTCAACAAAATTTAATCAATGATTCCAAAAAACTCACCTTCAAAACCAGGTTGCAGTTAGACGACTACATCCGAAACAATGTGGTCGATTATGCCATTGCGGAGGTCGCCCCGGATTTTATCGATGAGCATAATATTCTGAATGCAAGTATTCACGCCATGCATTTGGCTTTGGATCAACTCACCACCCGACCGGAATTCATCCTTGTTGATGGCAATAAGTTTCACCCATATCATTTCATTCCTCATCAATGCATCATCAAAGGGGATTCTAGATTCCTTTCCATCGCGGCGGCATCTATTTTAGCAAAAAACTACAGAGACCAGTTGATGATCAACCTTCATCATGAATTTCCGCAATATGGTTGGGATAAAAATATGGGCTATGCGACCAAAAAACACCGCGATGCCCTCAACCAATTCGGACCCACCATCCATCACCGAAAATCTTTCCGTCTCGATTACACCATCGACATTATCAAGTAGCTCCTTCGTGGGTGTTTGTTTTTTTTAATGTTTTAAATTTAATTAGGGATGCTTTGTTATTAAATAGAGCAATCAGCATTGTAAACAATCACTTAATTACGACCTAGTAAGTGGAGACGTTAAGGAAACAAATTGCAAGATAATTGAGCGATTGATTTTGAAAGCGTAGCGTCTTTGTATTTCAAAAAAAATCTTTTCATAAAACAAAAACTTTTGATGCTTTTGCGGTAAAAAAAAACTTTAGCAGACTAATCTTGTTTCCGCCCGAAACCGCTTGCGGTTCGCTGACTCAAAAGAAAATATCAAAAGATCAGCAATTTTGGGGATTTTAGGACTTCTTATTTATTTTTAGTCGAGCTTCCAGTCTTGATCTTTTGGTACTTTTGCATCAAGGCAAAAGTACAGAAGACTACAAAACATATACAATGCGTATGTATATTATTCTTTTTTCTCAATCCTCCCTCCCCAAAGATAGCTACTCGCTGTAGTGAGCAGCTCCCCATTTTGTTGAACACGCGACTGCTGAAACCGGATTTCACCAATCACAAACAACAGTTGTCCTTCGGGAACCTCTGTTAAAGTAAAGCGGGTTTCCTCAATCTGCTTTCCGGGATAAACTTCCAAAGTCACTTCTTTTAACAATTCGACATTCTGGTAATTTTCCAGATCGGGGAGTGTGGCGATACAAATAATGCGCAATTTTGCAGTGTGTGTTTTTGGGGGAGCTTTCAGTTCTCGGTTCCACACCAGTTCCGGAATGGTGATGGTCATCGAGCGCATTTCTGTATCCAACTGTATTTCCGGAAAAAATCGACAGGTGTTTTGCCACTCAAGATGTCTGTTAAACCCGAAACCTTCCATCAATTTCGGATTCCCTTCCACAATCGAAACGTCACCTTCCAGGGTGTGCCTGTGACTCGTTGCCATTTTATAGAACTGACTTCGGTGTCGGTAGGCGTAGCGATCATCGGTTACTAATTTACACAATTGCATCAGCTTTCGGCGGTACTGCGCATCTCGCTTGCTGATATACCCGAAAATACCTGCCGCTTTTTTTGTGTTCGCGCTCTGTCTTACTTGGTCTGGTTTACTTCGGAGAACATTTCGATCGCCTTGGTTTACAAAAACCAAATTCGATATTCCCCCACTGATTAATCCGTTTTTACTCAATCGTGCCATAATAAAAAGGTATATTAATGAAACCGATAATCAGCTAATCCTTTATGAATAAGCCTCACTATCTTGTAGTTATCTTCTACGAATATACAAATTTTTAAAATAGATCATTAATAGTAAATCTATATTTTACATAGATATTCTATTGACTTAGTATGGACTTACTATAGAGATATGGTGAAGATGATAGCAATCTGATTGGGCATAAGGTTGAAGAAAGAATGGAGAAAAGTTGAAGTAAACAAACAAAAAAAGCGGAAAATTACTTTCCGCTTTATAAATTATTCAGGTTGAAGAAGGGTTATTTCTTTTTGCCAGGTTGTTGTTGCTGTTGCATTTTTTGTTGTTCCTGTGCTTTTTCCATCATTTCTCGCATTCTTTTCTGGAATTTGCCTTCTTTTTTAGGCTCCTTCTGTTTGTTGGCCTGAATTTGTGCGTGAATCTTTTTCTCATCCAGAATCCAGTATTTAATGACAAGGATAATCAGGATGTTAATGGCATTCGATACAAAATAATACCATGAAAGTCCTGACGCTGAAGAGTTCAGAAAGAAAAGGAAGGTGATAGGGAAGATGTACATGAGTACTTTCATATTCGGCATACCTTCCTGCTGTGGTTGCTGAATATTTCCGGAAGTCATCACGGTATAGATTAAAATTACAATCGTACATGCAATGGCAAAAATACTTAGATGATCTCCCAAAAATGGTACATGGAACGGTAATTTAATCACATCATCGTAAGCAGTCAAATCTTTTGCGAACCAGAAACTTTTACCTCTAAGGTCAATCATATTCGGGAAGAATCGGAACAGGGCATAGAAAATCGGGATCTGAAGCAATGCCGGTAAACAGCCTGCCATTTGGTTCACTCCAGCTTTTCGGTAGATGGCCATGATTTCCTGTTGCTTTTTCATCGGATCTGCATCCTTGAATTTGGCATTGACCTCATCGATTTCCGGGCGAATTACCTTCATCATTGCACTCAGTTTATGCTGCTTGAACATGACCGGTGAAAGAATGATTTTCACAATAATCGTCATTAAGAAAATAACCCAACCTGCTGCTAATCCCCAACTGGAGATCAGGTTGTACATCGGGATAAAGAACCATCTGTTCAAACTTCCGATAAACGACCAACCTAATGGGAGTAACTCGTCAAAATTTTTGTTGTAAGATTTTAATAAAGGCAAATCCAATGGCATAAAGTACCATTTGAAGTTTTGGTTCAATTCGTTTCCTACCAAATCTACTTGCCCGTTAAAGTTGAATTTTTTCAGGAATTCGCCTTCGTCGATCATTTCTTGGGAACCTTTAGAGTTTTTGAATCCGTGCTGAGGTTCGATTACTGCAGAGAAAAACTGTTGTTTCACAGCAAGCCAGTTCAGTGTTTCGTCGGGTTCTTCCATAGTGGTTCTACCGTCGTAATCGAAACTCTTGTAATTGTTGAAACTGTAATTAAATTCGGTGTGCGTCTGTTCCTGTGAACGGCCTTTCTCCATTTGTCTTGCGCTAAAGTCCCACACAAAATCAGCTTTGGAATCTGCTACCAAACGCGATAAACCTTGGGTTTTCACATTGAAATCAACGGTGTATTTATCCAACAAAGTATAGATGAATTGGATCACGGCACCATTGGCATTAGCTTGCATGGTTACGCTGTTTCCGTTCTGAATCGGGGTAAAAACTAAATCCTTAGTATTAAAGGTTTTGCCTGTTTTATCTTTGAATTGAAATCCGTAAGAAGAATTGTTTTTATCAAAAATCAATAAATCCTTGTCGTTTTTGTCAGTATTTTTATTGTAAGCTTTATACTCGTTAAGCTGCACAGTAGTGATTTGCCCGCCCAAAGTAGAAATTCCTACGGTCAATTCTTTGTTTTTCAGTTGTACCTGCTGGATGGAAGTGGTCTTAACACTGTCGTTCAAGTTGGTCGCCAACGCTGGTTTGGTGGTATTTTGTACGGCGCTTTGCGTGGTTTGAGTTTTGTTTTGTGCATCCAGTAATTCCTGTTCTTGGGCTTGCTTGTTTTGAAAATAAAACATCGCACCGATAAGAATGAGTGAAAACAGGGCGAAACTGATCAATTGATTTTTATCTAAACCGTTATTTTGCTGCATCTTTTTTAATTGATTATTTGATGATTAGGCAGGTTTTTGTTCAAACACTGGACCTTTTAATTTTGGCTGACAAAAATACAGAATTTTTTGTCAATGAAGAATATTTTGTCAACTCATTTAAAAACAGAGAGATAAAAAACATGGCGTCTTTTATCTCTCAGGAATTTATTTTTTGGTTGCTGCTTTTATCAATGCTTTAAAGAGCGGATGAGGTGATGCCACCGTACTTTTGTATTCGGGATGATACTGTACACCGACGTAGAAAGGATGGTTTTTAAGTTCAAGGGTTTCCACCAATCCGGTTTCCGGGTTCAATCCGGTAGGAGCAAGTCCATTCTTTTCGAATTCTTCTTTGTACTCGGAATTAAATTCGTATCGGTGGCGGTGTCTTTCGGAGATGTTTTTGGCTCCGTATATTTCAAAAAGTGTTGAGTTGGGTTTCAGGCTGCATTTCCATGCGCCCAATCTCATGGTTCCGCCTTTGTGCACTACATTTTTCTGTTCTTCCATTAATGAAATTACAGGGTCTGGAGTGGAGGTGTCGAATTCCATAGAGTTGGCTTTGGCGTATCCTAAAACGTTTCTGGCAAACTCAATCGTCATGATTTGCATTCCTAAACATATTCCTAATAAAGGAATATTATTTTCACGCGCGAATTTGGCTGCGGAAATTTTACCTTCTATACCTCTGTCACCAAATCCTGGTGCAATCAGCATTCCGTCGATTCCTCTTAGGGTTTCCTGAATATTAGCTTCGGTGAGGTCGCCACTATACACCCATCGTACATTAACCTCGGTTTCCAGATCTGCTCCTGCGTGGATAAATGCCTCAGCAATAGATTTATAGGAGTCTTGAAGAGAAACATATTTACCAACCAAAGCAATTTCGACCGTTTTTTTAGGGTTTTGGTACCTTTTCAGGAAACCTTTCCAATCTTTTAGATCAGCCTCTTTGTCGGATTTCAGGTTGAGCTCCTTTAAAACAACATCATCAAAGTTTTGTTTTTGCAAATAAAGCGGAACTTCATAGATGGTTTCGAGGTCGCGACATTCAATGACATTATCTAATGAAACATTGCAGAACTGAGCGAGTTTTGCACGCTGTTCTTTTGGGATTTTATGTTCGGTGCGACATACCAAAACGTCGGCTTGGATACCGCTTTCCATCAGTTGACGCACGGAGTGTTGCGATGGTTTGGTTTTGAGTTCACCGCTGGAAGCAAGGTAAGGAAGCAATGTAAGGTGAATCACCATAGAATTACTTTCGCCGAGTTCCCACTTCAGCTGTCGTACACTTTCAATATAAGGAAGCGACTCGATGTCGCCTACCGTTCCACCTATTTCGGTGATGATGATATCGTAATTTTGTTTAGCAAGAATTTTTATTCTTCGCTTAATTTCATTGGTGATGTGAGGGATTACCTGTACTGTTTTCCCCAAGAAATCACCTTTTCTTTCTTTCTCGATAACGGTTTGGTAGATTTTCCCGGTCGTTACGTTATTGTTTTGCGAAGTGGCAGAATTCAGGAATCTTTCGTAGTGTCCCAAATCCAGATCTGTTTCAGCGCCATCTTCAGTTACGTAGCATTCGCCGTGTTCATAAGGATTTAAGGTTCCTGGGTCGATATTGATATAAGGATCAAGCTTTTGAATAGTGACATTGAAGCCTCGGGATTTTAGGAGAAGTCCCAAAGAAGCGGAAACAATTCCTTTTCCCAAAGACGAAGTTACACCTCCCGTTACGAAGATGTATTTGGTGTTCTTTTTACTCATTAGATTAGGTTTGTGCAAAGTTAAGTGAATTTGCAACGCGGGACAAATTAATACTGTCGAAAGTCATGAAAATTAAGATGGATAATTGAAAAATTTTCAATATGTTGGTCTTCAAACAGTTAAAGCTTGATTGGGGTAAGAAATGTCATTTTTAATTACGAAAAAGTGCGCTTAACTTTACACTAGAAAATAGGTCCAAGAAACAGAAAACAATTAAATATTAAAGAAATGAAAAATACTCTTAAATCCGTAATGCTCCTGTTCGCTGTTACTTTTTTTGGTTTTGTAAATGCACAAAACATTACAGGTAAATCTACAAAAATCGCTGTTGACGGAACTTCTCCAATGCACGACTGGACCATGACCTCCTCTTCCGCTAATTTCAGCGGTACCATTAACGGAAACGCCATTACCAATGTTAAATTCAATATGCCTGTAAAAAACCTGAAAAGTACCAAAGGAAAAATGATGGATAACAAAGCTTATGACGCTCTGAAAGCTGATAAAGCCCCGAACATCAGTTTCACTGCGACTTCATTAAGTGTAGGTAAAGGTAATTTAGCCGGAAAACTCACAATAGCAGGAGTTACAAAAGACGTCAGCTTCCCGGTAAATGTAGTTAAAAACGGTGCATCTTATAATATTACAGGAACAGAAAACCTTAAATTATCGGATTTCGGAATGGAAAGACCAGGTTTTATGGGTATAAAAAACCGGTGATGCGATTAAGGTTACGGTAAATATTGTTGCCAAGTAGTATCATATATTTTCTTACAAAATAACCGCTCAGAGGCGGTTATTTTTTTGACTAAAATCTGCTTAATTGAAAAAAAAGCAGGAAATTCGCAACATGGCAAAAGTGAAAAAAGCATATTTCTGTCAGAACTGCGGGACACAATACCCACAGTGGCTCGGGCAGTGCAAAAACTGCGGCGAATGGAATACTTTGGTAGAAGAAATTGTTGAAAAATCCCCTGCTAAAAGCTATTCCGACCGATCGAAACAGCATATCATCAATATTATTGAAGTAGAAACTTACGAAGAACCGAGAATTAAAACTCCTTCCGAAGAACTCAATCGTGTTTTGGGTGGCGGAATCGTTTTAGGTTCTGTGACTTTAATTGGTGGCGAACCGGGAATAGGAAAATCTACATTGCTTCTTCAACTGGCTTTGAAAATGAAGAAAAAAATTCTTTATGTTTCCGGTGAAGAAAGTGCTTCCCAAATTAAAATGCGCGCCGATCGATTGACGGAACTTCAGAATCCACATTGCTATCTTTTCACTGAAACTTCATTAGAAAAAATTCTTCATGAAGCCAAAAAATTAGCTCCCGATTTTGTAATTATCGACTCCATTCAAACCCTGCAAAGTCAGTTGATTGAAAGTTCGCCCGGAACCGTTTCGCAAATTCGCGAGTGCTCCAATGAAATTATAAAATTCGCCAAGGAAACCAATACGCCTGTTTTCCTGGTTGGACATATCACTAAAGACGGACAAATTGCCGGACCGAAAGTTCTGGAACACATGGTCGATGTTGTTTTGAATTTTGACGGCGACCGAAATCATCTGTTCCGATTATTGCGCGCCAATAAAAACCGTTTTGGTTCTACCGCCGAAATCGGGATTTACGAAATGGTTTCGCAAGGATTGAAAGAGATTAAAAATCCATCAGAAATTTTGATTACCAAGAAGTTTGAGGAACTTTCCGGAAACTCAGTTGCGGTAACTTTAGAAGGTATTCGCCCGATGCTTATCGAAATTCAGGCATTGGTAAGTACCGCGGTTTACGGAACACCACAAAGAAGTTGTACAGGTTTCGATTCGAAACGGCTGAATATGTTGTTAGCCGTTCTGGAAAAACGTGCAGGTTTTCAGCTGGGTGCGAAAGACGTTTTCCTGAATATCACAGGTGGTATCAAAACTGATGATCCGGCTTTGGATTTAGCGGTAGTTGCTTCCGTTTTATCGAGCAACGAAGATGTTGCCATTTCCGAGCATTTCTGTTTTGCTGGAGAAATAGGGTTGAGCGGAGAAATTCGTCCTGTTTCACAAATAGAACAGCGAATTTCAGAAGCCGAAAAATTGGGTTATGACAAGATTTTTGTTTCTAATTTGAATAAAATTCCAAAAAAGAATTTCGGAATTACAATTGTTGAGGTAAGTAAAATTGAGGATTTTCATGAGCACCTTTTTTAGAAGTAGGATGTTTGGAGGATGGAGTATGAATTTTGGAGGATGGAGTATTAGGTATGAAGTATGAATTTTGAAGTGGTGTTTACAGTATAGAAATAATTTATAAAAAAGTGAAGTTATGGGTGATATAGTCCGTGATTTGAGTTTCCAGTTTGCTTTGGATATCATTGAACTTTATAAATATTTAGTTTCTGAAAAGAAAGAATTGGTGATGAGTAAGCAGTTATTGCGATCCGGAACTTCTGTAGGAGCGAATCTTCGCGAGGCTAAAAACGCACAGTCACCGGCAGATTTTATCCATAAAAATGCCGTTGCCCAGAAGGAGTGTGATGAATCCCTCTACTGGCTGGAACTTTTGAATGCATCAGGATATATTTCAGAAAGTAAATTTCAAGAACTGAATGAAAAGGCAACTTCTTTATTAAAGATTATTAAAAGTATCATCCTCACCAAAAAACAAAATTTAAACCCAAATTCCGCAATAGAAAAAAAAGAGTATTTTAGTATTCTAATATCCAACTGCGTAGCAGTAGAAAAAAATAAGCGATGAAATTCGAGCTATCCTTTACCAATAAAGAGATTACGCCTTGGGGAGGCATGGTGTTTTTAAAGCAAATGTTGGACAAAATCGGCTTTAGAGAGCAAATTGAAAAATGCGAATCTTTACCTGTGTCACTTTCCAATAATTCTTATAAAAAAGAAGTTTTGCTTGAATCTTTTATTACGAGTATTTGGTGTGGCGCCAATCGTTTTTTGCACACAGAAATTACCCGTGCAGATAAGGCTCTTGGGGAAATATTTGACTGGCGAAAGACCCCTGCTCAGGACGCATATAAACGCTATTTTGGCAAGTTTACACAACACATCAACCAGCAAGTTGGGCATCATTTTTTCAGTTGGTTTTTTCAGAATTTGAACCTCAATTATTTTACGTTAGACATTGATTCATCTGTAATTACTCGATACGGAGAGCAAGAGGGAGCAAAAAAAGGCTACAATCCTAAGAAAAAAGGAAGAAACAGCCATCATCCTATCATTGCATTTGTGAACGATGTAAAGATGGTTGCTAATTTTTGGCTCAGGAGCGGTGATGCTTCTTCGGCAAATAATTTTGTAGGATTTTTAGAAGAAACACTCTTAAATTTTGGGGATAAAAAAGTAGGATTAGTTCGTTTGGATAGTGGTTTTTTCCAGAAAGACATTATGGATTATCTTGAATTAAAAACACTCCAATACATCATCGCTGCAAAATTTACTCACCCCATTCAACACTTGATAGACCAGCAAGATTTTTGGATAAAAGTTGATGAGGGCATCGAAATTTGCGACAAATATTATCAAGCAAAAAACTGGGAAAAGCCAAGAAGGATAGTCATTGTAAGGCAAAAAATAGCACAACGGCCGAATGCGGCAGGCCGAATATTAAGCCTGTTTCCGGAAGATGAAATCCATAGAAATTATCGCTATTCAGCCTATATTACCAACCAAGAACAATCGGCAACAGATGTTTGGAGAACGTACCGAAACAGAGGCGATGCAGAGAATCGAATCAAGGAATTAAAGGCAGATTTTGGAGCCGAAAGTTTTAACCTTAAAGGCTTTTTCCCTACAGAAGCTGCACTTATATTTTCGATGATTGCTTATAATCTGATGTCAATTTTCAGACTGTTTGTTCTTCAGGAAAAAACGCAGAAAACATTATCTACACTACGATATAGAACCTTTGCTATTGGAGCTTATTTTGAAAAAGTAGGTGACACACTCAAACTGAAGATTGCACTCACCAAAAAACGCAGAAAATGGTTCGTCGGAATTTGGGATTACCCCATAGACTTATCTCAAAAAATTTCAACTGCGTGATTTGGGTTAAAATAAACATTTGTTCAAACTCCAAACTCCAAACTTCAAACCTCAAACCTCATCCGTCATCCTTGATCCTCCATCCTTCATCCTTGATCCTCCATCCTTCTTACTTCATCCCTCATCCTCCAAATTATGAATTTCCTCGCCCATTCTTATCTCACTTTTTCCGATGAACAGATTGTCGGGCAGTTTTTGGAAGATTTTATCCGAAACAAAGACCGTTTTTCTTTCCCTAAGAAAATCGGACAAGGAATTACTTTGCATCGCGCGATTGATACTTTTACCGACGCACATCAGGAAATTCATGAAGCTAAAAAGGTGTTCAGTCCTTTGGTAAGGCTTTATGCGGGTGCTTTTGTGGATGTGTCTTTTGATTATTTCTTGGCCAATTCTTTACCCGATAAAACATTGAAAGACCATTCTCAAAGGGTGTATCGGGTTTTGAGAAATCATGAAATGTTTTTGCCGGAAAACTTCCTTCGAATGCTCAATCACATGGAAAAAGACAATTGGTTGTACAATTATCGGGAAGATTGGGGGATTAAATTTTCCATTCAAAATGTACTCAACAAAGCGAAATATTTAGATAAAGATACCGCTGTTTTTGATGCTTTTCTAAAACATAAAGCTCAGTTACAAGTTCATTTTGATGCGTTTTTCCCCGATCTTTTGGAGGAAGTTCAGCGAATTAATGAGACTTTCAACCATTAAAAAATCTGATATAAATACCGATCAGGATAATTTAGTCTCTGGCTTTTTCGGTTTCCGTTGACGATGATGTGGATGATGTTCATTTGATCATCGAAGAAATTGTACAGCAAACTTACCGCAGTTTCTACTTTTTTCGGAGGATTTGCTTTTTCAGATTCCAAATAGATGTTCACGGATTCGCTGTCTTCTTCGTAGCCAATATAGTTGATTTTCAGGAATTTATTATCGGATTTTAGCTTTAGGTATTCTTCGCAATATTGAATCAGGTAAGCGTTAATCTGGCTTTTATATTTTTCATCATTAAAATGAACTGCTTTTCCGTATTTTTCTTTCAATGCGTTTTCTAAATCATCCAAGAAAAACTTGCCACTTATTTCGAATGTTTTTGTTTTGGAATTATAGTTAAATTCAACAGAACCAACATGATATGGATGTAAATCTTCGATTGGCAATGACTTGGAAAAAGCTGTTGTAAAGAAAAAAGCGAAAAGGATTAGGAGGAATTTTTTCATTTTAAAAGGTCGAGTATTTTTTTAGGATTTTGGCGAAGGTCGAAAAACAATAGGATTTTGATTGAATTTTCATCTTCTTTTCGGAAAAACATTCTGATGTGTTTTTTACCGATTAATGCGCTTTGGGTTTTGGATTGAGATTTTTGGTATTGCTTTATTTTTCCTTCTACAAGGGATTTCAAGACAATTTCTACATCATCCAAAAAAATATTGATTTCTTTCGGAGTCCAATTCTTTTCAAGAAATTCTAAAATTTCCAGAAAGGAAGAGTTGGCTATTTCGGAGTATTTAATCTGCATCTTGCATCATCAATAATCTTCATAAAATCATCATGAGAAATCAGATCTTCATCTTTCAGATTTTCTCCGTATTTGTCGATGGCTTCGAAGATATGAGCAGGAACTCCTTCGATCATTTCATAGGGTTGTGGAAGAACTTTTACGCCCTTTAACCGCTCCAGAAGTTGTTTGATGAAATCGTAGTCTTCCTTGTTTTCTATTTCTATGGTGAGATTCATCTTTGTAATTTTAAACAAAGTTAAAATAAATTTTGTATTATCGTGCCTCTAAAAATTATACGACAGATGCAGGATTTTATTCTTTATTTAAAATTGGGTTGGGAACATATTATTTCCTTGGATGCGCTTGATCATCAGCTTTTTGTGTTGGTTTTAATGGCGATTTATGTATTCAAGGATTGGAAAAAAATCCTTTGGGTGGTTACCGCATTTACCATTGGGCATTCGATTACTTTGGTTCTAAGTGCATTCGATATTTTGCGCGCACCAGCGAAATGGATCGAGTTTCTGATTCCTTTAACCATCGTGATTACAGCTTTAGATAATATTTTGATGCGGAATAAGCCACAGAATTTAATGCAGGTGAATTATTTTTTCGCTTTGTTTTTCGGATTGATTCATGGGATGGGATTTGCAAATACCGCCAGAATGATGATGTCGAAAGAGCAAAGTATTATAGTTCCACTTTTAGGTTTCAATATCGGGTTGGAAGTTGGGCAAATTGCTGTAGTTATCGTGATTATGATCCTTCATTTCGTGATGCTTACTTTGTTTAGAATCAACAAAAAAGAATGGGTAATGTTTGTTTCCTCGGCCGTTTTTGCATTAGCTTTGAAAATGGCTTTGGAAAGAATTCCTTTTTAATATGTTAAATTTCTCATTTATCATTCTTTTTTTGTAACGATTTCATAGTTTTGAATACTCTTAATTAAAACAACAACATTCCATGAAGTTTAAGTCCATCATTTTGACATTATTTATTCCTTTTGGAATTTACGCTCAGGATATCCAAAACAATCCGAAGAGCAACCACGGCAATAAGTTTGAGCGGCTTGGCACAATCCTGCCGACGCCCAATGTCTATAGAACTGCTTCCGGCGCGCCTGGGCAAGGTTACTGGCAAAACCGCGCAGATTATGATATTACCGCCTATTTGGATGAGGATAAAAGAAATCTAAGAGGGTCCGAAACCGTTACCTATTACAACAATTCTCCAGACGATCTGGATTATCTGTGGCTTCAGCTCGATGAAAATCAGCAGTCTACTGAAAAAAATGCGGGCTATCATGATTCATCGTTTATTCCAAAACAGACCACGACCGACCGTTTGAAAGTAACCGACCTGCCGGAAAAAAACAACGGGTACGGCGTTAATCTCGAAAAAGTAACTGATGCTTCCGGAAAACCTTTAAAATATGTGGTGAATAAAACCATGATGCGTATTGACTTGCCTAAAGTTTTGAAAAAAGGTGAAAAATTTGTCTTTAAAATCGACTGGAATTATAATATTCCCAACCGGATGACTATGGGCGGAAGAGGCGGTTACGAAAACTTCCCCGAAGATGGAAACGATCTTTATACGATTACGCAATGGTTCCCGAGAATGTGTGTGTACAGTGATTTCAAAGGCTGGCAAAACAACCAATTCACCGGAAGAGGCGAATTTGCTTTAGCTTTCGGAGATTATAAAGTGACGATGAACGTTCCTGCGGATCATATCGTGGCATCAACGGGTGTTGGTAAAAATTTCGAACAGGTTCTGACACCTGCTCAGCTTCAGCGTTGGAAGCAGGCGCAGACTGCAAATGAGCCGCTGGAAATTGTAACTTTAGAAGAAGCAAAAAAAGCCGAAAGGAACAAGTCCAAGCAAAGAAAAACCTGGGTTTTCGAAGCAGAAAATGTGCGTGATTTCGCCTGGACTTCTTCAAGAAAATTCGTTTGGGATGCGATGAAAGTAGTAATTCCTGAAAACAACAACCAGGTCATGGCGATGAGTCTTTATCCAAAAGAAGCATACAACCTTTACAGAAAATTCTCTACAAAAGCAGTCGCACATACCATAAAAACCTATTCGGAATACACCATCCCTTATCCTTATCCTGTAGCCCAATCTGTCGAAGCTGCCAACGGGATGGAATATCCGATGATCTGCTTCAACTACGGTAGAACTGAAAAAGACGGAACCTATTCCGAAGGAATCAAAAACGGAATGATTGGAGTGATTATTCACGAAGTTGGACATAATTTCTTCCCAATGATCATCAATTCCGATGAAAGACAATGGAGCTGGATGGATGAAGGGTTGAATACTTTTGTGGAATATTTAACCGAAGAAAAATGGGATAATAAATTCCCCTCAAGAAGAGGTCCCGCTCACACGATTGTTGATTATATGAAGCTTCCGAAAGAGCAGTTGGAACCCATCATGACGAATTCCGAGAATATCATTCATTTTGGTCCGAACGCTTATGCAAAACCGGCAACTGGATTGAATATTCTGCGCGAAACTATTATGGGAAGAGAACTTTTTGATGAGGCTTTTAAAACGTATTCTAAAAGATGGGCATTCAAACATCCTGAACCTGCAGATTTTTTCAGAACGATGAATGATGCAAGTGCCGAAAACCTTGATTGGTTCTGGAGAGGTTGGTTCTACGGAATTGATCCTGTGGATATTTCTATTGATAAATTAACAGTGGCGTCTCCGAATTTGGAGGTCGAACCTAAATCCCGCGAGATTACTTATACCGTAGATGAGCCGCTTCAAAATGATTTTGAAGATATTTCGAAAATCCGAAACAGAAATGATAAAAATATCAGTTTCTACACCGATAAAGACAAAGAAACCCAAGATTTCTACTGGAGATACAACCGAGGATTGGAGAAAGTTGATCAGAACAAAAAATATACTTTGAAAGTTGATAATTTGGAGAAAATTCCGAATAATGAGAAAGCAAAATTAAAGGATATTTATGCGTATCAAATCGATTTCAGCAATAAAGGTGGATTGGTAATGCCGATCATTCTTGAGTTTACTTTTGAAGATGGCAGCAAATTGAATGATAAATCTTCCGCGCAAATCTGGAGAAAAAATGAGCAGAAAGTTTCGAAAACTTATTATTTCGATAAAAAACTGAAATCCATTCAACTGGATCCGATGCGAGAAACCGCGGACATCGATACTTCTAATAATTTCTGGGGAGAAATTCCAGAACCGGCTTCAAAATTTGAAGTCTTCAAACAGAAAAACGGAGAAACCGTGCGAGGAGCTGCACAAGGAAAAGTAAATCCGATGCAGGCCGCCGGAAAGAAAAATTAAAAAAACCAAAAAGAAAGTCATTCAAATCGCTGAATGGCTTTTTTTCTGCCAAAATTGCACATCCTTCTTCTTTAAAAATGACAGTTTTGCCGTTAGTTTCTCTTGGCATTATTTTGGAGAAAAGTCGGGTGTATAATAATAATTTAAAATTAAAAAAATATGTCAGTAAATTTTAAACCTTTAGCAGACCGAGTATTGATAGAACCAACGGCTGCAGAAACGAAAACCGCGTCAGGAATCATCATTCCGGACACAGCAAAAGAAAAACCACAAGAAGGAACTGTAGTTGCAGTTGGACCTGGAAAAAAAGACGAGCCAATGACAGTAAACGTTGGCGATAAAGTGCTTTACGGAAAATACTCAGGAACAGAACTGAAATTCGAAGGAAAAGACTACCTGATTGTGAAGGAAGGAGATCTTTTGGGAATTGTTGGGTAGCAGTAAGCAATAGGCAAGAAGCAGGATGCGAAACTACAGAAAATATGAGGTTTGGGAAATTGGTCATAAATTAACTAAAGAAATTTATCTTCTTACTTCAAAATTTCCGAAAGAAGAAATCTACGGATTAACTTCTCAGATTCGAAGAGCATCAGTTTCAATTCCTACCAATATTGCAGAAGGTTGCGGACGTTTAACCGACAAAGAATTCGGAAGGTTTATTGATATAAGTATAGGTTCGTTAAATGAAACAGAATATCTTTTATTCTTATCAACAGAATTTAATTTCATCTCAGAATCAGAATTTGAACCAATTGCAATTCAAATGAATCTTCTCCGACAAAAATTAATTCAACTCAGAAAAAAATTATTATAATAAAAACCAGCGGTTTTGCATTAGGCTTCCTGCCTCCTGCGTCCCGCTTAAAGCATTAAAAAAATGGCAAAAGAAATAAAATTCGATATCGAATCAAGAGACGCACTAAAAAGAGGTGTTGATGCTCTTGCAAACGCAGTAAAAGTAACATTGGGTCCAAAAGGACGTAACGTAGTGATCGAAAAATCTTTCGGTGCACCACACGTAACCAAAGACGGGGTTTCCGTGGCAAAAGAAATTGAGCTGGAAGACAAAGTTGAAAACATGGGTGCTCAGATGGTGAAAGAAGTTGCTTCTAAAACCAACGATATTGCCGGAGACGGAACAACCACTGCGACAGTTTTAGCTCAGGCAATCGTTCGTGAAGGGCTGAAAAATGTAGCGGCAGGTGCTAACCCAATGGATCTGAAGAGAGGAATCGATAAAGCGGTAACCGCTGTTGTTGAAAACCTAAAATCTCAGTCTCAAGTTGTTGGTGATTCTTCAGAGAAAATCAAACAAGTTGCGGCAATTTCTGCAAATAACGACGATACTATCGGTTCGTTAATCGCAGAAGCTTACGGAAAAGTTGGTAAAGAAGGCGTAATTACTGTTGAAGAAGCAAAAGGAACCGATACAACCGTAGACGTGGTTGAAGGAATGCAGTTCGACAGAGGTTACCAGTCTCCATACTTCGTAACCAACCCTGAGAAAATGGTTGCTGAATTAGAGAATCCTTATATCCTTTTGGTAGAGAAAAAAATCTCTTCCATGAAAGAATTGCTGCCGGTTTTGGAGCCGGTTGCTCAGGCAGGAAAATCGCTTTTAATTATTTCTGAAGAAGTGGAAGGTGAAGCTTTGGCAACTTTGGTGGTAAATAAATTGAGAGGTTCTTTGAAAATCGCTGCGGTAAAAGCACCGGGATTCGGCGACAGAAGAAAAGCAATGTTAGAAGACATCGCAATCTTAACAGGTGGACAAGTAATTTCTGAGGAAAGAGGTTTCACTATGGAAAACGCTACTTTGGAAATGCTTGGAACTGCTGAAAAGGTTTCTATTGACAAAGACAATACTACCATTGTAAATGGTGGTGGTGATGAAGCGCAGATTAAAGGTCGCGTAAACCAAATCAAAGCGCAAATGGAAACCACGACTTCCGATTATGACAGAGAAAAACTTCAGGAACGTCTTGCAAAATTAGCAGGAGGTGTGGCAGTTCTTTACGTTGGTGCTGCTTCCGAAGTAGAAATGAAAGAGAAAAAAGACCGTGTAGATGATGCACTTCATGCAACCAGAGCTGCCGTAGAAGAAGGTATTGTACCTGGAGGTGGTGTTGCTTTGGTAAGAGCAATTTCTGCAATTAATGTAGAAGGAAGCAACCTGGACGAAACTACCGGTATCAAAATCGTGAAGAGAGCCATCGAAGAGCCATTGAGACAAATCGTAGCCAACGCAGGTGGAGAAGGTTCCGTAATCGTAGCTAAAGTAGCGGAAGGAAGCGGAGATTTCGGTTTCAACGCGAAGAACGACGAGTATGTAAACATGTACGAAGCAGGAATCATCGACCCAACCAAAGTGGTGCGTGTAGCTTTAGAAAACGCAGCTTCAGTTGCAGGGATGCTTCTAACTACCGAGTGTGTTATCACCGAGGTGAAGAAAGACGAACCAGCCATGCCAATGGGCGGCGGTATGCCGGGCATGATGTAAGACTGGCTGCCAAAACCTTATAGGTTTCTGAAACCTATAAGGTTTCGAAAGTTTCGAGATATACAAATCCGTTCAGAATTTTCTGGGCGGATATTTTTTTGTAGCCGGGAACCTGCTCTCCGCTATTACTTCTCGCTCTGCCGCTCCCGGCTCGTACCTCGCCGTCCGCGGCTTCACTGTGGGGTAGCCGCTGCGATCAGGGCTAAGGGGTTTGGGATTCTGAAAATATCTTTGAAAGAATAATTTTAGCATAGGGTATTTTTAAATACAAGATTTTATTTTTGATTTATCAAATAGGATGTTTGATAGTAAAAAATAAATGTCTAAATTTGTAACCATTGTATAAGGTTAATAAACTTGGTTATGAATGATTATATAACATTGGCAGAAGCTTCAGAACTAATAGGTAAGAGTAAAGAAACCTTAAGGCGTTGGGATAGGGAAGGTAAACTCTCCGCAGTGCGTGAGCCCATAAGCAATTATCGTGTTTATAAGAAGTCAGAGGTTTTAAATTTATTTTCAGATTTTATTACTGAAAACACAATAGAAACTTTCTCTAATTATATTAAACCTGAAAATGAATACAAAGTTTTGGAGCTTTTTGCTGGCGCAGGAGGGTTAGCAATTGGTATGGAGAAGGCGGGTCTTAACTGTGTCGCACTTAATGAAATAGATAAGTTTGCGTGTGCAACGTTAAGACAAAATCGTCCGAATTGGAAGGTGTTAGAGGGTGATATAAAAGATTTTGATTTTTCTGATTTTCGTAATAAAGTTGATGTTGTAACAGGAGGATTCCCTTGTCAGGCTTTTAGCTATGCTGGTAAGAAACTAGGTCTTGCAGATGCACGTGGAACATTGTTCTATGAATTTGCTCGTGTTGTAAAAGAAGTAAATCCACCAATTTGTATTGGTGAAAATGTTCGTGGATTGTTGAGTCATGATGGCGGAAAAACGCTAAAAGGAATGATTTCTATTTTGGACGAAATAGGTTACAAAGTAGTTCCAGTAGAAGTTTTGAAAGCAATCAATTATAAAGTTCCACAAAAAAGAGAGCGTTTGATCTTAGTTGGTATCAGAAAGGATATTGAAATTAAATATGAATATCCGAAACCATATCATAAGGTGTACAACCTTAAAGACGCCTTGAAAAAGGGAGAATTATTTGATACAGATGTTCCAAAATCTGAAGGAGCTAAATACCCGAAAAGTAAAAGAGAGGTGCTAGAATTAGTTCCACCAAAAGGATATTGGAGAGATTTACCATTGGAGGTACAGAAATCATTTATGGGAGGTAGCTTTTATTTAGGTGGAGGAAAAACAGGGATTGCCCGACGAATTGGGTGGGATGAACCTTGTTTGACTTTAACTTGTAGTCCTGCGCAGAAACAAACCGAACGTTGTCATCCAGAAGAAACTAGACCATTTACCGTTCGAGAATATGCCCGAATTCAGACCTTTCCGGATGATTGGGAATTTGCAGGTTCGATAGCTCAACAGTACAAGCAAATTGGGAATGCAGTTCCAGTAAATTTAGGAATGGAAGTAGGTTATTCTATTGTCAAATTTTTGAATGAACACTATAAAGTAAAATAGAAGTAACAAGTTCTACTTTACTCAAAATATTTTTCTTGGATTTCCATGGCAAGTTTACAAATAGTTTCTTCAACTATGTGACTTCCGTCAACTTCTAAGGCTACATCTCCCATTGCGTCAATCAGATCAAAATAGAAGTCTTCTTTGCCTGTTAGCTTATGCCAGAATTCTTTCCCGATAATAACTGGATATGATTGAGAAATTCTTCTGTAATGTGAACTCAGTTCATATTCTTCCCCATAGATAACTCCGACAATCATGTCGTTAATTCCAACATTCAAATTGTTAGTTCTAGCCAAATTTCTTACGCTGTTAAAATGATTAATAACAGTTGTTACATCATCGTGATTAATTGTATTTGGTCCAGCTTTCAATTGGCAATATTTTTTTCTTCCATCTGTTGCATCTATAAATTCAATATCAATTCCAGATGTTGTTGAGCCTAAGCCTTGGAATAAGTGACCAATTAATTTTTGAACCTTCATACCAAATGATGTATTTATAGATGAACCTAAGATTCGTGGTAATACCAAAGCTCTAGCTATACTTTCAGAATTATCATTTCCTGTCAGAAAATTAGCCAAATACTTAAATAGAAATGGGTTAACGTTATATTCGGATAATTTACTTGCTCTTTTACATGCTCCTTCAATGTGGCTAGTCACAATTTCGTTTCTAAAAAAATCTTTTGCGTTGTTTAAAATTTCCAGTCTTTTTTCTTCTGTCATTATTTTAGATTGATTTTAAAATTGTTGTTATATTAATGTTGCGAAGCTCGGCTTTGTCAGTAAAGATAATTATTTGCTCCGAACCGCCCAAATGGACGCCAAGCCTCCAAATTTTCGGTCTTCAACCCAAAAAATGAGGCTCTGCACCCCAAAAATGAGGTCTCGCACCCCAAAGATGAGGTCTCGAACCCAAAATTTGAGGTCTCGAACCCCAAAAATGAGGCTCTGAACCCCAAAAATGAGTCTTCGAACCCCAACAATAAGGCTTCGAACCCCAAATTTGCACCTTAGGACCGCATCATTGCACGGTGAGACCGCATACATGGGCATTAATCGATATTTTCAGGTACAACAATCCCCAGCTGCTGCCGGGGATTGTTCTAAGCGGTTGGGCTATCGGTTTCTGGAGCGGGCTTTTCTTTACCTTTACCCGAGCGGTTGAAAAACTGTTTCATTTCATTCATCTTGGTCTCGTAACCGGGTGCCTGCGAACCGGCTTTGTAGGTGGTGTAGGCATAATCATCCAGCGCACTTTGGTAATTGTCGTAATCGTGCAGAATTTTTGCGTTTTTAATTCTTTCCGAAAGTGCATCCAGGCGGTGCTGAAGATTTTCCATCACCTGTCGGCTGTTGTAATCTTTTTCAAATTCGTCCCAATCCAGATCGGGTACCGAAAGGTTGGGCGAGTTGCGGCGGTAGTCCCATACTTTGTTCACCAGCAGTTTGTTCTGCTCATTCACACTGCCATAGGTGCTGCGTTCTTCAGCGGTAAGGGTTACCGTAAGCACTGCGAGTGCATTTTATAGTTGGGTTAGGGCATCTTGTGCGGCAGTTACCTGAGCTTCTGTCAGGTGCGCATTGTTCATATTGGTAATAGGCATAACTTTGTGTTTTTTGATTACGATAAATATAATAAATTTCTTTAAACAAAAAAATCCGTTCAACGAATTGAACGGATTGCTATAAATATCGTAACGATTTCTAAATTGTCGTCAGTCTCAGGGTATTGGTTTTGCCCCCTTCGTAAGGTGGTGTTGCGTTCAGGTTGATCACGAAATCGCCCTGTTCTACAAAACCGTTGGTATGCGCCAGCATATTCACCTGAATAATGGTTTCGTCGGTAGATTTCTGCATGTCGTAATAAAATGCACGTACGCCCCAAAGCAAATTCAACATCGTAAGCACTCTTCTGTTGGAAGAGAATACGATGATGTTGGAATTCGGGCGGTGTGCCGAAATTTGAAACGCGGTATAACCAGAATAGGTAAGCGTGATGATCGCTTCTACGTTGGTTGATTTTGCAATTCTCACTGCTGCCAAACATACCCGATTGGTAATGAAACGGTCATCAACACAGTTAAATTCATGTTCGATAGGCGCGTTTTTGGTTTGGTAGAAATGCGTTTGCTCGATATTTTTAATAATTTTCGACATGTTGGCTACCACATCCACCGGATATTTTCCTACGGAAGTTTCTCCGGAAAGCATCACCGCATCAGCCCCATCGAGCACGGAGTTTGCAACGTCGTTTACCTCTGCTCTGGTTGGGGTTAAACTGGTGATCATGGTTTCCATCATCTGGGTTGCAATAATTACCGGTTTAGAGTATTTTCTGGCGATTTCTACCAGATTTTTCTGGATGGCGGGAACTTCTTCCATAGGAACTTCCACACCCAAATCTCCACGGGCAACCATCAGTCCGTCGCATTCCTGCAGAATCTGTTCGATATTTCTTACGCCTTCCGGCTTCTCGATTTTCGCGATAATCGGGGTTTTGTGCTTGTTGGTTGGGTGATTTTTCATCAATTCTTTCAAATCGATGATATCCTGCGCATGTCTTACGAAAGATAAGGCAATCCAATCGAGCTCCAGATCAAGCATGAAGTTTGCGTCTTCCACATCTTTTTCAGTAAGTGCGGGAAGCGAAACATTGGTGTTCGGCAGGTTGACCCCTTTTTTAGAGCTCAGCGGCCCACCCTGTATTGTTTTTGCTCGTACGGTATCGATTTCGTTGGTTTCAATAACTTCTAAAACCAGTTTCCCGTCGTCGATCAGGATTCTTTCACCCACTTTCACATCCTGTGGGAATTTCTGATAGGTCATGTAAACCCTTTTAGAATCTCCCTCTATCTTTTCGTTGGTAAAGGTAAGGATGTCGCCAGGGTTAAGGTACGAGCCTTCTTTTACAACCCCAACACGTAGTTTAGGACCTTGTAAATCTCCCAAAATACCCACTGAGTAGCCATATTCTTGGTTCAGTTCGCGGATGGTGTTTACATTTTTCCTTACTAAATCGTAATCTGCGTGGGAGAAATTTATTCTGAAAACATCTACACCTGCCTGGATCAGTTGAAGCATCGTTTCTTTATCGGATGAAGCAGGGCCTAAGGTGGCAATGATTTTTGTCTTTTTTAAATATTTATTCATAATATTGAAATATGTGATAAAGTTCCTCTTCGGAACTCAGGGTAAAATCTTGTATTTGGAACATAAGATTTTCCGGGAGCAAAATTAAGGAAAAATCATTAAATGGCTCCGATGTTTTGATGATATAATCAACATCTTGAAAATGTTCTAGCAAATATTTATTTTCAAACTCGCCGGAAAAGAGTTCTGTGGCAATTTTCTTCTGTTTAGAATGGCAACATTTATTACCTATAAAGTGAATACAAACCTTGGAATCATTATGAAAAGCTTGAAATCTTGGGAAATGATACTCGAAATATTCGCCGTGGTAAACAAGATCATCGATGCGCGTGAAATTAAAAGAATTCATGGTATTGATGTGAAAGAATAGCTCGTGCGGCGGAATATCCATTGCCAGCCTTGCTAAGCCCAACGAGATGTTTTCATCTTCGTCTTCAATATCAAGCAGTATCTTTTGGGTTTTCAATGATGCTTTGTTTTTTGTTTAAAATATAGAATGCTCTTTGTGCAGCTTTTTCTTCTGCTTTTTTCTTGGATGTTTCTGTGGCGTTTGATATTTTCTCATCATCTAGCCAAACATGACATCGGAAAACCAGGTTTTTATTGGCCTGAAACTCCTCACAGGTTTCATATTTGATGCTCACTTTCTTTTTTTGGCTCCATTCCAGCAGTAAACCTTTGTAACTCACAATTTTATTTTCGAGTTTGTTGATTTCTGATGGGGTTAAAAGCCTTTCTAAAACTACTTTTTTACAGGTTTCATAATCCACATCAAGATAAAGAGCACCAATTAGGGCTTCAAATAAATTGCCCGAGATATTTTCGCTCAATGTAGAAGAAGTATCGTTCTGCAAAAATTTCGTTAAACCAAGATGTTCTCCTAATTTGTTGAGATTTTTTCGGTTCACGATTTTCGATTTCATTTGCGTCAGATATCCTTCATTCGCTTGCGGATAGGTAGAAAACAAATGACAGGAAATTATCGCACCCAAAACTGCGTCTCCTAAAAACTCCAGCCTTTCGTAATTTTGAGTTGGTTTTTTTGAAGAGGTTTTCAAAGAAAATGCCTCGCGATAAAGATTGATATTTTGCACACTGCAACCGGTAATTTTACTGATCTCCGTGCTTAGGTAATAATCTTTTTCGGAAAGGATTTTTTTTCTGGGAACTAGGAATCTTGGAAAATATTTCTTTAACTCCATAGAAATTTTCAATTAGATTTTGGAGAAAAGTACACACGCATTGTGCCCACCAAAGCCAAAAGTGTTACTCATTGCAACATTTACCTCTTTTTCCACTGCCTTTTGGAAGGTGAAATTAAGACGGCTGTCTATCTTTTCATCATCACTAAAATGATTAATGGTAGGAGGAACTGTGTTGTGGATGATAGAGTTAATGACAGCGATTGCTTCGATCACTCCTGCAGCACCTAAAAGGTGACCTGTCATTGATTTGGTAGAGTTAATCTGAATGTCATACGCATGATCGCCCAGCAATTTGGAAATTGCATTAGATTCTGCGATGTCGCCCAATGGAGTAGAAGTACCATGCATGTTGATATGATCTACTTCGTCGGCCGTTACACCAGCGTCTTCCAAACAATTTTTCATTACCAGATATGCGCCCAACCCTTCAGGGTGAGGTGCCGTCATGTGATACGCATCCGCACTCATTCCGCCTCCTTTCAATTCGGCATAGATTGTAGCACCGCGTTTTTTTGCGTGTTCGTATTCTTCCAAGATGATTGATCCTGCGCCTTCACCCAATACAAAACCATCTCGGTCTTTATCGAAAGGTCGGGAAGCTGTTTTTGGATCATCATTTCTGGTAGAAAGTGCCATCATGGCATTGAAACCCCCTACGCCACTTGCAGTAACTGCAGCTTCGGAACCTCCACACACGATAACGTCCGCTTTTCCTAATTGGATCAGCATTTTGGCATCGATAAGAGCGTTGGCAGATGAAGCACAAGCAGAAACAGTGGTGTAGTTCGGACCATGGAAACCGTATTCAATAGAAATTTGACCTCCGGTAATGTCCGCAATCATTTTAGGAATAAAGAATGGGTTGAAACGGGGAATTTCAGTATTAGCCCAACCCAAAACTTCGGTTTCGAAGGTTTCTAAACCGCCAATTCCTGAACCCCAAATTACTCCGACTCTGTTTTTATCTAGATTATCCGAAAGAATTCCGGAATGTTCAACAGCTTCGCGCGCTGCCACGATTCCCAATTGGGTATTTCGGTCCATTTTCTTCGCTTCTTTTTTGTCGAAATGATCTAATGGATTGAAATTCTTGACTTCGCAGGCGAATTTGGTTTTGAAGTTTGTGGCATCAAAAAGAGTAATAGGAGCAGCACCGCTCACGCCTTTCACAAGGTTTTCCCAGTAATCTTTGGCATTATTTCCGATTGGGGTAATGGCTCCGAAACCAGTAACTACTACTCTTTTTAATTCCATAAATTTTCAGATTCTTGTTAATAGAATATTATTTGTTCACTACTTCTTCGATGTAAGTAATAGCGTGACCTACAGACGTAATTTTTTCTGCTTGATCATCAGGGATTTGAATGTTGAATTCCTTTTCAAATTCCATGATTAATTCTACAGTATCCAAAGAATCTGCTCCTAAATCGTTTGTGAAGCTTGCTTCTGGAGTTACTTCTGTTTCCTCAACGTCGAGTTTATCAGCGATAATAGCTTTTACTCTTGATGCAATGTCTGACATAGTAATTTATTTTTTAGTTAATTGTTAATTGGTGCAAATATATAAAATTCTTTATGATCTGTGATTTTTTTTACCATAATTAATAAATAATTGTCGTTTGGTCTCGTTTGATTTAGATGAATTTTCTAAGCTAATTTAGCTCATTTTATTTAAATTAAAGTCTTTGTAAATCGATGAGTAGATCATTTTGATATCATAGAAATAAGAAAGAAATGTCTTGTATAATCGTGAATATCATCAAAGTAAATTTCAACTCATCAACCATTCGTTGGCTAAACTCGCGGCTAATCTTGCGGTTCTTTCGGCGATGTCTAATGATGGATTAACTTCTGCGATATCCATCGCAATGAGTTTTTCACTTTTCAGAATGTGTTTGAAATAATGCATGAAAGCGGAATCTGCCATAATTCCGTTGTACGCAGTTGCGGAAACTCCTGGTGCAATTGCTGCATTAAAAACATCCATGCAAATAGTAAGGTATAAAACATCAACTCCAGCTAAAAATTCATCAATTTTTTGATAGATGTTGGGCAAGTTTTCGAAGAAAAGTTCGTCTGCCAGGATATATTTCATTCCAAATTGATGGGCAATGTCAAATAGTTTTAAAGTGTTGGAGTTTTTCTGAATTCCTATATGAAGTGAATGGATTTCTCCCTGCTGTGCGATTTGCCAAAATCCGGTTCCGGAACTTGCACCAATGTTCGGGTCAACTTCTCGGTTGTCGAAATGGGCGTCAATGTTGATAATTCCTACTCTTTTATCGGGAAAGGCTTGCTTGATTCCAGAAAAATGGGCGAATGTTACTTCATGTCCACCACCGAAAACAAGGGATTTCCCTTTTCTATTTAAAACTTCAGCTACTTTATTTGCGAGTTCTTTTTGGGATTTTTCTAAATTTCGATCTTCGCAGGTAATATTCCCAAAATCTTTTAAAACAAATGCAGGATTTACCACCGGAAAATTTGCGGTATTTTTCCTAATAATATCGCATCCTTCTTTAGATCCGACTCTCCCTTTATTTCTTTTTACGCCTTCGTCAACGGCAAATCCATGAAGAACGAAATCCTTCGGTGAAATCGAAGTGTAATCGGTTTCCAGAGAAACTCTTTGGAAAATCCTGTGATATAATGGATCGTCACCATCGAAGCGTCCTTGCCAAATCATATTTTTAATTTAGGAATTTGGAAATGGGTTAATTCGAGAATTAATTTTTTATTGATTCAGTTTTCATTTTAGAAGCGTACGCCATCGCAGCTTCTTTTACCCAAGAATGTTTGCGTTGTGCTTTTCTTTTTGTTTCCAAACGCTTTTTGTTGCAAGGTCCGTTTCCTTTCAGAACTTCCATGAATTCGTCCCAAGGCAATTCCCCGAAATCGTAATGTCCGGTTTCTTCATTCCATTTTAATTGCTCATCGGGAATTTTTAATCCCAAGAATTCCGCTTGCGGAACGGTTACATCAATGAATCTTTGTCTTAAAGAATCGTTGCTTTCGCGTTTAACACGGTAATTCATTGATTTTTGTGAATTCGGCGAAGCGTCGTCATTCGGTCCGAACATCATTAGTGCAGGCCACCAAAAACGATTTAGCGCTTCTTGTGCCAAATCTTTCTGCTCTTTCGTTCCGCGACAAAGCGTCATTAAAATTTCATAACCTTGTCTTTGGTGGAAAGATTCTTCTTTGCAAATTCTTACCATTGCTCGGGAATATGGGCCGTAAGAATTTCCCATCAGCATTACTTGATTCATAATCGCAGCGCCATCAACCAGCCAGCCAATTGCGCCAATATCTGCCCAAGAAAGCGCGGGGTAATTGAAAATGCTGGAATATTTTGCCTTTCCCGAAAGCATATCATTGTAAGTGGAATCGCGATCGGCGGCAATTTCTCCGTTGTTTAAAGTCTCCGTTGCGGCATATAAATAAAGTCCGTGTCCGGCTTCATCTTGAATTTTTGCCAAAAGTGCCATTTTTCTTCGAAGTGATGGCGCTCTGGTGATCCAGTTGGCTTCAGGGAGCATTCCAACAATCTCGGAATGTGCGTGTTGAGAAATTTGCCGAACTAAAAGTTTTCGGTAATCATCGGGCATTACGTCTTTAGGTTCTACTTTATTTTCTGCCTGTACGTACGCTAAAAATTTTTCTAAATGTTCCATATTTCACCGCGGATGCGTTGTTTTTTAATTAAATTCAAAAAATCAGAGTTTGGTATCGCTTAAATCATCTTTAAGGTAAATTCCGACTTTGGAATTGATGAATTCACCAGCAACAAAATTGATGGTTTTGTCGTTGTTTATAATTTGGTATTCTTTGAAGAAATACACATTTCCCTCGTAAGGCCCTTTTACTTCTACCTTTTTATTTACGCAATGCCAATAATGATTCCAGATGTTGGTTCCGTCAATCTTAAAAGCTTCATTTTCGTTAATCGCTTTAGCGAATTTCCATTGTGCCATAATTGATTTTTTTTTTAATCCGTTTCGGATGGAGTTAAACGTCGTAACTCAGCATCACCACATTTGTTGTTGGGTGACATTGGCAAGTTAGTACAAAACCTCTCGCTACTTCATCTTCGGTCAACGCGAAATTTTTCTCCATGAAAACTTCGCCTTCCATCACCTGGGCTTTGCAGGTACAGCAAACTCCACCTTTGCAAGCGAAAGGAACCGGCAATTTATCATTGAGAGCTTGGTCTAAAATGCTTTTTTTCTTTGAATTAAGGTGGAAAGAATATTCATCATCATCAATAATCAAAGTTACCATGCTTTCGATATTTGGAATGGCCTTGAATTCATCACTCATTTCTGCATTTTCATCTTCATCTGGTGCGGCGTAATATTCGTACATGATTTGCAGTGAAGGAACTTTTTTATCATTTTTTAAAAATTCCGCAACTTCCTTGATCATCTCTGCAGGTCCACAAATAAAATAAGTAGCTTCCTGAGTCGGAATATCCGTGAATTTTTCTAATAAAAGATTTAGTTTTTTGGCAGAAATTCTCCCTTCAAACAATTCGTCTTCAAAGTGTTTTTCGCGAGAAAGTAGATAAATAACCTGCAATCTGCCTTCGAATTTATGCACCAGTTCATCAATTTCTTTTTTGAAAATAATATCGTTGAGGCTCTTATTGCTGAAAAACAAGTACGCTTTGCTTTTTGGTTCTTGGTAAAGCGCTTCTTTTAAGTTTGATAGCACCGGCGAAATCCCGCTTCCTGCCGCAATTCCTACGTAAGTTTTTTCGTTGGAAGGATGGTAATGAGTGTAAAAATGTCCCATCGGTGCGGAAACTTCCACTATGTCGCCAGATTTTAAATTTTCGTTTAAAAAAGTCGAAACTTTACCGTTTTCTAAATGTTTTACAAGAATTTCCAAGGAAGTGTTTCCTTCCGTCGGAGCGTTTACAATCGAATAGGAGCGGCGCAAATCTTCTTCCCCAAAAACAAATCTCACGTTCAAATATTGTCCTTGTTTGAACGAAAATTTGTGTCGTAAATTTTGAGGGATTTCGAAAGCGATATTCACTGAATCGTTCGTTTCCTTCGCTACTTTGATGGTTTTTAATGGATGAAAATGATGCATATTTTAGTCTAAAACTTAAAAAAATCTGATTTTAACAAATATACTTATTTTTTAATGGTAAAAAAGAGGTTTTCAAAATCGCGAGTTTTCAGTGAGTTTTTTTTTAGAAAAAAATATCGAACTATTTGTCCAATAACAAAATCATTTCGAAAATCTTTCGGAACTTTTGTCCTAACATATTTGTTTTCAAATATTTTTTTTCGGTAAATTTGTCTTTGAAGATGAGGAAATTTTCTTTTAGAATAGTTTTTGCGATCAATGTAGCGATTAACAAAATGAATGATAACAATATTAAGAATTCATCAATTTCAATGGGTTCTTGATATTTTATAAACTAAAAAAATTAAAAATTATTAATATGAATTTAAACCAATACACCGTAAAATCTCAAGAAGCCATCCAAAAAGCGCAACAAATCGCTATGGAATTTGGCAATCAGAGTATCGAACCTCAACATTTGCTTGAAGGAATATTTCAGGTAGATGAAAATATTTCTGAATTTTTATTGAAAAAATCAGAAGCTGAACTTAATTTAGTGAGAGAGCGAAACCGCGAAAATATTGAAAAACTGCCTAAAGTGCAAGGCGGGGATATCTATCTCTCCCAATCCGCAAACCGCGTTCTGCTAGAAGCGCCGAACATTGCCAAGAAAATGGGCGACGAATTTGTGACGATTGAGCATCTTTGGCTTTCGCTCTTTGATGTGAATTCGGATGTTTCGAAAATGCTGAAAGACATGGGTGTTACCAAAAAAGGTCTGGAAATGGCGATTAGCGAAATTCGAAAAGGTTCAAAAGCAACTTCCGCAAGTTCAGAAGAAACATATCAAAGTTTGAACAAATATGCGAAAAACTTCAATGAACTCGCCGCGGAAGGAAAACTAGATCCGGTAATTGGCCGTGATGAAGAAATTCGACGAGTTTTGCAAATTTTGTCGCGAAGAACCAAGAATAATCCGATCCTGATTGGTGAACCAGGAGTTGGTAAAACTGCAATTGCTGAAGGAATTGCACATCGAATTATTTCGGGCGACGTTCCGGAAAATTTGATGGATAAAACTTTATATTCATTAGATATGGGAGCTTTGATCGCAGGAGCTAAATACAAAGGTGAGTTTGAAGAAAGATTAAAATCTGTAGTGAATGAAGTGATTAAATCTGATGGGCAAATTATTTTGTTTATTGATGAAATTCACACTTTGGTGGGAGCCGGTGGTGGTGAAGGCGCTATGGATGCTGCAAATATCCTTAAACCTGCGTTGGCAAGAGGGGAGTTGAGAGCAATTGGAGCGACGACTTTAAATGAATATCAAAAATATTTTGAAAAAGATAAAGCGCTCGAAAGACGTTTCCAAAAAGTAATGGTAGAAGAGCCGGACACGGAATCTGCAATTTCGATTTTGCGTGGAATCAAAGATAAATATGAAGCGCATCATAAAGTTCGAATCAAAGATGAGGCGATCATTGCTGCTGTAGAACAATCTCAGCGTTATATTACCGATCGTTATCTTCCGGATAAAGCGATTGATTTGATCGACGAGGCTTCCGCGAAACTGCGAATGGAAATCAATTCCAAGCCTGAAGAACTTGATGTTCTCGACCGAAAATTGATGCAGTTGGAAATTGAGCTCGCTGCGATTTCAAGAGAAGGAAACGAAGTGAAAATCAACCATCTAAAAGAAGATATTGCCAGAATCCAGGAGCAACGAAACGAAATCAATGCAAAATGGTTGAAAGAGAAACAGAAATCTGAAGATCTTACCCGTATTAAAAAAGAAATTGAAGCTTTAAAATTAGAAGCTGAAAGAGCTTCCAGAGTGGGTGATTATGCAAAAGTTGCTGAAATTCAGTACGGAAAACTTCGGGAAAAAGAAGAAGAACTTCAAAAGCTGGAGCTTGAAATGCAGAATAGTGAAAATGAGTTGATTAAAGAAGAGGTTACTGCTGAAGATATCGCGGAAGTCATTTCAAAATGGACCGGAATTCCGGTAACGAAACTTCTGCAATCCGAAAGAGAAAAACTTCTTCATTTAGAAGATGAACTTCATAAAAGAGTTGTTGGTCAGGAAGAAGCGATTTCCGCCGTTGCCGACGCGATTCGTAGAAACAGAGCCGGGCTTAATGATGAGAAAAAACCAATCGGTTCCTTCCTTTTTTTAGGAACTACCGGAGTCGGAAAAACCGAGCTAGCAAAAGCTTTGGCGGAGTTTCTTTTTGATGATGAAAATAACATGACCAGAATCGATATGAGTGAATATCAGGAAAGGCATTCCGTCTCTCGTTTGGTGGGCGCGCCTCCAGGATATGTGGGCTACGACGAAGGTGGTCAATTGACGGAAGCGGTTCGCAGAAGACCTTATTCTGTGGTTCTTTTGGATGAGATCGAGAAAGCGCATCCGGATGTTTTCAATACTTTGCTGCAGGTTTTGGATGATGGAAGATTGACGGATAACAAAGGTAGAGTGGTGAATTTCAAGAATTCAATTATCATTATGACTTCCAATTTGGGATCGCATTTGATTCAGGAAAATTTTGAAAATATTACCGATGATAATGTAAAGGAAGTTGTCGAGAAGACCAAAGATGAAGTTTTCACGCTGTTGAAACAAACTTTAAGACCGGAATTCCTGAACAGGATTGATGAAATTGTGCTTTTCCAGCCTTTGACCAAAAAGGAAATCGGAAAAATTGTGCATTTCCAACTTCGTGCTTTCAATAAAATGCTCGAAAAAAGAGGAATTTTTATGACCGCTACCGAAGATGCGATCGATTATCTAACCAAAAAAGGTTATGATCCGAGTTTCGGAGCTAGACCGCTGAAAAGAGTTTTGCAGCAAGAAGTTTTGAATAAATTGTCCAAAGAAATTCTTGCCGGAAACGTCAAAGATGGCGATCGAATTACCCTTGATTATTTCGAGGAGACAGGATTGGTTTTCAGACCAACTGAATAATTTTTAAATATTGATAACAGTAAAGCGATCGAATTTCGGTCGCTTTTTTTATTGAATTTACATGGTAATTTGAAATTTTATAAATGATTTTTATTCAATTTTCAAATGTTTTGAGGTTTGTTTAATGGTGTTTTTGATCAAATTTTGATTATAATCAACATAAATAATCAATTTATTAAAAAATTAATACATTGAAATTCATTTAATTAAATATTTTTCAATAATATATTTGAAATATTTGTGAAATACCTATTGCGTAGTAATTTCCAACTCTATAAATTCGCTTCTTCAAAATTAATATTTAAACTATGAAGAAATTGTTAATGGGAGCATTTGCTTTGTCAATGCTAGTTGCGTGTAATGCGGGTGATGAAAACCTGCTTAATCAAGAAGGAAATGATTTAACAGCAAACTCCAGTGGGGCAAGTGCTCAAAGGGTTTGTCCTTCTGAAGAAATTAGGGAAGAAGCTTTAGCGAAAAACCCTGAATTAATGGCCAAGTTTACGGAAAACGAAAATTTAACTAAGCAATTTGCTAATGATTTAGCGCTTGGAAAAGTTTTGGCAGATGGCTCCGTAGACATCCCAGTAGTAGTAAATGTATTATACAGAACTACCGCAGAAAATGTTTCAGCTACAAGAATCGCTGAGCAAATTGCAGTTTTAAATGCAGACTTCGCTGGAACGAACACGGATGCTTCAAAAATTCCTACAGAATTTTCTTCACTCAAAGCAGGAGATACTAAAGTGAGATTTCACCTAATTAAAACGGTAAGAAAAGCTACTACTAAAACTTCTTGGAGTACCAATGACGCTATGAAAAAATCTTCTACTGGCGGAATTGATGCTACTTCACCAGCAAGTTATTTCAATATTTGGATCGTTGGAGATATGGGTGGTGTTTTAGGTTACGCTACTTTCCCAGAATCTGCTGGTCAATGGAATGATGGAGTTGTTTTAGCTTCTAAATACACTGGTGTAACTGGTGCTACTGCTCCATACAACTTAGGAAGAACTGCAACTCACGAAGTAGGACACTATTTAAATCTTCGTCACATTTGGGGAGATGCAACTTGTGGAAACGATTTCGTAGCTGACACTCCTACTCAAACTGGTTCTAACGGCGGTTCACCAACTTATCCACTATACAACACTTGTGGTGGAGTAAAAAGATCTGTAATGTTCATGAACTACATGGATTATGTATATGATTCTGCAATGTATATGTTCTCATCTGGTCAGAAAGCGAGAATGATGGCAGTTACCAGTACTTCCGGACCAAGAGCTGGACTTAGAGTTTACTAGAAATTATGTTGTTATATAGCAAAGGGTTGTTGGTTTTCCAGCAGCCCTTTTTTTTTAAAAAATTGTTGATAATATTCGAATTTTCGAAGAAGTATCATGGTTTTATCTTCCATATTTATGATCAAGATAAAATTGATTTAAAGTTTATTTATTTGATTTTCAGTATTAATGAATTATTTTGAAAAAATACTTTGTAGATAATTTTGGTATGTCAAAAATATTATATTTCTTTGCTTCATTCTAATGCTTTCAAGAGCTGAAGAATAAATTTTTTTTCATCATTTGTGTTTATCCATCAGAGTCATCTGGTGGATTTTTTTTATCTGAATTTCAACTCAGCAAGAACCGGAAAGTGATCTGATGGATTCAGGAGATTTTCACGTCTGTCATTAATGTTGAGTATGGTTTCATTAATGATTTAAATGAGCATTAAAGTTAAAAAAAATGCTTTATCCTACGATTATATTTCTCTGGCACGGAAAAATAGAGCAATTCAATAAGTTTCCGTACTTTTGCCCCTCGAAAATACTCATTTCTAATTGCTTAATATATATGTTGTCAGTTCAAGGCTTAGGTCTTCATCACTCAGGGAATTATCTTTTTCAAAATGTCAACTTCACCATTAAAAAAGATGATAAAATTGGTCTCGTTGGTAAAAACGGAGCTGGAAAATCCACTTTGCTGAAAATGCTTACCGGAGAAATCAATTTCTACGAAGGAAACATCGTTCCTGAAGGAAATATCACCATCGGATTTCTAAAACAAGATCTTGATTTTGTGAAAGGACGTACTGTTTGGGATGAAACTTTGCAGGCTTTTGAGCAAATTAATGCCATGAAAAACGAGCTCGATGAGGTGAATCATCAATTGGCGACCAGAACTGATTATGAGAGTGATTTTTACGAAAATTTGATCCACAGAATGACCGAACTGAATGATCTTTTGATGCACCATGACGCGTATAATCTGGAAGGTGATGTAGAAAAAGTATTGCTCGGCCTTGGTTTTAAAGCTGATGATTTCAATAAAATTACCGACGAGTTTTCAGGAGGTTGGCGTATGAGAATTGAATTGGCTAAACTACTTCTTCAGAAAAACGATTTGATGCTTCTGGATGAGCCAACCAACCACCTCGATATGGAATCCATCATTTGGTTGGAAGAATTTTTGAAAGATTACCCCGGCGCAATCGTTTTGGTGAGCCACGATAAGCAATTTATGACCTCGGTTTGTAACCGAACTTTCGACATTAATAATAAAAAAGTCGACGATTATAAAGCTAATTACACCAAATATTTGGAACTGAGCAAGGAGCGTAAAGAAAAATTAACACAAGCTAAGAAAAACCAAGATGCCGAAATCAAACAGATGGAGGATAACATCAACCGTTTCCGGGCGAGTGCTACTAAAGCTTCTTTTGCGCAGTCTTTAATTAAAAAACTCGATAAAATTGAACGAATCGAAATCGATAACGAAGATGTTTCGAAGTTCAACATTCGTTTCGTGCAATCTATTGTTCCGGGGAAAGTAATTTTCGAGGCCAAAAATCTTGGAAAATCTTATGGAAACAAGCAAGTTTTCGATAAAGTTGATTTCTTTGTAGAACGTGGAGATAGAATCGCGTTGTTGGGACAAAACGGACAAGGAAAAACGACGCTTGCGAAAATCCTTGCCGGTGAAATTAAAGATTATTCCGGCCAGTGGGAATTAGGACATAATGTGAATATTGGTTATTTCGCGCAGAATCAGGAAGAAGTTCTCACTCCGAACAAAACAGTTTTGGAAGAAGCTGAAGATGCGGCAACTGAAGAGACGCGCCCGCGAGTAAGAGATTTGCTGGGAAGTTTCCTTTTCCAAGGTGAAGATGTGCAGAAAAAAACCAAAGTACTTTCCGGTGGAGAAAGAAACCGTTTGGCGTTGTGTAAACTCTTGTTGCGCCCGTTCAATACGTTGATTATGGATGAGCCGACAAACCACCTTGATATTCAATCCAAAGAAATCATAAAATTGGCTTTGCAGAAATTCGAGGGAACACTGATCGTAATTTCCCACGACAGGGAATTTTTACAAGGATTAACGGATAAAATATTCGAATTCCGCGATGGAAGAATGAAGGAATTCCTCGGCGATGTGAATGAATATTTGGAATTCAGACAAAAGGAAAGCATCCGCGAGGTTTCCGCTGAAAAATCGAAATTGCAGGAAATGCGAAATGAGCCAGTTGTAGAAAAAATCGTAGAAAAACCGGTTGAAAAGAAACCTGTCATCGTTTCCAAAGATCAAAAAAATATCCAGAATAAAATTAAGAAAATCGAAGAGAAAATCTCGGAATTGGAATTGAAAATCGAAGAAATGGAAGCGGGTTTTGCTAAAGAAAATCCTTCCGAAGAAACTTTAGAAATATACAAAGCTAAAAAAGAAGAACTAGATTTGGCATTGCAGGAATGGGAATTCCTTGGAACTCAGCTGGATTAAGAATGTTTAAAAAGCAAAAATATAAAGTCACCGAAAAAACTCGGTGATTTTTTTTGTTTCAAGAAGATGATAAAACTTCGGTTCGGCAACTTCCTCTTCCGGCTAAAAATCGCTATATTTGGGACTTAATCAAATTGCTATGACACACAAACCGGTAGAAGGTTTTTCTAAGCTATCAAAACAAGGAAAAATTGATTGGATTGTCAACGAATATTTAGAAGGAGACCAATCTTACGAACAGGTACTTAAACAATACTGGAACGAAAATCCGGAGCTACAAAAGCTTCACGATGAGTTTTCCGAGAACACCATTTCCAATTTTTATATGCCTTACGGAATTGCGCCCAATTTCCTTATCGATGGGAAATTACTCGCGCTACCAATGGCAGTAGAGGAAAGTTCTGTGGTTGCAGCAGCTTCAAAAGCAGCCAAATTCTGGATCGACAAAGGAGGTTTTAAAACCACCATTATCAATACCAAAAAATTGGGTCACACGCATTTTATTTTAAATGTGGAACCTCATAAAGTGCTTCATTTTTTTAACTTTAAATTAAAGAAAAAGCTTTTTGAAGCTACCGAGGAAATTACCAAAAACATGCGCAACCGCGGCGGCGGAATTCTCAATATTCGATTGATCGACAAAACGGCCGATATGGAAAATTATTTCCAACTGAAAGCCAGTTTCGATACGGTGGATTCCATGGGTGCCAATTTCATCAATTCTTGTTTGGAGCAGTTCGGAAAGACTTTAAAAGAGGAAGTTTCGAAAGAAGAAACCTTTACACAGGAAGAAAAAGATTCTTTGCAAATTGTGATGAATATTTTGTCAAACTTCACTCCAGATTGTATTGTGAGAGCTGAAGTTTCTTGTAAAATTGAAGACTTGAACGATGACAGCGGAATTACCAATGAAGAATTTGCAACTAAATTCAAACGCGCCGTAACCATTGCTGAAATTGAACCATTCCGCGCAACGACCCATAACAAAGGAATTATGAACGGGGTAGATGCTGTGGTAATTGCGACCGGAAACGATTTCCGGGCGACCGAAGCTTGTGCGCATGCGTACGCAGCAAAGGACGGAAAATACAGCAGTTTGACGCATTGCACCATCGATAACGGGATTTTTAGGTTTTGGATTGATCTGCCCATTTCTGTTGGTGTTGTCGGTGGTTTGACGAATCTTCATCCTTTGGTGAAATTTTCTTTGGCACTTTTAGGAAAGCCTTCCGCGCAGGAATTGATGAGTATTTTGGCGGTTTCCGGATTGGCGCAGAATTTTGCTGCACTTCGATCTTTGGTGACCACGGGAATCCAAAAAGGGCACATGAAAATGCACCTTCTCAATATTCTGAACCAATTGGGAGCGACAGAAGAAGAGAAAAATCACTTTGTGAGCTATTTTAAAGACAAAACCGTTTCGCATCATGAAGTAATCAATGAATTTAATAATTTAAGAAATACATAATACAAAGATGTTTCAGCTATTTTTAGGGCTTTTGCTATTAATTTTCGGTATATTTCTGAAACTTACGAAAGAGCAAGGATTTTCCAAATCGAAGCGGTTTTGGTGGATGTTTGTTTTAATCGGAATCTTGTCCATCGCGGCACAAATTTTTATCATGAATCAAAAAGGAGAATTTTAATATGAAGACATTTACATTAGTTGTCGGCGCGGTTTACGGACTGCTTTCCGTAGTTTTAGGAGCGTTTGGAGCGCATGCTTTCAAGAAAATTTTATCGGTAGAAAGACTCGAAAGTTTCGAAACCGGCGTGAGATATCAAATGTATTCCGCGTTGTTTTTACTCATTGTGGGTTATATTTTAAAATTTGAAACGCCTGCGGAAAAGTGGATTTCTATTTTAATGATCGTTGGAACCTTCTTGTTTTCGGTCAGCATTTATTTCTTAAGTTTCAGCGAAGTTTGGAATGCCAATTTGAAATTTCTCGGTCCAATAACGCCACTTGGCGGACTTTTGATGATTATTTCTTGGGCAATGTTGATTTTTTATTTTTTAAAACATAAAATTTAAAATCACTTCCGAAAATGTTCTTTTTCATCGCGGGAAATACCAAAAAATTAGTAGGACAGGAAACTCGGAAAATCAATAAAAACGGGTTGATGGTGAATGCTGAGATTAAAATTTTCAAAAGCTACATTACCTTGTTTTTTATTCCGCTGATTCCGATTGGCAAATCGTACAGCATTTATATTCCGCATTCCGATGAGTATTATGAGAGCAATTATTTCTCGAAAATGCCGGATGAGTATTTGAAAATCTGCAAAGAAGCAGCAAGAAATTATTAAAAAATGATGGGTTCTGGCATCAGTCTTCCAACTTTTTCTTAAATTTGTCAATCTTTTAAAAAAATAAAAATCTAATTAAAATATTATGAATCTTCACGAGTATCAATCCAAAGAGATTTTAGCAAAATACGGCGTAAATATCCAGCGCGGTTTTGTAGCAAACAATGTGGATGAAGCAGTAGATGCGGCAAAAAAATTAAAAGAATTAACCGGTGCAGAGGGTTGGGTAGTAAAAGCTCAGGTTCACGCAGGTGGACGTGGTAAAGGTGGAGGTGTAAAGTTTTCCCCAAACTTGGAGAAATTGAAGGAAAATGCACAAAACATCATTGGAATGCAGTTGGTAACTCCACAAACTTCCGCTGAGGGTAAAAAAGTAAACTTCGTTTTGGTTGCAGAAGATGTGTACTATCCGGGACCATCTGAAACCAAAGAATTTTATGTTTCTATTCTTTTGGACAGAGCTTTAGGGAAAAATACTGTGGTATATTCTACCGAAGGAGGCATGGATATTGAGCACGTTGCTGAAGTAACTCCGCATTTAATTCATAAAGAAGTAATCGATCCGGCTTTCGGATTGCAAGGTTTCCAAGCGAGAAAAATCGCTTTCAATCTTGGCTTATCAGGAAATGCTTTCAAAGAATTCACCAAATTCATCACCAATCTTTACAATGCTTACGTAGGAATTGATGCTTCACTTTTCGAAATCAACCCGGTTTTGAAAACATCCGACGATAAAATTATCGCAGTAGATGCAAAAGTTTCTTTAGATGACAACGCACTTTTCCGTCACAAAGATTTAGCAGAATTAAGAGATACCCGCGAAGAAGATCCTACCGATGTAGAAGCTGGTGAAGCTGGTCTGAACTTCGTAAAATTGGATGGTGACGTAGCTTGTATGGTAAATGGAGCTGGTTTGGCAATGGCAACCATGGATATCATTAAATTATCAGGTGGTAACCCGGCAAACTTCTTGGACGTAGGGGGAACTGCCGATGCGGAAAGAGTTCAGAAAGCTTTCGGAATCATCCTGAAAGATCCAAACGTAAAAGCAATTCTGATCAACATCTTCGGAGGAATCGTACGTTGCGACCGTGTAGCGCAAGGTGTGGTAGATGCTTACAAAGCAATGGGAAGTCTTCCTGTTCCTTTGATCGTTCGTCTTCAGGGAACCAACGCTGTTGAAGCTAAGCAATTGATCGATAATTCAGGTCTTCCAGTGCATTCAGCAATTACTTTGGAAGAAGCTGCCAACAAAGTAAAAGAAGTTTTAGGAAACTAAAATTTTCAAATAAATAAGAAATCCGCTCAATTAATTTTGAACGGATTTTTTTGTTTTTAGGAGCCGGGAACCTGCTTTCCGCTATATCTTTTTTGCCATTGCGAACTAGGTGAAGAAACCTGTCGGAAAATTCGGAAACGCAATGTCAAAAAAGGATGCCGCTTCAATCAGGGCTAGGGATTTGCGTAAAAAATTTCAGTCGTAATGAAACCTACATTTTGCGATTAGAATTTCATTTTCCCCATATTTATAAATTAAGCGATGTTCATCATCAATCCTGCGTGACCAAAATCCTGAATATTTATGCTTCAGTGGTTCTGGTTTGCCAATTCCTTCAAATGGGCTTCTTGAAATATCTTTTAATAAATCATTGATGCGTTTTAGTTTCTTTTTATCTGTTTTCTGCCAATAGAGATAATCTTCCCACGATTCATCAACAAAGGTATATCTCATATCATTCTTCTATTAAATTCTTAGAAAATGATTTTCCATTTTTCAGTTTTTCAATAGCAGAATCTAAACGCTGTTCGTTGGTTCTCGAAGACAATTCGTAATTGGTAGCCATAAGGGAATTATATTCTTCTAGAGACATTACAACAATTCCTGAATCTTTCCCACGATTAATAATTAGGGTTTCAAAATTTTTGGCCACCTTATCCAGATATGATTTTATGTCTTTCCTGAAATCTGAAACATTCGTAATAAGCATAATTTGTATTTTATTTCGTACAAATATACGTACAAATATCAAAATGAAACTATTTTTGTTGCGAATTCCCTTCTGTTTTTATTCAGCAGCAGTCCCGCTGTCAATCTGCGTCTGTGTTGCCAGCTGAATTCCGTTGTCATCAAGTTTTTTCTTGATTCTTAAAAGCGCCTCGCTCCGTACATGAGAAATTTTTTCGCCAGCTTTCATTTGGAATCTCGCTTCCAGATAAAAAATCCCGAAACTTTGTTTCAGAAAAATTACTTCTGCAGAATCTGTATTATCGGCAAAATCGAAAGTTTGGATTTCATCCAAGATCACCTTTTTGGCTTTTTCTAAATCCTCAGTATTAGGAATTTCTAAATCAATGAATACTTTTCTTTGCGACGACGCTGAAAAATTCATGAATGGCGCACTGAAAATAAGCTGATTTGGGATATATACCTTCTTACCTTCATCAGTGATAACTTTAGTGGTCAGAAAACCAATGTCTTCAACTGTTCCGGAAATTCCCTTGATGGAAACATAATCACCCACAGCAAATGCTTTATCGAAACTGATCAGCATCCCCGAAAACATTGATGAAACCAAATCTTTCAGCGCAACCCCGGCGATGACCCCCGCAACTCCCAAACTTCCTAGGAATTTCATTACAAAACCACCCAAGCCCATAATTTCAAAAGCGATAAATGCGCCCATTAAAATAATGAGGAATTTGAAAACCCCGATCAGCGTGACGATTGAGTTGTTTTTGCTTTTCGGGAAAAGCCGGTGAAAAATCTTTACTGAAACTTTACTCAGATAAGAGCTCATCATCAGAATCAGAACAAAGACAATAATTCCTACAGCGATATTGGGTGTGGTTTCAGCGAATTTGGTGTACCAGCGTTCCAGAACGCGGTAAACGATATCTATGTATTTAATTTTAGTTACATCTACTTCCATAATTCAAATATATCTATTTTAAAAGGTTTTGACCAAACAAATTTCAGTCCAGATAATTGATAACGGATAAACTTGAAAATTTATTATCTTTGCCCTCCACAAGAAAAACGGCCTGTTGATTCCGGGAAACCGGGGTAGGAAAGTCCGGACACCATAGAGCAGCAAAGCGGGTAACACCCGTCGGTCGCAAGATCAGGACCAGTGCAACAGAAAGTATGTATATTAATTTATAGTGAAACCAGGTAAACTCTTTGCGGTGCAATGTTAAGTATATCGGATTTTTTCAGCAATGAAAATAGGAGTTGCTCGCTCCAAAAACCGAGGGGTAAACAGCTAAAGCTTTGCAGCAATGTAAAGCGCAGATAAATAACAGGCATTTTCGCTTCGGCGAATTTACAGAATCCGGCTTACAGTTTTTCTTGTGGGTTTTTTTTGAGTTTCGAGTTTCGGGTTCAAAGTTTCTGAGGTTTTGAAACTCAAAAACTCAATCACCCAAATACTCTTCCACTCAAAATCTACTCACTTTCCAATTCCTTCTTCGCATCAGCCAAGCCAGCAGCTTCTTTCTCTGATAATTTTGGGTATTTTAAATCCATTTTTTCTAAAGCATCGATGATGATTTGTATCGCCGCAACTCTTGCAAACCATTTGTCATCGGCAGGAATCACAAACCAAGGCGCGTGTTCTTTAGAAGTTTCATTAATCGCCTCTTCATACGCTTTCATGTAGTCGTTCCAAAGTTTTCTTTCCGACAAATCACTTGCTGCGAATTTCCAGTTTTTTTCGGGTTCGTTAATTCGGTCCAGAAATCTTTTCTTTTGCTCGTCTTTAGAAACATTCAAGAAAATTTTAATAATCGTAGTTCCGTTATCCGATAAATGTTTTTCGAAATTTTTAATGCTTTCGTAACGGTTTTTCCAAAAGTCTGCATCAAAGTCATCAACAGACTTCCATACTTTTTCACTTAAATTATATTCGGGATGAACTTTACACACCAAAACACTTTCATAATGACTTCTGTTGAAAATTCCTATCTTTCCCTTTTCAGGTAATGCAACATAATGTCGCCATAAAAAATCGTGAGAATATTCTTTGCTGCTGGGAGTTTTAAAACTGTGTACATCACAACCTTGCGGATTCACACCCCCGAAAACATGCTCGATCAAAGAATCTTTTCCCGCAGCATCCATCGCTTGCAATACAATTAATACTGATTTGCTTCCGTCGGCGTACATTTTTTCCTGCAATTCGCGGAGTTTCTCTTTTTCCTTTTGAAGCATTTCCTTGCCTTCACTTTTTTTCAGTTTACCCGAATATTTAGTATCGGTTTTTTTTATCGAAAATTTGTTTTTTATTTTATAGTTGTCGCTGAAATCTAAATCCATGTTTTTTATAATTTTCATTAAAAATAAAAAAAATCACTTCAATAAAGAAGTGCTTTTAAAATTTATTTAAAAAGTACCTTTTAAAGCGCTTGTGCTTTTTTAGATAATTTTCTACTTGATGCATCCATAGGTTTAGCTTCTGCTTTAGTTTCTATTGCTGTTGCAGTAGTTGCAGCAGCAGCTGCTCCTTCTACGTTTCCTTTGATGTTGATTACCGATCTGCTGTTCACAGGATCGTTTGAATATACTTCAATGATTTTGGTGAAAGGACCAACAATCGTCGTGTTATAACCTACTTTGATTTGTGCGGTTTTACCTGGCATAATTGGGTCTTGGCTCCATTCCGGAGTTGTACATCCGCAAGATGCTTGAACTTTAGAAATAATCAAAGGTTTGTCGCCGGTGTTTTTTACTACAAACATTCGGTGTCCGTCCGAACCATTTTTTACAGTGCCATAATCGTGCGTGGTTTTATCGAAAGAAATGGTCTGTGCAGAGGCCAATGCGAAAGATGCAGTTAGAAATAATCCTGCTAATACTTTTTTCATATTTTTAAATATTATATTGATGTTTTGATAAAATTATAAGGACAAAGTTAAAAATTATTTCAATAGGTAGATAATTTTTTTTATTTACCTATTTTTGCACATATTAAGATAAAGATAGATCCTATGCAGATTTCAGACAAATATAGCCCGCAGGAAACGGAAACCAAATGGTACAGCTATTGGCTCGAAAATAATTATTTCCATTCCGAGCCCAACGAAAAACCACCGTATACCATTGTGATTCCTCCACCAAACGTTACGGGGATTCTCCACATGGGGCATATGCTGAACAATACCATTCAGGATGTTTTGGTAAGAAGGGCGAGAATGCAGGGTTTCAACGCTTGTTGGGTTCCTGGTACCGATCACGCTTCTATCGCGACCGAAGCTAAAGTAGTAGCTAAATTGAAATCTGAAGGCATCAACAAATCTGATATTACCCGAGAAGAGTTTCTGAAACACGCATGGGACTGGACTGATAAATACGGCGGAACCATTTTGGAACAATTGAAAAAACTCGGTTGCTCCTGCGACTGGGAAAGAACCCGTTTTACTATGGAGCCAAAACTGTCTCAGCAGGTCATCAAATCTTTCGTTGATCTGTACAACAAAGGTTTAATTTACAGAGGCTACCGTATGGTCAACTGGGATCCGGAAGCGAAAACCAACATCTCCGATGAAGAGGTAATCTTTAAGGAACAGAATGGTAAACTTTATTATTTAAAATATAAAATTGAAGGAACTGAGGATTTTCTCTCAGTGGCGACCACGCGTCCCGAAACAATTTTCGGGGACACCGCAGTCTGCATCAATCCTAATGATGAAAGATATGCGCACTTAAAAGGTAAAAATGTAGTAGTTCCGATTGCAAATCGGATAATACCGATTATTATAGATGATTATGTGGATATCGAATTTGGTACGGGAGCTTTGAAAATTACGCCGGCTCACGATACAAACGATTACGAAATCGGTCAGCGTCATAATTTAGCAATGATCGATTCTTTGGACGATGATGCCAACTTAAACGAACACGGACAACACTATGCCGGGAAAAACAGATTCGAAGTTCGAAAACTTATTGCTAAAGAATTAGAAGAAAAAGATCTTTTGCTAAAAGCGGAAGATTATGTGAATAAAGTAGGAACTTCCGAAAGAACCGGCGCTGTAATCGAACCTAAAGTTTCGGTGCAATGGTTCTTGAAAATGAGTGAATTAGGCAAACCAGCTTTGGATGTGGTGATGAATGATGAAATCAAATTTCACCCTGAGAAATTCAAAAACACCTATAAACATTGGATGGAAAACATCCGCGATTGGAATATTTCCCGACAATTATGGTGGGGACAGCAAATTCCTGCCTACTTCTATGGTGATGGTGAAAACGATTTTGTAGTTGCCGAAACCATTGAAGAAGCTTTAGTTTTAGCAAAACAAAAATCCAACAACCTAGAGCTTGCTGTTGAGAATTTGAAGCAGGATGAAGACGCGCTCGATACTTGGTTTTCATCATGGTTATGGCCGATTTCGGTGTTCGATGGAATGTTGGATCCTGAAAATAAAGACATCAATTATTATTACCCAACCTCTGATTTGGTGACCGGTCCGGATATTATTTTCTTTTGGGTGGCCCGAATGATCATGGCTGGTTTGGAATACCGCAAAGAAGTTCCTTTCAAAAACGTTTATTTTACAGGGATTGTACGCGATAAACAACGAAGAAAAATGTCGAAATCGCTCGGAAATTCTCCGGATCCGATTGAATTGATTGAAAAATATGGAGCGGATGGAGTTCGTGTAGGAATTTTGTTGAGTTCCGCTGCCGGAAACGACTTGCTATTCGATGAAGAATTGATGTTGCAAGGAAGAAACTTTGCGACAAAAATTTGGAATGCTTATCGACTTGTTCAAGGTTGGAACAAAGACGAAAACATCAAAGCCAATGACGCAGATCGACAAGCGATTGACTGGTTTGGTCATCAAATGGATAAAACCATTGCCGAAGTTGCCGATCAGTTCGAGAAATTCCGTATTTCTGATGCGTTGCATTTATTATACAAACTGATTTGGGACGATTTCTGTTCATGGTACCTAGAAGCCATTAAACCTGGTTATGGAGAGCCGGTTTCCAAGGAAGTGTATGATCAAACAATCCTTTATTTTGAGGAATTAATGAAATTGATTCACCCATTCATGCCGTTTTTATCGGAAGAACTGTGGCAGAATATCGCTGAAAGAACTCCGGAAAACGCTTTGGTGATCGCACAACAAAGAAAACCGGAAACATTCAATCAGGATTTAATTAAAAATTTTGATTCAGCGAAAGAACTGATTTCTGGAATTAGAAATTACCGCCAAAGCAAAGGAATTTCACCAAGAGAAAGTGTGGAAGTTTTCACCAATGCAACCGCATTCGAGAATGAAAATTTAATTAAAAAATTAGCCAATGTTGCCGAAGTAAATTTAGGACAAAAAACCGATAAGCCAAGTTTCACATTTTTAGTTGGATCCATTGAAATTTCAATTCCGCTAAGCGAAAATCTCGATTTGGCAGAAGAAAAAGCGAAAACCGAAGAGGAAATTAAATACCTGCAAGGTTTCCTGATTTCTGTGGAAAAGAAACTGTCCAACGAAAAATTTGTGGCCAACGCGAAACCTGAAGTTGTAGAAGCTGAAAGAAAAAAACAAAAAGACGCACAGGATAAAATCGCGCTTTTGGAGGCCAAACTAAGCACGTTGTCATAACCCATCATACCTACTAATACAATGAAGCATATCGAGAATATCTCCAAACTTTTCAGCAAAAATTTTGTTGAAAATCCTTTAATCGAAACTTTCGATGTTGGGAAAATTCATCTTCCTACTGGTCATTTGGTTGCATGCGATCCATTGATTACTAATGATATGAAGGCTTTCAAAATCGTATTTCCGCAAGGTGAATTCCCAGTTTTGGTACACAAGGAAAGAGAGAGCAACTGCATTGCGTATGTGGAAATTATCTTCAGTGATTCGCCAATTTCCGAATGGAAAATGGCGACTACCGAAGGTCAAAATATCGAAGAATTGAAGGGAGAAGAGATTTTCGGGTATCCGGTGGAGAGCGGAATGGGTTGTTTCATGGATAGTGAAACCCAGGAATCATTGAATCGTTTGGAGAATCGCCTTTTTCACCGAAAAGGAAGCGAGTTTATGGGAATTTACGAAGAGTTTTTTCACGAACATTTTTTCGACGAAAACGGAGCGATCGATCAGTTTGCTTTTCTAAAACCGGATGACGAGAAGCCGGGAAATATTTTTGCTTTCGAAACAGGTTATGGTGAAGGATTTTATGCAAGTTATATTGGTTTTGGTAACGACAATCAGCCGGTGAAGATTATTACAGAATTTATCGAAATTGGGAGTTAATTTAAGTTAAATAATTTCCGGATTTGTAATTAAAAGAATAAATTTGTTGAGCAGTCAAAAGGCGCGAGAGATCGCGTCTTTATTATTAAATGCAGGTAACAATAAATAATCTCATGAATATCACATCAGAACAGCCAAAAATCATTGTTGTAGGCAGCTCTTCTATAGATTTGGTTCTTTCGACCGAACATCTTCCTAAGCCAAACGAAACGGTGATGGCCGGAAAATCGGAAAGTTTTTTCGGAGGCAAAGGTGCTAATCAGGCCGTCGGAACTGCAAGACTTGGTGCAAGTGTATATTTTATAGGATGTGTCGGGATGGATCCTTTCGGACAACAAATTTTAAGAAATCTCGTAGATGAAGGGGTGAATGTTGGTTATGTTGCTGAAACCGAACATGCAGAATCCGGAACGGCGTATGTGACAACTTCCGGAGGTATCAATTCTATCGTGGTGGTGCCGGCTTCCAATTCACTTTTGAAACCTAAAAATATTTCCGAAGCCGAAAAGTTTTTCACCACAGCAGATTTGGTTTTGGTACAGCTTGAAATACCAATGGAAACCGTGGAATTTACTATTCAATTTGCTAAGAAGCATGATAGTAAAGTAGGAATTTATGCATCTCCGGCCAAGAAATTATCTCAGGAAGTTATCGAAAATGCAGATTTTATTGTTGCAAAAAGCAATGAATTATCCATTGTTTTCGGAGAAGATCAACGGGAAGAAATCTTGAGAAAATATCCTAACAAGCTTTTTGTGCGGGATGATAGCAATTCAACGACCTATTTTAATGGTTCCGAGATGAAGTATTACCGAAATGATCACGATTCGATGCTTCACAAAATGGGAATGGGCGATGCGTTCACGGCCGGGTTTGCCGTAGCGCTTTGTCACCAAAATTCCATCGACCATTGCGTGCGGTTCGGGAATGAAGTTTCCTTGAAAGTGGCTAAAAACAGAGGTTCGCAAAGTGGTTTGCCTTATCTGAAAGATATGCTCGGTCAATAAAATCCTATGTTTACCATGATGAAAATTCTTTTTTATCAACGATAATTTAAATACTTTTATAAAATTAGAATCACTTTCTTATAAGTGATTTTTTTTGAGCAATGAAAGAATTATTTCTAAAAAATCCGGACGGTTTTAACCTTTCAGTAAAGATTTTCGAGCCCGAAAACGCAATTGGGAAATTGCTGATCATCAATTCTGCCACCGGGGTGAAGCAACAGGTTTATTTTTCGTTCGCGAAATACATGAGCCAGAGTGGGTTTACCGTAATCACTTATGACTACAGCGGAATCGGTGAATCGAAACCCAAAAAAATGAAAGGTTTCCAAAGTTCGATGCGGACTTGGGGAACTCGTGATTTCAAAACGCTGACGGAATTCATCAAAAAGGAATATCCTCAGGAAGCGAAATTTTGCCTCGGTCATTCAGTTGGCGCACTGATTTTGGGGATGAATGCGGATTCTGCGATTTTCAGAAAATTTGTTTTTGTGGCTACTCAGGATGCGTATTTGGGGAATTTAAAACTCAATATTGCCGTTACCGCACTTTTCGGATTCGGAATTGCATTGCCGATTACCACAACTTTGTTCGGATATTTCCCCGCGCATTGGTTTGGTTTGGGCGAAACTTTGCCAAAAGGCGTTGCATATGATTGGCGGACTTTAATTCTTCACTCAAAATCTACTGCAAGATTGTACGAGAAAAATGAAGTTGATTTTTCTAAAAATTTAACGCAGAAAACATTAATTATTCATGCGGAAGATGATCCCTGGGTTACCCAAAAAGGCATGGAAAATTTGCTGAAAAATGTATATCCTAATTTGCTGAAAACCTTTAAAGAAATAAAAATTTCCGAATCTGAAAAGAAAGAAATCGGTCACATTAATTTCTTCAGAAGCTTCAACAAGAAATTATGGAAAATCGTTCTCGATGACTTACAGGAAAAGGTTTGAAACATAACAATTTTTGTGAAAAAGTGATGCGCGAAAAAAAATCATTACTTTTACGGTAAAGAAAAAAATTAATGAAAATCTATACCAAAACCGGCGACAAAGGCGAAACCGCACTTTACGGAGGAACCCGCGTTTCCAAAGCTTCCGCGAGGGTAGAATCTTACGGAAATATCGATGAACTGAACTCTTTCATCGGGTTTGCGAAAAGTGAAATCAGTGACGAAAAAGTATTGGCACAACTGAAAAAAATACAGTTTGATTTATTTACCGTAGGTTCAGAATCGGCGACCCCGACGGACAAACTTATGTTGGCCAACGGAAAATCCAGACTTTCACTGATGATCTCCGAAACCGAAATTGAAGAACTCGAAAACTGGATGGACGAATTTGAAAAAGAACTGGAACCTCTTCAATATTTCATCCTTCCAGGTGGCGGCAAATCGGCTACAGCGCTACATCTTTGCAGAACAGTTTGCCGAAGAGCCGAGCGCAGTTTGGTTTTTCTGAATGAAACCGAAGAAGTTCGTCCGGAACTCATCAAATACCTCAACCGTTTGTCGGATTATCTGTTTGTTTTGGCTCGATATATTTCAAAAATCAATGGCGAAACCGAAGAATATTGGAATCCCAACGAAAGATAATTCTCGATGGAAAAAGCACTTTTATTTATCAATGGAGTTCCGCCAGAAAAACTCCCCGTAACGGAAAAATATTCCTTAATTGCCTGTAGTGATGGTGCTTTTAATTATTTAAAAGAAAAGAATTTCCCACTTGAAAAATTAGATTTTATTTCGGGAGATTTCGATTCGCATAACGGAAGTGATGACGATATTTATGAACAGAAATTTATTTTTACACCGGATCAGGATAAAACCGATTTCGAGAAGTCGTTAGAGATTATTGGCCAGAAAGGGTACAGCAGAATTGATGTGTACGGAGGAAGTGGTGGAGAGATGGATCATTTTTTGGGGAATTTAACCGTGGCTTTGCGTTTTAAAAATCAAATGGAAATTACTTTTTACGATGAATTTTCGACCTATTTTTTTGCGCAGAATCATTTAGTTTTGGAAAAAGTGAAAGGCAAAACGATTTCCTTGTTCCCTTTTCCTTTGGCGGAATCGGTTTCTACAAATGGGCTGAATTGGTCTTTAAATAAAGAAAATCTTGCGATTACCGGAAAAATTGGAACCCGAAATTTCGCTTCGGAAGATCAGGTGACCATCGATTTTGAAAAGGGAGAATTGGTGGTTTTTGTAGCTCATTAAAAATGAATTCGGTAGCAATAAATTTTTCTTTTGCATCTAGACTTTTCGAATTTCATCCTCAGCAAAAAATGGTTTTTTATCGGGATAAAACCAACTTTTTTTACCAAATTTGCATTTCTAATCCGTAACACGAAAGCGTAAAAATGAAAATTAAATATTCAGAATTGATCGACCAAACCTTGTATTTTCCTACAGAAGAATTCAATGTATCGGAAAACACCTTGCAATTTCACGATATTCCTTTGATGGAGGTCGTCGAAAAGTTTGGAACTCCTTTGAAATTTAATTATCTCCCGAAAATTTCTACCAATATCCAAAGAGCAAAAGCGTGGTTTAAAGAAGCAATTGAAAAAAACGATTACAAAAAAGGCTACCGCTACTGCTATTGCACCAAATCCAGCCACTTCGCATTTGTTTTAGAAGAGGCCTTGAAAAATGATATTTCGCTCGAAACCTCGTCTGCTTATGACATGGACATCGTGAAATCACTTTTTGATAAAGGAAAATTTGACAAGAATGTGGAGGTGATTTGCAACGGCTTCAAAACCGATGATTATTTGGCTAAAATTTCCGATTTAATCAATAGTGGTTTCGAAAACATCACGCCGATTCTTGATAATTACCGCGAACTCGATAAATTGACCGAAAGTATTGATTCTACTTTCAATATCGGAATTCGAATCGCTTCCGAGGAAGAACCGAAATTTGAATTTTATACTTCCAGATTGGGAATTGGTTATAAAGATATTATCCCTTATTACTCACAAAAAATAGCTGAACACCCGAATGCGAGACTCAAAATGCTACATTTTTTCATCAATACCGGAATTAAAGACACCGCGTATTACTGGAATGAATTGTACAAATGTCTTCGTGTTTATGCGCGTTTGAAGAAGATTGCTCCGGAAGTTGATTCACTAAACATCGGCGGCGGTTTTCCAATCAAAACTTCTTTGAATTTCGATTACGATTACCAGTATATGGTGAACGAAATTGTTTCACAGATCAAAAAATTCTGTGAGGAGGAAGGCGTGGAAGAACCTAATATCTATACCGAATTCGGTAGTTTTACCGTTGGAGAAAGTGGCGGGCATTTATATAAAATTATTTCTCAGAAAAGGCAAAACGACAGAGAAAAATGGAACATGATTGATTCTTCTTTCATGACGACTTTGCCGGACACGTGGGCAATTTCGAGACACTTCATTATGCTTCCCCTGAACCGTTGGGAAGATACTTACGAACGGGTGTTCTTAGGAGGCTTAACCTGTGATTCCGACGATTATTACAATTCCGAGCAGCATACCAACGCGATTTATCTGCCGGTTTTCAGCGATACAAAACCGCTTTATATCGGTTTTTTCCACACTGGAGCGTATCAGGAAACCATTGGTGGATACGGCGGAGTTCACCATTGTTTGATGCCGCAGCCAAAGCATATTCTCATTGATAAAGATGAGGAAGGCAACTTCACTTACGAAGTTTTCCGGGAAGAACAGAGGCCGGAAGAAGTTTTGAAACTTTTAGGATATTAAAAATTCAAGGAGCAACGCAGGTTTGCTCCTTTTTTATGTTCGGTCCCGCTTTCCGTTGCAATCTTTTTTGCGGCGGCGAAGCCGCCGCAAAAAAGGATTTTCACTCCAATCGGGGCTAGAAGATCCAGTGGAAATTCTTACCACCGACGAAAATGCCGGATGGCGCGAGCGAAGCGAGCGCCACCTTTAAACTTAAAAATATTTCCCGATGTTTTCAAATTCAATATCCGAAAAGTCCGAAACCAACAAACTTGCCTTTTCATAAACCTGGTTGCTCGAATGAGCGCTTTGATACGCCACACAGAAAATTCCGGCAGCCGATGCCGCTTCAATTCCGTTGGTGGAATCTTCAATCACCATGCAATATTCTTTGGGTTCAGCAGCGAGTTCGGAAGCCAGAAGAAAAATCTCCGGATGAGGTTTGGATTCCTGAAGATCAGCGCCGCTTATCTTTCCGACGAAATATTGTTCAAGATCAAATTTTTCGAACACCCAGTTGATCGTATTCATGTGAGCGGACGATGCCAAAACGAGTTTGATGCCGTTTTCATAATAATGTACAATCAAATCTTTTACGCCGGGAATTAAATCGAAATCCTGATCGGTATCGAAATAATATTTAAAATAATTTCTCTTGATGGCAGCAAGGTCTTCGTGAGTTTCTTCCAAATTGAATTTTTCAACCAGCGTGGTACAAACTTTTTTCGTGGAGGCACCTGTGAAACTGGTATAAAGTTCTTCGGAAACGTCGATCCCGAAATCATCGAACATTTTATAATAGGCTTTTCGGTGCAGCGGTTCCGTGTCCACAATTACACCGTCCATATCGAATAAAACAGCTTTTAAAGGCATATTGAATTTTTTTACAAAGGTAAATAAATTCACACTTAGCTTTATAAAGTAGTTGTTAGCTGTTTCTTTGGATCATGAATATCACAAAGTAGAAAAAAGCAAGCATTGCAATTAAAGCTGCTATCGATTTCCAGTTTGCGAAATTCACGGTCCAACCCATCTAGGGAATTCTTTTTGGCGGAAAAATTCTGTTGTCTTCTTTATTGTAATAAAAAATTCCCCAAATCCATTTTCCGGAATTATTTCCTAAATTATCTTTTTCCATAAGTAAAGTTTTGTACTAAAGATATGAAAATTATAACTTACCAACTGTCAGCGAATTGCCGGCTATGTTTTACGGTTGATTTTTTTATCTTTGAAAATTCAAAATCTATAATTCAAAATTCAAAATTTCACATGAAAACATACGCCGGGATTCCCGAAGAAAATGCCAAGCTCGAAAACTCAAAAGTAATGCTTGTAACCGTTCCTTACGATGGAACTTCAACTTGGGGAAAAGGAGCCGACAAAGGTCCGGAACTTTTTCTTGACGCTTCAGAAAATATGGAATTGTACGACATTGAAACTGGAACAGAACCGTATTTGGAAGGCGTTTATTTAGCCGGAGAAATCTCTGAAAATTCTTCGCCTGAAGCCATGACAGAAGCAGTTTACCAAAAAACCAAAGAATTGCTGAACCAGGAAGGGAAACTTTTCACGCTTTTTGGTGGCGAACATTCGGTTTCGATTGGTTCCATCCGTGCGGTAGGCGAAAAATATGAAAATTTAACCGTTTTGCAATTGGATGCGCATACGGATCTTCGTCCAGATTTCCATGGTTCCACTTCCAATCATGCTTGTGCGGTTTTCGAAGCAAGTCAGAAACATAATTTGGTTCAAGTGGGAATTCGTTCCTGTGATGTTGAAGAAATGCAGTACGTTCCGGAAGGGCAGTGTTTCTGGGCACACGAAATTGCCAATAACGAAAACTGGATTAATGACGTTTTGGAAAAAGTTTCCGGAAATGTGTATATCACCATCGATTTGGATGCTTTTGACCCATCGATTGCTCCTTCCACAGGAACTCCGGAACCGGGCGGTTTGCAATGGTATCCAACGTTGGAGTTGCTTAAAAAAGTTTTCGAAAAATGCAATGTAGTTGCGTTTGATATCGTTGAGTTAATGGATTCTCCAATGCCGAAACCAACTGCTTTCCTTGCCGCAAAATTATATTATAAAATGTTGGCGTATTATCATATTTCCAAGTAGAGGAAAGAGGAAAGAGGAAAGAGGAAAGAATCAAGAACCAAGAACCAAGAACCAAGGTGATTATTAAACGCAAACATTAATTAATGTGCTTTGTGTCATAAAAACAATACAACTGTATAAATTTCTCCTTCGTGTCTTTGTGGTAAAAAATAAAAATCTCTTTCGGCGATGTGCTGAAAGAGATTTTTTATGTTTTAAAACGAAATTATTTTAAAATATCGGCTTCAATAGAGCTGTCGCCGAAGATTTTGATGAATGCTTTTGTATAATCTTCTTTTGTTGCAAGGTTCGGATTTGCCAAAAATTTCTGAGGATTCACCGTAAAAAGCGGAAACCACGTGCTGGAAATTTGAATTTGAATTCGATGTCCTTTTTTGAAGGTATGCAAAACATCTTGTAGCTGGAAATTAACAGCGGTTTTTTCGTTCGCCATCAGTGGTTCTGGTTTTTCTTTCGAATTTCTGAATCTTGCGGGCATAATTTCGCTTCTTACCATTTGGTGGTAGTTGCCGTAGATGACCTCATCTTTCTTTTCTTTCGGAACAAAATCTTCCGGATAAACGTCAATTAGTTTTACCGCAAAATCTGCATCAGTAGAAGTGGAAGCAATGTTCAGTTTGGCTAAAATTTCTCCGGCAAATGTGATATCTTCATTTAAAACATCGGTCGTGAAGGTCAAGACGTCCGGTCTTCCTACTGCGAATCGCTGATCTTCGCTCATGTAATTTCTTGGCGTAAATCCATTGAAATCTCTCAAATTGTCCGAACTCAAAACAGGATTATTGGGATCACTGTAATATTCTGTCGCTGTTGATGATGGCGAATTTTTTAAAGTTCCGTCAGCAAGATAAAAATTGACTTTCTTAGCTTCTTTTGGTGGATAAACTGCGAATTCTTTCCATTCTTTTTTGCCGGTGTCGTACATCATCGCTTCCGGCAATCCCGCGTCTGTTTTGGAATTTTCTTTTAAATAATGATGAAAGAATTTTGTTTCTAAATTTTTTTGATAATAAGTTGCAATGCTATCGCCGAAGTAAATTTCGTTGTGAAAATGTTTTCCTGTTTCTCTCGACCAAGCGCCATGAGAAAATGGTCCCATCACTATGGTGTTTTTGGCTTTCGGACTGGTTTTTTCAATTGTTTTGTAAATATTTAATGGTCCGAATAAATCTTCAGCGTCGTACCAACCGCCAACGGTCATTACCGCATGGTTTACGTTTTTTAAGTGAGGAAGAAGACTTCTTTTTTGCCAGTATTCATCATAGTTTGGATGGTTCATAATCTCCGTCATGAAGAAATTATTCTTGTAATATTTTTCGTAGCCGTCCTTTAAAGTTCCGAGTTCACGGTAGAATTTCAGCCCGTCTTCCGAACTAGGTTTTATGAAAGAATCCATATACCAACCTTCTTTTTCAGCCTTGGTTTTTTGTACGCCAAAAACCGGGAAAGTGCGAAAATATCCGAGCATGAATTTACCGTTGTGAAGAAAATCATCATTCCAAAAATCGGAAATCGGCGCTTGAGGCGAAGATGCTACCAATGCGGGGTGATCAGCCAAAATCCCTGCAGCGGTATAAAATCCGGGATAGGAAGTTCCGTATTGTCCTACTTTGCCATTATTGTTGGTGATGTTTTGCAGTAACCAGTCAATCGTATCGTAAGTATCTGTACTTTCGTCAACGTCTTTTTTAGTTTTACGCTCAACCTGTGGCGTCATATTGGTAAAAGTTCCATCGCTCATGTATCTGCCGCGCACATCCTGATAAACGAATATATATTTTTCATTCATTAAATATTTGTTCGGGCCTAAAGAACTTTTGTATTCAGCTTCGCCGTAGGGAGCAACGCTGTAGCATGTTCGCTGCATGAGGAAAGGATATTTTTTAGCTTTAGAAATGTCTTTCGGAATATAGATGGAGGTAAAGAGTTTCACACCATCACGCATTGGAATATACACTTCTTTTTTGATGAAATTTTCTTTCACAAAATCGTTGTTCGGCGCTTTCTGAGCAATCGTGAATACCCAAAAAAACAGGAGGATGAAAGGAAGGTTTTTTTTCATTAATTTTAAATTTAAACGAATATATACAAAAAATCAAGAAATTTGGATTTTAAGAACAGAAGGAATGGATTTATTTGGAAATCTCGCTGATGCGAATCATAACCTACTTCCTAAAGATGGTACGGTGAATTATTTTGGAAAAATTTTGGAGAAGGAAGAAGCGGATGCATTTTATCGTCAACTTTTGCAAAATATTGAATGGAAAAATGACGAAGCGATAATTTTCGGGAAGAAAATTTTGACCAAAAGAAAAGTAGCCTGGTTTGGAGATGATCATTTCGAATACACCTATTCCAATTCCACCAAAAAAGCTTTTCTGTGGACGCCCGAGTTGCTAAAATTGAAAGCTTTAACGGAAGAAAAAACCGGTGAGAAATTCAATTCCTGCTTGCTGAATCTTTATCATAGCGGAGACGAAGGCATGGCGTATCACAGCGATGGAGAAAAAGATTTGAAGAAAAACGGAGCGATTGCTTCGCTGAGTTTCGGGGCGGAAAGGAAATTTTCTTTCAAACATAAATTCACCAAAGAAAAGGTAGATCTCTTGCTCGAGCATGGAAGTTTGCTGGTGATGAAAGACCAAACCCAAAGTTTTTGGCTGCACAGACTACCACCAACAAAAAAAGTTTTTACGCCAAGAATTAATCTAACTTTCCGGACGATTGTAAAAGAGGAAAACATTGAAAATCAGTAATTATAAAGCTTTTTTAATGGTTAAACACTTCTGCTTTTCATAGCAAAAGAGAAAAAATTAAGAAAAATTTATCATAATTTAATGTTTCGGCATCCTTTTTATTGTTTAAATTTGGTAGTATAATATTTTATAACATTAAATAAATTCAACTATGAAAAAAACATTAGCGATGGCAGCTTTGGCGCTTGCCGTGTCATTCGGTTCGATTTCTTGTAAGAAAAAAGTTACCGACGCTGAACTACAAACCCAAGCTACTACGGTAGTGTCTTCTAACCCAACTGCTTCTGTGGAAGTGAAAGAGGGAACTGCTCACTTGAGCGGAACTTTCAAAGATCAAGCTTCTAAAGATGCGATGATTGCTTCCTTGAAGGCAATTCCGGGAGTGAAAGATGTTATGGATATGTCCACCATCGAAGCGCCGGTTGTGGTAGAAACTGTTTCTGCAGTGGATCCTGCTGTTCAGCAAAAAGTAACCGATGCGGTTAAAGATTTCCCTTCAGTTAAGGTAGAAGTCATCAACGGCGAATTAACCCTTACCGGAAATGTTTCTCCGGAGCAAGCAAGAAAGATCAAAATGTCGGTAGACGCTTTGAAAGTTGGAAAAGTAAATTACAATTACACTGTTAAATAATTAATTATGAGTGCATTACAAGATAAATACGCAGGAGTAATCTCCGCAGCTCAATCGGCAGGAGTTTCTAATCTTCAGGTAACTGAGCAAGATGGAATTCTTTATGTTTCAGGAAACGCAGGTTCTACAGCAGCGAAAGATGCAGTTTGGAACGCACTTGGAGCGATCGATTCTACTTATTCAGCTTCCGATATCAATGTGGATGTTCAAGTAGTTGGTTTGGTTGCAGGTGCGGCATTAACCGTAGCTACTGAAGATTCTAACCTGAATATCAGACAGGAACCTTCTACTGATGCTGCAGTCGTAGGAAAAGCAGCAAAAGGAGAATCCGTGACTTTGGTAGAACAAACTTCTGACGATTGGTGGAAAATTAAAACTGCTGACGGAGAAGAAGGTTATGCCTATGCAAGATATTTGCGAGCTTAATTCAACATCCTTTCAAATAATAACCTCCGAAATATTCGGGGGTTTTTTTATGCTTTTAAGTGAAACATTCGACTGAATAAATATTTCCGTGAAAATTCTAATCGCCTTTTGTGGTTTTTCATTTTTTTTAATAAGAATTAATCGTGGTTTTAGTGAGATTTAAGATTATGAAAATCAGTGTGATAATCCATAATTTGTTGTTCTTTACCAATAAATCTGCCGAAATTATAGCCAGATTTACCTCTTCATGCACAAAAAACAAAAAAACATATATTTGTAAATCTTTGAAAAAATTAATTGGAAACCGCATTGTTTCACACGGTTTCATTTATAAATACAATATAAAAACTATGAAAGGTCAAAACAAACTCTTCTTTGCCATCATTATTGCGCTTATTTTAGGGGTCATTATGGGCGGCATTGTTCACACCCAATATCCTGAAGATGTGGAAGGATTTTCCAAAAATATCAAACTACTGGGAACGATATTTATCCGGTTGGTTCAGATGATTATCGCCCCGTTGGTTTTCACTACTTTGGTGGTTGGAATTGCGAAAATGAGTGACATTAAAATGATCGGAAGGGTAGGAACAAAGGCGATGCTGTGGTTTATTACCGCGTCACTGGTTTCGCTGTTTATCGGATTGGTTTTGGTAAATTGGTTAGAACCGGGACACGTTACCAAACTTCCGATACAAGATGTTTCTTCGGCGGATGAACTCTTGAAATCGAGCAAAGGTTTCTCAATGGAAGATTTTGTAAAACACATCATTCCAAAGAGTTTGTTTGAAGCATTTGCCACCAACGAAGTTTTACAAATTGTAGTTTTTTCGATAATGTTTGGAGTCGCTTTAGCCAATATGGGTGAAGAGTATGTGAAACCAATCATCAAAGCATTCGACATTTGCGCACATGCAATATTGAAAATGGTAGGTTACATCATGTGGTTTGCACCATTTGGCGTTTTAGGAGCTATTGCGGCTGTGGTGGCGACCAATGGTTTCGAAATATTTAAAGTTTATGCCATTTACCTCCGTGATTTCTTCTTTGCTTTGGCAGTTTTATGGTTGGTTTTACTTTTGGTAGGTTATTTCATCTTAGGAAATCGACTTTTTGAATTGTTGAGGAGAATTAAAGAACCTTTATTGATCGCATTTTCCACTACCAGTTCGGAGGCGGTATTCCCGAAATTGGTTGAGGAACTCGAGAGATTCGGTTGCAACAATAGGATTGTTTCCTTCATTTTGCCTTTAGGATATTCCTTCAATCTCGACGGAAGTATGATGTATATGACATTCGCTTCTATCTTTATTGCTCAGATTTATGGTATTGAAATGACTGTAGGGCAACAAATCACCATGCTTCTGGTATTGATGCTTACTTCCAAAGGAATTGCGGGAGTTCCTAGAGCCAGTTTGGTGATTATCGTGGCCACTTGTACCATGTTTGGCATTCCACCGGAAGGTATTGCACTAATTTTACCAATCGACCATTTCTGCGATATGGGAAGAAGTATGACCAATGTCCTTGGAAATGCCTTGGCTACCTCATCTGTTTCCAAATGGGAAGGACAGCTCGAAGATCATGGTGGCAATTTGTAAAAAATAAGTGATCTAAGCTGCTGAATGCTGTTGAAGTTTAAATGATATGAAAAATAAGATAAGTACTGCAATTACATTAGGGTTTGCGCTTTTTGCCATGTTTTTTGGTGCAGGAAATTTAATTCTCCCACCTTTTATCGGACTGAAAACCGGAGATCAATGGTTCACCGCAATTGCCGGATTTTTTACCACAGGCATTGTTTCTCCATTTTTAGGAGTACTCACAGTGGTTCTTTTCGGAACATCATTTACCGATCTTGGTCGAAAGGTAAATCCTGCGGTGGTTACTGTTTTGGCATTGCTGATCATGCTTTGCATTGGTCCGTTGGTGGCGATTCCGAGAACGGGAGCTACAACTTATGAAATCGGCATCAAACCCCTTTTTCCGGAGTTTAACAATATTCTTTTTTCTTTAATTTTCTTCGGAATCGTGTTGGCTTTATCGATAACCCAATCCAAAATCGTTGATATCATTGGAAATTTTCTCACGCCTTTTCTTATTCTCAGTATGGGGATTTTGGTGACAGTCGGTTTGTTGAATCCTACGGCAGCTACAGAAAATACAGGAGTTACCGCCCAAGAATCTTTTATTTTTGCGTTTCATGAAGGGTATCAGACTTTAGATGTTCTGGCGTCGGTTATTTTTGCCGGAATTATTATTTCTGCAGCGATTGACAAAGGATATACCAACGCGAGAGACCGTTTTAAAATTACCATTGCGGCCGGACTTATTTCGATGGCAGCTTTGCTTTTCATTTATGGTGGCTTAATTTATCTTGGCGCACATTCTGGTTATGGATTCTCTGAAAAGGTTTCCCGTACCGAATTGCTTCTGAATATTTCACAAAATTTAATGGGCAAAAACGGAACCTTGGTAATCTCTGTTGCGGTAGCGATGGCATGTTTGACGACCGCAATTGCGCTTACCTCCGCGATGGGAAGTTTTCTTCAGGAATTAACGAAAGGAAAAATGGGCTACAAAGCCGGAGTGATCCTTACCTGCTTGGTTTCTGGCTATTTTTCGGTTAAAAGCGTTGATGAAATTATCGAATATGCGGTGGTAATCCTTGGCTTCGTATATCCAATTACTTTCGCGCTGATTCTTACCGTTTTATTGTTCGGGAAAATCATCTTTTCCAGAACGCCTTATGTCGCTGCGGTTGCTACGGCAGGATTCGTTGCTTTGCTTTCTGTTCTTGAGAATTTTGGTGTTTTAGTAGAACCAATTCAAGCTTTAAAAAGTTGGTTACCTCTTTCGGAACATCAGTTAGAATGGCTTTTACCATCATTTGCGGCTTTCTTTATCGCTGCAGCGTTCAACAGTGGACGAAAATCCCATCGGGAAGCGAAAGTGGTAGATTGATGAATTGAATTCATATAAATAAAAATTCCTGCTTTTTTATCGGCAGGAATTTTTTTTTATGGGTTTAAGGTGTTTTATTCTGTAAAGCTTTTCGGGTTTTCAATTAAAAATCCATGGACGAAAGCTGCGGCTACGCCTCCTAAAACCGGAGCAACCAAAAATAACCAAAGCTGGGAAAGGGCTTCACCACCTGCAAAAACTGCCGGTCCGATGCTTCTTGCCGGATTCACTGAAACGCCGGTCACTTTAATCCCAACAATATGAATGAGGACTAAAGATAAACCAATTGCCAATCCCGCAAAACCACCATTGATGTTTTTGGTGGAGGTAGAACCTAAAATCACCAACAGGAAAATAAAAGTGAAAATAAATTCAGCCACAAAAGCAGCGGTGGTATTGTATTCGTCTAAATATCCTGTTCCCCAACCGTTCGCTCCTAATGCCCAAGGTTTCATTTCAAAACCGGGATGATTGCTGAAAATAAGGTATAAAATTCCGGCTCCGATAATCGCTCCCAATACTTGTGCGACCACATAAATGAGGGCTTCTTTGCCTTTCATTCTTCCTGCAACCACCATCGCAATGGAAATCGCAGGATTGATGTGGCAACCCGAAATATGCCCGATAGCATACGCCATCGATACGACACTCAATCCGAAAGCAAAAGAGATTCCTAATAAACCAACACCGGTTGTTCCATCGGATCCAGCGATTACGGCGCTTCCACAACCCATGAGTACCAAGACCATGGTTCCGAGCATTTCTGCAATAAATTTTGAGCTTAAAGTGACATTCATGTTTTTAAATTTTAAATTAATTTTTTTTAACTGATTTTCAATGTTTCATGTTTTGATTGAATTTCAAGGTAAATTTATTCATAATTTCAACATAAAAATAATTTTTCATCATAAAAATAATCTGTTTATTTGATATTTGTCAATTAATATCTTGAAATAATACTGAATTAATAGAAAAACCAAATGGAAGAGAAAGGGCACATCAATCACCAACCAACAATTATCATTACTTTTACTTATTCTAAATAATTAAAAAATCGTAAATTTGTAATCTAATTTATTACATACAATAATGTTGACGAAAGATAAAGTTCAGGCATTTCTGAAAGAAATAGAAGTAGATGATTTGGTGCACAATTTCCAGGTGATGGGAAACGATGTGTATATCGATATGACCGCACATTCTCCGGCAATGCACGAGAAAAAGAAACTCGAAGCAGCAATGAAGCAGGCATTCGCCTCTGAATTTGGAGAAGATGTAGTGCTGAAACTGAAAATTGCTTCTCCGGAACCTTCCGAAGTACAGCAAAATTTAATCAAAGGAAAACAAATTCCGGGAATCCAGAATATTATTGCTGTTGCTTCCGGAAAAGGTGGCGTTGGTAAATCTACCGTAGCAGCGAATCTTGCGGTAACATTGTCCAAAATGGGCTTTAAAGTGGGAATTTTGGATGCCGATATCTACGGACCATCTGTTCCAACCATGTTTGATACTGAAGGAGCAAAACCAATTTCGGTGGAAGTGGACGGAAGAAACCTGATGAAACCGATTGAAAATTACGGCGTGAAAATGCTTTCTATCGGATATTTCTCAGGAGCCAATCAAGCGGTGGTATGGAGAGGACCAATGGCTAGCAAAGCATTAAACCAAATGATCCGTGATGCGGACTGGGGCGAACTTGATTTCCTTTTAATTGATTTACCACCGGGAACTGGCGATATTCATTTGTCCATCATACAGGAAGTTCCTGTAACCGGCGCGGTGATTGTAAGTACTCCGCAGCATATTGCGCTTGCCGATGTAAGAAAAGGAATCGCAATGTTCCAAATGGAAAGCATCAACATTCCTGTTTTAGGATTGATTGAAAATATGGCGTATTTCACTCCGGAAGAATTGCCGGATAACAAATATTACATCTTCGGAAACCAAGGCGCACAATACCTTGCAGATGATTTAGGAATTCCGGTATTGGGCGAAATTCCATTAATCCAAAGCATCAGAGAAGCGGGAGATGTGGGAAGACCGGCATCATTGCAGGAGGGTTCTAAGATTGCTGAAATCTATACCAAAACCGCCCAAAACATGATTGAAAGTCTGGTGGAAAGAAACAAAAACCTTCCGCCAACTGAAGCTGTTAAAATCACAACCATGGCAGGTTGTTCACCTAAAAAATAAAAATAAAGAAGGATCATGCTCAACATGGAAATCACACAGGAACAAATCGTAACAAAAGTACTCGATGCTCTGGAAAGCATCCGACCGTTTCTCAATAAAGATGGTGGCGATATCGAATTGGTTGATATCAAAGACCACAAGGTTTATGTGAAACTGCAGGGAAACTGCAACGGATGTCCGATGAGTTTTTCAACCATGAAATTAGGCGTTGAAAACACCATCAAGCAATTTGCCCCCGAAATTACAGAGGTGATCAGTGTGGAATAATATCGAAATTCCTTCATGCTATAATAAATTAACGGGCAAAAGCCCGTTTTTTTAGTTCAATGTTTTTCCACCGAAGGGGTAAAGTGAGCAATTTCTCACGCCCATCCATCCTGATATGCATAAAATAAATGCTTCTTTCAGAAAGGGTTTAAAATTAAATTAATATTTTAGCAGATTAAACTGTAAAACGTATGATTGCCATTATCGACGGCGGATCCACGAAATGTGACTGGGTCATTCTGGAAAATTCCGGAAATTTGAAACTCAGAACTACCACTTTGGGGTTCAATCCAAACATCATCAATCCTGATTTCATCATGCAGGAAATCGATAATAATCAGGAACTCTTCTCTCTCAAAAGCCACATCGAAAAGGTGTTTTTTTATGGATCCGGCTGCGGAACTCCCGATAATAGCAAAAAAGTGGCTGATGAATTTCTCAAAACTTTTCCTGCCGGCGATATTTCGGTAAAAGAAGATATGACCGCAGCTGCGTACGCCGCCTACAACGGAACTCCGGCCATCATCTGTATCCTCGGAACCGGATCCAATTCCTGCTATTTCGACGGAAATAAAATCCGGACCGATTTGCCGTCTTTGGGATTCCTTATCGGTGACGAAGGCAGTGGAAGCGCCTTGGGAAAACAGCTGCTACGAAGATTCTTTATGAAAAAATTACCTAAAGATCTCGAAGCGGATTTCATTGAAACCTATCATTTAACCATCGAAGAGGCGATCCGAAGCATGTACCACAATCCGAGAGCGAATGCGTATTTGGGCGAATACAACAAATTTGTAGCGGAAAGAAAGAAACATCCGTATTTTCAGAACATGGTTTTCGAAGAGATGAAGAATTTCCTCGATTATCAGGTGTTACCTTATCCGGAAGCGGGCGAAGTAGAAATCAATTTCATTGGCTATATCGCTTATATTTATGAAGATATTTTAAGAGCCGCCGCCGCAGAACTCAACCTTAAAATAGGTAAAGTAGTACAGAAACCCATTGAAAGTTTGGTAGAATACCATAAGAAATACCTCCTCAATTTAGAATAAATCGTGCCCGAAGTGGCCCGATCAACCAAACACTTGCACTTTGCAAAAAAACGTAATTATTATGTCAAGCAAAAACAACCGAGACGAAAAAAACTTCAACCAGGCAGCACTCGATTATCACAGCATCGAGCCGAAGGGAAAAATTGAAGTCATCCCATCCAAACCCCATTCCTCACAGAGAGATTTGTCTCTGGCGTATTCCCCGGGAGTGGCGATACCGTGTCTCGAAATCGAAAAGAATCCTAAAACCGTTTACGATTATACCGGAAAAGGCAATTTGGTAGCCGTTATTTCAAACGGTACAGCTGTTTTAGGTTTGGGAAATATCGGTGCAGAAGCATCTAAGCCGGTAATGGAAGGAAAAGGATTGTTGTTCAAAATTTTCGCTGATATCAATGTTTTTGATATTGAAATTAATGAAACAGATCCCGATAAATTCATTGAAATAGTAAAAGGAATTGCGCCGACATTCGGGGGAATTAACCTAGAAGATATCAAAGCGCCAGAAGCTTTTTACATCGAACAAAAACTAAAGGAAGAACTCAATATTCCTTTGATGCACGATGATCAGCACGGAACTGCTATTATTTCTGCAGCAGCTTTAATCAATGCTTTGGAAATTGCCAACAAGAAAATTGATGAGGTGAAAATGGTGGTGAACGGAGCCGGTGCGGCCGCGATTGCCTGTACCAAACTTTATGTAGAATTGGGATTGAAGAAAGAAAATATCTTGATGTGCGATTCCAAAGGTGTCATCAACCACAAAAGAGAGAATTTAACCCCGGAAAAAATCGATTTCATTGCGCAAACCGTTACTGAAACTTTGGAAGATGCCGTAAAAGGTGCAGATGTGTTCATCGGATTATCCAAAGGAAATGTGATGACTCCGGAAATGCTGCTTTCAATGGCCGAGAATCCTATTGTGTTTGGATTGGCAAATCCTGATCCGGAAATCGAATACAACCTCGCCATGGAAACCCGAAAAGACACCATCATGGCGACCGGACGAAGCGACTATCCTAACCAGGTGAACAATGTTTTGGGATTCCCATACATTTTCCGTGGTGCGCTTGATGTGCAGGCAACGGGAATTAACGAAGCCATGAAACTCGCTGCTGTACACGCGATTGCAAACCTTGCGAAAGAACCGGTTCCGGAAGCGGTGATTTTAGCTTATAATTTAAAGAATTTAAGTTTTGGAAGAGAATATTTTATCCCTAAACCTTTCGATAACCGATTGATAACCAAGGTTTCTATGGCGGTAGCAAAAGCTGCGATGGAAAGTGGAATTGCCGGAAAACCTATTGAGAATTTCGAAGATTACGAAAATGCATTGCTCGACAGGATGGGCCGCGACGAAAAGCTCATCCGTATGATGCAGAACCGCGCCAGATCGAACCCGAAACGAGTTACCCTCGGAAATGCCGAAGAATACAATGTTTTGAAAGCTGCGCAAATTCTTTATGAGGAAGGAATTGCGCAACCGATTTTGCTCGGAGATAAAAAATACATCCAGGAACAAATGAAAAAATTCGGCATCGAAATCGATGTTCAGATTGTTGATCCTACTGATGATGACCAGGAAGAAAACAGAAAAATCTACCGCGAATCTTTGTGGAAACTTCGTCAGCGAAAAGGAATGAATGAGTACAAAGCCAAGAGATTTGTTCGCCAAAGAGATTACTTTGGTCCATTAATGCTGAAAAACGGCGATACTGATGCACTGATCGTAGGATTCTCGAAAAACTATTCCTCTACTTTGAGACCGGTTCTTGAAGTGATTGAGAAAGAAAAAGGCGTGGACAAAGTATCATCGATGGTGATGATTCTTACCGAGAAAAAACCGATTTTCTTCGCAGATGCTTCTATCATTCAGAACCCGACTTCCGAAGATTTGGTGAATATTGCTAAAATGTCGGAAATGGTGGTGAAATCTTTTGCCATAGAGCCGAGAATTGCGATGCTTTCCTTTGAAAACTTCGCAGCGATTTCCGAAACTTCCAAGAAAGTAGCGAAAGCGGTTTCTATTCTTCATGAAAAATATCCGAAAATGATTGTCGATGGTGAAATACAACCCGATTTTGCGATGGATGCGGATCACCTTTCCGACTATCCATTCTCTAAACTAGGTACCACTCCGGCAAATGTATTTGTATTCCCGAACCTTGAAAGTGCCAATCTTTCCTACAAAATCATCCGAGGTATGAAGGTTGCACAAGTAGTAGGACCAATTTTAATGGGACTGAAACAACCGGTTCACGTGCTTCAGATGCGCGCAAGTGTGGACGAAATCGTCAACCTCGCTACCATCGCCGTGCTGGATGCCCAAAAAAGAGAGGCTGCCAATAAGTAATTGTTCACAACGATCATATTAAACGACTGCATTTCCTGGATTTGCAGTTGTTTTTTTATTAGTTGTTAAACCAAATCCACCTGTACTTCTCTAATAAAAAATGAAATGGCTAATTGTGATGGATTGGAGTTATTATTTTTCATGAAAAATTTTGAAAAAATGATTGTTTTTCAATAATATTGTAAAGCATAGCACATCATGGAAAAATTTGCGGAAAATACATCATTTAGGTTACCGGATCAATTTCAATATTGTATGCTGTCGCAATGTCCGATCAATTCTTCCTGTTTGCGTTATCAGGCATTTTTAACTGCGCCAGACGATATGCAATATTTTTCTGTTTTGAATCCGGCTTATCTCCTCAAGCAGGATCTTACCGATTGTAATCAGTATTATTCCCAAACTTTAAAGGTTTTTGTTGCCGGATTGAATGGTATAATGGAGGAATTGCCGCTTCGCAAAGTTCAGGCAATTAGAACAGGGATGATCAACCTATTCGGAAGAAGCACTTATTACAGATTCATGCGCAAAGATAAATGGCTGAATCCTGACGAACAACAAAAAGTACACGAACTCTTCGAGAACCTTGGTATGCTCGATGAATTGGTGTACGACGATGAAAGAAAAGGATTCTAACCTTTTCGTTTTCGATATCGATAATCCCCAAAAAAAAACGTACTGAAGCGACAAAAATTTCATGCCGGTGGAACGCCAGTTTCAAACGCATGCAACTGCTGTTTCATAGGTATGGAACAACTGTCCCAATTTTTAGCCCAAAATCAACCGTACAGTGGAACAGAGAAGTGGTTAAGGAAAAGATGTTTTTTCTCTGTGGGAGTGGGGTTTTTTTGCTATTTATTGGTCTCATGAAATATTTAGACAAAAAAATGCCCCGAAGATAGTCGAGGCGCTAAATGTTTTCACAACGGAATAATCCTTATTGTGAATTGCTTTCAAAATTATTGTATCAAATATATAAAAAAAATCTAATCCAAACGTGTTTTTTTGTAATTATTTCTAAATATATTTATTAATTTAGGAAACTATAATAATACAAAGATGAAGAGAATTTTAGGACTGGATTTGGGGACGAACTCTATTGGTTGGGCTTTAATCAAACAAGACTTTGAAAATAAACAGGGTGAAATTCTGGGGATGGGAAGCAGGATCATCCCGATGTCTCAGGATATATTAGGGGAATTTGGGAAAGGAAATTCCGTTTCACAAACTGCAGAACGAACTGGATATAGAGGTGTTCGTCGTCTTCGAGAAAGATATTTGCTACGTCGTGAGCGATTGCATAGAGTTTTAAATATTATTAAGTTTTTACCAGAACATTTTGCCAATGAGATTGATTTTGAAAAACGTTTTGGGAAATTTAAGTCGGATAACGAACCAAAGATAGCTTATAATACTGATGGTTTTGTTTTTAAAAATTCCTTTGAAGAAATGCTTTCTGATTTTAAAACACATCAGCCTCAAATTCTAAAAAATGAAAAAGGAGAAGACAAATTAGTTCCATATGACTGGACAATTTACTATTTGCGTAAAAAAGCTCTGAGTCAAAAAATAGAAAAAGAAGAATTGGCTTGGATTCTTTTAAACTTTAATCAGAAGCGCGGTTATTATCAATTACGTGGTGAGGAGGAAGAGGAAAGTCCAAACAAGTTGGTGGAATTTTACTCTTTAAAAATTGTGGATGTTTTGGCTGATGAACCTCAGAAAGGGAAATCTGATATTTGGTATTCTTTGGTTTTAGAAAATGGCTGGATTTACAGACGTTCAAGTAAAACACCTTTGTTTGATTGGAAAGATAAAATAAGAGATTTTATTGTAACCACAGATTTGAACGATGATGGTAGCATCAAAAAAGACAAAGACGGGAACGAAAAAAGAAGTTTCCGTGCGCCTGCTGAAACAGATTGGACTCTCGTAAAAAAGAAAACAGAACAAGAAATCGATAATTCTCATAAAACTGTAGGAACTTACATTTATGATACTTTGCTCCAAAATCCTAAACAGAAAATCAAAGGTAAATTAGTAAGAACGATCGAAAGAAAATTCTATAAAGCGGAACTAAAACAGATTTTGGAGAAGCAGGCGACATTTCATCCTGAGTTACAGAATGTAGACTTGTACAATGATTGTGTGCGCGAATTATATAAAAATAATGATGCGCATCAATTGACATTAAGCAAAAAAGATTTTGTACATCTATTTTTAGAGGATATTATCTTTTACCAAAGACCTCTGAGAAGTCAAAAGTCGTCTATCTCTAATTGCACACTAGAGTTTAAAAGATATGTAGATAAAGACGGAGTAGAGCATACGCAATATCTTAAAGCGATTCCGAAGTCAAATCCTTATTATCAAGAATTTCGCATCTGGCAGTGGATGTACAATCTTAATATTTATAGAAAAGATAACGACGAAAATGTAACTCAAGAATTTCTTAATTCTTATGAGGATTTAGATAATCTATTTAAGTTTTTGGATGAGCGAAAAGAAGTAGATCAAAAAGCATTGCTGAAATTCCTTTTAGAACAGAAAGACTTTAAAGGAAAATTGTTAACAGCAGAGATTGAAAAATACCGTTGGAATTTTGTTGAAGGAAAGGCATATCCTTGTAACGAAACCAAAACAATGATTGCTACCAGATTGAGCAAAGTTGAGAATATTTCGGATACTTTCTTCACAAGAGAAATAGAACAACAGATTTGGCACATCATCTACTCAGTCAATGATAAAATTGAATATGAAAAAGCTTTAAAATCATTCGCCAGAAGACATAATCTCGATGAAATCTCTTTTTTCGAAGCGTTCAAAAAATTTCCTCCTTTCAAAAGCGATTATGGTTCTTTTTCGGAGAAAGCGATTAAGAAACTGTTGCCTTTGATGCGAGTAGGAAAGTATTGGAGTTATGACAATATAGACGAACATTCAAAAGCAAGAATTGATAAAATCATTACCGGAGAATATGATGAAAACATTAAAGATAAGGTAAGAGAAAAAGCGATTAATCTGACAACTGAAAATCATTTTCAAGGTTTGCAATTGTGGTTGGCTCAATATATTGTTTACGGAAGACATTCTGAAGCTTCAATGATTGGTAAATGGAATTCTGCTGATGATTTAGAATTGTTTTTGAAAGGGTTTAAACAACATTCACTACGCAACCCGATTGTAGAGCAGGTAATCACAGAAGCCTTGCGTGTTGTAAAAGATATTTGGGTGCAATACGGGAAAGGGGCAAAAGATTTCTTTAACGAAATTCATATAGAATTGGGTCGCGAAATGAAGAATACTGCCGACGACCGTAAGAAAATTACCAATCAAGTCACGGAAAACGAAAATACCAATCTGCGCATCAAAGCTTTATTGGCTGAAATGATGAATGATGCTAATGTTGAAAATGTACGTCCTTTCTCTCCAATGCAACAAGAGATTTTGAAAATCTATGAAGATGGAGTACTGAATTCTGATATTGAAATTGATGATGATATTCTGAAAATCAGTAAAACAGCACAGCCAAGCTCCTCTGATTTGAAACGATACAAACTTTGGTTGGAACAAGGCTACAAATCGCCATATACAGGACAAATTATTCCGTTAAATAAATTATTTACACCGGAATATGAAATTGAACATATTATTCCACAAAGTCGATATTTTGATGATAGTTTTAGTAATAAGATTATTTGTGAGGCTGCTGTCAATAAATTAAAAGATAATTATATAGGATTGGCGTTTATCAAGCAGTTTCACGGAACGATTGTAGATTGTGGTTTTGGAAAAACAGTTAAAATCTTTGAAGCCGATGAATACGAAGAGTTTGTAAAAAAACATTACGCTAAAAACAGAAGTAAAAAGGCAAAACTCTTGTTGGAAGAAATTCCAGAGAAGATGATTGCGCGCCAGATGAATGACACAAGGTACATCAGTAAGTATATCTCTGGAGTGCTTTCCAATATTGTACGTGTTGAAGACGGTACAGATGAAGGAGTAAATTCAAAAAATATTGTTCCGGGAAATGGAAAGATTACTACAACTTTAAAACAAGATTGGGGATTAAATGATGTTTGGAATGATTTGATATTGCCTCGTTTTGAAAGAATGAATCAATTAACCAGTTCAACAGATTTCACCGCATGGAATGAAAATCATCAGAAGTTTTTACCAACTGTTCCAATCGACTTATCTAAAGGTTTTTCTAAGAAAAGAATAGACCATCGCCATCACGCTATGGATGCTTTGGTGATTGCCTGTGCGACAAAAGAACATGTTAATTTACTTAATAATCAGTCTGCTAAATCAGATACAAAGAGATATGATTTGAAGAAAAAATTGATGAAGTTTGAAAAGGCAGTTTATACTGATGCTAAAACAGGGAAAAGAATAGAACGAGATGTCCCAACAAAGTTTTTAAAACCTTGGGAAAACTTTACTGCTGATGCTAGAAATAGTTTAGAAAATATCATAGTTAGTTTTAAACAAAATCTGCGCGTCATCAATAAGGCTACCAATTACTACGAGAAATACGTAGAAAAAGATGGTATAAGCACCAAAGAAAGAGTAGCACAAACCGGCACCAATTGGGCAATAAGAAAGCCAATGCACAAAGAAACGGTTTCCGGAAAAGTAAATTTACCTTGGGTAAAACTGCCTAAAGGAAAAATTTTAACCGCTACAAGAAAAAGTTTGGATACTTCTTTTGATATGAAAACTATTGGAAGCATTACTGATACTGGGATTCAAAAGATTTTAAGGAATTATCTTACTGCAAAAGGAAGCTCTGAATTGGCTTTTTCACCAGAAGGAATAGAAGACTTGAATAAAAATATCAGAGAGTATAATGATGGAAAAGACCATCAACCTATTACCAAAGTACGGGTCTTTGAAATGGGAAGTAAATTCCAAGTAGGTTATTCTGGCAATAAGAAAGATAAATATGTGGAAGCAGCCAAGGGAACTAACCTATTCTTCGCAGTCTATGAAGATGAAAAAGGGAAAAGAAGTTATGAAAGCGTTCCATTAAATATTGTTATTGAAAGGCAAAAGCAAGGATTAGATGTTGTTGATTTAAAAGAAGAGAAAGATTTTTATTTAAGTCCAAATGATTTGGTTTATTTGCCATCTGGAGATGAGTTAGAAAATTCAAATAACATTGATTTTGAAAACCTCTCTAAGCAAAAGAAACAAAATATTTATAAGGTCGTAAGTTTTACAGGTAATAGATTATATGTAATTCCATACTATGTATCTGTAGCTATTTTAAATAAAGTTGAATATACCCAACTTAATAAAATTGAATTTACTAAGGAAAAAGAAATTTGTTTTAAACTCAAAACTGACCGTTTAGGTAACATTTCAAAAGCATAATTATGATCACCCGCTCCATCTACATCGGCAATCCCGCTTATCTCAAACTCAAAGATGAGCAGCTATATATTATGGAGCCGGAAACTGGTCAGATGAAAGGCAAGGTTCCCGTAGAAGATTTGGGATTGTTGATGCTGGATCATTGGCAGATTACCGTTTCCCATCAGCTGATACAGAAAATGATGGGTAATAATGTAGTAGTCATCAGTTGCGATGCTCATCATTTGCCACATGGAATCATGCTTCCACTTCATGGGCATACCGAATTTTCCGACCGAATAAAAGATCAAATGGAAGCGAGCGAACCGCTCAAAAAACAACTCTGGAAACAGACCATCGAGTGTAAGATTGATAACCAGAAAGAAGTACTCCGAAGATTAGGCAATTATTATGAACCGATGATCGATTATCGAAACAATGTGAAAAGTGGTGATCTAACCAATATGGAAGGCATTGCGGCACAACATTATTGGAAATACCTCATCAGTCTGGATTTTCTTCGGCAAAGGTTTGGTGATTCTCCCAATCAGTTTTTCAATTTTGGATATTCTGTGCTAAGAAGTATCGTGGCGAGAGCCATTGTAGAAACAGGGTTGCTTCCGGTTTTGGGGATTTTCCATAAGAATAAATACAACCCTTATTGCTTGGCGGATGATATGATGGAACCTTACCGCCCTTTTGTGGATTGGTTGGTCATGGATTGGCTCACCCGAAATCCGGATACGGAGGAATTAACCAAAGAATTCAAGGCGCATATCCTTCAAATCGCCACCAAAGATGTGAAGATCGACGGCAAAACCAGACCTTTGATGGTAGCAGTGAAGACAACGGTTTCTTCCTTGTACAAATGCTACACGGGAGAAAAACGACAGGTTTCTTATCCTGAATTTTTATAATGAGAAGAAATACATCTAAAAAAATATGAATGCCGAAAGGTTTAATGCCTACCGAATTATGTGGGTTTTAGTTTTATACGATTTACCAACCGAAACCAAAGCCAACATGAAAGCCGCCAATCTTTTCAGAAAAAGATTGTTGGATGATGGTTTTGCATTGTTTCAGTTTTCTATGTATATGAGGCATTGCCCAAGTAGAGAAAATGCAGAAGTTCATATTAAGAGGGTGAAATCCATCTTGCCCAAGGCGGGCAAAGTGGCGATTATGTGCATTACCGACAAACAATTTGGCGATATTGAAATCTTTTTTGCCCGAAACAAAGAAGAACCTCCACCAACTTATCAGCAATTAGAGCTTTTTTAGCATCTGTAATTAAAAGACTCCATCAGTATAGAAAAAGAGCTGCGTTTAAACCAAAACAGAACGATAGAAAGCGGAATTTTAAATGCTGGAAAAACCTCAAAAACCTCCTGTGCTAGGAGGTTTTTCAATTTGAGGTTGCGTCGTGTCACGAAGATAATAATTTTTGAAATCCGCAGGATTCGGCGAAATGGATTGGGAAAGTTATGGCTGAGCCAAAGCAATCACGAAATAAAAAAGGATAAATCTATAGAATTCTAAAATGGAAATTTAAAGCTTTTGAAATTCTGAAAACCCCGTTAAAAACCTCCATATCAGGAGGTTTTTCAGTTTGAGGTTGTGTCGTGTCACGAAGATAATAATTTTTGAAAGCAATTCACAACTAGTCTCCTTTGGTATCTCTTACTTTGGCAGTTGTGTCGTGTCACGAAGATAATAATTTTTGAAAGCAATTCACAACATGTAACGCCTTTCTCGTCGTGGTGGCGGTGTTGTGTCGTGTCACGAAGATAATAATTTTTGAAAGCAATTCACAACAATATGGAGTATTAGATAAATCCATGAGAGGTTGTGTCGTGTCACGAAGATAATAATTTTTGAAAGCAATTCACAACGACTTTGGCCTCATATGGAAACTGAATGTAGTTGTGTCGTGTCACGAAGATAATAATTTTTGAAAGCAATTCACAACGCAGTGCCAGTCTTTCAGATTCTGCTACGTGTTGTGTCGTGTCACGAAGATAATAATTTTTGAAAGCAATTCACAACGTTTCAGATTCTGTGCTGGCATTTTCCACAGTTGTGTCGTGTCACGAAGATAATAATTTTTGAAAGCAATTCACAACTGCTGTTCTGTTCCAGCTTCCGGAAATAGAGTTGTGTCGTGTCACGAAGATAATAATTTTTGAAAGCAATTCACAACAGTTTGCGTTGGATATAAGATACCGATTGGTTGTGTCGTGTCACGAAGATAATAATTTTTGAAAGCAATTCACAACTGAATTGGTTGGTAGTGGGTAACAACTTGCGTTGTGTCGTGTCACGAAGATAATAATTTTTGAAAGCAATTCACAACGGGAGCAAAGTATTTTTCAAACAGCGATTCGTTGTGTCGTGTCACGAAGATAATAATTTTTGAAAGCAATTCACAACAAAGGAACAGATGGCGGAAAGAAATGCTTTGTTGTGTCGTGTCACGAAGATAATAATTTTTGAAAGCAATTCACAACTTGAGAGGTATTAAACCGACTAGCAATCTCGTTGTGTCGTGTCACGAAGATAATAATTTTTGAAAGCAATTCACAACGATAATGTTAACCTTACTAAACTTTCACAGGTTGTGTCGTGTCACGAAGATAATAATTTTTGAAAGCAATTCACAACGAGAACTTAACCGGCTGATAAGAGTACAGTGTTGTGTCGTGTCACGAAGATAATAATTTTTGAAAGCAATTCACAACGGCTGATTCATCTTTACGATCAAATGTTACGTTGTGTCGTGTCACGAAGATAATAATTTTTGAAAGCAATTCACAACAGGTGAAAAGTACGGCAGTTTTGATATGGAGTTGTGTCGTGTCACGAAGATAATAATTTTTGAAAGCAATTCACAACGGATTAAAGTCTGCAGTCAAATCGAGGTTAGTTGTGTCGTGTCACGAAGATAATAATTTTTGAAAGCAATTCACAACGGCAGCAGCGAAAATATTTCCGTTCTGCCAGTTGTGTCGTGTCACGAAGATAATAATTTTTGAAAGCAATTCACAACATTAAATGACACTTTTAGACTGGAGGCATCGTTGTGTCGTGTCACGAAGATAATAATTTTTGAAAGCAATTCACAACCATATTTCCTGCAGGGAACGCCTTTGTAAAGTTGTGTCGTGTCACGAAGATAATAATTTTTGAAAGCAATTCACAACATGAATACCGATCCGCTAGAATTCTTCTTAGTTGTGTCGTGTCACGAAGATAATAATTTTTGAAAGCAATTCACAACCACCAGACCATTAAAATAACAATCTTGAATGTTGTGTCGTGTCACGAAGATAATAATTTTTGAAAGCAATTCACAACTGATGCCGATAAACGTTTCCCTTTCCAGCAGTTGTGTCGTGTCACGAAGATAATAATTTTTGAAAGCAATTCACAACACATCAACATACTTGTGTTTTTTGTGAATAGTTGTGTCGTGTCACGAAGATAATAATTTTTGAAAGCAATTCACAACGATGGCTGCCTTTTTCTCGTCTACCAAACCGTTGTGTCGTGTCACGAAGATAATAATTTTTGAAAGCAATTCACAACGTTTTTCGGGTTCACGTTCAAATCTCCCGTGTTGTGTCGTGTCACGAAGATAATAATTTTTGAAAGCAATTCACAACAACATTCGAATCTCTGACGGTTTTTTTTTGGTTGTGTCGTGTCACGAAGATAATAATTTTTGAAAGCAATTCACAACCTACACACATTCCAAGTCTTGAGAGTTGATGTTGTGTCGTGTCACGAAGATAATAATTTTTGAAAGCAATTCACAACTGGAAGTCCTTGGACTTTAGCAACTTATATGTTGTGTCGTGTCACGAAGATAATAATTTTTGAAAGCAATTCACAACATTTATAAGGGAGAATACAACCCAACCACAGTTGTGTCGTGTCACGAAGATAATAATTTTTGAAAGCAATTCACAACATGGTCTCTATAGTATCCTAATGCTTTACAGTTGTGTCGTGTCACGAAGATAATAATTTTTGAAAGCAATTCACAACATTTGCTAAACAATTAACAAAAACTGTTTAGTTGTGTCGTGTCACGAAGATAATAATTTTTGAAAGCAATTCACAACCATTTCAGGTAATGTAGAAATAATTGAAAAGTTGTGTCGTGTCACGAAGATAATAATTTTTGAAAGCAATTCACAACACATCTTCGGCAGCACCATAAATCAGTTCTGTTGTGTCGTGTCACGAAGATAATAATTTTTGAAAGCAATTCACAACTGGTTATTACAACGACCTGAAAACAGACGGGTTGTGTCGTGTCACGAAGATAATAATTTTTGAAAGCAATTCACAACGATTTTGTGACATTAACTTCTTATTCAGCGGTTGTGTCGTGTCACGAAGATAATAATTTTTGAAAGCAATTCACAACTGTCATAGGTTTGGTTTTAAAAATTAATTGGTTGTGTCGTGTCACGAAGATAATAATTTTTGAAAGCAATTCACAACAGTAAGCCAGTGTTTCAGCAAGTTTGGTCGGTTGTGTCGTGTCACGAAGATAATAATTTTTGAAAGCAATTCACAACACAAAACGGAAATGCATTGAGGAACTTCAGGTTGTGTCGTGTCACGAAGATAATAATTTTTGAAAGCAATTCACAACGAGGGATCCTTGTACCGATGCAACATGTATGTTGTGTCGTGTCACGAAGATAATAATTTTTGAAAGCAATTCACAACACTGATTCTGCGAGCCAGGATAGCGCAGTTGTTGTGTCGTGTCACGAAGATAATAATTTTTGAAAGCAATTCACAACTGGTGGCGAGGGTAGCCTCGAATTCTACAGGTTGCGTCGTGTCACGAAGATAATAATTTTTGAAAGCAATTCACAACCGGAAAGGAAACCAAATCTTTCACTGCAGCGTTGCGTCGTGTCACGAAGATAATAATTTTTGAAAGCAATTCACAACCGGAGGCGCACAGTCAACACCCCCTAGGAAGTTGCGTCGTGTCACGAAGATAATAATTTTTGAAAGCAATTCACAACCCTGCTATGATGAGCGAGTACGTGACACAAGTTGCGTCGTGTCACGAAGATAATAATTTTTGAAAGCAATTCACAACAATTTGAATGACTGTGAAAGGTCATAAGGTGTTGCGTCGTGTCACGAAGATAATAATTTTTGAAAGCAATTCACAACACGCTGAAGGACTTACAACAAAAGCAACAGGTTGCGTCGTGTCACGAAGATAATAATTTTTGAAAGCAATTCACAACAAGGAGAAAACAATAATCAATGAATTACGCGTTGCGTCGTGTCACGAAGATAATAATTTTTGAAAGCAATTCACAACTAGGAAACGAATTTGCTCATCAAGCGACTGGTTGCGTCGTGTCACGAAGATAATAATTTTTGAAAGCAATTCACAACTGGCCAAACTACCGGCTCGCCTAATGCAATGTTGCGTCGTGTCACGAAGATAATAATTTTTGAAAGCAATTCACAACGTTTTATGAAGCGATGAAAGATCTTGACAGGTTGCGTCGTGTCACGAAGATAATAATTTTTGAAAGCAATTCACAACATGAGTGATATATTTAATTATGGTGGATTTGTTGCGTCGTGTCACGAAGATAATAATTTTTGAAAGCAATTCACAACACAACCTCACACCTTCCGAAATATACGAGGGTTGCGTCGTGTCACGAAGATAATAATTTTTGAAAGCAATTCACAACAAAGTGTTGAGTCTTTCACGGAAATAATCAGTTGCGTCGTGTCACGAAGATAATAATTTTTGAAAGCAATTCACAACGATTTAGCAAGGGCTTATGACAAAGAAATGGTTGCGTCGTGTCACGAAGATAATAATTTTTGAAAGCAATTCACAACTGAAGAACCCGCAGTAACTGCGACGATTTTGTTGCGTCGTGTCACGAAGATAATAATTTTTGAAAGCAATTCACAACGGTTTGTTATCGGTTGCTATACAGGGCAAAGTTGCGTCGTGTCACGAAGATAATAATTTTTGAAAGCAATTCACAACTCTTGGTCATCTCTTGTTATTGTGTTATTTGTTGCGTCGTGTCACGAAGATAATAATTTTTGAAAGCAATTCACAACGAGGCAGAGGATTGCGTCGAAAGTTGCGAAGTTGCGTCGTGTCACGAAGATAAGAATTTTTGAAAGCAATTCACAACTAAAAAAGGGTCGTTGCAAGACCGCCTGAAGTTGCGTCGTGTCACGAAGATAATAATTTTTGAAAGCAATTCACAACACATTGGCTGATGTCTTCGATAATAGTGCCGTTGCGTCGTGTCACGAAGATAATAATTTTTGAAAGCAATTCACAACTAGTCGGAGACGGCACGTTATTGATAATATGTTGCGTCGTGTCACGAAGATAATAATTTTTGAAAGCAATTCACAACACTATGTATTTGTGATTGATAGAACAGCAAGTTGCGTCGTGTCACGAAGATAATAATTTTTGAAAGCAATTCACAACGCAGTTACCACCTTTGGAAAGCACACAATCGTTGCGTCGTGTCACGAAGATAATAATTTTTGAAAGCAATTCACAACTGTTCTAATACAAGGGAATTTAAAAATTTTGTTGCGTCGTGTCACGAAGATAATAATTTTTGAAAGCAATTCACAACAAAGTGTTGAGTCTTTCACGGAAATAATCAGTTGCGTCGTGTCACGAAGATAATAATTTTTGAAAGCAATTCACAACGATTTAGCAAGGGCTTATGACAAAGAAATGGTTGCGTCGTGTCACGAAGATAATAATTTTTGAAAGCAATTCACAACTGAAGAACCCGCAGTAACTGCGACGATTTTGTTGCGTCGTGTCACGAAGATAATAATTTTTGAAAGCAATTCACAACGGTTTGTTATCGGTTGCTATACAGGGATAAGTTGCGTCGTGTCACGAAGATAATAATTTTTGAAAGCAATTCACAACTCTTGGTCATCTCTTGTTATTGAATTATTTGTTGCGTCGTGTCACGAAGATAATAATTTTTGAAAGCAATTCACAACGAGGCAGAGGATTGCGTCGAAAGTTGCGAAGTTGCGTCGTGTCACGAAGATAAGAATTTTTGAAAGCAATTCACAACTAAAAAAGGGTCGTTGCAAGACCGCCTGAAGTTGCGTCGTGTCACGAAGATAATAATTTTTGAAAGCAATTCACAACACATTGGCTGATGTCTTCGATAATAGTGCCGTTGCGTCGTGTCACGAAGATAATAATTTTTGAAAGCAATTCACAACTAGTCGGAGACGGCACGTTATTGATAATATGTTGCGTCGTGTCACGAAGATAATAATTTTTGAAAGCAATTCACAACACTATGTATTTGTGATTGATAGAACAGCAAGTTGCGTCGTGTCACGAAGATAATAATTTTTGAAAGCAATTCACAACGCAGTTACCACCTTTGGAAAGCACACAATCGTTGCGTCGTGTCACGAAGATAATAATTTTTGAAAGCAATTCACAACTGTTCTAATACAAGGGAATTTAAAAATTTTGTTGCGTCGTGTCACGAAGATAATAATTTTTGAAAGCAATTCACAACCCTGTAAGTGTGTTCCGCCCCCTCTTTTCTGTTGCGTCGTGTCACGAAGATAATAATTTTTGAAAGCAATTCACAACGTGAAATTGATAATTTTAACTTGAAGTTCGGTTGCGTCGTGTCACGAAGATAATAATTTTTGAAAGCAATTCACAACGGAAGTAAGACCGGTAATAGTTTCTACTTCGTGGCGTCGTGTCACGAAGATAATTAATTTTGAAATCCGCAGGATTCGGCGAAAGGGATTGGGAAAGTGTTGGCTGAGCCAAAGCAATCACGAATTAAGAAAAGATAAATTTATAGAATTGTAAAATGGAAATTTAAAGCTTTTTAAATTCTAAAAACCCCGTTAAAAACCTCCATATCAGGAGGTTTTTCAGTTTGAGGTTGCGTCGTGTTACGAAGATAATAATTTTTGAAATCCTAAGGATTCGGCGAAAAACGCAGGACAAAGCCAGGCTGAGCCAAAGCAATTCAAAACCCATCAAGAAAGACGACAAAAATAATTTCAGCTGTGATCAATCACGAAGATATCAAGCTCAACCTCGATGAAATTTTCAGGATTAATACGATGAAAGATTATATCATCATTTATACCGTCACCAGAAAACTCATCGTGCATCAAACCATGAAATCCATCATGGAGAAAATAAATTTAGAGAACTTCATCAGGGTTCATAACTCGCACATCATCTCGCTGAATCACCTGCAAAGTGTAGGCAAAAACAGCATAGTGGTCGCCAACGAACGAATTCCTGTGAGCGAAAAATACAAAGCTTTTTTAACGGAGTTTATTGATCGTTTTAAGTAAAAGCCGATTTTATTTTTTGATTATGGTGAGGTCTTTTGATCCGAATTTTCTTTCAAGCCAAGCTTTCAACTTTGCTTCATCTATGGATTTTTCGGCTTGGTAAAGGATAATATTTCCTTTCTTAAGGGAATCATTTTTGGAATAATCGGTAACGGTGCCAAATGAAATTGCGTCGATATCTGGAAAAATGATTTTAATTTCTTCGTCCAACGATTTATTTCCGATCTGGTAAGTGTCGATCTCACCCAGTAAATTCTGAATTTGGATGTCTTTATCTGAAACCTGATTGCTGGATTTATTAATTTCCGATAAAATTTCCTTTTTCAAATCGGAATTGTTTGCTTTAATAATCAGTTCCGTGTCGGAAAGTCCATAAGCGTTGAGCTCTTTGTTTAATTTTTTTATTTCTAAACTATCAAATTTTTTCGAAAGAAAAGCCAGCTCCATTTGTTTGGGATTGGTTTTATAGTTGATGTTTTTGTAAATCACAGTATAGCCGTTCTTCGTAAATTGATCTTGGATGAATTTTTCAGCATTTTGGATAAACTTTTTTTCTTGTAATAAGCTGTAAGCCAAATAGGAACTCGGAATAATCATCAGTAACATTAATACCGAAATAATCACCCGCACTTTTTTATCAAAACCCGTGTTTTCAGTTTTCACGGCGGGATATTTAAGATATTTAATCACCAAAAAAGTAGAAATCCCGATAAAAAAACAATTAATGCTGTAAAGATAGAGCGCGCCTGCTACAAATTTCATGTTGAAATGGGCAATTCCAAATCCTGCGGTACACAGAGGCGGCATCAGTGCGGTAGCGATAGCCACTCCCGGGATAGGATTTCCTTTTTCAATTCTTGTGATGGAAACCGCACCTACAATACCACCAAAAAATGCGATTAGAACATCGTAAATAGTGGGCGAGGTACGGGATAAAATTTCAGATTGCGCATCTTTGAACGGACTTAGAAAAAAATATAAACTCGATACAATGAGTCCAACCAAGGTAGCAATCAGTAGATTTTTCACGGATCTTTTCAGAAAATTAAAATCATACGTTGCAAGCGCAAAACCGGAACCTACGATAGGCCCCATCAGTGGTGAAATTAGCATCGCCCCAATAATCACCGCGGTAGAATTCATATTAAGACCAATAGAAGCAATTAAAATAGCACAAGCCAAAATCCACAGGTTTGCCCCTCGAAATGAGATATTTGCCACAATATCTTCCCTTACTTTTTCCTTGTCCTCTGCTCCTTTGTTTAAGCTAAACAGGTTATAAAATACGCTCATGAATTTATTCTTTGTGACTAAGATAAAAATAACCACGATAAAAACAATGTAATGACAGATAAAACTCGCGGTTTTATGCTTTGTTTTCTTTTATAAAGCCCAGAATCCAATTCAATGCTTATTATTTTTATAGATCGGATTTTGAAGATGAATAATTATGCTACGCAGGAATTGTAGTTTACTCGAAATTGAGTGACTTAGCAAAAGGGAATTTGCTATATGCAATTTGTCATAAAATTTATGCAGATTATGAATTAGTAGTTAAAAAATATTCACAACCATCATCATCGGCTGGCATCGAAAAGCTCTATAAAAAAGTTATTTTTTGTTTACAAACAAATGATCAAAGATTAAATTTTAAAAAACCTATATTTGGGTTTTTCAAAAATAACTCATGATTTATTCTTTAAAAGGAAACATTCAGGAACTCAATCCAACCTCCGTAATCATCGACGTACAAGGCGTTGGTTACTATGTGGGAATCAGTCTTCAAACTTCTGAAAAGCTTCAATTAGGGCAACCTGCTTTCCTCAATATCCAGCAAATTATCCGCGAAGATGCGCATTTACTCTTCGGTTTTAACACAATTTTGGAAAAAGAAATGTTTAATCTGTTAATAAGTGTTAACGGAGTAGGGCCGGTCTCTGCCATCATTATGCTCTCTTCTTTGAGCCTTGAGGAGATTGCTTCGGCCATCCTTTCCAACAACAGTGCGTTGTTACAAAAGGTAAAAGGAATTGGTACGAAAACCGCCGAGAGAATCATTGTTGATTTACGGGATAAAGTCCAAAAATTCAAGAACTCTGAGGAAAATATTTCCGCGGCAGTGAATAATAAAGTGAAGGAAGAAGCGTTATCTGCATTAGAGGTTTTGGGAATTGCTAAAAAGATGAGCGAGAAAATTGCAGACCGAGTCCTTAAGCAAAATCCGGAGCTTACCGTAGAAAATTTAGTGAAGCAAATTTTAAAAAATATTTAACATTTGGAGAAGATTAGTTTTTTTTGTCGTCAATTTACATATTTATTCGTGTTTTGTTGCTCATTCGCCACCATGAATGCGCAGGAAAAACCATCAGACAGCGCTTCGGTGAGGCAAGATTTTTCGCTTCCCAATCCGTTGCGATACGAAGCTTTTTATGATGTGACGAGTGGTATGTATTTCTTGTACCCAAAAGTCGGAAACATGGTCGTAGGAAATCCAGTATCCATGTCTTCTGAGGAGTATCATCAGTACATGCTTTCCAATCAGTTGAGCGAATATTACAAAGAAAAATCCTCAACCCACGATTTAGGATCTCGAAAAGATCAAACAGATGCCCTGAAAAAAGGACTTCTGCCCAGTGTAAACATTAAAAATAAACTCTTCGAATCTGTTTTTGGTGGCAATAAAATCGAGATTATTCCGCAAGGTTTCGCCTCTTTCGACATTGGTGGATTGTACCAAAAAATCGATAATCCATTGATTTTACCACAAAACAGAACCAGTTTTGCCATTGATATCCAACAGAGAATTCAGTTGGGATTATTGGGTAAAGTAGGTGAAAATCTGCAACTTAAAGCGAATTATGATACACAAAGTGGTTTCGCTTTCGAAAATAGAATGAATTTGGTTTGGCAAGCAAAAGGAACGTGGAAAGACCTACAAACCAAAGGGTTAAATGATAAAACAACCGGCGGAGAAGATAAAATCATCAAGAAAGTAGAATTTGGTAACGTGAATATGCCGCTTTCTACCAGTTTAATTCGCGGTTCAGAATCGCTTTTTGGTTTAAAAACGGAGTTTCAGTTGGGGAAAACTACTGGAACTTTGGTCTTCTCGCAACAGCAAGGTGAATCCCGAACCATCGTGGCGCAAGGCGGTGGCGTGATGAACACCTTCAAACTCAACGCGATTGATTACGAAGACAATCAGCACTACTATCTAGGTCATTACTTCCTGAATTCTTACGACAATGCTTTGCTCAATTATCCTCAAATCAATTCCAGAGTAAGCATTACCAGAATTGAAGCGTGGGTGCTCGATCAGGGATCCGGTAATCTTCAGGATCAGAAAGGAATCCTCGGAATCCGAGATTTGGGAGAAGGTATTTCCGGCTTTCCGGACAACTCGCAAAATAATTTATATCAAGGGATTGCGAACCTTGGCGCGGGAATTCGGGATGTGAATACCGCTTATAATACCATCAACGGACAATCTTTTCCGAACGCCAACGGATCTATTGAAAATTATACCGATGGAGAGCAGTTTATCTTCAATAGAAAAGCCAGAAAACTTACCCAAAGCGAATTTACCTATCATCCTCAGTTGGGATATATTTCCTTAAATCAAAGACTAAACGATAACCAACTTTTGGCGGTGTCGTACACCTACACCTTGAACGGCGACAGCAAGGTGTATAAAGTAGGGGAGTTCTCCGAAGAAAGCCCGGTTTTGATTACCAAATTGTTGAAATCGAATACGAAAACAACTACTACAACACCGATGTGGGATTTGATGATGAAGAATATTTATTCCTTAAATTCAAATCAAATCAATTCGGAAAACTTTTTATTGAATGTATATTTAAGGGATGCCCAAAACGGAAAGGTGAATTATCTTCCTGGAACGGCGGTTCAAGATACTAACCTCCTTAAATTGTTCAACTGGGATCGTTTGAATATGAACAACGATTTACAGCAAAACGGCGCTACCACGGGAGATGGAATTTTCGATTTCGTTAACGGCATTACCATCGATCCTGAAAATGGGAAAATCATCTTCACCAAAGCGAAACCATTTGGAGCTTATCTTCAAAATGTTTTGGGAAGCAGTGATCCGAAATTTGTATTCAATGATTTGTATGATAAATTCAAAAATGTAGCCTCCGAAAACCGTCTGGCTTTGGCGTACACCTTGGAAGGTCGCTTCAAAGGCTCTCAAGGAACAGGGATTTCTCTTGGCGCAATCAACGTTCCACAAGGTTCGGTGAAAGTAACGGCCAATGGAGTACAACTTCAGGAAGGTATTGACTTTACCGTAGATTATATGCTAGGTACCGTAAACATCATTAACGAAGCGGTGAAACAATCCGGGCAAGCCATCAATATTTCTCTTGAAAATCAATTGACTTTCAATACCCAAAGAAAAAGATTCCTTGGATTGAATTTGGAAAGGAAATTCAATGAACATTTGACCATTGGTGGTACGGTGGTGAATTATTCTGAAACGCCATTAACCCAGAAAGTAAATTACGGCCAAGAAGCGGTGAACAACACCATGGCTGGTTTCAATATTTTGTATAATAATGAGCTGCCATTCCTCACCAGATTAACCGATAAAATTCCGTTGGTAAATACCGAAGCGCCATCCAATTTGAGTTTTGTGGCGGAAGGTGCCTATCTGATTCCGGGACAGAATAAAGGAATTGGCGATCAATCTTATATCGACGATTTCGAGCAAACTACTTCCAAAATTTCTTTGAAAGAACCCGCAATGTGGAGTCTTGCTTCTAAACCTGAACACAATCCGGAACCAGTATTCTCGAATGCTAATTCCAATGATGATTTGTCTCACGGCAATGGAAGAGGTTTGCTGACTTGGTACAATATCGATCCAAGGTTTTATGGAATTGGAGGAAAAGCACCGAACGGAATTAATGCTGAAGCGGTATCCAACCACGCTTCGCGAAGAGTACAAACCCAGGAGCTTTACAATTCCAGAGATTTTGTAGCGGGCGAACAACTTTATACCAATACTTTCGATATTACCTATTTCCCAAATGAAAGAGGTCCGTACAATGTGAATCCGAACAATGAAACCACCCAAGAAAGATGGGCAGGTTTGATGAGACCTATCACCGTATCCAATTTCGTGAATTCGAATATCGAATATGTGGAATTCTGGATGATGGATCCGTATGCTGATGGTAAGAACTTAGGAGCCAATCCGAAATTATTGCTTCAATTAGGAAATGTTTCCGAAGATGTGTTGAAAGATGGAAAATTACAGTACGAAAACGGGTTGCCAACTCCAAATGTTCCGGCAAATACCACCACGACCAATTGGGGAACTCAGCCGAACCAGTTCCCAATTTTGTACGCTTTTTCTACGGAAAATGAAGAAAGAGTCGCACAAGATTTAGGGTATGACGGCCTTGATGCGCAAGGTGAAAGTGCCAAATTCGGAACTAATTTTATCAATCCGGTGACCAATACGCCCGATCCCGCATCCGATGATTTTGTGTTTTACCTTTCAGATCAGTTCCAAGGTGCGCAAGCTTCATCACTTTTGGAGCGCTACAAATATTTCCGTGGTCCGGAAGCCAATTCCCAAAGCAATTCATTGGAAGTAGCCACCCAAACTCCGGATGCTGAAGATGTAAACCGCGACTACAATTTGGACCAAAGTGAAAACTATAACCAATACAACATTAATCTGGATAAAACTAGTCTTACTTTAGGACAGAACTTCATCGTGGATGAAAAAGTAGTAGAAGCAAAATTCCAAAATGGCCAGACTTCATCCAACAAATGGTATCTTTTCCGTGTTCCGGTTTCTCAGTTTGTTACTGATGCCGGAGATCACGATCCTGCGGTTCTTAACAATGTTCGTTTTGCAAGAATTTTATTAACAGGTTTTGATCAAACTTCAACCCTGCGTTTCGGAACCCTGGATTTGGTACGAAGTGACTGGAGAAAATATACCAAAGATATCGCGACTAACATTAATGATACCGAAGGAGTGAATCCTGTAGATGATTCCGAAACCAACCGAATGGATGTTGGAAGCGTTAATTTAGAAGAAAACGGATTGAACCAGCCGCCGTATGTATTGCCTCCGGGAATCGATCGACAAGTTCTTAGCGGAAACGCCGGTGCGCAGAGACAGAACGAAGCTTCTCTTTACCTGAAAACTTCGCCAATCGCACCGAAAACTTCAAGAGCGGTGTTCAAAAATGTGGCGTTGGATATGCGCAGATACAAGAAATTGGAACTTTTTGTTCATGCTGAAGATGTAAGAGCAGGAGCAATCAGCAATGGTTTGGATCCAAACGCGAAATTCTTTATCCGATTTGGTAGCGACGCCACCGATAACTACTATGAGTACGAAACTTCTTTAACTTATACTCCGAAAAATGCGACTTCACCATTGGAAATCTGGCCTACAGATAACACTGTGAATTTGGAAGTGCAAAACTTCATCGATGCTAAATTGAGAAGAGACGAAAATGGTTCCGTGGTCATCGATCAAAGAACCGAAGATTTTGAATATGGCGCATTGGATCCTAACAAAAAAATCTTCATCAAAGGAAGACCGAGTTTAGGAAACGTAACTACCATTATGTTGGGGGTTAGAAACAAAGATCAAAGCAGCTCGAAAGATTTAGTTCTTTGGGTGAACGAAATCCGTCTTTCTGAAATCGAAAACAAAGGAGGCTACGCCGGAAATGCTAGCGTAAATTTCAACCTCGGAGATTTTGCCACCGTGAATGCGAATGGTTCTTATTCGACCATCGGATTTGGTGGAATTACCCAAAAACCATCGGAAAGAGCGCAGTCAACGCTTTCTGCTTTCAACGTAAACACCACGGTGAATGTGGATAAATTCCTTCCGGAAAAGGTAGGGATGAAGATTCCTGTGAATTATTCTTACACGCAGACCATCGAGGATCCAAAATACAATCCTTTGGATAATGATGTTACTTTCGAGCAAGCGCCGAACCGCCAAGAGTTGAAGAAAGTAGCAAGAACTTACACCCAACAAAGAAGTATTGGGGTAGTAAATATGCGTAAAGATCGAATGAATCCGGACAAAAAACCGAAATTCTACGATGTGGAAAATCTTTCAGTGACTGCGGTTTATAACGACGATTACTATAGAGATGTGTACACCAAGAAAAACTACCGCCAATATCTAAAAGGGTATATCGACTATAATTATTCGTTTAAACCATGGGTTTTGAGACCTTTCAATAAAATAGTGAGCGATACTGCAAAATCTTATAAATATTTAAGATTTATCAAAGAAGTTAATTTCAATTTGGTTCCGACGAGATTCTCTTTCAGAACTGAAATCGATAGAAACTACAACGAATTAGAGTTTAGAAATATTGAAGCGATCCTCAACGGAAATTCAGGAGACAATTTCGATGTCATCAAAAACCGTAACTTCTATTTCGGTTGGCAATATGGTTTGGGCTTTAACTTTACCAAATCACTGAAGTTGGAAATCAACTCAGCGATGCGGACGTTGAATGACAATCTGAACGTGAACGATATGAACAATAAATCGATTTTCGAAAACCCATTCCGGGCAGGAAGACCGGTTTTATACAACCACCGTGTACAGTTGAATTATAAGTTCCCGTTCCAATATCTTCCTTACCTCGATTTCATCAATGCGGAACTCGGCTACGGATTTACTTATAATTGGAATGCGAGAAGTACCGTGATGACCAGCTTCGTAAACCCGGAAACCAATGCGGCGGAAAGTTTAGGAAGTATCGGACAGAATACAAATAATATTGTAGCCACTTCTACAGTGGATGTACCTAAATTTTTTAGCAAGTTTAAGTATTTCCAGAAAATAAATACCACCATGCAAAAGCGTAAAAAGGAAGTGGATTCCCTCAACAACGCTTATACCCAATTGTGGCAAAAGCCAAATTCCAAGAAAACTTTCAAAAGTTATCAATTTAAAAACAAGTTGAATCCTTTGCAAAGTATCGCTTATGCGCTAACTTCGATTAAACAACTCGATGTTTCGTATAACGAAAACAATGGAACCGTACTTCCTGGATTGCTTTCTGCACCGAATTGGTACGGATATGGGCAAACTTTGGGCGGACCAACTTATGGATTCCTTTTGGGCTCTCAGGCGGATATTAGAAGAACCGTTATCGAAAACGGTTGGCTTTCGAATTCTACTTATATGAATGATGCTTATACCCAAATGAAGAATCAAAATTTCTTGGCGAATGTTCAGATTATGCCCATCAACGATTTCCGAATCGATTTGAATGTCTTGAGAAATTACAACAGCAATTTTGTGCAAGGAGGTTATAATGTAGATGCGGATTCCAACGGAGCCAACGGATTCCAGTTCTCATTCGGTACCGAAATGATTACGTATTCCAAAACAGCTTGGACCTTCCGAACCGCTTTTGTTGACGGAAAAACCATCTACGATAATATGTATGAAAATGCGAAGCAAATCTATCTTCGTTCCGGCGGATTGTACGATGAAGCGGAATTTGCGAGCGGAAAAGGATTGGGCGATGCGTATGTGTTAATCCCGGCATTCCAAGCGGCGGTTGAAGGAAAAACCATCGATGGAAGACTTTCGGATCCTAAGAAAACCGGCGTTCCGTTGCCGAATTGGAGGGTGACCTATTCCGGATTGAAAAACATTCCGATTATCAATAGCCAATTCTCGAAGTTTGATATTTTGCATTCTTACAGTTCAACTTTCACTTCCACAGGAATTCAATCGAGTGTAGATTATTACAACATGCAAAACAATCAGGATGCGCCGCAAACCGATACTTACGGAAATGCTTTCAACCCGTACACCTTCTCGCAAGTAGGTTATGTGGAAGCTTTTGCTCCGTTGATTGGTGCTGATGTCACGATGAGAAACAACATGCAATTCCGGGCGCAATATAACCGCGACAGAATGTTCATGCTCGGTTTGGTGAATCATACTTTGACCGAAGATGTTGGTAAAGAATACATCATCGGATTTGGATACATCATCAAGGATTTGAAACTGAAAATGAATTTCAAAGGAAAAGCAAGAACCATCAAAAGTGATCTTAATATTCGTGGTGATTTCTCCCTTAGAGACAGCCAAACCAGAATTACGAATATCTTACAAAATGATTCGCAAGTCACCGGTGGACAGAAGATGATGAGCATTAAACTTTCCGCCGATTACAACATGTCGCAGAATTTCAGTTTAAGATTCTTCTACGATCAATTATTGACCAAATATAAAATTTCTACTGCGTTTCCGCTTTCTACCATTCGTGCGGGACTCACCGCAACCTTTACCTTCGCTGGAAGTGGGGGCGGATTTTAAAGATGGATATAAAACTCAGAATTTCGGTTCTGAGTTTTTTTTTAGTTAAAGATGCGCTCAACACTTAATTCTTTATCATTTTAAAAAATTAAATCCCTAATTTTGCTTTTTCATTAAAGAGATATGAATCAAGATATTGATAACGACGACGATTTGTTCACCGGAAAAGACCATACTCCGCTCCGATCTGACGCTTTCGAGAAAACACCTCAGGAAAAAATAGAAATCATTCAGCACCATTTTCATCAGATTATGGAAACTTTAGGGATGGATATGAATGATGATTCCTTGAAAGATTCCCCGAAAAGAGTGGCCAAAATGTATGTCAACGAAATTTTCGGCGGACTACTTCCTGAAAACAAACCTGGAATTTCTACGTTTTCCAATAAATACAAATACCGCCAAATGCTGGTGGAAAAAGACATCACCGTTTATTCTTTCTGCGAACATCATTTCCTGCCAATTATCGGAAAAGCACACGTTGCTTATATTTCCAATGGTGAAGTAATAGGACTTTCTAAAATTAATAGAATTGTAGATTATTACGCGAAACGCCCGCAAGTTCAGGAAAGATTGACCATGCAAATTGTAGATGCGCTGAAACAGGCATTAGGAACTAAAGATGTTGCCTGTATCATCGATGCGAAACATCTGTGCGTGAATTGTCGCGGCATCAAAGATACCGCAAGCTCAACCATCACCGCAGAATTGAGTGGCATTTTCAGAACAAATCCTATTACCAGACAGGAATTTTTGCATTACGTAGGAAGCCACGCTAAATTCGACTAAGCCACAAGAATTCAATTAAAAAAATAAGAACTAAGATTCTATTTTTTAATTCTTCAATTCTTCAATTTTTTAATCTTTTTAATTTAAAATAATGGAACTCAAATTATACAACTCGCTTTCCGGCGAAAAGGAAATCTTCAAACCCATTCACGAAAAAAATGTTGGGATGTATGTTTGTGGACCTACCGTTTACAGCAATGTACACCTCGGAAACGTGCGAACTTTCATGTCTTTTGACTTTATTTACCGAACACTTGTGCATTTGGGATATAAGGTTAGATATGTAAGAAACATTACCGATGCAGGTCACCTCACCGATGATGGAGATGTGGATAACGACCGTTTCGTGAAGCAGTCTCGCCTCGAAAAACTAGAGCCCATGGAGATTGTACAGAAATATACCGTCGATTTTCATAAGGTTTTGGATACCTTCAACCTGCTTCCACCGACCATAGAACCTACTGCGACCGGACATATTTTGGAGCAAATCGAGCTTACCCAAAAATTACTAGATAAAGGGTTTGCCTATGAAAGCAATGGTTCTGTGTATTTCGATGTTTTGGAATACAATAATAAAGGCCTGAACTACGGGGAACTTTCCCGAAGAAATATTGAAGAACTCTTCGCAAATACGCGCGATCTTGACGGGCAAAATGAAAAGAAAAACCCCCAGGATTTTGCCCTTTGGAAAGCTGCTTCTCCGGCTCATATCATGCGTTGGAACTCGCCTTGGGGCGAAGGTTTTCCGGGATGGCATCTTGAGTGTACCGCAATGAGCACCAAGTATTTAGGTGAAAAATTCGATATCCACGGTGGTGGAATGGATTTGAAATTTCCGCACCACGAGTGTGAAGTGGCTCAAGGAAAAGCCTGCAACGGAACTGAGCCTGTAAACTACTGGTTACACGCAAATATGCTCACCATGAACGGACAAAGAATGAGCAAATCAACTGGAAATTATATTCTCCCAATGGAGTTGGTTTCTGGAAACAACGATTTTTTTGAAAAACCTTTTCACCCAACGATTGTAAGATTCAATTTTTTACAAGCGCATTACCGAAGCGTTCTCGATATTTCGAATGAAGCAATGGTGGCAAGTGAAAAAGGTTTTCAGCGATTGATGGAAGCCATGAAGATTTTAAGCCAAATTTCAGTACCAGCTGATCAGGATTCTTCTTTTAATCTTAATGAATGGAAAGAGAAATGTTATGCAGCTTTAACTGATGATTTCAATTCTCCGATTTTGATTTCACATCTTTTTGAAGCAGTGAATTTTATCTTTAAATTAAAAGATGGAAAAGAGCAGATTTCCACATCGGATTTGGAACTTTTAAAATCGCAAATGGATAGTTTTGTGTATGAAGTTTTAGGGCTTCAGAACATCGAAGAAAACAATAACGAAAAACTCGACCAAACGCTGCAAGTATTGATCGAACTAAGAAATCAAGCGAGAAAATCGAAGAATTTCGAACTTTCAGACCAGATTCGAGATCGTTTATTGGCAGAAGGAATTGAATTGAAAGATGGTCGCGACGGTACGACGTATTCTTTGAACTAAAATTTAATATCATATTTTTTTTTAACCTTTTCAGCGATTTGTTGGAAAGGTTTTTTTGTGTCTGTTGGATTCTGGTTTGTAAGTGTTTGCAAATCAATAAGTAAGCTATTGAAATAATTTTCAATTTTAACGGTTTTATTGGTTTTAAAAACATAGAAATTTCATAAATTGCAACTCAAATTGAAGCCCTTTTATGAAACTTTATTTTAATATTAATTTCAGAACGAACCTGGGCGAAAAAATTCAGGTTCTGATCATGGAAGAAGGAAGCGAAGATAAAATTCATCTTTTGCAATATGTAGATAACGGAAACTGGTTTGCTGAGGTCGATTATTTCTCGAAATCCATCAGCTACAAATATCAAATGGTGAATGAATATGGAGATATTCTTCAAGACGAACTTTCGCTTCACCACCTGAATTTCCCGCACCAATATACCGAATTTGCGATTTATGACGCCTGGAATTCCAAAAATTTCCCTGAAAATTATTTGAATAATAAAATTCTTAAAAATAAATTAAGTGGTTTCAAAGCGCAGAAAGCTGCAGTATTGAAAAAACACACGCATTTGTTCCGCTTGGAAGCACCGATTTATCAAAAAAACTGGAGCGTAGTTTTGCTAGGAAATTGCGAAGCTTTGGGTAATTGGGAATACCCCAATGCGGTTCCAATGCTTCAAACCGATTTCGGAATTTGGGAAATAGCGGTAGAGTTGCCTGCAGATCAACTGATTCAGTATAAATACGCCCTTCTTGATACCGAAAAAGGTGAGGTTTTCGATATTGAATATGGAGCAAATCGATGGGCGGTTCCAAATCCGGAAAAAAATACTTTGCAAATAAAGGCCGATCATTATTTCCGTTTTAAAGGTTTCGAAATGTACCACGCAGCGGGTGTTGCGGTTCCTGTTTTCGCGCTGAGATCGGAAAATGGTTTTGGAGTAGGAGAGTTTTCAGATTTGAAAATGCTTGCCGATTGGGCCAAAGAAACCCAACTTTCCATTCTGCAGATTTTACCGATTAATGATACAACTGCGAATTATTCATGGACGGATTCTTATCCTTATGCGGCGATTTCTGTATATGCGCTTCATCCGCAATATTTATCGATATCTCAATTGGAATTTTCTTTGCCGAGTGATTTAGTTGAGGAATATAATTCCCAAAAAAATGCGCTTAATGCATTAAGTTTAATCGATTATGAACAAATGATTTCCGGAAAATGGAAATTCGTGAAAGCTGTTTTTGAAGCGCATCAGAACGAAATTTTAAAAGACAGAAATTTCAAAAAATTCATTAAGGATAATGAAGAATGGCTTGTGCCATATTCCGCTTTCTGCGTGCTTCGAGATAAATACAATACCCCTAATTTCAATGATTGGAAAACCCATAAAAAATATATTGCGGGCAAGATCGCTCCTTTTTTCTCATCCAGTAGTAAAGATTTTGAAGCCTCAATGTTACATGCATGGGTTCAGTATCAACTTCATTTGCAATTGAAAGAAGCGATTGATTATACCCACGGTTTAGGAATTTCTGTGAAAGGGGATTTGCCGATTGGAATTTATAGATATTCCGTGGAAGCATGGACCGAACCTGAACTTTTCGGAATGGATTTCCAAGCCGGTGCACCGCCTGATCAGTTCACCGATTTGGGACAAAACTGGGAATTCCCAACCTACAACTGGGAAGCCATGAAAGAAGATGGTTACCGCTGGTGGAAAAATCGTTTCAAAGCTTTGGAGCAGTATTTCGATGCAATGCGAATTGATCATATTTTAGGATTCTTCAGAATCTGGAGAATGCCGATGAATGCGACACAAGGAATTTTGGGATATTTCTATCCTGCAGTTCCGGTGAGAACTGAAGAGTTTTACCATCGCCATATTCCGTTTGATGAATACAGATATTGCAAGCCTTTTATTAATGATCAAATCCTTTGGGATTTCTTCGGTGACGAGAGAGATGCAATTCAACATCAATTTATGAACAACCATTTCAATGGGACTTATTCATTTAAAGATGAATTCGATTCCCAAAGAAAACTGGTAGATTATTTCAAAGAAAATCCTCATCCGTGGGCAGAAAATCAATTGATTTCGTTGGCTGCAAATGTGCTCTTCCTGAAAGAAGAAATGGAAAACGGAGAAACCGTGTATCATCCTAGGTTTAATATTGATAAAACTTCCTCTTTCCAATATTTAGCAGATTGGGAACAACGAGCAATTTATGATTTGTATGTCGATTATTTCTTCAAACGACAGGATGGACTTTGGTATCAAAAAGCGATGGAGAAACTCCCGATGATTCTCAACGCAACGGATATGCTAATTTGTGGAGAAGATTTAGGATTGGTGCCGGATTCAGTACCGGTGGTGATGGATCAACTCGCAATCATCGCATTGAAAGTTCAACGAATGCCATCAGATGATATCCCATGGTACAATCCGAAAGATGCAGGCTATATGAACGTGGTCACGGCAAGTTCGCACGATAGTTCTACGCTTCGCCAATGGTGGCACGAGGATAGAAATCTAACTCAGCAATATTATAATCAGCAATTGGGACAACAGGGAGGAGCGCCGGAGCAGCTGGAGCCTCACCTCGCTGAAATGATTATGAAACAGCATTTGTATAACGATGCGATGCTTGCGATTTTCCCGATTCAGGAGTTTTTCGCCACTGATAATGAGTTGGCAAATCCAAATATTGATGAAGAAAGAATCAACAATCCGGCGGTATTCCCGCATTATTGGAGATATCGAATGCATTTGAACCTGGAAAGTTTGATGACGAAGGAAGATTTCAACCGCAAAATAGCCGGTTGGGTAACCGATTCGAACAGAGCGTGATGATTTTTGAAATTTTTTATGAAATTAATGAATGTTTTATTTAAAAATTATTAAAAAAAGAAGCTGATTGAATAAAATTTATATTCACTGATAATCAGTGATTTATAATGTTTTCAAAGGAAGTTGAAACCGAAGTTTTAACTTCCTTTTTGTTTTATAATCAAAGAAATAGAAATCTTATGTACGTCCTTTGTAGAAAGGGTTTCGAGAGATTGATGATTTAAAAATTGGCACGTTTTTCTAATGTTCTTCATCGAACATTTAAAATAAGTTCAATAGCGTCCTAAATAAAAAAAATAAGAAGGAATTAGAGTAACTCAAAGTACCTTTGAGGTTGCACAACAAAAAAACCTTCTTATGGACTCAAAATTAACATTATTTTCTCAGATTATTTCAAAAATAGACCGAGTAATTTTCAAAAAAATAGTCAAAGAAAGAAAGACCGATTACCGAAATAAAGGATTCGATAGTTGGACCCATTTAGTTTCTATGCTTTTCTGTCATTTTGCGAAAAGCACCTCGGTACGGGATATTTCCAATGGACTTCGTAGCGCAACGGGCAACCTCAATCATTTAGGAATAAAAACTGCACCTTCCAAATCTTCCATCAGTTACCAAAATGGGAAAAGAGATGCAGACTTGTTCAAAGATTTGTATTTCATATTATTAGAACATTTAGGACAGCACACCAAACAAAAACGAGTAAAGCTGAAAATAAAAGTTCCCGTTTATCTATTAGATTCCACTCTTATTTCCCTGTGTCTTTCTTTATTTGATTGGGCAACGTATCGCACTAAGAAAGGAGCTGTAAAGATGCATACCTTGCTTGAATACGATGGGAAACTTCCGGTTTATGTGAATATTACCAAAGGAAGCGTTGCGGATAATAAAGGGGCTGAAAACATTCCCTTAGAGAAAGGTGCGGTGATTGTAGCCGACCGTTTTTACAACGATTTTCCGATGCTTTCTATTTGGGACAGCAAAGGTGTTTTTTTTGTAATCAGGCATAAGGAAAACCTAAAATTTGAAACTTTACAGGAACGAGAACTTCCACCAAAAGGAGCGCAAAACATTTTGAAAGACGAAGACATAATCCTTTCAAACCCTATTTCAAAAGAAAAATACCCTAAAAAATTAAGAAGAGTGGCGGTTTGGGACGATGAAAACAAGCAAACTATCGAAATTATCACCAATAATTTCACTTGGGCAGCTTCCACCATTGCAGAACTGTACAAACAAAGGTGGCAGATTGAGATTTTTTTCAGAGACATCAAGCAATTGCTTCATATCAAAACATTTATCGGAACATCTGAAAATGCAGTTAAAATACAAATTTGGACGGCTCTAATTACCATTCTTATCCTAAAATACCTAAAATCAATCGCAAAATATCCTTGGCAATTATCAAATCTAGTAGCATTTATCCGACTGAATATTTTTGTGAAAATTAATCTCCAGTATTGGCTCGACAAACCTTTTGACCAACCACCTGAATCTCAAAAAACATATTATCAAGGGGTTCTTTTTGAAAATCTATAGAAAATTCCGCTTAAAGCCTATCTATATGTGCATAAAATATATCTGTTTTTTTATTTAGGACAGTATTGAAATAAGTTTAAATAAAATGAAAAAAATACTTTTTGGACTTTCGGTGTTTTTTGCAACATTGATCTCCGCACAAAATTATCTGGATTATTATCCGACCAATAGTAATGATGGTTACTATGGTGATGAATACTATTTCCCAGATGATTATTACTACCAATATCCATCGGATTATTATACCAATGCTTTATACCAAAGTTATTATAATGATTATCAGAGAAGTATTTATGATGTAAATTGGAACCGATTTTTTTCTACTTACCGGCTTTCACCATGGCAGATGCAGCAAATATTGAGGTTGAATGATCGTTTTCCAAATTATTCCGCATGGAGCTCCTACTACCGTTATAATCCAGATCGATGGTATTACGACAGATTTTATGAATTGGAAAGAATTTTAGGCCCAAGAGTTTTCGTGATTTTCCAGAATAATTATTACAATGGTTTCAATCCTGTAAATTATTGGCAAAACTATAGAAGAGAACATTATGTGAATTATGTTTATATCGTTCCGAAATACCGACATATCAATATCAACCGATATAAAGTAGATCGAGTAGTATATCATCAAAATAATCCGAGGAGCAATTTCGGTTTTAAAGATTCGCCTAGAACAGGTAACGGTAACTGGAATTCGACTCCAAGAAATAACAATAATGTGAGAAACGAAGGTTCTCTGCAAAATAACAATAGAAATGATGGGTTGCGTGAAGGAACATCTCTTGGAAATACACCAAGAACGCAAAACAACGGTAACAAAAATGGAATGAGAACCGATTCTAACAGCCAATCTAATTCAGGTGGTTTTAGAAATAATGGTTCTGAACTGAGAAATACCGCACCGGAAAGAAAAGTAGAAAGCAATAATAAAGGTTTCAGAAACCAAACTCCGGCTACCCCGACGCCGAGTAATTCTACCAGAATATCGGGCATGAGATTTACCTCTCGATAATTTTAGTTTTTTAGTGTTAGTAATGAAAGGAGTGGCTTCGAAAGAAGTCGCTCTTTTCTTTTTTTGGTACGATAATGGAAAGTATTAAAGTGTCAACTTAAAAAATGTAAGAAAATGAAAAAGTTAATCACCATACTAAGTTTAGGAATGTTTTCCTTAGGGTTTTCGCAATCAGTGTATTACAACGATTATCAAAGAAGTATCACGGATGTAAATTGGCAAACTGTAGCAGCTAATTTATTATTGAGCAACCAACAAAAAGCGCAGTTATTCGAACTCAATAATCAATAGCCCGATTATAATTCATGGAATAGGGCTTATGCCGATAACCCAGATCAGTGGAGAACTGATAGATACAATTCGATCCAAAGAATTATGGGAACCGAGAAATATACTCAGTTTAAAAACAAATACTACAAAGGTCAAAACCCGGTAGCTGTTTATAATCGAAATAAAAACAATTATAAAAGCATGCAGTCTAAAAAAATACAAATCGATTCAGGCCGAGAAAAATACACAAAATGCCAAATCGATGTCTGAATATAATAGAAGAAAAAAGATTGGAGACGGAAGCCACCTTCATGTAAAAGGAAATAACGGAAACAATAAAAAATAAATTTCAAAAAGGAGTTCAGCCATTGAGCTCCTTCTTTATTTTACATTATTGTTAATTTTAAATTATAGCAAGATCTAGAGAATCAATAAGTTATATTTTTGATGGAATGAAAATTTTATACGCACTCCAAGGAACCGGAAATGGCCATGTAAGCCGCGCCAGAGAAATTCTTCCCTATCTGAAACAATACGGAGAAGTTGATATCCTTATCAGTGGAACACAAGCCGAAGTGGGACTTCAGTACGAAATTAAGTATCAGTTCAACGGATTTGGATTTGTATTTGGCAGCAAAGGAGGTGTCGATTTCGGCGAAACTTGGAATCGTTTTCATATGAAACAATTTTATGATGATGTTAAAAATCTTCCGATCCATCAGTATGATTTGGTGATCAATGATTTCGAGCCGGTTTGTGCATGGAGTTGCAAATTGCGAGGAAAACCATCAGTGGCGATGAGTCATCAATCGGCTTATCTTTCTCCTAAAACACCACAGCTTAAAGGTTTTCATTGGGGGAAATTGATTATGAATCATTACGCTCCGGCGAAAAATCATGTAGCTTTTCATTTCGAAAAATATGATGATTTCATCCATACTCCGGTGATCCGCAGCGAAATTCGTCAACAAGTTACCCAAAACAAAGGGCATTACACGGTTTATCTTCCTGCATATTCCGATGAATTTATTTTGGAGCAGATCAGGAAAATTCCTCACATTCAATGGCATATTTTTTCGAAACATTCATCCCAACATTATCAAAAATTCAATGCTGAGGTTTTTCCGATTGATAATGCGCTTTTTCAGCAATCATTGGCAACGTGTGAAGGCTTCCTCACCGGTGGCGGTTTCGAAGGTCCTGCTGAAGCGCTTTTTATGAAGAAAAAAGTATTGGCAGTTCCGATGCATCATCAGTATGAACAGCAGTGCAATGCTTTATCATTAGAAAAAATGGGAGTTCCTGTAATTTGGAAGGAAGCCGATTTTTCAAAAAAACTGAAAGATTGGGTGAATCTTGAACAAATAATTATGGTAGATTTTCCCGATGAAACCGAGGAAGTTGTAAGAAAAATGATCAAAAAATATCGTTGATTTTTTTTTAACAAAAGTTTATGATGGTAAAAATTTAACATGTATCTCTTATTGGTATCAAAAAACCAAATAACAACATTTAAATAATTACTCATGAAAAAGATTGTTTTAAGCGCAGCATTTGCTGTCTTAGGAACCTTCGCAATTGCTCAACAATCGCCTCAAATGCCAAAAAAAGATCCTGCCCAAATGGAGCAGAAGAGAGCAGAGAAATTGCAAAAAATGAAGGATGAACTCAACCTTTCGGATGCGCAAGTAGCACAGATAAAATCTTTGCAGGACAAAAAAATAGCTGAAAGAAAAGAAAATGCTCCTAAAATCCAAGCTGAAAGAAAGGCAAAAATGGAGGTGATGAAAGCTAAAAAAGAGCAGTGCAACGCAGAAATGAAACAAATTTTGACTCCTGAACAATACCAAAAATGGCAAACCAAACAAAAAGAAAGAATGCAGAATATGCATGAAAAACACATGAAGAAAATGCCTGCAAAGGCCGATTCATAATTTTTAGTTTTTTTTAAAGAGAGCGGAGAATTTATTTTTCCGCTTTTTTTGTGCACTCTCTCGGAATTATCTATATTTGATAAAAAGAGAAATTAAATTATGATAAGTACAAAAATAGGGGAGTTGATCAACCAACAAATTACCAAAGAACAATATGCAGCACAATATTATCTTTCGATGTCGGCATGGTTTTCTGCTCGGGATCTGGATGGTATTGCTAATTATTTCCGAGTTCAAAGTAAAGAAGAACTCATGCACGCAGATAAAATGTTCGATTATTTAAACGATGTAGGCGGAGAAATTGTGATTGGTGAAATTCCACAACCACCTCATGAATTCACAAGTGCAACCGATGTTTTCGAAAAAGCATTGGAACACGAAAAAATTGTGACCAAAAGTATTTTCAATATCCTAAAAAACGCTAATGAAGAAGGCGATTTTGCAACCGTATCGTTCTTGCAATGGTTTGTGAATGAGCAGGTTGAAGAAGAAGCGAGCGCATCGCAACTGGTAACCAAAATCAAAATGGTTTCTGACAATCCTTCCGCGTTATACCTTTTCGATCAAGAACTGGCGCAACGGGTTTTCACTCCGGATCCTGCGAATTAATTTTAAGAAAGAATCATAAATCCTGCAACAATCCTTTAGTTGCAGGATTTTTTTATACATATATCAGTTCGGTTTTCAGAACTTTTTTCCCCAGTTTTTCCAGTACAGTTTGGTATTCGTCGATTTGGATTTGGTGTTTTTCCAGTTGGTCACCGGTTTTAAAATCGATAATTACATAACCATTTCCTGTATCGATCAGTCGGTCTGGCCGGTAAATCTTCGAATCGCCATTATCGGAAATCATGATGTCTTTTTCATTGATAACAACCTGGTTTTCGGCAAAATAGGCAGCGTATTTTTCATTCTTAATGATTTCTAAAATTCTTTTGCTAATTTCAATTTTTTCCTCAGTTGTGATAATTCCGTCTAAAAGATAAGCTTGCAGAGTTTTTTCAACATCTTTTTCTGAATTGATCTGGGCTAAAATTTCGTGAGTGAAAATTCCGATTCTCACTTTTTCCATTCGGTTTTGGTAATTTTTCGATGGAGTCGCGATTTTCACAGCTGCTGGATTAGCTTTCTTACCCGATTTGAAAACAATCGGTTTGGTAAGCAAGTTATTTTTCTCTTCTTTTTTTTGTTTCTTTAAATTCTCCTCGGAAACATCGTACCAATCGAAGCTAGAGATTTCTGCGCCGGATTCATCTCTCGGAATTCTAGCTTTAATAAAATCATAAATTTCCAAATGATTCGCGGATTTATTAGGCTTTTCAATATAAAAGAACAGTTGCTCCACTGCGCGCGTCGTGGCTACATATTGCAAACAGAAGCGGTCAATTTTATTTTGGTAAATATTTTCCTGATTAAATTTGGCCAAATCTTCATCATAGACTTCAAGTTCTTTGCTGAAAGAATCGATGTTCACCGCTGAAAGTCCGTTTTCGGAATCGATGTCGAGCCAGTTCGTGAATTTCCCGTCTTTATTTTCATTTTCCATAGGAAGCATCACCACCGGAAACTCCAAACCTTTGGATTTATGAATCGTCATCAGTCGTATTGCATCCAAGTTTTCCGATGCTTGAATGGTGGTTTTCTGCGCTTCATCTTCCCAATATTTTAGGAAATCTTTCAAGGTAGAACCTGCGTTTTGAGAATAGGCGTAGAGCATTTCCAAATAATTGAAAAGGAAGTCCGTTTCCTTCTGCTGTACAGAAAATTCCTGCAGAAAATGTTCCACGAAATTATAAAGATTGAGTTGCAGCAAACCTTCGCTACTGAGCTGTAGATCGTATTTTTCAGCGAGAAACGTATGTATTTCCGGCTTGTTTTTTAATGAGATTATTTCCATGACTTCCGAACTGAAATCGTTCATTTCAATTCTGCCTAAAACTTTTAAGTAATAAAGCATTTTCACAGGAAATTGTAGATTCTTAGGATCTTCTTCCCATTTCAGAAACTCTGTTAAAGCCAATAATGTTGAGGACAGATTCAAGGTTAATCCCGATTCTGAAATGGTTTTGATGTAATCTTCTTTGCCTTGGTAATTTATTTTTAAGTTACCGAGCATTTGAGAAAAATTGAAGATATCGAAATTTCCGCGGCAGAGAATGGTGATGTCGGAAAGTCGGAAACTGTTGTCCAGACAGCTTTGGATGTCTTTTTGCATTTTCTCGGAAACTTCTTCATAAAAGACTTTTTTAGTTGCGTTTTCAATCAAATTGATTCGAACCCGACCTTCAAGTTTCGATTTTGCAATTTGATGAGAACCAATTCCGAAGATATTTCGGTGCGATTCCTTGGTAAATTCGGAAAGATATAAATAAAGTTGATTGTTGAAATCCACAATGTTTTTGGCACTTCGCCAATTATATTCCAGATTTTCGAGCTGGGCTTTCACCAAAGAATTTTCTTCTTGATTAATGATGTCGAGCATCAGTTGCGAATCGCCGCCACGAAAACGATAAATGCTTTGTTTGGGATCACCAACCAGCGTAAAACTCATTTCGTCCGAAGAAACTGCGTGATCTCTCAATGGAACAAAATTCTGCCACTGAAGTGAGGAAGTATCCTGAAATTCATCAAAAAAATAATGCGAAAATTGGGTTCCAACTTTTTCATAAATGAATGATGATGGCTCTTCGCGAAGGTTTTCATGAATTAAAATATTGAATTTGGAAAGCAAAACCAAATCGTTTTCTTCTTCAATAATAGCGAGTTGATCCTGAATGTCTTTATTTACTTTCAAAGGTAGAAGTGCGCGCAGGATTTTTTGCTGTTTTTGTATTTTAATATAATTTTGAATGATTTTTTTACGACTTTCCAATAAAAAATCTAGAATTTCGAAGATTTCTGCCTCGCGGTCTTTTGATTTACCAGATGCACCTTTCAATATTTTATTCACGCGGTTTTCTTCTTGCTCGATGGTTTCGTAAATCAGCGGAATTTTCTTGTCCAAAAACTTTTTGAAAAATCCACCAATTCCATTCGCTCCATCAGCAAAATCACCTATTTCGAGGTTTTTCTCTTTCAATAATTCTAAAACAGATTCCGCAATATTGATGGAGTCTTCACTCAATGATTTGATGTTTTCGCGAAGATTTTTCTTCGATTTTTCATAAACTTCCCAATTGAAATCTTTGTTGTCATTCAATTTGAAATAATGTTTGTCTTGAACATATTCTTTGGCAGAATCGTACAAACTTTTGTTCAAATTTACTCTTTCATCATTATCTAAATTATAATTTACAAAATCCAGGAACGCCTCTGAAATGGTATTTTCGCTACCGATATCTTCTAGCATTTTGTCCACGGCTTCCATTAAAAAAGGTTCTGGATTGATTTCTAGGTTGAAATTTTGCGCCAATCCTAATTCATAAGAAAAGCTCCTTACCAAACGCGAATTAAACTTGTCGATCGTTCCGATATTCAGCGTAGAGTAGTTGTGAAGCACATAATCTAGGATTTTTTTTGATCTTTCATGAAGGTCTTTCAAAGGAATTCGATGGCCCTGATCTTCTAATTTCTTTTGAATATTTTGTAAATCACCATTGGTTTCGTAGGAATCCGACGAAAATTTTTTCAACCATTCGATGATGCGATGTTTCATCTCGTTGGCGGCTTTATTGGTAAAAGTAAGCGCAAGGATATGTCTTATTTTATCCGATTGTGACGGGTGTTTCAGGCAGATTGCCAAAAGATTTAGAACCAAAGCGTAGGTTTTTCCCGAGCCGGCAGAGGCGTTGATAACGGTGTAGTTTTTTTGCATTGTTCGATTAAATTGAGTTTAAAAATAAAGAAAAAATTTGTCATTTAGAAAAAAAATATTACTTTTGCAGTCCAAAATGAGATGTAAATTATGTTAATAATCCCAGTAAAAGATGGCGAAGCTATCGACAGAGCGTTAAAAAAATACAAAAGAAAATTTGATAAAACAGGAGTTGTAAGAGCTTTAAGAAGCAGACAGCAATTCATTAAACCTTCTGTAATATCAAGACAAGCTAAATTGAAAGCTGCTCACAAGCAAAGAAACTTGAGCAGAGACGAGCAGGCTTAATCAATATTTTCTTTAGAAAATACTTCAATCACTTTTCAAATAACTATATTTGAAAAGTGATTTTTTGTTTTATACCATCATGATAGAAAGATTTCTCGAATATATCTCCGTAGAAAAGCGCTATTCTCCTCATACTTCCATAAGTTATCGGAAAGATTTGGAAGATTTTGCATTATTTCTCCTGGAAACCGAGGCGCATCAGGAATTCTCAAAGGTTGATAAAAAGGTGGTGCGAAATTTCATGGTGGATCTTACCGAAAAAAAACTTTCTAAAAGATCTATTAACCGAAAACTTTCAACTCTTAGGAGTTTTTATCTTTTTCTTTTAAAAATTGGTGAAATAGAAGTTTCGCCGCTTGAGAACATATCTTCTTTGAAATTCTATGTGGAGAAGCAAATTCCGTTTTCCCAGGAGGAAATGAGCAACCATCAGCTTGCGGAATTTCAACCGAAGAAAAAAAGATTATTGAAAGAAGTGATTATTGATACACTTTATCAAACAGGTATCAGAAAAGCAGAACTTATGAATCTGCTCATGGAAGACGTAGATTTCAGCAATTTGGAAATTAAGGTAATAGGTAAAGGAAATAAAGCGCGGATCATTCCAATTTCTTCTGGTCTTGCGCAGAAAATGCAGGATTATTTGAAAGATCGTAAACCCCTGAAAGACCTCGATTCGTATTTCTTCGTCAATGCAAAAGGAAAAAAACTGAATGATAAATTTGTCTATTCAACAGTTAATTCCTACCTTAGTCTTGTAACTTCGAAGAAGAAAAAGAGCCCTCATATTTTGAGACATAGTTTTGCAACACATGTCTTGGAGCATGGGGCTGAAATTTCTAAAGTGAAGAAAATCATGGGGCACTCGTCGCTTGCATCAACGCAGGTGTACACAAGCTCTAATATAGAACAACTAAAAAAAGTTTTTAACAATGCTCATCCAAGAGCTAAAAAAAATGTAGAGTTATGAAAATTTCAGTACAGTCAATCGGATTGACACCACACGCACCACTTGAAGAATATATTGAAAAAAAGTTAAGCAAGCTGGAGACTTATTATGATAAAATTGTAGAATGTAAAGTATATCTGAAAGTGGAGAACAAGTCGGATAAAGAAAACAAAACTGCCGAGATTATTTTGGCTGTTCCGGGTGATGATATCGTGGTAAAGAAGACAACTTCAAGTTTTGAAGAAAGTTTAGATCTTTGTGCTGATGTTGCTAAGAAGCTGTTAATCAAGAAAAAAGAACTTGCTTAAAAAAAAATGTGATTTTTTTTCTAAAATAATTTGTAGAATTCAAAAAAACTCCCTTATATTTGCACTCGCAAAAAGAGATAAGCGTTCTTTTGAAATCTATTTGCCTCCATAGCTCAGCTGGCTAGAGCAGCTGATTTGTAATCAGCAGGTCGTGGGTTCGAGTCCCTCTGGAGGCTCATTTTTGTAAATTAAGATATTGGGGAGATTCCAGAGTGGCCAAATGGATCAGACTGTAACTCTGCTGTCTTACGACTTCGCAGGTTCGAATCCTGCTCTCCCCACTTTTTTTACAAAAAATTTGCAGGTTCAAAAAAAAGTTTTAAATTTGCACACCGTTTGCCAACAAACACAAAAATGCGGAAGTAGCTCAGTTGGTAGAGCGTCAGCCTTCCAAGCTGAATGTCGCGAGTTCGACCCTCGTCTTCCGCTCAAAGAAAATCACAACCAACAAAGGATTGTGATTTTTTTTTAAAGTTTTGCCGACTTAGCTCAGGGGTAGAGCGCTTCCTTGGTAAGGAAGAGGTCGTGAGTTCAAATCTCATAGTTGGCTCTGTAGAAAATCCCTCGATTTTGGTTGAGGGATTTTTTTTTGAAACAATGTAATGGAACTGCAAAATTGACGTCATTGTTTGTACAAAAAGGATGATGTTAAATAAATTGTAAAATCATTAATGATTTTCATAAATAAATAATTTTCCTTAAATTTGCAGTCCGATATTATAAGGAAACCAAGGTTGTCGCAATATTTGTCGATTGATTATTTATTTTTTTTTAAAAAAAATTTCCAATATTCAAAAAATCACTATATTTGCGCACTGAAAATTTTAATAAATAATTAAATAAATAATTAAATCATGGCAAAGGAAACGTTTAATCGTAACAAACCACACTTGAACATTGGTACCATCGGTCACGTAGACCATGGTAAAACTACACTTACTGCTGCAATCAGTAAAGTATTAGCTGATAAAGGATTCGGTACTGCAAGAGATTTCTCTTCTATCGACTCTGCACCAGAAGAAAAAGAAAGAGGGATTACTATCAACACTGCACACATCGAATATGAAACTGCAAACAGACACTACGCTCACGTAGACTGTCCAGGTCACGCCGATTATGTAAAAAACATGGTTACTGGTGCTGCGCAAATGGACGGAGCTATCTTAGTAGTAGCTGCAACTGACGGACCAATGCCTCAAACTAGAGAGCACATCCTTCTTTGTCGTCAGGTAAACGTACCAAGAGTATTGGTATTCATGAACAAAGTGGATATGGTAGATGATCCAGAATTGTTAGAATTAGTAGAACTTGAAGTTAGAGACCTTCTTTCTTCTTACGAATATGACGGTGATAACTCTCCAGTTATCCAAGGTTCAGCTCTAGGTGCTCTTAACGGAGATCCTAAATGGGTTGCTACTGTAGAAGAATTAATGGATGCTGTTGATTCTTGGATCGAACTTCCAGTAAGAGATCAAGATAAGCCATTCTTGATGCCAATCGAAGATGTATTCTCTATTACAGGTAGAGGTACTGTAGCAACTGGTAGAATCGAGGCTGGTGTTATCAACACTGGAGATCCAGTAGATATCGTAGGTATGGGTGATGAGAAATTAACATCAACTGTAACTGGGGTAGAGATGTTTAGAAAAATCCTTGACAGAGGTGAAGCTGGTGATAACGTAGGTATCTTGTTGAGAGGTATTGAGAAAACTGACATCAAGAGAGGTATGGTTATCGCAAAAGCAGGTTCTGTAACTCCACACAAAAAATTCAAGGCTGAGGTTTACGTTCTTTCAAAAGAAGAAGGTGGTCGTCACACTCCATTCCACAACAAATATCGTCCTCAGTTCTATGTTAGAACTACTGACGTTACAGGTGAGATCTTCTTACCAGAAGGTGTAGAAATGGTAATGCCTGGTGATAACTTAACTATTACTGTAGAATTGTTGCAACCAATCGCTCTTAACGTAGGTCTTAGATTTGCGATCAGAGAAGGTGGTAGAACAGTTGGTGCAGGTCAGGTAACTGAAATCTTAGATTAATTTCTAATTAAATAATAAAGTTCCGTAAGGAGACTTACGGAACTTTTTAAATCTACGGGCATCGTCCAATGGTAGGATACCGGTCTCCAAAACCGTTGATCAGGGTTCGAATCCTTGTGCCCGTGCAAATAATAGATAATGAGTTTAGTTGATTTTTTAAAAGGTTCTTATACCGAATTTAAAGATAAAGTAGAGTGGCCAAAATGGCCAGATCTGCAATCTTCCACTATTGTAGTTACTATTTCTACTGTTATTTTAGCATTGTTTACTTTCGGTGTAGATTCATTATTCAGTAAATCTATCGCTAATTTAATAACGATATTTATCAACCTGTTCAATTAAAATTATTTTCCAAAATGAGTGACTTGAAGTGGTATGTTCTGAAATCCATCAGCGGACAGGAAAATAAGGTGAAGGCCTATATTGAGAATGAAATGAAGCGTCTTGGTTTCGAAGCTTACGTAACCCAAGTGGTCATTCCGATGGAGAAGGTGATCCAAATGAGAAATGGGAAAAAGGTTCCGAAAGAAAAACCTTATTACCCAGGTTACTTAATGGTAGAAGCTAATTTGATGGGAGAAATTCCTCACATCATCAAAAATATACCAGGAGTAATTTCTTTTTTAAGTTTGACAAAAGGTGGAGATCCGGTTCCGATGCGTAAAGCAGAAGTAAACCGAATGCTTGGTAGAATGGATGAACTTTCAGAATTCGCAGTAGATATTGAAATCCCCTATGTTGTTGGTGATAGCGTAAAAGTAATCGACGGACCCTTCAACGGATTTAATGGTACAGTGGAAAAAATCCATGAGGATAAAAAGAAAATAGAAGTATCTGTAATGATATTTGGTAGAAAAACGCCGATGGAACTTAGCTTTATGCAGGTGGAGAAAGTGTAAGATACTTATAAAATATTATAAAAAGACTGTTCAAAAGAGCAGTCTTTTTATTTGGAAAAATCTCAAATGTGTTCGCCAGATTTCTTCTGTAAGTACGGCTCTATCAAAATTGAAATAAAATTTTTATAACTCATTACTAAAAATCAGTGGATTACACTTGCAGATTCAAAAATAATTCTTAATTTTGCAGTCCGAAATATAAGCTCGGTAGGTGAGAATCAGAGTTTATATAGAATAATAAATGCTTCCACATTCATTATTTACTAATTTTTAAAACAAAAAAATGGCTAAAAAAGTCTTTAAAATGGTTAAACTCCAGGTTAAAGGAGGGGCAGCAAACCCTTCTCCACCAGTTGGACCAGCACTAGGTTCTGCCGGTGTTAACATCATGGAGTTTTGTAAACAATTTAACGGAAGAACGCAAGACAAGCCTGGGCAAGTTTTACCTGTAGTAATTACAGTATACGAAGACAAATCTTTTGAATTCGTTATTAAAACTCCACCAGCTGCGATCCAATTATTAGAAGCTTCTAAAGTGAAGAAAGGTTCTGGTGAACCAAACAGAGCGAAAGTAGGAGCGGTTACTTGGGCACAAGTACAAAAAATCGCAGAAGATAAAATGACAGATCTTAACTGTTTTACGTTAGACTCTGCGATGACTATGATCGCAGGTACTGCAAGATCTATGGGATTGAGAGTAACAGGAACTAAACCAACTAACGCTTAAAACTAGTAGAAATGGCAAAATTAACAAAAAAGCAAAAGGAAGCTTTAAGCAAAATTGAGAAAAACAAAATTTACAGCCTTGACGAAGCTTCTGCTTTGGTGAAAGAAGTAAACTTTGCAAAATTTGATGCTTCTGTAGATATCGCAGTTAGATTGGGTGTGGATCCAAGAAAAGCGAACCAAATGGTAAGAGGGGTTGTATCTCTTCCACACGGTACCGGTAAAGATGTAAAAGTTTTGGCGCTTGTAACTCCTGACAAGGAAGCGGAAGCTAAAGAAGCTGGTGCAGATTACGTAGGTCTTGATGAGTACTTACAGAAAATTAAAGATGGCTGGACTGATGTTGACGTAATCGTTACCATGCCGGCTGTAATGGGGAAATTAGGTCCATTAGGTAGAGTATTAGGTCCAAGAGGATTGATGCCAAACCCTAAATCTGGAACTGTTACCATGGAAATCGGTAAAGCTGTAACTGAAGTGAAAGCTGGTAAAATCGATTTCAAAGTTGACAAATACGGTATTATCCACGCTGGAATTGGTAAAGTATCTTTCGATGCTGCAAAAATTAAAGAAAATGCACAAGAATTGGTGCAAACTTTACTTAAATTGAAACCAACCGCAGCTAAAGGTACTTATGTAAAAAGTATTTACTTATCTTCTACCATGAGTCCGGGTATTGCAATCGATACTAAATCTGTAAACTAAAATCTGATAAGACAATGACAAAAGAAGATAAAGTATTAGTAATACAAGAAATAAAAGAAATGTTACAAGACGCGAAAGTGGTTTATGTAGCAAATCTTGAAGGAATGAATGCTGCGTCGACTTCAGATTTTAGAAGACAAGCGTTTAAACAAAACATTACACTTAAAGTTGTAAAAAATACATTGTTGCAGAAAGCAATGGAACAAATCGACGGAGTAGATTACTCTGAAATGTTCCCAACTTTCAAAGGAAACACAGCGGTAATGGTAGCTGATACAGCTAACGCACCAGCTAAATTAATCCAGGGATTCAGAAAAAAAACTGAATTTCCTGCTTTGAAATCTGCTTTCTTACAAGAGACTTTCTACATCGGTGATGAAAACTTAGCAACTCTTGCCAACATCAAGTCAAGAGAAGAAATGATCGGAGAAATCATCGGATTGCTTCAATCACCAATCAGAAACGTACTTTCTGCTCTTCAAAACAAGCCGGAAACTGTTGAGGCAAAAGCCGAAGAAACTGCTGCTCCAGCTGCTGAAGAAACCAAAGTAGAAGAAACTGCAGCTCCAGAAGCTAGCGCTGAAGCTACGGACGCACCTAGTGCAGAGTAATTAGACTCAAAAAAAATCAAAATAAATCGTTCAACAAATTAAAACATTACAAAATGTCAGATTTAAAAAATTTAGCGGAAACGCTAGTAAACTTAACCGTAAAAGACGTAAATGAATTAGCTGCTATCCTTAAGGATGAGTACGGAATCGAGCCAGCTGCTGCTGCTGTAGTTATGGCTGCAGGTGGTGGTGAAGCTGCTGAAGAAAAAACAGAATTCGATGTAATCCTTAAATCAGCTGGTGCTTCTAAATTAGCAGTTGTTAAATTGGTAAAAGATTTAACTGGTGCTGGTCTTAAAGAAGCTAAAGATATGGTAGATGGTGCTCCTGCTCCAATCAAAACTGGTATCTCTAAAGACGAAGCTGAAGCTTTGAAAAAACAATTAGAAGAAGCTGGTGCAGAAGTAGAATTGAAATAATTTTTTAATTCAAAAATATATAGGGCTGTCTCAGTAATGAGGCAGCTTTTTTTATGAATTCTTTAACTAATTAATGTATATAATTTTTTTTACTGTATATTTGCAAGCAGAATATGTGAATGCAAATTCATTTGTTCAAAATATACAAATTGATAAAAACAATTCTTTATATCTTGCTTAAAAGGGAAGATTCATTTTCTGTGTTGCTCCTTAAATTATTTGGGGGAGCATTGTTGTTTTTATTGTTCCCAATAAGTACTTATTCTCAAGATTTTTATGCTCAGCAAAATGAAGATAATGGAATTACCATTATTGGTGATGCAAAAATCATTACTCGTGAAAATACATCTTTAAAAGAATCCTACACAGAAAATATTGCTAAGGAAGTAATCAAACAAACCTCTTTAAAGGATAAGGCTAAAGTTTTCGTCAAGGAAAAACATTTAAAGAATGCGTTGGCACAAACTAAAAAAAATAATGCCGAGAAATATAAAAATATTGAGGAAAAAATTAAAAAAAATCTTCAAAAGATAGAATATAATAATCCTTTTTCGAGTACAGATATGGCAAACCAAGCCAATAGTAATGCAAATGCAATCGGTACAGTGTTTAGCTTATCACAAAATTTTGCACCTGCTATTTGCATTTACCAATCACTCCGCAAAAAATTGGACGTATTGTATACCCAAAAAAACTATTACTATAATCATCATCTTTCTAAGCTCAATTTTTCTGAGCAATTTTCTGTAAGACCACCTCCTGCAATTATTTAATTTCAGACTTAAGCTATTTATAACAAATTAAATAGCGTTTCTTTTAATTAAATAATTATAAAAATGCATAATAAATACAAGTCATTATTATTTTTTCTATTCTATATAACTTTTAACGCGCAAGTAGGAATTAATACTACTACACCTAAATCTACATTAGATGTTAATGGTGATGTTGCTCTTAGAAATGCACTAAGCGTTGGTGGAACTGATACAACCAATGGTAGTGTTGGAAGCGTGGATCAGATTTTGGTTTCGCAAGGTACAGGTCTTCCGGCAGTTTGGAAGTATGCAAATGTTCCATTTATGGAAAACTCTCAATACAAGTTGATTAATACCTATCTTAAAAATGACGAAACTGGTATTACAACACTTTCAAACGGTGTCGCAGTATCGACTCCCGCTGTAAGTTCTCTTAATGAAGATTTTGATGGGACAAAATGGATGAAAATTACAAACCTTACCACAACATTGAATGTAAAGTCTGCACAGAATAAAATTACTTATCAGGTACAATCTGGGGTAGAATTGGTAAATAAAACAGTAGGAAATGGAGCTTCTGTAAATTACATCTGTGGTATTTTTAAAGCCAATAAATTGGTTGCAATGCGTCCTGACGGAATTATCGCAGTAGACACAAATCCGGTGCAGGGAATATTTACTCTAAATTATACTGAAGAAAATGTTCCTATTGGTACATATACTATGGATGTTGCATGTCGTAAAATAGCTATGTCTACTCCTTCAACTGATACTTATTTTAGAATTGGAATCAATGTACCTACCTACGGACCTGCGCCTGTAGTAACTAATACTACTTCTAATGCCTTTACTCTAAAGTCTCACTTTAAAGTTGATATAGCAGAATTGGTAACCTATACAAATTAAAAAATGAAAAAAGCATTTATTTTTTTTAGCATATTATCATTAGTCTTGTTTAGAGCACAAGGTAATATTGGTATAGCAACTACAAGTCCTAGAAATAATCTTGACGTTAATGGTGATTTAAACATTGGTAAAAAGGTGTTTTTAGATAATGGCTTGGGAACGTTACGTGCAGGGCAAGAGGGGCAACTTTTAGTTTCCCAAGGATCGGGTAAACCACCTACTTGGAAAACACTTAGAATTCCCGAGTATTTAAGCGGGCAATATTATTTAATTTTTAATGATTCTTACAGAGATTTTAATTCTGCCACACCAGGAGGTAATACTGGTCAAGGTATAACATTTACTGATCGCGAAACAGCAACAACTATTGTTCCTTCAACTGATTTTGTATTAAATACATCATATGCTACTTTATCAGCCACGGGAAAAAATTTTAAGTCGATTTCAGGACTTACAAAAGACTTTACGGTTAATAGTTCGCAAAGTAGTACTTATTTTATGTTTGAGACTGTTGTTCAACAAAATAATACAGCAGGTGATGCATCGGATATTAAATTTGCTTGTGGTATATTTGTAGATAATTTATTAAAGAGTATTAGAATTAATATGCTTCCTAGAAATCCTAATGCTTCAAGTACATTTGTAACTCATACTCAAATTGGAGGTGTAGAAAATCTTATTCCTGGAACGCATAATGTTAGAGTGGCTTGCACGAGATTGACAAATCCTGTTGCTGGTAAAACGATAGGTATTGGGGTTCCTGCAACCACAACAACTACTAATTTAAATAATTTTATGACACAATCTTCTCTAAAAGTAGATGTTTATGAAATTCCACAAAACTTCACATCTGTAATCCCATAGTCATGAAAAAAATATATTTAGTCTTATTGATTTTTGTAATAAGCATTTCAAATGCTCAGGTAGGCATAAATACCTCAACACCTGCAAAATCGCTAGATGTAAATGGAACCTTAAATGTAAGGAGAGAAATTAGAACTGGAGGAACAACAGCTACCGTAGGTGCGGCAGGTTCTGCTGGTCAGCTTTTTGGTGTAGTAAATGCTACTTCAGATACATGGAAGACTGTTCAAATTGCAAACGGAACAGGAAGTTTATCTTTGTTTTATTTGAATACGGTAAAAGATAATGTGGGGGTTCAGTTTACACAGACTGGAAATACTGGTATTTATAATATTGATGCCCCGTACAATGCAACCAATTGGGCATACATTCCAAATGCTACCGATAGTTTTGTGGTTACAAAAACAGACAATCTTTCAAAAGCAATACTTTCTTTTCAGACTACCGTGCAGCTAACGAGAGGGGCTGGTACAAATTGGGCATCGGGATTTGCTAGTTATTCTTGTGGAATATTTGTTGAAAAAGATGGAGCAGCAGGTCAACTAAAAGCGGTAAGAAATGATATAATCAGAGGAGCGCCGGGAGCGTACAGAGCTTATAACTTAAATGTTGTTTTAGATGGATTGTCTGCTGGTTCATATGTGGTTAAAGCTGCTTGTACGAATAGAAATTTGGGAACTGGAACTACTTTAACTCACATAGGGATTGGTCGACCCGTTGATACAACTACTTTAAATACAGATATGTCTCAATCTACGCTTACAACCTCACTTCTTCAGACTTATTAAGTTTCAATAAAAATTATTCTTAAAGTGTTCGCATTTTAATTTCTATAAGAAGCAAATACTTTAATTAAAGAAAAAATATGCAATAAAAAAACCATCTCATTTTGAGATGGTTTTTTTTGCTTATGAATTTAAAATATTGTAAATTTGCAGTCTCTTTTGGCGCTAAAATTAAACATAATACAGTAATCTATTGAAAATCAACTCTTTCATATTTTGAAAGGGCTCTTTCTATTTTATGGTATTGATGTATTTTTAAATCCATTAGATAAAAATAAAAATATTTTGCATTACACTGTGAAAAGATATACCAGTGTTGCAGTTAGAAAGATAAAGATTTAACTTAATGGAAAAGAGGTTCTTACGTGAGCGCCAAAAACACTTTTACTTTTTTTTGCTTTTAACTTATCTCTTGTCATTCTGATATTTTTGAATAAAAACAAAATATTTTTTAACCCCTCATTCTTTAAAATTTTTATGAGTAAATCTAAAGCAGTCGCTAAAACTCAGGGAAACGAAAGAATCAATTTTTCCGCAGCAAAAGGAAAAATTGAAACACCTGACTTTTTGGACATTCAGATCCAATCTTTCAAAGAATTTTTCCAGTTGGACACCCTTCCGGAGCAAAGAGTAAATGAAACTCTTTACAAAACCTTTGAAGAAAATTTCCCAATTACCGATTCCAGAAACCAGTTCGTACTGGAGTTTTTGGATTATTTGGTTGATTCACCGCGCTACTCGATCGACGAGTGTGTGGAAAGAGGACTGACTTATTCGGTTCCTTTGAAGGCAAGACTTAAATTGTATTGTACAGACCCTGAACACGAAGATTTTCAGACCGTTGTACAGGACGTTTATTTAGGTCCGGTTCCTTACATGACTCCTTCCGGATCCTTCATCATCAATGGTGCAGAACGTGTTATCGTAACTCAGTTACACCGTTCTCCGGGGGTATTCTTTGGTCAAACTTACCATGCCAACGGAACGAAGTTGTATTATTCCAGAATTATTCCTTTCAAAGGATCTTGGATGGAATTTACAACCGACATCAATAACGTAATGTATGCTTACATCGACCGTAAGAAAAAATTACCGTTAACAACTTTATTAAGAGCAATCGGATTTGAATCTGATAAAGATATTCTTCAGATTTTTGATCTTGCGGAAGAAGTGAAAGTTTCTAAAGCAGCATTGAAAAAAGTAGAAGGAAGAACTTTGGCTGCGAGAGTTTTGAACACTTGGTTTGAAGATTTCGTGGACGAAGATACAGGTGAAGTAGTTTCCATCGAAAGAAATGAAATCATCTTGGATAGAGAAACCGTTCTTGAAAAAGAACATTTAGACCTTATTTTGGATGCAGGTGTGAAATCAATTTTGATTCACAAAGAAAATTCAAACGAATTCTCCATCATTCAGAATACTTTACAAAAAGACCCTACAAACTCTGAAAAAGAGGCAGTAGAATACATTTACCGTCAGTTAAGAAACGCAGATCCGCCCGATGAAGAAACTGCAAGAGGAATCATTGAAAAATTATTCTTCTCTGAACAGCGTTACTCATTAGGTGAAGTTGGCCGTTACAGATTGAACAAAAAATTAGGTTTAAATATTCCTGAAAAAACGGAAGTTTTAACCAAAGAAGACATCATTTCCATCGTTCGTCACTTGATCGAATTGGTAAACTCAAAAGCGGAAGTTGATGATATCGATCACTTGTCAAACAGAAGAATTAAAACTGTTGGTGAGCAATTGGCAGGACAATTCGGTGTTGGTCTTTCAAGAATTGCGAGAACAATTCGCGAGAGAATGAACGTTAGAGATAACGAAATCTTTACTCCAATTGACCTTGTTAATGCAAAAACTTTAACATCAGTAATCAACTCATTCTTTGGTACCAACCAGCTTTCTCAGTTCATGGACCAAACCAACCCGCTATCAGAAATCACGCACAAGCGTCGACTTTCTGCACTAGGACCTGGTGGTTTATCAAGAGAAAGAGCAGGTTTCGAGGTGCGTGACGTTCACCATACTCACTATGGTCGTATCTGTCCGATCGAAACTCCTGAAGGACCAAACATTGGTTTGATTTCTTCTTTAGGAATCTATGCAAAAATCAACAACTTAGGTTTCATCGAAACTCCTTACCGTAAAGTAAACAACGGAAAAGTAGATTTGAAAACTCCTGCAGTTTTCTTGAATGCAGAAGATGAGGAAGATAAAGTTATTGCGCAGGCTAACGTTGAGATGAACGAAGACGGAACAATCGCTACAGACCGTGTAATTGCACGTCTTGATGGTGATTATCCGGTAGTTGAGCCACAGCAGGTTGACTTGATCGATGTTGCACCTAACCAGATTTCCGGTATTTCCGCTTCATTAATTCCATTCTTGGAGCATGATGATGCGAACCGTGCGCTGATGGGATCCAACATGATGCGTCAAGCTGTTCCTTTGTTGAAGCCACAGGCGCCAATCGTAGGTACTGGCTTGGAACAACAAGTTGCTAAAGACTCCAGAATTTTGATTAATGCTGAAGGAAACGGTACGGTAGAGTACGTAGATGCTGATAAAATTACCATCAAATACGAAAGAAGCGAAGACGATGATTTAGTATCATTCGAATCTGCGACGAAAACTTATAAACTGACCAAGTTCAGAAAAACCAACCAAAGTACAACCATCACTTTGAGACCAAACGTAAGAGTAGGTGATAAAGTGCAGAAAGGGCAAGTACTTTGCGACGGTTACGCAACTGAAAACGGAGAGTTGGCATTAGGTAGAAACCTTGTGGTAGCCTTCATGCCTTGGAAAGGATACAACTTTGAGGATGCGATCGTAATCAACGAGAAAGTAGTTCGTGAGGACTGGTTTACTTCAATCCACGTGGATGAATATTCATTGGAAGTTCGTGATACCAAATTAGGTATGGAAGAATTGACCGCTGATATTCCAAACGTTTCTGAAGAAGCTACTAAAGATCTTGATGAAAACGGTATGATCCGTATCGGAGCTGACGTGAAACCTGGAGATATTATGATTGGTAAAATCACTCCAAAAGGTGAATCTGATCCAACTCCGGAAGAAAAACTATTGAGAGCGATCTTCGGTGACAAAGCCGGTGATGTGAAAGATGCTTCTTTGAAAGCAGATTCATCATTAAGAGGAGTTGTAATTGACAAGAAATTGTTCTCAAGAAACATCAAAGACAAAAAGAAAAGATCCGAAGAGAAACTGAAACTTGAGGAAATCGAAAATACGTACAAAGCGAAATTCGATGAATTAAGAAATACCCTCCTCGAAAAATTAGGAACTTTGGTGAACGGTAAAACTTCGCAAGGTGTGAAAAACGATCTTGATGAAGAAATCATCGGAAAAGGAGTGAAATTTACGACCAAATTACTTCAAAGTGTTGAAGATTATGTAAACGTAAGTGGAGCAGACTGGACCGTAGATGCCGATAAAAATGAATTGGTTAAACAGTTGATTCACAACTATAAAATCAAATTCAACGATATTCAAGGGGTTAAAAACCGTGAGAAATTTGCAATCTCAATCGGAGACGAACTTCCAGCAGGTATCATTAAACTAGCTAAAGTTTACATCGCAAAAAAACGTAAACTGAACGTAGGTGATAAAATGGCAGGACGTCACGGTAACAAAGGTATTGTTTCTAGAATCGTTCGCGAAGAAGATATGCCATTCCTAGAAGACGGAACTCCTGTTGATATCGTATTGAATCCACTTGGGGTACCTTCACGTATGAACATCGGGCAGATCTACGAAACTGTTCTTGGATGGGCTGGTCAGAAATTAGGATTGAAATTCGCTACACCGATCTTCGATGGGGCTAATATCGATCAAATTACCGAGTACACCAATCAGGCAGGTCTTCCGGAATTCGGTTCAACTTATCTATATGATGGTGGAACTGGCGAGAGATTCTCTCAACCGGCAACTGTTGGGGTAATTTACATGCTGAAACTCGGTCACATGGTTGATGACAAAATGCACGCACGTTCTATCGGACCTTATTCATTGATTACGCAGCAACCTTTGGGTGGTAAAGCGCAGTTTGGTGGACAAAGATTCGGTGAGATGGAGGTTTGGGCACTCGAAGCATTCGGTGCATCCAATATCCTTAGAGAAATCCTTACCGTGAAATCGGATGATGTGATTGGTAGAGCGAAAACTTATGAAGCCATCGCGAAAGGTGAAGCAATGCCTGAACCAGGTATTCCGGAATCTTTCAACGTATTACTTCACGAGTTGCAAGGTCTTGGCCTTGATATAAGATTGGAGGAGTAAGTTAAAATTTAATTATTAAAAAATTAAATCATTAATTAACTCCAAGACGATAAGAACGAAAGTTATTTTTAAAGCTTTCAATCTTTTAATCTTTTAATCAAAATAAAAAATGTCAAATAAAAATAAAACAAGTAATTTTAGTAAAATTACGATCGGTCTTGCTTCTCCCGAATCGATCCTTCAGGATTCAAGAGGTGAAGTTTTAAAACCGGAAACCATTAACTACAGAACCCACAAACCGGAAAGAGACGGCTTGTTCTGCGAGAAAATATTCGGTCCTGTGAAGGATTACGAATGTGCTTGTGGTAAATACAAAAGAATCCGTTACAAAGGAATCGTGTGCGACAGATGTGGGGTAGAAGTTACCGAGAAAAAAGTACGTAGAGAAAGAATCGGCCACATCGGTCTAGTTGTTCCTGTGGCTCATATCTGGTATTTCCGTTCTTTACCTAACAAAATCGGTTACCTTCTTGGTTTACCTTCCAAAAAACTGGATATGATTATCTATTACGAAAGATATGTCGTAATCCAGCCGGGTATTGCTAAAAAAGCAGATGGTTCCGATTTCGAAGACAAAGAATTTTTAACAGAAGAAGAATATCTAGATATTTTAGATACACTTCCTGCTGAAAACCAATATCTTGATGATTCTGACCCAAATAAATTTGTTGCCAAAATGGGAGCAGAAGCGGTTGAAGAATTATTGAAAAGAATCGACCTAGATACGCTATCTTTCGATTTACGTCACAAAGCACACAACGAATCTTCAAAACAAAGAAGAACTGAAGCCCTAAAAAGATTAAATGTTGTTGAAGCCATCCGTGGTGCAAACACCAGAATGATCAACAAACCGGAATGGATGATTATGCGCGTTCTTCCTGTTATTCCACCAGAACTAAGACCATTGGTTCCATTGGATGGAGGGCGCTTCGCAACTTCAGATTTGAATGATCTTTACCGAAGAGTAATCATCAGAAACAACCGTTTGAAGAGACTTTTAGAGATCAAAGCTCCGGAAGTAATCCTTAGAAACGAGAAGCGTATGCTTCAGGAATCTGTAGATTCATTATTCGATAATACAAGAAAATCTTCTGCTGTTAAATCTGAATCTAACAGACCATTGAAATCTCTTTCAGATTCATTGAAAGGTAAGCAAGGTCGTTTCCGTCAGAACTTACTTGGTAAGCGTGTGGATTATTCAGCTCGTTCGGTAATTGTTGTAGGTCCAAACTTACAGCTTCACGAATGTGGTATCCCGAAAGATATGGCTGCAGAACTTTACAAACCGTTCATCATCAGAAAACTGATTGAAAGAGGTATTGTAAAAACCGTAAAATCAGCAAAAAGAATCATCGACAGAAAAGAACCTGTAGTTTATGACATCCTAGAAAACGTAATGAAAGGACACCCAGTTCTTTTGAACAGGGCACCTACTTTGCACAGACTGGGAATCCAGGCGTTCCAGCCAAAAATGATCGAAGGTAAAGCGATTCAGTTGCACCCATTGGTTACTACGGCATTCAACGCGGATTTCGATGGTGACCAGATGGCGGTTCACTTACCTTTAGGACCGGAAGCAATTTTGGAAGCTCAATTATTGATGTTAGGTTCTCAGAACATCTTGAACCCGGCAAATGGTTCTCCAATTACGGTACCATCTCAGGACATGGTTTTGGGTCTTTATTTCATGACCAAACAATTGGATTCTACAGATACGATGAAGGTGAAAGGCGAAGGTTTAGCTTTCTATTCACCGGAAGAAGTAGAAATAGCTTACGCAGAAGGACAAGTTTCTTTAAATGCTAAAGTAAGATGTAGATTGCCAATCAAAGAAGATGGCGTGATTACTACCAAGTTAACTGAAACTACCGTTGGAAGAATTTTATTCAACCAAATTGTACCAAAAGAATCAGGATATATCAATGAGCTTTTAACTAAAAAATCATTGAGAAACGTTATTGGTAGAGTTTTAGCGGATACCGATTTCCCAACGACTGTGAAATTCCTTGATGATATGAAGAACTTAGGTTATTCTAATGCATTCAAAGGAGGTTTATCATTTAGTTTAGGAGATATCGTGATCCCTGCGGAAAAGAAAACCATGATCGCGGAAGCGGTTGCTAACGTGGACGAAATTAAGGCCAACTATAACATGGGTCTTATTACAGACACCGAAAGATATAACCAGGTGATCGACGTTTGGACCAATACCAACGCGGGATTAACAGAAATGATCATGAGCAGAATGAAAACCGACCAAGGTGGGTTCAATTCAGTGTATATGATGCTTGATTCCGGTGCAAGGGGTTCCAAAGAACAGATCCGTCAGCTTTCCGGTATGCGTGGTTTGATGGCTAAGCCGCAAAAAGCTGGTTCTACAGGTGCTGAGATTATCGAAAACCCGATTGTAGCAAACTTTAAAGAAGGTCTTTCGATCCTTGAGTACTTTATCTCTACTCACGGTGCACGTAAAGGTCTAGCGGATACCGCTCTTAAAACTGCCGATGCTGGTTACCTAACCAGAAGATTGGTAGACGTTGCACAGGATGTGATCATTACTGAAAACGACTGTGGAACTTTAAGAGGAACAGAAATTACTCCATTAAAGAAAAACGACGAAATCGTAGAGAGACTTTCTGAAAGAATCTTAGGTAGAGTTTCTCTTCACAATGTTTACGATCCGGAAACCGATGAAGTAATCGCTAACGCAGACGAACTGATTAACGAGGCACTAGCCAAGAAAATCGAAGCAGCAGGAATTGAAGCAGTAGAAGTACGTTCACCACTTACTTGTGAAACCAAGAAAGGAATCTGTGCGAAATGTTACGGACGTAACCTTGCTACAGGTAAACCGATTCACATGGGTGAAGCAGTAGGAGTTATCGCAGCACAGTCTATTGGTGAGCCCGGAACCCAGCTTACGCTGAGAACCTTCCACCAGGGTGGTACTGCAGGAAATATTTCAGAAAATCCATCGATTGTTGCACGTCGCGACGGTATCGTGGAAATGGACGAGGTGAGAACGGTAACTTCGGAAAACGAAGAAGGCGTAAAAGCTGAAATCCTTGTGTCTCGTTCAACGGAATTCCGTTTGGTTGCAGACAATGCAGCACGTACACCATTGATGATTGCCAACGTTCCTTACGGTTCCGAATTACTGGTAAAACCAGGTGATAAAGTGAAAAAAGGCGATGTAATTGCGAAATGGGATCCATACAACGCGGTAATTATTGCTGAATCTGCCGGTAAGGTAGAGTACGAAGACATCATCCAGGGTATTTCATTCCAGTTGGAAATCGATGAGCAGACTGGTTTCGAAGAGAAAGTTATCTCTGAATCAAGAAACAAGAAAGCCGTTCCTACCTTGAAAGTGGTAGATTCCAAAGGAGTTGAGCAAAAAGCATACAACTTACCGGTTGGAGCTCACTTAATGGTAAATGATGGTGAGAAAATTAAGGCGGGTAAAGTCTTAATCAAAATTCCTAGAAAATCTGCAAAAGCAGGGGATATTACAGGAGGTTTACCAAGAGTAACCGAATTATTCGAAGCGAGAAATCCTTCTAATCCTGCTGTAGTTACAGAAATTGACGGGGTAGTTTCTTATGGTAAAATTAAGAGAGGTAACCGTGAATTAATCGTAGAATCTAAAACTGGTGAGATTAAGAAGTATTTAGTTAAACTTTCTAACCAGATCCTTGTTCAAGAAAACGACTTCGTGAGAGCTGGTTCGCCACTTTCCGACGGATCGATTACTCCGGACGATATCCTGAAAATCAAAGGACCAACTGCGGTTCAGGAATATTTGGTTAATGAAATTCAGGAAGTTTACCGACTTCAAGGGGTGAAAATTGATGATAAACACTTCGAAATCATCGTTAGACAGATGATGACGAAAGTATCGATCGTTGATGGTGGCGACACCCAGTTCCTTGAAGGTGCATTAGAGCATAAATTCGATTTCTTGGAAGAAAACAACCGTGTATTCGGATTGAAAGTTGTAACAGATGCCGGTGATTCCAAAGTCTTCAAACCAGGTCAGATGATTACCGCAAGAGAACTGAGAGACGAAAACTCTAAACTGAAACGTGAAGATTTAGCGTTAGTACAAGTGCGTGAAGCATTACCTGCAACTGCAACCCCGGTATTACAAGGGATCACCAGAGCAGCGCTACAAACCAAATCCTTCATGTCGGCAGCTTCGTTCCAGGAAACTACAAAAGTTCTCAACGAGGCAGCAGTATCCGGAAAAGTAGATTACCTAACAGGTCTGAAAGAAAACGTAATTGTAGGTCACAGAATCCCTGCAGGTACCGGTCTTAAAGATTATCAAAATGTAATCGTAGGGTCTAAAAAAGAATTTGAAGACTTGAACTAAATAAGATATTAGACAACAGACATCAGATTTCAGATATTTAACCGTTGAAGTCTGCTGTCTAAAGTCTAACATCTAAAATCTAACATCTAATATCTAAAATTTAAAAAAAAATGGACAACAACCAAAACAACGACCAAAACAACATCAACATCAACTTAAACGAGATGATCGCAGCAGGTGTTTACTGTAACCTAGCTTTAGTAAATCATTCTCCTTCAGAATTCGTAGTAGATTTTATCCAATTGATGCCGGGTGTGCAACAAGCTAACGTTCGTTCAAGAGTAATCTTGGCACCTTTGCACGCAAAAAGAGTATTGAATGCATTACAACAAAATGTTGCTAACTATGAGCAGCAATTTGGCGAAATCAAAGAGGTAGAGCCTTTCGTAGTAGGAGGTAACAACGTTCAAGCTTAAGATTTTTCGCTTAACATACAAATTCCGATTCATTTATTTGAATCGGGATTTTTGTTTAGTAAGCACTTTGAATAATTTTAAAATATAGTTTTAAATTTTAAACCATTGATTTTAAATCTTTAATCTATTTTCTTTTTTCTACTTAATTATTTAAGAATTGCGCCACAATATTTTGAAATTTTAACTTGTCAAAACCTGGCGTTGAGGGATGATGAAGTCCAATTGCTTTGCAAGTTCCGCCATCATAGTTTAATTCTCGGATGTTCCATCGGTTATCTATCTTGTCCAGATGCTTTCCCCATCCTGCTTTATTAAAACAATGTTCCCAAATACGGCTAGAAAAAACAATCACTTTTTCTGGCTTCGTCATATCCAAATACTCCCGGAAAGCGAGTTTTGCGGTATCCAGATCATTTCTGGTTGGCTTTTGGTCGGACGATGAAAACGGTGTTTGTATCGCATTGGCAAATGCAATTTTATCCCAAATGTCGTGTTTCCCACCTTGGTTTAATACAGCATCGACTTTATCATAAAAATTGGCTGAGATGATTCTCAGTTCTTTTATTTTTTCAACCGTAAACTCCGACAAATTATGAGGTAAACCATTATTGAAATAATGAGAATCTCCAATGATTAATAATTTTCCAAGCTCAGAAGTACCATAGTTTTTTCCGATATGGGGTTTGTATGTGAGGTTTTTCAAAGTGTTTTTTGTGTTTTTTTAATGAAAATATTATTTTAATAATAAGCAATCTTCTTTCTGCATTAAAAAACTCCGAACCTACCCACGGGAGGCGGGAGAGGTTGGGGATTTTGGAGAGGTGGTGGTCTTTTTGGGTTGAATGCATTTGTTAGATTAAATATATGAATTATTAAAACTCATAAGTTATGTCTATACTTAACACATTTAGACGATTAGTATGTTTGTTAAATTTTGCACTTACATCAAATACTGGATTTTGTATAGCCATAGATGTTTCCAAAAGATGATTGTATTCAGATGAAAGTTCTGAATTTACATGTCTTTTACTAATTTTTGTTCCAGATGTTCGAGAATCTCGAGCATCAATTAGAGATATAAGCTCTAATTCATGATTAAGATTGTTTTCTCTGATTAATTTTCGAAGATTATCAATGTTTTTATTCAGATCGAAATTATCTTGTAATTCATAAGTATCGGAAATTTCTAAAGATGTCTTATCAATTTTGGTAGTTTCAGACTTAATTTCTCCAGAGCCTTTGATCAACTTATAAAGAGCTTCTATTTTTCCTGCGAAAGTATTTACTTCGCTTTGTGATTCCTTCACTTTTGTTTTAATTGATTTTGCACCTAATAATTGCCCAACCTTTTTAAACAGATGAATTTTTTCTTTCAGGAAATAACTAGCATCCAAATTATCACTTACGTAAATGTTGTTTTTATATGGATGAAGAAAATATACTGAATTTTGAGAAGGTCTTCCACCGACTAACGTAAATTTTTTTAAAAAATCTGCTAAGTCATAGTCGAAAGATTTAACTTTAATTGTTTTTGGCAACTGCTTATTGGGAGGTAATTGGTATTCATATCCTCGTGCTTTTTCGTCTGCTTGGAATAATATAACTTCAGGAAGTTGTTCTTTCATTTGTAATTTATTTTAATATAAAATATGCTATTGAAGTACATAAAATTAATATGAGCAATGCAATACTAATATATTTGTTTAGTTTTCTTTTTAAGATATTATTTTCTTCAATTTTCTTAACAATTTGTAAAGTTTTTTCAAAATCAATTGTTCGATTTATCTTTTTTGAATCTAAAATTAGAAGTTGTAAAATTTGCTCAAGATTATATTTTTCATCAAGAAAATACATATAAAAAATTTGCCTACCCATGTTATCTTTATCTACATAGTGAGATGAAAATAGGATAGCATTATTTTTTTCTTTTATTGCAAGAAAATCGTCTCTAAAGATCTCTTTGTATTTTTTTGTATCCGAAAATAGTTGAATGTATTGTAGATTATCTGGACTTTTTGAAAGAACTTCACCATTTAAAACAAGGTAATTATCTCCGTTGTTGTTTTCATTTTGTGATAATAGTAATCTTTTCATTTTTTTTCGAAAATTAAGTTTGTTATTTCTATCAGCTCTTTCTCGGATGTTAGATTGATGAAATGAGTTTTCTCCAATAGTTTATTATATGTTTTATTTTTTAACATGTTTCTAAACTTTCCTGGAATCGTACCTTTTTTTTCTTGGCATTTATCTAAGTGTGAAGCAAATACTATTAATTTTTTAGTCTTATTTTTCTCAAAGTAATCGAAAAGATATAAAAATCTGCTGTTGCATTCTCTTTCATAATCAAGTTCTGTAAAATATCTACTAATATCAAAAAAATAGAAAATAACATCAGATTTTTCCATTATTGAAATATAGAACATTCTATTATAGTCTATTCCACTAATATCTTCGCCAGCTTCAATGTGAATAATCTTTCCAGAATTTGTTTCATAAGTGAATTCGGAATACGGAGTGTGTAGATCAGTATTTTTTTCTTCATATTCAACTTTTCGAAGATGGCATAAATATAGTGTCTTGCCAGATCCTTGCATGCCTAATATTCCTAATTTATTTCTGTTCGGATCTTTAAAAAGATTTTTTATGTTTTCTGCAAATTTTCTCGAAGCTAAAAAAATTGCTACTCCTCCTGTAAGGATACTTATGATCCAGATTAATGGTAATAATGGCATTTTGTATTTTTAATTGTTCTACAAATCTACTCCTCAACTCAGACAAACCACGTCTGAGTAAAAAAGATTTTTTTAAATCTTAGTGCTAAGTTAAACCAAAGCTTAAATAGAGTTTTACGGAAAACCGTAAAAGTCTATTTAATTTTCAGCAAACATAAAACCTCAATCAGACAAACCGTGTCCTTTAGCTTTTTAACGCAATATTTTTTTTCATCATTTGTATTTCGAGTGACAATTTATATTAATTTCTTGTCATTTTTCTGTACAATTCTGTACAAGATTGATAGGTTTATAACTAAATTTGATTTCAATTTTTAAAACTATGAACCGGGAAATAAATGGTTTGAACCAATTGCGGAAAATCATCGCAAAACAATTTGGGAAAGACATAAAAACAGCTACAGATTGTGATAATCTGGTAAGTGTGATCATTCGAGATTGTAAAACAAACATCAGTTCTCAAACTCTTCGCCGGTTTTTTGGTTTGATAAAAACTACTTCTGAACCAAGTAATTTCACTTTAGATTTGCTTTGTCAATTTTGTGGATATAGTAATTTTGAAGCGTTTATTAATGCTTGCAACAATCAGGAACTCGAACTATTCTTTGGAAATCCTGAAAATACAAATCATAATTATTGGGACAGAAGTGAGCAGTTGTGCAAGCAGATCATCAAGTCGCCCGAGCTTTTGGTAAGCACCCATCACCACTTGATGTCTTTTCCGATGGCAAGAAAATATTTTATGGAAAATCATCCGCTTCGTGATTTGTTAGGTTCAGTTTACGCCCAGTATTTTTCGGCTTATCTAAAATACAACATGAGCAACGAAGCTAAAATCTTTGCTTACGGTTTTCTTTTTCAAAGTAGTTTTCTTTTGCAGAATACTGAGTTGATGGAATTGTATTACAAAAAAGTTAAAGAAACCGAACTTTCGGATGAAGTCCACGTCATTCCTGCTGGTTTGAAATACGGCGTGCAACTTCTTTATGCCGATTTCACGGGAAACGAAAATCTTTATAGAAAGTATTTTGCCGAAATGAAAAAAGCAAGACTTCTTTATCGAAAAGCGTCAGAAAAATCAGTTTGCAGTTTTGAATCTACGGTTCTGGAATCCCTGATTTTTACCAATCGTACCAAAGAAATGAAATTTTTGATTGAGAATAATACCTTTCAACTCAATAATGATGAAGATTACATCCCTTCACAAAGAAAAGAAACACACGATGAGGTTTGGAAAATTCTTTGCGCTGTAGCTTATCACAAAATGGGCGAGAAGAACAGTACGGAGCATTTTTTGAATCAAATTAATTTGAAGAATTTGGGAACTGGTTGGGAAAAATATTATTCACTGTTGTACTATTCTGTCTATTTTCATTCGGCTCAGCTAGACCAAAAAGTTGAATGTATTTCCCAATTAAAGAAATTGATTGATGAAACTTATTTCAGCTATTATCAGGATTATGTGATTGAGTTTTCAAAAGAATTGGATCCTTTCGTATTAGGAGGTAACAACGTTCAAGCTTAAGATTTCTTCTTAAATATATCAATCCCGATTCTTCACTGAGTCGGGATTTTTTATTTATTTACCGCTCTTTCGGCGGTTATCTTTTTTTTCAATGCATATTAAAAAAAATATAGCATTATCAAAACTATAAATATGAGTTTATTATTTCTTATTTTTGAAGTCTAAGTTTATTGTTATGAAAGTTGTTTCTTTTTTCGCCGGTGCCGGAGGTTTAGATCTTGGTTTTGCAAAAGCAGGTTTTGATGTTATATGGGCAAATGAATATGATAAAGAAATATGGGCAACCTATTCAAGAAATCATAAAAATACAATTTTAGATAAAAGAAGTATTGTGGATATTCCGTCAGAAGATGTTCCTGATTGTGATGGGATTATTGGAGGACCTCCTTGTCAAAGTTGGTCTGAAGCAGGCTCATTACGTGGTATAACAGATAAAAGAGGGCAATTGTTTTTTGAATTTATGCGGATTTTGGCTGATAAAAAACCTAAGTTTTTTTTAGCAGAAAATGTATCCGGTATGCTGCTCCCGACTCACAAAGATGCTTTAGAGAATATAAAGCAAATGTTTATGGAAATCGGTTATGAGCTTTCTTTTCAATTGCTTAATGTATCTGATTTCGGAATTCCACAAGATAGAAAGAGGGTCTTTTTTATTGGTTATAGAAAAGATTTAGGATTGAAATTTACTTTCCCACGACCTTTTGATTCTTCGAAAAAAGTTACTTTGAGAGATGTTATTGATGATTTAAAAGATAATGTGTTGCCTGCAAAAGAAGGGAATATTACTAACGGTGAAAAATGTTTTTTTCCTAATCATGAATATATGATAGGTGGTTTTTCATCAATATTCATGTCTAGAAATAGAGTTCGTTCATGGGATGAATGTTCTTTTACAATTCAAGCAGGTGGCAGACATGCTCCACTTCATCCACAGGCTCCAAAAATGGAATTTGTAGAACAGAATGTAAGGCGCTTTGCCTTAGGGCAAGAACATCTATATAGACGATTAAGTGTGCGAGAATGTGCAAGAATTCAGACTTTTCCTGACGAATTTTTCTTTGAGTATAATAATGTTACAGCGGGCTATAAAATGATAGGCAATGCTGTTCCGGTAGATATGGCAAAAATTTTAGCTAAAAGAATTTATTTTGACTTAACTAATATCAAGGTCACAAGAAAGGTCATAAGTAAAAGACATGCAAAAATAATCAACGGAAACAATGTTATTGAAAAAATGATTGAAATTGTTAATAAAGCATCTGTTTAATGGCAAAACAAACTACAAATGGTAAAGCGTTCGAATATGCTTTAGTAAATCATTCTCCTTCAGAATTCGTAGTAGATTTTATCCAATTGATGCCGGGTGTGCAACAAGCTAACGTTCGTTCAAGAGTAATCTTGGCACCTTTGCACGCAAAAAGAGTATTGAATGCATTACAACAAAATGTTGCTAACTATGAGCAGCAATTTGGCGAAATCAAAGAAGTAGAGCCTTTCGTAGTAGGACAGAACAACGTACAGGCATAAGCCCAAACGTTTTACAAAATAGAAATCCCGGTTCAGCAATGAACCGGGATTTTTTATTTATTTACCGCTCTTTGTACGGTTGTCTTTTTTACAAAGCATCATCAGGTTGTCTTCCGTGGTCAGTCCGCCATCTTTCCATGGGATGATATGGTCGCCTTCCATTTCCTCAAATTCGAAATGCTGTTGGCAAACCGGGCAGATTCCGTTTTGCTTTTGGTAGGCTTTTCTTTTGGTCTTCACATCAAACGTTCTCAGATCCAGATGCCGCTCATCTCCCGTCAGGACGTAGGGATATATTCCTTTTTCGGTTTTCACTTCGTCATCCTCCACCAGCTCGGCTATTTGTTTTTCAATGGCGTCAGTATCAAGCACCGCATCTTTGTATTCGTCATACCACTTGCCCCAGTCCAGACCTTTCATAGAAGAGCGATACTTTTTAAAAGTATTTCTTTGCCAGGTAATCACGGCTTCGAAGTATTGTTTTAAGGCATTCGCATTCGGGTCGTGCTGGTGTTCGCCCATGTATTTTTCTATGTTTCCTTTGGATATCCAGTTCAGCACCGTTTCCAGATAATCTTGTCTTTTGGCAGAACCCGTAAGCAAATCATGCCCACGGTTGTAAGCTGGCCCGCTTGCTTTGCTGAAGTATTTCTTCGCGTCGCTCAGCCAGGGACCTGCGTAAGATGCGTTCCGAAGTTCCTGCTTCGTAAGCACCGCGCCGGCAATATTGATGGTTTCGAACCATTCCAGTTTTTCGCTGGGCGTGCCTTCGCAGATGTAGATCAGGAGTTTGTAATCGAGGATTTTCTGCTGCTCATCGTCCTGCAGGTTTTCGTAGGCCAGCATATTGCCGCGTGTTTTTACCGAGTAGTCGTTTGCGACATACTGGCAGATGGAGATGGTACGTTGTTGTCCGTCGATGATTTCATAAGAGCCGTCCTCCCGAACCGCCCAGTACATCACGTTCAGTGGGTGGCCTTTCATTACGGTATCTATTACCATGGCGCGTTGCTTGTCATCGTACACAAACTCGCGCTGAAAGGGTGGCCTCACATCCAACTTGCTGCCATAGGCTACTACGCCGTCGTCGCCTTTGTCTTCGTAACCCGCCGTAAGTTCGCGGATGGTAATCTCATGTAATTTTATTTCCATCTATGTTTTATTTTTATTTTTTATGTCATTTTCGGGATCGGTAATTATTTTTTGCTGCTCGTCCACGAATGTAGAGTCTTTTAATTTCTTAATGGACTTAATGTAATCTATCTTATCAAGCGTTTGCCTTTGCTCCTTTACCATGTCCAGAAGAATGCGGAACCTTTCCTTTTTGTTCAGTTTGTTTTTTATGAGGGTAGCATTCAAACTTTCCAGATTGGTAAGAATTGCCAACTCATTTATACTTGCTATATCACGGATATTCTCACCCTTCAAAACTCGTTCTGGGTTTGCTTCTCGCCACTGCTTTGCGGTACAGCCGAAGAGCACAATGTTCAACAAATCTGCTTCCTCCGCATAAACCCATTCTTTTTTTTGGGAGTATGAGAGATTAGGTACAATATAGTTTTTAACTGCGTCTGTATGGATCTGGTAATTTGCTTTACTCAGTATTCGCCTCACATTCCATTCTAATCCATAAGAGTTGCTTTCAATTTCTTTCAGACGTTGATACTCTTTAATGATGTACAGTTTGAATACCGGACTTATTGCCGACCCAAATTCAAAGGCTATATCTTTGTGAGCGTACGTTCCTCCGTATTTTCCCTGTTTCGAAATGATACCAATAGCATTTGTACTTTCTACCCAGTTACTTACGCTCATGGTAAATGTGGGCAGACCCGCTTCTTTTCTAAAGTGGTCAAATTCGACCACTTTAAAATCCGGATTATAAATACTTTCCCAAGTTCCCAAAAATTCTAGGGTTCCCCTGTTGCGCAGCCAGTTTTTTATAATATCTGCGGCACGGGAATCATCATCCTTCGCTTTTACCATATCGGTAAGAGAAATGTAATCCTCATTATTGATGCTCGTTATTGCAATTTTTATGTTCTGTACGGTAATGGAATTGTTCTTTGCCATGATTAATTTAATTTTTAAATAATATAAAAAGAAAGTTTTGCCGTAAGTTCGCGGAGGGTAATCTCATGTAATTTTATATCCATCTATTGTAGTTTTTTGTTTTTAATTAAAATGCGAGCATATATTTCTTTACCATTAATAGTAAATCTCTTTCCAAAATTGGGATTATCCTCTACGTATCTATCAATTCCGATTAGTTCAAACTGCTTCGGATTATATTTATCTAAAAAAGTAATTGGAACTCCCATAACACCCTTATAATCTTGCGGTATTTCGGCAACTCTATTAACATTTATTGCATCATAATTATCATACTTTGGATATTCTTGAGGTGTGTAGTGTTTAAATAAATCTAATTCTTCATGACGTTTGGAATGATCTAAATTGGTAAACCAACAGGTATTTCCTAAACTTCTCCAATTATTACCTTTTTCATCCCGCCAACTGCGAGTATCCCGCATCTCGTATTCGTCTGGTACTATGAACGACATGTCACCTGCTTTATGTCCTAGCCAAATTTTGTTTTCTTTTAAAAGAGAGAAAATTTCTTTCGTAGTGATGCTATTTTGTGTTCCCACAATTAAAAATTTCTTATCATATTCAACCAGCTGCGCCACATATTCCCTGAACAAAGAAAACGGGGGGTTCGTCACCACAATATCCGCCTGCTTCAGCAGTTCAATACTTTCTGCCGACCGGAAATCGCCGTCGCCTTCAAGCTCGATGATGCCAATCTCTTCTGCGTTGGGCGTTTTATCACCGTTCTTATCCCCATTGTATTCCAGCATCACGGCCTTTTCGTTTTCATGGGTGCTGAAAAGATCCATGTTCTGGTTTTTGTAGCAGGTAGTGATGAGTTTCTTTAAACCCAGAGATTCAAACCGATGGCTGAAGTAGTGGAAGAAGTTCGAAACGCGCGGGTCGTCGCAGTTGCAGAAAACAGTCTTGCCACGAAAATGATCTTTATAATGTTTCAGTTCGTTTTCTATGTCTGCCAGTTGGGTATAGAATTCATCTTTCTTGGCATTCTTGGCCTGATGAAGATTTTTGTTGAGAGATTTTGCCATACCTCAAAGATAATTATTTGCCCCGAACCGCCCAAATGGACGCCAAGCCTCCAAATTTTCGGTCTTCAACCCAGAAAATGAGGCTCGGAACCCCAAAAATGGGGCTTGGAACCCCAAAAATGAGGTCTCGCACCCCAAAAATGAGGTCTCGCACCCCAAAAATGGGGCTTGGAAACCCCAAAAATGGGGCTTGGAACCCCAAAAATGAGGTTCGGAACCCCAAATTTGCACCTTACGACCGCATCTTTGCACGGTGAGACCGCATACATGGGCATTAATCGATATTTTCGGGAACAAAAATCCCCAGCTGCTGCCGGGGATTGTTCTAAGCGGTTGGGCTATCGGTTTCTGGAGCGGGCTTTTCTTTACCTTTACCCGAGCGGTTAAAAAACTGTTTCATTTCATTCATCTTGGTCTCGTAACCGGGTGCCTGCGAACCGGCTTTGTAGGTGGTGTAGGCATAATCATCCAATGCGCTTTGGTAGTTGTCGTAATCGTACAGGATTTTAGAATTCTTAATTCTTTCTAGCAGAGCATCTATGCGGTTCTGCAAACTTTCCATCACGTTGCGACTTTTGTAATCGTTTTCAAACTCTGCCCAATCCAAATCGGGTGAGGAAAGGTTGGGGCTGTTTTGTCGGTAATCCCAAACTTTGTTGATCAGCAATTTGTTTTGTTCATTCACGCTTCCGTAAGTGCTGCGTTCCGAGGCAGTTAATGTTACAGTAAGCATTGATAAAGCATTCTCTAATGCGGTTAAAGCATCTTGTGCAGCAGTTACCTGTGCTTGGGTAAGGTGCGCGTTGTTTAAATTGGATAATGGCATAGGTTTGTGTTTTAAAAGTTGATATAAAATTAAAAAAAATCTGTAAAAAACAAAAATCCACTCAATAAATTGAGCGGATTTTTATGAATTATTGAAAGATTTTCTACAATTGCACCATTTCCGTTACTTCTACATCGTATCCACCGACCAACGGTTTTTGGTTGACGTTTTGGGTGATCACGCGGAATTTGGTAATTCCTAAATTCTTTAAGATCTGAGTTCCAATTCCATAATCGTGGAAGTTGGAAGCCAATGTTGGTCTTTTCTCCTGCCCATCTTGGAAATCGATAAATTGCTGCAGTTTTCTCAAAGTATTTTCCGCACTCGATACGTTGTTGATGAAGATAATCGCGCCTTTTCCTTCGTCATTAATCATTTTGGTGATTTTTTCTAGCAAAGGTTTTTCACCGGTAGAAAGTCTGTTGAGCACATCAAAATAAGAATTAGATGCCTGCACGCGCACCAAAACCGGTTCATTTGCAACCCATGTCCCTTTCGTTAAAGCAAAATGGATCTGGTCGGTGCTGGTTTCTTTAAATGCATAAAAATCATAGTCGCCATAGAAGGTTTTCACTTTACGCTCTTCGATGCGCTCGATCAAATCGCCTTTTTTCAGTTGATAATGAATAAGATCCTCGATGGAAATAATTTTCAAATCATGTTTTTTTGCCAACTCTACCAATTCCGGAAGACGAGCCATTGATCCATCATCGTTCATGATTTCACAAATTACGCCTCCTTCTTTTAGGCCTGCAAGCTTTGTTAAATCAATTGCTGCTTCGGTGTGACCGGCTCTTTTCAGTACGCCACCTTTTTTTGCTCTCAGCGGGAAAATATGACCGGGCCTCATGAAATCGGTTGGCTTTGTATTTTCGTCCATCAATGCTAAAATGGTTTTGCTTCGGTCACTTGCCGAAATACCGGTAGAAACGCCTTCTCCTAAAAGATCTACAGAAACAGTAAATGCGGTTTCTTTCGGATCGCTGCTTCGGGTTACCATGATGTCGAGCCCTAGTTCGTCGCATCTCTTTTCAGGCAGTGGAGTACAAATAAGCCCTCTTCCGTAGATCGTCATGAAGTTGATGATTTCCGGAGTGGTCAATTCTGCTGCGGATAAAAAATCGCCCTCGTTTTCACGGTTTTCGTCATCTACTACGATGATTATTTTTCCGTTTCTAAGGTCTTCTATTGCTTCGGGAATAGTATTAAGTTTAATATCTGACATTTTACTTTTTTAGATGGGGCAAAGATACTGAGTTTTAAGAAAGTGACAAGGATAAAATGGGCATGGATTCCAAAAAAACGCTCGCAGATTTTACAGATTGAGCAGATTCATATTGGAACCAATCCGCTAAATCGGCTGAATCCGCGAGAGATTCTTATTGATGAAGAAAACTCTCGCAGATTTTACAGATTGAGCAAATTCATATTGGAACCAATCAGCAATATCAGCAGAATCAGCGAGAGATTCTTATTGATTAAGAAAACTCTCGCAGATTTTACAGATTGAGCAAATTCATATTGGAACCAATCAGCAGTATTAGCATAATCAGCGAGAGATTCTTATTGATTAAGAAAACTCTCGCAGATTTTACAGATTGAGCAAATTCATATTGGAACCAATCAGCAATATCAGCAGAATCAGCGAGAGATTCTTATTGATTAAGAAAACTCTCGCAGATTTTACAGATTGAGCAGATTAAAATTGGTATGAATCCGCAGTATTAGCATAATCAGCGAGAGATTTTTATGAGTTTTAGATCATTCCGTCGACAGCCGTTTTGATGATTTCGTAAGATTTCAAACGCGCTTGTTCATCGTAGATATGGGAAGTAATCATCAATTCATCCACCTGAAAAGCTTCCTGAAAACTAGTGAGTTTTGATTGGATGGTTTCTTCACTTCCAATAAAACTGTAATGCAACATTTTCAAAACGTGGGCTTTTTCCATCGGGTTCCATATCTCGTCGATGTCCTCTACTGGCGGTGAATAGGGCTTTCTGTCGTTTCTGATAATATTGAGGAAAGCTTGATACAGTGTTGTTGCTAATTTCTTCGCTTCTTCGTCGGTTTCAGCGGCAACTCCGTTCACACAAGCAATAGCATAAGATTCCGGGAATTTCTCGCTCGGTTTGTAATTTTCTCTATAAATCTGAAATGCATGAACCATCATATCCGGTGCGAAATGACCAGCGAAGGCATAAGGCAAGCCCATTTCCGCGGCAAGCCAGGCACTGTCGGTGCTCGATCCCAAAATATAAATCGGGATATCGCAACCTTCACCGGGAATGGCTCTTACCAAACTCGTGGCATTTTCTACCGAGAAATATTGTTGCAATTCCTGTATTTGCCTCGGAAACTGTTCATTGATAATCATTGGATTTCGTCCTAAAGCTTTCGCTGTTAAACCATCCGTTCCGGGTGCTCGCCCCACGCCGAGATCGATTCTTCCGGGGAATAAACTTTCCAGAGTTCCGAATTGTTCGGCGATAACGAGTGAACTATGATTAGGAAGCATTACACCGCCGGATCCTACACGGATTTTCTCGGTTCCGTTGGCGATAAAGCATATTAATACAGAGGTTGCGGAACTTGCGATACTCGGCATGTTGTGATGTTCGGCAAGCCAAAATCGTTTGTAACCCAATTTTTCTGTGTGCTTTGCTAAGGTTAAACTCTCGTGGAAAGAGTCGTGTATGGTTTTATTTTGTTTTACGGGAGCTAAATCCAGGACCGATAATTCGAATCTTTTCATTGTGATTTTTTTATTTAATTAAAGCATTACAAAAGTACGTTCTTTATTACACCAATTTTCCTTCTAGTGATATTTAAAACAAATTATAAAGATATTTTAAAACTATCTATCAATTTTTATTGAAATTTGCGTTTCATAGAAAATACAAAAATGCAGAGATTTTTAACTGTCATATTCTTGATCTTAAGCTTCAAAATTTTTTCGCAAACTACTGCGGTAAACGCTTCCCCAAAAGATTTTAATTTCCCGAAGATCAAATCTTCGATTACGATGCTGGTGAAAATTCCGCTTTCCGAGATTGCCAATATCATCAATGCTTCGGTGAAAAATTTAATCTTTGAAGACAATTCCTTCACCGATAATAACAATGATCAGTTTAAAGTGAAAGTTTGGAAAACCCGCGCTATCAGATTAGTTGGCGGAACTCAACAGAATCTTTTAATTGAAGTTCCTTTGAAAATTTGGGTGGAAAAAGGCATCGGAACTTTTGGGGTTTATACCTATCAGCAAACGACTTTCGAAACGGTGATGTATTTTAATATGCAATTGACCTTCAATAATAATTGGAAAATGACGACCCAAACCTCGCCGATGGGTTTCAAATGGGTGAAAAAACCGGTTTTGGACTTCGGAAGAATTCAGGTACCGATTACTTCTTTGGTGGAAGAAAGTTTAAAGAAACAACAAGCCGATTTCTGCAAAACCATTGACGAAATGATGGTTGCTCAGCTAAATTTTCAGCAGTATGCGGTAATGGCGTGGAACCAATTTGCTCAACCTTTCAAAATTTCGGAGGAGTACAATACTTGGCTGAAAATCACTCCCGTGAGTGTGAATGTTACGCCGCTGGTTTTTTATGGCAATCAAATCGAAGCCAACATCGGAATTGATGCTTTTTCGGAAACTTTTACCGGGCAAAGACCTGCCGCAACGCCTTTAATCAAATCTATTGCGAATTTTAATTTTGTTCAGACTTTACCGCAGAAATTTCTTCTGCAAACTACCGCCAATATTCCATTTACAGAAGCTACGAAAATTGCGGAACAGCTGTTTTTATGGAAAGAATTCGATTTCCGGGAGGGAAAATCCAAGATTAAAATCAATGCTGTGAAAGTGTATGGTGAAAATGAAAGGGTGATGATTGAAGCGACTACCGAAGGTGCGGTAAATGGAATTTCTTACATTTCCGGAGTTCCCGTTTACGATGAAGTGCTTCGGAAAATTGTTTTAAAAGACACAAAATTTAAGTTGAAGACCAAAAATATTCTTCAGAAAACCGCCACTTTGCTTGTTGAGAGCAAAATTGTAAGAATGATTGAAGAAGAATACGGAATTCCGACCGCCGAATTGGAAGATTCATCTAAGAAAAGCATCGAAGAAGCTTTTAATAAAGAATATTATAAAGGACTGAAAATGGAAGGTAAGGTGTTCAATGTCAAGCCGACACAAATTTTACTTAATCCAAATGGCATCACCGCGGTAGTTGATACCGAAGCCCAAATGAAATTGCGGGTTCAAGGAATGTAAGTGTTTTTCTAAATTTGTTTTTTTACTTTTTAAAAAAATGCTATATTTGCAAACCTAAATGGTTCTTTGGCCGAGTGGTTAGGCAGTGGTCTGCAACACCATCTACAGCGGTTCGAATCCGCTAGGAACCTCCAACAAAGCAAGTTTCTGATTTTCAGATGCTTGCTTTTGTTTTTTGATATAATTTATTATTTTTAACGTTTCTTTAACCCTGCTTTGGTTTCGTTTTTGGCGTACGTTCAATATTAAATTTAAAGTTATGAAAGCAATTATCAATACAAAAGCACAAAATAAGTTTACTTTTGGTTTTAAAAATATAGTTGTAGCAGGTTTTGCATCGGTTTTGATGATTACGGCTTGTACAAAAGATAATACCGTTGCAGAAAAATCTTTGGAGCAACAAAAAATGGAATTTCAATCCAGACAGTTGGAGATTGAGAAACAAAAATTAGCCATCGAAAAAGAAAAAATGGCTTATGAAACTCAGAGAAAAGCAGATAGTATTGCTGAGGTAAATAATGCAAAAACTCGGGCTGCTGCAGCAAAACCTCAAGTAATCAGAGAGACCAAAACGGTTTATGTGAATAATACACCGAGATCATCAAGCACAAGTTCGAATTCAGAAACTTATGCTGGAACTTCTCAAGGAACAACTACTTCTCAGAAGCAAGGGATGAGTAAAGCTGCTAAAGGAACGATTATCGGTACTGTAGGTGGTGCTGCCGCTGGTGCGATTATTAGTAAAAAGAATCGTGCTGCAGGTGCAGTAATTGGTGGTATCGTAGGTGGTGCCACAGGTTACACCATCGGTAGAGCCGGCGATAGAAAAGACGGAAGAGTACAATAATCGGGATTTCCCGAACGATATAAAGAAAAGATTGCTTATTTTTAAGCAATCTTTTTTTATGTTGTATATTTTCTTTTCGATGGTGGTTCTTCTACCCGTTTTTGCGGGTTGGGGACAACTCTTCCGGAAAATTGCAGGAGAACTATTCAGCGGCATTGCAGGGCAGTTATTTACCGGAATTTTTGCGGTTTCGTTGGTTTGGGCTATTACTGCTTTCTTTTTTCCTCTTAATCTTAAAGTGGAATTAATCACCATCATTATTGGGTTGATGGGATTTTTTTATTATAAAATCTACACTCAGTTTTGGAGTTTTTTGCGTGAATCTCCGCCTGCATTTTTCGTGATTTTATTGTTCACCATTTTCTTTGGTTCGTATTATCCTTTCATTCTCGATCACTTTGGATATTACGTTCCTACAGTCAAATGGCTTTCGGAATTCGGATTGGTCAAGGGAATTTCCAATCTCGATCCTACGTTGGGACAAATGTCGGCGTGGCATGTTTTGCAAGCCGGCTTTTCCAATTTTTCCGATCCTTTTCTTCGGCTGAATACCGTTCTTTTGATTATTTATTCCATTTATATTTTTGAAAAAAAATCATGGATTCATCTGGTTTTCTTGCCATTCTTATTTCTGTTCGCTCAATCTCCGAGTCCAGATTTGCCGGTGATTGTTTTGTCTCTAATCCTCCTCAATGAAATATTAAACACAAATAAAAATGCCATACTTCTTTTCGCTTTTTCGGCATTTGTTTTCTTTATCAAACCGACGATGATTTGGCTACCCATCGCTGTTTTCCTGTATGGATTGGTGGTTTTGAAATCTAAAATTACATTCATTATTCCTGGAATTTTCATTTTCATTTTCATGAGCTTTAAAAACATTTGGGTGTTCGGATTTCCCATTTTCCCGGCACAGTTTCTGGATTTTGAATTCAATTGGAGACCGAATGCTGTTCTTTTAGCCAATTCCGCAGAAATGGCATTGATAAAAACTTTTGATTTGCAATATTCTTATCAGGAGATTCAGGAATTTTCTTTTTTTGATTTCGCTAAAAATTGGTTTTTTTTAAAAGGAATTAAAGGAAATATCCATCAGCTTTTTGTGTTGAGTTTATTAATGTTAATGATTTTTGCGATCCGAAAAAATTCAAAAATAGTTTGGATTATTTTCTTTTCGTTAATGATTAAAAGCGTAGCGGTACTGCTGTTTTCTGCGCAATATCGTTTTTTTCTCGATGTATTTTTTGCCGTATTTTTTGTAATTTTTTTTCAGTGGTTTTCAAAGAAAAATTCTTTGAGGGTTTTCTTTGTTTTATCATTTATTACAGGCACTTTTCTTACTTTCCCTAAACTTACAAAAACGGTTTTTCCGAGTTTTAACTTAGGATATTTTATGACGGGCTTTAGCGAAAATCAATTTTTTAAACCAGCAAGTTTCGAACTAAAGAATTATAATACCTACCAAATCGGTAATTTGAAATTCAACGTCGTGCAACAGTATCCATTTAGTTTTGATACACCTTTGCCTTCAATTTCCCCGTATTTTCTTCAAAAATATTTAGAAGCAGGAATTTTCCCACAATTGCAAGGTAAGGGCTTAAAGGAAGGTTTTATTTGGAGAAAAATGAGTGAGGAAGAAAAAATTCAACTTCAAAAAATAATCAGCAATTTCCCACCCGAATATCTCCGCTGAAAACATCAACATTTTCCTTTCTTTATGGGCTATTTCGCAACTTTTAATTAACTTTGTATCATGTTCAATTTAGGAAATTTTCTTAACCTTTCTACCTTTGGCGAAAGCCACGGAATCGCTTACGGCGGAATCATTAATAATTTTCCTGCTGGTTTGGAGGTAGATTTAGATGAGATTCAGCATCAGCTCGATCGCAGAAAACCCGGTCAGTCGGCTATTGTAACGCAACGAAAAGAAAGCGATACCGTGAACTTTCTGTCCGGAATTTTTGATGGAAAAACTACTGGAACGCCGATCGGATTTACCATAGAAAACGAAAATCAAAAATCAAAAGATTACGATCATATTTCTCAAGCTTATCGTCCGAGTCATGCTGATTTTACTTACGATCAAAAATTCGGAATCCGAGATTTTCGCGGTGGCGGCAAATCTTCAGCACGGGAAACTGTAAATTGGGTAGTAGCAGGAAGTTTGGCCAAACAACTTTTGCCGGAAAATGTGGAAATCAATGCGTATGTTTCTTCCGTCGGTGAAATTTTTTGTGAAAAACCTTATCAGGATCTAGATTTTTCTAAAACCGATTCTAACGATGTTCGTTGTCCGGATGCCGAAACTGCCGAAAAAATGATCGCGAGAATTAAAGAAATCAAAAAGGAAGGCAATACCATTGGCGGAACAATAACTTGTGTGATTAAAAATCTTCCGGTTGGAATTGGCGAACCGGTTTTCGGAAAATTGCAAGCAGAATTGGCGAAAGCGATGATGAACATTAACGCTGCAAAAGGTTTTGAATACGGAAGCGGTTTTTGTGGAGCGAAAATGACCGGCAAGGAGCACAACGATTTATTTAATTCCGATTTTTCTACGAAAACGAATCTTTCAGGCGGAATACAAGGGGGAATTTCCAACGGAATGGATGTGTATTTTCGGGTAGCTTTCAAGCCAATTGCAACAATTTTGCAGCCTCAAGAAAGTGTAGATAAAGATGGAAATTCTGTCACGGTTCAAGGAAAAGGAAGACACGATCCTTGCGTTTTGCCAAGAGCAGTTCCTATTGTGGAAAACCTGGCCGCTTTTGTACTAGCGGACTTATTTTTGATTAATCGTTTGCGAAGAATTTAATTTCAAAAACAAAAAGTTCAACCTATTTTATTTAAAAGAACATGGAAAAATATTGGGAAAATGCAATTACCTTTGATGAGTATATGCAAGTAGCAAAACAACGGGCCGAAAACCCTGCGGAAGGCGATCATTATAAAGATTATTACGAACTCGGGTTGCAAAGAATGGAGCGTACGCTGAAAACTTTCAAAGTAAATCCTGAAATGCTGGAAAAATTGAAATCGAAAAATTTCGATGGAAAAGTTTTAATTATTTCGGAACCTTGGTGTGGCGATGCAAGTGCGACTGTTCCTGCGGTTTCTCAGTTTTTTGCAGCAGCCGGAATTGAGGTAAAGATCTTTTTAAGAGATTCTGATCCGTCTTTAATCGATCAGTTTTTAACCAATGGAACGCAATCCATTCCTAAAATTGTACTGCTTAATTCTGACTTTTCGGTGAAGAATGTTTGGGGTCCTCGCCCAGAGTACGGAACGCAATTGCTTAAAAAATTCAAAGAAAATGAGGAAACGTATCCTCGCGAAGAATTTTATAACGATTTGCAAGTATATTATGCGAAAAACCGTGGAGCAGATGCTATCGAAGAAATTATCAATTTAATTTAAGATGAAATTTTTAAGACAAAACTTTTTTTATATCATTGCCGCGGCGGTTATTGCGGTGCTTTACCTTTTTCCTTCCGTTAAACTGAAAATCAAAGATCTTTTTTTTCCGGTTGCCGCGATTGAGAATGCAATTACTTTGCAGGATTCGGACTTGGATGTTCAGTTGAAAGGCATTAATGTAGCCAGTACCAATCTGAAAAATTTTAAAGGAAATAAACTGATTTTTCTGAATTTCTGGGGAACTTGGTGCCCTCCGTGTCGGGAAGAATGGCCAACGATTCAAAAACTCTATGAAACTAAGAAAGATAAAGTAGATTTCGTGCTCATTGCAATGCAGGATGAAGAAGCAGCGGTGGTGAAATTCTTGAAAGAGAATAATTATACCGTTCCGGTTTACATTGCTCAAAGTCCGATTTCGAATAATGTGTTGCCAAAAGTTTTCCCAACCACTTTTTTACTCGACAAAAACGGAAGAATTCTTCTGAAAGAAGATGCTTCGAAGGATTGGAACAGCAAATCTGTACACGATTTTATTGATAATGTAACGAAATAATATTTAACAGAAATTACGAAATTGTGGTATAGAATTTGAAAAATATATAGCATTTTAAAAAATCAAACACAAACATGAAATTATCAAAAATAGCACTTGCTAAAGAAGCTTTCAAACACAAAGGCTTCATTCAAAAAATCCCTGTAATTGCACGTATGATGAAATCGGTGATGTCAAAAGGTGGCTATAAACCTGAATACAAAAACGTGATTCTTCCCGGTTTGGTGTTCGTTTACCTAATTTCTCCATTGGATATTTTGCCCGATTGGATTCCGGTGATCGGAGTTTTAGACGATTTGGCGCTTTTGGCTCTTGCGATTCCGATGTTGATTTCCGAAGCTGAAAAATTTGTCGCTTGGGAAGCAGAACTAAAGAATAGTAAGCAGATTTCTGAAGCAGAAATCATCAGTTAATAATGATTAATTTATTAAAAGTCGCTAAGGAAACATGGCGACTTTTTTCTTGTTAAATTTTCTAGAATTTCCAAGCTGTTCTTTTTATTCAAAAAAAATCAGGAAATTTGCACCAATGAAAAAACTCATCTCCATCGTAGGAACCACCGGAATTGGCAAAACCAAACTCGCCATTGAATTAGCGAAATATTTCGATACAGAAATTGTTTCCTGCGATTCCCGACAGTTTTTTAGAGAGATGAAAATCGGTACCGCAATGCCAACTCGCGAAGAATTGGCACAGGCAACCCATCATTTTATAGGCAATCTTTCGGTGGAAGATTACTACTCCATCGGGCAATTCGAAAGGGAAGCGATTGCAAAAATTGAAGAGTTATTCACTAAAAATGAAGTGGTCATCATGGTTGGTGGAAGTATGATGTATGAAAAAGCAGTTATTCAAGGATTGAACGATTTGCCGGAAGCTGATGAAGAAAATCAAAGAAAGTTGGAACAAATTTTCAACGAAGAAGGCATTGAAAGTGTACAAAAAATTCTTGAAAATTTAGATCCCGAATATTTTAATATCGTTGATAAAGATAATCCCAGACGACTTTTCCGGGCTATCGATGTGATTTGGCAAACCGAAAAAACTTATACCGAAAATATTTCTGTGCAGCTAAATCAGCGCAATTTTGAAGTGATTCGAATCGGGATTTCCGCGCCTCGCGAAACGATTTATGAAAGAATCAACCGGCGTGTGGATGTTATGTTGGAGAATGGATTGATTGACGAAGCGCGTTCACTGATTGATTTTCGAAAGCTTATTGCCTTGCAAACCGTCGGATATTCCGAACTTTTCCGATATTTTGATGGAGAATGGAGTTTGGATTTTGCGGTGGAAGAAATCAAAAAAAATTCCCGAAGATTTGCCAAAAGACAACTGACTTGGTATCGCAAAGAAACCAACATCCATTGGGTGAATTTTGAAAATTCAGTGCAAGAATCCTTATCTTTGTTGAGTAATTTAAACATCAAATCTAAAATTAATTAAAATGGCAAATACTCCTTCCAATATGCTTGAACTGGGCACAAAAGCTCCATTTTTCGAACTTCCAAATCCTTCGCATTCCAATGAATTGCAGACACTAGATGAGTTGAAAGGCGAAAAGGGAACCCTCGTTATTTTTATGTGTAACCACTGCCCGTTTGTGTTGCATGTAATCGATAAACTCGCGGAATTATACGAAGATTATCAGGAGAAAGGTATAGAATTTATTGCGATCAATTCCAATGATACCGAAAAATATCCAGCAGATTCACCTTTGAAAATGGCGGAATTTCAGGTGGAAAGAAAATTTGATTTTCCTTATCTTTTTGATGAAAGCCAGGCGATTGCTAAAGCTTATGATGCAGCTTGTACCCCCGATTTCTTCTTCTTCGATGAAAAACTGGATCTCGTTTACCGCGGACAAATGGATGATTCCAGACCGGGAAATCAAAAGGAAGTTACTGGCGAAGATTTAATTATCGCTTTCGAAAATCTGCTCGCAGGTGAACCACAAGAAGAACTGCAAAGACCAAGCATGGGTTGCGGAATTAAGTGGAAATAATTTTCAGAATACATACAAAAAACGCATCTTCGGATGCGTTTTTTTATTTAAAGAAAGGGTTGTAAGCTTTCTCAAAACCAGTTGTGGTCGGGTTTCCATGTCCACTGTACACCTTGGTTTCGTCATCCAATACGAATAATTTTGTTTGAACACTTTCGATTAATTGTTCATAATTTCCTTTGTAAAGATCAGTTCTTCCGATACTACCTTCGAACAACACATCTCCGGAAATCATCAGCTTTTCAGCTTCCGAATAATAGGCAATACTTCCCGGTGAATGTCCTGGAACGTGTAGGATTTTCAAGGAATCTTCATCTAGTTTCACGATTTCATTTTCTTTTATAAATTGAATGGTACCTTCAAATGGTTTAAAGAAAAAACCAAAACGGTTCGCATCCATCGGATTTCGGTCGAGAATTTCCTTTTCAATTTCGTGCAATAATACCGGAACTTTGTATAAATCATACATTTTCTGCAAACCCAATACATGGTCGATGTGCGCATGAGTGAGCAAAATATTCTGGATTTTTAACCCTTGGTTTTCAATAAATTGTTGCAAAGCAGTGGTTTCAGCATCGGTGAAATTTCCCGGATCGATGAGGTATGCGTTTCTATTTTCATTAAAAACTACATAAGTGTTTTCCGAAAAAGGATTGAAGGTAAAGGATTTTATATGAAGCATAAATGATGTTTTTGAAAGTTCAAAAATACGCTTTTGTACAACAATTTGCAGTGAGTGGCAACAAAACGTCGTTATTTTCGTTATTTTCGTAGTGATGAAATTTTTACCTTTTCTTTTTTTGATGATTTTTTGTTCCGTTTTGGGGCAAGATATCCGCAGTATTCAATTGTTTAATCCACAAACGAATGATGAAACTCCTGTGATTTGCTTTAATGAACAGCTTATTTTAAAGTTTGATGATCTTTCCAACGGAAGCAATATTTATCGATATACCCTGAAACATTACGACCGAAACTGGAAGGAAGACGGACTTTTTTTCACCGAATATGCCTCCGGAAGTCTCAATGCTTTGATCGATCAATTTGAATATTCTTTCAATACGAATCAGTCGTACACTCATTATTCCTTGACGTTTCCGAATGATAAAATCCGGCCGAAAATTTCGGGGAATTTTGAGATAATCGTTTATCTGGATTCAGAGAATAAACCGCTTTTTACCAAGCGTTTTTCGGTGGTGGAAGATGGAGCGAATGTGGGTGTTGCGATTAGCAGAATTTCGGATGCTCGCCGTCCGGAAATCAATCAAAGAGTTGAAGTACAGGTTGTTGGAACCAATACTTCGCTATTGCAAAACATCAATTCTGTCAGTTTAAATATTTTGCAAAATAACAATCCGAATGTTGCAATTCAGAACCAAAAACCAAGTTCAGTATTGGGAAATCGAATTCTTTTTCAACAAATGAATTTGGTTTTTCCGGGGAATAATGAGTTTTATTATTTCGACAACAAGAACATGAATCATGCTTTCGATATGGTTTCCGGAGCAGAAACAGTGGACGGAGTTAATCATACTTACCTGCATCCAGTGTGGGCTTTTCCGCTCAATTATCAATATCAACCGGACGTCAATGGCGCTTTTTATTTCCGACGAAGCGATTTGGGAATTGAGCGTGATGCCAATCGCGAAGCCGATTATTCCTGGGTTTATTTCGCATTAGATTCTGAAAAAACAGATAAGAAAATCCATGTTTTGGGTGGTTTCAACGATTTTGTTCCAAGCAAGGAAAACCAAATGTTCTATGATGAAAATGCCAAAAAATACATCGCAAAAATCTATTTGAAACAAGGATTTTACAATTATATTCTCGCAACACAAAACCAAGATGGCCGTCTAAATTTCGGGGAAATCAACGGAAATTTCTGGCAAACTGAGAATTTGTACCAAGCGTTTTTATATTACCAACCATTCGGCAGAAATTACGATGGCCTGATCGGTTATGGTGAATTTCGAACTCCGGTGCGGTAATTTAAACCAAGTAAAATTCATTCAGTTTTTCCTCACAAAGCGTTTTCACCACATCAATCCAGCGGTCTTCATCATTCAAACACGGGATGTAATGGAAGTTTTCACCTCCTGCATGCAAAAATTCTTCTTTTCCTTCCACCGAAATTTCTTCTAATGTTTCGAGGCAATCGGATACGAAAGCCGGACAAACAATTGCAAGGTTTTTCACTCCTTTTTTAGGCAAGTTTTCTAAAGTTTCATCGGTATATGGCTCCATCCATTTGTCTTTTCCCAATCTGGATTGGAAAGAAATGACCGTTTTTTCTTTGGGAATATTAAGTTTTTCAATCACCAATTCAGTGGTTTTGAAGCACTGATGGCGGTAGCAAAACTGATGACTCGGATTGGTTTCGCGTGAGCAGCAATCGTTGAGGTTGCAGGTTTTTGTAGGATCGGTTTTGTAGATATGTCTTTCTGGAACGCCGTGGTAAGAAAACTGCAGCGCATCGAAATTTTCAGGAAGTTTCTCGCGGATGCTTTCGGTGAGACAATCAATATAGATATCGCGATTGTAAAATGGTTGCACGTAATTAATTTTCACCTGTGGGAAGTGTTTTTTGCGCACTTCTTCGGCTTTATCAACCACCGTTTCCGTAGTGCTCATCGCATATTGTGGGTATAGCGGGAACAAAACAATTTCGGTAACGCCCTGTTCTGTCAATTTTCGAATGCCGGTTTCGATGCTTGGTTCAGCGTATCGCATCCCGATTTCTACTGGAACCTCCACTAACTTTTGCAACTTACGCTGGATTTTCTGCGTAATGACAATCAGCGGCGATCCTTCATCAGTCCAAACCGTTTTATAAGCTGCTGCAGACTTTGGCGGTCGTGTATTGAGGATGATTCCCTGCACTAAAAGCGATCGGAAAAACCATCGGTAATCGATCACTTTTTCATCCATTAAAAATTCATCGAGGTAATCTTTAACGTCTTTAACGTCTGTAGATTTTGGCGAGCCGAGATTAACGAGTAATATTCCTTTCTTTGACAAAATATTTATTTTTTAATTTGACCACAAAAGTCACAAAAGCATTATTTAAGATGCAACTTATTTCTCCATAAAGATCAAATAAATTACATTAATTCTTTATAATATTGATTGACCATGGTTTCCTGACCTTCGTGGTATATATTTTTCACATTAAAATTGATTAACACACCTTTCGGAACTTTTAGAATATTCATATAATTTAAAAGTTTTGCCCGGTGAATATCTTCGAAACTTTTTACTGATTTTATTTCCAAAACAATGAGATCCTCAATTAAGAAATCACATCGAAAATCACAAAATAATTTTTTGCCCTTGTAAACTACATCAACTTGAATTTCAGATTTAAAATCGATACTCCTTAGTTTAAATTCTTCTTTTAAAGCTTCATGATATACTTTTTCCAATAAACCAGGCCCCAATTCCTTGTGCACTTCAATACAAGCGCCAGTTATTCGGTACGTGAGGTCGGTAAGATAAGATTGGGTAACCATTTTTTATTAAAAAATACTTTTAAGGAAACAAAGAATTGAGGTTCTTATTTTTCCTTATAAAAACAAAAGAATTACTTTTTACTTTTGTGACTTTTGTGGTTGATCACATTTTTATCCGTTTACGGCTTCCACATTTTCTACCAATTCCGGGAGAAACTGTTTCAATACGTTTTCAATACCTCCTTTCAAGGTAGCTGTGGAACTTGGACATCCGGAGCATGCGCCCTGCAAAAGCATTTTAGCGGTTTTGGTTTCCGAAACATATTCGATTAAGGATATTTTTCCACCATCGCCTTCAACAGCCGGTGCAACATATTCATTCAGGATGTCCGAAATTTTCTGTTCGTTTTCGGTGTAATCTCTGTTGATGATGCTTTCTACCGGACTTTCGTGTTTCTGAGGTTTCAGGTTGGAAATTTCACCACCATTTTGAAGGTAATCTGCTACGAAAGCGCGTACCGCTACCATTACTTCATGCCATTCTACGGATACATTTTTGGTTACCGCTACAAAATTATCGGAAATGAAAACTTCTTTAGCAAAATCGAATTCATTGAAAATAGCTTCTGCCAATGGAACTCCATCGGCCTCTTCGCGGGATTTCACTTCCACAAAACCATCGATTAACAATTTGTTTGAAACGAATTTCATGACCATGGGATTCGGCGTCATTTCCGCATAGATCTGGTACATCTCTCTTTTTTTCTGAAGATAAATTCTCGGATTAGCGAGTAATTCGTCTTCGATAACATTTTTTAAATTTTCTGAAACGAATTCCCATTCCACCGTATCTTGTTTTGCTACAGCAATAAAATTAGCGGTGATGAAGATTCTTTCCACAAAAGGATAATTAAAAAGCTCCTGTGCCAAAGGAATTTCCGATATATCTGAATTTCTATCAAGCTCCAATGAACCCGGAATTAAGTTGTAGTCGGCTACAAACTTCAATACTTTTGGGTTTTCGGTCGGCTCTATCAATATTTGTCTCATTTTATTTCTTTAAATTTGAAAGGCAAAAATACGGATAAGATATCAGAAATCGGGCAAGAGATTTTAGACATTGTCAATCATCAGTATTTTTGTTTTTTTAAATATCGAAACTTACGTTTCAACTTAATATTAATGAATAAATCGATTATAATATGGCTTTAATAAAAGAACTTCTCGGCAAAAGTCCACAAATCGGAGAAAATACTTTTTTAGCAGAAACGGCAACCATTATTGGCGATGTAACGATGGAGAAAGACTGCAGCATTTGGTACAATGCCGTGATCCGCGGCGATGTACATTTCATCAAAATGGGAAATAAGGTGAATGTGCAGGATAACGCAATGCTTCATTGTACTTATGAAAAATTTCCGCTCGTTATCGGTAATAGTGTTTCCATTGGGCACAACGCGATTGTTCATGGCTGCACTTTGCACGATAATGTACTGATCGGAATGGGATCCATTGTGATGGACGAATGTGTGGTCGAAAGCAATTCGATTGTTGGCGCTGGAAGTGTGGTTACACAGGGGACTCACATCAAATCCGGGGAAGTTTGGGGTGGAATTCCTGCAAAGAAAATCAAAGATATATCTGCCGAGTTGTTGGAAGGTGAAGTGGAGAGAATTGCCAATAATTATGTGAAATATTCTTCTTGGTACAAGGACGATTTTGAGACTGAAAAATTAAATGATTAAAAGGTTAAAAAATGGAAAATTCTTAGACATGCATAGGTTTGCAATTTTGAAAAATGAATTTTATGGATGATTTTCTTTTTCTACGATCTTTTTTTTAATATTGTTTGTAATCCCCATGGGTTTTCTTTGGTTTCTCTATTTTATCGGAACCAAATTACAATCGAGGAAAATGGGAATTTGGCTTGCGTCGATTATGGCTACAATCTATCTTTTAACGATATTATTTTTAAAATTTGAGGATAAATTTTTCTATAAGTCTGATGCAGAAAAAATTTTAAAACAATATGAAATTGTATTGATAGATGATTTTGAAATTATAAACCATGAAACGACTTTTGCCATTGGTGATTCCTATGAAACTTTTACTTTAAAAATTTCGGAGAATGACAAGAAAAATATTCTTTCAGAATTTAAGTCTCAAACTAAAGACACTTTAAAAAAGAATCAACATTTTGAATTTGAAGAAAATAAATTGGGTTTTACCAAAGAAAAAAAATATTTAGAAATGGGCGACCGCGAATTTATTTTTATTCCAAAATCAAAAGAAAATATTTTGGAATATCAACTGATGGACGAATAAACGAATCCACAATTAAGAAATGGTGTAATATTTGGAGTGCCAAAAGCAACCTTTAAAATAACAAAGATGAAGCTGAAACTTAAAGAATTGTGGCAAACCATGAAAGATACTTACAAGGATTTTTCGTCCCGAGATTTAGGTACCGATTCAGCTTCTCTGGCTTATTACGCTATATTTTCCATCCCCGGACTTTTAATTATCATCATCTGGGTTGCAGGAATTTTCTTTGGCGAAGAAGCTATTCGTGGTCAGGTGACGCGCCAAATCGATGGAATGATGGGGCGCGATGCTGCCAAAAGTGTGCAGGAAATGATTGTAAATGCGATGGTGGATAAAAAAAGCTTCTGGATGAAAGTCGTCGGGATTGCATCTTTGGTTTTCGGTTCTACCACTTTGTTTTTTCAGCTTCAAAAATCATTAAACAAGCTTTGGGATGTGGAGGCGACACCGAAAAAAGCCTGGCAAAAATATATTCTCGATCGGGCGAGTTCGCTCAGTATGATTCTCATCATTGGGTTTTTGCTTTTAATCACTTTCTTGCTTTCCACCCTAATCGGTTTGTTGAATAATTGGGTGATTTCACAATTCGGCTTGTCTACATTTGAGCTGGTTTATGTTGCTAATATTGTCATTGGATTTATTGTGACGACGCTGCTTTTTGCGCTGATGTTCAAAGTTTTACCTGATGCTGAAATTCCATGGAAATCAGTGTGGTCGGGTGCGTTTTTCACCTCTCTACTTTTCACTTTAGGAAAATATTTGCTTACCTATTATTTTGAATCGTTTAAACCTACCTCCGCATTTGGAGGTGCAGGATCGGTGATTTTAATAATGATGTGGATCAATTATACTTGTCAACTGATTTTTATAGGTGCCATTTTTACCAAAGTGTACAGCAAAAGGAACGGACTTGAAATCAAGCCTTCCGCACATGCCAAATGGGCAATTACTCACCAAGATGCTGAAGTAACTTTAAGTCCTAATGTCCAAAAGACAATCATCATTGATTCAGATTCCAAAAAAATCCACGATTCCTCTATTTAAGTAGCTTTAAATTCCTCCGCTTCCGTATATGGGAACAGCTTTGTTGTCTTCACAGCGAATTCCGGTCGGTGGTTGCACCATTGCGCAATCCGACATCAAACCGTATTTTTTATTAAAAGCAGTACTCATGTTGGTATATTTTTGTATCATGGGTAGGATTTCATTTTCTACATTTTTATGATAGGTTAAATAAAAACCAGGTCCACCACAGGATTTTGCACCAGCAGGAGCAATTCGCCAATCCGCCGGATCCGTGCAAGCGACACTTTTGGATAGGGAATCGATTTGCATACGCAATTCTTGTATCATCTCTTTGTCGTTTTCAGCTTCATTGATGGGTTTCAGGGTGATGTCTTTCGGCAAATTGTCCACCGATTGTTTTGTTTTGCAAGATGCCGTTGCCAATAAAGCGAACACCATTAAGGAATAAATTTTCATATCAGAATTTTTTTTTGATTGTTTTTCTGAATCAAAAATAAGGCCTTTATTTTTTATTTAATTAATTTTGACTGATGAATGAATCTCTCTTCAATTTAGTTGAACATACTAACCGCAGTATATTTCTCACCGGGAAAGCCGGAACCGGGAAAACCACCTTCCTGAACGATTTTGTGAGTAAAACCCGCAAAAAATATATCGTGGTTGCGCCCACAGGAATTGCTGCAATTAATGCAGGAGGAGTTACCATTCATTCCATGTTTGGGCTGCCTTTGCGCACTTTCCTTCCCACCACGGATCGGGTCGATAGCAATATTGCCAATAACATCGCCGACCTCATGCATCATTTCAAATATAGAAAAGACAAACTGAAACTTCTTCGCGAGATCGAAATGATTATTATTGATGAGGTTTCCATGTTGCGTGCCGATGTTTTGGATATGATGGATTTTTCTTTAAGGCATGTGCGAAGAAACCAACAGAAATTCGGTGGTGTGCAGATGCTTTTCATCGGAGATTTATATCAGCTTCCGCCGGTTGTTCGAGATGAAAATGTGTTGAAACAATACTATAATTCCCCATTTTTCTTTGATAGTCTTGCGCTCAGTCAATTGCCTTTGATCACTTTGGAACTCACCACCGTGTATCGGCAGAAAGATGAAAAGTTTCTTGAAATTTTAAATGAAATACGTGACGGAGAAATCGGCGATATCGATTTTGAAACCTTAAATAAAAGATACCTCCCGGATTTTGAACCAACCACCGAATCTTATGTCTATCTGACTTCGCACAACAAAATGGCGGACGAAATCAACCAGAAAAAATTGGCTGAACTTCCCGGAAAACCGAAAGTTTATCAAGCAGAAATCATTGGTAATTTTAATGAAAACCAATATCCGAATGATGAAAAATTAGAGTTGAAAACCGGTGCGCAAATTATGTTTATCCGTAACGATGCGAGTGGCGAAAAGCGGTATTTCAACGGGAAATTGGCAGAAGTGGTTGGGGTTGATGACCAGGAAATCCGCGTCATCATCGATGGGGAAGATGAAATTTATACCCTCAAAAAAGAAACCTGGGAACAGAAAAAGTACTCTTTGGATGAAGACAAAAGCATTAAAGAAGAGGTTTTGGGAAGTTTCAAACAGTATCCCATTCGCTTGGCTTGGGCGGTCACGATTCATAAATCTCAGGGACTAACTTTCGATCGTTTGATCATCGATGCCGGTAAATCTTTTGCGTCGGGCCAGGTTTATGTCGCCCTGTCGCGTTGCCGAACTTTGGAAGGGATTGTTTTAAAGTCTAAAATCACGCCCGAAGTTATTTTCTCGGATCGCAGGGTTGCCCAATTTCAAGACGAAACGCATGCGAACAACCGAATTGATGAAATTTTAAGCACCGAAAAATACGATTACAGCATCAGGAAAATCATCAATCGCCTTGATTGCAGTTGGATTCTTCCCGCTTTGGAAATGTGGAATAATACCGCCAAACATGCGAAACTCACCGATAAAGACCAAGTGAAATTCCTTTACCAAGGCATCAAACCTGAAGCCGCAAAATTGGCAGATGTTTTCGCGAAATTTGAAAAGATTATTCAACAGAAAACCCGAAAATTCATTGAAGGAAACGAAGAATGGAACGAAATTGAGTCCAAAGCAAAAGGAGCGGTGAATTTCTTTTTCACGAATGTAAATGCTAAAATTTTTGCGCCATTGAAAGATTTTTATGCCGAAACAAAAGGCGTAAAAGGTTTAAAACAATACAATGAAGATTTCCGATTATTTTTGGATGATTTGGAAGATTACTTAAATGATCTAAAGCAAGTTTATTTGTTGGAGACTCCGCTTTTCGATAAAGAAAATGAAGTGGAAGTGACGACCAAAATCGCCAAAGTTCCGTCTCATATTCTTACTTTTCAGCTTTTTGAAGAAGGAAAAACCATCCCCGAAATTGGTAAAGAAAGAGGTTTGGTCACCGAAACGATTTACGGACATCTCGCAAAATTTGCAGAAAGGGGATTGCTCGATCTCACCAGAGTTTTCGATAAAGAAAAGATAAAACTTTTTGAAAAAGAATTCAAGAAAAACAGCGACCACGAAACCTTAACAGAATGGAAAAAAGTACTTCCCAACGATTTTGAATTCAATGAAATTCGTTTGCTACTCAATCATTTTAATTATAAGAAATCGGAAAAGAAATGATTTGTGTTTCTCGCAGATTTAGCCAATACCGCAGATTTTTTTAATAGGATAAAAATCAGCGCAATCAGTATAATCCGCGAGAGTTTTTCTAATGTAATAGTAATCAGCAGAATCAGCGAGAAACATTTTACGCTTTCTTTCGGTTTTGAAATTGCTTAATCATCGTGTAGAAAACCAAAAATCCTAAAACAAAAATTGAAATTCTCGTCAGCAAATCGCCGGAGCGTGTGTAGAATGTCATTTTATCATAAAGATTCACTTTCGCAAACAATGCAGTTCTGTCACCGTACAGCGTATCCGCCATCACATCGCCTCTCGCGTTGATGTGGGCAGAAATTCCACTATTGGCTGCTCTCGCAATTTCCCGTCGGGTTTCTATCGCGCGGAGTTTGGCGTATGCCATCAGCTGTTGATGACCTTGTGTGACGCCCCACCAAGAATCGTTGGTCATGATGCCAAGAAAATTGGCTCCATTTTTCACATATTCCGTCACGTACTCTCCGTAAATACTTTCGTAGCAAATGACAGGAGCAATTTTTCCTTTATTGAAAGGATTGCTGAAGACTTTCCTTTCTTTATCGATTCCGAGGGAAGCAATCGTGCCGCCGAGATTCAGCATGGCATCTCCGAGAATGGGCTTCAACACATGTATGTATGGGAAAATCTCGACGCCCGGTACCAATTTTCCTTTGTGGTAAACCTGCACTTTTTGGTTCGGAATGATTTGTACTGCAGAATTATAGCTGTCCACATACGTTCCGTCCGCGGTTTGATAAGCTGTTTCCGATTTTTTAGCGGGATCTTTATAAAATTGATGCGAAGAAATACCGGTAGTGAAAATGGATTTCGGATGTTGGGCGAGGAAGCTTTTCACCGTATTAAGCAAAGTGCTTTGCTCAAAACCGCTTTCGGAAATCGAACCATAACCGGGAATCGAAGTTTCCGGACCGATGTAATAATCAATGGGGTTGGCTTGATTGATCTTCGGAGAGTTTTCTTCGGCTAAAGTCAACAATTCATTTAAAATCGTTAAACTGTCTTTCGAATATTTCTCGTTATACGGATCCAGGTCGGGTTGAAGCATTAAAACATTTACCGAGCCGATGGGTTTTTCATCGAAATTCTGATATTTCATCGTGGAAATCAGCATCGGAAGGGCGATTGCTGCAGCGAAAATTGCGGCGTTGATGACCAATGATTTTCTTTTTCTTCCGGCTTCCCAAATTCTTAACGTATAAAATGCGTACACATTAATCAATAAAATCCAGAAACTTCCTCCTGTTGCTCCCAAGGTGTCGTACCATTGAATCAGTTTTGGGTAATCAGCAAAAACATTTCCCAGATTCAGCCAAGGCCAAGTGAGTTCCCAGCTGAGGTGGAATTTCTCGAAAGCCATCCATATCGCTACAAAAAATACCAAACCGAAATACGTTCCCTGAATTTTTTTGTACCAATGATAAAGTTGGAAAACTAAGGAATACAGCAACGAATTCACGACCACAGGAATCGCTACCGCCAAAATAGAATGACTGCCATCCGGGTTTTTGGAGCCATAAAGCCAACCGGTGGTTACGATATTCCAAATCACAAAACACAAGTATGAAAGCGCGAAAATGAGACTTCCTTTGTTTTTAACCTTCGAAAACTTCGAAATGTCGTGTTCCATGATTAAGAGAGGAACCAGAGCGAAAAAAATAAAAAACGGAATGCCGTAAGTAGGCCAGGAAATGCTCAGAAGCAGGGCAGAAAACAAAGAGAGTATGACGTATTTCATAGAACTTTTTTAATCTTGGTCGGTTTGTTTGGAGATTATTTCTTCCCTCGCAAATTTACTGAAAATATTTGGGGGATTAGGACTGGATTGAAGGGATGAAGTTCACTTTTAATTACTTTTTAAATAGTTTTCATGTTCTTTTGTCTTGAAACAAAAGAACCAAAAATTCAAGACCGGGATCTTTTTACGAAATAATTAAAAATTTTCTTCACGCAAAAATCTCCTAAGTCGTTTTTAGTTTTGTTATTAAAGGAACTAATGTCGCTTATTTTAAATTTTTATTGGAGTAATCGAGGATCTAGATTCAAGGAAGGGTTTGGTGGAATGAATTTTAAAATTAGAATAAAGCGATCAAATTGTTCAAAAATTAAGCGGGCTAAAGCCCGCTTCTATTGATGTTTCCCTAAGATTAGAAAGGTTTTTTAGAATGTTTTTTCAAACTCCACACTTGCGCCGTGCATTTCACCTTTCATCGGCGGAGACGTTTTGGTGATTTTAATTTTAATAAAAGAAATCTGCGGAAATTTTTCGTGGATTTTTTTGATGATTCTTCCTGCGACATGCTCCAAAAGTTTGCTCGGAACCGCCATTTCATCATGAATAATCTCATTCAAATCGGCGTAACTGATGGTGTCATTCAAATCATCGGTTTCTGTGGCTTTCCAAAGGTCCGCATGGAATTCGGCATTGACCAAATAAGAAGTTCCAATGATATTTTCCTCCGGCAGAACACCGTGATACGCATAGATTTTTATGTTTTCGAGGTAAATTTTCATTATTATGTACAAGTACGATTTTATTTGATCGTTTTACTCATTTCCAGCATCGCCTCGATTGGTTTCAAGGCCTTTAGGCGAAGCTCTTCATCGATCAAAATTTCCGGAAGTTCGTATTTCATGCACAGGTACAGTTTCTCCATCGTATTGCGCTTCATGTAGAAGCATTCCGAGCAGTTGCAGCTTTCATCGAAAACCAACGCGGGAATAAGTTCTTTTTGAGGTGCTCGTTTTTTCATTTCGTGCAGAATCCCTTCTTCGGTGGCTACAATAAATTTCTGTGAGTCATCTTTTTCCACAAAGTTCAACAGAGCAGAAGTAGAGCCGATGAAATGCGCCAGATCCAATACCGGAGTTTCAGATTCCGGGTGGGCAATGAGTTTAGCATCAGGGTTTTCGGCTAATTGTTGCGCAATTCTTTCCATTGAAAAAGCTTCGTGGACGATGCAGCTTCCGTCCCAAAGAATCATGTCACGACCTGTTTTCTTAGAGAGATATCTACCTAAATTTTTATCCGGAGCGAAAATAATCGGGCGGTCTTGTGGCAAGGCTTCGATGATGGTTTCCGCATTGGAACTCGTTACAATGATGTCGGATTCTGCCTTGGTTTCCGCGTTACAGTTGATGTACGTCGCAATAAGTGCATCCGGATATTGCTCACGCATTTTGCGTAGCCCTTCACCGCTGCAACCATCTGCAAGGGAGCATCCGGCCTGAGTATCCGGTAAAACTACTTTTTTAGTAGGGTTCAGGATTTTTGCTGCTTCCGCCATGAAATGTACCCCACAAAAGGCGATCATATCCGCATCGGTATCTTTTGCCTGACGTGCCAATTGTAGAGAATCTCCCAAGAAATCCGCGATATCCTGGATTTCGGCAGGTTGGTAATAATGTGCGAGGATTACGGCGTTTTTCTCTTTTTTAAGGTCGAGAATCGCCTGTTTCAATTCCTCGCCTTGTGGAATTTTGATGTCTTCAATATTCAAAAAACCTCTTACCGGAAGGTTTGCTTTGGCTTTATCTAAAGTTTCTGTACTCATTGTAATAAATTTAATAAGGGTTAAAAATAGTAAATTTCATCGAAACGGATTATGAAATTTCGATTCCGAGGTGCGACAGCAATCCGGAAAGGTGGTGTTGCGAAAATTTGGCTTTTTGCAGAAAGTTGTTTTCCGGAATAATTCTGAAATTCAATGCTTCGGTGAAATCAGCTTTTTCTAGATGGGTTTGATCAAAAACGCTGCCCGAAAGGTCAGAATGTTTGAATGAACTTTCCATGAGATTTGCTTGGGTAAAATCAGTTTCATGAAGGATGCAATGATCGAAAACCGTTTTCCTAAGGTCTTTGTTAAAGAAAATGGAATGTGTAAGGTTGCAATTTTTAAAATGGAAACGCAGACCGAAATCGTTTGCCGGCTCAAAATCGACACCAATTATTTTACAATCGTTGAAATGTACGTCCCGAAAGGCAGTTTTCTCGATGATGATCAAACTCAAATCGCAGTCATTAAACTCGCAGTTTGAAAATGAAATTCCGCTCAGTCTGCTTGCATAAAAAATGCAGTTCTCGAAAACACAATTCTCGTATTCACCAATTTCCAAAGGATTTTTTGTGAAATCTTTTTTACTGAAAGTTTCGTCGGAAAGTGTGTTCATTGATCAATTATTTTCTCCGTTTCTTTTATTTAAAATTTTTAATTAAAAACATTTCGGATTCGGATGGATAAAAGTATAACCAAATTCGTGAACGAAAAGTTCTGAAGAAATAATCCTTTGTAACGGCAGGTCTGTTTTAAACATTGTGTTTTTATCTTCGATATTTAAAATTTCGCCCATGGAAGGGTGCTCCGGCGCAACAAGATTATAAATTCCTGCCGGTTTATCAGAGTGGAGGAGTAGGTCTATCGAGGCTAAAATGTCTTCATAATGAATATAATTGACCAATTTTTCGGGGCGAGGAACCGTCTTGTTTTTAAAAAAGTTTTTCAGTGATCGCTCATCGCCCATCAACCCGCCAAGGCGTAGGATAATGGTTTGTGGATATTTTTCCAGTACTTTCATTTCGGAATTTAAAATATCTTCCCGTAAATGATCAGTGTCATTTTCGGTAAAAATTCTGTTTTGCTGAGGATAGATTCCCGTCGAGCTGAAGAGAATTGTTTTTGGAAAAACGTTGCTGATGCTTTCGAATCCTTGATGCCAACTGTTTTGGGAAATCGGCATGCTGAAAATGGCTATTTCAGCGTCATTCAGAAAATCAGTTTCGGAAACTTCAGTGAAATCCAGCAAGTGTACTTCTGCAGCTACCGTTTTCAACTCCGTGATTTTATCGGGAGTAGTGGTGGTCACGATGACGTGGTGATTTCTTTCAGTAAGGTACTTGGCAAGTCTTTTTCCTACCCATCCGCCGCCGATAATGGCAATTTTCATTGGTGCAGAAAATTATTCAGGATCTGTTGCACCGAAGTTTTGGCTTCATCCAAATCACTGTTCACCACGATTTCATCAAACTGATCTTTATATGTCATTTCTTCGGATGCTTTTTCCACTCTTGTTCGGATGGTTTCCGCGTCATCAGTGGCTCTGGAAACCAGTCTGCGTTCCAGTTCTTCGATGGATGGTGGCATGATGAAAATCGAACGCGCCTGATCACCGAAATATTTTTTAAGGGAAATTCCACCCTGTACATCCACATCGAAAATTACCGTTTTGCCTTTGTTCCAGATGCGTTCCACTTCCGATTTCAGGGTTCCGTAATATTTGTCGGTATATACTTCTTCGTATTCCACGAAGGCATTTTCGGAAATTTTTTGTCTGAATTCATCTGGTGTGATGAAGTGGTAATCGATGCCGTTTTGTTCGGTGCCGCGTGGATTTCTGGTGGTACAGGAAACCGAAAAAGCCAGTTCCGGAAATTGTTCCAGGCAATGCTTTACCAAAGTGGTTTTGCCACTTCCTGAAGGAGCTGAAAAGATGATGACTTTATTCATAGTTAGAAGTTAGAAGTTAGAAGTTAGAAGTTAGAATCTAATTTCTAACTTCTAAAACCTAAATTCTACAATACATTAAGGGTTTGTTCTTTGATTTTTTCGAGGTCGTCTTTCATCATCACTACCAGTTTTTGTATTTCGGCGTGGTTGGCTTTCGAACCTAAAGTATTGATTTCCCTGCCGATTTCCTGGCAAATAAATCCGAGTTTTTTTCCGTTGAAATCTTCATCCTGCATTACCTCTTGGTAGTATTTTAGGTGTTGCGCGAGTCTTACTTTCTCTTCCGAAATATCCAGCTTCTCGGTGAAATACGCCATTTCCTGGTAGAACCTGGTTTCGTCGATGGTGTCGAAATCTTTCAGGGTAGCACGGTATTTTTCTTTGATGGTTTCTATGCGGATTCCTTCGTAGGGAACCACCATAGCAAGATTGTTTTCGATATTTTGGATATTGCGTTTCAATTCCTCCTGCAGATTCTGGCCCTCTGTTTTTCGGAAATTGTTGAATTTTTCCAATGCATTATGGAGCAATCCGTTGAGCAGCAGCCATTCGTTTTCATTCAGCTCATCCGGTCTTGTGGAAATGGCTTCGGGCATTCTGATGGCCATTTTTAAGTATTCGAAATCCGGACCATCGCCAGATATCATTCTCAATTCGTCCATATAGGACTTCACCAAATCATGATTAATGTTAACATCATTGGAGTCTGTCAGGGTTTCCAAATTAATATAGCAATCTACCTTTCCGCGCAGGATGTTGTCGTTGAGCAGCTTTCGGATTTCAAATTCTTTCTCTTTGTACCGTAAAGGCATTTTGATGCTCAGATCAAAAGATTTGCTGTTGAGGGATTTGATGTCGACGGTGATTTTTTTTCCTTCGAAAACGCCCTCGCTTCTTCCGAAGCCTGTCATGGATAAAATCATTGATTTGCTTTAGTGGGCAAAGATAAATATTTCCAAACTTTTTATCATTAAAAAAAAGAAGCGTAAAAAAATCGCAGAGTTCCGAAAAGATTATTTTATATCTTTGCATCTATCATTAAAGATTAAGTAATATGCTAAAATCGCTTTTCCACTGGAAAGTTCTTGTAAATATTCTTCTGGCAGCAGCTGTTTTCACAGGATTGGTTTGGCTTACCTTCCGTTGGTTGGAGATTCATACGAATCACGGCAAAGAAATCGCTGTACCCAATGTGGTGAATAAATCGGTTCATGATGCGATCCGTATTCTGGATGATTCAGGATTGGATTATGAGGTAGATAGTGGTAAATTCGAACCAAAATACCGTCCGTTTCAGGTATTGCAAATTTATCCTTCGCCGGGTTCCCGCGTGAAAGATGGCAGAACCATTATCCTTAAAGTAAATCCTAAAACATTTGCCCAAGTTTCCGTTCCGGATGTGCTCGATCGATACAAAGGTTTGGCGTTCAGACAATTGGAGCAGGTTGGATTGAAAGTTGGTGATACTATTTTTGAACCAAGCATTCAGCGTGATGCGGTCATCAGAATGATGTTCAATGGCACCACTTTGAAACCCGGAACATTGTTGCCAAGATTTTCAACCATTGATTTGGTGATTGGAGCAGGACCGAAAAGAAATATTACCGTGCCGAATTTGGTAGGATTAACCGTTCAGGAAGCCAAAGCGATTATTGCTCAAAATCTGTTCGAAGTAGGATTGGTAGAGCATGAAGACGGCGGACAAGACGAATCCGATATCGTTTATTACCAAGATCCGGCTTCTTTCGATGTTCGGGATCAGGGGATGCAGATTGATATTTGGGCCAGTAAAAAAACACCGGCGCAAATGGGTGCTAAGATTAATCAATTGAACAGCATTTATCGTGTAAAAATTGATACCACGGTTCCTCCTGTTCGATATGACGAACCGGTTTATGTGGAACCTGCACCGAGAATTTCAGAACCTAAGAAATCAACGCCAAAAGCGGAAACTCCAAAAACGGAAGCGCCAAAGGCGGAAACTCCAAAAACAAATACTGAGAAAACCAGTACTGAACCTAAACCTAAAACGACTACCACCAACAGTTCCACACCGAAGACCAACACTGCGGTGAAGCCGGCGGAAAAACCCAAGGCCAAAAAGGTAATCGTTGAATAGTAATTTATAATTCGATAAATAGCTAAAGCTTCAGCGAAAGTTGAAGCTTTTTTACTCCCATGCGCGAAGAAAACGAAGAATTTTTAGACGAAGAATTGCTCAGTCAGGAATCCCCTGAAGCCGAGTCGGCGGGGCTGTACGAACACCTGAATATTACCGTTGATAAAAACCAGGAGCCTTTGCGGATTGATAAATTTCTTTTGATCTTCCGACAAAACTCCTCACGAAACAAGATTTCCCAAACCTGCCGCGCCGGAAATGTGGTGGTGAATGGCGTTCCCGTCAAACAAAATTACCGGGTAAAACCCGGCGACCAGATTTCGGTGTTGCTGGCTCATCCACGACGTGAAAATATTATCATTCCTCAGGATATTCCGGTTAATATTGTTTATGAAGACGATGATTTGGTGGTGGTCGATAAAGCTGCAGGAATGGTGGTTCACCCCGGACACGGCAATTATCACAGTACTTTGGTGAATGCTTTGGCTTTTCATTTTGAAAAAAATGGGTTAAAATCTGACCTCGACCGGGTAGGATTGGTTCACCGAATCGATAAAGATACTTCCGGATTGCTTGTTGTTGCTAAAAACGAATACGCGTTGAGTTTTCTTGCCAAACAGTTTTTCGAAAGAACGACTAAGAGATTGTATTGGGCTTTTGTATGGGGAAATTTGGAAGAAAATCAGGGAACCATCACCGGACATATCGGAAGACACTTGAAAAACAGAATGCAGATGGCGGTTTTCGAAGACGGAAGTTTCGGGAAGCATGCGGTGACCCATTATAAAGTCATTGAAAGATTCAAATACATGACCTGGGTAGAATGCAAACTCGAAACCGGACGAACCCACCAAATTCGTGCACATTTCAAACATATCGGGCATACTTTATTTAATGATGAGCGCTATGAAGGACATCATATTTTAAAAGGAGTCAACCTTCCCAAATACAAACAATTTGTAAAGAATGTTTTCGAAGTATTGCCGAGACACGCCTTGCATGCGCACACACTCGGATTTATTCACCCGACGACCAAACAAGAAATGTACTTCGAAAGTCCGATGCCCGCCGATATGGAAGAGGCGATCGAAAAATGGAGACGTTATTTAGAAGCGTAACTATCAAAAGTTTTTTATATTTGTACCCATTCAAACCCATCATAATGAGGAAAATAGGAACTGCATTTTTCATTTTTCTTTCCTTTGTTTTTTATAAAGCCCAGGAAACTCTCCCTTTCTATCAGCAGTACTTGCTCGATGGAGACTTCCTTTTCAACCCTGCGCAATACGGTAAAACGGATGATGTAGTGTTGAATTTGAATTACCAAAAGCAGTTTTCCCAATTCAGTGAGTCTCCCAATGTACAATCGATTGGACTTCATGCCAATATTTTCGATCGGGTAGGAGCCGGACTATCCTTTTTCAGAGACCAAAACGGACCGATTTCCTCGAACGGAATTGGTGCCGGAGCTTCTTATTTTATCCCAATTGATGACGATGGCGAACGCAAAAGCCAGTTTTCCTTCGGTACGAGTGTGAATTTCTATAACATGAATATCGATTTGGCGAAACTCAATCCGCAGGATCCCGGCGATCCTACTTTGAGTTCCGATACCAACAGTCTTTTTCTCGTGTATGCGAATTTAGGAATGGCAGTCACTTACCGCAATTTCTTTGGAGGGGTTTCGGTAAATGATATTGCACTGACCAACGATATTCCTATTGTCAACGGCATCGAACCGGAACCTACGAAGTTCAATTTTAATGCGGGCTACGATTTTTATTTGAATGAGCAATTCTTCGTTTCGCCTTCTGTATTGATGAATTTCAGTACCAATGCGTCCCGAATGACCGATTTGAATTTGATGGCTACGGTTTTGGGTGATACTAATTCATTCTCCGCCGGAGCCAGTTTCCGAACCGCAAAAAACCAATACGGCAACCAAAATCTCGGCATTTCTCCGATCATCAAAGCAAAACTGAACGGTTTTACCTTTGGCGCGACCTATAATTTCATTCTTTCAGATATTCAGCAATATGCAGGAAACAGCTTTATGCTGAGTGTGGGCTATAATATTGATAATTTTATCAATACGAGAGGGTATAGGTATTGAGTATGAAGTATGAAGTATGAAGGTTGGAGGATGAAGTGGAAGTGAGGCGAGTTTTTGAGTGCTTGAGAACGCTGTACGCAATATGCAATACGCTTTATGCTAAGAGTGATTGAATGTTTGAGTTTTTTTACATCGTACATTTAAAATCTCGGCTCTTGCATCTTGACTCTTTTCTTTTAACCACAAAAGCAGCAAAAGTTTTTTTCTTTTTTTTTTTTAGTGAAGCAGAGACGCTTCGCTTTCAAAAGGGTTCTGCTCAATTGGCTAGATCGGCTATATTTTTATTATTCTCGCTGATTTCCATAATGTGACTGAGTTTTTCATACTCCATCATTCATCATCCATCGTACATTTAAAATCTAAAATCTAGAATCTAGCATCTCGGCTCTTGCATCTTGACTCTTTTCTTTTAACCACAAAAGCAGCAAAAGTTTTTTTCTTGTTTTTTTTAGTGAAGCAGAGACGCTTCGCTTTCAAAAGGTTTCTGCTTAATTGACTAGATCGGCTAGATTTTTATTATTCTCGCTGATTTACATGATGTGACTGAGTTTTTCATACTCCATCCTTCATTATCCATCGTACATTTAAAATATAAAATCTCGGCTCTTGCATCTTGATTCTTTTCTTATTACTCTCGCTGATTATGCGAATTCAGCGGATTTTCGTGATGTGACTGAGTTTTTCATACTCCATACATCCTCCTCCATACATCCTCCTTCATCCCCATCTTTTATAAATTGGGATATTTGTTGGGATCTTGATGGGTATTGAAAACAGAATAAATATAAACCAATTTTTCTTCTTCTTCAATGCTAAAAAATAGCATATAGGGAAATGACTCAAAAGGGAGAGCCCTTAAATTTTTTTATCGAATTTGAAAGAAAGGATTGGTTTCTAAAGATTGATAGGCCTTTTCTAATTGTTGATCAAAAGACTGCAACACTGCAAAAGATATCTCGGAATAATACTCATAGATTTGGTTTATTTCTTCCTGTGCACGACCAAGAATAACCAGATTATAACTCATGTTTTTTGCGGATTTTTTTCAAAGCATCTCTTGCGGAAATGAAATCATTTTTATCCGATTTTAGTCTTTCATCGAGAAGGGTTTTCTGTTGATCGGAAAGCTCAAATGATTTTAAATATTCTTCGAAATGAAATTTTTTTTCCAACGCTTCCCATTCTTCAATAGGGATAAAAACTCCGGTCGGCTTTCCTTGTGAATCTTTGATGTATTGTAAGTTCATTTTTTCTTTTTTGAAGAAATAAAATTAAGCAGAATAATTGGGAAGAACAAATTCAATATTTGAGCAATGCATTCATTATCAAAAAAATATTGAGTACGCTGTACGCAATACGCTTTATGCTAGGAGTGTTGGGGTGGTTGAGAATGCTTTAAGCAATAGGCAGTGCGCTTTAAGCTTTATGCAAGGAGTTATAGATTTTTTTTACATCTTTTATTTAAAATCTAAAATCTAAAATCTAGCATCTAGCTTCTCGGTTCTTGCATCTTGGCTCTTTTCTTATTATTCTCGCTGAGTTTGGGGATGGGGCGGATTTTTTTTAACGCAAAGGCGCTAAGAGAATTTTTATTGATGCGTGTGTTTAGGGTGCAAAGGCGCTTCGCTTAGCAAAGGGTGTGTGGATTTTTCATTTATAATCTAAAATCTAACCTCTAACATCTAACCTCTCTTAAAAAAATAATTTTCTCTACCTTTGACGACCCGATAGCATAAAGCGTACGGCGTACTGCTTAAAGCTAAAAAATACAACCCAAGTGCTCTACCTTCATATTCCTTTTTGCAAACAGAAATGCAGTTATTGCAATTTTCATTTTTCTACTTCATTGACTTTTAAGGATGAAATGCTTGGTGCAATGAAAAAAGAGATTTTCTTGCGCAAAGACGAACTTCAATCCAAAACTTTAAAATCCCTGTATTTCGGTGGTGGAACGCCGTCTATCCTGAAAGTGGACGAACTGAATGCGTTGATAGATGAGGTGTTGAAGTATTTTGCATTTGATCCCGATATTGAAATCACCCTCGAAGCCAATCCCGACGATTTGGATGCGCAATTTCTAAAAGGATTGTCCCAATCTCCGGTGAACCGACTTTCTATAGGAACCCAAAGTTTTTTTGATGAAGATTTAAAGTTGATGAACCGTGCCCACAACGCCGGACAAGCTGAGGATTCCATCAAAAGAGCCCAGGACTTCGGTTTTGAAAACATCAGCATTGATTTGATTTACGGTTCCCCAACTTCGGATTTTGAGATTTGGAAAGAAAACCTCAACAAAACCATTGAATTTCAGGTGCCACATATTTCCTCTTATGCTCTTACGGTGGAGCCCAAAACCGCTTTGAACCAGTGGATCCAACAGCGTAAAGTTGCAGCACCGATAGAGGCGGAGCAGCATGCTGAATTTTCCTATATGGTGGATTTTCTGAAAGATCACGGATTCGATCATTATGAAATTTCCAATTTCGGGAAACCTGGTTTTCATTCCCAGCACAACAGCGCGTATTGGAAATCCAAGGAATATCTCGGCATCGGACCTTCCGCACATTCTTTTAATGGTTGGAATGAAAGAAGTTGGAATATCGCCAATAACCTTCGCTATATCGATGCGTTGAATCAAAATACTTTAGCCAAGGAAAGTGAAATCCTCACTGAAAAAGAGCAGTTCAATGAAATGATGATGATTGGCCTGAGAACGATGTGGGGCGTTGATTTGCAGCAAATGGAAGGTAAGTTTAGTGATATTATTCAAGAAGAATTCCAAAAAAATATAGCTCCCAAACTCGAAACAGGAATTCTGATCATTGAAAATGGTCACCTGAAAATTCCCGAAAAACATTGGTTTTTGGCAGATGGCATCGCTTCTGATCTTTTTATTCTTTAAATTTGTCATTCTTTTTATTGAAATTTTAAGCGTTTGTCCAATTCCCACGCCGTGATGATGGAACAGAAAAAATCCTATACTTTCCTCGAAATCAAACAGAAAATGGTCAACTATTGCGTTTACCAAGACCGTTGTCATCAGGAAGTGGCGCAAAAAATGCATGATTTTCTACTGATTCCCGAAGCGAAAGAAGAAATTTTGCTTTATCTGATGCAGGAGAATTACCTCAATGAAGAGCGGTTTGCCCGAAGCTACATCCGCGGGAAGTTCAACATCAAATCTTGGGGACGCAACAAAATCCGAAACCACCTGAAGTTTAAAGGGATTCCCGAGAAACTCATCAACCGTTGTTTTGATGAAATCGACGACTCCGATTACGAAAAAACCTTAAAGAAACTCTACGAATCCTATTTCTCGCGACAATCCGGAAAAGAATACCAAAAGAAATCCAAAACCATCAAATACCTGATGGGTAGGGGATTTGAGTATGAGGAGATTTTGCGAGTAGCAGATTTTGGGGAGTGATTGATTGATGGAGTTTTTGAGTGATTGAGTGTTGCTGTAGGCATTACGCCGTTCGCTTTATGCTTTCTGTGAGGAAGATCTGAATTTTATAATGTGTTAATTTGGAAATGAGGGCTTACGGATTTTGGGGACTGAGCGCATTCTAATTTGTTTTTACTCATCGGCATATCGCTTAAAGCGTACTGCTTATTGCTTCAAAACTTATGACCATTGCAAGAAGAAAACAACAAAAGTTGACAAAAACATCATTCACAACAGCCAAAAAAAATGCCCGTAATTGAAATAATTTTAATTAATTTGCAAAACCATTAATTTTATTCCGTTTTCATAATATTGCTAGATATGAAAAAATTAAATACATTCCTTGCCCTGTTTTTTGTTTTGTCGCTCAGTGCGCAAACCTTCAAGTACGGAATTACCGGTAATTTCCACAAAGGTTCTATTGCCGGAGTTCATGACCGCTCAGAAGGAAAGTTTGGGGGAGGGCTTGGTGCTTTTGTAGAATTTCCGTTGGTTGAGAATGATGTTTTCGACTCTGCGTGGCTTTATCTTGTGCCACAGATCGAATACAGCATGCAGGGAGAAAATGCAAAAGTGAATACGGATAAATATGGGGTGCAGAAATATCACTATGACTATCTTGCGATGCAGCTATATCTGAAATGGTTCTTTCATAAAGGCAATATGAAAAGAGATCTTTTTCTTTTTGCGGGACCACGAATCGAATATATGGTGAGACAAAAAGAAAGTGTAGATCCTGCTTACGATGTGGTACACTATAAGTTTAACCTTGATGATGAGGTGAACAAATTCGGATATGGAGTATCGTTTGGTGCAGGAATGAAAATCTCACAGAAAATGGAAGCATTTCTCCGTTATGACCGTGGATTCAGCAAGATTTATCCCAATAATAACCGCAACAATACCTATAATCGTTTGTTAGCCGTGGGGATCAATTATTATTTGAATGAAAACTGGTGGTAACAGTTTACTTTTCTTTTATTCCATAAGATTACAGCTTTATAAAAATACTTTACCTTTGTAATCTTAAATTTAAAGCATGAAAAAATACGCAGCCGTATTTCATATACTCCTTTTCTCGATCTTAGTGATTTCTTGTAAGCCAAAGAAAAACTTGGTGTACATGTCGAACAATAACTTCGAAAACGAAGTTTCACAAGCCAAATATTCGGGTCTACATATCCAGGAAGGAGATCGACTTCAAATTTTGGTGTCCGCATTCGATGAAATCGCGGTGCGGCCTTTCAATGTGAACACCATGCCCAGAACTTCTACTGCAGGCAGTGGAACGGCCTCTAGCAACATGTCTTCAAGTAATGGCAGCGAATATGTGGTGACTTCCGATGGAACCATAATTTTTCCGGTTTTGGGACCGGTCTATTGCAAAGGAATGACTAAGCAACAACTCAAAGAAGATCTCGAAAGCCGCTTGAAAAGATATCTAACCGATCCTATGGTCACCATTACCTTGACCAATTTCAATATTTTTGTTTTAGGAGAAGTGAAAGGACCTGGCCAAAAAACCAGTCCTACCGAAAAAATCAACGTCTTCCAGGCCATTGCCCTTGCAGGCGATTTGACTTATGATGCCAACCGAACCAATGTGAAACTCATCAGGACTTCCGAAGCCACCGGCAAAGACGAAATTGTATCACTGGATCTGTCAGAAGCCTCTATCGTAAGTTCCCCTTATTATTACCTTCAGCAAAATGACATACTGTATGTAGAACCGGACCGCAACAAACAAGTGGCGGTCAATACCGATTCTGCTACGGATAAATGGATCAAGTACGGAGGGGTCGCTTTGGGGCTTATCACTTTGATTATTTCTTTAACCAATAAATAAATTGGATGGAACTTTTAGAAACTTCAGGTACAGTGAAGCGGGCCAAGCCCATGAATATTAAAAAAGAAATTGGGAAGTACCTTAGAAAATGGCCATGGATTCTTTTGAGTATGGCGATATTTTATACTGCTGCTAAAATCTACCTTCGTTATGCCCAACCGCAATATTTTACCAAAACATCGTTAAAGTTGCTGGAGTCGAAGGGCAGAGCTACTTCCGCATTGAATGATCTTAAGAATTTGGGAATGGGAGTGAGTGGTTCCGACGAATTGCAAGGTGAAACCCAGGTGATTGTTTCCAAACCGATCTTGCAAAAAGTAGCGAAAAACCTCAATCTGGATGTATCTTTTTTCAGTTCTGGTGCCATCAAAGAATTTGAGTTGTATAACAATTCTCCGTACACGGGAAAGATTATCAGCATTGACAATCCAACCGGTTTTAGTGGAGCAACATATACCATCACTCCGGTAGGAAACAATACCTACAAACTTTCTAATTCTTCTAAAACATACACTTTTGGGGTTCCCGCACAGGTTTCTTTTGGCGTGATTCAAATTGATGCCAAACCTGGAACCAAAAACAAGGTGCCTTTAAAAGTTGTTTTTAAAAATATTTCCAGTGTCGTAAGTTATTTAGAAGGAAGCATTACGGTTACCCTTCCTCCAAACAAAGGAATGATGATGGACGTTTCCATGGTCGGGCCGGTTCCTAAGAAATCGGAAGACATCTTAAACGAAGTGTCCAAGCAATACCTGATCGATGGGGTGAACGATAAAAATGAGGAAGCCCAAAGCACTCAGAATTTTATCAATGACCGTATTGCTATTATTACCGAAGATCTTTCCGGCATCGAGGGCCAGAAAGAAAATTTCAAAAGAGCCAATGAAATCACCAATCTCGATGCTCAGGCTTCTCAGGCAATTTCTGAATCTTCAGAAAATACCAAAGCGGTGATTACCCAAAGCATGCAGCTTGATTTGGTAAATTCGGTTCTTGCAGCGGCCAATGGCGATCAACTGATGCCATCGGGAATGGGATTGTCGGCAGGTGCCGAAAGCAGCATCACTCAGTACAATGAACTTTTGCTCACCCGCAACCGTACCCTGAAGCAGGCTACCGGAGAAAACCCCGCCGTGATTGAAATGAACAAGCAGTTGGGCGCGCTCAAAAACTTAATCCGCAAAAACCTTTTGGAAGCCCGTGAAACTTTGCAACTTCAAATTGCGCAGGCCAATGCTCAACTCAATCTCGCCAAAGGGAAAATCAGAAAATATCCTACCCAGGAGAAAATATTCCGATCCATCGATCGGCAGCAAACCTTGAAAGAACAGTTGTATCTTTATTTGCTTCAGAAAAGAGAAGAAAATGCGATCACCCTTGCGGTGAATATCCCGAAAGCCAAAATTGTAAACCCTGCATATACCACAGGTCAGGTAAAACCCGAAACTCAGAATATTATTTTGGGCGCACTGGCTGCCGGTTTCCTCCTTCCGCTCGTTTTCTTTTATGGCGCAAATGCATTGGATACCAAAGTTCATACGAAAGATCATATTATCGATCATGCTCCGGATACTTCTGTCCTTGCGGAAATTCCCGAAAACCATGATGAACTGCCATTGATCGGAAGAAACGATTTATCTGTTTTTGCCGAATCGTTCAGGATTCTCGCTTCCAACTTGAAATTTCTGCTTCGTTCTAAAGAGTCGGAAGAGGGCGGGGTCGTACTGGTAACTTCCTCCGTAAAAGGAGAGGGAAAAACTACGGTTTCCGTTAACTTAGCGCTTACCTTATCCGGAAACAGCAAAACCATTATCGTGGGTGCCGATATCCGGAATCCTCAATTGGATCTTTTTTTTCAAGGTAAAAATGTTGGTCTTACCGATTATCTGATTTCACGCGAAACCGTGCCCGATTCCTACATCGTTTCTTCAGGACAGCATGAGAATCTTGATGTCTTATTCAGCGGCCAAATTGCTCCAAATCCCAACGATTTGCTCGATATGGTGAAATTTGATCAATTGATCGATTATTTGAAAACGAAATACGAGTTTATCATCCTCGATTCTGCTCCTGTGATGTTGGTGAGCGATACCCTGCATTTGATCGAAAATTCCGATGTGGTGCTTTATGTCGCGAAATCGAATTTCACCGAAAAAGAGATGATCGATTTCGCCGCTGGCTTCCGTCAGGAAAATAAGATTAAAAATATGGCTTTCGTACTCAACGGCGTTTTGCCTCAAGATACCCGCTATGGAACCCGTGCTGGCTACGGTTATTACTCCTATACCCACGATACCAAACCGAAATGGTGGAAGAGGATCCTAGGGTGATGGAGAATGAAGTATGAAGTATGGAGTATGAAGTATGAAGTATGGAGGATGAAGGATGAAGGATGGAAGCAAGGAGAAGGATGATGAGTATTTGAGTGATTGAGTTTCCTACATCATATATAGTACTTTTTACATTGTACAATTTGGGAATTTGAAAATGGAAGTTCTCGCAAATTCTAGGGATTTTGGTGATTCGGCGGATTTGAAGGTGTTTTTTGAGGGGTTAGAAGGTTCTGGCTGAGTTTTGAAAATCTTTTATAAAAATCTAAAATCTAGAATCTTGTGTCTTGCTTCTCGGTTCTCCAACCCAAAATACATTGTAAATCTTACTTTTTACTTGTTCACAAGTTCACAGGTTCACAGGTTCACAAATTCACAAGCTCACAAATTCACAGCAAAAAATAAAGAAAAATGAAAAAACTTCTCATCACCGGTGGTGCAGGATTTATCGGATCTAATCTTTGTGATTATTTTATTGGAAAAGGTTATGAGGTCACTTGTTTGGATAATTTTGCCACAGGTTTCAGATACAATATAGAACATTTACTAACAAACCCTCAGTTTCATTTGATCGAAGGGGATATTCGGGATTTGGATACCTGCACGAAAGCGACTGCCGGTCAGGATGCGGTGTTGCATCAAGCTGCTTTAGGGTCTGTGCCCCGATCTATTAATGATCCTATTACGAGCAATGACGTGAATGTCGGAGGTTTCCTGAATATGCTCGTGGCAGCCCGTGACGCCAAAGTGAAACGCTTCATTTATGCCGCCAGTTCTTCCACTTATGGAGATTCCGCTTCCCTGCCGAAAGTGGAGGAGGTGATTGGCAGACCGTTGTCACCTTATGCCATCACCAAATATGTGAATGAACTTTATGCGGATGTGTTCTCAAAAACCTATGGTATTGAGTGTATCGGACTGCGCTATTTTAATGTGTTCGGAAGAAGACAAAATCCGAATGGTGCCTACGCTGCGGTGATTCCTAAATTTGTCATTCAGCTCATGAATCATGAAAGTCCGGTCATCAACGGTACCGGCGATTATTCTCGCGATTTCACCTATATTGATAATGTAATTCAAATGAATGAAAAAGCATTGTTGACCGATAACAACGAAGCCATCAATACCGTTTACAATACCGCAGTGGGTGATCGTACCACCATCAAACAAATGGCGGAACTGCTTCGAGGTTTCCTTTCAAAATACGACCCCGCAATTGCTGATGTAGCAATCAAGTACGGACCGGTACGCGCCGGCGACGTTCCCCATTCCAAAGCCAGCATCGAAAAAGCACAAAGCTTATTGAACTACGAACCCAGCCACCGTTTCGAAGACGGCCTCCGCGAAGCGGTAGATTGGTATTGGGAGCATTTGGAGAGATAGCGGCGCTGTATGCTTTATGCAATACGCTGTAAGCTTTATGCAATACGCTGTATGCTTTCTGTGAGGAGTGATTGAGTGATTGGGTTTTTGAGTACTGCGATTTACTTGTTCACAAGTTCATGCCTTTCTCTCGCTGATCTTGGAGATTTTACAGATTTTTGAGAACGCAGTATGCCGTATGCTTTTTGCAATACGCTGTATGCTTTCTGTGGGGAGTGATTGAGTGATTGGGTTTTTGAGTACTGCGATTTACTTGTTCACAAGTTCATGCCTTTCTCTCGCAGATTCTGGGGATTTTACAGATTTATCTTTTCTCTTTTTTCTAAAATACATCGTACTTTTTACATTGTACATCCAAAATATCTCATCTAAACTTCCGACTTAGGAGATTTTTGCGTTAAGAAAAATTAAGATTTCTTCGTGAACAAATCTTCCAAATAATAACTGCATAAAAATCCCCACTGTTTGCCTCATTCTTTTTAATTGTTTTTAAAGGAATCGGCGAATGATCATTTGAGTGGCGGCAATAATTTTTATTAAACAACAAATTTTCCGGTCCGCCCGAAACCGCTTGCGGTTCGACGACCAGCGGGAGTCAATTTTGGGGAAACCTAACGAAGTGGTTCAACGACCAAAGGGAGTTAATTTCTTAGAAGAAATCTTAATTTTTTAGCAAAAAGATCCAGTCTTGACTTTTTTGTTACTTTTTACTCATCCTCTTATTTATTTTTCTTTGGTATTCGTGATATGCTTCGCAGTTGTGTCAAGACAAAAAGTATGGAAATAAAAAACACCTTATGTTTTTACTCTCGCAGATCTTGGAGATTTTACAGATTTTTGAGAACGCAGTATGCCGTAGGCTTTTTGCAATACGCTGTATGCTTTCTGTGGGGAGTGATTGAGTGATTGGGTTTTTGAGTACTGCGATTTACTTGTTCACATGTTCACATGTTCACAAGTTCACGTGTTCACAAAATTTCTCTCGCAGATCTTACTGATTTTGCTAATCTTTTTACTTTGTACATCATACAATTCCATCAATACTCAACTATTAACCTCAACTAAGCTCACCTGATTTTTCCCCCTCATTCCGTAGGAATGATATGGGTGTAGAAAGAAGAGTGATTATGCGCCAATGCGTTCCGGAGGAACGCTATCTTTATTTATAAGGCGTTCAGTAATTGATTCGAGTTCAGTTGTTCAGTTGTCTAGACGAATAGACAAATACACGTATAGACATTCGCTCACAAGTTCATGCTTTTCTCTCGCGGTTTTTGGAGATTTTGCTGATTTTTGGGAACACTGTATGCTGTAGGCTTTACGCAATACGCTTTAAGCAATAAGCTGGGAGTAATTGAATGTTTGGGTTTTGAATCACTGGCGTCAACTCTCAACCATCAACTCTCAACCATCAACTCTCAACTAAAATCTCTCATCTTGGTTCTTGGTTCTTGATTTTTGTCTCTCGCTGATCTTGGTGATTTTACAGATTTTTGAGAACGCAGTATGCCGTAGGCTTTTTGCAATACGCTGTATGCTTTCTGTGGGGAGTGATTGAGTGATTGGGTTTTTGAGTACTGCGATTTACTTGTTCACATGTTCACAAGTTCACGTGTTCACAAAATTTCTCTCGCAGATCTTACTGATTTTGCTAATCTTTTTACTTTGTACATCGTACTTTTTACATCATACAATTCCATCAATACTCAACTATTAACCTCAACTAAGCTCACCTGATTTTCTCCCTCATTCCGTAGGAATGATATGGGTGTAGAAAGAAGAGTGATTATGCGCCAATGCGTTCCGGAGGAACGCTATCTTTATTTATTAGGCGTTCAGTAATTGATTCGAGTTCAGTTGTTCAGTTGTCTAGACGAATAGACAAATACACGTATAGACATTCGCTCACAAGTTCATGCTTTTCTCTCGCGGTTTTTGGAGATTTTGCTGATTTTTGGGAACACTGTATGCTGTAGGCTTTACGCAATACGCTTTAAGCAATAAGCTGGGAGTAATTGAATGTTTGGGTTTTGAATCACTGGCGTCAACTCTCAACCATCAACTCTCAACCATGAACTCTCAACTAAAATCTCTCATCTTGGTTCTCGGTTCTTTCCTCTTTCCTCTTTCTTCTCGCTCAAAAAACCACCCCGACCCTTCGTCTCCGACAAAGGCCCACCCCTCCGGAGGAGGGGAATATCCCGTTGTTCTTAGGCGATCGGGAAATGATACATCGTATTTTCTTTTTTCCTCTGAAATAAATTGTGCATTTAAAATCTTGCATCTTGTTTCTTGAATCTCCTATCTTTTCTCTTTCCTCTTTCCTCTTTCTTCTTTCCTCTTTTTATTCACCAAGAGATCATCTAAAATCTAAAATCTAACCTCTAACATCTAACCATAACATCTTACCTCTCATTCCAAATAAATACTTATCTTTGCGCACATAAAAACCAAACGAAAAAAAGGAGAACTTTGCGGTAAAACCTATTGATTCAGGTGTTTATAGCTGCAAGCTGAACTTATTAATGATCACGGATGAAACATCAAATCGCCATCATTGGCCTTGGCTATGTTGGGCTTCCTTTGGCCCGACTTTTCGCTACGAAATACCCGGTTGTGGGTTTCGACATTAACCAAAAAAGAATTGCGGAGCTCCAGGCAGGTAAAGATTTAACGCTTGAGGTAGAAGAATCCTTGCTGAAATCGGTCTTGCTTTCCGATAATCCGACCGCTGAAAAGAGCGAAGATTCCGCAAGTTTAAGCGGTCAGCATGCTACAACGGGACTCTACTGTTCTTCCCAGCTCGAAGACCTTCATCACGCAAATATCTACATCATCACCGTCCCTACGCCGGTGGATAAAAACAATAAACCCGACCTTACGCCGCTTTATAAAGCAAGTGAAACGGTTGGGAAAGTCCTTAAAAAAGGAGACATCGTGGTCTATGAATCTACGGTGTATCCGGGGGCTACCGAAGAGGAGTGTATTCCGGTGCTCGAAAAAGTTTCGGGGTTAAAATTCAATCAGGATTTTTATGCGGGATATTCACCGGAGCGCATTAATCCCGGAGATAAAGAACATACGGTAGAGAAGATTCTGAAAGTCACTTCAGGCTCCACGCCCGAAATCGGGAAAGTGGTGGATGATTTATATCGTGCGGTGATTACCGCGGGAACCCATCTTGCGCCATCAATCAAAGTCGCAGAAGCAGCCAAGGTTATTGAAAACTCTCAGCGCGACATCAATATTGCTTTTGTGAACGAACTGGCAAAGATTTTTAATTTAATGAATCTCGATACCCACGAGGTTTTGAAAGCAGCGGGAACCAAATGGAACTTTCTGCCTTTCAAACCAGGTTTGGTAGGAGGACATTGCATTGGCGTTGATCCTTATTACTTGGCTCAAAAAGCGCAGGAACTCGGTTACCATCCCGAAATTATTTTGGCAGGACGCCGGATGAACGATTCTATGGGCGAATATGTTGCCTCGCAGGTAGTGAAAGCGATGATCAAAAAAAATATTACGATCAACGGAGCGCAGGTGCTGATGTTGGGCGTTACCTTCAAAGAAAACTGTCCGGATGTCCGCAATACCAAAATCGTGGATGTCGTGGCGGCTCTGAAAGATTACGGGATGAATGTGACTATTTACGATCCGTGGGCAAAACCGGAAGAAGTCCTCCACGAATACGGCTTAGAATGCCTCAACCAACTCCCATCTTATCATTCCGAGCAAAGCGAGGAATCTCCTCTCAACCCTCAACCCTCAACTCTCAACCCCTTCGATGCAGTCGTCCTCGGCGTAGCCCACAACGAATTCCTCAACCTCGACCTTAAGCTCATCCTTAAAGACAATGCCGTGGTGTATGATGTGAAAGGCATCCTGCAGCACGCAGACGCAAAATTATAATCCAATGAAAATAACCATTGTAGGAACAGGATATGTAGGGCTTTCCAATGCTCTTTTACTGGCGCAGCACCATGAGGTGGTGGCGTTGGACATTATTCCTGAAAAAGTCGCCATGCTCAATGCACAGGTGTCGCCCATTGAAGATCACGAAATCAGTGATTTTTTGCAAAATAAAACCTTAAACTTCAAAGCCACCACCGATCAACAAGAAGCGTATCAAAATGCCGATTATGTCATCGTGGCAACACCTACTGATTACGATCCCAAAACCAATTACTTCAACACCAGCAGTGTGGAAGCGGTGATTGCTGACGTTAAAAAATACCGACCGCAAGCTGTGGTCATCATTAAATCGACGGTTCCGGTGGGTTTTACTGAAGATTTAAAAAAGAAACTGGATTTTCAGAACATCATCTTTTCCCCGGAATTCTTGCGGGAAGGTAAGGCGTTGTATGATAATTTATATCCCTCTAGAATCATCATTGGAGAACAGAGCCAAAGAGCAGAGGTTTTTGCGGAACTCCTCAAAGAGGGGGCGATCAAAAAAGACATTCCGGTGTTATTTACCCATTCCACAGAAGCCGAAGCGATTAAACTCTTCTCCAATACCTATCTTGCCTTGAGGGTGGCGTATTTCAATGAACTCGACAGTTATGCGCAGACCCATCAGCTCGACAGCCGTCAGATTATCGAAGGCGTAGGTTTGGATCCCCGCATTGGTTCGCATTATAACAACCCGTCTTTTGGTTACGGCGGCTATTGCCTTCCGAAAGATACGAAACAACTGTTGGCGAACTACGATTCCGTGCCGAACAATATCATTCAGGCTATTGTGGATGCCAACCGCACCCGCAAAGATTTTATTGCCGAGTCGGTGCTTGCAAGAAATCCAAAGAAAGTGGGCGTTTACCGCCTGATTATGAAATCCGGTTCCGACAATTTCCGGGCTTCAGCGATCCAGGGCGTGATGAAGCGCATCAAAGCCAAAGGCGTGGAAGTGGTGGTGTACGAACCTGTCATGAAAGAAGAAACTTTCTTCGGTTCGCGCGTCACCAAAGATTTGGAAAGCTTTAAAAAAGAGTGTGATGTCATCATCTCCAACCGAAAAGCACCCGAACTCGCCGATGTGGAAGAGAAGGTCTATACTAGAGATTTGTTTGGCAATGATTGATTTTTAACCAATGAACTGAGTGGACATATTGACGCTTTCAACCCAACTTTAAATAATTAACCATAAGATGTCTTCTACAAAAAATATTTCCAACCTTTTTCCTCTACGTAAGAATGTGGCTAAATATGGGAGTGGAATTCTTTGCGGTGGGTTTTGTCCGATTTACTGCTTGGGCGAATCAGTAGAAAAACTTGGTGAATCATTATCAGCATTCATCAGAAATACCTTAATTTTAAATCGAAAATTTACAAACTGATTTACCGTGCCTGAAATCTCCGTCATAATCCCTGTTTACAACGCCGAAAAATATTTAGAAGAATGCCTTCAAAGCGTTCTTGCGCAAACATTCGTCGATTTTGAAATCATCTGTATCAACGATGGCTCTACAGACCACTCTCTGGAAATTTTAAAGCAATACGCCAAAAATGACAGTCGTATCAAAATTATTGACCAGCAGAACAAAGGTGTCTCCGCCGTCAGAAATGCAGGATTAGCAATTGCAAAGGGGGCATATATTGGATTTGTGGATAGTGATGATACCATAGAAAATGATTTTTTTGAAAAATTGATAGACAACGCAGAAAATACGAAAAGCGATGCGGTTTACTCAAAACTTTCAGCAAACCACAATTTAGGAGGATTTTCCGGAGAGATTGAAAGTCCACAAATTTTACAGAACTTGTTGCCTCAATTTTTTATGCAGGATAATCTGAATTCGGTCTGCATTAAATTATTTTGCCTAAAAATTATTAACGATCATAACATTAGGTTTCCAGTTGGTATCAAACATGGCGAAGATGCCCAGTTTAATATTGAATTTTTAATGAAAGCCAATCGAATATCTTTTCTGGATTATTGTGGCTATCATTACCGGCAAGTGGAAGGCAGCGCAACCCGGAATATCACAAGACACGATTATCTGAAAAGGATGGTGGAAGTATATGAAACTGACTGGACTTCCATTATTGGAAGCTCCATCGACCAGGATCGAATGGAGAATCTGAAAAAAATACGTTTTGCAAATGCAGTAATTTCCCTGGTTTACATATACGGAAATCGCGGAAATAATTTTACGGATGCACAGCGGTTCTCGAAATTAAGTGAGATTGTGCAGCATCCGACTGTAAAGAAAGTGTTTTCGGAGCCCCAAATTTTACGGGAACTGAAGCTGGGAAAATATGCTGAAGCCATTTTCAGAAATATCAAGAAACGAAATATTTTAATATTATATTTGCTGACTCAATACAGTTATTACCGAAACAGATGAGAGTTTTATTATTTTTCCACGGCGGAAGCCGAAACCGCGGGTGCGAAGCCATTGTGAGAACGGCTACCGAATTATTAAAATCTGATCCCCGAATCAGCAAATTGGGATTGGCTTCCGGTGATCCAGATTCCGACCGCATGATTCCTCATATCGATGTGCTGCATCTGGATAAACCTTCTCATTTGGAGAAATTTTCCCCAATTGGTCTTCTGAGTGCTGTGAAGGTGAAATTTTTTAAAGATGAAAGTTTAGCATTTCGAAAAATTCACGAAAGCATTATCAAACTGATTCCTCAATATGACGTTTTTCTTTCTATTGGTGGGGATAATTATTGTTATGGGGAACAACCGGGTATTTATGAAATAGACAGACAGATCAAGAAAGCCGGAAAGAAACTTATTCTATGGGGAGCTTCGATAGGGGAAGAAGATTTATCTGAAATGAAAATAAAGGATTTGAAATCTTTTGACCTGCTTTTAGTGAGAGAATCTATTACTGAATCGGTACTTAAAAATGCGGAAATTCCTAATGTGAAATTGGTTGCTGATGGTGCTTTCTTGATGGAGAAAACAATATTGCCACTTCCTGAGGGATGGAAAGAAGGCCAAACCATTGGTTTTAACTTTTCACCCTTGGTCTTTAAGAAAAATCCGGATTCTAAAAAGGCAGCTTTTGCTTTGGTTCAGCACATTCTGGATACCACAGATGATACCGTATGTTTTGTTCCGCATGTGGTGATTCCAGACAATGATGATTTTGAAATATTGAAGGAGTTTGAAGAAAGGTTTCGAGATACAGGAAGAACGATTCTATTGCCTAACAACCTGAATGCAACAGAATATAAAGGGTATATCGCCAGAATGAAATACTTTATCGGGGCAAGAACCCACGCAACTATTGCGGCATATTCATCTCAAGTTCCGACCATGGTCTTGGGATACAGTGTGAAGTCGAAAGGAATTGCAAAAGATATTTTCGGTTCCGAACGATTGGTATTGGATCTTTCTGAAATTTCTGATGCCACTAAACTGATTGGCCGTTTTGAAGAGATGAAAGCGGATGAAAATGAGTTAAGAGCAATACTAGCCACTAAGGTTCCGGAGTTAAAAGAAATGGCAAAAAAAGCAAAAAATTATTTACTTTCTATTGCATAGGAAGAAATAGGTTAATGAACAGATGATAAGAGGAGAAACCGTAAATCAATTGGTGAAGAAAAAATTACTTTTTATTATTCCCAGTCTCAGTGCCGGAGGTGCCGAGAAAAGTTTGGTTAATTTACTGAGCACAATGGATGCGTCCCAATATTCGGTGGATCTCTTTATGTTTTCTGACGAAGGATTATTTCGAAATCAGCTTCCGGAATGGGTTAGGATTCTTCCCAAAAACACGGGACTTCATGATTTCCAAAAACCGCTTCTTTCTTCGTTTCTCTCTTTTATAAAAAAAGGAAAATTCCTTTTGGCTAAAAGCAGACTACAGTTTTTTCTAAAAAATCAGTTTATCCAAAATAAAGGGATGGCAGAACAATACAGTTGGCCATATTTACGCAATGCTTGCACAACTCTACCCGATGAGTATGATGCTGCCATCGGATTTCTTGAAAAGTCCTCCAATTATTTTGTAGTGGATCGGGTGCGGGCGAAGAAGAAAATAGGATTCATCCATAATGATTATCAGCAATTAGCTTTAGATAAGCATATTGATGAACCCTATTTTAGGGAATTAACATCAGTCGCTACGGTTTCAGAGGAATGTGTGGAGGTCTTGAAGGAGGAATTTCCTCAATTAAAAAATAAGTTTAAATTGGTTCCCAATATTGTTTCATCTAGATTGATTCATAGTCTTTCAGGGGAGTATTCTATTGATCTTCATCCCAATGAAATGGTCTCAATAGGTAGACTTCATTCCCAGAAGGGTTTTGATCTCGCGATCGAAGCAGCACGCATTTTAAAAAATAAAAACATTTCTTTTCATTGGTCGATCATCGGTGAAGGTTCCGAACGCGAATTTCTTCAGCAAATGATTGATCGCTACCAATTGCAGCACCATGTTTCTTTAATTGGCTTGAGAGATAATCCTTATCCTTACATCAAAGCAGCAAAGGTTTTTGTGCAATCTTCCCGCTATGAAGGCAAATCCATCGCGGTGGATGAAGCCAAAATATTGGCAAAACCTATTGTATTGACTAACTTTAGTACAGCCAAGGATCAAATTGAACATTCGGTGAATGGTCTTATCGTCGAGATGACCCCAGAAGCAATTGCGGAGGGGATTATGAAATATTTAGAAGATTATTCTTTTGCAGAGAAAGTAAGTGCCCAATTGGCCTCAGGGAATTTTGGAACAGAGCACGAAATCAAGAAATTTTATCAATTGATCAATGAATAAGAAAAAAGATATCCTTTTTGTAATGAATAATCTGAATGTAGGAGGTGCTGAAAAAGCGCTCGTCTCCTTATTGCAGGTATTCGATTATGAAAAATACAATGTTGATCTTTTGCTTTTTAAAAAAGAAGGTCTTTTTCTGAAACAAGTTCCTGCTCAAGTGAATATATTACCTGAGCCTGCCAATTACCGATATTTTGATATGCCTTTTGTACAAGTTTTGAAGGATAATTTGTGGCCATGGCGATGGGATTTGATTTATAGAAGGATACAGTTTAAGAAGATGATGCAAAAAGCAGAAAGCCCTGCCGAAGCAGAGCAGTTAAGTTGGAAGCCATTGTCGAAAACCTTAAAACCCCTACAAAAGCAGTATGATGTAGCCATTGGATTTTTAGAAAAGAATCCCAATTATTTCGTTGTCGATAAAGTAAAGGCAGAAAAAAAAATTGGGTTTATTCACAATGATTATCATGCTCTCCAAATGAATTCTAAAATAGATAATTTATATTTTAAGAAACTTGACTATATTTTGACTGTTTCTATAGAGTGTTTAAATGAACTCAAAGAACTTTTTAACCATATTTCTGATAAATTTAAATTAATGCGAAATATTTCTGCTGTTCAAACAATAAGAAATTTAGCATTAGTAAAGATACAGGAAGATCTAAAGAAGGATTTTATTATTTCAGTAGGCAGACTAAATTCACAAAAGAATTATAATTTGGCAATAGATGCTTTTCATCTCCTTCATAAAAAAGGTATTTCATTTACTTGGTATATTTTAGGTGAAGGTCCTGAAGAAGAAAGTCTTAAGAAGAAAGTTGAACTGCTGGGATTATCAGAGAAAGTGCATTTTTTAGGGGTTAAACAGAACCCCTATCAATATATTAATCGGGCAAATGTTTTTCTGATGACCTCTCATTTTGAGGGAGATGGTATTGTTGTTCGTGAAGCAAAAATACTTTGTAAGCCTATTATACTCACAAACTTTAATACTGCATCTTCTCATATTACAAATAATGAAACAGGAATTATTGTTGATTTCGATGCAGAAGAAATTGCAAATGCAATAGAAAAATTACTAAAGAGTAAAGAATTAAGAAACCAATTTGAACAAAATCTTGCAAATTTAGATTGGAGTATGTCTGGAGAAACTCAAAAATTGTATCATTTAATTGAAAACTAATGAATGTATTTCTATTGCTCCTTGTATTAATTGTTATCGTTGTTTTGCTTATTGACTTTTTCCCCCAATTCAATACTTGGCAAAGCCGCATCAAAATCGGAAGATTCACCAATAGAGAGGACTGGTCTCGTAAGATTTTGCAGCTTTCTCAAAAATGGTTGCAAAATACGCCGACCATTCCCCTAACCGACAATAACCGTTTGATTATTATCGATATGCTTCGGGGAAATTATAAGCGGTCGGCTATACAATCTTGGCAGGAAGCTGCACTGGTATTGGGGCTCACCGAATCTCTTAAAAAGACTGGGGACAATTCAACCCGAAAGGCAATACACGATTTCTTAGAAAAAAAAATAAGTTCCACCTCCGGATGGAAAGAAAAACCCACCGAAAGTGACCACGCTATTTTAGCTTATGCTTTTTTAAACTGTAAATATATTGACCATCAGCAATACCGCTTGGCATTTGATGAAACCTATCAAATGCTTCTTTCATTGAAAGGGGAAGATGGTACAGTTGCCTATAAAAACCATGTAAGACAGTATCGTTTTGTAGATACTATTGGTTTTATCTGTCCTTTTTTGGTATCCTACGGTTTGAAATTTCAAATTCCTGAAGCCATCGACTTGGCGGTGAAACAAATTAAGGAATTTCAAAAATTTGGGATGATGGAGCAGCTCCATATACCTTGCCACACCTATCATGCAGAGACTAAAATCCCTGTAGGGCTTTTTGGATGGGGAAGAGGTTTGGGTTGGTATGTGATTGGACTGATTGATACTTGGCATGCCTTGCCGGAACAGCACCCATCTAAAAAAGAATTGGAACATTTGGTGATTGCCACCACCCATTCCGTTCTGCCTTTTCAATCGGAAAACGGAGGTTTTCACTGGTTGCTTTTTGATCAAGGTTCGCGTTTAGATTCGAGCACTGCAGCAACATTAGCGTGGTTTTTCACGGTGGCATCTGAAATTCCTGAAATTTCACAGAAATGTATTGTGGGAAAACAAAAGTGTTTGCAGTATCTGAAATCGGTAACGCGCAGAAACGGAGCCATAGATTTTTCTCAGGGTGATACCAAAGCCATTGGAATCTATTCCCAAACTTTTGATATTTTGCCGTTTACACAAGGATTTTGTTTAAGAACATTAATGAAGGATTGATAATGAATACACGCACTTCAAATTCTTTACGCAACATTTGGGCGGGCTTCATATCGCAAATCACGGGTATGGTTCTGGGATTTATTTCCCGTACAGTTTTCATCAAATATCTGTCTGCGGAATATTTGGGAGTAAGCAGTCTATTTTCGAATATTTTATCCATGTTGGCTCTTGCGGAACTGGGCCTGGCTTCCGCATTTATATATGAATTGTATAAGCCTTTATCTAAAAACGACCACGTAAATACAGCAGTAATATTACGGTATTTTAAAAAAGCGTATGCAGTGGTCGGCGTCGTGGTAATTCTTACAGGTATTATTTTGATCCCTTTTTTGCCGGATATTATTGCGGAGAAACCAAAAACAATTGTAGAAGACATTAGAATTATCTTTTTCTTCTATATCATCAGTTCAGCTTCTTCTTATTTTTTCTCGTACAAAACAGCGCTGCTGGATGCAGATCAAAAGGTTTCTGTAACAACGCTTACCTTCACCAAATTTTCGGTAGGCCAAAACTTAGTGCAGATTCTGGTGCTGATACTCACAAAAAACTTCCTGATCTATCTTTCGGTTCAAATTATTTCACAGCTGTTGGCAAACATCTATATATCTGCATTAGTGGATAAAAAATATCCCTTTCTTAAACAATATGCAAAGATGCCGCTGGATTTGCAGGTTAAAAAAAACATTGTTAAAAACGTGAAAGCCGCTTTCTTAACAAAAATTGGTGGCGTGTTGGTAAATGCCACAGATAATATTTTCATTAGCATGTTTGTTGGTTTAGCGCTGTTAGGGAAATACTCAAATTATGTTCTCTTGTTTTCCCTTGCTTCAGGTTTTCTGATGATTATTTTTGCAAGCATTAAATCGTCAGTTGCGCATTTTGTCATCAATGAAAATTTGGAACGGCAACGGGAAATGTTTAAAACGATTAATTTTTTTAACTTTATTTGCTTTGGTTTAGCGAGCCTTATTATTTATTTCTGTATCAATGACTTTATCGAAATCTGGATTGGTAAATCCTATGTTTTAGCTTGGCATATCCCGCTTATTCTGGCCGTTAATTTTTTTTTAGTGGGTATGCAGAACGGATTTTGGACTTTTAAAGTCGCATATGGTTATTTTCGTTTCGGAAAATATATGGTTCTGGGAACAGCTGCTATCAATCTCGTATTGTCCTATTTTTTAGGAAAGCAATTCGGTATTGCAGGTATTATTACGGCAACGGCAATTGCGAGATTACTCACTAATTTTTGGTATGATCCTTATATTGTACTTAAAAAAGGGTTGAAACAAAATCCAATCGATTATTTGAAGAGATTTTCTTTATACCTTCTTATTTTATCAATTACTGCAGCAGTTACGCATTTCTTTTTTACGAAGATTCATGTACAACTCATTATCCAGATTTTTCTAAAAGTATTAATAATTATTCCTTTTTCATTTTTGTTGATATATTTATTTATGGGGAAAAGTACGGAACTTCACAATGCTATAAATATAATCCGAAGCTTACCACTGATAAAGAAAGTTAAATGGATTCAAAAAATATAAGCATGAAACTCCTCTACATCACCAACGGCATCACCGGCTCAGGCGGACTCGAAAGAGTACTGTCGTTGAAAGCCTCGTATTTTGCTGAGATTTTTGCGTATGAAGTGCATATTTTGGTATTAAATAATACCAACCACAACCGCTTCTTTGAGTTTTCAGAAAAAATTAAGTTTCATTCAATACCAGTAACAGGCAATCCTATTTCTTATCTGCTGAAATACAGAAATGGAATTCAAAATACCGTCAACCACATTCAACCCGATATTATTTTGGTCTGTGATGATGGTCTGAAAGGTTTTTTTCTGCCAAGCATCATAAAAACAGAAGCCAAATGGATCTACGAACGCCATGCTTCACAAGAACTCAACAGACAAAAAGGCTTCAGCGGAAGATGGGCCGCCAAATTAATGCAGCATCAAGCCTCCAAATTCGATGCTTTTGTGGTTTTAACATCCACCAACAAAGAAGAATGGCGCAATAGTAAGGTCTCGGTGATTCCCAATCCGTTGAGCTTTGAACCGCAGGAATCCAGCAGCCTAGATTCAAAAAAAATCATTGCGGTAGGCTCTCATTCCTATAATAAAGGCTATGATACCTTGTTAAAGATTTGGAAAAACATAGAACAGAGATACCCCGATTGGCAACTTGAAATCTTCGGAAAAATAGACGGTGAGAAAACTTATGTTAATATGGCGTCAGACCTGAATCTGAAAAATGTTCATTTTCATCACCCAGTACCGAATATCCAGGCAGAATATCTTAAATCGTCATTCTTAGTATTGCCTTCCCGTTCCGAAGGGTTCGGCATGGTACTTATTGAAGCGATGGCATGCGGAGTTCCGTGTATTGCATTCGATTGCCCATCAGGACCACGGGATATTATTACCAATGCTGCTGATGGGTTTCTGGTAGAGAATCAAAATGTAGAACAGCTTGCGGATAAGGTGTTTTTTTTAATCAAAAATGAAAATATTAGAAAGGAAATGGGAAATAAGGCAAAGGAAAATGTTAAAAAATACCTGCCTGATTCAATAATGAAGATGTGGAAAAATCTTTTTAAAAATCTTATGTATGAAAATTCTTATATTAGTAGGTAATATTAGTCAAGTTGGCGGAGTTGAAAAACGAATTGATAGCATCATAAAAAGCCTGCGTGAGAAGGGTGAAGATATACGCGTTATAAGTTTTTTTGGGAATTTGTTAAAAACCAATTTTCAAAATATTAATACTGAAAATTGCGTCGTAATTAATGAAAATTATAATTTAAAACTTCTCGCTTACGACAAGAAATTAGAATTTTTCATCCTGATGTAATACTAAACACAGTAGACACCACAAATCAGTTTATATTACTCTATAAATTGAGAGGTTTTAAAAAGATTTTGAGAAAAAATGGCTCAATTTACGGTGATGATTTGTATTACAAAGGTATTAAAAAAATTATTAGAAAAGTAAGCACTTATTTTTTCCATCTTTTATACGATGCTGTAGTAGTTCAAAATAAAAGCGAAATTGAATTATTGCGACCTAAAAGGAAAGGCGTTGTTATAGAGAACTTTATCGAGATTCATAATAAGTCCGTTTTTGGAGACAAAAAAAATGTTATAATTGCCGCAGGACGTATTACTCCAGTAAAGGGTTTTGCAAAAATTCCCGAAATTTGGAAGAGAATAAACAAACTATTTCCAGATTGGAAAATTGAAATTTGGGGACCGCACTATGGGCTGGATGATCCATATTATCAAGAATTACTTAAACAAATTTCTATGTATAGTCTAGAAAATTCAATTATTATTAAAGGTCAATATAATGACGCCGACAAAACATTCCAACGCGGAAAAATTGCGATTTTGACATCAGAAACAGACTGCTTCCCAGGTGTTATTTTGGAAGCTATGGCAAATCAACTACCAGTAGTTAGTTTTGATGCTCCTTTTGGTCCCCGAAATATAATAGATGATGGTATAGATGGATTCTTAATTCGGCCTGACGATTATAGCGGTTTTGCGGACAAACTTAAATTACTGATGTCGGAAGATAAACTAATCGTAAAGATGAAAGAGGCAGCATATGAAAAAAGTTTAACTTTTTCTCCAGAAGTTATCATAGAAAAATGGATGAAAATATTTAAAGAAATAAATAACGCATGAATGAAACTGACCTTATAAGTATTATATGCCCAGTTTATAAAACAGAGAAATTCTTAAAACAGTGCATTAATTCGGTACTTAATCAAACGTATAAAAATTTTGAACTCATTATGGTTAGCGACGCAAGTCCAGATGCAAGTGTTGACATTATTAAATCATTTCAAAAAAATGATCAAAGAATAAAAATTCTTGTCAATAAAAAAAATTTGGGTCTAAGTCATACAAGATTTGAGGGTTTGAAATTGGCTACTGGTAAATTTGTAATGCACTTAGATTCAGATGACTGGTTGCCACATAATGCTTTAGAGGTTTTACACCATAAAATTACTGAAGAAAAAGCGGATTTAGTTTATGGTGCTATAACTCGGGTGGTTGATAAATATGGTTTAATAAAAAATAGAAGAAAAAATAATTACAGCCACTTTAACCTACTTTCTCCAATAGTGCAACCTGTACTATTCGACGAATATTATATTTCCTATTTCGGAGTCAACAAGTTATTGGTAAGTATGTGTGCAAAATTGTATAGGAAATCAACTATAGATATGGTAGACTTACAACCAACAACAATGACCATGGGTGAAGATTTATTGTATAATTTAAATCTGCACCCTCATCTAAAAAAAATTGCATTTGTACCTGAAACAGTTTATTATTATTATAGGTTTGGAGGTATGACCAGCAAACAGAATCCAACTTTTTTGGAAGACATCAAGAAACAATATTATATCAAGAAGGAAAAAATTAAGGAATATCACTACAATGCTGCTTTGCCGTATATCAAATATGAGTTAGCAAACTGCTTTTATTCTTTTTTTTTAAACCAGCTGCTGATTGACGGAATAGACAGAACTACCGTGGAAAAAAACATAGTCGCAGAACTAAGAGATAGCGTCTATAAGGATTTGTCAGATGTTGACAATGCGAAAGCAAAAGCCATCTACAGTAAAAATTCCGGCGAAATTTCTGATTCGATTTGGAAAGAATACCAAAATGTCAAAAAGAAATATCAAATAAAGAAATTCATTAATCGGCTTTTAAGCTAAGTTTGATTTTATGAAAATTGTTTTTAACACCGATCAAATACATCTCCACGGCGGAATCGAAAAAGTAATGGCAACTAAAGCCAATTACTTTGCGGCGTTGCCAAATGTACAGGTGATCATTGTCACGACAGATCAGCAGAACTTACCACCACGATATCGCCTGGATTCACGGATAACATTGATCGATGTAGGGGTTAACTATGAGCGTACAAAATCGTACTTCTCTTTAACCAACATAAAAAAAGCAGTAAAGCACTTCAGAAAACAAAAGGCTTTATTTAAAACGCTAAAGCCAGACGCGATCATATCGCCTAATTTTAATTTTGATCATTATTGGTTACCTTTTATAAAGGGCCATAGTCTGTTAATTAAAGAACGACATAACTCCCGTTTTTTCGAAGAAAAAGCTCGAAAGACAGCTTCTTTTCTAAAAAAAATAAAATACCAATTGCTGGATTGGACGGAGGCGCATTACGATCACATTGTGGTTCTCAATAAAGATGAAGCCGCTTATGTAAAAACCCGAAATGCGGTGGTCATACCCAATCCCATAGAAACCTCAACTTTATGGGCGGATATCAACCAAAAGCAGGTCATCGCAGCTGGACGTATTTCTCCGGTAAAGAATTTTGGGGATTTAGTCAAAGCTTGGCAACAAGTGCAAGAAGAATTCCCCGATTGGCAATTACATATTTATGGCGAAGATTATTTAGGAACCAAAGCTATTTTGGAAGCAGAGGTAATGCAAAAAAAAATGGAAAACAACATCCATTTTAAAGGCAGCGTCTCCAACATGCTGGAGGTTATGACGGGGTATAGCATCTACGCCATGTCATCAAAAACGGAATGTTTTCCCATGGTCTTGTTAGAAGCCATGTCTGTTGGCTTACCAATCATCAGTTACGATTGTCCCAACGGACCTCGCAACATTATTGACAACGGTGAAGATGGCTATTTGGTGAGGTACAACAACGTTGAAAATTTAGCCACGGAGTTAAAAAGCCTAATGCGCAATACCAACGAACGAGCGAGATTACAGGCGAACGCCAAAAAAAATGTGCAACGATTTACCACCGAAATGGTGATGAAGCAGTGGGAAGAATTACTAAATTTGCCACATGTTTGATTGGATTCCCGTTGACATCTATACCGACCTTCAGTATTATGCATTATTTTTAATTGCACTGCTGATCCTTTTCCATTCTTTCAGCTCTGATCTCCACGACTCCGAGAACATCCGCTTTTTCAATATATTTGGCGTTGTTTTTATGGTGATTTTCACGCTTTATATTGGACAGAGGCAAGTGAATTACCGTTTTGGAGATACGGTTAATTACAATAAAGCATATCAAATGTTGCTGGGAGGAGGAGAGGTGGTCATCGTTAAGGATTATCTCTTCAATTACATGATGGTATTCTGCAGCAAATTCATGTCCGTGCGCGGCTTCTTTCAGGTGGTGGATATCCTGTACATCATTCCGGTATTTCTCTTTTCCAGAAAATACTTTGGCAGTTACTGGTTTTTTGCTTTCTTTATGTTTGTCAGTTCGTTTTCTTTCTGGTCGTATGGAGTGAACGGCCTGCGAAATGGTTTAGGAACCTCAATCTTTATTTTAGGTCTCTATTTTTATGACCGAAAATGGCTGATGTACGCTTGCTTTGTGGCAGCATATTATATGCACGCATCCATCATTATCCCTATCGCTGCTTTTGTGGTTTCAGGTCTGTACCGAAATCCCAAAGTCTATCTCTACATTTGGTTGGCTTCCATTCCGCTTTCACTGGCAGGAGGCAGTGCCTGGTCTGGTTTTTTTGCCAATCTAGGTTTCGAATCAGACCGTACCGAAGGATATCTGACCGGAGGTTCAGAGGAGTATAACGATCAGTTCTCACAGACGGGCTTTCGTTGGGATTTTTTGGTGTACAGCGCTTCAGCCGTATTTGCTGGGTATTATTTTATTTTTAAAAAGAAAATTACGGATCCATTTTATATTCACCTATTCGGAATCTATTGCATCGCCAATGCCTTTTGGGTTTTAGTAATTACCGCGGCGTTCAGCAACCGGTTTGCTTATCTCTCTTGGTTTTTAATGCCCGCAGTAATTGCCTACCCAATGTTCCGCTACAAAATCTGGGATAATCAATACAGAATTTTTGCAGTCATTCTGTTTCTTTATTTTATGTTTACCTTTTTAATGAATGTGATTTTATAATGAAAACCATTACCGTTTTTACGCCTTCCTACAACAGAGCGCATCTCCTTCCCCGATTATACTCAAGTTTACGGGTGCAGACGTACAAAGATTTTATCTGGATGATTATTGATGATGGTTCTTCGGACAATACAAAAGACCTCGTGAACACCTGGATAAAAGAAGCGCATTTTGAGATTCAGTATCATTATAAGGAAAACGGGGGGATGCATACTGCTCATAATTTGGCTTATGCAATTATTGATACTGAACTAAATGTATGCATTGACTCCGATGACCAAATGCCTCCCGACGCAGTAGAAAAAATAATCAATATTTGGAAAGCAAATACAAATCCACAAACTGCAGGAATCATTGGTTTGGATGCCGATGAACATGGAAAAATGATTGGTACACCCATTCCCGAAAATCTTAAAGAAGGTAATCTGATCGACTTATACCGTAAGTACAACGTAACGGGAGATAAAAAAGTGGTGTTGCGAACAGACATCGTTCGTAAATATCCGCCTTATCCGGAATATAAAGGTGAAAAGCTCGTGCCATTGGGGATTTTGTACCTGATGATTGGCAATGATTATCCTTCAATCTATACCAATGAAGTGCTGTGCTGGGTGGAGTATCAGACGGAAGGTTCTTCGCATACCATTCAGAAGCAATATTTTCAGTCTCCGCGCGGTTTTGCCTATGCGAAGTCAGTACAGAAAAAGTTGATTCCTTCTGTGGTGGATCAATTGAAATTTTCACTGCATATCGCCATTTCAACACTTATTACTAAAGATTTTAAACTCCTGAATTTGGCTCCTGCGAGTTATCTGAATTGGATGATGTTGCCAACGGCTTTAATCGTAAAAAAATATTTGCTTTGGAAAACAAGATGAGATTTACCGTCATTATTAACAGTCTCGGCATTGGAGGAGCCGAAAAATTGGTAGCGGATAGTTTTCCGTTATTCAAGGACGAGTTTCCCGAAGCTAAACTGGTCGTATTGAAGAAAACGGATAGTTTTTTAGTTAAAAAGCTAATCAGTTACCAATCACCGCTAAAGTTTCTCACCACAGGTTCGGTGTATAATCCACTCCTGATTTTTAAATTAATTCCAATACTGAAAAAATCAGAGGTCGTGCATCTGCATTTGTTTCCCACGCTATACTGGGTAGTTTTAGCTTCTTTGTTTGTAAAGAAAAAACCCGTGCTAATCTATACAGAACACAACACCCATAATAAAAGAAGGGATTCAAAATTTTTCCAAAAGGTTGACCGTTGGATTTATAAAAGACTTGATCATATAGTAAGTATAGCAGAGGAAGTCGATGTTAATATCAAAAATCATCTGCAAAATAAATACAACGATAAAATTTTGCTCATCCACAATGGGGTGGATCTGGATGCAATTTACAAAGCAGAACCCCTTCCAAAAGAGAATTTAGGAGTTCAGGAAGATGATATTATTCTTTTGCAAGTATCAAGTTTTCGCTGGCAGAAAGACCACGCTACCCTCATTAAAGCAATGAGTTTATTACCTCAGAAATATAAACTGTTATTAGCTGGAGAGGGACCTTTAAAAGAAGAAATGAGACTTCTTGCAGAAAAATTAGGGGTAGCTGAAAAGGTTTCTTTCTTAGGAAACAGGGCAGATGTACCTGAATTGTTAAAAACAGCAGATGTAGTGGTGCTTTCCTCAAAGCACGAGGGACTCTCTTTGTCCTCTGTTGAAGCCATGGCTTCCGGTAAACCATTTATAGCTTCAGATGTACCGGGATTGCGGGAAATTGTAAAAGACTATGGGGTAGTATTTGAGCAGGGCAATGCTGAGGAATTGGCCAAAATTATTCTAAATCTGACCAATGATTCCATCTACAGTCAATCGGTGACTGAAAGATGTATGTCTAGAGCTCAGGAGTTTGGAATAGGGAAAATGACACAGCTTTATATAGATTTATACAAAAGCGCAGTGCAAAAATAAAATATCCTTAGTTACAGTAATATTAGCGCTCCCAATAATTATCGGGATAATCTACTGCAATTGCTCTAGCTCCAAACCAAAAAGCATTAAAAAGAGAGGCTATAGGAAAAAATAAATAGAGAATTCCAAAAATTCAGTATTACAAATCCAGCGCATCATAAATATTAAATTGTGTGGTGTATCTTTGCCCGACAATATGAAAAAAATAGTAAGGATTACCACAGTTCCAATATCGCTCAAAATTCTTTTAAAAGGACAACACCGTTTTATGAGCCAACACGGATTTGATGTCGTGGGAGTTTCCAGCAGCGGTCCCGAACTGGATGAGGTGGCGAAAGAGGAGGGAATTAGGGAGAGGGAGGATGAAGGATGAAGGATTGAGGATTGAGGATGAAGGATGGAGGATGAAGGAGGCGATTTGGACATGAACCCTCAACTCTCAACTCTCAACCCTCAACTATAATCTGAAATCTTTGTTCTTAACTTTTGTCTCTCGCGGATTTTGGGGATTTGGCTGATTTTTGAGAACGCTGTACGCAATAAACTTTAAGCAATAAGCTGGGAGTATTTGAATGTTTGGGTTTTGAATCAATGCTATCAACCATCAACCATCAACTCTCAACCATGAACTCTCAACCATGAACTCTCAACCATGAACCCTCAACTTGGCTCTTGAATCTCTCCCGAAAAACCACCCCGACCCTTCGTCTCCGACAAAGGCCCACCCCTCCGGAGGAGGGGAATATCTCGTTGTTCTTAGGAGGTGGGGTAATGATAGGACGGTAGTTTGTCTTTCATCTTTTCTCTTTTCTCTTTCCTCTTTCTTCTACAAAAAAAATCTCCAAATTATTTCCAAAATAAGCTAAGAACACCCGCATATTCCCCTCCTTTGGAGGGGTGTCATTCCAGCGAAGCTGGAGTGACGGGGTGGTTTATTCGCGAACGCCACCTTCTTCCACTCCAAAATTTTGAATGATATACCGCTCTAAATCCTTCATCACCACTGCGGTATTTTGTAATATGTCGTGATTGGAGATCCGGAAGACTTTCAATCCGTAGCTTTCCAGATACTGCTGTCGTTTTTCATCATATTCTTTTTTGACATCGTGACTCCAACCATCGATTTCAATCACCAATCCCAGTTTTTTCACATAAAAATCCACGATATAATTTCCAATGATGCTCTGTCGGTCGAAATCAATGCCATGAAATTTTCTCCGATGCACGATTTTCCAAAACAAGACTTCGCATAGGATTCCGCCTTTTCTTTTTTCTGGAAGTAGTTTTTTGAGATGGCTGTTGAAGGGCAATGAAGGAATATTGCTTTTTAGGATGGGAATGTCTCCAATGTGGGTGAGGATTTCCATGGTTATTTTTAAAGATAAATGTAAGGAAAAATGTTTATGCTGTATGCAGTAGGCAATACGCTTTATGCAAAATGCTATAGGTGGGAGTTTTTGAGTGAATGAGTTTTTGAGAACGCTGTACGCAATAAACTTTAAGCAATAAGCTGGGAGTAATTGAACGTTTGGGTTTTGAATCAATGCTATCAACCATCAACCATCAACCATCAACCATCAACTCTCAACATGAACTCTCAACTTGGTTCTTTCCTCTCCCGAAAAACCACCCCGACCCTTCGTCTCCGACAAAGAGACACCCCTCCGGAGGAGGGGAATATCTCGTTGTTCTTAGGAGGTGGGGGTAATGATAGGACGGTAGTTTGTCTTTTTTCTTTCCTCTTTCCTCGTATTCCATACTCCATACTCCATCATCAGAACCTCCTCATTATTCCCCAAATAAACTAAGAACACGCGCGTATTCCCCTCCTTTGGAGGGGTGGCGTTCCGGCTGAGCCGGAATGACGGGGTGGTTTATCCCCTCCTTTGGAGGGGTGTCATTCCAGCGAAGCTGGAGTGACGGGGTGGTTTATTTCGGGTAGTAATGAAGATGAAGGGAGTTACGAAAGTGATGCAAATCCTGCAAAAAATGAAAAAAAATGTCGGATTGTGGCGAAAAAATTGCCGAAAAGGGGCAAAAAAAACCTTGCAAAAAGTGCTGAAAAAGTTTTAAAATTGTTGTAAAAACCCCATAAAATAGTGCTAAAAATCACCCAAAAACAGTGAAAAATAATCGAAAATAGGGGTAAAAAACCACAAAAAATCGCATAAAACATCTAAAAAAAAGATGCAAAATGCCCAAATTTTAGCGTTTGGATGGTAATTTTTGGTGTTAAAAGTCTGAAATTTTTGAAAAATGCGGTAGCGAAAAAAAGCGTAAGGACGAAAATTAAAAACGTAAGGACAATTTACACAGTTCATCAGGGCAAAATTTTTTTTCATGCCTACGAAATATGCCAAAAAAAAGGGAGGTATTTGGAATAAAAAAAAAGTCCCGGACTGCAATTCCGGGACTCTCATCAAATTTGTAAGTTAAGGATTAAGGCGTCGGCGTAGTGGCCTGCGTTGCGTCCTGAACTTTTCTCACCGGGGCGCTAGCCACCGTACGTTTCAGCAGTGGAGAAGGAGCGAAGAGGATGCGCTTTTTGGTCACGTTGGAAGCGTTGAGGGCATCTGCGGTATCTACTCCTGTACCACTAATCGAGGTGCGAAAAGTGCCCAGATCTCCGAATTTCACGGTATATCCTTCCTGAAGATACTTCAGCAACGATTTTTCCAATCCGAAGAGCACGGCACGGATGTCCACACTGTTGAGGGTTGAAGCATCTGAGAGTTCATCGGAGATGGTCTTGATATCGACCGATCCGGAACTTTTAACCAGAGGATAGAACTTTTTGGGTGCAGTCTCCGGTAAACTAGGGTTGCGTCTTTCGACAGCTTTAAATGTTATCACGTCGTTTTTGTTTAAATAAATAAATAAATCTTGGCTGATCGTCTGCTTTGCCATTCAGCATCGGATCATGAAACGCGGGGTGAACCTGGAATGGTGGTCGGTTCTGCTGTATTTTAGGTCATTTTGAAAATATTTAATTAAACATTTTGTGCGGTTTAAGATTATTTGTATCTTTACTGCACTACAAATATAATAAAATGTTTTGAATTAAAAACAAAAAAAACAAAAAAGTTTTAAAATGGATACAAATGAAAAAATAAAACACATCCGTTTGCAACATGATATGACGCAAAATGAATTTGCAGCATCGCTGGGTATCAGCCGTAGCGCCCTTACACAGCTGGAAGCAGGGCATACCAAGCCCTCATTTGATGTGTTGGAAAAGTTAATCGATCAGTTTGATGTGGACATCAATGTTTTCTTTAATTCATCGGTTCCACAAAAGAAAAACTTGGATGATGTATTGGATATTGGACAAAGAGCGCTGAAAATTCTTAAATTTTATGATGATCAGTACGGATTGCGATACAATGCTTTTTTAGAAGAGCGATTGGTGAAGCAAGTAGCGGAAGAATATCCGGATCGAAAGAAAGCTGAGGCGTTGTTGAAGGTCTATGAAATCTATTTTAAATTCCAAGGGTATGTAGGGGATATTGAATTGATTATGATGGATCCTTTGAAGCGGTATGCCAACAAATTGCGCAAGGAGAGGGTTGTGGATGAAGAGAGTGATGATCGGTTGTTGCGTGCATCGGATTCGCCGGAGGCGCAGGAACACCTTGATCAAATTATGAATGAAATGATGAAGTATCTTGATGCAGGAGGGGATTTGATGTTCGAGATGTTGGAGATTTTTAGGAAAAGAGGAAACGGAATTGTTGAATATATCTATTTTACCAATCCTCGCAATAAGTTCCTGTACAGTTCTAGGGAAGAGTGTTTGCGTCATTTCGAAATCCTGCTCAAGCAGGTGGAGGCGTTGCCGGAAGTCGAACATTTTTATGAGCAAGAACATCTCTTTTTTTGGAATGATGTTTTTAATAAGTAAGCGGGAAGCGGGAGGATTGAGGATGAAGGATTGAGGATGAAGGATGGAGGATGAAGGATGAAGGATGGAATTTGGTAATTTGAAAATGAGTTAATTTGATAATGGGGGGAGTGATTGAGTGGTCGAGTTTGAGGTTAGAAGGTTAAGAAGTTAGAAAGTTGTGGCAGGGTTTTGAGCACGCTGTACGCAATACGCTTTAAGCAATAAGCTGGGAGTAATTGAATGTTTGGTTTTTGAATCACTGGCGTCAACTCTCAACCATGAACTCTCAACTCTCAACTAAAATCTCTCATCTTGGTTCTTGATTCTTGGTTCTTGATTTTTGTCTCTCGCAGATTTTGGGGATTGGGCTGATTTTGAGAACGCTGTATGCAGTAGGCTTTAAGCAATAAGCTGGGAGTAATTGAAGGTTGAGTTTTGAATCCATGGCGTCAACTCTCAACCATGAACTCTCAACTCTCAACTAAAATCTCTCATCTTGGTTCTTGGTTCTTGGTTCTTTTTTTTACCACAAAGGCACAAAGAGCACCATGTTTCCATGATACTATAGAGATCCCTCGATTCGTCGGGATGACAATCGCTTTATAATAACTAACTCGTTCACAAGTTCACAAAAAATAATAAAACACAAAATTATGGCAGCAAAATTTAAAGTAACCGGGACCTACAAACGGTCTCGATTCACGGGAACCGACGAAAAAGCGTATACCGCAACATTGGTGACCAACAGAGAAATTAAAGCAAAAGAATTCTCAGAAATCATATCAAAAAGAACCAGGATCAGTGAAATCGACTGTCTTAAAATCCTGATGACCATTTCCGACGAAATTTGTAAAAACCTGATGGAGGGCAATATCGTAAGGGTGGATCATCTAGGAAGTTTCAGAATTACCGCAAAATCGACCTTTTCAAATACGGAGTCCGGTGTGATTCCGCAGTCTATCGGTGCTCCTACGGTTATTTTTACGCCGTCACAAGAGATCAAAAAGACGCTTAGTGGTATCCGCTACGAAAAGGAGTAGGGAAGGATGGAGTATGGAGTAGGCGATTTGGAAATTTGAAAATGAGTTAATTTGAAAATGGGGGGAGTGATTGAGTTTTTGAGAACGCTGTACGCAGTAGGCCTTACGCAATACGCTTTAGGTGGGGTATTTGAGTACTGCAATCTACTTGTTTACAAGTTCACAGGTTCACAGGTTCATAGAATTTCTCTCGCTGATTTTGGGGATTTTGCTGATTTGATTTCTAATCACTCAAAGGCGTAAAGCGTAAAGCGTACTGCTTATTGCATAATTGAGGATTTGTCTCTCTCGGATCTTGGGGATATTGCTGATTTTTGAGCACGCTGTACGCAATATGCCTTAAGCAATAAGCTGGGAGTAATTGAACGGTTGAGTTTTGAATCAATGGCGTCAACTCTCAACCATGAACTCTCAACTTGGCTCTTGAATCTTGGCTCTTGAATCTTGTTTCTCCCGAAATACCACCCCGACCCTTCGTCTCCGACAAAGGCCCACCCCTCCGGAGGAGAGGAATATCCCATTGTTCTCAGGGGGGTAGGATAATGATGGAACGTTCATTTTTCTTTCCTCTTTTTTCTTTCCTCTTTCTTCACGCGAAAAAACCACCCCGACCCTTCGTCGGGATGACATTCGCTTGATAAAGGAATCAACTTGTTCACAAGTTCACAGGTTCACGCGTTCACAAAATTTCTCTCGCGAACTTTGCGGATCAAATTCCAACGGACATCAACTATCAACTCTCAACCATCAACCATCAACGCTCTAAAATCTATCATCTATCCGTCTATCATCTTGAATCTAGAATCTCATTCCCAATTGGTTATTTCTCCCTATTTTTACCCGATCAATGAAAATCCTGCAGCGATACTTTCCGGTTTTCCTTTTGATATACCATCTTGCTTTCTCGTGGGTGGGATATCGCTATATCCTGCTGAATAATGGGGATGCGCAACGGTATTGGTTAAGGGGAGCAGGTTTAGGGGAATCTTCATGGAGTGATTTCCTAAAGCCCGGTACCGAGGTGGTGATGTTGCTGACCTTTCCTTTGGTCAATATTCTGCATCTTCCGTTCTGGAGCGGATTCCTGATTTTTAGTCTGATCAGCTTTGTCGGAATCATTCTGCTTTATCAAATATTGAAAAAAATCGCCGGAACCCATGAAGGTTTGCAAGGATTGGCAATGGTGTTGGTGTTGCTGCCTAATCTTCATTTTTGGACTTCCTTAATCGGGAAAGAGGCTTTGCTCATCGTTCCGTTGGTCGTATTTGCGCGGGAGGTGTACCGAAAAAAGTATTTCAGTACCACACTTTTGATGTCACTTTTAGCTATTGGGCTGATTCGTCCACACATCGCGTTGCTGATGCTTTTGAGTTATGGACTAAGTCTGTTGTTGACCGAGCATTTCAGTAAAAAAAGAAAGTGGCAGATTGCTGGCGGATGCGGAGCGGGGATCGTGGTTTTTGGCTTTTTGTTGACCCAGATTCAGGATTTCAGTGGAGGAGTGGAGCGGATTATCCAAAAATATGAAGCTCATATCAGGGTATTCCGCCACACTGATGCCTATGTTCCGCTGGATCAGTACCCCTTGCCCCTGAAATTATTTACCTTTTATTTCAGGCCTCTGCCCTTCGAAAAGTCGGGGTTGTGGTATGCGGTGATTGGGTTGGAAAATCTGATGTTGCTCCTGCTGTCGGCAGCGGCGATGTATATCTTCGTCCGCTCTTTTCAAACGCTTCGCCGAAGAATGTTGGTGGTTTTCCCGATCGTACTGATGCTCTTTTTAGGAATTGTATTTGGATTTGCCTACGCCAATTACGGAATCCTTATGAGAACCAAAATCATGGTGGCTCCTTTTCTTTATTTGATGATCATGGAAGTGTTCGCTTTTCATTTTCGCAGGAAAGATTCACCTTAAAATTTCTTAGCTCCCCCGATATCATCAAAGTATGATCTTTTCTTTCCGCTATAGCCGCTGCAGGTTTGTTTTAAAACTTCTTATCTTTGCGCGGTAACATCGAATCATCAATCCCACCTCAACCCTTCTTCTCTTTGAAAAAACTCATCCGCATTACGACCATTCCATTATCGCTCGATAAGCTGTTGGGCGCACAGCTGACTTTTATGAATCAACATTTTGAGGTAACGGCGATCGCTGCCGATGCTGAAGAACTCAATCGCGTTGCCCTCAAGTATGGCGTAAAGCATCATCATGTGGAGATGACGCGTGCGATTACTCCCTTGCAGGATCTCCAGGCGGTATATCAGTTGTATCGGTATCTGAGGAAGGTGAAGCCGGAAATGGTGCATTCGCATACTCCTAAAGCAGGATTGGTAGGCATGATGGCGGCCTATTTCGCAGGAGTGCCGGTGAGGATGCATACCGTAGCGGGTTTGCCACTTCTGGAAGCTGGGGGTTTCAAAAGAAAAATCTTGAATTTCGTGGAAAAACTGACGTATGCTTTTGCTACCAACGTCTATCCCAATTCTTATGGACTGAAAGATATTATCCTTCAAGAGCGGTTTTGCGCACCCCGGAAGTTGAAAGTTTTGGCCAACGGCAGCAGCAATGGCATCAATACTGAAATTTTTAGTCCGGCTACTGTTGATATCGCCCAGCGGGAGGAGCTTCGCAAGGAACTTGGTATTGCCCCGGGGGATTTTGTTTTTCTTTTTGTAGGAAGACTGGTGGGTGATAAAGGGATCAATGAATTGGTGAGGGCTTTTAAAAATTTGATGGATGAAGCTAATGCGGATTCAGAATTTCATGTTGCCAAAGAAAGCCTAAAACTCCTGTTGGTAGGTCCTTTGGAACAAGAGCTCGATCCATTGGATGCCGAAACCCTTGTTGCGATTGAAGGTCATTCCCAAATAATTTCAGTAGGTTTTCAGCAGGAGGTCCGTCCTTATTTTGCCATCAGCGATGCACTGGTTTTTCCGAGTTACCGAGAAGGTTTTCCGAACGTGGTGCTGCAGGCCGGCGCAATGGAACTGCCTTCCATTGTCTCGGATATCAACGGATGCAATGAAATAATTGCTCCGCTAAAAAATGGAATGATCGTGCCGGTAAAGGATGCTGCTGCGCTTCAGTCGGCGATGAAAGAACTGATCTGCAATCCTCCTCTGTACGCGGCCATGAAACAATCTGCCCGTCCACACATTGAAAAACATTACCGACAGGAAGTGGTGTGGGATGCGCTGCTGAAGGAGTACAGGAGGGTTACGGAGTAGTGGGGCAGGTGAGTGGTAGGGGGGAAAACTAAGGATCCCATACCACCCCGTCATCCGCTGCCGCGGCTGACACCCCTCCGTGGGAGGGGAATATGCGGTTCTTCTTTTGGAAGGGTAGGTTTTAATAAGTCAGCAACTGGCATTTTTCCACATTGTAATTTTATTCCTTCCGGTTTTGATAACAGAGACTTAGCCATTGTTCAACAGTACCACCTTATCCCATCCCTTATTAAACACCGGTACATTCCCCTCCCCCGGAGGGGTGTCGTGTGCTTTGCACACGGACGGGGTGGTTATTCCCGCCCAAAACTTAGGTAAAACTGCCGGAAATTGCAAAACCCTTTTCTTGAAGTTAAATTTTTAAGCAGATCCTCCGAAAATCAAATTCATTTTCCCCAACACTAAAGGGTGTAAATTTAATTTTCTCTACTCCCTTTGATAAAATTTCCATCAGTCTCCCTTTAGGGGTAGGGGTAAAAGACTGCTGGAAATTTTTGTGTTCCTCCTTCCAAATAAGGTCTTTAAGGCAGTAACATCGAAAAGTCAAATTCATTTCCCCGGCCCTTACTTCGGCAGGCTCAGCATAAAAAAGGGTGTGAATTTGATTTTCTGCGCTTTCGTTCATAAAATTTCCAGCAGACTCCCTTTAGGGGTAGGGGTAAAAGACTGCTGGAAATTTAGGTACCCTAATTTCATACTTACAGTGAGGTAAACACTGGCAGGATTATGATGAAGCACTATTTAAAAACGGTAAGCACTTCCTCCACCGTCACCTTTCCAAAGTAATCAGTTAAATCAATGTTTTCGAGCACTCTACGCAGCTCCTCTTCTTCATGTTTAAGCCCCACCAACCGAGCTTCGAGTTCCTCGATGGGTTTCGCGGCGAAGAAATCGCCGAAAATCTTGGCTTTTTCGATCGTGCCTTTTACCACGTCGAGATGCACTTCAATAAATCCTGCCGGCACTTTGATGGCTTTCCGGAAATTATATTGCGGCGAAAATCCGAAAGTCCAGTCCCAGGTCTCGTATTTTTCTGCCATCAAATTTTCGATTCCTGTAATATCTTCAGGGGTGAGTTCATAGCGTTGCGCACCCGGATTGTTGCGGATGATTTCGTCGGTCAGCAGGTTTTTAAGTTGCTCCGTGGTCGTGCCTTGCGGCAGGTAGTGGATGAGGTTGGTCACCCGTGACCGGTTGGATTTCGTGGCTTTGTCGATAAATTTTAGGGGATTGGCTTTGAGGGCATCTCCCAACACCTCCATTTCTGAGTTGAGCAAGATGGTGCCGTGCTGAATCATCTTCCCGTTTTTGGCAAGTTTCGCATTGCCACTGAACTTTTTTCCATCAACCAACAAATCATTGCGCCCTTCCAGCACTGCCGGAACGCCGAGGTGGTTCAGCAAGGCAAGTACCGGTTGGGTAAACTGCGAGAAATCGCCAAAATCGTGATCCGCCAACAGGGTATGAAAAGAGAAGTTGAGGTTGCCTAGGTCGTGGTACACCGCACCGCCACCCGACATTCGTCTGACCACCTTAATCCCTTTTTCCTGCACATAATCCAGGTTGATTTCAGCCAGGGTATTCTGAAATTTCCCTACAATAATCGAGGGCGCATTCACATACAGCAGGAAAATATCCTCCGTCGGAAAACGACCGAGCAGATACTCTTCGGAAGCAATATTGAAATACGCGTTGTCAGAAGGCGAGTCGATGATAAGCATGGGAGATGTTTTTGCAAAAATAGGGAAAAATGTTGGGTGATATAAGAGGAGGATGGAAGAGCGGTGATGGGTAATAACAGAGAATGTAGCTGTTTCTCGTTAACAGAGCCTATTGAATTATGTGCGCCATAAAAAAAGGGTTAAAACACGGTAGCTAAAATTAATTAAATTGCATATATTTGCATGTTAACTAAGTATCACGATTAAAAGAACTTACATGATGAAAAAAAACTAATACTTAGATTATTGACATTTTTCAGTCTTGGTTGTATTCAGAATGTCGGGGATTACACTAACCCATCTGCACTTTGTTTAATGATAATAAGCCTATACAATTTGATGGTTCCATAAAAATATATAGCGTGAGATGATGGAGTTTTAACAAATGAGTGGAAACTTATCGAGGCTCCATCTACATATTCATTTTCGACGGGAATCTCTCAATCTATAAAAATTGGAACGCTACCTGCATCCGGAGCTTACTTATTTCAATTTGCTGTCACGTCAGCACTGCTATCGGTTTCAAATAGGAGGAAATTGGTAATTTCAGCAGATGGTAGTAAAATATGTCAGAGACCCCTTATGAATGTACTACGGCAATGTTCGTTGTTGAAAATCGGCTTGAAATTGCTTATAAACCAAGGACTATACTTGCGACTGATGAAGGAATAAAAGACAAGATTACTGTGTACAGAAATGCCAGAGATATCGTGGTGAAGTCGAAATATTCAAGAATTGATGGGGGAGCGGTGTTTGATGTTTCGGGCAGAATGATCATTAAGGTGAAAGGAAGTTCAGGCGAATTGCAAATCGATTCGACATCATACATTTCAGGTATCTGCATCCTGAAAATAAATGTGATAAAAAACCGTGACGACAACAATAATAAACAGAAGTAAATGCTGTATTTTGTAAAAATTGAAATTAATTATTTTTCAACTTATTTTTATAAAACAAATTATTATCTTTGTAAAAATTGTTAAATAAGTGAGAAAATATATCTACAACCTCATAATCTTTATTTGTTCGGGTGTCAATGCGCAGGCGCAACAAAGTATTTTTTGATGATTCTGCAGAAATTTTTGAGCGGAAAGATAATACAGATCATTAGGCAGATATGCCGGAAAAGAATCCAGGGATTGCTTTAGAAAATAATATTGCGGAAGACCCCGTACCCATCGATGACTACCTACCAGTATTGCTGATTGCTGCTGTGGGAACGATTGTACATGCTGGTTGGCGCAAAAGAAAACAGACTACTTAAATATTTATTAAAAACTCGAAAGCTGTTTCGTTTTTTTTTTTTTTATTTGGCTTAATGAAATTCAAATCTGTGTACAAAAATGTAATTAAACCCGTTATCGATGTGGCAATCGCCTCGGTAGCACTCCTTCTCCTAAGTCCTGTGATGCTGGTAATTGCGCTGATGCTTGCGGCGAACAACCGAGGAACTCCTTTTTTTGTACAAAACCGTCCCGGAAAAAATGGGAAAATCTTTAGCATCATCAAGTTTAAAACGATGAACAACAAAAAAGATGCTCAAGGTTTACTGCTTCCGGATTACCGTAGATTAACATTCATGGGAAAAATCGTAAGAAAAACTTCCCTTGATGAACTTCCCCAACTGATCAATGTGGTAAAAGGTGACATGAGCCTTGTCGGTCCGCGCCCTTTGCTTCCAGAATATTTACCGCTTTACAATTCCGAACAGAAAAAAAGACACGATGTGAAACCCGGGATTACCGGATGGGCACAGGTGAATGGTCGAAATGCATTATCTTGGGACGAGAAATTTGCTTATGATATAGAATATGTTAACCACTTATCTGCAGCGTTGGATGCAAAGATTGTTTTAATTACCTTGAAAAAAGTAGTCGCAAGACACGGGGTGAATGCTAATAATTATGTAACCATGGAAGCTTTTAAAGGAAATACCTTATGATATTGTATGGAGCGAGAGGCCATGCAAAAGTGGTGTATGATTTAATTTTGTCCAATAACCATTTATTGGAATATTTGGTTGATGATCAACCGCATGATAAGTTTCCGCACCGGTTGAATATTTACAAACCGACTCGGGAATTGATCGAACATAAAAAAGTAATTATTGCGATTGGGGATAACCATATTCGCGAAAAAATATATCATCAGATTAAAGATTGGTGCGAGTTTGAAACCATCCATCATACCAGCGCTTTCGTGTCTCGTTTTTCGGAGGTAGGAGAAGGTACGGTGATTATGCCGCAAGTTTGCATCAATGCAGATGTGAAAATAGGCCACCATTGCATTATCAATACCGCCTCTACCATCGAACACGATTGTGTGATTGAAGATTTTGTACATATATCTCCCAAGGCTTCCCTTGCGGGGAATATTACAGTGAAGAAAGGAGCCCATATCGGTTTGGGCGCCAATATTATTCAGGGGGTAACGGTGGGTGAAAATGCATTGATAGGAGCAGGAACAGTAGTTTTGAAAGATGTGCCGGCCAATGCAGTAGTGGTGGGAAACCCTGCAAAAATCATTAAAATGAGGGAAATTAATCATGGAGAATAAAAAAATATGGCTTTCTTCTCCCCACATGGGCGGAGGAGAGATGAAATATATACAACAGGCCTTTGATGAGAATTGGATTGCGCCATTGGGTCCGAATGTCAATGGTTTTGAGCATGATCTGGAATCCTTTTTGGATGAGGAAGTGTATGTAGCGGTACTGAGTTCGGGAACGGCTGCCATTCATTTGTCCCTGGTTTTGCTGGATGTGAAGCCCGGTGATTTTGTAATTTGCCAGTCGCTCACCTTTTCTGCATCAGCGAATCCCATCGTCTATATGGGAGCTACTCCTATTTTTGTAGATAGTGAAAAAGATACCTGGAATCTTTGTCCGAAAGCGGTAGAAGAAGCCATCCTATATGGAATTGCACAAGGGAAAAAACCTAAGGCGATTATTGCAGTTTCTCTTTATGGAATGCCTTATCAAGTTGATGAAATCAATGCTCTTTCGAAGCGGTACGACATCCCGGTGATTGAGGATAGTGCCGAAGCTTTGGGAAGTACTTATAAAAATAGAAAATGTGGAACTTTCGGTGATCTTTGCGTATTAAGTTTCAATGGAAATAAAATTATCACCACTTCCGGTGGCGGCGCCTTGATTTTGAAAGATCCTGCATTTAAGAAAAAGGCCGTTTTCCTTTCAACGCAGGCCAAAGACGATGCTCCACACTACGAACATACCAATATCGGCTACAACTACCGCATGAGTAATATCTGCGCAGGAGTAGGAAGAGGGCAGATGGAAGTATTGGCAGATCGGGTTGCCCAAAGGAGAGCCAATCACGAACGTTATAAACTTTTATTTGCCAACCAACCTCATTTTAGCCTTCATCAGGAGCCGAGTTCTGATTATTTTTCCAACCACTGGCTGAGTATTGTTACGGTAAGTGAAAACAGCCGCATCAGTGCCGATGAGATTCGAAAAATGGCGCAAAAACAAAATATCGAAACGCGTCCGATTTGGAAACCGATGCATCTTCAGCCAATTTTTAATGATACCCTCTACTTCGGTGGTCATTATGCAGAACAGTGCTTCAAAACAGGACTTTGCCTTCCTTCCGGTTCAAACTTGACCGATCAAGACTTCGAAAAAATAGAACAATTGTTTTCCAAGATCTTCACATTGTCTTAAAATTATTGATTCACACGGTAATATTTTGTATTATTGCGCAATGAAACACAATATTGGATTTTCCGATCAAATTCACTTCTCTTATGTTAACAACTAAAATTAACTTATGAGTTTTCGCAAAAACCTGAAAAAAAAAATATATAGCGGAGATAATTTTATTAACCTTTCAGAGGTGCGTTATTTGCCTCGGTGGGTTATTTTAGTTATTGATATTTTCCTTGTTGCGGTCTCTATTTCCTTTTCATGTTATCTCATTGAAAAACTGAGTCACAGTACTCAATTTGTTTTTTATAATGCGTTGCACATGTACCTGATGATTCTTGGCGTAAGTATTGGGTTTATGTTCATTTATCGTACCTATTCCGGGATTATCCGGCATTCCACTTTTATCGATTTATTCAAATTATTTTTGGCTACTTTCAGTACCACGATTTTCGTGGGAATCGTTAGTTATAGCTTTAAACTAATGACCGGCCAGCGGATGATTCAAATGTCGATTCCGTTTTTAGCTGTATTTTTTGCCACTTCTTTTATTCTGCTTTTTCTTTTCCGTTTGTTTGTGAAGGAATTTTTTCATCTGATCAGAGAATTTCGGCGCAGTACTTTAAGAAAAAGGATTTTGGTTTTTGGTATTGATGAGCAGGCGGTTGCAGTAGCTCGTGCAGTACTCGATAATCCTCATTTGCCTTATCATATCGTAGGATTTCTCACGCAAAGGCACGATATTAAAAGAGCACATTTGTTGGGAAAACCCATCTATAGTGTAGAAAAAATTCGAAACAATACGAAGGATGATCTTTTGCTTGATGGTATTTTGCTGGTGAAAGAAATGATGACCAAAGAGGAAATGAACAATTGGGTGAATTTGTTTCTTGAAAAAGATTTGCAGGTTTTCACTTCACCCGCCGTACAGGAACTTCAAAATGTCGATTTGCAAGGATCCATCAAAACTTTGCAGATTGAAGATTTGCTCAACCGAAAACCGATTACCATCGTCAACGAAGATTTGAAAATACGTCATTTTGAAAAATCCGTTCTCATTACCGGAGGCGCAGGTTCTATCGGAAGTGAAATCGTAAGGCAAGTGGCCACTTTGAATCCTTCACTCATCGTTGTTTTGGATCAGGCGGAAACTCCACTTTATGAAATTGAGATGGAGATGACCAACAAATTTCCGGACATCAATTTTAAATTCGTTCTCGCCGATATTTCCAATAGGCACCGAATAGAACCGCTATTCCAGCAATATAACTTTTCGATGGTTTACCATGCTGCAGCATACAAACACGTGCCGTTGATCGAGGAAAATCCTCATGAAGGGGTATTGGTGAATATCCTCGGAACAAAGAATCTAGCGACTCTTTCCAGCCAATATGGGGTGAACCGTTTTGTGATGGTATCTACCGATAAAGCGGTGAAACCTACCAATGTAATGGGGGCAACAAAACGAGCGGCAGAACTTTTTGTACAAGCTTTGCAGAACACCGAAAACAACAAGACCAAATTCATCACTACCCGTTTTGGGAATGTATTGGGTTCCAATGGTTCGGTGATTCCTCACTTTAAAAAACAGATTGAAAATGGCGGTCCCGTGACCATCACCCATCCCGAAATCATGCGGTATTTCATGACGATCCCCGAAGCTTGTGATTTGGTTCTCCAAGCCGGAACGATGGGAAAGGGAGGTGAAATTTTTGTGTTCGATATGGGGGAACCGGTGAAGATTTTGGATCTGGCGAAAAGAATGATCAAGCTTTCCGGATTTGAGCCCAACTTGGACATTAAAATTATTTATACCGGATTAAGACCCGGAGAAAAACTCTATGAGGAATTGCTGAGTGATGACGCTAAAACCCTCGCCACCCACAATGAAAAGATTTTAATATCGAAAGATCCAAATATGGAATTCGAAGATATTGAGAAATACACCAATCAAATTATTAAAGCTGCTTTAAGAAGGGAGAAAATACAGGTGGTGCAAATTTTGAAAGAGATTGTTCCCGAATTCAAGAGTAATAATTCAATATACGAAGTTTTGGATAAGTAATTAAGAATTGTATATTTGCAAACCTTGACATTTTTTAAACGATCCTCATGAATAAAAACACAATTGTCCTTCTTTTTTTCCTCATACTTACCCTTACTTCTTGTAAAACCAAGGATAAAGTAAGCGAGTTGAATTACATGCAGAATGTAGAGCAAATCGCTACAGAAGCCTCTGTGAATAGTGCGGCATCCGCATCTACTTTGCAGGTTGGCGATCAGCTTGTTATTTTGGTATCGGGCAGGGATTTGGATGTGGTGAAACCATTCAACCAAAATTATTCATCCGGGGAATTAATTCAACAATCTCAGGTTCCCGGCAATGTGAGCAACCAAGGTGCAGTTACTTTTTCCGGTCCTACTTATATTATAGATTCAGAAGGTTATATCGATTTTCCTTTCTTAGGAAAAATAGATACCAAGGGTAAAACTATCGAAGCCTTAAGAGACGAACTGCATTCCAAAATCAAAAGATATGTGATTGACCCTACGGTGAATGTGCGTTTGGCCAATTTTAAAGTGACTGTACTGGGGGAAGTGAACCGCCAAGGCGAATATATTGTACCTAATGGAAAAGCTACCATCCTGAATGCATTGGGGATGGCAGGAGATTTAACGATGTACGGCAAAAGAGATGATGTATTATTGGTGAGAAATATCGACGGCAACATCACCAAAGAGCGGATTAACCTTTTGGATGCAAATTTTATCAATTCCCCTTATTTTCATTTAAAACAAGGAGATGTAATTTATGTTTCCTCTAATAAAACCCGCGAAAAAACCGCAAAACTCGATCCTAACTCAGGGCTATATATTGGGATCGCCTCTATTGTCGTAACCATCTTAGCCTTAGTTTTCAAGAAATAATTTGTTGTAAAAAAATGGAGAACAATGTCACTGCTTCTGAGCAGGCTCAAAGTGTACAAGAAATTCATATAAACGAAATCATAAGGCCTTATGCAAGAAAATGGCCTTGGTTTATTATCGGGGCGCTCATTGCTTTAGTCCTGGCTTATTTTTATTTAAAAACCACCACCCCGGTTTATAAAGTACAGTCTACCGTTTTAATCAAAGATTCCAAAGCCAGCGGCTCTGCTGCAGGAGAAATGGGCGTGCTTAAAGATTTGTCCGGACTGGGAGGAATGGGGACCAATAGCGTAGATAATGAGATTGAGATTTTCAAATCTAAGAAACTCATGCGCAATGTAGTAGCTTCCAAAGGGTTACAAACCAATATTGTTTCCGATGAAGGCCTTTCCGAAAGAGAACTCTATGGCGATACTTCGCCGATTATCGTAAGAATCATCAATGAAAAGAAAAATGCTTCGTTTCCGGAAGAACCGGTAGCCATCCAAATCAAAGGAGGAGGCTTTGTACTTTCTTCTCCCGAATGGAGTAAAAATATCGAGGCTGATTTTAACAAAATGGTGAGTTTGCCTTTTGCCAATATCATGATCAGCAAAAATCCTCAGTTTGATCCGGTGAAAGCAAAAGAATTGGGGGAGCTTTCGTTGCACTTTGCCTCATTGGAAAGCAGGGTCAACCAACTACAGAAGGAAACAGAAGTGAATTTGGTCAACAAAGACGCTACCGTGATCGGCTTGGGAATCAACTATCCGCAAATCGATAAGGCCAAAGACCTGCTCGATAATCTCGTGTTGGCCTATAATATGGACGCAATTGACGACAAAAAGTTTGAGTCTAAAAAAACACTAGAATTTATTGAAGACCGTATCGCGAAGGTAGCGGAAGAATTGGGCCAGGTAGAGAATCAAAAAGAAAGCTTTAAATCCGCCAATAAAATTGCAGATATTGAAACGGAGGCGAAGATCAACTTAGAAAGTTCTGCAGCTGCGAGGGCCAAACAAATAGAAACCGAAGCACAATTGGAGCTCACTAATGCCCTGATTGGCTATGTAGGTAAATCCGGCACTTATCAGGCTTTGCCCTCCAATGTGGGATTGGCGAGTCCGGATGCTACTGCGAATATGGGAACTTATAATGCGCTGGTTTTAGAACGCAACCGTTTGCTCGAATCCGCTACTCCGCAACACCCTGCCGTGGTGGAAGTCACCAAACAGATCAATAACCTGAAAGGGTCCATCATGCAAAGCCTTCAGAAAAACAGAACGGGGCTGGAGTTGGCGAGAAATCAGTACCAATCGGAGCAAAACCAAGTCGTAGGAAAAATTTCTAAAATCCCTGCACTGGAGAAAATGTTCAGAGGCATTGAAAGACAGCAACAAATTAAAGAAAATCTCTATCTCCTCCTTTTGCAAAAAAGAGAAGAAACCGCTATTTCTTTGGCGATTACCGCTCCTAAAGCCCGTATCGTGGATTTGGCTTACGCATCAGAAAAACCAGTGGCTCCTAAGAAAATGATTATTTATTTGGCTGCCTTAGCAATTGGTTTGTTGTTGCCTTTTATCCTTATTTATTTAACGGAATTATTCAACAATAAAGTAAAATCCAGAACAGATCTTGAAAAACTGTCCCATGCTCCGGTCATTGCCGAGTTGCCTACTGTAGAGAAAGGGCAGGATGAATTGGTGAAAGTGAATGACCTGTCTCCAATGGCAGAGGCATTCAGGATTCTGATCACGAATATGAATTTCATGCTGCCTAAGAAAAAAGAAGGCAAAGTGGTTTTCGTTACTTCTACGGTAAAAGGCGAAGGAAAAACGTTTACTTCGGTCAATTTAGCCCTCACCTTGGCTACGCCTAAAACCAAAGTGGTGATTATTGGGTCAGATATTCGAAATCCTCAACTTCAACGCTATAATACCGCAAGAAAAGGGTTGCGCGGGTTGACTGAATTTTTATATGATGAAACCACCGAGTTAAAAGAAATTATTCATGTGACTTCTTTCAACCCTTATTGCGACGTGATTTATTCGGGAAGTATCCCTCCGAATCCTACTGAATTACTCAGCAATGGCAGATATGAAGAACTGATTGCTCAATTAAAACCGCAATACGATTATATTATTTTAGATACCGCACCATTGATGCTGGTAACCGATACTTTTTTGTTCGCGGACATGGCAGATGCTACGATTTATGTGACCCGTTCCGGATACACAGAGAAAGAACTCATCGCCTTTGCCAATAAAAATATTGACCAGAAGAAGATCAAAAATGTTGGATTTGTGCTCAATGATGTGGCGAAAGACTATTTCGGCTATGGAAATAAATATGGGTATGGGTATGGAGCGAAAGAGAAAGGTTTTTTTGAGCGATTAAAAGAAAGATTCTAATGGAAAATTTGAAAATAGTAATACTTTCTGGTGGTGTTGGCAGCCGTCTTTGGCCACTGTCCAGAAAAAGTCGACCGAAACAATACTTGGATATATTTAATGGTGAATCGCTATTTGGCTTAGCTTTGCAGAGAAATATTGAACTCAGTAAAGATTTTATCATAGTTGGGAATCAGGATAACCATCAGTTGAGTAAAAGTGAATTAGAAAAAAGTTCTGTTTCATATCAGGAAATTATAGAAGCCGTTCCTAGAAATACAACTGCTGCGATTGCTTTTGCTGCATTTGCTGCATCTGAGGAAGATATATTGTTGGTGACACCATCAGATCATATAATAGAAAATGTTTACGCATACCACAATTCTGTGAAAGAAGCGGTCGCTTTAGCAGAAGAGGGATACATTGTTACTTTTGGTATAAAACCTACCAAACCGGAAACGGGATACGGATATATTGAGGCTAATGGAGAAGATGTTTTATCTTTCAGAGAAAAACCTAATAAAAATACAGCTTTATCTTTTCTAAGTGCCGGTAATTTTTTATGGAACAGTGGTATGTTTTGCTTTAAAGCTTCTGTTTTGCTTCAGGAGTTAAGAAATTTCGAACCGAAAATCTACGAAACAGCCTTATTAGCTTGGAACAATGCTAATGACGGAAGATTAAATAAAGAAGATATGATGGCTATTTCTTCTAAAAGTATAGATTATGCGGTGATGGAGCGTAGTAGCAAAATGAAAGTAGTAAAAGGAGATTTTGGATGGTCAGATTTAGGCTCCTTTGAAGCCTTATACGATTATTTTAAAAGAAATGGAAATATTCCGGACGAAAATGGGAATATGCTCATTGGTAGTAATAAATTCATAAAATTTTTGGGACTTAATGATACAATCTTAATAGAGTCTCAAGATGCACTTTTAGTACTGAATAAAGAAAATGCCCAAGATGTGAAGAAGGTTTATGAAGATTTGGCAAGGGAAGATTCAGAACTGATTAGATAGCAGAAATAACTAACACTAATAAATATAAACTGTAAATATGGAACATGACATCAGACCTTGGGGTGAATATTGGGTACTTGAAAATGCAGCAACCCACAAGGTAAAAAGAATTCAGGTTAATCCAGGTGGAAGATTATCCTTGCAATACCATCATAAGAGAGCGGAAGTTTGGACGATCGTATCAGGAATTGGCACCATTACCATTGATGATGAAATTAAAGATTATGTTGCAGGAGAAGTAGCTCAAATTCCTCAAGGAGCGCACCACCGTATAGAAAATAAAACCTCAGAACCTATGGTCTTTATTGAGGTGCAGTATGGGAGTTATTTTGGAGAGGATGATATTGTGAGGATTGAGGATGATTATAACAGGAAATAATGTGAAAAATTTTATAAAAAGGATTTTTAATAATAGTTCATTTAAATCTTTTGTTAATAATTTTATTCATTTAGTTCTGATCACTGGGATTAATTTGCTTTTACAATATATCACTTCTCCATATTTAGTTTGTATATTGAGAATTGAGCATTTTGGATTAATATATTTTGGAACTTCTAATAGGATCTAATTTTTCAAAAATTGTGATTTTTGGTTTGAGAAGCATAAGATATAAGAATGGTAAAGAGAATATGGAAGTGGTATAGTAGTAATAAGAAAATTGTAAAATGCAAGATAGAAGAAAATTGACATTTAATAGTTTAATATTAACATTGAGAATGTTTGTGTCAATGTTAATAGCTCTATATACATCTAGAGTGATTTTACAAAATTTAGGCCAAATTGATTATGGTGTATATAATGTAGTAGCTGGGGTTATTGGTTTGTTTTCTTTTATTCAAACAGCTTTAGTAGGTGCCACGTCCAGGTTCCTTGCTTTTGAACTAGGAATAGGCAATGAAAGAAATACTTTTACTAAAATTTTAAATTCGTCTTTAACAATACATATCATTACAAGTTTATTACTTTTATTACTTGCAGAAACGATAGGTATATATTTTATAAATTATGTAATACAAGTGCCTCAAGATAAAATATATTTAACGAACATAATATATCAGTTTTCAGTTATTAATACAATAATAATTTTTTTATCATTACCATTTGAATCTGTATTAGTGGCCTATGAAAAGATGAATGTATATGCTTTATTCAGTGTTTTAGAATCAGTAATTAAATTAGTAGTAGCATTGTTAATTGGTATATTTGATAAAAACAGAATGTTTTATTACGCATTGCTTTTACTCGTTGCAACTTTTTTTCTGAAATCTTCACTAACCGCATATGTTTGCAAAAAATTAGAAAATTATAAATTTAAATTTATTCGGGAAAAGGAATTCTTAAGTCCTCTGCTCAATTTTTTTTCTTGGGATTTATATGGGAATTTTTCAATAGTGATGCAATCACAAGGTGTTAATATACTCCAAAATGTTTTTTTTGGTCCTATCGCAAATGCGTCTATAGCATTAGCATCGCAAGTTCAAGCTGCTTTAGGAGCCTTTTCTAATAATATCCTATATGCGATAAAACCACAGATTATAAAATCTTTTGCTAGAAATGATTTAGAAGAGCTTAATAAGTTGATTAATCTGGGTACTAAATTTTCATTTATAGTATCTTTTTTAATATCATTTCCAATTTTCTTTAAAATGGATGCTATTGTTAACTTATGGTTGGTAAATCCTCCTAAATATGTAGTTTCATACGCAAAAATTGCTATTTTAATTAATCTGTTTGGAAGTTTAGTAGTAACCATAAATCATGCAATACATGCTACAGGAAAGATTAAGGCAATTAGCTTCATAACGGGTACAATTTATTTATTAATTCTGCCATTGTCATACATAGCATATCTAAATGGCTATCCTTCTGTAAACAGTTATTATATAACATTAACTATAAGTATTATTGTAATCTTTATAAATCAGAGCATTCTTAAATTACTGATACCTTATTTTAATATTAAGGAATTTATTTGCAATTTAATAAAAATAACTGTTATTTTAATAATTTCATTTCCTGTTGGAGAGTATATGAATAGAATAAATTTCGCTAATAATATTTTTTTTAATATACTAATTTTCTCTTTTTTAACCTTTTTGGTTAATTTAATATTAATTTATCTTATTGTTTTAAATAAATCTGAAAAAAAATATTTAGTAAAATTGATTAATAAAAAAAATGGCATATAAAAATTTAATTTCAATTATAATACCTGTATATAATGCGGAACTATATCTAAAGGAATGTATTAGCAGTATTTTATCGCAAACTTATGAAAATATTGAGATTATTCTTGTAAATGATGGTTCTACCGATAATTCTTTGGATATATGTTATGATTTTCAAAAAAATGATAATCGTGTAAAGATTTTTAGTAAAAAGAATCAAGGTGTAAGTGAAACGAGAAATTATGGAATTAATAACGCAAAAGGAGACTATATCACATTTATAGATTCTGACGATACTATTGATAGCAACTATATTCAGGATTTTGTAGAATTTTTAGTAGAAGATATTGATATTATTATTCAAGGGTATAAACATATTTACTTGAACAAGAAGTATACTCAACAAATGAAGTTTCCACAAAACCAAGACACACTGGATAGTTTAAGTAACTATGAGCTTATTTTGTATGCAGATAAGAATGATATTTTGAAATGCCCTTACTCTAAATTATACTGTAGAAAAATTATTGCGGATAATAACCTGAAATTTGATGATAAAATTTCTTATGGGGAGGATCATATATTTGTGTTAAATTTTTTACTTTATTGTAACAACATAAAAACTATTACACAAAATTGCGGCTACAACCATTATCACCGAGATAACGATTCTCTTTCTTCAAAGAATATTGATTTTTCGCTGTTTGAGTATTATAATGATAAAGTTAAATATTATAGAACGGAATTAAATAAAAAATTTAATATGACTCAATCCTCATTGTTTGCGAACTTTATCGATGAGTATTATGCAATTTATAAAACAATAAATATTATTAATTTATTTGTTAAAAAAAATTCCTATTCTGCTGAGTTCAAAAATCAAAAAGTCAATACTTATTTAGAAACAACCAAATTTAGTGATTTGAAATACATTTACTATAAGATAAATTATATAATATTTAAAAATATCAGAATAAAGGCATTGAGGAAAACTTTTATTAATGGTATAAATTTTCTTGCAAATTTTTAAAATAAATAATGACTTATAAATTAAAACTTTTTTTAGTACATCTTAGGTTATATTTTTATAATTCTTTTGTTGCACGTATTCCTTTCAATGGCATAAGAATGTTTTTTGTTAGAAGATATATGTTGGTGGGTGAAAATTCTTTTGTTTCTATGAATGTAAAACTATTAAATATAAAGCCTAAGAAAAGTCAAGTTCAAATTGGTAAAAATTCAATTATCAATCCTGGAGTGCTCTTAGACGGCAGAGAAGGTAAAGTAATTATTGGAAATAATGTAGATATTGCAAGAGATACCTATATATTTACAGCTCAGCATGATCAACATTCTGATTACCATGAAATAAAATCAGGAAATGTTATTATTGAAGATTATGCATGGATTACTGCAAGGTGCACAATACTTCCTGGAGTTACAATAGCCAGAGGTACAGTAGTAGCTACAGGTTCTGTTGTAACTAAAAATACGGAAGAAATGTCTATAGTAGGTGGGATTCCTGCCAAAAAAATTGGTGTCCGGCGTTCCAAACTATTATATACAATAGATTATCATCCCTATTTTTATAATTAATTAGATAAAAATGATTTATATAATTGATAGATTTGTAAATAATCAATTACATGTGCTTGCAAATGCAAATACAATTAAATTGCTGGAAATTATATTTCCAGAAGAACAAAAAAAATTCATTGCAGAAAAGAATCATTCAAACTATGTTTCTGAAATTTTAGAAACAGTAAATGGTAGTGTCTCATATGAGCCTTATGAAAATAATGAGTATGGAAATGGTACTATAGCGAGTAGTAAGCGAGTTTTTAATAGATTAAAAAATGATTTTGTTTTTTTTAAAATACTTTTTGAAAACATTGCTAAAAATAATTACAGAGATTGGGTTTTTATAACTCATATTTACCCAGCTTCTTTGCCTGTTCTTAAGATATTGAAATTATTATATCCGAAAATTAAGGTAATAATCACCATTCATGGTGAGGTAGAATATATTTATTATCCTAAGAGTAAATTTAATAAATTAATAGGAAGCCTTTATTCGTTATCTTTTAAAATAAAAAATAAGAATCTTAAATATCTTTTTCTTACAAAAGTTTCAAAGGAAATACTCGTAAGTGACAAAATATTAAATGAAAATGAAATACTTGCGATAGAACTTCCAACATTTTCAGATTATCAACTTAATGAAAATATGAAAGAATTAGTAAATCCTTTGAAAATAGGTCATATTGGGAGTTCTGGAAAAAGAAAGAATATTAATATATTTTATCAATTAGCACGAAATTTACATCAAGATATTGAAAATGGAAAATTAAATTTATATATTGTTGGAAGTTTAGAAAATGATATTAAAGAAGATATAAATCCTTTAATTATAGATTTTGTGGAAAGTAAAACCGGTACTTCATTGCCAAGAGAATTATACAATGAAAAAAGTCAAGATCTAGATTTTAGTATTGTTTTTTATGGCCCGAATGATTTTATACTTAGAAGTGGAGCAGCATTTTTTGATACAATAGCATTTGAAAAACCTATTATTGCACTAGAAAATAGATTCTTTAAATCAGTATCTGAAGTGTCTGGTCCAATTGGGTATCTTTGTACTAACATAGAAGAAATGGAAAATTTAATTCATGATATTGCTTCCAGTCCACAAAAATATTCTGATAATTATCTTCTTTTTAAAAAGAATATGAAATTATATAAAGAAAGTTTGAAATCGGAAAAAATAGCTGAAGATTTAAAATTTCAAATTGGTTCTTTTTTTAATTTATAATATTTTTATATACTTAAAGTTTTAATTTGGAAACCTATTATTATTTTTTCTTTTTTGCAATTTTTTTTGCAATTTTTTTTCAGACTATTTCTAAAAAAATAGCGGTCATTATTATGATTGTTATGTTATCATTATTTGCCGGAACGAGGGTGGCTGTTGATAATGACTATCTTCTTTATAAAGAATTTTTTCAATTTGTTAATGGAGATTTTGAATATTTTAAAAAAAATTTCAATAATTTAGAATTATCAATTTTTATAATTCCTAATTTTCTTAGGATATATTTTATTAGCCCAACTGATATTATTAATGGTAGTTTTCTATTATTTGCCATAATAGCGGTTTCTTTAAAGCTATATAGCATAAAAAAATATTCTAATTTTTTTTTACTTAGCTTTATTTTTTATTTGTCAAGTCTTTTTTTTATGCATGAAATGACAACTATAAGAGCTGGTGTTGCAGCTGGTATATTGTTATTATCAATACAAGATTTTGAAAGAAAAAATACATTTTCATTTTCTATAAAAATGTCTATATCATTACTTTTTCATTATTCAAGTGTTCTAGTAATAATATGCTATATTTTCATGCTAAAGGTAAAAAAAATAAAATACTATTATTATGGTCTTGTTATATCTTTTGTGATAGCAATTACGAAGATAAATGTTTTGACATTGCTCTTTTTGGATAGATTATTTCCTAAAGTGAAAATTTATTTGGAGTTACAAGAAAAAATTAATGAGAACAAGGTGAATATATTTAATTTTAAGATACTGTTCTCTCTTTTTATACTTTTGCTTTTTTCTTTCCAATATAAAAAATTATGTAAAATAAAGTATTTTGATGTTTTATATAAATTACATATTTTATCTATACTTATATTTTTTGCATTAAGTCCAACTGCAATTGTTTTTTCAATAAGATCTTTTGAACTTATATCTATTGTCCAAGTTTTATTGGCCCCAATGATTCTTTATTTATTCAGTCCAAAATTCAAGTATATTGGTGTTGGCATTGTTTTAGTTTTCTCTGCAATTCAATTATATTATATAATCTCTGTTCAAGATATTTTTAGACCCTATCAATCATGGTTTTTTTAGATAAAATATTATTTATTATAGTTACTTATAAAATTAAGTACTATGAAGCGCATTCATATATTTCGTTAAAAGAAAGTTTTCTTAGTTCGAATTCTAAATATGATGAGAAACTAAATATATTTATTGTTGATAATACAGATATCGATGGATGGGATCTTAGTAGTTATCTTGAGCAAGATGAAAATGTAAAAGTGGTTTATAATAAACTTAATAATCCGGGGTTATCTTATGCTTATAATAGAGGTGCAGAATTTGCTAAGAGTAATGGTTTTTCTTGGATAGTTCTTTTAGACCAAGATACTGAGCTACCATTAAATTTTTATGTAGAATATAGAAAAGCTACAGAAAATGATAATAATACATTAATAAAAGTACCAATTACTTTAATTAATAAAGAAAGAATTTTATCTCCTGTAAAGTATATTTTTTTTAAATCTTATTTATACGAAAATTTAGATGCTGGTATCATGGAACTTAAAAAAAATTCTTTTATTAATACAGGAATGTTAATTAATACAGATTTTTTTATAAGAACAGGTGGTTATAATGAAAAAATTAAGTTAGATTTTACTGATCATGATTTTATTTATAAATGTAAAAAAACAATAAATAATTTTGAAGTCATGGATGTTAAGCTTATTCAAGATTTTTCTTCTGAAACCAATAATCAAGATCAAGCAAAAAAAAGGTATAAGTTTTATTTAAGAGATTTAAAAGAATTTAAAAAGAATAAAGATAATAGATTTTTACTATTTTTAAATGCAGATTTTTTTAGATTAGTTAAGCTAACCATCCAATATAAAACAATTGATTTTATAAAAATACGATTTAGTTTATGATAAGTGTTTGTTTAACTACATATAATGGTAATCTTTTTTTAAAGGAACAGATTGATTCAATTTTATGTCAATTAAATAAGGACGATGAAATTATTATTTCTGATGACGGATCAATTGATAATACAATATATATAATTGAAAGTTATAATGATTGTAGGATAAAAATTTTTCATCATACTCCCATTAAAAATCAATATAGATTTGATTTAACAACACGTAATTTTGAAAATGCACTTTTTCAGGCTAAAGGAGATTATATTTTTTTTGCAGATCAAGATGATATTTGGAAAAGTAACAAGGTAGATGAATGTATGAAACTATTTTATGAAGGATATGATTTAATTTTACATGATTGTGATATTGTTGATGAGAAAAATGGCAAAATAGCAGATTCTTATTTTGAAATTAATAAATCTAAATCAGGAATTATTAAAAATATACTTAATAACTCTTATTTAGGATGCTGTATGGCAATAAATAGAAAGTATATTGACAAAGTTCTGCCATTCCCTAAAACACCGATTCCTCATGATATATGGATTGGTCTAGTGTATGAATATTATGGGAATATTATTTATAGCAAGAATAAATTAATTTCATATAGAAGACATGGAGCCAATGTTTCTCCATCTGGAGAGAAAAGCAATAATAATTTGATATTCAAAATGAAATATAGAATACTTTTTATATATTCTTTTTTAAACAGAATTATATGAAAAATAGATGTTTTTTTATAATATTGTTGTTTTTTTATAATATTTATTTTTCACAAGAAATAAATAAAAAATATGTGGAAAATCATTATACTAAAACAGAAAAATACAATAAAAACCAAGTAGATGGGAAGGTAATTATTGAATTTGAAAATACAATATATGCTTTGAATGATTTTTTAATGGGTAACCCAATAAATGCAAAATACTTTGGAGTAAAAGCAGATGGTGTTTCAGATGATACTAAATTTCTTCAGCTAGCTATAAATTTTTGTACACAAAATGGGTTAACATTATTTTTACCAACGGGAAGAATTATTACCACTAGCGAAATAGTTATAAAGTTAAATAAAAATGCAAGTACAAAATTTAGACTTGTTGGCAATGGTATATCAAATTCATTAATAATTAATAAAGGAGAGAATACCAAGATCGCTATAAATGTAATAGGTAATTATTATGATATGTTTTCTATGAAAGATCTTAGTATTGAAAGAGTTGACAATGGAAAACCAACGGGAGGAGTAGGAATAAAGTTAAATAAATTAGTATATGCAAATTTTGAGAATATTGATGTTTTTAGATTTAATATTGGATTAATATTAAATGATATTTCATCATCAAGTTTTAGAAAAGTTAATGCGAGATGGGGAACAATTGGAGCTATATTAACTTTGGAACCTAATGGTATGTCTAATCCCAATTTAATAGACTTTAATTCCTGTATATTCAACTCTAATCAAGAATGGGGTATAAAAATTAATAATGCGCATAATGTTAATTTTAGTAGTTGTCTTTTCGAAGATAATGCTAAAGGTGGACTTAGTTTATCATATAATAATTCTAATGGTGCTGTTTCAGTTAATGTAAGAGATTCTTATTTTGAGGGAAATAGTGGTTATGATATTTATTTGATATCTTATGGGCAAGGGAGTCATAATTTTTATGGCAATACATTCAATAGAGTTTCTAACAAGAAGTTTACTGAAAATAATATATATATTGAAATTGATTCTTCTATCCCGAATGTTTTTGAGAATTCTATTAATATGGTAGGAAATGGTTTTTTTACTGCCAATACTTATCAGCCTTCAGATAAAAGAAAAAATGTAAAAATTATTTCTCACAATAAAAAAGTTGATATTACTGATCATAATAGTTATAAAAATATAGTTGAAAAGTAAAATGAGAATATTAAATACTATAAAATACTTTGAGCCTAGCAAAGGAGGAATGGAATCTGTTGCTAAAAATTTATTAATAGGTATAAAACAACGACGAAAAAATTCTAAAATTACGGTTGCTTGTAATAATCACATGAAGGCTTCCAAAGATAGAGTAGAATACTATTTAGGAATTAAAATTTTAAGATATAGATCTTTTTTCTTAAAAAGTCAACCCATATCTTTATGTTTTAAAAGCTTAAATAATGAAATTAAAAATGCTGATATTGTGCATCATCACTATCCATTTCCTACAATGGAATTCGCTTTACTAAAAAATATTGACGCTCTTCGGAAGAAAAAATTTATAATAACATGGCATGCCAATATCCAAAATTCTCGTTGGTCATGGATTGAAAGATTTTATAATCCTCTTATAATAAAGCTATTAGAAGCAGCAGACGAAATTATAGTTACATCTCCACAATTATTAGAATATTCTAATATTTTACAAATTTTTAAAAATAAGATTGCTATTATTCCATTAAGCTTCGAACCCCATAATTTAACAATATTGCCAAAGGAATTAGATCAAGAAAGTATACCAAAATTATTATTTGTTGGCAAATTAAGAACTTACAAAGGTCTAATGTATTTATTAGAGGCAATTAATGGCTTAAATGTTAATTTAGATATAGTGGGGAATGGAGAGGAAGAAAATAATATAAGAGAATATATAAAAAATAATAATTTAAATAAAGTAGTACATTTATATACTAATGTAAATGATGAAGAATTAGTAAATTTTTATAAATCATCTGATATCTTTGTATTACCTTCAGTAAATGAGGCAGAGGCTTTTGGGGTTGTTCAATTAGAAGCTTTAAGTTATGGTTTACCAGTTATTAATACAAATTTAAAATCAGGAGTACCATTTGTTTCATTAAACAATATCACTGGTCTAACTGTTGATCCAGCTAATAAGAATCAACTAAGAAATGCTATACTTAAGTTAACCTCAGATAAAGACTTATATAATGAATTTTCTAAAAATGCAATAAAAAGATCAGAAAGTTTTACGAATGATAAAATGGTAGAAAGTTATTTAAATCTATATGAAAATTGATATCACCGGAGCAACAGGTTTTGTAGGTTCTAATCTTTCAAAATATTTGGAAGACAAAGGAAATGTTGTTGGAAAACTTTCTTTGAGAAAGTCTGATTGGATTTTAAATAAAAATGCGGATGTAATCATTCATCTCGCAGGAAAGGCCCATGATACAGCAAATACTTCTGCGGATGATGAATATTTCAAAGTCAACAGAGACTTAACGATCCGACTTTTTGAAGAATTTTTAAATTCTGAAATTAGAGATTTCATTTATTTCAGCAGCGTAAAGGCCACCGCAGATACGATTGAAGGGATTTTAGATGAGAATCATCCCTCTGATCCGAAAACCCCTTACGGAAAATCAAAATTAGAAGCCGAAAATTATTTGCTTGCTCAAGAATTACCTGAAAATAAAAGACTTTTTATCATACGACCATGTATGATTCACGGTCCGGGAAACAAGGGAAATCTAAACTTGCTTTACAAAGTGGTGGAAAAAGGAATTCCTTGGCCTTTAGCAGATTTTGATAACCAACGTTCTTTTTTAAGTATTGATAACCTCAATTTTTTGATAGAGCGGATTATTTCTGATCAAAATATGGCATCAGGAATTTATAATTTTTCAGATGATAAAGCTTTATCGACCAACGATTTGGTGAAAATTATTGCTAACACTTCTGGGAAAACGGAAAGGTTGTTGAAGATTCCTAAACATTTGATTTCGTTCATAGCAAAAACGGGTGATTATTTGAAACTTCCCCTCAATTCAGAAAGACTTAAAAAACTCACCGAAAACTATATCGTTTCCAACCAAAAAATAAAAAAAGAATTGCATCTCGATTCGCTCCCAATGAGTGCTGAAGAAGGGATGAAAAAGACGATTGAATCGTTTATATTGGATAAAAAGTGATCATTCTTAAAACTTAATGCTCTTGTAAAATAATTCTTGCAAAAAAGAAGATAAATTTTGTATATTTTTGCAATTAACCTGCTATTAAGACTATGATGTATCTCGCTGTTTTTCTCGTCCTTTTTGTTTTAGAATTGATTTATTTCAAAATTGCCGACCGATTCAATATTATCGACAAACCCAATCACCGAAGTGCTCATACCGAAATCACCTTACGAGGTGGAGGGATTGTTTTTCCTATTGCTTTCCTATTGTTTTTTATTACCAGCGTGTGGAGCAAATTAGTTCATCTTCCGCTTCATGATCAGGCAGCAGAAAACCACAATTATCTGATTTTCGGAGTCGGGCTTTTATTGCTTTGTATCATCAGTTTTCTCGACGATCTTTATGATCTTTCAAGTAAAATCCGGATTGTTTTTCACATCATCAGTGTGAGTTTTTTACTCGCTTTTCTCAATGCGTTTGTTTTGCTTCCGATTTGGGCGATTCCGGTTTTGTATATTGTAATCATCGGAATTCTGAACGCTTATAATTTCATGGATGGCATCAACGGAATTACCGGACTCTACAGTTTAGTGGCATTGCTTTCCTTGTTATATGTGAATGAAAATTTGATCAATTTTGTAGCTCATGATTTTATTATTTATCCGATTTTAGGCTGTTTGGTATTTCTCTTTTTTAATTTTAGGAAGAAAGCAAAATGCTTTATGGGCGATATTGGAAGTATGGGAATTGCATTTTGGGTGGTTGCGTTAATTGGTTTGCTCATGATGAAAACCGGTGAAATCAAATGGATTCTTTTCCTTGCAGTTTACGGTGTGGAGGTTATTTCGACTATTTTAGAAAGACTGAAACTTAAAGAAAATATTTTCGAAGCCCACCGCCGTCACCTTTATCAACTTTTAGCTAATGAGAAAAAAATATCTCATTTAATAGTAAGTACGCTCTACGCAGCTGTACAGTTGATTATCAATGCAGTAGTGATTTTTTCGAACTTGCCACAAATTGTAAGTTTTGTAATTGTTTTATTACCTGCGCTAATTTTTTATCTTTACACCAAACTTACGATTAAGAAGCAAATCACACTAAACAATAATTAATGAAAATAAAATCGACACCACTCAAAGACTGCTATATCATTGAACCTACCGTTTTCGAAGACGAAAGAGGTTATTTTTATGAAAAATTCAATGAGCAAAAATTTGAAGAGCTTACCGGAATGAATGGCCATTTTGTGCAGGACAATATTTCTAAATCTTCGTACGGAGTTTTGCGAGGTGTTCATTTGCAAAAAGGCGAACATGCACAGGCGAAATTGGTTTCTTGTCTTGAAGGGAAAGTTTTTGATGTAGCCGTTGATTTGCGGGAAGATTCTCCAACTTTCGGACAATGGTTCGGGGTGGAATTGACTCCGGAAAATAAATTGCAACTCTATGTTCCAAGAGGTTTCGGGCATGGATTTTCCGTATTGAGTGAAACTGCAATTTTTTCCTATAAATGCGATAATTTCTACCATAAAGAATCGGAAGGCAGTGTGATCTGGAACGATAAAGATCTCAATATCGACTGGAAATTACCGGCAGATAAGGTGCTCCTTTCAGAAAAAGACAGCCAATTGCCTACTTTCGCGGAGAAGAATTTTTGAGGGAAAGTTAAGAGGTTAAGAGGTTAGAAGGTTAAATGGTTAGAAAGTGAATTTGTTTGAATATAACCATATTAGAAATTTAACAGAAAATCAATTTAATGAGTAGCCTAATCTTACCAAACCAAACCAAAGATAACCTAATCTAACCCAACCCAACCCATTAACTTAACCCAAGATAAAATAACCCACCTAACCTTTTTTCCAAGTATTCGTCCAACCCACTAACCTCTTAACCTCTTAACTTTCTAACCTTCTAACCCCAAAAGAATGACCTCCCACAAAGACTTACAGGTTTATAAAGAATCTTTACTTTTGGTAAAGGATATTTATTTATTGGTAGCTCTTTTTCCAAAGGATGAGCTTTTCGGATTAACTTCCCAAATGAAAAGATGTGCAATTTCCATCCCTTCTAATATTGCAGAAGGCGCCGGAAGAAAGGGAAGTGCCGAGTTTGCTAGATTTTTGTACATTTCGATGGGTTCTTTAAGCGAATTAGAAACACAATTGGATATTGCGATAATGCTCAATTTTTGTGATAAAAACGGGGAAATGACCCAAAGGATTTTCTATATTAAAAATATGCTTTCCAAATTAATTTTAAGTATCAATAAAACTAAACCAACTGTCTAACCCTCTTTCTAACCATTTAACTTTCTAACCTTCTAACCTTCTAACCTTCTAACTTCTTAACCTTCTAACCATTTAACCTCTTAACTTTTCGAACATAAAAAAATGAAAAACATCATCATCACCGGAGGCGCCGGATTTATCGGTTCCCACGTCGTAAGAGAATTTGTTAAAAATAATCCGGATAAGAAAATCATCAACCTAGATGCTTTAACTTATGCCGGAAATCTTGAAAATTTAAAAGATATCGAAAACGAACCTAACTACGTTTTTGAAAAAGCAGACATCACCAAAGTCGATGAACTTCGAAGAGTATTCGAAAAGCATCATCCGGATGCTGTTGTTCATTTGGCCGCTGAAAGCCACGTGGACAGAAGTATCACTGATCCTAATGCATTCATTAATACCAATGTTGTAGGTACTGCCAATTTATTGAATCTTTGTAAAGAATTTTGGACCTTAAATCCCGATCATTCCCACGGAAATTTCCCGGACGGACCGCGCGAGAATTTGTTCTACCATGTTTCTACCGATGAGGTTTACGGAAGTTTAGGAGAAACCGGTTTCTTTTTAGAAACTACCGCTTACGATCCACAATCGCCTTATTCTGCAAGTAAAGCCGCTTCCGATCATTTGGTTCGCGCTTATGGAAACACTTACGGAATGCCGTTTATGGTATCCAATTGCTCCAATAATTACGGACCCAATCACTTTCCGGAAAAGTTGATTCCGCTTTGTATTTCGAATATTATTAATGAAAAACCGCTTCCTATTTACGGTGACGGAAAATATACCAGAGACTGGCTTTTCGTTATCGACCATGCGAAAGCGATTCACCAACTGTTCTTTGAAGCAAAAACCGGGGAAACCTACAATATTGGAGGTTTCAACGAGTGGCAAAATATCGATTTGGTAAAAGAACTCATCAAACAAATGGATGAAAAACTAGGTAAACCAGCAGGTTACTCAGAAAAATTGATAACTTATGTGAAAGACCGTCCGGGCCACGATAAGCGTTATGCCATCGATGCTACCAAACTCAACAAAGACTTGGGATGGAAACCATCCGTTACTTTCGAACAGGGCCTCTCCAAAACCATCGACTGGTTCCTCGAAAACAAAGACTGGCTGGAGAATGTAACCAGCGGTTCCTATCAGGATTACTATAACGAGCAATATACAGATTCTACTAATTAAGACGAATTTCTCGAATGATGGAAGAGAAGATTTTATATAAAGAAGAGAGTTATAAAATTATCGGAATTTGTATGAATATTCATTCCATTATGGGAATTGGTTTTTTGGAAGCTGTTTATTGTGAGGTTTTGGAAAAGGAATTTATCAAAAATAACATTCCTTATCAAAGAGAAGTAAAATTGGATTTGTATTTCAACGGGGATAAATTAGAGAAAAAATATAAAGCAGATTTTCTTTGCTTTGACAATATTATTTTAGAGATTAAATCTGTTTCATATTTACATGAAAATTTCACCAAACAGACCATAAATTATCTAAAAGCAACTAATAAAAAGCTAGGAATACTCATTAACTTTGGTGAGAAATCTTTAAAATATAAAAGAATAGTTAATTTATAATCACTGCGAAATTCGTGTAATTCGAAAACAATTCGTGTAATTTATATTAAAAATGAAAGGTATTATTTTAGCCGGCGGATCCGGTACCAGACTTTATCCATTGACGATTGCAGTAAGCAAGCAGCTGATGCCGGTGTATGACAAGCCGATGATTTATTATCCGCTTTCCACATTATTACTTGCGGGAATTAAAGATATCTTAATTATTACAACACCACATGATCAGGAAGGTTTTATGAAACTTTTGGGCGACGGTTCATCAATTGGATGTAACATTCAGTACAAAGTACAGCCCAGTCCGGACGGATTAGCGCAGGCTTTTATTTTGGGAGAAGAATTTATCGGTGACGATTCTGTAGCGCTCGTTTTGGGTGATAATATTTTTTATGGCGCAGGATTGCCAAAATTGCTGGAAAGTAAAACCAACGTAAAAGGCGGCTGTGTGTTTGCCTACCAAGTTTCCGATCCGGAAAGATATGGCGTGGTGGAATTTGATGAAAACCTAAAAGCCATCTCCATCGAAGAAAAGCCGGAGGAGCCGAAATCCAATTTTGCGGTTCCGGGTTTGTATTTTTATGATAATTCCGTAGTTGAAATCGCAAAAAACCTGAAGCCATCACCACGTGGTGAATTGGAAATCACGGATGTGAATAAAGTATATCTAGAAAAAGGCGAGTTAGAAGTAGGAGTAATGTCGCGCGGAACCGCTTGGCTCGACACCGGAACTTTCGATTCTTTACATGAAGCTTCGGAATTTGTGAAAGTTTTGGAGAAAAGACAAGGTTTCAAAATTTCTTGTATTGAAGAGATTGCTTTCAAAAAAGGGTTCATTAATAAAGAGCAACTTCTGGAATCTGCGAAGAAATACGGTAAAAGTGGTTATGGTGAATATTTGAAAGGGATTTTATAAACCATTTTAAATGAAATATTTAGAAAGACTTTAAGCAAAACCTTAAAGTCTTTTTTTATTCCTAAATTTGCGCCCTGTAATATTCATCAGTTTTTTATACTAAAATATCAATTCATGCGTACAAAATCCGTCGGCAAAAAGAAAATCAATATCGTCACACTCGGCTGTTCCAAAAATGTTTATGACTCCGAAGTCCTGATGGGGCAATTGGAAGCCAACGGAAAAGAAGTAGTACATGAGGACAAAGGAGACATCGTCGTAATCAATACCTGCGGTTTTATCGATAATGCTAAGGAAGAATCGATTAACACGATTTTGGAATATGTCGATGCCAAAAACCGAGGCGAGGTAGAGAAGGTTTTCGTTACCGGATGTCTTTCGGAAAGATATAAACCGGATTTGATAAGAGAAATTCCTGACGTAGACCAATATTTCGGAACCAGAGACTTGCCCATGTTGCTAAAGCATTTGGGTGCGGATTACAAGCACGAATTGGTTGGGGAAAGAATGACGACCACACCAAAACATTATGCCTATTTAAAAATTGCAGAAGGTTGCGACCGACCATGTTCATTCTGCGCAATTCCTTTGATGAGAGGGAAAAATGTTTCTACACCAATCGAAAATTTGGTCATTGAAGCTGAGAAATTGGCTAAAAAAGGAGTTAAGGAACTTATTCTTATCGCACAGGATTTAACTTATTACGGACTTGATATTTACAAAAAAAGAGCTTTAGGTGACTTACTTTTAAGATTGGTAAAAGTGGAAGGAATCGAGTGGATTCGTCTGCATTATGCGTTTCCATCAGGGTTTCCGGAGGATGTGTTAGAAATCATTAAAAATGAGCCGAAAGTTTGCAACTATATTGATATTCCTTTGCAACATATTAATTCTGATATTCTGAAGGCGATGAAAAGAGGAACCACCCACGAGAAAACCAATGCTTTGCTGGATAAGTTTCGGGAGAAAGTTCCGGATATGGCGATCAGAACTACTTTAATTGTAGGTTTTCCGGGCGAAACAGAAGAAAAATTCCTCGAAATGAAAGAATGGGTTCGCACACAACGTTTCGATCGATTGGGCTGTTTTACCTATTCGCACGAAGAAAATACAACCGCCTACGTTTTGGAAGATGATGTACCGCAGGAAGTGAAAGAAGCCAGAGTAGAAGAGATTATGGAACTGCAGTCGCAGATTTCATGGGAGAAAAATCAGAAAAAAATAGGGAAAACGTTCCGATGTATTTTCGATCGAAAGGAAGGAAACTATTTTGTCGGAAGAACCGAGTTCGATTCTCCGGACGTAGATAATACCGTTTTGGTCTCTGCAGAAAACACTTATTTATCGATCGGTGAGTTTGCCAATATCAAGATTACTTCCGCTGAAGAATTTGATTTGTACGGAGAACTTGTTTAAATTCATCTTACAGGCAACAAAAAAACCAATGAATTTCATTGGTTTTTTTATTTTCACTGAATTTTGCCTTCTCAATTTCGTTAAAATTTTCATTGATTAATAAATTTCAGGGCTTGATGCTAAAAATCGCTTTTTCCTGAAACGTTCATTAATAAAGGGATTGAGGCAGTTTTTTATTCTAAAATCACTTTAATTTTCTTCTTTTTATTTCTTAATAATTTTTTTTACTTTTTAATGATTTTCTAACCATTCAACGAAATTTACAATTTTATTAACCGGTTTATTATCAGTGTTTTGTGTGTTTTGTAGATGGGAAACTATGCAGTAATTAGTTAATTTTGTTAACGTTTTATGGATGTTTTTAACACTTTTTAACAAGCTTCCTTATTTCCCATGAATAGGGAATTAGCACAGTGTCTTAACATATAATTAAGAATTTGTTAACAGAATTTAACAGTTGCGTTGTTGCAAAAAATGTTTTCGGGATAAATTTGCAGAGTCAAAACCAATAAAAATAATTCAAAATGATGAAAAGAGCGATTCTCGTAATCATAATGATGATTTCAACACTTGGTATTTATTCTTTCAACAAGTTTAATGCCAATGATGCCAAAACAAGTTTTGCATCGTTCTACCACGATAAGTTTAATGGTAGGAAAACAGCAAGCGGAGAGATTTTCAATAACAGAAAACTTACCGCAGCGCATAGAACGCTTCCTTTCGGTACCGTAATTGAAGTTACGAATCTGAGAACAGGGAAAAGTGTAGAAGTGAGAATTAACGACCGCGGTCCGTTCCACTCTTCCAGAGCGTTGGATTTATCCAAAGCAGCGTTCGATTCAATTGGCAATACTGCTAAAGGAACCATGCCAATTGAATACGAAATTGTCGATTAAGATTCCATACGGAAAACAAAAAGCCGTCCCAAAAATTGGGACGGCTTTTTATTTTAGACTTCTATTTCGCATCTAAATTAATTTCTGATACGGCGAGTTCTGTTAGATCAGAATCGCAGTTTTTTTCTTCGTTAAGCGTGGCCACAAGTAGCTCCATTGCTTCAGGCTCGTCCAGATGTTTAGCGTATGTCGCTAAGGTTCCGTAAGACGCAATTTCGTAATGTTCTACCTTTTGCGCTGCAGCAATAATAGCGGCATCTCGAACCGCTCCTGGTTCTGTTTCTTCTAAAATGCTTTCAGCCTCTTTCAGTAAACCGTCCATCGCGTCACATTTTTCAGCTTTTGCTTTCTCGCCTAGCGCTTTGAACACATCCTCAAGCCTTGTAACATGATTCTGGGTTTCTTCCAAATGTTTATTGATAGCTTGAGTAAGTTTTTTTGAAGTAGCGTTTTTAGCCATCTTTGGAAGGTTTTTTACCAATGCTTTTTCAGCCCAATAAATATCTTTTAAACCATCCATTAAGAATTCTCTTAAGTTTTCAGCAGCATCACTTGCAGGCTTTACCTTATTGGTTGCTTTGGTAGAAGTCTTTGCGGATGTAGCTTTGGAAGTGGTACTTTTTTTTGTACTTGCAGCTGTTTTCGTAGAAGATGCTTTTCTAGAAGAAGTTTTTCCAGCAGTGGATTTTGCAGCGGAACTTTTAGCAGCCGTTGACTTGGAGGAGCCGGCTTTTGTTGTAGTCTTTGCCATAATCTTTAATTTTTTAATATTAATATGTTGTGAATTGGTTTTCTGGTTTTATCAAAATCTATACCAGTAAGATTGAGTCGGATGTACTGATCTTTCCAAGTTTGGGAGCTTTCTGTGCATTTAAGTTGAGTTGCTGTAGTAGGTAAACCTCATTTCTTGGATTGGTTTTGAGATGTCCTTTAAATCTTTTTTTGTTTCCGCATTCAGGACCTAGTCGACACAAACGATGTCCATTAAGAGGTTAAAATTCTAATTCCACCAAAACAGGACAATGATCCGAATGAACAGCTTCTTTTAAAATAACCGCTCTAGAAAGCTTTTCTTTCAGCGTATAGGAAACAAAATGGTAATCCAAACGCCAACCTTTATTTCTTTCTCGAGAATTTTGTCGATAGCTCCACCAGGAATAATTATCGGGCTGATCATTAAAGAACCGGAAACTGTCTATCAGTTCGCATTCCTCTATAAATTTGGTCATCCATTCTCTTTCCATCGGTAAAAATCCGGAAGTATTTTTCAGTCCTTCGGGGTTATGAATGTCGATGGCTTTATGACAAATATTAAAATCCCCACAAATAATAAGGTTTGGAATGGTTTTTCTTAACGCATTGATGTAAACCAAGAAATCTTCACAAAACTGCATTTTGAATTCTAATCTTTCGGAATTGGAAGCGGAAGGCACGTACACGGAAATCACCGAGAACCCATCGAAATCTGCTCTTATTACTCTTCCTTCACTGTCGTAATGTTCGATGCCACAACCATATTCTACATGTAGAGGTTCAATTTTAGAAGCGATTCCTACGCCGGAATACCCTTTTCGTTGCGCGGAATGCCAATAACTTTTATATCCTATTTTCTCTAAACTTTCGATGTCGATTTGGTCGTTTCCCGCTTTGCTTTCCTGAATGCAAATCACATCGGGATCGGCGATTTTCAGCCAGCCAAGGAAGTCTTTGGTAAAAGCAGCACGAATTCCGTTTACATTGTATGAAATAACTCTCATTGAATATTTTTAATTTTTCCCAAAATTACAAAAGCGAATTTGATTCTACGGAAATCTCCCACACAAAAAAGGCGGAAAAAACAGTATGTTTCTCCCGCCCAATTGGATCCCAAATTTAAATAAACTATGAAAAAAAACTATTTGGGCTCCATAATGCTGATCGGGATAATCACTTCTTCCAAAGAGATTCCGCCGTGTTGGTAGGTTTCTTTGTAATAATTCACGAAATGATTATAGTTTTTCGGATAAGCCAAAAAGATGTTGTTTTTGGCGAAAATATATTTTGAACTTAGATTTCCTTTTGGTAAAAACAGTTTTTCGGGATTTGAAATTGCCCAAACATCGCTGTTTTCGTAAGTTAAACTTCTACCGGTTTTGTATCGGATATTGGTTGAAGTTTCTCGGTCGCCGACTACTTTGCTTGGTTTTTTTACATAGATCGTTCCGTGATCGGTGGTGATGACCAATTTGAAACCATTATCAGCAGCTTGTTTGATGATTTTTAATAAAGAGGAATTCTCAAACCAATTGTATGTGAGTGATCGGAATGTTTTATCGTCGCGAATCAATTGATTCACGATCACATTATCGGTTTTCGCATGGGAAAGAATGTCGATAAAGTTGTAAACAATTACCAGGAGATCATTGTTTTTATGTTGGTTGAAATCTTCCAATACTTTTTTCTCGAAATCAGCATTTAAAATTTTTAGGTATTTCATCGATTTTCCGGATAATCCGAGGCGTTTCATTTGATCTTCCAGAAAATCTCTTTCGTGCTCATTTTTATTGCCTTCTTCATTGTCATTAAACCAATATTGTGGAAATCTTTTTTCGATTTCTGAAGGTAAAAGTCCGGCGAAGAAAGAGTTTCTCGCATATTGCGTTGCGGTCGGAAGTATACTGAAATAGTAATCTTCAGACGTTTTGTTGTAAAACTTTGTGAATAATGGTTCGATGACTTTCCATTGATCGTAACGCAAATTATCGACCATGAGGAGCAAAACTTTATCCTTTTCAACCTCACTTTTCACTTTTTCTTTGAAAAGCGTGTGACTCATCATTGGTTTCTCGTTCGTATGAAGCCAGTCTTCATAATTGTTTTCAATGAATTTGGAGAACTGAATGTTTGCTTCTTCTTTTTGAGATTGCAACAAATCTGAAAATTCACTGTCGAAAACTTTATCGAATTTAATTTCCCAATTGAGGATTTTCTTGTAATATTCCGCCCATTCCTGATACGTTTTCAGGTAAGAAAGTTCCATCGAAAGGTTGCGGAATTCTTGCTGATATTCCTGAATGGTTTGTTGTTCCACCAAAGTTTCTTCCTGAAGATTTTTCTTTAAAGACAATAAAACCTGGTTCGGATTTACCGGTTTCAGGATATAATCGGCGATTTGGGAGCCAATCGCTTGTTCCATGATTCGCTCTTCCTCATTTTTGGTTACCATTACGATTTTAATGGTGGAATCTATGTTTTTAATCATTGGGATTGCTTCCAAACCGGAAATTCCGGGCATATTTTCATCGAGCAACGCCAATTGAAAATTTTCTTTTTCGATCATTTCCAGCGCTTCATTCACGTTGTTTACGGGTTTCACTTCGTAACCTTTGTTTTCCAAAAACACGATATGTGGTTTTAGTAAATCTACCTCATCATCAATCCATATCAATTTTGCCATATACTATATTTAAATTTTAAAAGATGCAGTTTCAAGATATTTGAACCGCGATTGTTGTGTCCAAAAATACAACCAAACATTGCCAATTTTATTTTAAACACACGTTAAAGTTGCGTTAATTTTAATAGATGAATTCACGAAAAAATAATGAATGGAGCGGATTATTGAACTTAGAAATCCTTATTTTTGTCAACAATCATCAATTTTAGTTCATGACCAACAAATTCAAAATCATCAACGATCCCGTTCACGGCTTCATCAAAATTCCCCATGAAATTTTGTTTGATGTCATCGAGCATCGATATTTTCAGCGTTTGCGACGTATTTCCCAAACCGGGTTGTTGAATCTCATCTTTCCCGGAGCTACGCATACCAGGTTTCATCACGCTTTAGGAGCGATGCATTTGATGTTTACAGCTCTGGAAACTTTGAAATTAAAAGGTGTTGAGATTTCCAAAGAAGAAGAAAAATCGGCGATGTTGGCGATTTTGCTTCACGATGTCGGTCATGGTCCGTTTTCTCATGCGTTAGAAAATATGTTGATGGATGATTGGCATCACGAAAAACTCTCGCTATTGCTGATGAATAAAATGAATGAAGAATTTGGTGGTGAGCTATCGATGGCAATGGAAATGTTTCAGGGAAAGTACCATCGCAAATTTTTCAACCAGTTGATTTCTTCGCAACTGGATGTCGATCGTCTGGATTATTTGAAGCGCGACAGCTTCTACACCGGAGTTTCCGAAGGAAATGTGAATACACAACGAATTATTTCGATGATGAATGTTTCGGATGAGGAATTGGTGATTGATGCGAAGGGAATTTATTCGATTGAGAATTTCCTCACGGCGCGAATGTTTATGTATTGGCAAGTTTATTATCACAAAACTTCGGCTTTAGCAGAGCATCTTTTGGTGAAGATATTGGATCGCGCAAAATTCTTAATTTCTGAAGGTAAAGATTTGCCAGCTTCTGAAAATTTAAAATATTTTTTAACCCGAAACCATTTCGAAACCGCTTCCGATGAAGATATCCGACGATTTACGGAGTTGGATGACAATGATGTAATTCAGGCAATGAAATTCTGGTGCAAAAATGAAGATTTTGTGTTGTCTTATCTTTGCAAATGCGTCATTCAAAGGGATTTTCTGAAAACGAAAATTTCCTCAAAACCATTTGATCCTGAATTTATTAATGAAAAAATCGAGAAAACCAATATTGTCTTTAGGATTGACAATGGAGATCAGCTTGTAGATCAGATTTCCAGAAATTTGTTGCCGTACAATGCCGAAAAACAACCGATTTATTTATTATTGAAAAATGGCGAAAAAATCACCCTTGAAAATTCGGAAAACCAAATTCTCTCAACCTACATCAATCAGCCAAATACGAAGTATATTCTTTCTTTTCCGAGGGAAATATTGTAGAAGAAACTTTGGAAGTAAAGTAGTTGTAAGTGACAACAATTTTTTTATTCCTATTTAATAACGTAATGCTCATATTGTCCTCAATATTTTTTGACCTTTTTATATATCAAAATTTTCAAAAAAGTGTTGCGTAATTCATAATTTCTTATCTTTGCAAGATATGGAATTTACAGCATCGCAGATTGCAGCTTTTATCAACGGCAAGATTATTGGCGACGAAAACACCATCATCAGAGGGGTTTCGCCAATAGAAAGTGGTGAGCAAAATCACCTGTCTTTCATTGCCCAAGAAAGGTTTGCTCATTATATCGACAACACGAAATGCGCTGTTCTCATTGTTTCAGAAAAATTATTAACCAAAGACTCTTACCCTGTTACCATCATCGCTGTGGAAGATGCTTATCTTTCTTTTCAGGTTTTGATGAATCTTTATAATGATATGCAAGGTCGCAAAACAGGTATTGAACAAGGTGCAGTATTTCACGAAACCTCTGTGGTAGGTGAAAATGTGTATGTAGGGGCTTTTACTTGTGTTTCTGAAAAAGTGAAAATAGGCGACGGAAGTCAGATTTATCCTCATGTTTATATCGGAAAAAATGTAAAAATCGGAAAAAACTGTATTTTGTACAGTGGTGTTCGTGTTTACGATTATTGTGTAATTGGTGACAACTGTGTTGTTCACTCTAATACCGTAGTCGGTTCGGACGGATTTGGTTTTCAACCTACCAAAGATGGTTATCAAAAAATACCACAACTCGGGAATGTAGTTTTGGAAGATAACGTGGAGATTGGCTCTAACTGTAGTATCGATCGAGGAACCATTGGATCTACCGTGATTGGTAAAGGAACCAAAATTGATAATTTAATTCAAATCGCTCACAACGTAAAAATTGGTGAGAATAATGTGATTGCCGCACAAGCAGGAATTGCTGGCTCTACCGTAATTGGCGACTGGAATCAAATTGGTGGTCAGGTTGGAATCGTGGGGCATATTAACATCGGAAATCAGGTGAAAATTCAGGCCCAAAGTGGAGTGAATTCCAATACTAAAGATGGTGAAATCTTGTATGGTTCACCTGCCATCAATGCCGGTGAATATAGAAGAAATTATGTTCATTTCCGAAATTTAACCGAGATTGTAAAACGCATAAATAACTTAGAAAACAACTCAAAAGAAAAAACTAATGAGTGATAAACAAAAGACTTTAAAAGAAGAAGTTTCTCTTTCAGGGATCGGACTTCATACCGGAAGAGAAGTTGTTCTTACTCTTAAACCTGCAAAAGAAAATACGGGATTTATATTTGTCCGTACCGATTTGGAAGGACATCCACAAGTGGAAGCCGATGTAAATTATGTTACTACCACCGAAAGAGGAACAACTTTGGAGAAACTCGGCGTAAGAATTCATACTTGCGAGCATCTGCTTGCTGCTTTAGTAGGTTGTGATATCGACAATGCGATTCTAGAGATGAATAGTGCTGAACCACCTATTTTAGACGGATCTTCGAAATTTTTCGTAGAAGCTATCGAGAAAGCGGGAATTGTAGAGCAGAATATTGATCGTGAGTATTTAGTTGTAAAAGAGGTTTTGAGTTATTCCGATGCTGCTACAGGATCCGAAATTACCATTATTCCATCTGATACGTACGAGATAACCACTATGGTGGATTTCGGAACGAAAGTTTTAGGAACTCAGAATGCTACTTTAAAAGATATTTCGGAGTTTAAAGAAGAAATCTCATCAGCACGAACTTTCAGTTTTTTGCATGAGCTCGAAATGCTTCTGGATGCTGGTTTAATCAAAGGTGGAGATATTTCAAACGCGATCGTGTATGTAGATAAAGAATTAACTGCCGACACGGCCGATAAACTCAAAAAAGCTTTCGGAAAAGATGATGTTTCCATCCGCCCGAATGGTATTTTAGATAATCTGACTTTAAATTATCCCAATGAAGCCGCGCGTCATAAGTTGCTTGATGTTATCGGTGATTTAGCTTTGGTAGGGGTAAAGATTAAAGGAAAAGTGATTGCCAACAAGCCGGGGCATTTCGTAAATACTCAGTTTGCCAAGAAGCTCAACCGTCAGTGGAAACTTCAGAAAAAGAAAAACGTTCCGGATATCGATATCAATAAAGAACCAGTTTTCGATATCAACGGAATCATGAGATTGATGCCGCACCGTCCACCATTTTTGCTCATCGATAAGATTCTCGAACTTTCAGATTCGCATGTCGTAGGACTCAAAAATGTTACCATGAACGAGCCGTTTTTTGTGGGGCATTTTCCAAAAGAACCTGTAATGCCTGGTGTTTTGCAGGTAGAAGCTTTGGCTCAAACCGGCGGGATTTTGGTTTTGGCAAGTGTACCGGATCCGGAAAATTATTCTACTTATTTTATCAAAATGGATAAAGTAAAGTTTAAGAAAAAAGTAGTTCCGGGTGATACCATGATTTTCAAGATAGAACTCATCACCCCGATCAGAAGGGGAATTGTGCACATGCAAGGTTATGGATATGTTGGCGACAGTGTAGTTGTAGAAGCAGAACTGATGGCGCAAGTTGCAAAAAATAAAACGGAGTAGATGGTACATCAATTAGCTGCCGTAGATAAGCGCGCAAAAATTAAGAAAAACGTTATTGTAGAACCTTTTACCACGATCGCAGGTGATGTGGAAATTGGTGAAGGAACTTGGATTGGCCCGAATGTGACCATCATGGATGGAGCCAGAATTGGTAAAAACTGTCGTATTTTCCCTGGTACTGTAATCTCAGCAATACCTCAGGATTTAAAGTTTGATGGTGAAGATACCCAGGTGATTATCGGAGATGGTACAACTATTCGCGAATCAGTTACTATTAACCGTGGTACCAAAGCTTTAGGTTATACGAAAATTGGTAACGACTGCCTCATTATGGCAACCTCGCATGTTGCACACGATTGCGTTATCGGAAACGGGGTTATTATCGTGAACGGTTGCGGAATCGCAGGACATGTAGAAATCGGTGATTTTACCGTAATGGGAGGACTTTCCGCGGTGCACCAGTTCGGAAAAATTGGCAAACATGTGATGATTTCCGGAGGGACTTTGGTAAGAAAAGATATTCCACCTTACGTGAAAGTAGCAAGAGAACCGATGACTTATGCAGGAATTAATTCCGTAGGATTAAGGAGAAGAGGTTTTACCAACGAAAAAATATTCGAAATCCAAAAAATTTACCGGGCAATTTTCCAAATGAAGATGAATGTTTCTCAAGCATCAAGTTTTATCGAAAAAGAAATGCTTCCTACCGCTGAACGCGACGAGATTTTAGAATTTATTAAAAACTCTCCGCGTGGTATTGTAAAAGGATACGGCACCGGAAAAGAATAAAAAATTAAATAATAAATATATTCAAATTAATTAAATGGCAACAAGCAACGATATCAAAAAAGGAATGTGTATTGAGTACAACAACGATATCTTCAAAATTATCGAGTTTCTTCACGTAAAACCAGGAAAAGGTCCAGCTTTCGTAAGAACGAAAATGAAATCCGTGACTAATGGTAAAGTATTAGACAATACCTTTTCTGCAGGACATAAAATTGATGAAGTAAAGGTGATTACCAGAAAATTCCAATATTTATATGATGATGAAAACGGTTTCCACTTTATGAATAATGATGATTTCAGCCAATTATATCTTGATAAAAACATGATTGAAAATGCTCAATTCATGAAAGCTGGTGAAGAGGTTACCATTATCTTGAAAGATATTGATGAAACTCCTCTTTCCGCTGAAATTCCACCGACAGTGTATTTAGATGTAATCGAAGCTGATCCGGGTGTTAAAGGAAATACCGCAACCAATGCCTTGAAAAATGCAATCGTAGAAACCGGAGCTAGAGTGATGGTTCCGCTTTTCATCGAAGCTGGCGATAAAATTAAGGTTAATACCGAAGACGGAACCTACTTGGAAAGAGTAAAATAATCCTAATAATGTATTGATAAAAAGGAGGATTGTTTCATCCGGCTTTCCTCCATTATTCAACTTCCATCAAAAAAAATGACTTTCAAAAAACCACAGACCCTCCAATCCATTGCTGAAATTATCGGAGCCAAAATGATTGGTGAAGCAGATTTTCCGGTTTTGGGAACCAACGAAATTCACATGGTCAAAAACGGCGAAATCGTTTTTGTGAATCATCCAAAATATTACGACAAAGCCCTGAATTCTGATGCCACCATCATCCTTATCGATAAAGAAGTCGCTTGTCCTGAAGGAAAAGCTTTGTTGATTTCAGAAGATCCTTTCAGGGATTTTAATAAAATCAATACTCATTTTACGCGAATTTATAATTTCACCGAGGAACTTCATGACCTAGAAATGGGAGAGGGAACATTTGTGCACTCTTCTGTTGTCATCGGAAATGAGGTGAAAATTGGTAAAAATTGCCATATTTTTCCGAATGTGGTGATTGGAGATAGAACTGTGATCGGCGACAATGTAATCATCCAAAGTGGTACTGTTTTGGGTGGCGATGCTTTCTATTACAGAAAACTCAACGGAAATTTCGATCGTTTGATCTCTGTGGGAAATGTTGTTATCGAAAACAATGTAGAAATCGGGAACAATTGTACCATCGATCGCGGAGTTACCGACTCAACCATCATTGGCGAAGGTTCTATTTTAGATAATTTAATACAAATCGGCCACGATACAATTATTGGAAAAAGATGTTTGATAGCTTCACAAACTGGAATTGCTGGATGTTGTATTATTGAAGATGAAGTAACGGTTTGGGGACAGGTAGGCATGGCCTCAGGAAACCGAGTAGGAAAAGGAGCAGTTCTTTTAGGGAAAACCGGCGTTAACAAGGATTTGGAAGGTGGCAAAACCTATTTCGGGCAATTGGCGGAAGAATTCAGGGAGTATTTAAGAAAAGAAGTGATATTGAAAAATCTTAAGTAAAGATAACCGATAAAATCTCTTAAAACACTAAATTTGCTTATCTATTAAATATGAAAAAAATTTTATCAGGTATCTTGCTGTTTTTGATCTCTTTTTGCTTTTCGCAAAAGAAGGTGATTGATGCCCAAATTATTACCCAAGCTAACGATACATTGGATGTAAAAATAAGAGTGACGGTCAATATGATAGACCCAACGCTTATCTATGGATCAAGTTTAAACGAAAAAATAAATATTGTTGATGAAAGCGGAAAGAAGTCTAAAATGTAGGCTTCTAATGTGAAGGAACTTTCATTTGTAGATTTTGTACGAAAAAAAAGATATTTCCTTAACCGCTCCGAAAATAAGAAAACCTTGCAGGAAAGATTATTTAATGGAAATACGATAGAATGGTTCAGAGATTATTATGCTTCCGGACCGGGTGGAGAAGGAGCCGCCGATTTTTTATTTAATAAAGTTGCCAAAAAAGGAATTGGAGTTGCCTATTTTACCGGTTTGCCAAAGAAAAAATTAATTGAATTTTTCAGTGACGAACCCGAAATGCAAAGTTTCTTTCAAGAAGCAAAAACCAGCTCTTTGCGACAAGCTGAAAATAATGTGGATACTGTAATGGAGTTATTATTAGAGAAATACGAATCTCTTAAATCAAGAAAATAGTTTAATAAATTTAAAAAAAGAATATAAAATGTCAGTATTAGTAAACAAAGATTCAAAAGTAATCGTACAAGGATTTACCGGAAACGAAGGAACTTTCCATGCAAGTCAAATGATTGAATACGGAACCAACGTTGTAGGTGGAGTAACTCCTGGAAAAGGTGGAACCGAGCATTTAGGAAAACCAGTGTTCAATACCGTTGCTGAAACAGTAGAAAAAGCGGGTGCTAATGTATCGATCATCTTCGTTCCGCCGGCATTTGCTGCTGATGCGATTATGGAAGCTGCAGAAGCTGGTATTAAAGTAATCGTTTGTATTACTGAAGGTATTCCGGTAGCAGATATGGTAAAAGTAAAATCTTATATTGCTGACAGAGATTGCCGATTGATCGGGCCAAACTGCCCAGGAATCATCACTTCCGACGAAGCTAAAATTGGTATTATGCCAGGTTTTGTTTTCAAAAAAGGAAGAGTAGGGATCGTTTCAAAATCAGGAACGTTAACTTACGAAGCTGCTGATCAGGTAGTAAGAGCAGGTTACGGTGTTTCTACCGCAATCGGAATCGGTGGTGACCCAATTATCGGAACTACAACCAAAGAAGCTTTGGAATTGTTCATCAACGATCCAGAAACTGACGCTGTAGTAATGATCGGTGAAATCGGTGGTTCACTAGAAGCTGAAGCTGCAAGATGGTACAAAGAAAGCGGTTCTAAAAAACCGGTTGTTGGTTTCATCGCAGGACAAACTGCTCCAAAAGGAAGAACAATGGGTCACGCAGGTGCAATCGTAGGTGGAGCCGAAGATACCGCACAAGCGAAAATGGAAATCATGAGAGAAAACGGAATCAACGTGGTAGATTCTCCAGCAGAAATTGGTGCTACTGTTGCTAAAGTTTTAGGATAAGATTATCTTAAGGAAAATAAAAAACGTTTCGCAAAATTGTGAAACGTTTTTTTTGGCTGATATTTTTTTATCTTTGCTTTATAAACACTTTTTATGAAAATTAAATTATTCGCTGCTGCAGCACTTTTTGCGACCAGTTTATTATCTGCACAAATCGATTTCAGAAGTACAAGATTCGGACTTACCGGAGGTGCTACCATATCCCGAGTAAGCAATGCCCATAATCCTTCAGGACCTCGATACTCGTTTTACGGAGGTGCATTAGCTTTAATTCCGGTCGATAATAATGACCAATTTTATATCCAAACGGAAGTAGAATATTTGGGAGCCGGAGAATCGGGTAAAGACAAAGATGCGAAAGGCGCAACCGGCTACAATGCGATTTATGCCAACAATTACATCAGCGTTCCGATTTACTTTAAAGGATATTTTTCCGAAGCGGAATCTGAGTTTTTTGCATTGGCGGGACCGAAATTCAATTTCCTCGTCAGCCAAAAAGTGAGTGATCCCGGAAAACCATTTTACGTTCCGGAACAATTGGAAGAATATCCAGACCTGAACGGAAAGGCTTCTAGTTTTAATCTTGCCATCGGTTTAGGAATTGGGTTTTCTTACAAAAGAATGTTGGAAGTTACCGCACGCTATGATCTCGGTCTCAGTAACACCTACAAAGGTTTAATGGGCGAACTGAACGCCGATCCAAATACGGCTAAAAAGAAATCGGAACAAGTTTTTAGCGTAGGTTTAAGTTACATTTTCCAATAGATTTTCATTCATTAAATACAAAATCCCATCAAATTTTATTGATGGGATTTATCTTTATTTTAAATCTGAATTCAATTTAACTTCTGATCCATTTCCAAAGCTCTTTTGCGCTCGCTTTATTTCCATACATTAAAATTCCAACGCGATAAATTTTTGCCGCCACGAAAATCATTAATAAGGTAGAAACAATCAGCAATGCCATGGAAAGTGCAATTTGCCAAGCCGGAACACCGAATGGAATTCTCGCAATCATCGCAACAGGTGAGGTAAATGGAATCATCGACAACCAAAAACCAAGCGGACCTTCCGGATTATTCATAATCGTGAAGCTGCCGTACATTCCCAAAGTAAGCGGAATAATCGCAAAAAGGGTGAATTGTTGGGTTTCAGTTTCGTTATCTACTGCAGATCCAATGGCTGCATACATTGAGCTGTAAAAAATATATCCCAACAAGAAAAAAACGATAAAAACGAAGATAATCAACGGAAAATTCATGTCTAACAGGATATGAGAAACCTTTGTCGCAGTTTCAGTGATGTCGAATTTTTGAAGCATTTCGGAAGATTGTTCCCCGCCGGGAATTTGTTTTTGCATCGCCTGAAAGCCCGTGTTCAGGAAGATGGCTCCCAAAACCGACATCGTAATCCAAATTGCAAATTGGGTGAGCGCAACCAAAGTAACCCCCAAAATTTTTCCCATCATCAACTCAAATGGTTTTACCGAAGAAATGATGATTTCAACGACGCGGTTGTTTTTTTCCTCCAAAACGCTACGCATCACCCGAACACCGTAAATGATAATGAACATAAATACGGCATACATCAGAACCATGCTAAGGCCCGATTTCACACCGAAATCCAGGCCAGAATCCGCTTTGTTGTTGTCCACCACATTTTCCGTATTCAAATCGAAATTTTTATCCAGGCTTACCAGTTGATCTTCCGAGAGGCCAAGGGTTTTTATTTTTTCTTTTTTAAGGACTTTAGAAAGATCCGCAGAAACACTTGATTTGGTATCGAAACCGATTTTTTTATTGATAAGTAATTTGGTATTTTTCTCGAGCTCGTCGAAATTGTCGTTTTTCAGTTCCGGAATGATCAGAAGTCCTTCAATGCCTGTCATTTCTTTTAAAGTAGAAGTGAGCGCGCGTTCATTTTCCTTGGGAACAAAAACGTATTTTATGGTGTTGTCGCTCTTCAGATTACCCACGAAAAGTCCGCTTTTATCGACTACATTGAAGGTGCTGGAACTTTCATTTGCCTTGAACATAAACGCAATTAAAGCTCCGAAACCAATCATTAAAATCGGTGCAAGAAGCGTGAGAATGATAAAAGATTTTTTCTTCACTTGCGTGAGATATTCTCTTTTGGTGATTAAAAATATATTTTTCATGGAATTTTTTCTGTTTTAATCGGGATGATTTTTTGTTGAAAACGCTGAGGTTTATTTCGCGACTGCATTGATGAAAACCTCATTCATGCTCGGAATTTTTTCATCAAACGAACGGATTTTTCCTATTTTCATCAGTTCATTCAGCAACAAATGTTGGTCGTTATCATTTTTCAATTCGAAAGAAACGAGTTGGTTTTGGGTATTGAATTCGTTGATGTGGAATTCTTTTTTAAAGTTTTCAAATTTCTCGGAATCTACGTCTGATAGGGTAATTCCAAAGATATTCTTCTTGAATTTTTCTCGCACATCAAAAACTTTTCCGTCCAGCACTTTTTTCGATTGGTTGATTAATGCTACATAATCGCACATTTCTTCCACACTTTCCATTCGGTGCGTAGAAAGGATAATGGTGGTGCCGTTGTTTTTCAAATTCAGGATTTGATCTTTGATTAAGTTTGCGTTTACCGGATCAAAACCGGAAAAAGGTTCATCCAAAATAAGCAATTTCGGGCGGTGCAAAACCGTCACTACAAATTGTATTTTCTGTGCCATTCCTTTGGAAAGTTCGCTGAGTTTTTTCTTCCACCACTGATCGATTTCCAGTTGCTCGAACCAATATTTCGCCTGGCTCAAAGCATCATTTTTGTTCATTCCTTTTAGCTCTCCGAAGTATAAAATCTGGTCACCAACCGACATATTTTTGTACAAACCGCGTTCTTCGGGCATGTAACCGATCTGTTTGATGTGCTCCGGATTGAGTTTTTGTTGATTGATGAAAACCTCTCCCGAATCGGCTTGAGTAATTTGATTGATGATTCGGATGAAGGTGGTTTTTCCCGCACCATTGGGACCTAAAAGTCCATAAATGCTGGCTTCGGGAACATCAATTGAGAAGTTGTCGAGTGCCAGTTTTTTACCGGCATTATAGGTTTTGGTGACGTTTTCTGCTTTCAGCATGAAGATGATTATTTGAAAGAATTAGTATAAAAATACTTCGGAAAGTTACGGAATTTTGGCAGAAAATTCAGATAAGCTTTAATGGATGTCCTTTTTGAGGTAGGTAATATGTAAAAAAAATAGCGTTCCTACTGAACGCTTTATATTAAATGGATTTTATTAAGCTACACAGATTTGATTCCTACGGAATCTGAGAAAAATTAATTTGAAAATTGATGTTCTCTATAAAAATCAGCAGCTTCGGCAATGACCTGATCCATTTCTTCTAAAGTGAAAACTTCTAGGAATTTTCTTCTGAAATCTTTAAAATGCGGAATTCCACGGAAATAATTGCTGTAATGTTGGCGCATTTCGATGAGTCCGAGTCTTTCGCCTTTCCATTCCATGCTCCATTCTGCGTGTTGGCGAACTGCTAATAATCGGTCGGTAATTGTAGGTTCCGGTAATTTCTCTCCGGTTTGAAAAAAATGTTTGATTTCATTAAAAATCCAAGGGTAGCCGATGGCTCCACGACCGATCATGATGCCGTCGCAATCGTATTTTTGTTTGTATTCAAGGGCTTTTTCGGGAGAATCTACATCGCCGTTTCCGAAAATTGGAATTTCGATATTTGGGTTATTTTTTACTTTAGAAATATAATTCCAATCAGCTTCCCCTTTATACATTTGGGATCGTGTTCTGGCGTGAATGGTAAGTGCTTTAATTCCGGTATCTTGCAATCTTTCAGCTACCTCCATGATGTTTATCGTTTCGGTATCCCAACCTAAACGGGTTTTAACGGTAACCGGTAAATGCGTGGAACTTACGACCGCTTTTGTGAGGCGAACCATTAAATCAATATCCTTTAAAACGCCTGCTCCGGCTCCTTTACATACTACTTTTTTCACAGGACAGCCAAAGTTGATATCGACTAAATCTGGGTTTACCGTTTCTACGATTTTCGCTGACATTGCCATCGCCTCTTCGTCGCCACCAAAAATCTGGATTCCCACCGGTCTTTCATAATCGAAAATATCAAGTTTTTTGCGGCTTTTCATAGCATCCCGAATTAATCCTTCGGAGGAAATAAACTCCGAATACATCATATCGGCGCCATGCATTTTGCAAAGTCTGCGAAAAGGAGGATCCGAAACGTCTTCCATAGGAGCAAGAAGAAGTGGAAATTCCGGTAGTTCTATGTTTCCGATTTTTATCATGGTGCAAAGATAATTTTTTTGAATGGAAACCGGAAACCGTATTGCGCTGACAAAAAAACAGATCTAAGCGATCTGTTTCATATTTTAGATACTGGAATCTTTAATCAAAATCATGGTGGGTATCGTCTTTTGAATTTTTATGGACAAACCACATACCGATCGTTAAGCCGATTACTCCGGCTACAGCAGTCATCAAAGCACGCTCTAATCGGTCGGGCATATCATTTCCGAGATAATTCATCAGAAAGAGAATGAGAAAGGTGATTACGCCAACCACCATGAATTTTTTACTTTTTATGTCCATTATTTTATTCTGTATGAAATCATTATTCCACCTCTGTACGGAAGCCATTCGCCGCTTTGATTATATTCTCGGGTTGGATCCGTATCGTATCGAACGCCCAATTCTTTATGATAACCTTTGTAATAACTTTGTATAGAACCACCGCCGACATACAAATCCATATTCCAGTTTTTGGCCAATTCAAACTGATAACCTACAGTAGCTCCAATAAGGAATGAAAAACCGTTTTGGTACAAATCGGAAGTTTTGTAAACTGGTGATTCCGGCGTGTATTGGTAATCATTGTCGTTCCAATAATTGTATTTTTGAACAATAAAGCGAGAAAAAGAGATGTTTGCACCAACATACCAATGTTTAAAAGCTTCATTAAAATAATATCTTCCGTCGAAACCTAGCATGTAAACTTGTGCGTATTTTCCCGCAAAAGATTTCCACGGGGAGATGAAAACATCCCCTTGAAGCGTCCATTTTTTGTTCAATTGATACTCAACACCAGCATTCAACATACCGACAGGAAGGAAAAGCGCATTGGCTTTCACATACATTTTTTTGGATACGATAGAATCTTGTGATTGAGCAGTAGAAAGCGCTGCAAAAGAAACTGCGATTGCCAATAAGAGTTTTTTCAAAGTAAATTTATTTTAAAGATTCTAAAAGTTGGGTAGCGAGTTTATCGTCTTTTCCTTGAGCTTTAGCGAGATTTTTAGAAATTTCAGCATACGTTTTTGCTTGATCTTTTTTACCTGTTTTCGAATAAATTTTTGCTAAAATAAAAGTGTTTTCAGCGGTTTCAGATTTCATAACCGATTTTTCAGCCCATTCTTCCGCTTTTTTCAAAGAAGAAGGCGTGGTGATGAACTCACTGAAAATCCAAGCAGCTTTTAGAAGTTCTTCACTTTCAAAATTTTCAGCGTTCTGATAATAAGATAGAGCCGCTTTTTCGTATTCCGCAAATTTTCCTGAATTGGGATAAATAATCACTTTCATTCGGTTTAAAGCTATTTCAGCTTCGGTTTTTCCAACTAATGGAATTGCATTTTTGAAAAATTCATCATCATTGATCGTACCAGTTTTTTGATCCAAAGCATTTTCAAGAATCTTGGTAATTTTGATGTTCGTATCAAATTGATTGTAAATATCTTCCGACATCAATTTGATGATTTCCGGCTTTTTCGCAACGAAAATTTGATAATTCGGATCGCTTGGAGATTTAATGAAATACAACAACATTCCCAGTTCATCTTTAGTCAAAGGTTGATTGCTTTTCGCTTTGAAGTATCTTTCAGAGGCTTTTTTAGCCAATTCGTAATCGCTTTGCGCGTACAAACTCATCATATTGAGTAAAAACTCCGGATTACTTTCGCCTTTTTCGAATAATTCTTTGTTGGAAGAGGTTCGGTATTTCGGTTGGTTCGCTTCTTTTGCGATGGTAAGAAAATCCTGTTCGCCCATGTACCCATAATTTTTCAGCACTACTTCGCCATCACCATTCAGGAAAAGAAAAGTAGGATAGGAGCGAACTCCATATTTCATGGCAATTTCCCGGCCTTCACCTTTCTCCATATCGAATCTTGCATTGATGAAATTGGCGTTATAATATTCTGAAACCGCAGGTAGCGGAAAAATATTTTTTTCCATCATTTTACAAGGTCCACACCAAGAAGCAAAAGCATCCATAAACACAAGCTTTTTTTCTTTTTTTGCTTTTGCCAGAATTTCTTTGAAGGTGCCTTTTTCGAAATTAATGCTTTCCTGAGAAAATACGGATAGTGAAATAAACAGTATAAACAGTGAAAATAATTTTTTCATGAATTTAAAAATGTGATGCGAATATAAATATAATATATAACGGGAAAAAACTTTTAATAATATTCATAATATATAACCCCTCCGGTTGAGGAAGGGGTTTTGTAAATTATTCAGGTTTATAGCCGTCTTTCAGCGTTACGGTTCTGTTGAAAACCAGTTTTTCGTCCGTAGAATCGGGATCTTTGGTGAAGTAGCCAATTCTTTGGAACTGATAAGGTTTACCTACTTCCGCGTTTTTCAAGCTTGGTTCAGCAAATCCTTGCACTATTTTTAAACTTTCAGGATTGATGAATTCCATGAAATCGGTTTCTTTTTCAGCATCCGGTTGCGGAGTGGTGAAAAGTCTGTCGTAAATTCTTACTTCTACCGGTAAAGCATGGTTAGCAGAAACCCAGTGAAGTGTTCCTTTTACTTTTCTTAAACTTTCCTCGGTGCCACTTCCGGATTTGCTTTTCGGATCATAAGTTGCATAAATGGTCGTGATTTCGCCATTTTCATCTTTTTCAATACGTTCTGCTTTGATGATGTACGCTGATTTCAAACGGACTTCGCCACCCAGTTTCAAACGGAAAAATTTGTTTCCGGCTTCTTCCTTGAAATCTTCTCTTTCAATGTATAATTCTCTCGAGAAAGGGATTTCGCGAGATCCTGAGTTTTCATCTTCAGGGTTGTTTTCGGTTTCCAACCATTCTTCAGCGTTTTCAGGATAATTTTCTATCACCAGTTTCACAGGATCAACCACCGCCATCACTCGTGTTGAAACTTTATTTAAATCTTCTCTGACGAAGAATTCAAGTAATTGAATATCAATAAGGTTTTCTCTTTTCGCAACGCCAACTCTATCAATGAAATTACGAATGGATTTTGGAGTAAATCCTAATCTTCTCATCCCTGAAATTGTAGGCATTCGCGGATCATCCCATCCTGTCACCACATTTTCGGCCACCAGACGTTGTAACTTTCTTTTGGAAGTGATCATGTAAGAAACATTCATTCGGGCAAATTCTCTTTGCTTGTTTCTCACTTTAGGTTCTTGGTAAACCTGATCCAAGTACCAATCGTAAAGTGGGCGGTGGTTTTCGAATTCCAGCGAACATAAAGAGTGCGAAATTTGTTCGATATAGTCGGATTCTCCATGTGCCCAATCGTACATCGGGTAGATTTTCCATTTATCGCCTGTTCTGTGGTGAGGTCTTTTCAGAATTCGGTACATCACAGGATCGCGCATGTTCATATTGGGAGAAGTCATATCGATTTTTGCTCTTAAAGACATGCTTCCTTCTTCGAATTCGCCGTTTTTCATTCTTTCAAAAAGATCCAAAGATTCTTCCATCGGACGGTTTCTGTAAGGAGATTCGATGCCATCTTCGAAAGGGTTTTTTCTTTGCGCGGTGATTTCCTCTGAAGATTGTTCATCTACGTAAGCTTTCCCGTTTTTGATCATCTGGACTGCCCAAATATAAAGTTGCTCAAAATAATCCGATGCATAAAGCTCTTTGTCGTATTTGAAACCGAGCCATTCCACATCCTTTTTTATGGAATCTACAAATTCTTGCTCTTCTTTTTCAGGGTTGGTATCATCAAAACGCAAATTAACCGGAGCACCGTATTTTTCGCCCAAACCAAAATTAATGCAGATCGCTTTGGTATGACCTACGTGTAGATAACCGTTTGGTTCTGGCGGGAAACGGAAACGCAATTGGTCTTTCGGAAAACCATTAGCTAAATCGTCTTCTATAATTTGCTCAATAAAATTGAGGGATTTTTTTTCTTCTTCCATTGTCTATTCTTGTATCGGCAAATTTACGGATTCTTCGCAAAAGATAAATACTAAATGAGTTCCTGATTTCTGAACTTTAAAATAAATCTAAAAAATGATCCCTTTTTAGGATTTTCTCATAAAAAGTTGATCACCATTTAATAAAAGCGGAGCTGGAATATTGTTGGTGAATAGTCCGCCGGTTCCTAATCCTTGTGGGATTTTTGGGTCTTTACTGAAAGTATATTGTGCGATGGCGTTCAAACCGATATTGCTTTCCAATGCGGAAGTGATCCACCAACCGATTTGTTTACTTTCTGCTAAAGAAATCCATTCGTCTGAACCTGAAAATCCTCCTATTAATGAAGGTTTCAGGATGATGTATTGCGGTTTTATTTTTTCTAAAAGTTCTTTTTTAGCATCAAAATCAAGAATTCCGATTAATTCTTCGTCCAAAGCAATCGGCGTTGGAGTGGTTTTGCAAAGCATTTCCATTTGATCTAAATTTCCTGCTTTTATCGGTTGTTCGATCGAATGAATTTCCAGATCTGCCAATTCTTGTAAAATGATTTTTGCTTCCTCAAAGTCAAAACCGCCATTAGCATCTACACGTAATTCCAACGCATTTTTGGGGAACTTTTCGCGAAGTTGAGTGAGAATTTTCTTCTCGGATTTCCAGTCGACTCCGATTTTCAATTTAATGCAGTTGAAACCATTTTTTAGTTTCTCTTCAATTTGCTCCTGCATGAAATCTGCATCGCCCATCCAAATCAATCCGTTGATCTTAATGTAAGATTTTCCGGCGGTAAAATCGCTTGGGAAATAAATTTCTTCTCCGTTTTTAAGGTTGAGAATTGCTTGCTCATAACCGAACCAAATCGATGGAAAATGGAGCATTTCTTTTTTTATAAAATCAGCGTTTTCATTGATGTTTTCACAAAGCCAGCGGAGTTTTTCTTCATATTCCGGAACATCATCATAGCTTAATCCTCTGAAAACGGCACATTCTCCGATTCCAGTACGATTATTTTCTGAGATTTTCAAAAAATATGTTTCTTTGGTATGCAAAACGCCGCGGGAAGTTCCTCCCGGGCGCTTGAAATTAAGGATATATTGATGATATTCTGCGGTCATTTATTGTGCTTATTTCATGAATTCTTCTGCTTTTTCTACCATTTTAATGCTTCCGCAGAAAAACGGAACTCTTTGGTGCAATTCGGTCGGCTGAATTTCCAAGATTCTTCTGAAACCATCGCTGCATTTTCCGCCGGCTTGTTCCGCCAAAAACGCCATCGGATTGCATTCGTATAACAACCGAAGTTTTCCGTTCGGCGATTGCGAAGTGGATGGATAAATATAAATTCCGCCTTTAATCATATTTCGGTGAAAATCGGAAACCAAACTTCCGATGTAGCGCGAAGTGTAGGGACGATCGCCTTCTTCACGTTGGCAGTATTTAATATAATTTTTCACCCCTTGCGGAAATTTTATGTAGTTTCCTTCGTTGATAGAATAGATTTTTCCGGTTTCTGAAAATTTCATATTCGGATGCGAAAGGTAATACGTTCCCAAACTTGGATCCAAAGTGAAGCCGTTCACGCCATTTCCGGTCGTGTAAACAATCATCGTTGAGGAGCCATAAACCACATAACCAGCTGCGATTTGGTTGACTCCTTTTTGTAAAAAATCTTCCAATGTAACCGGTGTTCCAGGTTCTGTAACCCTTCTGTAAATTGAAAAAATAGTTCCAACGGATACATTCACATCAATGTTTGAAGATCCGTCGAGTGGATCAATCAATACCACATATTTGCTTAAATGAGCATTTGAACTGGCGCGAATTTCAATAAAATCATCACTTTCTTCGGAGGCAATTCCGCAGACTACTTCCCGCTGAGAAAGCGCTTCGATAAAGATATCGTTGGCCAAAACATCTAATTTCTGTTGTTCTTCTCCCTGGATGTTTTCGTTCCCCGCTTTGCCGATAATATTGGCAATTCCGGCTTTGTTTACTTCGCGGTTTACTACTTTCGAGGCGAGTCGAATCGCGCTCAAAAGTCGTGAAAGTTCACCAGTTGAATACTGAAAATCTTCCTGTTTATCGATTATAAATTCACCAAGGGTTTGAAAATTTTGTTCTGACATGATTTGGTTTTTTGCATTTTTACAAATTTCGGAATTTTCTTTCAATTAAATCTCTTTTATTTGTTTTAAAAAAGTTGATTTTTGCTTTCTTTTCTATTTTTTTAATGCCAAACAAGGCTGTTTTCGGGAAAAGTGAATCTTATTAATAGATGCGAGTTTTTTTATCTCGCGTTAAATTAATATTTTTGATGAATATTAATTTTTGGTTAATATGATTTATTGAAGTGTAATTTATTGATTATTAAATATTTAAATGAAAATTTTTAAGTTTGGTGGAGCATCTGTGAAAGATGCTGAAGGAGTGAAAAATGTTGCATTGGTTCTAGAATCTCAGGGTTTCGAGAATTGTTTGCTTGTGGTTTCGGCAATGGGAAAAACAACCAACGCTTTGGAAAAAGTGGTGGAAAATTATTTTGCCAAACAGGATTACCAAACAGAAATTGAAAAAGTAAAACAATCGCATTTGGAAATTTCCAACGGACTTTTTAAGGAAAATCATCCCGTTTTTGCTGAAATTTCTTTGTTTTTTGATGATATAGAATCTTTTTTAAGAAGAAATAAATCGCCGAATTACAATTTTGTATACGATCAAGTAGTAAGTTGTGGCGAAATGATTTCGTCGAAAATTTTAAGCGAATATTTAAATGATATTCAGTTTAAAAATACTTGGCTCGATGCCCGCGATTACTTGAAAACCGATAGCAACTACCGCGAAGGAAATATCAATTGGGAAGAAACTCAGAAAAATATTTCAACTTTGAATGGCAATCAATCCTATGTAACTCAGGGGTTTATAGGTTCGGAAGCTAATAATTTCACAGTAACATTGGGAAGAGAAGGCTCCGATTATTCTGCTGCGATTTTTGCATATTGCCTAAACGCAGAAGCGATGACGATCTGGAAAGACGTTCCCGGTGTGATGACCGGCGACCCGCGAAAGTTTGAAAATGTAAATCTTTTATCGAATATCTCGTATGAAGAAGCGATTGAAATGGCATATTATGGAGCGTCGGTAATTCACCCGAAAACTTTGCAACCACTGAAACAAAAGCATATTCCATTTTATGTGAAATCATTTTTGGAGCCCCAAAGACCGGGAACCAAAGTGGGAAATGCTTCCGAGAATCAGAAAGAAGAATCTTATATTTTAAAGGAAAATCAACATTTAATGCGGATTGCAACGCGTGATTTTTCGTTTATTGCAGAAGAACATTTAAGCCAGATTTTTGCACAATTGGCAAAATATAAAATCAAGATTTCTTTGATGCAGAATTCTGCGATTTCTCTTGCACTTTGCCTTGAAGACAAATATGGGCATATCGACGAACTGAATCAGGAATTGCAAACCATTTTCAGCACCGAACTCATTAAAAATGTTTCTCTTTTTACGGTTCGAAATGCTAAATTAGAAGATTTAAATAAATTTTACGAGAATAAAAATATTTTGCTGGAACAGATTTCCCAAAAAACAATACAAGTTGTTATAAACTGATAACCAATGAGTCTTATTTCAAGAGATGAGTTAATAAAAGTGTCGGGCCTTAGTCGATTAGGATTTCTAAAAAATCCCGTTGCATCGGCATTGATGTCCATCACAAAGATTAATGAAGTCAACAAATTATACGATATTCTGAAAGACAAAACCGGAAAAGATTTTTTCGATTCGTTTGTTCGGGAAAGAGATTTAAAATACATCGTTTTCGAAGAAGATCTTGCCAAAATTCCGAAAACCGGACCTTTTATTTTAGTATCCAACCATCCGCTGGGAGCCATTGACGGGATTTTGATGACGAAAATTCTCAGTGAAATTCGTCCGGATTTCAAAGTGATGGGGAATTTTCTTTTAGAAAAAATAAAACCGATGGAACCTTACGTAATTCCCGTAAATCCTTTTGAAAACAGAAAAGAAGTTCGAAACAGCGCTTCCGGAATGCGAGAAACCTTGAAACATCTGGAAAACGGAGGTTGCGTGGGAATCTTTCCAGCCGGTGAAGTTTCGAATAAAAATAATGAATTCGGAGAAATTCATGATAAGCAATGGGAAAAACCAGCATTAAAGTTGATAAAAATGGCGAAAGTTCCGGTGGTTCCGATGTATTTTCATGCCAAAAATAGTCGGCTTTTTTATCAAGTTTCCAAGATTCATCCGGAGTTGCAAACACTGATGCTTCCTTCGGAAATGATGAATAAGAGAGAAAAACCAATCCGAATAAGAATCGGGAAACCAATTTCGGTAAAAGTGCTTGAAGATCACGATACTGTGGAAGAAATGGGAGAGTTTTTGCGGAACAAAATTTACATGCTGAAATCCTATTATGAAAAAAGAAAATCGATCGCGGAACAGCTGAAATTACCCAATCTGAAGCTCAATTTTCCTTTATTAAAAGAAGAAAACGTAGTTCAGAATATCATCGATGAAACTCCACAAGAAGATTTGATAAAAGATATAAATTCCCTTTACAAGAAGGATAAAATGCTGTTCCGAAATGGGAATTATGAAGTGTTTTTTGCAAGTTATTCGGAGATTCCTTTCATCATGCGCGAAATTGGTAGACAGCGCGAGCTTACTTTCCGGAAAATAGGCGAAGGTAGCAATTTGCCTTTCGATTTGGATCATTATGATGAGCATTACCATCACCTTTTTCTTTGGGACAATGCAGCACAGCGATTGGCCGGAGCTTACAGAATGGCATTGGGAAGCGAAGTAATGAAAAAATATGGTATTGATGGGTTTTACACCAGTTCTTTATTTGAATTTGATCCGGAATTACGGCCATTTTTCCGAAAAGTAATTGAAATGGGAAGAGCGTATATTTCTTCGGAATACCAACAGAAACCTTTGCCACTTTTCCTTTTATGGAGAGGAATTGTACATGTTTGTTTAAGAAATCCTGAACATAAGTTTTTAATGGGCGGAGTGAGTATTTCCGATAAATTTTCAGATTTTTCCAAATCGCTCATGATCGAATTCATGAGGTCGCATTATTATGATTCTGCAGTTGCGCAATACATTCATCCAAAAAAAGAATTTAAAGTAAAACTTAAAGATCGCGATAAACATTTATTTTTTGATGAAGTAGAATCGGATTTGAACAAACTCGATAAGATCATCGATGATCTGGAGCCGGAGATGCGTTTGCCTGTTTTAATTAAAAAATACATCAAACAAAACGCAAAAGTAATCTCTTTCAATGTGGATCCTAGTTTTAATGATGCCATTGATGGGTTGATGTACATCCGAATTAGCGAACTTCCGGAGAGTACAATTAAGCCAGTTCTGGATGAAATGAGTGAGCAAATACAAAAAGAAGAAAATAATTCTACTGAAAATCAGTAAATTTCGTTTTTCTTGAAAAAATTTTCACAAAATCATTTGCATCGTAAGGGAAAAGGTTATACTTTTGCACCACTCAATAACGGAACGGTTTCTTAGCTCAGTTGGTAGAGCAATGGATTGAAAATCCATGTGTCCCTGGTTCGATTCCTGGAGAAACCACGAGAAAATTGACTTTCAACCACTTACAGTAATGTAGGTGGTTTTTTATTTCTAAATCTTTCGTATTTAGGATAGATTAATCATTTTAAATAATAAAGGATCAGTACCAAAACTTGTGTTTAAGCAAAAATGTTTTGTAGTCTGAATAGAAAAAACGCCCGATCCCTAACTCCTCTGAAGTTGCTTCTAAATTTTTTAATTTTTGCATTGAAAGATTCTGCGGATGCATTCGTACTTCTATGATTGAAGTAGTTTAGGATATCGTTATAGTGGATGGTAAACGTTTTTAACAGGATAGCAAAAGATTTAAAGGATCAGTACCAAAACTTGTGTTTAAGCAAAAATGTTTTGTAGTCTGAATAGAAAAAACGCCCGATCCCTAACTCCTCTGAAGTTGCTTCTAAATTTTTTAATTTTTGCATTGAAAGATTCTGCGGATGCATTCGTACTTCTATGATTGAAGTAGTTTAGGATATCGTTATAGTGGATGGTAAACGTTTCTAACAGGATAGCAAAAGATTTAAAGCCGGAGACTTCTACCTGGTGATACCATCTTGCTAATTTTAACATAGCGATTTCTTTGGTGTTTTTCTTGTGGTAGACTTTTCTTAAATCTTCTGTTAGTTGGTAAGCGTTTTGGATATCCGGATATTCACTGAATAGGATTTGGGCGCGTTCTTTCTGGGATTCGGTCCAGTGGAAGGAACTCTTATACAGCAAATGCCTGCTTCGTGCCAGGAGCTGTTTTCTGGTGTCTCCATTTGAACACAGTTCCGGTTGGTAGATTTCTTTATTTTTCCTGGCATTCAGGATACCATCGCTTTCCTGCTCTATAGCTTTCCATCGGTGTTTGATACGGATTTCCTGCAGGGCTTCTGAGGCTAGTTGCTGTACATGGAATCGGTCAATGGTCCGTTTGGCATTGGAGAAGCATCTCTTGGCAATGAGTTTCATGGAACCGGCCATGTCTAGAGTGATTTCTTTTACGCTTAACCTTAATTTACGGTCGATTTTCAGTAAATGTTCTATGACGGTTTCTGCGCGGGTTTCTTTGATAATGGCAACCAGGCAGCCTTTTTTACCTTTCGCTTTTTTAGACGTGACCACAGTATAAAGTTCACCGCTGGACAAGGCTACTTCATCTATCGACAAGGATTGTGACATGTTTTCGGGATAAATGAGCCATTCCTGTGCATGGGATTTCTCTTTCCAGGTTTTATAATCACTAATTCTGTTTTTGTATTGGCGCTGGAATTTTTTACCCGCCACACCGTACATTTCAGCAATGGTTTTACAATCAAGAGGTCGGGTATCGACAGATTTCTTTTAAAAAATCGGCAAACCCCTTGGTTAAACGGGTGCCTTCTGCCACTAAGTTCCAGTCTCTCTGCACGATTTGCTTTGTGTTCTTATCCAGCCATCTGCGTCTTTTAATATGCAGGTAAACGGCGTTTCCACGCAGGGGAAAATCTTGAATAGTAATCTCCTTATGGAATCCGTGTGCTGTTAAAATTCGATTTGAAACTTCTTTGGGTGGGTTATTTTTCTCCTCAAAATAAAGGTGCATCACTTCACCCTCGGTGGTTTGCTTCGTTAAATCAAAATGTTCAATTAAAAATTCAGGCAGAATATGTTTCAGCAGTTCCAGATAATGATCCAATGTTCTTAAAGTTTACTGCAAAAATCGAAAACTTATTTCAATTTGCACACAACTTTTGAGATTGATCCGATTTAAAGCCGGAGACTTCTACCTGGTGATACCATCTTGCTAATTTTAACATAGCGATTTCTTTGGTGTTTTTCTTGTGGTAGACTTTTCTTAAATCTTCTGTTAGTTGGTAAGCGTTTTGGATATCCGGATATTCACTGAATAGGATTTGGGCGCGTTCTTTCTGGGATTCGGTCCAGTGGAAGGAACTCTTATACAGCAAATGCCTGCTTCGTGCCAGGAGCTGTTTTCTGGTGTCTCCATTTGAACACAGTTCCGGTTGGTAGATTTCTTTATTTTTCCTGGCATTCAGGATACCATCGCTTTCCTGCTCTATAGCTTTCCATCGGTGTTTGATACGGATTTCCTGCAGGGCTTCTGAGGCTAGTTGCTGTACATGGAATCGGTCAATGGTCCGTTTGGCATTGGAGAAGCATCTCTTGGCAATGAGTTTCATGGAACCGGCCATGTCTAGAGTGATTTCTTTTACGCTTAACCTTAATTTACGGTCGATTTTCAGTAAATGTTCTATGACGGTTTCTGCGCGGGTTTCTTTGATAATGGCAACCAGGCAGCCTTTTTTACCTTTCGCTTTTTTAGACGTGACCACAGTATAAAGTTCACCGCTGGACAAGGCTACTTCATCTATCGACAAGGATTGTGACATGTTTTCGGGATAAATGAGCCATTCCTGTGCATGGGATTTCTCTTTCCAGGTTTTATAATCACTAATTCTGTTTTTGTATTGGCGCTGGAATTTTTTACCCGCCACACCGTACATTTCAGCAATGGTTTTACAATCAAGAGGTCGGGTATCGACAGATTTCTTTTAAAAAATCGGCAAACCCCTTGGTTAAACGGGTGCCTTCTGCCACTAAGTTCCAGTCTCTCTGCACGATTTGCTTTGTGTTCTTATCCAGCCATCTGCGTCTTTTAATATGCAGGTAAACGGCGTTTCCACGCAGGGGAAAATCTTGAATAGTAATCTCCTTATGGAATCCGTGTGCTGTTAAAATTCGATTTGAAACTTCTTTGGGTGGGTTATTTTTCTCCTCAAAATAAAGGTGCATCACTTCACCCTCGGTGGTTTGCTTCGTTAAATCAAAATGTTCAATTAAAAATTCAGGCAGAATATGTTTCAGCAGTTCCAGATAATGATCCAATGTTCTTAAAGTTTACTGCAAAAATCGAAAACTTATTTCAATTTGCACACAACTTTTGAGATTGATCCATAATAAAACTGAAAAAAATCATATTATAATAAAAGAGTTTTTTATCTTTTATTTGAAAATTTATTTTACATTTGTATCAGAAAAAGAAATAAATATGTTTTCTAAAACCTGCGAATACGCTTTGAGAGCTTTTATCTATATCGCCCAACAAACAAAAAGTGGGGGGAAGATTGGAATTAAAGACATTGCTGTGGGAATTGATTCTCCGGAATATTTCATCGCAAAAATACTGCAAGATTTGAGTCGTAAAGGTTTTGTACAATCTGCAAAAGGACCTACCGGAGGATTTTATTTGGAAGACAATAGTTTGAATCGTTCTTTGGCGGAAATCGTAAAAGAAATTGATGGCGATAAAATTTTCACTGGTTGCGGTTTAGGATTGAAAGAATGTTCGGAAGATCATCCATGTCCGGTTCATCATGAATTTAAAAGCATCAGAAATAATCTACAAAAAATGTTGGTCAATATGAAAGTAGGTGATTTTGTTGAGCAATTGGACGCTCAAGAAACTTTTTTAAAAAAATAGATCTTTCAATTCTATTTTTTTACTATAATAAAAGATAAAAAGGTGTTAATATATTAAAATGAAATATCAAATTAAATATCCATTCATTTTCGCAGTCAGTTTTTTCTGGCTCGGATTGGTTATAGCGGTTAGTTTTTTGGAAACTCCATTGAAATTTCAAGTTCCTGGAATGACTTTGCCAATCGCTCTAGAATTAGGAAAAACAATGTTCGGAATTTCCACAAACATTCAATTGGGATTGATGATTTTGGTCTTTTTTAATTTCTTTTTAAATCCATCAAAACTCAATAAATTTATTATCTTTACTGGAGTTTTACTCGCTTTGATTTTGGTTTTAGAAAAATTTTGAATGTTGCCAATTTTAGATGCACGAGCAGATGTTTTAGCCACTGGAAAGGGACTCCCACCAACTCCGCTGCACAATTATTTTATTTACGCAGAATGCATTAAAGTCATTTTACTCCTTTCAATAGGTTTTTTACAACTAAAGAAAATTATTTAAATACCCACACTATGAAAAAGTATCTTTTAACCTTCGCTACTTTGCTTTCAGTTATTACTTTAAATTCTTGTAAGAAAAGTTCATCAGAATCTACTGCTGCAGATACCGAAAAAATCTCTGTTTCCGGTAATGCAGAAGAAGCTAAACTTACCTCACCGCCATTTGTACCTGCTGCAATAGGTGATAGAGCGGCAAAAAAACTAATCGTTCGTTTGGAAACCATCGAGAAAACAGGTGAATTGGCAGATGGAACACAATATAATTTCTGGACTTTCGGAGGTACCGTTCCTGGAAGTTTTATTCGAGCAAGAGTTGGCGATGAAATTGAATTTCATTTAAAAAATAATGAAAATTCAACCTTTCCACATAATATCGACCTTCATGCAGTAAATGGTCCAGGAGGTGGAGCGGAAGCCACTTTCGTAGCACCCGGAAAAGAAGCGGTTTTCAATTTTAAAGCCTTAAATCCTGGTTTGTATGTTTACCATTGTGCCACCGCACCAGTTGGGTTGCATATTGCGAACGGAATGTATGGTTTGGTTTTAATTGAGCCGGAAGGCGGATTGCCAAAAGTAGATAAAGAATTTTATATCATGCAAGGCGATTTCTACACCAAAGGAAAATTTGGAGACCAAGGTTTGCAGGAATTCGATATGGATAAAGCCATTGCTGAAAATCCGGATTATGTAGTATTCAACGGGAATACGGGAGCTTTATTGAATTCTGGAGAGCTTCAGGCCAAAGTTGGCGAAACGGTTCGTTTCTTTGTCGGAAATGGTGGGCCAAACCTCACTTCTTCATTCCACGTCATTGGTGAAATTTTCGATAAAGTGTATATCGAAGGCGGAAGCAAAATCAATGAAAACGTACAAACTACCGTAATTCCTCCAGGTGGAGCGGCTATTGTGGAATTTAAGGCAACAGTTCCAGGTGAATATGTTATTGTAGATCACGCTATTTTCCGAGCTTTCAATAAAGGTGCTTTAGGAAAAATAAAAATTACAGGAGCGGATAATCCGAAAGTTTTCAAATCAAATAAACAATAAACCCATAGTTTTTTAATAATGTTTTTGGTTCTATTTGGGGATTTTAATTCAATTTTAAAAATGAGATATTTTGTTTACATCCTAGGATTCATGCTATTTTTTTCTTGTAGTAAGAAGCAAATTACGGCTGAAAATACAACTTTAAAACCTCATTTAACATTCATTTCCTGCCAAAAAAATATGTTGAAGATTGAAGGTGGAAGTTACCGTCCGTTTGTAGGCAAAGAAAGCGATAGTTTAACCTTCGTCAATTCTTTTCTGATGGATGAAACCGCAGTTACAAATGCTGAATTTCTCGAATTTTTGAAGAAAAATCCCCAATGGACCAAAAGCCAAGTTCTGAAGTTGTTTGCAGACAGTACTTACCTTCATTCTTGGAAAAGTGATTATGAATTTCCGGCAGATGTAAGTCCAAAAGCGCCTGTGACCAATGTTTCTTGGTACGCCGCAAAAGCCTATGCCCAAAGCGTCGGAAAAAGATTACCAACCGTAGATGAGTGGGAATATGCCGCAAGAGCCAGCGAAAAACTGAAAGATGCTACCGAAAACCCGGAATTCACAACGAAGATATTGAAACTTTATCAGCAAAAATACGGTTACAAAAAACCGGTGAAGCAACACGAAGCGAATGCATGGGGAATTTATGATCTCTATGGAACCATCTGGGAATGGACGGAAGATTTCAACTCGGTGATGATGACCGGAGAATCCCGAAAAGACAACACGGTGAACGAAACTTTGTTTTGCGCAGGTGCATCAGTAACTTCTTCAGATCTCAGGAATTATGCCGCATTTATAAGGTTTGCAATGCGTGGAAGCATGAAAGCCAACTATACCGTCAACAACCTCGGTTTCCGATGTGTAAAGGATTTACCTGGAAATTAAAACATCACAGGAAACCCAAAAAAATAATACTATGAAAAATTTATTTCGAAATATTGCTCTTGCTGCACTTTCGCTTTTAGTGTTGGTGAGCTGCAAAAAACAAGAAAGTGAAAATTTAGATCCTGCTTCTATTTTTAATTTAAGTTCAAAATGGGAAACGCCGGACGGAACCAAAATTCATTTGGAAGATCTTAAAGGAAAAGTCCTCACGATGGTGATGATTTATACTTCCTGCAAAACAGCTTGCCCAAAATTAACAGCCGATATGAAAGTCATAGAAGCAAAAGTAGGTCACCAAAATCCTGAGGATTTGCGCTATGTTTTAATTTCTATCGATCCTAAAAATGATACTCCGGAGAAAATGCGGGAATTCATTAAAAATTATCATTTGGAAGGCAAACAATGGTTGTTTATCCGAAGCGATGAGGACAATACAAGAGAGTTGGCGAATGTATTAGCCGTAAAATACAAGCAAATTTCCCCGATGGATTTTTCGCATTCCAACATCATCAGCGTTTTTTCGAAAGATGGTCTTTTGGTTCATCAGCAAGAGGGGATCACCATCGATATAGACGGAACAGTAAATGAAATTAAAAATCAACTTCAATAATTATTCATCATTAAAATCAATCAAAATGAAAAAACTTTTCTTAACATCAGTCTTAGCTGTTTTAACCGTAGCGTCTTGTTCTAAAAAAGAAGAAACAATAGACCCAGCAAACCAACCGGAATCCAATGTAATGTTGGAAGAAAAACCTACAACTGAACCTGAACCTGTAGCCGCATTAACACCAGAAGAAGAAGGAAAACAGTTGGTAGAAGGTGCCGATTGCCTTTCTTGCCATAAAGTTGACGCAAAATTAGTTGGTCCATCTTACCAAGAGGTTGCTGCAAAATATACCGAAGCAGATATTGATAAGCTTGCAACAAAAATCATTGATGGTGGAAAAGGAGTTTGGGGCGAAATTCCAATGACTCCACACGCCGGATTAAGTCCTGATAATGCAAAATTAATGGTGAAATATATTCTTTCAACTAAGAAATAAAATACTGAATGTCAATAATTTAAATCCATAAATAAAAAATAATGAATACAAGAACAGACCTCATAGGAGAAATGGTTGCCGAGGATTTTAGAACAGCAGCTGTTTTCAAAAAATATGGTATCGATTTTTGCTGCAAAGGTGGTAGAACGATTGCCGATGCTTGCGAGAAAAAAAATATCGACAAAGAAAAAATCATTGAAGAACTAGAAAATCTTCCAAAAACAGACGCTTCCGGAATTGATTTTAATAGCTTCCCGATTGATCTTCTTGCGGATTATGTGGAGAAAACCCATCACCGTTATGTAGAAGAAAAAACACCAATCATTCAGCAGTTTTTAGATAAACTTTGTAAAGTTCATGGCAATCGCCACCCGGAATTGTTTGAAATTAACGCCATTTTCAATGAATCTGCCCGGGATTTAGCTGCACACTTGAAGAAAGAAGAATTGGTTTTGTTTCCATTCATTAAGCAAATGGTAAAAGCCAAGATTTCAGGCGAAGATGTTCTGCAACCGCATTTCGGAACCGTAGAAAATCCTGTAAATATGATGATGCACGAGCATACCACGGAAGGGGAACGTTTCGAAAAAATCGCACAATTAACTCATAATTATGCTCCTCCAGCTGATGCTTGCAACACTTACCGCGTAACTTTTGCCATGCTTCAGGATTTTGAGAACGATCTTCATAAGCACATTCATTTAGAGAACAATATTCTCTTCCCGAAATCCATCAAACTAGAAAAAGAATTTGTTGCAGTTTAATTTTTTAATTAAAAAGAATCCGCCTCAGTTGTTTGTTGTGAGACGGATTCCTTTTTTTTTATGTTGTTTTTGGTTTAAATTCTTTCCAGTTCTTCTGCGGAAATCTGTGTTTTGAACATCCCGTAATTCACGGTTACCTTCTGGTTTTTATCGATTTTTTCGATGGTTCCCACACTTGTACTACCGGCGATTCGTACACGTTGACCAACTTTCAGCCATACCGCGCGTTCTTTTATTCGCTTGTCTTCCAGTTTTTCGTGGGTTTCAGCGATTTTTTCCTGCACATTTTCCTTTTTCAGTTGTTGCGTAATTTTGCGTTTCACGATCTGAAGTTTCTTGGTTTCATCTTTGTCTGAACCTAGTTTTCGGAATTTTTCCTGCTCCAAAATTTTCACGAAATCTTTCACCACATCTTTTCGCGATTTACCTTTTACATAAGAATCGATGAAGCCTTCAATCTTGTTGCCGAATTGCAATTTGCGGTGTTCTTCTTCGTATAATTTCTGGAAATTAAAGAGTTTTTGTTGCAGTTGCTCGTTGAGTTTTTCCAGATTTTCTTTCTTGTTTTGGGTTGATTCTTTCTGCTCGGTAAGGTTACTTTTCAGTTTTTCAACTTCAAATTTTTCCTGCTGAAGTTTTACAATCGTTTTATCTAGATTTACAATATCATGTTCCACCTTTTTCTTGGCTGAATTGATGATGAATGCAGGGATTTTGTTCTTTTTTGCTACCTCAAAAGTGAATGAACTTCCGGCTTGTCCCACTTCCAATTTATACAAAGGTTCCAGCGTGTGCTCATCGAAAAGCATTGCCGCGTTTTGTGCATTTGGAAGCTGTTCTACAACGAGTTTTATATTGGTGTAATGCGTTGTAATAATTGCAAAAGATTTTTTATTGTAGAAAAATTCCAGGAAACTTTCCGCCAAAGCGCCACCAAGTTCAGGGTCGGAACCGGTTCCGAATTCATCAATCAGTAAAAGTGTGTTTTCATCGGCTTCGCGAATGATTCCTGCCATTTTTTTCAAACGAGAGGAGTAGGTGGAGAGATGGTTTTCGATGGATTGATTATCACCAATGTCAGTCATTATCTTATCAAAGAAAAACATTTCCGATTTGGGATGAACAGGAACCAAAATCCCACTCTGAATCATCAATTGCAACAATCCAACGGTTTTCAAAGTAATGGATTTTCCTCCGGCGTTTGGTCCCGAGATACACAGAATTCGGTTGTGCTCGGTAAGGGTAAATGTCTGTGGGAAAATTTGTTTTTTCTCCTCGCGGTTTCTAATTAGCAAAAGCGGATGATAAGCATTTACCAATCGAAGAGTTTTATGAGGATTAATTTTCGGCAAAACTCCACCGATTTTCTCCGCAAATTTTGCTTTCGCACGCGTAAGATCCAAATCAAAAATATATTCCTGATACGATGAAAGTTGAGGTTGGAATTCCGCAATTTCGGCAGTAAGTTTTCTCAGGATTTTATCGACTTCTTTCTTTTCTTCTTCAATATCTTCGCGGAGTTTGAATTGATGTTTTACCACCGATTCCGGTTGGATATAAGTAATGGAACCTGTTTTTGAAAGTCCTAATACTCTTCCCAAAACCCGTTTTTTATAAGCAGATTTCACAGCCAAAACTCTTTGGTCATCAATAATACTTTCGCGGATATCATCTAGAAAATCTGTTGAAGAAAGTGAGGTAAGTGCTTTGTTGAAATTCTCCTGAATGGCTTTTCTCGCATGAGAAATTTCAGCTCTTAATGTTTTCAGAATCGGCGAAGCTTCACTTTTCACTTCTCCGAAACGGTTGAAAACTTTGTCTATTTTTTCAATAATTTCTTTTCGAAAATCTAGATCTTTCACATCATTATTCAATGTTGCAAAAACTTCTTCGTAAGCCGGATAAAATTTTTGGAGTTTCCCGATTTGTTCGGTCAAACTTTTTATTTTGATAAAAGCGCTGTTTTCTAACCGAAAATTTTCAATCAACATCAGTTTCAGTTCCTCCTCGATATCCTCATATTCGTTGAAAGGAATTGCGTTATCGCTTTCGAAACTCGATAAGAATTCGGATACTTTTTTTAATGAAATTTTGGCTTCATCTATCGAAAAAGGCCGCAGTTCTGAAATTTTCGTGGCGGTTTTATGGGAAAAAGCAAAGGGCGAAATTTCCGCAAGCAAATCCGGAAATTCTAGTTCTTCTAATTGGTCGTTGGTTATTTGCACATTGCAAATTTAATGATTATTTGATAATCTGTTCCGGTGCATAATTTTTGTATTTTTGAAATATTAAAATCAATTATAATTACGACTTAATGAATTGGGAAACCGTTTTAGCACCGATCAAAAACACTGATCAATTCCAAAATCTTTGGCAAAAAGTAGAAAATGAATATGCTTCCGGAGAATGTTTTCCGCCAAAAAATCAGATTTTCAGAGCGATTGAACTTACCTCTTTTGATGAGGTGAAGGTGGTGATTATCGGTCAGGATCCTTATCATAATGATTTTCAGGCAAATGGGTTGTGTTTTTCGGTTTCGGAAAATGTAAAAGCGCCACCTTCTCTTAAAAATATTTTTACCGAACTCAATAATGATTTAAGAATTCAACGAACAAAAACTGAACTCAACGATTGGGCTGAACAAGGCGTTTTATTGTTGAATGCAACACTTACCGTTCGCGCACATTCGCCAAATTCTCATAAAGATTTGGGCTGGGAAAAGTTTACCGATTTTATCATTAAAGAAATATCAGATAAAAAACAAAATGTGGTGTTTGTTCTTTGGGGCGCATTTGCACAAAAAAAAGAGGAATTGATTGATTCCTCCAAGCATTTTATTTTAAAATCTGCGCATCCATCGCCTTTTTCGGTTTATCGAGGTTTTTACGGGAGCAAACCTTTTTCCAAGATCAATGAATATTTGGAAAGCAAAGCCCTAAAACCTATTTCATGGTAGTGCCGTCTTGATTTTCAGAATTTTCTTTAGCGAATTTCAGTCCGATTTTGTAGCTTCCTTTTAATGCTTTAAAACCTTTATCAGCAGTTGTTTCCGGGCTTATTTCCACCAATGAAATAGAAAATCCGTTGAAATTTTGACTTTTATGATAATTTTTGTTGGCGTCATTTATGGTGCTTAATTTCAAAGTAACCGGTCGGGTGTGAAGTCCCATCACTTCGATTTCTGCGGTGGCAGCTCCGGCCCAAATACAATTCACATCTTTTGGGCAGCGGCTGTCTTCGGTAATTTGTTTGAAAGTAATATTGGTTTCATATTCTTTCAAGAATTTATTTTCACCTTCTTTGAAATAAATCACGTTTGAAGTGTTTTGTTGTTCTTTTTTGGCGGTTTCCAAAGCTTTCTGATCAGGAGGCAAACCTACCGACATTTCCGGTTCTCCGGATTTTGGAGTTTTAGGCATTGTAGTAGTAGAAACGGTTTCAGTTTTTTCTGCTGTGGTTGGGGTTTTCTGAGCTTCTTCAACTTTTGGTTTTTGACAAGCTGTGAAAGCTAAAAATCCTAGTGCGATGAATAATTGTTTGTGTATCATTATTTTATGATTTAAAAATATCAATTAAAACTACCAAAAACATTGCCAAACCGACCATGAAATTAAAACCGGTTCCGTATAGAAATCCTATTAAAGCGCCTTTGGTAGAGTTCCACGCTTTTTTTTTGTCCTTGGCATCGTGTAATAATTCACCTACAAAAACGCCGAGAAACATACCAATTAAAAATCCGAAAGGAACGGGAATGAAGAACATTCCGAGAATAGTTCCGATGACGGACCCCGCGCTTCCCCAACGCGTTCCGCCGTATTTTCGGTTCGTTCTTGCGGGAATTACATAGTTCAATATGATGGAAAGTAATGTGAGAAAAACAAAAATCCAGATGTAAACCATGGAAAGTGATGAGTCGGTTCCGAATTTATAAATTAATAATCCGCAAAGACTAAGCAATAATCCCGGTAAAACGGGCAAAAATGTTCCCAAAATCCCCACCAAAAGTAGAAGAATGCTCACCAAAGGAATGAGTGTATCGTTCATGTGTAATAAATTTTGTTAAAAATAAGCATTAATCCTTTAAACACAATCAGAATTCTTATTTTTGCTGTAATGAATGACGAGCTGAAAGATACCAAAGATTTTCTACAAAATATTAGCGATTATATCCACTATTCGGTGAGAGAAAATTTGCCGGATAGCGCGGTTTTGTTGGTTCAAATAATTTTGAAATTTTTGTTCCTGGTGGCCATCATTTATATTGCTGATTTCATTGTTAAATTTATCTTAAATCAAATTTTTAAGTTATTTTTTAATAAAGATAAATATCCGGTTCTTAAATCCATTTATCAATCGAGAATTACCAATTCTATTTCTCACGTTTTTGCCTTGCTAATTGGCAGTTTTGCGCTTTTTTCTATTTTTTATAGACATCCGAAAAGTTTTATCTTTTTGGAAAGGATGATTGGTCTAGCCATTGTTTTCGTCGTTGCTGGAATGCTGTACCGCAGTTTAAGCGCCTTCAGGAATTATTTTATCATTCAACAGGATTTTTATAAAATCATCGCACTGAATGCCGTTTCGCAATCCGTGAAGATTTTCGGAACTTTTGTCTCAGCAATCATTGCAATTTGCGTGATCTTCGGCATTAGCGGAACCACTATTGTTGGGAGTTTAGGAGCGATTACCGCAGTGCTTGTTTTGGTTTTCCGGGATACAATTCTTGGTTTTGTAACGGGGCTTCATGTTGCCACCTCAAAAAACCTTAAAGTAGGCGATTGGATAGGAATTCCGAAATATAATTTGGAAGGCAATATACAGGATATCAATCTTTTAACAACCAAAATCCAGAACTTCGATAAAACTATTTCCACGATTCCGACTTACGATTTTCTGACCACCGAAATTAAAAATATTCAGGTGATGACGGAGAGTAATACCCGAAGAATCAAGCGTTCCATAATTTTCAATATTAATTCTTTCAAGTTTTTAAATGAAGAAATTCTCGAAAAATTGTCGAAAGTAAATTTAATTAAAGATTATCTGGAATTCAAAAAGTCGGAAATGTCCGAACAGAGAAAGCTCATCGACAATCCGGAATTGCTCATAAATGGTAAGCAACTTACTAATATTGGCGTTTTCCGGGAATATGTTTTTAATTATCTGAAAAATAACCCGCACATCGATCAGGAAGAAACAATCCTCGTTCGACAACTCGAAAATACCCCTCAGGGAATGCCACTGGAGATTTACTGTTTTACCAACGATTCCCAATGGTCCAACTACGAAGATATTCAGGCCGATATTTTCGATCATTTGCTGGTAGCTTCCAAAGAGTTTGATTTAGAAGTGATTCAGTTTGCTAAAATTTAAAATTTATGACAAAACTTAGTGTAAATATCAATAAAATTGCAACCATCCGAAATGCTCGCGGTGGTGAATTTCCGAGTGTGACCGAAGTTGCAGTGAAGCTTCAAGAGTTTGGTGCACAGGGAATTACCATTCATCCAAGACCTGACCAAAGACACATAACAAGAAAAGATGTTTATGATTTGAAACCTTTGGTTCATACCGAATTTAATATCGAGGGAAATCCTAACCGTCCGTTTATAGATATGGTTTTGGAGGTGAAACCGGAGCAAGTGACTTTGGTACCGGATGCTGATGACGCGCTCACTTCCAACGCAGGTTGGGATTGCGAAAAAAACCTAGATTTCCTAAAATCGGTAATTTATGAATTTAAAAATGCCGGAATCCGAACTTCTATTTTCCTGGATCCGAATCCGGAAATGGTGAAATTTGCGGCGGAAACCGGAACCGATCGAATTGAATTATATACCGAAGCATACGCGAAAAACTATTCTCGAGATAAAGAAAATGCCATAAAACCATACTACGAAACAGCTCTAGAAGCTACAAAATACGGTTTAGGAATCAACGCCGGACATGATTTAAGTTTAGATAATTTAAAATATTTCGCCGAAAATATTCCGAATTTATTGGAAGTTTCCATCGGTCATGCTTTAATTTCCGAAGCGTTGTATTTAGGTTTAGAAAACACGGTTCAAGCGTATTTGAAGCGCTTAGCGAAATGGTAATTAATTGAAAATTTTTGTATTAAAATTTTAAAAAGAATCTGCTCAATCAGCAAAATCAGCCAGAAAAAATGAACATATTACACTCTAAAATATATGGCGGAGACAAACCCGGAACTCCGCTTCTGGTTTTCCACGGACTGTTCGGCATGCTCGATAACTGGGGAAGTTTCGGAAAAGAAATGGCCGAATTTTTTCCGGTTCATTTAATTGATTTAAGAAATCACGGCAAAAGTTTTCATTCAGAAGAAATGTCACACGACGATTTGGCTCACGATATTGCCCATTATATGGATTTTCATCATTTGGAAAAAGCCAATTTATTGGGGCATTCTCTCGGCGGAAAAGCAGTGATGCAATTTGCCATAAAATATCCGGTGAAGGTAGAAAAATTAATCGTTGTAGATATTTCTCCGAAAGCCTATCCACCGCATCATCAAGGAATTTTGAAAGCTTTGGAAAGTGTAGATTTCGAAAAAGTAAACACGAGACAAGAAGTAGAAGAGATACTTCATCAATATATTCCTGAAAAATCCGTCATTCAGTTTCTTGCGAAAAACCTTTATTGGAAAGATGACAAAAAACTCGATTGGCGTTTTAATTTGAAAACTTTATCCGAGAAATATTCTCAGTTTGTTTCTAATGCAATTAAATTCGGAGTTTTCACCGGCAAAACATTGTTTATTTCCGGTGCTAAATCTCATTATATTTTACCTCAAGATGAGTTTCTGATCAAGCAACAATTTCCCAATTCTTCGGTGGTAAAAGTGGAAAATGCGGGACATTGGGTTCAGGCTGAAAATCCTAAAGATTTTGCTATGGTGGTGAAAGAGTTTCTCCTTGAGAAATAGCAAATTTTTAAAAAATATTTATGATCTTAGTTACAGGTGCAACAGGAATTGTCGGAAGTGCAATCGTTTTAGAACTGCTGAAACGTGGCGAAAAGGTGCGCGCGACCAAAAGAAATTCCAGTAATATCGAAGACGTAAGAAAATCATTTCGTTACTATACCGAAAACCCCGATGAATACTACAAAAAAATAGAATGGATCGATGTCGATTTTGATGATATTTTAAGTTTGCAACATGCCGTCGAAGGCGTAGAAGAAGTCTACCATTGTGCTGCAAAAGTCGATTTTCATCCAGCTTCTCAGAGCGAAATGTATCACACCAATATTGAAGGAACCAAAAATCTTTTGTTCGCTTGTGCTGATTCGTCTGTGAAAAAATTCTGTTTTATCAGTTCCGTAGCGGTTCTTGACGGTTTAAATGAAGCTCGAGAACTCGATGAAAATTCCGATTATAATTCCAAAATTCATCATTCTGCTTATGCGATTTCCAAACATTTTTCTGAAATGGAAGTTTGGCGCGCTTCCGCAGAAGGTTTAAATACGGTAATCGTAAATCCCGGTGTGATTCTCGCAAGTGGAAACTGGAGTAGAAGTAGCGGTCAATTATTCGAAAATCTTTCGAAATCCTATACGTTTACCGGCGGAGCATCCTACGTTGATGTTCGCGATGTGGCGAAAATTTCAATAGAATTAATGGAGAAAAATAAATTTGGCGAACGGTTTATATTGGTTTCCGGAACCAAATCTTACCAAGAAATGGGAACTTTGGTCAGAAAAAAGCTAGGAAAACCTTCTCCGAAAATCATTCCCAAATTTCTGCTGAATTTTGCTCATGTTTTAAGTATTCTTTTCGGATGGCTGGTTCCGGCGCTCCGAATTGTGAATAAAGTCAATATAGAATCTGTTTCAAATACGACGCCAATTTCAAATAAAAAAATCACTGAAAAGATTGATTTTCAGTTTATTCCTGTGTCGGAAAGTGTAGATTTTCATTTCAAAAATTATGCTTCCGAAAATATTAAAAGTTAATCAATGAATCTTGTAGAATTTCTAAATCCCAATACCGAAAAATTCAATTCGAAACCAGCAATCGGATTCAAAAAAGCCGACAAATGGAAGGATTTAAGCTGGCGCGACTTTCGGAGAATGGTATTCAAAACAGCCAATGCACTGAAATCTTTAGGGATTTCCGCTGATGATAAAGTTGCCATTTATTCTGATAATTCTGCGGAATGGATTGTTTTCGATTTGGCCATTTTAGCTTTGGGTGCGGTTACCGTTCCGATTTACTCCACCAATAATGGCGAGCAGGCAGAATATATCCTTAAAGATTCTGGTTCGAAAATTATTTTGGTCGGCAATCAGGAACAATACGATGCTGCTTTTGAAATTTTAAATAAAGAAGGATCACTTCAACAGATTATTGTGGCGAAAAAATCGATTTGGATTAAAAAAGACCGAAGCATTTACCTCGAAGATTTTATTAAAAAAGAAGCTGAAACCTTTGATATTATTTCGAAAGAAGCGGACGATTTAGCAACGATTATTTACACTTCCGGAACCACCGGAGTTCCGAAAGGAGTGATGCTTTCGCATGGAAATTTCACCGAATGTTTTCAGGCGCATTTCGACTTTTTTAAGTTTAAAAACTTTGAAAATGAAGTGTCACTGGCATTTTTACCACTTACTCATGTTTTCGAAAGAAGTTGGACTTTGCTTTGTTTGTACGGTGGCGCAAAGGTTTGTTTCCTAGAAAATACTAAATTAATTGCACACGCATTAACCGAAGTGAAACCGACGATGATGTGTGCAGTTCCTAGATTTTACCAAAAAATTTATGCCGGTGTAAACGAAATGGTAGCGAGCGGCTCCGATACGAAAAAGAAAATCTTCAATTGGGCGATCAAAACCGGAAGTGAATTGGCGGAATTGAAGCGCGTAGAGAGAAAAGTACCTTTAAGTTTACAATTTAAAAATAACATTGCTAATTTGTTGGTTTTCAATAAAATAAAAAACAAAATGGGCGGAAGACTTTGGTTTATGCCTTGTGGTGGCGCATCTGTTTCACCGGAAGTCACCCAGTTTTTTGATGCTTTAGGCGCTCATGTTACCGTTGGATACGGACTTACGGAAACTACCGCGACGCTTACGGCATTTCCATTTACCCAATATCAACATGGCAGTGCGGGAATTTCACTCGGAGATACGCAACTGAAAATTGGTGAAAACAACGAAATTTTGGCGAAAGGAAGCGGAATTATGAAAGGTTATTACCAGCAACCTGAAGAAACGGCTAAAGTTTTCACTGAAGATGGCTGGTTCAAAACCGGTGACGCTGGATTAATCGATGAGAAAGGAAACCTTACAATCACTGATCGAATCAAGGATTTAATGAAAACTTCCAATGGAAAATATGTAACTCCGCAACCGATCGAAAATCTTCTTTCCAACGACAATTATATCACTCAAGCGATGGTTGTAGCTGAAGGAAAACCGTATGTAACTGCACTGATTATCCCAAATTTCGATGCACTAAAAGATTGGATTGAAAAGATGGATATTCCGTTCACCAATTGGCAAGAAATTGTTAATTCCGAGACGGTGAAAGAGTTTTATCGCTTAAAACTGGATGAGATTCAGAAAGGACTTTCAGGTTTTGAAAAGGTGAAAAAATTCGTTTTAATGCCTTCGGAATTTGAAATAGGAACCGGCGAAATAACCCCGACTTTAAAAGTGAAAAGAAACGTAGTGCTCAACAAATATTCAGCATTAATTGACAATATGTATGCGTCATAATCGCATTTTATAATTATTTAGAAGTTTTTAAGATGAACGAATTTTCAGAAAATAATCCCTTCAATATCTCCAACCAAAAAGTTTCGGCAACTTGCCCCTCCAATATTGCTTTGATCAAATATTGGGGAAAATACGAACCGCAAATTCCCGCAAATCCGAGTATCAGTTACACGCTAAATCATTGTAAAACCAACACGGAAATGGAATTTTTGGTTGATGAAAAATTTAGTGTTCAAACTTTTTTGTCTGGAAATGAAGAACCGAAATTTGCCCAAAAAATTGAGAAATATTTTCAGAAAATTGAAGAATATTTACCGTGGATTTTGAAGGGGAAATACATCATTAAAACTGAAAATACCTTTCCGCACAGTTCCGGAATTGCGAGTTCTGCGTCCGGTTTTGGTGCTATTGCCAAATGTTTAATGAATTTGGATGAGCAATTTTCGGGGAAAACGAACGAAGATTTTAAGCTAAAAAAAGCGAGTTTTTTGGCGAGATTAGGAAGTGGAAGTGCTTGCAGAAGTCTTTACGAAGGTTTGGTGGTTTGGGGAAAAACAGAAGAAGTTGCGGAAAGTTCAGATTTATTTGCGGTACAATATCCGAATGAGGAAATTCATCCAATTTTCAAGAGTTTTAATGACTGGGTTTTACTGATTCACGAAGGTGAAAAATCGGTAAGTTCTACTGTTGGTCACGGTTTGATGAATACGAATCCTTATGCGCAACGCAGATTTCAAGAAGCTCATGAAAACTTCAAAACCATTAAAAGTATTTTGAAAAATGGTGATTTACAAGAGTTTATAAAATTGGTTGAACACGAAGCATTAACTCTTCACGCGATGATGATGATGAGCGAACCGGCTTTTATTTTGATGAAAACCGGGACTTTGCAAGTCATTAATAAGATTTGGGAATTCAGAAAAGAAACGAATCTTCCTTTATTTTTCACATTAGATGCGGGCGCAAATGTTCATCTTTTATTTCCGGAAAATTCGGATTCGGAAAAAATTCAAGAATTTATCGTAAAAGAACTTTTACAATTTACCCAAAACAACGGTGTAGTAAAGGATGTGATGAGATTTTAGCAACCGAGAGAATTATTTTTTCTCGGTAAATTTGCTTAAAGTATGCATTACAAATACCACCAAAATACCGATGATTCCTGCGGAAATTGATAAAATGAATTTAGCATTTTCTTCGTGCCAAAATCCTAATTGCCATTCCATTACATAAAGATTGAAACCGATAAAGATTACGAAAAGCGCTAAAAATATTTTATAAAAAAGGTGCATTTTTTTGTGAATTTAAAATTTAACATAAGTGCTGAAAAGTTGCGCAAAGTTGGCAGTAAACAGCTTAATTGAAATCGCCAATAAGATAATGCCGAAAACTTTTTGCAGAACCTGAAGCGTTCCATCGCCGAGTTTTCTTTCGAGCCAGTTGGCTGATTTCAGCACCAAATATACGAAAATTGTATTGAGAATAATCCCACAAATGATATTTATATCATGATATTCTGCCCGCAATGAAAGGGTAGTGGTAAGTGTTCCAGCGCCGGCTATCAAAGGGAATGCAATGGGAACAATCGATGCAGATTTTGCTTCGGAATTTTTCTGTATTTCGATCCCAAGAATCATTTCCACCGCAATAATGAAAATAACAAAAGCACCGGCAATCGCAAAGGAATTGACATCAACTCCGATGAATTTTAGGATTTTATTTCCAATGAAAAGAAAGGAAATCATGAGGATTCCTGATACAATTGCGGCTTTTTCGGATTCAATATGACCAAATTTTTGCTTCAAACTCACAATAATCGGGATTGAACCAATGATGTCGATCACGGCAAACAGTACCATCGTAGCGGTAAGCGTTTCTTTCAGGGAGAAAAATTCAAACATAATCAGGAATTATTAATTTCGTAAAAATATAAAAAATAAATGATTATTTTCTAATTTCGGTGTAGATGCTGATAATTCTTTTCAAAAGCTCTTCAATTTGATCTTCTGAGTGATATGGCGCATACTTTTCGATTTGGATTTGTTCTGAAAGTGCTCGGTATTGATCTGCTAAAATTCGACCTTTGTGATCTTCCAAATATTTTCTAAATTCAGATTCTGTCGATGTTTGAAAAGATTTTTTTACATCATCCTTTAATTCATCATAAGTCGAAAAAAACTTCTCAAAATCTTTTTCCTCAACTACTTTTTTCAGATATTCGGTGTGATCTTCAAATTGATGGTTCATTTTAGCACGGAGCAAAGCTTCTGTTTCGGCGATTGTAACGATTGGTTTTTTCACTTCTACAGGTTTTTCTTTGCCCTTTTTAATTCTCTTTTTTACCACTAAAAATATTGAAAAAAGTGCTGCCATTAATGCTAAATTTCCGGCAACAATTTTCCAGTTAATTTTGTTTTTATCTTTTATTTTTAAATTATGAGTTTGCAAAACCGGTGTGTTTACCGTTTCTAGAACTGTATTGGTGTAATCGTTTACCTTCTCCAGAGTGGATTTGGAATCTACAATTTGTTCATGAGTTTTTACATTTAGGAGAACCGATTTTGCTCCTAAATCAACATATTTTTTTGCAGAAGGATCGAAGAAAGAAAAGTTTTCAAAATCTACTGAAATCGCACCTGTTTTTTTAGGAATTACCACATAATCCGCAATGATATCGCCCGAAAGTTGATCGTTTTGAGGCGAGGTTTTCGAAGTGATTTTCGGAGGAAAAGAAATGTAGTTTTCGGAGTTGACAATTTTGGGTAAATGCAAAGTTCCAAAGTTTCCGACACCGCTGATTTTCAGTGAAATATTGACGGGTTTTTCCAATTCAGGTGCTTCTGCTGCGTTTTTGTTTGCAACATTAATATCGAAATTTCCTACTGCATTTTTGAAATCTTCGGGCATTCCCGAAGGTAATTTTTTCACGTTCAAAGCCACACGATTTGAGGAAATTTGATTATCTCTTTTTGGACTTGCAAAGTTTGCAGAAACGGGTTTTAATTCTACTATTCCGGATTCCGTTGGGAAAATCATAAAAGCACAAAGAACTTGCGATGCCATTCCTTCGCTGCTTTCAATTTCGGACTTTGCAAAATGAATTGGTTTAATCCGTGCATTGTACTGATGAGGTAAGCGTAGTTTTCCTATTTTTCTGAAGTTATCATAATTGCGACTATGAGCTCGAACGACGGCTACCGTAGGTTCATTTTTATAAACCTCTTTATCCTGGATATCAATGGTGAGATAGACATCATTTGTTGCCGAATTACCAGCGACCGAAGATTTTTTTTCATTATCTCGGACATTAATTTCGAAAGGTTCTGTTTTATAGATTTTTCCATTAACAGTCACCAAAACGGAACCAAATTTCAGTTTTCCAATCTGTTTCGGACTAAGGGACAACTGATAAACCATCTGATTAATGATGTCGCCTTTTTTAGCATCCAAAACAACGGTGTTCTGCTCGGAAGCCGATCCTAGAATTTCAAATTTTGATAAATCCGGCATCCTCAAAGGAGTTTCTTGCTGCATATTTTCACCCGCAATTTCAAGCAAAACGGTGAGGTTGAAGCGTTGATTTACTTTAGCATCTTTCACTTCAGAAATGGCCAAAGTTACCTGCCCGTACGCAAATACAGTACAAAAAAGAAGAAATATGTGGAGTGCTTTTCGTTTCATTACCAGTCCTTTTCGTTGCTCTGTGGCATCGAATAGGAATTTTTGTTGAGAATCCGTTTGGCGGTTTCTCTTTCTTTGTTTTCTACACGGTTAAGGATGGAGTTTTCTAAATCTTTCGGCAATTTACCGTCATTATCGTTATTGTTTTTGTTGGGGTCATTTCCTTCGCCTTCGCCTTTATTTTGTTGGCCGCTTCCGGCTTGGTTTTGTGGCGTGTTTCCCTTGTCGTTACCCTGGTTTTCTTGCTTATTCTCGTCTTTTCCTCCACCTCCGGAATTGTTTTTTTGCTTTTGCTTTTCTTGTTTTTCCTTTTCTTTCAGCATTGCAATTTCATAATTCTTTCGAATCGATTCGTTGTATGGGTCTTGCTTTAATGCTTTTTTGTAAAGTTCCGCAGCTTTCTCGGAATTATTGGTTTGCATGTGAGCGTTTCCTAAATTATACAGGGCCGCAGCTTTATCGGGAATGGTATTGGCAAGTTTTTCCGCCTTTTCGTATTCCGCTTTGGCTTCTTCGTACATTTTTCTTTTGTAAAAAGAATTCCCCAAATTGTAGTGCGCGGTAAAATCTTTCTCGTTCAGTTTTACAGCTTCCATGTATTTGGAGGAAGCAGCTTCGTAATTTTTTTTATCAAAAGCTTTATTTCCTTCGTATACCAAGGTATTATAATTCTCCTGTGCCGAAAAAAAAGAACTGATGAAAATGAAGATAGATGCCAAAAAAAATAGATTCCTGTTCATTGTATGCAAAATTATTCCTTTAATTGTTAATAACGCCATTGCAAATTGTTAAATTTCGGTTAAAAACCTCCAAATCTGCTTGTTATTAGTTAAATATTAAATTCTTTTTTGGGATTAAGGAACAAAATGAGCAGAAAGAAAAAGATTGAAACTCCCAGAAAATACTGATAATAATGAATTGCATTTTGAGATTTTACCACACTCTCGGAAGAGGAACTGCTTTTCTTCAAACCATCGATGATTTGCGAGGTCGCGTTTTCTAGATTATTGCCGTCAACATACGTACCACCGGTTGCCGAAGCAATGTTTTTCAAAGCATTGGATTGTCTTTTAGAAATTACAGTTTGCCCGGAAAGATCGGTTTTGTAACCCATTAACTGTCCAAAAACATATTCCGGAATTGGTGCGCCTTCTTCGGAACCAATTCCTACCGATATTACAGTTATTCCTTCTTTGTTCGCGAGTCTAATTGCTGCTTTTTCATTTCCTTCATTATCTTCGCCATCGCTTAATAACACTACTTTTCTCGAACCTTTTGCAACATTTTTAAATTTATCGGCAACGGTAGTTATTGCGTTTAAAAAATCGGTTCCTTGAATTTTTAAAATATTGGTTTCTACACCTCCTACATAGGTTTCAGCCGCAGTGAAATCGGTGGTTAATGGCATGATCGAAGTAGATTCGCCGGCAAAAACCACAATTCCCACTTTGTCATTGGTAAGTTTTCCAATGGTATTGATGATGATATTTTTAGCTTCATCGAGTCGGTTGGGTTCGATATCTTGTGCATTCATCGAGTTGGAAACATCGAGCAGAAAAATCACATTGTTCATTTTCTGTTTGGACTTTATTTCTTCGGAACCGCCCAATAAATCGACGATAGAAAGAATGAGAAATAATGTTCCTAATAAATAAAGTACCGGCAAAACCTTTGAAAATCCTCTTTCTTTTTCAAATAATTCTTCCTGGAAACGAGCTTCTGCAAACACGTTTTTTTTACGGTTTTTCCACTTTAAATATTGAAACATGATGATACCAAGCAGCGGCAAAAGCAACAGCAAAAGTAAATACCAATAATTTCCTAAGTACCAATTCATTTTTTATAGATGTGCGAAATAATGCGCTATAATTATTAACTTAAAAATTTATAAAATACCCAACGCAACAGGGCATCGATGAGTAAAACTCCCAAAGCTATCCACAGAAAAATCCTGAAATATTCCTGGTAATTGTAGAGCTTGGTTGATTTTAGTTCTGTTTTTTCGAGTTGATTAATTTCGTTATACACCTCCTCCAAACTTTGGTTGGAAGTGGCCCGAAAATATTTACCGCCGGTGGTTTGCGCTATTTCCCGAAGAACAGGTTCGTCAATTTTCACTTCTGCTTCCGTGAAAACCAGATCCCCGAAAATATCAGTAGCAGTAGGCATCAGCGCGTATCCATTTGTTCCAATTCCTATTGTGTAAACTTTTATATCATTACTTTTTGCGAGTTGTGCACCCACTTGAGCGGGCATTGCGTTTTCAATTGTGTTGACGCCATCGGTCATTAAAATAATGATTTTTGACTTCGCTTTACTGTGTCTGAGATGACTAACCGCCACCGAAAGTCCTTCTCCGATTGCCGTTCCTGGCTGCAACTCTAGAGAATTGAGTCCGTTTAATTCTTCCAGCAAAACCGCATGATCGGAAGTTACGGGAACTTTGGTAAAAGCTTCACCAGAATAGGCAACAAGTCCGATTCTGTCGCCGGGTCTTTTATCCACAAATCTTTTGGCAATCGCCTTCAGAGCGGTAAGTCGGTCCGGTTCCAAATCTTTTGCGAGCATACTGAGCGAAACATCCACCGAAAGCATTATATCGATTCCTTTATTATCGTCCTGATCTTGAGAAATCGTGAAAGTTCTAGGTCGTGCAATCGCAATGATCAAAGCGGAAAGGATGATGTATTTCGAAATTTTAAGAAAAAATAAAACCAATAAAATAGATTTGTCCTCCTCCATATTTTGGGTGGAAGGAACACGGATTCCCCGTCTTTTTTTCTTCCGAATATCTAAAATAATTAGCGGAATAAACAGCAAAAACAGCAACAAAAACCACGGGCTGTAAAATTCGAAATTGAGAAAATCAAGTGTCATACGCCGGTTCTTAGTTGTTCTGCTTCCAAATCTTTTGATGATCTTTTTACGAAGTTTTTGATTTCTTCATAATCCTTTTCCATCATAGCCTTGTCTGGGAATGTTTTGGCAAATTTCACCAAATCCCCACGAAGAAAGATGTTTTCAACGATTTTTTCATTCTCCGGCGAAATCGTGTTGTTAAGTTTCATTACATCAATCAAATCGTCTGTTAATAATACATCTGCCGGAATTTTGTATTGCTTGGTGATGAATTTTCTGGAAATATCAATCAATTCAACATAAAAAGATCGGTAATCGCCATTTTCAATGAATTTTTTCTTTTTTAAGTTTTCCAGATCCTTCAAAGTTTGGTTGGTGGTCACAATTGGCGATGCTTTTCGGCGTTTTGCGTACTTTACCAATTGATAAATAATAAAAATTAAAGCAAGAAGAATTAAAACTCCTAAAATATACCATTTGTAAAGTTGCCAATAATCTTCCACCTCGAGTTTTACCTCCTTGTTTTTCATGATATCATTGATCTGATCGCCTTTTTGAGCGGTATTGACCACATCAATTTCATAAGGAATAGTATGAAAAACCTTCCCTCCGATTTTGAAATCCAACGCCGGAATGGTAAATTTTCCTTCTTCAAATACCTGAAATTCAATGATTCTTTCGTACAAATCAGACTGTTTGCTGATGCTGTCTTTAATTTCTTCAAAATGAAAAGGTAGCAATTCATTTTGCGGTGCAGTAACCACATCTTTCCCCTGAAGATTGGAAATAGTAACGCGGAAAACACCAACTTCGCCTAAAGCCAGCGTGTTTTTGTCGATTTTGGAACCTAAAGTTTGCGAAAATGCAAGAATACTTAGGAAGGTGAATAGGATAAAAAATATTTTATTCAAAATGATTTTCTGTTTATTTAAAGCCCAAAAGGCATTATCTTTTTCTGAAATATTGATAAAGGAATTTAGAATAATCGTCGCCGGTATTGATGTTCATAAAAGTTGCCGACGAGTTTTCGAAATCTTCTTCTAAATTTTTTATCCTTAATTTTTGTTTTTCGGCAAAATTGTAACGCCATCGTGCGTTGGAAGTGTTTGCCCAAACTTGTTTCCCGGTTTCGGAATCTACGAAAAGGGTGTAACCTACATCTGGAATCTCGTTATCTTTTTCATCGAAAATCCGCATTCCTAAAACTTGGTGTTTTCGGGATGCGACACGGAGAATTTTTTGTTCAAAATCGTCTTGAAAATCTGAAAACAAAAAAACCATCGATTTTTTCTTGAAAATTCCCATCATATATTCTAAAGCGACATCAATCTTCGAAGGTGTAGCCACATAATCTATAGTTAGAATATTGCTGATAATTGCCAAAATATGCTTTCTACCTTTTTGTGGCGGAATTACTTTATACACCTTATCTGCAAATAAAATAAGTCCAACTTTATCGTTGTTTCCCGCTGCGGAAAATCCTAAACTTGCTGCGATTTCTGCTACAAATTCACGTTTCAGCTGTGTTTTTGTTCCATAATCCATCGATGCGGAAATGTCCACCAAAAGCATCATCGTCAGTTCCCGTTCTTCTTCCATTACTTTTACGAATGGTTCGCGGAATCGGGCGGTTTTATTCCAATCGATTCTCCGAATTTCGTCGCCAAATTGATAGGGGCGAACTTCGGAGAATGTCATCCCCTGACCTTTGAATGCACTGTGATATTGACCCATCAAAGTAGCTTCCGACTTTTTTTTGGTTCGGATCTCTATCTGTTTTACTTTTTTTATGATGTCTTTTATCTGCATTGTACTTGCAACGTTTTTTTTGATGAAATTTTAAGATTTCCTAAAATTCCACACTTACATTGATCCATTCGTCATCGAATTTCGCTGGATATTTTTTGTAAAATTCGATAGCATCATCGTTCCAATTTAAAACTTGAAAAACCATCCCGGAATATCCATTGGCTTTTCCGTGCTCCAAAGTGGCGTCAAATAGTTGTTTTCCGATGTTTTTCCCTCGCATTTTTTCGGTGACAACGAGATCTTCCAAATAAAGTCTTCTGCCTTTCCAAGTTGAATATCGGTCATAATAAAGCGACATTCCTACAATTCCACCGTCGATTTCTGCTACGAATGCGCCCCAAACCGGGTTTTTTCCGAAGCCATCTTCTATAAACTGATCTAGAGTTAAAACCACCTCGTCGCCCGCTTTTTCGAATACTGCAAGCTCGTGGATGAGGTCCATCATTGCTTTACAATCTTTTTTCTCCGCTTTTCTTATCATCTTTTCTTAAGGCGCCTGGATTTTAGATAAAATTCTTTCTACAATTTCGTCGGCAGTAATTTCTTCCGCTTCTGCTTCGAAACTGAGGCCGATTCGGTGACGAAGGACATCTTTTGCGATTTCTTTCACATCTTCCGGAATCACGAATGCGCGATTTTTCAAAAATGCCATTGCTCTTCCCGCGATTGCCAAATTGATCGACGCTCTTGGTGATGCACCGAAACTGATGTAATTCTTCAGTTCTGATAAGCCATATTTTTCAGGAAAACGAGTGGCAAATACCATATCGAGGATATATTTTTCAATCTTTTCATCAAGATAAATTTGGTTGATGAGTTTTTTGGCTTCAACGATATTGTGCAAAGAAATCACCGGTTTGATCTCGGGTTGATGCGCTGTAGCAATCATTTTCATGATTTTTCTTTCGTCCTCGAAATCGGGATATGAAATGGTGCATTTCAGCATAAATCGGTCACTTTGCGCTTCTGGCAGAAGGTAAGTTCCTTCCTGATCAATAGGATTTTGTGTAGCAAGAACCAAAAATGGTTTTGGTAATTCCATGGTTTCATCGCCGATGGTGACTTGTTTTTCCTGCATCGCTTCCAATAAAGCCGATTGTACTTTCGATGGAGCACGATTAATCTCATCCGCCAAAACAAAATTCGCAAAAATAGGTCCTCGTTTTATAGTGAAATCATTGTCTTTGATGTTGTACATCATCGTTCCTACAACATCGGCAGGAAGCAAATCTGGCGTGAACTGTATTCTTGAAAAATCCCCTTGAACAGCATCTGCCAATGTTTTGATGGCCAATGTTTTTGCCAATCCCGGAACACCTTCCAAAAGAATATGACCATTTCCAAGAAGACCGATCAGCAAACGATCTACCATGTATTCTTGACCAATAATTGCTTTGTTGATTTCCTGTTTTAAAAGAGAAAAAAAGTAATTCTGTTCCCTTACTTTTTCGGTGAGTTGTCTGATATCTTCCGCCTGATGTTGTTCTGACATAGCTTTTGTAAAATTTAAAGTGTAAATTTCTAATAATTACGGGGATCAATCAACACAATTGGTGCCAATTTTGAGTTAAAGTTTTGTTAAAACCGCGCTCAGAAACAAAAAACAGTATGAGCTTTCACGTTGTAGTTTTGTCTTGTTCAGTTTATTAACCTATTTTTGAGGATTAAAATTAAGCATCAATGAATTACCATTTTCAGGCACACCGCCAGGTTCGTAGAAATCTGCTGGAAATTCTGCAAAATACTTCTCATCAGGATCTCATGTTGATTCCCGATGGTTTTAATAATAATATTTACTGGAATATCGCGCATGTGGTTGCTACACAGCAGCTTTTGTGTTATTATCTCAGCGGAAATCCTTTCCGTATTGATAAATATTGGATTGAAGCTTACAAGAAAGGAACACTTCCGAACCTGAATGTTGAGCAATCTGAAGTTGATGATTTGGCATTTTTGCTCACCGAAACTTCTAAAATATTAATGAAAGATTACGACGCCGATTTTTTCTCAGATTACACGCCTTATACCACAAGTTTTGGTTTGGATTTGAAAAACATTCAGGATGCCATCATCTTCAACAATATGCACGAAAGTTTGCATTATGGTTACGCGATGGCGCAAAAAAGAGCCATCATCGGAGAGAAGTTCTAAAAAAATATTATTAACAAGGGAATAACCGATTTTAAGATGGGTTATTTCTAATTTAACAAATACAATGAAAGACGACTTTATATTTGGTTTGCGCCCTGTGATTGAAGCCGTTGAGGCGGGAAAGACCATCGACAAAATATTTTTGCAAAATGCACTGCAAGGAGAAATTTATTTCGAGCTGAAAAACCTGCTTTCCAAACACAATATCCGACCGAATTATGTGCCAGTAGAAAAACTCAATCGCTTTACCAGAAAGAATCATCAAGGAGTGGTGGCATTTATTTCGGATGTTCCGTTCGAAAAAATTGAAGATGTTTTGCCGCAACTTTTCGAAGAAGGAAAAACTCCTTTTCTGTTGATGTTGGATCGCTTAACGGACGTTAGAAATTTCGGTGCGATTTGCCGAACTGCCGAATGTGTTGGGATTCACGCGATTATTTTGCCTGAAAAAGGAGCGGCGCCCATCAATTCTGATGCAATTAAAACTTCAGCCGGAGCTATTTATAACCTGAGAATTTGCAAAGAAAAAAATCTCGCTCATACAGTGGATTACTTGCAACAATCAGGAGTTCAGGTTTTTGCAGCAACGGAAAAAGCAAATCAACTGATCTATGATGTTGATTTTACACAACCATGTACTATCGTGATGGGAAATGAAGAAACAGGAATTTCAAAAGAAGTACTGCATCATTCGGATGAAAAAATCAAGCTTCCGATTGAGGGCAAAACCCAGTCTTTGAACGTATCTGTAGCTTGTGGAGCGATTCTTTACGAAGCTGTTCGTCAGAAAATCACCAGCGCAGTTTAGTTTTTTGTTTTTGCCAATTAGCATCAGTTTCAAATTAAAAAGATTTTTTTACTTTTATTTAAAAAAATTGAACGATGCGGAAGAGTACGGCCATAAAAAGTGATGTTCGGAATCACGTGAAAGAAATAATATTCAATAAAATAGAAAAACTCGAAAAATTCATCGAGTTTACTTTGGATGCGAGCAGAGACATCAAAAAAACACCAAAGTACGACAGCATTCGCGAAGAAATGCAAGAGGAAATTTACCAAATGCAAAGGCAACTCGCGGCGCTGAGAGATTTGCAAAAAAATATGACGAGAGTTTTGAACAAACCTACTGAAATAATTCAACTTGGATCGATGGTTTTTACCAATAAGGCGAGGTTTTATATCTCTGTTTCTTTGGGTGAATTTTTCTTTGAAGACGATCGTTTTTATGCAATTTCCGAAGAAAGTCCGATGGCAAAAATTATGTTTGGCAAGAAACCTGGCGACTCGTTTGTCCTTAATAACATTGCGCAAACGATAGAAAATGTAATGTAAATTTTAAAAAAAAGAGCTTTTTTCGAGGGAAAAAGCATTCAAATAAAATGGAAAAACCAGCAGTATTAAAAGAAATTATCGAAAGTAGAAGAAGTATTTTCCCAAAAGATTATACCACAGAAGATATCGAAACGGAAATTTTGGAAGAAATAGTAAATTCCGCCAAGTTTGCACCTAATCACAAGCGGACAAAACCCTGGAGATTGAAGGTTTTTAAAGGAGATGAGAAAAACAATTTAGGGCAACATCTTGCAGATATTTATAAAAATACTACCGCGCCAGAAGTTTTTCTTGAAAATAAATACCTTAGTTTCATTGAAAAAGTAGAAAAAGCCAATGTAATCATCAGTATTTCGGTAAATTTCAGTGGTTTGCTTCCGGAATGGGAAGAGATTGCTGCAACGGCAATGGCGGTTCAGAACATGTATCTTACTTCTACTGCCCATAAGGTGGGTTGCTATTGGAGTTCGCCGGGAATGATCAAACATCTTGATGGATTTCTCGGTTTAGAGGAAAACCAAAAATGTTACGGATTATTTTATTTGGGTAAAATTTAAGAGAAATGTAACTTTTTTCTAAAGATTAAGACTGATTATGAAACAATTAATCAAGAAAAATCAAAGAAAAAATGGAAACCTACGGTTACAACAATCCCGAATCTCAGCAAAACCAAAATTTCAGTAACGGAAATTATCGTTCCGAGAAAAAACTCGCCGCAGGACTTTTGGGAATTTTATTAGGAACTTTTGGAGCTAATAAATTATTTTTTGGGCTACATCAACGAAGGAATTATTCAAATTGTTTTGAATATTGTAACCTGCGGAATTGCAACAGTTATTCCTTTTATTGAAGGGATTATTTACCTCACCATGAGCGACGAACAATTTGATAGGACGTATATTCGGAATAAAAAAGCTTGGTTTTAAACACAAAAAAAATCTTTCAAAATATTTGAAAGATTTTTTTTAAGAAATAAATTTGTGTTATTGGTTAAGCAAAATCGCTGCTTCCTTGGCTGCGTAGGTGAAAATCATATCGGCACCGGCTCTTTTAATGCAAGTTAAACTTTCGATGATGGCTTGATCGTTATCCAGCCAACCGTTTTGTACAGCGGCTTTCAGCATGGCATATTCGCCGCTCACGTTGTAAACCGCAATCGGTAAATCGATCGATTCGCGAACTTTGGCAACAATATCAAGATAAGGCATTCCTGGTTTGATCATGATGATATCTGCGCCTTCGGCAACATCTTTCAAGACTTCATCCATCGCTTCACGGGAATTGTGGAAATCCATTTGATAGGTTTTTTTGTCCTTCGGAATGTCCGTATTTTCTTTCGGTGCTGAATCTAAAGCACTTCGGAAAGGGCCATAAAATGAACTTGCATATTTCGCAGCATAACTTAAAATGCCAACATCAGTGAATCCACCTTCTTCCAAACCATTTCTGATTGCCGTAACACGGCCGTCCATCATATCACTCGGAGCCAGAATATCAGCACCAGCCGCAGCAAGCGAAACCGACATTTTTACCAAAGCTTCGAGCGTGGAATCATTATCAATTTTTCCGTTGGCGATAATTCCATCGTGGCCGTAAATAGAGTAGGGATCTAAAGCAACATCAGGCATCACAACCATTCCGGGAACAGCGTCTTTAATGGCTTTAATGGTATTTTGCATCAATCCGTTTTCGTTCCAAGATTCTGTTCCTTTATTATCTTTCAGGTTTTCAGAAACTTTCATATAAAGATTTACCCCTTTTACCCCTAATTTGTATAATTCGTGGCATTCTTTTACGGTTAAATCCAATGTTCTTCGGAATATCCCGGGCATCGATGGGATGGGCTCTTGTTTGTTTTCGCCTTCCATTACGAAAATCGGCATCACCAAATCATTGGTTGTTAAAACGGTTTGTTGAACTAAAGCTCTAATGGAAGCATTGGTACGCAATCTTCTGTTTCTAGAATATATAATCATTTTTGGAATAGTATTTGAGTTAGCATTTGCAAATTTAATTATAGTTTAATTAAAAAACTATTGTTAATTTATTTCAATTTCTTAGATTTGTGAAGATATTTATAAATAGATAGGTTCTATAAGGTGAAAAAATTATTATTTTCTTTAATTTTTATCGGCAGTTTAACAGTTTTTTCGGAAAAAGTTTCCGCTCAATCTGTTTATAGAGAGCCGATGACTGCATCTCAGAAATCTGATGATGGAGTTTTGGTCGCGTATCCTAATCCTGCCAAAGACTTTATTATTGTAAAATCAAAAGACAGTGATTTAAAAATAAAATCGGTTACTTTTTATTCAATATTAGGAATGCAGGTTGCGGAATATGCAGTAAATATGTATTCCGGAGAAATTCGGTTGGATAAACTGAAACCTGGTAAATATCTAATGAGATATACCATGAGCGACAATACCCAAAAGGTCACCCAAATCGTTAAGCAATAAATTTTTAATCTTTGATTTTTCAAGGATTTTTTATTTAATAATGGTTTTTGAATGGTTCCGCTAAGATTTAACTGTAAAAAAATCAGTAATTTTGTCTCATGGAAACCAGGGAGAAAATTATAATCATCGGCGGTGGTTTTGCAGGGCTTCAGCTTGCTAAAACTCTTAATAATAAGCGAAAAAAAGTGATTGTTATCGATAAGGTAAACCATCACATGTTTCAACCTCTTTTTTACCAAGTTGCGTGCGGTCGTATCGAACCGAGCAATATTTCTTTTCCCTTCCGGAAAATATTCCAACGATCCAGAAATACGCAATATCGAATGATCGAAGTGCAGAATATACTTCCGGAGCAAAATAAAATCATTACTTCCGAGGCCGAATTTTCTTACGATAAACTCGTTATCGCAACAGGTTGCAAAACCAATTTTTTCGGAAATTCGAAGATGGAAAGCCTCACCTTCGGGATGAAGGATACTCAAGAAGCGATTGCGATCCGTAATCATGTTCTACTGACTTTCGAAAAATTAATCATTCAAAAAAGACGTAGCGACGATGGGAATTGGAATATCGTTATCGTAGGAAGTGGACCCACCGGTGTCGAATTGGCTGGAGCTTTTGCTGAAATGAAAAAGGAAATTCTGCCAAGAGATTATCCAAATATGAATTTTGATAATTTGAATATCATTTTGGTAAGTTCTACAGATACACCACTGAACGTGATGAGTGAAGAAGCACAGAAAATGTCGGAGAAATATCTTCAGGAACTTGGTGTGGATTTCATGAGTGGCGAAAGGGTTGTCGATTACGATGGCGACCGAGTTTTTCTGGAAAGTGGCAAAGAAATTCCTGCCAATAACGTGATTTGGGCAGCCGGTGTTACCGGAAATGTCATCGAAGGATTAAATCCCGAAATCATGGTTCGAAATCGTTATAAAACAGATCGTTTCAATCGTGTTCAAGGGTACAACAATATTTATGCGATTGGAGATATTGCGTACATGGAAACTCCACTTTATCCTCAAGGTCATCCTCAAGTGGCGAATGTTGCTATTAATCAAGGGAAAAATTTAGGAAAAAACTTCCTTAAAAAATCAGACAAAGAGTGGGTTGAATATGAATATAAAGATCTGGGAAGCATGGCAACCATCGGCAAACACCGCGCGGTAGTGGATTTGCCGAATTTTAAATTTCAAGGTTTTTTGGCTTGGTATTTTTGGATGTTTTTGCATTTGATGCTTATTCTTTCGGTGCGAAACAAATTGGCAGTTTTCTTTAACTGGATGTGGAGTTATGTCAACAAAGATTCCTCGCTTCGCCTAATCATCATCCCCAACAAAAAAAATAGAACAGAACAATGAGAATTGATATCATAAGTGTGTTACCGGAATTGATGGAAAGTCCGTTCCGAACGTCTATCTTGAAACGTGCGATGGATAAAGGTTTGGCAGAAGTTCATTTTCATAATTTGCGAGATTTCGGTTTGGGGAAGCATCGCCAGGTTGACGACGAACTATACGGTGGTGGTGCAGGAATGGTGATGATGATTGAGCCTTTGGACCTGTGTATCTCAGAGTTAAAGTCTCAGCGAAACTATGATGAGGTAATATATCTTACTCCGGACGGAGAAACTTTAAATCAAAAAATTGCTAATTCGTTATCCATCCAAAAAAATCTGATTTTCTTATGCGGACATTATAAAGGAATCGATCAACGTGTACGTGAACTGCATATTACCAAAGAAATTTCTATTGGCGATTATGTTTTGACGGGTGGTGAACTCGCAGCTTGTGTTTTGGCAGATAGCGTGATAAGGCTTCTTCCAGGTGTTTTGAATGATGAGCAAAGCGCACTTACCGACAGTTTTCAGGACAATCTTCTTTCACCACCAATTTATACGAGACCTTCGGAATACAAGGGTTTGAAAGTTCCGGAAGTTTTGCTCAGTGGAAATTCCAAAAAAATTGAAGAATGGCTTCACGACGAAGCTGTAAAAATTACACAAGAAAAAAGACCTGGTCTTTTGGATTAATGCCAAACATAATTAATTATTTTTTTTAAATTTACAATTCGAAAAAATGAAAGACAAATTTGCTGATGATATCTAATGAATCTAAAGAGTTAATTGCTTTTTACAATGTGGAAAATTTGTTTTCTCCGGATTCACCACAGGTTCATAAGCTGGATCCTACCTTGTCTGGATTGAGAAATTGGGATAAACGAAGGTATCACAACAAGCTTTTCAAGATTGCTCACGTCTTTCAATTGGTTCAGGAAACTGAAAATACACTCCCTTTTCTTATTGGTCTTTCAGAAATTCAAGGACAAAAACCTTTAGATGATTTGGTTGCGATGGATCCCTTTAATTCGAATTTTGGAGTTGTGCATTATGATTCCATGGACGAAAGAGGGGTGGATGTGGCGTTGCTGTATGATAAAAATAAAGTAGAAATTATTTCTTCGGAACCGATTACTTATTTCTTCGAAATCGAGGATGATAGTCCTTCAACCTACGATACAACAAGAGATGTGTTGTTTTGTAAGGTGAAATATTTGGGTGAGATAATCAATGTTTTTGTGCTTCATCTTCCGTCAAAAAGGGAAAAAGATGTCAACAAACCGAAGCGAGATTATATCATGCAAGATCTTCGGGAGAAAGTGGTTCAACTTATCAATCACCAAAATGAAGCGGTAATTATTTGCGGAGATTTCAATGAAAATCCTATTGATGAAAATTTAATGAATTTGCAATATGATTATAATTCTGAGAAAAAACTCATCAATCCCTACATCGATTTGTTTAAAAATCAAAAATTCTCGACTTTTCATTATAAGGATGGCTTACTTTTTGACCAAATAATTTTGTCGGATAAATTTTTTATCGGTGATTTTGTTTTGAAATTTAGTGAAGCGAAAATTTTTAATCACCTCAAATTGATGAATTACAATAAAAATTTCGCAGGCAGACCATTCAGAACTTATGCTGGAACCCGATATTTGGGAGGTTACAGCGATCATTTTCCAGTAATTACAGAGCTTAAAAAAAATAATAATATTTAAAGAAGAATTGAATTAAAAATGAAAAGCGCAGTACAATCAAGCTACCACTTGGATTCCGTTGATAAGGAAATCATTTATATGTTAATGGACAATGCAAAAACTTCTTTGGCTCATATCTCGAAAAATGTTGGTATTTCGACTACCGCTGTTCACCAAAGGATTAAAAAACTGGAGCAAGCAGGAGTGATCGAAAACTCTATTTCCTTTCTTAATCCCAAAAAAATTGGTTACAAAGTAGTTTCTTATATCGGGGTTTTCTTAGATCAACCGAGCCACTATCCCGATGCGATCAAGGCTTTAAAAGATGTCAATGAAGTAGTTGAAGCTCATTATACTACCGGAAATTACACCATTTTCCTTAAGGTTCTTTGCCGAGATAATGATCATTTGATGGAAATTCTCAACAAACTACAAAAACTGAAAGGTGTAACAAGAACCGAAACTATCATATCTTTGGAACAAAGTATTAACCGACAACTTAAAGTGTAATGAAAATTAATAATTACTTAGATTCTACCTATCTTAAAACACCACAACAATCGGGATTATCAGAAGAACAAACCAGAGAAAAAGTTGATGAACTTACTCGTGAAGCGATCGAAAACGATTTTTTTGAAGTCATGATTCGTCCGAATTTTGTGAAAGAAATCAAAGAATATTTGCTTAAAAATAATTCCAATGTAAAAGTAGGAACCGTGATCGGATTTCACGAAGGAACCGCAAGTGTTGACGAAAAATATTCCGAAGCGCAACAAGCCATAAACGATGGAGCGGACGAATTGGATTTTGTAATCAATTATGAAGCCTATAAAAAAGGAGATTTAGAAACTCCGAAACAGGAATTTATAAAATGTACCCAACTCGGTTTAGAAAACGGTAAAGTGGTAAAATGGATCATTGAAATCGCGGCGCTTACCGATGAACAAATTGTTGATTTAACCAGAAATATCAGAATTTGGGCGGAAGAGAATTTCAAGGCCGAAGATTTGCCAAACATTTTCGTGAAATCATCCACCGGATTTTATCCTACTGAAAACGGAAAACCCAACGGAGCGACTTTCGAAGGAATCCAATTAATGCTTGAAAACGCAGGTTCTCTTTCCGTGAAAGCAGCCGGCGGAGTGAAAAGTCCAGAAGATGCCGAAAAAATGATTGCTCTCGGAGTGAAAAGAATTGGAACTTCCTCCGCAAAAGCGTTGGTATCCGACGAAGAAGTCCAAGGAGGATATTAAAACAGTCTTTATATAAAATTTTAAGAAATCGTGCCGATGGTGCGATTTTTTGTGTTTAAATCCTATTTTTGCAAACCATGGCAAAGAAACCGATCAAAAAGAAGACAACTCGAAAAATTCATAAAGCTCGGAGAAGGCATTTTCTCTTGAGACGGGAAATTTTGCTCGTGATTTTGGCGGTAGCTTTAGTTGGAACCGGGTTTTATTTGAAACAGAAAATAGCGTTTTATTACGCAATGTATTTTAATAAATTTGAGCATAAGAAATTGTCCAATTCCGAATTCGAAGAGCAACGAATCAACCGGATTGTTGAGGATTATGTGGATAAAACTTTTGGTATCGATATGTCGCATTACCAGCGAAAAGAAGATATTCAATGGGATAGTTTAAGCATCGGAAATCGCGCTGTTCCTATAAAATTTGTGATTCTACGTGCAACCATGGGAAACCGAAGTGCCGACAAAAACTTTGATGAATTCTGGTCGCTTGCAAAAAAACACAATCTCATCCGTGGAGCTTATCATTTCTATCGAGCCGATGAGGATCCTGTGATGCAGGCCAATAATTTTCTAGAAAATGCAAAACTAGAGGAAGGAGATTTACCACCGATTTTAGATATCGAAAAAATTCCGCGACGAAAATCCAATGAAAAACTCATCGAAGATTTGAAAATATGGTGCCGAATTGTAGAAGAAAAATATGGAGAAAAACCCATCATTTATAGTTATTACCACTATCACAAAGATTTTTTGGAAGGCGAATTTGATGATTATCCGCTTTGGCTGGCCAATTACAACGATGTCCCGCAACCAACACCAACAGGAATTTGGGATTTTTGGCAATTTACCGAAAACGGAATTGTATATGGAATTAACACCAAAGTTGATCTGAATGTGTATAACGGAAGTCTGTGGTCGCTGAAAAGTTTGACATTAGATTAAATCCGATTTTTATTAATAATGAAGAGCAACTGCAAAGTTGCTTTTTTGGTGCCCATTCATATCTGCTCAAAATTCAGTACTTTCGCAAAAATTCCTAATTCTGATGAACTACGTTTCCGCTGAAAATTTAACCAAATCCTATGGTTTAAAAGTCTTATTTCAAGACATCACCTTTCATGTGAATGAAGGCGACAAAATTGCAATCGTTGCAAAAAATGGCTCAGGAAAATCAACTTTATTGAAGATTTTGATGGGCAAGGAAATTGCCGATTCCGGAAATGTAGTTATTAATAAAGATATTCAGGTGGTTCTGTTCGATCAGGAAATCGATTTTGAAGGAAATCTCAATGTAGAAGAATTCATGATGACCCTGGATTCCCCACCGATTTTGGCTGTTAAAAATTACCATCACGCGCTTCATACCGAGAATCCCGATGATATGGAAAAAGCCCTCGCTGAGATGGAAATTCATAAAGCTTGGGATTTGGAGAACGAAATGCGACAAATTCTTTCTCAGTTGAAAATAACCGATCTGGAGGCGAAAATGAAAACGCTTTCCGGAGGTCAAATAAAAAGAGTTGCGCTCGCCAAACTTTTATTGGAAACCCGTGCCGAACATCGTCACACCCTTCTGATTATGGACGAACCTACCAACCACCTCGATGTTGATATGGTGGAATGGCTCGAAAATTACCTTTCAAAAGCGATGGTAACTTTGCTTTTGGTGACTCATGACCGATATTTTTTGGATGCGGTTTGCGACACGATTTGGGAAATGGAAGACCGAAATTTGTATGTTCACAACGGAAGTTATGCGACGTATTTGGAAAATAAAATGATTCGCGAAGATAATTTGAACTCCACCATCGATAAAGCCAACAACCTTTACCGAAAGGAATTGGAATGGATGCGCCGCCAACCAAAAGCGCGAACCACCAAATCGAAATCTAGAATTGATTCCTTCTACGAAACCGAAAAAGTTGCGAAAACCGATACCAGAAAGCAAAATCTGGAATTAGATTTCGAAATGAAACGCCTCGGAAAGAAAATCCTGGAACTTAAAAACATCAATAAAAGTTTCGGTGAAAAGCTTTTGATCAAAGATTTTTCATATCAATTTCAGCGTGGCGAAAAAGTTGGAATTATCGGAAAAAATGGAGCCGGAAAATCTACTTTACTCAATATTATTCAAGGTTTTGAACCTTACGACAAAGGTGAAATTGAAACCGGAGAAACCATAAAATTCGGATATTTCTCTCAGAAAGGTTTGCAATACAAAGAAGACGAGCGTGTAATTGATTTTATTAAAGAAATTGGTGAAAATTTTCCGTTAGCCAATGGAAGAACCATTTCGGCATCGCAGTTTTTAAGGTTATTTCTTTTTGATGATCAAACCCAATATTCACCGATTTCTAAACTTTCCGGTGGGGAAAAAAGAAGGCTTCATTTGATGTATGTTCTTTATCAAAACCCGAATTTTCTCATATTTGATGAGCCTACGAATGATCTGGATCTGCCGACTCTAACGGTTTTGGAGAATTTTCTTTTAAATTTCCAAGGTTCATTGATTATTGTTTCTCACGATAGATATTTTATGGATCGAATTGTAGATCATATTTTAGCATTTGAGGGCGACGGAATTATCAAAGATTTTGTAGGCAACTTCTCGGAATATCGCGAGAAGAAAAGCCAGGAAAGTGGAAAAAATCAACCGGAGGTGCGACAAGAATCTATTAAAAACGAAATTCCTTCTGCTTCTGTTTCTACAGAAAAACCAGTTGCGAACAAAAGAAAATTGTCTTTCAAAGAACAGCGCGAATTAGAAATGATCGACAAAGAGCTTCCTGTTTTAGAAAAAGAACGCAACGAAATTCTGGAAAAACTGAATAACGAAACCGATTATGGAAAAATATCCGTTTATTCGGCGGAATTAGAGCGAATTTCTGGCAAAATGGAAGAAATGGAAATGCGCTGGCTCGAACTACAAGACTAAATTACTTAATACAAAACTACTTTCTCCGTATGGAAAATCAACAAAAACTGGAAGCCAAATATGGTTTGTTTACGGCTATTTCGATGGTTATAGGTCAGGTAATTGGCTCCGGAATTTTTTTCAAAGTTGATGATGTTCTTACTGCTACTCAAGGAAATATTTTTGCAGGTCTTGCAGGTTTTGTAATCGTCGGTTTCAGTGTGATTTTCGGTGCAATTTCGATGGCAAATTATGCGGAATTGCTTCCAAAAGATGGGGGAATTCTGAATTACGTAGAATACCGCTTTGGGAAAACCGCGGGTTATTTTGTTGGCTGGATCTATATGAGCTTGTTTTATCCTTTGTTAACCGCCGTTTTGTTCATGGTTTCCGGGATTTATATTGCACATTTCGCAGCAGAATTTTTGCAATTTCAACCGACGACTTTACATTTTGTACTAATTGGATTTGTGAATTTGCTGATTTTTTTTGTTTTTAATATTTACAAACCGAAAAGCAGCGGAGTTTTCCAGCAATTAACCACGGTTCTGAAGGTTCTTCCGCTTATTTTTATCGCTTCTTTAGGAATTATCAGTTTGCTAAAAGGCGATGTAGCAGAAGCGAACACTTTTTCGTATGCTGCAAAAAATGTGAAGGAAAACCAATCCTTGTTGGTTTTAATTGCGGCGAGTTTTATCCCCATTTCATTTGCATTTGATGGTTGGTATGTTGCGACTCAAATTTCCGGAGAGATTAAAAATTCAAGAAAAAATCTTCCGAAAGCTTTGATTATAGGAACAGTTGCAGTGATGGTGATCTATATTTCGTATTATATGGGAATTGTTTTTGGAATGAGTGGCGATGAAATTATTGCTTTAAAAGACACCTATATTACTGAATTTTCCAGAAAAATAGGCTCTGATCTAGGAGCTTTGGTAATGCAGGTTTTCATTATTATTTCGGTTTTGGGAACGGCGAATGGATTGCTTTTGGCGACCATTCGGGTGCCTTATCAGTTTGCGAATCTTGAAAAATCGAAGAAGTTTTTGAATCTTAATCAAATCAATGCCAAAGCGAAAATGCCTTTAAACAGTGCATTTCTAGGTTTGGCAATTATTGTTGTTTATCTTGTTATTTATTACATCACCAATACTTTTTCATTTTTCACCGAGCGGAATTTTGATCTTTCCGCAATACCGATTGTATTTATTTATTTGGTGAATACTGCACTTTTCTTCGGGTTGTTTAAACTTTTAAAACAAAATGTTTTTTCCGGAAATCATTTTTTCAAATCAATGATGGCAGTAATCGCGATTTTGGGAACTTTCACGGTACTTTTCGGAACGGCTACTTCGCCGAATGGAATTTCATATTTTCTAGTGACAGCTGTTTTCATTTTTGCAGGATTTGTCTTCAAAAAGAAAAACTGATAAAAATCAGTATAGGTTAATCTTCTTCATTTCAGGGGATTTCTGTACTTTTTTGCAAACTTATTTAGAATAATTCAAAATAAATTTGGTCGAATTGCGAGTGTTTTCTACATTTGCACCGTTATTTTAATTCATTCTAAATAAAAACTTATTAATGAAAAAGCAAATACTATCTGCGAGTCTTCTTGTTGCTGCAATATCAGCGCAAGCTCAAATGAACTACAAACCAATAAATGATACTTTAAAAATACAATTGATTGAGGATATCAATCTTCATAAAACAGGAAACCCGAATGTTGCAAAACCATTGTCAACGAAATCGAATCTTACGGTAATGGAAACTCCGCAGCCGATTGCAATTGTTACCCACGAGATTATCGAACAGCAACAAGCAAAGCAGTTGAGCGATGTTTTGCAAAATGTAAACGGTTTGTATATTACTTCATCAAGAGGGAATTCTCAGGATAGTTTTGGTGGAAGAGGTTTCAGTTTAGGAAATGATAATATTTTCAAGAATGGAACTCGTATAAATAGCGGTGTTTTTCCGGAAGTTTCCGGCTTGGAAAGGGTGGAAGTATTGAAAGGAGCCAACGCAATGCTTTACGGAAATACCGCTGCCGGAGGAATCATCAACATGGTGACTAAAAAACCAAGATTCAATTTTGGTGGATCGGTAGGTTTCAGCGCGGGAAGCTGGAATTCCTATAAACCTACGGTTGATTTCTACGGTCCGCTTACGGATAATGTAGCGTTCCGAGTGAATGGCGCTTATGAAACTGCGGATAGTTTTCGTGATCAAGTGTCTTCTGAAAAATATTATTTCAATCCTTCTTTTTTATTCAATTTAGGTGAAAAATCCCAGTTGATTGTGGAGGCAGATTATTTGAGAAATGATTTCACGCCAGATTTTGGGGTTGGTTCAATTACCCATGCAGATTTAAGTTATTCATTGAACGACCAAGTCGGTAAAAATGTATTTTTCGGAACCGATTGGCAATATCAAAGCGTGGAACAAGCTTCTACCAATATTACTTTTAATCATCAATTGAGTACCAACTGGACTTTAAACGCGGTAGCTTCCTATCAAAATTATACCAAAGATTATTTTTCTTCGGAGCGAGTGCAATGGGGTTACATTAAAAATAATGCGTCCGTGGATCCTACGCGTTTGGCATGGGTACGTCCTTTCAATAAAACTTATAATGAACAAAATTACGGATCTGCTCAGGTGAATATTAATGGTGAATTCAATACCGGGAAAATTAATCATAAAGTATTATTCGGTGCAGATGCCGATTACAGCCAAGCGGACTCTTATGCATATACGTTGAGTTCTACCAACAATGTTCTTTATTTGGATGATGCTTCCACATGGGGAAGTGTAGCAATGCCGTCGGCGACTGCAAATACCAAAAATCGAATTAATACCAGAAGAGTTGGTGCGTATGCGCAAGATTTTATCAGTCTTACCAAACAATGGAAGGTGATTGCAGGTTTGCGGTGGTCTTACATTGAGAATATGCCAACGATTAACACCAAATTTTCGACAGGTGAAAAGAAATTGTTAGACAACACAGGAACTTCTGATCAGGCTTTTTCTCCAAAAGTAGGCGTTGTTTATATGCCGAATGAAAATATGTCTGTGTTTGCAACTTATACCAATTCATTCGCAGCAAATTCCGGAGAAACTTCTTCAGAATTGCAATCAATCAATACTACGGGAACGGCAGCTGAGGTTTTGGCACAAGTGCAAAGTATTTCAAGACAAGGAATAAAACCAACCACCATTGATCAATACGAAATCGGACTTAAGAAAAATATTTGGGATAATGCTTTAGCGTTTAATATTTCCCTTTATCAAATCGATTACAATAATTTTTATCAAAGTTACTGGTATCAAAATGCTTCGGGAGCGATTGTGACTCCGGATTCCAATTTGAAAGAATTTGCCGGAAAAATGCGCAGCCGCGGAGTAGAAGTGGATATCACCGGAAATCCTACCAAAAATATATCGCTTATCGGAGGATTTTCTTACAACAATTCTGTTTATTTAGACACTCCTGAAAAAGGCTATGTTGAGAAACAAAGACTTGTTCGAACCCCTGCTACCACAGCGAATGCATCTGTATTTTACAAATTTACTGAAGGCAACATCAAAGGATTGAAAATAGGAGCCGGCGCATATTTTATCGGGAACCGATTAGCAGGTTGGAATGATAGCAAATCCACAGTAATTACCAGAAATGGTGTTTCCAGAAGTTTCGAATTGGAAGATTATGTTACTGTAAATGCAACAATTGGGTATGAATGGAACAAGTTTTCCCTACAAGGAAAAATCGGAAATATTTTCGATACAGAAAATTACAATGTACATGAAAACTATTCCGTAAACCCGATTACACCTAGGAACTACTATTTTACTTTAACGTACAAATTATAGATTCAGATTAAATTTTTTTTGAAAAGAGTGGAGACTTTTGTTTCCGCTCTTTTTTGATGAAAAAAATCTTCAATGATTACCATATAAAATGGGATATTAAGAAAAAAATATTATCTTTGCACCCTTATAATTAATCGGGACGAGTTCCCACAAAATCAAACATTTATGTCAGTAAAAATTAGATTACAAAGACACGGTAAAAAAGGAAAACCTTTTTTCCACATTGTTGTTGCAGATGCAAGAGCGAGAAGAGATGGTAAATTCATCGAAAAAATCGGGACTTATAACCCAATTACAAATCCTGCGGTTATTAATTTAGACGTGGATGCAGCTGTAAAATGGTTAAACAACGGTGCACAACCAACCGATACTGCAAGAGCAATCCTTTCTTACAAAGGTGTACTTTACAAAAAACACTTACAAGGTGGTGTTGCGAAAGGTGCTTTCTCTGCAGAAGAAGCTGATAAAAAATTCGCTGCTTGGTTAGAAGAAAAAGAAGGTGCAGTAAAAAACAAAAAGGAATCTTTAACTAAAGCTCAAAAAGAAGCTAAAAATGCAGCTCTTGAAGCAGAAGCTAAAGTAAACCAAGCAAGATTAGACGCTGCTGCAAAAGCAGAAGCTGATGCGAAAGCGGAAGAAGAAGCTAAATTAGCGGAAGAAAAAGCTGCTGCTGATGCAAAATTGGCTGAAGAGAAAACAGCTCTAGAAAATGCTGCTGAAGTTGTAGGAAGCGCTGCTGCTGCTGTAGTAGATACAGTTGCAAATGTTACGGAAAAAATTGCTGATGCAGTTGCTCCTAAAAATGATGCAGATACAGAAGGAACTGAAGAAGCGAAAGCTTAATTTTATTCTGTAAAATAATCTTACAAAATAATCGCAAAGACGCCTTTTTGGCGTCTTTGTTATTTTAAAACCCTTTATATTTGCAATATATTATGTAAAATCATAAGGTCATTTCAAGACTTTCTTTGAAATTACAATGCATTAATTATTAATAAAATGAGAAAAGAAGATTGCTATTTCTTAGGAAAAATCACCAGAAGACATGGTCTTCAAGGAAATGTTTTTCTTAAGTTAGATACAGATCAGCCCGAAATGTATCAAAAACTCGATTCCATATTTGTGGAAATCAACGGTTTGCTGGTTCCATTTTTTGTTGCTAAACAATCCTGGAGTAAAGGTGATACACTGATCATATCCTTTAAAAATTCTACCGAAGCTTTGGTTGAACAATCATTAGGAAAAGATGTTTATATGCCACTTTCTACTTTGCCTAAACTTACCGGAAACAAGTTCTATTACCACGAAGTTGTAGGCTTTGAAATTAGGGAGGAAGATGGCAAAAGTTGCGGAACAATTGTTTCCATTAATGATCAAACTGCGCAACATTATTTTTATCTGGATCTTGCCGGAACACAGATTATTATTCCGATTATTAAAGAATGGATTTTGGAATTAAACCGCGAAGAAAGATATCTCAAAATGGCTTTGCCGGAAGGTTTGATGGATGTTTTCCTAATTCCATCTAAAAAAGATGAATAATATTTTAGGCCTTTTTTAAGTATTTTTTTCAATTTTTTTTGAAGGAAAATGCATTAATAATTTCCAAGAAAAAACGGACGCCATCATCAAAAATTACGCCAAAATTTATTACATTTGTATTTATTGTTAAATAAGAAAAGTCGGAAATCTTATTTTCCGAGTGATATATAAAAATTGAATGTCAGCAATGAGAACGACGATTAACGAATTACTTTCAGATTATAAAAAAGTTTTACATCACGATATAACTGTACAAGGCTGGGTGAGAGCATTTCGCTCCAACCGTTTTATCGCTTTGAACGATGGTTCCACGATCAATAACCTGCAAGTGGTTGTAGATTTTGAAAAATTTGATGAAAATATTCTGAAAAATATCAGCACAGCTTCTTCCGTGAAAATTGTTGGTGAGGTGGTAGAAAGTCAGGGAGCTGGACAAAATATCGAAGTTATCGCTAAGAAAATTCAAATTTTAGGAGATAATTTTACCGAAGAAAGAGACAAAACCATTTTACAACCCAAAAAACACTCGCTGGAAGTTCTTCGCGAGCAAGCGCACTTGCGTTTTCGTACCAACTTGTTTGGAGCGGTTTTCAGAGTGAGAAGTGCGATCAGCTTTGCGATTCATCAATTCTTTAACCAGAATCAGTTTTTCTACATGAATACTCCTATTATTACTGGTGCTGATGCGGAAGGAGCCGGAGAAATGTTTGGGGTAACCAATTTTGATCTGAACAATATCCCGCGAGACGAAAACGGAGATATCGATTTTGAGCAAGATTTCTTCGGGAAAAAGACCAATCTAACGGTTTCCGGTCAGTTGAATGTGGAAACTGCAATGATGGGCTTGGGTAGAGTGTATACTTTCGGGCCGACTTTCCGGGCTGAGAATTCTAATACCACGCGTCACCTCGCTGAGTTTTGGATGGTGGAACCTGAAGTCGCGTTCAATAATCTTGAAGATAATATCGATTTGGCAGAAGATTTCTTAAAATATGTGATCGGTTATGCGCTAGAAAATTGCAAAGACGATTTGGAATTTTTGGATAAAAGGTTTGCCGAAGAACAAAAACAAAAACCTGAAAAAGACAGAGCTTCAGAAGGTTTGATTGAGAAATTGGAAAACGTTATCAAGAAAAGATTTAAGAGAGTTTCTTATACGGAAGCGATCGAAATTCTAAAAAATTCTAAAGAAAACAAAAAAGGCAAGTTCCAGTTTCCTATTGAAGATTGGGGTGCAGATTTGCAAAGTGAACACGAAAGATATTTGGTTGAAAAACATTTTGAAAGTCCGGTAGTTCTTTTCGATTATCCGAAAGAAATCAAAGCGTTCTACATGAAACTCAATGAAGATGGGAAAACTGTAGCAGCAATGGATGTGCTTTTCCCAGGAATCGGCGAAATTATCGGAGGTTCGCAAAGGGAGGAAAGATACGACGTTCTCACCGAGAAGATGAAAACCATGAATGTTGATGCACACGAGCTTTGGTGGTATCTCGATACCCGAAAATTCGGTTCGGTTCCGCACGCAGGTTTCGGTCTTGGACTTGAAAGACTGGTGCTTTTCGTAACGGGAATGACGAATATTCGAGATGTAATTCCTTTCCCAAGAACACCAAAAAATGCCGAATTTTAGCCAATAAAACTCATTAAAACTGATAATCTTCATTCGAATTAAAACCAGAGAAAACTGTTCATTAACCAAAAAACGGAAAAATAATTCCAAACAATGCTGAAACAAAATCTACAATTAAAACTCGGGCAAAAACTCGCACCACAACAAATCCAACTGATGAAGTTGATCCAGTTGCATACCTTGGAATTTGAAGAAGAATTGGAGCGCGAACTTGAAGAAAATCCGGCACTCGAAAAAGTTCAGGAAGAAACGAAAGAGGACGATTATGCATCTTTGGATGAGGGTTACGAGGACGAAGGAACTGAAACCATCAGTACCGATTTTGATGTGGATGAATATATTTTTGATGATGAACCGGCCTATAAAACGGCTTCAAGTAATTATTCTGCGGACGATGAGGATTTTGATAACGAATCACTTCTCACTGAAGGGCAATCGTTATATGATTACCTTTTGGAGCAGATTAATCTCAGCAGTATCGAAGGTGAAGACCTGAAAATTGCAGAATATTTGATAGGAAATCTCGATAACGATGGTTATTTAAGAAGAGAAATCAAACAAATTGTTGACGATTTAGCTTTTTCACAAGGAATTTATACGACCCAGGAAAAAGTGACCGATATTCTTGAAAATTATGTTCAAAAACTTGATCCGCCAGGAGTGGGAGCGAGAAATCTTCAGGAATGTCTTCTGTTGCAAATTGAGAAAAAAGTAAGTGCAGATAAGGCTGTGATTTTGGCAGGAAATATCCTGAGAAATCAGTTTGATGCTTTAACCAATAAGCACTACAATAAAATCATCCAGAAATATGACATCGAAGAAGATGATTTGAAAGATGCGTTGGAAGTGATTTCGAAACTATCGCCGAAAGTTGGAGGAAATTTCGATACACAAACCATCACCATTAACCAAGAAATCATCCCGGATTTTGTCATTCAAATTAAAGAAACAAAAAATGGACAAGTAGATGTGATTCCTTTATTAAATAGTAAAAATGCACCTACACTGAGAGTTTCGGAAGAATACAAAGACATTCTTACCACCTATTCTCACGATAAAAAATCTGCTGATCATAAGCAAGCAGCACTTTTCATCAAGCAAAAGTTGGATGCGGCGAAATGGTATATTGATGCCATTAATCAACGACAAAATACTTTGTTGCAAACCATTTCCGCAATTGTTAAACTGCAGAAAAATTATTTTATCACAGGTGATGAAAAATCTCTGAAACCAATGATTTTGAAGGATGTTGCAGATATTACAGGGTTTGATATTTCTACAATTTCAAGGGTGGTAAAAAGCAAATATGCCGACACACCGAACGGAATTGTTTATTTGAAAAACCTTTTCTCCGACTCATTAACCAATGATGATGGCGAGGAAGTTTCAACAAAGGAAATTAAAAATTATCTTCAGGAAGTCATCAACAACGAAAACAAAAGAAAACCGCTGACCGATGATGCCTTGGTAGGCCTGTTAAAAGAAAAAGGTTACAATATCGCAAGGCGAACCATTGCAAAATATCGGGAACAGCTTAATATTCCGGTAGCAAGATTAAGGAAAGAGTTATAAAAAAAAGTCAGAGAAATCTGACTTTTTTGTTTTATTGCTGCTGCTGATCTATTTTCTGCAAATCTTCCAGGTTTTTGCTTAAGCGCTTTAGCAGGATACCATATACGAGTCGATAATATATCCAAATCAAAATCACACTGATGGCCATCATTATAACAGTTCCTACCAAAAAGCCAATTAATGTGGGATTGTTGAGGTGAATATTCTGTTGTGATAATATCTTAAAGGTGAATGCTGTAAGCACAATCGTAAATAAAATGATGAGAAAGATATTGGTTAATATGAAAAGATTAACCGTTTTTTTAAAACTGATGATTTGTAAAATAAGTTTTTTAAGGTTCGATTCAATATTAATTCTACGGTAATTTTGGAAAAATTTAAGTACAAAAAAAGCAGTAAGGACAAGACTCATGATTTTCATGCTTAAAAAAAGATTTGAAAAACCATTTTCCAGACTTGTCGAATTTTTTACGCCAAGTTTTTCCATAATACGGATAAAACTATTGTTGTCGTCACCGATAAAAGCGTAATAAAGATTCAAACAGAAAAACACGGAGAATTCCGCAATACAAATCCAGAGGATATATTTCACATAGTTTCTGGATGATTTGTTCAGCATGGCTTCAATTTCCGTGCTGTCATATTTTGGCAGAATATCTTGTTCTTGCCATGTTTTTTTGAAATTATCTAGATCAAATTCAGGCATGTTTTTCCATTAAATGTTTTAGGGTTTTCTTCAATCTATTCATTTTCACACGCGCGTTCACTTCGGTAATTCCCAAGTTTTCTGCAATGTCACGATACGGCAAATCGTCCAGATACATCATTACAATTGCTCTTTCGATGTTGGGCAACATTTTCACTACTTTGTAAAGCAATGAAATTTGTTGTTGTTTTTCATCATCATCTTCCACAAAATCACTGTGGTGAAAATCCATCAACTCGTCAGTTTGTGGCGATTTTGTTTTTTTTCTGAAAAGGGTAATTGCTGTATTCAAAGCAACCCGATACATCCATGTTGAGATTTTCGATTGTCCTTTGAATGAGTCGTACGAACGCCAAAGTTGTAACACAATTTCTTGAAAGAGATCCTGTTCGTCTTCCAGCGAATTGGTATAAAGCCGCGAAACCTTAATAATCAGTCCCTGATTATCCTTTATTAGTTTAGAAAACTCTTGTTCTTTGCTCAATGCCAATGCGGAATTAAGTAGCGAATATATGATTTTTTTTGCCCGCAAAGATTAAATTTAGCCTACAAAACCAATCTTTTTCTGACAAAAATCCACCATTCAATTTTTGTATACACTTACAAGATACAATCTTCCGCTTCCCGCATTTTTGTTATATTTGCTTTATGATTCTACGCGGAGAAAATTTAATTAAAGAATACGGCCCGAAAAAAGTCGTAAAAGGCGTTTCAGTGGAAGTTTCACAAGGTGAAATCGTAGGGCTTTTAGGTCCGAACGGAGCCGGTAAAACAACTTCTTTCTACATGATTGTAGGTTTGGTAAAGCCCACTTCCGGGAAAATTTTCCTCGATAATCAGGAGATTACCAATGACGCCATGTATCGCCGTGCGCAGAAAGGAATCGGTTATTTGGCGCAGGAAGCATCCGTTTTTCGTAAACTTTCTGTTGAGGATAATATTCTCGGCGTTTTGCAGCTCACTAAACTTTCAAAACGAGAACAGCAAATGAAATGCGACGAACTGATTGAAGAATTTTCTTTGCAACACGTTCGAAAAAACCGCGGTGATTTACTTTCCGGAGGGGAAAGAAGACGTACCGAAATTGCGCGCTGTCTTGCCACCAGTCCTAATTTTATTCTTTTAGATGAACCTTTTGCCGGTGTAGATCCAATTGCGGTTGAAGATATTCAGAAAATTGTCAGGAGTTTGGTTGATAAAAATATCGGAATTCTAATCACCGATCACAATGTGCAGCAAACCCTCGCAATCACTCATAAAACGTACATTATGTTCGAAGGAAGAATACTGAAAGAAGGTCTTCCGCAAGATTTAGCAAACGACCCGCTGGTAAGAGAAGCATACTTGGGAGAGAATTTTGTGTACCAAGATATTCTCAATAAACCAAAGAAAAAATCTTTTGTTTACAATATTTGGGCAGGGAATTTCGATTCCAAACAACAACTTCAGGATTTCGTAAACGAAAATTTTGCTGGTGCCGAAAATCTCCGGGTAATGTATGGTTTCGAAGATATCAGCTTTGCATCGCTTTCCAATTCGCAAATTGAATATATCTTTAATGAAGTGATCGATAAAAATGCTAATAACTCTTTTCTTTTTCAGAAAAAAGAAATATCGGAAGTTTATAAAAAAGACCAAGCCGAAGCCGATGCAAAAGAACTTAGCAAGTCACAACTTCACTATCTAACCACATTTTCTTACGAAGGGTAAAGCTCAAAGCATACTTTTTGTAAATGAGATATTTTACAGACAGATATTATGGCAAAACCTTTCAACCGAACCATCACACTTTACCACATTTATCAGCAATTGATTCCCTTCATTAAACCTTATCGTTTAATGATTTACGGAACGCTTTTTCTTACTTTTTTGGGCGCTTTGATGGCTCAGGTCAATCCGCTGGTTCTGAAATATACCGTAGATGAAGTCACCGAACTTACCAAACATACCGATCCTATGCAGGAAGGAATCCATGTGTTGGTGGTGATTTCCGCGATATTGCTTGGTAAGGAGTTGTTGAATATTTTCATTCAGTTCGGGCAGAAATTTTATGGCGAAAAAATCCGAATTAATACCAGCAGCGTTTTGGCACAATCGGTTATCGATAAAATTTTGTTGTATCGTGTAGCCTATTTTAATGACGAAAACCATGAGTCAGGGAAATTACAAATCCGAATTGACCGAGGAATTGAAAGTCTTACAAAATTAGTTCAGAACTTTTTCATCGATATTTTGCCGCTGTTTTCCAATGCAATCATCGCGCTGATCATTATGTATATGCAAAATATATATGTAGGAATTGTTTCAACAATCGTAGTTCCCATTTATTTTTACGTAAGTGCTTTGCAGGCTAAAAAATTGGCGGGAGTTCGACGAACACTCAGAAATCAGAGGGAACAAAAAACCTCGGGACTTTTAAACCTGATTAATTCAATTATGGTGATTAAAAGTTTTGTGCGAGAAAAATTTGAAGGCAAAAAACAATTCGACCTTCAAATGCAACTGATGGAAAGTCAGTTGTTTACAAGAAGAACCAACTTTATTTATGATGGTTTGAAAACTTTCATCGAGCAATTTGGCGTGGTTTTGATTATTTTGTTAACCGTTTATTTGGTACTCGATCAGCAAATGACAATCGGTGCAATCATGCTTCATATTCTTTTATTTAATAATGTTTCTGCGCCAATTCGCCAATTGCACAGGATTTATGATGATATGAATGATGCAATGATTTATGCCGAAGGATATTTCGATATTCTCAATGCTGATGCAGAAAAAGAACCCAACGGGAATTTTGTAAAAGAAAAAATCCAGGGAAGGTTTGAATTGAAGAATGTCGATTTTACTTATCCGAACGGAACCAAAGCACTGAACAATGTTTCGATGCTGATTGAAGAAGGAAAAACTACCGCTTTAGTCGGATTAAGCGGTGCTGGGAAATCAACAATCATTAATTTACTTTGTAAATTTTATCTTCCGGATTCCGGTGAAATCCTATTGGATGAGGTGAATTTGAACGAGTATGAAAATACTTTTTTGCGCGATGATATTGGTTTGGTTTTGCAAAAAAATCATATTTTCCAGGGAAGTATTGAAGACAATATCCGGTATGGTGATATGAACGCGACTTTCGAAGAAATAGAAATTGCTGCAAAAAAAGCTTATCTTCATGATCAAATTCTCGATCTTCCGGAAAAATATCAGCACGATGCAACGCAGCTTTCCGGTGGACAGCAGCAAAGAATCGCCATCGCTAGATTATTTCTGAAAAATCCACCCATTATTTTCTTGGATGAGCCCACAGCAAGTCTCGACGCTATTGCTACAGAACAAATCAAAAACTCACTCGATGCCATTAAAAAAGGCAGAACAGTGGTGATTATCTCGCATTCGCTTTCTCAGATTTTAGATTCGGACCGGATTTATGTGATGAAAAAAGGAGAAGTAGTAGAAAGCGGAACCCACGATGAATTAATCAGTTTCCATGGTACTTACCGCGAAATTTTCGATGCTTCCGCGAGAAGTTTAAACCTTGATAAATTGGTGAGTTCTTACCGAAGTTAAGATCATTTTAATTTTCTAATACCATTTAATTATGAAAAAAATATTTCTCGTTGCTGTTTCAACTTTTGCACTCGTTTCTTGTAATAAAATCGAAGAAACCGTAAACCAAACCGTGACCATTGCAAAAGAAAAGGCACAACAAAAAGCTAACGAAACCATTCAGGAAACTGTCGACGCACAGCTGAACAAATTAGTGAATGCTCAAACCGTAGAATTTGATAGCGTGTTCCCGAATCAACAAAATTTGACTTTGGAACAAGTGAAAGGACGAAAATTATCGTTTCCAAACGGCTCTCCATTTTATGTTTTTAAATATAAAACCGCCGACAAAGAGGCGTTACTAAAATCTTTGGTTGAACAACCCACAACCGATGAATCGAAGTCGGAAAAGCAATTTCAAAAAGTCGATGGTTCTTCGATTATCGAGAAGATGATGTTTTTTGAGAAATTTCTTCCTGCGAATACCATCGAAACTCAGTTTTTCGAAGATCTTAAAAGCGATCAAAATATCGAATTTTACAAAATAAAACGCTTCCCGAACGTGAGTACGGTGATTTATAATCCGAAAACTCAGATGGTTTATCAGTTTGTAGAAGTGAAAAAATAGCGAAAAAATGACGGAAACAATTCAAAAAACGATAGCATTTGTAAAGGGAAAATTGGAAGGGGCAGAAGCTGGTCACGATTGGTTTCACATCGAAAGAGTGTGGAAACTTTCCCTGAAAATAGCAGAAACAGAAGGCGGAAATAGTGAAGTAGTGGAACTTGCGGCATTGTTGCATGATATTGCTGATCCTAAATTTCATAATGGTGATGAAACTTTAGCATTGAAAATTTCCGAGGAATGGATGAACTCGCTGAAGGTTTCACCAGATGTCGTGGAGCAAGTTTTATTTATCATTAAAAATATCTCCTTTAAAAACCGCGGAGAAAGTCCCGAAAATCCGCCGATTGAGTTGCAGATTGTGCAAGATGCTGATCGCCTTGATGCAATTGGAGCGATAGGAATTGCCAGAACGTTCAACTTCGGAGGGTTTAAAAATAATTTGATGTATCATCCGGAAATTCCACCGAAACTGAATATGTCGAAGGAAGAATACAAAAAAAATGAAGGAACAACGGTAAATCATTTTTATGAAAAATTGCTGCTTTTGAAAGATTTAATGAATACCAATTCTGCAAAAAAAATTGCTGCTGAAAGACATGATTTTATGCTGAAATTCCTCGAGCGATTCTACAAAGAATGGAATGTTACTGAATGATTTTCGAACATCTAACCTTGCTTTTGTACTGATTTTTTGTTGAAAAATCTTGGTTTTTAGGAAATATTCACTTTGTAATTTTCTTTATCTTTACCCATGTTTTATTTATTTTTTCTGCTTTTTATCGCGCTTTGTTTGGGATTGGTTTTTTCCATTTTTAAAGAAGGAAGATTCCGTATTGCGGCTACCATTTTCCGAATTACGGTAGTCATAATTTCTATATCCGTTTTCAGTTATTATTTTGTAACGAAAAGCATCAATCAGTTTCGGAAAGATTCGCTCACGGTTCAGCTCATCAATACTTTGCCTTTTCCTTTGGATTTTTATATCGTAAAGGTTAATAATGATAAAAATTCAGCGGAAAAATATGTTACAACAAGATCTGGAAGCATTCGAACTGATTATTACCGGATCGAATATTTGGATATGAAAAACTCCGATCAGTTTTGGGTTGCGGGTTTTATGGGAAGAAAAAATATGGTTTATTTTTCGCAACATGCGGTTCCCAATAAAAATGAAGATCAAATTATCGAGATTCGAAATTACATCAACCAAAGCCAGAAACTTTCAGAAATTGCCCAGACACAAATTGAGGTTTTGAAGTCGGAAAACATGAAAACTGCAATTTGGTTTACCTTAGATTTGCTTCTGTTGTTCCTTAATATTATTCTTTTATTGAGACGTTCAAAATAAAAAATATCCTGCCGAAAGACAGGATTTTTTGTTGAAATTTTTATGTTATTTTCCTTTTTGTTCTTTCAAAGCTTCCTTGTCTTTGTCGGAAGGATTCCAAACTTTTACTTCAGAATCTTTGTTGATTCCGGAAAGGATTTGCACGTTGATTCCGTCGCTTGCACCGAGTTTCACGTTTACTTTCTTGAATTTTCCGTCGGGTTGTTTCACTTCTACAAAAGGATTGTCCTTACCATTTACTTTTTCATATTGAATTAGAGATTCATCCAAAAGCAAAGCATTTTTCTGTGAACTCAAGATGATTTCTCCGTTTGCAGAAAATCCTGCGCGGATATATTCATTGGTTTTATTGAAAACATCGCCTTCAATTGGGAATTTGATGGTTCCGTTTTCATCTTTTCCTTTCGGCGCAATCATGGTTACTCTTCCTGGAAAAGTTTTGTTTTGCAAAGCTCCGATAATTACGTTCATTTCCATACCTTCTTTTAATTTTCCGGCTTGTGCTTCATCGATGGTTCCTTGGAAAATCAGGGAATTCAAATCTGCAATGGAGCAAATTGTGGTTCCGGCGTTGAAAGAGTTTGCCTCAATAACCTGGCTTCCCACTTTCACAGGAACTTCCAACACGGTTCCTGTTGCTTTTGAGCGAATTTGTGTGGTAGCGAGACTTGCCAGTTCAGGCGTAGCGCCAGTTCTGGCAATTTGAAGATTTTTCTGTGCGGTTTGCAGCTGCTGTGTTGCGTTTTTCAAGGCTTGTTGCGTAGATTGCAATTGTTGTTGAGCGGTGATGAATTCTTGCTTAGAAATAACGCCTTGGTTGTACAAACTTTGTTGCATAGCAAATTGTTTTTGCTGGTTTTGCATGTTCATTCTCGCATTGCTAATCTGCAAATTAGCATTGTTGATTTCCTGCTGAGCGGCATTTACGTTTTGAACACTCGGTACAATTCTAATCGTTGCAACCAATTGTCCTGCAGTTACGTGATCTCCTTCATCCACCAAAATTTTATCGATAATTCCCGACATATTCGGTTTGATTTCGATTTCCTCGCGAGGAACGATATCGCCGGTTGCCATTACTTTATCGTCCATGTTTTGCACGACAGGTTTTTTGGTAAGAAACATCTCGCTTTCTTTGCTGTTAGAGGAAACCAAATAGCTGATTCCCGAAATTAAAGCAGCAGCGAGGAGTAATCCCAGAACGATATAAATTGCTTTTTTTAAAGTGAATTTCTTTTTCATGTGAATAGTTTATTTCTTTTTTATAATATTTTTTAAAGGCAAATAACTTCCAATAAATCATTTGCGATGCTGCTTTTCTTTCTAAATTACTCGCTTCGCAAAGCCTCTATTGGACGAATTCGCACGGCTCGCTGTGCGGGAATCATACCAATAATTAATCCCAAAATGACCATCACCGCCATCGCTCCGAAAACTTCGCCATAATTTACCGTTGGGTTGTAGAATGGAAAAGTATCTTGATCTTTGGTTAAAAGATTAAGAATCATTAATAAGAAAATTCCCAAAACAAATCCCAGAAGTCCGGAAGCCAAGGTGATTACAACACTTTCCAAGAGAATTTGATTTCTTACCTCCGCGGGTTTAGCTCCCAAAGCACGTCGAATTCCAATTTCTTTTGTTCTTTCTTTTACGGTGATTAATAATATGTTAGAAATAGCGATTATTCCGGCCAAAATCGTTAAAGTTCCCACTACGATGGTTAAAAGTTGCATTCCGGTTAAAAATCCGGTGAGTTTTTTGAATTCTTTCCCAAGATTAAAACTTCCGAAAGCGTTCGTATCTTCTGGCGAAACGTTGTATTTTTTCTTGAGGGTCGTTTTTACGCCTTCTTCCACCGTATTGAGATCTGCATCTGGTTTGCTTACAATGGCAAAGAAGCCCACTTTGTCACCATCATTATACATTTTGGTAAAGGTGGAAAGTGGTATAAATGCAGATTGGTCGTTCTCCATTCCGCCACCTTTTTTTACCCGGAAAACGCCAATTACATTAAAGAAAATACCTTTTACATTCACCGATTTTCCAAGTGGATTTTCGTTCTTTTTGGCATCGAAAAAGTTTTTGTAAATCTCTTCGCCAATGACGATGACGTTCTTGTTTGCAGATACATCCGCGTCATTGATGTACCTCCCGTAAATGAGTTTTTTCTGCGAAATTTTATTTCCGATCGGATAATCTCCGGTGAGGGTGTAGGTTGCTTTTTTTCCATTTCTAGAGAAACTTTCACCTGGTGTTCCGAAATTTCCTCTTGCGTTTTGCGGAGAAATATAATCGATTTGAGGAATTTTTTTGGTAAGCATTTCCATATCGCTCAAATGCAGATCCATTTTTCTTCCTTTTGGAAATCCATCATAAGGAATGGTGGTGTTTTGAGCCCAAAGAAAAATAGAATTGGTCGCAAACCCCGAAAATACTTTATCAAAGCCGTTTTCCATACCTTTTGCAGCTCCCAAAAGCGCCACAAACAAGAACATTCCCCAACCTACACCAATCATGGTAAGAAAGGTACGCAACTTATTATTCCGAAGGGAATGATAAATTTCTTGCCAAGTATCTATATTAAAAATGATGTTCATTTGGTTGATAATTTTTTGGTCTTTTATTTATTCCGATCTTAGGGCTTCAATAGGTTTGATTCGACTCGCGCGATACGCAGGTACAAAGCCTGCAATGAGCCCGGAAATCACTAAACTGATAAATGCTGCCAGGATTAATCCCCAACCGACCGACGGATCTTTGATGAAATATTTTTCTAAATTGTCGCCAATTAAGGCCAACGATAAAACGCCTAATCCAACTCCGATAAACCCTGAAATTACGGTAATTACCACGCTTTCCTGCATGATCAATCCTACAATACTGCTCGGTTTTGCACCGATGGCTTTTCGCACACCGATTTCTTGGGTTCTTTCTTTCACGATATACACCATGATGTTGCTGATTCCGATGATTCCTGCGAGTAATGTTCCCATCCCGATAAAACCGACAATCAGCGTTATGATGAACAAAAACTGAATCGTATCGCCCATATTTTTAGCATTATTTCTTACAATAATTCCATTTTCGTCCTCGGGGGAGACTTTATTTTTTGCTTTGAGTTCTTTCTGAATCTGATCACCATATTTTATGGCTTCATCAGGCGACATTTTCGAGTCGTAGGTGATGAAAATGGTACTCACCGTATCCGAACCTTTTTTCATTTGTTGCAAAGTAGTGATGGGAACGGTGATCATTCTTTCGTCCCAATCGCCGCCGTCGTCAGAAAAAACGCCGACAACTTTGAAAAAACTTCCGTTGATATCTAATTCTTTCCCAATTGGACTTCCGTTTTTTATTAAATCCCGCTGTACCATTCGTCCGATTACGGCTACGTTTTGCTTGCGTTCCATATCCATCGCGTTCAGATATCTACCTTCGGTGAGGTTTCTGTTTTCGATGATTTTTTCTTCCGGATTAGCGCCGCTGATTTGGTAACTGCCGCTTTCTTTACCATATTTCACGGTCATATTGGTGGAATATCTTGCAGTAGAATTTTCTAGTTTTGATGGTTCAGATTCTTTTACCTGTTCGTAATCATCATTTTTAAGAATAATTTGTCGGTCCGATTGTAATCCACCGTAAGCGATGGAGGTTTTTCCGGTGAAAATGGTAATTAAATTGGCTGCATCTCTTGTAAAACCTTCTGTAAAGGCATTTTTAAGCCCGGTTCCAATTCCGAAAAGTACAATGAAAATGAAAAGACCTAGCGCGACTGTGAAGCCCGATAAAACCGTTCGCAAAATATTGCTGCGAATGGATTCAAAAATTTCTCTCCAACGGTCCAGATCAAACATATTTTTTATTTAGAATTAAGACAAAACTCTTTGCGTGATGTATTCGTCGCTTTCAATCAATCCGTCTTTCAGAATCACATTTCTTTTGGTTTCGGCGGCAACGTCGGGTTCGTGGGTTACGATGATAATTGTTTTTCCTTCTTCGTTGATTTCCTGGAGGAGTTTCATAATATCGTAAGTCGTTTTGGAATCCAGTGCACCGGTTGGTTCATCGGCAAGAATTACTTTTGGGTTGGTAATTAATGCTCTCGCAATGGCTACACGTTGTTTTTGTCCACCAGAAAGTTCGTTCGGAAGGTGGCTTGCCCATTCTGCCAAACCTACTTTTTCCAAATATTCCAAAGCTTTTTGATTGCGTTCTTTTCGTGCTACATTTTGGTAATAGAGCGGAAGCGCGACGTTTTCTAAAGCGGTTTTGTAACCGATTAAGTTGAAAGATTGAAAAATAAATCCCAGAAACTTACTTCGGTATTCCGCAGCTTTTATTTCGGAAAGATCTTCAATTGGAATTCCGTCGAGTTCATAAATCCCGGAATCTTTTTCATCCAAAATCCCGATGATGTTGAGAAGTGTAGATTTTCCGGAGCCGGAACTTCCCATAATCGAGACAAACTCGCCTTCGTTTATGGTAAGGTTAATGCCTTTCAGCACGTGTAATTTGCTCTTTCCGGTATCGTAGGATTTATGTAAGTCTTTTATTACTAACATGCGGTGATGGAATTTAGTTTAAAGATAAGTATCAATAACGAATTGTTTGTTACAACAGTCGATTTCTTTTTTTTATTTGGGTGTTTAATTTCTTTCCTATTTATTTAATACGGTTGATGGGTTTTGTTTAATATTATTTAGCGGAAATAGCTTGTTTGCAGAGGTTCAAGATTTTAAAATCAGTACCAATGCGAGGTCTGTGTGATTGTGGAAAACTTTTATGGCTTACAGTCAGAGATTTAATACGAAGACCTTTCCAGATCTGCTTCGTTTTTCTATTTTTGTGACTCACATTTCTGAAATCTAAGGAAAAAATTGGGGATTATCTTACAGTTTAATTAAATGAAAATCAATTAATTACAATAAATAATACTTTTTCCACAATGATCTTGGATTTAATTTTTTTTAATACAATTACGATATGGGAATTTTTGACAAAAGAGTAAGCTATAAACCGTTTGAATATCCGGAGGTTATGCAATTCGTAGAAGCTATTAATAAATCTTTTTGGGTGCATTCTGAGGTTGATTTCACCGCAGATATCCAAGATTTCCACTCTCAGTTGGAGCCGCACGAAAAAAATGCAGTGAAAAATGCTCTTCTTGCCATTGCACAGATTGAGGTCAATGTGAAAACCTTCTGGGGAAACCTCTATCATCACCTACCAAAACCTGAACTTAATGGTTTGGGAGCTACTTTCGCCGAATGCGAATTTCGGCATTCCGAAGCTTATTCCAGACTTTTGGAGGTTTTGGGATATAACGAAGAATTTATCAACGTGATTGAAACTCCTGCCGTAAAAGGTAGAATCGAATTTTTAGGAAATGCCCTGAAACACGCTAATTCAGCAACTCCCAAAGAGTATGTTTCTGCACTTTTGTTGTTCAGTATTTTGGTTGAAAACGTTTCTCTTTTTTCACAATTTGCCATCATTTTATCTTTTACAAGATTTAAAGGGTATATGAAAAACGTATCCAATATTATTGCCTGGACATCTGTAGATGAGCAAATTCACGCCAATGCAGGAATTTATTTAATCAACAAAATCCGCGAGGAACAACCCGATCTTTTGACAGAAAGCGACATCGAAGATATTTATACTTTGGTGGATGAATCCATCGAAAGAGAAGGCGATATTCTCTCTTGGATTTTCGAAATGGGAGAAATTGATAATGTCTCCAAAGAAGATCTTCTCAATTTCATGAAATATCGTGTTGATGATAGTTTAAAGAAAATCAACATGAAAACCCGATACAATATTACCCCGGAACAATACCGACCAATGGTGTGGTTTGAAGAAGAAGTTTTCGCCAATTCAATGGACGATTTCTTCGCAAAAAGACCGGTAGATTATACCAAACACGACAAGAGCATTACTGAAAACGATTTGTTTTAAGTTGAGTGGCGCGAGCGAAGCGAGCGCCAATTACAGCAAATAATATCAGTAGGAACGGGCTTTAGCCCGTTTATTAAAGGAATTTACAATTGGCTGTAGCCAAAACCTAGTTCTGCCTCGAAAGAGAAAAGACAGAACATTTTAGCCCCGATTGCAGCGGCATCCTTTTGAGAAACGCAGTGAAGCAAAAGATACAGCGGAAAGCGGGACGGGTTTTCTGAGAATGCGAAAAACCGGTTGCTCCTAAAAAATATAAATATAATAATGCAGAAAGCTTAAAGCCAACTGCCCAAAAGCATACAATACATGGAAGAAAATACAAACATCTGGTGGCTGAATGAAGAATCCGAGCAAATGCTGAACCGCGGATACCTCCTCAAAGGTGAAACCGTAAAAGGAGCCATAGAAAGAATTACCACAGCAGCAGCTAAAAGATTATATAAACCCGAACTGCAACCTGCTTTTGAGGAAATGATCACCAAAGGTTGGATCAGTTTTTCATCGCCGGTGTGGGCCAATATGGGAACCCAACGAGGCTTACCAATTTCTTGTTTTAATGTACACGTTCCAGATAATATCGAGGGAATTACCCATAAACTGGGCGAAGTAATCATGCAGACGAAAATCGGTGGTGGAACTTCCGGTTATTTTGGTGAACTAAGAAATCGTGGAACCGCGGTAACTGACAACGGAAAATCTTCCGGAGCGGTTTCGTTTATGAAACTGTATGATACTGCGATGGACGTGGTTTCGCAAGGTGGAGTGCGTCGTGGTGCTTTCGCTGCTTATTTGGATATTGACCACGGTGATATCGAAGAATTTTTGTCGATCAAAGATATCGGAAGTCCGATTCAGAACCTCTTTACAGGTATTTGTGTTCCGGATTATTGGATGCAAGATATGATCGATGGAGATATGGAGAAACGTAAAATTTGGGCGCGAGTTCTCGAAAGTCGTCAGCAAAAAGGTTTGCCATATATTTTGTTTACAGATAATGTGAATAGAAATAAGCCGCAAGTATATAAAGACCTTGGATTGCCGATTAATGCGAGTAATTTGTGTTCGGAAATCATGTTGCCGTCTAATGCGGAAGAATCTTTTATTTGCTGCTTATCTTCCATGAACCTTGAATTGTATGACGAATGGAAAGATACCAATGCGGTAAAACTTGCCATTTATTTCTTGGATGCGGTATTGTCTGAATTCATCGAAAAAACGGAAGGAAATTATTACTTAACCGGAGCTAGAAATTTCGCAATGCGTCACAGAGCGCTAGGTTTGGGAGTTTTAGGATATCATTCTTACCTTCAGAAAAACATGATTCCTTTTGAAAGTTTCGAGGCAACTCAGTTTAATGCAAGAGCTTTCAGACAAATCAAAGAACAATCTTTGCAAGCTTCCCAGGAATTAGCAAATATCTACGGCGAACCGGAAATTTTGAAAGGTTACGGAATGCGAAATACCACCACGATGGCAATTGCTCCAACGACTTCAAGTTCTGCTATTTTAGGGCAAACTTCACCGGGAATTGAGCCGTTTGCGTCCAATTATTACAAAGCTGGTTTAGCAAAAGGAAACTTTATGCGTAAAAATAAATATCTTGCAAAGTTGCTTCAGGAAAAAGGAATCGACAACGAAGAGACTTGGAGAACGATCATGTTGAATCACGGTTCTGTACAGCATTTAACAGAACTTACCGATGAGGAAAAAGCAGTTTTCAAAACATTCAGAGAGATTTCTCCGATGGAAATTATTTCGCAAGCCGCACAAAGACAGCAATACATCGATCAAGCGCAATCTTTGAACCTGCAAATTCCATCGACAATGCCAGTGAAAGACGTGAATTATCTTTACATTGAAGCATGGAAAAAAGGCGTGAAAACCTTGTATTACCAAAGAAGTTCATCTGTTTCAAAAGAGATGATGGTGAACTTTGTGACTTGCTCTTCTTGCGAGGCGTAAACTAAAATAATCAACATTAAAAAAGCCACAGAATTTCTGCGGCTTTTTTTTTGACAAGACATTATTCTTAAAATTTCGTTTTTACTTCAGCCATTTCCGGAATGTGGATGGACGTTCCAAACTCCTTATTCAAATTTTCAATGAAATAGGCAGATAAAAGAGGAGAAGACGGTTCGATTTTTTGATGAACAAAAAAATACAGTTTTTCCAAGCCTTCTTCTTTCCAAGTTTTGATGCGTTCCAACCAATCATCGAGCCGGTGGTAATCAATATTAGTATTTGCACTGACGAATCGAACAAATGCTACCGGAGTCGTCAATCTCATGTGAAGCATATCTCTTCTTCCCGCAGTATCCACGATAATATTGGTGATTTTGAATTCCTCGAAAAGGTCGCAAATATTATTAAAAGCAACTTCATTACTGAACCACTCATCATTTCTAAGTTCTATTGCAAGCGGAATTTCTTTTGGCCAATCTTCCACGAATTTTTCAAGCCTGTCGTAATCTTTCGGTTTGAAATTATCGTGCAGTTGAAGGAAAACCATTCCTAATTTTTCCTCAAAATTGATAACAGCAGTAGCAAATTGAGTAACTACATCGGTAATATTTATTAACCTTCGATAATGTGAAACGGTATTGGTTATTTTTGGGAAAAATTTAAAATCAGCAGGCGTTTTTTCTTTCCAGGTTTGTACTTGCTCGGGACTGGGCATTCTGTAAAACGTGGCGTTCAGCTCTATTGAATTAAATTGAGTGGCATAATACGTGAGTTCATCCTTAATGCCTTTCGGATAAAATCCTTTCATATTGGTTTTGTTCCATTGTGCAGCACCAACACAAATTTCCAGGTTTTTTGATGTGGTTTTTCGTAAAATTTGGGCCGTTTTGGGATGATCTTTTGGCAAAGAAAAATCTACAGAGCTCGGGTCATCGACTTTTCCGAAATTCATAATTTTAAAAGTAAAATATTACGGTAAATTTACTTAAAATGTACGTGATCCAAAGTATCCTTATATTTAAAGTAATATAAAAAAAAGACTCACATTTGCAGATTATTTTTCTGGAGACGTGAGTCTTTTTTTGGGCTATTGAAATTAAGCTAAAAACTCAATCTCTTTATCGGTAAATTTATTTTTATCAACCAATTTATTGATCGTTTTGATCATTTTCTTGCGAAGTTTTGCGATTTTTCTCACATTTTTGTCTTCGCTGTAATCGAAGATATTGTCCTCGAAAGAGAAGGTATCGCCTTTTTTGAAAGAGATATTATTTTTTTTCATTTCTTTCAAAAGCATCAGATTAGTCATTGTTTCCAGAGAAACATACTCGGAAATTGCAAGTTCTTTTAGTAAAACAAGGAGCTGTTTTTTATATTTTTTTTTCGCTTTCATAGTAAACATTTATAGCATTGCAAGATACGGATTTTCGCTGAGAATCTCTGTGTTTCAAACCTATTCGCTCGTTTTTTTCTATATTCAACGGCGTAAAATTTATTATCTTTGTCGTTCTGATGGATAAAAACGAACTTTTATCGCTGATTATTTTAGCGAAAAACAAAAATCAAAAATCGCAAACCAAGCTCATCAATTATTTTTGGGTGGATGTTTTCAGTTTTGTGATGAAAAAAGTTCAGGATGAGAATGTTGCAGACGAAATTACCGTTTCTGTTTTCTCTAAAGTTTTAGCAAAATTAGATCTTTACGATCCTAATTTTCAGTTTAAAACGTGGATTTTGACCATTGCTCAAAATACAGTAATCGATTATTGGCGCAAGAAAAACCGTGAAAACGAAGATTCTACCGACAATTTTGATGATTTCAAAAACCAGTTTGCGCGTTCGCCGGAAGAACTTTTGATTTCAGAAGAAGATCATAAGCAAATTTTAAACATCATTGAAAGTCTGGATTTTAACTACCAAGAAATCATTAGACTACGATTTTTTGAAGAGAAAAGTATTAAAGAAATTGCCGACGAACTCGGTCTCACCATTGCGAACACGAAAGTGAGAATCATGCGCGCTAAAAAAGTGCTCTCGGAATTATTGAAAAACAATGAGTTTGAGGATTGATGAAACCAATTTCTTAATTTGTAAATTTGTGCTTTATTTTAAAGAAAAAGATGAACGAAACCACAATAGAAAGCCCAAACCAAAAACCCAAATGGATTCGCGTAAAACTTCCGACCGGGAAAAACTACCGCGAACTTCGCAGTTTGGTGGATAAATATAAACTCAACACCATTTGCCAAAGCGGAAGTTGCCCGAATATGGGCGAATGTTGGGGTGAAGGTACTGCAACCTTCATGATTTTAGGTAATATTTGTACCAGAAGTTGCGGATTCTGTGGCGTGAAAACCGGAAAACCACTGGATGTAAATTGGGATGAACCTGAAAAAGTAGCCCGATCTATCAAATTGATGAAAATAAAACATGCCGTGCTCACTTCTGTTGATCGGGATGATCTGAAAGATATGGGTTCTATTCTTTGGGCGGAAACGGTAAACGCGGTGCGAAGAATTTCACCAGGAACCACGATGGAAACTTTAATCCCAGATTTTCAAGGAGTAACAAAACATATCGACCGATTGGTTGCTGTAGCTCCTGAAGTGATTTCCCACAACATGGAGACCGTAAAAAGATTGACGCGCGAAGTGAGAATTCAGGCGAAATACGAAAGAAGTCTGGAAGTATTGCGTTACATGAAAGAAGCGGGACAAAACCGTACGAAAACCGGATTAATGCTCGGGTTGGGTGAGGAAAGAGATGAAGTTTTCCAAACCATTGAAGACATCAAAAATGCAAATGTGGATGTAATCACCATCGGACAATACCTGCAGCCTACAAAAAAACATCTGCCGGTAAAGAAATTTATCACTCCGGAAGAATTCAATGAATTTGGTGATTTTGCCAGAAGTTTAGGATTTCGACATGTAGAAAGTTCGCCGCTGGTAAGAAGTTCATATCATGCGGAAAAACATATTCATTAATTAGCAATAGTAATTAACTGAAAACTAAAAATAAAACACACCATTCCGGTATGTTTTTATTTTTTTACCAAAAGTTTTGCAGGCATAAAAAAATCCCAAGGTTACAATTTCTCATTTTTAAATAGTCAGCAGATACTTGTTCAAAATATTTTCTTTACATTTAAATAAAATATTATTATGAAAACTCGTAGTGCATTATAAAAAGGTTATTCATAATACGAAAAAAAATCGTATATTGTATTGAATACCAATCTAATACACTATGAATAAC